>CBDEFX010000002.1:0-2490923 GCA_965237635.1 Dehalococcoidia bacterium | reverse complement strand
ATTCCGCCTGCGCCAGATAGTCCTGGCCTGACCCGTCAGCAAGTGTCACCTCGTGTTTGACGACTCCAAGAGTGGAGTCTGTGAACATTTTAGTCACCACTCCATCCGGGTCTGCGATCTGCCCTGGCCCCACATGCCAGTTGAAGCCCTTCGACTTCACGTAGTAATGCAGGGCCAAATGTTCGCAAGGCCGTGGGGATCCATTCTTGCTCTCGGGCTTCCACACTAGCAGACAACGTGGCAAGGGGCTTTCTTCGACGTAGTGAGCGAACATCGAGTGGAAAGAAGTACCATAAACAGAGGTAGCGAGTTCAATCGCCGAGGTGAGGCCCACGTCGCCGGCAAATGCTTGTTTGTGGAACTGCTGACCAAAGAAGAAAGCCTCGGCGGCAAAGACATCCGCCTCCCCCTCGAGCTGTTTCTGTATATTTGCTGGTAGCCAGAGCAACGGACAGCAGTAGAGGAGTTCTCGTTGCCACGGGAGGAATTCGTGAGCCACTTCGTGAAGTGAACCCCAGTTCTTTTTCTGCGAGGGCAGTCCAAGCTTAAACGCCACGGCTCGCTCCTGAGCGTCAAGCATGGCCTGGATACTCTGATGGTCCTCGGGAGGTAGGTTTGCTTTGACTAGAAGGTCGTCGAGCGAGAGTTGAGCAACTTCCAGATTCCGTGCCGCCAAGGCTTGGTCAGGAGGCAGCGGGGGAGTGGAGAAGCCGTGTGTCGCCAGGAATCGTTCAGCTTCAGACCTGATCGAAAGCCGGTCCGAGTTCAGAATCCTAGCCATCGGCGTACTTCGATCTCCCCTGTCGCTTCGCCCTGCGGGATTCACTGAGTTCAAAGTCGATCATGCGCTGAATACGGTCTTGTTGCTCCTCAGATAGCTGGGAAGCACCCCTGAACGCTACGAAGGCTGGTCGAGCCCCTTCCATGCTAGCCTCGGTTGGAATGTATCTTGCCCTACGCATCAAATCAATGTAGGCGACTTCGTAGATCGACGCGAGAGCGTGGAGAATCCTGGGAGAGGGCTCCTTTACTTCGTTCCGCTCCAGCATACTGAGATAGCCACTACTGAGCTCCGCCCCTAGGCGCTTGTCTCTTGCCAGTTGCTGTACGTCTCGGAGTGAGAGCTGACGTTTAATCCTCACCTGCCGCAGATAGGTGCCGAGGGGCATGGGCATCACCTCCCCTAAGTGATTGCGCGCGTAGGGTAATGCCCAAGGCATCAATTCGTCAACGTTCCAGCTCTAGAGCGCGAGCGCTTGACATGGCGAGCGCCCGTCTCTATACTGCATCCTGTGGCCCCAGTCCAAGTAGGGCCAGCCCGAAGACCAAAGTGAGGGTCAGCGACTAGCTGAAGGAGAATCATACGATGACAGATCAAGTCCGTCACAAGACGTTCATATCATACCATCGCGACGACCAGGAGGAGGTGGACAAGTTCATCGAGACGTTTGACCATGACCGGGATGTCTTCATAGCAAGGGCAGTCGGTAGCGATCAGACGATGGATGAACTGATCGAGAGTGATGACGACGACTACGTCATGCGGCGCATCCGCGAAGAACATATCCGAGACTCCACAGTCACG
Source organism: Dehalococcoidia bacterium (assembly GCA_965237635.1). Classification (GTDB taxonomy): domain Bacteria; phylum Chloroflexota; class Dehalococcoidia; order Lucifugimonadales; family CAUZJF01; genus CBDEFX01. The sequence continues at coordinate 2,489,338 of CBDEFX010000002.1, read as the reverse complement.
CTGGTCTTCGTTGGTAAGAACACATGGACTCGAAAGTTCGTGGACTGGGAGCTTGCCGCCAGCTTGCATCAGGGCCCCAAGGCAGGTTTGCCAAATGGAGTGCTGGCAATCTTGTCACCAGAGCTGAGTGAGGCCATACTGCCCGATAGATTAGTCGACAATTGGGAGTCAGGGTACGCGAAGTCCTATTCCTATCCCAAGAACCGGACACAACTTGCCAAGTGGATCGACCAGGCCTTCGAAGCGAGGGAGGATGAGGGCAAGCGAGATTCAGTCAAGAACGGCAGACGGAAACTCAGGCGGAATCTCTCACCGAGCCAAACCGCTGGCAGACAAGCCGTCCAGCCCAGCCCAGATGGTTCATACACCGAGCCGAATGGGCAAGCCGAGGCTGTAGCGACGGCTGCCTTGATAACAAGATCGGCGACCCCAAGGAAACCGTACCTTTATCTGAGGACCTAAGGAGAACATCACGCAAAGTGATTTCTGGTGGCTTTGCAAACACCAACCACTGCTGACAACCGGCTTGAGTGCGGAGAGGGCTGAGGGAACGCTCGAAATCTCAGCCTACTATGACAGAGACGCCGGGCAAGTTTTTAGTGGCCGGCACGTTACCGCTCGATCTCATCATACGTTCATCGCCGACCTATTTGCCATACGGATTGAGTTTGATGCCGGCAACATCACAGAGTGGCCGAAGGTCTATGAGACTGGGCTGAGATACCGATCAATTGCCAGACGGTATAAGATTCCTGTCGAGGACCTGCACTTCTATCCCACGGGTGAGGCATGTCTCGGCTTCGACTATCCGTGGGACCCCGCTTTCACACTGGAATACTTTCTGACGGACATTGTCGAGCCATTCTTCTATCGGCTCGCCTACGTAGGCCTCTATGGATTGACTGCCACGCGGACTGACCTGTGGCCAGAGCACTCGCATGGCATAGCGGGGTTAATTGAGCATCGAGAAGACGTACGACGGGGACTCAGGGTTCGTCAGTCATCCAAGGACCGGAAGAAGCGTACACGAGCCCCCATGTCCCGGTAGGGGGCCATGAAGGAGCAAGAATGCAAGGAATGCTAGTCGGCGCAGGTATAGGTGCGAATCGCCTTCGCGATACTTGGGGGACTCTTGGCTGCACAGATCGAGATCCTTGCGATACCAATTCGGCATACTCGGTGGTGCGGCGACCGGAGCTGTTGTCGGGATGCTGATAGATGCAAGAGCGAGTTCAGGCGACTAGAACCATCTCCTGTGCACCTCTCTAGCCCTGGCCGAGGATCCCACTGCAAGGGCGAATGCCCTCAACCATAGTATTGGTAAGGCTTCTGGTCGAACAAGATCAGGTATCCGAAGACCGGGGAGTTTGCGTCTACTGAGGTAGCGTGACTCTGGAGGGCAGGAAAAGGGCATCGATGTCGTCTTGCCCCTCGAACCTAGTGGTGCGAAATCTTTGAAATGATGGACAGCCTGGATTGGTGAGAGCTCACGGCACCGGTGAGCCCCTTCCCCCGTCAAGGGGGAAGGTTGGGATGGGGGTGTCGAACAGCATTCGCGCTACCCTTCATTGCTAGGATGTTGGGCCACTAGTGCGAGCCGCCTACAGCTAGGATTGGGACTTCGGACCTGCAGGACGCTTAGCGAAGGAAATCGCCAAGGCGCAGGATAGGTGGCTCACGTTTGAGTCCTGCTCCCCCGTTGGTCTTGGGAGCCTCTCACGGAGGGGGTTCCAGGCACGACCTGGATTCCGATTGATCGGGCGACCTACGATGATTGCCTCGATTCTAGGGACTTCCGCCCTAGCAAACAGTGAACAGCCCCTGCGGCACCAAGCTTAGAGTCGCAGCGAGTCAATTGTGAGGCTGGAGGCAGAAGGAATCGTAGGGTGACACAGGCAACCCGTCTTCGCAACATGGGGCATGGGCGTTGCATCCGCCCATGCCTCACCTTCACAATTCTGGGGAGTGAGCCTATCAAGTCTCACAGTCCCAACCACATCTCGAAGATGGTTCTGCCTACAGTCAAAACAGGCCCACCAACCGGCACGGTAGCTAGCACCGAGCCGTTTAGCGCCATATCCTCGACGTTCCGGCCCGGTGCGAGGCTATCCTCCGGCATGGGGACGGTGTAGCGCAGCAGGGCGTCGCCGGGCATGACGACGATCTCCTTGACGAAGGTTTCGATGAAGGCCCTGCGCTCGGTCAGCTCGCTCTCGTTGAGGAACTCGCTCATGTCCTGGGCGTAGGCTGCGATGGTCTCCACGTCGTCGAGGACCTCCCTGCGCTGGGAACGAGCCAAGGATGCATTTCCAAGAAAGATTGGACTTCGGGCTCGCTAGGATCTGTTGACAGGAGTTCGCGGAATTGATGTGTGCAACTCTCGGCATACTCATCAACTGGTGTGTGCATCGGACCATTCGCCAGCTTGTATGTGTTGAAAACGCCAGGCATCCACTCCCGGCGATTGATCTTTCAGTTGGCTGAGGTGTCGGTTCCTCGATGGCTATTCGAGGGAGTGTTGGATTGTATCGGGCGGTTATCGCCGGCGCCAAGCTGAGGGAGGGTATGACTACGATTTTGCCAAGAGGGGGAGAGCGGTCCAGGGAGGTCGACTTGTCTTCAATGCGCTTTCATCCCATTGGCGGAGAGCCCGGTGACGATGAAGACGGACAAGAAGCATGGTTCACGGCGAGAATCGCGTCCCTTATTGGATAGACCGGAGATTGACTGGCCTTGCAGGACCTGACCATGATGCTACAATCTCGTTTGGACTGCCCTTTGAGCCTGAAGACTCCCAATATGGGAAATGTCGGTTGAAGAGAAGTGGTGTTCCGTAAGTCCCAGCCATGCTCCGCTTCGATTAGCGTCCAGATAGCACTGGCTCTGCTGTTCGCTGCGTTCTTGACAGGATGCGCCGATACCCCTACCCCATGCCCGATGCCTCTGCCGACCAGCACGCCATCGGCAGCCGCTATATCGGCATCGGCAGCCACCATAATGGCATCGGCAGCCACTATATCGCTTGGCGAGACTGTTGATGGCAGCCTGGACGACGGGGACGACAGGGATTACTTTCGTATTAGGGGGGAGGAGAATCGTGTCTACGACTTGTCGGTTGCACCAGGAACGGTGGCCGACCCGATAGTGGTTCTATACGCCTCTGATTTGAGCAGGATGATGGAGAGCCGGGGTCGCGCAGATAGCGACGAAGTGCGGTTTGTCTGGCCGGGGCATCTAGGAGACTACTACGTCACGGTGGAAGGCGGGTACGGAGGAGGATATTACACACTCACGCTCGCCCCGTTCGAGGAGGACCACGGCGACGACATACCGTTCGCATCCGATGTAACCCTGGGTGAGCCTGTCAGGGGAAGCATGGGCTACATCGCCGACCGCGATTATTTCCGGTTCAGGGCGGAGGCAGGCCAGCTATACAGGATAGAGGCTGCCACGGGCGACGAGGACTGTTGGAAAATGTGGCTGCAAGATTCCGACGAGGAGATTCTGGCGTTTAGCAGCTTTAGGGAATTGATTATCTGGGAAGCGCCGAGCTCGGGGGACCACTACGTTGAGGTTGCGAGAGTGTTCTCATCCCATGGATGCGACTCATGGGAAGGGGAATACACGCTGACGGTCGCTTCGATGAGCCGTCCGTCCGAGGATGAACACGGGAACGGATTGAGGTCGGCCGCCTTCATGGGAGTGGGAGAGCCGGTCGTTGCCGGCTTGGAATACGCGGGCGACTCCGACTACTTCCGGTTCAGGGCCGAGAAGGGCCGCGTCTATCGGATGGACCTCACTCTCGGAACTTTGGACAGATATAGCTATACGGTAAATCTGTACGGCCCTGGCGGGGATGAGATCGAGTGGTCTCTGCATCTGCTCGAGAAGTCGGGGTACGCTTGGCAAGCTCCAGCATCAGGGGAATACTACGTTGCCGTCGCGTCGTCGTCGAACGAGACGGGTTCTTATACATTCACGGTCACCCCAATCGACGACGACTACGGCGAAGGCCTCGCGTCCGCCACCGAGGTCACGCTGGGCGAGCCCATCAGGGGCAACACGCAGTACATGGGGGACCGCGACTATTTCCGGTTCAGGGCCGAGAAGCGGCGGTTCTACCGGTTAGACACGCGCCCCCCTGAAACGCCGTCTGGCTGGGGGGTGAGTCTGCAACTGCAAGATTCAAAGGGAGACGAAGTGGAGCTTTGGGGGAACATATGGGAGGCGCCTGAAACGGGGGATTTCTACATTCGGCTGGAGACTCCGTATTCCATGGTCCCCTACACATTGACCGTCGCTCAGATGCCGGTTCCGACTGCTGACGACCATGGCAACCACAGGGCGGCCGCCACGGCCATAGTCGTGGGCGAGAACGTAGGCGGCTCCATGAACTACGATGGCGACGTCGACTATTTCCGATTCACGGCGGACACGGGTCAGCCCTATCGGATAGACGTCGAGAGCAGAGACATGGACCACTGGGGCACGAACCTGTACGACTCCAACGGGCGTCACCTGAACCGCCTGTTGCTCCTCACCACCGAAGAATCGAGAAGGTGGTTCACTTGGAGAGCGCCGGGGCGGGAAGTCCATTACATCTCGGTAAGCGGCTGGGATCGTACAGGCGCTTACACCCTGACAGTCGTTCCAATCACCGACGACCACGGCGATTCGGCAACCTCCGCAACCGCACTCGCGGCGGGGAGGTCCGTGGAGGGCAGTATCGACTATCAGGGCGACATGGATTATATCGAATTCCGAGCCGAGGGCGGACGTACCTACCGCATAGAGATTCTTCCGGACACGCTACCCGGCTCCACCATAAGGCTGTACGACTCGGCCTCTCAGGCATTGGCGGTGGGCTGGGATAGGGTGAACATCTCCTGTATCGACTGTGGAGATGATTGGGCTAGACATGCACGGCAGCCTATCATCTGGGAAGCCCCGAGTTCGGGGCATTACTACGTCGCAGTGGAAGCGAGGCTCGAAAGCGTGGGTAGCTACGAACTGGCTATCGACCGTTGCGCCGAGTGACGAGCCGCTGACTCGACGACCACCGCGACGACAGGGAGCGGGGGCTGCGAACGCGGACTCGACACGTCTTCAGGCGGCCACGACACAACAACATGTGCAGTAGGCTTACAGCCACAAAAACGACCTCTCTCTTGATAGCCGGTTTGGCCGCAGTACTCGCTATTGTCGGGATCGTGTGGCTCATCGTGCCAATTCAGGCAGGTCCCTTCTACTATCGAGAGAGTATTCTGGACACGGATGGGCTGGGAGTTCTCCCCCTGTTGTTCGTACCTCTCATGATAGTCTTGAGCGGATTGGTCGCGCTTTACAAATGGATGACGCTGGACTCAGCTAGGGCGAAGTGGGTCACCTGGTTGGTGGCTATAGGCTTCTTAGTCGCCTGCCTGCTGGACATGGGCGTTGGCCCCTTCTTCCTTCCTTCGGCTTTGTCTTTGACTCTGGCAACAACTGTCTGGGGTATTTCTGCCCGCAACAGACGGAGACTATAGCTCGAACCGAGACAAGGCCCCCGGCAGGGGCTACCTTGAGGCTACCATTTCACCATTTCGTAAGCATGAAATCTGATGGACAAGCGCACCCCGATCGGAGATAATCCAGCCTGGGTTTGCCTTTTCTTCCTAGGGGACAGGGTTCAGTCTTCGTAGTTCCCCTAGGAGTCTGTCCGAGGATTCGTTCCTGGAGACGAAAACCGCCACGCAATAACCTGTTTACAGTAATCTGGACTTTGTCGTGGAGTAATTAGCATCTTTACACTCCACTAATGACGCATATCGCTTAGAACATTGTTTCTCGGACAGACTCCTAGTGGCTTCCTCCATCGGGCTTATCCGAGACGGCGGCGCAGGCCCCACCCTGTGACCAGCTGGCTGAAATGGTCGAGGGTCGTGAGCCAGGTTCCGGCTCCTTGGAGAGTTGCCTCCCCTCTCGGCTCTGCATATGCTCCGCGGAATTCCTGCGCCGATGCTTCGGGCGGCCTGACGTTTCCTGACATTTGATGTGCGAAAGGATGGACTACATGAACGAGCTCGTGATCCAGACAGATGCGCTGACGAAGACGTACGGGGACATTCTGGCTGTGGACGACCTCTCGCTGGAGGTGCCGCGTGGCCACGTCTTTGGGCTTCTGGGTCCCAACGGCTCGGGCAAGACAACCACCATGGGCATGCTGTTGGGGCTGGTCAAGCCGACCATGGGCACTTTCAGTCTGTTCGGTGGCAGCACATCACATCAGGATGCGCTCCGCCGCGTCGGAGCCATCGTCGAGACCCCTTCGTTCTACCCGTACCTGTCGGGCCGAGACAACCTCGCCTACTACCAGGGGATCACCGGTAGGGGCGACCGCAAGGAGCTGGACGAGCTGCTTGGCAAGGTGGGTCTCGCCGACCGCGCGAACAGCCGCTTCCGCACCTACTCCCTGGGGATGAAGCAGCGCCTGGGGTTGGCCTATGCTCTTCTTGGGGACCCCGAGCTCCTCTTCCTGGACGAGCCGACCAACGGCATGGACCCGGCGGGCATGGCCGAGGTTCGGGACCTGATACGCGGTCTGGGTACGGGCGGCCGCACCGTGCTTCTGTCGAGTCACCTGTTGCACGAGGTGGAGCAGGTGTGTGACAGCGTGGCTATCCTCTCCAAGGGGAAGCTGATCGCCCAGGGGAAGGTCGCCGACCTGGTGCACTCACGTGCAGGCGAACGAGTGCGGCTGCGCACCACGGACAATGCAAAGGCCATCGAAGTCCTGTCGGCGCTGGAGTGGGTTGAGGAAGCGACGATGGACGGCGAGTCGGTGGTGGTGACGGCTCCGAGTGAGCGGTCGTCGGAGCTGAGCGCGGCCCTGGGCCGGTCTGAGGTCTACGTCACGGAGATGACAGCCGACGAGATGTCGTTGGAGCAGTACTTCCTCGACATCACAGGCGACGGTCAGAAGGAGACCGAATGATCGTCCAAGTGCTTCGCCTCACGCGTTGGGAGTGGTTCAAACTTCGCCGCCGATGGTTGCCGTGGATACTCCTGGTCATCATCGTGGTCATTGCCCAGTCCTTCCTCTGGAGCACCTACATTTCGTACGGAACTACTGACTTTCCCGGTGGGTACTCACTTCACGAAGAGGGGGAAAGCGTCTTGGACCCGACCAGGAAGGGGGTGGTCCGGACCATCGAGGTGGCCGAAGAGGACCCTGTGTTTTTCGAATGTGAGGGAGTGAGGAAAGGCGAGTTCGCTCCCGTCTTGCAACGTATGTCCGAGGAGGAGCAGGCCCGGGTTCAGGAAATCTGCGCGAACGAGGCCGAACAGGAGAGGCTGTTCCGCGAGACATCCCGCAAGAGCTTCATCCTTCCAAACAGCCTGGCCAGAAGCCTCGGCTTCGCGCAGACCATCGGTGCGATGCTCGTCTTGATCTTGGCCTCACTGGCGATAGGTGTCGAATACGGCTGGGGCACCCTACGACCGGCATTTACCAGTGGCATCCGTCGCTGGCAGTTCCTGGGGGCCAAGGCATTGTCGCTCGTGCTGATGGTGGGGGCCGGTCTCCTCGTCCTGTCCTTGACGGTCGTCGTAAGCAGCCTGATCGCCGCAGCGCTCACGCTGCACGAAGGTGGAGGATTCGCCGACTCCGGCGAATGGCGCACCGCCGCCGTGATGTTCGGCAAGGTGCTCTACGGGCTCGTCCCCTACGTCATCCTGGCGCTGTCCCTATCGGTGCTGAACGCATCATTGAGTATAGGAGTCGCACTCTCCCTGGCGTATTACCTGGCCGAGACCTTCCTGATGGGCACCCTGTTAGAGTCGTTCGGCAGCGTCTCCGACTTCCTACTCGGTCCCAGCGTCATTGCGTGGATGGTCGAACCCGGAGCCCGAATCTGGGCGGTCGACAACATTCCGGTTCCCCTGTCCGATCTTCCGAGTAACCTGCACGCCTTCCTCGTCATCCTGGCGTACATCGTCGTGCTGGGCGGTAGCGCTCTCTGGCTCTTTCAGCGCAGGGACATTGGCGGGGCCAAGGGAGCGTGACGGGGTTGCTCACCTTATTTAATCTGACCCGGTGGGAGTGGTTCAAGCTCCGCAAGAGATGGATGCCGTGGATTCTCGTGGCTATCGCCGCCGCCTTGTGTCAGGTCTTCCTGTGGGGCATGTTCTACTCGTACAACGACCGGCTGTCCGTTGAAGAGCAGACCACCTTTTTCTTCCGAGGGCCGGTGGATGCGGCCGGAGACCCCACTCTTGTCAAGGTCTCATGCATCGATATCTGGGAAGGGACGGCCGACGCCAAGGTTGAGCTGAGCGATGAGGCGTATCGAGAGGACGCTCTCAGGACGGTGGAGCACCTACGCGAGGAAGCGTGCCCGAGTCAGATCGAAGAGGAGGCCCGGTTCCGCGACGAGACGCGACGGGTGTTTGTACTTCCTGATAGCGTTTCCAACGGCATCGGAGTTGCTCACAGCATCGGGGCCGTCCTCATCATGATTCTAGCCGCATCTGCGCTCGGCACAGAGTACGGCTGGGGCACCCTGCGAGGAACGTTGACGAGGGGCGTCAGCCGTTGGCAGTTCCTTGGGGCGAAGGCGTTGTCGCTCCTGTTCTTGAGCGCCGGTGGGTTCGTCGTCGTGGCCCTAACCGTCGCAGTCAGCAGCGTTATCGCCGCCTCCCTGGTCACAGACTACGGCGGGGGAGTTGATGCCGGCAAGTGGTCTACTGTGGCCGTGATGTCCGGCAAAGCGGTCTACGGGCTGCTGCCATACGCCATCCTGGCGCTCTTCCTGTCGGTGCTGACTTCATCATCCAGCATAGGCATCGCCATCTCTCTGGCGTACTACTTCGCCGAATCGATTCTCGTCCAGATCCTTGGCGGCCTGTTCAACTGGTTCAGCGACGTGACCGATTTCCTGCTAGGTCCCAGCGTTACCTCATGGATGACCGAGACGGGCGTCCGCACGACTGGTGAGGGGATCATGTTCCCTCTGAGTGATCCGTCGAGTCAGCTGCACGCTTTCCTCGTCGTTATGGCCTACATCATCTTGCTCGGCACGGCTGCCTTCTGGCTCTTTCTGCGGAGAGACATAGCCGGAGCGAGGGGCGAATGATCGTGTCGGTGCTGCGCCTAACCCGTTGGGAATTCTTCAAGGTCCGCAAGAAATGGATGCCGTGGATACTCCTGGCCATCGCTGTCGTGATGACCCAGCTCTCTCTATGGAGCGACTACTCCGAGTACCGAAGCGTTGGCAGGCATGGATTCTATAGTATCCAACTCTCTGAAGAGAACGTTGTCCGGATAACATGCGTCGACGTAGTAGAGGGCACCGTCGACGCCAAATTGGCGTTCATCCCGGAACGGTTCCGCGTAAGAGCACTTGAGGTGGTAGAGGAGAGGCGGGCGAGTAGGCCGAGTTGTGAAGAGGATATCGAAGGCTACGCTGATGAACGCAAGCGATACAGGAAGGGCTTTGTCCTTCCGAGCAGCCTCGCCAACGGCCTTGGTGTTGCCAACTCCTTCGGGATCCTGCTCATCATGATCCTGGCAGCGTCCGCTATGGGTGTTGAGTACGGCTATGGCACGTTGCGGACGGCTCTGACCAGGGGCATAGGCCGCTGGCAGTTCCTGGGCGCGAAGGCGCTGTCGCTGCTTCTGCTGGGCTGCGCAGGGTTCATTGTCGTCGGCCTGGGCGTCGTGGTCAGCAGCGTGGTCTTCGCTTCGCTCATCAGCGGCGACGGCGGAGGACTTGCGGACTCAGGCCAATGGTCTACAGTGGTTGTGATGTTCGGCAAGACGGTCTACGGGCTCGCGCCATACGTCATCTTGGCGCTGTTCCTCTCGGTGCTGACCTCATCGTCGAGCATGGGAATTGCCTTCTCCCTGGCGTACTTCTTCGTTGAATCGATTCTCGTGCAGATTCTCGAAGGCCTCTTCGCCTGGTTCGGCAACGTAACCGACTTTCTGTTGAGTACCAGCGTCACCTCATGGATGATCGAGACGGGTGTCCATAGGACTGGTGGGGGAGCCATATTCCCTGTAGATGATCCGTCGAGTCAGCTGCACGCCTTCTTTGTGATCACGGCATACATCATCATTCTCGGTGCAGCTGCCTTCTGGCTCTTCCAGCGCAAGGACATCACGGGGGCAAGAGGCGAATGATCGTCACGGTGCTACGCCTCACCCGCTGGGAGTGGTTCAAGCTCCGCAGAAGATGGATGCCATGGATACTCTTGATCGTTGCCCTCGCCGTCGTCCAAGCCACCCTGTGGGGCTTCTACGCTTCATACGGAAACGTAGGCAACGATTACGCTTCTGGTTACCCTGGAGTACCGGATGCCCGTGGCAGGGCTCCCATAGTCAGGATCACATGTGCCGACATCCTGGATGGGACCGCCGACGCCAAGGTGGAGATGGTCATCGGCGAGATGCGCGAGGACGCTCGCAAGAGGGTCCAACAGCGACAAGAGTGGGGAAATTGTGCGAGCATCCTTGAGGAGATAGCGGAGGAGCGCGAGCGTCACCGGGAGTTCTTCGTCCTTCCTGGTGGTCTCGCCAACGCCCTCGGAGTCGCCCATTACATCGGCGTTGTCCTCTTTATGATTTTGGGAGCGTCGTCAGTCGGCACGGAGTACGGATGGGGCACGTTACGGACGGCGCTGACCAAGGGTGCCGGGAGGTGGCAGTTCCTGGGGGCAAAAGCTTTGTCGCTCCTGCTGCTGAGTGTTGCTGGGCTGCTTGTTGTCTCCCTGACCATTGTGGTCAGTAGCCTGATCGCCGCTTCACTCACACTAGGCGACGGCGGTGGGCTTGTCGGTTCAGGTCAATGGTCCACGGCGGCAGTGATGTTCGGCAAGGCGACCTATGTGCTGGTCGCGTACGCCATCCTGGCTCTGTTCCTCACGGTACTGATCTCATCGTCGAGCATGGGGATCGCGATGTCTCTTGCTTACTACTTCGCTGAGCTCATACTCGGACGCATCCTGGGTGACCTGTTCGCCTGGTTCGACAACGTGTCCGACTTCCTGATCGGATTCAATACGGCCGCCTGGATGTCCGAAACCGGGGTGGTGACGACCGAGGGATCCCTGTTCCCCGTCAGTGACCCGCCTGGTGCACTGCACGCCTTCCTTGTCCTCCTAGCCTACATCGTCGTGCTGGGCGCGGCGGCATTCTGGCTCTTCCGACGGAGGGATGTCGCAGGAGCGAGGGGCGAATGATCTTCCACGTCCTGCGTATCCGACGGTGGGAGTGGTTCAATCTCCACTGTCGGAAGTCCAACGGTCGCCGACCTCTACCACATCCAATCCCACTGCCCACGAGCACCAGAATCTTAAGTGTGGAGTTTGCCCTTACCCACTCCGATTCTCCTATCAGGACTAAATTGGTGGGCCTGAGAAGCTCGCAAGACGACCCACAATTCAAAGATGGTACTGTCTACCGTCAAGTCCCCAGTTGTTGTGATTGACTGGTAGGCGTACAGGGACGTGTCGAGAGTGGAGACAGCAGAAGTGGTACACCGGTGGCAGTCGGGCAACAACCATCGGAAGGTGCCAGACCCGTTAGAGACGTAAGTGAAGGAGACAGACATTGAGCCGTATCGTTTGCGCCCTACTGATATTGTCTGTGGGCGCAACAGCCTGCTGGCAAACAAACGACGAACCAACCAAAGCCTCCTACGTCGCCTCTACAACAACCAGCACTCCGCATCCTATCCCTACAGCTACCAGTACTCCCCGTGTGTTCGACGGCCCAACTGCCGCTTCGAACATCCCATTCCCGACCGCAGTTCCCACTTCAACCCCAACGCCAGGCCCGTCCCCGACACCAACCCCGTCTCCGATTCCCGTAACCCCAACGACAACCCCAACGCCCGCCCCGACACCCACAGCCGAAGACCTGGAAAGAATGTCCAACTTCATGGACAACTTCAAAAGCATCTCGTACAGAGCAAATTTCAATATGACCGACGACCGCTTCACAGAAAGCGGATACCTAATTGCTGCCGACGTAGAAGGGTGGGTAACTACCGACCCCGAAAGCCAGATGTTCGCACGAATAAATATGACCAAGCCTGTCGAGCGGTCAATCGAGGTCTTGACTCACAGCAGCTTCGACGTATATCTAAATGACCTCGACGCAGGCAAGTGGTACTTCATCCCTGAAAACTCCGATGCGGGGCCGCTGGAAGACATCTCGCAGCTGTATTTCTGGGGTCTCGCGTTCTCAGTCCTGCCGACCTCGAGCTTTGAGCAAAGTCCAGACGGATATGTGGTAACTCAAGGAGACCCGTCGTTCGGAACGGTAACAGCCTCATACGACCAAGCGTACACGCTAAGGAGTGTTGTCTTTAGCGACACCGAAGGCAAAGAAGCACTCAGGGTAAGCTTCTTCGACCTAAACAAGCCTCATGACATACGCCCCTACCAGAAAGGGGAGGGGCTACCAGAAGATTACTGGGAACCCACGAAAGCTGTCCCGATGCCAGCCCCTTCCCAGGAAACCGCGAAAGCAACGCCGCTCCCAGCAACCGGAAGCCAGACCGGAGTCACGCCGGAAATCAGACCGGCCGGTGACCCCAACAGTCCGTTCGTCCAGGTCTCCGTCGGCCTGTTCCACAGCTGCGGGCTGCGGGTGGACGGGAGCATCGTCTGCTGGGGCGCGAGCGGGGAGGACGACCGCCTCACGGAGGCCACCGGGCTGATCGACTCGCCTCCCGGGACCTTCTCCCAGATCAGTGCCGGAGACCTCCACTCCTGCGCTCTGCGCCGGGACGGAACGGTGGAGTGTTGGGGCGGTATGCTCGTTGAGGATCTCTTTCAGGATGATACGCCTCCTGATGCAAAGGCCATGATGGAGGCTATGTTGGCACCCCCTGAAGGCCAGTTCATATCGGTGAGCGCGGGGTTCCATTTCTCCTGCGGGGTGAGGATCGACAACAGCGCGGAGTGCTGGGGTCTGGCCGTCGTGGCGGGCGCGCCGACCCCGCCGGATGGGAAATACACCTCCGTCAGCGCGGGTGGCTTCCATGCCTGCGGAATCCGTATCGACCAGACCGTCGTCTGCTGGGGCAGCAATTCAGGGTTCGACGGCGATTTTCTAGGCCAGGCGACGCCGCCAGACGGCCCGTTCGAGGTCATCAGCGCCGGTGGCTACCATACCTGCGGGTTCAGGCCCGATGGGGAAATAAGGTGCTGGGGAAGTATCGTCGGGGGGCCGGATGGGGAAATCCAGATCTGCGAGCCGCAAGCCGACGGCACCAGCCGATGCTGGACGGATGAGAGGGTAAACGAAGCCTACAGAGCGTGGGGAGGGGGCCCGGACAGCGTGCCGGATGGCAGCCGCAAGGTCATAGACAGCGACCAGCGCTTTTCGTGCGCGTTGTGGTACGAAGGCTCCATAGGGTGCTGGGGTTCTGGCTCGCCTGATGGTTGGCCGCCGCCCGGCCCATTCGAGGCATTCAGCGTGAGCAGGAATCATGGCTGTGGACTGCGACCGGACGGCAGCATCGAATGCTGGGGAGAAGATACCTTCGGGCAGGCCAGCCCACCATGACGCGCTGACCCCCCTTCAACAACCTCACGATACGTCCCCGTCCTCCAAGCTGACCACCCTTACCCCCCGGCATCGTGCCTCCCGATCATAACCAGACACTGCGAAGCTGACCACCCAAGAGATACTCCGTCGCAAAGCCCCGTGGCGTCGCACCAGGATTGGATGCTGGACATACGGGCCTTCAACCAGATTGCCAACGCCGAGGACGCCTGCTCCTCCGGGAGTACACTGTCCAGATGGAGCGGCTGCGGAGTTCTATGTGACCGTGAGCCTGGACAACGGCGTGTTCGATCTAGTGGACAGCGATTGGGTAGAGCCACGCATGTCCCGGGTCTTCGCGATACAGCCTTCAACAGGTTATAGTAACCCTGCTGGCGCCGCAGAAGTCGATGGACGAGTTCTTGAAGGCTGCGCCTGACGCGCGTTCCCTATTGCATATGTTGCAGTCGATCCCCGGAGTCCCGTCAGACGTCAGGCTGAGCTTTGCCGGTTCAGCCATTGCCGAGGAGGAAGCGGTCGCGAATCTGGCGAGATGGAATGAACGCAACCCTAAAGACGGCTGCATCCGCTGGGGTGGGATTGAGCATGAGTCGCCTGATAGCCGGACCGAGTCACGGCGATGATCTGAGGCTACGTGTCCTGTAACGGAGGTTGCAAGCGCATTGGCGACATCCAAGTAGATGGACGGTGAATGCATGATTGATTCCCTCGTAAAAACCCCTCGTCCTCCGGGGGGCAATGGGAGGATAATGTGGGGAAAGGGCGTTGGGGCAGCGCCCGGGCGAGGGAGGGGAGCATGTTCCGAGCGCGAGACCCGCAAGAGAGCCTCTGGCAGTCCCAGTTCCTGGTGACGCCGAAGAAGGCTAAGCGCCTGGAGGGGAGTTGGGCCGAGGTTTTCCGAAACGAGGCGCTCCCCCACGAGGCGCTCCCCCTGATTGACGAGGAGCTCTTTGCTCCGATGTACTGCGCGGACAACGGCCGTCCCAACCGGGCGGTGCAGACCGTCCTCGGGGTCCACCTCCTCAAAGAGATGTTCAACCTCACCGACGATGAAGCTCTGGAACAACTAGAGTTCAACCTGCTCTGGCACCACGCCCTGCGGCTGGACATCGAGGAGACCCACCTGCCCCAGAAAACCCTCCACAACTTCCGAGTTCGCCTGATGCAGCACGACGGTGGCCGGCTGGCTTTCCGGGAGACCACGGACCGGATCATCCAGGCGCTGGGCATACGCACCGGAAAGCAACGGCTGGACTCCACCCACATCATGAGCAATATCGCCACACATCACCCGGCTGGGCCTGTTCTGTGAGACGATGCGGTTGTTCCTGCGGGCCTTGCGCTGGGAGCACCCAGAGCTTCGCCCTGTGGTTCCGGAGGGCCTCCTGGGGCGCTATTTGAAGGAAGAAGACGAGGCGACCCACTACGAGGACGCCCGCACGGGGGAGGGTCGGCGACGCCTTTCGGTCTGTGCCCGGGACCTCTACCGGCTGGTGGACCGGTTCCATAGCACGACTGCTGCCCAGCTGGAGGAGTACCGGCTGCTGGAGCGGCTGCTGCGGGAGCAGTGCCATGTGGGCAAACACCGGGACGGGCGCCCGGGGGACGATGACGACGATGCTGGGGAATGCAAGGTGCCCGTGGCCTTGAAGGACCCGAAGCAGGTGTCCGCCGACTCGCTGCAATCGCCCCACGACCCGGATGTGACCTACAGCGGCCACAAGGGGAAGGGGTACGAGGTACAGGTGGCGGAGACCTGCCACGAGGAGAACGCCACCCAGCTCATCACCCACGTGGAGGTGACCCCCTCGAGTGGGAGCGACACCGACGTGAGCGTGCCGGTCGTTGACGGGCTCGCGGAGCGGAAGGTCCGACCGGACGAGCTCTTCGCCGACACGGCGTATGGGTCGGGCCGCAATGCCTTCGAAGCCTCGCGCCGGGGAACGGAACTGGTGAGCCCGGTGGCGGGGTCGGCGCCGGGGAACTCGCACGAAGGAGAGCGTGACGGACCACCGCCGCTCACCGCCGCGGACTTTCAGATCGACGTCACAGGGGAGCAGGCCACGGTGTGCCCCGCCGGCCACCCGTCCATCGAGGAGTACGAGCTGAAGGATGCGCCGGAGCGGGTAGAGGTCCACTTTGCCGGGACAACATGCGAGCCCTGCCCCTTGCGGTCCCGTTGCCCAGTGAAGCTGGACCGGCGTGCGGGGGACTACGTCCTCAAGGCGGACCTGGTGAAGGTAAACATCGAGCGGCGCCGGAGGGCCGAGGCCACCGAGGAGTGGCGCAAGCGGTATGACATAAGGGCTGGTATCGAGGGAACGAACTCCGAGCTGAAGCGCACCCACGGGCTTGGGCGCTTGCGGGTGCGAGGGGACCGTCGGGTGCGGCTTGCCGTCTACCTGAAGGCGTTGGCGTGCAACTTCAAGCGGATGGTCCATGCACGCCTGGTGGAGATGGACAACACGGCTCAGCGGGCGGTCGGGACGGTACCTGCGGTCGCGGCCGCATGAGGGCGCCGCTCCACAGCTTCCACCGGGTGCCCTGAGCCACGGAAGGGGTACCGCAACGGGATCACGCTTGTCCTGAGCGCGGCAGATGGTGCGGTGAGGCCAGCAGCCGGCATCCCGTGGCCTCCTCCCTTCCAGGCCCCTTCGCACGCCAGGGTTCATCTCAAACAGGCCTTGTTGCGAGGGAATCATGATTGATCAGATCGAGATAGTCTCCGCGTCGGTTATCAGCTTCAGTCTGTTATTCCTGGCGATTGGCGTCATGTGGTCCCCATTCGCGGCGCTGATCTGCGCGAAGGCCGGCTCGAGCGCGGGAAGGTCCGTCGGAAGTCTCGCCAGGGCGGGAGCGTTGCACTCGGTTCTGTTCTTCTTTCCTTGGATATATCTTCTCCTTCGTATTCTCAACAGGCGCATCTCGGACAGAGTTGTCGTCGGCGCCTACGTCGTCCTCTTTCTGGCGTGGCTGCTAGGGCCGATCCTGTTCAGTCTGCTGCTTGTGGGAGCGATTTACGATCTCCACAGCAACTACCCCCTTAGCGATGGATACGCAATTCCCTTCAACCGCTCGTCCAGTTTTTGGATGGGAGCGATCTTCGGTTGGCCCCAGATATTCTCAAGCGGAGCCTTCTTTACGTTCGAGTCCACGGTGTTGTGGATTGCTTCGCTGTCGGCAACTGTGACGGTATTCCTCTATCTGTGGGCAAGGTCGTTGAATGGGCTTTACCGTACGCATTTCGCAGTCCGAGGCCGAGCGGGTATGACCGATTCGGAAAGCGGCGGATTGCCTGACGCGCGGTACATGGTGCCCTTCAGAAAGGCATTCGGCATTCTGGGTCTCTGGCTTCTCTCTATGATGGCGTTCGTCACCATCGGAATCGTCGTCTTCAACGACTGTACATTGAACTGCACCACCTAGCAGCAACACCTTGGGGCAGAGATGGACTGCCTGAGCGGACTGGTCGGTCCGGCGGCTGGGCCTGGAGCGATGCGAAGAAGCGAGAGTACCTCGCTTACGCGGGCACCTTGTCGCTGTGCAAGCCTCTCCGAATATATCCAAGGGCAGCGATGGCCCATCCAATTGGAAGCCGCCTGAGCGTGCCTATTGGTGTCAGTACACCATCGACTGGATTGCGGAACCGATGGGAACCGACGGCGAACGAGGCGGAACCGGCCGCCCTTGCCGAGATCCTGAATACCTGTACACCTACTCGGACACTCACAGTCGTCCAATCTGACATGCATCAGCCAGCAGCCACGCATTCAACGACTCCAACCATGATGGAAAGCTACGACTCCTGTGATTCGGCTAATGCCGCTGGTGAACCGCAGGTGTTGGGAAGCAAGGGTCCTGGTCGTGGCTATCCAAACGACAAACTGTCCAGTGCCCGTGACGGGGACGGCATAGTATGAGAGCGGTGAGGGAACGGTCCGCACCTTCAACCTGTCAAGGGCGGAGAGAAATCAGGCCGCGTGGCGGAGCAAAAGTGTGTTGTCAATCAGCAAAAGTGGGACAGATCGGGACCCGAGAAGATTATTGTTATGAAGAGCTGAGAGTGAGCTCCCTGAGGGTCTTGTTGTAGCTCCGTCGCCTGTTGATTGTCTGGGCTTGCACATCCTTCCTGCGCTGTAGTATCTGCTCCCTCCGACCCGTGAGCACGTCAACGGGTGTCACGTTGCCCAGCGCCATGTGATAGCGCCGGTAGTTGTAGTAGCTGACGAAGGAGGCGATGGCTGCATCGAGGTCCGACGGCAGCTCATAGGGGACCTGGTTGACGTCCCGCTTGATGGTCTGGTGATAGCGCTCCAGCTTGCCGTTGGTCTGAGGGTGGTAAGGCGTGGCCAGGATGTGCCTGATGCCTACCAGCCTGAGGTAGTCTCCAAAGGCTCGGGACACGTAGCCAGAGCCGTTGTCGCTCAGCAACTTGGTTCTGTCTGCCACCGGGACCTCAGTCATGCCGGTCCTGTCCACCGCATCCTGGACCACCTCGATGAAAGAGTCGGAGGTCATGTCCCGCTGGAGCTTATGGGCAATAATGAAGCGTGAGTAGTCATCCATGACCGTGACCATGTAGTAATAGCCCCAGCCGATCACCTTGAAGTAGGAGGCGTCGGTGGCCCACATCTGGTGAGGGCCGGTGGTCTTGCGGTGGTACTCCTTGCCGGCCTTGAGCTGCATCTCGGGTGACTTGACCAGACCCTCCCGACGGAGAATGCGGTAGACGGTGGACTCGGAGACAGAGAAGCCCTTGTTGTCGGTGATCCAGGCGGCCAACTGACGGCAGCTCAGCTCAGGCGACCGCCGTGCTACCGCCAGGACCGCCTGCTCCTCAGGTGGGCTCAGGCGGTTCCAGGGCGTTGGGGCACCTCCTGGCCGGTCATCAAGCCGCGGCCGCCTGAGCCACCGGTAGTATGTGCTCTTGGGGATGTCTTGCTCTCTGAGGACCCTACGCTTGGGGAGAGGTGATGAGGTCACCTTGGAAAGGACTGTCTCCTTCTCCGCGGCGCTCATCCGGCGATACCGACGCCGTCCTGAGGCATAGGGATGACCGTTTTTTTCAAACGGTAGGCCTCAAGGGACAGCTCAGCGACCAGTTGCTTCAGCTCACCATTCTCCCGCTTGAGCGCCTGGATCTCCTGCCTGGTGGCATCGCGCACGCTGTCACGGGTAAGCCTCTCCTTCCCGGCCTCCATGAACTCTTTGGTCCACGAGTAGTAGGAGTGAGGCTTGATGCCCTCCCGTCGGCACAGGTCATTCACAGTGACCTCACGACGGAACCCCTCTAGGACGATACGGATCTTCTCTCCGGGGATGTACTTACGCCGGGTAGCTGCTCTGACTCGTCTGACGAAGGACCTGGTCTGCTCGGTCCGCTCCTCGGCGGCCTCTGCTTTGCCTACTTGTGACTGGGACACGTCTGCTCCTTTCCTTGGGTACTCTACCCTCAGTCCTGGAGCTCACACCACCTTCAAACTCTCGGGTTTTCAACCCTTCCAATGTGTCCCATTTTCGCTGACGGTTTACACATAGGCTTGATCTACCTGCCGTCGGCGCTGGCCCTGCTTTGTGCCGCTGTCTCAGGCTCGGTGGAACGCCCCGCAAAGGTGGGAAGCGCGTCTCCATCCTCCGGCTAAGGAAAGGAGACCGCGGCCTTTACTTCCCAACACAAAGGAACACCGATCTCAGACCATTTGACGCCCCCTTACACCGGCACTGCCACACGACAGTTGCCCACCGGGGCGTCCAATCGCTACGCTCGTACTATGGTGCTCTCAGACCGACAGATGCTCGACGCCCTCAGCCGGACGCCCTTCGTCGACTCGACGGAGCTGGCGCTCATTCTCGGCGAGCCGCACGCCACGGTCCACCGCACCCTGGCCGCCCTGCTGGCCGAGGGCATCGTGGGGAGAGTGAGCCACGGCACTGCTCACCTGCCTTCGAGCCAGAGATACCACCTGACGGCCCAGGGCATCGGCGAAGCTGCGTGGGTGCTCGGCTTCGGGACACCCTCGGACTTCGCACGCGCCTACCCCATGTCCAGAGAGTGGCTGACGCTGCTCATCCGCAGGATGGACGCGGTGGCCAGCGTCTACCGCCTCGCGGCCTCGATGTCCCCCGGCATCGACGGGCTCCGTTCCCGCGTGGAGTTCCACCGCAGGGGTCGCTTCGACGCCACCATCACCCTCCACGACGGCCGCAGCTTCGGCATCGTCGCCAGGGCCATAGCGGAGTACGACTACAGCCGACGTCCCGGCACCGTCCTGATCCTGACGCCCAGCGTCTGGGAGGAGAGGCTGACGACGAGGTTCTGCGAGGACCGGAACATCCGTGACTGCTACGTTGCCGTGGAGTCAAGGGACGCGCTCGAAAGACGGGACCGTCGCGAATTTGGGGCATGGGCAGAAACGGACATCCTGGGCCAACCAGCTAGGGATTCCTGCAATTTGCGGGGTAAATTGGCGGGCGAATATGACCGGTCACTGTCGGGGCTGGTTCCACCGAACATTGCCAAGGTGGGCCACCCTGTAGAGGATGGAAATGACGGTTGGGAGAACCAAGAGGTCCGACGATAACGAGCCCGACCTCAAGTGGGTCGTGGAGTGGTTCGTCGAGCGTGAGGGACAGCGGAAGACGGCGGCCCTCCTGGGAGTCAACCGGAAGACGGTGGCCCTGGCGCTGCGCCGGGAGCGCTTGACGGGCAGGATGACGCTGGCCGTGCAGCGGCTCATGGCCAACTTGGACGACCAAGACTGGGAGAAAACGCCGCCGCTGGACAGGTTGGAGGCGAGGACGAGGCTGGCGATTGAAGCCGTGGACGACCTGGCCAGGCTGGTGGAGTGTCTGACCCGGCGCGTGGAGGCTCTTGAGGCGGCGCAGCAGCCGGAAGACAATGCCGGAGACCGGGCGACGGACGCACCCGAAGCCGAGGGTCGTGGTCTGCGTCTGTTTGGCTGGAGGCGGAGGCGTCAGGCACTTGGCGAGGAAGAGAGCGATGGCTGAGCGTGTGCACTGGGTGTCGAAGGCGGAGGCGATGCGGGAGCTGGAGGTCTCCATTTCGACGCTCGACCGGATGATCCGGAGGGGGGAGATTGAGGTCCGCAGGGAGGGCCGTCGGGTATTCGTGCGTATGGAGGGGCCGGAGCACGTGAGCGACGACGAGCTGCTGCGTCGCGCCCTTGGTCGGGAGGACAAGCTTCAGTGGACCGTGTGGGAGTTGGATAGGCGAGCATCGGAGTTGGAGCGGGAGCGGGATGAAGCCAGGGACGCCGCGTCCGCCAGCCGACAGGCGTATGAGGAGATGGAGGAGGCATACTGGAAGGAGCGGGCAGCCCACGGCCGCACGAGACGGTTGGCCATCAGGCTCGGCCTGGCAGTCGTCGCGCTGCTCGTCATCTGCGGCCTGCTCACGTGGCGGCTGGTCGCGTAAGAGTCGAGAGGGCCACGTCACGTTTGGCCTCCTCACCTGCGTCGTGGAACCTCTCCAGATACCGGAACACCACCGAGTCTGACGGCACGCTCCGCCAACGCTCTCCGCGCCATCTCGCCTTCAGCGCCCTGCGCTCCCTGCGACGCATCCCATGGGTCTCGGCATGTCGAAGTACCCTGCACAAACCTGCGTCCTTCTCCAGGACCTCAAGGTCCATCACCGACTCACCGCCTGCCAGGTTCAGCAGTATCAGCGACCTGATTATCTGGCTGTCCGTCCAGCCCTGACCACCTCCCCGCAGACCCACCCGGCGCTCCACCGACGACCTCAAACCCGCTACGTGCATCAACTCCACGTACGTCATCAGCCCCGACAATGCTGTCATACCCGTCGTACTCTTCTCCTCTTCGTACTGGAACGCCAGTAAGCCTTGCTTCATAATGGGTGCACCTCGTTGGTGATGGTTTGTCCGTACAACAAAACATCTTACCCCGCATCGCGTCGGGCTCCAACGAGGTCTTCCTCTTATCTAGGTGGGGAATCTGGGCGCCGCCATTGCGAGCCAGGGTCCTGATCACGCTGGTGAAGGCCGAGAACGCATCGGCGCCACCGACGTTCTTCGAGCAGTGCGATACCTTCCGCGCGATCACTGCCGGGCGGAGCGCTCTCTCAGCACGGTTGTTGGTCGGCTCAATGCTTGGATCATCCAGGAAACGCAGCAGGTTGCCCCGGTCATGGCGCCAACCGAGTTCGTTCTGCAGCCTCCAGTTGTCCGCATCCGACATGGGACGGTCGCGGAGATGATAGGTCGCCTCTCGTCTCAGCCGCTCGGCCTCGGCGGCAAAGTACGCCGCCTCTCCTCGGCGATATGCCTGCCGGAGCTCCATCGCTTCTCTGAGCAGGCGGCTCAGACGGTTGCCGAAGCTGCGACCTCTCCTTCTCTTGGTCTGGACCACCTCACTGATCGAGCGCAGCACGTGGGCCAGACATTTCTGCTGCTTCACCCCCGACAGAGCCTGAGCATCGTAGCTCCGTCCTCGATCCGTTACCATCACCCCTCCATAGTCCGAGGGCGCCACCTCACGTACCTCTTCGTTGCGGTGACGAGCACGAACCTGGTACACGGTAGCCTCATCCGTTTCGAACGCCATCAGAAAAGCAGGCCCGCCGTCCACTCGCCATCCCGTGTCGTCGGTGTGGACGAGTGGACTGGCACGCACCGAACCCCGCAGCTTATGGTAGGCATCCCCCACTGCACCCCTGGCACGTCGCAGCGCGTCTTGGCTGATCGCCCCCTCGCTCAGTTCCACACCAGTCAGCGCTCTGAGCACAGCGGGGACCTTCCGTACCGGAACGCCCACTCCATAGTGGAGCACGTGGGCCGCCGCCATCACTCGTCTCCCTACCCGGTGCGCGCTGGCCCCGTACTGGTCCGGCGCAACATCGGGATGCCGCCCTCGGACCTGCTTACCGCAGGACCGGCACCGGCATATCTGCACCCGGTACCCCGTCACCTGGGGTCTGGGAATCGGAGGAATGTCGGTTGCGTAGACAACCCGCACTCCCTCATGCTCGAGTCTGCCTCCACATCCGGGGCAGGTGTCCTCAGCCACCGCCACCTCTACAAGCGGCTCGGTGACTTCATCGGGAGACGGCGACTTTCGGTAGCTGAACGACCCCATACCCGGCTTGCGGCGGGACGCTTGGGTCTGCTGCTTCGCCCACCCTTGGAGAACGGAGCCGAGGCGTCGGAATAGATCGAGTCTCCAACTGCAGTTGGGTGAGGGTCGAGCCAGCGGGCGTACATCGAAGCCGCGATGAACGGTTGCGGGCCCGTCGTAGGGACCACCCGGGCGGCGTCTATGGTGCCAATGCCGCTCACGGCAACATCTCCGGGGCATTCCGGAGCCACCCATGTTGGGCCGATCTGCCGAAACCATTCGACCTTCACCCGATCGGACAGCCTCACCACCATGGGCCACCGGTCATAGTGTGGCTGGCCGGTGGTTGGGTCATGGCTGAGCCATGGCACGTGAGGGCTCAGCTCCACCCGGTCGCGAACGTCTTCTGGGACGGTGCCCACTTCCTGTAGCAGGGCCACATCGGCGTCCATCTCGATCAACTCCCGCCACGGATCGGACATCGTGGCGACATTCCAACACACCACTTTGATCACGGCGCGTCCTTGCTCCCGATTCTCGAAACTGGGTCTCGGCTCCGGTCGAGTCGTCGGTCAGTTATCGCTGGTGGTCAGGGTCCTCCTACGGTAGGTCGGACCATTGGGGTCAATGAGACTGGCGATACGTTCCAGCTCTGTAACTATGGCGTCGAGGGTTGCGTCGTGGTCAGCACCCGCTGGCAAGACGATTGGTACACATACATCCTCGCTGAGCCATTCCAATCCCGGTTCTGCCAAGCTGCCCAAACTGCTGCGTACCGCTTCCACACTTAAACTGGCGTCGGAGTAGTAGCCGAACGTCAGCCATAGCGGTTTGTCCGGCATCTGTTTCACGGCCTTGTAATCGATACGAAGCCCAGCGGACGCACCCGCGAGGCGAAGATACCTTGCGTGATAATCACTCCCGCCTCCCGCCGTCAGTCTATCGGTGTTGGCCCAACCCGATTGCTCGACGCGCTCCACCGCCTCCTTGATCAACTGCCTCAGGTTCTCGTCGCGTTTGGGCGTGCCGCCCTCAATAGCGACGGTGGCAAGCCTTTGCAACTCGGAGATTTCGAAACATGCCTGGGTATCACCGTCCTCATCCGTCTTCTGTGCCATCCTATCGAGCAGCAATTGCCAGCTGGCGAGCATCAGGCGGCGTTGGTCAGTGTTGGCTGGCGCCGTTACCAGACTGGTGTGCCTATTTGCAGGGCCCAGTTCGTGCCCCGCATCGCGCAACCGATCTACCAGTTCATCCCACAACGCGCCTTGGTCGATGCGAAATTCTGGCGCCAAGAACAGAAGGACGGCCGGCCTGTCAGCCGGGAGTCCCTTCCAATAGGTTACGGGCTGATGGTGGGTTAGTTGCGCCCAGAATTTGGACTCGATAAGCGCCACGAGGTTGTCATCATCATCGTGGCAGGCCATATCTGGCACGGCCCCATGTGAAAGCTCCGCCCAGGGTAGCATCTTCGTGATAGACAGTGGCCCGGAGTCATCTTCCAAGAACTCGGATAACGCTCGTCTGGCGGAGGTCGAACGGGACAAGATGAAAGACAGTGCGTCCGTGGCCACATCCTCGAGGTCCCTGGTATACCGTTGGGCGACGAAACTGAGCAGACTATTGCTGTCGGCCATTTGTCAGGAACCTCCATCTGTCTCGCATTCCCACTGCGGACTGCAGCATCTGGCGAGGTATCTTCAAAAAGTGTGTAAACAGTCAGGCGGTGTACCCTCTCTCTGAACAACACGGGCTCGAGGCCCAAGAGAGGAGATAGACCGCCCATGAGGAAGGAAAGCACTGAGAGTAGGTCGGAGTCAAGGCCGGAGTGGGAGCAGTTGGAGGATTGGGTGCGAAGCCAGGTCCAGAGGCTGATCCAGGAGTTGCTGGAGGAGGAGGTGACGGAGTTTCTGGGAAGGGCGAAGTCGGCGCTCAGATCCGACTCGGACTCAGATACCGGCTATCGGAACGGATACGGCAGAGCCCGGAGGCTTACGCTGAGTTCGGGAACGATACAGCTGAGGCGGCCGCGAGTCCGCGATACCGAGGAGCAGTTCGAGAGCCGGCTGCTGCCGCTGTTCGTCAACAGGACCAGGAAGGTTGCTGAGTTGATCCCCGAGCTGTACCTGCACGGTCTATCCGAAGGCGACTTCGATCTGGCTTTGCGGGGGCTGCTGGGAGAGGACGCACCGGTATCGGCGAGCACGGTGGCCCGGTTGAAGTCCAAGTGGAACGATGAGCTTGCCCAATGGCGCAGCCGGCCCGTCGATGACCTGGAAGTGGTCTACATGTGGGTGGATGGAGTCTACGTCAAGGCTGGTCTTGAGAAGGAGAAGGCGGCGGTACTGGTGGTGATGGCGGCCCTGAGCGACGGGAGCAAGGTGGTGGTGAGCGCTGTCCCCGGATACAGGGAGTCCACAGAGAACTGGTCCGAGGTGCTCAGGGACATCAAGCGCCGGGGCTTGAGCTGCCCGAGGCTGGTGGTTGGAGACGGACACCTGGGCATCTGGGGAGCTCTGCGCAACGTCTATCCGCAGGCGGCAGAGCAACGCTGCTGGAACCACAAGATCGTAAACGTGCTCGCCAAGCTTGATTCTCTCGTAAAAAGTCTGTGCAGGTCGAATTAGAACAACCGTGCCCTTGCCTGGGTACAATATACAGTCTCTGTTCCGTGTACTACCCCAACATACGGTAGCGCTCAGATGTGCTAAAGCGCTGGAACTTCCTCAAAACGGGTTTTTACGAGGGAATCAAGCTTCCAAAGCGACAACAGGACCAGGCCAAGCTCATGCTGCGTACTATCCCCTACGCGCCGACTCGGACAGAGGCTGAGCGGCTCAGGACGGTGTTCACCAGGTGGTGCGGCGACCATTCCTACGAGGCGGCCTCAGAGGCCTTGGAGCGGGACTGGGACCGCATGGTCACCTTCTATGACTTCCCAAAGGAGCACTGGGGGCACCTTCGCACGACGAACCCGGTAGAATCACCCTTCGCGGCCCTCAGGCTTCGGACCGATGCCGCCAAGCGCTACAAGAGGGTCGATCGGGCGATAGCGGTGATCTGGAAAATGTTGATGGTCGCCGAACAGCGCTTCAGGCGTCTGAAGGCCCCTGAGTTGATCGAAGACGTCTATCTCGGTGCACAGTATGCGGATGGAATCGCCATTGAATCAACGGCTGAGAAGGTCGCCGCCTGATGTCGTTTACACACCTATTGACGTAACCTCACGAGAACCGAAAAGGACAACATGGGATAATCAGCGTCGTTAGTGCTTTATATGGACATAGACCGGCAAGGTGCCAGTAGAGACCGAATAAAGGTTGTGAACTTGCCGGGCGATTTCGGCGCCATCATGGGCCGGGTACGACTCCGAACCGGACAGTTGGGGAGGCCTCTGACGGGGGAGGAGTGTTGCCAAGAATTCGCATCCACACTGGAGATTTGGTCTCTCCAATACAGTCTTTGACAGAGTACTTCCGTGAGGGCGGAGTATCAATCATCCAAGCTGCTTTTAGCCATACCTATTTCGTCCACGCCGACGCGGTCCGGAGGAAAACACCTTACTTCCCGTATCGAGTCCGACGGAGCCGGGAACACTATCCCGGACTTGACAAGGCAGAGAGTACTGCCTGGAACGAGCTACTTGGGACACCCCGTGTATTCTTTGAGCCGCTCGCCGGCCTTCTGGTCCAACCGTATCCAGGCAGACTCGACTTCTTCGAAAACCGGTAGGGCACCAGTAACCCAGTCAATCCCTGCACAGGCAGTGACTTTCGCGATTTGTGTCATCAATTGCACAAGCTCGCGCAGTAGGTGATATAGCACATTGTCCACCTCCACCTCATCGTAATATCCGCCTGGCCTCAGAGTTATCTGCTTACCCGGGCCGATTGTAGTAAGTCCCTGCATACTCTCGAGTCGTGGGTGGGCGGCGGATTTGCTGACCCATCCGTAGTCGTAGTCCCACACCTCCTTTGCCTTAGGTGACAATCGCTCAGCCATCCTTGCAAATGTAAGGTCGCCCCTGCCGAGTCTGCCTTCGCCATCCAGCAGGGCCGCCAAAGTCGGAGGATTGTTTTCTACGTCATTCGCAACCAACTGGTCTTCCATGGCGATGCGTACCAAGGTCAAAGCCTGTTGGTAGTTGCCTCGCTCCACCGTCTGCACGGCAATTCGTAGCGAGTTGAAGCTTCTAGTTGCCAGGAAAAGCCTCACGCTCTCTAGTCGATTATCTGGCTTTGGGTTTCGATAAGCAAAAGCCTGAAAACCACGGAGGACTTCCTCTAATGCGGCATCCAGGACCTTCAACTCACGAGCGTGGCTCGTTCGTATATCGGCCGCGACGTCGTCCTCGATCTTTGCAACACCCCAAAGATATTTCGTCTGTGTTTCCAAGGATTTCTCCCGGCGTAGTAAGCTGGGGATAGGACGGGCGAGAGCCTTCAACTCACCACCAGAGCATGGTCGCTACGAAGTGGACACAGTATATCCCAGAATCGTCGAACCGGGCTGTCGACCACGCCGCCCATTTGGTAGGCTCGACACGCGGCCTTCTCAGACCGACAGTTGCTCCGCTCCCTCAGCAGGATGCGTTTCGTCGATACGGCAGAATTGGCAGGCATCCTAGGCGAGCCGCTCGCGACCATCCACCGCGGGCGGACCAGTATTGCTGTCCGACGGCATAGTTGGGCGCGTGAGTCACGGCACCGCGCACCTACCGTCGAGCAGGAGATATCATCTGACGGCCAAGGGCATCGGCGAGGCCGCCTCGATACTCGGCTTTCAGACGCCCTCGGACTTCGTGCGCGCCTACCCGGTGTCCAGAGAGTGGCTCACGCTGCTGATCCGCCGGATGGACGCGGTCGCCGCCGTCTACCCGATCGCCGCCTCAATGTCCCCCGGGACCGACGGGCTACATTCGCACGTGGAGTTCCACAGATGGGGCCGCTTCGACGCCACCATCACCCTCCACGACGGCTGCCAGTTAGGGGTCGTGCGCTAGGGCGACTCTCTGACCCCGGTACTACTCGGTTTCCGTGCTGGTCTTCCTGCGCCGACCTCTTCGTCTCGGCGCGGAGCCGCTGCCCTCTTCCCAGAAGAAGACCACGTCCCCCTGGCGGTTCACAACGAGGCTCTTGCCCAACAGCTGCGCCGCCGCGCCGAGACGGCGACGAATGGCAGCCGTAGTTTCGCCTTCGTCGGGGATGAGCTTGCCGGCCTGGTCGGTTTCGAGTTGTCCGATGTAGTCCATGTACTGGCGCATTATCACGCCACGCTTTCCAGTCAGGGATAGCTCAAGCTGTGCATCCTGAAGTGAAACAACCTCAAGTGTCGGCACGTTTGTCAGGGACCTCCTGTCGATCTGGGGCTCAAGACATCATAGACTGAGCCTACTCACCGGAACAAGCGCTGCGGGGTCGGTGCAGAATCGAACGTCGCTCACCGAGCTACTAGAATGGCTTGTTCAGAACCAACATACTAAGGACAGTCCCAGCTTCGGAAGTTGCAGAAGTGCAATCGGGGATTCGGGACATGACGGACGTGGGCCGAAGCGTGGGAGTCGGTGTTCCATGATCGCTCACTCCCTGTCCTCGGCCTCTGGCAGACTGGGCGCAGCCACAGGCCGGGACGCCTGCCGCCGCAGATGGGCGCGGACGATCATCCTGGCCAGGATGCGCAGCCCACGTCGCAGAGTCTCCCATTGCTCAGCGGAGTATGCCGGCGACCTTCGCTCAGCCGTCGCCCGGCGCTCTCTCGACGTCTTCCTTCCGTTGGCGTTCCTCATCCCGCTCCTCCGGCTTCGTCCAGGTAGGCCTCAGAAGCCAGGACCAGCGCGGTCGTTGTCCGTGCTAGCCTCAG
This sequence comes from Dehalococcoidia bacterium, assembly GCA_965237635.1. Classification (GTDB taxonomy): domain Bacteria; phylum Chloroflexota; class Dehalococcoidia; order Lucifugimonadales; family CAUZJF01; genus CBDEFX01. The sequence continues at coordinate 2,460,828 of CBDEFX010000002.1, read as the reverse complement.
CGTCCACCACCCAGTCTGTGGTCTTGGAGCGTTGAACGTTATCCCTCGGAAGGGATTTCATCCATGAAGTCCCTTCCAGGGGATTTCACGGTGGAGAGCCGTCAGGAGGTCAACGGGGTGTACAGGGGTTGGAGTTTGGCTGCAGGTTGCAGATCGGGGCGGTTGCATAGCTGAGGCAAGGGGGCAGGGCCTCTCTACAGGACAGAAACAGCGAACACTTTTTGTCAGGGGCCGGTTGCGGCGGGGTGGTACATGCGCCCTAGCTGAAATGTACAAGTTGCACGGCGGAGAAACGGGAAGGCGAAGCATGATGGAGGCCGAGGCAACGATCTGTCGTGATCTATATTGGCCGGAGGATTCGATCTGGCGATGTGGCAAGACGCGCACAGTGCTCCAAAGGGTTGGCCGGCACCGAATCCTAGCCGTGATATGAACCTATCAGCCCCTACGTCAGCAGAAGCCACGCCACAAGAATGCTGATGACCAGCATGACGAACAGCACGACGGCGACCAATCCAAGCCGGAGAGCCAATCGTCTCATCCTGTTGTCTGCTGCCACCTCCCTGCGCCAGGACTCCTCCACTTCCCGGTATGCGTCTTCCCTGACAGCTAGCTGTGGTGGTAGTATACGATTCCCCAAATTGTTCCTTGGCATATATGCGAGAGGTACAGGGCTGCAAGTCCGTGTGGCCAGATGGAGGTTACGTCAATAGGTGTGTAAACGACATCAGGCGGCGACCTTCTCAGCCGTTGATTCAATGGCGATTCCATCCGCATACTGTGCACCGAGATAGACGTCTTCGATCAACTCAGGGGCCTTCAGACGCCTGAAGCGCTGTTCGGCGACCATCAACATTTTCCAGATCACCGCTATCGCCCGATCGACCCTCTTGTAGCGCTTGGCGGCATCGGTCCGAAGCCTGAGGGCCGCGAAGGGTGATTCTACCGGGTTCGTCGTGCGAAGGTGCCCCCAGTGCTCCTTTGGGAAGTCATAGAAGGTGACCATGCGGTCCCAGTCCCGCTCCAAGGCCTCTGAGGCCGCCTCGTAGGAATGGTCGCCGCACCACCTGGTGAACACCGTCCTGAGCCGCTCAGCCTCTGTCCGAGTCGGCGCGTAGGGGATAGTACGCAGCATGAGCTTGGCCTGGTCCTGTTGTCGCTTTGGAAGCTTGATTCCCTCGTAAAAACCCGTTTTGAGGAAGTTCCAGCGCTTTAGCACATCTGAGCGCTACCGTATGTTGGGGTAGTACACGGAACAGAGACTGTATATTGTACCCAGGCAAGGGCACGGTTGTTCTAATTCGACCTGCACAGACTTTTTACGAGAGAATCAAGCTTGGCGAGCACGTTTACGATCTTGTGGTTCCAGCAGCGTTGCTCTGCCGCCTGCGGATAGACGTTGCGCAGAGCTCCCCAGATGCCCAGGTGTCCGTCTCCAACCACCAGCCTCGGGCAGCTCAAGCCCCGGCGCTTGATGTCCCTGAGCACCTCGGACCAGTTCTCTGTGGACTCCCTGTATCCGGGGACAGCGCTCACCACCACCTTGCTCCCGTCGCTCAGGGCCGCCATCACCACCAGTACCGCCGCCTTCTCCTTCTCAAGACCAGCCTTGACGTAGACTCCATCCACCCACATGTAGACCACTTCCAGGTCATCGACGGGCCGGCTGCGCCATTGGGCAAGCTCATCGTTCCACTTGGACTTCAACCGGGCCACCGTGCTCGCCGATACCGGTGCGTCCTCTCCCAGCAGCCCCCGCAAAGCCAGATCGAAGTCGCCTTCGGATAGACCGTGCAGGTACAGCTCGGGGATCAACTCAGCAACCTTCCTGGTCCTGTTGACGAACAGCGGCAGCAGCCGGCTCTCGAACTGCTCTTCGGTATCGCGGACTCGCGGCCGCCTCAGCTGTATCGTTCCCGAACTCAGCGTAAGCCTCCGGGCTCTGCCGTATCCGTTCCGATAGCCGGTATCTGAGTCCGAGTCGGATCTGAGCGCCGACTTCGCCCTTCCCAGAAACTCCGTCACCTCCTCCTCCAGCAACTCCTGGATCAGCCTCTGGACCTGGCTTCGCACCCAATCCTCCAACTGCTCCCACTCCGGCCTTGACTCCGACCTACTCTCAGTGCTTTCCTTCCTCATGGGCGGTCTATCTCCTCTCTTGGGCCTCGAGCCCGTGTTGTTCAGAGAGAGGGTACACCGCCTGACTGGTTACACACTTTTTGAAGATACCTCGTTCTCGTTTCAAAATCGCCCAACGGCCTCACACTCCCTCGGCGATTATCATGCTGGTGTTAACCGACATCAGCCATCTAGGCCAGTTGCTAATCAATTACCTGTGCCAAGTCAAGCTCTGCGCTGGGCTTTGCTCTATTCGGCTGGCGCTGCCTGTTCCTCGAAGTAGGAGGTATGGTCCTCGTAATCAAGTGCGATCAGCATCCCGCCAGGGTACACACCTTTGTTAGTGACATGTGGGATTATGTGACAGTGGAACACCCATGTACCCGGGTTGGAGCCGTCTATCTCAACATCGACGGTCTGTCCCGGAGCGATGTCCTGCGTGTTGACTGTTATCGGGAATGCCAGCGGGTTGCTATCAAGCTGCACCACTTTGAACTGGTGTCCGTGCAAGTGCATGGGGTGGTGGATCTGACCTGCGTTGATCATCCGAACGAGGACCCGTTCGTCGGACTTGATCTTCAACAGCGAGTCCTCCAGAGTCTTTGGGAAAGAGTGGCCATTGACCGTGTAGAAACCGCTGATTTCATGTAGCAACAACGTGTACTCCCGATCATATAGGGGAAGCCCTTCCCGCGGCTCCACGATGAAGGCCCCGAATAAGCCCTTGGCCAACTGCCTAACCGTATTTGAGTGCGTGTGGTACATAGTGGTACCAGCTTTCGGAGCTACGAACTCGTACGTCCAGGAGCCGCCCGGAGGGATGTCAGGCTGGGTGATGCCGGGAACACCGTCCTGGTCGTTGGGGACCTCTAGGCCATGCCAGTGGATGGTCGTGGCCTCCGGCAGGTTGTTAGTGAAGTTGATCCGGACCTTGTCTCCGACCTTCGCCCTAATCTCCGGACCGGGGTACTGTCCGTTGTAGCCCCAAACCTCTACGAACTCCCCTTCCAACACTTCCCACTGGACCACTTCGGCGGTCAGGTCGATCTTGACGTCTGGATCAGTAAACCGGCTTCCTTCCACACCCGCAGGTCCGTCACCCAAAGCGACTTGGGCAGGCCCGGATTTGGGCAATGCCTGGGCGGCAGTCCCCGCAACGGAAGCAGCGGCGGCCGGCGTTTCAACCTCGTTGTTGTCGTCATCACTACATGCCACTCCTGCAAAGACCAAGAGTGATAACAACGCGACGTTCAATGGGCCAATTGCGATTTTATTGCTCATTTCATGCCTTCTTAAGATTTCTGTCATGCTCGTTCTAGCGTCTGGGAGGCTACTCAACGACTATCTGACCGGTCATGCCCAAGGTTTCATGGGGGATGCAAATGAGTTTGTAGGTCCCCGCCTTGGCGAACTCGAATGTGAACAACTCCGTCGTACCCGCGTCGATAGACACGTCGATCCCAAGTTCTTCAACCGTGAATGTATGGAACTCAGTTTGGGCGAAGAGTGCGAAGGTTACCTCTTGACCGACCTTGAAGGTGAGTTCGGAAGGATCAAATCTGTACTCGCCACTCCCACTCTGGTCCCTGTTGATGACCTTCACCGCACCGTCTGGTATAGAGGGTTCTAGTGCCGCCGCAGGACTCTCGATAGCTGTCACGACCGGCGCGGCGGTCGCCTCTTGTTCGCCACCGTTGGAGCCGCACGCCGATGATCCACCCACCAGCAGGAACAGAAGGACGAGGAACGTGAGTGTCCTTGTCATATGTCATCCCCTCTACACTTCGGTGCCCGCGTCATGTCGGGTCAAACCATACTGGTTCCGTCTTCCTCAACACGAGGTTTATCCTCGCCGGCTCGCATGATGAGACCGTGAACCGGCCCCACGCCGGTGTGAAGAAACTGTGCCGATTCACACCGCAGCCATACATGCCTGACCCCTGTGGATGGACCACGGCCCCCAACCGGCGCATGTGGATGACTCACGTCTCGCCGCGGACAGCCTTCATCGTATTTGTGGACAGGTCCCTAGTCGGCAATGGATGTAGAGCCGGAATTCCCCATATAAAGCTGCCTGGATCCAGGCAACGCACCATGCTCGACGAGGGCTATGGTAGTATAACTCAGGCTCACCAAACCATACAAAACCAAGAACCTTTATCCTCAGGTTCAGGTATGCTCTGTAGCCAGTATCATCGTCCCTAGCGCTCAGAGATCAGCCTCCGGGTTCAGGAGCGGGTGGCTGATCGCGCCTGTGGATACGCAAAGAAGCAGGAGGGCCGCATGGAAGAACGACGCGGGTGGGTGCTGGCAACATTCTTGCAGCGTTTGGCTGCCTATCTGATAGACACGGTGCTGTTTGACCTGCCTCTGTTGGTCATGGTTGGCTCGTTCCTCATCAGCATAGAGAGTGGCGGCCCAGAGCCGCCGGAGGACAATGGTGTCGGTCTCCTTAGAGTGATGATCGGAGTCATGCTAGGCAGTTTGGCTCTCCTGGTTGGCTATGCTGTCTGGTGGCTTTTCGCCCTGCGACGGGGCCAGACGCCTGGCAAGCAGATGGTGGGCATCCGTGTGGTCAAGGACGATGGGGAGCCTTCGGGCTGGGGCTATACGTTCCTGCGGGAGTTCGTCATCAAGGGGTTGTTGGGAGGCTTTCTTTCAGGCATGACAGGGGGCATCTACTTTGCGGCCGACCACCTGTGGCCCCTTTGGGACAGAGACCGGCAGGCGCTGCACGACAAGATGATAGGCACGCTGGTCGTGCAGAATCGGCGTTGAGGCTGGCGCTGTTAGCCATAGCCCTGACGGGGACACCGGCGATTACACCATGGTCATCCTCCCCGGGGGCATAGGCGACGACGACCATGGTGATATGCCGGTCGCCGCTACCGAACTTGGCCCCCGGGCAAGGACTTGTTGGGCCCCTGGACCTCCAGGACGATTTTGACTACTTCCGTTTCCAGGCCGAAGCGGGCCAGCGGTATGAAATCGCCGCCGACTACGACGGCGATTCGTACACTCATCCGACTCCGGATCCCCGAAGTCTCCTTGTACGGCCCCGAGGGCGTCAACCCGGAGACTCGCCACGTGGCCAGCGGCCGGAGGGAAAGCGGAAAGTACATCCAGTGGATGGCTCCGGTGTCCGGGCAGCACTACGTGGTCGTGTGGAGTCCGCAAGGCACATTGGCCCGTACACTGTGACGGTCACGTTCCTTCCGCACTGCCGGCTTCTGGTAGCTGGGTACGGACCGGTGATAGAATAAGTCACGGTAGGGAGGAGCGAGAGGGAGGATTCAGTGGAATCACGTCCCCGACTGGCGATACTACTCATCGGGACGGTTCTGGCGACCATCCTACTGGCCGCATGCGGGAGCGGTGACGACTTCGAGGAGGCTCCCGCTGCAGAGAGATCCGCTAGGGATGCTCCGGCTGGCGCGGCGATGGCTGATCCGGAGGCTGCGGCTGCTCCTGCTGTCCAGGCGACGGCTGAACCGGCATTTGAGGCCGCTTCCGATCCGGAGCCTATGCCCGCGCCTTCTCAGGAGTCGACCTCCTCCGCTACGGTCGATGCCAGCACAGGCGCGAACGGTTCCTCTGCCAATGGCCAGGTGGCGACGCTCGTACGGCAACAACGCATCGTCGTCCGTACGGTGGACATGAGCCTCGTAGTGGCCGGTGGTATCCAGGCATCTATGGACAGGGTTGCGTCCGTAGCGGACAGCATGGGCGGGTGGACCGTGTCGTCGGAGAGGTCGGACGACTTCAGCGGCAGAATCGCCGTGCGCGTTCCCGCCGAGCGGCTCGACGAGGCCGTCGCGCTGGTCCGAGACATTGCGGTTGCTGTCGAGTCGGAGATCTCGACGAGCAAGGACGTAACCGCCGAGTACTTCGATTCGAAATCGCGTGTGAGGAACCTCCGGGCGACCGAGACGGCCATGCTGAACCTGCTCGAACAGGCTCCAAACGCCCGCGACGCCCTCGAAATCAGGGAGTCGCTTTCCGAGGTTCAGGAGGAGTTGGAGGTCCTGCTGGGCAGGCTGAAGCTGCTGGAGGAGACGTCGGCATTCTCGCTGGTAAAGGTGGCTATGCGGGTCGAGCAGGTCGATCTCAGCGTCGACGCAGGCGACGACGACCGTACCGTCAGTGTCGGTCAGACAGTCCGCTTCAAGGCTACCTTCCGGACACCCGACGACTCCTCGGGCTATAACGTGGAGTGGGACTTCGGCGACCGCTCTGAGCCCATCTTCGATACGTTCACCGCGCCGACCACTCAACCAGGCGTACGCGTCACCGCCTCGGTGACGCACGTCTTCGACGACCACCGGGACTCGCCGTACTTCGTCGACGTGAGAATCTACGGGACCAAGGGATCGAGTCCGCTGTACGGCCAGGACACGATCAAGATCACCGTCGTCGATACCGCGCTGATGCCGGTGGACGCCGGTGAGAACCAGACCGTCGCCGTGGACCGCAATGTGCGGTTCCGTGCCTTCTTCGAGCCGCCGGAGGGCATCGACCAGTTCATCTACACGTGGGACTTCGGAGACGGCTCGTCCCCCATCAGCGGCGCACGCGCCATCCTGACCGAGGACTCTAGCCGCATGGTCACCGCGGTCACCAACCACGTCTACCGGAGCGCCGCGGAGTCGCCGTACATCGTCCAGATCAAGATGGTCGGTACGGGCGAGGCGGGCGTCGTCGAGGGATCGGACAAGATTGTCGTGGCCGTAACGGAGCTGCCGGTGATAATCGTGTCGGCAGGCGAGGCGACCACGGTCGAAGAGGGCGCCAGCGCACAGCTCCGGGGGACGTTCAACCGTCCGGCCGGGGTCACGAACATGAGGTATCGGTGGAGCTTCGGCGACGGCTCGGCACCGGAGGAGGGCGCCCTCGACGAAGGAAACACCGTCGAGGTGGGACACAAGTACCTTCGCCTACGCAATCAGCCGTACGTGGCAACGCTCACTGTCACGGGGGATAGCCAGGCTGGTGCAGTGGAGGCGTCGAGCGCGGTAAACGTCGTTGTGGTCGAGGGCAAAGGTTGGGTCGTTGGGGGCTATAACCTGAAAGGCAACGCCAGGGACGCGGTCAGGTTGTTCTCGGTGCTCATCAGGGAAGTCGTGACAGCGGGCATCTGGGTTGTCATCTTCAGCCCGCTCTGGGGAGGCTTGCTTGCTGCCGCGTTCGTACTGAATCGCCTATACGCCCGCTGGCGTCCGAAGCCCGCACCTCCTGAACCCGCTGGCCCGGAGGAAGCGCCGGAATCCGAGGAACCGACCGGTGCGCAAGAAGCGCCAAACCAGGAGAAGGGTCCCGCCGCGTAGTGCGCCACAGCTATGCCCTGCTGCGCTGGGAGCAGGGCCATGACACCTTCCGCCTCCACTGCACACTGGACGGTCGTACTCCTGTAGTGCACATTAGACAGTACGGCACGCCCTTGGTTTCATCGGTGCTGTCTGATCATTCGGTGAACGAGTACGTACATTGTGTCCACAAGTGGAGTAATGTACCTCATGATGAATCCCTTCAGCGATGCCGACTACAGGTTCGTCTCCCGGCTGCGGGAGGAAGTGAAGTCCTGGCAGCGGGACGGGACGATCACCGCCGAGCAGGCGCTGGCGATCCTCGCCCGCTACCCGGACTATCCTCCGGGCCACGAGGCGTCACGCAGGCGGCAGGGCCTCGTCACCGGGCTGTCCATCTTGGGCGGCATCCTCATCGGCCTCAGCGTTATCACCTTTTTCGCCGCCAACTGGGACGAGATCTCGCACGGGGTCAAACTGGCGTCACTGATTGCCGGTATGCTCCTTTCCTACGGCGCGGGCTACGCCATCTGGCAGCGGTCCGGCCCTACAGCCTATGCCGTGGCCTTCGTGCTGCTGGGCTGCATCATCTACGGTGCCGGCGTCCACCTCATCGGCCAGATCTACCACGTCTCCGTGGACCATCCCAACCTCTCGCTGTTCTGGCTCCTGGGCGTGGCGCCGCTGGCCTACGTGACCCGCTCGCGGCCGGTCATGTTTCTGGCCGTGGTGCTCTTCCTGGCCGCCGTTGCATTCCGTCTGCAGGACTGGCTGGAGGGACTGGACGGGTCCGAGGCCGGCATTGCGGGCGCGGCCCTCTACATCGCCCTTGGGGCCTTCCTCTACGCCGTCGGCAAGGCCAAGCGAGAGTTCGAGGGGTGGGAGTCTCTCGGCGGCCTGTTCCAGGCGTTGGGGCTGATCACCGCCTTCGCCGCGCTCTACCTGCTCACCTTCCGTGACCTCTTCGACAACGCCGGCAGCATCAGCGGCGCTAGTCTCGGCTACTGGGCGCTGGCCTACGGCGCCTCGGCCGTCGCCATCGGGGCGGCGGCATGGTTGGCGTGGCGGCATGCCCGGCAGGGCGACCGGTCGCCGGCGGAGCTTGCCGAGGCGGGAGCGATCGCCGTGCTGCTGGTGGCCGCCCACATGGCGGCGCTGGTCACTGTCGACTGGAACCCGGTCTACCCCATTGTGTTCAACGCGCTATTCGCCCTGTCGGCGCTGGGGCTGATGGCCTCGGGCTACCTGCGCGACCACGAGGGCCGCGTCAATCTGTCAATTGGGTTGGTCGCACTGTACATCATCACCCGCTACTTCGAGTATTCGATTGACCTGTTGGGCAGCTCGCTGGTGTTCTTCGGCGCTGGCGTCATCCTGCTGGCAGGCGGCTACCTGCTCGACCGGGGCCGCCGCCGGATGCTGGCCTCCATGCGCGAGAGGGAGGGCGAGGCATGAAGCCGTGGGGCCGCATCGCCTTCTGGGCCATCGTTGCCGCGCAGCTTGTCTTCCTGATCGGCTTCATCGGCGTGCGCGAGGTTGCCCTGCGCACCGGCACGGAGGTCGTGCTGCAGACCGTCCCCGTCGACCCGCGGTCGCTGCTGCAGGGCGACTACGCCATCCTCGACTATGAAATCGCCCGCCTGCCGGACTGGATGGACGGGTTCTCAGCGGGTAGAACCGTTTACGTCGTGTTGCAAGAAGAGCGGGACGTCTGGACATCATCGACGTACACCGAAGAACGCAGCCGTGTCGCCGGAGAGGTGTTCATCAAGGGCCGTATCGACCGCATAGGCCATGCCGACTTTGGCATCGGAACGTATTTCGTTCCCGAAGGGACCGGCCGCATCATTGAAGGCGCGCAGGACGTGAAGGTGGTGGTCAGCGTCGACGAGGACGGGAACGCCGTCATCAAGGACGTGCTGGTGGACGGCGAGCCCTTCGACCCGGACCGCGAAGAGTAATTGCGCCCCTACTCCACCTGAGAAGGCTCGAACCCGGCCATATTATGGTTGAGGTGACACCTCTTAACCGTTTGTATCCAAATCGACGGCCCACGAGTATCGCAGTTTTTCGTGTCGATTGCCTCTCATCCATGTTCTCCACCACGAACGTCTCCAGCTTCGGGGCGTTTAGGTAGCGGGCGCTGCACGTCCCCGCGCCCTCCCTGAACAGGGTGCCGCAGATGTAGTAGGCGAACTGGCCGCTCTTGGCTCCCTGGGCGGAGTAGGGCCTGCCGCAGACTCCGCACTTGAGCAGCCCGCTCAGCAGGAATCTGCTCCCCACTCTCGCGGGCCTCCGCACCTTCGGCGCACGGTCCCGCATCGCCTGCTGCACCTCGTCGAACAGCTCCCTCGACACCAGCGCGGGCCACGCTCCTTCCACCCTTACAGGGTCCTGGGCCTCCTGGCCCTTGCTCGTCTTGCCCCAGACGGCGGTTCCAGTGTACGCCTCGTTTCTCAGGACGTAGTGGAGCGTTCCCTTGTACCAGCGCTTGCCCCTGTTGGTGATGCCCCGGTCGTTCAGTTCCTTGCATATCTCCTTGAGGCCGCTGCCCCTGAGCGACTTCTCGAATATCTCCCTCACTACGGGGGCGGTGGCCGGGTCAACCTCCAGCGTGGGACGCTCCTTCACTCCGTCGTTCACCTTGACCCGCTTGTAGCCGAAGGGAGTGTTGGAAGCGAGGAAGAAGCCCCTCGATGCGGCCTCTCTCATCCCCCGGACGACGTCCTGGGCAAGACTTTCGCTGTAGAATTCGTCCACGCTCTCGATGATTCCCTCAAGCAGCCTGCCGGTGGCGTTGTCCTCTGCCTGTTCGGTGATGGACACCACTCTGATGCCCTTGCGCCGCAGCATTGACTTGAAGGCGACGGCGTGCTCGCGCTTCCTGGTGAAGCGGCTGAACTTCCATACGAGAATCACGTCGAAGGGGGACTTCGCCTTGCCGCCCTCCTCGATCATCTCCCGGAACTGGGGCCTGTCTGCCACTCGGCCGCTCTCGGCCTCGTCCACGTACTCGCGGGCTACGGAGTAGTCGTTGGCCCTGGCGTAGTCCTTGAGCGCCCGAAGCTGGGCAGACACGGACAGGTCCACGTCCTGCCGGTCGCTGGATACCCTGGCGTAGAGTGCCGCAGGTGTAAGCGGCTGTAGGTGCTTCTTCTTCATGCTGTCCTCCTTCGTGTGTTCTGTTTGTGTCAAAGAGATGCCGGGCGATCTCAGGCTGAGACCTCGACAAGCGGTTCGATTGCGCTCACGTCGGTCTTGGTACGGGCCACGTCCAGATCGTACATCCGCTGAAGATTCAGCCAGAAGTCGGGGGTCATTCCCAAAGCTTGGCCGATTCGCAGCGCAGTGTCAGCCGTGATGGACCGGCGACGGTGGACGATATCGTGGATGCGTATCGGGGGCACTCCTATGGTCTTTGCCAAGCGATATTGGGTAATGCTCAACTCATCCATGATCTCAGCGAGATGCTCGCCTGGATGTATTGGTTCTGTGACGGTCATCATGAATTCCCTCCTCAGTGGTAGTCGGTGATTTCTATTTCCATCGCACCTTGGCCAGTCCAGATGAAACACACGCGCCACTGGTCGTTGATCCGGATGCTGTACTGCCCCTCCCGGTTCCCACGCAGGGCTTCTAGCCGGTGGGAGGGCGGCACCCGAAGGTCGGTGAGCGCCGCAGCTGCTACGACTCGCTGCAATCTCACTCGCGCCCGTCGCTGGATGTCGGGCGGCAAGCGTCGGACCGGGTTTCCGGCGAAGAGCCGCTGGGCGTCGTCGTGTCTGAATCGGTTCACCATTGACATTATTAACGCAGTGAGTTAATAATGTCAAGGATACTGAGCATTCGCACGCGACTGGTTGTCAAAGGCGCTCTCAGCAGCCTGATGATGTCTCAATAGGGTGAAGTAGGAGGTTAGCCTTGGAAGGTCCGGGATATGTCCAGAGGTTCGATGATGAGCCACGGTTTTGGCAGTTCCTAAAGGGCTTGCGCTCCGATGACCTGATAGTTGAGCTTATTCAGAATGATTTGGACGCCAAAGCATCCCGTACTTCCATCACCTTCACTTCTGACCGGCTGATCTGCCAGGGAGACGGTGAACCCGTAAGCGGTGATGGCTGGTGCCGGCTCTCCTATGTGATGGGCGCGGGTGTCAGGGTTGAGAGCAAGCGGTTCCAGATAGGCGTTAAGAACCACGGCCTGAAGGCCTGTTTCTGGCTCGGCGATGAATTCATTGTGCGGTCAGATGGCCTCAGGATGGTCCAGACCTTGTATCAGTACGGCTATGAGAATCAGCCATCGCCGGGAACGTTTCTGGAGCCGGTCCCGGACAATACGGCTCCGCCTACCGGGTGTTCCATTGAAGTCCCTTACCGCGAACGGGAGTTAGTAGTTGAGAAGGGTGAAGCTCTAACGATTGGAATCCCTGATGAAATCTCACTAGAGGCACTCTTCAGGAACGCCTGCGAACTTCTACCGGGTAGGCTGATGGGTGTAGTCCGTCCTGGAATTCGTGATCAGTACACGCTTCGCCTGAGCCACCACACTCTAGGGTCTGTCGAAATTCATTGGCGAGCCAAGAGAGGGCGAAACGTCAATGGCAGGGGTCGAAGACGGTTTACAGCATTTGGCAGGGAATGTACCACCACCTCGAACGTGCCTGACGTACCTTCAACTTCCATACACGAGCAGGCCTGCACGTTCAGGCTCTCATTCCCTACAGGAAGGCGCCCCGAGATTCCAGACTTCTTCGCGAGGGACGGGAAATCCTTCACGGCAGAGATAGCGTGGCTCACAGACAAGAGAGGCACTCCGAAGTCAGCCAAGGGAGTTCGAAGATACCCGATTGGATATGACGCTACATCGCAATCGGCGCTAAGTGGAGTGGGCGTCCATTTCTCAGGTCCTTACCTCTCTGATGCCGAAAGACATGGCACCAGTCAGATGGACTCTCTGAACGACTACATTGACGATGGGTGCAAAGACGCACTTGTAGATATCATGGCCAGTTATCTGCTTCATCGACACGGCGGGAGGGCGATGGAGCTCTACCTGGCCGATCCTCATACTCCATGGAATGAACCCCTGAAGGATCTCTTGGGGCGCACACTTGACAGGCGGGTGTTGCCACTTGCAGACAGAGTACGGGCATCAAGTCGACCCAAGAGGCTTGTGCTGGGACCAAGGAAGACATCCGACGGCACTCTTCGCAGGGTCGTCTTGCCAATGTTTACATGGGACCGCCAGCGAATCTCTGATCTTCTCTCGGACATATGTCCACATGGCGAAGATCAAATTGACAGGACTGTCCCTGGGGCTATCTTGTCTTATCTGGGCGACAACTGTTATCTGCCTAACGACGGCTTTGATGACCTCGTGACTACTTTCGATGAAGACGATGCCATCGAACGCCTACAGCCTCAACAGGAAGCCGAACACTTTCCATGGAAGGACGAACCCGAATGGCAAGCGGCTCTAGGTAACACTTCAGTTGCAAGAACCTACTTGGATGTCGCATACAAGACCTTCTACGAACGTAGAGCGCCAGTTGAATCAGAGGTCATAGAGAATGCCTACCTGCCCGACGCTGGCGGCACGGCGAGGCCACTGGCGGAAATGTTTAGTGCCGTGAATCTACCGCCAGATCTCGGGCAGCGGGGGTACGTGCCGATTGTTCATCCAGAGCTACGGGATCACCGTCTCCTGAAGCGGAGAGCTTGGAGACCCAAGCCATTTACGTTGGACGACTACCTCGATAATGGTCAACTCGAAACGGCTTCACTGGCTGAGCGTAAGTCGTTTTGGACGTGACTCCACAATAACTGGAGAAAAGTCAAGCGAAGGAAAACTCTGACACGAATCGCCGACTTGCCCGTGTGGCCAAGTTCCAATGGTAACATGCTGCCCCTGAACAGCCTGTGTGAGCCTCGTAACACTCGCGTCGCATCCATCATGGGTGATGTGGTCGTACGATCCTCTCGCGAGCTTCTGAGAAGTGGCCTTGTAAGTAGGAAAGGGAGGGGACGGCTGACTTTCAGGAACGTGCCTTCCTTCCAGGAGTTCGAGAAATTCTTATCGGAGCGAATCGACAGATTTCCCCGTGAGAGAAAGCTGACCGCCAATGAGCGACGCGAATTCCACAAGCTTGAGAAAGACCTTGCGGTCCTCGCCTCCTCTACACCACAACTGAAGGAATACCTGGGCGAGTTGGCTGAGGTGTATAGCGTTGCCTTAACCCGAATCCACCGAAGGACACCGATGGACGGCGTGAGGAAAGCGGAAGGGGGGTGAGGGAGCTACAGGGGAAATAGCCTGGGTTCCATTTGGGGTAGGGAGGTCGGCGGACGGTCTTCATCGCCGCACAGGGGCCCCTATGGCCGTCTGCGGGAGTTGCGATGCGCGGGATGGCGAGAGAATACGCAGCAGGGAACTCTCTCGGACCGGGCTGGCACGAGTCTGCGGGGATCTTCGGTTGTCCGGTGGGTGGGTCGGTCGCCGACGGTGCCGTCAGGCCGGGAGTGGAATGGCTCGCAGCCGGGCCAAGGCGCGGCTGAACTTCTCAGCCCAAGGCCAGCGATCCGGAAGATGCAGGGTCAACCGGCGTGCCGAGCGGGTGAGCCGTCCGGCCAGGGAGAAGAACCGCCGCCGGAGGGTCTTGGTGGTGGCTATCCGCTCTCCCAGACCGATCCGCGCCGTCCAGCGGGCCAGGTTGTGGGCCATCGTCTGGACGGCCAGCCAGGCGCCGTTGGCGGCGAAGCGGCCCGAGGGGAGATGGTTCAGCCCGACGCCGTACTTGAGGTCGCGTATGGCATTCTCGATCTCGGCGTGGCGGCGATGGTCAGCCTCCAGTTCGAGCAACTCCCCGTCCCGGTCGGTGATGAAGCCATGATAGCTGTATTTGGCGAAGAGGGCCAGTTGGGAACCGGGCGTCGGCTTCACCCGCCGGACGATGAGCCGTACCGGCGCGGCGTCCGCCTCGGCCACATCGGCGGCACCGTCCATCCAGTAAGGAATCGGCGTCCAGGCATCTTCGGGTATCGCCTCGATGAGATTGTGCAGGCTTTTGTGCTGGCGGATGGTGATGGAGAAGCGGACATCCATCTTGCGGCAGACGGATACCACGCCATGAGTGTAGAACCCGCTGTCGGCCCGTAGCGTGAGTCGTCCGTCGGCCCCGGCGTAGCGCACCCGTCCCACCGTCTCCCGCAGGAAGTGGGCGGCGCCGCGGGCGGTGTTGGCCCGGCCCTCGCGCAGCCGGGACATCAGCACGTCTCCGGTGCCGGCGGCGATGGCCGGCAGCGGGTGGTAGCCCCGCTTGCCGGTATAGCCGTGGTGGCGGGCGCCCTCCTTGGCCAGTCCGTAGGTCTCGCAGATGGTGGAGTCCAGGTCAATGGTCAGGGGCCCGTCGCCGGGTCCCGCCCCGGCCTGCCAAGCCCGGGCTAGCAACTCGCGGCTCACCCGGTCGAGTTGACGGACGTGGCCCCACCGGAAGCTGCGCAGGAAGGTGCCCAGGGTGGATGGCGCCTTGACCGTGCCGCCCAGGGTGCAGGCCGTCCCCCCGGTGCGCAACACATCGGCGTCGTCAATGCAGTCGCCCCCAGCCAGCGCAGACGCCACCAGCGTCATCATCTTGTCGCTCGTGTTCGCCCGCCCCGGGGCATCGCCCAGGTCGAGGCGCTGCCGGACGAGTTCGGGCAGGCCGAGGTGCCGCGCCAGGGTGGCCGGAAGGAGCAGCCCGGCATTGGCCACCAAGCGGCGGTCGTCGAAGGTGATTTGGATCCGGTCGGGATGGTTGCGTGGCAGCATCTATTGGGTGCTCCTTTTCCGGGGCCGTTTTTTTGCTACAAAACCATTATCCCAGAAGCACAGGAGCGCCTTCTTGCCGCATCAGGACGCTAACCCGACGCCCTCCTTCGGTGGATTCGGGTTTAGTAAGCAGTTACCCAACATCCCATTGTGAACGGAAAACCCGGGGCATGTAATGCCTTGCAAGCCATTGTGTCGAGTCCAATCTTGTGGTGAGGGCAAGAGGGTTGCTGGTTAGAGCGGCTGCGATGGGCTGGGAGATAGGTTGTAGCGCCCCTGAGCACGGCCATAAGGAGGGACGTGGGGCATCAGACTCCCCATTCCGCATTGACTCGGAAGCACCTAGGAACGTATCCTTGGACAGTGTCCAAGGGCATTCCAATAGTCTCGTTTCGGGAGATATGAGAATGGCTTCAACCAAACGCCTGCTGCCGACCGGCGAGTGCTGGTGCGGCTGCGGCGCGGAGACGGCAATCGGCTCGTTCTTCCTGCCCGGCCACGACAAGACCGCCGAGTCTGCGGTGATATCCGTCGAGTACGGCGGCGTGTCCGGCTTCCTGGTCCGTCACGGATACGGACCGGGGGGCAAGAACGCCCTACGCGAAGTAGGCAGGTGGCGTACCAAGAGCAAACGAGAGAGTGATGCATCATGACGACTGCACGGTACAATCCGAGGGATCTCACGAGCTTGGAAGAGAGGAGCCATAGGCCGAGGCGCCTCCGTCAGCCCACCTGGTCTCGGGAGCTGACTCTAGCAGTGTTACACCTGAGGGAGCAGTACCCAAGGTGGGGGAAAGACAAGCTTGATTCTCTCGCAAAAAGTCTGTGTAGGTCGAATTAGAACAAACGTACCCACGTCTGGGTACAATATACAGTCTCTGTTCCGTATACTACCCCAACATACGGTATCGCTCAGATGTGCTAAATCTCTGGAACTTCCTCAAAACGGGTTTTTACGAGGGAATCAAGCTTGCAGTGCTGCTACGGGAGCGAGGATGGCAGGTCTCCACCTCTATGGTGGGGCGAATCCTGAGCTACCTGAAGGCCCGTGGCGTACTCAAGGAGGCACCCCGCAATGGCATCTCCACTCGCAAGCGGCTATGGCGGCGTCCCTACGCTGTGCGCAAGCCCAAGGGTTACCCGGTACAACAGCCCGGGGACTTGGTCCAGCTGGACACCCTGGACGTGAGACCTGTCCCCGGCATTGTGCTCAAGCACTTCACTGCCCGGGACGTGGTCTCCCGCTGGGACGTGGTGGAGGCCCACACCCGGGCCACGGCCACCACTCGCAGCAGGCTTCCTGGACGCCTTGCAAGCGCGGATGCCCTTCCCAGTAAGGGCCATCCAGGTGGACGGAGGCTCCGAGTTCCAGGCAGGGTTCGAGCAGGCGTGCCAGCAGCGAGACATCCTGCTCTTCACCCTGCGCTTCACCCTGCCACCCCGCTCCCATAAGCTAAACGGCGCTGTGGAACGGGCCCAGCGCACCCACACGGAGGAGTTCTATGAAGTCGTCGAGTTCTCCCTGGGGGTGGACACCATCAACCAGGAGCTCCAAGCCTGGGAACGCATCTACAACACCGTCCGACCTCACCAGGCCCTCGGCTACCTTACCCCCCAACAGTTCCTTCGCCAGTGGCAATCTCAGCAAAAGGAGGCCGAGTGTCACTAATCTACTGGACGAATGCAAGCGCTATCAGTGTCTCATGATTTGTGGGACAACTATTGGGGGCAAGTCAGTGGGCCTGGAGGCGGCTGGAAGTGATGGCGCCAAGGCCTCCGGTTAGCAGAGTGCCGATCGCTAACCCCAGACGACCTATCCCTAAAAGTTCCAGTTACCATCCTTCCTGCCGCCCGACCGGGAAGACATCTGTCGAGGATTCATCCCTGACCTGGTAGTCTCCCAACGGCAACCCGGAATTCGCCACCGTGCTCAAGGTGGTGCGCACCCTAGGCCGGCTTCGTGCCGCCACCCGCGTGACGTGCCACGGCGAATAAGGAACGCATTGTGAGGGCGCTGCCATCGACAAACCGTGTGAAAGTCTGTAAAGTCACCATACGGCCTCATCAGACCGGCATGGTGAAATTGATGTGGCGGAAGCGCATCAGCTTTGACATGAGACGGATCAATTGTTTCGAAAGGATCTGACGTGAAAAAGGAATACTGTCTGGTAATCGCGATAGTTCTGATAGCTGCAGCCCTCGTTGGTTGCAGCAACGACTCCGCAATGACGCAGCCGCCGCCCACAGTTACAGAGCCTGCTCCAACGGCCGAACCGACTTCCACACCGACCGTCGTCCCTACGCCCACGGCTACGCCGACGCCCACACGCGCGCCAACTCCCACGGCAACGACCCCACCGGACACCACGTCCAAGATCGACCGGGATGTCGAGAGCGAAGGCGATATAGACCTTCCCCCGGATTGCTTGCCCGGCGGCATGCTCGGCGATGCCGCAACGGTCTCTTCATGCAACGCGCAGGCCATGCAACAGGTTGAGAACTTCTCTTTCGACGGGGAGTTCAATCTGCTGGCTATCTTCCCTGTGGAAGGCGTTGGAGAGGATGGCTCCATACGGATAAGCGGCGCTATTGTCCTGCCGGACAGGTTCAGATTCAAGATATCCCTGAACCCCGACAGTGAGATGATCGAGATGAACGGGGTGGTCATAGGAGAGGACAGCTACATCCGGGACCCTGAATCAAACCAGTGGTTCAAGGGGAGTCCTCCTGACTCTGATTTCCTGGGCGTCGTGCAGCTGGTCGGATTACTTCACCTGCCGAACGACGCTAGCGCGACTCTGAACGAATCCATAGACCTTGACGATGGGACCAGAGGCTACCTGCTTGTCTCTGATCAGACCGGTCAGGAAAGCGGGATGGAGGGACTCGGGCTCCTAGGCGGCAACCTTATCAGGGTTGTGGGCGCCGATGACTTCCTGACCAGGGAGATCAGGATTGTTGTTGAAGGCGTGGACGATGAGGCGCGCGATCTCATAACCATCAGATATCACGGCTACAACGAGTCGCTTGAGATAGAACCGCCTGCGAAGTACTTAACGTTTCCGGATGACTCGATGGGGTCCGGATATCTGGGAGCGGTGGAAGTGGCCCGAGGCGAGGCTATCCAGATACGTTCGATGCACGTCCTAATAGGGCTTGGCGACTTGGGCGCCCCGAGCCAACGCGGCGTGGCGATGGCCTTGGCGGACTATGGCCCTATCAAAGGGCACGGTGTCTCGATGGGCGCCGGGCTCGACTCACTCTGCACCGATGAAGGCGGGCGTGCCGCCGCCGATGCGGTGATCGGCGACCCACGAGTCGTCGGCGTCATCGGCACGTCCTGCTCGGTCGCCGCCACAGCCGCCTCGCCGATCCTCAGCGAGGCCGGCCTGGTGATGATCTCTTCCTCCAATACGGCCCCCTCCCTGACCTCCGACCTTCGCGGCAACGCCGGTTCCAACTACCACCCTGGCTACTACCGGACCTCCAGCAACGATCTGCACGAGGCGCGCGCAGTCGCGCAGTTCGCCTACAACGATCTCGGCCTGCGCAGGATGGCGGCCATCCACGACGGCGACCCCTACACCACCGGCCTGACCGGCGCCTTCACCACCGCGTTCGGGGAGCTTGGCGGCTCGGTCGCCGTCGCCTCTGTCAGCAGGGGTGACACGGACATGGTCCCCGTCCTCACCCAACTTGCGGCTGGCAGTCCAGACGGCCTCTTTTTCCCCCTCTTCCAGGAAGAAGGCGCCCACATCGTCCAGCAGGTCGGCCAGATCGCTGGGCTTGAGGACGTCACGCTGATTGGCGGCGCGGCCCTGCTGGTCTCCGAGTTCCTGGCCATCCCCGAGTCGGAGGGCGTCTACTTCCCGGGTCCGGAGTCGAGCTTCGGCGGCAACACGAACGAGGCGACCGGCAAGAGCGGCGATGCGCTCGTCGCCGACTATCGAGAGCAGTACGGCGAGGCGCCCACATCCGCCTATCTGGCCCACGCCTACGACGCGGCCACGATGCTCCTCCGCGCGATCGACGAGGTCGCTGTTGGCGACGGAGATACGCTGTACATCGACCGGGCCAGGCTCCGGGAGGCGCTGGCCGGAGTTGCCGGCTTCAGGGGTATCATCGGGGTCATCTCCTGTGACGAGTTCGGCGACTGCGGCACCGGCCGCGTACAAATAGCGCACCACACAGATTCCGGCGTCACCGACATTGCGGGGCTACCCGTTGTCTACAGCTACGCGCCCTGATTTGCCAACCTGCGTCGTGGCAGGATGACTCTGCGGGGGCGTGCCCTACCGTCCCCACGTGGCATATGACGAGCTCGGAGGCCGCGGACCTACCTAAGAAGGAGGCAAGCAGTTGGCGTCCACTTTGCGCGTTAAGAGTGTGTTGGGAAGGTTCTCATGCCGGATAGTATGGGTTGGACTGCTATGTTTGCTGGCCGCCGCGTTGCTGTCGGCATGTGGCGACGGGCCGACAACAACGCCAACGGTTCTGCCCCCGGAAACGCCCGGGCCTATACAGGCCACCAGTACCCCTACGCCGACATCAGTTCTGCCAACATCCACTCCTGTGCCAACGCCGACACCAGACCCCACGCTGACTCCCACACCCGAACCGACCCCAACGCCGGAGCAGGTTGGCGTCCCCGCGATACGTGAGTACGACATTGACGCTGGCACGCTCTGGGGGAAGCTGTTCGACAGGTTCACCACCTCCGAGCAATCCTGCATCCGCACCGAATTGGGTGATGAGCTGCTGGAGTCCGTGCTGGAACGGCGTGCTATGCCCGAAGGCGACACGCAGCAGTGGGAGGCGTCTATATTCGGCTGCCTCGCTCCGGAAACGGCCTCCGGATTATTCCTCTCCGCCCTTGTTGCGCGGATGGAGGGGTTGACCGAGGAGGCTGAAGGGTGCCTGAGAGAGTTGCTGGCGGACGCCGACGTGGCTGATATCGTTGCCGGTACCCTGCCGGACGTCAGCCCTGCCGCCGCCACTGCAGCCTTGAAGTTTACGGTCGGCCTCCTGAGCTGTGTTCCCGAACAGATGTTGCCTGGCGATGCCGGTCCCCCCGACCCACCGCAAGCGGATGAGTCTCTGCTCTGGCGCTACCCCACAAGGGAGTGGGTTGTCAATGCGCCGACCGTAGCCGACGGCGCGGTGTACTTTGGTTCCGATGACAACCACGTATACGCCCTGGACGCGGAGACCGGAGAGTTGCTGTGGCGCTTTGAGACGAACGATGTCATAAGGTCGTCCCCAACCGTGGCCGGCGGGGCGGTGTATGTAGGGTCCAACGACAACTACGTGTATGCCCTGGATGCCGAGACCGGGGGGTTGCTGTGGAGTTACGACACCGGCGACTGGGCGCAGTACTCCCCTACCGTAAGTGGCGGGATGGTCTACCTCGGCGCACTGGCGGAGGGGGACCACAGGGTCCACGCTCTCGACGCAATGACCGGAGAAGTCCTGTGGTTTGCCGAAAGGCCGTATCCGTTCACCCCTGAGTTCACTCCTACGGTTGCGGGCGACAAGGTCTACGTGCCGGGCGGATTCGGCGAGTTCCATGCCCTGGACGCATCAACCGGAAAGGTGGTCTGGAGCTTCAATACCGGGATCCCCGTGGAATCCCCACCCACAGTCATCGGAGGAATTGTATACCTGACGGCCTTCAACACCGCCCACGCCCTGGACGAGGCGACCGGGGCGCTCATCTGGAGCTACGGAACGGAGAGGTTGCCCGCGAGGGACTTCCCGGCCGCAGTCTCAGACAACGTCTACTACTTCTCGCCGGACGAACACATCTACGCCCTGGACACAGCGACGGGAGAGATCCTCTGGTCATACGAAGCGGGCATGATGATCAACACCGCGCCCGTGACCGCCGAGGGCATGGTGTACGTGGGTTCCGAATCCGGCCGGTTCTACGCCCTTGACGCCGCCACCGGCGGGCTCGTCTGGAGCCGGGAGTCGATGGCCTGGGCCTTGCAGTCACCCATGGTGGCCGACGGCGTTCTGTATGCAGAGTCCAGCGATGGACACCTACGGGCGCTGGATGCGGCAACCGGGGAAGAGATCTGGAGGTTTCAGAAGGGCTATTTCGATGGCATCCCCTCCTACACCGTTATCGGCGGCGTCTTGTACGTGGGCTCCCTGGACGGCGGCGTCTACGCCTTCATCGCTCCATTAGGAACCACAACAGAGGGGGAAGTTCTGACAATCCTCTATTGGCAGGCTCCAACTCTGCCTGGACCCTACCTGTCGGGTGGCACTAAAGACTTGGATGCCGGAGCAATCGCGTTGGAGCCTCTGGCTAAATACGACCCGGACGGCAACCTCGTGCCAGCGCTGGCCGCCCAAATCCCTACAATCGAGAACGGAGGCTTTTCCCAGGACCTGATGTCGATTACCTGGAAGCTGAAGGAGGGCCTGAAGTGGTCGGATGGCAGCGACATGACGGCCGAGGATGTTGTCTTCACGTGGCTCTATTGCGTGGATGAAGATACGGGATGCACGGCCGAGAGCTCGTTTGACGGCATCGCCTCCGTGCTGGCCCTCGACAATCTCACCGTCCGAATCGCCTTCGACGCGCACACACCCTACCCGTACCGGGCCTTCGTTGGCGCCGGAACGCCCATCATCAGCCGCGCGCAGTTTGCCGACTGCATCGGCGCGGCCGCCACGACCTGCGAGGCGCAGAACACCGCCCCGCTGGGCACCGGCCCCTACCGCATCACCGGTTTCAAGACCAACGAAGGGGCCGTCTACGATCGCAACCCCTTCTACCGGGGCCCGGCGCCCTATTTCGACAGGGTAGTCCTCAAGGGCGGCGGCGATGCGATTTCGGCGGCCCGCGCCGTGATGGAAAGGGGCGAAGCCGACTACGCCTGGAACACACAAGTGGAGCCGGAGATTCTTACTCGGATGGAAGCGGCTGGACTGGGCGCAGTGGTCGTCGCCTTCACCAGCCTGGTGGAGCGTATCGTCGTCAACCAGACCAATCCCGACCCGGCTTTGGGCGACAATCGCTCCGAGTATCTGGATGGACAAAACCCCCACCCCTTCCTGACCTTCAAGCCCATTCGCCAGGCCATGTCGCTGGCCATAGACCGGGGCCGCATAGCGGAGGACCTCTACGGCTTCGCCGCGGAGCCCACCTGCAATCTGTTGACCGGCCCGCCCATTTATGTTTCTACGGCCAACGACGGGTGCCTGCTCCAGGACATCGAGGGCGCCAACAGGTTGCTGGACGATAACGGTGTCCTCGACACCGACGGCGACGGCGTCCGTGAATACAACGGAGTGCCCCTGCGGATCACTTACCAGACCTCGGTCAATGCTATTCGACAGGACACGCAGGCCCTCGTTCGCGGTTGGTGGCGTCAGATAGGCATCGAGACGGAGCTGGTACAGCACGATGCCAGCGTCTTTTTCGGCGGCGATCCCGTGGCTGACAAGGAAGCGTCGTATCGCAGGTTCTTCGCCGACGTGCAGATGTACGCTTCCGGTTCCGGCATAGACCCGCAGCAGTCCCTATCCGGCCCCCTCTGCAAGCACATCCCGACCAAGGGCAATAACTGGGCCTTGGGGAACATTGCCCGCTCGTGCAATCCGGAGTACGACAGACTCTACGCCCAGCTGGAGCAAACCCAAATCGGCCTGGAGCGGGAGGCGCTGGTAAAGCAGCTGCACGACATGGACGTGCAGGACTATTACGGGATTCCATTGGTGAACCGGGGCTTCGTTTCCGCACACCTGAACACCCTGCAGGGCGTTTGGATCAACGGCTGGGACAGCGAGATGTGGAATATCGCCGAATGGCGGCGCTAAGGCTAATGAGGAGAGCCTCAGTTTGAGTCGAGGAGGAAAGCATGTCCATCCTGATTCGTGCGGCAGCGGCTTACCTTGTGTTGCTTGCGGCTGTGGTTGCCGTAAACTTTATCGTTACTCCCCTGTACCACCCCGGCGGAGACGAGCCATTCACGGTGTGGGAGATACTCAACTGGTTCATGGCGGTGGGTATGGTGATTGCTTTGGCCGCCAGCTACGTGGAAAAGCGCCGTGTCGATGGCGACGGTTCGGCGGACCTGAAACGCTACCTGGAAGCGAACGCGGTTTTCTACGGGGCAGTTGCTGTGTTCATCCTGTTCTTCTGGAACTGGTTTAGCTCTCTGTCTCCCAACAACGAGGCCGACGGACAATTTTGGGCCGTCATCGACACCCTCATGCCCATCGTGATGGGCGTAACGGGCTGCCGCATGTGCAGACGCGGCAGCTGACCAAGGAACGCCGCGCAAGGTTTCTGGCAAAGCCCGTTGCGACCCTTGGTACGAGTTCGCAGTACAGCATGCTTAGGCCCACCACCCTGACTGAAGACAACACCGGGGCCGCCCTGAGATGCGGGAAGAGGGTGGGAGATGATTCCTGACTACATACGAGAACAAGTGCTGAACGCAAAGCCGCCCGATGGCTGCTGTGTCCCTGGGGGTTCGGTTCCCGCCGTAGCGGAAGGCCACTTCACCTTCGCTCGCGCCGCCACCGTCGGCATCAATCCGCACGGATCGTGGAACCGTAAAGACTATTTGCCCAAAGAATGCTTGACCTTGGACAGAGACGACTTAGACGAACAATTCCTCAACCGGGTGTGGGAGGAGAAAACGCGATACTTCGAGCGCAATACTCATCGGTACTTCACCATGTTGAAGCCGATCCTCAACGCGTGCGGAGTCACTTACGGCGGCAAATATGGCGCTGATCGACCCGACTTGGCCTGTTCTCTGGACCTGGTCCAATGGCCCACGGATCCTCTGTGGAGCAAGCTGCCAAGGGAATGCTTAGCCGATGCTCAAAGCAAGCTGCTCAGTGACGGCGCGGCGTTCTTTGAGAAAATTCTGCAAGAAAACGAGAACATCGAATTGCTGCTTGGCAACGGCAAGACCGTCGTAGAGCAGTTCGAGCGTACGTTCAAGGTGCGATTCGACAAGAGGAAGGTCGATGATCTCGGCGCTCACATCTACTGTGGGGACTTGCTGGGCAAGCGATTCATCGGCTGGAGCGCTTTCTTGTCGAATTCACGGATGAACAGATCCCAAGTAGCTGAGTTAGCGCGCCTGGTGGGCGAGGTGCGTCGCGAGGGCTGCCCTTAGCTGCTCCCGTAGGGCTGTGATACGTCGTCCTCGGTGTACGTATCCCCAAAGGTGAAGGAAGTTGACTGCGGCTTCGTCCAGAGGCTTGGCAACGAGACCCCGGGCCCATTTCGCCTCATCGCTGTCGAAGCTCTGGCGACGACAACTGCTCCCGGGGCAAACCACAAGAGATTGTCCCTACTTGTTGAGGCGCGCGCACCTAGACGCGACACAATCCAGTTCCTCACCCTGGGTGTCCAAAGACCGGTTTCTAGCGGGACCTAACGGCCGGCTGCACCCTCGACCTACTGGTTACAGTGACACCACCCACCGAAAAGTTCGCAATTCAGTCTTACTAGGCCCGCTAAACTCCGAACAGCTCTACGCCTACCGCCGCTCCGACATGAGCCGCCGGCCCGAGAAGGACATCGTCTTCGCCACCGAGGAGGCCATCGGGCCGCCCGCGGACATCATCGGGGTCCTCGGTCTGGTGGAGGCCAGGGGCGTCTGGGGGTACGGCGAAACCCTCTGGGTGGCCGACGCGAACGACGGCATGCTCTACGCCTTCAGCCTGGACGCCAACGCCGACGGGACCCCCGGCCCGGACTTCGGGGCCCGCTACCCCGAAAAGGACATCGCCCTGGACCCGGCCAACGGCAGCCCTTATGGAATGGCGGGGCTGGGCGTGATCGCCTGGGTGGCGGACTCGGGCCGGGACGACCTGTTCGCCTACAACCTGGAGACCGGCGCCCGGGTTCCGGGCCGGGACATCGACCTGCACCGGCACCACATCGCGCCCACCGGGGTGTGGAACAACGGCCACACCTTCTGAGTGGCGGACTCGAGCTCGGACAAGCTCTACGCCTACAACCACGCCGACGGCGCCCGCGACCCCGGCAACGACGTCAACCTGACGGCGCTGAGCGAGGGGAACAACAATAACCCCTGGGGCCTGTGGGCCGGCGGCGGCGAGCTGCTAGTGGTGCAGGCCAAGGCCGGCCAGGTCTTCGTCTACAACTTCCATCCCAGGCCGCCGGCGGCCCCGGCGACGCTCGGGCTGAGTCTCTCGGCGGGCCACAGCGCCACGGGCCTGTGGGGCGACGGCCCCACCCTCTGGGCGACGGATGAATCTGGCGCCACGCTGCGCGCTTACACCTGGTCTACCGGCCTGCGCGACCCGGACCGGGACATCGCCCTGGCTCCGGATAACGCCCAGCCCAATGGCATCTGGGGCAACGACGAGACCCTCTGGGTGGCGGACTTCCACGCTGATAAATTCTTCGCCTACGACCGCTCCACCGGCGCCCGCGACCCGGACAAGGACATCGAGCCGCTCTTCGATTCAGCCCAAGACCAGACCCACGGGCTGACATCGGATAAATTCACTCCTTCCGGCCTTTGGGGCAGCGGCGGCACCGTCTGGGTATGGGGCGGCGCCCTCCTCACAGCGCTGCTCGCCTACGACGTGGACACCGGCGCCGTCAACGCCGGCAAGGGCATCCCACGGTTTGTGGAAAATTCACACGGCAGGGGCATGTGGGGCGACGGCACGGTCCTCTGGGTGGTGGACCAGTGGGACGGTAAGCTCTACGCCTACGACATCTCCGCCCGCCGCCGCGCCCCGGTCCACGACTTCGACCTGTCCGCCGCGAACGACAACCCCTGGGGCATCTGGTCCGACGGCCGCGTCCTGTGGGCGTCGCAGGCCGGTGGCCCCAATGTCCACACCTACGACTTCACGCCGCGGGCGGTCCGGGCGAGGGCCGCGTCGGTGGAGCGGACGGAGGCGACGCTGGAGGTGTCGGTCTTCCGGGGCTACCTCGCCGAGGGGCCGCTGTACCTGGCCTACCGCACCCTTCTGCCGGTGGAGGTGGAGCTGCCCGCCGACGGCAGCGAGGTCGAGTTCACCCTCACCGGCCTGACTCCCCGCGCCTCCTACCAGGTGCTGGCGTCCCTGGACCGCGACTTCCCCACCGACAGGACGGAGCGGGCCCTGTTCACCACCGCCCATGACTCTCTGCCGGCGTTCTGGGAGGGGACCATGACGGTGGGTGGCTCCGCAATCGTTCTCGGGTACAGCAAAGGGGATGAGGACAATGATCCGGAAGGGTCGCTTTCCCACCCGGACGCTACGTTCACCGTGGGAGGCGTTGAATACACCGTGGGTTCAATTGATCTCAACATCAATATCGGAAGGATGGACATTGCAATAGAACCGAATGTGCCTCCCGACACCGATTTCGTGCTGGAACTGGACGGGGACCCGTTCTCTACCAGCAATGCAAGCCTTAGCCCGAATCCACCGAAGGACACCGATGGACGGCGTGAGGAAAGTGGAAGGGGGGTGAGGGAGCTACAGGGGAAATAGCCTGGGTTCCATTTGGGGTAGGGAGGTCGGCGGACGGTCTTCATCGCCGCACAGGGGCCCCTATGGCCGTCTGCGGGAGCTGCGATGCGCGGGATGGCGAGAGAATACGCAGCAGGGAACTCTCTCGGACCGGGCTGGCACGAGTCTGCGGGGATCTTCGGTTGTCCGGTGGGTGGGTCGGTCGCCGACGGTGCCGTCAGGCCGGGAGTGGAATGGCTCGCAGCCGGGCCAAGGCGCGGCTGAACTTCTCAGCCCAAGGCCAGCGATCCGGAAGATGCAGGGTCAACCGGCGTGCCGAGCGGGTGAGCCGTCCGGCCAGGGAGAAGAACCGCCGCCGGAGGGTCTTGGTGGTGGCTATCCGCTCTCCCAGACCGATCCGCGCCGTCCAGCGGGCCAGGTTGTGGGCCATCGTCTGGACGGCCAGCCAGGCGCCGTTGGCGGCGAAGCGGCCCGAGGGGAGATGGTTCAGCCCGACGCCGTACTTGAGGTCGCGTATGGCATTCTCGATCTCGGCGTGGCGGCGATGGTCAGCCTCCAGTTCGAGCAACTCCCCGTCCCGGTCGGTGATGAAGCCATGATAGCTGTATTTGGCGAAGAGGGCCAGTTGGGAACCGGGCGTCGGCTTCACCCGCCGGACGATGAGCCGTACCGGCGCGGCGTCCGCCTCGGCCTGGAAGGGGGTGCAGGTGGTCTCGGCCACATCGGCGGCACCGTCCATCCAGTAAGGAATCGGCGTCCAGGCATCTTCGGGTATCGCCTCGATGAGATTGTGCAGGCATGGAGTAGCGGACATTGATCCGGCAGCAGACGGCGACCACGGCGTGGGTATAGAAGCCGCTGTCGGCACGCATGGTGAGCTGCCCGCTGGCCCCGCCGTAGCGAACCCGGCGGCGACGGCCAACAGCGGGTGATAGCCCCGCTTGCCGGTATAGCCGTGGTGGCGTGTGCCCTCCTTGGCCAGTCCGTAGGTCTCGCAGATGGTGGAGTCCAGGTCAATGGTCAGGGGCCCGTCGCCGGGTCCCGCCCCGGCCTGCCAAGCCCGGGCCAGCAACTCGCGGCTCACCCGGTCGAGTTGACGGACGTGGCCCCACCGGAAGCTGCGCAGGAAGGTGCCCAGGGTGGATGGCGCCTTGACCGTGCCGCCCAGGGTGCAGGCCGTCCCCCCGGTGCGCAACACATCGGCGTCGTCAATGCAGTCGCCCCCAGCCAGCGCAGACGCCACCAGCGTCATCATCTTGTCGCTCGTGTTCGCCCGCCCCGGGGCATCGCCCAGGTCGAGGCGCTGCCGGACGAGTTCGGGCAGGCCGAGGTGCCGCGCCAGGGTGGCCGGAAGGAGCAGCCCGGCATTGGCCACCAAGCGGCGGTCGTCGAAGGTGATTTGGGATCCGGTCGGGGTGGTTGCGTGGCAGCATCTACTGGGTGCTCCTTTTCCGGGGCCGTTTTTTTGCTACAAAACCATTATCCCAGAAGCACAGGAGCGCCTTCTTGCCGCCTCAGGACGCTAATCCGACGCCCTCCTTCGGTGGATTCGGGCTTAGGCGGTCTGCCCACGGGCCGCTTCAGTAGGTGGCGGATGTTTCGTTGTAATACCTCGTTGGCCGGAAGCCGCATAGCGTAGCCAGTGTCCCTATTGACTCCAGGTACTCGTACACCTCGGGCTTGGCAAAGGCAGCATCGGCCCGGAACAGCAGCCGGACTCCTTTCTCCTGGTATCGCTTCACGACTGGCTCCAGAACCTCCCGCCACCGCTCAGCGCTGTGGACGTTGCCCGGGCGAAGCATTGCACCTTCGCAATCTCCGAAATGGTTGAACAGGAAGAGCGGGTGATAACATACGGACTCGAAGTGGCCGTTGTAGGCGACTCCCTCTTGCTGCCCATGCACCGGGCTTTCAGAGCTGTCCATGTCTAGGATAACTCGCTGGTGAGATGTCTGGGCCATGGCCCTGTCCACCCACTCAACATTCAGGCGCGCAAGCCCATCCAGGTTCTCCTCTTCGGTTAACACCTCAGTCTCAAATCGGCTCATAGTGTTGGTGTTGGCTGCCTGCTTATCAGTACCTTGCCACCCGACGATGACACGCATAGCCGGGTCTTGGGCAAGCCGTTCAGCGTCGTTGGTGTCCTCGTAGCCAGCGAGACGGCTATACACCGATTGTCTGAGCAAGGGCAACAGCCGGTGTTGCACATTGCGGCCGGCACGGCTTTCATGGATATAATCGTTGGCTGTCTCTGTGAGCCCCAGAGCGGCATCAAGCTCGCGGCATGCCAGGAGTCCGGCGTCCGAGGTGATGGTAGCGCCACGAAAATCCAGGCGGACTCTGCGGTCGGATTGGAGCTTCAAAGGGGTGTCGGAGCTTTCACCCATTGGGTGCCTCCAGCGAGATTGCGGTATCCAGAACTAGACCCGCTAGCTCGGCCAGTCTAGCACCCACACTGCCCATAATGCCCAGGCATGCGGCTCAAATAGGCAGCACTCTTACCGGATTACGACGCTCCCACGCGGCTGATCTGGGAAATGTGGGTCAAAACCATTATCCCAGATTCAGAGGCGCACCCTTTCGTTTCTTCAGCAGGCCTCCTACACGCCGTCCTTCGGTGGATTAGGGGTAAAGTTAAAGGTGCTCCCCCGGCCCACGGCGCTCTCCACCCAGATGCGACCGCCGTGAGCCTCCACGATCCCCTTGGCGATGCTGAGGCCCAGGCCAGCGCCCCCGGACTGCCGGGAGCGGGAGCGGTCGGTCCGGAATGACCTGTCGAAGAGGCGCTCAATCTCTTGCTCCACGATGCCCTCGCCGGTGTCAGCCACGCCCACTTGGACCTCCGGGCCTTTGTCCTGCGCGTGTACGTATATCGTGCCATCGGGCGGCGTATGCTGGATTGAGTTCTGGACCAGGTTGTAAAGTACACGCTGGACCCTTGGCGTATCCATGACCACAGGTTCGAGCTCATCATCCACAGAACCGTCCAACTTCAGGTTCTGGGCTGCCGCCTGAGGGGACATGGTCTCCAGGGTGTCGGAGATCAGGTCCTGGAGTAACGCCGCCTCCATCTGAAGCTCCAGCACCCCGGCGTCTATCTGCGAAAGCTCGAACAGGTCGTCGATCAGCCTGCTCAGGTTCTCGGTCTCTGTCAGGGTGGTGCGGATATACCGCTTCAGCGTCTCTGGGTCAGTCACGACCCCATCATTTATGCTCTCGACCATCGCCCGGATTGATGCGAGAGGTGTCCTCAAGTCGTGGATACTGCCGACACCAGGTCCTTCCGTGACCGCTCCAGCTCACGCTCCTTGGCAAAGCTGACCTCAAGCTTCTCCGCCATGGCGTTGAAGGCCTCGCCCAGTTCGCCTACCTCGTCCCGAGACTGTACCGGCACCCTGGTATCCAGGCTTCCGGCGCTCATTCGCTTGGCCGCCCGGGCCAGGTCTCGAATGGACCGGGCTGTCGGCTCCGAAAAGGCAAATGCGACGACGACCGAGATTCCGATTGCGAAGCCAAGTAGCCCGGCCAGCAATGCCAGGTCGTGGGCGGAGAGGAACATGAGCACGGCCGTTACCGCCACGTTGGCCAGCGCCAGAGTCGCGGTGAGCACGGATACCACCACCAGCCTGGCCCGCAGCGATATCGCCCAGCGCGGCAGCACCAGCCGGGTGGCCGCCAGACCGAGGAGCGAGGTCGCGCCTCCGGAGACCGATAAGAATATGGCCAGGGCAACCAGGTCGGCCGCCGGTGGACTCAGCAGCGCCACGGTTAGCGCGAGGACGAAACCTGTCATCGCAAAGAGTGTGGCGGCCGCTAGGGCAATGCTTCTGGCAGTGCTGCCCATCCTTGTCACCCCTCGAACTTGTAACCGACGCCCCAGACTGTCTTGATATGTCGAGGCTTCACGGGTTTGACCTCGATCTTCTCTCGCAGTCGCCGGATGTGCACCGTTACCGTGCTGGAGTCACCGGCGTAGGTGTAGTCCCATGCGTTGTCCATAAGCTGCTCACGCGTGAAGACCTGCCCAGCGTGCGAGGCTAGGAAGAGTAGCAGGTCGAACTCCTTGCCTGTAAGGTCCGCCCCTTTTCCGCTCCGCGTAACCGAGCGCGCGTGGGGGTTGATACTGAGGTCGTCGAAGCGCAGTGTGCCGCCGAGCGCCTGAGCAGGCCCCGAAGACGCGCGGCGCAGAACCGATTTAACCCGGGCGACCAGATCTCGGGGGCTGAAGGGCTTGGCGACGTAGTCGTCGGCGCCCAGCTCCAGGCCCACTACCCGGTCGGTCTCGTCTCCCCTGGCGGTGAGCACTATGATTGGCACCTGGCTTTCATTCCTTATCTGACGGCACACCTCGAGCCCGTCTACTGCCGGCAGCATTATGTCCAGGATTACCAGGTCGGGCGCCCACTCCTGCGCAAGCTGAAGCGCTACCGCCCCGTCCGAGGCCAGCGACACCTCGTAGCCCTCCAGCCGCAAGTATCGCTCCACGACCTCGGTTACCACAGGCTCGTCATCTACGACCAATACTTGATCCCCTCGTAAAAACCCGTTTTGAGCAAGTTCCAGCGATTTAGCACATCTGAGCGCTACCGTATGTTGGGGTAGTATACGGAACAGAGACTGTATATTGTACCCAGGTGTGGGTACGTTTGTTCTAATTCGACCTGCACAGACTTTTTACGAGAGAATCAATACTTGAGTGCCCATGTTTTTGGGTTCCGGTACCGCCCTTTCGTGCTGCTCCACGGTTTCAGTAAGCGTCGCCACGAGTGTTGCAATCCGATGAAGATATCCCCTCACGCTCACTATACAGCTTAAGCCCGAATCCGCCGAAGGACGGCCTTTGGGACAGCCCTTGAAGAAGCCAGCGGGTGCTCCTCTGAATCTGGGATAATGGTTTTGGAACAGAGACCCGCCCGGAAACAAGGAGCACCCAATAGATGCTGCCACAGAACAAACCCGACCGTATCCGCATCCTCTTTGACGACCATCGCCTGGTGGCCAATGCCGGCCTGCTCCTGCCGGCCACCCTCGCCCGGCACCTGGGCCTGCGAGAACTCGTCGACCATCACCTTGACCTCGGCGGAGCGCTGGGACGGGCGAACACTGGGGACAAGATGCTGACGCTGGTCGCTTCCGCGCTGGCAGGCGGCGACTGCATCGACGACGCCGATGTGTTGCGCACCGGGGGGACGGCCTGCACCCTAGGCTGCGTGGTCAAGGCGCCATCCACCCTGGGGACCTTCCTGCGCAGCTTCCGGTGGGGCCACGTCCGTCAACTCGACCGCGTGAGCCGCCAGTTGTTGGCCCGGGCCTGGGCCGCCGGGGCGGGACCCGGCGACTCGCCCCTGACCATCGACCTGGACTCGACCATCTGCGAGACCTATGGACTGGCCAAGGAGGGAGCGCGCCACCCCGTGGCGCCGCCCACTTCCTGCGTGAGACGGTGGGGCGGGCGCGCTACGGCGGGGCCAGGGGACAACTCACGGTGCGGGCCGACAGCGGCTTCTACGCCCACACTGTCGTTGCCGCCTGCCGGGAAATGGATGTCCGCTTCTCTATCACCATCCGCCAGCGCGCCAGCCTGCGGGACCTGATCGAGGCGATACCCGAAGATGCCTGGACGCCGATTCCTTACTGGATGGACGGTGCCGCCGATGTGGCCGAGACCACCTGCACCCCCTTCCAGGCCGAGGCGGACGCCGCGCCGGTACGGCTCATCGTCCGGCGGGTGAAGCCGACGCCCGGTTCCCAACTGGCCCTCTTCGCCAAATACAGCTATCATGGCTTCATCACCGACCGGGACGGGGAGTTGCTCGAACTGGAGGCCGATCATCGCCGCCACGCCGAGGTCGAGAACGCCATACGCGACCTCAAGTACGGCGTCGGGCTGAACTACATGCCGTCGGCGCGCTTCGCCGCCAACGGCGCCTGGCTGGCGGTCCAGACGATGGCGCATAACCTGGCCCGCTGGACGGCGCGGATTGGTCTGGGCGAGCGGACCGTGATCACCAAGACCCTCAGGCGGCGGGTCTTCGCTCTGGTGGGACGGATCACCCGCTCGGCGCGCCGCCTCACTTTGCATCTCCCCCGGCGCTGGTCTTGGGAAACCCAGTTCAGTCGCGCCTTGGCCCGGCTGCAAGCCATTCCGTTCCCGGCCTGACGGCCAGCCTGCAACTGACTCAACGTCCCCGCAATCTCGCGCCACCCCGGTCGCGAGAGTCCCCTGCTGCGTATCCTCTCGCCTTCCCGCGCATCGCAACTCCCGCATAGGGCCTTAGGGGCCCTGTGCGGCGACTGAAGACCGTCCGCCGGCCTCCCATCTACCCCAACCCCAGGCCATCTCCCCTGTAGCTCCCTCACCCACCCCCTTTCGCTGTCCTCACGCCGTCCATCGATGTCCTTCGGTGGATTCGGGTTAAAGCTTAACGAAATCTTCAGATTCTTAAGGGCTCCTTAATAATGTGGCCGGTACGGTTGCCAGGAGTCTTTCTGAACGCGTTGCTCCGCTTTGAGATGCAGAGTCTTAAACCCTATTTGCCAACCTCGGCCATCACCGCGAGCAGGTTCTCATCAAGGTCGCGGAAGAATGCCATCCATAACTCGTAGGTGTCGATGCTATGAATAATTTGGGGCTCGTGGACGAACTCAACGCCGCGTGCCTTCAGGGTCTCGTAAGCTTGATTCCCTCGCAAAAAGGCCTGTTTGAGATGAACCCTGACGTGCGAAGGGGCCTGGAAGGGAGGAGGCCACGGGATGCCGGCTGCTGGCCTCACCGCACCATCTGCCGCGCTCAGGACAAGCGTGATCCCGTTGCGGTACCCCTTCCGTGGCTCAGGGCACCCGGTGGAAGCTGTGGAGCGGCGCCCTCATGCGGCCGCGACCGCAGGTACCGTCCCGACCGCCCGCTGAGCCGTGTTCTCCATCTCCATCAGGCGTGCATGGACCATCCGCTTGAAGTTGCACGCCAACGCCTTCAGGTAGACGGCAAGCCGCACCCGACGGCCCCCTCGCACCCGCAAGCGCCCAAGCCCGTGGGCGCGCTTCAGCTCGGAGTTCGTTCCCTCGATCCCGGCCCTTATGTCATACCGCTTGCGCCACTCCTCGGTGGCCTCGGCCCTCCGGCGCCGCTCGATGTTCACCTTCACCAGGTCCGCCTTGAGAACGTAGTCCCCCGCACGCCGGTCCAGCTTCACTGGGCAACGGGACCGCAAGGGGCAGGGCTCGCATGTTGTCCCGGCAAAGTGGACCTCTACCCGCTCCGGCGCATCCTCCAGCTCGTACTCCTCGATGGACGGGTGGCCGGCGGGGCACACCGTGGCCTGCTCCCCTGTGACGTCGATCTGAAAGTCCGCGGCGGTGAGCGGCGGTGGTCCGTCACGCTCTCCTTCGTGCGAGTTCCCCGGCGCCGACCCCGCCACCGGGCTCACCAGTTCCGTTCCCCGGCGCGAGGCTTCGAAGGCGTTGCGGCCCGACCCATACGCCGTGTCGACGAAGAGCTCGTCCGGTCGGACCTTCCGCTCCGCGAGCCCGTCAACGACCGGCGCGCTCACGTCGGTGTCGCTCCCACTCGAGGGGGTCACCTCCACGTGGGTGATGAGCTGGGTGGCGTTCTCCTCGTGGCAGGTCTCCGCCACCTGCACCTCGTACCCCTTCCCCTTGTGGCCGCTGTAGGTCACATCCGGGTCGTGGGGCGATTGCAGCGAGTCGGCGGACACCTGCTTCGGGTCCTTCAGGGCCACGGGCACCTTGCATTCCCCAGCATCGTCGTCATCGTCCCCCGGGCGCCCGTCCCGGTGTTTGCCCACATGGCACTGCTCCCGCAGCAGCCGCTCCAGCAGCCGGTACTCCTCCAGCTGGGCAGCAGTCGTGCCACGGAACCGGTCCACCAGCCGGTAGAGGTCCCGGGCACAGACCGAAAAGCGTCGCCGACCCTCCCCCGTGTGGGCGTCCTCGTAGTGGGTCGCCTCGTCTTCTTCCTTCAAATAGCGCCCCAGGAGGCCCTCCGGAACCACAGGGCGAAGCTCTGGGTGCTCCCAGCGCAAGGCCCGCAGGAACAACCGCATCGTCTCACAGAACAGGCCCAGCCGGGTGAGTGTAGCGATGTTGCTCATGATGTGGGTGGAGTCCAACCGTTGCTTTCCGGTGCGTATGCCCAGCGCCTGGATGATCCGGTCCGTGGTCTCCCGGAAAGCCAGCCGGCCACCGTCGTGCTGCATCAGGCGAACTCGGAAGTTGTGGAGGGTCTTCTGGGGCAGGTGGGTCTCCTCGATGTCCAGCCGCAGGGCGTGGTGCCAGAGCAGGTTGAACTCTAGCTGCTCCAGGGCTTCACCGTCGGTGAGGTTGAACATCTCTTTGAGAAGGTGGACCCCGAGGACGGTCTGCACCGCTCGGTTGGGACGGCCGTTGTCCGCGCAGTACATCGGAGCAAAGAGCTCCTCGTCAATCAGGGGGAGCGCCTCGTTTCGGAAAACCTCGGCCCAACTCCCCTCCAGGCGCTTAGCCTTCTTCGGCGTCACCAGGAACTGGGACTGCCAGAGGCTCTCTTGCGGGTCTCGCGCTCGGAACATCCTCCCCTCCCTCGCCCGGGCGCAGCGCCCACGACCTTTTATTACATTATCCCCACCTTGCCCCAGGCTGGCGAGGGGTTTTTACGAACAAATCAAGCTTCTGAGACATCGGGCACGGTGAAGTAGATGGGGCGGCCGCGGCCAGGCAGCTCTTCGCTCTCCGGTTCAGGCGCCGTCAACATCAGCCGAACGCCGGCGCAGTCGAAGAAAGCCAGCCCGGGCGGGGCACGGAAAAGGAACTTCATCCCCAGCACGTCACGATAGAACGCCGTTGCCCGAGCAATTCAGGCCTTGACACAACCTATGTGGAATGCTAGTATCTTGCACGGTGTCCACTCTGGGAGTGGAAGATTTGCGTCGGCCAAGGGAGGAATTGTATGTTGGATCGTCCGTCTAGCGCAGTAAAGAAATCGGTGGTTATGCGCGTCGGTGCCTTGTTGGCAATGATGGCAATGATGGCGATTTTGGTGCTATCCAGTCCTGCACCGAATGGAGTCTTTGCGCACCCGCACGAGCCCGATCAGACGCCGCACCCAGGCGTAGTCGAGTTGGGGGGCGAACACATCCACTACGCCGAGAACGGCACGGGTCCGGTGCGGTTCTTCGAGTCGAAGGACCCCGAGGGCTCAGGTATCGAGTGGAACGTGAGGGGGGTCGACGCCGCCGACTTCGCGATCAGCTCAACCGGCGTGCTCACCTTCATGGAGTCGCCAGACTACGAGAACCCGACGGACCGGGGCCTCAACCTGGACCCTGATGACGCTGGTGATGTCGATTTCGACGACGATGGCGAATTCGCTCCCAACGACAACAACTATCAGATAACGGTGAGCGCCACCGAGATGAGGGCCGGGCCAGATGCCCCTCTTCCCGCCAAGAGGACCGACATGGACCTCACGGTGATCGTCGGAAACGCGGATGACACTGGAGAGCTGACACTGCAGTGGCTGCAGCCCGAGGTTACCGTCGCGATAGGCACCACCCTGACCGACCCGGACGGCGACACCTCCAACTCCACGTGGACGTGGTACATCTCCAAGGCTAACCGCCCCGTGATCGGCGTGGGTTCCCATTGGAACCAAGTAGCAAATCAAGACACTGCTTCCTATACCCCCGTAGCGGCAAATGAAGGCAGGTACCTGTGGGTCCATGTCGAATATACGGATCCGCAAAGCGCCACCACCAACAAGGAGGCGGATGCGAAATCGGAGAACCCGGTGCGGGCCGCGGTGTCCTCTGGCGCGAACGCCTCCCCCGACTTCCAGGATGACACGGACACCAAGACGGTGCCTGAGAGTACGGCCGTGGGAGACCCCGTGGGCGACCCGGTTACGGCCACCGATACGGACAACGACACACTGACCTACGAGTTGGATGACGACGCCGATTCCACCAATACCCTCGTCGCTGCCAGCGATTTGCAGTTCTTCGATATAGACATGGAGACAGGTCAGATCGCGGTGGCGCAAAATCTGGACTACGACGCGGTTGGACAAGGCCGCGCAGACGACGCCGCGGCTGGAACGTACACGGTAATCGTCAGGGCCACTGACCCTTCCGGATTGGCCGACAACATCACGGTCACCATCACGGCCGAAAACGCGAACGAAGCCCCGGTAGTGACCGGACGGGCGGAGCTCAGCGTCGCTGAGGGAATCACCGGTACGGCTTACGTCGGACTTCCCGATGCTCCCGGTATAGATGAAAAGCCTGATCCAACCAATCAGCAAAACGAGTACGTCTATGAAGACCCGGACCACCTCGACTCCATTGCCAGGTGGACCCTGGAGGGAGACGACGCGGGCGCCTTCGATCACAGCGGAAGGTTTGAGCCGCGCTATCTCCAGTTCAAGGTGGCGCCCGACTACGAAAATCCCACCGACATGAACAGGGACAACGTCTATGAGGTGACCCTCGTAGCCACGGACACCGATCCCCTCAGGACCGGCGCCGGCATCGGCAAGGTAAACGTATGGCTAACCGTCACCAACGTCGACGAAGCGGGGATGGTGGTGTTTGCGGAGGGGGAGACGGCTTTCCTCGACGAGACGCTGGTTGCGGAGGTGCAGGACCCCGACGACAAGGGCGGCGACTTGGGTGAGCCCCACCAGGGCGTCCATATCGTCAGTTGGCAGTGGTCCAAGTCCGTCACTGAGGCGCCGCCGGAAGATTTTGGAGACATAGACGGCGCCACGACAAACAGGTACACGTCCATTGACGGTGACAGGGGCTACTTCCTGCGGGTAACGGCAACATACACGGACCCGCACAGCGCCGCAGACAATCCGGAGACGATGGCAGACGAACGCATTGCCACCACGCCGCAAGATGACCCTTCGCTGAGGACCGTGATGGCGATAACGGAATTCGCGGTGAGGGTGGCGGACGGCCCGGGAAGCGTACCCACCTTCGCTGAGGCGGAGGACGGCCCAGTGACCAGATCTGTGGCCGAAGACGCTGCGGGAGGCGATGACGTAGGCGAGCCGGTCAAGGCCAGTGGCGACGTGACCTACACGCTGGGCGGGCCTGACGCCGAGCATTTCGACATCATTAGCGACAGCGGTCAGATCAGGGTGGGCGCAGGTACGAGCTTCGACTACGACGACCCCGAAATACCGAACACCTACCAGGTCACCGTTAAGGTCGAGGTGACGGGCGGCGACGCAAACCAAAAGGCCGAAGTCGACGTGGACATCATGGTCACCGACGTCAACGAGATCCTCGTGATCACGGATGCTGACGGCGAAGTCGTAGTGACGCCGCCGCCGGTTGACGTAAGCTATGCCGAGATCAAGGACGACGCGCCGAATACGGATGCGGTGGCCACCTACGTGGGGACCGACCCCGAGGGGGCCAGCATCAGCTGGGACCTGAGAGGCGCCGACGCCTCCTTCTTCACCATCAACGGCGGCGTGCTCCAGTTCGTGAACTCGCCGGACTTCGAGGATCCGAAGGACAGGTCGGGCGACAACACGGCTACACCCGATGCCGCGGGTACGCCTGACGACATGTCTGACAACACGTATAGCGTGGTCATTAGGGCCATCGCCAGCAGGGCCTCCGACGACACCGGCCCAGCTGAAGCAGTGGATACGCGAGTGGACGTCACCGTCACCGACGTGGATGAGGACGGTGAGGTGGTCATTTCATCGCTGCAGCCTGAGATTACGATCCCGATAATGGCCAGCCTGACCGATCCGGATGGAGGCGTCACCAGCGCCGATTGGCAGTGGGAAGTCTCCAAAGTCGCGGCGAATGTCCTTGACCGTGACGAAGATGACCATTGGGGAGATGCCCCTGGAATCTCGACCAACGAGAGCTATACGCCGGGGGATACAGCAATTGTAGGCAGGTACCTGCGGGTAACGGCGAGTTACATGGACGGCGAGATGGCGCGGATGATGTCGGCCAACCCGGTGCAGGCGGAGGGCCTCGGCGCAACGAACCAGTCCCCTGACTTTGTGGGTGCTAAGGTCGAGCTAAGTGTGGCGGAGACCGTTGAGGTGGGCGATGACGTAGACGATCCGGTTGTGGCCACGGTGGTGGCCCGCTCCGACACAGATATACTGACCTATGGGCTGCGCGCCTTTGTTAACGACACCGACGCCGGCTCCACCGGCGTCACTGCCCCGGTCGACGCCGCCGCCGACGTTGCCGCCTTCGACATTGACAAGGCGACGGGACAGATCACGGTGGCGCAAGAGCTGGACTTCGAGAGCAGAGGCGACCCGGACGATGGGATATACGTCGTGGTCGCCACGGTCACGGACCCCAGCAACCTGGGCGACTTCATCGTGGTGGTCATCACGGCCGAAGACATTAACGAAGACCCGGTGTTGTCGGGACGGCCGGAGCTGACCATCAACGAGATTGACAGCGGCGACGAGGACGCCACCAACCCGCTATTTGTGGGGAACGAAGCAGACGATCCTCCAACCGTAAACGTTTACAACGTGGTTGACGAAGACCGCCGGGCCGCTACCAATGAGTGGAGCCTGGAGGGAGAGGACGCCGGTGAGTTCCAGCTTATCGGTAACGTAGGACGCACCCTCGTCTTCAGGAACCAACCGGACTACGAAACCCCGGCTGACGCCAACGGGGACAACGTCTACAAGGTAACGATCGTGACCCTTGACGGCCACGGCGGGCGCGGCGAGTTCGACGTGTGCATAGCCGTCATGAACATCAATGAGGAGGGAAAGATAACGCTGCGCGATGAGGACGGCAAAGAGTTGGTCCAGCCCTATGCCCATGGACCCATAACCGCCGATTTGACCGACCCGGATGGGGACGTCAGCGTCTCCTCTTGGCAGTGGGCAAGGTCCGAAGACGATCCGCCCCAATCCCTGGACCCCTCTGACATAGCCGACGCCACCAGCGCAACCTACACGCCGACCAACGGCGACACGAGCTACTTCGTGAGTGTGACGGCGATGTACACGGATGGAGCCGAGGACATTACTGCAGGACCTCGCACGGCGGTAGTGACAGCCATGCATGCGGTGCTGGAGGTGAAAGACCAACAGCGGCCCCCGGAGTTCCCGGAGGAGACCGCACTGCGGATGGTGGCCGAAAACGCGCCTTCCACCACCTTCGTTGGCGACCACCTGCCCCTGCCCATGGACCCCGACGACCCGACAGGGATGGGCCTAAAGTACACCCTGGAAGGGGAAGACACGGCGTTCTTCGAGCTCCTGTCGACTAATTCGGGCCTCGACGGCACCGCCTACACTGAGGATGATGTCTATTCCACGCAGATAAGGGTGAAGCTGCATGACGAGGCCCATGACCTGAACCATGAGGCTGAGGGCAGGAACGGCGTGTACGAGGTGGTCCTGAAAGTCACGGACGGCTTCGGTTTGGATGACACCATCACGGTGGCCATCACGGTGACGGACAGGAACGAGGCCCCGTCGACCCCAATGGAGGGCACTGGCGAGGCCCCGGCGCCCGCAAACAACGCACCTGCGTTCGCAGCGGCGACCGACACAAGGGAAGTGGCCGAGAACACGGCCGCCGGTGAGAACATCGGCGACCCGGTCGAGGCCACGGACGACGACGCCGGCGACACGCTCACCTACACGCTGGGCGGCGCAGACACGGCCTCGTTCGAAATCGACGCTGCCACCGGCCAGCTGATGACCATGGCGGCACTGGACTACGAGGACCCGGCGGACGCCGATACGGACAACGCCTACGAGGTTACCGTCACAGCCAGTGACGGCAACACCGCCGATGACGCCACAATCGCGGTGACCATCACAGTCACCGACATGGGCCTGGCTGACTCGTACGACGCGAACGAGGACGGGATGATTGACGGGACCGAGGTCCTCAATGCCGTGGAAGATTACTTTAACGACGTTAGCGGTATCGACTCGGAGCGAATCCTAGATATCGTCGAACTCTACTTCAGCAGCTAGTTATTGGCTGCGAGTGGAGATAGGGACCCTCGGATCAGAAGTGAAGAGGTTCCGTTTGCCTCAGTGGCTCTTGACGCGGAAATAACGATCCGCTAGACCTCGCGAGGCAAACGGAACTAAAAGGAGAAAGGGCTTGATCAGAAAAGCGTTTCCGCTGTTGCTGGTCGTCGCCGGCGTTATAGGATTGTTGGGCTTGAGCCTGAGTTCTGTGTTCGCGCAGCAGGCCGGTCCTAGCAGGGATTTGCCTGCGGATCCGGTGGCTCAGGGTGAGAAGTTCACGGTAACGATCACCGATACGGGATACGGCGCTGACAAAGCTATTGGGCAGGTCGTGGAAACACTGCCGGCTGGGTTCAGCTACGTAGATGGGTCTGCGACCAAGGTGGTCGGTCATGCTACTAAGGGAGTTGTTCGTGGCAGAGTTGACGCCACCGACAGCAGAATTGTCACCTTCTCGGTGGTGTCGGTAGAATCCTTCACCTACGAGGTCATGGTCGGCGACAGCGTGGGGGATGGTGATCATACTTTCTCCGGCGCGGGCGGCGATGACACCATAACGGTGGAGGGTGGCACTACCACGCCGCCCGATACGACGACGCCGGTCGCTACGACGACACCTCCCGACACTACCACACCGGTCGGTGTTAGCAGGTCGTTGCCTGCGGAACCGGTGGCCCAGGGTGAGACGTTCATGGTAACGATCACCGATACGGGCTACGGCGCTGACGAAGCTATTGGGCAGGTCGTGGAAACACTGCCGGCTGGGTTCAGCTACGTAGATGGGTCTGCGACCAAGGTGGTCGGTCATGCTACTAAGGGAGTTGTTCGTGGCACAGTTGACGCCACCGACAGCACAATCGTCAACTTCACAGTGATATCGGTGGAGTCCTTCACGTACGATGTTATGGTCGGCGATGACGTGCAGGATGGTGATCATACTTTCTCCGGCGCGGGCGGCGATGACACCATAACGGTGGAGGCTGGCGACGACACTACCACTCCGGAGCCCACGGCCACGCCGGAACCCACCGCAGGGCTGCGTGGACCTGCCGGGCCCAAGGGCGATACCGGAGCTACCGGACCTGCCGGGCCCAAGGGCGATACCGGACCTGCCGGGCCCGAGGGAGATACCAGAGATACCGGACCTGCCGGGCCCAAGGGCGATACCGGAGCTACCGGATCTGCCGGGCCCGAGGGCTCTACCGGATCTGCCGGGCCCGAGGGCTCTACCGGATCTGCCGGGCCCGAGGGCTCTACCGGACCTGCCGGGCCCGAGGGCTCTACCGGACCTGCCGGGCCCGAGGGCTCTACCGGAGATACCGGACCTGTCGGGCCCGAGGGCTCTACCGGGGATACCGGACCTGTCGGGCCCGAGGGCTCTACCGGGGATACCGGACCTGTCGGGCCCGAGGGCTCTACCGGGGATACCGGACCTGTCGGGCCCGAGGGCTCTACCGGGGATACCGGACCTGTCGGGCCCGAGGGCTCTACCGGGGATACCGGATCTGCCGGGCCCGAGGGCTCTACCGGGGATACCGGATCTGCCGGGCCCGAGGGCTCTACCGGGGATACCGGACCTGCCGGGCCCGAGGGCGCTACCGGGGATACCGGATCTGCCGGGCCCAGCGTCTTGGGGATCGTGAGTTTGATCCTCTCTTTGGTAGCTGTCCTGGTCGTCGCAGGGGGAGTCTGGCTATTGAGACGGCCGCGCGACTGAGCAACCCTGATGGCCTATCGGAAAACTGGGGGCACCCGGCACAATGTCGAGTGCCCCCTTCCTATTGGAAGTTCTAGGAGTCGCATCTCCTCACAGACGTGACCGTCAAGTTGACTATTATTTCTGCCGGTCTGCAGAGGTAACCAGGCCCAGTTCCTTTTCCTACGGGACCAAGCGGAACCTGAACGTGAAGGTTCTTTGAAGGGCCAGTCCGCGAACTGT
Organism: Dehalococcoidia bacterium; assembly: GCA_965237635.1. Lineage (GTDB taxonomy): Bacteria > Chloroflexota > Dehalococcoidia > Lucifugimonadales > CAUZJF01 > CBDEFX01. The sequence goes on along the minus strand of CBDEFX010000002.1, from coordinate 2,418,200 downwards.
AGTACTGGTTTGCCCGACAATCTTCCCGCCTACCGGTGTCCACTCCCGTTTCTGTGCGAAAGCAGGGGCACTGAGACCCGGTTCATCAACTTGATCGACCCAGAGCCCGGTCCTAGCCTTTGGACTGCCCGGTGCCAGCAAGACCCATGCCCTGTGCGCCATCGGCCACCGCTTGGTGGAGTCAGGCCGCTCCGTCATCTTCGCCCCGGCCTACCGGCTGGTGCAGGACCTGCCGGCAGCTAAGCGCGACTTGGCCCTGCCGCGTCAACTACGCAAGCACCGGCGGTGGCGCCGACAGCCGTTGCCACGCAGCCAGATGAAGGCGGGACACAAGGGTGGTTGATAGCGCTGCTCGTCATCATCATCGGGGGAGCGCTCTTGGCGATAGTCATAGCCCTCATCGTCAGGAACAGGGCGAGGTAAAATCCAGAACCTGGCGAATCGTAGGTAGTCCTGGAACGAGGGCCCACCTGGGGCCCTCGTTCCTTCTGGGGAAAGCAATCGTCTTTGATGTCAGGGGGAAGGGCCAGCGAATCAGGTAGTCGATCCGTTCCAGGATGAAGTGGGGTGCTTCTCGTGGAGTGGTTTGATGCTCACAAAGGCGATCGGACTCGCCGTGGCTGTGGGGTGCCAGGGCGACTAGCGGTCATCAAGGCGGGGCTTGAGGAAGCAGGCTGGAGCGGCCCTACGAGGCCCTGGAGAACCGATGAGGTGACCTTGGGGACGCACTATCCTCGCCCCTCATCCCATATTTCAGCCCCGATTGCAAGGGCGGGACCCCGCTTGAGGCGCTCACTCCCAACCCTGTCGATGGAAGACCAACATGAACCGAGGTCCCCAGGTGATGCGGTCTGTTGGCACGGTTACCGTGTACGTCAGCGCAATCTCGCTCTCAACCCCCCTTGATCCCCTCCACGAAGTTGCATATGAGGGCCTATTGCTTCGGAATCTCCCCTTATGCCGACCAGTTCCTCCTCTTGCTCTTACTCCGTGCCGAGCGCCCACGAGAACAGTGTCTGCTGCGTCTCGGCGCTGCCAGCGGGAGGCAACGCCCTGAGCGCGACCACTATTCTCATTCTGGCGGGGCAGCTTCACGGCGGCAGCGCGAACAGCATCACCGCCGAAGACGACGAGACCGACGCGCTGGACCGAACCGCCACGTTTCCGATCACAACACTACACCGCAGGCAGCAACGCCGTCGCATCAGTTCCGCCACAGTCCAAAGGTGAAAACGCGGCGTAGCCACCGCCTTAGTAACGTCCGGTTCCGCTCCGCCCACGCATCCGCCAGCGACTGCGCCCGCCGCCAGACCTGCTCCCGCCGGTCAGACCAGTCCCAAGAGTATGTGTCTGGGGCAACGTCAGTTCGTGCTCATCGATGATGGCGATCTCCAGCTCCAACACGCGCCTCTTGGCGATGGTCTTGGTCAACACAGTCCCTGTGTTCACCGCGTCCCTTGTACTCCACACACGCCACCTCCTCAGCCACAGTGACTAGATCCTCGGTTGTCACGTTGCCCGGGGCATGGCGAGACACGTATTCACGCAGCGTGGATGCCGCCCTCGGTGACCTCCTTCACCTTCTCGACGGTACGCCCGTTGAGCCGCTTCCGTTCGATCTTCTCGACGATGCGCCCGCTCATGCGCTCCAGCAATGCCTTGCGTTTCTCGGCATCGCCCGGGTCCGGCAGCAGCGTCGCGATGAGCGCCGCACGCGACGCCGCCAGCGGCCGCCGTGCCGGCCAGAGGTGCAGCGTGGAGATGTGCCCATGCCGCACATTCTTCTCGTGCACCGAGTCCAGCGACGCCTGCTTGAGGGGGAAGGCTACTTCAATGAGGCGCTTGGGGTTAGGGGTCAATGTGCCGCCTCACTCGGCGTAGGATCAAGTTCTATTGTGAAGTCCCCCATACCTGCATTGGTGTGATTCCCCACCGATACAAACCTTGCCTCTTGTCCTAGCATAGGTATGATATCGATACTAGCCTTGAAGCCGCTCTCTGGTGTTCTCGTAAAGTCTTTGATCGAGAAGACACCGTTCCAAGAAGGCTGAATACTGGTTAGGCGCTGTCTTATCCCGAATCCACCGAAGGACACCGAAGGACGGCGTGAGGAAAGCGGAAGGGGGGTGAGGGAGCTACAGGGGAAATAGCCTGGGTTCCATTTGGGGTAGGGAGGTCGGCGGACGGTCTTCATCGCCGCACAGGGGCCCCTATGGCCGTCTGCGGGAGCTGCGATGCGCGGGATGGCGAGAGAATACGCAGCAGGGAACTCTCTCGGACCGGGCTGGCACGAGTCTGCGGGGATCTTCGGTTGTCCGGTGGGTGGGTGGGTCGCCGACGGTGCCGTCAGGCCGGGAGTGGAATGGCTCGCAGCCGGGCCAAGGCGCGGCTGAACTTCTCAGCCCAAGGCCAGCGATCCGGAAGATGCAGGGTCAACCGGCGTGCCGAGCGGGTGAGCCGTCCGGCCAGGGAGAAGAACCGCCGCCGGAGGGTCTTGGTGGTGGCTATCCGCTCTCCCAGACCGATCCGCGCCGTCCAGCGGGCCAGGTTGTGGGCCATCGTCTGGACGGCCAGCCAGGCGCCGTTGGCGGCGAAGCGGCCCGAGGGGAGATGGTTCAGCCCGACGCCGGGCTTGAGGTCGCGTATGGCATTCTCGATCTCGGCGTGGCGGCGATGGTCAGCCTCCAGTTCGAGCAACTCCCCGTCCCGGTCGGTGATGAAGCCATGATAGCTGTATTTGGCGAAGAGGGCCAGTTGGGAACTGGGCGTCGGCTTCACCCGCCGGACGATGAGCCGTACCGGCGCGGCGTCCGCCTCGGCCTGGAAGGGGGTGCAGGTGGTCTCGGCCACATCGGCGGCACCGTCCATCCAGTAAGGAATCGGCGTCCAGGCATCTTCGGGTATCGCCTCGATGAGATTCCGCAGGCGGGCGCGCTGGCGGATGGCGATGGAGAAGCGGACATCCATCCGGCGGCAGACGGCGACCACGGCGTGGGTATAGAAGCCGCTGTCGGCCCGCACCGTGAGTTGGCCCCTGGCTCCGCAGTAGCGCACCCGCCCCACCGTTTCACGCAGGAAGTGGGCGGCGCCGCGGGCGGTGTTGGCCCGGCCCTCGCGCAGGCGGGACATCAGCACGTCTCCGGTGCCGGCGGCGATGGCCAGCAGCGGGTGATAGCCCCGCGCACCGGTGTAGCCGTGGTGGCGGGCGCCCTCCTTGGCCAGTCCGTAGGTCTCGCAGATCGTCGAATCAAGGTCGATGGTGAATGGTGCGTCGCCGGGTCCGGCACCGGCCTTCCAGACCCGGGCCAGCAACTCGCGGCTCACCCGGTCCAGTTGGCGGACATGGCCCCACCTGAAGCTGCGCAGGAAGGTGCCCAGGGTGGAGGGAGCCTTAGCCGTGAAACCGAGCACGCGGGCGGTCCCGCCGGCGCGCAGCATATCGGCGTCGTCAATGCAGTCGCCCCCAGCCAGCGCAGACGCCACCAGCGTCATCATCTTGTCGCTCGTGTTCGCCCGCCCCGGGGCATCGCCCAGGTCGAGGCGCTGCCGGACGAGTTCGGGCAGGCCGAGGTGCCGCGCCAGGGTGGCCGGAAGGAGCAGCCCGGCATTGGCCACCAAGCGGCGGTCGTCGAAGGTGATTTGGATCCGGTCGGGGTGGTTGCGTGGCAGCATCTACTGGGTGCTCCTTTTCCGGGGTCGTTTTTTTGCTACAAAACCATTATCCCAGAAGCACAGGAGCACCTTCTTGCCGCCTCAGGACGCTAACCCGACGCCTTCCTTCGGTGGATTCGGGCTAAGTGGCCAGGGGGCGATACTAGATGTGGTTCAGGAAAGGGCGAGGGGTAGCTAACGATAGCTAGTGAGGAATTTCCCTCAACGGCAGGGATGGCGTATCTTGAGACAGCCAGCGGTCCGATATTGACTAAGCTGAAGCCCAGCTTTAGCGACTACTGTAAAGCGCGGAGTTTATCCTTGCCCGCTAAGCCTCAGCGTATGGATTACTCCGTCGCCCATGACAGAGCGGAATAGATCACGTTCCCGCTGCCGTCGTCGATTATGACAGTGACCCGCGGGTCTGTCGGAATGGATGTCGCCCCGCGCGGAACACGAGCGACTGCCGGAAAATCATGGAAAACCGCGACCCATACTCCTAAGTTTGTAGCCTGCGCGTCAGTGTCTTCGCGGAGACCAGTGAATGCTCCAGTTGCCATTCGGATGGGCAACTCCGTCGGCTCGTCAATGCCCCAGGATCCTCTCAAGAAGTCTACTGCCTGTGCTTTCGCCTCTGCTTTGGGACGCGAAGGATCGAAGTTAGATTCTACTAACTGAACATGCTCATCAACCTTTGCACCCGAATTCCCAAGAGGTGTGCGATTATCGCCGTTGAACCCTACAAATAGCGCGGAGGTTAGCACTGCCACCGCTGCGATCGCTGCAAAACTGAAGATGTATAGCAATTTGCGAGATCTCATGTTAAGTCCTCTTTTCGACAATGATTCAATGCAGCTAGCTGCAACGCGAATCCCATATATGGTAACTGGTGCCGCTGCCACCGCCTGAGGAAGTCACCATATTCGCCTCATCCGGGGGGGGGTCGTAAAGGCTGGAGGTGACTCCCAATAGGCGTGGCCGTCATAAGCCCACACTTCGATATTCTCCACAGTAACTTTGTTGTTTGTGCCCCGGAGGGGTCGTCGACCATGTCCCATTAGACTTGTAGAAGTATCTGAAGTATCCACTATTGCTGTAGCCCTCGCTGAACACGTTTTCAAAGTTGTCGTTGTGGTCTTTGCCCCACCCAACCTGGTAGTATCTGCTCCGGCTAGAGTTGATGAACATCACCCAGATCGACGTGTCAACAAACACTGGGTCGGGATCGTAGGACTCAATGTCGGCTCTGATTTGACGGTAGTCGCTAGACCAATTGGCTTGGGACGGCGTTGCATATCTGTCGCCAAACCAGTTCCCGTTGTTCCCTTGGGCGATGTTGCAAGAAGCTGCAAATACCGGTTTGGCGATGCCCGATGATGAATAAGCAACGAGAGCAACGAGAAATGCCGCTATCGCTACCATCAACGTCTTTGTTATCTTCTCTCTGGTCAACAAAGTTGCAATGAGCGTGGGAGCCCTTCGCTTGACCAGAGTTCCATAGTCCATAGTCATCGACCCCTCCTTCGCATCTAGAATGCGCGTCAGCCCAACGTGCCTTATAAAGAAAGCCTATGTCAAGTGGCTGATTGCCCTCCCTACAGGCAGGCGCAGGGCGCTGACCCTTGACGACGGTCACGTCCCGTCAAGTGGTGTAAGAGTGCGTCATCCTGTTGATGTTGTTTAGGCGGCTGTCGCCTCCGCGAGATCGGCCTCCGGAAGAGCTTCGTTTAGGATCAGAATGGCGGGTGTGAGGTATCGGCGGCCGACGGCCCATTCGTCGTGCTGTTCAGCGAGGACGGCGCCAACCAGGCGACGCACGGCTGGTCGGTTAGGGAAGATGCCCACGACATCGGTGCGACGCCTGATCTCCTTGTTGAGACGCTCCAGGGGGTTGTTGGACCAGATCTTCTTCCAGTGGGCGACAGGGAAGCTGGAGAAGGCCAGGATATCGGGTCCAGCCTCGTCCAGTAGAGAGGCCACCTGAGGGAACCGGTCTCCGAGTTGATCGGTCACCCTATCGAGTTGGGCGTGTACCTCATCGGGGGAGGGTTGCTGGTAGATGGTGCGGACCATGGTGGCCATCCATGGTTGGACTCTTCTGGGTACCCGAGTGAGCAGGTTGGTCATGAAGTGGGTGCGGCACCGTTGCCAGCTGGCTCCGCCGAAGACTGCGGCGATGGCGCCGCGGAGTCCCTGATGAGCGTCCGATACCACCAGCTCCACCCCGCTGAGGCCCCTGGCGGACAGCGAGCGTAGGAAGGCCAGCCAGAAGGCGCCGTCTTCACTGGTACCCACGTCCATCCCAATGATCTCCCGCTTGCCCTCGCCATTGACGGCCGTCGCCACCACCACGCTGACGTTGACGATCCTGCCGTCCTCCCTGACCTTCTGGGTCAGTGCGTCCAGCCACAGGTAAGGGTAGGGTCCACCGTCCAGCGGACGGCCCAGGAAGCCATCCACCACCACGTCCAGCTCCTGACAGATACGCGACACCTGGCTCTTGGAGATACCCTCACACCCCAGGGCCTTGACCAGGTCATCCACCCGCCTTGTGGATACCCCTTCCACGTAGGCCTGCTGAATGACCGCCAGCAGAGCTCGCTCGCTGCGACGCCGTGGCTCCAGCAGGCTCGGGAAGTAGCTCCCCTCTCGAAGCTTCGGGATGTGCAGCTCCATAGTCCCCACACGGGTATCCCACGCCCGGGACCGATACCCGTTGCGCTGGGTCACCCGCTCAGGGCTGCGTTCTCCATACTCAGCACCGATCCTCGATGACACCTCCGTATCCATGATCCCCTCTACCAGCACTCTCAGTGCCTCTCGTAGAAAGTCCACGTCACCGTCCATTCCCCCCTTGCGCAATAGCTCCAGCAGGTCCATCCTTTCCTTGACCACTGTTGTCCTCCTTTCTCGAGCTTTCTTCTTTGCCCGCTAAGGATGACGCGGTGGTCTCTCTTTCTCCAGACCCTCTCCCTCTTACACCACTTCCTGGGACTCTACTGCGGCGACTGAAGACCGTCCGCCGGCCTCCCATCTACCCCAAGACCCCAGGCCATCTCCCCTGTAGCTCCCTCACCCACCCCCTTCCGCTGTCCTCACGCCGTCCATCGGTGTCTTTCGGTGGATTCGGGCTAAGCTCAAACATCAACACAGCAAAATTCAGGACCACCTGGGAGGACCCACCCAACCTTGATGTCAACTGGGTTGAGTCAATGGTCAAATGGCGGAACGATACCGAAAACGATGTGGTCGTTTATGACTCCGGTAAGTGCAGTTGGTATTGGCTGTGGATTACGGGGTGGACCGATGAGGGAGGGTCTTGTTGGTGGAGCTACGAAGACTCAAATCAGTGGCTAGTAATGGTAGATACAATTCACGACTTTGACAATACGAGCTTTCCTTGTCCTGATGGTCTCGGTCTCGGTTTCGGCGCAGCAACTAACTACGACCCGAACCGAGTAGGTGGAAGCTTATACGGTTCTTGGGGGACCTCCACCACTACTGCGACTGGAGACTGTGCCTATCTATTGGATAGCCGCGACGTGCTCTATCCCACATTTCCCATATCAACCCTGCAGGGCTTGCCGTAATCAGCAACAGAACTACCTAATGTAGCCGAATAGCAGAGCGTAGTGGTTATCATGAGTGCTAGACTGGTCGTGATCGACTATTCTAGTTCTTGATTACGTACCCACTCTGGAGGCACCCGATGGGTGAAAGCACCAGCCCCCGCGCCAAGCTCCGTTTCGACCGCCGTATACGGTTGGAGTTTCACGGCGCTACCATCACCTCGGACGCCGGGCTGCTGGCTTGCCGCGAGTTGGACGATGCGCTGGGATTGACGGAGACGGCGGATGAATGTCTGCAGGAGAGCCGGGGCGGTCGTAACGTCCAGCACCGATTGGTGGGCCTTCTCAGGCAGTCGGTGTACAGTCGTCTGGCAGGCTACGAGGATACCAACGATGCTGAACGGTTGGCCGACGATCCGACGATGCGGGTAGTCGTTGGAGACCGAGGCATAGACAGACCAGCGGCAAGCACCAACACCATGAGCCGGTTCGAGACCGAGGTGCTCACCCAAGACGGCAACGTGGAAGGGTTGGGCCGACTGAACGCTAAGTGGGTGGACGGAGCTATGTCCCGCACGCCGCACCGGCGGGTGATCTTGGACATGGACAGTTCGGAGAGCCCGGTACATGGAGAACAGGAGGGAGCATCGTACAACGGTCACTTTGGGAGCACGTGCTATCACCCTTTGTTCGTGTTCAACCAATTCGGTGACTGCGAGGGCGCGATGCTCCGTGCGGGGAACGTACATAGCGCGCACAGGTGGCGTGATGTATTGGATCCGATCCTGTCCCGCTACGGGGCGACAGGACTGCGACGGTACTTTCGGGCCGATGCCGCATTCGCCAAGCCGGACATCTATGAGTACCTGGAGGAGCGGCGAGTCTTCTACGCAATACGGCTGCCGAGCAACAAAGTGCTGCAATACGAGATCGCTCCACTGCTGATACGACCTGTGGGGAGGCCGCCGAAACGTCCGGTGATCCTATACGACGACTTCTGGTATCGTGCTGAGAGTTGGGACCGCGCTCGGCGTGTGGTGGCCAAGGTGGAGTGGCATAGGGGAGAGCTGTTCCCTCGGGTGGGCTTCATCGTCACGAACATGACGGCTGGTCCCGAGGGAGTGGTGCGATTCTACAATGGTCGTGGGACTGCCGAGCAGTGGATCAAAGAGGGCAAGTACGCCCTGAACTGGACTCGGCTGTCGTGCCATCGGTTCGTGGCCAACCGGGTGCGTCTGTCTCTGTTCATTCTGGCGTACAACCTTGGGAACTTCCTTCGCCGGCTGTGTCTGCCCAAGGCGGTCAAGCACTGGTCGCTGCGGAGCGTGCAGGTCAAGCTGATCAAGATGGGAGGCCGTCTGGTGCGGCACGCGCGGCGATTGATCTTTCAGTTGTCCGAGGTGTCGATTCCTCAACAGTTGTTCCAAGGAGTGTTGGATCGTATCGGCCGGTTATCGCTGGCGCCAAACTGAGGGAGGGTACAACCACGATCTTGCCAAGAGGGAGGGCGCTCCAGGGAGTCGGCTTGTCTTCAATGCGCTTTCATCCCATTGGCGGGGAGCCCGGAAACGATGAAGACGGACAAGAAGCATGGTTCACGGCGAGAATCGCATCCCTTATTGGATAGACCGGAGATTGACTGGCCTTGCAGGACCTGACTATGATGCCACCATCTCGTTTGGGCTGCCCTTTGAGCCTGAAGACTCCCAATATGGGGAATACCGGTCTATTAGTTACGTTGAAGAATTACTCGTGTGACGCTCAGTGATTTCAGAGTTAATATGAAAGCTACCGTAGTCGTCCAACTCCCCCTGGTGCCCTCTTGTGACGGGGACCAGGGGGAGTTGGATTTGGTCGCTTGATTATCCTACACTCGGCATCGGCCTTACGTCAGCAGTCGGAAGGCAAACTGGGCCGCACCCACGGGCAAACCACTGAACTACAACCGAGGATGGTGCGAGGGCTGAACTTGCTAAAGTCGCTGTCTAGCCTGGTATTCCTTTTATTGCTGACCGCCTGTAGTGGAAACGCCGCCACTGAAGTGCCCTCGACAGCCGACGCCGAAACTGTCTCTCCACAAGTAATTCTCGAAAGGGCTTTGGCTTCCACGAAAGAACAACTCTCATACTGCTTCACATATGAGTACAAAGCTGAAGTATTGAACGCGACATGAAGCCATGACAGCACTGGACAACGGCTCAGGACCCCACAAGAAGGTATAAGGGAAGATATCGAGTCAGTCACTTTTGGCAAATATCAGGCACCTAGTCAATTCGAGACGACAGGGAGTACGACCTTCGCAACGGATAATGAAACAATTACAATCAGTCGTGACGCGATTACTATAGGAGTTACGGTGTACACGAGAATCCCTCCAACGGGAGAGTGGAAGGTGGAAACCCGCGATTCGGTCCCTGAAACTCCCTTAGACAGAATGCCTATAGATCCGTCACTTCTTAGCAATTTGGCAATCGGGGGAGAAGAACAGCTGGATGGAGTTGATGTGCTCCATCTCGTTGCGTTGGTGCCACCAGGAATGGATATTGGACTTGCCGACCCTCGACTCGACCGTCGCGTGGAATACTGGATCGGGAAAGACGACCATCTAATCAGGCGGTATGTTTTTACGGCCACAGCTCCAGGTGAGGGGGGGTTTACGAGTTCCATGACGCTGTTCGATTTCGGCAAACTCGTTGAAATAAGTGCTCCAGAAGTCCCTTCTAAGGTGATGTCTAGCAGTAGTCGAAGTTCCTTGTTACCCGGCTCCAAAAACTTAGCGGCTCCGCCAAGACAGTATTTGGCTTGAGCGGAGGGCATGTCATGTCGTCGTTACTTTTTGTGGAGGCTTTCGGGCAACTTCGCAGAGCAGTGAACTCGGAGGGCATAGTTTCAGAGGATGAGGAGGACCTCTACAGCGTCTTCAGAGCCCGTAGCGAATTGATGGGTTGGTCCGCTAATTCGGCCGGCCGTCCGCCGCTTTGGGACATCAACGAGGCGGAACTGACCACCGGGATCGACGCATACCGGATCGGAGACGTGCAGGTCGGACTGAACGTTGGTGATCTCGAGCCAACCAGGGAACCGTCGGCACCTGTTCTTGGCTATCGTTATGCGCCGCTTGGGGTACGCCAGCGTGCTATCGAGCCATCTGTAGCGCTGCCGGCCTTGATCCAGTGTTTCGACGACTCACTCCGGCGCTTTGGGGTCGTCGAATTGTCTGGACTCCAGGTGACGGCGAATTTCCTAGAGCCCAGGACACAATCTTACATTGGCGACCTCGTCTCTCAGCTCAATTGGTTCAACACTACCCTGAAGGGGCAAGCGGATGCCCTCATCTCATTCGACAAGGAGTTTCTCGGAGGTCACTCCGAGGCAGAGTTGGTCGCCAGCCTCCAGCGGAGGAACACCGGGGCGTTCGAGTTCGGACCAGTAGTAGCCGTGCCTGAGCAGCACTCGATCAAGGTGGGGGTCGAGGCTCCGTTCCGCTTCATCTCCCCTGCGCACTCAGGCCTCGGTGTGTCGGTTTCGCTCCCTGAGTGGACGGTTAGCGCTGCGGCGTGGGTACTCGCAATGGTCATGGACGCTGCTCGCGGCAGCGCGCCAGATGTACGGAACTTCGCAGTTCGAGTGACACGGGTTAGGTGACGGCAAGCCCGACGACGACTCGACGGAGGATGGCAGGTACAGCCGCAGGAAGAAGTACCGCAAGGTGGTCAGGGAGCGGCCGGGCCTGGTGCCCTCCGCCCTCTTCCACATCATAGGGAACACGGTGTTCCTCAGACTGGCGGACGTGGCCTCCGGCCTGCCCCCATACGAGGAGCAGATTCTCCTCTCTTCGATGGACTCGGTGGCGGACGCGACGGGCTACTCCCAGCGCAGCGCCTACAACACCGTGTTCGAGGAGCTGAAGAAAGAGCTGGCGGAGGCTCTCAAGGCTGGCTCCAAGCGGCTGCTGGCGACCTACCTCCAGACCCTTCTGGCCTTACCCGGACGGCTGCACCAAGGGGGAGACGGTCTTCGACCCCAGGAGCGGCAACGTCATCGTCCAGGTTCCCCCTCTGCATGAGGACAAGCTCTACCCCAAGGAAAAGGCCCTCATCGACCTGGTGGCGGCGGAGAGGATGGCGGGACGCAGGGTGCTGGTCTACGCGACGCACACGGGCACACGGGACATCACCGAGCGGATGGACGACATCCTCACCCGGCACGGGTTCCGCGTGGCGGTGATGAAGGCCGACGCCGTTGCTCCCGAACGCCGAGAGGCGTGGGTCGCGGACAGGGTGAAGCAGGGCATCGACGTGATGATATGCCACCCGCGCTTGGTGCAGACGGGGTTGGACTTGATCGACTTCCCAACGCTGATCTGGCACGAAACTGATTACAGCGTCTACGTCATGCGGCAGGCGTCGCGGCGGTCGTGGCGCATCGGGCAGACCCGCCCGGTGGAAGTGGCGTTCATGGCCTACAGGGGCACCCTTCGGCCTAACGCGCTCAGCTGGTGGCCAAGAAGCTCCTGAGCTGGCTCTAGCTACGGAGAGGAGCTGCCCGAGGACGGCTGGCGGTGTTTGGTGACGATGAGGACGACCTAATGCTGGCCCTAGGAGGAAGATCGTGAATGGAGAGGGCGGCCCCTTGAGCATTGTGGTTGCGGGAGCAAACGTGCACGATGCCAAGCTGTTGGAGGCGACCCTGGACGCCATTGTGGTGGAACGACCACAGCCCACTGAGGAGGAACCCCAACACCTGTGTCTGGACAAAGGGTATGACAATCTTTCAGGCCGTGGCGCTGCCGCCAGACACGGCTATAGGGAGCACATCCGACGCATCGGTGAGGAGAAGCTGGACGCCTCTGGCGACAAGCGGTATCCGGCGCGCCGGTGGGTTGTGGAACGGACGCTGGCATGGCTCTCCAAGTGCCGTGCGGTCCTGGTCCGATACGACAAGAAGGTGGCCAACTACCTCGGAGTGTTACAGCTCGCATGTGCGCTCCTGTGGTTCCGCCGACAGTGGCGTCTGGCCATTTTGAGATAGTTACTAAGTGCGATTGAGTAGAGTCCCAGGAAGTGGTGTAAGAGGGAGAGGGTCTGGAGAAAGAGAGACCACCGCGTCATCCTTAGCGGGCAAAGAAGAAAGCTCGAGAAAGGAGGACAACAGTGGTCAAGGAAAGGATGGACCTGCTGGAGCTATTGCGCAGGGGGGGAATGGACGGTGACGTGGACTTCCTACGGGAGGCACTGAGAGTGCTGGTAGAGGGGATCATGGATGCGGAGGTGTCATCGAGGATCGGTGCTGAGTATGGAGAACGCAGCCCTGAGCGGGTGACCCAGCGCAACGGGTATCGGTCCCGGGCGTGGGATACCCGTGTGGGGACTATGGAGCTGCACATCCCGAAGCTTCGAGAGGGGAGCTACTTCCCGAGCCTGCTGGAGCCACGGCGTCGCAGCGAGCGAGCTCTGCTGGCGGTCATTCAGCAGGCCTACGTGGAAGGGGTATCCACAAGGCGGGTGGATGACCTGGTCAAGGCCCTGGGGTGCGAGGGTATCTCCAAGAGCCAGGTGTCGCGTATCTGTCAGGAGCTGGACGTGGTGGTGGATGGCTTCCTGGGCCGTCCGCTGGACGGTGGACCCTACCCTTACCTGTGGCTGGACGCACTGACCCAGAAGGTCAGGGAGGACGGCAGGATCGTCAACGTCAGCGTGGTGGTGGCGACGGCCGTCAATGGCGAGGGCAAGCGGGAGATCATTGGGATGGACGTGGGTACCAGTGAAGACGGCGCCTTCTGGCTGGCCTTCCTACGCTCGCTGTCCGCCAGGGGCCTCAGCGGGGTGGAGCTGGTGGTATCGGACGCTCATCAGGGACTCCGCGGCGCCATCGCCGCAGTCTTCGGCGGAGCCAGCTGGCAACGGTGCCGCACCCACTTCATGACCAACCTGCTCACTCGGGTACCCAGAAGAGTCCAACCATGGATGGCCACCATGGTCCGCACCATCTACCAGCAACCCTCCCCCGATGAGGTACACGCCCAACTCGATAGGGTGACCGATCAACTCGGAGACCGGTTCCCTCAGGTGGCCTCTCTACTGGACGAGGCTGGACCCGATATCCTGGCCTTCTCCAGCTTCCCTGTCGCCCACTGGAAGAAGATCTGGTCCAACAACCCCCTGGAGCGTCTCAACAAGGAGATCAGGCGTCGCACCGATGTCGTGGGCATCTTCCCTAACCGACCAGCCGTGCGTCGCCTGGTTGGCGCCGTCCTCGCTGAACAGCACGACGAATGGGCCGTCGGCCGCCGATACCTCACACCCGCCATTCTGATCCTAAACGAAGCTCTTCCGGAGGCCGATCTCGCGGAGGCGACAGCCGCCTAAACAACATCAGCAGGATGACGCACTCTTCCACCACTTGACGGGACGTGACCTGCGATTGCCCTGTGCTGGCTGACCCTGGCTGACCAACGCCTAGGGCGCAGCCTTGACAGTTGATGGTACAATGGAAAGGTAAATAGCTTGGGAAAAAATCATAACAGGCGTGGGGCTCTTAGGATTAAGCAATGGCCGCATGGGTTTGGCTTCTCATGATCTCACCGCCTTCTGCAATACTGCTAATCGTAGGGATTACGGTGTTGAGAAGAAAGTACGGGGGAGTACGTCACGTGCTCGGTATCGTAGCGGTTGTGGCGGGAGTGCTCTTGGCGGTAACGACTATTGCGGTTCTGCCTGCCATTAGTACAAGTACAACTACCTGACACTAGAGGAGCCGCCTCCTACGGTAATTCCAAGAGGAGGATAGAATTCAAGCCATGGCGAAGGGGCCACAGGGTGTAATCCCTGTGGCCCCTTCGCTTTGCTCGTTTGCTGGTCCGTCTTGGCGATTTCGGTTGGGACCTCAGGAAATGAACCTCTCAGCAGCTACTCTGTCCACGAGTACCGTAGTTTTTTGTGTCTATTAGAAACCACGGGAGCTCTTACACACTTAAGGTTACGCTACCGGGTGGGCGCAGTCCATTGACAAGCCGGTTTCTATAGGCGAGAACAGGGTGCACCCGCAAGAAGGAGGTGGACGATGCTAAGACTCAAAGCCATTGGCGTGCTGGTCATGGTCGCGGCGGCGTTCCTCTTTGGGGGAGTGGTGAGTGCAGAGGGGCCTGACTCAGTAGAACCTGAGGATGAGCCCACGAGAGTTGTCACACACACCGTCGAAGACGGGCAAGCAAGCTCTGTGGTCTGGACTTGCTATATCGATTTAGACCACCCGCACTACTCACACCACGCGTATCCGGAAGCGGACAAGATCAACGTGGAAGGCGAAGTCAACTGCGACCAACTCATGAACGTCATTAGCGTTCGCATGACGTTGTGGAAACAGAGTTGCTTTTGGATTTTCTGCTCATGGGACAAAATCGGCGACTCCGGGTGGAAAATCTACCCCGAGACCATCTATGCAGAAATGAGCGCTGACGGGCCGTGTACTCCCAACACCACGTCGAAATACTACGGTAGGCTCAACGCCGAGTTGACGTGGCCGAATGGGGACACCACGTACGGCTACAACGTCAGTCCCACCCTTGAAGTCCTCTGTACCTACCAGTAGTGCCAGCGGTCGGTCTTAACCTCGCGGCTCCAGTTTAATCGCTGGGGCCGTTTGACGTAGGAAACATAATGGATACAGCACTGTTGATGTTGGCAATCGTCCTCAGTTGCATAGCCCTCTCTGTAGCCATCTACCTGTGGCTGACCAAACATAGCCCATCGCCTCGTCGTGTCGTCACCAAAGAGATACGCGAAGATATGCTGGTGACCGTTGGATCGGAAACGAGGGAGTCGCTAGTGATAAACGGCTTTCTTACCTACCGCAAGGTCGAGGGGTTCGAATACGAGGAAGGATACGTGTACAGATTGAGGGTAGTCATGAAGAAAGGACAGTACCGGCTGGTCGAGGTCGTCAGCAAAGAGCCTATGGTAGAATAATCACGAGCGAGACAGCCAGCAAAGATCTACGTGATGAACGCGGACGGCTCCGGCCAGACCCGCTTGACCGATAACTCGGCTACGGACGGCAACCCAAGCTGGTCGATCAATAAGGCAGCGGGACCCTGAAGCGTCACGTCCTCCGCCCGCAGGTAATGTCCGCAGGTTCGCCCAGCCCGGGAGGGGGATGATTCCCGGGGAACAGGACGCAACACAACCTCATTCTCCACCTTGGGTGGCAAGATGCTATTGCTCGTGGGCCGGCGGGGAACACACCCCCTACCAGCTACAACGCAACCTCCCACCGAAAAGTTCGTAGTACAGTCTCCGCAGGCCCACGAAGTGGTACTAGGTGTATGAGGACGGTCCCACCAACAGGGCGCGTGTCCACAGGGCGACGTGCAACCGCTGCAACGATGGCAAGGGAGTGAAGGGCTCGCGTCTTCCCGACAATCGGTGGCACGGCCCATTCGGAACAGAACAGGAAGCCATTGACCGCGCCCTGAGCACAGGCCGTCTGGACGCCAGGGGGTGCTGGTTCTGTCTTCGAGGCATGGGAAGTCTTCGATAGCGGCCCAGCCCATCATCACGCCGCCGGATTCCACTTGCCCCTATAGGGGCGCAACGAAGATAATGGGGCCTGGTGTTGGGGCGTAGTGGCAGAGTTGAGGATGGCGGGCTGCGCCGGTCTTGCCTTACAAAGAACGAGCCTCCAACCCAGGTGGGCCGGAGGCTCGTGGGGCTAGGCCGGGGGGTTCTCGACCTGCTCCTTATATCAGGACCTCCCAGCGGAAAGTTCGCAATTCGGTACGTGCAGGCCCACCTGAGAAGAATCGAACCGTTCATCGGGCCTGCTGATACGTGCGGGTACGCGGGAACGACGTGACACACCCATTTGCGAGTCCGCTTTACCGACCTGGCTTGAATGGACCCAAATCGACCGCCCTTGACATTCAACTGATCGAGGACTTTTCCCGCTCGTACCCGAAGTTCATTGTGACATTTCATTCAATTCTCCTTGGTGGGCCTTAGCCGTAATATCATGGATGGACCCCCATGGCGTCGTAAGAGATACCGCATAGTGTTGAGACGCTTCTTCAAAAGGCAAGATTCGCGTCTATCTTGAAGCCCGCGTCCTTCATTTCTCTGACAAGGGCTATTTTCCAACTGCCGAGGTCATCTAGCGGGATGTAGAGAACGCCAGAGTAGTCAGAGAGTATCTCAGGGTTTCCTTTCACCAAGGCGCGAACCCTGTCTCGGCCGAACTTTCCGATAAAGTATCCGAACTCGAAGATTACATTCTGCCTTGCACGGGGTTGTAGGTCATCATCACTAGGTCCGCCTATGTCGTCCGGCGTAAATAAGGCTACTGCGAAATCACCTTGAGCGCACTGCTCAAACTTCTCGATTACTGTGCGGTCTTGATCAGGCTGTTCCTGCAGTATCACCGCTTCGAGGCCCAAATTCTCAAGGAATCTAGTGACTGTATCCCTGGTTCCATGATCGCTGCCGCGAATAACGAATACCTGGTTCGTGTTGATCCGATGGGGTCTTTCTGGACCCTTAGAACATTTCGGCTCCTGACTATCATCCTCCCAGTACTCTTCAATCTCATCAATCATGGACTGTAGGATGGCAGCAGCAGAGTTCAAACCTCTGACGTGCGCTTCTTGAAATTCAGACTCAGGCGTTCTATCCACAACAAACGCCGATAGATGATACTTGATGTCTTCAAAATCTTTAGCCTTGGAAGGCGATTCCTCAAAAGTGTTGGCAATCGCCACTTTAGTGTCTCTGTGCCACTTATCGAACTCTGGTGATCCTCTCTGTAGCTGTTTCAGATCAGCTATCGCATCCAGAACTCTTTGAAGGCGCTCTCTAGCACGGGTTTTCAGCTAGTGCCAGGTGTCCTGACCAGAGCGTAGCTGGTGCTTCGCCCCCCTTCCGGATTCCGCACGAGTATCCCACGCCCCATGAGGTCCGTGATGTCGCGAAGGGCGGTATCCTGAGAGCATTTCGTCATCCTCGCCCATCTAGACGTCGTGAGTTTGCCTTCAAGGCCATCCAGAAGGTGGTTGATGACGACACGCTGGCGCTCGTTGATCGGAAGACTCGCAATTTCTTCCCAGAAGCGCGCCTTTTCGAGCACCGCCATGAGAGTAGTCTCGGCGCCCTCTACGGCCCGGCCCAAGCAGGATACGAACCAGCCCATCCACTCGGAGACATCCGTTGTCCCCTTCTGAGTCCGCTCCAGGATGGTGTAGTAGTCAGCCATCTCGCGCCGGATCTGAGACGACATGCTGTAGAAGCGTCGAGGGCTACCCTCGGAGCGGGCCAAGGCCATGTCCGCGATGGCCCTGGCAATGCGGCCGTTACCGTCTTCGAATGGGTGGACGGTAACGAACCAGAGGTGAGCCAGCCCAGCCTTGAGCACCTCGTCGGTATCGGCAGGTGCGTTGAACCACTCCAGGAAGGTTTGTACCTCTTGGTCGAGCCTCGTTGCTGCCGGAGCCTCGAAATGCACCCGCTCCCGGCCAATGGGGCCTGAGACGACCTGCATGGGGCCGGAGCTGTCTTCGCGCCAGCCACCCACCGTGATTCGTCTCAAGCCGCTCCTTCCTGTAGGGAACAGGGCAGTGTGCCAAGCGAATAGGCGCTCCTGAGTAAGGGGCTGGGCGTAATGCTCCGTTGCGTCCAACATCAACTCGACGATGCCATCTACACCGCGGTCGACGTAACTCAGTCCAGCGATATCCATGCCAAGATGACGGGCGATCGAGGAGCGGACTTGAGCCGTGTCGAGTATCTCGCCTTCGATCGCGCTGCTCGTAACCACGTCCTCGGTCAGAGTATCGAGGACAGCCTCCTGGCGAAGGTCGAAGCCAAGAGCCTCCATGCGGCCCAGGAGCCGGCCTTGCCGGTGCCTGACCGTAGCGAGTTGGTCCACCATTCCCCTCTGTTGCCAACGAAGATGGGGCCATCCGGGTTGCTCGTGGATGTATATGCTCCGCATAATACGCGGATATTATAACCCTTAACCACCGCAAGGTGCAAGGTTGCACCGCAATCCGTACGGGGAATAGCACCAATATTTGCCGCATGCGTTCACTCCATCCTCATGGGCGCTTGAAGCAGGACCATCTCGCCCGGCACCCCGAAGTGCTCCGACACACCTCCCACACCTCGCTCAGACCCTCATCCAAGCCTCACGCACGTCCATTAGAAGGGCGCGGGCAAAGTCCTCGGCCTCCCGCTCGAACAGGCCGCCGAGGCTCGTGTGATCGCGTATCCACAGGTGGTTGCCGGGGTGCAGCAGCCTGTGCCCTATGGCGTGGGCTATCACCCAGCGCCGGCAGCGGGGGTCGAGCCGCTCGGCCACGCTGATGAAGTGGCCCATCTGCATCTCTTCCTGGACCTTCAGCGGCCACGGCTGCACGACCAGCCCCAGTAGGTTGACTTGTCGTAGATATTCGCTACCCAGCCCTTAAAGACCAATTGGACAGCCTCTCCACTCGGTCCCAACATTTCCAGTCCCGTTTGTAAAGGGCGGAGTAATAATGGACCGGTGAGGCGGAGTCGAGCGTTGAGGAGTGGCGCTTGAAAACTGGACCACCCGCCGCCTTCTATAGAGTTGGAGGCAACTCGATGGAAGGTGTGAAGGATGTACAAGGTGGATCTGTACGTGCGAGTGCGCCGGGTCTGCATGGTGGAGGGGATGAGCACGCGGGAGGCTGCCCGAGTGTTCGGTCTGCACCGGGATACGGTGCGCAAGATGCTGGAGTACTCGGTGCCTCCCGGTTACCGTCGGGAGTCACCGCCCCGCCGCCCCAAGCTGGACCCGTACCGCGGGGTGATCGACCGGATACTGGAGGATGACCGCAGTCTTCCGAAGAAGCAGCGCCACACCGCGAAGCGGATCTACGAGCGTCTGAGAGCTGAGCACAGGTTCAGTGGCAAGTACACGATAGTCAAAGACTACGTGCGCGAGCGGCGGCGGCGGACGCGTGAGATGTACGTTCCGCTGTCTCACCCTCCCGGTCACGCCCAGTGCGACTTCGGCCAGGCCAAGGCGGTGATCGGCGGAGTGGAGCAGACCATCCACTACTTCGTGCTGGACCTTCCCCACAGCGACGCAAGCTTGATTCCCTCGTAAAAACCCCTCGTCCTCCGGGGGCAATGGGAGGATAATGTGGGGAAGGGGCGTTGGGGCAGCGCCCGGGCGAGGGAGGGGAGCATGTTCCGAGCGCGAGACCCGCAAGAGAGCCTCTGGCAGTCCCAGTTCCTGGTGACGCCGAAGAAGGCTAAGCGCCTGGAGGGGAGTTGGGCCGAGGTTTTCCGAAACGAGGCGCTCCCCCTGATTGACGAGGAGCTCTTTGCTCCGATGTACTGCGCGGACAACGGCCGTCCCAACCGAGCGGTGCAGACCGTCCTCGGGGTCCACCTTCTCAAAGAGATGTTCAACCTCACCGACGGTGAAGCCCTGGAGCAGCTAGAGTTCAACCTGCTCTGGCACCACGCCCTGCGGCTGGACATCGAGGAGACCCACCTGCCCCAGAAGACCCTCCACAACTTCCGAGTTCGCCTGATGCAGCACGATGGTGGCCGGCTGGCTTTCCAGGAGACCACGGACCGGATCATCCAGGCGCTGGGCATACGCACCGGAAAGCAACGGCTGGACTCCACCCACATCATGAGCAACATCGCCACACTCACCCGGCTGGGCCTGTTCTGTGAGACGATGCGGTTGTTCCTGCGGGCCTTGCGCTGGGAGCACCCAGAGCTTCGCCCTGTGGTTCCGGAGGGCCTCCTGGGGCGCTATTTGAAGGAAGAAGACGAGGCGACCCACTACGAGGACGCCCACACGGGGGAGGGTCGGCGACGCTTTTCGGTCTGTGCCCGGGACCTCTACCGGCTGGTGGACCGGTTCCGTGGCACGACTGCTGCCCAGCTGGAGGAGTACCGGCTGCTGCGGGAGCAGTGCCATGTGGGCAAACACCGGGACGGGCGACCGGGGGACGATGACGACGATGCTGGGGAATGCAAGGTGCCCGTGGCCTTGAAGGACCCGAAGCAGGTGTCCGCCGACTCGCTGCAATCGCCCCACGACCCGGATGTGACCTACAGCGGCCACAAGGGGAAGGGGTACGAGGTGCAGGTGGCGGAGACCTGCCACGAGGAGAACGTCACCCAGCTCATCACCCACGTGGAGGTGACCCCCTCGAGTGGGAGCGACACCGACGTGAGCGTGCCGGTCGTTGACGAGCTCGCGGAGCGGAAGGTCCGACCGGACGAGCTCTTCGTCGACACGGCGTATGGGTCGGGCCGCAATGCCTTCGAAGCCTCGCGCCGGGGAACGGAACTGGTGAGCCCGGTGGCGGGGTCGGCGCCGGGGAACTCGCACGAAGGAGAGCGTGACGGACCACCGCCGCTCACCGCCGCGGACTTCCAGATCGACGTCATAGGGGAGCAGGCCACGGTGTGCCCCGCCGGCTACCCGTCCATCGAGGAGTACGAGTTGGAGGATGCGCCGGAGCGGGTAGAGGTCCACTTTGCCGGGACAACATGCGAGCCCTGCCCCTTGCGGTCCCGTTGCCCAGTGAAGCTGGACCGGCGTGCGGGGGACTACGTTCTCAAGGCGGACCTGGTGAAGGTGAACATCGAGCGGCGCCGGAGGGCCGAGGCCACCGAGGAGTGGCGCAAGCGGTATGCCATAAGGGCTGGTATCGAGGGAACGAACTCCGAGCTGAAGCGCGCCCACGGGCTTGGGCGCTTGCGGGTGCGAGGGGGCCGTCGGGTGCGGCTTGCCGTCTACCTGAAGGCGTTGGCGTGTAACTTCAAGCGGATGGTCCATGCACGCCTGGTGGAGATGGAGAACACGGCTCAGCGGGCGGTCGGGACGGTACCTGCGGTCGCGGCCGCATGAGGGCGCCGCTCCACAGCTTCCACCGGGTGCCCTGAGCCACGGAAGGGGTACCGCAACGGGATCACGCTTGTCCTGAGCGCGGCAGATGGTGCGGTGAGGCCAGCAGCCGGCATCCCGTGGCCTCCTCCCTTCCAGGCCCCTTCGCACGTCAGGGTTCATCTCAAACAGGCCTTTTTGCGAGGGAATCATGCTTCGTCAAAGTCTACCCCGCAGAGACGACCGAGGCGTTCTGCGACGGTCACGTCTCGGCGTTCTCATTCCTGGGCGGCGTGCCCCGGAGCATCCTGTACGACAACATGAGACTGGCGGTGGCCAGGATCCTGGGAGACGGTCGAAGGAAGCGTACCCGCGTCTTCTCGGAGCTGGTGTCGCACTACCTGTTCGAGGATCGGTTCGGCCGGCCCGGCAAGGGTAACGACAAGGGCAAGGTCGAGGGGCTGGTGGGATATGCTCGCCGGAACTTCCTGGTGCCTGTGCCGTCGTTCCCGAGCTTCGATGCCCTCAACGCCTACCTGGAGGAGCGGTGCCTGGAACGGCTGGGGAGACAGCTGCGTGGACACAACGAGACGATAGGCCAGCGGATGGAGCGTGACCTGGAGACCCTGCTGGCGCTCCCCGCCGTGCCCTACGATGCCAGCGACAAGCACGTGAGCCGTGTCAGCTCCCTGTCCCTGGTGCGGTACCGGACCAACGACTACTCGGTGCCCGTGGCCTACGGTCACAGGGAGGTGGTGGTGCGCGGCTATGTGGGCGAGGTGGTGATCAGCAACGGGGCAGAGGTGATAGCCCGGCATCCTCGCTCATACGAACGCGACGACTTCGTGTTCGACCCCATCCACTACCTGCCGCTGCTGGAGCGCAAGACGGGAGCGCTGGACCAGGCTGCTCCTTTGGCCGGGTGGGAGTTGCCGGATGAGTTCGGAGTGCTGAGGCGTCTGCTGGAGTCGAGGATGGGCAGGCGCGGCAAGCGGGAGTTCGTACAGGTGCTGCGGCTGATGGAGAACTTCCGGACGCAGGAGGTGTACGAGGGTGTGCGCGATGCCCTCAGGCTCGGGGCCATAAGCTTCGACGCCATCAAACACCTGGTGCTGTGCAGGATAGAGGGTCGTCCCCAGAGACTCGACCTGGAGCTGTACCCCTACCTGCCCAGGGTTACCGTGACGAAGACGTCGGCCAGCGACTACATGGCGCTCATGTCTGGGAGCAGGCGGTGAGCGAGCGATCGACGGTGCTGTTGGAGCACCACCTCAAGGAGCTGAAGCTGCCTACCTTCCTGAGAGAGTACGGCAAGGTGGCCGGCCAGTGCGCTGCCGAGGGCGTCGACCATCCAGGCTACCTGCTGAGGCTCTCTGAGCTTGAGATGATAGACCGCCATCACCGCATGGTGGACCGCAGGATCAAGGCTGCACGCTTCCCTGCCACCAAGAGCCTCGACACCTTCGACTTCCTGGCCATGCCGTCGGTGAACAAGCACCTGGTCATGCAGCTTGCACGCTGCGAGTACGTAGACCGGCGGGAGAACGTCATCGCTATCGGCAACAGCGGCACCGGCAAGACCCATGTCGCCCTCGGCCTGGGGCTCGCCGCCTGCCAGAGGGGGCTGTCGGTCGGCTTCACCACCGCCGCCTCGCTGGTCCACGAGCTGATCGAGGCCAGGGACGAGCGACGACTACTCAACCTTCAGAAGAAGCTGGCCCGCCTCAAGCTGCTCATCATCGACGAGCTTGGCTTCGTCCCACTCTCCAAGACCGGCGCGGAGCTCCTCTTCGAGGTCTTCAGTCAGAGATACGAGAGAGGTTCGGTTCTGGTCACCACCAACCTGCCCTTTGACGAGTGGACCGAGGTCTTCGGCTCTGAGAGGCTGACCGGCGCCCTGCTGGACCGTCTCACTCACCGCGTTCACATCCTGGAGATGAACGGGGAGAGCTACCGCCTCAAGCAGAGTAGGCAAGCCGCTCCCGTGCGCGCTGCCAGCGACCCTGCTGACGCATAGACCCGCCGCATTCACTCCAGCTAACGGATCCTCCTGACGCCCGCCGCATGGTGACATTTATGCTGAACACCAACGTCCCGGTGGTACACTTTTACTCCGCCGCATGGCCTAATATCCCTCCGCCCTTGACACCCCGTTGTTGAAACAGCGGGGAACGTCTTCAGGAAGGTCAGATGTGGACCCTCCACGGTCAGTTGTGGCCTACTTTTCTCTTCTGGGCCTGATACGTACACGTGAGAGGCAATCTCCATGCCCTCTAGCAAGTAGAACAGAGCCACTGTCGTCTTAGTGGCGTCGTAAAGAAAGCCGGCCTCAATATGATCAATGGCTCTACTGGTCTCGATAGACATCCGTTCCCAACGGCCCCACCCTCTCCAGCAGGCCGTTGTTGGGCACGCTACTGTTTAACCCGAATCCACCGAAGGAGGGCGTCGGGTTAGCGTCCTGAGGCGGCAAGAAGGCGCTCCTGTGCTTCTGGGATAATGGTTTTGTAGCAAAAAACCGACCCCGGAAAAGGAGCACCCAATAGATGCTGCCACGCAACCACCCCGACCGGATCCAAATCACCTTCGACGACCGCCGCTTGGTGGCCAATGCCGGGCTGCTCCTTCCGGCCACCCTGGCGTGGCACCTCGGCCTGCCCGAACTCGTCCGGCAGCGCCTCGACTTGGGCGATGCCCCGGGGCGGGCGAACACGAGCGACAAGATGATGACGCTGGTGGCGTCTGCGCTGGCTGGGGGCGACTGCATTGACGACGCCGATGTGTTGCGCACCGGGGGGACGGCCTGCACCCTGGGCGGCACGGTCAAGGCGCCATCCACCCTGGGCACCTTCCTGCGCAGCTTCCGGTGGGGCTACGTCCGTCAACTCGACCGGGTGAGCCGCGAGTTGCTGGCCCGGGCTTGGCAGGCCGGGGCGGGACCCGGCGACGGGCCCCTGACCATTGACCTGGACTCCACCATCTGCGAGACCTACGGACTGGCCAAGGAGGGCGCCCGCCACCACGGCTATACCGGCAAGCGGGGCTACCACCCGCTGCCGGCCATCGCCGCCAGCACCGGAGACGTGCTGATGTCCCGGCTGCGCGAGGGCCGGGCCAACACCGCCCGCGGCGCCGCCCACTTCCTGCGGGAGACGGTGGGACGGGTGCGCTACGCCGGGGCCAACGGACGACTCACGCTACGGGCCGACAGCGGGTTCTACACTCATGGCGTGGTATCCGTCTGCCGCAAGATGGATGTCCGCTTCTCCATCACCATCCGCCAGCACAAAAGCCTGCACAATCTCATCGAGGCGATACCCGAAGATGCCTGGACGCCGATTCCTTACTGGATGGACGGTGCCGCCGATGTGGCCGAGACCACCTGCACCCCCTTCCAGGCCGAGGCGGGTGAAGCCGACGCCCGGTTCCCAACTGGCCCTCTTCGCCAAATACAGCTATCATGGCTTCATCACCGACCGGGACGGGGAGTTGCTCGAACTGGAGGCTGACCATCGCCGCCACGCCGAGATCGAGAATGCCATACGCGACCTCAAGTACGGCGTCGGGCTGAACCATCTCCCCTCGGGCCGCTTCGCCGCCAACGGCGCCTGGCTGGCCGTCCAGACGATGGCCCACAACCTGGCCCGCTGGACGGCGCGGATCGGTCTGGGAGAGCGGATAGCCACCACCAAGACCCTCCGGCGGCGGTTCTTCTCCCTGGCCGGACGGCTCACCCGCTCGGCACGCCGGTTGACCCTGCATCTTCCGGATCGCTGGCCTTGGGCTGAGAAGTTCAGCCGTGCCTTGGCCCGGCTGCGAGCCATTCCACTCCCGGCCTGACGGCACCGTCGGCGACCGACCCACCCACCGGACAACCGAAGATCCCCGCAGACTCGTGCCAGCCCGGTCCGAGAGAGTTCCCTGCTGCGTATTCTCTCGCCATCCCGCGCATCGCAGCTCCCGCAGACGGCCATAGGGGCCCCTGTGCGGCGATGAAGACCGTCCGCCGACCTCCCTACCCCAAATGGAACCCAGGCTATTTCCCCTGTAGCTCCCTCACCCCCCTTCCACTTTCCTCACGCCGTCCATCGGTGTCCTTCGGTGGATTCGGGTTTAACAATCTGACCTGGCTTGAATGGACCCAAACCGAGCGCCCACGAGTACTTAAGCTTTCCGTGTCTATTGAGTCCGCCGAATGAACGCTCTTGATTTTGTCAAGTCTGGTGGGCGAGAGGAGACTGTATTACAAACTTTTCGATGGGAGGTCTCAATCTAAAGACCGCATGGGAGACCACGCCTAGTTTCGAGATGGTTTCTTACTCGTACCAGCCCGATCCGATTACCAGCCCGTCGTGGCGCACCACCCAGGAGTGTTTGATTCCTTCCTCGCCAGTGGCGGGGTTGACGAAGAGGTAGTCCACCCAGCGCCCGGCTTCGGTAACCTCCAGCTCCGAGAACTTTTCCCCGTCAATAGTGTTGCCTACTTCATCGATATGCCTACCCAGCAGGGACGAGTCCCTGTGAGCAATGAGTTCTTCATTCTCATCGACGACAAAGACATACCAGTCCCCGTCCACGCTTTCCGCGGTGTTGTAGTACTGCACCGCTCCCTCCCTGCCGCGGGCCTTGTAGTAGCGGACGGCCCGGTCCACGAAGACCACCGTGTACTCCCCAGGGTCGGCCGTGGTGATGTCAAGGGGCGAACCGGGCAGGACCTGGTACCAGCCGGAGCCGAAGAGCAGTCCGTCGTGCCGGACGACCCAGGAGTGTTTGAACTCCTGGTTGCCGGTGGCGGGGTTGAGGAACAGGTAGTCCACCCACAGGCCCTGCTCGCCGGCCCCGACCATCACCTCGCCGAACCGGTAGCCGGCCACGTCAACGCCCAGGTCGCCCTTCAGGTCCTGCCCTAGCAGGTCCTGGCTGGGATGGGCTATGTAGCTGACGGTGGCCCCCCTTCCCTCCTCGTCATAACGCCGGAGCGCCTGCTGCACCATGTCCACCGTGAACTCTCCACGGTCTGACAAATGGAACTCGTAGTCGTCGTCGAGTTCGCCGGGCGGGAAGATAGGAGCGATGACGGAGATGACCAGCGCGGCGACGGCCAACACTGCCGCCAACCCACCGAGAAGCAGTCCGTTGCGCATTCTGTGCCTCCAAACCACCAGAGGGTCAGGAACAGCCGAACAAACCTGGCTAACTGAGCATACACTCCTAAAATGCAGAGGTTACGTCAATAGGTGTGTAAACGACATCAGGCGGCGACCTTCTCAGCCGTTGATTCAATGGCGATTCCATCCGCATACTGTGCACCGAGATAGACGTCTTCGATCAACTCAGGGGCCTTCAGACGCCTGAAGCGCTGTTCGGCGACCATCAACATTTTCCAGATCACCGCTATCGCCCGATCGACCCTCTTGTAGCGCTTGGCGGCATCGGTCCGAAGCCTGAGGGCCGCGAAGGGTGATTCTACCGGGTTCGTCGTGCGAAGGTGCCCCCAGTGCTCCTTTGGGAAGTCATAGAAGGTGACCATGCGGTCCCAGTCCCGCTCCAGGGCCTCTGAGGCCGCCTCGTAGGAATGGTCGCCGCACCACTTGGTGAACACCGTCCTGAGCCGCTCAGCCTCTGTCCGAGTCGGCGCGTAGGGGATAGTACGCAGCATGAGCTTGGCCTGGTCCTGTTGTCGCTTTGGAAGCTTGGCGAGCACGTTTAGGATCTTGTGGTTCCAGCAGCGTTGCTCGGCCGCCTGAGGATAGACGTTGCGCAGAGCTCCCCAGATGCCCAGATGTCCGTCTCCAATTACCAGTCTTGGGCACTCCAGCCCGCGGCGCCTCATGTCCCTGAGCACATCGGACCAGCTCTCTATGGACTCCCTGTATCCGGGAATCGCGCTCACCACCACCTTCCTTCCGTCGCTCAGGGCCGCCATCACCACCAGGATCGCCGCCTTCTCCCGCTCAAGACCGGCCTTGACGTAGACTCCATCCACCCACATGTACACCACTTCCAGGTCATCCAGGGGCCTAGCGCGCCATTGGGCAAGCTCATCGTTCCACTTATCCTTCAACCGGGCTACCGTGCTCGCCGATATCGGTGCCTCTTCTCCCAGCAGTCCCCGCACCGCCAGGTCGAAGTCACCTTCGGAAAGGCCATGTAGGTACAACTGGGGGGTCAACTCAGCAACCTTCCTGGTCCTGTTGACGAACAGCGGCAGCAGCCGGCTCTCGAACTCCTCTTCGGTGTTGCGGACTCGTGGCCTCCTCAGCTGTACCGTTCCCGAACTCAGCGTAAGCCTTCGGGGTTTGCCGTATCCGTTCCTATAGCCTCTCTCGTTGTCCGACTCAGACCTGCGGGCCGACTTCGCCCTTCCTAGAAACTCCGTCACCTCTTCCTCCAGCAACTCCTGGATCAGCCGCTGGACATGGCCTCGCACCCAATCCTCCAACTGCTCCCACTCCGGCCTTGACTCCGACCTGCTCCTAGTGCTTCTCTTTCCCATAGGCGGTGTATCTCCTCTCTTGGGCCTTGAGCCCGTGTTGTTCAGAGAGAGGGTACACCGCCTGACCGTTTACACACTTTTTGAGGATACCTCATCAGACCAGCGAGGGACCGACAGCACCAACGGTTGAACTAGGAAAACTGGCCGACTAGCAAGCCGGCCTTCGGACCGGGGGAGCCGAAAAGCCGGTTGCCCCCGGTCCGCACACTACCAGCCCGGCGTCGCCCTATCCGGCTTGATATCCGGCAACTGTCTGGTGGGCGGAAGCGCAGGGAACCGGGAGCCAAGGAAGCAAGAAGGAAAACTCCGTTGTTAAACGAGGCGCAGGTCATAGCGCAGGTACGAACGGGCAGAACCGATGCCTTCGGCGAAATAATCGAGCACTACCAGGCACCCATCCTCCGGTACCTCTTGCGGCTGACGGGGAGTCATGAGGTCGCTGAAGACCTGGCGCAGGAGACATTCCTGAGCGCATACCGCGGAATCCTGAAGACCAAGTCCGACCTTAGCTTCAAGGCCTGGTTGTACAAGATCGCCACCAACAACGCACGGCAGTACCACCGGAGACGGCGAATCCTGTCGTTCCTCCCGCTCCCAGAACGGGAGAGCGCGGACGAACCGGGCGGCGACACACCTTCCGAATCTGTCGGTGAACGGTTGACGGTGCAGCAGGCGATGTTGAACGTGCCGCAAGACCGCCGCGCGTGGATGGTCCTCCATTTTGTGGAGGGGTTGAAGTATAGGGAGATAGCGGAGATCGTCGGTACATCTGAGGAGGCGGTGCGGAAGCGAATCGCGAGAGGAAGCAAGGACTTTCGCGAGGCCTATGGGGGTCTATCTGAGGGGGACGAGATATGAACCACACAGAATTCGAAGAACTGTTGTCGGCGTATGCCAATGACGAGTTGGCGCGCACACAAAGGGAGTTCGTCGAAGAGCACCTGTCAGGCTGCCCAGAATGCCGGGCAAAACTGGCCGAGTTCACCTGGGTGCGGAGCAAGGTCGGCCTTTTGGCTACGGTCCCGGCAGAATCAGACATAAAGGAGACAACAATGGCTTCAATAAAAGCAATCGACCCCCAGCAAGGGGGTGTTCACTCGGCACAAGAGCAGGGCGATTTATGGGGGAGACTCGGCCTCCATCGACTGCTGCGTCCCGCCCTGGTCATGGCAGCCGTTGCAGCCGTGGTTATCATACCGCTGGCGCTACAGCTAACGGGCGGCGGGCCTGGCGTTGGGATCGCGTCGACCGAGGCGCTGGAGGCGTTCAGGATGTCTGGGACAACGGTGACATCCTTCGGTGGACCGACATCAGAGGTTGCCTTCGACTGGGACTTTGTCGCCCCAGATAGGTACCGCGGTGCCTTTACGACCCCGGCCGGGTTGGAGGAGTCCGTCATCGTCGGCGATGAGCAATTTTTCCGCACACCTGATAGCGGTGGGGCTGGCGTGACCGTCATTGCGATTAGCGTGGACGGATACGACGTTCTCAATCCTGTACCCACCAGGGCAGGCATGCTACAGATACTAGACTCTCTCACCGACGTGGAAAGCCTGGCCGACGAGGCAGTCGATGGCATAGCTACGCTGCATTATCGAGGAAGAGTCGACATCGACCGCATAGTCGACGCGCAGACGGAGCTCCTCGACCCAGAGGCACCGGGCTACGAAGATATGGTCCAGATGCTTGACTTCCAACGTGCAGTCAAGATCGACGTCGAACTGTGGATCGACGCGGGTGATTCAACGCTTCGGCAGATGAAGCTGGACGCCGAAACGCCGACGTTCGTGAGTGATCAGGACGGCAGTCGATTCGAGGGATCGTCGACCTTCAGCACATTGGTGAAGTTCACCGATCTGAACGCGCCGATCTCCATCGAGCGCCCCATCAGTGCGGACGGCATGTTGGAGCCAGGGTGGAGCGTCGCAAGTAGAGGTGGTCCATCCGACGAATGAGATCAAGCACCCTAGCGTACAGCTCCGCAACACGGAGACGTGCCAGCGCGCGACCGGGCCTCTTTGGGAGAGTATCCACAGCCAAGCGGGAGGGCCCCGATGCCGAATCGGGGCCCGTACAGTGTCCGAGCCGCGTAAGCGCTCTGTCGGGTGATATGATACAAAACGCAGTTGAAACGGCTTCGAATTAGAACTCTTCCGTTGGAAACTGTCGTCATGCTTGAACAGGTCACCGTTAAGGTACCCGCCACCAGTGCGAACATGGGCCCGGGGTTCGACTGTCTGGGTATCGCGCTGGACATCTGGAACTCGGTTACCGTTGAGGTCGGCTCAGACGGGTTTGTCATACGGGGAGAGGGTAAAGAGGAGTTGCAGGCGGGCCCGTCCAATCTCGTGTACCGCTCCTTCCGACTCCCTTTCGAGGAGTCTGCGCGTCAGGCGCCGAAGGTCCGCATCACGTGCGAGAACGAGATACCTCTGGGCCGGGGGCTGGGCAGCAGCGCAGCCGCGGTGGTCGGTGGGCTGGTGGCGGCGAACGAGGTCCGTGGCCGCCCGCTGAGCTTGGAACAGCTCCTGGCACTGGCCGCCGAGACCGAGGGGCACCCTGACAACGTTTCTGCAGCGATGCTGGGCGGGTGCCGGATCGTCGTCAAGGACGGGACTAGTTTGGTGACTGTCGCGGTCCCGATTCCCGAGGACCTCCGCGCGGTGGTTTTTATTCCGGATGTCCCGATGCCTACGAAGCAAGCTCGTTCTCTGTTGGCCGCGAAGGTTTCGCGTCAGGACGCGGTGTATAATCTCGGACGGGTGGGGATGCTGGTCAACGCGCTCGCGACCGGCGACTTCACTTACTTTTCGTTGGCCACAGAGGACCGTCTCCATCAACCCGCTCGCCAGACGATTTTCCCGGCAATGAAGAACATCTTCCGCGCCGCGCTTGCCTCGGGCGCGCTCGGCGTGTTTCTGTCAGGCGCGGGGTCCAGTGTCCTTGCTTTGACGCGGGACAGAGAGATGACAATCGGCTACGAGATGGCCGAGGCCGCATCGAAGTCCGGAGTTGGTGGGACGTTCAAAATAACCCGGCCTACGAGCCAGGGAGCGCACGTAGTGGAGGGCGAGTGACGGCGCTGCAGACTATAGTGGCGTTGTTACAGTGTTTCAGAGCCCTCATCCTAACCTTCTCCCGCGGGGCAGGAGAAGGGACAAAGGCCGTTGATTTAATCTTACGAGTCTCTGAGACAGGACCCAGATGGCACTGATAGTCCAGAAATATGGTGGTAGGTCTCTGGCAGACGCGGCTGCGATCCGAAACGTCGCGGGGAGGGTGGCAGAGGCGCGGGAGCGAGGAGACCAGGTCGTTGTCGTTGTCTCCGCGATGGGCGACACGACGGATGACCTGGCCGCTCTTGCTCATGCGGTCGCCGACAGACCGGACCCCAGGGAGCTCGACGTGCTGCTGTCCACCGGAGAGCTGGTGAGCTGCACGTTGATGGCCATCGCGCTCCGCTCGCGGGGGCTTGAAGCCATAAGTCTTAGCGGCGGCCAGGCGGGGATACGGACCGATACGAGCCACGGGAGGGCGAGGATCGTCGTCGTCGAGCCAACCCGAGTACTTGACGAGCTGAACAAAGGGAGAACGGTTATCGTGGCGGGGTTTCAGGGGATCACCGATAACCTGGAAACAACCACCCTGGGACGTGGTGCGTCGGACCTGACCGCGGTTGCGATGGCGGCCGGGCTTGGTGCAGAGCGGTGTGATGTCTACACGGACGTGGATGGCATCTACACGGCGGACCCGAAGTTGGTGCCTGAGGCCCGGAGACTGCACGAGGTGGGATTCGAGGAGATGCTGGAGCTGGCGAGTTATGGGGCCAAGATGGACCCCCGTTCGATCGAGTTGGGCATGGTCTACGGCGTACCGATTACGGTGGCGTCCAGCTTCGCCGACGGGCCCGGTACGTTGATCCGCGAAGGAGCCAACATGGATGTTAGGGTCGGCGAGATCAGAAACAGGGTAAGGGGTATAGCCGCCGATACGAACGTGGCAAAGATTACGGTCCTAGGACTTGTTGACCGCCCGGGCATCGCTGCTCGTCTGTTCGAAACCCTTGCCGACGCGGGCGTCAGCGTCGACGTAATCGTACAAAACGCCAGTGTCGACGGAGCGACGGACCTTACGTTCACGGTGAAGGGCACCGATCTCGACAGGGCCGTAGAGGTCGTCGGGGTAGTCGCGCGAGATCTCGGAAGCCGGGGTGTCGAGAGCGCCGACAAACTGGCCAAGGTGAGCATTGTCGGGACAGGGATGCTGGACGCCCATGGCTACGCCGCCAAGATGTTCCGCGCTCTGGCGGACATCGACGTCAACATAGAGATGATCACGACTTCGGAGATTCGAATCACCTGCATCGTGGATGAGGCGAAGGTGGGAGACGCCGCCCGTGCCTTGCACGCCGCGTTCGAGCTGGAGCGGCCAAACTAGAGGCGTCTACGGCACTTGGCCCCTACATCCGCTGACCAGTCGGACGACCCGTCGGCCTCGCCCTTGTTGTCGGTAGTCATTTCGGCCTTCAACGAGGCGGAGCGTATCGGCGATACCCTGGAGAGGGTAGTGAGCTACCTGTCCGGCGAGGCCTATTCGTGGGAAGTCGTGGTGGTCGATGACGGCAGCACGGACGACACCGCGGCGATGGCGAAAGAGTGGGCCCACACATCGGACTCTGAGCGAATGGTGCACGTCCAAACCATACCCCATGGGGGAAAAGGGTGGGCCGTGAAGAAGGGGATGCTGGCGGCCAGCGGCCAGTATCGCTTCATGTCCGATGCCGACCTGGCGATGCCGATCGAGCAGCTAGACGGCTTCCTTGAGCGGATGGAGGAGGGCTACGATATCGTGATCGGCTCTCGCCAGAAAGCGGGCGCCAGACGGTACGGCGAGCCGGTCGGACGCCACGTCATGGGGCGGGCATTCAACTGGTCGATACGCCTGTTGGTGGTCGGCGGTTTCGAGGACACCCAGTGCGGTTTCAAATGCTTCCGTGGAGACGTTGCCAAGGAGCTGTTCAGTCTGCAAAGAACCAAAGGCTTCGCATTTGACGTAGAGATACTCTACATGGCTATGAAAAAGGGCCTTCGAGTTATGGAAATGCCCATAGACTGGTATCATCAGAGAGCTAGCAAGGTGAGGCCGTTCGTCGACTCGTTTCAGATGTTGCGAGACAGCCTCTCGCTGAGGCTGCGTAACGTGGGGGACGGGGACAATCTGTAGCGCTCTAACCAGATGGCGGTCAAGTGACCGCACACCAAAACACTCGTGACAGACACTGAGAAGACGGTTGAGGCTTCGGGAGCGGAAGCCGGGCCGGAGACCGATCGAGCCAAAGAGGGTAGTGAATCGGCGCCGCGGCCGTTCGTGGCCGTAGTAGTGCCGACTTATAACGAAGCCGAGAATCTTCCAGAGCTCGCAAGGCGGCTCTTTGAGTTGGATGTCCCCATCTCGAAGCTCATCGTAGTCGACGACGGCTCTCCGGACGGCACAGGCGACGTGGCGACAGAGCTGGCGCGGCAGTATGACGGGCGATTGGACCTGATCCAGCGAGGGAAGAAGCTGGGTCTTGGTACCGCGTGCGTTGTGGGGTTCTCGAGAGCCCTGGCCGAGGGCGCAGATTGCGTCCTGCAGATGGACGCCGATCTGTCTCATGAGCTGGAATACATACCGGACTTCCTAAACGAGCTAGAGACAGCGGACGTGGTAGTTGGATCTCGCTATGTGACAGGAGGTGGCGTCGTTGAAACCTGGAGCCTGCCAAGGCGGCTATTGAGCTCTGCAGGCAACATCGGCATTCGGGCGATCACCGGGTTGAAGGTGAAGGATGCGACGTCCGGCTTCAAGGCGTTCCGAGGGGACGTCCTCGAATCGCTGGAGATGTCGAAGTTTCGCTGCAAGGGGTTCGGCTTCCAGGCGGAGGTCGCGCATGCCTGCCAGCTCAGAGGCTACGAGGTCCGAGAATATCCGATCGTTTTTGCCAGCCGGGCCAAAGGCCAGTCCAAGATGTCGTTTGGGATAATCGTTGAGGCTCTCTGGAGGCTTTTGCCGTTACGCTGGAAGCGAAGTCCATAAATTGGACGGATAGAACGCCAGAAAATGCTTGCACGGCTATAGTTGATGCGCTAATATTCGCAGATATTTTGTGGGGTTGAGCACAATGGTATCTCCTCAAGCAACAGACAAAGAGAAGTTAAGGAAGGACCAGGCCAAGAGGGCCGTAGCTCTGGCAATGAAGAGTCGCTGGTCCGAGGCCGTGGAAACCAACATGTCGATCCTGGGCGAGTTTCCAGAGGACCTGGAGGCCAACCTCAGGTTGGGCAAGGCGCTGACCGAGCTGGGGCGCCATAAGGAGGCCAAGTCCGCGTTCCAGCGCGCCCTTGAGCTGTCCCCGCACAACGCCATCGCTAAGAAGAACCTGGACCGCCTGACACAGTTGGGCGACGATGCGCCTCGGGAGAACGTTGGTAATAAGCCGGCGCCTAAAGTCTTCATCGAGGAGAGCGGGAAGGCGGGCGTCACCTCTTTGATTAATCTCGCGTCCCCCAAGGAGCTCTTGAAGATGGCTCCGGGACATACGGTCGAGATTCAGACTGAAAACGGCGGGCTGAAGGTGGCGAGTCCTACGGGTGAGTATTTGGGGCAGGTTGAGCCGCGTCTAGCTTCGAGACTGACCCGTCTGATAGACGGCGGGAACCGCTACGAGGCGACGGTGACGAGCGCTGCGGAACAGGAGATGACCGTTATCGTCAGGGAGGTATTCCAACACCCTTCACAGGCGGGGACGGCATCCTTCCCATCGAGAAGTGGGCAAGACGGTCGCGTCTACTTACCTGGCACCATCCTGGGGTACGAGTCGGGGGACGAAGAGGGTGAGGAGATAGACCCTGCAGCAGTCAAAGACTGGTCTGACGACGACACGGAGCCTGGCGATGACGAGGCCTTTAGCCCCGTGGTGCACCGAATTATCAACACGGGGGAAGAGGGCGTCCGAGAAAAAGACGAGGTTTAGTCGGAGCCGCTGGCCGTCTGGTCGTTCGATACCAGGGGCCGTTCCCGGAAGTACAGTCCCCAACGCTGCATGACTTCTCTTATTCGGACGTCGTCCAGCTGAGCGAGCTGCTCGAAAAAGCCTGCCAAGGCGTGAACGTGCAGCGTCTCCTCTGAGCAGACCCAGGTTGCCTCGCTGGGTACCACGTACAAGAGCCCATTGTGGTGCTCGCACGTAAGCTCCATCCTTCGACTTCCTGATTCGTCTTTCAGCTCTAGTCCCAAGTCAGCCATCAATACCTCACGGCTCGTTGCCATTGTCGCTGATCTTTCGGCAGTCCGGGCCATTATAGCAGGGTAGTCCTTCGAAACGCCGATTCCCCGGCCAGCGGGCGCACGGCTGAGCCTGTCCCATAAAGGCGTTGTGTCCGGCCACAAGAAGCCCATCCACGCGTTCGAATCTGCAGATCTGGCGGGCCTAGTGAGTCTGAGCAAGTAATGGCTGCGGGAACGATAGCAGCCTGGTCCATCGAAAGGCTGAGAATGCGGTGGATCTCGGGCGCCGGCTCGAACTGGTCGTGGTGCGGGTACGCCATATGCGCCAGAGGGTGCGCAGGTTAAACGTTGTGGCCAACAAAGCCCATTCAGCCGCGACGTTGGCACTGCCCCGCAACAAGAATCTACGTGCCCCCCGTTGCTCTTTGAGGATCCCGAAGACGGGTTCGACTAGCTGCTTTCTGTGCTTGTAGGCTTGTTTGGCTTGGTCGGTGGACATCCAGGTCCGATGACGACGCAGAGCAACTTCGTGAGGCCCTATTTCCAGGCCACGTCCATGACGGCCGTCCCTGGTACAGACCCCGAAGGCAGGGCACACCCGGCAGATGGCCCCAGAGGCTCGGTACACTCGCATGAGTGTACCCCTGGTGCGCTTGAAACGGGTAAAGGGCAGTCTTTGGCCTTGGGGGCAGCCATAGCTGTCGCTCCGATCGTCGTAGGTAAAGCGGTCCTTGTGATACGGGTGCTCCAATGCCTGTCGTTGTGCCTCCGGCATTACCACCTGTTGGCCTCTACGGACGCATTCATCCAGGTTGTTCCCAGAGTGATAACCACCGTCGGCCAACGTCATATGCGTTCTGGTACCTGTCATCTCCTCTGCCTGTTCCAGCATCGGAGCCAGTTGAGCATAGTCATGAGGTTCATCGACCACATCGGCTGCGGTGATGAACATACCGGTCACTCCCAAGGAAGCCTCTACAGGCGAGACCATCGCCTGGGCGTTGTAGCCGGGCACGATATCTTGACCACTCTTTATCAGCCGAGCGTCTTTGTCAGTGAGGTTGATGCGCTCTTGCTCCTCTTGGCCCGCAAGCTCGTCCATCGCTTGTCGTATCTGCTCTCTCAGGGTCTCGTTGTCGGCCAGCTCCTGTGGCAAGTGTGCAGGGACAGCATCCTCTCCCGCCTCGTTCTGAGCCACAAGGTCGCTTATTGCACCTTCCAGCCGGTCCAACAGCCGGCGCAATCCCTCGGCATCGTAGGTCCTATCCTTTGCTGCATTCGCACCGACCTTCGTACCGTCTACTGCTTGCACCGCCAGGTCAACCAAGCCCATCGTCACCGCCATACGCACCGTACGCTTGAACAACTTCCTGATAGCTTGACGATGTCCTTTGTAGAACCTCCACAAGGTGTTGTGGTCCGGATGCTGCCACCCTGTCAGCCAAAGATACGGTATCTGGTCCCGGCAAGCCGCCTCCAGCTTGCGGCACGAGCGTGCCCCCGTCATGAAGTCGTACAGCCATACGCTCAGCAGCGCGCGAGGATGGTACGCCGGTGCTCCCAAAGACTCCCCATCTATCTCAACACCAAGGTCAGCCCATCCGCGCCGGTCCAACGCGTCTACGAACTCAGCAACAAATCTTGCCGGATGGTCAGGGGGAACCAGCTCGTCAAGCGTTGGCGGCAACATCCACATCTGCTCTCGGCCCATCGCTCGAAGTGGCATCGACTTCACCCCCTAAGTCGGTCTGACTCCAATGAGTGTACACTCCGTCAAACCCATCGCTCGACTTATGAGACTGCGATGATGAATCCCGGGCCACCTCGGCTCGGGCCTGACCCTTTCTGAGACTGGCATCATGCCTTCAGCCTGATCTGTCGACTCGATTCGAGGTGGCGCCAGAAGTGCCCTCGGCAAGGCGAGCAGTGACCTTATAGGAGCCTGGCCCCACGCCCCATCGCAGTCTTGTCCGCTCACCTGGCCGGCGCGCAATCCTCCGGGAGGTAGAAATGACAGGAGTCGTCGGTCATAAAGGTAGTCGTGGTGTTGAGCTGGTCGTCGGAGTCGACACCCACCAGGATGAGCATGTGGCGGTGGCCATTGACCGTCAGGGGGTCCGCCTGGGGGAGCTTCACACAGTGGCGACCACCCATGGGTATGAGGAGCTCGAACGGTGGTCCCGGGGCCTGGGAGAGATTCATGCCTTCGGGATTGAAGGCACCGGTTCCTACGGCGCCGGAGTCGCCCGATTCCTGACCAGTAGGGGCCATACCGTAGTGGAGGTCAACCGGCCCGACCGGTCAACCCGCTATCGGAAGGGGAAGAGCGATCCCACTGATGCGGAGATGGCAGCGCGTGCCGTGCTTGCCGGAGTAGCCGATGCCACTCCCAAGTCAGGTGAGGGTGAAGTCGAAATGACCCGTATGTTCAAGAGCACCAAGGACTCGGCCGTCAAGGCTCGCACCCAGGCAATCAACCAGATGAAGGCCCTGGTTGTCACGGCCCCGGCCCGGCTTCGTGAGCACCTCACTGGCCTCACCGCTGCTGCCCTTGTCACCCGGTCCAAGAGCTTCCGGCCTGGTCGTATGGAGGGTCCCACCGCGGCGGCCAAGTATGCTCTTCGCTCCCTTGCCCGTCGCTACCGTCAACTCGGTAATGAGATAAAGGACCTGGAGGCCGAGATCCAACGACTCACACGGACGGCAGCCCCAGCCCTGGTGGATGGCTTCGGCATAGGACCAGACACGGCGGCGACCCTCCTCATTGCTGCCGGGAGTAACCCTGACCGCCTCCACTCCGAGGCTGCCTTCGCCTCCCTGTGCGGTGTCAATCCCATCCCTGCTTCCTCCGGCAAGACCAACAGGCATCGGCTCAACCGAGGCGGCCACCGCCAGGCCAACGCGGCACTCCATCGCATTGTTGTCGTCAGACTTCGTCATGATGAGCGGACCCAGGCATACATGCGTCGTCGCACCACCGAGGGAATGAGCAAGGCTGAGGTGATCCGCTGCCTCAAACGCTATGTCGCTCGCGAGGTCTTCTCCGTCCTACGGAACTCAGCCCTATCCCACAGCACTCCTTGACATCTATAGGAGCATCAGGCTCAGCCGTGCGCCCCTACGCCTTCGCATGGGAAACACCGTGTGGGGCATACCCCCGATGGTACACTGATAGCCTCCCATGAACGAAAGCCACGAAGTAGCCGATCATCGGCCGAGCCTCGACGATCACCGAGTTCCCTGGTCGATAGTGGACGCGGTGTACGGGGTCGTGCTCGTAGCCGGGGTGAGCGTTGCCACGTTGCTCGTCCTCAGGCTGCTAGTCGGCGATAGAGGACCGGAGGAAAGCCACCCGTTCGTTACCTTCGGCTTGGGACTGGTGCAGGTGGTCATATTCGTAGTCGTCTGGGCGCTTGCGATCAACAGGTACCGAGTCCGGTGGCGGTCGGTCGGGTTTGCTCGCTCGCGGACCCGCCGAAGCTTGCTGCTCGCCGTAGCCGTACTTTTTGGCAGTCTGGGCTTCGCAGTCCTCTACGGTGCGGTAGTGATGGCTGCCGACATCGATTCGCTCGTTCCTGAGCCGATACCGGAGAGGGCTCTGGGAGAAGGCGTATTCAGGCTGGCCAACATCGGCATAATCGGGCTCGTTGGGCCGCTGGCCGAAGAGGTGTTCTTCAGAGGGTTTCTGCTGGCGGCCATGGTAAGGCCGTTGGGGGCACCACGCGCGATGGTCATCAGTTCCGCGGTATTCGCGGTAGGCCATCTCTCTATCGGCGTTCTGGTCCCCTTCTTCGTTACCGGCTGGCTGCTTTCGTGGCTCTACCTCAGGACCCGGTCGATATGGCCCCCGTTCGCCGCGCATGCGGCCCAGAACTTCATTGCCATAGGCGCGATATCGGCTATGGGGTGATGAGGGTGCAATGCGTCTGACTTGCTTGCAAACACATATGGGGGTTTATATACTGCGTTAGCGTTGCGAGGGTAAGCGGCGCCAGTCTGTTACGGAGCATTTCCAACGTATGGCCCTTGTCCGAGGGATAAGAGGCGCCACTACCGCCGAGGACAATACCAGAGAGGCGATCCTCCGGGCCACCAAGGAGTTGCTCGAGCGGCTCGTCGACGACAATGGGATAACCCCTGACGATGTGGCGGCCGCGTTTTTCACGGCTACCGAGGACCTGAACGCCGAGTTTCCCGCGTTGGCGGCCCGTCAGATGGGTTGGCGGTACGTCGCTCTCCTGGACGGCCACGAAATGAAGGTCCCGAACGCCCTGGCCCAGTGCATTAGAGTCTTGCTGATAGTAAACACCGAAAAGGCCCCCGAGGAGCTGATCAACGTCTACTTGAAGGGGGCCGAGAACCTCAGAGAACGAGGGATGGAGGAGGTCTAGACCATAATCGTGACTGCCCGAACGACTTGGAGGAATGAGAAGTGATCGTGGTAATGGACGTGAACAGCTCCCGGGAGGATGTAGAGGCGGTCCAGCGTCACCTTACGGACCGTGGGCTACGCGCACACACCTCCGAAGGGATAGAGCGCACGGTTATCGGCGTGATCGGGCAGATATATCCCGAGCTGCCCGACGAAATAGGGGTGATGAACGCTGTCAGCGAGGTGTTGCGGATCTCCAAGCCCTTCAAGCTGACAAGTCGGGAGTTCAACCCGAAGGACACCGTCGTGACAATAGGTAACGGAGGCACAAAGATCGGCGGAGGGGAGTTTGCCGTGTTCGCCGGCCCGTGCGCCGTGGAGAGCGAGGAACAGGTCGTATCTACCGCCAGGGCGGTCAAGGCGCAGGGCGCCAATGTTCTAAGGGGCGGAGCCTTTAAGCCCCGCACCTCTCCTTACAGCTTCCGAGGTCTAGGAGAGGACGGACTGAAAATGCTGGCGGCCGCCGGTCAGGAGACCGGACTGCCTGTCATTACCGAGGTTATGTCTCAGAGGGATGTAGAGTTGGTCTATCGTTACACCGACGTGCTCCAAATAGGCGCCCGCAACATGCAGAACTACTCCCTTCTGGATGAGGTGGGCCAGGTCGATAAGCCCGTTATGGTCAAACGGAGCTTTGCGGGTACCTACGAGGACCTGCTGTTGGCAGCCGAGTATGTCATGGCAGGTGGCAACACCCAGGTTATCCTCTGCGAGCGAGGCATTCGGACCTTCGAGACCTTCACGCGGAATACTCTGGACATCAACGCGATTCCATCCATCCATCGGCTCAGCCACCTGCCGATTGTCGCCGACCCGAGCCACGGGACCGGCAAGTGGTACCTCGTGGCCCCCATGGCCATGGCAGCCGCAGCGGCGGGGGCCGACGGCCTGATTATCGAGGTGCATCCTAATCCGGATACGGCCAAGTCTGACGGCGCTCAGTCTCTTACTTTCGAAAACTTCGCAAAGCTGATGGCCCAGGTGAAGGCTGTACGCAAGGCGCTGGACGCCGTTGGGAATCCCGTCGCCTAGAGTTCCCCCCCACTAGACTCGGACTCTCCCCTCGGCGTCGCCAGCCGAGCGACAACGGCGATGCCGCCTGCCCTTCGCAAACCGCTTCGGATATTGGGTGTTATGTTGCGCTTTTTGAGAATAAGACCCGAGTCACGACGGACACTTGTTTTCGCCTCGGCGACGCATGTCTGGAGTGACCTCTTCTTCGCCCTGTTCGTACCGCTGCTCGTGCTCATCAAAACGGACCCGGACATGGACCTCTCGTTCACTGAGGTCGGTCTCCTCAGGTCCACCTACGCGGGTGCTTCTGCCGTTCTGCAGGTACCTGCCGGCTTTCTGACGGAGCGACTGGGCGAGTTCTGGCTTCTGGTTGGCGGCAATATCTGGGTCTCAGCAGGACTGGTGTTAATGGCCGCAGCCCCAAGCTTCCTGTTCCTGCTGGCAGCAACTCTCTTAGGGGGCCTCGGTGGTGGCACCCAGCATCCGCTGGCTTCCAGTATGGTCTCCCGCGCCTACGATGAGCGCGCTCGCTCTACGGCAGTAGGCACCGTCAACTTCGCAGGGGACCTCGGTAAGATGGCTGCTCCAGCGCTGGCGCTCCTGGTGGCCGCCGAGTACGGGTGGCGCTTCGCTGTGCGATGGGTGGGTCTCGCCGGGCTGGTCTTCATGGGGCTGTCCGTGTTCGTCAGGAGGGGCCTCAATACCAGGACACCGGCGCCAGACGAGACCAATGTCCATGGTGATGGAGATGCGACACAGATGGCGGCGTTCGTTACCTTAAGTGGGGTTGGCTTCTTCGACTCGGCCACAAGGGCTGCGGCGCTTACCTTCATACCGTTCCTGCTGGTTGAAAAGGGGATGAGCACTGGGCAGACGTTTGGAATGCTGATACTTTTGCTGGCGGGAGGGGCGGTCGGGAAGTTTGTGTGCGGGTGGCTCGACGACCGGTACGGATCGGTCAGCATTATCTGGGGCACGAAGGCTCTGACGGCCTTGCTTCTGGTCCTCTCACTGGCGACCCCGCGGATCGCGATCGCGCCGTTGATGATAGTGCTCGGCATCGGCCTGAACGGCACGTCGTCCGTTCTATATGGCACCGTTGCCGCATTTGTCCCACCGGCCCGTCGCGCCCGCCTGTATGGCTTCTTTTACACCACCAACGAGACGGGCGCCGTCCTGGCCCCGCTGTTCTACGGGATCGTGGCGGACGTATTGAAGCTGCGCGCAACTATGGTGCTAATGGCCCTGTTGACCGCGCTGATCTTACCTGCCAGCCTGCCTCTCGCGAGATACCTCCATCCGGCGGTGAGCGTCGATAGAAGCCGGAAATCTTAGCTTGAATCAACGTTGACACCTTGTTGGTGCATCTGTATAATCGCTGTTTGTCGCCCCCTGTGAGCGCAGGGGGTGTTACGTGTCTGAATGCCCCTGAGTTTTGGTGCGAAGAGGTATCTAGTTATGCCTACTATCAATCAGCTTGTACGGAAGGGTAGAAAGCCGAAGCGCCGGAAGGACAAGGCCCCGGCTCTGAGGTACTCTTTCAACTCGCTCAAGAATCGGGGCGGGAGGGACTCAGGCTCGCCGCAGAAGCGCGGCGTTTGCATCCAGGTCAAGACCCAAACGCCCAAGAAGCCCAACTCCGCGCTGCGAAAGGTCGCCAGGGTAAGGCTGACCAACGGAATGGAGGTCACCGCCTACATTCCGGGCGAGGGCCACAACCTGCAAGAGCACTCGGTCGTGCTGATCAGGGGGGGAAGGGTCAAGGACCTGCCTGGGGTCCGATACCACATCGTTCGAGGTGCACTCGACACAGCGGGGGTTTCCGAGCGCCAACGAGGGCGCAGTAAGTACGGCAGCAAGAAAGGCCAAGGTTAGGGCCTCGGCCTCAGGTTAGAGGTACAAAGGACTCTTATGGCCCGGCGCAGAAGAGCAGAAAAGCGGAAGATTCGACCCGATCCGAAGTACGGAAACGTTGAGCTGGCCAGGTTTATAAACAAGGTCATGCTCAACGGCAAGCAGACCGTGGCGCAGCGGATTGTCTACCAGGCACTCGATGAGGTCGAACGCGACGCCCATCGGCCTGCACTAGAAGTGTTCAGCCACGCGATAAGAAACGCGACCCCGGCAGTACAAGTCAGGTCCCGCCGTGTGGGAGGAGCCACCTACCAGGTCCCCACGGAGGTGCGGCCGGAGCGACAGCTAACGTTGGCGATGCGATGGGTTATCGCCGCCGCCCGGGCCAGATCTGGGCGGCCTATGGCCCAGCGTCTAGCCCAGGAGT
Source organism: Dehalococcoidia bacterium (assembly GCA_965237635.1). GTDB lineage: Bacteria > Chloroflexota > Dehalococcoidia > Lucifugimonadales > CAUZJF01 > CBDEFX01. Next base: position 2,375,625 of record CBDEFX010000002.1, on the reverse strand, counting down.
TGATGGAGGCGTCGAGGGCGCAGGGAGCGGCCGTAAAGAGAAAGGAGGACCTTCACCGAATGGCTGAGGCGAACCGAGCGTTTGTCCACTACAGGTGGTGACGTGCGGCGGTCTGAATCCCAACGGCATCTGAAGTATCATGTCGATCAACTCGCGGCTAGGAGATACGCGCAATATTGGTTTTATCGCACACATCGATGCCGGCAAGACCACCGTCACCGAGCGAGTGCTGTTCTTCGCGGGCCGAATATACAAGATCGGTGCGGTGGACGAGGGCACGACTTCAATGGACTGGATGGCGCAGGAAAAGGAACGTGGCATTACCATTACGGCAGCCTCCACAACCTGCCAATGGAAGGGCTACTCCGTAAACGTCATCGATACGCCTGGACACGTCGATTTTACTGCTGAAGTTGAACGAAGCTTGCGGATCCTCGACGGCGGAGTTGTGATCTTCGACGCTGTCGCGGGAGTGGAACCACAGTCAGAGACCGTATGGCGTCAGGCGGACCGCTACCACGTCCCTCGCATCTGTTTCATCAACAAAATGGATAGGGTCGGCGCTAGTTTCCATCGGACTATCGACAGTATCTCTCACCGGCTTGGGGCCCGTCCTGTCGCCGTTCAGATACCCGTGGGGACGGAAGACTCGTTCCGGGGAGTCATTGACCTGATCGAGGAGAAGTCCGTCGTATACCTCGACGACAGCCCTGAGGTCCCACTCGAGGGCCCCGTGCCCGAAGAGCTCATCGAGGAGTTCCGTAACTATCGTGAGCTGATGGTCGAAAGGATCGCAGAGACAGACGACAAGCTCATCAACAAATATCTTGAGGGACAGGAGATCACTAAAGAGGAGATAAAAGGGGCCCTGAGGAAGGCGACGATAGACTATAGGTTGGTGCCGGTACTGTGTGGCGCCGCACTGCGAAATCGTGGGATTCAACTCCTATTGGACGCCGTCACAGACTATCTTCCTTCACCACTCGACATCCCGTTGGCCGAAGGAAAGGACTACAAAAACGGCGAACAGGCGACTCGCCCACCTGATGAAAATGCCCCTTTTTCCGCTCTTGTCTTCAAGGTGGTCGCTGACCCCTTCATAGGTAGGCTGGTCTATTTTCGGGTCTATTCGGGAAGCGTCAAGACCGGCGCCTCTGTGTTCAACTCGACCACAGGGCAGCGGGAGCGGCTAGGCCGAATCGTCCGGATGCATGCTCAGCATCGAGAGGACCTGGAAGAGGTTGGGGTTGGGGACATCGTCGCCGCGGTCGGCATCAAGAACACCTCTACAGGCGACACAATATGCGACGAGGCCGCGCCGATCGTTCTGGAGACTATCTCCTTCCCGGAGCCGGTGATGTCCGTGGCTATCGAGTCGAAGACCCGCGCCGACCAGGACAGACTAGTCGAGGGACTGGTCAAGCTCTCCCAGGAGGATCCGACACTGACGATCAAGTTTGACGAAGAGCTGGGCCAGACCATTATGTCCGGCATGGGTGAGCTTCATCTGGAGATCATCGTCGACCGTATGAAGCGAGAGTACAGGGTCGAAGGCAACGTCGGGAAGCCGAGGGTGGCCTACAGGGAGGCGATCACCGCCCACGCCAGGGCAGAGGGACGACTGGTCCGGCAGACCGGTGGCCATGGCCAGTACGGCCACGTGTGGCTCGAAATCGAGCCTGCGGAACGCGGCGGGGGATATCAGTTTGACAGCAAGATCAAAGCTGGAGCGATTCCCAGGGAGTTCATTCCCGCGGTCGAGAAAGGCGTACAGGAAGCCCTAAACGTAGGACCTCTGGCAGGCTTTCCCGTGGTGGACCTTAAGGTGACCCTGGTGGATGGCAGCTATCACGATGTCGACTCCTCAGAGATGGCCTTCCGAATCGCCGGATCGATCGGGGCGAAGGAGGCGATCAGAAAGGCCCGCCCGGTGCTTCTCGAGCCGGTCATGCAGCTTCAGATCGTTACTCCCGGAGAGTTCCTGGGAGAGGTCTTGGGTGACCTGGGCGGTCGCCGTGCTAACATACGGAACATCGAGGGCCAGGGAAGCACGCAGGTCGTGCGTGCTCAGATTCCGCTGGGCGAGAGCTTCGGCTATGCCGGCGTTCTCCGCTCTCTCACTCAAGGCCGAGCAAGTTATTCAATTGAATTCGACAGTTATCAACAGGCCCCGTCATCCGTCGTGGCAGCTTAGGCGGCCTTCGCAGGGGAGCTTAATTGGTGCTCAATGGTCAGTAAGCAGAAGATAAGGATAACCCTTAAGGCGTATGACCACCGAATTCTCGACCTTTGGGCGGGACAGATCGTGGAAGCGGCCGAGCGCACCGGGGCTCAGGTGGCCGGGCCGATTCCCTTGCCGACCTCGATCAAGCGATTCTGTGTCATTCGGTCTCCGCACATCTTCAAGAACTCCAGGGAGCACTTTGAGCTGAGAACCCACAACCGCCTTATCGACATCCTGGAGCCTTCCCCCAAGACAATCGATTCCCTGACTCGACTCAACGTTCCCGCCGGCGTAAACATCGCTATGAAACTGGACTGAGCATTGTAATGTCGATTCAGGGCTTGATAGGCAAGAAGATAGGGACGACGCAAGTCTTCCGGGAGAGTGGAGAGGCTGTCTCCGTTACCGCGCTCCGAGCCGGCCCGTGCACAGTCACGCAGGTCAAAGGCGTTGAAAAGGACGGCTACGAGAGTGTGCAGGTAGGCTATGAAGAGGTCCGGCGGCTCAACAAGCCTCGCGGGGGACACCTGGGGCCGGCCGGCAAGCTTTTCCGCTATCTGCGAGAGTTCCGGGCCTCCGACATCTCTGAGATCGAGGTTGGGCAGGAGATCGGCGTAGACCTTTTCGAGCCAGGAGACAGGGTTGACGCCATCGGCCTGTCCAAGGGTCGTGGATTCGCCGGAGGAGTAAAGCGACACGGGTTCCACGGTGGTCCAAAGACCCACGGGCAGTCTGACCGACACAGAGCACCGGGTTCAATCGGCGCGGGCAGCTCTCCTGGAAGGGTCATCAAAGGGCTGAGTATGGCTGGGCATATGGGCAATGTACGTGTCACGGTCAGAAACCTGGAAGTGGTCTCGGCTGACCCGGAACGGAACCTGTTGTTGGTCGAGGGTTCGGTACCCGGCGCGCGAAACTCGGTCGTGATGATTCGCAAGGTTGGGCGCACGGAGAAGTAGCACCGTTGAAACTTCGAATCAAGAATACTGCAGGAAAGGTCGTGAAGAGCGTTCAGGTGCGCGACGATGTTTTTGACGCGCCCATGAACCGACCCCTAGTCCAGCAGGTTGTCGTAGGGCAGCTTGCAAATGCCCGACAGGGGACAGCCAAGGTCAAGACACGCGGACAGGTGTCCGGCGGGGGAAGGAAACCGAGGGCCCAGAAGCATACGGGGATGGCGCGGGCAGGCTCGATACGGTCCCCAGTCTGGAGGGGTGGAGGGATCGTGTTCGGCCCCAGTCCCCGAAGCTTCCGGCATAACACCCCGAAGAGGATGAGGCGGCTGTCTCTGGTCGCTACTTTATCTGAAAAGGTGCGGACCGAAGAGCTGGTAGTTTTGGACGCGTTGACCCTAGAAAGCCCCGCAACGAAGAACATGGTTGGCGTGTTGGACGCTCTCGGGGCGGGTCCGTCGGTGCTGCTTGTGGCCGACGGGGCCGATGCCTCAGCACTGCGGGCTGCTAGAAACGTCCCGCGACTCAAGATGCTCCCAGGCTCTCTGCTGAACACACTGGACCTGGTGAATCACCGGACGGTAGTCATGACCCTCGATGCTGTGCGGAAGGCGGAGGAGCTGTGGGGAGGGTCGGGCAGAGGAATGGCTAAGGCCTAGATAGCGATGCACATACTTGAAGTACTGAGAAGGCCCATCGTAACCGAGAAGAGCACCTATATGCAGGACAGGGGCCGGTATGTGTTTGAGGTTTCTCGAGGCGCCACCAAACATGGGATCAAACAGGCGGTAGAAGAGGCGTTCGGTGTGACCGTCGTGAAGGTAAACACGATGAACGTCAAAGGAAAGCGGAAGCGCTATGGGCCGCGCTTCAGCGCTCAGAGGTCGTGGAAGAAGGCGATCGTAACCGTGGCTTCTGGCGACACCATAACTATATTCGAGGGCGTATAGATGCCACTGAAAAGCGCTAAACCGACGACGCCGGGACGCCGTGGAGTCGTACTCCAGACTTCCGACGACATAACCCGCCGTCGGCCGAAGAAGTCGCTGCTGCTGCCTCAGAAAAAGAGGGGTGGTCGCAACTCGAGCGGCAAGCTCACAGTACGACATCGCGGAGGCGGCCACAAACGTCGTCTACGAGTTATCGACTACAAGCGCGACAAGTCAGGGGTTCCAGGTGAGGTGGACTCGATAGAGTACGATCCCAATCGCTCGGCTCGGATCGCGCTCATCAAGTATCGGGACGGCGACTGGCGGTACATTATCGCCCCTGCCGCAATAAAGGTCGGTGATGTTGTGGAGGCAGGTGAGGAGGCGGAAATCCGGCCGGGCAACGCTCTTCCCTTAAGAGCGATTCCGACTGGAACGCTGGTCCACAATGTGGAGCTAAAGGTCGGTCGGGGCGGGCAGATAGTCCGGAGCGCTGGGAGCTCGGCACAGGTACTCGCCAAAGAGGAACGGTATACCCTGTTGAGGCTACCGTCAGGCGAAGTACGACGGGTGCTGAGCGAATGTCTGGCCACTGTCGGCCAGGTAAGCGCCGGAGACCACAAGAACGTCAAGCTTGGCAAAGCGGGCCGCAAGCGCAACATGGGCTGGCGGCCGCAAGTCAGAGGCGTTGTTATGTCCCCCGCGGACCATCCGCACGGGGGCGGCGAAGGGCGGTCACCTATAGGGATGCCGAGCCCCAAGACACCCTGGGGAAAACCGGCGCTGGGGTATCGAACGCGCCGCAACAAGTCTACGGATAAGATGATCTCGGCTCGCAGGCGAAAACGATAAGTTAGGGGACTAGAGATGTCGCGATCGATCAAGAAGGGACCGTTTGTGGACGCCAAGCTTGCCAAGAGGGTCGATGCAGCCCGGCGTAGCTCGAGCAAGGTAGTCATCCGCACCTGGTCCAGGGCGTCGATGATAATGCCTGACATGATCGGACTCACGATAGCTGTGCACGACGGACGACGCCACGTTCCTCTGTTCATAACCGAGAACATGGTTGGGCACAGGCTTGGTGAGTTCGCGGCCACGAGGACCTTCCGCGGGCATTCCACGAAGTCGGAACGCACGACGTCCGTTGCATAGCATCTTTTTCGACCCGAGAGGACTCATTCGAGGGTGACTTGCTGCGAGGTAGGCGCAGGATCCGTGGGACGGCTGGGCGAGCCACGGATTATCTAGAAATGATGGAATGCAAAAGTGGCGACTAGCGCAACGGCAAACAACACGGGGGTCTCGGTAAAGAAGGTCAGGCATGTCATCGACCTGGTGCGCGGTATGAAGGTCGAGGAAGCGCTGGAGATGTTGCAATTCCTGCCTTCGCCCGTGGCACGCCAGGTTGCAAAAGTCGTCAAGTCGGCAGCCTCGAATGCGGAGAATGAGCAGCTGTCGCGAACGTCGGAGCTACGCGTAACGGAGATATACGTCAACGAAAGCCCTAGCCTCAAGCGGTTTCGAGCGCGGGCGCGGGGTCGCGCCGCTCGTGTCACGAGAAGAAATAGCCACATCATCGTTGTCGTCGACGAGGAGGCACCTGACCATGGGGAATAAGACCCATCCCATAGGCTTTCGACTGGGAGTGATTAAGGACTGGCAGGCCAAATGGTTCGCCGGTAAGCAGAAGGAGTACCGTGAGCTGGTCATAGAGGACATGGTCATTCGCAATGCCATATACGCCGCCTACACCGACGCGGGCATTTCAAGGGTGGAGATTGAGCGCGGGTCTAACGAAGTGATCAGCACGATACACACGGCACGACCAGGCATCGTGATAGGCCGAGGGGGCCAGAAAGTCGAGGAGCTGAGAAAGGACCTCGAAGGCCTCACTAAGCGACGTGCCAGACTCAACGTACAAGAGATCCGCCAGCCCGAATTGGATGCTTATCTTGTCGCCCGGGGGGTAGCGGACCAGCTGATCCGCCGGATAGCGTTCCGGCGGGCTATCAGGCAGACCGTCACCAGGACGATGCAGGCCGGGGCCCAGGGTATCAAGGTCGTCTGCTCCGGCCGACTGGGCGGCGCGGATATCGCCCGAACAGAAAAGGCCATGGACGGACGGGTCCCTCTTCACACTCTCAGGGCTGACATAGATTACAGCTATGCAGAGGCGCACACCGAGTATGGTCAGATCGGTGTAAAGGTATGGATATACAAAGGGGAAATCCTGCCCATTCCGAAGCAGGAAGAGGAGGAGATGGCCCCTATCGAGGTCACGGTGAGAGCGGACGAAGAGGAGGAGATCGCCCCTATCGAGGTCACAGTGAGAGCGGGCGAAGTGGAAGAGATCCCTCCAATCGAGGTCACTGTTAAGGCAGACAAAGAGGAAGAGATCGCCCCTATCGAGACCACAGTGAAAGCGGACGAAAAGGAAGAGATCGCCCCTATCGAGGCCACTGGGAAAGTGGACGAAAAGGCGGATACAGATGCTGCAGCCGAGGAGAGTTAAATACCGGAATAAGCAGAGGGGTCGACGCAAGGGCTTGGCCCTGGCTGGAAGCGCTGTCAATTTCGGTGAATTCGGCCTCAAGGCGGTCGAGACCTCGTGGGTTACCGCACGACAGCTAGAAGCTGCCCGTCGTGTAATAACACGCTATGCCCGTAAGGGGGGCCGGATCTGGATTCGCGTGTTTCCCGATAAGTCGGTGACTGCGCGTGCGGCCGAGACGCGGATGGGTAGCGGCAAGGGGGCCGTCGACCACTGGGTGGCGGTCGTCAAGCCTGGCAGAATTATTTTTGAGGTGGCCGGAGTGCCCGAAGACGAGGCCAAGGAGGCCCTCAAGCTGGCTTCAGCCAAACTCCCGATGGCCACCAAGGTTGTGGTGAGGCAAGAGGCATAGTTCTCGTCTGGGGCGATACCTGGCAGGCCAAATATGCAGATGCTAGACGTTAGAGCAATGACCGATGATGAGCTCGGCACCGAGTTGGACGATTCACACAGGGAGCTGATGAACCTGCGGTTCCGAGGGGCTACCATGCAGTTGCCCAACGTGAACGAGATCAAGAAAATCCGCAAGAAGGTTGCGCAGATAAGGACGGTTATGAGGGAACGGGAGTTGGCCAGGGCCGCAGAATGAGCTTCGAACGACGCAAAGTACGAATTGGTAGGGTCGTCAGCGACAAGATGGACCGTACCGTCGTGGTGCTCGTAGAGTGGCGACGACGCCACCGCCTGTATCGCAAACCCATAAGGCGCGGGTCTCGATTCAAGGCGCACGACGAGAATAATGCGGGTAAGGTCGGCGACCTTGTCAGGATCATGGAGACGCGCCCGCTCTCCAAAACCAAGCGATGGCGTCTGGTCGAGATCGTGGCCCGTGAGGAGATCGCCGAGGTCCAGCCCGAAGACATAAACCGTGATGGAGTTCTCGCCGATGGCGTTGAGACGGAAGCCGAAGTGATCGCTGAGGAAGTGGCGCCCACGAAGGCCGCCGAGCCTGCAGCCGAGGCAGACACGGTTGCTGAGGCGGAGGAAGTAAAACCGGCACCGAAGACAAGGGCAAGAAAGAAGGCGACCAAGCCTGAGGTCGAGGAAGAGCAACCGGAGGCAGAGTCGGCCGTAGAAGCGGCTGTTGAGCCCGAAGAAGAAAAGCCGGCGCCGAAGGCCAGGGCTCGGAAGAACGCAGCCGAGACAGCGGTCGTTGAAGAGGAGCCAGAGGTAGGGGTGGCCGTGGAAGAAGAAGCGGCTGCTGAGCCCCAGGAAGAGAAACCGCCACCGAAGACCAGGGCAAGAAAGAAAGCGACCAAGCCCGAGGTCGAGGAACAGGCGGCTACTGAGGCTGAAGAAGAAAAACCGGCGCCGAAGGCCAGGGCGAGAAAGAAGGCCGCCGAGCCCGTGGTCGACGAAGAGACCGGCGGTGAGGTCGAGGAAGCGTCTGGCTCCGACGACGAAGAAAAAGATGAAGGGAAGGACGACGGCCAGTGATCCAACACCACACCCAACTAAGGGTCGCCGACAACTCCGGCGCCAAGACGATCAGGTGTATCGGTGTCCCTGGAGGCAGCGGCAGACGGTACGCGTGGCTCGGCGACGTCATCGTGGCTTCGGTGAAGGAGGCCGCTCCGGCCGCGGCTGTGAAGAAGGGAGAGGTCGTCAGGGCGGTGGTGGTGCGAACAAAGAAGCCGCATCGCAGATCCGATGGCTCTCGCATCCGATTCGATGACAATGCGGCGGTCATAATCAACGAAGAGCAGATGCCTCGCGGCACACGCATCTTCGGCCCGGTGGCTCGAGAGCTTCGCGACAAGAACTTCATGCGTATCGTCTCCCTCGCTCCTGAGGTGCTTTAACGTGAAGCTCAGAACGAACGATACGGTCATGGTGACGAAGGGACGGGACCGGGGCAAGCAGGGACGGATATCACAAACATTTCCCAAGGAGAACAAGGTGTTGGTAGAGGGCGTGAACATGGTCTTTAGACACACCAAAGCTACCACTACCGTTAGACAGGCAGGAATAATACAAAAAGAACTCCCTATCCGAGCTGCCAACATCGTCCTGATGTGCACTCAGTGTAATAAGCCCACGCGCGTAGGCTCCAGGACTCTTGCTGACGGCACAAAGGCAAGAGTCTGTAAGAATAGGGATTGCGGGGAAGTGATCGAGTGACCACCGAAGATAAACAGGAAAAGGCTGAGGGTGCCGACGAAGCCCCGGCTGCGAAGTCGAGCGCCGCAAAGCGCGCAAAGCCTCGTCGGAAGGCACAGGCCATCGCCAAGTCGACGGCGAGTGCCAAAGGTCCGAAGCGCGTCAGCTCTCGCTCCACCGCGAAGAAGGAGGAGACGACTCAAGGGACTAGCCGTCGCGGCACCCGGGAGCAACGGACCGCTCAAGAAGAGCCACAAGAGGGCGGAGGAGACACACCCAAGCTTGTAGCAAAGCCTCTGCCACGTCTCCTGGCTAGGTTCCGCGACGAGATTTCACAAGAACTCGTTAAGGAGTTCAGCTATGCCACCCCCATGCAGGTCCCGAGATTGACAAAGGTTGTCCTGAACATCGGGCTCGCTGAAGCGATCCAGAACGCCAAGGTCTTGGAGACCGCGACCAGCGACCTTTCGCTCATCACAGGCCAGCGACCGGTGGTAACCCGCGCACGTAAGTCCATCGCTGGGTTCAAGCTCAGAGAGGGTATGCCGATCGGACTGGCCGTCACACTGCGCGGCAGGAGGATGTACGAATTCGTTGACCGGTTGATTAGCTCCGCACTGCCGAGGATCAGGGACTTCCGAGGGCTTTCAAGAGAAGCGTTCGACGGCCGAGGAAACTACACCCTGGGGATAAGCGAGCAGGTTATCTTTCCCGAGATCGACTACAATTCGATCGATCGGATTAGAGGCCTCCAAGTAGTTGTTGTTACGACCGCGCGGACAGATAGAGAGGGACTTAGACTGCTCGAGCTGCTCGGAGTGCCTATGATCAGGCCTGAAGCCGATCCGATGGCGGCCTAGCGCTTCGACATCGTGAACAGGGACGGAAATGGCTAAAGCATCCAAAATAGCGAAATGGAAAAAGCCCCAGAAGTATGGGGTTAGGGTTAGCAATCGCTGTCATCGGTGCGGAAGGCCGAGGGCTTACATGAGGCACTTTGGCCTGTGCCGCATCTGTTTCAGGGAGATGGCTCTGACGGGGCTGCTCCCAGGGATACGAAAGGCCAGTTTGTAGGAGTTTTCGGAGGGGTCCTGTCCGACACATGAGACAGGCGTCGAGATAGGGGGGAAAATGGCAGTAACAGACCCCATCGCAGACATGTTGACGCGTATCCGGAACGCCACAGCCGTCCGGCACGACAACGTGACGATTCCGTCGTCCAATATCAAGGTCGAGCTAGCAAAGATACTCAAGGACGAGGGGTTCGTAGAGGACTACGAGGTGACTCCTGAGGGCTCATCTCAGGACATCATCCGGATATCCCTGCATTATCGAGAGAAGGATGTCTCAGTAATCTCGGGCCTGAAACGGGTTAGCAGGCCCGGGCTACGAGTCTACGTGCGGAAGGGCGAGATCCCCAGATACTATGGCGGCCTGGGGGTCGCTATCCTCTCGACCTCGAAGGGCGTGATGACCGGGAAGCAGGCGTGGCGAGAAAAGGTCGGTGGGGAGCTTCTGTGCTACGTTTGGTAGCAGGGGACCGATCATGTCGAGGATAGGCAAGCAGCCGATACCGCTCCCTACGGGGGTTGAAGTAGCTATCGACGACAGGGAGGTCACGGTAAAAGGACCGAAGGGTTCACTTAACCATGTCTTGCCGCCGGATATGATGGTCTCGAACGAGGATAGGACACTAAAAGTCGAGCGTCCGTCCGACGAGAGGAAGCACCGTGCCTTGCATGGGCTAACTCGCAGCCTGCTGGCAAACATGGTCGCCGGCGTAAGTCAGGGCTTTGAGAAGACCATGGAGTTGGTCGGGGTAGGATACCGAGCGCAGCAGACAGGGAAAGGCCTGACCTTGAGTGTCATGCTCAGCCACACCGTAGAGGTCCAGCCGCGGGATGGGATCACCCTCGAGGTCGAGGGCAACAATCGCATTCATGTTCGAGGGATAGACAAGCAGGCGGTCGGGCAGACTGCGGCAGAGATCAGGGCTGTTAGGCCGCCGAACGTGTACACCGGCAAGGGAGTTCGGTACGCGGGAGAGCAGGTACGCCTGAAGCCGGGCAAGAGCGCGAGAAGGGTCGTCTAGCGATGGTCAAGGAAGGCACGAGTAGACCTAGAAGGGTCGCTCGGCACCGGAGGGTCCGGCGGAAGGTCGTGGGTACCGCTAAACGGCCTAGGCTGGCGGTTTTTCGAAGCTTGAGGCATATCTACGCTCAGGTGATCGACGATAGTCGCGGCGTCACGCTGGCGGCGTCGTCCAGCCTGGAACAAGAGGTCGTCAAGCAACGGGACGGACTGCCCAAGAGCGGGGTCTCCTCTCTCGTAGGGTCGCTGATCGCGAGTCGCGCTCTGGCCCAGGGCATCAATACGGTTGTGTACGATCGCGGTGGGCACAAGTACCACGGACGGGCGAAGGCTCTGGCCGATGCGGCACGAAAGGGAGGGCTCGTTTTCTAATGGTGTTCGAACAGAGAGGGGGAACGTCAGGTGATGGACCTATTGCCGAGCGGGTGGTCAAGATATCCCGCGTGTCCAAGGTCGTAAAGGGTGGGCGTCATCTGAGCTTCAGCGCTGTGGTTGTGGTGGGAGACGGCGAAGGGCAGGTCGGGGTCGGGATGGGCAAGGCTAATACGGTGCCAGACGCCGTAAAAAAGGGCGCGGTCAACGCGCGAAAGAACATAATCTCTGTCCCTCTCAGCGGCACTACCATCCCACACGAGGTAATCGCCAAGTTCGGTGCGGCCGAGGTAATGCTAAAACCGGCGGTCCCCGGCACCGGGGTTATTGCTGGAGGCTCTGTCCGGGCGGTGGTGGAGATGGCTGGCGTTAAGGACATTTCGACCAAGGCTCGGCGGAGCACCAATGCGGTGAACTCCGTGAAGGCCGCATTTAAGGGCCTCTCGATGCTCAAGGACGTCGATGCCGAGCTGGCTAGTCGTAGAGAGCTTGCCGAAGCTTCCCGGTCCAAACAGCAGCACCGCCGGACTGACCGAACGAGATAGCGTAGCTTCAAACGCCATGGCTAAGATCGCTGTAACCTGGAAGAAGAGCGCGATAGGTCATCCTGCAGACCAAAAGAGGACGATCGCAGGGTTAGGGCTCCGTAAACTCAACCAGACTGTGAACCACGACGATACGTCTTCGGTCATGGGCATGATCAACAAGGTGAGGCACCTGGTCGAGGTAACGAGCATTCCGACTTCTGAGACACCGCGAGCCCGTCAACGGGCACGCGCTCCTCGTGCCGGCGGCAAGGAATAACAGCGCATGCTGATAGTCGTGTGCGCAGGAAACGAGATAGATGAGACAGCATGAGTTGAGGCCGCCTAAGGGCGCAAAACGACCTCGAAAAAGGATCGGCCGGGGAGACGGTAGTGGCCACGGCAGCTACTCTGGTAGGGGGATGAAGGGTCAGAACTCTCGGAGCGGCGGAGGGGTGCGGCCCGGATTCGAGGGCGGTCAGAATCCTATCACCAAAGCGCTGCCGAAGCTCCGTGGGTTCACCAACATCTTCCGCAAGGAGTTTAGCGTTGTGAACCTCGACCGGCTCGGCAAGTTCCCAGCCGATAGCGAGGTCAATCCGACCCTAATGGTAGAGGCCGGCCTCGTCAAGAATCTAAGGAGACCCGTGAAGGTGCTGGGGCGCGGCGAGGTAGATATTCCATTGCAGGTCGAGGCACACAGCTTCTCCGAGGCGGCCCGCCGCAAGATCGAGGCCGCCGGAGGAAAGGTGACCGAGGTCAAGTAGTGCGACAGGCCCAAGCGACAAAGTCAGAGGTCTCCAGGCCGCAGCTCATCCAGTCGATGATCGACGCGATGCGTATCCCGGACCTTCGGGCGAAGATCCTATTTACGTTCGCTATGCTGGTTGTGTACCGGTTCGTGGCCCACGTGCCCGTGCCGGGGGTGGACATCCAGGCGCTAGCCCAGGCGTTCGAGCAGCAGGCGCTGCTGGGGTTTCTGGACCTCTTCAGCGGCGGTGCTCTCGAGGACTTCAGCGTAGCCGCCCTGGGCGTATATCCCTATATTACCGCCTCCATCGTGATGATGATCCTGACTCCAGTGGTGCCGCAGCTCAAGGCCCTATCGCAGGAGGGCGAGTATGGGCGCCAGCGCGTCAACCAGATCACCCACTGGCTCACCATACCTATAGCGTTCTTCCAGTCATGGGGCATATTGACAGTGCTGCAGAGGTCGGTCGTGCTCCCCGACATCCAGTTGGGACTGAACCTGCCTACGATGGCGATGCTTTTCTCGATGGTGGCCGGGACGATGTTCTGCGTTTGGCTCGGCGAGCTGATCACCGAGCGGGGTCTGGGCAACGGGATCTCTTTGATTATCTTCTCAGGCATAGTGGCGGGGTTCCCGGCGATGGTGCAGGGGGGCTTCCTCGAGACCGGCAAGGAGGGTGGACTCTTTCTGCTTGCACTTTTCGGGGTGGGTATTATCTACGTAATTGTCCTGTTTACCGAGGCGCAGCGCAGGGTCCCGGTTCAGTACGGACGCAGCGTGCTGCGCGCAGGGCGGATGCAACGAATGGGCGGGGCCACCTTCCTTCCCCTACGAGTCAACTCGGCCGGGATGATTCCTTTGATATTCGCCTCTTCCATCGTCATCCTGCCGGTCACAATCGCGAGCTACTTCAGAGACCCGTTGAGCGACAGCTTCTTTGTCCGGGTGGCCGGCTTCTTCCAGAGTAGTCTGGACCCCACGAGGTTACCCTACTGGATAGCGTTTTTCCTTCTGGTAATCGTGTTCACTTTCTTCTACACGATGATCGTCTTCCAGCAGCAGAACCTCGCGGAAAACCTGCAACGCAACGGCGGCTTCATCCCCGGCATCCGACCCGGGCGGCCGACGCAGGAGTATCTCAACCGGGTCATCGTTCGGATAACATGGGGAGGCGCTCTCTTCCTGGGGTTCATAGCCATCGCGCCATATTTCATTACCCTGGCCACCGATGTGCGCGCAGTGACGGTCAGCAGCATCAGCCTGTTGATTATGGTGGGGGTTGCGCTCGACACAATGAGACAGCTCGAGGCGCAGTTGTTGATGCGCAACTACGAGGGGTTCATTCGGTAGCCAGCCTAGAGCCGCCGTGTCGAAAACCCGTTTGGAACATACCAAACCTTGAGGGTCATCCTGTTAGGAGCCCCTGGGGCCGGAAAGGGTACACAGGCGGCCCGTCTCGCAGACTGCCTGAAGGCCCCGAAAGTCGCTTCTGGGGATTTGTTTCGTGACCACCAGAAAAGGGACACCGAGCTGGGACGGCTCGCGCGGTCGTATATGGAGCGCGGCGTCCTTGTCCCGGATAGCGTGACGATCGACATGGTGTCGGAGTGGATCGATGCTAATGACAACGGCGGAGGCTTCCTCTTGGACGGCTTTCCGCGCACGCTCGGTCAGGCTGAGGCCCTCGACCGGGTGCTCGCTGGCAACGGGGGGGTCGATAAGACCCTCTATATCAAGGTACTGCAGGAAGAGCTGGTCAGGAGGCTAAGCGGGCGGCTGATCTGTCGTGGCTGCCAGACTCCCTACAACCAGGAGACTGCCCCACCTGGGCGACAGGGCAAGTGTGACGTATGCGGTGGGGAGCTATACCAACGCGACGACGATAAGCCGGAGGCGGTCGGAAAAAGACTCCAGGTATACTTCGAAGAGACGGAGCCGCTGGTGGACTACTACCGGCGAGCGGGCGTTCTGCAGGAGATAGACGGAGAGGGATCTGTCGATGAGGTTGGAAAGGCGATGCTGGAAGCGTTGGGCTGCTGAGCAGGAAACTAGCAAGCCCATATGCTATCATACGATAGGCCTCCACCCCTATCTGATGGGTTGGAGAGCAGGAGAGTATAGACAATGACGTTGGGGGCGCGCAAGCCCACCGGAATCACGATCAAGTCGGCCAAAGAGATCGCGTCCATGCGCGAGGCCGGCAGGGTAGTGGCGCTGGTCAAGAAGATGCTGGAGGAGTCGGTCCGGCCCGGCATGACGACCGGCGAGCTGGACCGCATGGCCGAACAGGAGGTCAGGCGGCAGGGGGCCACACCTTCGTTTAAGGGGTATATGGGCTACCCGGCCACCATCTGCGTATCCCTCAACGAGGAGGTCGTGCACGGTATCCCGTCCGACCGCTTGATTCGAGAGGGCGACGTTGTGAGCATGGATGTAGGGGCTGTGGTAGACGGGTTTCATGCTGACAGCGCCTTCACAATGGGTGTGGGCAGAATCACTAACGAGGCAGAACGACTAATCGATGCGACGGGGGAGTCTCTTAGGCTCGGCATCGCACAAGCCACAGCAGGAGCTAGAGTTGGGGACATCTCGGCCGCGGTCCAGGGCTACGCCGAGGAAAAAGGCTATGGCGTGGTCCGACAGTACGTAGGCCACGGAATCGGCCGTCACTTGCACGAGGACCCTCAGGTCCCGAACTATGGCGCGCCGGGGCGAGGACCTTTGCTGCGTGAGTGGATGACTATAGCCATCGAACCTATGCTGAACGTTGGGGGTTGGGAGACTCTGCAGCTTGAGGATGGATGGACAGTCGTAACGGCAGATGGCAAGTTGTCCGCCCATTTCGAGGACACCGTAGTCATAACCGACAACGGCCCCGAGGTGCTTACGGCCTGGCGATAGCCGGCTGAAGGAGCAGGATGGCGAAGAAGGAAGCGATAGAGGTCGAGGGGACCGTAACCGAATCGCTCAGGGACGCGACCTTCAGGGTGGAGTTAGCCAACGGGCACAAGGTGCTGGCATACGTGTCCGGCAGGATAAGGAAACACTATATAAGGGTGCTGCCCGGTGACCGGGTCCTTGTTCAGCTTTCGCCCTACGACTTGGCCCGAGGCAGGATCACCTATCGATTCCGATAGAGTCTGACTCAGAAGGGAAAGGACCTGTGAAGGTTTCCGCTTCGGTCAAGAGACGGTGCGCCAATTGCCGGGTGATCCGTCGCCACGGGCGCGTGATGGTAATATGCAGCAATCCGAGGCACAAGCAGAGGCAGGGCTAGGTCTCTTCGCCTCTGCCAGGGGGAAACGATGGCCATTGTCGCAGGTGTGAACATTCCCGATAACAAGCGGGTTGAGATCTCGCTGCGTTATGTATATGGCATCGGGCAGGCGCAGGCCAAGGATATCGTCGAAAAGGCTGGAGTCGATGAAAATCCCCGGGTCAAGGACCTCACGGAAACCCAGCTCACCCGAATTAGAGAGATCATCGACCGTGAAAAAAGGGTCGAGGGAGACCTGAGACGTGAGTTGAACATGAACATCCGGCGTCTCATCGACATTGGAAGCTATCGAGGCCAGCGCCATCGGCGGGGACTGCCCGTCCGCGGACAACGGACTCGGACCAACGCAAGAGCCAAACGCGGTCGGAGGATGACGGTGGCCGGCAGGCGACACTCTGTCGCCAGGAAGTAGTCGGGAGAAGTAAGTAGAGGCAACAGATGGCGAGAAAGCCACGGACCAGACGTCGGGTAAGGAAGTCCGTCCCAGTTGGACGGGCCTATATCCAGTCCACGTTCAACAATACGATGGTGACTCTGACGGACCCGGAGGGTAACGTGCTGGCGTGGGGCAGCGCGGGGACAGTCGGGTTCAAGGGATCACGTAAGTCTACCGCCTTTGCCGCTCAGAGAGCTGCAGAGAACGCGGCCCGAAAAGGGATGGAGCAAGGGCTCCGGCAGGTCGACGTTTACATCAGAGGCCCGGGGGCTGGTAGAGAGGCCGCCATACGGACTCTAAACTCAACGGGGCTTAAGGTCACGAGCATCCGCGACGTTACTCCGGCGCCACACAACGGCTGCCGCCCGCCCAAGCGGAGGCGTGTGTAGTCGTGGCGGTCCTTTAGGAGTCGTGAATTGGAGGACGGCGCGCCAACTCTGTTTCCCCGTAATCTGGGGTCTCTGCTCGACGAGACCTTCGCTATCTACGGTCGGCACTTCTGACCGTTCATTGGCCTGGTTGCCGTCGTTCAAGTACCTATCGGCTTAGTCTCGCTGATCGTGTTCCAAACTGTGGGAGGCGGAGTAGTGCCGTTTTTCGCGACAGAGGTGTTGCGCATCTTTGGCACGGTGGGAGTATTTGGCGCTGCCGTGTTCGCCGTGGGGCAGCACTACGTGTCCGGGGAAACCAATATTCGAGCTTGCTACCAAAGAACGATGTGGCGTGCGAAGACCCTCGTGGTGCTGGGCGCCATCTTCGCGACAGCCTTGATCAGCATCTTGGTCATGCTCAGCGTTAGCCAACCGGTTGTTGCTGGGCTGGGGATACTGCTGTTTATGACCGTTATAGGTATCGGTGTCTACTGGACGATGGCGGTCCAAGCAGCGATCGTCGAGGGCTTTAAGCCTACGGGGTCGCTCAGACGCAGCTTTGCACTTGTACGCGGAAGCTGGTGGAGGGTGTTTGGGATTTCGCTAGTTTTCTACTCGTGGCCCTGGGGCTGGGGATCGTGCTCGCCATTCCGTTCGCCTTGCTGTCGCTGGTCGTTGGAGGCGGACCGACTTCCGGGCTCTCCGATTGGATTCTAGCCTTGGGACGCGTGGTTGTGGGGGTAGGCGTGCCTCCAGTGTTGTTCATATCTGGCACGCTACTGTATTACGATTTGAGGCTCAGGGAGGAGGAGTACAGCTTCGCCGGACTGTCGCGCGAAATGGGAATGGCGCCCGTATAGATGCGAACATTCTAGGAGGCTTTGCTAGATACCATAATGGCAAGATACATCGATCCCGTATGCCGCCAGTGTCGCCGAATTGGCGAAAAGCTATTCCTGAAGGGGGAACGCTGCTATACGCCGCGTTGCGCCGTGGACCGCAGAAAACGACCCCCGGGAGACCATATCCCTCGTAGGAGGCGCGCCTCCGATTGGGCGCTCCAGCTGAGGGAGAAACAAAAGGCGAGGTTTACCTATGGAGTACTGGAGCGCCAGTTCCGAAAGTACTTCGAGATAGCGCGCGACCACAGCGGAGCTACCGGCGACGTTCTTCTTCAAATACTAGAGAGACGACTTGACAACGTCGTCTACAGGTTGTCCTTCGTGGACTCTCGACGACAGGGGAGGCAGCTGGTCAATCACGGACACTTCTCCGTGAACGGCAAGCGGGTGGACATCCCATCGTACCTGGTCAAAGCCAACGACAGCATCACCTGGCGGCGTTCGAACGGATCCACTCCGGAGTTCATAGAAGTTCTTACTGAAGGACTCCCCAAGCGCCCGGTGCCGAGTTGGCTTACTCTGGACGTAGCCAACTTGACCGGTCAGGTGGCGTCATTGCCCGACATGTCGGAGATAGATACAGGCGTGGACTCAAGATTAATCGTAGAGTTCTACTCCAGGTAGCGGGTCCGTTTTTAGCGTTTGCCCGTGATCTGAAGCAGTCGCAGGAGTTGCCGATCGTATGCTAAATTTCCAGACCTTTCCTTCACCAGAGACCCTAGCCGAACCTGATGAGGAAGTAATACCGAGTCCTCAAATCACGGTTGTCGAATCAGACGACGAGTACGGCAAGTTCGTTACGGAGCCGTTGCCACAGGGATATGGCATGACCCTTGGCAACCCTCTGCGCCGGGTCCTCTACAGCTCGCTACCGGGTACGGCGGTCACATGGGTAAAGATAGAGTCGGTGCTACACGAATACGCGACCATTGAGCATGTCAAGGAAGAGGTATCCGAGTTCCTGCTGAACGTAAAAGGGATCAGGCTGCGCTCTGACGTGGATAGGCCCGGCAAGCTACGTCTCGAGGTGGCCGGACAGGGCGAGGTAAGCGCCGGGGACATAATGGCCTCGTCCGACTTCGAGGTTGTCAACCCGGAGCTATATTTGGCGACGCTGGATTCCGACCAGGCCAAGTTGTCGGTCGAGTTCAACGTCGAGCGGGGCACTGGATACGCGCGGGCTGCCCGGGGTGAGGGCCTTCCGATAGGCGTGTTGCCCGTAGACGCCATATACACGCCCGTAAGGAAGGTCAACTACAGCATCGAAGACGTCAGGGTCGGACAGAGAACGGACTTCGAGCGCCTTTTCACAGAGGTGTGGACCGATGGGTCTATAACTCCGGTCGAGGCGATGAAGCAAGCCGGCAACATCCTGGTGGGGCACTTCTTCCTGTTCGCAAACACCCAAACGGTTGCCGAGGATGGGGAGGAAGGCCCTCCTATCGCGCTCAGAATATCGCCTGAGCACTACAATGTTGCGGTGGAGCGGCTGGACCTATCGTCCCGTACTCTCAACTGCTTGAAGCGGGCCTCGATAGATAAAGTGGGAGAGATCCTGGAGATGAAAAAGTGCGATCTGCTCCAGATCAGGAACTTCGGAGAGAAGTCGTTAACTGAGCTGTATGGCCGGCTGCGCGAGATGGAGCTGCTTCCTCCCGAGCGCGACTCCGATATCGAGCAGCCGGAAGAGCAAGAACTGGACGGCGATGCGCCGGTGGCTGTTGAAGCCGAGGCGAGCGCCGTTGACGTTGTGAGCGAGGGGGAACAAGCGTGAGACATCGCGTAGCGGGTCGGAGGCTGTCGCGCCCTACGGCGCACCGGATGTCCATGCTTAGGACAGCGGTAACGGACTTCCTGCGACACGAGACCATCCAGACCACGGAGGCCAAGGCCAGGGAGATGAGGCGTCTCGCCGAAAAGGTGATCACTCACGGCAAGAAGGGCACTCTCCACAACCGGCGCCTGGCTGCAGCGGTCCTTACCGATGAGAGGGTTGTAAGAAAGCTTTTCGACGAGCTGGGGCCGAGGTACGAGTCAAGGTCAGGTGGCTATACACGGATGGTCAAACTAGGACGCCGAAAGGGTGATGCGGCCTCGATGGCGATCGTCGAGCTGCTGCCCTAGGCGGATGGTGACTGATGCGCATAGCCCTAGTCGTCGAATACGACGGGACCAAGTACCACGGGTTCCAGCTCCAGGCCAACGCCCTCTCGATACAGGAAGAGCTAGAAGGGGCGATATCCCGTCTGACAGGTGAAAGACCTCGCGTAAAAGGGGCTGGTCGTACCGATGCCGGAGTTCACGCCAAAGGACAGGTGGTCGCCTTCGACTCCGCCAGGGACTATCCGCCGGAGACTTTCGTGCGAGGCCTCAACTTCTATCTGCCCGATGAGATATCCGTGAAAGCAGCCTACCGGACCGGCAGCGACTTCGACCCGCGCCGGATGGCTGTTAGCCGCCGATACAGGTACACGATGGACTATGGCCCCGAGCCGTCGCCGTTGACGAGGCTGACAGCCTACCATGTCGGCGACTCTATGAGTATTCGGAGGATGCAGGGCGCAGCGCGCTATTACACCGGCAGGCACGACTTCGCCGGCTTCGCCGGGCCATTGGAAAAGGCCGGTGCCAGCACCCTTAGAGAGGTGTACGAGTCGAAGGTCAAGCGTGATGGCGATGCTGTTACCTTCGAGGTGGAGGCCAACTCCTTCTTGCCTCATCAGGCACGAAGAATGGCGGGTGCCCTCGTTGAGATCGGACGGGGCCGCCTGCCCGCGGCCGATTTTAAGGGGATGATGGGCGGACAAGCCCGCAACGGGTCTGCGCCGACGCTGCCCGCGCACGGCCTGTGCCTTTTGAAAGTCAACTACGTCGATTTCCCTCCGAAGGTGGGTGGACTGAATGGCAACTCGCACTGAGCAACATGCCCCGGTCTCCCAAATGGAACCTGCGTGGCACGTCATCGATGCGGAGGGCAAGACCCTTGGCCGCCTGTCATCTGAGATCGCGGTCCTGCTTCAGGGGAAGCACAAACCTACCTTTGTGCCCTACCTCAACACGGGCGATTTTGTGATCGTCGTCAATGCCGAGAAAATTCACGTTACCGGTAACAAGCTGCGGCAGAAGATGTACTACCGCCACAGCGGCTATCATGGAGGACTCAGGGAACAGACACTGTCTGATGTTCTCAAGCGAACACCCACCCGCGTGATCAGGCTGTCGGTAAAGGGCATGCTACCCAAGAGCAAGCTGGGGAGACGAATGCTCTCACGCTTGAAGCTATACACAGGCGGTTCGCACCCGCATGAGGCGCAGGTAAACGCCCGCCCGAAGCCGCCAGTAGAAGAGACCCAGCCAGAACCTGCACCGAAAGCCGCACCCACTCGCGCCAGAGCCAAGGAGAAGGCGTCGGCGGTAACCGAGCTGGCGGCCGAGCCGGCGCCGGTGACCGAGGCCCCCGAGCCCTCGGAGGAGACACCACCTAAGGCTCGCCGTTCCAGAGCGACATCGACGTCGCCTACCAAGACAGCGGAGTCGACGGAGGAGGAGCCGGCAGCCGAAGCCGTTGCAACGAAACCGCGGGCCGCTGGAAAGCCTAAACGTGCGAGGGGCGCGGCCGAAGCTGGGGCTGAGTCTGTGTCCGGCGAGGCTAGTGGGGAGTCGGTCGCCGAAGCTCCAGAGACTGAGCCCACGCCAAAACGGAAACCAAGTCGACCACGAGCGTCAGCCAAGACCCGGTCGAAGGCCGGAAGCGACGAGACCCCGCCAGAATCAGCCCCAGCCAAAGAGGAGGCCTAGTTGACGCAGCAACACTATTACTACGGGACCGGCAGGCGTAAGACATCAGTGGCGAGGGTCAGACTCTATATGGAAAAGGGCCCGATTATGGTCAACGCCAAGCCGATGGAGGAATTCTTTGGCTGGAACTCCTGGCGGGACCTGGTCGATGAGCCATTCAAGGTCACCGGGACCCAGGGCCAGTTCAGGGTTGTCGCGAAGATAACCGGCGGCGGTGTCGTCAGCCAGGCTGGAGCACTGAGACATGGGATCTCCAGGGCGCTGATCGTAGCCGATCCGGCACTGAGGCAGCCGCTGAAGAAGGCGGGGCTCCTAACACGAGACGCCAGAGAAAAAGAGAGTAAAAAGTACGGGCTCAAGCGTGCCCGGAAGGCGCAGCAGTATACAAAGCGATAGCCCTCTCGCGCGCTGACAAGGGTCCCGAGATGGGCTCATCGAACCGCTCTTTCCTAGGGGCCCCGATGCCGTATCGGGGCCCCCAATGTTGTCTCGGACGTCTTAGCCGGGCAGTTGTATCAGCTGAAGGGTATTACCGTCGGGGTCCGAGAAGGTGCTGACCCAGCCTCCCCAATGCTCCTTCTCCGGCGGCCGAAGAAAGGCCACCCGCTTGGCCTTGAGGTCCTGATACTCCTTCTGGATGTCGTCTACACCGAGGTTGACCATGATTCGGTGTGGTTCCGTCGTCCTGCCTCTGACCTCTGAGTGCACTCCAATCCCCAGTCGCGTTCCACCCCACTTGAACGAGACGAAGTCAGGGCGCACGGAGTGAGGTTCCAGGCCCAGCGTATCGCGGTAGAACGCCACCAGAGGCTCCAGGCTCTCTGTCCATATGATCACGCCCACGACCCCCTCGATCATGTCTAGACCTCCAATAATCTCTCACGTGGATAACGTGGCAAGGGGTTGATGCGTCCTCAAAGCAGAGTATAATAGAGAGCAGGGACCCAGGCGGTGGTGGATGATAGTCTAGGGGAGGGTCTTCAGAAAGGAGGTGCTGCGTTGGACAGTAGTAGTAGGAGGTGTTCCAGGTAGGTGTTCTCTGGGACACCTCTCTCACAGGGCCCCGATGTTCGCATCGGGGCCCTGTCTTTTCGCGGCCTAGATGCCTACCAGGAGGGCCGAGCGCACCAGGTCCATGGCGTTCATACTCATTCGCGTCCGGTCCGGTCGGCCCCTGCCGGCCATGTTGTAGGTGCGGCTCTTGAAGCTCTCCCCATCGGTTATAGAGATAAAGGTCTGCCCCCTGGCCAGGTTTTCGGCGTCGTCACCGGGGTCTCGCACGCCGTGGACCGCCAGTCCAAGGTCGGCCTCTGCTTGACCCCTGACGGCGCGAGCGAGCTCGTTCGCCAGGACTGCCGGGTCTGTTGACAGCCTGTCCAGACTATCGGATCGCCTAGAATAGTCGAGCAATCGGCGTTCCGATGCCGGGGTGTTGCCGATGATCCCTTCCAGAAAGTGGTCAGGGCTGGCTTGCTGCAAGCGCTCCCCCACGAGGCCTCCTGTGAGGTCCTCGTAGATGGCGATAGTGTCGTTCTTCTTGCGTAACAGCTTGCCTACGACGTCTTCCATCGACTCGTCGTCCACTGCGAATACGCTTTGTCCCAGTAGGCTGCGGACCTCCGCCTCAACAGGAGCGATCAGCTTCGTCGCCTCGTCGCCGCCCTGGGCCTTGGCGGCTATACCGGACGTCTACCTGGCCCGGGTGAGCCAACACACCAACGGTCGGGTTACCGGAGCCCGCGATGAGGTGGCCGATGAGCTCGTCTACGGCGCTTTCCCCCATGTCCGCGACCTTTAGCACTTTGTAGGTGATGACCTCGGACAGCTCGAATCGTTTTCTCAGATACGGGGCAACCTCGTTGTCGAAGAGCCATTTCATTTCGAAGGGCACGCCGGGCAGCGCGAAGACGATACCCCTTGGGTCCTCGACCACGAACGCCGGCGCGGTCCCGTTGGGATTGTGGATGGGAGTGGACCCTTTAGCCCGAATCCACCGAAGGACGGCCTTGGGGACAGCCCTTGAAGAAGCCAGCGGGTGCTCCTCTAAATCTGGGATAATGGTTTTGGAACAGAAACCCGCCCGGAAACAAGGAGCACCCAATAGATGCTGCCACAGAACAAACCCGACCGTATCCGCATCCTCTTTGACGACCATCGCCTGGTGGCCAATGCCGGCCTGCTCCTGCCGGCCACCCTAGCCCGGCACCTGGGCCTGCGAGAACTCGTCGACCATCACCTTGACCTGGGCGGCGCGCCGGGACGGGCGAACACTGGGGACAAGATGCTGACGCTGGTCGCTTCCGCGCTGGCAGGCGGCGACTGCATCGACGACGCCGATGCGCTGCGCGCTGGTGGGACGGTCGGTGTTCTAGGCTGCGTGGTCAAGGCGCCATCCACCCTGGGGACCTTCCTGCGCAGCTTCCGGTGGGGGCATGTCCGTCAACTCGACCGCGTGAGCCGCCAGTTGTTGGCCCGGGCCTGGGCCGCTGGGGCCGGACCCGGCGACTCGCCCCTGACCATCGACCTGGACTCGACCATCTGCGAGACCTATGGACTGGCCAAGGAGGGAGCGCGCCACCACGGCTATACCGGCGCCCGCGGCTATCACCCGCTGCTGGCCATTGCCGCCGGCACCGGCGAGGTGCTGATGTCCCGGCTGCGCGAGGGCCGGGCCAACACCGCCCGTGGCGCCGCCCACTTCTTGCGTGAGACGGTGGGGCGGGTGCGCTACGGCGGGGCCAGGGGACAACTCACGGTGCGGGCCGACAGCGGCTTCTACGCCCACACTGTCGTTGCCGCCTGCCGGGAAATGGATGTCCGCTTCTCTATCACCATCCGCCAGCACGCCAGCCTGCGGGACCTGATCGAGGCGATACCAGAGGAGGACTGGACTCCCATTCCCTACTGGATGGACGGCGCCGCCGATGTTGCCGAGACGACTTACACCCCGTTCCAGACCAAGCCGGACGCCGCGCCGGTGCGGCTCATTGTCCGGCGGGTGAAGCCGACGCCCGGTTCCCAGCTCGCCCTCTTCGCCAGATACAGCTATCACGCCTTCATCACCGACCGCGATGGGGAGACGCTGGAACTGGAGGCCGATCATCGCCGCCACGCCGAGGTCGAAAACGCCATACGCGACCTCAAGTACGGCGTCGGGCTGAACCACATGCCGTCGGCGCGCTTCGCCGCCAACGGCGCCTGGCTGGCGGTCCAGGTGATGGCGCATAACCTCGCCCGCTGGACGGCGCGGATTGGTCTGGGCGAGCGGACCGTGATCACCAAGACCCTCAGGCGGCGGGTCTTCGCTCTGGTGGGACGGATCACCCGCTCGGCGCGCCGCCTCACTTTGCATCTCCCCCGGCGCTGGCCTTGGGAAACCCAGTTCAGTCGCGCCTTGGCCCGGCTGCAAGCCATTCCGTTCCCGGCCTGACGGCCAGCCTGCAACTGACTCAACGTCCCCGCAATCTCGCGCCACCCCGGTCGCGAGAGTCCCCTGCTGCGTATCCTCTCGCCATTCCCGCGCATCGCAACTCCTGCATAGGGCCTTAGGGGCCCTGTGCGGCGACTGAAGACCGTCCGCCAGCCTCCCATCTACCCCAACCCCAGGCCATCTCCCCTGTAGCTCCCTCACCCACCCCCTTCCGCTGTCCTCACGCCGTCCATCGGTGTCCTTCGGTGGATTCGGGTTTAGGTATGTAGGCCTGCCGCTCATTGTTGGCGGTCATGATAAACCCACGGCGGCGGAACCTCTGCTCTATCTCGTCGAGCAGGTCGTTGTGGAGGACCAGCTCTCTTCTAGTGACCTCGGACACGGTCTCGCGGGTCAGGTCATCCTCGGTTGGGCCAAGCCCTCCGCTGGTTATGACCACATCGGACCTTTCCAGGGCCCGATCTATTGCATCCTTCATGCGGCGCGGGTTATCGCCCACGGTGGTCTTGTAGAACAGGTCAACGCCCAGACCGGTGAGCCGGTCTGCCATCCAGGCTGAGTTGGTGTCCACGATCTGCCCGAGCAGCAACTCGGACGAACCGGCCGGCAAACGGGTTGGCTATTACCGCGACAGCGGCCACCTTCCGCAGCGGTGGGCTCATCTGCCGTCCGGCCTCTTCCCGTATCTCCTCTTCGATTGTCAGAAGACGACGTATCTCCATGGGTTGGGGTGCACCTTATGCGACTATGAAGGGCGTACTCAATGTGATGTCAGAGTGCTTACCTGCCCTATAGCGAGGGAACTCATTCGCGCTTCATCTTGGTGACAGCGGCCGCCGCGCGTGGGTTGATGGCCTAGCTATTCACCGATCCGCAGCCGATCCGCTCTGCGATGCGAAGCCAGTGAGCAGGGACTGAGGACTCTTCATGCGGCATACAAGACCTGACCCTTGTTTATGATCTCCCCTATAAATTGGTCACCGATCGCCAGTTGTTTCGATACTTCCTCGGGGGTTAGCACCAGGATCTCCAAGGCGATCTTACGACTAGGACTTGAAACCGCACGCCGCGCCGCAAAACAACGGTCGACGAAACGGTCCGAAGTATCCTTGACGACAAGCAGATCAATGTCGCTGCCAGGTCCAGGAGTGCCGTAGGCATACGAACCGAACAGGATCACCTTCTGAGGCTGATAGACGGCGATCAGCTTTTCCAAGATGCGTTTGATGACCCCGTCCGCCTCTTTCACTGCCACCATCTCATTCTCCCACCAGCACATCCGCAATATCACCAGGTTACTTGCGGCAGCGCAACGGTGGCTTTCGCGAGGAACAACCCTATTGCGAAGGGACTCCCTCACGTTTCAACCGTGTGGCCGCAGCCTCCGCCCGCGGACTGATGGCCCGCTGGACGGCTATGTTTACCAACGCCGGGCGGCCGGAGTCGATGGCCTGGCCGATCGCCGACGGAAGCTCGTCGGGGCTTTCCACGAGTACGCCATAGCCACCGAGCCCGCTTACTACCTGATCGTACCGGGTTGGCAGCAGGTCTGTCGCCACCGGCTTGTCGTAAGCCGCCAGTTGGATCTGACGGTCGATTCCCCATGCGGCGTCGTGGCCCAGTATGCCGACGATGGGAAGATCGTGGCGGACGGCGGTGTCGAACTCCATAATATTGAACCCTATGCTTCCGTCGCCGGTCAGCATGAACACGCGCGCGTCGGGGTAGGCCAGCTTGGCCGCCAGCGCTGTCGGCATCCCAACTCCCAACATCCCCAGCGGGGGAAAATAGAACCACCGCTTTGGTTTGAGCGCAGGAAAGAAGGCCCGACCGAAGTGGCAGAAATCGCCGCCGTCAAAGACGAGGAAGTCGTCCGGGCGTAGGAACTGCTGTAGTGTCTTGTGCACGTGCATTGCGTGCATGGGCGTCTCGGCAACTGCCAAAGAGTCCAGCGACGCGCTCTGAGCGTCCCGCTCGGCCTGGAGCTGTTGTAACCACTCGAGATCTGCCCATGTGTGCTTGGCCGCCTCGTTGGCAAGCTGGTCGACAATGGTCGCTATATCGCCCACCATGCCGACGGCAACTCCTCGGTTCCGTCCGATCTCGGCGGCCGATGGGTCGACCTGAATCATCTTTGCGCCCGGAGCAATGGCCGGCGGCATGGCGAACTGAATAATGAAGTCCTGCTTCCTGCCCAGCAGCATCACCACGTCCGCCTGAGGCAACAAGTGTGCTGACCGGTTCAGGGCGGTATCGAAGAATCCGAAGCAGTAGGGGTGCTCGTCGGATACGAGGCCACGGGCGTCGCCCTCTGTCATCAGCGGCAGCCGGGTCGTTTCTATGAGCCGCCGTAGTGCGTCATCGGCCTCGCCGTATGCTGCCGCGGTCCCGGCGATCACCAGAGGCCTGCTAGCAGTTCGAAGTAACGCGATGGCTTCCTGGACCTTGTCTGGGGCGGCCGATGCGCCAGCCGTGTTGCGGTACTCCTGCGGCTCGTAGAAGGTTACGTCTTCCTCGGAGACCTCCTGCTGCTGCACATCTATGGGGATCGTAAGGTGTACAGGGCCTCTGCGACCGCTAAAGGCGACCCGGAGGGCGTGGGCGACCATGTCGGGGACCCGCCGGGCGTCTGTCACCAGCCACGCGCCCTTCGTGGTCGGCCTCGCCATTCCGATCTGATCGATCTCTTGCATAGCCCCTCGCCCAAGCTCCTTCGACGACGCGGACCCGCTGATCGACAACACGGGTCCCTCGGCGTGGAGAGCGCTGGTCAGCCCCGGAATTGCGTTCGCGAATCCGGGTGTCGTGTACATCGCCACACCCGGCTGCCCGGTGATCCTGCCCCAAGCGTCGGCCATGTGGACAGCGGCCTGCTCATGTCGCGTATCGACGAACCGGAAGCCCTGGTCGCTCATGACGTCTAGAACGGGCAGAATATGGTCTCCCGCTAGCGTAAAGACGTTCTTCACGCCCTCCATTTGGAGGGCTTTAGCTAACAGATGGCTACCGGTTATCCGGGCAGACGAAGACATTGGCGGCTCCGATGCGATGGGGTAAACAAGGGGAAAGTCTGGCTCCGCCACATTGTAGCCTCGCGAATGGAGGTGTCAAGTATAGCGGAGGGCGCGGGAGCCGCCCGTCCGTATCGGTTTCGACCTCTAACCTCTCGGATCTTCCGAGCGCATGGTTTGGTGTTAAACTAGATTTGCCATGCTCGTCTCTCTCCTCTTTCGACAACGTCTTCAGACCCGCCTGAGTGACTACTAAGGTGACGTGCCGTTGGCCAAGCTACTAGAGGTCCGGGACCTGGCAACCGAGTTCGTGACTCAGGACGGGGTCATCAAGGCCGTCGACGGCATCAGCTACGATCTCGAGGAGGGGGAGATACTTGGCCTGGTGGGGGAGAGCGGCTGCGGCAAGAGCGTCAGCGCCCTGTCCATAATGCGTCTCGTAGCAGACCCGCCAGGCAAGATAGTCGGCGGGGAAGTCGTGTTCGACGGACGGGACCTCCTCAAACTGAGCGAAGCAGAGATGAGGGAGGTCCGAGGGAACCGGGTGGCTATGGTCTTCCAGGAGCCCATGACTTCCCTCAATCCAGTACTGACCATCGGACGCCAGCTCACGGAAACACTGCAACTCCACCTGAAGATGAGCGTCTCTCAGGCCGACCAGCGTGCAGGTGAGCTGCTGGCAATGGTGGGTATTCCCGATTCTCAGAGCCGCCTCAAAGACTACCCCCATCAGCTGAGCGGCGGCATGAGACAAAGGGTGATGATAGCCATGGCCATAAGCTGTAATCCACGGCTCATCATCGCCGACGAACCGACCACCGCCCTCGACGTGACTATCCAGGCCCAGATCCTGGAGCTTCTCCAGTCTCTTGCCAAAGAGCTGGGGATGGCGCTTGTTATCATCACCCACAACCTCGGGGTCGTGGCCCGATACGCCACGCGCGTGCTGGTGATGTACGCCGGAAGGATCATAGAGACAGGCACCTCGGTGGAGATATACCACAACCCCAGACATCCTTATACACTGGGGCTGCTGAAGTCGGTGCCACGCCTCGACGAGCCTACGCGGGCCAAACTGGACCCCATAGAAGGCCTACCGCCAGACCTTATTGGTCTGCCGGACGGATGCAGCTTTGCCCCCCGAT
The DNA here is from genome assembly GCA_965237635.1 of Dehalococcoidia bacterium. Taxonomy (GTDB): domain Bacteria; phylum Chloroflexota; class Dehalococcoidia; order Lucifugimonadales; family CAUZJF01; genus CBDEFX01. The sequence continues at coordinate 2,346,760 of CBDEFX010000002.1, read as the reverse complement.
GTAAATACACGATAGAGAAGTGTACCCGCGACACGCCGCCTCTGATGCCCATCGGAGACGGGCACCATTCGGCTTGCTGGAGGTCGGCTGAGTTGCCGGACCTTACGCGAGAAGCCGGCTAGGAGACATCGTGGTTCAGGCTCCAACCGACGATCAGAACCTGATGCCCGAGTCCTCTGTTGGCACTCGCCGAGGCGACGACGTGCTTGTGCAGGTCGACCACCTGAAGATGTACTTCCCCGTTACATCGGGGCTCCTTTTCCAGCGCAAGGTAGCTGACATTAAGGCAGTGGACGACGTCAGCTTTTTCATCAAGAGAGGCGAGACCCTCGGGCTGGTGGGTGAGAGTGGCAGTGGGAAGACGACTATCGGCCGCTGCATCCTGCAGCTCTACAAGCCCACCTCAGGTGACGTCTTCTTCGAGGGTCAGCGGTTGAATGGCCTGGGTGCCAAAGCGATGAGGCCCGTGCGGCGACAGATGCAAGTCATATTTCAGGACCCTTACGGGTCGCTGAATCCCAGGATGACATGCGGTGACATCGTAGGGGAGCCGCTGGTGGTGCATGATCTGACCTCTAGCAAGGCAGAGTATGAGGATAGGGTCGCCGAGCTGCTCACGGTCGTAGGACTCAACCCTTATATGGCTGGCCGTTACCCCCACGAGTTTAGCGGGGGACAGCGGCAGCGCATAGGCATCGCTCGGGCCCTGGCGGTGAACCCAAGCTTCATCGTGTGCGACGAGCCCGTGTCGGCGCTCGACGTGTCGATCCAGGCCCAGGTGATCAACCTGCTGGAGGAGCTTCAGGAGCAGTTCGGCCTGACGTATCTATTCATCGCCCACGACCTATCCCTTGTCCGCCACATCAGCGACCGAGTAGCCGTGATGTATCTCGGGCATATCGTAGAGGTGGCCGATCGGGCCGAACTGTATGAAAACCCGCTCCATCCCTATACCAGGGCCCTGCTGTCTGCCGTGCCCGTCCCGGACCCGTTAGTGGAGGCTCAGAGGGAGCGGATCATACTGACCGGAGAGGTGCCGAGCCCCATGGAACCGCCGGCCGGATGCGTATTTCACACTCGCTGTCCTATCGCGATCGACGAATGCAAAGAGGGCATGCCGGACCTGCGAGAAGTGAGCAAAGACCATTGGGTGGCGTGCATTAGGGCGCCAGGCTACTGAGCCGACAATGGGAGGGAGTTAGCGGGTCTCGTCTAGAGGGTCGGCAGAGTCGCGGCAGCGCTACCGGGGAGCGGGGCCTTCGGTCAGCGAGATACCGTCGTCGAGGGAGTCGCTGAATCGCTTATACGGCGCTAGTAGCGCTAGAGCGTTGGCTCTCTCGCTCCCGGCGTCGTTTGACCCTATCCCAGCCGTTTAGCGGTGGCTTTCCGGTCCCAATCCTGTCGCGGACATAGCGGTCTTCCATGAATGGTTTGCCCAGGTGGGCCTCGACTTGAGCCTGGATCGCCGCAGGCACCGGAGACCGACGCCAGCCGCAGTTGATGCACAGCGCGCTTTCGACGTCCGGATGTGGGTACTCTAAAACCGCTCCTTTACATCTTGGACACGCCTGGAGAGTTATCATTGCTCCTGTCCCCGGTCCTCTGATTCCCTAATTGATATACACGTCTTGGAATGAGTCTAAGATTCGCGGTTCAAGAAAACCTGACGAAATGCCTTCGATAGGCTGACAAGTTCCTGACAAGTCGACCGGCCGCTGGTCGGCGCCGCTGTCCGTGGACGGGCTCTAAGGCGAACACTACCCTCGGAGCGGACGCTTGCCACGCCGCCCCATCCGACTATACAATTGAGCCCCACCTCACCCACGGGAAAACGATGCCGGAAACACCACGTTCCATGCTTGTCGTCGAAAGCGGGATTCTCGGGACAAAGGTAATACCGCTGGAGCAACAGGTCTCCATTCTCGGGGCCGGGCCAACGTCTGACATCTTTGTGGACAGTCCGTATATCTCCCGCATGCATGCTCAGATTGTTCAGGAGGGGAAGGGGTTCCGGATTCGAGACCTTGAGAGTAAGAATGGCACTTTCGTCAACGGCAACCGACTTGGCTCCGAAGGCCATATGCTGCGACGTGGCGATCGGATCGAGCTGGCTGAGGGGCAGGTGCAGCTCCGGTTTCAAACGCGGGGCACCACTGTCAGCCTGCCTCTCACGCCGTCAGCAGACGGTCACGATCCAGTCGTAGACTCTAAGTCGAGAGAGGTGTGGGTTAACCCCGAATCCACCGAAGGACACCGATGGACGGCGTGAGGAAAGCGGAAGGGGGGTGAGGGAGCTACAGGGGAAATAGCCTGGGTTCCATTTGGGGTAGGGAGGTCGGCGGACGGTCTTCATCGCCGCACAGGGGCCCCTATGGCCGTCTGCGGGAGCTGCGATGCGCGGGATGGCGAGAGAATACGCAGCAGGGAACTCTCTCGGACCGGGCTGGCACGAGTCTGCGGGGATCTTCGGTTGTCCGGTGGGTGGGTCGGTCGCCGACGGTGCCGTCAGGCCGGGAGTGGAATGGCTCGCAGCCGGGCCAAGGCGCGGCTGAACTTCTCAGCCCAAGGCCAGCGATCCGGAAGATGCAGGGTCAACCGGCGTGCCGAGCGGGTGAGCCGTCCGGCCAGGGAGAAGAACCGCCGCCGGAGGGTCTTGGTGGTGGCTATCCGCTCTCCCAGACCGATCCGCGCCGTCCAGCGGGCCAGGTTGTGGGCCATCGTCTGGACGGCCAGCCAGGCGCCGTTGGCGGCGAAGCGGCCCGAGGGGAGATGGTTCAGCCCGACGCCGTACTTGAGGTCGCGTATGGCATTCTCGATCTCGGCGTGGCGGCGATGGTCAGCCTCCAGTTCGAGCAACTCCCCGTCCCGGTCGGTGATGAAGCCATGATAGCTGTATTTGGCGAAGAGGGCCAGTTGGGAACCGGGCGTCGGCTTTACCCGCCGGACGATGAGCCGTACCGGCGCGGCGTCCGCCTCGGCCTGGAAGGGGGTGCAGGTGGTCTCGGCCACATCGGCGGCACCGTCCATCCAGTAAGGAATCGGCGTCCAGGCATCTTCGGGTATCGCCTCGATGAGATTGTGCAGGCTTTTGTGCTGGCGGATGGTGATGGAGAAGCGGACATCCATCTTGCGGCAGACGGATACCACGCCATGAGTGTAGAACCCGCTGTCGGCCCGTAGCGTGAGTCGTTCGTCGGCCCCGGCGTAGCGCACCCGTCCCACCGTCTCCCGCAAGAAGTGGGCGGCGCCGCGGGCGGTGTTGGCCCGGCCCTCGCGCAGCCGGGACATCAGCACGTCTCCGGTGCCGGCGGCGATGGCCGGCAGCGGGTGGTAGCCCCGCTTGCCGGTATAGCCGTGGTGGCGGGCGCCCTCCTTGGCCAGTCCGTAGGTCTCGCAGATGGTGGAGTCCAGGTCAATGGTCAGGGGCCCGTCGCCGGGTCCCGCCCCGGCCTGCCAAGCCCGGGCCAGCAACTCGCGGCTCACCCGGTCGAGTTGACGGACGTGGCCCCACCGGAAGCTGCGCAGGAAGGTGCCCAGGGTGGATGGCGCCTTGACCGTGCCGTCCAGGGTGCAGGCCGTCCCCCCGGTGCGCAACACATCGGCGTCGTCAATGCAGTCGCCCCCAGCCAGCGCAGACGCCACCAGCGTCATCATCTTGTCGCTCGTGTTCGCCCGCCCCGGGGCATCGCCCAGGTCGAGGCGCTGCCGGACGAGTTCGGGCAGGCCGAGGTGCCGCGCCAGGGTGGCCGGAAGGAGCAGCCCGGCATTGGCCACCAAGCGGCGGTCGTCGAAGGTGATTTGGATCCGGTCGGGGTGGTTGCGTGGCAGCATCTACTGGGTGCTCCTTTTCCGGGGCCGTTTTTTGCTACAAAACCATTATCCCAGAAGCACAGGAGCGCCTTCTTGCCGCCTCAGGACGCTAACCCGACGCCCTCCTTCGGTGGATTCGGGTTTACGGATGACGGCGCTGGCGGGAGCCAGATTTCCAATCTTGTCAGACCCGGATGGCGCAACCGCCCGCAGCTATGGAGTGGTTGACCTTCTCGGCGACGGCGTCGCTACACCTGCGACCTTCATAGTCAAGCAGGAGGGGAGCATCGGCTGGCGTTACGTTGGCGAGCATATAGGTGACCGCGCCACAATCCAGGACATCTTGACCGCTCTGGACGATTCATAGCGAGGTGGAGGCGACTATTTGGCAGGGAGTGGGATTACGACGCTAGACGAGTTGTCCAATCTCTGATCATCCCACAAGACTCCTATGGCCGTCTGCGTCGGACTTGGGCAGAAAGGCTTACATCTGCCCAACCACATCTTGAAGATGGTTCTGCCTACCGTTAAATTAGGCCCACCTGAGAGGGCTTGAACCCGTAGGGCAGTCGGCAGACCTGTTTTTCAATCCACCACAGATGGGAGGTCTGTAGCTCCGCAGGCTGTTGCCACCTATTCAACCTCAGTTGCATCCAAATCGACTGCCCATGAGAACCGTACCTTTTTGTGTTGATTGGAAGACAGAGAACTCTATCTCGGTGCACAGTATGCGGATGGAATCGCCATTGAATCAACGGCTGAGAAGGTCGCCGCCTGATGTCGTTTACACACCTATTGACGTAACCTAAAGCAGACCAACCTGCAGACGTCAAGCGGGACTAGAGTTATCGGGATGCCTGCCGAGAGCACGATGTCGGCGGCCCGAGGGTCGTTGTAGAAGTTGAACTCAGCGCGGGGTGTGACGTTTCCCGGCACCTCGACCGCACCGCCCATCACCACGATCTCTTTTAGTGAAGAGGCTAGGTTGGGCTGCTGTATTAGCGCCGTGGCGATGTTGGTCAGCGGGCCGAGGGCGATGACCACGAGCTCGCCGCCGTAGTCATCGGCGAGCTTCGAGATGAACTCTGGGGCTGTCAGGTAGTGCGGCCTCGTAAGGGGGGTGGGCAGCCGGACCCCGAGGCCCGCCGGGCCGTGGAAGTAGTAGCCGTAGTGAAACTTGCCGCTGAGAGGTCGCGCCGATCCTCTAGCGACAGGTAGTTGTGGGTCCCGCGCGTCGGGCGCGTCGAGGTACTCCAGAAGGCGGAGCGCGTTTCGCGTGGTGTCGGCAAGTGTGGCGTTGCCCCCGACCGTCGTGATGCCTCTGACGTCCAGGTCCCGCGAGTTGAGCGCCATTATCAGCGCCAGCGCGTCGTCGGTGCCCGGATCGGTGTCGATGAGGACCTTCAGCAATTGACTATCCTTCCTGATACGATGCAGGACCCTCGCTCGCCCATAAGGGCGGGTTTCAAATCCGCCCCTACGTGTGCTGCGCGGCGAAGGCCTCCCAGGCCTCTCGTGAGGAGTACCGGAACTCGACGCCAAGCTTTCGCTCCGGATGGGCCCCTCGATACGTCCCGATTCGGAATCGGGACTACTCGGGGTGAACGGCTGAAACTACCTTCCCGTGTTGCGAACGACTCCAGGCAATCACGCGAGGAGTAGCCATTCGAGCTCTCATTCGCTCGTAGGGGCGGGTTTCAAACCCGCCCGTGCCTCTGTCCGCGCGCGAATGACTCCCAGGCCTCTCGTGAGGAGTATCGGAACTCGACGCCGAGCTCTCGTTTGATCTTGTCGGTGCCGGCGGTCCAGGGATACCTGACGAAGTTGAGCCCGCTCGATGGAGAATCGGACTGGAGGCGTAGCGCCCATGCCAGGTCCGTGACGGTGCGGAGTATCGGCGCCGGCAGCGACACGAGTCTCTTACCCAGCGTCCTTGCCATGTCGCTCCAGTCAATGGTCCCGTCTCCAGCCACATTGTACAGCCCGGAGATGTCGCGAAGAGTGCAGAGTGCGAGAATATCGGTCAGGTCGTCTTCATGGGTGAGCTGCATCGGGGGGTCATAGCCCCTAAACCCCACCAGGAAGGGCTTTAGGAATGCACGGGCGATGAAGTTGTCTGCGTTCGGCCCGACGACCGGGCAGCAGCGAAGGACTGCTGAGGTCGCATCCGGCCTGCCGGACACGAACTCGTGAATAAGGGCCTCGGCAGCGGCTTTGTCCTCGCCGTATTGGAAGCCCTTCACGGGCCTGGGCGAGACCGACTCGGTGAGCATCGGAGGGTTGTCGGAGTGCGCGCCGTATACAGTGGTGCTGCTGAGGTACACGACGCGTCTGACGCCTGACTCTGCGCAGGCGTCCAGCATGTTCCGGGTGTCGTCGATGTTGACGCGCTGTGTGGCTGTTCTGTTGCTACCGGGTCTGAGTACGAAGGCGAGGTGGACCACCGTGTCGATCTGTTCGTGTGAGAAGGCAGAGGCAAATGGGGTCGAGACATCGTGCTTGAGGAATACCACCTTGGGACCTGAAGGCCTGGGTGGGGGTCGTAGGTCGATGGCGAGGATGCGCTCGATCTCACGCTCGGCCTCGAGGCGTTCGATTAGTCTCGACCCGACGTAGCCGGACGCGCCGGTCACGGCTATCCGGCGCCGCGAATCACCCCTCGGCAACGATGTCGGTGAAGTCAAACCGCATGGTCCCCAGCCCTGGGACGTCGAAGCTCATCTCGAGCTTGTGGGGCCGTGGGTCCAGTTCCACTTTGTCGACCCAGATCGTGATGTTCTTGCGCATCGCCAGGCTGAAGGTGTTCTCCTTTGATACCTCGCTGAAGGCGACCTCACGACCGTCGAGGAAGAAAAAGGTCGACTCCATCGGTATCTCGACGCCGTCGACCTTTAGGGGCCACATCTTGTGTGCGTAGCCCGACCCCAGATCGTTTTTCAACTGGAATTCGAACCCGCCTGTCGCGTTCTTAAGGCTGCCTTTAACATACAGTCGCCTTAGCAAGAATCCTGGGACCGACACCATTTCAGCGCTGCCTCCGGTAGATAGATCTCTGTATCCCTCTCACAGGCCTTGCACAGAATGTCTAGGGCGGTGCTGTCTAGACTTGGGACCACCCCTCCCCAGACCCTTCGTCCCGATGCCGAATCGGGACGAAGGGAGACAAGTTGGGCGCGACTTCTTCTTTAAAGCGCCTTCACATATACCAGGTCTGTGCTGGCGAGGCCAGTCACTCCAAGGTTCTAACGCAACGGAAATTCGAGGATTCGTCTATAATGACCGCCAGAAAGGAGGAGATATGCCAATTCTCGACAAGGCAGATGTCCCGGTGGATGAAGCCTTCCCAGGCGTGCGACGCTGGGAGATAGTAACCGGAGAGCTGGGTGCCGATTCCCTGACCGTAGTCGACGCGGCCCTGAGTCCGGGGGCTGACCCGCCGCTCCACTTTCACCCGACGGAGGAGGCGATGGTGGTCCTGGAGGGTGAACTCGAAGCCATTCTCGGAGACGAGAGGGTCATGGTGACAGCGGGCAAGACGGTACTGGCGCCGCCCGGTGTCAAGCACGGGTTCGTGAACCACTCAGGCTCGGTCGCCAGGGTCATGGGCATCTTTCCGACAGGCGCGATAGAGCGGACGTTGGTGGACTAGCGGGCCGCCGGGTCGGTCTTAACGGAGGAGCACCCTCACCTCAATCCTCTCCCGTCAAGGGAGAGGAGGCAATTGCCGCATTCGAAAGATTGCAGTCTCCGCCTCTATGACCTCTTTCGGGAGCGGCGGCACTTTACCGAGCATAGAGGCGTAGAGGAAGACCTGCGCCACGCGCTCGGTGAGCACGCAAACGTCGAGCGCCTCCTCCAGGTCGCGTCCGGCGCCGACGGCGCCGTCGTTTTGGATGAGCGCGGCATTCCTCTCACCGAGCGCAGCTCGGACGTTGTCGGCCAACTCCTGGCTGCTCGGAAAGGGAATTATATATAAACTTACCTGCGAACGGAGGCGGCTATGGCGACCGTGGTAACTGGTCGCCCGCTCTTCAGGACAACGCGGGCTATCTCTTCCGGCGTCGCGTCTATCCTGGGCGGGTATCCCTTCTTCATCGGGCGGCCCCTGGGTTTCTTCTCGGCCATGTCGTCGCTCATATCGCCATCTCCTTGAGCCGCGCTATCAGGTGCTCCTGAGGTCGGTCGCCTTTGACGGAGTTGCAGGCCCCGCAGAGCAATTGCAGGTTGTCCAAGTGGTCCGTCCCGCCTCTGCTCTGAGGCACCATCCCCTCGGAAACGCGTATTCGGATACCTCTATTGCCCCGCCGATTGACACCACCATCTCATCGATGATCGGCGGGATGCTACGCCCTGCGACAGCAGCCACGCTGGCGAACACCGAGTGGGTGTGGGCCACGGCGCCGACGTCCAGCTGAGAACGGTAGATTCCGAGGTGCATAAGTGTCTCTGAGGACGGCGGGAGGTCGCCCTCTATCGGCTCGACCTCGGAGTCTACAACCGCGATATCCTCCTCAGTCAGGTCGGCGTACTGTCTTCCGGAAGGAGTGATGGCGAATAGTTCGCGTGAGTCGAAATGTTCGAGCCGCATACTCACGTTGCCACTTGCACCTAGCCCGATAATCCCCAGCGTTCGCCCGGCAAGCTCCACGCCTCTCATCGACAGGTACGGCTCCGTGGGGTTGGCCCATCGGCCGTCTACCATGTACCGGTGGGTAGCCGGAATCCGTCTGGCCAGTGAGAGCATGAGGCCGAGCGCGTGCTCGGCGACTGCCTGTGCGTTCCTTCCTGGCGTGTTTACGACCAGGACACCGTGCTCGGTCGCGGCTTCTATGTCGACGTGGTTTGTGGTGTTACGGCAGACCCCTACGAATCTCAGGGACGGCGCGCCCTCTAAGATCTCCTGGAAGACGAAGTCGGCCTCGACGACCAGAATCGAGATGCCCTCCCTGTTCAGCCTGGAAGCCAGCTCATCTGGTTCGTGGATCCGGCGAGTTTCGAACCAACTCTCGTAGGTCACATCGACTGTGTTGCCTAGCTCGGCGAACTGGGGCTCACTGAACGGGGCCACGATGAGTGCGCGGGCTTCGGGAGTACCTTTGCATGTTGGGACCATAGCCTTCCCCTAGGGAGGGCGGGTTTGAAACCCGCCCCACAATGATGGGCAGGGCCCCTCTAGTTCCGGTCAGCCAGGGCGTCGGCGGCGAAGACGCCGCTGCGGACGGCTCCTTCCATGGTCGAGGGCCAGCCGGTATTCGTCCACTCGCCAGCGAGAAAGAGGTTGGGTATTGGTGTGGTCTGGGGAGGGCGGTGTTTTGACGCGCCCGGTGTCGATCGGAACGTCGCATCACGTTCCTTGACTACCAGCGACTTTTCGACCCGCGCACTCTTGGCCCGCGGGAAGAGTCTTCGCATCTCCTGCGTGAATGTGTCGATGAGCTCCTCTTTAGGAGTGTCTATATGGCGCCAGGCCCCGCTGAGTGAGATACAGATATACTGGCCGGAGCTCTCGTCGGCTTCCTGAATCCGATTCTTGTTGAACACCCACTGTACCGGGCTGTCCAGGAAGGCAACAAAGTCCTGGTCCATGATGGCGGCATCGTACCAGAGATGGATGCCCACTATGGGAGAGGAGCTTAGGGCCGATGCACTTGAGAAAAACTGGTCCTTTGCTATTTCATCGGGGAGGACCTGGGCCAGCACCTGGAACGGGAGGGCTGAGACACAGGCATCAGCTTCGAGGGTCTCGCCATCGGAAAGCTCGACACCCGAGACCCGACCGTCGTCGAACCTGACCGACCTGACCGTCTTGCCCAGCATCATTCTGGTGCCCTTTTCCTCGAGCAGGGTCCTGGCCGGATCACCGTTCAGGGAGGTGAGCCCGACCCTCGATAGGCCGATGGCGGCCTCTGCTGGGCCCTTCATGAGGGCCTCCTGGAACACCATCAGCATCATATCGGCACTTACGTCCCGCAGATCGTCATTTAGCGACGGGAGGATGAAAAGGTTCCAGAGGTTGGCGATTGTGCGGTCTGTCTGGTGGTGACGCTTGAGCCAGTCGTAGCCGGACTCGTCGTCCAGGGAGGCGGTCGGCTTCGAGCGGTTTGTCAGCTTGGCCGCGAGCAGCCCATAAAGGGCCAGTAGCTTGTCCTTTAGGCCGATATGGGGGTAGCGAAGGAGGGACGGCAGCAGGTGTAACTTGCCGAGAAGCGGGCTACTGGAAAGGACGGCGCTTCTACCATTCAGCACCACCTCTGTCCTGAGACTGTGTGGTAGGTACGCTTTGTCGATTGCGCCGGTCGCTTCCAGGAATTCGCGGTAGAAGATGAAGCAGCCCAGGAAGACGTGCTGTCCGTTGTCTATCTCAATGCCTTCCGGGCCATCGCGGAAGGAGTAGGCGCGTCCACCCAGGAATGGGCGTTTTTCGACTAGAGTGACTTTGCAGCCGTGGTCCAGCAGGCGCAGCGCCGCGGATAGCCCCGCGAGACCGCCTCCGAGGACGACTACCTTTTTAGCGGAGCCGCCGGCAACAGGCTTGTCGCCCATAGCTTTGCCATCAGCAACGTCTTCTCTCTAACGCTTAGCCCGATTCTCTGCTGGAACACGTCATAGTCGGAGGCTTCTATCCGGTCCAGGATGGCCGAGTAGAACCCGATCAGGACTGCCGGGCATGCTCTGGACTGAGCGGACACCAGCGGAATCAGGCGCCGACCGCTCTCGAAATACTGCCTGGCCCTGGCTACCTGGTACCTCATGAGGTCACGGAACGGCTCGTTTGTCACTCCGAGCTCAAGGTCCCGCTCCGAGTACCCGAAAGAGACGAGCTCGTCAACTGGGACGTAGATACGCCCTCTCTGAGAGTCTTCTCGCAGATCGCGCATAATGTTGGTCAACTGCATCGCCAGACCGAAGTCTATGGCGTATTCCTTCGCGCTTGGATCGTCGTAGCCGAAAATCTCGATAGAGATGAGACCGACCGTGGAAGCTACCTTGTAACAGTAGCCACGTAGCTCCTCAAAGTCCTGGAAGCGGGCGTGGTCAATGTCCATTTCGACGCCCTCGATGACCTCTTCAAAGTAGCGCACGGGAATGTCGAACCCCTTGGTCGCATCCCCAAGCGCCGCGAACACGGGGTGTGCCGTCTCGCCGTTCTTACTCTGATGCAGGAGCCGCCGGGTGTCCTCAAAGAGGCGCCTCTTCTCCTCTGGTTGGCGGTCCTCGTCTACTATGTCGTCGCAAATACGGCAGAATGCGTAGGCTGCATAGATCGCGCGGCGCTTGCGCGCCGGCAGAGTCCTGAAGGCGTAGTAGAAATTCTTCGCCTGTGATTTCGTTAACTGCTCGCAGTGCTCGTAGGCCTGTTTCAGGTCAGTGGCCAAGGGCTTTCCTTTCGGCTCGATACCCCTCCACGCTTGTATCGCGACTGGCGGAGGTCGCGAAGCGGTAAGCTGCCCCTCCCCAGACCCTTCGTCCCCCCGATTCGGCATCGGGGCCGAATCGGGCCTCAGGGAGACAGGTGTTGGCTGTGTTGTGCAAGGCCACTTGTAGGGGAAATTCAAAAGAAGGATGGAATCGCATAGGGTTGCCTTTGACAGTGGCGCTAGACCACCAGGCCCAGCCTCAATCTCGCGGCGGTGCTGAAAAACAGACGGAGCTTACTTGCCGCAGTCAGCTGTGGCCGCCGGCCGAGGACATCGTATCCCTGTCTCTCGATCGCATCCAGCACCTTAATCCCGCCTAGGCTGAATAGCGCGACATCGAGTTTGGATCGACCTTCCAGCGTGTCGACCAGCTTCAGTCCCATCCGGAATAGACCACGTGCCCTCTCGACCTCGAACTCCATGAGGTCCTTGAATCTCGGGGTGAAGAGTCCCTGGGCGAGCTCGTCTTCTGAGTATCCAAACCGGTCCATGTCCTCCGTAGGTATGTAAACTCGGCCCATCGCGTAGTCTCGGGCCACGTCCTGCCAGAAGTTCGCCAGCTGCAGTGCGGTGCACGTATAGTCCGACAGTCGTTGCCGCTCTTCGTCGCGATAGCCGAAGACATAGAGGACCAGGTGGCCGACGGGATTGGCCGAATGCCGGCAGTAGTGTTCGAGGTCGCCGTATGAGGCGTAGCGGGTGGCTGTCTGGTCCATCCGGTTAGCCTGCACGAGCTTCAGGAAAGGGTCCGCCGGAATATCGAAAGAGCGGATCGTCTCCTGCAGAGCGATCATATAAGGGTGATGAGGGGTACTGTCGTAACACCTCAGAAGGTCCGACTCCCACTCATCCAAGGCTCTCAGCCGGTCGCCTTCGTACTCGTCTCCAAGATCGTCGACGAAACGGCAGAACGCATAGATCGCGTAGATATGCTTTCGCTTTTCCCGGGGCAGAAGCCAGGAGCCGACCATGAAGTTCTCGTAGTGGGTTCTGGCAAGCTCAGCGCAGCGGGCGTAGCCTTCCTCGGCAGTCGTTACTGGGGCGGTCCCAGAGAGGAGCGCGCTCATGGGCCGTTCACACCCCCATGATCTGTACCAGGACCTCACGTGGCGCCGCTTTGGCCTCGTCCAGCTCGACCATGAAGATGTGCTGGTACTGTCCCAACGCGAGTGAGCCGTCGATGACGGGGATCGTCTCGCTGCTGCCCAGCGTGAGATGCTGGCAATGGGAGTGTCCGTTCGGGCACTCGTCTTCCTCCATGTTAATGGTGCGGATGCTGAAGTCGTTGTGGCCGTAGCGGGCGCTCTTCGGCGCCAGGCGCTCGAGCAGAGACGCCATATCATTAAGCAGGAGCGGCTCGTTCTCTTGGATCGTTATGGCTGCAGTGGTGTGCCTTGAGAACACCAGAACGAACCCGTTCCGGATCTGCGAGTCCTTCAGTGAATTGACCACTCGGTCGGTAATGTCTATGAACTCCGGCGCGGTCGAAGCCGGCACGATGTGGGTAAACACTACGGTATTGAAGGAAGCCTCACGTACTTCTCTCATTTATCGACCTCTCATCCGACGTTGATTTCTTCCCCGGCTATCAAAGGTACATAAAGATGTCGTCGTTTTCAACCCGTTTGGTCCTTGCCAATTCCTGGAAACCGTTTGACGAACTCCCTTTCCTGACCAGGAAGAGGCGAGAAAGGATAAGAGTCCCGATAGCGACCGAGCGCCATCAGCGGCCAGTAGTTCCGGTACATGTGATAGTTGATCATGAACCCGGCGGGCATCTCGGCGCCTTGGTATCCCGGTTCATAAAGGTCTAGCCATCCACTGTTTCCCCTAGTAGAAGGCGTTTCACCGGGCGGAGACGCCCCAGCGGTGCGTCTGTACAGCCCGATGGACATAACAATAGTTTGTCGCGACTAGTCTTCAATGCTCCCTGGCCAGCAGGAACTCGGCAAGCTCTTTCAGGTCTTCGACTGCCCCCGGAGCGAGCTCAATGCCTGCGACCGATTCGATGGCCCTGTCGCGATGCTCTTGAGCGAGACTGTAAGCGAACTCTCTGGTCTTTACCTTGTCCATGATGTTCAGCGCTGTAGTGACGTCGTCGTCCCCGACGGTAGGTCGTCGGTAGATGTCCTGAAGAGTGTCTTTGTCCTTACCCTTGGCCCGGGACATCGCGTACACGACTGGCAGAGAGTTCTTTTTTCGCCTGATGTCGGCCCCTACCGGCTTGCCGGTCGCCTGCTCTTGGCCCCAGATACCGAGGACGTCGTCACGGACCTGAAAGACTAAGCCCAGCGAACGTCCGCAGTCTCGAAAGGCCTGGACGGTCCGTGTGTCGCGAGTGCCTATCATGGCGCCGAGGTTCAGCGCGCACCGGATAAGCGCACCCGTTTTCTTCGCGATCATCTCGAGGTAGTCGCGCATTCCAATATCGGGTCGCGACTCGTAGGACAGGTCCAAATACTGGCCTTCAATCATCTTCAGGTACGCATCGGTCAATAGGCCGGTGGCGTTAAGCGACTCTTGATGGGAGAGTCCCGATTCGATTAGGCGCCACAGCGACATGTCGGCGATTACTCGCAGTATATTGCCGGCCACCAGGGCCTTCGGCTCTCCCCATACGGCCCAAAGGGTTGGGCGATGGTGACGAGTCTCGTCCCGGTCTTGAATGTCGTCGTGGATCAGCGAGAAGTTATGTATCAGCTCAAGCGCGACGGCCGCGGGAAGGGCTTTACTGACGGAACCGCCGGTGGCCTCGCACGCGAAAAGGCATAACGTAGGTCGTAATGCTTTACCCTCGGCTGCTTTCGCGCGAACGCCATTTAAGTCCGCCCAGCCGATGGAGTAACGGAGCATTTCGTAGACGGGGAGCGTGTCGTCGGCCAAGCTCTTCCGCATGGCGGCGCTGACCGCCGATTTGTATCGTAGGACTACCGAGGGCAGGGCTTCGACCCGGTTCAGTGCGATATTCAGAGCAGGATTGGCCATCGGCTGATCCGCCTTGCGGCGACTCGGTGACGTGGGTCAAATAGACCGATGTGCTGCGCTGCGAGGTGGACTGACGGTCTATCGACCTCGCAGAGCGCTGCCAGACCGGAAGTCACCGCATGGGGACTACATAGTATTACGATGGCAAATCGTAGCATCGGAGGCAGCGAGTGTCAATCGCATTTCCACCTACCCCGTTGATTGTAAAAAATTTCACTTGCAGGTGTGTAGAGCCTGTGATATATTTCACGCTCAGTACCTCTGAGCGTGGATGGAGCCATGCTCGACGAATATTTTCGCCAGTACGGCCTTATCGCGATCTTCGTTGGTCTTGCCGTCTCCGTCCCGACGGGGATGCTGGTGTCGTCCTGGCTCCTCTCTTGGATCAAGGTCCGCCCCCGCAAGCCCAACCCGATAAAGCAGAGCATCTATGAGTGTGGGTTCGAGACCCTTTGGGGTACATGGAACCGCTTCAATTTCAGGTTTTACACTTTTGCGCTGATTTTCGTCGTTTTCGACGTGGAGGTGATCTTCCTGTTCCCTTGGGCCGTCGGCTTCGGGGTCATGTCCAGGGAGTTCGGCTCATTCGTGCTTATTGAGATGGCCGTTTTCGTGGCTATCCTCGTCGTCGGCTGGCTGTACGCCTGGCGTAAGGGCGCTTTGGAGTGGAGATAGGTAATGGCCCAGGACATTTCCGACGTCAGCGCCAGCCGGATTCCCCTGTACGCCGCGACAGGGGAGCTCGACAGAGTCGAAGGAGCGCACGTAAACGATCTGAAGGCCACGCATACACAGGCGATTGCCGACCCGCTTGTCGAAGTCCCCGATGACCTGGAGCGTAACCTCGCCGTCACCTCGGTCGACGCTCTCCTCAACTGGAGCCGGAAGTCGGCTGTGTGGCCCCTGTCCTTCGGCCTGGCATGCTGTGCTTTCGAAATGATGGCCAGCGCCATGTCCAGGTTCGACCTGTCCCGCTTCGGCATGGAGGTCTTCCGCGCCTCCCCCCGCCAGGCTGACCTCATGATCGTCGCCGGTACCGTCACCTGGAAGATGGCCCCGGCCATCCAGACGGTCTTCGAGCAGATGCCCGAGCCGAAGTGGGTGATCTCGATGGGCGTCTGCGCAACCAGCGGCGGCCCTTACTACGACTCCTACAGCGTCGTCCCCGGAGTGAACCACATAATACCCGTGGACGTTTACGTGCCGGGGTGTCCCCCCAGGCCGGACGCGCTTCTCTACGGCATAATGCAGCTTCACGACAAGATCAGGCGGTACTCTCTCACTGGCAAGGCCGCGGGCGAGTAATGACAAGAGTGCTGGCCGGTGCCGAGCTCGCCGGTCGTATCAACGAGGTACACGCGAGCGCAGCCGTAGAGTGGAACGAGACCGACGTTTGGATCGAGCCGGATATGCTGCCCGACGTCGCCCATTTCTTGACGGAAACTCCTGATCTTGACTTCGCGTTCCTCCTCTCGATAAGCGCGGTAGATTTCATCGAGTACTTTGAGCTTGTATACCACCTGCTTTCGATGAGGCACAATCGGAGCGCCGTCTTGAAGACCCGTAGCTACGGTAGAGGGGAGGTCACGGTGCCCTCGGTGATCAGCATATGGCGAGGAGCCGACCTCCAAGAGCGCGAGATCTGGGACCTGATGGGAATTAGGTTCGAGGGACATCCCAATATGAAACGGGTCATGCTGTGGGAGGGGTTTCCTGGACACCCGCTCAGAAAAGACTACCTCTGATAGCCGCCGAGCGGCACGAATCGCCATGGCCATCCGTACAGAGCCTGTAACCATCAACCTGGGTCCGCAGCACCCGAGCACTCACGGCGTGTTCAGGATAAGGGTTACCTTCGACGGCGAGGTTGTGATCGACGCCGAGCCGGTATTCGGCTACCTTCACCGCGGCACGGAGAAGCTGGCTGAGGAGCGGACCTACACCCAGATCGTAACGCTGACCGACAGGCTGGACTACGAGTCCAGCATGACAAACAACCTGGCGTACGTGAGGGCAGTGGAGCAGCTGGCAGGGATCCCGGTCCCTGAGCGTGGCATGTACCTGCGAGTCATCTCGGCCGAGCTCCAAAGGGTCGCCAGCCATCTCATTTTCACCGGGTTCTTCTTGCAGGAGCTCGGAGTCTTCGTCACGCTCCTCATGTACTGCTTCCGAGAGCGAGAGCGTGTCCTCGACCTCTTCGAGATGCTCTGCGGCGCGCGGATTACACTGAGCTACATGCGCCCGGGCGGCGTCTTGCAGGACGCTCCGCCAGAGTTTTGGCCTGCCCTGGGTGAGTTCGTGCGAGAGATGCCTGGCTACATCGACGAGCTCGAGGGACTGATCACCGACAACGAGATTGTCCTGTCGAGGACCAGAAACATAGGGGTCCTGTCCGCAGAGCAGGCGATCAACGCGTCGATCAGCGGCCCAATACTAAGGGCCAGCGGGGTGCAGTGGGACCGAAGAAAGGCCGACCCGCACGAGGTCTACGACAGGGTGGACTTCGACGTGCCTATCGGCGCGACCGGGGATGCCTTCGACAGGTACCTCGTGCGCATCCAGGAGATGCGCGAGAGCGTGAAGATCGTCGCCCAATGCATCGATCAGATCCCGACCGAAGGCCCGGTCAAGACTGAAGGCCCCTTTTTCGTCAGGCCGCCGATCGGGGAAGCCTACGGTGCCACGGAGGCTCCGAGGGGTGAGCTGGGCTTCTATCTTGTGAGCGACGGCGGGATTTCACCTTATCGCTGCAAGATTCGCTCTCCGTCTTTTCTCAATCTGACCGTTCTGAGGGAGATGGTGGTGGGTGGGAAACTCGCTGACCTTATAGTGATATTCGGCAGCCTTGCGGTAAACATGGGTGAGGTGGACCGCTAGTGGATACCGTTTGGCGGCTGGTCAAGCTCCCCTTCCAGAAAGTCTACGAGTTCATCACTGATATCAACCTGGATTTTCAGAGCATCTACAACTTCTATCGGACGGAGCTCATTGACCGATTCCTACCCGACGTGTGGGGCGAACTGGAGTGGCTGGCGTTTGCCCTGGCGGCGGGTACCCTCGCCTTTCTCGTGATAAACGTGGCCCTGATAGCTACAGCACTGTATACCTGGTTAGAGAGGCGTCTCATCGGCAGGTTTCAATCGAGGCTAGGGCCGAACAGATGGGGCCCGTTCGGGCTGCTGCAGCCTGTGGCCGACGGTTTGAAGTTCTTGACCAAAGAAGACACTGTGCCGGCATCCGCGGACCAGCCTGTTTTCCATGTGGCCCCGCTGGTGATGATGGTCCCCGGCCTCCTTGTCTTCGCCGTGATACCCTTCGGCGGTGCTAGCTTCCTGGGCAAGCTCAACGTTGGAGTCCTTTTTGTCCTCGGCGTGACGGGCGTAACTACCTTCGCCATCTTCATGGGCGCGTGGGCCTCTCGCAACAAGTACGCGATGTTTGGCGCCATGCGCGCTGTCGCGATGTTGATCAGCTATGAGGTGCCTATGGCACTCTCGATTGTAGGGGTCGTGCTACTCGCGGGGTCAATGGCCCTCTTCGAGATCGTTGAGGCACAACAGGTTGTCTTCCTGGTAGTCCAGCCTTTGGGGTTCCTCGTGTTCATGACTGCGGCCCTCGCCGAGATGAGCCGCGCGCCATTCGACATGATCGAGGCTGAGTCTGAGCTGGGCGCCGGATATCATACCGAGTACAGCGGGATGAAGTTCGCCATGTTCCAACTCTCCGAGTTCATGGCACCTCTGGTTACGGCCGTAATCGTTACGGTGCTGTTCCTGGGTGGCACGAAGGGACTCGATCCGGTGCCGGGCCAGATATGGTTCCTCTTGAAGACTTTCCTGGTCGTGTTCGTCTTGCTCTGGGCGAGGGTGACGTGGCCGAGGTTGAGGGTAGACCAGATAATGGGGTTCGCTTGGAAAGGACTCTTCCCGCTGGCGCTGGTCAATATGTTCCTTGTCGCCGTCGAGGTCCAGGTGATCCAGTCGACAGATACTCTTTCTTCTAGGGACCTTTGGACAATGGCCGCCGTCAACTGGGCGGTGACCATAGTGGCCGTGGTTGTGATGGCCAACGTGCTCGGGCAGTCCAAACTGAAGCGTCCGGTGCCTGTCCCATCGCCGCTGGCAAACATGAGCGCGGAGGCCGACTAGCATGTATGGACTTGGCCTCGCCAAGAGCCTGGGTGTCACCTTCAAGAACCTGATGCTCCCCGGCCGAATGGCGACCAAACACCAGTACCCTGACCGGAAGATCGGTCTCTTTGGGCTGGCGAAGCTTTCTGGGACCAACGTGCTGAGCTATACGCTCAAGAACCCCGGCCAGGCAGCCCGGGCGCTGGTAGGCCTCACGAACGTCGAGGATAGGCAGCCGACCCATCCGAGGTTCCGAGGTGAGGAGTTCACCTTCTACGAGGAGCGATGCACCGGGTGCGCCAGCTGCGCCAAATACTGCCCTCTTGGCATCATCCGCATAGTCACCGAACCCAGCGGGACGGCTGTTCAAGAGGGCGACAAGTATGCGATCGAGGTGTTCGACATAGATATCGGACGCTGCATGTTCTGCGGCCTATGCGTTGAGGCGTGCCCCTACGACGCACTCCACATGGGTAGCGGGTTCGAGGAGGGCCGATATACCCGGAGAGAGCTGGTAGTCGACGTCGATCGGCTGCGGCAGGCTCCCAAACGTCCTAGCAGCTGGTACAGGCCTCAGCTCGAAAAGAAGGGCTACGCGCCCGCAGCAGGCCAAGAGACCGAGTGGCGCGACGTCGGGCGCCACGAACGCCCGACTCAGAGCGAGCAAGGGGAGAGGTGGGCCAAGCGATGAGCCTGGGTACCGGCACGGAGTCTGCCCTTGTCACAGACTTCGCCTTCTGGGTGACTGCGATATCCACGATAGTCGCCGCCATCGCCGTCGTACAGCTGCGGGATGTATTCCGTGCGGCCCTGTTCCTGGTAGTCGCATTCTTCGGGGTGGCCGGAATGTTCGTGCTTCTGAGGGCCGAGTTCCTGGCCGTCGCCCAGGTGCTGATTTACGTGGGGGCCATTTCCGTCCTGATCGTATTCGCGATCCTCACGACCAGGGATGTGGAGCAGGGTAACCCGTCGAACAGGCTCTGGCTACCGGCCGGTATTCTGGCGGCGCTGTTCCTGCTGGCGACGTCGTTTGTGGCCCTTAGCACCGACTGGAACCTGATCGACGATGCCATTCACCGGGCCGATGCCGCCGAGACACTCGCGGCGATGGGCGGCGGATCGCTTGCACCGGACACGATCAGCGGGGTCGAAAGAGTCTATTCGAACACCGTGCCGAAGATCGCCGAGCTGCTGCTGCGTGATTTCGTCCTGGCGTTTGAGGTGGCGTCGGTGTTGCTGCTGGCGGCGATTATCGGGGCGTTGTCACTGGTAAGGGAACAGTGACGACGTGACCGCTCCGCGGCAGACAAGGGTCATTGTATGAGTCTCGAGAGCTTCCTGGTGGTTGGTGCCGCGATCTTTGCCATAGGTCTCTATGGTGCTCTGTCGAAGCGGAACGCCATCACCGTGCTAATGAGCCTGGAGCTAATGTTTAACGCCGTGAACATCACTGCGGTGGCGATGTCGCGCTACGTCGTGCCAGCGAGGTTGGTACAGGACCCGGCGGCGACAGCAGACGAGGTGTTGCGACTCGTACTTACCGGCCAGGTCTTCGCCGTGTTCATAATCACGGTAGCGGCCGCGGAGGTGGCACTGGGCGTCGCGATCGTCATTGCCATCTACCGCAACCGCGAGACAGTGTACGTGACTGACGCGAGCCAAATGAGACACTAGGAGGGGTTGTATGTGGGTCGACTACCGCAAGGCCCCGAATCTCATCATCGCCGAGATGTGGAAGGATGTCCTGGAAGGGGAGGGTCTCCCAACGAAGATCATCCCGGAAGAGGACATCCTGACCTGGGGAGAGCGGGTCCCGTTCCGGGTGATGGTGCCAAAAGGCCGAGAGCACGTTGCCGACGAGATCCTGAGGAAGCTTTAGGCAGGGGATCCCACCCCAGATTCCTCGTCGTGGGACTCCTCGGAAAACGGCTCTGTGCCAACACCCGCGTAGAATGCGACGAAGTCCGTCACGCTGTTACAACAGAGAGTCGAGCATTGTAGGGGCGGGTTTGAAACCCGCCCTCCGAGGGAGGACGCGAGATCGAAACGCCTGACGTGGACCCTGCCCGAGATTCCTCGTCGGGGACTCCTCAGAAAACGGCTTGGTGCCGGTATGCGGACGGAGCGCCTGAATGATAAGTGAACTTGGTGTCTGGCTGATATTCTTTCTGCCGTTAGGCTCCTTCGTCGCCACTGCATTCGTCATACGCCCTTTCTTCAACCGATACTCGAGGTTGGCTGGACAGCTGACGGTGCTGGCCATTGGCGCGGCCTTTGCTCTCTCCATCTGGGCCCTATGGGCCGT
This sequence comes from Dehalococcoidia bacterium, assembly GCA_965237635.1. Taxonomy (GTDB): domain Bacteria; phylum Chloroflexota; class Dehalococcoidia; order Lucifugimonadales; family CAUZJF01; genus CBDEFX01. Next base: position 2,326,112 of record CBDEFX010000002.1, on the reverse strand, counting down.
CGTCGAGGACCCTGGTGTAGCCAGCGATTGGGGAGCCGACTCCTGGCTCGAGATCGGCGACCTGGTCATCTCCGTTGGGATTCTGCTGGACCCGCTGACGGCCCTGATGTTGGTGGTCGTGACCGGAGTCAGCCTGATGGTCCAGATATACTCGACAGGCTACATGAGAGGCGATCCCGGCTACGCCCGGTACTTCGCGTACATGTCGCTCTTCACAGCATCGATGGTAGGTCTGGTTATAGCCAGCAACATCATCCAGCTGTACGTATTCTGGGAGCTGGTGGGTCTGTGCTCCTATCTGCTGATAGGCTTCTGGTATCAGCGTCCTGCCGCCGCCGCTGCCGCCAAAAAGGCGTTCATTGTAACCCGTCTGGGCGACTTCGGGTTCTTGTTGGCGATCCTGTATCTCGTCTTCAACGCCGACACCTTCGCCACTGCCGGACAAAATGCCCTGGACATCGGGGTAATCAACTCGGCGCTCCCAGAGGCCGTCAAAGGTGGCCTGATTGGCGCCAGCGTAATCACCTGGATAGCCATCGGCATCTTTGCCGGGGCAGTCGGGAAGTCGGCCCAGTTCCCGTTGCACACGTGGCTACCCGATGCCATGGAGGGCCCGACCCCGGTGAGCGCGCTGATCCACGCTGCGACCATGGTTGCCGCCGGCGTGTTTCTCGTCGCCCGCTTCTTCCCGCTGTTCGAGGTATCAGAGGTCGCGATGAACATCGTTGCGATTATCGGCGGCGTCACGGCTGTGTTCGCTGCGTCGATGGGCCTGGTGGCGAACGACATCAAAAGAGTGCTGGCATACTCGACCATAAGCCAGCTCGGATTCATGATGCTTGCGCTTGGCATCGGTGCTTACGGGCCGGCTATCTTCCATCTATTCACGCACGCCTTTTTCAAGGCCTTGCTATTCCTCGGGGCAGGGAGTGTCAGCCACGCCACGGGCACGTTCGATATGCGGTACATGGGTGGGCTCCGGCGGGTGATGCCCTGGACGTACGCCACGTTTGTGGTCGGCGGCCTCAGCCTGGCTGGAATCTTCCCACTGGCCGGCTTCTGGAGCAAGGACGAGATACTGGCGCATGCGTGGAGCGGGAGCAACAGCGTCGATCAGTTGGTCTTCTGGCTGGCGATAGTAGCCGTCTTCATGACGGCCTTCTATATCTTCAGAGCACTATTCATGACGTTCGAAGGCCAATTCAAGGGAGGGGTAGAGGCCGACCCCGAGCCCGCCGCGCCCGGTGCGGAGGTACATCTGGCCGAGTCGCCGGCTGTGATGGTGGTACCGCTGGTAGTTCTCGGCGCCGCTGCCATCTTGGTGGGGTTCCTGATCAATCCGACGGTCGACCTCGGGGTCATCTCCGAGCACTGGTTGAGCCATTTCCTCGACGTGAGTACTGAAAAGTTCAACCTCACGGTGGCTGCCGCATCCACAGCAGTGGCGGTGGCGGGCATAGCGCTTGCGTACTTGATGTACTGGTCTCGGCGGGTCTCGGCCAGCTGGGTGGGTGACCGCCTGCGGCCCGCCCATGTCCTGCTTTCACGCAAGTACTACTTCGACGAAGTCTATGAGCGGCTTCTGACCGCGAGGCTCCTTTACGGGGGCCTCGCCAGGTCGATGGACTGGGCCGATAAGTCGGTTATCGATGGGACGGTGCGAGTCGTAGACAGGTTCGGTAGAAACGTCGGCCGGGCCGTCGGCCAGGCGCAGACCGGGCAGCTACAGGGCTACGGCCTGGCTATCTCCGTCGGGGTACTTGCGATGCTCGCCGTATATCTGTTGCGCTAGCGGGGGACTAGTTGGAATTCTCTGGCCTACTGACGATTGTTGTGTTCCTCCCCTTCGCTGGGGCTTTGCTTACCGCGCTGGCCATTAAGCGTGATCTCCACGTGCGCTATCTAGCCGGAGCCGTCGCGCTGGCGGAGCTGGCGCTGAGCATTATCGTCTTTGTCCGCTATGATCGGGCCGGCGAGCAATACCAACTCATCGATAAGGCCACGGACTGGATACCGGTCGGTGCCTCCCACGTGCAGTACTACCTGGGGGTCGATGGGCTCAGTGCTCCACTTGTGCTCCTGACCGGCCTTCTGGGTATGGTGGCAGTGTTCGCCTCCTGGGGAATCAAGCACCGTGTGCGAGAGTATTTCGTCTGGCTGCTGGTCCTTCAAACTGCGGTCATGGGCGTTTTCACCGCCCTCGACTTCATCCTGTTCTTCCTCCTCTGGGAGCTCGAGCTGGTGCCTATGTACTTCTTGATCTCCATCTGGGGAACCGGCCGCAAGGAATACTCGGCCATGAAGTTCCTGATATTTACCTTCCTGGGTGGCGCATTCATGCTGGTCGGCATACTGGCGCTCTTTTTCTCCGTCAATACGTTCGACATGACCGAGATGCGCGACAAGATTCAAGGTGTCGAGTTAATTGCTCCGGCTGGCCTGATATTCGCTTTCTTTTTCATTGCCTTCGCCATCAAGCTTCCTGTCTGGCCGCTGAACACATGGCTCCCCGACGCTCATACGGATGCGCCCACGGCCGTCAGCGTTATGCTGGCCGGTGTCTTGCTGAAGATGGGGGGATACGGGATGGTGCGCGTGTCCGCGGGCATGTTCCCGGACGTTGTCGTCGGAGTGGCGGGTGTGTTGGCCGCACTAGGCGTGATCAACGTCCTGTATGGCGCCGTGGTGACCCTACGGCAGACCGATTTGAAGCGGCTGATCGCGTTCAGCAGCATCAGCCACATGGGCTATGTCCTGATCGGTATCTCCTCAGTCGTGGGGGTCGCGGGCGCCGTCTCGCCCGTCGGGCTCACGGGCGCGGCGATGCAGATGTTTACTCACGGCACGATAACGGGCCTCCTCTTCTTGCTGGTCGGATTCGTCTATGACAAGGCGCACACCAGGTACATACCCGACCTCGGCGGCCTGGCGACGCGGATGCCTGTCCTCGCTGCGGCATTTCTGGTGGCCGGTCTTGCCTCGCTTGGCCTGCCCGGCACCAGCGGGTTCGTGTCGGAGATACTCATATTTTTGGGTGCCTTCCCTGTTTGGGGCGTCGCTACGGCGCTGGCTGCTTTCGGGATCGTAATAACGGCCGGCTATATCCTGTGGATGATCCAGCGCTCGTTCTTTGGGCCGGCCGTCGACCGGTTCGACAGCGTAAGAGATGCTACGCGAATGGAGATGGTCCCGATGGTTGCTCTAGTCGTCGCCATACTAGTTGTCGGAGTGTATCCAGCGTTCATAGCCGACGTATTTGCCGATGGGGTTGGGCCAATCGTGGAGGCCTTGCAGGGGTCTGTTCAGACCGCAGCAGCGGGCCCGTAGCATGTTGATTAGGTTGATTTCCACATATGTCATTCCCATGAAGATAGCGCTGAAGGGTGGAGGTCAGCATGTTTTCCGAGGAATCTGGGGTGGGGCCTTCGATACTGACTGGTCGAGCCCGCTATGGAAAAGAGCAGCCACCCCAGGCCCTTCGTCCCGACGTGGGACTCAGGGAGACATCGCGAGAAACCCGCACACCGGGAGTAGGAGCCCGTTGTTTGAGCGTTAAGACATGACCACGAACGATCTGTTCCTGCTGTCTCCGGAGATAAGCCTCGCTGGGCTGGCGTTCCTGCTCCTGCTGCTCGACCTCGTGGTACCGCGCAAGGGCGTTCTAGCCGCTGTGGGAGTACTCGGCCTTGCATTGCCTCTGGCTTTCAGCGTCTCGCTATGGCTGAACGGCAACACCGTCCCGGATGACAGCGTTCTGGCTGACACTCTAGTAGTCGACAAGTTCAGCCTGTTCTTCAAGTTCCTCTTCATCGGAGTTGCCGCCACGGTAATGCTGGTCTCAACCGAGTACGTCAAGAGAATCCAGCGATTCCAGATCGAGTATTACGCGCTGGTCCTGTTCTCCACCACCGGCATGATGCTGCTGGCCTCGACGGTCGAGCTGATCACCATCTACATATCGCTAGAGCTGACCGCGCTGCCCCTTGTTGCGCTGGCTGCGTTTCTGAGAAACAGCCGCTCGTCGGAGTCGGGGATGAAATTCCTGGTACTCAGCGGAATTAGTTCAGCGCTGCTGTTGTATGGGATGGTCATGGTCTACGGCTTTACGGGCAGCACGATGCTCGAGGACGTGGCGGCCCGACTGGCGGGGATGGGACTGAGCACTGACCAGCCGTTCGGCGCCGGTAGCTATGCGCTTCTTTTTGGCATCGTGCTTATGATCGCCGGGTTCGGATTCAAGATAGCCGCCGTCCCCTTCCAGATGTGGGCTCCTGACGTATACGAAGGCTCGCCCACGCCGGTGACCGCGTTCCTTGCCGTCGCCAGCAAGGCGGCCGGGTTCGCAGTCATTCTCCGCGTCTTCTATATAGCCTTTCCACTGGAAGCCGTCAGCATCGAGTGGAGTGCGATATTCGCGGTGCTGGCCGTACTCTCGATGACGATTGGAAACTTGGTTGCTATCCCCCAGAACAACATAAAGAGAATGCTTGCTTATAGCACCGTCGCCCATGCCGGGTATCTGATGGTCGGGCTAAGCGCGGTAGCTGCTCGCGCCTCCGGCGACCAGGACGCACTGGGGGCTTCCGGCGTATTGTTCTACCTCGGCGGCTACGCGGCCACCAACCTGGCCGCGTTCTCGGTCGTCATCGCCATCTCCAACCGAATAGAGAGTGACAACATCGACGATTTCGCCGGTATGGCCCGGCGGGCGCCGTACCTGGCCGCCGCGCTTGCGTTCGCCATGGTCTCCCTGATAGGCGTGCCGCTGACCGTCGGGTTCATGGTAAAAATCTACATCTTTGGTGCCGCGGTCAATGGCGGGCTGGCGTGGCTTGCAGTGGTCGGTGTGGTGAACAGCGTAGTGTCGGCCTACTACTACTTGAGGGTCGTCAACGTTATGTACCTGAGACCGCCGGCGCACGAGGGGCTTGTGGCGACCGGGCTGCCGATCAGGCTAGCCGTGCTCGCAAGCGTCGGCGGAATCGTGGTCTTTGGGTTATATCCGCGGCCGCTCATAGAGATCGCTGGGGCGGCTGCCAAGGTCCTTCTTTGACACCCCATCCGCATAAGACAACGCCCGACAAGACGCCCGACCGAGACCTGATTGGTCTCGTATACAACCCCCATGTCGCCCAGGCCGAGGACCTCATTGGCAAGCTAGTCCCGTCCATAGGCCTAGGTGAAAGGTCGTGGACGGCCTCGGCGGCGGCGTTGGATATCGACGCCGACACACTGGCCAACACCCAAGTCATCATTACAGCAGGCGGCGATGGCACCATCCTAAGAGTCGCACGGAAGGCGGTGCCGCATTCGGTCCCCATCCTGGGCATCAACATGGGGCGCGTCGGATTCATGACCGAGGTGACCGTGGACGAGGCCGCGGAAAAAATCCCTACCTACCTTGACGGCAGTCCGCGAGTAGAGTCGAGAATGATGCTCCAGGCCTCAGTCGTCTCAGGATCTGACGCAGAGTCCGGACAGCCGGTCCATGCACTGAACGACGTGGTCGTCGGTCGGGGACCGATGGCGCGCCTTCTGGACTTGTATGTAAACGTAGACGGCGCTCCTCTTGCCACGTACCGGGCTGATGGCGTGATCGTTTCAACGGCAACCGGGAGCACAGGCTATGCGCTGGCGGCCGGAGGGCCCATCCTGTACCCGGAAGCCAGGGTCATGTTGGTCCAGCCCGTCGCTCCACACATAAGCCTTCAGACCGGCATTGTCGTGTCTGAAGAGTCGGTTGTGGAGATAGGGGTCAGCGGTGGGCGGGAGGCGACTCTCAGCGCGGACGCGATTTCGGACACGATTCTTAGCCAGGGTGACCGGGTGATGGTCCGGCGCAGCCCGTACGATGCCCGGTTTCTGAGGGCCGATCCACCGGCCACGTTCTACTCAAGATTGACAGAGCGCCTGGGCGTCAAAGGTCGCCCTTGGCCCGCGAAGCCGAGCGGGTGATGGAGGACCGAGTGGGGGCCGAGAGACGACTCGCCACCAAGCCCGTATTCGACGGCAAGCTGCTCCAAGTACGAGTCGACACTGTCAGTCTTCCTGATGGGGGACAGGCTTTCCGGGAGGTGGTCGAACACCGGCCTGCGGCCGTCATTGTTCCGATCGATGGACATGACAACGTTCACCTGGTGCGCCAGTACCGGTATGCGGTAGGCGAAGCCCTGCTTGAGGTGCCGGCGGGCGTGTTCGAGGAGTCCGAGAGCCCGGAGGCCTGTGCGCAGCGCGAGCTCCAGGAGGAGACAGGATTCCGGTCGGAAGACCTTCAAAGCCTGGGCCGTTTCTGGGCGAGTCCTGGATTCACCAGCGAGCTCATGTACGTATACGTCGCCAGAGATCTGGTGCCAAGCTCTCTAGCTCCGGACCCTGACGAGAACATTGTGACCGAGAAGGTCCCGCTGTCCGGCGTCGCCGGGCTCATTCGAACAGGCGAGATCCGCGACGCGAAGTCGATAGCCGCTCTCCTGATGGCCACCTGCCTGGCAGGGCAAGGTTAAGCGTCAGCAACAGGCTGGCGAGCTTAGTCTCTTCGCGCTTCGTCCGCGGGTTATAATACGCCTATGATTACTGAGCTCTCCGTCCAGAACTATAGAAGCCTGAAGGACACCAAGCTGGCTCTTGGACCACTGACCGTTCTGATCGGGGCCAACGGCTCCGGCAAGTCAAACATCCTGAACGTCCTAAGCTTGTTGCAGCTGCTTACTGTTAACGACTCTACGCAGTCGGACAGGGTTTTCACTGAGATTGGCGGGTTTAACGAGGTGGTTTGGGGTGGAGAGACAGACCATGAAATAGCAGTAGAAATAAGCTGGCAACCTGAGCGCCTTCAAACGGATTCCCAGCAGCAGCATACGGTGCAATTCGTCCAGGACGAAAGGAACACAGCTGTGTTCAGCGCGGAGCGGTTTGCAGCACCCGGGGAGCCGGTTTTGGTAAGAGGGCCATCCGACTTTAGTCATAGAACCGCGAGGGGCAGCGTGAGCCGAGTCCGCAGCGTTGTGCCCACGGTTGGGATCGAGAACTTGTCCAGCCCGAACTTGATGGAGTCGATGAGGGAATGGGCCTTCTATCACTTCAATCCGGCACTGATGCGACAGCCGCAGCCAGTCAAGAAAGAGTATCGACTCGCGGAGACCGGGCAGAACCTGTCGACGGTCGTGCACACCCTCTTCTCCGACGGCGCCCCCGCCCTAGATGAAACTGTTGACATTCTGAGAGCCTGCGTTCCGACAGTTGAAGGGCTCAGCTCTCCAATCTACGGAGACGCACAAACGTATGTTGCTCTAAAAGAAAGATGGGTACCAATGCCCGTAGGTTCCTGGGGGCTCTCCGACGGGACTCTGCTCGCTCTGGCGCTTGCTACCGCGCTCATGACACCCAAACCCCCGAGTCTGCTAGCCCTTGAAGCACCTGATATCGAGCTCCATCCTCATGTGATGGAGACCCTGGCGGGCATGCTGACCGTGGCAGTAGAGAGAACGCAGGTGATAACGACTACTCACTCTCCCTACCTGCTCGATTTTCTGCCGCCGGAGTCGTTTGTGGTTGTCGATAAAGTGAAGGGCGCGACCCGATGCACTCCCCTGAAGGGACGCAAGGGCATTGCGAAACTTATGCGCGAACTGGGCGCTGGCAGGGCGTGGCACGCAGGACATATTGGGGGAGTCCCTTGAGCCTGGGTGTCTTCGTCGAGGGGCCAAGCGACAAACAGACGATTCCTATTCTCATCCGCAAGTTGGGCTACCGGGTCCGCGTACACGTAAGGGTCGTCCCACAGGGTGATATGCTCGATGCCCAGGTCATGAGGCGCCACGTTGAGGCTCTTCAGGCAACCCAAAGGCAGCTAAAGAGAATACTGGTCTTCCGAGACTCTGAGGGCGTAGACGTAGAAGAGACCGTGAGGAACGTAAGCACCGCGTCTGCGCGACTAAATCGAGTGACACGTGGTCTGTCGGTCGACTTATATCGTCGTCGACCACTCTCTCGAGGGCTGGCTCGCCTGCGACGCTGACGCTCTGAGAAAGGTCCTGGGTAGACAGGCCGTGCTCAGCATCAAAGGTAATCCTGAGGATCACCAAAGACCCGCCGAGCTGATGCACCGAAGATTTCGGGATAATCGCAAGGGCTTCGTAAAGACAGTGCACAATGAGAAGATAGCGGAATTCGTCAAGCCCCAGAACATCTTGGAGAAGAGCCCGACCTTTAGGCGCTTCGCCAGCACTCTTAAAGGCGCTAGGATTTAGGGAACGGAAGCGCATCGGCTAGGAAACCCTGATGGATGCACTGATAGTCCACGAAGAGCCTGAACAGGCCCTGCCAACGATGATTGTCGCTTTCGCTGGGTGGCCGGATGCCGGTGAGGCGGCTACGCGGGCGGTGTTGCACCTCGTCGAAAGGCTTCCAGCCAAGAAGTTCGCCGAGATCGACCCGGAGGAGTTCTACGATTTTACTGTGGTCAGACCTGAGATGCGTCTGGATGACAGCGGTGAGCGGCACACACGTTGGCCGGCCAATGATTTCTACTACTATGTGCCGGAGGACTCGTCCCGAGGGCTCGTCCTTTACGTGGGGACGGAGCCAAACCTCAAATGGCGGGCCTTCTCTGGCCTCATGTTACGAGTCGCGGAGCTGTGCGGCGTGCAGCTCGTCGCCTCCCTCGGCTCACTCCTCGACGCTGTACCTCACACAAGAGAGCCAAGGGTGACTGGGCGCGCCAGCTCTCCGGAGCTGTCGCAAAAGGTTGAATGGCTCGGAATTCGCGGCTCCGGGTATCAAGGGCCTACCGGGATACATAGTGCTTTTATGGAGGCCTCCATCGACCGGGGGCTTTCCCATGCCAGCCTATGGGGTCACAGTCCCCACTACGTTACGACGTCGCCGGACCCAAGAGTGAGCTATGCACTTCTCAGCAGGCTCCGGGGTCTCGTGGACTTTGACGTTGACCTCGAGGAACTCCGCGAGGACGCACAATCTTATGAGGTGGAGGTAAACGAGGCCATCGCCAAGCAGTCCGACGTGAGCGCCTATGTTCAGACGCTTGAGAAGCGTTACGATGACGCTAACGAGCCGGACGGAGATATGCCGAGCTCCGATGCGATGGTGGAGGAGCTTGAGGAGTTTTTGAGAAGCCAGCAGCCTGGTAGGCCGGATGGTCCCGAGTAACCCTGATGCCGAGAGATGAATGGATGTCGGTCGATGGGCTGCGATTGCACTACAGGGACTGGGGAGGGTCCGGCCAGCCAGTTATCCTGATACACGGCCTCGCTTCTACTTGCCATATCTGGGACCTGGTGGCCCCTATCTTCAGCGAGCGGTTCGCGGTCCTGGCGCTCGACCAACGCGGTCACGGTGAGAGCGAGAAACCTGATCGCGGGTACGACTTTGCAACGGTGGCCGGGGACCTTCGCAAGTTCATAGAGGCCGGCGGTGCCGATAGACCGATTCTGGTCGGGCACTCATGGGGCGGAAACGTGGCCGTCGAGTTCGCCGCCACCTATCCCACGACGGCGAAAGGACTTTGTTTGATAGACGGGGGCACGATCGAGGTCTCGGCGGTCCCGGGCATGACGCTGGAGCGCGCGAGGGAAGAGATGGCCCCGCCGGATTTCACCGGCACGACGGTCGATCAGTTCAGGGCGATGGGCCGGTCAAGGGACTGGGGATTTGAGATCACTCCCGAAATCGAACAGATAGTGCTCGCCAACTTCGAAGTGCTTGAAGACAACACCATTCGCGCCCGGCTTAGCCGGAAGAACCACATGGAGATTATCGACGCGTGCTGGGACCAGAAGCCGTCTACACTTTATTCGAAGGTAGCGTGTCCCACGCTGCTGATGCCGACGCGGAAAGACGGTGCAGCCGAGGGCTGGCGGGCGAGCTTCGATCAGTCGATAGCCAAAGCCGAACAGCTGTTGCCGGTAAGCAAGACCGTCTGGCTCGAGGACAGCATCCACGACGTTCCTTTACAGCGGCCCGAGCTGGTCGCAGACACTATCGAAGAGCACATTCGCAACGGCCTCTTCGACTAGTAGTGAACAAAGTTCCAGAGATGTCATTCTGGGGAGCGGAGCGACGAAGAACCTGAGGTGGGGCGGCCGGAACTTTAACCAGACCACACCTTCCCAGATTCCTCGCTACGCTCGGAAAGACATGGAGGAATCAAGTTGACTCAGTACTTATAAGTACAATCAAGCAGGACTGTGCGGTCAGGCTGTCATTCTGAGGAGCGGAGCCCACGAAGAATCCAAAGCTGACCGCTCATACAAAGTCGCCTTGAGGTGCAGTGTATAGATTCTTCGCTCCGTTCAGAATGACAAGCATATCAACCATCGAATCCACCGTGGTAGTGGAATCCGTTTACTAGGCCGGAACCCTAAGCCGCATTCATCACCGCTGTGTAAAGGTCGCTGCTAGTCCCATCACGGAATACCACCGTGACGGTTCGAGCTTCCGAGGGATTCCGCCTTGCCCATCGGATTATTTCCCGCGTTGCCTGATCCTTCTTACCCGGATTCTTCTTGGAGAAGTAGTGAGGCGCATTGAAATAATCCAGAACGTGGCCAGCGTTTCTGAAACGCTGGCCATCCACCTCATAGTGATCGATAGGCAGCGCTGTGATGCTTCTTATGCCATTTCCCCGGAGGGGCGTAAGCGGAGGCGGCCTTGACTCTCCCGTGTCGACCTCTAGCCTGGTGAGCAATCTGCTCTTCTCGGCGAGCCGCTCCCCCAAGCGCACTATTTCAAGCTCAAGTTCTCTGACTTCATTTCGCAGTTCTTCTCGGAGATTGTCGAAACCCCGTATCATGCCAGGCTCCTTATGGCTACGGGAAACTGCCATAAGGGTACCATAAGGCTCACTGATTGTCAATAGGTCAGAACCGAAAACAACTTCGACTCACGACGAAATCGCGCCTACAAAAGGCGACATCAATAAGTGGGATAGCTCCAGACCAGGGCACCTGAGACGTAGCGGGGCCTGGGACTGGAGCTACAGTAGCTTGTGGCTCGTTGACGCGGCAACCACTCCGTGACCGTTGGAGGCCGACTTCCCGGCAGGTTTGGGCACGGGCTGAAAATAGTGAGCCTCGGAACTCAGCTCGTCACCATTCCGCTTGCCGTTCAGTCCGGTGGCAACCAGGGTGATGCTCACTCGTTTCTTCGACCTCGGGTCCTGGACGACCCCGAAGATAACACGGGCCTGGGACTGGCTGGCCTCCCGAATGATGGAAGCGACCTCGTTGACCTCGCCAAGCTCCAGATCCTTGCCACCCTTGATGTTGAACAGGATTCCCGTGGCGCCCTGCAAGGGAGCGTCGAAGAGCGGATTGGCCAGGGCCGACTGGACAGCCTCATTTGCTGCAGCCCTACCCTTGCCCTCTCCGACTGCCATAAAGGCCGCGCCGCCGTCGGCGATTACCGACCTGACGTCGGCGAAGTCTACGTTGATGAGTCCGGGCACGGTGATTATCTCCGATATCCCCTGCACGCCCTGGCGCAACACCTCATCGGCTAGCCGGAACGCCTGCTCGAGCGAGAGCTTCCCATCGAGGGATGAAAGGAGGCGGTCGTTGTCAACGGTTATGAGGGTGTCGACCTTTTGCTCCAGCTGCTGAAGCCCTTGGTCGGCGACCTCCCGGCGAAGGGCTCCCTCGAAGGAGAAAGGTCGCGTGGTGACAGCTACGGTGAGGGCGCCCTGCCGCTTTGCCATCTCGGCTATGGCAGGAGCTGCCCCGGTGCCAGTCCCGCCGCCCATCCCGGCAGTGACGAAGACCATGTCCGCCCCCGCCAGGAGCTGCGCGACCTGGTCATGGCTCTCTCGGATCGCCTTTCGCCCTACGTCGGCGTTGCCGCCTGAGCCCATTCCGCCCGTTGTCGAAGGACCTATCGCGAGTGTCGGTACGCCGTTCATGCGATTCAAAGCCTGGCCGTCGGTGTTGATCGCGAGAAACTCCAGCCCGTGGAGCTTCCTGTCGGCCATTCTGGAGACGGCGTTGCCTCCGGCTCCGCCCACCCCCACAACCTTGATCCGGAGCTGTGACCCTTCAGATTCCATGGGAAGCCTCCCTTGTCAGTGTCATCGCGGGTTCGGTGCTCGTGAGAATCGAGTGTCGCCTAGTCCTAATCAGCCGCTGCAGGAATCGCCAGGAAATAGTAGGGTATGTGCCATATTCCGGCTCTCCCCATGTCGACGACGGCCCGTTGATTCAGCGTATTCTTGACAAGGCCCCTGGCGCCGTAGCGTGGGCCGTCTGAAATCTTGCCGAGGTAAACGACTTCCTGCCCCGGCAGCACGTTACGCCAGCTCGCGTCGGGTCCGGGTGCCGCCAGCGTGGGTATCCCCGGAAACTCAAGCTGTTCTGAAGGCGGTCTGGTAGCTGTTGCGTTCACGTTGGTCTCCTGACCCGGATGCTAAGTTAGAACAATATAGAACAGAACAGGGGTTCTTGTCAAGGGGTAATCTAAATTTGGTTGCGTCTGCACCGAAACTTCTCGACCACCTTGTCCGTGTGCACACGGTATTCCAGACAGGCCGGTGGGGCCTGATCGTCGACTTTGATGGCACGATCGCCGAGATAGCTTCGAGGCCTGATGAGGCCATGGTGTCGCGAAGGGCGGCTGACTCCTTGCGTCGCCTCGCGGATACCATCGAATTGGTTTGTGTGATGTCGGGTAGGGCGGTGCGCGACCTTCAGGCGAAGGTCCTTGTCGACAACATAATGTATGTGGGTAATCATGGTGCCGAGTATCTGGAGGCCGGACAGGTTTCCGTCGCGCCGGGAGTGGCCGAATATCGCGACAAGATCAAGCGAGTCTTCGACGGTCTCAGGACGGCGGTGGCTCTCCCGGGACTCGTCTGGGATGACAAGCAGCACAGCGTATCGGTCCATTACCGGCTGGCCTCGGACCCTGACCATGCCCGGCGTATGCTACAGGTAGCTCTTGACTCGGCCACCGGCACGGACGAGCTAGAGATGTTCTGGGGGAAAATGGTCCTGGAGATCCGGGCCCCGGTCGGTCTCGACAAGGGCTACGCCGTTCGGAAGCTGGTCAGGGAACGTGAGGTCGACAGCGTCGTTGTCATTGGCGACGACACAACAGACGTGGACGCGCTGAACGCGTTAGGAGAGCTGCGTGCCGCCGGTGACGTCCACGGGATCGGAGTGGCTGTTATCTACGAGGACTCGCCCGAGGAGCTGGTTAGGTCGGCAGACTACGGCCTGGAGGGTGTTAGTGAGGTCGAGGTTTTCCTTGAGTCGTTGGCGGCGGCAGGCTAGGTCCTGTTACGGGTCACCACGGACCGTCTCCGCTAGACGTCCACAAGGTCCCCCTGGAAAGCTTCACACCAGCTACCGGCTGTGTGAGTCGTCACATTGTCCATCAAGGCGCTCATGCGCTGGGAGCGCTCTTGCTTTGGCATTCTGAGCGCTCTATAGATGGCAGCCGCCGTGCCGTCGATGTCGTGAGGATTGACGATCAGTGCGCCACGCATCGATTCAGCCGCGCCGCAAAACCTGGACAACACGAGGACGCCAGGTTCATCGCGCTGGGACGCCACAAACTCCTTGGCAACCAGGTTCATGCCGTCTCGCAAAGGCGTGACCAGGCAGACATCAGCCTCTTTGTAGAATTGCGCTAGCGCCTCTGGCGGGTAGGACCGATAGAGGTAGCGAATCGGCATCCAGCTTGCCCCCGAGAATCGTCCGTTAATCTGTCCAACCAGACCCTCCACGCGTTCCTTCTCACGCATGTACTCGGGCACCCGCGTGCGCGAGGGTGCGCATATCTGTATGAAGCTGACCTTGCCCCGCAACGAGGGATTGCGCTCCAGGAGCCTTTCGATGGCCCTCAGCCGCTGCGGTATCCCCTTCGTGTAGTCCAGGCGGTCGACTCCCAGGATCGAGAGTTGGTCCGCAGGGGTCTGGGCCCGTCGGCGCGGAGTGGAGTTCGACTCCTCCTCGACCGCCTTCGGTCGAAAAGTAGACGGCTCTATACCGACGGGATATGCGCCGACCCGCAGCGACATGCCGTTGTGGACGAACTTACGGTCCTTGAACACACCTCCAACGTCGGTCCGGAGGGCGTCAACGGCGTTGTAAACATCACGCTCGGTCTGGAATCCGACGAGGTCGTAGTCCATGAGCCCCTCCAGGATATTGCGGGCCCACGGCAGGACCGCGAAGATATCCGCTGGGGGGAAGGGGACATGTAGGAAAAACCCGGTCTTGCCTTTCCAGTTCAGCCTGCGTAACTCGCGGCCAACGTGGAACAGGTGGAAGTCCTGCACCCAGACCAAGTCGCTTGGCCGGAGGAAGGGACGGAGGGCTTCGGCGAACCGCCGATTGATCCGCCGGTAGGACTCATAGGTGTCACGCCGGATCGTGACGCGCTCAGGAAGACTATGTAGCAGGGGCCAAAGGGTCCGATTGGCGAAGCCTGTGTAGTAGAGGGCGGCCTCGTCCTCGGAGAGGTCTAGTGTCGCCAGCGCGACCCGCCCGGAGGATGAGACCGTGGGGATGCTGTCGGGCTTCCTCGCGGTGCTCTTTCCACTCCACCCGAACCACAGCCCCCCTTGGCGTTCCATCACCGGCTGAATGGCGTTTACGAGCCCTCCAACGGCCCCTTCCCGATCTGGCCCTTGGCCCGCGACCATTGGGGCCGAGGGTACCCGGTTCGATACCAGGACAAGACGTCGTCTGCTGGGCGGCTTCTTCCCCATCCCATCGGTCCTCCAGCCAGTTGTCGTACGTCACGCCTTTGTTCGCGGGTTCACCTGTTTGCAGGCCCCATTGTTCGCTGAGGAAATGGGCGCTGGCCTGCGTGTTTGTGCGCCAGAAGTCATCCAGCGTGCGGCATTCCAGATGGGCTCGAAAGTAGCACAGGGGTACGGAGGTGTCAAGTACGGAAACATCGTCGTAGTGGGTCCGCCGGCGTGACGTGTTAGACGTTCACTCTACTGTCGACCGAGCAGTCTTGATCGCGTTTTCGACGGCTTCGCCGTACCCGGTCTGGGCCGCCGCACGCGCTCGCTCGTCTTCCTCGTTACTTCTGCCCAGTCGGGACTTCAGACGCGTCAGGGCGGCCTCTACGTCGCCGAACAACTGCGATTTCACTTCTGAGTCGATCAGGACGCCTCCCTGGTGAGTGAGTCGAGTCAGATCAGGCACCAGCCCCTCGTGGCCGCCGTCCAGGAAAACTACGTCGTACGGGTCGGTCAAGTTAGGCAGGATGTCCTTTGCTTCGCCCCTCAGGACCCGCACCCGGTTGCCGAGCCCCTTCGAAGACAGCTCCGATTCGGCCAGGTCTGCGTGGAGAGCGTTGTTCTCGACCGCATCCACGTGCGACTCCGGGCCACCGGCGTCAGCCATCAGTGCTGCGGTATATCCTAGGGCGCAACCGAGCTCGAGGAATCGCTTGGCGCCCACACGGTCCGTCAGCAGGTACCACATCGGCGCTCTGGCGGGAGGGCTGGGATAAGCGCCGCACTTCTCTTCGCCGCCGAGTTCTCTGCCATGCTCAATTCGGTGCTCGTGGGTTCGCTGCTATCGCCGCGACGAACCCTATGAAGATAGCCCATGCCCAGCCGTCGGCGAAGAGTCTGTCAAGCGCTCCCCGTGGAAGTCTGAAGTACAGGGTGATGCCGGCCGTTATCGTTATGAGGCCGCTGATTCCGAGTGCCGGACCCATAACCCGGGCGATCGCTCGCATGGCGGGGCGCTGGATCTCTGGACCAAGCGCCCGAAGGCGCGGCTCCAGGATCAAGACCAGGAAAAACGCCGAACCTACCCAGAATACGCCGAAGACGATGTGTAGAATCCGGAGCACTACCATCTCAAGGTCCATTGCCCTAGCCTCCTGAATTGTTGCCAGTTACGCGGCTGTCAAATCTCTAGGCCTCTGTGCGTAGACGCTGGAACTCCCAGAACGCGCCCGCAATCATATCAGAGTCGCCCGATTTGCAAACTTGGGGCGAACGCCTGACCCCTGAGCGCTACAGCGAAGGCTCGCCCTTTTGGAGGTAGGTAGGCGGCTTGGGGTCGAGCCATCCCACGATGGAGTCCTTGATTGCAAACGCGAAGAAGTGGTTACCCCTAGGATTGTAGTGGCCGCGGCGGACGAACTTGTAGTACTGGTCGACGTATGCCTCAGGCGCACCGCTGAAGGTGCTGAAGTCTCGCTGATGCAGCCGAAGTCCATCGACGTACATGAAGTCGTTGTTCTCGAGGTAGTCGACGAAAGGCTGGTCGAACCTCGGAAGCCCATTGCACATCGCGACAACTTCTCGCCATGGATGAGTCAGAAGGACCAGCAGTTTCTTCCCTTCCGTTTGTGTGAACTCCTTGACCTTGTCTAGGATGTACTCACTAGACCACAGTGCGCAGGTTTGCAGCAAGGCATGCCCCGTCGAGGCGGAGGCCTCGGGCGAGCTGAAATCAGTCGACACCTCTAGCGCGTCCGCCATCCGTTGCAGTATCGAGGTGTCGAAGTCGATGACGCCCTGCTCGGCCAGGTGGGCCTGCAAGGTTGGGTTGCCCCTATAGGTCTCGTAGATGTGGTCTTCGTCGGCTAGCTGGTACAGCGAGTCCGGCGTCGGGTAGGGGTTGTTGTGCTCCTCGAAGCCACCAGTGTCAAGGTCGAGCCGCAGGTGTGGCCAGGGCGGGTTTCCGAAGTCCCAGAGGCCCTCGGTAGGGATAACTTTTTGCTGCCGGAAGACGTCCACCGTCAGGTGGAGCCATCTCAGTGAGTAGATGCTCCGGTAGTGGTCGTCCGAGAATACGTTGAGTATGATGTTGGGCGCGGACAGCGATGTCCTCTCCTCCCTGAGCATGCGCCTGTATACCTGATAGAACCCCATGCTGCCGACGCCCCAGTTCCTGATCGGCTCGCCGAAGTGTGCCGCCAGGTACTCCTGCCAACTCTCACCGTCACTGACCTGGATGCACTGCGTGAAGCTGTCGCCATAGGAGTTTATCCGGCAGGGCTTATCGGCAAAGTTGATCATTCTCCGCTCGCCAGTCGGGTTGTAGTGGGAGATGGTGTACGAGCCATCGAGGCCGTCCTGATCGATGCAGTCTTTCAGCCTATATCCAAGCTCAGGCTCGTACGCGCACCAGTTGCGTGCGTCGGGGTTGAGCCACCGGTCGATGATCTCGGTCGTCCACGTAGCCTCTTTCAGGAACTCACGAGTAGTCAGAGTCACTTCGGTCCTCCCGGGTAAGTTGGTGCCGTATTCGACAAGTAGTTTGGCGAGCCTGCCAGGTGGGGATCATGACGGCGAGCCTCCGTCGGGAGATCAACCGGCCGCGCCAGTTTGGCGGCGGAGTCTCTGCACGACCAACCACAAGACAACGACTGCGATCAAAGTCACCGTTACGGAGATGGTGAGGACCTCGAAATTGGAGGCGATGAACTCTTCTATTCTCTTGCCAAATACGAATGCCAACGCACCAATTGTGATGAACCGCGCACCTCTTCCGACTAGCGATGCGAGTATGAATGTGCGCCGGTCGAAGTCCAATGCGCCTGCCGAGATCGCAAAGATCTTGTATGGGATGGGAGTGAAGGCCGCGATTAGGACTGCCCACACCCCGTACTTCTTGAACGCGCGTTCAACTTGTTCGACCTTCGCGGCGGGAAACAGCCTGTCGAGTATTGGCCTGCCGAGCCGCTGACCTAACCAGTGGCCGACAACCGCGCCGGCCACTGAGGCTACCGTGACCAAAACCCCGAGCAAGACCCCCAGGTTGGGCTGGAGTATCGCCACGCCCAGCAACAAAGGGTCCGGAGGAATAGGGAAGAAAATGGCCTCCGCGAAGGAGCTTAAGGCGAGAACGAGGATGGCCCAATCGCTGCCTGCGAAGCCAACCAACCAATCGGACAGGTCGTGTAGAAGCTCAAGCATGCTTGCGCATTGGCGTCTACGCTCCTTCTCTCCGCACCTCGACGTCGAACTCGTAGGTGCGGCCGTCTACTGTTGCACGGGCGCGCTGGCTTCGCGCACGGGCCGGCTGTCCAGGGAGCGACGGACCGGCGAC
This sequence comes from Dehalococcoidia bacterium, assembly GCA_965237635.1. Classification (GTDB taxonomy): domain Bacteria; phylum Chloroflexota; class Dehalococcoidia; order Lucifugimonadales; family CAUZJF01; genus CBDEFX01. Next base: position 2,308,074 of record CBDEFX010000002.1, on the reverse strand, counting down.
CGGCTGTCCATCGTTGTCCTCGACCTCGAACGCCTCTCCATTCACCGAGACGCTGAGTCCCGTGGAGGAGCCCGAAAACGTGGCTGCCTGTGTCGCTATAGCGATTAGGGTCGCTTCCCTCTTCCGCAAGACCTCGTGAGCCTCCTCGATGGTCACGGACCTGAAAGTGAGCGATTGCCCCGGTACCGCTTGCGCGAGCCTGCCGAGGTCTGCGGTGATTACAGTCGCTATCTTGGTGTAGCCCCCAGTGGTGCCACGGTCCGCCAGCAAGACCATGGGGACGCCGTCCCCGGGCACCTGTATGGCGCCTGGGGGATTGCCATCCGACACGATGTCCGGCCCAGCAGCATGCTCGATCGGTGGCCCCTCTAGTCTGTACCCCATCCGGTCGGAGTCCATTGAGATGATCCATTTCGAAGTCATGAACGTGCCTAGAGATTCCGGGCTAAAAGCGCGGTGCTGCGGTCCGAACACCACTCTGATGACGTGATGCTCGCCGTAAGTCGGCGCCTCGTAGCCCGCAGGGAGACGGCGCGTTACCGGCTCCGCGTCGACGGGCAGGGTGTGGAGGAAGTCTCCGGCCTTGAGGGCGCGCCCCTCAAGGCCACCGATACCGGCGCTTATGTACGTAGACCTGCTTCCCATGACTACCGGCACGTCGATACCTCCGGCGACCGCCAGGTATGCGCGCATCCCATCTCGCATCTCATCGAAGGAAAGCACTCCGCCGGCCGGGATCTCTACAGTCTGCCAGCGCGGAATCGAGTCACCGTTCAGCTTGGGCGATAGGTCGCCCCCTGTAACCGCGATCCACGTATCCGCCAGGACCTTTATCCCAGGCCCGAGTGCCGTCATCTCAAGGCAGGCGGCCCCCTGGTCGTTGCCCACCAATAGGTTGGTGGCGCGCAGAGCGAACTCGTCCATAGCGCCGGACACGGGCACGCCGAACCGCTGGTAGCCGTACCGGCCGCGGTCCTGAACAGTCGTGTGTATCCCAGGAGTCTTGATCTCGAGAGTTGGAGTGCTCATTCGAGCTTCTCCGTGGTGACCTGATACCTTCCGCTTTCGACCAGGTCCCGAATTCGCAGGTACTCGTCCTCTCCCGGCAGAGGGACAAACCGAACGTAGTTTCCCGCGTCGAGCAGAGAAGGCTGCTCACTATCTGCATCGAAAAGCCTCAGCGGGGTGCGGCCAATCAGACGCCATCCGCCCGGGCTCTCCACCGGATATATTCCAGTCTGGCTCTCCGCGATCCCGACAGACCCGGCCGTGATCTTGACCCTGGGTGTCTCTAGGCGGGGAGTGGCAATCTTTTCGGAAAGGCCGCCCAGATAGGGGAAGCCGGGTGTGAACCCCATCATGTACACGAGATAGTCGGTGGCGGTATGGACCTCTACCACCTCTGCGGGCGTTATCTCGGCATGCTCTGCGACGAACTCGAGGTCCGGCCCGTGTTCACTGCCGTAGAGCGTTGGAATGTGTACGACCGTCGGCTGCTCGGCCGGCTGTTCGTCCAGGGTTTCGGCGATCTGAGATAGCGTTTCCTGGAGGTCAGTGCCCGATAGCTGCATGGCGTCGTATTGGACCAGCAGAGACCGGTACGTCGGTATGAGATCAACGACTCCGGCGACCCTCCCGCGCTCGATGGCCGCCACGAGGTTGTGCACGCGGCGGTTGGTCTCAGGGCTGATGTCGTCGCCCAGCTCGACGACTAGCGCTTGGTCGCCGGCAGGCAGGAAACGCGGCTGCCCGTTCATCGGTTGTCCATCGGCCGGCGAAGGGACTTATTCACACCAGATCGCCCAGCGGTACGACCTCGACTCCGGCCGCCTGGAGCTCCCGCCGCAAGGTTGAGGCGATCTCGACCGCGCCCGGCGTATCCCCATGGACGCACAGGCTGTGCGCCTCTACGTCGATCTCCTCGCCGGAGATCGCGGACGCTCGACCCTGCGTGACCATCCTGACGCTCCGTTCGGCAACCTCGTCGGCGTCGTGTAACACGGCGCCAGGTGTTGACCGCGATACCAGGGTCCCGTCCGGGTTCAGGGCCCGATCGGCGAATATCTCGTGCGCCACCCTCAGGCCCATCTCCTCGGCGATCGAGGCCCAGCGTGAGCCCGCGAGGGCCACTAACGCCATGGTCGGGTCTACCTCCAGTACCGACTCGCAGATGGCACGAGCCAGGGCCTCGTCGTTGACCGCCCGGTTGTACATGGCGCCGTGAGGCTTAACATGTTGTAGTTTCTTCGCGCGAGTAAACGCGGCAAGCGCGCCGATCTGGTAGACAAGGTCCGCCCTCGCCTCCTCCGGCGTAACGGCGACGTCCCGTCGTCCGAAGCCGGCAAGGTCTGGAAAGCCAGGATGGGCTCCGATGGCAACGTCGTGCTTCTCGGCGAGCTCGACGGTATGTCGCATCCACAAGGGGTCCCCTGCATGGAAGCCGCAGGCGATGTTGGCGGAGCTGACGTACTTGATGACCTCCTCGTCGAGGCCCATCTTGTACATCCCGAAGCTCTCGCCCATGTCACAGTTGAGGTCTATCCGATCGGGCATTCTGACTTCGGAACCCCTCAGTTATCACCCTGTGTCATTCTGAGTCCCCTTGGGGCGAAGAATCTAGGGATAAGATCGGTGTGCCGTTGCCGAAGGAAACACCCGACCACCCCAGACTCTTCGCTCCGCTCAGAGAGACATGGGCTTGCTTGGCTCACTCGCACCCGACTCTCTCAGAGAGAGTAGGCATCGGCTATTATATAGGCTTGGTGGGGTGGGGTGCCAACGTCGATCGGAGCCGAAATCGGGACACCTGACCGCTGGCTTGGGGTTTTGCCGGTAGTGTACAATCGGCCTCGGTGCCGTCCCTCCGAGGGAGCAGATGGACCAGGAAGCATTTGATCAGGGAATAAGGCTGACGGCGGTTGGAATCAGCGCCGCCTTTGGGGTACTGCTGCTCCTCACGCTCATCATCGCGTTCATGGGCCGGGCCGCCTCGTTTGTCTCACGCAGGTTCTCCAAGGCGGACGGGTCCGCCTCCGACCAAGACAGGGCGCTGGCGGCCGTCGTCGCCGTAAGCGCGATGCGCGAGAGAGACGGCGGCCCCACCGCGGGCCGCGGTGAAAGTGATTTCCACGGGTGACGGATCCCCACTATAGGATGGTGAATGGCCGTTGATTGACTGGGTGGACTTCCTTCGCGATTCCGGTCTCGCGAGTATCGACTGGCGGGGCGGGATCATGCTGGCCGTCGGGCTCGCCTTCATCTACGTGGCGGTGAGTCGGAACCGCGAGCCCTACGTGCTCCTACCGATCGGTCTCGGTATTATCATCACCAACCTGCCGGGTACCGGCCTGACCGACTTCGTCGCAGGGTCGTCCGACCCCCAGGCCTCCGGCATCTTCGGCGTAATCCTTCACTATGGGTTGTCCCTGTGGAACATTCTGCCTCCGATAATATTCCTTGGGCTTGGGGCCATGACCGACTTCGCGCCGGTCATCGCGAATCCCCGGATGCTCTTGCTGGGGGCCGCGGCACAGGTGGGAATATTCGTCGCTTTCTGGGGCGCGCTGGCGACCGGGTTCGTGGTAGAGGATGCGGCTGCCATCGGCATCATTGGCGGCGCCGATGGCCCAACCACCATATTCGTGTCCGCGATACTGGCGCCGGAGATACTCGGGATTACCGCGGTCATCGCCTATACCTACATGGCAAGTGTTGTCTTCATACAGCCTCCGCTGATGCGGCTCCTGACCACTAAGAAGGAGCGGGAGATCGAGATGCGGCCGCTCAGGGAGGTCTCTAGACTTGAGAAGATGCTGCTGCCTCCAATTGCCATGGTCCTCATCATACTCATTGTCCCCGACTCAGCCCCGCTGATCGCCATGTTCATGATCGGTAACCTGTTCAAGGAGAGCGGGGTTGTGCCTCGGCTCTCCAACACCGCGTCGAACGAGCTGCTCGACATCGCAACGATCTTCCTGATGATCACGGTCGGGACTAAACTTCACTCCGAAGTCGTTTTCCAGGCTGATACCCTGCTAATCTTGGTCCTCGGCCTGGTGGCCTTTGCTTGCGGCACGATAGGCGGCCTGCTCTTCGCCAAGATAATGAACCTGTTCTTGAGCGAGAAGATAAACCCGCTCATAGGGTCTGCCGGTGTGTCGGCCGTGCCGATGGCCGCGCGGATCTCGCACCAGGTCGGGCAGGAGGCCAGCCCAAGGAACTACCTCCTGACCCATGCCATGGGCCCGAACGTCGCGGGAGTGATCGGCTCTGCGGTCGTAGCCGGTGTCTTTATCTCCATGCTCTAACGCGAGACTACTGCTGGCACAAAGAGCGATGTCAAACACTCTACGCGTAAAAGTCCGCGAGCGATGGTACACGGTGGAGGTCGAGGACCTCGGGTCGGACCCGGTCAGAACGCTCGTGGATGGCGCGCCCGTCGAGGTCCATATCGAAGCGACCGGCGCGGACAGTCCGCCGGCCGCCCCGGTGGAATCTCCTCCGGAGGAAACTTTACAAGATGAAATCGTGGCTCCAGCCCCGGCACGCGCGACTGCGACCAGAGCGATGGCCAGCCCGATGCCGGGAGTGATCGTGTCTGTGGCGGTCCAGGTTGGCGACCAACTCGTGACCGGCGACGAGGTCTGTGTTCTCGAGGCCATGAAGATGCAGCAAGTCCTGCGAGCCGACTGGACAGGCATCGTCGCCGCCGTCCACGTTGGGCCCGGTCAACAGGTGGCCGACGGCGACCCGATCATCGAGTTGGGGTAGGCCTGGTAAGGTCGCCGGCCCGTGCCTGCGCATGAGCGTACCATCGCGAGATAGTCGAACGTTGATTTCAAAACGAGATGGAGGGCCGGCGTGGCGTCCATAGCTGTTAGGATCAACGATAGTACAGCCTGGAAGTTCGCCGAGGGCACACGATATCCTGACGAAGCGTTCTTGAGGGACCTCCTTTTCGAAGAGCCGCGGTTGATCCCCGCGCGAGAGATAGGGGTGAACCCGGAGGCCGCCGTGGTGACTCTTCGTGAGGTCGGTTTGCCCGGCGCAGGATCTAGTGACGTAATCCTGATCGATTCAGACGGCAAGGTCGTCGTGGTGGAGTGCAAACTGGCGGCTAATCCAGAGAAGAAACGCGCTGTAATCGGACAGGTGCTCGACTATGCCTCATCCCTCGCGAGAATGTCGTATGACGACCTAGATGAGCGAGCGCGCCGCGTGTTCCAGCGGCCGCTGCACGAAGCAATGCAGGAAAAGGTCCCCACTGATCAATGGGATGAAGACCGATTCCTCACCGCTGTATCTGGGACGCTTGCGGCTGGGACTTTCGGCTTGGTGATAGCGATAGACGAGATGGACGCTGATCTGTCCCGCATAGTACGCTACGTGTCCTCCCGATCCAGCGGGAGTCTTCGGATCTTTGGGCTCGAGATGAGGTATCACACGCAAGACGACGTCGAGGTCATCATTCCGCACATTGCTAACCCGATCGGAATCGGCGAAGATGACGCCCAACACCGCTGGCGCTCATGGGACCCGGAGCAGTTTCGCAACGAGCTTGGACGCTTGGATGATGAGCAAGTACGTGAAGCCGCCGAGGACATCCTCGACTTTGCGCTTCCTAATCCGAACGGGTTGTACTGGGGAAGGGCAAATGACTACGGATCCTTTGGGTACCGTGTGGCCGTCGCTGGAAAGCCCATGTCTCTATTCACGTACTACACCGGAGGAACGATCTATATCAATCTGGGCACGTTGCGGTCCAAAGTGCCCGGTGCCGTGTTCGAGCAGTTCGTAGAGGCAATGGCTGGTCTCCGGGGTTTCGAGAGGGTCACGACCGGTCTCGACGGGTGGCCCCAGTTCCAAACTCGCGATACCTTGGCAGATGAGTTGGTCCGGACGGGGTTCAAGAACGCGGTTATCGCTCTTCAGAAGGCTGTCGTGGACATCTAGGGCATCTGAAAGAACGGGTGGGGGGGGCACACCCTCAGACAGCCCTCCTCTGGCGGCCATTGTATTTACCTCGGCCCGTACACGGTCAACCCGTACCGCTGCAGCCTGCGCCCACGGTGTACCACTTTCTCACGGCATCCATTAGACTATAGAGAAGCAGACCGGACCAAAGTGGCGAGGGGGTCACCATGGGCAATACTATCCAGGAGCTACAAGCGCTCGGGCAGTCCGTCTGGTACGACAACATAAGCCGTGGCACGATCGAGTCAGGTGAGCTCGGGAGGCTGATCGATCTCGGCGTGAGTGGCTTGACATCTAACCCCACGATATTCGAGAAGGCCATCTCCGGTAGTACCGATTACGACACTGCAATGCTCGAGCTCGCCCGTGCGGACAAGAGCGTAGACGAGATCTACGAGACGCTCGCTGTCGAGGACATCCGCTCGGCTGCCGACCTGTTGCGTCCGACATACGACCGCACCAACGGTGCCGACGGCTACGCGTCCCTTGAGGTCAACCCCCACCTGGCACACGAGACCGAGACAACCGTCTCCGAGGCCAAGCGCCTGTTCGCGGCGCTCGATCGCCCCAACGTCATGATGAAGGTCCCAGCTACCCCAGAGGGGATACCGGCGGTACACCGATTGATTGGCGAGGGCGTCAACGTCAACATTACTCTCACTTTCTCCCTCGACGCTTACCGAGACGTCAGGCAGGCCTACATGGCCGGGTTGGAGGACCTGGACTGGTCCGGCGGCGACGTGAGCCGGATAGCGTCTGTCGCGTCGTTCTTTGTCAGCCGGGTGGACACCGCTGTCGACGCGCTTCTGGATGAGCGCCTTAGCCAGGGCGACGAGGATGTGCAGGACCTCTTTGGCAAGGCGGCCATCGCCAACGCCAAGCTCGCATACCGTGATTTCAAAGATGACTTCGAGGGCGAGCGCTTTGCTGTCCTGCGTTCCAAAGGAGCTCGCGTACAGCGTCCCCTCTGGGCGAGCACCAGCACCAAGAACCCGGACTACAGCGACGTGTTGTACCCGGAGGAGCTGGCTGGCCCCGACACCGTCGACACGATGCCGGACGCAACGATTTCCGCGTTTCTGGACCACGGCAAGGCTGAGGTTGCGCTGGACAAGGCTGTCGACACTGCCGAGGCGGCGTTGGAGTCCCTTGAGGAGGCCGGGGTCAGCATGGAGCAGGTTACCGCCAAGCTGCTGGCCGACGGGGTGAAATCGTTCTCCGACTCCTTCGACGCGCTGATTGCCAATATTGAGCGGAAACGGGCCGACCTCTCGTCGTAAGGGCGGGTTTCAAACCCGCCCCTACAGAATCAGCCACGTGGGTTGCCTGCGGCACCCCGAGGAATGAGAAAAGAATAATCCATGTCTCCCTGAGTCCCGATTCGGCCCCGATGCCGCATCGGGGGGACGAAGGGCTTGGGGAGGTGGGGCTCTTAGAGGGCAATCGCGACCGGTCAGGACCTAGCGCCCCGCACCAGATTCCTCGCCTTGATGCCGCATCGGGGCTCGGAAAACATGTTTGGTCCCTGTCCGACTTCTACCCGTTCGACGCGATTCTCATGGCAATGGCACGCTCTAAGGACGGCAATACACTCGCCGACGGGGTGAAGTCGTTCTCCGACTCCTTCGATGCTCTGATCGCCAATATCGAACGGAAACGGGCCGACCTCTTGTCGTAGGGGCGGGTTTCAAACCCACCCAACGTCTTGCCAACGGTGCCCTAGCGGATTAAGCGGGTGTTGCGCCCCCGGACGGAGACGCCCCAGCGGGGCGTCTCTACAGCCGAATGGATCGTCGATATTTTTCGTGGGGGTGATATGCCCTCGGGACGGTGTTAGTTGCTGAATGTAGATGCGACCCTAGAAGACCTGGAACGGCGTGACGTAGTCGGCCGTATCTGGCGGCGCGACCACACCGTCTGGAAGCCGAGTCCCGAGGAGATCGTCAATCGCCTGGGCTGGCTTGATGTAGTCGACCTCATGCGCGAGCAGGTCCCGGCCCTCGAGTCCTTCGCCCACGAGGTTAGAGAGGCCGGCTTTCGACACGTTGTCTTGCTGGGCATGGGCGGAAGCAGCCTCGGCCCGGAGGTGTTGAGACAGACCTTCTCTCGCGCTCCAGGATACCCCGAGCTTGTTGTGCTGGACTCCGTTATTCCAGCCGCCGTCCGCGCGGTGACGGACGCGATCGAACCGGCGCGCACGTTGTTTTTGGTCTCCTCGAAGTCGGGCGGTACAATCGAGCCCAACGTCCTCTACAAGTACTTCAGAAGCCTTGTGGACGGCGCGGTGGGCGAGAGACAAGCGGGACAGAGCTTCGTTGCCATCACCGACCAGGGCAGCTCGCTCGAAGCGCTGGCTGGGGCGCAAGGGTTCCGCCGTCTGTTTCTGAATCCATCGGACCTTGGCGGGAGGTACTCGGTCCTCTCCTACTTCGGGCTTGTGCCCGCCGCCCTCATCGGTCCAGACCTCGGTGAGCTACTGGCGCGGGCCGAGTCCATGCGCGACGCGTGCGGCCCGGACGTGCCGGTCGCCGATAATTCTGGAGCCTGGCTCGGTGCAGCGATGGGCGCGTCCGCCCTTAGCGGTCGCGACAAGCTAACGATTGTCGCCTCGCCGTCCATCGGCAGCTTTGGTCTGTGGGCGGAGCAGCTGATCGCCGAGAGCACGGGCAAAGAGGGCAGGGGTATTGTGCCGGTAGCCGGCGAGCCGGCCTCCGGTGGCCGTAGTGGCGAGGACCGTCTATTCGTCTACCTGCGGCTTGAGGGCGACGACAACGCGTCGACCGATGAAGAGGTCCAAGAGATCGAGTCGATCAATCAGCCGGTCGTGCGTCTGGACTTGAAGGACCGCTACGACCTCGGCGGCGAGTTCTTCCGATGGGAGTTCGCGACCGCCGTCGCGGGGTCGATTCTGGGGTTGAACCCCTTCGATCAGCCCGACGTTCAGCGGGCCAAGACGCGGACCGACGAGGTATTACGGGAGTACCGGGAGTCCGGCCTTCTCCCTCAGCCGGAGTCCGACTCTTCCTTCTCCGAGCTCCTTTCGCAGGCGGGGGACCGCGACTACCTCACTATCACGGCTTTCATACAGCAGACGCCGGAGGCCGACGACTTACTGGCTACCATCCGTCGGAGGGTTGTCCAGGAGCGCGGTACGGCGACCACTCTGGGGTACGGCCCGCGATTCCTTCACTCAACCGGCCAGCTCCACAAAGGAGGACCGGATACCGGCCTCTTCCTGCAGCTCACCGCCGATCACTCGGCGGACTTGCTCATTCCCGGTGAGTCCTACACCTTCGGCGTGCTGGCCGACGCACAAGCGCTCGGCGACCTGCGGGCGCTGCAGGAGCTAGGGCGGCGCGTTGTCAGAGTGCACCTCGGCCGCGAGGTCGAGAAGGAGCTCGCCGACCTCCTCCCACAAGTTGGGAGATGAATGTCCGATGGCGGAGGTGTGGCCGGGCTCGTCGAGCGTGGCTTCGGAGCTCTACTTCACCAGCCCACGATAGTCGCTGACGACCTGCGACGCGCCCTCCAGTATCAACGTAAGCTCGCTGACGACCTCGAAGAACTGGGCGCCCTTCTCGATCCATCGGCCGGCGGCTTCGGGGCCGGACGCGGTTGTGCCAAAAGGCACGCGATATTTCTTACAGAGCTCCAGGATCTCGTCCATCGCTCGAACCACTTCAGGATCGTCGCGGTCGTCAGGGTGGCCCATCTCGATCGAGAAGTCCCCGGGCCCCACGTAGACCATGTCCACTCCGGGCGTGCTTATGATCTCCTCAGCGTTCTCATAGCCTAGCCGCGTCTCGATGTGGACTACCACGGTCGTCTCCGCGTTCTGGTCCCTCATCCATTGGGCCTTGTTTGCCGGCCTGATGTAGTCGCTGTTCCCGAAGCCTGACGCCGACGCCCTGGTCCCATTGGGTGTGTACTTCATATAGCTTCTGAGGGTCTCCAGCTGGTCCCTCGTCTCCGTTCTCGGCAGCTGTATGCCGACAACGCCGCATTCCAGAAGCTTCGCGACTTCCGCGCTCCAGCTCGGGGACCTTCGATATTACGGGCAGGCCGTTGTCCCTGGCGGCGAGCACGGCGTCGGCAAGGTCGCCGAAAAACGTGTGCTCGTACTCGATGAACAGGAAGTCGAAGCCGGCCATCTGGTAGAGCTTCGTCAGCGACGGCCGGGCATTCATATAGCTTCTGAGGGTCTCCAGCTGGTCCCTCGTCTCCGTTCTCGGCAGCTGTATGCCGACAACGCCGCATTCCAGAAGCTTCGCGACTTCAGCGCGCTCCAGCTCGGGGACCTTCGATATTACGGGCAGGCCGTTGTCCCTGGCGGCGAGCACGGCGTCGGCAAGGTCGGAGGGACCGAAAAACGTGTGCTCGTACTCGATGAACAGGAAGTCGAAGCCGGCCATCTGGTAGAGCTTCGTCAGCGACGGCCGGGCATACTCGCTGACCATACCGCCTATCAACACATCACCCCCCTTCAGCCGCTCCTTCAGATGGCGTCCGGGACCGCCCTCCGGGTACAGCATCCTGACTCTCGCCTCGGCGGAAGCGCCTGCTTCGGACTTAGGCATGATTTTTTCTCCCCCTTTGTTGATTGTGGCCGAGTGCTCTGTGATCGCATTTGTGGCCACGCCCTCGCCACCGTCCCGAGCGGCACGGGCGCGTGTGCAATGGTAGCCCAAACGCCGGTGGTCATCAACAGGTCCGTATAGAGCTGAATAAGGCAGCCCCTCGATACGGCGCCAAGGCGCGCCTACTCGGGGTATACGGGAACAAAGAGGGCCTAATTATCCGAATATCCTGACTGTCCCGATCCGGCATCGGACGTATCGACATGTCCGTATCGATGGATCTCGAGGGAGGGGGTAGTACTCGATGCGGCGCTGAGGATTATACGAGAGTCAATGACATATTTATCCGAATATCCCGAGTGTCCCGATTCGATCGGGACGTATCGAGGGACCTCCGAAGTGACCGGAAGATGGCCCAGGTCGTACCAGGTTGGGCGTTGACCGTATCCGAGGATGGTGCTATCTTCCGACGCGGGCGACGGCAACAAGAGGAGGCGCGGATGAGGCTGATCCTGGTAGGTTGCGAGTATGCTGGCACGTCAACCCTGGCAAGGGGAATCTGCAGGTGGGCGAAAGAGTCCATGGGCGACAAACTTGCGTTTCACGACCACTTCAAGATGCCGAACCTCATTGGACACTTGACCGCCGACAATGAGGAGCAGTACCTCACCGACGAGGAGATCGAGCAGGTGCGCGGGCTCTCGCCGCGTCTGAAGGAGCATTTCCAGCGGTTCCAGATCGAGTACCATCTCTCGCCCTCGTTGTATGGTGACCGACACCACAACTTGGTCGGATTCCACATCGACGAGGCCGTCTATGCCCCCTTGTACTACGGGTACAGTTTAGAAGAGAACGGGTACGCCAAATCTCGAAGCCGCCAGGCGAGACGCACGGAGGCTCATATTATGGAGGTCGCTCCCGATGCCGTCCTGGTGCTTGTGAAGGCCTCGCCGGAGGTCATCGCAAGTCGAATGAGAGAGAGTCCCCATCGGGAGGGTCTCCTTCAGGAGAAAGATATCGAGCACGTCCTGGATGCCTTTGAAGAAGAGTACAACAGGTCGTTCTTTCGCAAGCGGTTCGTTCTCGACACCAGTACGGTTACGATCGACGAGACCCTTGCCCAGTTCGTCGAGCAGATGAGGCCGCACTTCACCGAGGCCGACGAGCTCCGGATGATTACGCACCGAAACTGGCAATAGGTCGGGGTCCAACAGGGAATTGAGGTGAGAAATGACCGGTGATCGTTGGGGAGGTGAGGCGCCCCCACTCGAGGCGTACGCTCGTGTCACAGAACCAGAACGCTTCCATGGTCTGCACGAGTTCGCGGTCGACTTGCTGGGCCGACTGGAGTCGACTTTCGACGTCGAGCGTGAGGAGGGGTACGGCCTTGACGACGAGCTGGAGACGGATGACCGCGTGCGACCGGGCATCAAGCTCGTTCCCCGAAGTCCGGACGCCGCGCCGATGGTCGTCGTGTTCACAGCGTTCCCCGGACTCGCTGTCCGTTTCGGCCGTTGGCGCATTGATAGATTTCCGACCTGTGGTTGCGACGCCTGCGACGAAACTGGAGACGGTGAGTCTGCGCGTCTGATCAAATTGGTCGATGACGTGACCGAAGGCAGGTTCCGAGAAGCGATTGGGTTGCCCCTTATCAGCTTGCCCTTCGCCAGCCTGCCCCTTATAGGACGTGCGTGGGTGGAATCGGAGCTCTGGTCGCCGAAGGGGCATGCGTCGAGGCGCCAGAGCATCGACCGGTCTCGCGTTCGCCAGATGTTGAGTGCAACCGACCGCCCTTCGTTCGAGTGGGGACCGTGGCCTCCGTACGGCGAGGGCGTTCCTTCAGACATCGTAGTGGCTGAACCATCTAACGACTAGGTATCGCTAGTCCGACCTTAGTTAATCACGCATGTATACGTGGCTGGTATTCTCTCATATAGTGGCTGCGTTCCTGTTCGTGCTATCTCACGGCGCTTCTGCGGCGGCGAGTCTGGCGCTCAGGAAGCAACGAGACCCGGAGAGAGTTCGCGCTCTCTTGGAGCTGTCTGGGAGCACCTTAATAGCAGCGTTCGTCTCGTTGGTATTAGTACTGGGCACCGGGATATGGGCCGGGTTCGAGGGGGGATGGTGGGACGAGCGCTGGATATGGGCTTCGCTGGGGCTTCTGGTTGTGATCTCGGCTGTGATGGGTGTCCTGGGCACGCCCTACTTCGACCGGGTCCGGGACGCGGTCGGCATGGACTCTATACATGGAGGCAAGCGCGATCCTGCGAAGGAGTTGGCTACGCCTGAAGAGCTTGAGGCAGTGCTCCGCTCGCCGCTTCCCATCTTAGTTGCCGTCTTGGGCGCCGCCGGCCTTGTAGCCATGCTGTGGTTGATGACACTGAAGCCGTTCTGATTGGGCCGACCCCACCCCTAGTTCTGCTCCTCGTCTAGCCGGAATGTACTGAGAGACTGGTTGATGACATCCACCAGCCCATCGTATGTCGTTTGGGGCGCGATGTGCGTGGCATTGAAACCTACCTTGCCCTCGTGTAAGTAGACAAGCCGGCTAGCCTTCAGTCTGCCGCTATTCAGTGTGACGGCCAGCAGCTCTACGCTGAACCCTTGGGGCATGATGGTCGCCTGCCGAGACTCCACTTCTGCACTTGGATCGGCCTCCTGGAGGACCGCCAGTAGAAAATCAACGTACTCGGTCAAGGTCATGGTGCCTAGCCCCAGGGCGCCCAGGTCCTCTTCGGTAATTGCAAAGGTCCCACCTGTCTCACCGACAAAGCACGCCGTCGCGAGAACGCACTGGGGCAGCAAGGAAGGGGCGGGCGGCACCGCTCGCCAGTCCGCAGGGTATTGAATAGAAAACGGGTATTCGGCGCTGGCGTATGACGACAGTCCTGATGGTCCTAAGGACAACGCTATCGGCAAGGGCGGCGGTTGCAATATCGGGGACACTATTTCGACCGGCTCATTCAGCCGACTCAACCTGATCACGGAGTTCTCGAACAGCTCCTGTAGGTCCGGGGGTATCAGGCCCTCGTACTCGTCTGTCGAGACGGTTTCCTCGATGTCCATACGGCGCAACAGAGAGTTGTCTGTGCCTATCCACAAGGTCACTTGCCGGCCCGTTCCCGCATCTTCACGAGGATGGTTGCCAACGATCATATACGTGGGCTCGTCATCGAACGACTCGAAGGACACGGCCATGCTTTCCAGGCGGAGTCGGCCCTCCATCAGTTCGACTAGGGGGTCGCCCTCCGACGGCTCCCGAGGCTCGGCCTCCCATTCGCCGGTAAACGGGTCCTCGAAATACGAGACCTCACCGATATCGATAGAGTTGAGTGTTAATGTAAAGTTGATGGCAGGATTGTTAGCTTGCAGCGTATATCGTAAGCGATTGTCGCCTGCGGGATGGCCGTCAATCTGGAACTGCGCAACGATGAGTTCGAATTCAGACTCCTTGCTCTCTTTTACCAGCGTCTGGCCGACTATTTGAACGGAGTCCACCTCCGCCATAGCTGCGTTGGCGCTCGCCAGAAGATCTGACGCCTCCGGTATCGTAGGCGTAGGCGTCGCCGGGGGAGCTGCGGGTGCACGAGAGAGGGCAGGTGCGGGCTGTTCCGCTGCAGGTGGTGGCGTAGGCGTCGCTGTAGGTGTCGCTGGTAGTGTGGCTGTGGCGGTCGCCGGCCCAGCCGTGAGCGTTGGGCTAGCTGATTCTCCACAGGCCACTAACAGCACACTGAGTGCCGCCAGGGCAGCCGCTCCCACCGTTCTAAGCCTCATCGCGCCCTCCTCAAACGAAGCTGACTGTCGTTCCGGGCCAGAATCGAGTCCTTGCCGCGCGCCCGATTCTATCGGCTTTGCGGCTACGACGCAATGGGACTCTCCTTGGGTGGACCTGCAAAGTAAGTCGCCTTGGTTTGTCTCCCTGAGTCCGCCAGGCGGACGAAAGGTTTGGGGAGGAGCGGCCTCGTGTCTAGCCAGTGCCACCCAAAATGCTTCACTCGGCTGAGTCAGGCTCTGCACGAGATTACGCGTAGGGCCCGAGACCGGGACGACGCCGGACCTTCTTAGCGGCAGTCGCCGGGTTTGATCGCGAGCTGCATTACTTCCGCAGCAGGCTCTGCACATCCAGGTCAGTAAGCTTGGCGATACCGTTGAACAGGTATATGAACGCAATCGCTAGAACGGTGATCGTAGGGACCGCTATTACGGGAAAGCTCAGTGCCGTCATTCTGCCGATCTCTTCGTTGAAGGCGGTGGTCCCGGCTGGACTCACGACGACAATCCTAGCGAGGACATAGTTGAGAACGGCCGAAAGAAACAGCGACGCCCCAACGATGTAGGTCGCCCGAACGAGCCGCCTTTCGAACGCTTCTGTGGCGCCTCTCTCTCGGAGCGCCGATTCCATAACGTTCAGCTTGATAACCTTGCCTAGCAGCTTTTTGACTATAGGGAAACGCGTTCTGAGGGAGACGACGACCGCAACTCCGAAAATCAAAGGGATGCCCGCCTCTTTGATGGCGATCCATTGAACGTCAAGCTTCAGAAGGCCGACGCCACCGGTCAGAAGGATACCGACGAAACCCGCCGCCGAGAAAAGGTTGACGTTTCTCCGTCTGATGAGCTCAAACAACCCATATGTCACAGGGAAAGCAAGCGCGACCAGAAGGCCATAGACCGGCCCCAGCCAGTCGTTGCCGCTGAACCTCACCAGGATGATCACAGGGATGAGGATGTTCAGCGCGAGACTTAACAGAGGGTTCTCGCGGCTTCCACCGGCTTCGTTCTCGGCAGTCGTCTTGTCTTGACCCTTCACTGGGTCTCGCACCAATTGCAATCCCCCGCGCACATGACAGCCGCCTCCCTCCAGTTATCCGGTAACGCTCGGTGGCTATCCGCTAGAGGCTGCCCGCCGCAATCGGCGGCGGTTGGCCCACACGGATGTCACCATCAGCAGTCCGGCTAATACCCAAAGACCTAGGCCCATCACCCCCGGTACCAGCGATGGAGACGTCCCCATTCCCGCCCATTCGACAGCGTTTACGAACAGCTCTTGGGCTTCCGGGTATGTCCCATCGAGGAGCGGCTCGTTGATGTAACTGAAGACGCCACCTGAACGGCTACCAAAATGAGGACGAGGACCGATGAGAGGTGAAGTAGCTTGTTACTTATGTGTCCTATCGTACCTCTTCGGCTGCGGCAAGAGTATCCTTCCTCAGCCCCCGACATGTTCGATATGATATGGTTTCTCGTGCGTTGCTTCAACGCCTCGATTCCTTTGCGCCATCGCTCCACCGCTAGCAGGGGCGGACAGCGTACGAGGGCTACGCGACGTTGTGGGGCGAGGAAGAGGTCGAGCAAGCCACAGTCTCAATTCCCAACCGGAGGAGATCATGTCAAGCGTGGCAGACTTACTGGAACAGATGCGGGAGCAGCGGCGAAAGACTCAGGCACGGCTGCGCAACGTGACGGAAGACCAGATGCTGGCGAAGACTCACTACGGGCAGCGAGAGGTCAACGCCCGGTTCATGTTCTACCGATTGATCGCTCACCAGGTCGAGCACACGGTCCATTTAGCCAAGACCCTGCAGGCTCTGGGCATCGCTCAGGGCGAGGCGGAGATGATCCTAAAGAACCTGCAGGCCGCCACTGGCGAGCTCGAAGGGATGCTTATCGGCCTCAGCGACGAGGACCTCGACAGGGTCCCCGCCGAGGGGGACTGGCCTGTGAGAAGGGTCATCGAGCACACCCTCGAGGGGGAAGAGACCTACCGCAGGCGGATCGAAGAGGGGATCGCCGATATGTCGGGCTGATCGAGTCGCTATAGCCCAGCTTTGCGCAAAAATGGCCCACAACCTGTCTCCCTGAGTCCCGATTCGGCCCCGATGCCGCATCGGGGGGACGAAGGGTCTGGCCAGTTCTACGCCAGATGCCGCACCCCACGGTAGCTACGGGGACGAGACCGGACCAGACCTGGCTTGGAAGGCGGCATTAGGCGCCGCGCGGCTACGCTTCTAGCTTCTGCCTTAGGTTCTCGAAGGCCCTATTTATCATCGGCTTCCCGATAAAAATCTTCCCCAGGGTGGCGGCGAGCGGCCATACGCTAAGGGACCACTGCCCTAGCGCCGTCCGCTCCATAAGGGTCCCATCCCCCTAAGGCGTGAAAGTCAGGATATGGTCGTGCTTGCTGGTCGTGTCCTCTACATGAAAGGAGAACCTTCGAGACGGCTCATATTCGGTGATCGTCTGTTCACCGGTTACTGTGCTTCCTCTGAACTCCGCCGTTGACTTGTACCGCTTACCTACTGCGATCTCGCTGTCGTCTACGGGCGTTATCTCCAGAGGATTGTCAGCCCACTCGCCGTGTTTTGACAGGTCCGAAACATATTCGAAGACATCTTCCGGCTTGGCCTTGATGAAGACACTGTACTGCGATTTTGTCCCGGGCATAATCGTCCTCCCTGGCTGCACTGAGACGGCGATTCCCCACAGCAACTCGGTCGGGGCAACCTACGCCATGAACTCCGGCCGAGGCTGATGCTACTCTGTGCAGAAGGCGCGGTCAAGCTCTTTCGCGGCCCCGGAGCCTCAGCATACTGAGCAGCTCACGGAACCACGAGGACCTGAACGCCCCCTCCCAGCTCCTGGCGAGCCGAGGGTATGAATTGGTCGAAGTCCACTTCCCGCGTCGCTTTGACAGGGATATTGATTAGAAGTAACCGTTTGACGCCTATTCCTCTCGGCGGTGTGGAACCTGTCAGACCGATCAAGAGGACCTCCTGGCTCTGATCGATCACCAGTCCTGTCTCGCCTTCCTGCAGCTGGAACGTGAGCAAGGTCTCGTGGTCTCCGACCAAAGGCACTCTAACGATATTGAGCTCGTTGACACGTGCCCCTTCTACTGCCAGGTAGATTCCATCTTCTCCGTAGAAGACGCTCCCTGATGCCGGCCAGCTTCGGTCCAACAGCTCTGGATCGATCCCACGTGTGGTCTGAACATCCCCCGTATCCCGGCTATGCTGTTGAATGTCCGAGTCGGCCAAGAATACAAGCTGGTTTCCCACAGACTGAAACCGTATCTGGCGTTCAGGCAGTTCACTCGCCTCTGCCGAGCCAAGGTCCTGGACCATCAGCTCCCCGCCACCACTTGGGTTACCGAACAGGTCTGTTCTCACTTCGTGCTTGAAGTACACCTGGTCTTCCAGTAGTGCGAACCACTCAGCATCGATTTCCGTAGACGACAGCGCCATACCCGTCCTCGAGTCCAGTTCCTCGATGCCGAAGTGCTTGTTGTCGGAAGTCCAGTCCGAGCCCCAGTCTCTAATGACGAACAGCTTGCTGCCCACGGTCATGGGGTAGATGGCGCTTTTGGAGTGACTGGGTGACGTTATTGTCTTGAGCACGTCGATGTCCCCCGTCTCAGGTATGTACCTGACGATCCCACGGCGGCCGGTTTCCCAGACAATGTCGCCTACCTCCGTCGGCAGACGCTCTGTCTCTGTTCCGAAGCTCACTCGGTAAAACAGGGCGACGGTCCCGGCGGGGATCTCGGTCGGTGTCAGGAGGTCTGGCTCTGAGTCGGTTTCGAGAGGCGGCCTGGCCGTCGGGCCGGCCTCAGCCGATGGCTCAGGCCTGACAGGTGGTGGAGTTTCGGAGGCTGTATCTTCGCCAGTCCCGCAGCCGGCAGCCAACAGAGCGATAGCAGTCGAAATCAAGACCGGGAAGAAGCTTTTTCGCATGACAGGAATGGTATCAGGCCCGGTGGGTTTGTGGCGCCTCTAACTTGCCTCCTTGAGTCCCGATTCGGCATCGGGACGAAGGGCCTGGGGAGGGGAGGTTCCACGTCTGAGCAGCCCGAAACTACGGTCGTCCCGTGTAGATTCCGTAATACTTGGCCAGAACCGCTTCGGCCAGCCTGGCCCGCAAGCCGTCGGAAGAAGGGTCCAGCGGAGCGTCGATCATCGGGTAAGCCCAGGACAGGGTCCTGGCAACCCACGGTCGGCTTTCTAGAGCCTGAAATAGCCCCTCTAGCCGACTTGCCTGGGCCTCCTCTCCTGTTGGCGACGGGTCTCCGGGGACTGGTGGCAGATGAACGGTGTAGAAGAAGACCGGCTTGCCCCAGCGCTCGTGAATCGGGTCCACCGCTTCGGTGAAGAGCGCATCGTAAGCGACTCTTCACTCGTCCACTGTTGCGTCGAATGGTAAATCCGGAGGTATCCTCAAAAAGTGTGTAAACGGTCAGGCGGTGTACCCTCTCTCTGAACAACACGGGCTCAAGGCCCAAGAGAGGAGATACACCGCCTATGGGAAAGAGAAGCACTAGGAGCAGGTCGGAGTCAAGGCCGGAGTGGGAGCAGTTGGAGGATTGGGTGCGAGGCCATGTCCAGCGGCTGATCCAGGAGTTGCTGGAGGAAGAGGTGACGGAGTTTCTAGGAAGGGCGAAGTCGGCCCGCAGGTCTGAGTCGGACAACGAGAGAGGCTATAGGAACGGATACGGCAAACCCCGAAGGCTTACGCTGAGTTCGGGAACGGTACAGCTCGATCGGGCGATAGCGGTGATCTGGAAAATGTTGATGGTCGCCGAACAGCGCTTCAGGCGTCTGAAGGCCCCTGAGTTGATCGAAGACGTCTATCTCGGTGCACAGTATGCGGATGGAATCGCCATTGAATCAACGGCTGAGAAGGTCGCCGCCTGATGTCGTTTACACACCTATTGACGTAACCTCTAAATCCGGGTGGCCGGTATCGTATGTGGTCAGGCCGACCAGATCGGCCAGGCCAGGAAAGTCGTAGTCTCGCGCGCTCCCGTTCATGATGAGCTTGCCGCCGAACACGCCACGGACCTTCTCAACTAGCGTTGCCACTTCCCCGTCAAATTCGTCCGCATACTCCGTCGCATCGTCCACCGGGGTGAACACGTGAAAACAATAGCCGGGTAGCACCAGCGCATCGGCTCCGATCTCCTCGGCGACGATAGCGTGCCACATCCAAAACCGCTCCGCCTCGTCGAGCCAAGGGTCCAGCCATTGCTGAGGGTGTGAACGACATACTGCGTCAACACCTCCTGGGACCATTTCCATGTTGAGCTGTGGTCCCAAGATCACTTCGAGTCCCTTCTCTCGGGCGATCCTGGCTTGCGCGACAATGTCTTCTTTGGGAGCCAGCACCGATGGAGCCTTGACCCTCCTCGGCTCAACCGTGGGCGGGTCGAACTGCCCGTAGTGCCACACAGACGACACGACCACCCAGCCGCCGTTGTGGGCCCTGATTCGTTCAAAGGTAGCGGCCGACAGGTCTAGAAACCCGGTACTCCAGAAGTCCGGCGTGTAGATCCCGGTGATGAAGTCTGGGCGCGTCCCCAGGGCCTCAGCAGGCGAATCGGATCAGCCGGCAATCCAGTCGTCGACGACCTGGCCGGTATGCCCGACGACTATCTGAAAGCCGCGTTGAGACCTGGTCTCCGGTCCGCCACGGTCATACCAATAGGACACGGACGCCCCGCCGGGTAGAGGGACTACGGCTTCGTACAACCAGGGATTACTCGTCTGCCTAGTCATGGCAACGGCTGCATCCAGTGCAGGGTCGTCTCCCACCAGTCTCATCGTAACATCGCGGGCCGTCGTCGGAGGCACAGTTACGCGGAAGACCACGTCAGAAGGTTCTCCCGACCGAGCGGCCGCTACTTCCTGGCTCCACTCCCAGCGCTCTACTCGTTCCTCCACGAGAGTATCTATCTCCGGATACACCAGAGTACGTACTCCGTCCTGGAGGCCGTCACTGCCGTCCATGCCGAGGGAGTCGTCGCCCAGTACATACCTGTACTGGTCTACTTGCCCTGGGAAGCCATACAGCAACATCGTCCACTCATTGGGGCCGGTCTTGGTCATCCAGTGGCTGGGACCTGCGTTGAACGCGACCAGGGCCCCGGGCGTCGTGTTGACGGGCACTTCGACCCGTAATGTCACAAGGACACTGTGCTCATCAGAAGGGCGCCAGGTAGCTACTTGGTCTTGTCGGGCCCGCGACGACGGGCCGACCACGAAGCTCCGGTATACAACCCTGCCGTCCTGATCGTACTCCTGGCCGCGGCTCGAAGAGCCGACAGTGTAGAAGTACTGGAGGTACGTTCCCTCATGGAGTTCCAGCGACCCGCTGGCGCGACCGGCTGTCGACCGCTCGAGGGTGGGAATACGCAGGTTCTCACCCATGACCGGCATGTTCGGCGACACCCCGGGACGAGCACCTGCCAGGAAGACGTTCCCGGCGAGCCGTATCTCCGCGTCTTCGGGCGTATCCTCCGGCAGCGCTACGTCAAACGTCACCTGGACTGGCTGTGCGGCATGCATCTTGATCGTGACGTCGGCCACTCCATCCTCAGTGAGCTCAACGACGGTGGCCGCCGGCTTGTAGTCGCCGAGGTTTCGGTACACTGTGATCCTTTGAGTCCCGGCCGCGATGCCCTCGACCCTGAATCTGCCGTCGTAATCCGAGGCCGTGTGAATGCCGCCCACAGAGACGTTCGCGTCCATTAGCGGGGCGCCATTGGCGATGTCCACAACCATGCCGGTGATCGTCCCCACTGAAGCAGGCGCTCGCAGGTCGTTCCAGGTCTCCACTACGTCGTTTACCTCCTCAAGACCGGGCTCGGCCAACAGCCAGCGGCTCTCTATCTCGATAGACTCGCCCGACGCTTCTCTCGTCTCCTTGAAGTCTTCCCACTCTGTCTCATCCCACCGGTCGTATACATAACGGGCCAGTGCACCCCCTTCCACGAAGACCTTCCCCGACCAAAGGCCCTCTGCCGTTAGCGTCAACGGCACGTGCTGCTCCTCTTCCCACGACCAATCCAGGAAGGGCAGCACGTTCACGTAAACGGTGTCCCCGGGCCGTGTATTCTCAGGCACCTTGACGGTGAAGGTTACCTCCCGGCGAGAGAGAGAGACGGGGCTAGTCGGCGGTCCAGGCGTGGGAGATGGGGCCAGGGCTGGTGTACCCGTCGGAGTGGGGGCAGCAGTGTGCGTTGGCTCAAGTACAGGAGGTTCCGGCGCTGCAGATGGCGTTTGGGCCTGACTCGGCGTAGCGGTTGGCCCCGCTATGCCGCCGCACGCCGTTAGAAGCGCCGTACCAAGCCCGATCATCAAGAGTAGCCATGCTTTTCGCATACCGAGTATTATACGGGCCTCGACTGCAGGACGACGAGTTCGACATCGTGCAGTTGACGGCGTTCGCGGGTGAATCTACTATGGCTTCCGTCGAGCTCGCTGTCTCCTAACCCACAACCGTAGCCACAGGAGAAGGACTCCATGGACGCTGTCAACCCGATGGCCCAGCAGCTGCGCCTCGAGGCTACCGAGGACCCGGAAGGCTTCTGGGAGCGGGCCGCCGAAGAGCTTCCCTGGTTTCGCAAGTGGGACAGCGTATTCGAGCGAGACTATCCGTCCTTCCGCTGGTTCGTCGGCGCGCAGACCAACCTCGCCTACAACTGTCTCGACCGGCACGTGGCCGACGGTTGGGGAGGGCACGCGGCACTCGTCTACGCCAATGAGCGGGGCGAGCGCCGCGTTTTCACGTACGCCCAGCTGCGTCACGAGGTCGAGAGGACGGCTGCGGCTCTCCGTGGAATGGGCATCGAAAAAGGCGACCGGGTCACCATCTACATGCCTGTCGTGCCCGAAGCGATCATAGTGATGCTCGCCGCCGTTCGGATCGGCGCGATACACTCGGTCGTCTTTGCCGGCTTCGGCGCCGGCGCCCTCGGCGACCGCATCCGCGCCAGCGGCTCCCGCCTCGTCTTCACTTCCGACGTTACGTATCGTAAGGGCAAAGACGTTCCTCTCAAGACCATCGTTGACGCCGCCCTGGAGACACACGGCGAAGGCGTCGAGCACCTCGTAGTCCTGACCCGGACCGACGGCGAAGCAACGAAGGTGGAAGGCCGCGACCTGGAGTGGCACGAGTTCCTCGATAGAGGCGAAGGCCAGGACGGCAGCCACGTCCCGATGGAGGCTAACGAGCCGGCCTACATTCTGGCGACGTCTGGCACGACAGCCAAGCCCAAGCTCGCGGTCCACACGCACGGTGGTTACCAGGTAGGCATCCACAGCATGGGCCGGTGGTGCTACGGGCTGAGGTCCACCGACGTATGGTGGTCCACGTCCGACATCGGCTGGGTGGTAGGCCACAGCTACATCGTCTACGCGCCTCTGCTTTCCGGCTGTACCACCATCGCCTACGAGGGGGCGATCGACCACCCGAGCCCCGACGCTATCTGGAGAATCGTCAGGGAGTTTGGCGTGACCGGCATCTTCACCTCGCCCACGGCGGTCCGGCTGTTGATGCGCTACGGCGACGAGGCGGCCCCGGACGGCGACATCTCGTCGCTGGAACGCATCGTCTGCGCCGGCGAGGTCCTCAATGCTCCGGCATGGGAGTGGTTGCAGAAAGACGTGCTGAAAGACCGTATCCCCGTCATCGACCACTACTGGCAGACGGAAACCGGCGGGCCGGTCATTGGCAACCCGTATGGCGTTGCGATGGTGCCCATAAAGCCCGGATCGGCTGGGTTACCGATGCCCGGTGTCGAGGCGGCGGTGATGACCCCCGAGGGCGAGCCGGTCGAGACCGGCGAAAAGGGCATCCTGGTGATCAAGAGGCCTTGGCCCAGTCTTACGCCGACTCTATGGGGCGAGCCGGAACGGTACGGTACCGACTACTGGGAGAAGATCCCTCAGGTCTACTTCACGGGCGACTCCGCCCATGTGGACGAGGACGGCTACGTCTGGTTCGCGGGCCGCGCGGACGAGGTGATCAAGATCGCGGCCCACCGTCTGGGCACGATTGAGGTGGAAACGGCCTTCCTCAAACACCGGGCGGTGGCGGAGGCTGGCGTCACCGGCCGGCCAGATGAGCTCCGAGGCGAGGTCATCTCCGCGTTCGTCGTGCTCAAGAACGAGTATCAGGCCTCTGAGGAGCTGCGTAAGGCCCTACTCGACACGGTACGCGCGGAGCTCGGTCCCGTCGCCGTGATCGGAGAGCTGAACTTCGTCGACAGCCTGCCCAAGACTCGAAGCGGCAAGATCATGCGTCGTGTCTTCAAGGCCGTCGTCCTCGACCAGGACCCCGGCGACATAACGACCATCGAGGACGAAGGCTCGGTGGAGGAGGCCCGGCAGGCCTGGCAACGCATGAAATCGGGGTTGGCTGGCGGTTAGATGTCGGCGATCAGAATTAAGGGAGGCTGCTAGGATGAGCATCCGCATTTGGAGCGTATCCTTCGATTGTGCCGACCCCGGGAAGCAGGCCGAGTTCTGGGCAGCCGCGCTTGGGACAGAAGTCATGCACGTGGAGGAACGTGACAATCGAATATCTCTTGGAGGCGACGTCGTCACGGCGACCGAGGAGTATTCCAGCGTGAAGACCGGCATCCCGGGACTCCGCCTGGAATTCGGGAAAGTACCCGAAGGCAAAGTCGTCAAGAACCGTGCTCATTTCAATACGTACTCGCCAAGCATAGAACAGATGCGGGCCGAAGTGAAAAGACTCGTTACCCTCGGCGCAACTGTTGTACAAGAACGTAGCAGAAACACACCGGCGCGCGAAACGCCGGATGACGATGTTTGGACCGTGATGCAAGACCCTGAGGGGAACGAGTTCTGCATTGGCGTGGTGCGTTCATAGCAGGACTATTGTGGATACAATTGGGGCTCACACAGGATGAAGCCATTCGACCGCGAGGCCGTCCAAAAGACTTTCGACTCCTACCCACACAGCATGCGGCGCCGGCTCCTGGCCCTGCGCTCTCTCATCTTCGAGACCGCCGCCTCCACCGATGGCGTAGGCCCGCTTGAGGAGACCCTCAAATGGGGCGAACCCGCCTACCTTACTTCGGAGAGCCGGAGCGGTAGCACTGTTCGAATCGCCTGGAAGAGCTCGAAGCCGTCCCAGTACGCGATGTACTTCAATTGCCAGACCAACCTGGTCGAATCGTTTCGATCGCTCTTCCCGAGCGAGCTCAATTTCGAAGACAATCGTGCCATCGTCTTCGACGAGGGCGACGTGGTGCCGAAGGACGCGTTATCCTTCTGCATCGCCGCAGCCCTGATGTACCATCGGAACAAGAATGCAGCGCGGTCAAAGTAGCGTCTCTTCGAGTGCCGGGCAAGGGGGCGCGCGGCCCATGCGTATCCAGATCGACGTCAAAGTACCGATGAGGGACGGCGTTCGTCTTTCGACGGATATCTACCTGCCTCGTGAAGGCGACCCCTTTCCCACGCTCCTGCTGCGGACCATCTACGACAATCAGGCCGACCGCGGCTTTTGGTGGGTGCAGCGGTTCGTCGAGGCCGGCTATGCGGTGGTCCTGCAGGATTGCCGCGGACGGTTCGACTCCGATGGCGCGTGGGAGCCATACGTGCACGAGGCTGAGGACGGCTACGATGCCCAGGAGTGGGTCGGCGCCCAGCCGTGGTGCGACGGTAACATCGGCACCTTCGGCAGCTCGTATATCGGCTTCACCCAGACGCAGACCGCCCCGCTACGAAGCCAGTACCTGAAAGCGCTGGTGCCCTCGGCGTCACAGCAGGACAACTACGGCCACTGGTACGTGGACGGAGTCTTCCAGCTCCATGCTGCAATGAACTTCATCAACATGGCGGGCCGCACCCTTCAGCGCGCCAGCCGGGAGCTCATGGATTCCGAGGAGCTCTACAGTCGGCTACCGCTGATATCCGCTCTCGACGATATCGTCGAGGCACCGTTCCACCGAGACGCCGTCCGCCATTACACGTACGACGAGCACTGGGCTACCTACAGCATGAGAGACCGCTACGGCGAGGTCGAGGCCCCCGCCCTCTTCCTGACGGGCTGGTACGACAACCTTGTCCACGAGACCTTCAAGCTTTTCGCAGGCTGGACCACCAAGGCACGGACCAATGAGGCTAGGCGTCTCACGAAGATCATCGTCGGCCCCTGGGACCACGGCAACATCTATTCAACAGAGACGATCGGCGACCTGGACCTCGGCGACGGGGCCCGGCTGGACATGGGCGCCGAGCACTTGCGCTGGTACGACCGCCTCCTCAGGGGCCTCGACAACGGCGTCGACGACGAGCTCCCCATACGGATATTCGTCATGGGCGAGAAGGTCTGGCGGTATGAGAACGAGTGGCCCCTGGCACGGGCCGTCTCCACAACGTACTACCTCCACAGTGGAGGCACCGCCAATACGCTGGACGGCGACGGCTCGCTCTCTCGTGAGCCTCCGAGCGACGAGCCACCCGATCGGTACCGTTACGACCCGAAAGATCCGGTGCCGACCCTCGGAGGTCAGGCACTGAGGGTACCCTTGATCGAAAGTGGACCGCTTGATCGGAGGCCGGTCGAGCGCAGGAACGATGTCCTGGTCTACAACACCGCGCCGCTGGCCGCCGACCTGGAGGTCACTGGTCCCATAAGGTTTACCGTGCACGCTGCCTCCACCGCACCGGACACGGACTTCACCGCGACATTGGTGGATGTCCATCCCGGTGGCATGGCTATCATCATCTGCGAAGGCATCGTCCGCGCCAGGTTCAGGGACTCGCTCAGGGAGCTCTCTCTGATCGAGCCCGGGACCGTGTACGAATTCAACATCGACCTCTGGGAGACCAGCAATGTCTTCAATCAGGGCCATCGGATAAGGCTGGAGGTCTCCAGCAGCAACTTCCCCCGCTTTGACCGCAACCTGAACACCGGGCATCGGCCGGGAATGGATGCGGAGATTCGGGTAGCCGAACAGACCGTCTATCACGATACAGACCGCCCCTCGCATCTCACTCTGCCGGTCATCCCCAACGGTAGAGGCTAGGCGCGGGGCTCTCGCGACCGGAGCGGGGGTTGGATCCCATCCTCTCCCTTGACGGGAGAGGACTAAGGTGAGGGTGAAAACCCCTTCCAAGCATGACCGAGCACTACCTGCCAGTCGTGTCCACGCTGAAGGGCTCCAGGGGTGTCGGATCGCCAGAGCTAATGTAGTCTGCCATTAGCTCGCCGGTGCCGGGGCTCAGCATGATCCCGACGTGGCCGTGTCTGGACGCGACGGACAGACCTTCCCAGCCCGGAACTGGGCCAATCATTGGCGTGTCTTCCGCCGACCCAGGCCTCACACCGGCACGGGCTCCGACGAACGTGGCGTTTTTCAGCGTCGGGAAGCTGGCGGCCGCGATCGCGAACATCTGTGTGATCCCGTTGGCGGTGGTACGCTGGTCAAACTCTCCGTCTTCCCTGGTCGCCCCCACGAGAATGTTGCCGTCAACCTGCGGAACGACATATCCGCCCGAGAGGTTTTGGATGGGACATTTGGGCATGAAACCGGTCTTCCTCAGGAGGATGCGCTGTCCCTTGACCGGGCGCACCGGAAGTATGCCTGGCACCCAGCGGCCTTCGATTCCGGTCCACGGTCCCGCGGCAAGGACAGTATGTCCGGCGTGGTAGGTCCCGGCCTCCGTACGGACACCGGCCACCCTTTTTCCATCGAATTCGAGGCCGATCACCTCGACGCCTTCCAGGAGCGTCGCGCCCCGGCTGCTGGCAGCGTGGACCAACGCGTCGACGTATCGCTGCCCTCTGACATAGCCTTCGTGAGGCGAATACACGCCGCCCTCGACCCCAGGGTTCACCTCAGGCTCCCGTTCAACGACGTCGCGGGCATCTAGCCAGCTCACGTCCAGCCCCCGCTCGTTCTGCCAGGCGAGGTCCTTTCGTAGCGTGTCCACTTCTTCGGGGTTGAGGGCCAGCTGGAGGACCCCAGTCTGGCGGAACTCAGGGTCGATACCCTCATCCCGTAGCTCGTCCGCCAGTCCCGGAAACATTTTGAGGCTCCTCATTCCAAGGGCAGACAACGCTTCTTTGGCCGGGTCTAGGTGCCACAGCGGTGCGATTATACCCAGCGTCGCTCCGGACGCGCCGGACGCGAATCCGTCCCGGTCGAACACGGTTGCCCCGATGCCCTTCTTGGACAGGTAGAACGCGATCGAGCACCCGATCGCCCCGCCTCCCACGATTGCCACGTCCGTGGTCCTGGGCATTGCTGTCCTACCTGCCAATCTCTCGAAGCTCTGGCCGAGGCCGATGATATTCCGCCTGTATGAGGGCGTCAAGGCTGATGCGGCTACTTCCGCACAAGATGGCGTGGACTCTGGGGACAGGCGAACGGGCTCGTCTTGTTATAGGCTTGAAGCCCGGATCATCGTCAGGTCCCCCTTACGGAACGGCATTCTGGATGGTGTAGGGGCAGGTTTCAAACCTGCCCCTACGATGTTAGGAGCGCACCGGGTATACTCCAAAGTACGTTGTGTCGCGAGGCCCGAGAAAGGGAAAACGACCATGAGCCAACAAATCAGCGGTCCAGTCTCTCAGAAGCTGGAACGTGAGCTATCGGAGCTCTGCGCCAGCGAGGGCGTTGTTGGAGCGTCTGTCGCAGCCGTGAAAGGCCAAGAGCTCGTCTGGAGCACGGGGCTCGGCTTTGCAGACCTGGAGTCCGAGCGCCCGCCCGACGACAGCACGGTCTTTCGGGTCGCCAGCATCACCAAAACATTCACGGCCACCGCGATCTTCCAGCTCCGCGACCGTGGCGCACTGAGCGTCGACGACCCGATCGCCAGGCACATTCCTGAGTTCTCAGCAGTGCAACCGCGCAAAGGGAGCGTCGAAAAGGTCACGCTCAGGCGGCTGCTCTGCCACCATTCAGGCCTCGTCGGCGAGCCGCCGGGAGACCATTGGGAGAGCCTGGACTTCCCGACTGCAGAAGAGATCGTTTCAAGTCTGCCGGAAATCGAGCTCGTGATCGAGCCCGACTCTGCGTTCAAGTACTCGAACCTCGGGTTTTCTCTACTCGGGGAGGTCGTATCGCGGGTTTCGGGGCGGCCGTATGAGAAGTACATAGAGGCTGAAATCCTTCGACCCCTGGACATGAAGTCGAGCACGTTCCATCTCACCGACGAGCTCCGACCCCGTATGGCGATCGGCTACCAAAGTCAGCCTGATAAAGACCGACCTAATGTCGCACCACATTTCTTGGTCAACGGTACCGCGCCTGCTGGGCAGCTCTACTCCACGGTTGCCGACCTGGCAAAGTGGATCGCGTTCCAGTTCACGGCGAACGGTACTGAGCGCGGCAGCGTCGAGGTGCTCTCCCCGGCATCGTTGCGAGAGATGCACCGGCCACAGTTCCTCGAACCTGGCTGGGATACCGGCTATTGCCTTCCTTGGACAGCATTCCGGTATAGTAGCGATGTATATCTGTCACACAGGGGTGCATTGCACGGCTTTCTCTCTAACATAGCCTTCAGCCCTGAGCGTCGGATAGGCGCGGTCGCACTGACCAACTTGGATGGCCACGAGGTGGCCCCTCAGATTGTGCGTCGAGTTATCGAGACCTTGGCTGAAACCGACGCCTCGAAGCCCGAGCCGGCGGAATCGCGCACGCCCGACGCGACGCCCGATGAATGGCGCGAGTTTCTCGGGACATACGCAGGCGTTGTGTCGTGGCTCACCCGGATCGAATATCGGCAGGGCAGTCTCCAGATGCTGCTGCCACAGGGCGGATCTCCTATCGCGCTCAGGCCGACCCGCGATCTTGACGTTTTCGTCCCGGCGGCCGGGCGGTCGGCGGGCGAAGAGCTAAGATTTCGCCGTGACGAACGTGGGTCGGTCACAGGTTTCACCGCCGGTGGGTTTCCCAACGACAAGTTGATAGAGGCCGGTCCGGGTGATGCCAGGGCGAAAGGGCGAAAAGCCTCCGGTTGACACGCCATAGCGCTCCCCGTACGCTTACCGGCGCCTCATACCAGATCGAACACCGAGCTGAGACCCTCTGACTTGATCGCCTCAGAAAAAGGCCCGTATCGCCTGGCCGTGGACATCGGCGGCACGTTCACTGATATCGTCCTCGTTGCGTCCGACGGCGCGTATTGGACAAAGAAATTGCCGTCTACTCCAGTCGACTATGCAGAGGGAATTATCGACGGCGTCCGCCAGCTTCTCCGAGAGCGACAACTTGGCGGAGAGGTCCTCAGCGAGGTTATCCACGGCACGACGGTGGCCATCAACGCGGTCCTCGAGAACAAAGGCGCGAAGACCGCGCTAATCACCACTAAAGGATTTCGCGACGTCCTGGAGCTGCGGCGACTACGCGTACCTCAGCTGTACAGTCTGTTCTACGAGCCTCCGCGCCCTTTGGTCGAGCGCCGGCTTCGCCTAGAGGTGGACGAGCGCGTAGGCGCGGGCGGCGAAGTCGTCCAACCCCTGGACGAGGCGACAGTGCACGCCGCCGTCGACCGCATTCGGCGCGACGAGGCCGAGGCTGTAGCAGTCTGCCTCCTCCATTCCTACCGTAACCCGGACCACGAACGCAGAGTAGGCGACATCCTGCAAAAAGAGATGCCTGGGGTCTACAGCTCCCTTTCGGTGGACGTCCTTCCCGAGATTCGGGAGTACGAGCGCACCAGTACCACGGTAATAAACTCCTATCTGGGCCCTATCGTGAAGACCTACCTGGACTCGCTTGTCGAACAGTTACATAAAGCCGGAATCGAGGCTCCCGTGCGCATCATGCAGTCCAATGGGGGAATCATGTCGGCCAAAAGTGCGGCGGCCATGCCTGTCCAAATGATGGAGTCCGGACCGGCGGCCGGGGTGGTCGGCGCACAGGAGCTCGCCAACCGGGTTGGGACTGACAACGTGATCACTTTCGATATGGGTGGCACGACCGCCAAGGCTTCGTTGATAGAGGACGGCGAACGCAGCTGGACAACCGAGCATGAGGTCGGCGCAGGCATATCCCTGTCCGCTCGGCTGGTCAAGGGCGGTGGACACGCCGTCAAGGTCCCGGTAATAGACCTGGCCGAGGTAGGGGCCGGTGGGGGAAGCATCGTCTGGACCGACTCGGGGGGCGCCCTCAAGGTAGGGCCCGAGAGCGCGGGCGCGGTCCCAGGCCCGGTTTGCTATGGGCAGGGGGGAGTCGAGCCGACAGTTACCGACGCCAACCTTGTCCTCGGCTACATCAACCCGCGACAAATCGCAGGTGGCTCGGTCGAACTGCGGCCGGACCTCGCGAAGGTGGCACTGGAGGAGAAGGTTGCCAGGCCTCTAGGAGCTGGCCTGCTGGAGGCCGCTCACGGTGTTCACACTGTCGCCAACGTCAGCATGATACGTGCGATCAAGGCGGTCTCGACTTACCGAGGCCGCGATCCCAGAGACTTCACTCTGATGGCCTTTGGCGGCAGCGGACCGGTCCACGCGGCCGGAATAGCCCGAGAGTTGGGCATCGAACGAATCATCGTGCCGCCGGCACCAGGACTATTCTCAGCTGTCGGCCTTCTGGAGGCCCGCCCGGAGCACCACTTCGTGCAGACCTTCATCAGCCGCGACTTCCCGGACGATGCCGCGGCGATCAGTGAGGCCTACGAGAGTATGGAAAGAAGTGCACAGAAGACACTAGAGGAGCAGGCCTACGACATTTCAGAATTCACCTGGCATCGTTCGGCCGACCTGCGGTATGTTGGCCAGGCGCATGAGCTCACTGTCGATCTCCCGGCTGGCAGCGTGAGCCCGCACACGCTCGTCGCTCTAGCCGATGGTTTCCAGAACGAGCACGAGCGGACTTACGGGCACAAGGCCGTTGACGAACCTGTCGAGATTGTCAACCTACGAGTAGCCGCACAGTCTTCGAGCGGCGACAGCAGACCGGAGGGCCTCATCCCCTCCCTCAATCCTAGCCAGGACAGGAGCCAGGAGGCCTATTTCGGGCCCGAACAGGGTCCTTTGCAGACTCCTGTAGTCACAAGGGCCGATATCGGAGGTAACGGGCGTCCGGGCCCGCTTATCGTCGAAGAGTACGACGCCACCGTCGTAATCCCGCCGGACTGCACGGCCATTCTCGACAAATGGCACAACATCGTCATCAAGATCGACTAGCTGGCGTAGAAGGCCGGCATCGAGATTCCCTTAACAATCCCTTCTCCCCTTGCGGGAGAAGGTTAGGATGAGGGGTCTTAACGAAAAGGCGACCGTCGCATGCTAGACCTAGTGATTCATGGTGGAGCCATCGCAAACGGCACGGGCTCACCGCGATTCAAAGCCGACGTCGGCATCGAAAATGGTGTGATCGTAGTTATCGGCAACCTCGCCGACGCGATATCCGCCCACAAGCTCGATGCCGCCGAGTCGATCGTGGCTCCCGGCTTTATCGACATCCACAGCCACTCCGACTTCACACTTCTCGTGGACTCGAGGGCCCAGAGCTCGATCTCTCAGGGTGTTACCACCGAGCTGATAGGCAACTGCGGGCACGGCTGTGCACCCATCACCGAGCCCGATCGGTTCACGGGCAACATCTACGGCTACACTCCTGAAGTTGAGATCGACTGGGAGACCATGGCCGAATACCTGGACAAGCTGGAGGCGGCCCGTCCCGCCGTCAACGTAGCCACCCTGGTACCCAACGGCAACCTGCGCCTGGCGGTAGTCGACGAGCTGGACAGGCCGTCGACGCCGCAAGAAGTGAGCACGATGGGGCGTCTGTTGGAAGAGTCGTTCGAGGCGGGCGCCTTCGGCTATTCCACAGGGCTTGAATCTGACGTCGAGAGCGCCTGCTCGGAGGTAGAGGCCGCGCAGCTTAGCCGGATAGTCGCACGGGCCGGCGGCCTCTATGCCACGCACGAGCGCGACAAGGGACTGAGGGCGGTCGAGGCCGTGGAAGAAGCGGTGCGTGTCGCCCAGGCGTCCGGAGTCCGCCTGCAGGTTTCTCATATCATCCCGCGCAGGGGCAGCCCTCCAGGCTCGGTCGAGCGAGTTATGGATGTCGTCCAAAACGCACAGGATCGAGGCATGGACGTCGAGTTCGATGCCCATACAAGGCTCTATGGGATCACCAAACTAAGCGATGTGCTCCCGGCCTGGGCCTTCGAAGGCGGTCCTGAAAAGCTGGCCGCGAGGCTGCGAGACTCGACCACCAGGGCGGAGTTCAGAGGTACCGACAGCCTGGTCTCCAATCATGAGATCATAGGGTGGGATAGGGTCTTCCTCTACTCGAGCCACGGTCGCCCCGAGATGGCCGGCAAGAGCTTCGACGAGCTCGCGGGGCCCGGCGGGGACGTGTTTGACGTCATGTTCGACGTGCTGCTGGTCGAATATGAGGACCCGCATCGCTCCCTGGTCACCTTTCACTCGTACGAAGAGGAGTGGCTCCGAGATACCTTCCGCCACCCTCTATGCACGATCGGGTCCGACGCCACCGCGCTGGGAGTCGACGGGCCGTTGGCCAGGGCGGTGTTTCTAGGCGCGTTCACCTGGGCAGCCTGGTTCTTTCGACGGTGCGTTACAGAGACCGGCGACTTTACTGTCGAGGAAGCGGTACGCAAACTCACCGCTCTTCCGGCCGCTCGCATAGGTCTGACCGATCGAGGTCTTATCAAAGAGGACGCCAGAGCAGACGTCGTGGTCTTCGATCCGGACCGTTTTCGAGAACGCGGCACCCTAGAGGACCCGAACCAGCTGGCGGAAGGCGTCTCTCATGTGGTCGTAAACGGGAAGGTGGCGATGGAGGATGGCGCACTGACGGACGTTCGCAACGGGATGGTGCTGCGGCATCGTTGACGTCTGGCGGCCGAGACGTGCGTGCCCAAGTGGCTTTGTCGAGGCCTAGCTCTCGCGTATTGAGGCTTTGCAGAAAGCCATTCCTGCGAGAATATGGCCCTGATGGGGGTTTCGAAAGGGGGCCCGGCCCCCTTTCGCGGGGTGTATGGACCGGACACATGGTGGACGGGTGGGACAAGAGCCTTGAGTCTTTTCTTCGTTGGGATGTTGGGGACGGCCGGCATGCCAGCTGGAAAGGAAGGAAAAAATGCTAAACAAAGACATTGACCCCATAACGTTCGAGGTCATTCGAAACGGTCTGGACCTACTTGTAGACGAGATGGCGCTCACCGTCATGCGGACCGCCTACTCCGGCGTGGTCAAAGACGCCATGGACTATTCGACCGGCTTTTGTGATGAACGCGGTCGAGTGGTCTCTCAGGGTCTGACTATCCTGCTGCATCTCGGCTCCTTCCCCGACGCAGTGGAGTCAGTGCTGACCAAGTACGAAGGTAGAATAGCGCCTGGCGACGTCTTCATCATGAACGATCCGTACGGCTCCGGGGGGATCCATCTGCCGGACGTCTACATTATCAAGCCGGTCTTTTTCGATGCCGAGCTTCAAGGCTTCTCCTGCGTGACTGCCCATCAGACGGATATCGGTGGAGCGGTCCCGGGCAGCAACACCACCAATACGACGGAAATCTACCAGGAGGGTCTACGGATTCCAACGCTGAAGCTGTACGAAGAGGGCGTGCCGAATGAGGCGATCTTCGCCATGCTTGAGACGAACGTACGAGTACCCGACAAGGTTTTGGGAGACATAAGAGCGGAGATCGCGGCGGCGAACATTGGCGAGCGAGGCTACCTTGCCCTGGCTGACCGGTATGGTGCCAGCGCCCTGCGCCGCTACACAGACGCCCTGCTCGACTACACAGAGGAGTTGGCCCGCCAGGGGATCAGGGACCTGCCGGACGGCACCTACGACTTCACCGGCCACATAGACGCGGACAACATCGACGAGGGGCCGGTCGATATTCGTGTGGCGCTGACCATTGAGGGAGACCGCGTGATGGCAGACTTGGAGGGCTGCTCGCCCCAGGTGAAAGCGGGCATCAACTCGCCGCTGCCTTTCACCAAGGCCGCTGTCTATGGGGCAATCAGGCTGATCCTGGACCCGAACATCCCGAACTCCGCGGGATACACGCGCCTTATAGATGTGAAGGCCCCGGAGGCAAGCGTGGTCAATCCTCATCACCCAGCGCCCTGCGGCGCCCGTGGCATCACCGGCTACCGGATCATGGAGGTGGTCTTGGGTGCCTTGGCCCAGGCTATCCCTGACCTCGTGCCCGCCGACGGAGACGGAGGGAACACAATAATCAGCATCGGTGGCTACGACTCTGAGCTAAGACCTTTCGCCTATGTGGACCTGTTCTGTGGCGCTCGGGGAGGGCGCCCGGCGGGCGACGGGCCGGAGGGTGTCGCCCACCCTGCGGCCAATATCTCCAACACGCCGGTGGAGATCGCCGAAGTGGAGTTGCCGGTCCGGATCGAGGAGTACGGAATGGTGCCCGCCACCGGAGGCGCCGGCAAGTTCAGGGGAGCCCTGGCCCAAATGAGGCGTGTCCGATGCCTAGCCGATGAGGCCACACTGCAGCTCCGATCGGACAAACGGAAATTCCCTCCTTACGGTCTCCAGGGTGGCAAGCCCGGCAGCTCGTCTTGGAACGTCTTGAACCCCGGAGAGGGTGAAAAAATCCTTCCAACCTTGAGTGTAGCTCCTATGAAACGAGATGATGTAATACTCCACGTCATGGCGGGAGGAGGTGGCTGGGGCGACCCCCTCGAGCGAGACCCCGCCCTCGTGCGCACCGACGTTTGGAACGAAATGCTAGGCGTGGATGACGCGCGTCGCGAATACGGCGTGGTTATCGATCCTGACACTATTGAGGTAGACGAGGAGGGTACGAGACTCTCCCGGCAGCGCGCTGCTACGCCCTGCTGATCAGCATCACCCCATCTCGCACCGGCAAGAGAACGTGTCGGACTCGAGCGTCGTCGCTGACACGACGGTTGAGCGCCGCGATAGCATGGTCGTCCTCGGCCTCGGGTTTCAGGGCAGGCCCGCTCCACAGGACATTGTCCACAGCAATAATCCCTCGCGGGGAGAGTAGCTCGAGCGCCCTCTCGTAATATCGAGTGTAGTTCCTCTTGTCCGCATCGATGAACACCAGGAGGTTACGTCAATAGGTGTGTAAACGACATCAGGCGGCGACCTTCTGAGCCGTTGATTCAATGGCGATTCCATCCGCATACTGTGCATCGAGATAGAGTTCTCTGTCTTTCAATCAACACAAAAGGGTACGGTTCTCATGGGCGGTCGATTTGGATGCAACTGGGAGCGAATAGGTGCCAACGGGCTGCGGTGGGTACGGACCTCCCATCTTTGGTGAAACGCAGAGCAGGTCTGCCGACCACCTACGGGTTCGAGCCTCATCACGTGGGGCTTGTAAGGGCGCTCACAAATGTGCGTCCCTATAGAGTCTTACCGGGTCGCTGCTGGACCAAACCCTCCACTGTCGGATTACAATTCCCGAGGGGCAAGTGGAACCTGCATCGCACTTCAAAGGCCGTGTCATGGAGCTGCTTCGGTAGGCAAGGTCGCTGCCATGTTCTTCGACGGACACCGTGACGTGGAAGTCCTCGTGCGCAGCGGCGCTCACTCGGATTGACGTAGCTGTCCAGCGTCCTCGCTGTAGTGATGGTGCAGCACCCGCCGCCGGGGCTCTGGTCGCCGGAATCTTCCCGCTATGCACCGGTGTACCTGATCAATGCCCTCAGCCCACCGAACTACTGTTGCTGCCCGGCAGCGGAAGCGCAACGAATCCTGAGCGGCACGTGGGAGCCCTGAAGGAGGATACGCGAAGCGGTATCGAAGAGAGAAGTGGCTCCGGAAATCTAAACAGGGGGATAAGTGGAATCGCTGCCTGATTGAGGGCATGATAGTGCTCTCGGAGACAGGAGCGAGAGATGAGCAGACGACCCCGCCGTAACCACTCGGCAGAGTTCAAGGCGAAGGTGGCTCTTGCCGCAGTGCGCGGCGACCGGACACTTTCGGAGCTGGCAAGCCAGTTCGATGTGCACCCGAACCAGATCACACAATGGAAGACCCAGTTGCTGGATCGGGCGGCGCGGTTATTTGGGGCCGGGACAGGGCAGGCTGAAAAGCCGGTAGATATGAAGGTCCTTCACGCTAAGATCGGTGAGCTTGCGTTGGAGAACGATTTTTTAGAGTCCGCGCTCACGAAGGCGGGATTGCCGGGCGCAAGGCGATGATCGACCGCGATCACAAGCTGCCTCTCGCCCGCCAGGCAAAGGCAGTGGGCATCAGCCGCGGGAGCATCTACTACCGGCCACGGCCGGTGGGCGAAGCCGGTCTCGGACTGATGCGCCGTATCGATGAGCTGCACCTTGAGTATCCGTTTGCAGGCAGTAGGATGATGCGAGGCCTGCTCCGCCAGGAGGGACTCTCCTCCGGGCGTAGACACATCGCCACACTGATGCGGCGGATGGGCATCGAGGCGCTGTACCGCAAGCCCAACACCAGCCGGCGACGGCCCGGCCATACGGTGTATCCGTACCTGCTGCGCGGGCTTGAGGTGAGCAGGCCCAACCAGGTGTGGGCAATGGATATCACGTACATTCCGATGGCCAGGGGGTTCGTGTACCTAGCCGCAGTGATGGACTGGCATAGCCGCAAGGTGCTGGCCTGGCGGGTATCGGTCACAATGGACACAGACTTCTGCGTGGAGGCGCTCGAAGAATCCCTGGGACGCCACGGCGCGCTGGAGATATTCAACACAGATCAGGGAAGCCAGTTCACAAGTGATGCCTTCACCGGCCTGCTGAAAGCCAATGGGATCCAGATCAGCATGGACGGGAAGGGAAGCTGGAAGGATAATGTGTTCGTCGAACGGCTGTGGAAGAGCGTCAAGTACGAGGAGGTGTACCTGAGAGCCTACGAATCGGTCCCGGAAGCCAGAACTGGACTCGGGCGGTACTTCGAGTTTTACAATGCCGGACGGCCCCATTCGAGCCTTGGGGGAATGACGCCGGACCAGTTCTTTGACAGAGCGCCTGCCGAGTCCGCGGCGGCAGCGCGATTCCACTTATCAAACCGGGCAGCGCTGTTCAGACAAACGAGACCACCTCTTAGTTAGGAGCGGCAGTGAAGATATTGATAGGTGTACCGGAACACAGTATAGTCTTTCTATGATCAGGTCGTTTCGCCATCGTGGACTGAGGCGGCTCTATGAGCGAGGCGACCCCAGCAGGATAGGTGCCGACCAGTTGGATCGGATCACTCTTGTCCTGGCAGACCTTGATGCCGCCAGCAAGCCGAGCGATGTTGATTTGCCGGGGTACAGACTGCATTCCCTCAGGGGTGACCGGAGAGGATTGTGGAGCATTTCGATTTCGGGCAACTGGCGGATCACCTTCCGATTTGAAGATGGCGATGCATACGACGTCGATCTAGTCGACTATCACTAGTGAGAGGGAAGGGACCATGGCTATGAAGAATCCACCTCACCCTGGCCGCAGCATCAGGGAGAACTGCCTGGAGCCCCTTGGCCTGAGTGTAACCGAGGCGGCGGAGGTTCTGGGTGTTGCCCGCCACACCCTTTCGCGGGTATTGAATGGCCACGCCGCGATCTCGCCGGACATGGCCATTCGCCTTGAGAAGGCTGGATGGTCCAGCGCCGATTTCTGGCTGCGCCGGCAGACTTCCTACGACCTAGCGCAAGCGCGCAAGGGTGAAGACCTGATACGGGTCGAGCGCTACCAGCCGCAGCCCACGGCGTAGGAAACCCAATGGGTGTAGATTGGAGGACGTGCTTCTGGAGCACGCTTTTCAGAAGTCGGCGTATCCTTGTGTGAGATAGAGCATGAACGAAGCCACTGCGCGCATAAAGATTAACGCAATGAGTAGTTAGGGGCTTGGGGGTATCGTTATGTTCATGAACCCTTTAGAGATTGCGGGGTAGACTTTGACGAAGCTTGCGTCGCTGTGGGGAAGGTCCAGCACGAAGTAGTGGATGGTATGCTCCACTCCGCCGATCACCGCCTTGGCCTGGCCGAAGTCGCACTGGGCGTGACCGGGAGGGTGAGACAGCGGAACGTACATCTCACGCGTCCGCCGCCGCCGCTCCCTCACGTAGTCCTTAACCCGAATCCACCGAAGGACACCGATGGACGGCGTGAGGAAAGCGGAAGGGGGGTGAGGGAGCTACAGGGGAAATAGCCTGGGTTCCATTTGGGGTAGGGAGGTCGGCGGACGGTCTTCATCGCCGCACAGGGGCCCCTATGGCCGTCTGCGGGAGCTGCGATGCGCGGGATGGCGAGAGAATACGCAGCAGGGAACTCTCTCGGACCGGGCTGGCACGAGTCTGCGGGGATCTTCGGTTGTCCGGTGGGTGGGTCGGTCGCCGACGGTGCCGTCAGGCCGGGAGTGGAATGGCTCGCAGCCGGGCCAAGGCGCGGCTGAACTTCTCAGCCCAAGGCCAGCGATCCGGAAGATGCAGGGTCAACCGGCGTGCCGAGCGGGTGAGCCGTCCGGCCAGGGAGAAGAACCGCCGCCGGAGGGTTTTGGTGGTGGCTATCCGCTCTCCCAGACCGATCCGCGCCGTCCAGCGGGCCAGGTTGTGGGCCATCGTCTGGACGGCCAGCCAGGCGCCGTTGGCGGCGAAGCGGCCCGAGGGGAGATGGTTCAGCCCGACGCCGTACTTGAGGTCGCGTATGGTATTCTCGATCTCGGCGTGGCGGCGATGGTCAGCCTCCAGTTCGAGCAACTCCCCGTCTCGGTCGGTGATGAAGCCATGATAGCTGTATTTGGCGAAGAGGGCCAGTTGGGAACCGGGCGTCGGCTTCACCCGCCGGACGATGAGCCGTACCGGCGCGGCGTCCGCCTCGGCCTGGAAGGGGGTGCAGGTGGTCTCGGCCACATCGGCGGCACCGTCCATCCAGTAAGGAATCGGCGTCCAGGCATCTTCGGGTATCGCCTCGATGAGATTGTGCAGGCTTTTGTGCTGGCGGATGGTGATGGAGAAGCGGACATCCATCTTGCGGCAGACGGATACCACGCCATGAGTGTAGAACCCGCTGTCGGCCCGTAGCGTGAGTCGTCCGTTGGCCCCGGCGTAGCGCACCCGTCCCACCGTCTCCCGCAGGAAGTGGGCGGCGCCGCGGGCGGTGTTGGCCCGGCCCTCGCGCAGCCGGGACATCAGCACGTCTCCGGTGCCGGCGGCGATGGCCAGCAGCGGGTGGTAGCCCCGCTTGCCGGTATAGCCGTGGTGGCGGGCGCCCTCCTTGGCCAGTCCGTAGGTCTCGCAGATGGTGGAGTCCAGGTCAATGGTCAGGGGCCCGTCGCCGGGTCCCGCCCCGGCCTGCCAAGCCCGGGCCAGCAACTCGCGGCTCACCCGGTCGAGTTGACGGACGTGGCCCCACCGGAAGCTGCGCAGGAAGGTGCCCAGGGTGGATGGCGCCTTGACCGTGCCGCCCAGGGTGCAGGCCGTCCCCCCGGTGCGCAACACATCGGCGTCGTCAATGCAGTCGCCCCCAGCCAGCGCAGACGCCACCAGCGTCATCATCTTGTCGCTCGTGTTCGCCCGCCCCGGGGCATCGCCCAGGTCGAGGCGCTGCCGGACGAGTTCGGGCAGGCCGAGGTGCCGCGCCAGGGTGGCCGGAAGGAGCAGCCCGGCATTGGCCACCAAGCGGCGGTCGTCGAAGGTGATTTGGATCCGGTCGGGGTGGTTGCGTGGCAGCATCTACTGGGTGCTCCTTTTCCGGGGTCGTTTTTTTGCTACAAAACCATTATCCCAGAAGCACAGGAGCGCCTTCTTGCCGCCTCAGGACGCTAACCCGACGCCCTCCTTCGGTGGATTCGGGCTTAACTATCGTGTACTTGCCACTGAACCTGTGCTCAGCTCTCAGACGCTCGTAGATCCGCTTCGCGGTGTGGCGCTGCTTCTTCGGAAGACTGCGGTCATCCTCCAGTATCCGGTCGATCACCCCGCGGTACGGGTCCAGCTTGGGGCGGCGGGGCGGTGACTCCCGACGGTAACCGGGAGGCACCGAGTACTCCAGCATCTTGCGCACCGTATCCCGGTGCAGACCGAACACTCGGGCAGCCTCCCGCGTGCTCATCCCCTCCACCATGCAGGCCCGGCGCACTCGCACGTACAGATCCACCTTGTACATCCTTCACGCCTTCCATCGAGTTGCCTCCAACTCTATAGAAGGCGGCGGGTGGTCCAGTTTTCAAGCGCCACTCCTCAACGCTCGACTCCGCCTCACCGGTCCATTATTAATCCGCCCTTTACACGAACGACGGCGACTTCACGGTCGCCCTCAGGGCAAGGGACGACGACACGACTAGCCCGAATGCGACGGCCGCGGTGACGATCTCCAATGTGCTGCCAACGCCGGACGCAGGTGGGCCGTACGTGGTAGTCGCCGGCACCTCCCTCACCCTCGGTGGGTCGGCTACCGATCCAGGTGACGATACGCTGACCTACGAATGGGACTTCGAATACGACGGCGTTACCTTCGACTCAAGCGGCCCGGCGACAGACTTCGGTGTCGATCTCACGTCACCGTCATATACCTACTCTCCCGATGGCCTGTACACTGTCGCGCTCCGTGTGCGGGACGACGACGACACCAGCGCCGTGGTCACAGCCCAGGTTACGGTCAACCCGGCGGGGGTCCCAGTGCCGTCGGTCTCCGAGTGGGGACTGATCGCCACGACCGGGCTATTAGCGGCAGCCTTCCTCTGGCGGACACGACGCAAGCGCCGAGCGTTGCCCCAATACTGAGCATCGGGCTCGTTTCTCCCGCATTCGCTCGGCCAATATAGACATGTCATCCTGAGGAGTCGGCGACGAAGGATCTGGGGCGCGGGGTAACGCACGCACCCTAACCGGCGTCTCCCCTCTCCCGCATTCGCTCAGCCAATATAGACATGTCATCCTGAGGAGTCGGCGACGAAGGATCTGGGGCGCAGGGTAAAGCATGCACTCTAACCGGCGTCTCCCCAGATACTCAGCTAGTGTCTGTGCATCGCGGCCTCCAAGTTTCGATACTCGATCTATCCAAAGAAGAAGTTCCGCGGCGTCGGCTGCTCACGGCCTCCGACCGGTACCCCTGCCCTTGGCCCACATCCCTACCCGTTCTCCAGGATCATCTCACAGACAGCTGGACATGGTTCAATCCGGACGTCAAAGCCAAGCGGAATTCAGCGTATTGTCGCCGTTGCTCCAAGAGGGCCCGCTCAAATGCTACTCTCTCATCCATTCTCTCTTGCCATATAGCTCTCGAACGCCTTCTTCCCACCTGTTGACACCGTGAGCCAAAGGCTGGGCGCCAGTACCAACAGGGGGACCACCAAACCGACTAACGGGATAAAGACTATCGGCGATATGATCAAAAAGGGGCGCGCTACCGGGCTGCGAAGCAAGAGTCCCAGTCCGCTGACCACGCAAATGACTCCTATCGCGAGAAACACCAGGACGACAACCCACCATGCATCTCCACTTTCAAATAGCCCCAAAGTACTTTTCCCTTGGGCACGCGGGACGAGGTCACTTAATACCCAGGCAAAGGCTAGGCCTCCCACGCCAAGCCATACAGCACCGAGGATTTTGATATTGCGACTCTTAGTCCCAAGGATAGTCACTCACCTCCTAGTCTATTTGACCGTGAGGTTATGTGGTTTGGAAGCTACAGACCAGGTATTGATGTACTAATCCCGTGATGACGATTGAACTATCCTGATCTAACAGAAAAGGCTACCGAGAGCCCCCCCCGATCTGCCGTCTGGGACGCCGCACTTCCTTGACAACGCTCATCAACGCTCATAACCTTGAGGAAGTCGCTTCGGCAGGCGGAAGACCTTGGAGGAAGAGGTGTTAACGGAGCAGCAGAAGCACGAGTTTGACACATTCGGATTCCTGCTACTGAAGGACCTCATCCCGCCGGACGAGATGAAGACCTACGTCGACGCCTTCGACGAGACGATGATCAGGGCCAACGGCGGTGTCCCATGGCAGGAAGCTCCGCAGACGCACGCGGTCATGCCCTTCTACCGGCACAACACGGCCGTCTATCACCGCCTGCTGGACCACGAGGGGATCACCGAAGCCGTCGAGGAGCTGCTCGGCGAGGACTACATGTTCTGGCTTTCAGAAGGCCATCGGCGGTGGAATGGGTTGGGATGGCACCACGACGCTGTGGCGCCGGACGGCCTCACCCACTTGAAGGTCGTTCTCTACATCGATCCGGTCCGCGCCGACACGGGCTGCTTGACTCTCCTACCGGGCTCGCAACACGCGCCGTTGCGTGAAAGGATGGAGAGGTGGTACGGAGGGCCGGTCTTGGGCGACGACTCCGTCTGGTCGGCGGCAGTCCCAATCGAATCAGACCCCGGCGACGCGGTCATCTTTAACGTCAACGCGTACCACGCCGTCATCGGCGAGGACCTCGACCGTCGCGCCATCTTCATCAACTACATGCAGAAGCTGAGTACGCCGGAGCAGAAGGAGTACCTCACCTCGCTGTACAACTTCGATAGCCCTTATTACACATCCGAGCTATTTGAAGACGCTACGCCGAAACGGATGCGAATGCTGTCGTTCATGAAGGAAGCGTTTTACGACGCGAACTGAGGGGACAGACTATGCCAAAGTACATATTCGCGGAAGACGAGTGGCTGGACTGGGAGGAAGGGTATACGACCGCCACGATGATCGGCATCGAAGGCGAAAAATACGGCCAGATCAAGCATCGGTCCATGAAGGCGCGCTGCCTGGCTCATCCACCTACGACCGGTTCCTCGGCGTCAACACCTTCGGGCCGGGCGGAGTCTACGAAACCCACGCACACGAGTCCCCGATGTTCTACTACGTCCTCCGCGGAACGGCCAAGATGCGCGTCGGGGATGAAGAGCGGGTGGTCGGCAAGGGCGCCTGGGTCTACACACCACCCGGGTTGAAGTACTACACCGAAAACGTCGGCAACGACGACCTCTCCTACATCCTGTTCGGCGGCAACCCGACTACCCCAGGGGCCCACGAGGACATCGAACGGCACCCGCACACCGACGACTGACCCTTAGCCGGCGCTACGGGCCTCCACTAGGGCGTAGGGGCGCACGGCGTGCGCCCTCCCCCCGGGCGTAAATAACGACGACCCATTGGACCGTAGAGACGCCCCGCTGGGGCGTCTCCATCCGCTAGACCACCCATTTCATCTTCTATGTCGGCGGTCGGCAACCGCAGGGAACCCCCCACCCATGTCTCCCTGAGTCCCGATTCGGCATCGGGACTCAGGGTCTGGGGAGGGGGTGTCCGAGGCTCCGCCTGCACCCCTGGGTTCTTCAGAAGGATGACATTGTGATCAAGGTCGTACTCATCGTCAACATCCATCGGAGGCGGGCAGAACCGTAGAGACGCCCCGCTGGGGCGTCTCCATCCGCCAGACCGCCCATTTCATCTTCCATGCCTGCGGCGGCAACCGCGAGGAATCCCCACCGACGTCTCACTGAACGGAGTGAAGCCTGTCCGAGCCTGCCGAAGGGGGGTGGTTGATCGTACGCGTTCACCCTTCCTCATCTGCAAGTAACTGTACTTCGCGCCAGGGCCTTTTCATTTTCAATATCTCGCTTATTTGGCTGGGTGGTTCGACGGGTCCCCCGATGCGGCATCGGGGCGACTCCTGTCGGAGCTCACCGTGAACGGAACCCCCATATCCGTTCACCCTGAGTAGTCCCGATGCGGTATCGGGACGTATCGAAGGGCTCTTCAGCAACGACTTTTGAAAGGCCCTTGACTTCCCTCCTGATCCTCGACGCCCCCGAACATAAGTGCTATACTAGAGCTGAGGGACAGACCCAGCGGTCTGTCCCATTTCTGTGCCACGGTGTCCCACGGTGTACCGAAATCCAAAGCTGAGTGGGACACAATGGAACAGAATGGGACACATTTTTCAGTGCATCAAGCCGAGGTCGATCAAAGATGGCAGCTCCGCGAGGCTCGAGATCTTCTGAACGCCCGACTTC
Source organism: Dehalococcoidia bacterium (assembly GCA_965237635.1). Taxonomy (GTDB): domain Bacteria; phylum Chloroflexota; class Dehalococcoidia; order Lucifugimonadales; family CAUZJF01; genus CBDEFX01. The sequence goes on along the minus strand of CBDEFX010000002.1, from coordinate 2,263,806 downwards.
CGAGCACGCCCCTCGTGAGAAACCAAAAACGCTACAGCGCCGGCGTCTGTCGCCCAGGAGACCCTGTCTTCCGAGTCGTCCACGACTATGGCCTGCGCAGGCTCGGTCGAGCTGTCCTCGAATAGAGCCTCGTAGTACTCCGGCCCATGGACTGGCAAATCTAGCAGGTCTGGGCTATACAGTTTGCCGAACAGTTCGCGGACACTCATCGCCTCAAGATAGCCGGCTAGTTCGTCGGATTGCTCCGCCGAAGCGGTGTGCAGGGCGAACCCCTTGACATGGAGCGCACGGATGGCGTCAATCGCTCCTGGAAAGGCGCTGTGCACTCGCCGCGTAATGTAGGCGGAGGCCTCCCGAGCGATGGACAAGACCTCCTGACGGACGGGGACCACTATCCCCAAGTGTTGGCACATAGTGCCCAGCCAATCAAAGAGGTAATCGTTATAGAAAACAGACACTGGCTCCTTCTGCCACAACGGCCCGTACTCGTCGAACACCTTTTCGAAAACGATTCTGTTTGCCTCGGACCATAGGTGCTGCTCACCACCTAGCCGAGAAGGCATCACCTATCAGTCGCTGCCACTGAGGCCCTCGGAGCTCATTGTTGTTCATTACTCCGCCGTCATCCAGGAACACCGTCCGCCTCCGCGAGTGTGGGTGCCTCTCCGTGGCCACTCCTACTCCTTCTTCGCGACGATGGTCGCACGGTGGTGTGTGGCAGCGATGCCATGCTCCGTTCGGTGCGTCGCGGCGATCGCATGCAGAATATGTGAGTCCCTGTGGGCGTCGAAGTCAGGCACGAGCGGGCTGGTTTCCAGTGCCTTCTGCAAATCATCAGTCGTCGGGAAGTAATGTGTAGTCTCCTTATCGCTAAGGTGCAGGATCTCAAGTCCGTGCCCCGGCAACTTAATGGGCATATCGATCATCGGCCGCCATCTGACCGGTCAATTCTGGCCCCGACCGAACGTCTCCCGAATTTCGATACAGTGCCTGTCTCCTATGAGAAGCTCCAAAAGGATTCCACCCTTCCGGAGCACCCGGGCTACTTCAGGGAGACAGCGGCGCGAGGTCGCCGGGCCCCGCCTGCTGACCACGGCGTCGATGGACTCGCTGCCAAGCGGCAACTGCTGGCCGGTGCCCAGAACGAAGGACACGTTGTGATTTCCACTCTCCGCCAGGTTGCTCACGGCGTATCGCAGCATCTGTTGAGAGACGTCCACTCCGACGACCTGGCTCGATCGTTGACCGAGACGGACGGTAAATGACCCGTCCCCACAACCGAGGTCGAGGACCTTGTCCTTCAGGCCGATGTTCTCGAAAACCGTCACAATGAACTCGTCCTCGCCGGTCAGGCCATCGACCCGAACGTTAAACGTCGTCCGGTATCCGGACGCGCGCTTGGCGATCCGGTCGTACAACCGCGACTGGCCCTTGCTGTGATCAAAGCCGAAAGGATCGGCCATCTTGCCGTTACTCCAACTGGTGACCTATTCTACACCGGCGGTAGTGGAGGAGAGCACCATGAGAAATCTGCGCACGTACGGGCGCCCACCTTTAGGCATCGCGGTCATCCACGGCGGCCCGGGTGCAGGAGGGGAGATGGCTCCGGTGGCTCGCGAGCTCCAGGCGGACTGGGGCGTACTGGAGCCACTTCAGACAAAGACCACCCTTGAGCGGCACGTTAGTGAGTTGAAAGCTGTCCTAGAAACGAGCGCCGACCTCCCGGCGGTCCTGATCGGGTTTTCTTGGGGGGCCTGGCTCAGTTTCATCGTCGCCGCCAGGTACCCTTCGTTAGTGCAGAAGCTCGTGCTTGTAGGAAGTGGGCCGTTCGAGCACAAATACTTACGAGACATCGGGGTAACCCGCCTAAGCCGGCTTAGCGAAAACGAACGAGGGGAGTACGAATCGATCATCCGGAAGTTGGGCGGTCCTTATACAGAGGGCAAAGCCTCAGCGTTCGCCCGCCTCGGCGCGTTAGCTTCGAAAACCGACGAGTACGACCCGATAGACCCCGAACCCGATGAGCCCGACGTGAATGGCGGGCAAAGCAACGAGTTCCACGCTGTGTTGAAGGAGGGCCAGGAGATGAGGAAAACGGGGAAGCTCCTGGACCTCGGAAACCAAATTCAATGTCCTATCGTCGCCATCCACGGCGACTACGACCCCCATCCCGCTGAAGGCGTGCGTGGCCCGCTCTCTGCCGTCCTCAAGAGCTTTCGATTTGTCCTGCTTGAGAACTGCGGGCACAAACCCTGGATAGAACGACAGGCGAGGGGGAAATTCTACGCCACCCTGAGGGCCGAGCTCAGAAGTGGGTCTAGCGATGATCAGACTGACTAGATAGGGTCCTGGAGGTTCCAGCTGTGCTCGACCGTCTGAAGTGTGAAGGTGATGCTATCGGCCGCGTCCTCGACCTGCGAGAAGACCTGGTCGTGGATCGGCCGAGCGACCCACGCCTTGCGGTCGCTCTCCGACCGCCAGAATGAGACGACCTCGTATGTGCTCCGGGGCTTGAGGGCGTTGAGTTTCGTCAGCTCCTCGTCGGGGAAAGGCGTTAGCATGACAGCACTCGAGAAGCCCGGCTGCTCTGCCATGGCCGCGATCCACTTGTCGCGGATCGCCGACTCGAGCGCCTCTTCGTTCCCTTCCTTCGGGGTCAGATAAGCGTGAAGTGAGATCATCCGAGCGTGTCTCGGGACTGCTCTCGCGAACCGATCGCCTCTTTCCTCTCCCTTGATGGGAGAGGATTCAGGTGAGGGTGATCTGGTATATCGCCGGAAAAGGTCATCTGATGAACCAGTGGTGTCGACTTTCCGTCAAAGCCCGCATCCCTTTTGAGGCCAGGCCAGGCCGCAGTCTCCTAGATGTCGAGCTTGAAGAACTCCTTGGCCGTTCCCCCCATCACCATGGCGTGGTCGTCGTCGCTCAGTCCGAGCGTCCGAATGGTCTCGATCATGACGGGTACGTTCGGAGGCAGGTCGGTCCCGAGCATTACGCGACCCGCGCCGACGGCACCTACCATCCCGCGGACGGCGGCGAAGGTACACCAGGATGGCTCGAGGCTGACCTGTGGAAACGTCTGTGCCACGGCGGTTGCCTCTCCGCTGAAGATCCCCTGGCCGGCGTGAGCGAGGACCACCGGGACCGTGGGGAACGCCCTGAGCTGCCGGGTCACGGCAGATGGGGCCGCGAAGGGAATCCCGGAGCCCGTGTGCACCATGACCGGAATCCCAAGCTGGCGAGCGGAGTCGAAAACGGTCGTGGCATCGGCCCCGGCAGGGTTCATGGCGTGGCCGACAGTATGGAGCTTGACTCCTACGAAGCCCAACTCCTTCACGCAGCGGCTGAGCTCGTCGAAATATGCCTGGCTGTCCTGGTGTGGATTGACACTGGCGATCCCGAATATTCGGCCCGATTGCTCCTTGGCCAGCGCGGCGATTCTATCGTGGGTGGCCTTTGCTGACTTGGGGCCCGGGAACGGCTGGACGAGACTGACGTCGATGTTGCCCCTCTGCATCCCACCGAGCAGGTCTTGCTCGGAGTTGTCGAGGTCGAACACACGGCACTCACCGAGATGGCTGTGGGCGTCTACTATCGGCATAGTTAAGTTTGAGAAAGGAAGAGCTGGCTGGTCGAAATGCAGGGCGATTGTAGCGAACACTAGGTGTACTGTCAACGCGCGCTCAGAGGGGCCTGGTCGACTACGCCGTCATCGGAAACCAAATTCATGATGCGGCACACATGAATCCGAAATCGTGCGTCAAGTAACACGAGGCAACGAAAAAGGTTGTGATCTTTGTCGCGGAGTTGACAATTCCGTGAGACTTCTATAGGCTGCCGGGAAAATATGATTTCACTGGACGGAGAGGGAGTCGAGGTGCGGAAGGGAGGGCAAGATGCTACCCGAAATTACGCTTAAGAACGTCTCTCGGGACGACGTGGACCGCATCGCGTGGTGGCTGGAAAACAAGGAGCTGTCGTCCAGGTGGTTCGGTCACTATGGCTGCGGGGACCCCGTACATCGTGGGTACGATCCGCGGCACATGCTGGAGGCTACCGAAGCGGAGTGGGAACGTGTATTCGCGGACTCGCACCGCCTCATATTCTCGATATATGACGACAGAGGAAAGCACGTCGGGGAGTGCCAGGCCATACTGGATGGCCAGGGCGGGGCAGAGCTGGCGCTCCTCATAGGTCGCAGGGACCTATGGCATCGCAGGTACGGAACGTCTGCGGTGATCACTCTAATGGACAAGGTTTTCGGTGCTTTCGACCTGGACAAGGTCTGGGTGAACGTACCGGAAGAGAGCGTTCCGGCGCTCGGCCTGTTCGAGAAGCTGGGATTCAAGCGAGAGTCCACTCGCGAGCTATGCAAACGAGCGGACGGCACGGCGCTTCGCGTAGCCATCATGAACGCGATGTCCTACCACGCGCGCTGGTCGAGAGAGTCGAGTCGGGAAGCCTCAGTGCCGGTGGTCACCATCGCTAGTCTGCCGGGCAGCGGCTCGGAATCGATCGGGGCGAATGTGGCCCGGATGACCGGGACCCGGTTCGTCGATGAAGAAATATCCGATAGCTTGTGCCAGCGTCTGGGGTGTAGCCCGGGAGAGCTTGCGTCCCTGGAGGCGAGCTACCGGTCGTTCTGGGGCCGTTTCTTGAACTCTATCACGGTCCCCATGGAGTGGTCGGCGGCCTACGACTCAGGCTACTATCTGTTCCGGTCGGTCCCCGGGCTCGACGACGAAGCCCCCGAGGGTCACGTCACCAAGAAGCAGTACTCTCATGGCCTGGCAGCGGTGGTCAGGGCCCTATCGATGGAGGGGAAGGTCGTACTCCACGGCCACGGAAGCCATCTTTTCGTGCCTCCTCAGGTCGCGACGCTTAAGGTCTTTGTCTCGGCATCTCCGGCGGTCCGATCGCAGCGGATTGCAGCCGAGCAAGAGTTAGCGCCCGAGGAGGCACAACGGGTCCTCAAGCAGGCCGACCGCGATACCGTCTCAACTTGCAAGGACCTCCTCGGCTTCGACATGGCGGACCTACAGCAATACGACCTCACGCTGAATATGGACACGATGTCGTTGGAGGCCGCAACGCGGATCGTCGTCGGGGCGGTCAGGGCAGCGGTCCCTCCCCTCGCACCACGATCGGACGCTCAACCGTCTGCGGCTATGCAGACGGCGTAGCTCCAGCGGTCGTCAGCCTCGTTTTTTCACGGCGTGGCCCCCGAACTGGTTCCGCATGGCAGCCAGTAGCCGGGCCCCGAAGGGTTGCTCCTGGCGAGACCGGAACCGCGTCTGAAGCGACAAGGCTAGGACAGGCGCGGGAACGCCGAGATCGATGGACTCCTCGAGAGCCCAGCGGCCCTCCCCAGAGTCTTCGACATATGCCTGAAGGCTTTCCAGTCCAGGGTCTTCTTTCAACGCCGCGGCGGTCAGGTCCAGCAGCCACGAGCGCACCACGCTCCCCCAACGCCAAATCTCGGCGATCTGCGGCAGGTCGAAATGAAAATCTTTCTTCGCCTCCAACAGCTCGAACCCCTCAGCGTAGGCCTGCATGAGCCCGTACTCTATGCCGTTGTGGACCATCTTCACGAAGTGGCCCGCGCCGGCGGGTCCGACGTACCCCAAGCCCTGGTCCGCCGCCGGGGCGAGGGTCTCGAACACCGGCCGTAGTCTGTCGAACGCCTCGCGGTCGCCGCCGACCATCAGGCTATAGCCTTCCTGGAGCCCCCACACCCCTCCACTGGTACCGGCGTCCAGGAACAGCACCCCCTGGTCCTTGAGGGCCGCCGCCCGCCGAATGCTGTCCTTGTAGTTAGAGTTGCTGCCGTCGATTACTACGTCGCTGGCACTAAGGGCCTGTCCGACCGTGCCGATGGTGCTCTCCGTGGGCTCGCCCGCAGGCACCATAACCCAGACCGCTCGAGGTGCGGCCAGGAGTCCTACAAGGTCTTCGATGGAAGACGCCCCGGTGGCGCCTTCTGCCGCCTGGGCCTTCACAGCCTCCGCGTTGGGATCGAAAACGATGACCCTGTGCCCTCCGCGCAGCAACCTTTGGGCCATGGCGCCGCCCATGCGCCCCAGACCGATTATCCCCAGTTCCATTGTGCTTCTCCTATCGAAGAATCAGTGCGTCGGACAGGTGCTATGGTACTCCATCCGGCCGTGGATTGGGCCTCGGTCGATGGTATAATGCGGCACCGCGACATCTCACGGTCTGGGCTGCGGTAGGAGCGCTGCATGGACGTTACTGGCAAGGTTGCCCTGGTGACCGGGGGCGGCAGAGGGATAGGGCGTGCGATATGCCTGACACTGGCCGAGAACGGGGCTGACGTCGTTGTGGCGGACGTCAACCTGGAAGACGCAAAGTCAGTGGCCTCGGAGGTCGCGGACAACGGCCGGCAGTCGATAGCGGAGCCAGTCGACGTCACGGACAAGGGGTCGGTCGAGCGTATGGTGGGTCAGGTCATCGAACGCTTTGGCCGCATCGACATCCTGGTCAACAATGCCGGGGTCATCGCGGCCTCGGGCTGGGAGCAACGCGAGAAGCCGACCGACGAAGACTGGGACGCAACGTTCGAGGTGAACGTAAAGGGAATGGCCAGGGTCACGAACGCTGTTGCGCCTCACATGAAAGAGAGGCGGTACGGCAAGATCGTGAATATCTCCTCGATCGCCGGCAGGCTCGGCACCATGACCAGCGCACCATACGGCGCGTCGAAGGCCGGGGCAATCAATCTGACCCAGCACACGGCGTTGGAGCTTGCGCCGTTCGACATCAATGTCAACGCGATCTGCCCTGGACTCCTATGGACCCCTATGTGGGAGAGAATCGCCGTCCACTGGAGCCTTGACCAGGAGAGGTTTGGTGGAAATACGCCACGGGAGATCTTCGACAGCGCGGTCGAAGAGCGGATCCCGCTAGGCAGGGAGCAGACTCCGGAAGACATCGGCTACGCGGTGGCGTTCCTGGCCTCCGACCGAGCCCGGAACATCACCGGCCAGACCCTGAACGTCAGCGGTGGCTCCCATATGCATTGACCTCAGTCGGGTGAGGTCAACGGTGGACAGGGCCACCGGCCCCTGACTATAATTGGGCTACGGAGCGCGCCGGCACCATGGGAACTCGGCAATGTCGGCCTCCCACCCTCATCGAAGCCCGCACGTAGCACCCAGCCGAGGTGGTGGAATTGGTAGACACGCAGCGTTGAGGGCGCTGTGGCCTAACGGCTGTAGGAGTTCGAGTCTCCTCCTCGGCACCACTTGACATAACACGCGTCTGTTTGTAGCTAGAAAGGGGCACCACGATCGGTGTCCCGGCGTTTTTGCTGACATTTTCAAGTGGCCGTCTATAGTCGTACCCGGAGTTCGGAAAGTTCTTATGTCGCCAGACTATGAGCTCGCGGTCGAGAGATATGCCGAGTTCGATCCCGAGATCATGGCCAACCCTTATCCGCTGTACCAGCAACTCCGAGATCAGGCCCCTGTGCACTGGAGCCCCGGCTTTGACAGCTGGCTCATCACCAGGTACTCGGACGTCGTGTCCGGGGCGCGCGATCCCCGTCTTTCTTCGGCGCGAATGCCGACGTTTGTCAGCCAGCTGCCGGAGTCGGTGCAGGAGGAGGTGCTCCCCCTGGTGCGCGTGTTCTCGGCGTTCTTGGGATTCTCAGACCCACCGGCCCACACACGCCTCCGAGGGCTGGTAAACAAAGCGTTCAGGCCGAGGGTCGCAGAGGGCATGCGTCCGCGGATTCAGGCGATCGTGGACGAGCTCCTGGACTCGGTGCAGGACAGCGAGCGTTTTGACCTGATCGGCGGTTTCGCTTTCCCCTTGCCAGCCATTGTGATCACGGAAGTAGTCGGCGTGCCGCCCGAGGACCGTTCCCGGTTCAAGCCGTGGAGCGATAACATGATCGCGTTCGCCGGTAACAGCTTCGTACCGGACCGCGCCGTAGTTGCCCAGCGGAGCCTGGTGGAGATGCGCGACTACGTTAACGACATAGTCGCGCAACGCCGTCTGGACCCCAAGGACGACCTCATCAGCTCCCTCATCGCCATCGAGGACGAGGGCGACGTGCTGAACGAGGATGAGATGCTGGCCCTGATAGTCATTTTTCTCGTCGCCGGCCACGAGACGACCACCAACCTGATCAGGAACGGGATGCTGGCGCTTCTGAGACACCCCGACCAGATGCAAAAACTGAGGGACGATCCATCGTTGATCGAGACAGCAGTGGAGAAGCTACTCCGGTACGACTCTCCACTCCAGCGAACCAACCGCGTGTCCACAGAAGAGCTGGAAATCGGCGGCAAGCTTATCGGCAAAGGACAGTTCGTCCTATTGATGGCGGGCGCGGCAAACAGAGACCCCGCACAGTTTCCCGATCCTGACCGGCTCGACATCACAAGGCAGAACAACCGGCACGGATCGTTCGGGTATGGCATCCACTTCTGCGTAGGCGCGCCGCTGGCTCGTGTCGAAGGGCAGATCGCTATTGACTCGATCCTCCACCGGCTTCCTCAGTTGAGGCTTGAAAGCGACGCAGCTCTGGAGTATGAGAAGAACCTGGCCTTTCGCGCCCTGAAATCGCTGCCACTCACCTTTCAGAGAAGCGCGGCGGCCTAGCCACCGCGCTCGAGCACACACAGCTATCGGGTGCGGTTGTGGGGGTTGGCCGAGTTGGCCGTACAACGCCCGAGTGGACAGCCCGGTTGCGGTAACTCGCCACGTCGAACAGGCCCTGGTGCCGAGCCTAACGCCTTTCAATAACGGGACCGGGACTTAGACCGCCGTCCACGATTAGTTGTGTGCCGGTTATGTACGAAGACATGTCTGACGCGAGGAAGAGGGCGGCCTGGGCGATCTCGTCGGGTTGGCCGTTGCGCCGGAGCAGGCACATCTGCGCAATCCTTTCCCTCTCCTCTTGAGAGAAGCCTTCCCAACGACCGGTAACGACCGCCCCTGGCAAAATGGTGTTGACTCGAATCGTAGGAGCGTAGTCAGCGGCCAGGGAACGCGTCAAGGCGAGGAGCCCACCTTTCGCTGCCTGATATGGCGCGTTGGAGGCGAACCCCCGTATGGCATGGACGGAGCCGGTGATCACTATTACGCCCCCTCCCTGCTCCAGCATGGTCGGAACGGCGCAGTGGGCGATCATCCAGGTCGCTTTCAGGCAGACGGCCAGCGTAGAGTCCCACTCCTCCTCGCTGATTTCCGTGGCGCTCCCCATCGGGAACGCGGCGGCGTTGCTGTGAATAATGTCTATGCGCCCATATCGGTCTATCGCCGCCCGCACCATCGCCTCCACATGGTCCATCTTCCCGACATCTGCGTTGACGAACACGGCCTCACCCGAGGCCATGCGTATGCCGCGTACCGTCTCCTGGCCACCGGCCTCGTTGATGTCCGCGACTACCACGTTGGCGCCCTCACGAGAGAATAGCCGCGCTGTGGCTCTGCCAATGCCCGACGCAGCCCCCGTAATCAGCGCTACCTTGCCAGCCAGCAACACAGTGTCTTCCCTCCAGTTTGCTCAGTTCTGCCGCTACGGTCGACGCCGATTCTTGTTGGATTGATCGATGGGTCCCGAGGCTCGGTGCTAACGGGACAGGACACTAGTACTCTGTCAACGGTGAATTGATGCGCTCTTATTACCCACCCACCCGCCATTTGGAGAAATACGGGGATTACCCCGTGCCCCTGGCAAAGGGGGCTCCGCCCCCTCTGCACTCCCCCGTCGGGCCGCTGGACGCAAAAGTTGCGATTACCCATCAAAGCGTCTGTGACTGAGCGCTAGAGGTTGATCGCCGCAGGCCGCGCCGGTATCTTGTGTCTCACCGCAGGGTTCACCAGGGACATGGGCAGCGTCCCGCGTAATATCCTGGCCGCCTCCTGGCCGATCTGCACCTTCATTCGTTCCCCCACCACGTCTGACACCCCCGCCGTGTGAGGAGTTACGATGACGTTCTCCATTTTCAGCAGCGGATTGTCGACCGGCGTAGGCTCCTGCTCGAACACGTCGAGCGCTGCGCCGGCGATCTCGCCGCTTTGCAGGGCCCGAATAAGGGCCTGCTCATCGACGGTGGGCCCGCGGGAGGTGTTAATGAAGTACCCCGTGCGCTTCATGGCCTTGAAGAAGCTTTCCCCGACGAGCTTTTCCGTCTCCTCGTTTGACGGCACGATCAGCGACACGAAGTCCGACCGGGTGGCCATGTCCTCGAGGCTGGACATCAGCTTCACGCCGTGCTCCTTTGCTATCCATGGTTGGATGTAGGGGTCGTAGCCAATGACCTCCAACCCGAAGGCCTTCGCTTTTCGGGCCGTCGCCCGACCTATGTTTCCAAGACCGATCTGGCCCAAGGTCTTTTCATACACGTGGCTCAACGGGTAGCCGAAATTCTGTGGGCGATGCTGCCATACGCCGTTCTTTACCGCGTTGTTCAACTGGACCAGGCTCTTGACGGATGCCAGCAGCAGCATGATGACGTGGTCCGATACCTCTTCCGAGCAGAACCCGGCGGTGTTCGCCACCATAATCCCCTTGTCTGTGGCTGCATTGTGGTCGACTGGGTCGAATCCATGGCCGCCGATCACTATGGCCTGGGCAGTGTCTATCTCCTGAATGACCGAACGGGGCATGGGCACGCCCCCGGTTATGATGACGTCGGCGCCCTTGACGGCCTCGATGGTCTCACCCTCACTGGCGCAAACGTGAACGTCCATCTCATAATCAATGCCGGCCAGCTGCTCTTCGATGAGCTTACTGTCCGGCTCGCGGCGAGAAACAAATGCGATCTTGTATTTGGCCATCGTGCTCCTCTTCGTGTTCAGGTCAGATGAGCAGAAGTCATCCGGTCTCCGTTACAACCTAGCCGTTCCATCTTCTTCCGTAGCGCGCCACCAGCGCCGAGTTCAGGGTCGCGCCAAGACCCACCGTTCCAGGGAACCAGATGTGGCCGTTCTCGATGCGTTCGGCGGGCACCACCAGGTCGGCACGCCATGACACCTCCCCAACCGCATGTTCCAGCGCCAGCGCTCCCGGCAGGGCCGCTGTTACATGGGCGCTGGCCAGCTGAGAGATGGGCCCTGTGGGGCTGTGCAACGAGACTTGGCCACCCGCCCTGATTGCCGAGCGCCCTGCCCGGTGGGCCTCGGCTACCCCGCCGCAGTGCCTGACGTCTGGCATGACGATGCTTACTGCGCCTCTCCTGACCAGGTCAACAAAAAACTGCTCGCCATAGCCGAACTCGCCGCCGGCCACCGGTATTGTCACCTTTTCAGCCGCCAGCGCAAGCCCCTCGGCATCGCTTATGGGGTCGAGTGGCTCCTCGAACCACCCGACGTCGAGCTCCCCCAACTGCTCGGCGATACTCGGCGCCGTATGCGCCTCGAAGCGCGAATGGCAGTCGACAAGTACAGGCACGTCGGGGCCAACGGCCAACCTCACCGCGGCCACTCTCTCAAGTCCGGGGCGAGCCAGGTCCAGAATCTCGTCGGTGGTGGCTGGCGGGTGGACTTCATCGAACGGCGCGCACTTCACGATAGCGAAGCCGGCCTTTACCGCGCTCTCCGCCGCGGCGGCGAAAGCACGGGGTGTCCTCTCTTTGCCCACTAGAGAGCGGTTTATGTTCGCGTAAAGCTGTACGTTCTCCTGCGGCTTTCCCCCCAGGGCCTCGGTTATAGTGCTGCCGTCTACCTGAGACTGAATATCCACCACTGCTGTCCCAAGTGCGCCGAAGGCTGTGGCCAGAGCGCGGTTGGCGCGCAGTTCATCAGTATTGATCCCCAGCAGCTCGCCGAGGTCGGATTCGCTGGCGATGTCCTTACCTTGCAGAGATGCCACGAGCTCCGAGATCAGCCTGACGACCTCTGCAATATCTTCGAGGAATGTGATCTCTACGACGGCAGGGGCCCCCTGGCCGTCACGTATCTCCAGGAAAGTCCAGACCATGTAGTCGGTCACACGTACGGACGCGAATTCGACAGTGGAGAATCTCAACCGGGATTACCCATATCAAGCTGCCTGGACCCGAGTAACGCAACCTGGGCCGGTGCCTTCGGAACCTGGATCGCTAGGTTCCTCCCCGAGGATGCGACCACGGTTTCAGCGACGTGGGTCATCTCGCTCTGAACTTTGAGTTGGTTATAGAAAAACAATGTCATGTGCTCTTCTCTCCACTCCGTCGAGATCTCCAGTAATCCTGACTTTAACCCGAATCCACCGAAGGAGGGCGTCGGGTTAGCGTCCTGAGGCGGCAAGAAGGCGCTCCTGTGTTTCTGGGATAATGGTTTTGTAGCAAAAAAACGGCCCCGGAAAAGGAGCATCCAGTAGATGCTGCCACGCAACCACCCCGACCGGATCCCAAATCACTTTCGACGACCGCCGCTTGGTGGCCAATGCCGGGCTGCTCCTTCCGGCCACCCTGGCGCGGCACCTCGGCCTGCCCGAACTCGTCCGGCAGCGCCTCGACCTGGGCGATGCCCCGGGGCGGGCGAACACGAGCGACAAGATGATGACGCTGGTGGCGTCTGCGCTGGCTGGGGGCGACTGCATTGACGACGCCGATGTGTTGCGCACCGGGGGGACGGTCTGCACCCTGGGCGGCACGGTCAAGGCGCCATCCACCCTGGGCACCTTCCTGCGCAGCTTCCGGTGGGGCCACGTCCGTCAACTCGACCGGGTGAGCCGCGAGTTGCTGGCCCGGGCTTGGCAGGCCGGGGCGGGACCCGGCGACGGGCCCCTGACCATTGACCTGGACTCCACCATCTGCGAGACCTACGGACTGGCCAAGGAGGGCGCCCGCCACCACGGCTATACCGGCAAGCGGGGCTACCACCCGCTGCCGGCCATCGCCGCCGGCACCGGAGACGTGCTGATGTCCCGGCTGCGCGAGGGCCGGGCCAACACCGCCCGCGGCGCCGCCCACTTCCTGCGGGAGACGGTGGGACGGGTGCGCTACGCCGGGGCCGACGGACGACTCACGCTACGGGCCGACAGCGGGTTCTACACTCATGGCGTGGTATCCGTCTGCCGCAAGATGGATGTCCGCTTCTCCATCACCATCCGCCAGCACAAAAGCCTGCACAATCTCATCGAGGCGATACCCGAAGATGCCTAGACGCCGATTCCTTACTGGATGGACGGTGCCGCCGATGTGGCCGAGACCACCTGCACCCCCTTTCAGGCCGAGGCGGACGCCGCGCCGGTACGGCTCATCGTCCGGCGGGTGAAGCCGACGCCCGGTTCCCAACTGGCCCTCTTCGCCAAATACAGCTATCATGGCTTCATCACCGACCGGGACGGGGAGTTGCTCGAACTGGAGGCTGACCATCGCCGCCACGCCGAGATCGAGAATGCCATACGCGACCTCAAGTACGGCGTCGGGCTGAACCATCTCCCCTCGGGCCGCTTCGCCGCCAACGGTGCCTGGCTGGCCGTCCAGACGATGGCCCACAACCTGGCCCGCTGGACGGCGCGGATCGGTCTGGGAGAGCGGATAGCCACCACCAAGACCCTCCGGCGGCGGTTCTTCTCCCTGGCCGGACGGCTCACCCGCTCGGCACGCCGGTTGACCCTGCATCTTCCGGATCGCTGGCCTTGGGCTGAGAAGTTCAGCTGTGCCTTGGCCCGGCTGCGAGCCATTCCCGGCCTGACGGCACCGTCAGCGACCGACCCACCCACCGGACAACCGAAGATCCCCGCAGACTCGTGCCAGCCCGGTCCGAGAGAGTTCTCTGCTGCGTATTCTCTCGCCATCCCGCGCATCGCAGCTCCCGCAGACGGCCATAGGGGCCCCTGTGCGGCGATGAAGACCGTCCGCCGACCTCCCTACCCCAAATGGAACCCAGGCTATTTCCCCTGTAGCTCCCTCACCCCCCTTCCGCTTTCCTCACGCCGTCCATCGGTGTCCTTCGGTGGATTCGGGTTTAGAAAAATCCTGGCGGAACCAGACCCAGAGATAGCTCTGTTCGACGAGCGAATGTTTACCAAGAATCTCGCACCACATAAGCGGCCTGTATCAGCGCTCCTTGAGACCTTCCGTGTGATGCGAGACTCTAACGCGCTCATGCTCGAAGCTGTCTCGAAGGTTGCCTGGAACCGGGCGGGCAGGTTCTCGGCAGATGTGAACAGACAGGGCCATTCGATGAACGTCAGCGAAATGGTCGAACATGGTATTCACCATGATATTACCCACCTGAACCAGATTGAGAGGCTGAACGCTCCTTCGGAATAGGAGTCGGCCACTCTACCCGCCCGTTCGCTCGGGTGGCTAAGAGGTGGCCTTCGCGAGTCAACGATCATCTAGAGAGGCGAGAGGCCGCGCCGAAATAAGCGTCCAGGAGGGGTCCGAAAATGCGAATCGGCAACGGGAAGCACGTTTATGAGTGGATCGATGGCTGGGCGAAGATTCCCGACACCGAAAGTGCTAGAACGGGGTTCGCGCACAGCGATATGGTGGTCACCGGGGGTGGGGAGCTCATTACCTTTCACCCAGGCGACCCCGAGCTGCTGGCCTTCGACAAAGACGGCAACCTGTTGCGTTCATCGACCACCGGCCTAACGAACGCGCACGGCATAGCCATCGTCCAAGAGGGTGAGGCTGAGTATCTGTGGCTTGCGGACGACCTCTCCGGCCAGGTGGTTAAGACGACCCTGGACGGCCGGACCGTCTTGAGTCTCGAGCGGCCGGAGCTAGCTATCTATCAAGCGGCCGCCTACTCACCAACCTCGGTGGCAGTAAACGAGGAACGACATGGGGGCAACGGCGATGTGTGGGTGGCGGACGGTTACGGCGAAAGCTACTTGCATCGATACAGCAAGTCCGGCGAGTACATCTGCAGTGTCAATGGGGAGGAGGGGCGGGCGGGTGCGTTCCAGCAGCCCCATGGCCTCTGGTTCGACACCAGGAGATCGGAGCCGGAGTTGTACATCGCCGACCGGCTAAACCAGCGGGTACAGGTGTACGACGCCGACGGCCATTTCAAGCGTGCCTTCGGCTCGGACTTTCTGACGAGGCCGGGCGGCTTTGCCACTCACGGCGAGTTCATGATAATGGGCGAGCACCGCGGATCGAGGCTAACGATTGTCGACGGCGAGGACAGATTTGTGTGCTACCTCGGAGAGAACCCTGGGGTGTCCGACAGGGAGGACTGGCCGGACATCCCGGCCGAGCTTTTCGAGCCGGGCAAATTCAGCAGCCCTCATGGTCAGGCGGTCGATAGCGAAGGTAACCTTTACGTCACCGAGCTGCTCATCGGCGGCCGGCACACCAAGCTCGCGAAGACTGACTCTGGCAGTGCCAGCCCGGCGGATTCTAGGTGGCCGCTCGAATTGCGGTCTTAGGCGGCTTTGCACCTAAAGTCGCAACCGGGGCCCTGGTTCGACAGATCCCCCGATGCGGCATCGGGGGACCTGTCGGAGCTCACCACGAACGTAGGTTCAGATTCACCGTTCGCCCTGAGTAGTCCCGATGCCGCATCGGGACGTATCGAAGGGAGCTCGTCGAAGGGCGGCTCGGACCACGCGACATTTCTTGTGCAAGCCGTCTAATCCCGAATCCACCGAAGGACACCGATGGACGGCGTGAGGACAGCGGAAGGGGGTGGGTGAGGGAGCTACAGGGGAGATGGCCTGGGGTTGGGGTAGATGGGAGGCCGGCGGACGGTCTTCAGTCGCCGCACAGGGCCCCTAAGGCCCTATGCGGGAGTTGCGATGCGCGGGAAGGCGAGAGGATACGCAGCAGGGGACTCTCGCGACCGGGGTGGCGCGAGATTGCGGGGACGTTGAGTCAGTTGCAGGCTGGCCGTCAGGCCGGGAACGGAATGGCTTGCAGCCGGGCCAAGGCGCGACTGAACTGGGTTTCCCAAGACCAGCGCCGGGGGAGATGCAAAGTGAGGCGGCGCGCCGAGCGGGTGATCCGTCCCACCAGAGCGAAGACCCGCCGCCTGAGGGTCTTGGTGATCACGGTCCGTTCGCCCAGACCAATCCGCGCTGTCCAGCGGGCCAGGTTATGCGCCATCGTCTGGACCGCCAGCCAGGCGCCGTTGGCGGCGAAGCGCGCCGACGGCATGTGGTTCAGCCCGACGCCGTACTTGAGGTCGCGTATGGCGTTCTCGACCTCGGCGTGGTGGCGATGATCGGCCTCCAGTTCCAGCGTCTCCCCATCGCGGTCGGTGATGAAGGCGTGATAGCTGTATCTGGCGAAGAGGGCGAGCTGGGAACCGGGCGTCGGCTTCACCCGCCGGACAATGAGCCGCACCGGCGCGGCGTCCGGCTTGGTCTGGAACGGGGTGTAAGTCGTCTCGGCCACATCGGCGGCGCCGTCCATCCAGTAGGGAATCGGCGTCCAGTCCTCCTCTGGTATCGCCTCGATCAGGTCCCGCAGGCTGGCGCGCTGGCGGATGGTGATAGAGAAGCGGACATCCATTTCCCGGCAGGCGGCAACGACAGTGTGGGCGTAGAAGCCGCTGTCCGCCCGCACCGTGAGTTGTCCCCTGGTCCCGCCGTAGCGCGCCCGCCCCACCGTCTCACGCAAGAAGTGGGCGGCGCCACGGGCGGTGTTGGCCCGGCCCTCGCGCAGCCGGGACATCAGCACCTCGCCGGTGCCGGCGGCAATGGCCAGCAGCGGGTGATAGCCGCGGGCGCCGGTATAGCCGTGGTGGCGCGCTCCCTCCTTGGCCAGTCCATAGGTCTCGCAGATGGTCGAGTCCAGGTCGATGGTCAGGGGCGAGTCGCCGGGTCCGGCCCCAGCGGCCCAGGCCCGGGCCAACAACTGGCGGCTCACGCGGTCAAGTTGACGGACATGCCCCCACCGGAAGCTGCGCAGGAAGGTGCCCAGGGTGGATGGCGCCTTGACCACGCAGCCTAGAACACCGACCGTCCCACCAGCGCGCAGCGCATCGGCGTCGTCGATGCAGTCGCCGCCTGCCAGCGCGGAAGCGACCAGCGTCAGCATCTTGTCCCCAGTGTTCGCCCGTCCCGGCGCTCCGCCGAGGTCAAGGTGATGGTCGACGAGTTCTCGCAGGCCCAGGTGCCGGGCGAGGGTGGCCGGCAGGAGCAGGTCGGCATTGGCCACCAGGCGATGGTCGTCAAAGAGGATGCGGATACGGTCGGGTTTGTTCTGTGGCAGCATCTATTGGGTGCTCCTTGTTTCCGGGCGGGTTTCTGTTCCAAAACCATTATCCCAGATTCACAGGAGCACCCGCTGGCTTCTCCAAGGGCTGTCCCCAAGGCCGTCCTTCGGTGGATTCGGGCTTAGGCCAAGGAGGAGTGGCATGACCACAGCGGCGAACGAGGCAAAAGCGGCCAATCTCGACTTGTACGAAAAGCTCGTAGCAACGAATCCGAGCGTTGACCGGAAGGGTGCGACGACGCCCTATACCTCTTTAAATGGTCACATGTTCAGCTTCCTGACCGAAGAGGGTAAACTAGCCCTCCGGCTCCCGGCTGAAGAACGGGAATCGTTTCTGGAGAAGTACGCAACCAAACTCTGCGAGCAGCATGGAACGGTCATGAAGGAGTACGTTGAAGTCCCCGACACTCTCCTAAAGAAGACGGAAGAGTTGAAGACGTACTTTGAGATTAGCTACTCGTACGTGGCATCCCTCAAGCCGAAGCCAACCAAGAAGAAGCCGGCGAAGAGTTGAGAAGCTTTGGCTGTAGCCTCATCCGGAGAAACCTTACGCCTGCGCCTCCTGACGTTGCCTTCTGAAGAATCTCTGTAGGGCGATCACCGCCCACGCCGCCTCGATGACGGTGATGGGGTAGGCCTCCACGAGCCCGCTGTACAGAGAAGTGTGAGGTGGTACCCAAAAACTAGACAACTGGCTAAGAGAGAGTCCAGCTCCTAAAATAACCGGCAACTAACCGACGTGGAGGAGCAGGACATGAAGCAGACGAGGAATAAGCACAGTCCGGCGTTCAAGGCCAAGGTGGCCTTGGCCGCCCTTGCGGGGGAAGAGACCATCGCCCAGCTGGCCAGCCGATTTGAGGTCCATCCCAGTCAGATTCACGCCTGGAAAAGGGCCCTGGCGGAAGGAGCCCCGGAGCTATTTGCCACCAATCAGAAATCCCAGGAGAAAGCCAAGGAAGCTCAGATTAACCACCTCTACCGGCACATCGGCCAGCTGAAGGTGGAACGCGATTTTTTGTCGGAAAGGTCCGGTCTATGAGTCGCAGCATACGGCGAGCCATGATAGACCGAGACCACCAGCAGCTGTCTTTGGTGCGTCAATGTATCCTGCTGGACGTCAGCCGGGCCTCGGTGTACTACCGGTCGGTACCGACCAGGGCAGAAGACCTGGAGTTGATGGCCCTGATGGACCGTCAGTATTTGAAGACCCCCTTCTACGGCTCCAGGAAGATGAAGGCCTGGCTGCTGCAACAGGGCTATCTGGTGAGCCGAAAAAGGGTTCGAAGGCTGATGCGGTTGATGGGTCTGGAAGCCATCTACCGGCGTCCCAACACCAGCAAACCAGCGCCGGGACACCGGATCTTTCCCTATCTGCTGAAGGGAGTGGAGGTTAATCGGGTCGACCAGGTCTGGGCCGCGGACATCACCTACATCCCCATGCCGAAGGGCTTCCTGTACCTGGTGGCCATCATGGACTGGCACAGCCGGCACGTGCTGGCCTGGAAGCTCTCCAACACCATGGACACCAGCTTCTGCGTGGCGGCGTTGGAGGAAGCCCTGGGTAAGGGACGACCGGAGATATTCAACACCGACCAGGGGAGTCAGTTCACCAGTGAGGCCTTTACCCAGACGTTGCAGGAGCAGAGGGTCCAGGTCAGCATGGATGGTAAGGGTAGGTACCTGGACAACATCTTCGTGGAGCGGCTGTGGCGGAGCATCAAGTACGAGGAGGTGTATCTGAAAGCTTACCAGACCGTCGCCGAGGCCCGAACTGGGATCAATGCCTACCTGGAGTTCTACAACCGGCAGAGGCCTCACCAGGCTTTGGGCTACCGGACCCCAGCAGAGGTGTACCAACATGGCCAGGAAGAAAGGGGAGCAGCAGCTGAAGAAGCAGGGCTGCCATCGGGCTTGGTGAAACCTAGCGCAGGGGTGGGAGACTCTCTTAATTTAGCCCTCGTGCTGTCTTAATAATGGGGTCCACCTTAGTGGCCCCCGATCCGGCGGCGAAGGCCAGCACAAACCACTTCGAGCGAACCTCGAGCCAGTAGGAGAACATCATTACGCCGACGGCAATCGAACCGAACAGAGTTAGCATGACCATCTCCTCGCCGGACGAACTGCCAACTTGGGAAGTCAGTAGTGTACGAAGTGAACCGATGGATTGAGTTCTGAGCTGAATGCGAAGGAACAGAGGCGGTACAGGCCGCACAAAATGCCACGTCTCTCAGATTCATCGTAGCACTCGGAATGGGCGGCAGTACTTGGCCGGTCAGGAACTCTCTATCGAGACTCCAGGTTTTGGACCAGTGTCTGAGCGAACTCGGCGCCCTTGCCTTCCTCTTCGTGTTTGAAGTAGACGAAGGCGTCTTTCAGGTCCGACGCATGTTCGGCGATCGTGTCCCCTCACCGCGCGATGTCCGAAGGCTTGTAGCCTTCGTCGCGCAGGCGGAAATAGGTGTAGTCGGCTGTCATCTCCATGGGGGCGGTGTCCTTTTCGGTATCGGTGATGCACAGAGCAAGGTTTTTGTCTCTGAGAGCGGCGTAGACCTCTGAGGCATACCAGGACGAGTTTCGGAACTCGAAAGCTGCACGAATATCCCCGGGCATCCATCCGAGGAACGTGGTCAGCAGCTCGACATCTTTCTTGGCCCACGGCGGTAGCTGGAAGAGGAGCACGCCGAGCTTTGGGCCAAGCGTGAGAGCCCGGCTACAGAAGGTGTCCAGCAGGTCTTCGCAGTCCCGCAGCCTGGCCTGATGAGTGATGCGTCGCGGCGCCTTTAGTGTGAACATGAAGCCTTCAGGGGTCGTGCTGGCCCATTCCCCGAGGACCTTTTCAGTCGGCATCCGGTAGAACGTGTAGTTGATTTCCACAGTCGAGAAGTGTTCGGCATAGTAGCCCAGCATCTTCCGTGCCGGCAGGTCTGACGGGTAGAAGCTCCCCTTCCACTCAGGGTAGTTGTAGCCGGACGTTCCGACCAGGATCATGGCGGCATTCTAGCATAGGCGGCCGCGACTGCTCGGAAGCGGGTCCAGATGTTGCTATAATTCTCACCCAGTGAGGACCGGTGCCCGTGACGCTGGAAGGCTACGACGAAAAACGCGATTTCGATCGCACCATGGAGCCGGCGCCAGCCGACAGTCGGCAGCCGACCGGTAACCTTGCGTTCGTCGTGCAGAAGCATGCCGCTCGCCGCCTGCACTACGACTTTCGGCTGGAGGTCGACGGCGTCCTCAAGTCGTGGCCTGTTCCGAAGGGTCCCTCGCTCGATTCTGAAGAAAAACGGCTCGCGGTTATGGTCGAGGACCACCCATTCGACTACAGGACCTTCGAGGGCGTAATCCCGAAGGGCAGCTACGGCGCCGGCCACGTGATCGTATGGGACGCCGGTGTCTATTCTCCTGATGAAGGCGGGCGGCTGTCGTTCGGGAATCGAGAAGAGGCCGAAGAGCGGATGCGCCAGGGATTGGAGGCTGGGAAGCTGTCTTTCACCCTTCGGGGGCACAAGCTTCGTGGCTCGTGGACGCTCGTGCGGACCACACGTAGCCCCACCGATTGGCTTCTGATAAAGCACAAAGACGGGTATGCCGACGCCTCCCGCGACGTCCTAAAGGAAGACCGGTCGGTCGTCTCCGGGCTGACGATCGCCGACCTCAAGGCAGGCCGGCTGCCGGACCCAGCGGGCACAGCGGAATCAAACGGGCGGGAAGCCGAGTTTCCGTCCACCCTGAAGCCGATGATGGCCCGGCTGGGAGACAAGCCCTTCTCGCATCCGGAGTGGTTGTTCGAGCCAAAGCTCGACGGGTTCCGCGCAGTAGCGTTCGTTCGAGGGGGCGAGGTCGTCCTGCGCAGCCGAAACGGGAAGGATCTGACCGAGCACTTCCCCGAAGTGGTCGCGGACTTGTCGACCCAGCCGGAAGATGAGGTCGTGTTAGATGGAGAGATAGTCGCCCTGGACGAGGACGGCATGCCAAGCTTCGGGTTGATACAGCAGAGGACCGGCTGGCTAAAGGGTATCAAGACATCTCCTCCTGACGGCACTTCAAGGATCGTGTATTACGTCTTCGACCTGCCCTACGCCGGCGGCAGAGACCTGCAGCGCCTCCCGCTGTCCGAGCGCAAAGCACTGTTGTCGCAGAAGGTGCTCCCGGGAGACTCGATAGAGGTAGTCCAGCACGTCGAGGAGGATGGCGAGTCGTTCTTCAGGGGTGCTGTAAAGATGGGCCTCGAGGGAATGGTGGCCAAGCGACGCCAGAGCTTGTACGAGCCGGGCGCGAGGAGTGGCTCGTGGCTGAAGATAAAGCACGTCCAGGCCCAGGAGTTCGTGGTCGGGGGCTACACGGAGGGCTCGGGGGCACGTTCCGCGTTTTTCGGTTCGCTGTTGCTCGGCTACTACGATGCCGACAAACTGACGTACGCGGGCAAGGCGGGCAGCGGCTTCGACGAATCGACCCTCGAGTCGCTTCACGAGACCCTGGAAGGGCTGCGCTCCGACGAGTCCCCGTTCTCCGACGAACAAGATGTGGAGGACAAAGAACTGATTTGGGTCAGCCCAGACCTCGTGGTCCAGGTCAAGTTCTCGGAGTGGACGCACGAGGACCGACTTCGGGCACCCGTCTTCCTTGGGCTGAGGCCCGAGGTGAGTCCCCTTACTGTCATTCGGGAGCGCCCGGACGCCGGCGTTCCATCCGAGCCGAACGAGCCGGCGGCCGACGATGGACTGGAGCAGGACATTGTAGACAAGGCGCTAGTGCAGCTCTCGGGCGACGAAGAAAAGTTGCTCTTGGAGCTCGGCAGCGACCGTGTCGCTCTTACCAACCTCAACAAGGAGTTCTGGCTTGCGACGGACGGACGCTCGGCTCTGACAAAAGGGGACATGATCCGGTACTACACCGCCATGGCGCCCGTGCTGCTCACCCACCTCAGGGACAGGCCCCTTACTCTGACGCGATACCCCAACGGTATTCTCGGCGACAGCTTCTATCAGAAGAACTGGACGCAAGACATACCCGAGTTCGTGGAGACCGTGCGGCTCTTCTCCTCCCATAACGAGGGGGACGTGGAGTACATCATGGTCAACAACCTTCCCACGCTGGTCTGGCTGGCCCAGCTTGCCGACCTCGAGCTACACCCGTGGCTCTCTCGAACCGTGTTAGAGCCCGATGGGACTCACCTGACCACCGACTTCGCAGGCTCAAGCGAGGCGATCAAGGGGAGTGCGTTGAGCTATCCCGATTTCGTCGTGTTCGACCTGGACCCGTATATCTACTCGGGTAAGGAGAAAGAGGGTGATGAACCGGAGCTAAACCGGCACGCCTTCACGAAGACTCGGGAGGTGGCGCTCGCCCTCAAGGACATCCTGGACGAGCTATCGCTATCGTCGTTCGTTAAGACGTCGGGCAAGACGGGCCTGCATGCCTACGTGCCTGTACAGCGCCAGTACGAGTATGGCGTCACCCGCAAGACCTGTGAGACGATTGGCCGATTTCTGATGCAAAGCCGGCCAATGGATGTGACGATGGAGTGGACTGTGAGCAAGCGCGCCGGCAAGATCTTCCTCGACCACAATCAGAACGTCAGGGGCAAGAACATGGCCTCGATCTACTCTCTGAGGCCACTTCCAGGCGCTCCGGTCTCAACGCCCGTCCGATGGGACGAGCTGAACGAGATTTACCCGACGGACTTCACTATCGAGACCGTTCCGGAGAGAGTCGAGCAGGTCGGCGACCTGTGGGCCGACGTGCTCGAGGCCAAGCACGATCTGAGTCGGCTTCTGGAGAAAGAGTAGACGGTAAGCGGCCGCGCCGGAATCAGGCCGTCTGTGACGGGACCGGCTCTTTAGCCGGCTTCCTGCCGGACCTGGGTTTGGCCGCCGAGGTCTTGCGCTCCTTCTTGGCCGACTCCTCTTTCACGAGCTCGATGCTGTCTCTCAGAGCCGCCATCAGGTCCACGACCTTGCCCCTCGCAGGAGCAGGCGCGGCCGTGACCGGCTCGGCCGACGTGAGTCTTGCTTCGATGGCTTTCTCCACCGCCGCTCGATACTCGTCCTCGTGCTGGTCAGGCTCAAAAGAGCCGGTCAGCTGGTCGACCAGGGTCGCGGCCATCTGCAGTTCCGCGTCGCTTACCAGAGAGTCTTCCTCCGGTAAAGTCAGCTCCTCGAGGCTGCGCAACTCGTCCGGGTAGTACATCGTAGCCATGATGATGGCCTGGCCATACGGCCTCAGAGTGCACAGATGCTCCTTTTGCCGCAGGGAGACCTTGGCGACCGCCACGCGGCTGGTGTTTTCCAGAGTCTTTCGAAGCAGGTAAAAGGGCTTCTCCCCGACGCTCTCGGGTTCCAGCACGTAGCTGCGGTCAAAGTATATTGGATCGATCTCCTTTAGATCGACGAAATGGGCGATATCGACGGTGTGGGTAGATGGGACAGGCAGGTTCTGGAAGTCCGCCTCCTCCATGACCACGTACTGGTCTTTGGCGTACTCGTACCCCTTGACCACCTCCGCCAGCTCGACCTCCGCGTCATGAGTCGAGCAGTAGCGCTTCTGACGTAGCCGGGTCTGGCAGGTGCTGTGTAGCGTGATGAACGCGATGTTCTTACTCTGGGTCGCCGGGTAGAGCTTCACTGGGATCGCCACCATTCCAAAGCTGATGGCGCCTTTCCAGATCGACCTCGGTGGCATGACTCACCTCCTGAGCATCGAAACGGCGACGACAACGTCGCCGAAAACCCTCATTATAACCCACGTTGCTAGGGCAAGCTACGATCTCAAGGTCTCCGTGAGGGCCTTTGTCGCTACGGAGGGCGTCCTTCGACACGTCCCTATGCCGCATCGGGACTACTCAGGACGAACGGATCTGTGTGTTCCATCGGTAGTGAGCAGCGCAATGTCCGCCAGGTGGACCCCTAGTCTCGCCTGCTAGGCCAACCGATAGCGTCATCGACTCTGCAGTCGACAGGCGACTTGTCTTCAGTCTGTCCTACATATGTGGCGTAGCGAAGCTTGCCTTGATTCGTGAACTCGCCGTACTGCACCCTGCATACGATCTCGGGCTTGCACCAGTAGACGAATCTTTCGATTCTCGGGGGATTCTCGAACGGACACTCCACGGTGTGGAGAGCTTGTAGGCTGGAGTGAAGCTGTCTGACAAGATGTTTGGAAGAGCCGACGCCGACCTGCCCTGCGTAGGTGAACCGACCTCGGTCGTCGTAGAGACCTACGATCAGCGAGCTCAAGAGCCCTCGCTCCCATCCGAAGTCGTATCCTCCGATAACTACGTCGCACTCCCTTAGTCGCTTAATCTTGTGCCAGTCCGGGCTTCGTTTGCCGGGCAGGTATCGGCTGGCCTTGTCCTTGGCCACAATCCCTTCAAGCTCGTGCTGTCGTGTCACTTCAAAGAAGGCTTTGCCGTCCCTTTCTATGAATTGGCACGCCTGGACCACTTCGGTAGGCTCCAGGATCTCGTGCAGCATGTTCTTTCGATTGGCAAGTGGCTCGTCCATTACCGACTTGCCGTCCATGTAGAGGAGATCGAATGCCACGAAGCGTGCTCTCGGTCCTCGGTTAGGACTTCCGTCGCCTAGCCCCCGCAGCCGTTTCTGCAGCGGCGCGAAGCTCGGCCGCCCCTCTTTATCGAAACAGACCAGCTCGCCGTCGAGCACCGTCCGGTCCGACTTGATCGATTGACGAATGCCGTCCGTCTCGGGAAAGCTCGCGGTAATGTTGCGCATATTTCTGGCCTGGAGACGCAGGTCGCCGTCTTCGATGAATACCAGAGTCCTGATGCCGTCCCACTTTAGCTCGAAGATGTGGTTGGGGGAGTCAAAGGGGTGGCGCGTCAGCCTGGCCAACATGGGTTTTATGTTACCTGGCAGAGCTCTGGTAGAAGACCCGGCGGGACTCACGTCTATTTTCATCTCAAGGTGACATGCCTGTTGTCTTCAAGCAGCAGCCCAGACGAAGCGGGATTTAAGCCCCCCACACCAGATTCCTCGCCCCCGATTCGGAATCGGGGCTCGGAACACATACTTACTCTCGGCTGACTCAGCATTCGCTGGACGCAATCTA
Source organism: Dehalococcoidia bacterium (assembly GCA_965237635.1). GTDB lineage: Bacteria > Chloroflexota > Dehalococcoidia > Lucifugimonadales > CAUZJF01 > CBDEFX01. The sequence continues at coordinate 2,238,607 of CBDEFX010000002.1, read as the reverse complement.
TTGAGGAAGCAACTTAACCGTCCGAGAGGCTCACCACGAACGTAGGTTCAGATTCACCGTTCGCCCTGAGTAGTCCCGATGCGACATCGGGACGTATCGAAGGGCCTTTGTCGAACGCCGACGGGGCTAACGGGGTATCTCTTGCGCAACTCCCGTCCTATGCCTCGACGTGCTCGTAGGTGCCAAGGTCCGGGTCCACGAAGCTGCGGTGGAAGCTCTGGCCCATCAGGTATTTGATCTCCAGCTCGACGTCGTGGACGGACGGCTCCAGGACTATGTCCGGGTCGTCATCGACCAGCGTTACCTCCAGGCTGTTGGGACCCTTGGCCGGCCAGTGGACCCTGTCGAGCCTGAATATGAACCAGTTGCTGTTCTGGATCTTGAACCGCGCGGCCGTCATCCTGAAGACCTCGTTGATCCTCCGCATCAAGGACTGAGGCAGGTCTGCGCCGTTGAGCCTGAAGCCGAGCTGAGACATCTCGGTGGTGTCTGTTACCCGGACTCGCAGAAGTACCTCGTGGACTCGGCCGTCCTTGTCCCAGCGCGGCAGGTCGTCGCTAATGGTGAGCTCCAGCCCGACCGGCTGGCCTCTGTGTAGACGGACTGGAAGCGGCCGACTTCCCCACTGCTCCCCAGGCTCTCCCGGCTTCGCGAGGCCGACATCGGTCAACAGATGGTAGAACTTGTCCTTGGGAGCCATTACATCGGGGTGCGGGAGCTCCCTCAGCTTCTCGTAGAAGGGCGGCTGGTATGGCCAGCTGAGGTACCAGTACCACAAGTCTACCCCATCGATGCCCTGCTCCCAGTAGTTGCAGGCCGCAGCGCGAACCACTGAGATCGGCGCGTCACCCAGGCGGTCCGTGTCCAGCTGGCTGGGGATCGACGCGATGACTCTGCTCTCCGATCCTTTCGCCAGGGCCACCATGGGACGGAAATCGGCCATCGAGTTGACGTGCCGGCCGGCCTGGACGTCTTGTGCGATGATCACGTCCACGACTCCCTGTCTGACCCACTCGCGGATGTCGAGCCCCACCGACAGGCAGCCCTCGATGCTATGCGGTATGCGGACGGCCAGCTCCCGGTCCGGGCCGCTCTTCTTGACGGCGTCGTGGACCTGGCTGATCCAGTCAGTCATTATCGCCCGCCCTTCCTCGACCTCGTCGGGGCGAAAGTACTGGGGTCTGTGCTGTAGCTGCAGCTCGAACCCGTCAACGGGATAGTTGTTCACCACCTCCTCGATCACGGCGAAGCGCTCGTCCCGGGTCTCCTTGTGCTTGAAGTCCAGGTTGTCGGGGAATAGGAAGTTGGGATCGACGTCTCCCCGAGCGCCGATCTCCAGTTGCGGGTTGTTGAAGCGAAAGGCTGACGACCGTTCCCACATGGTCGTCTCACCCGCCACTTCGCCGGGCCGCTGCACGATCAGGGAAGGATAAAGCAGCATACCTTTGGCGTGAGCGCGCTCGCACACGAGCCTCAGGGGGTCGTTCCCTTCCTCGATCAAGTGCTTAGCGTTCAGGTGGGTGCGCCGCCGAGAGATCGTCCGCCATTTGTCGACATTGTGGCCCCAGAACTCGGCCACCTTCGTGTCGTGCAAAAACACACGGCCCTCTCCAAGACAGAAGATCACCGCCTCCACCGGCGTGCCGGCCAGCTCGTCGATAGCCGACTCATACTCCTCCTTCTTCATCGGAGGCTCGTACATGTAGATCAGCGGGTGGCGCCCGTCGTGATAAAATATAATGCGAGGCTTGGGCATGGCTCAACTCTCCTGATTCTTTTGGCTACAGAACCTCGGGTAGTGAGGGCTAGAGATGCGACCACACCTCCCCAGACCCTTCGTCCCCCCGATGCGGCATCGGGGCCGAATCGGGACTCAGGGAGACATGTTGGAGGTGCCACTCTGTGAAATGAGTACCCGAACTGTCAGTCGACTTCGTCTACCTCGATGCGGAGGCGCTTGTTGATGCGGCCCTTGCTCTCGTGTCCGACGACTCTGACCCGGCCTATCTCACTTGTGTTGGCGACGTGTGTCCCGCCGTCGGCCTGCAGGTCCAGGTCTGATATTTCCACAGTCCTGACTTCCTTGATGTGGTCGGGCAGCAGGTTGATCTTGGTGCGGATGAGGTCGGGAATCTTGAAGGCTTCCTCCCGAGGGAGCTCTCTCACTCCCACCGGGCGGGCAGCCTCTACCTCCCTGTTTACGAGCGCCTCGACATCCTTCGCGAAGTCTGCCGACATGTGCTCAAGCTCGAAGTCCATCCTGGCCGCCAACGGTTTCATGTCGCCGCCTGTGACCTTGGCGCCGTAGTCGCGCCAGACCACACCGCAGAGGATATGCAGCGCGGTGTGCGTACGCATGAGCTCGTAGCGTCGCTGCCAGTCGATCACGCCGTGCACGGTCTCGCCCGCCGCCGGGGGAGAGCTATCCAGCTCATGGATGAGCTTTCCGCCTGACCGGGATATCTTCGTGACCTTGTGCTCCTTGTCGCCGACCTTCAGAGTGCCAGTGTCGGCCGGCTGGCCACCACCGCCAGGGTAGAAAGCAGTGCGGTCGAGGACCACGCCTTCGGTTGTCGGCTCGACGACCGTGGCGTCGAACTCCCTGAGGTAGCTGTCGTTATTGGAGAGCAGTTCGGTCAAGGGCAGTCTCCAGTGAGCGCCTATCCCAAGTAGGTACCCGTTGTCCCGGTAGGGGCACGGCATGCCGTGCCCCTACGATGAGTTCGGATGCCTGGGCGTGCTGAGAGGAAAGATAACATGAAAGCCTCGGTCTGGAAAAGTCTGGCACTGCAACCGGTTGACGATCCGGCCGTCTCTACGTATATTTAGCTTTAAGCGGGAGTAACTCAGCGGTAGAGTTCCTGCCTTCCAAGCAGGCTGTCGCCGGTTCGAATCCGGTCTCCCGCTCCACCAATTCACCTGTGTAGCAGTTGTGACTGTACGTTATGCGCGTGTGAAAGGGCCAACAGATGCTCCCGTCCCCCTTGAAAAAGCTGACGCTTGTGTGATTGACTATACTCTGTATAAGAAATCGTCAAGTGTTTGTCAGGCTGCGGTCGAACCGTGATTTTCCATGGGTGATATTCATCAAGTGGTTGAGACCAAGGACAATACAGAAGTCATTGAGCTTTTCGATGTGGTGTGTGACCTATGTGGCAATCACACCAAGACCCCCATTGAGCACGTTGGCACAGAGATCGTCTGCTGCCTCGATTGCATCATCAGCGGCCGAGCCCCCGCCTAGCCATCACTCCTAGCTGCCCTCCGGTCCTTCCGCGTCGACCCGGGCTCCCGGTTTGTAGAGTGTACATCTCCGTAAACCTGCACGTCGCTGATGGTGCCTAGGCGGTCGAAAGGGCCGTGCACAAAATGTCATGCTGAACTTGCCTGAGGCGGGTGAAGCACCTGGGGTGGTGTCGACCAGACAAGGACCACCCTCTCCAGACCCTTCGTCCGCCTGAGGCGGCATCGGGGCCGAATCGGGACTCAGGGAGACAAGTTGCAGACGATTTCTTCCCCGAAGCCGGTCGAAAGGACTCTCCGCTCGCGAGTTTCTTGATCGCTTCGCGTGTCATCGTACCTCTGCGGCGCGGGCTTACCAGGAGTTAAAAAAAAGTGTCCCATTCTGTCTCATTCTGTCCCATCTAGCTACGGGAAAGTGGGACACATGCAGTCCTAATGGGACAGGTCCTCGACGGGCCCCGGACGGGTCTGGTCGGGTCTGACCCAGATGAGTCCATTATAGCACATTTGTGCTCCTCAAGCCAGCGGAGGGCGCACGCCCGCACGCCGTGCGCCCCTACCATTTGCAGTGACGGCATCGTCCCTTCGGTGGTCGACGTGCGGGTAGGGTCAGCCTAGACGCCGCTGACCGCTGCTGGGAAACGTGGTAAACTGTCAGCGGGTAGTCACCATGAAACACGTGCTGGCCTCGGCCCTGATCCTTCTGGGCTTCGGTGGCGCCATCGCTTCGCAGGGCCTCTCCGTGGCGTTCGCCGCGGGGCCGCACGCGGCCCTGCTGGAATTCGACGATACCATCCAGTCTGTTTCCGCGCGCTTCGTTTCGAGGGCCATCGATACCGCTACCGAGGATGGGGCCCAGCTCCTCATCGTTGAGCTAGATACCCCCGGAGGCCTTTACTCCTCTACCGAGGATATGGTCGAGGATATACTGGCCTCCGGCATACCTATCGTCGTCTATGTGTCTCCGTCTGGGGCACACGCTGCCTCCGCCGGCACGTTCGTGACGGCGGCCGCGCACGTCGCGGCGATGGCCCCTGCCACGACAATCGGCGCGGCCTCGCCTGTACCAGGCTCCGGAGAAAACCTACCTGCAACTATCGGGCGAAAGCCCGCGCAGGACGCGGCGGCGTTGATGCGAGAGATCGCGAGGGCGCGCGGCCGCAACGTGGAGGCGCTGGAGCAGACCGTACTGAACGCCAAGGCCTACTCGGCCTCGGAGGCGTTAGCCAAGGATGTTGTCGACCTGGTCGCCAAGGACATCGACGACCTTATGGGCCAGCTCGACGGCATGGAAGTGCTGCTCAAGCCGACCGTGACTGACGGAACGGCCCGGGGGGAGGGCTTCACCCTGCGGACCGAGGGTCTCGAGATACGTCAGATATCACAGACGCCGGTCGAGCGATTCCTGGGCTTTCTCGCCGACCCGAACGTCGCATTCGTGCTGCTAACGCTGGGAGCACTCGGCATATTCGTCGAGTTCCTGGTGCCTGGAACGCTGGTGCCGGGGATTGCGGGGGTCATAGCACTGGCACTCGCGTTCGTGGCCCTGGGGAACTTGCCGGTCAACCTGGCGGGAGTGGGCCTTCTAGCCTTGGCGATGGTGCTCCTGTTCATCGAGATCCAGGCGCCGGGGATAGGTGTCTTTGGGATCGCGGGTGTAATCAGCTTTGTGTTGGGGGCTTTCCTGCTTTTCGGCGGGTTCACGCCTCCACCGATCGAGACGCCAAGCTTCAAGGTTAACATCTGGCTGATACTGGGGGTCGCTACCGCTATGTTGGCGGTGTTATTATTTCTGGTCCGGGACCTTGTCGCCGCTCGAAGAGCCGGCGCAAAGGGGGCGACCACCCAGGAATCGCTTGTTGGTCAGATTGCTATCGTCACCAGCGGACTGGCGCCTCAAGGCATGGTCCACGTTGGTGGCGAGGACTGGAGCGCCGTTTCCGATGCCGGACAGACGATAGGCGAAGGTGAGGAGGTGATGGTGCTCGAGGCCGAGGGGTTGACTCTCAGGGTGTTCAGGTCACCTCTATCCGATCAGAGCGATGAAGGCAACCTGGGAGAGGAGCCAGCGTAATCGGATGCTTGACAACGCTAGTGATGGCATGGTATCTTCCCGGCGTCTGGGGTTACGCGTAAGTACCTAACGTGGCGGGAACCCCCCAGTACAGGGGTGGCTCATGGATGAAGTTGGCGGGGGGCGCGCATATGATTGCAGTGCTGCGCACAGCAAGGGGGGACTCGGGTCAGCGATAGGTACCGGGAATTTGAGGAGTCAATGTCTGGAGGCGGGTTGCGTTCGCTGTAGGCTTATCCGCTTTGGGGATTGGTTGGTCTAATGGTCACATATCAAGGGAGGCAAGAATGGGAATCCTAAACTTTGTAAAGGACTTCGAGCGCATTGCTGTTTTCAAGTGGGGCAAATTCCAGGGTATGAGGGGCCCCGGAGTTGTGGTCTTAATCCCCTTCATGCACAGCGGCAAGCAAGTGCATACCCAGACCCAGGTGCGGGACATCCCCAGACAGAGTAACATCACCAAGGACAACGCAGCCATCGATATCGATTTCCTCGTGTACCTGCGAATCATGGTCGAGTTCGCCGAGAGAGCTGTGATGGAGGTGGTGAACTACCGCCAGGCCGTAGATGGGCTGGCCACCACAACTTTGCGCGCCGTCGTGGGCGAGATGACCCTGGACGAGGTCCTCTCGCAGCGCGAGAGGATAAACACCGCCGTACGAGAGAAGCTGGATTCCGAGACCGAGCGGTGGGGCATCAAGGTGACCAACGTTGAGATCCGCGAGATCGAGCCGCCCCGCGACATCCAGGACGCGATGAACCGGCAGATGTCGGCGGAGCGCGTCCGGCGTGCCGTGGTCACCGAGGCCGAGGGCACTCGCACGGCGGCGGTCACTGTCGCGGATGGTGAGAAGCAGGCGGCCATTCTCAAGGCAGAAGGCGCGCGACAGGCAGAGATACTCACGGCAGAGGGTGATCAGCAGGCCGCCGTCCTTCGGGCCGATGGCTTTGCCACGGCCCTCGACAAGATCTACGCCATTGCGCAGAACATCGACCACAAGACACTCAGCCTCCAGTACTTCGACACCCTCAAGGAGCTCGGTTCGAGCGCATCCACAAAGTTCATATTCCCTATGGAGTTCACCAACCTGCTGAGCCCGTTCATCAAGATGGGTGACCGTGGCGACGGCGGGGAGGCGGAAAGCGGGGGGTAGCTCCTTCCTTTCCCTTGATGGGCCTTGCACCAAAAGTCGACTTGCAGGGCCGTGGTTCGACAGGTCCGATTAGGACCCGCGACTCCTGTCGGAGCTCACCACGAACGTAGCTTCAAATCCACCGTTCGTCCTGAGCTTGTCGAAGGACCATGGCGCTACCGGGATACTTTAAGTGCAAAGCCCCCTTGATGGGAGAGGATTCAGGTGAGCGTGATCCCGACAAATCGTCGGAAACGGTCATCTGGTGGCTGCTGGCGTTGTCTTTCCGTCAATCCCCCTCATCCTAACCTTCTCCCGCAAGGGGAGAAGGGACTTTGGGACAAGCTTTCGCCGACTTCTCGTGTAGAGCCGGGTGGACGTTGTCTGTCCTTTCGGTAGACTCCAAGCGCGGCTCTATCGGTGTGTTCGGTGGACCATGATTGAGCGCCATGTGATCGGCGTTAGTCCTTCGCAGTGTGGCATGCCCAATTCCAGAGCGATACACTTAGTAGCAACATGTGTGCGGAAACACTGAAGCGTCCCGACTTTTCCGAGCGGTTGAGAGCGACTCCGATGAAGCCTGGGGTCTACCTGATGCGTGACGCCGCGGCAGAGGTGCTCTACGTAGGAAAAGCCTCGACTCTGCGGCACAGGCTCCGGTGGTACTTCGCCAGCCAGGCGGGTCTACCGCCCAAGATCCGGAACATGGTCAGCAAGGTGGCCGACTTCGATTTCATCGTGACCGAGTCGGACCAGGAAGCCGTAATCCTCGAATGCAACCTCATCAAGCGCCACAAGCCGGCCTACAACGCTCGACTCAAAGACGACAAGAGCTATCCATTCATCAAGATAGACGTCTCCGAGGACTTCCCTCAGGTCTACATCACTCGTCGAGTGGCACGTGACGGCTCACGCTACTTCGGGCCCTTCGCCAGTGCGTACAGTGTGCGGAAGACCCTGGCCCTACTCAAGAAACTTTTTCCGTATAGGTCGTGCACCAAGACCATCACCGGGAACGATCCGCGTCCGTGTCTCGACTTCTACATCCATCGCTGCGTTGGCCCATGTATCGGAGCGGTAGACAAGCAACAATACAAGGAAGTCGTCGACCAGGTGATCCTTTTCCTCGAGGGAAAGACCGGACGTGTGGTCAAGTCAGTCGCCAGGCGGATGCGAGAGGTCGCGGAGGCCCTGGAGTTCGAACGGGCCACGGTACTGAGAGACCAGCTTCAGGCGATCGAGAAGGTCCACGAGGGCCAGAAGGTGCTACACCTCACTTCCGAAAACCTGGACGTAATCGCCGTGGCACCAGGCATCGGGGAGGCCTGGGTCGAGGTCTTCTTCATCCGCCATGGCAAGCTCATAGGCCGGGACCATTTCACAATGGCCGGGACGCAGGACGATGAGCCAGACAAGATCCTGACGGCCTTCCTCACGCAGTTTTACAGCGAGAACCCTTATGTCCCGCCGCGCATCCTGGTGCAGCAGATGCCCGAGGACGCCGAGGCCATCCAGCAGTGGCTCGGTCAGAAGCGCGACGGCCCGGTGAAGGTCCATGTGCCCCAGCGCGGCGAGAAGCGGAAGCTGGTGCAGATGGTCGCCGACAATGCCGCTGAAGGCGTGGAACAGCTGAAGGTGAGGCAGGCCGAGAGTAGCGACGTCGACTCCGCGATGGCGGAGCTTCAGGAGGCGCTAAGCCTACCCAGGCTACCCCGGCGTATCGAGTGCTACGACATCTCCAATATTCGCGGCACCAGCCCGGTTGGGAGCATGGCTGTCTTCGAGGACGGTAGTCCGCGCAGCTCCGACTACCGGCGCTTCAAGATAAAGACGGTTGAAGGGATGGATGACTACTCGATGATGCGAGAGGTGCTTACGCGCAGGTTCCGGCGGCTGGCCAGATCGAAGGACGCCGCCGGCCACAACGGGGAGGGACCGTCCGGAGAGACGCCGCGTGACAGCGATGCCGCCTGGCAGACGGTCCCTGACCTTGTGCTGATCGATGGAGGGAAGGGCCATCTTGGCGCCGCACTGCAGGTTTTTCTAGAGCTCGGCACGGAGTTCATCCCGCTCGCGAGCCTAGCGAAGGAGAACGAGGAGCTCTTCGTTCCGCAGACTCCGGAGCCGATAATACTGCCGCGCAACTCGCAGGGGCTCTTCCTGGTCCAGCGCGCTCGGGACGAGGCCCATAGGTTCGCCGTCACGTTCCACAGGCAGCGGCGCTCGAAACGCACGGTGGCTTCGGTAATGGACGAGGTCCGGGGAATCGGGCCCAAGCGGCGGCGCATGCTGTTGCGACGCTTCGGATCGGTGAAGGGGATCAAAGAAGCTGCCCTAGACGACGTAGCGGCTGTCCCCGGCATGACCGTTACGCTGGCGACACGGCTGAAGGAGTACCTCTAGGCCGCCGCTGGTCTCTGCCCACTGCTGCCGAAGCCCGACCTCGCGCAGGTGGCCCCTCGATACGTCCCGATGCCGCATCGGGACTACTCGGGGTGAACGGGCTTTGCACTAAAAGTGTCGAGTTGGCCTGAATTGCCCTTCGACAAGCTCAGGGCGAACGGTGATCTGAACTTACGTTCGTGGTGAGCTCCGACAGGAGTCGCGAGTCTTAATCGGACCTGCCGAACCACGCCGCGGAATCGCGACTTCTTGTGCAAAGCCGGGTAAACGGGTTTGAATAGCCGTTCGTAGTCAGCTCCGACAGGAGTCGCGAGTCCTATTCCGGACTTGTCGAATCAGCCGTCGACGGACGGATCGGCTCAGCCCGAATCCCCGTCACCGAGCTGTAACACTTACGTTGTTGCGGTCTGGGTCCAGGTATCGGGCAGTGCGGCCCCAAGGTTCGTCGCGAGGAGGATGCAAGACGGTTACTCTGGCGTTTTTCGCGCGGCGGTGGAGTTCGTCTAAGTCGTCGACAAAGAAACCGATCTGCGCGTCTCTGGTAGTGGGTCGATCAGGCGGCCTTTCTTGGAAGAGAGCAAAATGGAGGTAGGCACCCTTGCCCCATGACAGCTCTGCGTGTGGTCCGGCTATCCACGGGTCGTCACCCGGCCGGTCGTCGGCCTCAAGGGGAACTCCAAATACGTCCCTGTAAAAGGCGGTGGATTTCTCGAGGCCGGAAGTGTTCAATGCCACAAATACGAGTCGTTTATCATAGTCCATGCGAAACCACCTCGTTGGTCAGATTCGAGCTGACAGGCTCTCGTCCTAAGTTACTAACGTTTTGGATCGTCATTGCTATGAAAATAGCGACAACGGGCAGGTGATCGACCGTGATTAAGCATGTGTTTCCGAGCCCGATGCGGCCCCGATGCCGCATCGGGGGGCGAGGAATCTGGGGTGGGGTCTTGGACCTCTGCCTGGTCGGGACCGTTTCGGAACCCCCAACCGCCCCAGGCCCTTCACTCCGTTCAGGGAGACAGAGGCCACCCTTTTTTCATTCATCAGGGTGCCGGGTGCAACCGGCACGGACGATGCTGAGGAGCCCTTCGGCCTTGCAGGGTAAATTCCGGGGACGAAAAATCGGGAGCGGGGCTAGCCTTCTACGTTCAGATCCCTTGGCCACCACAGCCCCAGATTCTTCGCTCCCTTCAGAATGACACTTGCCATTTGACAGGTGAGTTACGATTAGCTGCCCAGGACGAAAGATGCAGCTGCGATCAGAGCGAATATGACCGTAGACACGACCGCGATACGCCGGAGCTCGCCGCCGAGGTACGCGTATTGCGGCGCTTCCTGAGCACGGGAGCGCTGTGCTGGGCTACGGGCTGTTCCAGGCGACGGTGTTGCTACCGCCGCTCGGCGGGGCGACGGCCGGCGTTCCGGCTCCTCGGGAGCGTCGGCGTCTTCGGCCACTGCCCTCGGCTCGGTAGGGCCTGTTCCGAATAGCTGCGGAGCGCCTTTACCGTGCCGTTTTTTGTCTCTTAGCTTGGCCTGCCTGGCTGCGGCCTTGTGGCCCTTCTTTGGCATGTCAACTCTCCTAAATCACCCTCTTTGCGAGCGTTTAACGAGCACGAGGGTGCGCCTTCTCGTATTCTGCCCGTACGTGGTCGCTGGTAAGATGAGTATACACCTGAGTGGTGGTAATGCTTGCGTGGCCGAGGAGCTCCTGCACGTGCCTCAGCGGTGCTCCACCTCGCAGCAGGTGAGTGGCAAAGCTGTGTCGCAACGTGTGGGGAGTGATCTTCCCGTCGATTCCGGCCTTTGTCGATAGTCCTCGCAAAACAAGCCAGAACCCCTGTCGGCTGAGGCGGTCGCCGCGTCGGTTGAGGAACATCGCTTTTCCTGACCGCTGCTTCATTAGCTTCGGTCGCCCCGCTGCCAGATACGTCTTCACCGCATCGGCGGCCTGGCGATGGATCGGTATCATGCGCTCCTTCGAGCCCTTGCCGAAGCAGCGCACGAAGCTTTGCTCGAGGTCTACGTCCTCCACGTCTAGCGACACCAGCTCGCTGACGCGCATTCCCGTGGCGTAGAGAAGCTCCAGCATCGCCCGGTCTCGCATGGCCTCCGGCGTGTCGCCTACGGCCGCCGACAGAAGGGCGTCGACCTCCTCAATGGCAAGGACTCCAGGTAACGAGCGCCCGACCCTCGGAAAGCTCAGGTTCTCGGTCGGGTCCTTGGACACTACGCCCTCGTCTAAGAGGAAGCTGAAAAACGATCTCGTGGACGCTACCTTGCGTGCGCGGGTGGTGTCTGAGTAGCCCCAATCGTGCAGCTTCAGCACGTACGAGACCAGGTCCTTGGGGTCGACCTTATCCCAGCGATCGACCGTGTCTTCATCAGGACTGCCATTCGTCAGGAACTCGATGAGCTGATAGAGGTCGTTTTTGTAGGCGGCGAGGGTATTGGGTGAGACCCCACGCTCCACCGTCATGTAGTTCAGGAACCTGTCTACGCTCTCTTTCATATCGGTCTGATTCGGTGTCCTCATTCTAGCACACCGACTTGGCTCCTCCGTCCGCGTATCCTGAGAAATTGCTTGAACGGTGGCAGTGGTTGGACTAGAATCGGCTGACGGAGACGAGTCGGCAAGAGATGTCTCTGCTACACTGAGGCTACGCGACTATAGAGAGGCAAGAATGATTCCCTCGTAAAAACCCGTTTTGAGGAAGTTCCAGCGATTTAGCACATCTGCGCGCTACCGTATGTTGGGGTAGTGTACGGAACAGAGACTGTATATTGTACCCAGGTGTGGGTACGTTTGTTCTAATTCGACCTACACAGACTTTTTACGAGAGAATCAAGAATGAGTAGGTTCATCGACCTGTTGGAAAAGGCGGGGCAGCAGGCGCCTCCTCCGCTGGGATTTGCGCGGGCGTCCGGTGGGCAGGGCCCCGCTCCTCAGATTATCCTTGTCGCGCGACTGTTGCCGAAGGACTTGGCGAAGGACCCCGGCCTGGCTAAAGCGGACGTAGATGCCTTCCTGGTGGCGCTTGACGGGGAAAAGTTGGGCGCACCGAATGGTCTTCGGGAACGACTCTGGGGTGGGCGACTCGAGGAGTTCAGCTCCGCTCAGGTCAAGCAGTTAACGGAAAAGGGCTGCGATTTCATCGTGTTCGAATCGATGGACACCGAGGCAGCCGTTCTGAACGAAGAAGACCTCGGAACAATTGTCACGATCAGCTCCGATCTGCCGGAGGAGGTCATACGCTCGACTTGTGAACTGCCGGTGGACGCTGTCCTATTTAGCCCTTCGCTTAGGTCGCTACCCTTGACCGTCGAACAGCTGGTCGCCATCCAGCGGGTCCGAGGGTTAACGGACAAGCATTTCATAGTAGAGGCTCCACTAGGACTGGGCCAAGCTGACATGGAGGCGCTCAGAAATCTGGGGGTCGCTGGGGTAATCGTCGATATCCCGCCTCTGGATAAACTCTCAGAGGTCAAGGGATCGATTGAAAACCTGCCCCGCCGCAAGGCCCGTCCGAGCCAGCGGGACGCTTTGATCCCGGAGGTCGGTGCCAGGTCGGCGGAGAGTGCTCCCGTCCCCGAAGAGGATGGGGACGAGGACGACTTCGACTAGCGTCCGTTAGCCAGCCGGTCGATGAGGTATTTGGGCAGCCCTCGCTCCGACATCTTCTCCTGCGTCGTGGCTATATCGTACTCGGCCCTGTGGTGGTGCACCGTCCCTTCGTCCGAGTCGTATATTGCGTAGCTTGCCCTCGGGTCGCCGTCGCGAGGCTGTCCAACGCCGCCAGGGTTGATAATAAGCCGGTCGGTGCCGAGCGCCACGGGAGTGTCCAACGGGAACTCCAGGAATACGGCACTATCGTCCTTGGGCCTGCATATGAAGGGGATGTGGGAGTGTCCCACCAGACACCTCATAGTACTGAAGTGGTTGAAGCTGGCAACGGCGGCGGCGGGTGAGACCACGTACTCCCAGACGGGGTCTCTGGGGCTGCCGTGCACGCCCGTGAACGCCTCCATTTCAAACACAAGAGGAAGGTCACCGAGGTAGGCCGTGTGCTCCTCGGTGAGTTGCGCGGTGTTCCACTCGGAAGCGGCCGTGGCGTATACATTGAAGGCTTCTAGGCTTAGCTTGCCGGCTGAGGCTAGATCGTGATTTCCTGCGACACTTAAGTTGTCGTATTGGCGAATCAGGTCGATGCATTCCACGGGGTCGGGGCCGTAGCCTACCAGGTCTCCCAGCGACCAGATGTGACTGAAGCCCCCGTTATTGTCGGCGTCCTCCAAGACACTCTGGAAAGCCTCCAGGTTGCTATGGATATCCGACACTATTAGCGCGCGCAATTATTACCGCCTTGAGTTAGTAATGGGTCACCATTATAATACATCGGCTTTCACCGCTGTCGATGCTTTTTGCTCCCATGGTTCCCCAGAAGTGGAGTCGGTACGTGGCAACAGGTCGCGTCGAGGGGATCAGTCGTAGCCCGGAACAGACTCAGCAGATCGGTAAGGCCCTCGGCGCTAATGCGCGTTCAGGCGACGTGTTCCTGCTGATTGGAGACTTAGGAGCCGGCAAGACATGTCTAACACAAGGGGTGCTTTGGGGTCTGGGTGGGAGCGAGCAGGCCCGGAGTCCTTCTTTTGTGCTGGCTTCGCAGTATGAAGGGCGACTTCCGCTCTATCACATAGACCTCTACCGGCTGGGTTCAGCCGAAGAGGTACTTGACCTCGGTCTTGACGAGTATCTCGACGGACAGGGTGTTTGCGTTGTGGAATGGGCCGACAGGATGCAGGACTTGTTGTCCCGTGACCACCTGGAGGTGCGAATAAAACACCTGGATGAGAAGACGCGCCATCTAACGCTGTCAGCCGAGTCCGATGGCTACGCCGACATGTTGGACGCCGCCAGATCGAGCGTGTCCCAGAGATAGGCGGAACTGATGGAGCTTTCGATGGACACGTCTACCAGGCACGCCTCCGTGGCTCTCTCCAGGGATGGCGAGGTAACGATGCAGCTGGCCTGGCGCTCCGAGCAGAACCATTCTGTGGAGTTCGTTCCCGCGGCAAGGCGGCTCATGGAGCAGGCGGGTGTCGAGGTCGGGCAGCTCCGAGCGGTGTTTGTCGCAAAGGGGCCGGGCGGGTTCAGCGCGTTGCGCGTCGGGGTGAGTGTCGCCAAATCACTTGCCATGGCCCAGGAGATACCTTTGGTCGCTGTCGGCACCCTGGATATCGAGGCGCAGCCCTATCTCGGACTAGGCGTTCCAGTGTGCGCGGTCCTGCCTGCCGGTCGCACTACGGTCTATACTGGCATGTATGGCGCTGGAGAGGCGGAAGGCGGGCCGCACGATGTCGGGACTATCGATGACGCGATCTCCGGCGTGACGGAAAAGACGCTGTTCTGCGGGGAGGCAGTGGTAGGCGTAGCGGGCTTGCTGCAAGAGACTCTGGGCGACATGGCGCTGGTCGCCGACGTTCCGCCACCTACCAGACGCTCGAGCGTGCTCGCTCAGCTTGGGTACAGGCGACTGCAGGCGTCTGACACCGACGACCCTGATACACTACAGCCGGTCTACATGCGCGGGGCCCAGTTCGAGACGGCCCAGCGGGGGACGACCCGACGCCGAGCGCGGTCAAAGGGGGCAGTCAGCTAGTGGCGCGGACTCTGATTTTGCTTAAGCCGGACGCCGTTCAGCGTGCGCTTGTCGGAGAGCTGATTTCGCGCATGGAGCGCCGGGGCTTGAAGCTGGTGGCCATGAAGCTGATACAGGTCGACGAGGAGTTGGCACGACGGCACTATGCGGAGCACGTCGGCAAGCCATTTTTCGCGGGACTCGTGGAGTTCATCACATCGAGCCCGCTGGTCGCGATGGTGGCGGAGGGGGAGCGCGCCGTCGAGATCGTGCGGTCCATCATTGGGGCAACCGATCCTGTGGATGCGGCACCCGGAACGGTGCGCGGTGACCTCGCCGTCTCCGTGGGCCTCAACCTGGTCCATGGCTCCGATTCAGAGGAGTCGGCCGCGCGTGAGATCGAACTGTTTTTCTCGCCCGGCGAGATCGTCTCGTATGACCGAGACCTGGAGCGGTGGATCACTGAATCCTGACGGCCTCCACGCCCCGCGACCACGCACCTTCTATCTGATAGAATTCGCGCTCCTCGGGGCGGAAAAGGTGGATGATGACGTCGCCAAAGTCTAGTAACACCCAGCCACCGTCAGCGTTGCCCTCACGGTGATGCAAGGTTGCTCCCTCGGCGCCGAGCGGCTTTTCGATTTCTACGGCGAGGCTCGCTAGCTGGCGGCTCGACTCAGCGGTCAGGATTACGAAGTAGTCGGCGAAATCGCACACACCCCTGATGTCGAGCATGACGATGTCCGAGGCCTGCTTGTCCGAGGCGATGTCTACGGCCTGGCGCGCGAACTCGACCGGCTGGGGTATCGTCTTGGTTGCCACTGATCGGGATTATAGTTTGGGCAAGCTTGGCCGGTCAACTTGACGAGCCCGGCGGCCAAGCAGATTTAGCGAACCGTCGTTATAGGAGGTTTCGACATGACGAAGTCGCGCCATACGAAGGGCCCGTGGAGCTATAATGAGGAGAGCCCGACCCGCGTCACGGCACCGGAAGGCGACACGGTTGCCGCCACCTACGGCGGCATGGTTGGGATCGAAGAGCAGGCGTCCAACACCCGACTCATAGCCTCGGCCCCAACGATGTACGAGTACATCGTTGGGAAGGCGTCCGAGGGCGACCAGGAAGCTCAGGCGATCGTTTCCGCCATCGAGGACGCCGGGTCTTAGAAACACACTCAACTGCAACAGTCTCGGACAGTTTCCAGGTACTAAGGAGGATAGATTATGGGAGAGATTCGGACGAAGCACGTTCTTGGTGGCATCGGCAAGGTGGTGCCGGTGCGGCTTCTCCCTGGCACAGACCTGTTGGAGGGACTCAAGAAAACGTGCGTCGAATACGGAATCGACTCTGGGACGATACTTTCGGCGATCGGCAGCCTGGAGAAGCTGACTATCAAGATACTGGTACCGAACAAGGAAGCCAAGCTGGGAGCCGCATACGGTGATCCCTACACGACTCCCGGACCTATTGAGATCCTGAGCCTCGGAGGCGTGATCTTGCAGGATGCGGGCACCGGAGAGGTGGATATCCACATGCATGGCATCTTCTGCGATCAGTATGGCAAGACTCTCGGGGGGCACGTCGTGCCCGAGGACAACCCCGTAATGGCGACAGTCGACGCGGTGCTGGCCGAGGTCAGTGACGCGAAGTTCATGCGCAGGTATGACGAGGAGACGGGCTTCGACTTGTTCAGCCCCGAGCCACTCTCCTGATCTCCGATGGGCCCGGACTCTGTTGCTTTGCTCTACTGAATTATGGTCTATCGAGGGTGGGGTTCCGATCCGTCCCTCGATACGTCCCGATGGGGGCATCGGGACACTCGGGATATTCGGTGGGTGGCGGCTGTTGTGTCCGGATGCCTCGAGTAGTCGCTTCTTAGCGCCGTATCGAGGGGCGCAGTTCCGACAAGCTGGGACCTATATCAACGGGCGGGCCTGTTAGGCGTCCGATATAATAGTGCTATTGGTTAAGACCAGCTTCGTCTGAAGCCCGGCCACTCAGGAGCCGAATCCATGACAACCGCAGAGTCCACTCGGTCCGTCGACTTTGTTCGGGATATTGTCGCCGAGGACCTGAGGACGAATAAGTATGACGGGCGTGTCGTTACCCGGTTCCCGCCGGAGCCGAACGGCTACCTGCACATCGGGCACGCCTCGGCCGTCTGCCTCGATTTCGGCATCGCAGCCGAGAACGGGGGAGTCTGCCATCTGCGGTTTGACGATACGAATCCGACCAAAGAGGAAGAGGAGTACGTCAACTCGATCCAGGAAGACGTCCGTTGGCTGGGGTTCGATTGGGGAGACCACCTCTACTATTCTTCCGACCACTTCGACAAGCTGTACGAGTACGCCGTGCAGCTGATCAATGCAGGCAAGGCCTACGTCTGTGACCTTAGCCAGAACGAGATCAGGGAATACCGGGGTACGCTGACCGAGCCGGGCAAGGACAGCCCATACCGCGACCGTTCGATCGAAGAGAACCTGGACCTGTTCGGGCGCATGCGAGCCGGTGAGTTCGACGAGGGCTCCAGGGTCCTGCGCGCCAAGATCGACATGGCGTCCGGCAATCTAAACATGCGGGACCCTGTCATCTATCGAATTCTGAAGGCGCCGCATCACCGCACGGGCGACAAGTGGCCCATCTACCCAAGCTACGACTTTGCTCAAGGCCAGTCAGACTCGATCGAGGGCGTCACCCATTCGATCTGCACTATGGAGTTCGAGGACCATCGGCCGCTCTACGACTGGCTGCTCGACGAGCTTCAAATATATCATCCGCAGCAGATCGAGTTCGCTCGCCGAAACCTCAGCAACACAATGATGAGTAAGCGAAAGCTCCGTGAGCTGGTGGAGCAGGGGCTTGTGAGTGGATGGGACGACCCCCGGATGCCAACGTTGTCGGGGATGCGGAGGCGAGGCTACACGCCAGAGTCGATCAGAAACTTCTGCACCGGCATCGGAGTGGCAAAAAGGGAAAACACGGTCGAGATCGCTTCTCTTGAGCACTACGTCCGGGAAGACTTGAATATGAGCGCCCCCCGGGTGATGGGGGTGCTGCGTCCACTTAGAGTGGTCATCGACAACTATCCGGAAGACCAGGTGGAGCAGCTGGACGCCGTCAACAATCCAGAGGACGCCGGCATGGGCACCCGGAAGGTCCCATTCTCGCGCGTGCTGTATATCGAGCAAGAGGACTTCCGGGAGGACCCTCCGAAGAAGTTCTTTCGTCTGGCCCCCGGACGCGAGGTGCGGCTACGTTACGCCTACTTCATCACCTGCGTGAGCGTGGTGAAGGACGAGCGCACAGGGGAGGTGGTCGAGCTTCGCTGCACCTATGATCCGGAAACGCGGGGAGGTCAGGCGCCCGACGGCCGTAAGGTCAAAGCAACTATACACTGGGTCTCGGCTGCCCACTCGCTCGAAGCCGAGGTCCGTCTATACGACCGTCTATTTACAGTGGAAAAGCCCGACGAAGCACAGGACGGCTCGGACTACCGGACGTATCTGAACCCAGACTCGCTGGTTACCCTGACGGCCTGTCGGGTCGAACCGAACCTGGTCGACGCGGGACCAGGAAGTCAGTTCCAATTCGAGAGACAGGGGTATTTTTGCGTGGACTCCGCCGACTCCTCGCCTGGTGCGCTGGTATTCAATCGGACCGTGTCGTTGCGAGACTCTTGGGCCAAGATCGAGAAGGCTGCGGCAGGCGGGTAGGGCCACGGCGAGCCCGTCTTATAGAGTCCCCTCTCCCTTTGCGGGAGAAGGCTAGGATGAGGGGTGTTGACGGCAAGACGACACCAGCAGCTAGCAGGTGACTGTTTACTGCGGTCCACCGGATCACCCTCACCTGAATCCTCTCCCATCAAGGGAGCTTTGCACCAAAAGGCGCAATCGGGGCCATGGTTCGACAGGCTCACCACGAACGTAGCTTCAAATCCACCGTTCGTCCTGAGCTTGTCGAAGGACCATGGCGCTACCGGGATAGTTTAAGTGCAAAGCCCATCAAGGGAGAGGAAGGAGCGACCAACTCGCGAGCGGTTGTTAGAAATGCTCCGGTGGCTTCTCGACAGTCGCTGCTCACCAGTGAATCGTCTCGCCGGAGACAAAGCGCTCAATCTTGCGCCACCGGGTAGTGTCTGCTCGATAGTGGTCACGTTGGTACAAAGGTAGGTATTTCCCCGGCGGGTCGATGTTGACGATCTCGTTTCCCTTGCGGACTACCCTGTACGTCTCCTTTTCGACGTGTGTGGCTTCGGTGCTCTCGTGTATTGGGAATGTCAGCGTCGCTTCGTTCCCTGGTTTGACCGATCCCACCTTGGCGTAGCGGCCGTCCCAGCTCAGTGAGCGTTCCGCACCGGATACCTGGCATCGCACCTCGGTGGGCTTCACCCATTCGGGGATGCGAATCGACAGGTCGATGGGCTGCTTGATCTTCACGTCGACCTGTCCGGTGTACGGGATATGGCTGTCGACGTCGGCCCATGGTGAGGCCCGGTTGAGCAGCAGGTTAACGCGCAGCTTGCCATCTTGGTGCGTCAGCATGTGGTCCCAAACATAGTAGATGGCCCGCGTGCCGTTGCCGGTGCAGCAGTGCATCGTTCCCATCCCTGACCCAGGCCACCAGTCGTTTGCTTTCGGATAGCCGGCGAATGCCCCGACGTTTCGCTCAGCCACCTGCTCGATGGTCTCGTTGAACCCTATGAGCGACTCGGGGACGTCTGCCTCGTCGCTCTTCTCAGGGTCTGACGCCAAGTGCAGGCGGTTGATCCATTCGGCGCGGGTCAGCTGGCCCTCCGCGAACATGTTTCGGACCCACCGATCGACGTCGTCCCAGTAATCGCCCAGACCGGCGTCCGTAATCTTCAGACCTAGGGCAACCATGTCGGCAACTCCGCATAGCTCCGAGTGCTCGAGTTGCGGGCTGTCCACAAACTCCGGGAAGTAGCCTAGCAGTTCGTTTCCGTGCGCCTTCGCGTACTCGTACCCCTTGGGTACCAGCTCCAGAAGCGAGGAATCGCCTGTTACCTGAGCGTACTCCAGGAACGCCTGCAGGTCGCGGGTGTGCTCGTGGAAATGGGCCTGTTGGCCGAGTCCTGAGTCGCCCGGCTCGTCGCGCATGAACCGCCCTTCGCCATCGAAATAGCGGACCTCATCTAGGACGTACCTGACAAGCTTCTCGCCCAGCTGCATCGCGGGCTCGTACCCGGTCTGTTTATAGACGTGAGTCAGTCCCAGCACAGCGATCGTGCTGGCTGCCGCTTGTAGAGACGACCGCTTTGCACCGTCGACGGTGCTGCCCGTTTCCGCCCAAATCGGAAAAGGAGAAAAGTAGGAGTATCGACCGCGATCGACTGCCAGATTGATCAGACCATCGACCATGCGCTCCGCCGACTCCTTCCACAACGGGCCACCATCACGCAAATGGTAGAGGGTGAGGGCCGAAAGAAGACGTCCGATATAAGTTGGGGTGATGTGGTGTTCTGCGCTCCTGCCCGAGCCCGGTGGTACGAGGTGCTCGATCCCAAGGTGAGCCCACGGGCGGCCCTTCGTCGGCCAGTATGCGAGGCCGTCGGGCCCTTGCTGGTGCAAGGCTACCTCCATCCAGCGGCGGTCGACGTCCATATTGAGGTCCGAACCGCTGGCGATTCGCATTAACGGCAGCGCTTCCATAAACTTCGACTGGCACTGGTCGTTGTAGTCGTGTCGCATCGATACTGGGTTAGACAGAAAGCGTACCCAGAAGTAGATCTCGTAGTCGGCCAGAGGGTCGGTAGCACTGGTCAGCACATTGACTCCAAGGGCGGCGCGATCCTGCAAGTCCAGGGTGTCAGGCACCATCGCCTCATAGCGCTCCCCTCGATAAGCCGGAACGTCGAAGTCCGGAATCTTCGGCCGGATATAGCCGACGGGATCGCCCGGCTTCCAGCCAGAACTTTTGTCCAACCCTGATGTGTTTCCAAAATCTATCACGGCGCTCTCCTCTCCTTCTTCGGCCCCTCGACCCGAACGCGACATCGTCAAATGTGCCAACGTCGTATCGAGGGCGCACAGCTACCCCGAAATGTTAACATAGTGACATCGGCCGCTTTGAGTTAGGAGGGATAGCCAAATGGAAGGCGATGGAAGGGAACTCGCGACATTGGCTGGAGGCTGCTTCTGGTGCCTCGAAGCTGTCTATGAACAGCTTCAGGGGGTCGAGCGAGTTGAGTCGGGCTACTCCGGCGGACATGACCAGCAGCCCTCCTACAAACAGGTCACCACAGGAAACACGGGACATGCCGAGGCGGTGCAGGTCACGTTTGATCCTGAGGCCATCTCCTACCGCGAGGTGCTCGAGGTCTTCTTTACCATTCATGACCCGACGACTTTGAATCGCCAGGGTCCGGACATCGGCACCCAGTATCGGTCTGCGATTTTCTACCATGACTCACAACAAAAGACTGTTGCAGAGGAACTGATTAGGAAGCTGACCGCGGAACGGCTGTGGGACCGGCCAATCGTCACCGAGGTGAGTCCCTTAGCCGCCTTCTATCCGGCTGAGGAATACCACCAGCAATACTATCGACGGAACGCAGACCAGGCCTACTGCCAGCTTGTGATATCACCGAAGGTTGCCAAGTTTCGCAAGCAGTTCCTTGCGAAGCTCAAGCCGGGAGCCGGGGTGGCGTAGGACCAGCGGCTTTGGGGCGGAGTGAGTGTCATGCCCTACTGTGCTCACTGTGGTTTCGAGTACACGCCAAAACTGATTGAGGCCTTCTGCGTCAACTGTGGAAGCCGGCTGGAGGAGCCGACCAGCGTGCCTCAAGGTACGATGCAGCTCACCAGGGTGCCGAGGTCCGCTGCGACGCTAGTGGTCAAGAGTCAATGGGGCGGTGGCGAGACCTTCGAGCTCGTCCGTGACCGGGTCACTATCGGTCGTGAGCCGAAGAGCGGCGTGGTGCTCGATCACTCGACGGTGAGTCCCTTCCACGCGATAATACGCGTGAGCCAAGGGCGCTTCGTTCTCTACGACGCCGGCAGTGCTAGCGGGACTAGCGTCAATGGGGAGGCCGTGACCGGCGAATTCTTGAGCCACGGAAGCCGAATATTGATAGGTACCACTGAGCTTTTGTTCACGAAGGCAGAGCCGGGCCCTAATTCTGGGACTCACGGGGACCTGGTGATCGGACCGGGCCAGGGCCAGCGCTTCCCGGTCGGGGACCATGACGTCATTATCGGGCGGCAGCCTGGCGGCGGCGGTCTACAGCTTGACGACCGGACCGCCAGCCAGCGACACGCGCTGGTTCAGCCTACTACTCACGGCTGCATGCTGTTCGACCTTGCCAGCAATAACGGGACGTTCGTGGACGGTGTGCCTCTGAGGGGCAGGCCGCTGTACGACGGTGACTTGATCAAGCTGGGCGACGTCGAACTCCAGTTCGCACAGCAGTCCGGATAGGCTGCTCGGTACCCTCGCGTCACTGGACGGCCCCCGATGTGGCATCGGGGGCCCTACCAGACTATATGGTTCCGCCAAAGGTATGCTGCGGCGAAAAGAGGAGTCTAAAGCGATGATCACCATCAACCGTCATGCCAGGACTGCGGAGTCCGAGCCGGTGTTCCCGAGCGTGTCCGAGGCTGTAGACCGCATGGGTGATCCACCGTGGGAAGCCATCCTGATGGTGGACGGGCGTAACGCCTACTCATTGCTGTGCGACAAGCCTGGCGACAGCAACAGGCCTCACTGGCACGATGACTTCGATGAGGTCTGGTATGTTGTGCAGGGTGAGCTCGAATGGGAGATCAGCGTCCGTGAGGGGAGTGGTGTGAAGCAGGTGGCAGCGCACCGGGCGCAAGTCGGCGACCTCATCTACTGCCCGAAAGACATGATACACGTCATAACGACGGTCGGGACGGAGAATTCGTTACGGTTAGGCGTGGGCCTACCGACCGAGAGGATCATCTGGGCCGACGAGTATTTCACCCAGTAGTTCTAACCGTTTTTGCTCTGATCCGCCGCCACTATGAGGGGCCGGGGCCGGAAAAGCCGGTTACACTCGTCAGAGCGCCGTCGACAACCAACGTCGTTCCGGTCACATACTTGGATTCGTCCGACGCCAGGAAGAGGGCCGCGTGTGCGACGTCCCAAGACTCGCCCTGCTTCCCTGTAGGACAAAGGGCATCTCGCCGCCTGATCATCTCCCCGACGTCTCCGCCCCAGGCCTCGGTGAGGGCGGCCACAATGAAAGGCGTATTCATCATGCCGGGCAGTATGGCGTTAGCCCGAACTCCCTTCGAGGCATACTCAACGGCTATCTCGCGGGTGAGGGCGATCATGCCCGCTTTGGAGGCGCCGTACGGTGCAGCCAGGGCCGGCAGGCTTGTGATCGCATTGATGGACGATATGTTGACGATGGCGCCGCCGCCCTGCTTCTCCATATGTGGCAGTGCGAACTTGCACATCAAAAACACGCTTTTCAGGTTGACGTCCATCGTCCTGTCCCAGTCCGCCTCGCTGAGGTCTTGTATCCCTCCCGGTATCTCGATGCCTACATTGTTGTGGAGAATGTCGACTCTACCGTAGGCCCGAATACACTCCTCAACGATGCCCCGGCAGTCGTCGGACTTACTGACGTTGGCCTGAAACGCTATGCAGTCTCCGCCCTCTTCCTTGATCAGCCTCTTAGTCTCATCGGCTGCTTCCAGGTTATAGTCGACCAGCATCACCCGGGCCCCTTCCCTGGCATAGAGAATGGCGGCAGCCTTCCCATTCCCTACGCCCGTGCCCACAGAACCGGCGCCGGTTACGATGGCTACTTTTCCCCTGACTCGGTCTCCCATAGCTCACCTCTTTTGTTAATTCGAGATTACGCTTGACTGGACGCGAGGGACTAGTTTGTTAGGTCCTTCCGAAGCCCAGGGTCTCCACCGTCGAGAGGCTGAGACCCTGCACTGTATCTCTGCTTGATCACGGCGCTAATCGGCCTCGGCACGACTATGTCCAGGGTGTCTGCCCGCATAGAGTGCGCCTGCTTCCCGGCGACCTCAATAAGTCCGGAGATGTACTCTACGTCATCGGCCAGTTGCGGCTCTACTCAGAGATCAGCGGATGCCGACTTCGGATCGCGCCAGCTCTGGATGTTTACCAAGCATATGCCCGACGGTCGGCCGTCGAGAGTCGTACGCTTCCCCCGAAATCGGACTCTCGTCGGGAAGTCGGACGCGTCGGGTGTCAGGACCGGCCGCCACAGGTATCTCCAGCGGTACTCAGTCGACTCTCGGTGATTCAGGGCCAGCAGGTGGGCCGCATCTTCGGAGTAGTCTCCGTTGAGACCGTCGTCCCGAGATATCGGCAGCTGCATGCTATCCAGCTCACGAACCGTCAGCCATGTGCTCCGCCAGAGCTCCTGATAGCCACGCCCTGCGAGTAGCAGTCGGCTGCCTCCGGAGCCTTCCGGACGACACCAGAATCTCTTAAATCCTCGGTTGCCGGCACGCTTCTCGCATTGCTCTAGGAGCCAGCTTTCTACCTCGTCTATCATGATATCTTCGACGAGCTCCAGTACCTCGAGGTGACCATAGACGCCGAAGGGTTCGGGCTCCCGCGTATAGCAAATCTCGACACTGCCGACTATTTCTATTTCGTCGCGTACAACGACAAGGCAGCCCCAGCCCAACGCTTCGTACGTCTGGATATGCCGCGTGCAATAGAGATCGTGCATCCAAGGACCGCCAGTGGCAAACCACGCTTCCGGTGAGCCAGGCTCATTCGGCCTGGGAGCCTTCGACACGGCGCGATGGAGGGCGACAATCCCGGCCACGTCCTCCAGGCTCGCACGGCGGAGCGAAAGCCGATCGCCATGCCAGAAGAAACTCTCAGATGTCACTGTCTGTTTGGTGGACAGTTGGTGTGGGCAAAACGCGCCGAGCTCCTAGAGGACCTAGGAGCCCGTTACGTCGCGATGGAGGCTGCGCGTCCAGAGGAAGTCACACGGCCAAGGCGAAGGCTGTGGGAATCCCGGCCGGTGTTGGCGCTGGTGTGATCGAGCAGATGAATAAGCTGGTTCGCCTAGCTGGCGGCTAGAACGAAGAGCTATTTGAGCTCTATCAGTATAACGTGGGACTCGGAGCTACTGAGGCTCTCGGTGGCATGGTCAGCGGCGTCTTGATACATTGCCATGCTGGCGGTCAGCTCCAATTCCATGCTCTGTCCCTCTGGGGTTGTAAAGCGCACCTTCGCGTCGGACACTGGAACCGCAACCATGGCGGGATGCGAGTGCATCGCGGTCTTGGCTCCGGGACCGCCTCGAAACTCGAGGATCCTCACTCGGTCGTTCTCCTCCAGGACCTTATAGTGATCAGGGGCAACTGATACAGCGTCTCCGGCCATATTGATCCTCCTTCTTGGTATCTTGTGGGCCCGCCAGACTCGCGAAACGGGCTTCCTTCAGTCTATTACACCGTCTTTCCCACTTTAACCTGCTCTGAACCAGCCTGGCATGTTTCTACCGGCTGTGGTCTATAAGGGTCTTTTGGCCGTTTTCGGGGTCAGAGCAAAGGGGCTCCTGATTGGCTGGGAGCCCCTTTATGTTGCGATGGAGGCTGGCACGCCCGGCAGGATTCGAACCTGCGACCCTCGGTTCCGAAGACCGATGCTCTATCCGCTGAGCTACGGGCGCATGGGACAGCAGCGGGGCATTAGCGGATGTGGCTGGGGTGAGCGAAGGGATTCGAACCCTCGATCTCCAGGGCCACAACCTGGCGCCTTAACCACTTGGCCACGCTCACCGTCGTGCTTGTCGAATTCTAGCACCGGCATATAGCAAGGGTCAACGTGAGGGCCGACCGTTGACGGGATCGAAAGAGCGACGTATACTGGGGCGAGCTAAGATAGAATGTCCTCTGGTGGTTCTAGCGAGGCGGCCCCACCCGTTCCCATCCCGAACACGGTAGTTAAACGCCTCAGCGCTGACGATACTGCACTCGCAAGGGTGTGGGAAAATAGGTCACCGCCAGGGGGCTTTTTTCTCTCGGCTGTTACCGGACTAGTCTGGTAGTGCATCCGGGACACTGGCGTCGCTTCACCTCTTCGAGCTTCTCTCCCTCCGCGATATGTCGTCTCTTTGTAACTCTTCTCATCCCCCGCGAGATATCCGGATTTGAAGGGAAACAAGACCGAGGGCTGACTTGAAGGCGAAGTTGCGCCCACCTTATCATGTTATCCGTGGCGAGCACTTTAGACTGGTCCGCGAGGCTGGCTTGCTATTCAGGCAACAAGGCCTATGTTACAATGAAACTGGCCTTCCAAGAAGGGGGTGTGCCGGTCCAAAACACTGCCCGGAGGCTGCCGAATTTCGCGTCGCCAAACGCGCCTTTCCGGCGTTGGCCCATCTCCTGCCCGTGCGTGCCTCTTTACAGCCTCCCCGAGCCACACCTATAATGAAAGAACATTCAGGAATACTACCGAAGAGCAATAACCTACGGTGACCACTCCAACGCAGGATGCCAGCGGGCCCCAGGATATGGGCCAGTTGCTAGAGTCTGCAGAGCCTCTGAAGCCCCTACGCCGGGGAGACGTCGTAGACGGTATTGTCATGCGCTCGGACCCTGAGGGCGTGCTGGTCAACATCGGCCACAAGGCCGAAGGTCTCATTCCACCGATGGAGATGAAAACGCTGGACCGGGAGGCCCAGGAACAGTTGAAGATCGGGGACGAGATCGTAGCCCTGGTGGTAAGGGGAGAGAGCAGTGAGGGTTCGGCGATCCTCTCTATCGACAGGGTAGTTGGTGAGAAGGGATGGCGCGTGCTCGAGAAGGCCTTTGAGTCGAGGGAGCTTCTCAACGGCAAGATTCTAGGCTTCAACCGGGGGGGGGCGATCGTCGAGGTAGAGGGTGTCCAGGGCTTCGTCCCCATCTCACAGCTGGTCAGCGTCTCGCGAGACAACTTTCGAGAGGCCCTCGAATCCAAAGACCAGAACGCCTCTGATGGCGAAGGTGAGTCCGAAAGCGACGGGGACCCGCCGAGCCCGCCTTCTGACATCGACAAGGAGCTGGAGCTTAAGGTCCTGGAGGTAAACCGGAGCCGGAACAGGGCCATTTTGTCCGAGCGCCAGGCGATTCAGGAGTTGCGTGAGGAGCGCAAGGCCCGGCTCATAGAGGAACTGTCAGAGGGTGAAGTCCGGCACGGGAAGGTCACTGGGATCAGCAGCTTCGGCGCCTTCGTCGACCTTGGCGGAGCCGATGGGCTCGTTCACATTTCGGAGTTCTCGTGGAGTCCGGTAAGCTCGCCTCATGAAGTCGTCAAGGTCGGTGATGAGCTTGACGTCTACGTGCTGAGAGTGGATGCCGAGAATAAAAAGATCGCACTCAGCCTTAAGAGGCTACAGCAAGAGCCTTGGGAAACGATCGATGAGAAACATCATGTCGGAGACCTGGTCGACGCCAGGGTGACCAAGCTCACCGACTTCGGAGCGTTCGCTCGACTGGAAGGCTCGGTCGAGGGACTGGTTCACATCTCAGAATTGACGTCAAGACCGATCAACCATCCCAAAGAGGTTGTCAGGGAGGGAGACGAGGTCAAACTGAAGATACTACGCATCGAGCCGGAACGTCGCCGGCTGGGTCTAAGTCTCAGACAGGCCGAGGAGGAGCAAGACGCGGGACTGTATGAAGCAGAGCCGGAAGCGGTGGACGAAGTGGTAGAAGAGGAACAAGAACAAGAGGCCTGAGACGCAGTCGCTGTTGCGGCACTCCGTCAAGGAGCATTTTCCACATGACAAGCAGGTTTGAAAAGTTCTCCGAAAGAGCTCGCAGGGTCCTTTCTCTGGCCCAGGAGGAGGCTCAGCGGTTCAATCATAACTACATCGGTACCGAGCATATCCTGTTGGGGCTCGTTCGGGAGCCCGACGGTGTTGCCGCAAAGGTGTTGGGCACTCTCGGTGTCGAGTTCAATAAGGTCAGGTCTGCGGTAGAGTTCATCATAGGGAGAGGTGAGCGGTCGGCTGCTGGAGAGATAGGTCTTACCCCGCGGGCCAAGAAGGTTATCGAGCTGGCGGTGGATGAGGCACGCCGGTTGAACCACCACTACATCGGCACGGAGCACCTACTTATAGGCCTGATGCGGGAAGGAGAGGGGGTCGCAGCTGGAGTACTGGAAAGCCTGGGTGTCAACCTGGACAAGGTCAGGGCGGAGACGGGTCGCATTCTCACACAGACCGTCCAACAGTCCCAGGGAGCCGGCGGCGGCAAGGCTTCTAGCCGGACACCTACCCTAGACCAGCTTGGCATCGATCTCACCAACGCGGCACGCGCCGGAAAGTTGGATCCTACCGTCGGCCGTGCAAAGGAGCTCCAGCGTGTCACGCAGATTCTGAGCCGCAGGACCAAGAACAATCCGGTACTCGTCGGTGAGCCAGGTGTGGGGAAAACGGCCATTGTCGAGGCCCTGGCCCAATTGATCGCGACGAACGATGTGCCCAGCACTCTGCAGGGGAAGAGACTGGTTACGTTGGACATGGGTGCGCTGGTCGCCGGTACAAAGTACCGTGGCGAGTTCGAAGAGCGGCTCAAGAAGGTCATCGAGGAGATACGCGGGTCTGGAAACTGCGTGCTCTTTATCGATGAGATTCATACAATGGTCGGTGCGGGAGCGGCTGAGGGTGCGGTGGACGCCGCAAATATTCTGAAGCCGTCACTCGCGCGGGGTGAGATGCAGTGCATAGGTGCTACGACCCTGGACGACTATCGCAAGTATGTGGAAAGGGACCCGGCGCTCGAGCGGCGGTTCCAGCCGGTTACAGTCGATGAGCCGGGAGTGGAAGAGACGGTCGAGATCCTGAGGGGAATCAAGGGTCGCTACGAGGAGCATCACGAGCTGGAGATCGCAGACGATGCCCTCCGTGTGGCCGCCAACCTTGCCGCCAGGTTCATCCCCGATCGCTTCATGCCTGACAAGGCCATCGACCTGATCGACGAGGCCGCGTCCAGGGTCCGGATCAACTTCAGCACCGCGCCTCTCACTGTGAGCGAGACGACCAAGATGCTCGAGAGGCTGCGGAACGAAAAGGACGAGGCTATCTCGGCCCGGCAGTACGAGCATGCCGCCGAGCTCCGAGAGAGGGAGACCAAGCTGTCCGACAAGCTGGTCGAGCTGGAGCAGGAGTGGAAGGAAGAGAAGGGAGACGAAAAGCCGGTCGTCACCGAAGAGCACATAGAAGAGGTCGTGAGCATGTGGACCGGGATACCGGTGACCAAGCTGTCCTCAACCGAGACCCAGCGGCTAATCCATATGGAGGAAGAGCTACACAACAACGTGGTCGGCCAGGATGAAGCCATAACCATCGTCTCAAAGGCAGTAAAAAGGCAGCGGGCCGGAATCAAGGACCCCAAGAGGCCGGTGGGTGTGTTCATCTTCTCCGGGCCCTCCGGGGTCGGCAAGACCTCTCTTGTGCAGAGGCTGGCAGAGTTCATGTTCGGTAGCGAAGACGCAGTTGTCCGCGTCGACATGTCCGAATTCATGGAGAGACATTCGGTCGCTCGGCTGGTGGGCGCGCCTCCCGGGTACGTTGGCTATGACGAGGGCGGGCAGCTCACCGAGGCCGTGCGGCGCAAGTCTTACTGCGTCATCCTGCTTGACGAAATCGAGAAGGCCCACCCCGAAGTCTTCAACATGCTGCTTCAGATCTTCGACGATGGGCATTTGACCGACGCCAAGGGGCGGAAGGTCGACTTCCGAAACGCCATCATAGTCATGACGAGCAATATCGGCTCGGACCTGATCAGGCAGGACAGGACTCTGGGCTTCTCCCCCAAGACCGAGGGTGATGAGCAACGCTCGGCAGACTACGAGCGCATGAAGAACAACGTTCTTGACGAGATCAAGAAGTTCTTCCGGCCGGAGTTCCTGAATCGCATAGACGACACCGTGGTGTTCCATGCCCTGAGCAAGGAGCACATGCATGAGATTGTCGATCTGATGATGAAAGATGTGGCGTCCGGTCTCCTTGAGAAGGGGATCAACCTCGAGGTCACTGACGAAGCCAAAGACTGGATGGTGAATAAGGGCTACGACCCCCTCTTCGGTGCCCGGCCGCTTCGCAGAGTCATTCAGGAGCACGTCGAAAATAGACTATCCGACACCATACTCGAAGGCAGCCTGAATCCTGGAGACACGGCTGTGATAGACCTGGCTGACGACGAAATCGTTGTCAGTTCCCAGTCGCCTTTGCCAGTGGCCTCTGCCTAGCACCTACATCCTTCCGGGACCCACAAGGAAGTCTGGAGACGTAAGCGGCTCCAGACTTCCGTTTATTTTGGACTGAGGCGTCCGCTCTCCGCCTCCAGAGCTTGTAGACAGCCTCTTAACTAGTCCCCGCAATCTGGCGCTATCTAGCGGATTTTGCGGGAGAGATGCTGCCCTCGCTGACAGGCCGCTTTAGAGTCACCACGGAGGGTCCTTCGACAAGCTCCCTTCGATACGTCCCGATGCGGCATCGGGACTACTCAGGGCGAACGGCTGGAGTGGACTTCCGTTCGTGGTGAGCTCCGACAGGTCCCCCGATCCCGCATCGGGGGACCTGTCGAACGAAGGGTTAGGCA
Organism: Dehalococcoidia bacterium; assembly: GCA_965237635.1. Lineage (GTDB taxonomy): Bacteria > Chloroflexota > Dehalococcoidia > Lucifugimonadales > CAUZJF01 > CBDEFX01. The sequence continues at coordinate 2,208,542 of CBDEFX010000002.1, read as the reverse complement.
GAGCGACATAGAATATGAAAAGGCCGCCATTGCCATTCAGGGAAAGACCTATTGTCACTGGAGCCGGACTGCATCTAAGATGAGGAGTATCGACAGAACGCGCATTGGCGATAGGGACGGGTAGGGGAGACTAGCCCAAGGATATGGCGAAGCCGAAATCGAAGACGGTCTACGTCTGCGATAGCTGCGGGAACGATAGTCCTAAGTGGGAGGGCCGCTGTCCCTCATGCGGAGAGTGGAACACGCTTGGGGAGGTCCGTCTGGACGGGCGGGACCCTTCGGGCGGTACCTGGGCCGGAGGTCCTGCGGCTCCCGTCCAGGAGCTCTCTCAAGTGTCGGGCGAGCTTCATCGGCGGCTCGAGCTTTCCTCCGTCGAGGTGAACAGAGTTCTGGGCGGTGGCATCGTGCCTGGCTCTGTCGTGCTGGTGGCCGGAGACCCTGGAATAGGCAAGTCAACCCTGCTTCTCAAGGTCGCGTCTGACGTAGCGACCGACGTGGGGCAGACCCTCTACGTAACCGGCGAAGAGTCGATGGCCCAGGTCAAGATAAGGGCCGACCGAATGGGCGTATCAGGCAAGGGACTGTTCCTATTGCAGGCTACCGCCCTGGCGGAGGTCATGGCCCATCTGGAGAAGCTGAGTCCCGTCCTGGCTGTCGTGGACTCCATACAGACGGTCTACGACGACTCTCTGGACGCCGTGGCGGGAAGCGTCGCCCAGATCAGGGAGTCCACTCGCCGGCTGATGCAGTGGGCCAAGGCCACGGGGACACCGCTGGTCCTAACCGGGCACGTTACCAAAGGAGGAGACATCGCGGGACCGCGCATACTGGAGCACATGGTCGACGTCGTGCTCTACATGGAGGGAGAGGCCATCAGCTCATGGCGACTGCTGCGTGCGGTCAAGAACCGATTTGGGTCGGTCAACGAGGTCGGCGTATTTGAGATGCTGGACAAGGGACTGATCGAGGTCGAAGACCCCTCCAGCGCCTTCCTCGCCGAGCGGAGGGAGGGTGCCGCAGGGTCCGTTGTCGTGGCCACGCTGGAGGGGAGCAGGCCGCTGCTGGTCGAGGTCCAGGCGCTGACCAACCCTTCGGTGCTACCAACGCCAAGGCGAGTTGCGACAGGAGTCGACTTCAATCGGCTCTTGCTCGTGTGTGCGGTGTTGACCCGACACACGGGCATGTCACTGGCCAACCAGGATGTCGTGGCCAACGTCACGGGGGGGCTGAGGATTACCGAGCCGGCTGCCGACCTCGGGCTTGCACTTGCCATCGCATCCAGCCTCCGAAATACGCCTGTGGCGCCGCAAACGGCTGCCATGGGGGAGTTGGGGCTCAGCGGAGAAGTCCGGGGAGTGCGACAGCTCGAGCGCCGTATCTCGGAGGTGGCCCGTCTGGGACTGCGGGAGTGCCTGGTGCCCCCGTCTGGAGGTCAGTCACCCCAGGAGCGCCCGGAAGGCCTGGTAGCAACGCCCGTCGGCACAATATCGCAGGCGGTCGCCGCCTCCATTCCCGATCGACAGGGGAGGAGGTCGTCGCTCTGAAGAGCGGTTATTTTGACTGTGTCGGCGGCATCAGTGGGGACATGGTCCTCGGGGCGGTGATCGACGCTGGCGTTTCGGTGGCAGACCTTAACAGGGGCCTAGCGGGCCTGAAGATAAAGGGACTGTCGGTGTCTCATCACTCGGGGCAACGGGGTGGGGTCTCGGGGACCGAGATCTCAGTAGCTGTGCCCAAGCGGGCCAACCAGCCGCGCCGTTTACAGGACTTTATCAGCATCACCCAGGACTCCAGCCTTCCGCCAACAGTGGTGGAGCGGGCGTGTGCAATCTTCCGTCGGCTCGGCGAAGCGGAGTCGGCCGTTCACGGAGAGTCGCCAGAGAAGATTCATCTTCATGAGCTCGGGGACTTGGATACGCTGGTCGACGTGGTTGGCGGTGTGCTTGGGCTGGAGATTCTGCAAGTCGAGCGGTTGTATTCGTCGTCACTGCCGACCGGGTCCGGCGTCGTGGAAACGGCCCACGGCATGCTGACCGCGCCCTCGCCGGCTACGGCCGCCCTGTTCGCGATGGCGAGGGCCCCCGTGGTAGCGCCACCCGGCGGTGTATCGGATGCGGGAGAAATGGTCACGCCGACCGGGGCGGCGATCGTGACCACGTTAGCTACCTTTGCACAGCCGGCGATGAATCTTGAGAGTGTGGGATACGGGCTAGGTTCCAGGGAGTCGCCCCACTACCCGAACGTTCTCGCGTTGAGGATCGGCGAGGAGACGGGCACCGCCTACGTAACCGATCTCAGTCTCATCGAGACCAACATCGACGACATGAGTCCCGAGGTCCTGGCATACGTGCAGGAGCGCCTTTTCGACCTTGGGGCCAGGGACGTTTGGTTCTCGCCCATCCAGATGAAGAAGAACCGACCAGCGACTATGTTGAGCGCCCTGGTGCCCAACGACCTGGAATCTCGGGCGGTGACGCTGGTGATGAGGGAGACTTCTAGCCTTGGAGTCAGAGTGCGGCCTGCTGCGCGCTACGAGGCGGAACGAGATGTGGTCGAGGTGGAGACCAGCCTGGGGGCCGTGCAGGTCAAGGTCAAGCGCCTTGATGGTACCAACGTCGTGGTCGCGCCTGAATACGAGGCCTGCCGTCGGATCGCGGTCGAGCGGGGCCTACCCTTGCAAGAGGTCTACCGGATAGTCCAGAGCGAGGCTTCCGAGAAGCTGCTGTAGTCAGACTCCGATTATGTAGCGGCCTAGCCCTGTTGTCCTGCTTTTGGTCTCGCCCTTAGTGGCATTTCAATAACACAATACACGTTATCTCGGGCGACGGTCGCCTGGGCCTGGTGGCGACCGCTCCCTCGGATGACGCTCGGTTGGCTAAGCCCGAATCCACCGAAGGAGGGCGTCGGGTTAGCGTCCTGAGGCGGCAAGAAGGTGCTCCTGTGCTTCTGGGATAATGGTTTTGTAGCAAAAAAACGGCCCCGGAAAAGGAGCACCCAGTAGATGCTGCCACGCAACCATCCCGACCGGATCCAAATCACCTTCGACGACCGCCGCTTGGTGGCCAATGCCGGGCTGCTCCTTCCGGCCACCCTGGCGCGGCACCTCGGCCTGCCCGAACTCGTCCGGCAGCGCCTCGACCTGGGCGATGCCCCGGGGCGGGCGAACACGAGCGACAAGATGATGACGCTGGTGGCGTCTGCGCTGGCTGGGGGCGACTGCATTGACGACGCCGATGTGTTGCGCACCGGGGGGACGGCCTGCACCCTGGGCGGCACGGTCAAGGCGCCATCCACCCTGGGCACCTTCCTGCGCAGCTTCCGGTGGGGCCACGTCCGTCAACTCGACCGGGTGAGCCGCGAGTTGCTAGCCCGGGCTTGGCAGGCCGGGGCGGGACCCGGCGACGGGCCCCTGACCATTGATCTGGACTCCACCATCTGCGAGACCTACGGACTGGCCAAGGAGGGCGCCCGCCACCACGGCTATACCGGCAAGCGGGGCTACCACCCGCTGCCGGCCATCGCCGCCGGCACCGGAGACGTGCTGATGTCCCGGCTGCGCGAGGGCCGGGCCAACACCGCCCGCGGCGCCGCCCACTTCCTGCGGGAGACGGTGGGACGGGTGCGCTACGCCGGGGCCAACGGACGACTCACGCTACGGGCCGACAGCGGGTTCTACACTCATGGCGTGGTATCCGTCTGCCGCAAGATGGATGTCCGCTTCTCCATCACCATCCGCCAGCACAAAAGCCTGCACAATCTCATCGAGGCGATACCCGAAGATGCCTGGACGCCGATTCCTTACTGGATGGACGGTGCCGCCGATGTGGCCGAGACCACCTGCACCCCCTTCCAGGCCGAGGCGGACGCCGCGCCGGTACGGCTCATCGTCCGGCGGGTGAAGCCGACGCCCGGTTCCCAACTGGCCCTCTTCGCCAAATACAGCTATCATGGCTTCATCACCGACCGGGACGGGGAGTTGCTCGAACTGGAGGCTGACCATCGCCGCCACGCCGAGATCGAGAATGCCATACGCGACCTCAAGTACGGCGTCGGGCTGAACCATCTCCCCTCGGGCCGCTTCGCCGCCAACGGCGCCTGGCTGGCCGTCCAGACGATGGCCCACAACCTGGCCCGCTGGACGGCGCGGATCGGTCTGGGAGAGCGGATAGCCACCACCAAGACCCTCCGGCGGCGGTTCTTCTCCCTGGCCGGACGGCTCACCCGCTCGGCACGCCGGTTGACCCTGCATCTTCCGGATCGCTGGCCTTGGGCTGAGAAGTTCAGCCGTGCCTTGGCCCGGCTGCGAGCCATTCCACTCCCGGCCTGACGGCACCGTCGGCGACCGACCCACCCACCGGACAACCGAAGATCCCCGCAGACTCGTGCCAGCCCGGTCCGAGAGAGTTCCCTGCTGCGTATTCTCTCGCCATCCCGCGCATCGCAGCTCCCGCAGACGGCCATAGGGGCCCCTGTGCGGCGATGAAGACCGTCCGCCGACCTCCCTACCCCAAATGGAACCCAGGCTATTTCCCCTGTAGCTCCCTCACCCCCTTCCGCTTTCCTCACGCCGTCCATCGGTGTCCTTCGGTGGATTCGGGCTAAGACGGCGAGCGTTAATGGCTACTCGGTCGCCCCTTAGGGCGTCACCCATTTCGAACAGCGTCGGCATCTATTTCGATCTCCTCTTCTTCCTGGAGCTCCTGGCAAATCTCCACCACAACCGGTAGGTCTATACACAGACGCCGCGCGATGTCCGAGTAGAAAAGTGTCTCTGCTGACCGGAACAGTTCCAGGATCTCGTGCTTCGCCTGATCCCTATCGATAGTGCGGAGCACCGACCACATCCCCTTGGCCTTCAAGCGCGGCGACCCTAGCCCGAAGCCGCTCGAGCTCCCCCTTCATCTGTTCCAGGGCCTGCATGCTGGAGGCGCTAACCATCTTCCCACCTCTTGGACTTCAACTTTATCATACCATCTCGAAGCGCCAGATGAGCCTCGGTCTGCAGGTGCCGCCACATGCTACAATAGAGTCCACCAGCTAGCAGTTCGCCTTGTTCGGCCCCGCCAATCCGAAACGGAACCATGTTAACGACCGGGAAGCTCATCTACATGGACCATGCAGCCACGACCCCCGTAAGGCCGGAGGTCTTGGAGGCCATGCTGCCCTATTTTAGTGAGAGCTTCGGGAACCCCTCCAGCATCTACACCCTCGCGCAGGAAGGGCGCAAGGCCGTGGACGATGCTCGCGAAACCATCGCCCGTGCCCTGGGCGCTCGCATGAGCGAGATCGTTTTTACGAGCGGAGGGACCGAGTCCGACAACATCGCCATCAAAGGAGCGGCCTTCGCGCTGAGGAATTCTGGCAACCACATTATCACCTCCAGCATCGAGCACCACGCCGTCTTGAACACGTGCCACCAGCTGGAGCAGTCCGGGTTCGACGTCACCTACTTGCCGGTAGACCGCTATGGCATGGTCGACCCTAATGACGTCGGACGCGCGATAACTGACAGCACCATCCTGGTTAGCGTAATGCTTGCGAACAACGAGATAGGCACTATCCAGCCGCTGGCTGAGATCGCCCGCGTTGTAAAGAATGAGGCCGAGCGACGACGTCGGACGATTGCCGTCCACACGGACGCCGTGCAGGCGGCCGGGTTTCTGGACCTGAACGTCATGGCGTTGGGAGTGGATATGCTCAGCCTGTCCTCCCACAAGTTTCATGGGCCGAAGGGCGTGGGGGCCCTGTACGTGCGCAGGGGGACGCCGTTCGAGCCACAGCAGATGGGCGGTGGACAGGAGCGCCAGCGGCGCTCGGGCACCGAGAACGTGCCGGGCGTCGTCGGGATGGCCGAGGCCTTCAGACTTGCGTCCGACGGGCGCGAGCGTTTAAACGCACACTGTCGGTATTTGAGCGACAAGACGATCGCGGGCCTCCATGAGAGCTTGGAAGGGGTGCATCTCAACGGACATCCTACTGAGAGACTCGCCAATAACGTCAACGTTTCCTTCGAGTCCGTGGAAGGGGAGCCGGTCCTGCTGGGGCTCGACTTCGCGGGCATCAGTGCCTCCAGCGGCAGTGCGTGCTCGTCCGCGTCGCTTGAGCCGTCCCATGTTCTCCTTGCGACTGGGCTTTCGGAGGAGTTGGCGCAGGGCAGCTTGCGCATTACGTTCGGAGCCGACAACAGGTTTGAAGAGGTGGATTACCTCCTGTTCGTCCTGCCCGACCTGGTCAGTCGGCTCAGGGCCATGCCCTCGCTCTCCGTGGTAGGATGAGGGTAGAGGCTGGCGCTATACTTGCCAGCACAAGAGTGAAATCTTGGGCTCCCAACGCGCATCCTATAGATAGGGAGTTCTCGATCGATCATGTTGCAGTTCCTGAGTAACTAGACACAGATTGGAGGGATTCATGGGTCATCCAGTGGTTGTAGGCGACGAGACGTTCGAGGACGAAGTTATCAAGTCGGAAGTGCCGGTAGTAGTCGATTTCTGGGCAGACTGGTGCGCCCCCTGCAAGATGATTGCTCCGATCGTCGAGGACCTGGCCAACGAGTACGATGGGAAGGTCATGTTTGCAAAGCTCGACGTGGACGCGAATCCAAAGACGGCCATGACCTACGGGGTCAGAGGAATACCGACGTTACTGATCTTCAAGGACGGAAGCCCGGTCGACCAGATAGTCGGGGCGGTGCCGAAGACGGTTCTCAAGGGCCGGGTGGAACAGGCCATAGCTTAGCCTTTGTGCGAGGAAGTCGCCTCCGACTCGTCTCCCTGAGTCCAGATTCGGTATCGGGACTCAGGGCCTGGGAAGGGGTGATCCCGTAGCGAACCTGCACCACCCCAGATGCTTCACCCCGATGCCGCATCGGGGGTTCAGCATGACATTTTGTGCAAGGCTATCGGGAGACGGTACTAGCTCTCAGGAATAAAGGCCCCTGCTGTTGTCAGGGGCCTTTTGCTGCGATAGAGCGCGGGGGAGACGACAGGATGCTATGTGCTAGGTAGCACAGCAGGAGGACCTTTCGGTGGGCCGGTCTTTGGAAAGTCGGCCGTTCGGTCGCACAGGCGAGCAAGTCTCCGCGATCGGCCTAGGCGGCGCATACCTGGACAAATACTCTCTCACCGACGGCGTGGCCACCGTCCGCCGGGCGGTGGAGCTTGGCGTCACCTACTTCGACACCGCGCCCCGGTACGCCAACGGCGCCTCTGAGGCGATACTGGGCATGGCTCTCGAGGGCCGTTCGGAATCGTACCTGTTGGCGACAAAGGTGGGCGGCCTGATGAGGTCCCCAGACCACCATTCGCCGGATGCCCTTCGCGCTCAGCTTTGGGGGAGCCTGCGAGCGCTCCGCCGGACGCAAGTCGACGTTTTGCAAGTCCACGGCGTCGAGTTTGCCTGCTGGCTAGACGGAAGTGCGGCCCTCGATGAGGTGTCTAGTTTAGGCGACTCAGGCGACTTCGCTAATGCCCCTGTGATGAAGGTGCTCGATGAGGCCAGGGAACAGGGCCTATGTCGGTTCCTAGGGGTCACTGCCGACGATCCCGGTCATCTCGCGCGCGCAGTTGCCGACGTTGACGTTGACATCTGTATGGCCGCCTACAACTACAATTTCTTGTTTCGTGACGCGGCCAGGGAAGTGATCCCCCTTGCCCGCCGGAAAGATGTCGCCTTTGTTAACGCGGGCATAATGGGCCCCGTGAGAAGCGCGATCGGAGGACTGTCGGAACCCGCTTTTACGGAGGTGCGTCTGCACCGGCTCGATAAGCCGCCGGGCTGGGTCACACCCGACCTGCACGGACGCCTCGCGAAGCTATATGACCTACAGAGGGAGAGCGGTCTTCCGTTGGTGGAGCTGGCGGTGCGCTACCCGTTGGCGAATCCGGACGTCGCGGTCGTTCTGGTGGGGGCGGGGTCTCCGGCCGAAATCGAAGAGAGCGTAGCCGCGGCAGCCGAAGGCCCTCTGCCGGCTGACCTCCAGCAGGCCATCGAGGAGCTCGGTCCGGAGTAGACTACAGCAGTCACTCCTTCGGCCTCACAAATATCGAGCTAGGGCCGCTTGGGCTCTTGTCCTCCCTCACTTCGAACGCCTCCATGTCCCTTATCAACAACGAAAGCTGCTTGTGCCCATAAGTCCGGGGGTCAAAGCTGGGGTCGAGTTGGCGTAGTCGACTACCGACTGTTCCCAGAAATGCCCACCCATCGTCTTGAACGGCCATTTCGAAGGCACTCTTGAGCATCGGCAGGGGTTCCGCCGGGGCCTCTTTGGCAACTGGCGCCGGCTTGGACCGTTTCCTGGTCTTCGATGCAACAGGTTCGGGCTGGAGGTTCTCCGTATAGACGAACACCTCACAAGCGTTGACGAACGCGCGCGGAGTCTGGTTCCTACCGATCCCCATGACAAAGAAGCCCTTTTCTCGGATCCGTGTCGCCAGTCGGGTATAGTCACTATCGCTGGAAACCAGGCAGAAGCCGTTCACGACACCCTCGTAAAGAATGTCCATCGTATCGATGATCATCGCGCTGTCAGTGGCGTTCTTACCTACGGTGAAACGAAACTGCTGGATCGGCTGGATAGCGTGGACGTGAAGCGTGTCTTTCCAATGCTTCATGTTGTCGGTCGTCCAGTCGCCGTAGATCCTCCGGATCGTGACCAGGCCGTATTTTCCGGCCTCGGTCATCACGTTCTCAATTAGCGACGGCTGCGCGTTGTCACCGTCGATTAGAATCGCTATGCGCCTAATGGAGGTACTCGAAGCCGCTTCCTGCACGATATCTCCTTTGCTTTCTTCCGTAGTCACTAGGCCATTTCTCAGGTTAATCGTATCAGGCTGCGAGAGCAAGGTGGTCTTGGGTGCTCTGTCGTTGGGTGCGGTTGTTTGACAGGGGCGGAAGTTCGCCTGTAGGCTACCGGCCACCGAGTACGCTAGCCTAACCTGTGCTGAGGAGTAGTCCGTGCCACCAGGAAACCAGAGCCAGAAAGTACCGATACTCGTCTACCACCACGTTTATCCGGATGGCGATCCAGGGTTGGAGGTCGGCTCTCCGGCCAAGGCGACTGGGGTAATCAGCGAGTCCGAGTTCACTAGACAGGTGCGGTATATCGCCTCGCAGGGCTGGGAGGTCGTCTCGACCAGCCGGGTCGTCGAATGGCTGCACGGCGGGGATCCTCCCCCGGCCCGCGCGGTAGTCCTGCACTTCGACAACGGTTGGCTGGATACCCGGACAGTGGCTATGCCGATACTGGCCGGGCTCGGCATGACAGGCACCTGCTACGTTATCAGCGAGCCGACCGCTGCGGCTTCCGAGGGCAAGCCGGCCGGCATACGGACGTCGACCGAGGGACTCGTCTACAAGCCGTTTCTCACCTGGGACCATGCCAGGGAGATGTTGGACGCCGGATGGGAGATCGGAGCCCACACGGCGACCCATCCGAAGCTGGCGGACGTGCACTCTCTAGACGGGGACGCCGGCGTGCTCGCCGAGGTCGAAGGCCCCAACGCCGAGCACCTGACGCACTTGGGATTCGTCCCGGTCCACTTCGCCTACCCTAGCGGGTCGCGTAGCGAGCGGACGGACAAGCTGCTCGCGCCGTTCTACCGGTCGTTGCGGCTGTGGAGTTTCAGCCACCCACCGGTGTGGATTTTTGCGGACCGCACGACGTCACCGCTGGCGCTCGAGTGCCAGAACGTCGACTCCACTGTGTCGTTCAGCGACTTCACCCGTATCTTTGACGAGGCGGAGTCCTGACCAAGAGGCGAGTTCACTCTCACCTCATTCCTCTCCCTTCAAGGGGGGCTTGCACAAGAAGTTGCCTCCAGGCCCCACCCCTGGACAATCGCGAACATAAGTGCTATACTTGGTCCCAGGGACAGACCCAAGCGGCCTGTCCCATTTCTTTGCCCAGGTGTCCCGCGGTGTTCCACAATCCAAAGCTGAGCAGGACACAATGGAACAAAACGGAACAGATTTTTCAGCGTTTCGTTGTTTTTCATTTACGGGGTGCGGCGAGTAACCGCCACACCCGATTTCTGTACAAGGCACCTCAAGGAAGAGGAGGTAGTTCCTTCCACGTTGAAGGGGGAAGGCTAGAGCTTGCCGTGAGCTTGCCGAAGAGATGGAGGTGAGCCCGTGACCGCAATCAAGGTTGATTATGCCTAGTCGACATACCGTTCCACGAACGCCTCGGGGAACGATGCGACCTTGCCCAGCACGTACTCTGGCGAGAGTTCACGCTGCCTTGGAGGGAGGTAGGCCTCGAACATGAGCACGCCCTGGTAGTCGATGTCCTTGAGGCCGGCGAACACTTCCCCCCACTGCAGGCCCCCGTCGAGGGGTGAGATATGGTCCCTGTCGAGCCAGTCGTTTAGCTGCACTGAAATGAGGCGATCCCCACCCACCGCCATGGTCTCCCGGGCCCGTTCCTGCTTAACGAACGGATTGACTCCATCCTCGTCTTTTGGGTGGCCGGTGTCGACGACCATCCCGAACTGGTCTGAGGCGATCCTGTCCACAAAGGCAGCATATTCGGGCAGGTCGAGGTATATGTTCTCCATGCCGAGCTTGATCGAGTATCCGTCGAGCTGGTCGAGCATCTCTATAACACTTTTCTCGGACTGCTCGCCTGTGTCCAGGTGACACACGAGCACGCCGGCCCCCATCTCATCCGTCACCTTCGCGGCCAAGACTCCCTCGGTCACCGCTTTCTTCCGGGTGTCTTCGTCATCCGATTTGTACGCGAATCCGGGGCTGTGCATAGACACAACGGAGACCCCGTGCCTCCGACACTCCGACATCGTGCGCGAGATGTGGGCCCGATCGTGAATATCGAGGTGGCCCGGCCTCCCATTGGCGCAGACCTCGATGCGAGTAATGCCGAACTCCCTCATCTTGGAAATGTCCTCGGCTTGAAGAGGCCGGTCTCGCGGAAAGACTATTGTCGATGAGCCAACCCGCTCTTGAATCTCCTGGACCGTCCACTGGTAGGATGGGTCTGGGGCCGAATCTTTCAAAACGTTGCTCCTTCCGCCGGTACTGGACTACGCGAGATTGTGAATGACACGATCGGTCGGCGTCAAGCCGACGACGGCCATGGGGCTGAGCAGGCGAGTCCTATCATGGATACCGTCGTGGAGTCGCTATATAATCAGGCAGGCGTTTTCCGGTCATCCGCTAGGAGCACTCCGACGTAGACTGTAAACGAAACGAGGGGTAACGCAATGGCACAAAGCCAAGAATCGATGAAAGGGACACGGGTCCTAGTGACGGGTGCGGGCACCGGCATCGGACCCGGAGTAGCGCTCGCCTTCGCGCGAAGAGGGGCCGACGTGGCACTACATTACAGCCACAGCGAGGCGGGTGCTCGTTCGACGGCGCTAGAGGCTCGGGAGTTGGGCGTGCGCGCTGAGACATTCGGTGCCGACTTCGACGATGTCGACCAGGTTTTCGGCCTCGCCCGCGAGGCGATCGGTTTCTTGGGCGGAGTGGACGTGCTGGTCAACAACGCCGGCATTACGATGAACCGCCCCTTCGAGCAGGTCACAGTCGAGCAGTTCGATACTCTGTTCAACGTCAACATCCGGGCGATGTTCTTCTTGACCCAGGCTGTAGCCAAAGACATGGTCACGCGCGGCCAAGGGTCTGTGATCAATCTCTCCTCGGTCCACGCTTTCCAGGGCATGACGGAACACTCCGCGTACGCCGGCACTAAAGGCGCGATTGTCGCCTTCACGCGCGAGGTGGCGCTGGAGCTCGCGCCTAAGGGCATACGGGTCAACGCCATTGCTCCAGGTTGGATTCTCGTCGACAACCACTACAAGAACGAACCCTCTATCGACCTGGAGGAAGGGGCCTACAACATCCCCGCCGGCTTCATCGGTGAGCCGACCGACATCGGAGAGCTCGCGGTCTTTCTCGCGTCCGACGCTTCGCGATACATCGTGGCCCAGACGTTGGTTATCGACGGCGGGCAGATGTCGATAATGCCGCACACCGGTGACTTTCGCAAGCCCCGAGACTCCCAGCATGGGAAGGGCTACGTACCGGGTTTATGACAGGGACGGGCTGAAGCCTAGAGCGTTGGCCGCGCGGCGCATGGCTAGGCAACCACGATGGCCCAGCGTTTACGCGCTCGACTCAAGGATACGTAAAAAGCTCCACGTAGTCCTTGCGTACCTGGCCGCGGATCATCGGGATCATAAGAGGCAGCAGGAGTTTCATCAACATATTTCTGGGGTTCGCAACAAACCAGTACGTCAGGCTGGTTGCTCCTTCGGCTGCCTCCAGTTTGTACCCACCACTTCCCGTGACCCTCTGGGACTCGAATGTCATCGCTAGAGACTCATTCGGCACGTGCTTCGTTATCTCCCATATCCCTTCGTCCGTTCCCATCCCCGGTATTTTTTCCACGCGCCGTCCCTTTGAGCCCAGAGCCAGAGGCCCTTCGGTAGTCAGCTCCATCTCGACCGCACTGGACTCCCATTTGGGGTTGTTCGTTGGATCACTCAGGTAAGCAAACACATCCTCAACCGGACGACCAATCTCGACCGTTCCTCTGATCTCAGGCATACTCGACCTCCTTGGCGCCAGCCTATTGCAGTTGGACTGGCGAGAGAATCAGTGAGGGGATTATAGGTTAACAAGGGGTTGGGTACAACTCCACAGGTCTGATCGTACAGCCGCGGCTAGCGGGCCGCCTCCGTCGAAGGGGTCCACGTATCGGTTGCCGGGTCATAGACCTCGGCCGAGGTGACCGGGTACACACGGCCAGTGGTGCCGCTCGCGCCGCCAACGACGAGCACCCTCCCGTCCGAGAGTACCGTCGCCGTGTGTTCAAGGTGTCTAGTTGGTATTTCCCCGGCTTCTGACCAGGTCCCCGACGTTGGGTCGTATATTTCCGCTAAGGCGAGGGGTCGCCATAGGCCGGCGTCTATTCCATGACCGCCGGTGACGAGTAGCCTTCCGTCCGCGAGGACTGTCGCGTTAGCCCAGACTCGAGGCGCGATCAGGCTGCCGGTCGGAGACGACGAGCCGGTGAGCGGGTCGTAAAGCTCGACTGAGTCCATCAGCGACCCATCCCACCCGCCTATGTACAGCACGTTTCCGTTCCCGAGGAGCGCACTAGTGTAGGCCTCGCCTGACTTGGCCGCTTCGCCGGCTGATGTCCACGTTCCGGAAGACGCATCGTAGACCTCCACAGACGGATCGACCCCGCCTACCGCCATCACCCTGCCGTCCTCTAGTAGCTCAATCAAGTGTCCGCCTTTCTCCATGCGCATCTCATCGACGAGCGACCAGGTCTCGGTCGACGGGTCGTATAGCTCCGCGGAGGCGATGGAGCCCACCCACCTGACCCACGCCCCGGCCGGATGAAGGTCGAACTCATCGGTATGCCCTCCGGAGAACAGCACCCTGCCATCCTCCAGCAGGGTCGCACTGTGGTGCCGCCGTGGATCGAACATGGGACTCGTTGGCGACCAACGACTGGTTGACGGGTCGCGTAAATCTCCGCAGACACGATCCCGGTCGGGAGCGGGGGAAGTTCGCTGGTGACTCTGGTCTGACCGCCTGTGACAAGCACACGGCCGTCCTTGAGAAGAGTTGCCGTGTGGCTATATAGGATGGGCTGCGTCATGTCTCCTTCCGTCCGGGGGATCGGAGTGCGCGTAGGCCGTGGCGTCGGCATTACGAAAATCGACGCCGGGGCTTGAGCCGGAGCGACCGCGGCACGGGGTGCAATAGTGGGTACAACCGCGGCGGTGGCAGGTGGTGCGGCCGTCGGAGTCCCCGAAGGGCCGGCCCTATCGGCCGTTGCACATGCGATGCCAAGCACGGCGACGGCAAAGGCGGCCGACGTCAAGTACGAAACACTCCGAAGGCTACGTTGGATCAAGTCGTCGCTATGCATCGCATACTCCTCTAGCCGACGAGCGTCGGTTGACGCCGCTCAACTCGTCTCTTCTCCGACGTCTCCCCGCCACAGCCGCCGCATCTCCTCGCTCGTCTCCAGCAGGTCGTCGAGCTTGCCCTCGGCCTCGACCCTGCCCTCTTTAGCCCGAATCCACCGAAGGAGGGCGTCGGGTTAGCGTCCTGAGGCGGCAAGAAGGTGCTCCTGTGCTTCTGGGATAATGGTTTTGTAGCAAAAAAACGGCCTCGGAAAAGGAGCACCCAGTAGATGCTGCCACGCAACCACCCCGACCGGATCCCAAATCACCTTCGACGACCGCCGCTTGGTGGCTAATACCGGGCTGCTCCTTCCGGCCACCCTGGCGCGGCACCTCGGCCTGCCCGAACTCGTCCGGCAGCGCCTCGACCTGGGCGATGCCCCGGGGCGGGCGAACACGAGCGACAAGATGATGACGCTGGTGGCGTCTGCGCTGGCTGGGGGCGACTGCATTGACGACGCCGATGTGTTGCGCACCGGGGGGACGGCCTGCACCCTGGGCGGCACGGTCAAGGCGCCATCCACCCTGGGCACCTTCCTGCGCAGCTTCCGGTGGGGCCACGTCCGTCAACTCGACCGGGTGAGCCGCGAGTTGCTGGCCCGGGCTTGGCAGGCCGGGGCGGGACCCGGCGACGGGCCCCTGACCATTGACCTGGACTCCACCATCTGCGAGACCTACGGACTGGCCAAGGAGGGCGCCCGCCACCACGGCTATACCGGCAAGCGGGGCTACCACCCGCTGCCGGCCATCGCCGCCGGCACCGGAGACGTGCTGATGTCCCGGCTGCGCGAGGGCCGGGCCAACACCGCCCGCGGCGCCGCCCACTTCCTGCGGGAGACGGTGGGACGGGTGCGCTACGCCGGGGCCGACGGACGACTCACGCTACGGGCCGACAGCGGGTTCTACACTCATGGCGTGGTATCCGTCTGCCGCAAGATGGATGTCCGCTTCTCCATCACCATCCGCCAGCACAAAAGCCTGCACAATCTCATCGAGGCGATACCCGAAGATGCCTGGACGCCGATTCCTTACTGGATGGACGGTGCCGCCGATGTGGCCGAGACCACCTGCACCCCCTTCCAGGCCGAGGCGGACGCCGCGCCGGTACGGCTCATCGTCCGGCGGGTGAAGCCGACGCCCGGTTCCCAACTGGTCCTCTTCGCCAAATACAGCTATCATGGCTTCATCACCGACCGGGACGGGGAGTTGCTCGAACTGGAGGCTGACCATCGCCGCCACGCCGAGATCGAGAATGCCATACGCGACCTCAAGTACGGCGTCGGGCTGAACCATCTCCCCTCGGGCCGCTTCGCCGCCAACGGCGCCTGGCTGGCCGTCCAGACGATGGCCCACAACCTGGCCCGCTGGACGGCGCGGATCGGTCTGGGAGAGCGGATAGCCACCACCAAGACCCTCCGGCGGCGGTTCTTCTCCCTGGCCGGACGGCTCACCCGCTCGGCACGTCGGTTGACCCTGCATCTTCCGGATCGCTGGCCTTGGGCTGAGAAGTTCAGCCGCGCCTTGGCCCGGCTGCGAGCCATTCCACTCCCGGCCTGACGGCACCGTCGGCGACCGACCCACCTACCGGACAACCGAAGATCCCCGCAGACTCGTGCCAGCCCGGTCCGAGAGAGTTCCCTGCTGCGTATTCTCTCGCCATCCCGCGCATCGCAGCTCCCGCAGACGGCCATAGGGGCCCCTGTGCGGCGATGAAGACCGTCCGCCGACCTCCCTACCCCAAATGGAACCCAGGCTATTTCCCCTGTAGCTCCCTCACCCCCCTTCCGCTTTCCTCACGCCGTCCATCGGTGTCCTTCGGTGGATTCGGGTTTAGAGGACGACGACGTGGTCCGCGTGGCGTAGGGCCGTGCGACGGTGTGAGACGACCAGGGCCGTCGAGTCCTTGCGCTCGAATAGGCGCGCCCACAGCGTCTGCTCCGTCTCTACATCCAGGCCGCTGGAAAGGTCGTCAAGGATGAGGAGCTCCGGCTCTCGGACGAACATTCTCGCGGCCCCTGACCGACGTTGCTGCCCGCCCGAGAGCTTTACGCCCTTTGGCCCAACGATCGTGTCCAGCCCCTTCTCGAGCTCTTCGACGTCTTGCTCCATGACGGCGGACACGACCGCGCCTGGCAGGTCGACTCGCTCCTCCGGCAGGCCCATCAGGATGTTAGAGCGGAGCTCCTCGCTGAACAGTCGAGGGACCTGAGACGTGTACCCACACCGGGGCGGCATCAGGAACTTGTCAGGCTCGTCGACGACCGCGCCGTTCCAGCGGATTTCGCCCGCCTGGTGCGGCAGCCAGCCGATGAGAGCGCGGAGTAGCGTGGTCTTGCCCGCCCCGATTCTGCCTGTCACTACCGTAAAGCTGCCCCGCCGCAGCTTGAGGTTGACGTCGCTCACGCCCAGGCCGGACTCAGGGTGAACGTAGGTGAGCCCTTTCACTTCGAGGACATCGAGACGGTCTTCGATCGTCTTTTCGATAAACGGGGCTTTGGGGAGACCCCGCAGCAGATAGCCCGGGCTCGCCTCCACCAGGGTCTTCGCCGGGGCGCCCAGCATCAGCGCCAACAGGCGGTCCCTGGACACCCTCACGCGTTTATGGTCGATCAGAATAGCGCTGATATGGACGCTGAGCTGCTGGGTGTAGGACAGGTAAAAGACGAAGAGAGACAGATCACCCACCGTAAAGCTACCCTGGCGCATCGCCTGGCCCGCCAGGATCAGGATCAGGCCCGTGCCGATGTTCGCGACGTTTTGGGAAACAGCTTGAAGCGTCTGACTGATCACCGTATCCCTCAGCGCGGTCCTCTGTCGCTCTCTGTTGAGCACGTTGAACCGGTCGATAGCGCGCTCCTCGGCATTAGCCACCTTTATCGCCTCGACCATGCCGAACGCCTCCGCGATAAACCCTGTGACGGCCCCGGTTGCCTTACGGCTGGCTTCGTTGGTCAGCAATATGGGCCTGCTCGCTATGCTTATGATCGCCATCACGATGAGGATGGGCAAGAAGACCGCAAACGTGATAAGCGGGCTAATCCGTACCATGAAGTAGAGAGCGATGGCGCCAAACACCATGTACTGGGCGACGAAGCTGAACCTCGCTACATATGCGCCGGACCCTCTGGTATCGTCGAAGAAGCGGTTCACCGCCTCTCCCGCCGATGAAGGAAGAGGACGACTGCCGGGCAGGTAGACGAGGTGACTGAACGCGTTCCTCTGCAGCTGGCACGCGAGCATGACGTTGGTCGCCCGGTTAACAGTCGATCCGGCCAGTGTTACGGGGAACTGCGCGACGGCGATAGCCACCAGAACCGCACACAGCTCCCAGATGCCAAGCGATACATTTGCATCGCCGGTGAGATTATTGAAGATCTCACGCTGCACCAGCGCCACGACCTGCGGGATAACAACCGCCATCAAGAACCCGAGGGCGGCATCAAGCGACAGGATGCGCCAGTTCGCCAGGAAAACGGCCGAGAGGTACTGCCACAGTCTCACGACAACACCTCCTCCAGGCCCGTCTGTAGGAGCTGATGGAAGCGCGAGCCGGGGTCTGCCGCGAGCCCCATCCGGTCCCCGTGCTCGGTTACTCGGCCGCCCTCGAGGATGACGATGTCATCACACCATTCGACCGTCGCGAGATGGTGCGCGATTATGATCACGGTGCGTCCTTGCACCAGCCTGCCGACCGCGCTCTCGATGAGCTGCTCGGTGCTTCTGTCGAGGCGAGACGTCGCCTCGTCCAGGATTAAGACACCCGGGTCCCTTAGGAAAACGCGGGTGAAGGCCAGCAGCTGCGCCTCGCCTGCCGACAGTCCGCCCCCGTCCGACCGGAGCTCGGTGTCGAGGCCACCCGGTAGTCGTTCGTACCATCTCATCAGGCCAAGGTCGTCGAAGATCTCGAGCAGTCTATCGTCGGTGACGGTTCCATCGAAGAGGGTCAGGTTGTCGCGTATGGTGCCATGGAACAGGCGGATGTCCTGTGTGACCATGGCGATGTGCTCTCGCAGATCATAAACAGTACGCTCTCGGATATCCCGGCCTCCGACGAGGACTCGACCTTCATCGGGGTCGTACAGCCGGAAAAGCAGGCGGGTGATCGTCGTCTTGCCCGCGCCTGTGCGCCCTAGCAAACCGAGCGTTCTGCCCGGCCGAAGTTCGAGCGAGACGTTCTTCAGCACCGGCTCGTCTTTGTTGTACGAGAACGATACGTTCTCGAACGCTACAGCCTGCTCGTCCCTCGAGAACTCGGCCCCGGCGCCGTCCAGGACCGTCTTTTTCGTCTCGAAGAGCCCGGCCACTCTGTCTATATTTGCGGCCGCCTGCTGCAGTGTACTCACGGTATATGACAAGCCTCCGATGGGACGCAAGAGCAGGTTTGTATAGTGAAAGATCAAGTAGACAGTGCCGATAGTAATCTGGCCCTCGCGGAACAGCCAGGCGCCGACCCCGAGGGCTGCGGCATTGCCCAGCGCGAACATGAAGAAGGTCGTATTCCCGATAAGGTTGCTCCTCAGCTACGCCATCGTGCGTGTCCGGAACCACTTGCGCTGGTGTTCGTGGAATCGTCGGATCACATAGGGCGCGGCTGCGCTGGTGCGCATATCCTCACGGCCAGACAGCCGTAGAAGTCCCCCTGAGCCTCGTAAAAGGCCCCCCACCGTCCACGGGACACGCGTCGCATCGTGGATATCACGAACAAGGCGATTGCGGCGAACCCCGCAAGTGCCAAGCCTGCCCGCCAGTCTTCTCTGAATAGCAGGCCCAGGATACCCATCAGCAGTAAGACGTTGCCGAGGATTTCGATGATGAACGTGGAGAAGAACCCACCGAGCTGGCTAGCGTCCGTGTCGACGCGCGCGATCATCTCACCGGGTGTGCGGTTGTTGTGGAACGACATGTCCAGAGACAGGCAGTGCCGCGTGAGGTCGACCCGCAGCGCGTTCGTGGCGGTCCAGGCTACCCTGCCGCTTGCATACGTGACGGCGACGTTTACGACCTGCCCAACCAGCGTGATACCGGTAAAGACCGCGGCGGCGGTGATCAGCCGTCCGATGGCGCTCCCCGCCATTGCCTCGTCGATAAAGTAACGAAGGATCTGAGGGTTGATGAGATCGAGACCGATGTCGGTCAGGAGCAGTGCGGCAACGACGAGCGCCATCCGCGTCTGGGGGCGCAGATATCTGGCCAGCAGGTCCGCACCCTCCTTTAGCGGCAGGCTTTTTCGAGGCTTCGATAGAGCGTTATCTACCATGTCGTGAGCATCCGCTACTCTGCCTCAACAGCATATTGCTGTAGCCTGGCGTACAGGCCATCCGTCGTCATCAGTTCGTCGTGGGTGCCCTGCTGGACTATGCGCCCTTGGTCGACGACCACAATCCGGTCGGCGTTTCGAACGGTGGACAGGCGGTGGGCGATAACGAGTGCCGTTCGGTCCTTCAATAGCTCGCCGAGAGCCTTCTGGATCAGCATCTCGGTGTGGGTATCTATGTTCGCCGTGGCCTCGTCCAGGACCAGGATTCGAGGGTCTGCCAGGATGGCGCGGGCGAAGCTCATAAGCTGTCGCTGACCGACACTCAGGTTGCCTCCCCGCTCCTGGATCTGGGTGTCGTAGCCCTCTTCGAGGTCGACGATGAACTCGTGGGCTCCGACCGTTTTCGCCGCCCGCACAACCTCCCCGTCCGTAGCTCCGGCATGATTGTAGCGGATGTTGTCGCTCACGGTGCCGGAAAACAGGTACGGCTCCTGTAGGACGACGCCCATCTGCCGGGCCAGAGAGACCCGGTCGACCTCCCGCGTGTCGTGACCATCGACCGTGATCCGCCCTTGGACCACGTCGTAGTAGCGCAGCAGCAGCGACACGATAGTCGTCTTCCCAGCGCCGGTGGGGCCGACCAATGCCACGGTTTCCCCAGCCTCGACGTGCAGGTCGATGTTCTGGAGCACCGGGGTATCTGGGGCGTAGTGGAAGTCCACAGCCTCAAACCGTACGTCACCTCGGACCGGCGGCAAGACGAGGGCGTCCGGCCGGTCCGAGACATCCGGCTCGACGTCCAGTAGCTCGAAGATCCTGTCGGCGGACACCATCGCTTTCTGCAGGTGGTCGAACTGCAGGGTGAGGTCCTGGACAGGGTTGAAGAGGCGCTCGATGTAAAGGGCGAAGGCGACGACGACCCCTACCTCCAGCGAGCCCCCCAAGACCATGTTGCCGCCCACGGCTATAACAAGGACCAGTGCAGCAGCGGCGAGGGTCTCGACGGTCGGAAACAAGCCCGCCCAGTATCGGATCGACTGGAGGCCGGCGCTGAGATGGTCGTGGTTCGCCTCTTCGAAGTGGGAGGCGTTCACATCCTGGCGGTTGAGGCTCTGCACGACCCGGATCCCCACGATGTTCTCCTGGATTTGGGAGTTGACCTCCGCGATAGCGCGCCGCACCCGCTGGTAGGGACCCCGCGCAAGCCGTTGCCAGAAACTGAGAGCCGGGATGAGGACTAGCACTACCGCGAAGGTAATCAGCGCGAGCGGCATGTTCATGAGCATCATAGCCGCGGCGATTCCGACGACGCTCACCAAGTTGGCCACCGTGATGACGAATATGATGATCAGCTCCTGAATCTCCTCGACGTCATTCTGAATCCGCGACATTATCTTGCCTGCGCGATTCTGGTCGAAGAAGGCCGTGGAGAGGCGCTGCAGCTGATCGAAGAGCTCCATGCGCATCGAGTAGAGCATCTGCTGGCCTACTTGAACGAGGATGCGCCTGTGCACGTAGCCGGCGGCAAACTGGACCACGGCTACGAGCGCGTATAGTACGACCATCCCAGTAAGGCCCGACGTGTCTCCCGACTCGTTGGCGATGTATAGGTCGATAGTGAGCTTAACGACCCAGGGAAGGGCCACCACGGTCCCGCTGTAGACGAA
This sequence comes from Dehalococcoidia bacterium, assembly GCA_965237635.1. Lineage (GTDB taxonomy): Bacteria > Chloroflexota > Dehalococcoidia > Lucifugimonadales > CAUZJF01 > CBDEFX01. The sequence continues at coordinate 2,187,678 of CBDEFX010000002.1, read as the reverse complement.
CATTGCTGCCGTAGTCACGGCCAACTTTGTCCGGTAACGGAGCAGGTATCCGAACAGCCTGACCACGATCCTGGTGTACGCGAGGTCGCGCTCTTTGTCGTCGTTAAGCTGGAGCGATCTGCCGTTCCGCTGCCCGGCGGCCCTATTGGGGCTGGACATTATGGCGCTCCTCTTCGCTCGATAGCTGGGACTTCAGCCTACGGGACTCCTCCTGAGGCCGAATCTGTAGGTCGTATATACGCCGGTAGAATCCGTCGCCCCTGAGTAGTTCGTCATGAGAGCCACGCTCGACGACCCTGCCCCGATCGAGAACGACTATCAGGTCTGCATCACGCACGGTGGAAAGCCGGTGGGCGATCACGAAGGTCGTCCTGCCCTTTGCGGCCTCGGCAAGCGCCTTCTGGATAAGCGACTCTGTCCCGGCGTCAACGCTGGACATTGAGTCATCTAGTATCAATATGGGCGGGTCCGTGAGAATGGTCCTGGCGATTGCAAGACGCTGCCGTTGGCCTCCGGAGAGCGTCACGCCTCGCTCGCCGACCCATGTATCGTATCCATCGGGCAGGCCCTCAATGAAGCCGCTCAGGTTGGCCACCCCGGCCGCCGATATCACGTCCTCCAGTGTGGTGCCGTTTGCTCCGTAGGCGATGTTGTCCTTAATCGTCGCTGAAAATGCGAAGACATCCTGGTGCACGATTCCCACGTTCTTTCGAAGTGAGTCCAGGGTGACGTCGCGCACGTCTGCGCCATCGATTAGAACGCGACCGGAAGAAGCATCGTAGAACCGGGGAAGGATGTGAACGACCGTGCTCTTCCCGGAGCCGGGGCCTCCCAGGATGGCCACGGTCTGCCCCGGCTGGACCTCGAAGTCTACATTGTGGAGTGCCTCGGTAGACCCGCCGTAGCTGAGAGAGACGTTCTCAAACCTGACGTGCCCCTCGACTCGGTCCATACGCCTCGCCCGCGGCTTCTCCTCGACCGGCGACTCTGCGTCGAGGACCTCGAAGACCCGGCGACCGACCGCGATGGCCCTCGCGAACATCTGGACCCTCCAGCCCAGGTGCCATACGGGGGTGTTCAGGAGCCCCATGTACAGGACGAAGGTGGCGAGCTCACCTGGAGTTAACCGTCCTGAGAAGACGTCTCGGCCGCCAAACAGCAGGATGGCAGCCGAGGCGGCGGCGAAGACCAGAATCGTCACGGCCTGCCTGACAACGAAGACCTTCTCTACTTCATAGAAGTGAGTTGCGACCGCGCGGGCCCGGTCCTGGAACTTGGCCTTCTCGTGGTCCATTGCACCGAACGCCTTGACTACCCGGACTCCAGCCAGGTTCTCCTGAACGACGGAGTTCATCCTGCCTGTTTCCTCATGGGCGATGCTGAACAGCGGGATCACTCGCAGCATGAATGTTGCGCTGATCCATATCAGAACGGCGATGAACGCCATTGTCATCAGCCCCAGGGGCAAGTCGATCACCATCATGATCGCAACCGCAATCACAAAGGTCATTACATTCCCCAGGCCGCCGAGCAACCCAATCCCAACGTATTCACCCATCGCCCGGACATCCACCGTGGCCCTGGACATCAGGTTCCCCGTCTGCTGCCTGTCATAGAAGCCAAGACTCAGGTTTTGGAGCTTGTGGAAGAACTCCTTGCGCAGGTCGTATGAGACCTGTAGGGCGGACGCCTCGGTGAGGTAGAGTGAGCTGTAGAATAGCGCCCCCCTCAGCAAAGCCATGAGAAGGATGATCGCCGCCAAAAGTAATAGCCGGCTCAGGAGCCCGCTGCTCAGCGCCTCGTCGATCGCGGTGCCAAGAAGCAGCGGGACCACTACCTGCGGAAGGACCGCCACGACGCGGACGACAGCCGTCCCAATGAACAGCCGCCTGCGCCGCAACCCGTATGCTGTGATCCGTAGGAGAGTCTTCATCGGCTTATCTATCTAGAGTTACAACAGCTTTGCGCAAGAAGTCACCTCCAACTTGTTTCCCTGAGTCCCGATTCGGCCTCGATGCCGCATCGGGGGGACGAAGGGCCTGGGGCGGTGTGTTCTCATGTCTAGGACTTCACCACCCCAGGTTCCTCACCCCGATGCCGCATCGGGGTGAGGAAAAACATTCCTGTGCAAGGCTGGCTATCTGTGACAACTGACAGACCTGCTCAGCCCGCTATGCCGTCTCAACTGCATATTCCTGCAACCTGGCGTAGAGGCCACCGGTCGCCATCAGTTCCTCGTGCGTACCCTGCTCGACTATGCGTCCGCCGTTGAACACGACGATCTTGTCGGCGTTCCTAACCGTCGAAAGTCTGTGCGCGATGATCAGCGCGGTCCGGCCCTTGAGTAGCTCCTTGAGGGCCTGCTGGATGAGCTGCTCCGTTTCGGTGTCGACGTAGGCCGTCGCCTCGTCGAGGATCAAGATCCGAGGGTCGGCGGCCAGCGCTCTGGCGAAGCTGATGAGCTGTCGTTGGCCGACGCTCAGGTTGGCGCCGCGCTCCTGGAGGGGTGTGTCGTAGCCGTCCTCCATCTTCATGATGAAGTCGTGTGCGCCGACCGCCCGGGCCGCTTGGACAACCTGATCGTCGGTGACTTCGGACCGGCTGTACCGGATGTTCTCCGTTACCGTGCCCGAGAACAGATACTGATCCTGGGGAACGATACTCATCTGGCTCACTAATGACTGCCGCGTGACATCGCGGATATCGTGGCCGTCTACGGTGATTCGGCCCTTCACGACCTCGTACAGTCGCAGCAGTAAAGAGACAGCCGTGGTCTTGCCGGCTCCGGTCGGCCCGACCAGGGCGACAGTCTCGCCCGCGGCGATGTGGAGGTCGATATCCTCCAGTACCGGCTGTCCCGAGGAGTATTGGAAGCCAACACCCTCGTACCGGACCTCGCCGCGTGTGGCGGGAATTGCTACTGCTTTTGGCCTGTCCGCAACCTGCGACTTCTCCTGGAGCAGCTCGAATATGCGGGCCCCAGAGACCATGCCTCTCTTGAACTCGGCGTAGGCGCCGCTGAGACCATTCAGGGGCGCGAAGAAAGTGGACATGTAGAGCACGAACGCGATCACGACCCCGACTTCAAGTGTCCCCCCCGACACCATTCGTCCACCGACCACTAGTAACTATGCGATCGCGACCGCCGGCAAGATCAAAAATATCGGGTGGACGAGAGTCTTAAGGGCATCTGACCTCATGTATGCTGTTCGATATCTGCTGCTGACAGCCGCTAGGCGCCGAAGACCTTCGTCCTCTCTACCCAGACTCTGCACGACTCTGACGCCGGAGATCGTCTCTTGTAGCTCTGAGTTAAGTACCGCTTGGGCCTCCCTCAGCTCCAGGAAGGAGCGGGTCAAGAACCTCTGCCAAACAAACACGATGACGACGAGCGGCGGCATAATGACCAGCACCGACAGCGCGAGCGTGGCGCTCATTGCCAGCATCGCGGAGACCACCGAGACGAGCATGATGACCTGGGACAGACTGGAGACCCCGGAGGAGTAGAAGCCGGCCGCCACTTCTACGTCGTTCACGATACGTGACATAACTTGGCCGGCTTCGATGCGATCAAAGAAGGACATCGACAGCTGCTGTAGATGGCCGAATAGGCGCACCCGCAGCGAGTGTAGCACCTGCTGATATACATACCGATTGAACCATTCGTGCAGGTAGGCGAAGGTGAACTGTCCAACCCCGACGGCGATCATCGCGACGATCACAACCTCGAGACCGGATAGCTGGCCGACGCTAATGTGGCTGTCGATCCCTCGCTTGATGAGCCAGGGCACGGCCACAACCGTCCCGGTCATGGCGAACATGGCGCCGATCGAAATGAATAGGTTGAGCAGTTGAGGCCGAAGGAAGCCCCTCAGCCTGAGGACCATCTGCAGGTCGCTGAGCCGTTCAGGCTTGCCCGCCTGGTGGGACGCGATCTGGGCCATTAGCTTTCGCCTCCAACTGAATCGGTCACGTGCACGATCGCCTGTTCCACCGTCGGCGCGAGCTGAATGTCGTAGATATGGCGGTAGTATCCGCCAAGATCCAACAGCTCCAGGTGGGTGCCACGCTCGACGATCCGTCCCCCGTCCATTACGAGGATCAGGTCGGCCGCGCGAACGGATGACAGGCGGTGGGCGATTACGAAGGTGGTCCTGTCTTTCACAATCTTCGCGAGGGCCTTTTGGATCTCGCGTTCAGTGGCTATGTCGACGCTCGAGGTGGAGTCATTCAGGATCAAGATGGGCGGGTCCACCAGAATCGTTCGGGCGATCGCTAGGCGTTGGCGCTGGCCCCCCGAGAGCTTTACCCCACGCTCGCCGACCCAGGTATCGTATCCGTTGGGCAGGCTCTCAATGAAGTCGTGCAGTCGTGCGATCGTCGCCGCCTGGACCATCTCGTCGTCGGTTACACCGGGAGCGCCAAGTTTGATGTTATCCCTGAAGGGCGCACCGAAGACGAACACGTCCTGCAGGGCAATGCCAACGTTGTCCCGGAGGGAGGCCAGGCTCACCTCACGGACGTCGAGGCCGTCTATCGTTACCCGACCGGCCGTCACGTCATAGAAGCGAGGGATGAGATGGGCGATCGTGGTCTTGCCGGAGCCAGGCGGGCCGAGCAGGGCCACGAGTTGCCCGGGCTGCACCTCGAAGTCGATGTCTTGGACGGCATCTCCGGAGGAGTCATAGCTCATCGTGACTCCATCGAATCGAACGTGGCCCTTGACCTGATCGATCGGCCTGGCATCGGACTTCTGCCGGACCGGAGACTCAGCGTTCAAGACCTCGAGAACTCTCTCGCCAGAGGCAAGGATCTGGGTCATGTTCACCGCCGCTGCGACGCCGCTCTGGACCGGCGATTCGAGCATGCCAAGACACAAGAGAAACATAGTCAATTCACCGGCCGTTAGATGCTCCGAAACGACCTCGTTCCCGCCCATCGCCAACACCGCGGCTGCGATTGCAGTGGCAATAAACTTGTAGGACGCGCTCCGTATTATCCAAAATCTACTCGCTGCCAAGGAACGATCTGTCACGACCGAAGCTTCAGTGTCGAACTTGTCCTGCTCGTACTGCGCGGCACCGAACGCCTGTACCACCCTCATGCTTGCGATGTTCTCCTGGAGGACAGCGGTCATGGTTCCCCGCGACTCTGGAGCTCACTGAAGATCTGTTTCACGCGGCCCCTCCCAACTCGTGACCTCAATACGTATGCGACCACGAACAGCAACACGATCAGAGCGAGCCGCCAGTTTGTGGCAACCATGACTCCGGTTACAGCTATCATCAGTAGGGCGACTTGCACGACCCGCCGTGTCCCCTCGACGACCCTTAACAGTACATGCGTCACGTCACCAGTGACCCTCGCCATTAGATCGCCGGTCCGCTGCCGGTCGTAGTAGCCAAAGCTGAGTCCGAGGAGTCTCCGTGCCATCTCGTTCCTCACGTCGTCTGCTGACTTTTGGGTCACCCAACGAATGAGGTAGGTCTCCCCCCAACCACTCGCGCTGGATCCGATGCTACTCAGTACGATAAGCCCACCCCACATTAGTTGACGACTAGTCAGCCCGCTGGCTAGAGCATCGTCGATCCCGTTGCCGATCAGTAACGGCATCAGCCACTGAAACACGGCGAGAACCGCAACCAAGGCGTAGGCGCTGCCGAGCTGCCACTTGTAGCGCAGGCTATACCTGAAGAAGTAGAAATAGATTTTCACGGGCTAAGCCTTGCTGTATCCGAAACTAAAAGAGCCTCCCGATTTGGGGAGGCTCCTTGGAAGTGACCGTTGTTGTCGGTAGACTCTCAGACCCTCCCCAACACAGCACGCACGTGGCCGTCGGCCATGAAATAGGTAAGCTCAATGTTGATGGAGAAGACTGTTATCGGGCTAGGTGCCTCTTCGATTGAGTCAGCGCCGCCAATAATACCACAAATCGGGAGCCGTTTCCAAGGAGCCCTATTCACTCGAATTATGCGTCAGGGAGACAGCACACCCACACCCCGACTGATGGAGATAGGTGATCCGAACCCGTACATTCCCTCGAGCGCTTGACAAGATGAACGTGGTGGTGCATATTGACCTATAGGGTGTAGGGGTTGGATATAGAGTTTGCGACAAATCGCTTGGCTGCGGCAAGTCTGAGTCTTTCTGAGGCCGCCCGCCTCTTCGGTGTCCCAGTTGGTCGGAAGTTTATCCAACGGATCGCGGTCCTTAGGGCTACAGATAGGTTCTCACAACTCTATGGACACCGGGCCTTGAGGCTGCATCCGTTGAAGGGCCAGCGTGCCGGACAACATGCCATGACGCTGACTAGCAACTATCGACTGATCGTGGAGAAACTCAGCGAAGATAAGGCACTCATCGTCGAAGTGGAGGACTACCATGGCAACTAAGACAGACACTTATCCTGACGTTGCGATTCCGCCTGGGGAGTACCTCGCGGAGGAGATCGAGGCTCGAGGTCTCTCCCAGAAAGAGCTGGCCCGGCGCACGGGACGGCCCCCCAACGCCATCAACGAGATCATCAACGGGAAGAAGGCCATTACCGCTGAGACGGCCTTGCAGTTAGAGGCCGTGATGCCGGAACTCCCAGCACGATTTTGGCTGAACCTGGAGACCGACTACCAACTCACCAAAGCTCTAACCAAGCGCCGGCGGCAGGGCCCGTGATGTTCTGCCATCACTAGGCAGGGGAGCACACCGGTATATTTCTTGCCAATATGCCAAGCCCATTGCTGGGTTTTGCGTTACTGAGGGATGGCGCTTTCGCAGAGGGTCTGTACTTCAGACGAAGGCAGCAAGTCCACCGTGATCAATGGCAGGTAGGAGCCCCCAGCCGGATTCGGGGTGACGTCTGTAACGGTGAAAGCGGTCAGGCCCATGTACGCGCCCGTCGCGTTGAGCTTGCCTTCTCCGAGGTCACTGACGTCGCTATCGTGTACCTTGGCGCAAACGGTCCTACCAAGGAGATCATTGATCTCCGCCTCGCCCAGTGGCGTGCCGTGGATGCCGTCTAGCTGGCTCCCATTTGGCAGAGTGTCGGCGATGAAGGCCGCCAAGTCTGGGGTCGAAAGGTCGACTGTGAACAGACCTTCATCTTGCACCTGGCCCGTCGGCAACACCAGGCCGGTGAACGGCGTGATGTTCTTGTCCCGACTGAACAGGGGCGTGGTGAGCCCGCTTCCGGCATCTGCCGCTATATCGTCGTTGACACACACCGAAGGGATACCGTTGCCGCATAACGGATTGTTAACGGAGATATACTGGATCGTCTGGATACCGTCGTCGATGGTATCCTCGTCGATCAGAAGGAATACCACCGGACCTTCGGGACAGCCAAGGCCAGACGGCGACTCGTTCCATTGAAACGCCGTGATCTCGCCGGTGAAGCTATACGTAGTGCTTGCATTCGGTACCTCGTTAGTCAAATGCATGTGCAGGGTCGCCCAGGCAGAGTCAGACTGGTGGAGCTGTAAGCCCGCGAAACAGACCGGGAAGCTGTTTTCATCTTGTATTCTCAGCTCCATGCCCGTCGGCAAGTCGCTGAACACGAGCTCGCTGAGATGCACTGGTACTGTGCTAACGCTATGTACGTCGAATGTGCAGAAGTAGTCCATGGCCGGGTAGGCGTTTCGGAGTGTCACCAGAAGGGTGTTTCCGTCTATGACGCACTCTATGGAGCTAACGTCTTTCTCCGGGGGCTCCGCGTCCCAGCCAGGCTCCTCGACACTCCACTCCACGTCGACGGTACCAGTCGTGACCGTAGTGTTTATGTTCAAGCTCGCGTTCCAAAGGGCGTAGCCGACCCCCAACATGGCAAGTGCCACTGAGCTGGCAAGCGCTAATATTAGTAATTGTTTCAACGTTGGTCCAACCTAACGGCGCTTTCGTCTTCCAGGGGAACGAACGGCGCCATCGCGTCACGTTCCCAGTGGTGTCGGAGACACACCTCGACACCCTGACACATACCAGGATAGGCGGCACACAACCTTGGGGCCATTAAAGAATTGTCAGAAAACCGTTAGGGTTTCGTCGTGCTCGCGACTTTCGGACGTTGGGCGGTGGAGTGGGAGGGAGTTGGCTACTACTGCAAGATGGCGCAGGCGGGGCAGTTGATTCTCAGCCTAGGAACCGGCGTTTGCGTCTGGAGGTCAAACTTGAGAGCGGGGATTGCGCCACGCAGCGCGAATCGCACAGCGGAGGGGCTGCTCGCGATTACCGTGCTAACGCTTTGCTCGACTTGTCCAAAAGTTGTCCAAATGGAGCTGGGGGGCTCGATCTCCGTACTTCCGCCGTGGCTGCACGATCTTACCGGCGGGCCGGGGAGAATAGTTTCTCAAATCCCTGAGCCAGGAAGCCCAACGCTTGTTTCTACGATGGCTTGATGTTCTGGTTGACCCGTCCATTAGGCCGCGATAGCCCGGTGTCGCCCTCTTGGTCCAGGAAGTTGACGTAGGTCCCCGTAGAGTAGGGCTCCAGGGCCTCCGAGAACTCCCGCGCCCAATTAACGTGGGGCTCGGGGTCTCCTTTTCACGTCGCGTTGCAGTGAGGGCATATGCGGCCTTGGCAGAGCATCGGCCAGGCATCAAGAAAACGTTTTAACGAGCAGCCGCGACGGGAAAGGGCGGTTATTGGCCGATCCTCCCTTCAGTCTCGGGCTGCTGTCGGCGGCCAACTGTTGATTCCTCTAGTCGATACTAGCGAAATCTCTAGGGCGTTGCACCCGTCTCTTTTGGTAGCGTTCGTGGCACGCGTTGCCGTTTTTCGATCATGGACACTTTAATCGCTCTCCTCGATCGACCGGAAATAGTCTCACGAATTGCATTCGGATATTGAGGTTGCGGGAAACGACTGAAAGGGGACCCAAACAGAGTGGGCAGCTGGCTTCAAGGGATAGCCTCACCAAGACCTGAACGCGGAACGCCAGGGTTGGCATCCGGCAGGTGGAGACTAGCGCTCGTGTTCGGAGTGGTGGGGGCGTATCTTGTTGGGTTTGTGCTGTTGGAGGGGCGCCTCGGTGAGACGTACGCGATCCTTGGGATTTTGCCGATCGGCATCGCCGGCTGGCTATTCGGTAGATGGACCGGACTCGCTATGGCGGTATTGTTCTTCCCACTGAACACGGTGATGTTCACGGTGTTCGCCGACACCACATGGATCGATTGGGTAGCTCAAGGGGGTGGGCTGGGCTCCGGCGGGCTGGTAGTCGTCGGGCTCGTTACAGGGTGGCTGGGAGAGCAGCAGTCGAGGACTCGGCATGAGCTTATGTTGCGCACCGAGTCGGAGATAGCGTTGAGGGAGAGCCAGGAGACGCTACAAACGGTGATGTCGAGCGCCCCTATCGTACTTTGGGCCGTTGACAATAACGGCGAGTTCACCCTCTTCGAGGGCAAGGGTCTCGAAAGAGTCGGGCTCGAACCTGGGCAGGTCGTCGGTCGGTCCATATTCGAAGTCTCGTGTGACATCCCGCAGATCCGGGAAGATGTGCGCCGGGCCCTCTCCGGCAAAGAGTGAGGTGGTACCCAAAAACTAGACAACTGGCTAAGAGAGAGTCCAGCTCCTAAAATAACCGGCAACTAACCGACGTGGAGGAGCAGGACATGAAGCAGACGAGGAATAAGCACAGTCCGGCGTTCAAGGCCAAGGTGGCCTTGGCCGCCCTTGCGGGGGAAGAGACCATCGCCCAGCTGGCCAGCCGATTTGAGGTCCATCCCAGTCAGATTCACGCCTGGAAAAGGGCCCTGGCGGAAGGAGCCCCGGAGCTATTTGCCACCAATCAGAAATCCCAGGAGAAAGCCAAGGAAGCTCAGATTAACCACCTCTACCGGCACATCGGCCAGCTGAAGGTGGAACGCGATTTTTTGTCGGAAAGGTCCGGTCTATGAGTCGCAGCATACGGCGAGCCATGATAGACCGAGACCACCAGCAGCTGTCTTTGGTGCGTCAATGTATCCTGCTGGACGTCAGCCGGGCCTCGGTGTACTACCGGTCGGTACCGACCAGGGCAGAAGACCTGGAGTTGATGGCCCTGATGGACCGTCAGTATTTGAAGACCCCCTTCTACGGCTCCAGGAAGATGAAGGCCTGGCTGCTGCAACAGGGCTATCTGGTGAGCCGAAAAAGGGTTCGAAGGCTGATGCGGTTGATGGGTCTGGAAGCCATCTACCGGCGTCCCAACACCAGCAAACCAGCGCCGGGACACCGGATCTTTCCCTATCTGCTGAAGGGAGTGGAGGTTAATCGGGTCGACCAGGTCTGGGCCGCGGACATCACCTACATCCCCATGCCGAAGGGCTTCCTGTACCTGGTGGCCATCATGGACTGGCACAGCCGGCACGTGCTGGCCTGGAAGCTCTCCAACACCATGGACACCAGCTTCTGCGTGGCGGCGTTGGAGGAAGCCCTGGGTAAGGGACGACCGGAGATATTCAACACCGACCAGGGGAGTCAGTTCACCAGTGAGGCCTTTACCCAGACGTTGCAGGAGCAGAGGGTCCAGGTCAGCATGGATGGTAAGGGTAGGTACCTGGACAACATCTTCGTGGAGCGGCTGTGGCGGAGCATCAAGTACGAGGAGGTGTATCTGAAAGCTTACCAGACCGTCGCCGAGGCCCGAACTGGGATCAATGCCTACCTGGAGTTCTACAACCGGCAGAGGCCTCACCAGGCTTTGGGCTACCGGACCCCAGCAGAGGTGTACCAACATGGCCAGGAAGAAAGGGGAGCAGCAGCTGAAGAAGCAGGGCTGCCATCGGGCTTGGTGAAACCTAGCGCAGGGGTGGGAGACTCTCTTAATTTAGCCCTCGTGCTGTCTTAATAATGGGGTCCACCTTAGTGCAGGTTGACGACCTTCAAGCGGCGCTGGATAAGGTGGCCGGTATGGGTGGGAACGCCATCATGTCACCGATGGAGATAGCGCCCGGCATGGGCTCCATCGCTATGTTCGGGGACCCTGCCGACAACGCCATAGGGCTGTATTCACTACCGCCGGAATGGGACGGACAGATGCCGCCCAAGGGGAACGCTCCGCCGGTGGTGCATTTCGAGGTTGGATGCAGCGACGCAGCGGTGCTCGCCGAGTTCTACACTGGAATGTTCGACTGGCAAATCCACTATCACGAGGAGGCCAACTACCGCCTTATCCAACAGGAATCTGGAGGGATTGGCGGCGGCATCTTCCAGCACACAGAGGATATGCCGCCCAACCATCCTTCCGTAGCCGTTATGGTCAACGACCTGCAAGCGTATCTTGACAAGGCCGTAAGCCTGGGCGGCAGCGCCTTAATGCCTCCCACAGAGGTTCCCGGCGGATTCGGCTCGATTGCTATATTCTATGATATCGCTGGCAATCGCATATCACTCTTCAAGTCTCCTGAGTAGAACCGCGACGCTGGCTGGATTGGCCCGCAACACGGCGCATCGGAGCCCTCATAGGGTGGGTTGCCAGCCCTGTAACGGCCACACCTACAGGGCTGGCCTGAACCTCAATACGAACATGGATGAGAGGCAATCGACACGAAAAACTACGGTACTCATGGGCAGTGGGCCTAGAGTCGGTTGACTAGGACAACAGTTCATGGGGCCTCGTGTGGTTCGAACCCCCGTGAGTGGGCTAGCGAGGCGTAGGACAGCTTACGCACCGACGAGCCCGCCCGCTCGAACGCTCCCGCCGCAAGGACAGCCGCCGCCGCCACGTCGTCCCGGGCTTTGTTGTCATGGCCTCTTTTAATCATCCTCACGTTGCCCGCCTTGTCGTTCTCTACCATCGCGGCGCTCATGGAGACCACTAGCAGATTGTGGCTCACAGGGTCCACAGTAGAGTCCCAGGAAGTGGTGTAAGAGGGAGAGGGTCTGGAGAAAGAGAGACCACCGCGTCATCCTTAGCGGGCAAAGAAGAAAGCTCGAGAAAGGAGGACAACAGTGGTCAAGGAAAGGATGGACCTGCTGGAGCTATTGCGCAGGGGGGGAATGGACGGTGACGTGGACTTCCTACGGGAGGCACTGAGAGTGCTGGTAGAGGGGATCATGGATGCGGAGGTGTCATCGAGGATCGGTGCTGAGTATGGAGAACGCAGCCCTGAGCGGGTGACCCAGCGCAACGGGTATCGGTCCCGGGCGTGGGATACCCGTGTGGGGACTATGGAGCTGCACATCCCGAAGCTTCGAGAGGGGAGCTACTTCCCGAGCCTGCTGGAGCCACGGGGTCGCAGCGAGCGAGCTCTGCTGGCGGTCATTCAGCAGGCCTACGTGGAAGGGGTATCCACAAGGCGGGTGGATGACCTGGTCAAGGCCCTGGGGTGTGAGGGTATCTCCAAGAGCCAGGTGTCGCGTATCTGTCAGGAGCTGGACGTGGTGGTGGATGGCTTCCTGGGCCGTCCGCTGGACGGTGGACCCTACCCTTACCTGTGGCTGGACGCACTGACCCAGAAGGTCAGGGAGGACGGCAGGAGCGTCAACGTCAGCGTGGTGGTGGCGACGGCCGTCAATGGCGAGGGCAAGCGGGAGATCATTGGGATGGACGTGGGTACCAGTGAAGACGGCGCCTTCTGGCTGGCCTTCCTACGCTCGCTGTCCGCCAGGGGCCTCAGCGGGGTGGAGCTGGTGGTATCGGACGCTCATCAGGGACTCCGCGGCGCCATCGCCGCAGTCTTCGGCGGAGCCAGCTGGCAACGGTGCCGCACCCACTTCATGACCAACCTGCTCACTCGGGTACCCAGAAGAGTCCAACCATGGATGATTTGTTCGTAAAAACCCCTCGCCAGCCTGGGGCAAGGTGGGGATAATGTAATAAAAGGTCGTGGGCGCTGCGCCTGGCCGAGGGAGGGGAGGATGTTCCGAATACGAGACCCGCAAGAGAGCCTCTGGCAGTCCCGGTTCCTGGTGACGCCGAAGAAGGCTAAGCGCCTGGAGAGAAGTTGGGCCGAGGTTTTCCGAAACGAGGCGCTCCCCCTGATTGACGAGGAGCTCTTTGCTCCGATGTACTGCGCGGACAACGGCCGTCCCAACCGGGCGGTGCAGACCGTCCTCGGGGTCCACCTTCTCAAAGAGATGTTCAACCTCACCGACGGTGAAGCCCTGGAGCAGCTAGAGTTCAACCTGCTCTGGCACCACGCCCTGCGGCTGGACATCGAGGAGACCCACCTGCCCCAGAAGACCCTCCACAACTTCCGAGTTCGCCTGATGCAGCACGATGGTGGCCGGCTGGCTTTCCAGGAGACCACGGACCGGATCATCCAGGCGCTGGGCATACGCACCGGAAAGCAACGGCTGGACTCCACCCACATCATGAGCAACATCGCTACACTCACCCGGCTGGGCCTGTTCTGTGAGACGATGCGGTTGTTCCTGCGGGCCTTGCGCTGGGAGCACCCAGAGCTTCGCCCTGTGGTTCCGGAGGGCCTCCTGGGGCGCTATTTGAAGGAAGAAGACGAGGCGACCCACTACGAGGACGCCCGCACGGGGGAGGGTCGGCGACGCCTTTCGGTCTGTGCCCGGGACCTCTACCGGCTGGTGGACCGGTTCCATGGCACGACTGCTGCCCAGCTGGAGGAGTACCGGCTGCTGGAGCGGCTGCTGCGGGAGCAGTGCCATGTGGGCAAACACCGGGACGGGCGCCCGGGGGACGATGATGACGATGCTGGGGAATGCAAGGTGCCCGTGGCCTTGAAGGACCCGAAGCAGGTGTCCGCCGACTCGCTGCAATCGCCCCACGACCCGGATGTGACCTACAGCGGCCACAAGGGGAAGGGGTACGAGGTGCAGGTGGCGGAGACCTGCCACGAGGAGAACGCCACCCAGCTCATCACCCACGTGGAGGTGACCCCCTCGAGTGGGAGCGACACCGACGTGAGCGTGCCGGTCGTTGACGGGCTCGCGGAGCGGAAGGTCCGACCGGACGAGCTCTTCGCCGACACGGCGTATGGGTCGGGCCGCAACGCCTTCGAAGCCTCGCGCCGGGGAACGGAACTGGTGAGCCCGGTGGCGGGGTCGGCGCCGGGGAACTCGCACGAAGGAGAGCGTGACGGACCACCGCCGCTCACCGCCGCGGACTTTCAGATCGACGTCACAGGGGAGCAGACCACGGTGTGCCCCGCCGGCCACCCGTCCATCGAGGAGTACGAGTTGGAGGATGCGCCGGAGCGGGTAGAGGTCCACTTTGCCGGGACAACATGCGAGCCCTGCCCCTTGCGGTCCCGTTGCCCAGTGAAGCTGGACCGGCGTGCGGGGGACTACGTCCTCAAGGCGGACCTGGTGAAGGTAAACATCGAGCGGCGCCGGAGGGCCGAGGCCACCGAGGAGTGGCGCAAGCGGTATGCCATAAGGGCCGGGATCGAGGGAACGAACTCCGAGCTCAAGCGCGCCCACGGGCTTGGGCGCTTGCGGGTGCGAGGGGGCCGTCGGGTGCGGCTTGCCGTCTACCTGAAGGCGTTGGCGTGCAACTTCAAGCGGATGGTCCATGCACGCCTGGTGGAGATGGAGAACACGGCTCAGCAGGCGGTCGGGACGGTACCTGCGGTCGCGGCCGCATGAGGGCGCCGCTCCACAACTTCCACCGGGTGCCCTGAGCCACGGAATGGGTACCGCAACGGGATCACGCTTGTCCTGAGCGCGGCAGATGGTGCGGTGAGGCCAGCAGCCGGCATCCCGTGGCCTCCTCCGCTCCAGACCACCTTCGCACGCCAGGGCTCATCTCAAACAGGCCTTGTTACGAGGGAATCATGGATGGCCACCATGGTCCGCACCATCTACCAGCAACCCTCCCCCGATGAGGTACACGCCCAACTCGATAGGGTGACCGATCAACTCGGAGACCGGTTCCCTCAGGTGGCCTCTCTACTGGACGAGGCTGGACCCGATATCCTGGCCTTCTCCAGCTTCCCTGTCGCCCACTGGAAGAAGATCTGGTCCAACAACCCCCTGGAGCGTCTCAACAAGGAGATCAGGCGTCGCACCGATGTCGTGGGCATCTTCCCTAACCGACCAGCCGTGCGTCGCCTGGTTGGCGCCGTCCTCGCTGAACAGCACGACGAATGGGCCGTCGGCCGCCGATACCTCACACCCGCCATTCTGATCCTAAACGAAGCTCTTCCGGAGGCCGATCTCGCGGAGGCGACAGCCGCCTAAACAACATCAACAGGATGACGCACTCTTACACCACTTGACGGGACGTGACCGGGTCCACGGAGAGCGGCCCGTCACGGCAAATCTTCCTGAGCGCCCTTATGTCGGCGCTGCTACTCGACCACTGAGTGACACGCGGCTCGATGGCACAGGCGTTTCCCACGACGTCGCGCAGCTCAGACAGCCTGAAACGGTCGCACACGATCTTGACCGGCGCTCCCCACTTGTCCGCAGATTGCTTCCCACAAGGCGCTCGGTGGCTGTACTCTAAGGCCCTGAGCGAGCGATAGAGAGCCGTCTTGCATGAGCTTGGTATAAACCCCTTGGGGCACGTTGTCGCGTCGCTCCTGTGCGTCCAGATCGGGGATGCCGGGAGCACAGGCGATAGCCTCCATGCGTCCGGACTGCCAGACCGCGACGGCGGCGCTCCATGCTCGACCGCCGCCCAGGTCGATGCCTATAATCGGCTTCCCTGCAGGCAGGCCCACGGGCCGCGCGGTTGCCAGCTTCCAGTCGTCAACCGTAAGTAGCAGAGTGCTCTCATCCTACGTTGGGACATTAAGGTGAAACGACAGAAACCGCGCCTTGAGCCGGGTATCGCCCCGCGCTTGATCGCGCTGTTCTAGCAGCTTGCGCCGGAAGTCCGGGCTGATAGCGGTCAACAGATTGACCTTCCGAATCTCAGGCCAGGAGTCCCACTTGTCACGGTCCGCCTGTAGGAGCTTCACGTAAGTTGAACCTTCGGAGCCACCGGACACCAAATCATGCCACCATCCGCCCTTTGCTGGTGCCAAGGTGCCGATGAATAGCGCCTTTAGCGGGGAGCCCGGCTTGCCAGTGGCGGTCGAGATGGCGTCAAACATGATTCCCTCGTAAAAACCCGTTTTGAGGAAGTTCCAGCGCTTTAGCACATGTGAGCGCTACCGTGAAGCGGCGTCAACAGGAGAGGAAGGGACCGAGAAGACAGCGTCTGCACGGCTTTGCCCGGCGGCGTATGGAACCCACGCGGCGGGTGATACATGCTCCCGAGTCGTGCCCGGAGTGCGGGACGGGCCTGTCAGGCGGCTGGGTCCAGCGGACACGGGAGGTGATCGATCTTCCGGTGACGCCAGCAGAGGTGATTGAGCACCTCTTTGTGGCACGGATATGTCCGCTGTGCGACAAGCGGCGATTGCCTCAAGAGCCATTGAAGGGGTTGGCAATGGGGCGCCGGCGCTTGGGACCCAATCTGATGAGCCTGATCGTGACGCTTCGGGAAGAGGGACGGCTGCCGGTCAGAAGCATCCAGTGGTACCTGCAAACAGTCCATCAGTTGAGCTGAGCGTCGGCGCCATCATTGAGGTAGTACATGCCGCAGCCCAACGGGCCCAACCGGTCGTGGCTGAGATGCTCAAGCGCATCCGTGGCTCTCCGGTAGTGCACGCAGATGAGACCGGCTGGCGGGAGGATGGTGTCAACGGTTATGTCTGGACCCTCAGCACTCCCACTGAGCGATACTTCCTACGCCGTGGCCGCGGCAAGGGTGTGGTGGACGAGGTGTTGGGCGAGTCCCCCGGTCAGGGCGAGAGCAAACTCTTCAGCGGAGTGCTGGTGAGTGACTTCTACGCTGCATACAGTCATTACCCCGACCTCAAGCAGCGCTGCTGGGTACACCTGTTGCGGGACATCGATGAGCTTGAGGCGTTGTACCCTCAAGACACGGGTCTGGGCCGGTGGGCTACAGCGGTGCGCCAACTCTATGACCGGGCAAAGGCGTCCGCTGACTACCCCAGCCCACCAGCGTCTGGCTACCAGCCGTCTGCGTCTGCCGACCAGTTGATGCTGGAGAAACTGCTGCTGTCGCTGTGCCAGCCCTTCTCCAACGACGATACGGCGCCTCAAGCCAAGCTCTGCCGGCGCATAGAGCGGTTCATCAAGGAGCTGTTCGTCTTCGTGTCCCATCCGGGTGTGCCAGCCGACAACAATGCCGCTGAACGGAGCTTACGACACCTGGTGGTCAGCCGTAAGATCAGCGGCGCTCCCAGCGGGTCTCCTTCTATCTCCACGCCAAGCTCCGCCCAGTCGTCCCTATCCAACGCGTCTACGAACTCAGCCACGAATCGCGCCGGGTGATCCAATGGCAACAGCTCGTCAAGGGACGGCGGCAACAGCCACATTTGCTCTCGGTCCAAGTCTCGAAGCGGCATCTGATTCGCTCCTGTCCCAGCGTTGCACTACAGTCTACACTCTGGCATCCTCGCCGGCTTTTGAGACTGCGATGATGAATCCCGGGCCACCTCGGCTCGGGCCTGACCCTTTTTGAGACTGGCATCATGCCTTCAGCCTGATCTGTCGACCCGATTCGAGGTGGTACCCGAAGCGCCTTCGGCAAGGCGAGCAGTGACCTCATAGGAGCCTGGCTCTGGGCCCCATCGCAGTCCTGTCCGCTCACCCGGCCGTTGAGCACCATCCTACTCGAGAACGAGGTGACAGCAGTGATCAGTCTTGGAGATATCGCCACCGCTCGTCTGGTTGTTGGGGTCGATACCCACAAAGACAAACATGTGGCTGTGGCGATCGATCAGCTCGGCGTACGTTTAGGTGAGCATCGATTAGCAACTAGCACCCGGGGGTATGCCGGCCTCGAGCGCTGGGCCAGCGGACATGGAGACGTACAGGGCTTCGGGATCGAGGGCACGGGGTCCTACGGCGCGGGGCTAGAGGTCAATCGGCCAGATCGGTCGGCTCGTCGGCGGATAGGGAAGATTGATTTGTTCGTAAAAACCCCTCGCCAGCCTGGGGCAAGGTGGGGATAATGTAATAAACCGGGATTCCCCATATGGGCAGTCTCCAAGCTCAAAGGGCAATCCAAACGAGATGGTGGCATCATAGTCAGGTCCTGCAAGGCCAGTCAAACTCCGGTCTATCCAATAAGGGATGCGATTCTCGCCGTGAACCATGCTTCTTGTCCGTCTTTGTCGTCTTCGGCTCCCCGCCAGTGGGGTGAAAGCGCATTGAAGACAAGCCGACTCCCTGGAGCGCTCTCCCTCTTGGCTAGATCGTGGTTGTAGCCTCCCTCAGCTGGGCGCCGGCGATAACCGGCCGATACGATCCAACACTCCCTGGAACAACCTTCGAGGAACCGACACCTCGGACAACTGAAAGATCAATCGACGGGAGTGCCGCACCAGACGGCCTCCCATCTTGATCAGCTTGACCTGCACGCTCCGCAGCGACCAGTGCTTGACGGCCTTGGGCAGGCACAGCCGCCGAAGGAAGTTCCCAAGGTTGTACGCCAGGACGAACAGAGACAGACGCACCCGGTTGGCCACGAACCGATGGCACGACAGCCGAGTCCAGTTCAGCGCGTACTTCCCCTCTTTGATCCACTGCTCGGCTGTCCCTCTACCATTGTAGAATCGCACCACTCCTTCGGGGCCAGCCGTCATGTTCGTGACGATGAAGCCCACCCGAGGGAACAGCTTGGGGCGTCCATCAGCTGCGGGGCGAGTTCGAGCAGGTCGCGCCAGCCCTGTGCGTTCACCCGGTCCCTGAAGTCCGGGAGCTGCGCCATCTCATCCCGGAGATCTGCCGCGTCGTGGGAGTGCAGCTGCTTCGAGAGCAGGGACAGATGCTCCTGCGGAAGCCCCAGGGCCTTGCCGAGGTCTTGGACGATGCCCTTGACCTTGTACGTTGTGATGGCGCCGGTCAAGACAGCGTACTCCGGCCCGAAGTGGCAGTGCACCCGTTCAATTAGCTCATCCCTCAGACCCCTAGGGAAATCGAGGTCGATGTCGGGGAGCGTCGTCATGTCTTCGGAGATGAACCGCTCCAGGGTGAGGTCCCACTTCAGGGGATCGACGTGGCTGATGCCGATGAGGTATCCGACCAGCAGCGCCACCGACGAGCCGCGCCCCCTTCCGGGAGGCCGCTCCTCCACCGGCGTCTCGGGGTCCACCAGTCCACGCTCCTCCATGATGCGCTGAGCGACGAGCGCGATCTCCCTGTAGAGCAGCAGAAAGCCTGCCAGATTGAGGTGCTCGATAAGTCGAAACTCCTCTTGAAGGCGCTCCTTGACCCGCTGGGGCAGCGAGCTACCGTAGCGCCTGGCGGCCGCCTCATAGCAGAGCCTCTGGAGATAGCTTTGCACTGTGTATCCCTCCGGCACGGCGGGGTCCGGCAGGGTGTAGCCGAGGTCCCTGCCGAGGTCGAACTCGCACCGCTCCGCCACGCGAAGGGTGTTTGACACGGCCTCCGGCCACTCGGCAAAGAGCCGCTCCATCTGGGCATGGGACTTCAGGTGGAAATGGTGGTTGGGCCTCAGATGAGGCATGGCCTGGTCTATGGTGGTGTTAAGCTTCGCCGCGACCAGCGCGTCCTGGAGGCGGGACCGCTCCGGGCGGTGGTAGTGAACGTCGTTGGTGGCGACCACGGGGACGCCGACCTCTCCGGCGACCCTGGCCAGTTTCCTGTTGCGGTCGGTGTCCCCGTGCAGGAGGTTCCGCTGCAGTTCGACGTACACTGACCCGGCGCCGTACCAGTCCAGGTACTGTTTCAGAAGCTCACCGGCCTCACCGAGACGGCCGTCCACCGCCAGGTTCGAGAGACGCCCGTCGCGCCCGCCCATCAGCAGAATGACGCCCTCGGAGTGGTGGGACAGGAGCGCGGGATCGAGCCTCGGCTCCCTCCGGTCGGTAGCGTTGGCGGTGGTGAATAGCCTGGAGATATTGGAGTAGCCGACCCGCGTCCTCGCCAGGAGCGAGAGCCTTGTGCCGTCGGTCAGAGTCAGCTCGCCGCCTGTGATGGGCCGGATATCCAGGCTGTTGGCGAGACGAGCGAACTCCAGCGCACCGCAGAGGTTGGTGTCTGTCAGGGCCAGCGCGGGATATCCGTACTCCCTGGCCTGCGCCAGCAGCTCGTGGACATGGGAGGCCCCTACCCCGAAGGAGTAGAAGCTCTTTGCATGAAGCTCGACGTAGCCATCCGCCATCAGGCGCTCTGCCGGTACCACCGGTCGTCGGACCGGTCGTGAAATAAAGTCATCCGTCTGCCGTCGTCGGGGTCGATTCGGTAGTAGGCGCGGATCACGGGCTCGGGGAGCCACCACAGATCGAACGTCCAGTGGTCGTCTATGCGGGCCACCCGCTGCCAGCGCCTCTCGACTCGCACTGACACCGGCTCGCGCTCCATTCCCGCTCGCACCTCAACTGGCTTTGGCGTGTGGATCGGCCTGATGGTGTCCCTGCCCGAAGGGTCGATGGGTACCCGCAATGCCCGCATCTCAGAAGCTGGGTGCCAGGGAGCGACTTGGGCGATCCTGTGGAGTGCGTGGCCTCCCCTCATCAATCCCCGAAGCCTACGGTCCACCTCCACGAGCCGTCTGTGTCTATCGTCCTATGCATCCCTCAGCAGCCCCATCTGTGTCCCCGACTCCCCGGTGAAACCGGACAGGGTGAGGGTTACGTCCTCGACAGGATTCCGGGGCGGGTCCGCCTCCAATCTGCTTCTGACCGCGAAAGAGGCTCTCTCCCATGCACCGACCGGCTCCTTGAACCTGAAGCTCTTCTCCCAGTCAAGCCAACCGGAGGCCGCGCAGAGGAGGTGTGCCGCGCTGGCATACCTGCCCCTCATGTCCCGTCGGGCGTAGGCCCTCTTGAGGAGAGTATCCACAGCGACGAAGAGTGCATCTATGGAAGAGGAGTGGAACGGCAGCGAGGTGTGTTCGACCACCGACTCCTCGAACGCCAACGGGAAAACGGGGCTGTGGTCGATGCCGTTGCACAGCGACCAGGCCCACTTCCCGTCCGGCCCGAAACGGTCCGCGAGCATGTGCTCGTTCATGAAAGCAGTGGCCCCCAATGTGTGCAGGCCGAAGCGGTGTAATTCCCTCTTCATGCCGACGGAGACAGGCAGTAGGTCGATGGTATGGGGTGCGAGGAACGATGCCACGTCTTCCAGGACCCTGAACGCTCCGTGTGCCCTGCACGTTCCGGCCGCGACGAACGCGGGGAACTTGGCGTCCGCGACGCCGACCCGGGGAGTCAGGTAGGCTGGGACTGCGTTCAGCAGAGCGGAGACGACTCCGGCCTCTCCTCGAAACAGTCCTTCGAGGCCGTCCAGTCGTACGTAGGCCGTGCCGAGATCGGCCTCCTCAACCCGGTCGCTGATCCCCTGCAGAGATGAGAGCACCTGGCCGAACACCCGGCGGTAGTGCGGCTCGTCGGCATCCAGCACTACGGCGTTCGCGTGGCGGGACACGGCCTGCTCCAGCGTCATTCCTGGCTTCACGCCTGAAGCTGACCGAAAGCAGTCGACGACCACGGGCCTGGCCCTTGAAGGGCTCTGGTCGACGATGACGACGGGGGCATCCTTCAGGTGGGAATGTCGGTACATCTCCACCTTCGCCCTCAGGTGAGTGACGAGCAGGCAGGCGACCCTCATGGATCATCCTCAATTCATCGATGGGAATCAGGAAAGAAGATAATAGCGAACACATGTTCTCTCGTCAATCTCCGCTGGGTATCCGCAACTGATGCGCGAGTTGCGGTAACCCCGACGTCGTTCCCACATCGCCAAAGTTCGTATCCAGTATGTGTAGGCCCACCGGCAACCCGGTTGTGGACCCTGCAGGGTCCACCAGACTTGACGAAATCAAGAACCTTCGTGCTCAGGTTTAGGCCGGCGCTATAGCAGGGCTGCCCCCACCGCTTCGGCGTAGTTGCGCACGCCCCCCTTGATTATCAGAATCCGTTATACTTACCAATGGTCAGGCGAATGTGGTAGTGGGTCGGTTACGTCTATCTGAACCCTACGACTGAGAAGGAAGAGCAGAAGCACACGTGGGTAGTCAAGCACGATGGCCTGATCTTCGGTTCTGGATGGTACGAGAGGCAACAGAACCGTACCTCGTGTTCATCGAAGGTGGAGCAGGCCGGACAGCGACCATGTTCGAAAGGCTTCCGCAGAGCGCCGGCCACTTAACACTCCACCGGGGTGAACGATATCCACGCCGAGACATTCAGCATAGAGGTGAACTTCCTGACAGGCCGGTAGACAGGCAGCAGGGCAATCGTTGTTGATCAGAGGGCGACGACGTACCATATGAAATGTATTGAGGAAACGAATCTCCTTTGCATTCAACCCGTTCATCCTGGTTGGCAAATGGCATCAGCCTGAGGAGGAGGAAAGGTGTTCAAGATCGATAAGTTCCGTTTGGTGGTAGTTGCTCTGCTTGCCGTTTTAACTGTGGCAGTGGCCGCTTGCGACAGTGAACCCGAAAAGGCGCCTGATCCGTTGATTGTCGGCCACCTCAACGCCCTCACCGGGTCGCTGTCCTACTTCGGCGAGTCCCACTCAAACAGCATCGGCTTGGCGGCGGACCACATCAACCGTGCTGGCGGCATCCAGGGCGGCTCCGTGGTCTTGGTTCACCGCGACACCGCGGTGAACCCGGTCCAGGGCGTGTCCGCGGCTGAGGAGTTGGTGAATGCCCAGGGAGTGGTGGCGATCGTGGGGGCGTTGGCGAGCGGTGTAACCATAGCTGTCGCCACTTCGGTGACCGTCCCCAACGGTGTGCTGCAAGTTTCCGGCGCATCGACCGCGCCCACCATAACCGTGCTGGAAGATAACGATTTCCTGTTCCGTACTTCACTGTCCGACGCCTCTCAGGGCGTGGTTCTGGCGGATTTGGCCAAGGAGTTGGGCTACGAGAGCGCGGGCATCCTGTACATCAATAACGCATATGGGGAAGGGTTGGCGGCCCAGTTCACGGAATCGTTTACCGCCTTGGGTGGCACGGTAATCGCCTCGGTGCCTCACGAAGATAGCCAGCCTACCTTCGTTTCCGAGTTGGAGAAGGCCACCGAAGGCGACCCTGACGTCCTGATCGCTATCAGCTACCAGCAGGCCGAGGTTTACCTACGCGAGGCCCTGGAAGGCGGTTATGCGGACACCTTCTTGTTCGTGGACGGCACCAAGATCCCCGAATCTTTCGCAGTCATCGGCTGGGACCTTCTGGAAGGCAGCTATGGCACCGGGCCGGGCTTCGAGGCCAACCCGTCAACCCAGGCGTTCATCGACTCCTATGTGAGGACCTACGACATGGAGCCTGAGCATCCCTTCATGAACGAAACCTACGACGCGATGATCCTTATCGGCTTGGCTGCGGCCAAGGCCGGGACCACCACGGACTCTGCCGCTATTCGCGACGCCCTCCGGGACGTGGCCAATCCCCCCGGCGAGGTGGTGAGGCCCGGAGAGGAGGGCATCAAGCGGGCCATGGAGCTGATCGCCGATGGCAAGGACATTAACTACGAGGGAGCTGCGGGCTCGGTTGACTTGGACGAGAACGGTGACGTCATCACAGGCCACATCGAAGTGTGGAAGATCGAAGGCGGCGAGATCGTTTCGGATCGCCAAGTGCCGGTTGACTTGGGCCAATAAATCCAGCGCGGGCCGAAACTAGACTCCTAGCGATTGCGCCGGGACGCTGAGAGCGGATTCTCGGCGACCCGGCGCATGTTATTCGACGTGGGCACATCGCCACGGATCAAGAGAGTTTGATCATCGTCGCGTTCGCCACACCTAGCCAGGAGCGTCTGTAGGGAACCCGCGTCGGGCGACATGGCGCTGCTCGCTCAGGATGCCGCTGGGGCGCAGCAGGATCACCGCCACGATGAGCGCGCCTATCATGAAGAGCCGGAAGCTGGGATCGGAAAGTATGCCGGGCAGGGACTGCGTGCCAGTCCAGATTCCCCACACCACGAACGCTCCCAGGATTGCCCCCTTGTTGTTGGCGGAGCCGCCCACCATCAGCATGGCCCAGATCACGAAGGTAGCGAGCAGCGGGTCAAAGGTTAGCGGGGAGAGAAAGCGGATGTGGTGGGCATAAAGCGCGCCGCCGATACCCATGATCATCGCGCCCATGATGAACGCCTGGAGCTTGAACTTGAATACATCCTTACCGCTGGCTTCGGCGGTCGTCTCGTCCTCGCGAATGGCCCTCAGCACCCGTCCCCAGGGAGAGTTGACCGCCTGTTGCACCGCCAGATAGAGCACCGCCAGCGTGACGATCACTACCGCTAGATACAGGTAGTTGTAGATGTCCGGCGCCATCCAGTCGCCCAGAAACTTTGGGATTCTGTACAGCCCCTTGGAGCCGTTGGCCAGCCACTTTTCGTTCAGGAATAAGAGGCGTACTGTCTCGGCGATTCCCAGCGTGGCTATCGCCAGATAATCGTCGCGCAGCCGCAGAGCAACGTAGCCAATGACCAGCGCAAACACTCCGCAGCACAATGCTGCCGCCACCAGTCCAAAGACGAACCAGACGTCGATGCCCAAGTCCAGATAGCTCAGACTGGACCAGTTGCCGCCGAACTTGAAGTCCTCGAACAGCGTCGGGTCCGGCGGCGAGGTGGTCAACAGCGCCGATGCGTAGGCGCCCAGCGCAAAAAATCCGGCGATTCCGATGTTGAATAGCCCGGTGAACCCCCAATGAACGTTCAGCCCCAGGGAGAAGACGGAATAGATGCCCGCCATGATGGCAAAGCCCACCAGGTAATCGAGGATGCCGATTACTTCCAATTCAGCTCCGTGCTCCTCCCAAAATTCCGCGCGGCCGCACCAGCAGCACCATAATCATCAGCGCGAAGGCTGCCGCGGGTTTGTAGCTGGGGTTGATCCATTGAGTCGAAACTTCAGACGTTACTCCGATAACGAAGGCACCCACCAGCGCGCCGTATGGGTTTCCGGTGCCGCCCAGGATTACGGCGGCGAACAGAGGGATGAGGAACTTCCAGCCCATTATGGGCAGCATGTTCGCCTGAAATACGGACAGCAGGATGCCGGCAGTGGCGGCTAAGGCCGCGCCCATTATCCAAGTCCACCATATGACGCGCTGGGTACCGATGCCGCTGACCAGGGCTAGGTCGGGGTTGTCCGCTGTAGCACGCATGGCCTTGCCCATTTTGCTGCGGCTCAGCACCAGATACACCGCCGCCACGAGGATGACGGCCACGATGGCGATGAAGATAGCGTCCGGTGGTATCCGCACGTCCATGGGCAGGTGAAACACCTGCCGGGTCTCCCTCGGCAAGCGCTGGACATCTCCTCCCCAAATCAGCTGCACTAGCCCGCGCAGCGCGATGGCTACTCCCAGCGAGGCCATTGAAACCACTACGGCATTCATGCCCCGGTCCCGCAGCCGACGGTACACTACCACGTCCAAAGCGACCGCCGCCGCGGCGATGACCGCCGCCGCAATCGGCAAGGCAATGAGCAGAGGGTAGCCGAATGTGAATGGCCCCAGACCCTCGCCCTCAACTCCAATCTTCGGAAGCAGGCTGCCGACAATGAACAGCGCGGCGTATGCTCCCAAGGTCATATAGTCGCCGTGAGCGATGTTG
The DNA here is from genome assembly GCA_965237635.1 of Dehalococcoidia bacterium. Lineage (GTDB taxonomy): Bacteria > Chloroflexota > Dehalococcoidia > Lucifugimonadales > CAUZJF01 > CBDEFX01. The sequence continues at coordinate 2,162,176 of CBDEFX010000002.1, read as the reverse complement.
GCGAAATTGAGAATGCCGTAGATCAGGGTCAGGCCGATAGCGCCCAGGGCGATGATGGCCCCGATGAAAATGCCGTTGACCACCAGTCCCATCTTGACGAAAGGCAGGAAGCCAATGGCCAGCGCCGCCAACACTATGACGGCAGTGGTGTGCGCTGGCGTCTAGGCCGAGCCGATTTGTCGGGAGGTATCGCGCAGGGTAGTCATCTCTGACTTTCTGAGCGCACGTCTTGATTAGCCTCCTAGGTACAGACTGGCTACTTGCGGGTTGTCCAGCAGGTCAGGGCCGGTGTCGTCCAGCCGGTTTTCCCCCGCAACCAGAACGTAGCCTCGGTGCGACATTCGCAGCGCTTCGCGGGCGTTTTGCTCTACCAGCAGCACGGCTACGCCGCTTCGATTAATGTCCCTGATGCGCTCGAAGACCAGGCCCATCATCTCTGGAGAGAGCCCGGCGGAGGGTTCGTCCAGCAGTATCAGCGCAGGGTCCAGCATCAGCGCGCGGGCGAGGGCCAGCATCTGGCGCTGGCCACCCGACAGGGTTCCCGCTATGCGGCCCGGCCGCATGGCAAGGTCTGGGAAGATTTCGAACATCTCGTCGATGCGTCCCCGGTAGTCGTCGCGACGGATGAAAGCGCCCATATCCAGGTTCTCCCGGATGCTCAGTGAAGGAAAGACGTTGCCGGTTTGGGGGACATAGGACAAGCCAGTGCGCACCGCCTGATCCGGTTGAATCCCAGATATGTCCTCGCCCCGGAACATGATGCTGCCCGATCGCATCCGAATCAGACCTACAATAGCCTTCATCAAGGTGGATTTCCCGCAGCCGTTGGGGCCGATGATCGTGACGACCTCGCCCATGCCCACGGTAATAGACACACCGTGCAGTATCTCGGTCTCTCCATACCCGGCCACTACGCCGCAGGCATCAAGCAGTGTCACCGGTTGGGCCTCCCAGATATGCTTCCAGCACCTGCGGGTTTTGCCGCACCTGTAGCGGCGTTCCTTCCGCAATTACGGCGCCGTTGGCCATGACGATAATCGGGTCGCACATAGCCATGACGAATCTCATGTCGTGCTCAATGATTACGAACGTGATGTCCCGCTCGACGCTGGCCAGAAGTATGTTCTGCGAGATGTCTTGAAGCAGCGTACGGTTGACTCCGGCGCCGGGTTCGTCCAATAGCACCATCTTGGGCTTGGCCATAAGGACGCGTGCTAGCTCCAACAGCTTCTTCTGGCCGCCGGACAGATTCCCGGCGTACTCGTCGGCCAGGTGAGATAGGGTGAGCATCTCCAAGATTTCCATCGCCTGTACCTCGATCTGGCGCTCCTCACGGGCCACTTTCAGGGGCATCAACCAAGATGCCCAGATGTGTTCGCCCGTCTGTGGAGTGGGTACCAGCATAAGGTTTTCCAGCACCGTCATGCGCTTCATCTCCCTAGGGATCTGGAAGGTGCGCACAAGGCCCAGACCGAAAGTCTGGTGCATTCCCATCTTGTCGATGCGCCGGCCGTCGAAGATGACTTGCCCGCTGGTCGGAGACATCGCGCCGGAAACCAGGTTGAACAAAGTCGTCTTGCCCGCCCCATTGGGGCCGATTATCCCCGTGATCGCGCCCCGCTTGATCCGCAGGGAGCAATGGTCAACGGCCCGCACTCCGCCGAAGTCCTTCACCAGGTCGTGAACCTCAAGGATAGGCGCTGTGTTCGTCAAACTGCCTCCATGCTATGGGCGGCCGGTACGGAAGTGCCGCCGGTTTCCGACATTTCCTTCTTTAGAACTCTGGTAGCTGAGACGTGCCAATGCCTCTGCCACGATCCTTGAGCCGACGTGCCTGCAACAATGGTGACCAGTTGGCGCTTGCAACTCCCTGCTGTGCCGCTCCAGCGTCAGTGCTTCTACGGTAGATAATAATGGAATCGAGCGGCCAACGCATCCATAATTTTGGGGCATACCCTGGAGCGCCAGGTCGTCTCAGCCGAACCCACTCCCGTAGTGGTTCGGGGGATCGGCACCGCCAACCGAATGAGGTGACGTCGCCGCCATTCACATGGCTATACTGGCTATAAGGGAGGTCGAGCGCTTAGGCTTACAGTGTTTGAGCGGCTGCCGCCGCCTTTAAACGACAGACGCCCAATCCTTCCACCTTTGGCGTCCAGAACGGCTGCCGCGGACGTCTCCAGAACTGGTAGGTTCGACATATGTCACTCTCCGATCGACAGTTGCTCCACTTCCTCAGCCGGATGCCGTTCGTCGATCCGGCGGAACTGGCGGACGTCCTCGGCGAGGCCCGCGCGACCGTCCACCGCGCCCTGACCGGCCTGCTGGCCGAAGGCATCGTCGGGCGCGTCAGTAACGGCACCGCCCATCTGCCTTCGAGTCGGCCGTTCTACCTGACGGGCCAGGGTGTCGTCGAGGCCGCGGGATGTTAGCAGTCAGCGATAATGGGACACTTTTTGATCGAAGAGATCAGGGTGGTGCGGCTCCCTTTTTAGTGGCTCCCCAGACTGCCTGATTGTACCGCCTCCTTCGCTCGAAAGTCGCCTTCTGCACCTCCTTTCGGTCACGTCCCGTCAAGTGGTGTAAGAGTGCGTCATCCTGTTGATGTTGTTTAGGCGGCTGTCGCCTCCGCGAGATCGGCCTCCGGAAGAGCTTCGTTTAGGATCAGCACGACAGGTGTGAGGTATCGGCGGCCGACGGCCCATTCGTCGTGCTGTTCAGCGAGGACGGCGCCAACCAGGCGACGCACGGCTGGTCGGTTAGGGAAGATGCCCACGACATCGGTGCGACGCCTGATCTCCTTGTTGAGACGCTCCAGGGGGTTGTTGGACCAGATCTTCTTCCAGTGGGCGACAGGGAAGCTGGAGAAGGCCAGGATATCGGGTCCAGCCTCGTCCAGTAGAGAGGCCACCTGAGGGAACCGGTCTCCGAGTTGATCGGTCACCCTATCGAGTTGGGCGTGTACCTCATCGGGGGAGGGTTGCTGGTAGATGGTGCGGACCATGGTGGCCATCCATGGTTGGACTCTTCTGGGTACCCGAGTGAGCAGGTTGGTCATGAAGTGGGTGCGGCCACCGTTGCCAGCTGGCTCCGCCGAAGACTGCGGCGATGGCGCCGCGGAGTCCCTGATGAGCGTCCGATACCACCAGCTCCACCCCGCTGAGGCCCCTGGCGGACAGCGAGCGTAGGAAGGCCAGCCAGAAGGCGCCGTCTTCACTGGTACCCACGTCCATCCCAATGATCTCCCGCTTGCCCTCGCCATTGACGGCCGTCGCCACCACCACGCTGACGTTGACGATCCTGCCGTCCTCCCTGACCTTCTGGGTCAGTGCGTCCAGCCACAGGTAAGGGGGTAGGGTCCACCGTCCAGCGGACGGCCCAGGAAGCCATCCACCACCACGTCCAGTTCCTGACAGATACGCGACACCTGGCTCTTGGAGATACCCTCACACCCCAGGGCCTTGACCAGGTCATCCACCCGCCTTGTGGATACCCCTTCCACGTAGGCCTGCTGAATGACCGCCAGCAGAGCTCGCTCGCTGCGACGCCGTGGCTCCAGCAGGCTCGGGAAGTAGCTCCCCTCTCGAAGCTTCGGGATGTGCAGCTCCATAGTCCCCACACGGGTATCCCACGCCCGGGACCGATACCCGTTGCGCTGGGTCACCCGCTCAGGGCTGCGTTCTCCATACTCAGCACCGATCCTCGATGACACCTCCGCATCCATGATCCCCTCTACCAGCACTCTCAGTGCCTCCCGTAGGAAGTCCACGTCACCGTCCATTCCCCCCTTGCGCAATAGCTCCAGCAGGTCCATCCTTCCCTTGACCACTGTTGTCCTCCTTTCTCGAGCTTCTGTTTTGCCCGCTAAGGATGAATCCGCCGAAGGACGGCCTTTGGGACAGCCCTTGGAGAAGCCAGCGGGTGCTCCTCTGAATCTGGGATAATGGTTTTGGAACAGAAACCCGCCCGGAAACAAGGAGCACCCAATAGATGCTGCCACAGAACAAACCCGACCGTATCCGCATCCTCTTTGACGACCATCGCCTGGTGGCCAATGCCGGCCTGCTCCTGCCGGCCACCCTCGCCCGGCACCTGGGCCTGCGGGAACTCGTCGACCATCACCTTGACCTCGGCGGAGCGCCGGGACGGGCGAACACTGGGGACAAGATGCTGACGCTGGTCGCTTCCGCGCTGGCAGGCGGCGACTGCATCGACGACGCCGATGCGCTGCGCGCTGGTGGGACGGTCGGTGTTCTAGGCTGCGTGGTCAAGGTGCCATCCACTCTGGGGACCTTCCTGCGCAGCTTCCGGTGGGGGCATGTCCGTCAACTTGACCGCGTGAGCCGCCAGTTGTTGGCCCGGGCCTGGGCCGCTGGGGCCGGACCCGGCGACTCGCCCCTGACCATCGACCTGGACTCGACCATCTGCGAGACCTATGGACTGGCCAAGGAGGGAGCGCGCCACCACGGCTATACCGGCGCCCGCGGCTATCACCCGCTGCTGGCCATTGCCGCCGGCACCGGCGAGGTGCTGATGTCCCGGCTGCGCGAGGGCCGGGCCAACACCGCCCGTGGCGCCGCCCACTTCTTGCGTGAGACGGTGGGGCGGGCGCGCTACGGCGGGGCCAGGGGACAACTCACGGTGCGGGCGGACAGCGGCTTCTACGCCTACACTGTCGTTGCCGCCTGCCGGGAAATGGATGTCCGCTTCTCTATCACCATCCGCCAGCGCGCCAGCCTGCGGGACCTGATCGAGGCGATACCAGAGGAGGACTGGACTCCCATTCCCTACTGGATGGACGGCGCCGCCGATGTCGCCGAGACGACTTACACCCCGTTCCAGACCAAGCCGGACGCCCCGCCGGCGCGGCGCTGCCCCTCAGGCTTTGGAAACTCGGCTAGGCGCTGTGCTTTTCCATCGGCGCTACCCATTGAGGCTCTATCGAGATCACGCCATCTTTGCCTTGAACGGGGCGATGGGCCTGAAACCCCACGGCGCGATATCCCTTTTCGCCCTGCTCGGCGACCCTCTTCAGAAAGACCTCTGGATCGTCGGCAGTGATCAACTCGAAGTAATACTTCACCACTTACGTACCCTCCCCTGGGTTCGGATTTTCGGGAACACCCTCAGCTTACCGGGCGGTCCCCCGGGCGTCAACACGCGTATCTGCGTCCCGGCCCACAGGTCCTCCCGGTAGTGGATGTCGTAGCCCCCCCCCCCAGCGAGGACTGCCGCTGCTCAGGACCCTAGCCCGGCGCATTGCCAGGTTCGACTGGCAGGAAGCTCCAAACGATGTAGCGGCTATCCTCTACGAGACTGTCATACCGTCCGATGGGCGGCGTCAGCTGGGGAAGTACTACACCCCGGACTGGTTGGCGCGGGCTATCGTGCGAGAGGTGGTGACCGATCCCCTCGACCAGCACGTCCTCGATCCGGCCTGCGGCTCAGGCACATTTGTTGCCAAGGCCGTCACCCACTTTATCGAGGCGGCCAAGAAAACAGCGCTCGATCCCAAGGAGGTGTCCGACTCAAGTGCTGATAATCGGTGGCTGTAAGGTCCGACCGATAGGGCAAGGCTTTCTCAATGGCTTCTGGCTTCCCTTTGTACCGATCAACGATTTCCTCAGCGTTTATCTGGGCATCGCCGTACTGCAGCACGACCACATAGCTATTGTAGTGGCCTGTATCTCGATCTCTCGGGTTTCCCTGTCTTGCATACCACGCCCCGATGTCGATAAGGCGAATCACCTGGTCTCGTGTTTCGTCGTGCGTTGTTCGTTCGCTAACGTCAGATCGATATTTGGCTTCCACGAGCATCAACCCTTGGTTGCCAAGTCTTATCAAGATATCCGGTTCGGAAGCTCCTTCTTTTTGGGGCCGGCCCGGCGGTGGGGAGAGCTTTGGCCAGAAAATTACCTCGGCAGACGGAATTGCGTCCAGAACCTGAGCAGAGACTGCCTCAGGGAACGATTGGCGAATGAGCCTTTCTAGGACTTGGTTCCTATCCGCGCCGTCACGGAGTAGCGGACTGAAATAATGCCAGGTGCGCGCATCTTCGGAATTCTCGCTGAGGATTCTTGGCATGCCCTTGACTTCCCCTCTTGAGTAGGTCTCGGCCTTGTCGAGGAACGACGGATGCGTCGTGTCGGTGTGCCGAAGTAGGGGATGGGCATCCGGTGTTTTCCAAACCTTGACTCCGGAGTCGCTAAGGATAGTCGTCCATTTGGAGCTTCTTTGCAGTGGAGATCAGGCCATAACGGTCCCAGACTTGAAGATTGCCTGTCAGGTCAATGACAAAATACTCGCCCGATCCTCCTGCGATTTCAAAGCGGCGTCCAATCTCAGACTCGCTCTCGACCAGTGACTCCGTCCGAATGCTTCCATCATCGAATGTCTCTTCCAGCCGGACAACTCCGGATTCTCTGATGATTTTGATGCGGCTCTGCAGGCCCCCGTCGTATTCGTTCTCCCACTCGCCGATGACTTGCATCCCAAGGGCCGCATCGGCGGTGGGTGTGGGATGGAGTGTCACAAGGCCCATGGTCTTCATGACGGCAGCTTGTAAGCTGGCTTCCACATAATCGGTCAGGCCCGTGGAGCGGCCATTGTTCTTAAAATACTCCAAACCAAGGGAGTAGAGTTCTCCGGGGACGATACCAACTTCCCCTAACGTGTCCAACCCTGATCTATCTGTCAGTGCATCGACCCCCTGTTTCCATACATTGAACTTGCAACAAACGCCAAATCCCACTTGGTGAAACTCCAGATCGTCCTTGAACTCCTGGAGTTCGAAGTAAAGCCTTATCACGTCTTGAGGTATCCTCAAAAAGTGTGTAAACAGTCAGGCGGTGTACCCTCTCTCTGAACAACACGGGCTCAAGGCCCGAGAGAGGAGATACACCGCCCATGAGGAAGGAAAGCACTGGGAGTAGGTCGGAGTCAAGGCCGGAGTGGGAGCAGTTGGAGGATTGGGTGCGAGGCCATGTCCAGCGGCTGATCCAGGAGTTGCTGGAGGAAGAGGTGACGGAGTTTCTAGGAAGGGCGAAGTCGGCCCGCAGGTCTGAGTCGGACAACGAGAGAGGCTATAGGAACGGATACGGCAAACCCCGAAGGCTTACGCTGAGTTCGGGAACGGTACAGCTGAGGAGGCCACGAGTCCGCAACACCGAAGAGGAGTTCGAGAGCCGGCTGCTGCCGCTGTTCGTCAACAGGACCAGGAAGGTTGCTGAGCTGACCCCCCAGTTGTACCTACATGGCCTTTCCGAAGGTGACTTCGACCTGGCGGTGCGGGGACTGCTGGGAGAAGAGGCACCGATATCGGCGAGCACGGTGACCCGGTTGAAGGATAAGTGGAACGATGAGCTTGCCCAATGGCGCAGCCGGCCCCTGGATGACCTCGAAGTGGTGTACATGTGGGTGGATGGAGTCTACGTCAAGGCCGGTCTTGAGCGGGAGAAGGCGGCGATCCTGGTGGTGATGGCGGCCCTGAGCGACGGAAGGAAGGTGGTGGTGAGCGCGATTCCCGGATACAGGGAGTCCATAGAGAGCTGGTCCGATGTGCTCAGGGACATGAGGCGCCGCGGGCTGGAGTGCCCAAGACTGGTAATTGGAGACGGACATCTGGGCATCTGGGGAGCTCTGCGCAACGTCTATCCTCAGGCGGCCGAGCAACGCTGCTGGAACCACAAGATCCTAAACGTGCTCGCCAAGCTTCCAAAGCGACAACAGGACCAGGCCAAGCTCATGCTGCGTACTATCCCCTACGCGCCGACTCGGACAGAGGCTGAGCGGCTCAGGACGGTGTTCACCAGGTGGTGCGGCGACCACTCCTACGAGGCGGCCTCAGAGGCCTTGGAGCGGGACTGGGACCGCATGGTCACCTTCTATGACTTCCCAAAGGAGCACTGGGGGCACCTTCGCACGACGAACCCGGTAGAATCACCCTTCGCGGCCCTCAGGCTTCGGACCGATGCCGCCAAGCGCTACAAGAGGGTCGATCAGGCGATAGCGGTGATCTGGAAAATGTTGATGGTCGCCGAACAGCGCTTCAGGCGTCTGAAGGCCCCTGAGTTGATCGAAGACGTCTATCTCGGTGCACAGTATGCGGATGGAATCGCCATTGAATCAACGGCTGAGAAGGTCGCCGCCTGATGTCGTTTACACACCTATTGACGTAACCTCAGGCCAGCCCGTAGTCGGAAGTGACCGCCCTCGACAAGTGGCGTCGAGACCCAGGTGACCGGTTTGAGCCCAGTTGGGTGGGCCCGGCGAGAGTGGACTACAGATGCTTCGGTACAATATCTCAGTGTGAAATGGCACGGGCTCGGTCTTGGGTAGCCCATCTATTCGTTCTATGGTTCTGAGAGCAAAGTCAACGGGACGGTCAGCATTGAGGAAACTTGGCTAGAACTTGCGAACGACGTAATGCGGCCAACGGTCACGTCCCGTCAAGTGGTGTAAGAGTGCGTCATCCTGTTGATGTTGTTTAGGCGGCTGTCGCCTCCGCGAGATCGGCCTCCGGAAGAGCTTCGTTTAGGATCAGCACGACAGGTGTGAGGTATCGGCGGCCGACGGCCCATTCGTCGTGCTGTTCAGCGAGGACGGGGCCAACCAGGCGACGCACGGCTGGTCGGTTAGGGAAGATGCCCACGACATCGGTGCGACGCCTGATCTCCTTGTTGAGACGCTCCAGGGGGTTGTTGGACCAGATCTTCTTCCAGTGGGCGACAGGGAAGCTGGAGAAGGCCAGGATATCGGGTCCAGCCTCGTCCAGTAGAGAGGCCACCTGAGGGAACCGGTCTCCGAGTTGATCGGTCACCCTATCGAGTTGGGCGTGTACCTCATCGGGGGAGGGTTGCTGGTAGATGGTGCGGACCATGGTGGCCATCCATGGTTGGACTCTTCTGGGTGCCCGAGTGAGCAGGTTGGTCATGAAGTGGGTGCGGCACCGTTGCCAGCTGGCTCCGCCGAAGACTGCGGCGATGGCGCCGCGGAGTCCCTGATGAGCGTCCGATACCACCAGCTCCACCCCGCTGAGGCCCCTGGCGGACAGCGAGCGTAGGAAGGCCAGCCAGAAGGCGCCGTCTTCACTGGTACCCACGTCCATCCCAATGATCTCCCGCTTGCCCTCGCCATTGACGGCCGTCGCCACCACCACGCTGACGTTGACGATCCTGCCGTCCTCCCTGACCTTCTGGGTCAGTGCGTCCAGCCACAGGTAAGGGTAGGGTCCACCGTCCAGCGGACGGCCCAGGAAGCCATCCACCACCACGTCCAGCTCCTGACAGATACGCGACACCTGGCTCTTGGAGATACCCTCACACCCCAGGGCCTTGACCAGATCGTCCACCCGCCTTGTGGATACCCCTTCCACGTAGGCCTGCTGGATCACAGCCAGCAGAGCTTGCTCGCTGCGACGCCGTGGCTCCAGCAGGCTCGGGAAGTAGCTCCCCTCTCGAAGCTTCGGGATGTGCAGCTCCATAGTCCCCACCCGGGTATCCCACGCCCGGGACCGATACCCGTTGCGCTGGGTTACCCGCTCAGGGCTGCGTTCTCCATACTCAGCACCGATCCTCGATGACACCTCCGCATCCATGATCCCCTCTACCAGCACTCTCAGTGCCTCCCGTAGAAAGTCCACGTCACCGTCCATTCCCCCCCTGCGCAATAGCTCCAGCAGGTCCATCCTTTCCTTGACCACCGTTGTCCTCCTTTCTCGAGCTTTCTTCTTTGCCCGCTAAGGATGACGCGGTGGTCTCTCTTTCTCCAGACCCTCTCCCTCTTACACCACTTCCTGGGACTCTACTCGGCCAACTGCCGCGAGCGCGATCAGCATCACGTCGGCGAGAGTACCGAGCGTCCGACCGGCCTGTTGAAGTCGCTGCCTAGGCCCCTTCGGCCGTTCGCCGAAGGCCGGACGTGTACCCGGATCACGATTGGCGAGTCGCCGGCGGACACCTTCCGGCTTGACGGAGCTGCACAGCTGCCGCTGTATCTCAAGGTATCTCCAGTGTGGCACCGGAGGGACTTGCTGCGAGAGAAGGAGCGGATCGAGTGGCTGCGCGGCAGGCTGCCAGTCCCTGAGGTGTTCGCCTACGAGACAGACTGCCGTGAGGAGTACCTGGTCTTGTCAGCTCTTCCGGGGCGAGATGCAGCCAGCCTCTGCGGCGACAGACCGGACGATGAACTAGTGACGCTGTTGGCCCAAGGACTGCGCTTGATTCACGCCGTCCCGATTGAGCAGTGTCCCTTCGACATGTCCTTGGACCAGACGATCGACGAGGCGGACCGAAACGTAACGCGAGGGCTGGTCGACGTGACCAACTTCGAAGACGAGCGCCGCGGCCGCTCAGCCGCGGGGGTGTTCAAAGAGTTGCTTTCCACAAGACCGGCCGAAGAGGACCTCGTCTTCACCCACGGCGATTACTGCCTGCCAAACGTGTTGATCGACGGTGAGGAAGTCACGGGATTCGTCGACTGCGGCTGGGCCGGAATCGCCGACCGTTACAAGGATATCGCACTGGTCGTTCGGAGTCTCCAACGCAACACTGGCAGAGACCTCCGGACGGCGTTCTTCAAGGCGTACGGGCTCTCGAGTCCTGACGCCCAGAAGATCGAATACTACCGGCTGCTGGACGAGTTGCTCTAGCACGACGAGCCGCAAGGCATCGTGTGGATCTGCGTCCCCCATGGCCATTCCCCTAGGGGACTCAGGTGGCACCAGAGACCGTGCTACCTGCTGATGCTATCACCCACTTGCTAGAGTTGGTCGAAGTGGCTCCACTCTACGTTCTTCGCTGTACTCCGGGCGACAGAGCAGGCCGTGACGTTAGAGCCTTCCCTCAGCGCTAACGCAGGCTCTGGGCCCGACGGCTGAGGACCAGGCTTCGATCAAAGGTCTAGGACGAACCTCAGCGTGTTCACTCTCTGGACTCAATAGCTACGGAAACGTACGGTACTCATGGGCGGTTGACCTATAGAGAAGACTGACAGTGACAACACTTGAGGACCCGCTCAGGCCGGAGGGCTGATGTCCCCGCCAACGGGTCGCGTCGCTACTCCGCCTTTCGGTAGTCCTCGGTGGCCTCAGTAAGCATTACCTCGACCCCCCCGGGAACCGTCGATGCCAGATGTATGATGTGCCACACACACACCCCGGAGGGAACCGAATCTTTGCGCCACTCCATCACACGGTCATCATCGGCGCTGAGTCGCTCGGCGAATTCTTCCCACGACAGGCCGGCAAGCTCCCTGAGCCGCTCGCCGAAATCTTTCGGGAAGAGCTCCGGCTAAGAGTCCTCTATCTGCTTACTTGCTTCCATAGTCCTACCTCCCCATTCTGCTTCTTCTTTGGACTACGTCCGGGGGCCTGAGTGGACAGTAGACGGTACCATCTTCGAGATGTGGCTGGGGCTCCCGCCTCGGCCTGAATGATCGGTTCGAGTCTTCTCAGGTGGGCCTATTTTGACGATAGACAGAACTATCTTCGAGATGTGGTTAGGGGCTCTGTGAGCCTACCTGGGCCCATGCCCGGGCATTACTGTGCGGCATGGCTCAGGATTTCAAGAGCACTCGGCGTGGAGCTGTGAGTCTCGGAGGAGGTGCGAGAGCATAATCACCCCCCATCGTTGAACGTCTCACGAGTTGGGTGGCCAGCCTCGAATACCAGGACCTGCCCAGCGAAGTTGTGCACCAGGTCAAACGGCTCGTGATCGATTCCATGGGTTGGGCATTGGCGGCAAGCGATGCCGCTCCGGTGCGCGCCGCCCGAGACGCGGATTCAATAGTCTCCTGCTCTTCACGGCGGTACGGATGTCGGGTGCCCAGCATCAACCCTCGTTGGTGAAGCCAGCAACCTTCCTCACGTCGTCTCGTTCATTGACTATGTCGACCAACTCATTATTAAGGGCTGCCGCATCCCGCATATGGATGTCCAGCTTGTGAACAATGCCTTGGGCGTCCGGCGCCTTGGGTGTTGCTGTCTTTAGTTGGCCGGCATGATGTTGCATATTGGCGGAATTCACGGCCATTCGAGGCAGCAAGGGCTTCATTCGGCTGCGGGACCGCTCGATAATCTCTTCAAGACAACCCATTTTGTGGGCCGCTTCGTCTGTTTGCTGGATGTAGTTCCTTTCTCTGTTACGGGCGAGAGCCGCTCTGAGGGGCAAGGTTACTAGGGACGCGGCGACACCGATCGGCCCTAGGGCGATGCGACCAGCGGTCATACCGCCTAGACCTAGAGTGGCAGCGCGACCGATCCATGCAGCGGTGGCTGCGCCGGCGGCCGCTCCAGATAGGGCTCCGATGGCGGTCCCTGTAGCGGCAGTACCGTAGATACCCACCAGGGTCCAGATGGCGGCGGGAGTGCCTATGCCCAGGCCGAAGGCCGGGATGTGTGAAGGGTGTCGATGGTCAGCGAAAATGTCCGGCTAAGCCCGAATCCACCGAAGGAGGGCGTCGGGTTAGCGTCCTGAGGCGGCAAGAAGGCGCTCCTGTGCTTCTGGGATAATGGTTTTGTAGCAAAAAACCGACCCCGGAAAAGGAGCACCCAGTAGATGCTGCCACGCAACCACCCCGACCGGATCCAAATCACCTTCGACGACCGCCGCTTGGTGGCCAATGCCGGGCTGCTCCTTCCGGCCACCCTGGCGCGGCACCTCGGCCTGCCCGAACTCGTCCGGCAGCGCCTCGACCTGGGCGATGCCCCGGGGCGGGCGAACACGAGCGACAAGATGATGACGCTGGTGGCGTCTGCGCTGGCTGGGGGCGACTGCATTGACGACGCCGATGTGTTGCGCACCGGGGGGACGGCCTGCACCCTGGGCGGCACGGTCAAGGCGCCATCCACCCTGGGCACCTTCCTGCGCAGCTTCCGGTGGGGCCACGTCCGTCAACTCGACCGGGTGAGCCGCGAGTTGCTGGCCCGGGCTTGGCAGGCCGGGGCGGGACCCGGCGACGGGCCCCTGACCATTGACCTGGACTCCACCATCTGCGAGACCTACGGACTGGCCAAGGAGGGCGCCCGCCACCACGGCTATACCGGCAAGCGGGGCTACCACCCGCTGCTGGCCATCGCCGCCGGCACCGGAGACGTGCTGATGTCCCGGCTGCGCGAGGGCCGGGCCAACACCGCCCGCGGCGCCGCCCACTTCCTGCGGGAGACGGTGGGACGGGTGCGCTACGCCGGGGCCAACGGACGACTCACGCTACGGGCCGACAGCGGGTTCTACACTCATGGCGTGGTATCCGTCTGCCGCAAGATGGATGTCCGCTTCTCCATCACCATCCGCCAGCACAAAAGCCTGCACAATCTCATCGAGGCGATACCCGAAGATGCCTGGACGCCGATTCCTTACTGGATGGACGGTGCCGCCGATGTGGCCGAGACCACCTGCACCCCCTTCCAGGCCGAGGCGGACGCCGCGCCGGTACGGCTCATCGTCCGGCGGGTGAAGCCGACGCCCGGTTCCCAACTGGCCCTCTTCGCCAAATACAGCTATCATGGCTTCATCACCGACCGAGACGGGGAGTTGCTCGAACTGGAGGCTGACCATCGCCGCCACGCCGAGATCGAGAATACCATACGCGACCTCAAGTACGGCGTCGGGCTGAACCATCTCCCCTCGGGCCGCTTCGCCGCCAACGGCGCCTGGCTGGCCGTCCAGACGATGGCCCACAACCTGGCCCGCTGGACGGCGCGGATCGGTCTGGGAGAGCGGATAGCCACCACCAAAACCCTCCGGCGGCGGTTCTTCTCCCTGGCCGGACGGCTCACCCGCTCGGCACGCCGGTTGACCCTGCATCTTCCGGATCGCTGGCCTTGGGCTGAGAAGTTCAGCCGCGCCTTGGCCCGGCTGCGAGCCATTCCACTCCCGGCCTGACGGCACCGTCGGCGACCGACCCACCCACCGGACAACCGAAGATCCCCGCAGACTCGTGCCAGCCCGGTCCGAGAGAGTTCCCTGCTGCGTATTCTCTCGCCATCCCGCGCATCGCAGCTCCCGCAGACGGCCATAGGGGCCCCTGTGCGGCGATGAAGACCGTCCGCCGACCTCCCTACCCCAAATGGAACCCAGGCTATTTCCCCTGTAGCTCCCTCACCCCCCTTCCGCTTTCCTCACGCCGTCCATCGGTGTCCTTCGGTGGATTCGGGTTAAGGGGATGTCCATTCGACGGATGGCCAGGGAATTGGGAATCCATAGAGACACGGTAAGGAGATACATTGACGCTGAAAATCCACCGACGCGTCGGTCCCCGGTCGCATCCACAGTGTCGCCATCTGATACCATCGCAGACCAATCGGGTGACATTTCTGCCGAACAGTTAGACGGACATTTATCCTGAACAGCGACAACCGAATTGTCGATGTCCAGCGAAAAAGTCCTGACTAACTGGCCCACTTTACCTCCGACGTTTACATCTTCGCCGATTCAGTGCTCCCAGCTCGTCTCGTTCTAGAAACTAGGTCAATCGTACTCCAGGCAGGGTCCGATCGACCGAGGGCTCCGGCGTGCTGCCGCCTAGTAAAGACTGGTCGCCATAAGAGCTGCGGCAAGGTGGAACGCTGTCCAGAAGGCGAAGCGCAGGGGGCTGTCGATTCGAGGGGTTGCACGGGAAGTCGGCATCCATCGGGACACGGCGAAGAAGTACATGGAGGCCGAGAGTCCACTCTTGTACCCAGATCGTGTCCGGTAGGATCCATCTGTTACCCTCGCGGATAGCACAAGTGACATTTATGCTGGCCACTTAGCCGGACATTTATCCTGACCATCGACACAAACGGCGACTGAATACTGTACCGCCCGCCATCATTCATAGGGTTGTATCCGAACCCATGGATGGTGTGATGGATGTACAAGGTGGACGTATATCTGCGGGTCCGTAGGGCGGTGATGGTCGATGGGATGAGCATCCGGGAGGCCTCCCGGGTGTTCGAGCTCCACCGGGACACGGTGCGCAAGATGCTGGTGTTTTCAGTCCCGCCGGGGTACCTGCGGCAGTCTCCGGGGCAGAGAAGGCCAACTGGGGGCATGCTGGTGATGTCCCCAACGCGACCTCGGCGCGGCGGCGTCAGTCGCTCGGCTCCCGGCCTTGCACCAACCCGTTTCTAACGGCCCAAATCACGAGCTCTTACTTGGTGTCGAGCCCCAGCTTGTCCCGAACGCGGGAGACCGCGTTCCGAACGGTCACCGGACGAATGCGCTTCGCCTCCGCGATCCGGGCATAAGACTCTCCTCTGGTGAACAGCACGCTGAACTCGCGCTTCCGCGCGGTCAGGTCATCGAAACCTCTACGGGTCTTCTCCCAGTGTTAACCGCGGATCATCGCCAGGGCTCTTCTCCTGGACTCGTCCGGTATTCTCAGACGGCCCTCTCTGCGAGGGAGCGAACGGCCTCCTCCAACTCCTGGCCGCTGGGGTACTTCTGCAAGTAGCCCGTCGCTCCGGCGGCCACCGCCTCGATCACGGCGTCCGTCTCGGTCAAGGCAGGCAGCACCAGCACCTGCGTGGCCGGCAGCTTCTCCATGAACTCCCGGCACGCCTCAGATGTATCCCATTTTCGCTGACGACCTACACTCAAGGGTGGAGGGATAGAGACCATCGAGTCACGGACCTAGTTGCGTTGATACCGGGTCGTATTTGACCCGGTATTCGCCAATTTGCATCTCGTAAGCCTCAACGGTAACAGGCGTTCTCAGTGAGGGTGACTGTTCTTGGAGCATCTTGTGTAGCCAGGTGATCGGATCGGAGCCTATGTGTGACTCCTTAAACAGACGGAGCACCTGCGGCCACGTACCCCAAGCAGCCCTGGAATCCCGGTACGCCCCACCGGAAAAGTGGGAAAAGTGCCGGCCTACGACAAACAAAAGGATTCTTTTCGTGTCATGACTTCGGACCGCTCTCTCACCAAGCAGATGATCAAGTGCCTTCGGGTTCTCAAGCAGAATCGAGCTAACTGTGGAAACCCATTGGTTCGTTTCCTCAAGGAAATTCATCATCTTGGAGTTTCGCCTTCTCATAGACGTCCCAAAGGGATCCTGCCATTTCAACTGGAACAACCCAAGAGTTCCGGTCGTTGTGTCAAAAACGGCAGCATCTATGTCCGTTGCAACGGCCCCTTCGTTCTTCAGTTTCAACGGCTTCTCCGCCTTGGCAAACCTCCGGGTTGGGAATAGATTGTACAACTCCCTCCGAAAGTATTCTTCTCGTCCGTTCACGGCGTGATCCCAATCCCCGCGGTATCGCCTGTACAGTTCGGCAAGCATGAAATCAAACGGACTACTCAACGTTCCCGCGATTGAGAAGACTACAGTTGTGGAGTTAATATTCAAGAATGGAGCGATATCGACGGCAGGTTCTGACGTGTGCGCCTGTATGTTCTCCGGCGTCAACTTCAGTGTATCCAGCACCTGCCGAGCTTCCATTTCCGTAATATCGAAGGCGGCTGATAGATAACCATGAAGTCGGTTTTCGCCCGTTGTTACTGTGAGCAGGTTACGTATATCTAGATGTGTGTGTTTTGAAAGGAGGAGGGAGCTGAAGGCGATGTGCTTGAGCACCCAACCGACCACCTCAACGACAGCGTCCTTATACAACACGAATGGCAAGTCTCCAAAAATCGCGTTAGGCGGGAAAGCGTCCTGACCCGGTTCATAATGTGAGCGTGCCCAAAAGAGTCCTTGACTTCGAAAATAACTGTCGATATCCGGGTTTGTATCGTATTGGAGGAAATGTTCTTGCCAAGGTGACACTAGAGGCGACATCAGCTCCAAGATGCTCGGTCTGATCGCCATATTCTGGTCGCGTATTTGCTGGTCCATCTCTGCGGCCATATCTTGAAAAAAGCGAAGTTCGGTGGCTTCGAGAGCCTCAACACCTACTTCCTGGAGACCAACCGTAGCATGAATTACTTTGGGAGACGGCATAGAAAGTTCCACCAGGCCATATCTGTGAAGGTTCAAAACCATTTCACAGATGCCCAGTCGACCACAGCTGTGAATTACCGCGTCCGCCCATTGCTGATGGGCCCGTTCCGACCGTGTCAGGGAAGGACCTGGTAAGGTGCTGGACCGGTCTGTAAAAAGCGAAACCGCTTTGCTTTGACCATACCTGTAGAGATCCCATCTTTCACTCTGTGTCTCTTCCTCTCGGTTCTTCTCATCAAGTCCAAGGACGTAGACAAGATAATGGTCAATAGCCCGGACCAGTTCCAGCAGTCCCCATCGCCTCTCTCCAGGTAAGCTCGCGAGTATGCGTCCCTCCTCTCTACGTATGATTCCCATTAGGATGTCCGGGGGCCTCGAATCTATCACTTTCTCTCCTACAAGCGTAGCGCCAAGCGCACTGCCTCAGTGGCACAGGATATTCGAACTGGAGCAAGTCTCACACCGAAGGGCATGGGTTGTGCATACAAACCCCGCCCTCCCTTTCCGGTCTCATCCTCCATGCTTGCCGCTCTCGAGGAGAGCCCTCTGGCGGGCACCCCTATGGCTCGGGTTTTGCACCGAAGGAGACTATGGCTCCACGGGAGCAACTGCAGCGAACAAATCGCCGTTCCCAAGCATCTCATCGCCGGTTAGGGCCTGCGCCCCTGAGAGATCCGATACGTATCGGATGTCGGAGACCCCGGGCGGAACAGCAGAGGGAAGAGACGGAACAACTCCGACCCCATAGAAACGCAGCGACTCTGACGCAAGCTCAGAGTCGAAGGCGGCTTCAACACCGGTGCGCCAATCGGCTCCAAGGGTACTGGCGACGACGTAGTCGAGTCTTTGCAGCGCACGCGGTTCGGCGACTCGGCGTCGGATACGGTCGACCAACGTGGAAACTGTCGGACCGCCGCCTGAGCTCTCGACAAAGACTGAGGCAATGGCGACTCGCGTACCCGTCGGCGGCTGCAGCTGCCGATGCGAGAATGCATGCCTCCTGGTTCTTTGGCTGGTGCTCTTTATCTCGAGACGCTCCGGCCCGCTATTGAAGTCGTAAGCATCCGTAGGCTCCGCATGCCAGGCATTCAGAAGGACATCCGGCTCACGCGCTTTGGCAATCAGCCACAGTTCAGCCCAAAGACCTTGGATTGTTCCCCTGGGAGGCTGGGAAGCCAGTCTGAACAGCTCGATTAGCTCAGCGACAACTCGCCGAAGCTCATCTAGTACAGGCGTCTCTCCGAGAGAGCGCAACAAAGTCTCGACCGCATCGAAGAACCTGTCGTTGAGGAGGTCATCAGAATCGACGCAAGTCACTACTGAGAACCGCTCACGCCCCACCTCCACACCGGCCTCGCTGATCTCGCAACTGACGCCGTGTCCGACCCGAAGATGTCGGCCCTTGAAGTCTGACAACGCCGCAGCCCCAGCCGTGCCAGTCGTCTCGATCAGGATAGCTGGGTTCCGCTGAACGTCTCGACCAACGCGATAGCGAGAGTCGCGGGCTATCCGCGCCGTCTCGTATACACGCCCCTGGATGGGCGCCGGCACTCCGAGCCCAGCGAACAGCCTCTTGAGGTCCTGTGCTCTCGCACCCCGAGTCAAGGCGCACTCCTTGTCGTCAAGTTGCCATCTGTTCGAAGACGCCCACACGCATGTCGCTAGGCATCCAGACAGAGACAGAAGGTACATGCCCCCTTTGGAGACTCGGCGGCTTCCCTGAGTCGGTTAGGTCTAGGTCGTGGATCTGCACGGTAACTGCCTCAACTGCGTGGATCCGCCTGTCTCCCGGGTATACGCTACCGCGAAGCGCTACAGGACTAACGGGGGCCTCACCCTGGAATAACTCAGCGATCCGCCCGTCGTCGCGGATTCGCCGCCGACGCTTCCCCCCACCCGACAGCGGCGAGCGCTGAGCCGCCATGAGATAGACAGCGGCAGTTGCATCAGGATTGCTCCTGAGGTGCCACTGAATTGCCAACTCCGTGGCCGAGAAGTTGGGCGCATCACGCCAAGAGAACCACATGGGCACTAGGAGATTCTCGAGCACACCTAAAAGGGAAACGTGTTCCGCGAGAGCGCTCCGCTGTTCTACCGTCCTCCCGTCACTCCCCGGATCCTCATGGAACACGAGGCCGTCGAGGAAAGCCTCAATTGCTTCCCAGTTCCAGGCTACCTTGGCATCATCCTCCTGCGTCCATGGTTGTGACTGCTGAGTCCACTCTGAGACTTGGAGGTGCCGGTAGATGTCCGGCATCACAGAGCGACGAGTTGGAAGGAGGGACTGGGCGAGCAGCATCCGCCTCCGCCACTCTGCCATCGAGCTCCCTGACTGCGTGAGCTGACTGAGTTCCTGCATCACGTGAGACTCGTGATTAATGTAGTTCTCGTAGTCACCTCTGACATCACCAGCAAGGAAGACACGACAAAGACCCAGATAGTCTCGCTTGTAGCCAAAGAATCGACCACGCTGTTGAATGGTGTCGGCAACACCCGAGCCTCGACCCCTCGGCATGTAGGTGGTTGTCAGGCCATTGACCGTGAACCCTCTTCCAAGGTTCTCGCCGCCCATTAGTATGTGGGAATGTGCTGAGTTCCAGTTGTCCTGTGTCCACTCCTCCAACCCGCGGGAGTTCACCTCCCAAGTCCGCGTGCTACGCATGGACTGAGGCAGGTACGCTAGGATGTCCTCAAATGCCGGGACCGTCTCGTGGCCGTTGTTCTGCTGCCGGTAAGCCTCCACTGAACTGGCCAGATCGTCGTAGGCAGCATGGAAGGCCAGCACGATCTCGTCACGATCCGGAGCATCAGGAGGAAGCTCGAGCAGTTCTATCCATGAATCTGTCGCACCCTCAACCCACCTCTTGAACCGCAAATGGTCCATTTTGAACATCGATGGATGGACGAGCATCGAGCGATGCTGCTGCGTGAACTCGTTACGCCCTCGATGGTACGCCTGAACCGCTACCCCAATGTAGAATAGGCGCAGCGCTTCGAGCAGGCTGTCCGGCGGTCCGCCGTCGCTTTCGTCGTCTATGGCATGTAAGTCGTGATCTGGAATCGCGCTCACAAGCCTGCCGTCTTCGAAGAACGCCTGTCCTCCACAGTAGCCCGCCCCGGCCGCGAGGGTCCATCCGAATCGAGGAGACAGGCTGTCCAGAACGGTGATCAGCAGAAGAGCCTGTGGCGTCGCCGTGTACTGGACGTACGTGTGCCGAGGCAGTGCATCGCGCAACGAGAGCAAAGCTCCGTACACGGGACTCGTCTCATCCTGTCGGATCTTGTTGTTGAGACCGTGCTGATCTGCCTCATCGTCGATGATCAGACAGCTGCGGCCTCGGAGGTCCAACTGCCTCAGGGTATCAGTGAGGCCATCTAGGCGCTGCCTGGTCTTGAGCACGGTTATGAGCGCGGTCTGTCGTGGGAAGCCTGGCAGATCAGGCTGATCCCACTTCTCAAGAAGATGCCTAAGCTGCTGAGCGAGATCCGGGCTTCGAGTCTGCACCTCAAAGATGACCCATCGTCCGGCAGGATGCTCAAGGTCCAGATCACGCCGGAGACGCTTCACGGTCTGGCTGTAAAGGTTCTTCTTCGTACCAGACAACACGATGATCAGCGGGAAGCGATTGTCGCACGCGAGTGCCGCTACAGTCGTGAACGACAGGGTCTTGCCGCTTTGGACGTAGCCGACAACGAGTCCGGTCTCTTGACCGTCATCCACGTCGTCGGGAGAGACACAGCGAGCGATGATCCCCAGTCCGGACTCCAAGACTTCATCGCGAGCGCTCTCGGGCAGCCCTATATCCGCCTGTCGCTGGAGCAGGCGCTGAGCTTCCCCGTTCTCCACCAACTGGGGACGCCATCTCCATCCAGGAGGTAGCTCGCCTGGGAACTCGCGGATGACCTCTACACCTTCTCCGTTTGTCATTGCACACTCCATCGCACGGTGAACTTCTACGGCCTAGAGAAAACCGTACTAAGTAGGTCGTTGAACCGCCGTCTCACCTCACCTGCCTGGCGGGCGCCAGCCTGACGGGCAGTGATCTCGGCGATAGCCAATCCGGCCGCAAAACGAGTCAGCAACTGCAGGTTCTCGTAGTCGACACCTACGTAGCGCTCAGAGAAGGGATGCCTCAGCGACATACGTAGACGGATGACGTCATGCGGATCGCCATCGCTTGACTCTACGTGCTCAGCAATCTCGAACCAGTCCCGCATATGCGAAGGCTCATTGGAGATCTCGACGGTGACCCGCCGCCTCCGTGAGCGGTACACCAACTCGATGGTTGCGGGGAACAACTCAGTGCCAGGCGATAGGTCATCGGGCAGCGTGCTCTCGGTGGGGACCAACTCGCCGACCGCCGAGCGGCTGAGATCCCGACCGAGCACGGAGGCTGTTCCCGCTGCGGCGCTTTGTGCCTCATCGCTCAGGCTAGTCTCGGGTGAGCGTCTGGACCCGGTTCTCAGGCCCCGCGCCTGCCTTATCAGCGGGAGCGGCTCAGTGTCAGCATACTCGCGGAGAAGGTCGACGAACGGCTCCTCATGCTCCTCCCACCGGAACCCGTCCTTGGTGTGAGAGATCTCGAACCCCTCTAGCGTGAGCTCGCCAAAGAGGCGCTGGTACTCGTACGAGTTTGATGCGCCGAATATCCGCCGAGGCCGGTACGTCTCATCGCCGCTGCCCTCGATGAGGCGCTTCCGGCGGAAGAGGGCCAGCCCCGCATTTGCAGTACTTCCGATTGCCCGTATTGCCAAGAAGCCGTGTGCGTGTAGACCGCCCCCTAGGTCGAAGTCGATCGGCTTCGACCAGAGTCTATGTTCGCCATCTGGATCGTCGAATCGCGGTCCCTGAAAGATGTCTACCTCTTCGGCCACAAGTCGCTGCTCTGGGTTTATGCCGTGCTGAAACACCAACTCTAGTGACCCCTCGCGGAGGAACATGCGGTAGATGCTGGCCAGGTGCTCTCGTATCTTGCTGATTGTCTTCCCGTAGGGCGTGCGGTGGAGGCCAGAGACAATCACGTCCGTGCCATGCTCCTGCAACGGAGCGGGGAACGTCTCCGGCTGCACCGTCTCGATTCTCTTCTCGACTATCTCGTTGAAGTCGAGTGTGATTTCGCGACGGAAAGGCTCGCCGAGGGCCTTGGAGCGCAATGTGAGCCGGCGCCCAAACCAAGCGGCAGCCGTCTTCATGCCCATTCCGAACTCGGCCAGCCCAGATGTGTCAGGAGGAGGCTCTGCCGGACGGAGCGCCCGTGGCCACTCTTCGCGATAGATCCCTGCTGCGTTGTCCGAGACCTGGATGAAACCCTCGTCGGAAGTGTCGATCTTCACCTTGACAAGCAGCTTGCCCGTGTGGCCCTCGACGCTGGCAAGCTCGCGCTGGTGGTCCTGAAAGCTCTGAATCGCGTTGTCTACGAACTCCGCCGCAGCGAACCACGGCCGGTAGTTGAGGTGCCGGAACACCCCTAGAACGCTCACCTCCGGTCGAATGTCTATCGACTCGACATCCGGTGTGGATGACAACCGAGCCACGGCCTCTAGCCCTTCACCGGGTGTGGGTGTCAACTGGTCCATCTGAACTCTCCACTGTAGGGTCGCCACTGCACAAGAGTCTGGCCGCGATCTCATGGACCACACCAACATGAACAGCGTTACCTAGGGCCTTGAATGTTGCGGTCCGAGAGCCTGGAACGTGAAAGTCATCTGGAAAGCCCTGCAGACGTAGGCCCTCTACTCGCGACAGGTGTCGATGCTTTGGGCCAAGAATGGGAATCTGGGTTGACGTCATCGCAACTAGCGACGGGCTGTGTCTATATCTTTTGACGCGGAGACCTGATGGCCTGAACTGAAGAATATGCTTCCACAGATTTCTGACCTCGCCTTGGCAGTTCCACTCCAGCTTTCGGAGAGACGGAGGAAACGAGCGTAGTCGTAGGGCCCAGTCTGAGGGAAGCTCACCTCCTATAGAAGACAGCCAGGCTCGGTTGGCAGTGATGAATCGCACCTTCCACTGAGGGAAACGTCCAACTCGGCGCTTGGCGTAGCTCGGCAGAGCTTGGAAGCTGTCTAGCGTCACTTCAGTGCCATTTTTCGGGGCAACGCCGTTACCAGTGCCGAGTATGTAAGCCCAGGGGGTCATGTCTTCATAGGGATACGTAGCGTCAATCTCGTCTCCCCAGATCGGAAATGACGGCAGAACGACTCTCTCCTCGGGAAGCGCACCTAGAAAAGTGTTCCAGTGCTCAATACACCGGCGGTGCTGGTCAACTA
Organism: Dehalococcoidia bacterium; assembly: GCA_965237635.1. GTDB lineage: Bacteria > Chloroflexota > Dehalococcoidia > Lucifugimonadales > CAUZJF01 > CBDEFX01. Next base: position 2,138,980 of record CBDEFX010000002.1, on the reverse strand, counting down.
TCTGTGTTTCTTCTATGTCGAGCCTCGAGAGCTCGTCTGAGGACTGAACGACATCCGTCATTGAGGTGGCTGCGTTGCGGTTCCTAGAAGGGAAAACATTCTTTGGTACACCCATGTGTGAAGCCACTGCGAAAAAGCGCTCACGGTGGTGTGGAAAGCCCAAATGGTGAGGTGAGAGCAGCCCCTCACCGCCGCTAGCCATGTGGTCAGTTGCCCTAACCTCATAGCCAAGCCTCCTCAGGCTGGACCTGACGATGCGCCAAGTTCGCCCCTCATCGTGGCGCTCGAAGTTGCCAACATTCTCCAGTATCACGTAGCTCGGCCTGTGACGTCTGAGGATATCCAGTATCTCGTGAAAGAGTGTTCCAGATGTCTCGTCGTTCAAGCCAGCCTGAGTCCCCGACTTAGAGAAGGGTTGACATGGAAACCCGGCGCAAAGCACATCGTGAGGGGGTATGTATTCCTTAGACGCACGAATGTTACCGTGGACTCCCGGTCCGTCAGGGAAGTTAAGGCCATACAGCTCTTGTAGCTGAGGGTCTATCTCACATGCGAAGACGCACTCGTGTCCCAGATGCTCAAGCGCAACCCGAAAGCCACCAAGGCCAGCAAAGAGATCAACGAACCTCATGTGGACCCGCCCTCTTTGTAGTCGCCTTTACTCCTGCTAGCCACCAGCGCCTCGTCTGAGAGAGTCCTAGGCCATGCTTGCTCCTGACCCATATGGGCGTCAAACCAGCAGAGGGCCGCCTTGAACATGCGTATGGTCCTCTTGAACCGCCTGCTTGTGGCCTCTTCCTTGGTCAGTCCTCGTTGATGGTGCTGCTGCGGATAGCTCACGACCCAACGCCGCTCGTCTGAGAGATAGAACCCTATGCTTCCCTTGTAGCTCAGCGTGATCACGAGGTCGGCGTCCGCCTGGAGTTCGCCCTTCGCCAGCTTCAGGGTCTTTCGACCACTGGTCGCGGCGTCCCCATACCGGTCCCTCATAACCCTCAGCGCGTGGCGCCGAAATGACCGCCAATGTCTGTAGGCAACCTCGTGTGAAGCGTTCTCTTGCAGCTGTTCGCCGCTGAGGACAGCCACGCTGGGACTGAACTTGTGGGCCAACCGGACGACCACATCGACGTCGCTGTCCCGGCGAAGATTGGTGCCGTTCTTATAGGAGCCCTGGAGCAAGACCTCGTAGCCGACCTCCGACGGCCGATTGTGAGCAGCCAGCGCTTTACGTATAGATACATGCGCTTGCTTCGATGCCTTCGCGGACCGGTGATGGCTCCACTGGGCCAGTGTGGACTCAGTGATGGGCATGTCACTCACCTGATTGGGAGAATCACAGCGTCTCGCCGTTCGCCGTGCACTCGCCAAGTCATTTCGGCTGGTCTTTCGCTCACGGTCCTGCCTATTCCTCCCCCGTTCCCAAACTGCGGAGGCTCATGTCGGCTCTCCCCTTGGGGCCGAGGCTGCTATTTCAGCACAGCGGAAAGTCCTGCCACGAAGTTGTCCACCTCCCCGGTGCTGTGGAACAGGCCCTCCAACCCCTGGGCCGACTCTCTCTCCTCCTGGGAACTGCCGCTCCAGCGCCTTACATCGCACTCTGTTGTGTTGCATGGCAGCCAAGACCGTAGATTGTCCATTCCCATGTTCATGTACCGCTCAAACCGGGTGGCATGAGCGACGAATTTGACGCCTCCGGCATCGTCTCCCGGAACGGCGTCGACCAACATCATGGTCCGCACCCCGCCGCTCTCCAGTCGGCGGACGTACGCTACCGTCTCCGAGTACCCCTGGGCGAAGAAGATGCCCCGGACCCCCTCCCTCACAGCCGCCGGTATATCTCTCCGATGCCCTTCTCATCGGCCAGGGCCTGGAGCTGGTTCACCGTGCGGTACCCGGACTGGCGGACGTGTGGCGGGCCCTGGGTTGGGCCGCGATACCGCATTTGAAGTCAGTACGTTTACGCTGAGTCGTAGTCCCGCTTAGGTCCCTGCGATTTGATGAATGTGTCCACAAACTGATCTATCCATTTGTCATAATTCCATATCATGTGATAGGCCAAGAACGCCCGCTTTTGTAAACTGGTAAACATGTAGACCATTGCAGAGAGATCGGCCGCAGTGTCAAACCACCTGTAGTTGCCTACCAGCCTATCGACAGAGAACTGTGACCCCTCAACGTCCCGAATGTTCATTTCTGGTAGCAGGCGCACGAGGATGTATTCCCCCAAGACATAAATCAGGCTCGGCCGACATTCTTGGGGGACCTCCGGCCTCTCGCTGTAGTACTGGGAGATGTATTGGTAGATGGTTTCCTTGTCGATTCCGTCATATGCGAAAATCACCTTGTAAGGCCAATCCCACCAGAAGTGCCCTTGGACGTTTCCAATACTGGGGTTTAACGCCTTGCCAGGATCGGCTAGCTGAGGAAGGGACGCGAAGTTGTCCAAGGCTTTGGTCAAGCTCTCCTTGTCCAGCCGAGTTTTCACCTCTCCAACACAGATCGTCCCCTCTAGAGGCGCAATTGCTTGGAGGTTAGGCAGTATCTCAAACCTGGGAGTGACACCGGATGTGGCAATGACATCAATCTGCTTCGAGGCTTCGCCCTTGACGTTGAACACATACCCGCCTCGAAAGACTTCGCAGCTGTCAGGTAGGTGTCGCTCCAGAAGGCGACGGAAAACCTCTTCTCTACCGGTCCCCACCGCCGTCGAGTTCTTTAGCAGGCCTGCTTGTCGTGCTTCACCTGTAATCTCCTGAACAAGACTCTGAAAATACTCGGTCATTTTGTGGAATGCGTCGGTTGACATTGGGTCAAGCCTCCTTCGTCGTGATGGCGGACTAGATTGGATCCTGGCTAGCGCCAGACCTACATTCCGGATGGCGGTCTCTCGACATGGAACGGCCGATTCAGTCCTCCAACGTGAGCGAGAGAACTGTCTCAGCGAGGCGTTCGAGAATCCTGTTAGCGTGCACCCGCCTGGCCTGCAAGACCTCGCCCTCCGTGACAGTGAAGGCGTGTTCCCGCAAAGTCACGTAGCTGAGCCCTTGCTTGGGAGTCTCGCTGAAGCGCAGCTCGAAGGTTAAGGCGATCTGGTCACGGCGTTGCCTGGAAATCTTGCCCCCCCTCCACGCCGTCCAGCAGGCCGTTCTTCACGGCCCAGACCACCATCTCCTGTTTCGTATCGACGCCCAGCTTGTTCTGGATGCGGTAGATCGAGTTCCTGACGGTAACGACCTTGTTGCCATTGGCCTCGGCGATCTGGGCGTAGGACTTGCCGCCGGCAAACATCTGCAGGATCTCCCGCTCTCTGTCGGTGAGCGCTTTCAGGGCCCGACTCGCGGTGAGCCCCCGCTGACCACGAATTATCGCGAAGACCCGCCTTATGGCCTTGTCCGGTATGCGCAGACGGCCCTGGGCCACTTCTCGAATCGCCTCCGCCAGCTCCTCAGGCCCCGAGTCCTTCTGCAGGTAGCCCGTCGCGCCGGCGGCGATCGCCTCCACGACCGCATCCTCTGTGGTCGAGGCCGTCAGCATCAGCACCCGCGTGTCCGGCAGCAGCTCCATGATCTCCCGGCAGGCGTCCACGCCGTCCTTGTGCGGCATCATCACGTCCATGACGATGACATCGGGCACAACGCTTTGTGCCATCCTCACCGCCTCAACCCCGTCTGCCGCCGATCCGACCACCTCGAAGTCCCCCTCACCCTCCAGGGCGTCCCGCAGGCCGTCCCTCATGATGGGATGGTCGTCCGCCAGCATCACTTTGATCCGTGTCATAGACGACATCTCGGTCTCCTCTCAGCAACTATCGGTAGGGCGTCTCGCAGGTCACGGTCGTTCCCCCATTGCCTCCGCCCGTCTCCACGATGAGCCTGCCGCCCAGGCGCTCGGCGTCCGCCCTCATGCCCCTGAATCCCCGGCCGCGCTCGGCGTAGTCCTCGGGAAGGCCGACCCCGTCGTCCGAGACGGACAGCCGGATAGAGTCGGCCCCGAAGTCCAGCCGGACCTCGACCCTGCCGGCCTGGGCGTGCAGGAATGCGTTGGTGAGCGCGTTGTGGGCGATGGAGAAGAGGCGGGCCCGGGTCTCCACGGCAAGCGGGGGCTCGGTCCCGGACTGCAGCATCTCCGCGGGGATTGACGAGACCCTCCCGAATGTCTCGGTGTGCGACCAGAGTACCCGGCCCAACTCCCTCCCCTCGAAGAGGCGCCCCTCGTCGATGGGACGCCGCAACTCCCAGATGGCCGCCTTCGACAGCGATGCGGTCGCGGCCAGCGTGGCGGTCAGCTCCTCGTTCGAGCCGCCGGCCAGCCTCATGGCCTTGCGTATCCCCAGGCCGATCATGTACGCGGTCTGTGCGGCCGTGTCGTGAATGGCCTGGGAGAGCTCGATGCGCTCCCGAAGCAGCTCCCGTTCCCGTTCCGCGGACTCCTGCCGCCTCACCCGTTCGAACCGGGCGATGAGGCTGACGGATGCAACGACCGCATACATGGCCACCACCCTGGCGAGCAGGGCCTTCTCTTGACCCGCATCGAAATCGAGACCTGGGCCCACCGCCAGGCTGACGACGGCATAGATGGCCGCGGCCATCGTCGCCCAGGCGAGGCTGAGCCACAGGGACGCGAAGACGACCGCGAACAGCGCCAGGGCGGGATAGTAGGTCACGTAGCTGAAGAGGTGGAAGTCGCCGCCGATGATGACGGCGGCGGTGATCAGCGCGATATCCATGCCGCTGAGGAAGAGGAGCCAGCGCCACGTCACCGCCCGGTCCCTCCGGAGCCGGTAGTGGACGAACCCGTTGAACGCCAGCAGCGGCACGCTCAGAAACAGGTACTCCTTGTCGGTGGCGTACCAGAGCCCCGGTCGATAGGCCAATTGGAACACGGCGACGAGCCAGCCGAGCCAGCGCGCCCAGACCGAGACCCTCGCGGCGTACAGCATCACGTCCGGGTCGGCGCGGACGGCCCGGAGAACGCGCCTGCGTAGCTCGGCGCCGAGCATGGCCGGGCCTCCAGCCCGCGACCGCAACCCGCGTTGCGATGCTACGGGAATCCGACCAGGTCCGTCGAAACCGTCCCCTGGCATCAATATAGGTGACCCCCTCTCACTTGCAGGGTGAGCGCCGTTGCATGCCGCACCCCCAAACGTACCGCAACTGTGCGGCGTTGTCGAGACTGAAATGTACCCAATCAACTGTAGGCATTCGTACCTACGTAGAAATGCCATACACCCTATTCAACACCACACCCTAATGACTATCTAATCACCTCCAAAAGAGGGCGCATACAAATCACCGAATACACGCAGTAACGCTCTCGTTAGTTTGCGAAAACGTTGCGTCCAAAAGCCCACTGGGAAACGTTGCAAACGAACCTTGTGCAGCCTCTTGTGGGGGGCCATAGTCTTCCGTGTCGCAGTGCGCATAAAGGTTGAGAACGCTTGCTGCAACCGACGAGCCCCGTGCAACGCCGCCACCTGAGGGAAAGGTCATCCGGACTGTAGGTAAGAGACGGCTGGGACAGCAACAACTTTCGAGGAGAACAACACCAATTGACTAGACTGATTCCCTTGCTGGCAATCATGGCCCTGCTCGTGGGCCTCGTGTCCGTGGCCCATGCGCAGGAGGCAACCACGGACACCTCGTCCGACCCCGATCAGGCCGACGACCCGCCGGTGGCGCTGCAGCAGAACAGCCCTGTAAAGCTAGCAGACAACACCGACGAAGTTGACGATGAAGATGACGGCCTCGTCGTCGGATTCGTTGCAGGCGACCCCGGCGCCACCCCTTCGAGCGCCGCCAGCTACCGGTCCTACGCCGTCTCCTTTACCACCGGCAGCGACGTCGGCTGGTACCAGCTTGTCGAAGTGCTTATTGCCACCAAGGTCACCGGGACTCCCCTCGCCCGGCTGTCCATCCACCGCGACCACCAAGGAAGTCCCCATGCCGAGGCCCTGTACGTCACACACTTCCGGGGTGCAAGCAAGGAAGACCCAGATCTCTACCTGGAGTTCCCGGACAACACGCCTCTGAATCCCAACCAGACCTACTGGGCGGTGTTCGAGGAGGTTTCTGGGCTCGGCGTCTATGAGATTTCGACCGCACCGAACGGCGATGAGGACCCAGACAGCTGGCCGATCTCCGACACCTCGCTCCAGCGCGAATTCTTCTCCCTTGCCGGACGCACGTGGCAAGCCTCTGCGCTCAAGCCGATCGCGATGGTAGTAGACGGTTACCCTGTTGAGGAGCGCGTGCTGGTCGGCGCCCACGGGCTGCGCGACACCGCCGCCGCCGGCCCCTTCCTGCGCTTCGGCGCCGAGCGCGTGACCAAAGTCTGGCTCAATCTGCCGAAGGGCAGAACATATGACGGCGGAGCGACCAACCCAAGCATCAGGGTTGACTGCGAACCGCGGTTCGTGGAGGGTCCCGATACCGAGACATCGTGGCGGCTGTGCAGCACGAATAGACACTACGACCACGAATGGGCCGGCGGGCGCGGGTTCACCACCGGCCCCAACCCGACCGGCTACACGATCTCCGGCCTCGGGGTGGACATAGACGCCCAGAGCGAGACGTTGGACCCGGTAGCGGACATTTACGCCGCCGAGGCGTTCAGCTCTCGCGAGGGCGCGCGCGACCCCCAGCCGCCCCTGGCCAGCTACCAGGCGACCGCTGGCATCGGCGGTTCGCCTGACCGGTTCGCTCCGAGGACCGCCGTCAGCGAAGATCTCCATGTCGAGCCGGGGCGGACCTACGTGGCCTACTTCCAAAACGCCGCCAACGGCTACTACGAAACGCCCAACGCCAGCCGCGGCGAGGACCCCGGCGCCGAAGCCGGCTGGACCCTCGGCGGACCCTACGGCAGCCGCTTCGTCCGTCCGCACGGCTTCGGCGGAGACAGCTGGAACCTCGGCAAAGGGGACGCCAGGAAGATCCCGCTCAACGTCTACGGCTGGCCAAACCCGCTGCCGCCCGCCCCGAACCCGGCTCCCCCGCCGCCCGGCCCCGTGTTGGTCAGCGCCCTGGGTCAGCCGTCGACCCCAACCGGCCAACTTGTCGGCAAGAGAATCAACCTGGAAATTGCGTATGCGGCTTCATTCACCAACGGCAACGATGCGGTTCATACCCTTCATGGTGTACAAATTGAAGTGACGGTCATCCCACCGCTCCAGGTCCTCGGGGCAATCAGGGCCTCCATCTACTCAGACGACGGCGGGGAACCGGGGGTCGCGCTTCACGGACTGGGTCTGCGGGCCAATCCGCAGGTCGGTGTCCTCACTTTCGATGCCCCGGCCGACACCACGCTTGCCGCAAACACGACCTTTTGGCTGGTCATCGACATTGCGCATTCGCCTACTGAGGACTTCTTCCGGACAGCCGTCACCTCCGGTACGGGGCAGGACGCCTGCGCCATCCGGGATTGGTCGATAGGCGACGTCGCCTATTTCCGGGAAAGACCCGGCGCGGCTTGGTCGCCGAACGCTGATTTGCTCAAGATGGCCATTCTCGGCGAGCCCGTGACCAGCGCGTCGGCCGAGTTGGGCGAGCCCACCTGCGGCGACCTGCCCGGCGACACCACCACCACCGGGCGCCTCGTCGTCGACGGCGCCGGCGTGAAGGGCCAGCACGCTAGCGCCCGGGACGCCGACTGGTACGCCGTCGAGCTCGAAGCCGGCGTCGACTACCAGTTCGACGTTGTGGACGCGCCGCCGGTGTACCTGCTGAAGATCCACGACGACCAGGGTACAGAGCTGCGCACCAGCGCCATCGCGCCCGTAGAAGGGCCTCAAAACTACTACCAGCACCCCAATCGGGTCAACAGCCTGCCCTTCCGAACGGATCAGGACGGCGCCTATTACGTGTCCATAGCGTCCCCGAAGGGCGGCCACGCGCCCGATCGGGTGTACACGCTGTCGGCGCGGTCCGACGATCACCCCGCGGACACGTCCACGACGGCCGTCGCCGAGCTGGGGGAGCTAACTAGGGTCTATCTGATGCGCACGAGCAGCGACCCAGATGACACAGTCACCAGCGACGTGGACTGGGTCCGGGCCAGCTTGCTCGCAAACGTGCGCTACCACATCAGCTTCGACGTGGGCAAGTGCCCACAGACCGCCGTGATCGAGGGCATCCACGATGCCGACGGCACGGCGATTCCCATGACCTCATCGTCCAAGGCGTGCAGCACCAGCATGTACTTCACCCCGACGACCAAGGCCGACTACTACATCGCCGTCACCGGCAAGGGGTCCCAATTCGTAGATAAGGATGACGTCGATGATGATGGCCGTCTGAAGGGAACCTATCATGACCGCTACCCCTTCACCGGCGCGGACGCCGTCCTCGTGGTGTCGCTGGTGGTCAACTATTGCACCGGGGAGAGCTTAGACACCCTGCGAGACGCCCTGACCCCGCTCTCCGAGCCGTCCGGCGGCGACCTGCCGGCGGGCACGAGCGCCAGCGGCCGGGCGTCCATCGGCAGCAGCGTGACCGGCAACATCGAGAGCGCCACGGACCGCGACTGGTTCCGCGTGCGCTTCAACGGCAGGATCGGCGAACGGGTCTACTGGCTGGAGTTGAAAGGCGCCGACACCGGTGACGGCACCCTGGAGGACCCGCTCATCGTCGGCATCTACGACCGCCAGGGCAACTACATCCCCTTCAGCCACGTTCTCGGCCAGTCTAAGACCCGGGACAACGACAGCGGCTATGGCCGGAACGCGATCACGGACTTCACCGCGCCGTGTGCGGGGGACTACTTCGTGGCGGTGGCCGGCTTCGAAGGCTCCACCGGCGCCTACACGCTGTCGGTCACCGATATCACCGACACCAGCACGTCGATCCCGGTCGAGTCTGTAGGAGAATCTTGGTTTGTTGAATGGGGATTGGATAGGGCCGATGAAGGGAACGACGTCGATTACCTCATCGGCAACCTGGCGCCCGGGCTTCCGGCCACTGTTCCGGCCCATGATCCTCGCAACTTCGAACCAACGGAACTACACGACACCAACCAGCGCGGGGATGCGGGCGCCTCGCTTCTGTTCCGCCTCGGCGTTGTTCCGGACCGGGACTACCGGCTGGAGCTCCGGGTCCCGGAGACGACCGACGGCAGACCGGCGAACGTGGGCTTTATCGTGTTTCGGGGATACCTGCCTTATTACGACTTAGGCGACGTAGATGAGGGACAGCGATCATTTGTCTTCAATTTTTGGTTGGTGGACGACCAAAGAAACGGCGATATCAGCAGCGAGTTCAAGGCGCCACGCTTTTATGAAGTCGGGGGGCGCACCCTTCCGTCCAGACTGCTCGTCGCGTTCGAGCTTGGCGAATACCATTTTGAGCCGGGGGACGTCTACACCTTTGTGCTGACCGACATCACCGACTCGGAAGATGACTACCTGGGCGCCGAGGAGACCACGGGAACGGTGGCGGTGGGCGGCAGCGTCAGCGGGAACCTGGAGGTGGACAACGATGTCGACTGGTTCAGGGTCCGGCTGGAAGAGGGCAAGAGCTACCGGGTAAGCATGCGCGGCGCCGAGTCCGGGGGCGGCACCCTGGCCGACCCATTCGTGTCGATTGGTACCGTTCAAGCGTTTATCCATAGCTATTATGGATTTGGTCAGCCAGTGCTGCACAACGATGACAAGAGCACGACGGAGAAAGACAGCGAACTGGTGGTCGAAGTAGGTACCACACACGACGCCTACATCCACGCTGCCACGTCCGGCACCGGCACGGGCACCTACACCATCGAGGTGGAAGAAGTGACCACCTCGATGGGCCAGAGGGCGAACAGCCCGGCGACGGGCGGGCCCGGCATCACCGGGACGGTGCAGGCCGGCGAGACGCTGACCGCGACCACAGACGGCATCGAGGACGAGGACGGTCTGACCGGCGCAGTGTTCGCCTACCAATGGGTCCGCTCCGGCGCCGACATCGAGGGAGCGGCAAGCTCCACCTACACCGTGACCGGCGACGACGAGGGCAAACCCATCCAGGTGCGGGTCACCTTCACCGACGACGCGGGCAACGCCGAGTCGCTGACCAGCTACGCGAAGCTGTCTGCCCCGCCCTTGATCATCCCCGATGAGGAGACCCCGCCAAAGTCTACGGCGACGCGTGAGGTGCGTGAAGCGCAAGGGGCGCAAGAGGCCGCGGAGACGCCGCTGACTGCCGCCATCCACGATGCGCCGGGCTCGCACGACGGACAGGAGGACTTCACCTTCGAGCTGCGCTTCAGCAAGGAGCCCAAGGAAGGCTTCAGCTCCTTAACGCTGCGGGACCATGCGTTTACGGTGACGGGCGGCGAGGTGGCCGGGGCCCGGCAGCTGGACGGGGACAGCGACACCTCCAACATCCGGTGGGAGATCACCGTCAGCCCGGACTCCAACGCGAACGTCACCGTCGAGCTGCCCGTCACCGAGGATTGCGACACGCAGGGGGCCATTTGCACCGATGACGGCAGGGCGCTGTCCAGCCCGCTGAAATTCACCGTCAAGGGGCCTCCGCTGACGGCAAGTACCGTCAGCGTCCCAACATCCCACAACGGCAGCGGCGAATTCAGATTCAGGATCGCCTTCAGCGAGGAGTTTTCGCTCAGCTACAAGACGCTGCGGGACGACCATGTGTTCACAGTGGAGGGAGGCAAGGTAACCGGCGCGCGGCGGCTGGTCAAGGGCAGCAACATCGGCTGGGAGATCGTCGTCGAACCGGACTCCAACGGCGACGTCACCATCGTGCTGCCCGCCACCACGGACTGCGACGCGCAGGAGGCCATCTGCGCCGACGGCGACAAGAAGCTGTCCAACCGCCTGGAGCTCACCGTCAGCGGGCCCGGTCAATAGCGGGGCTACGGCCGTGCTCTGGGAGCGCTTGTGCCATGCCTCGACAGCGCACACACTACAGCAGAATAATCTATGTCATCCCCGACAACTTCCCGCAGCGGCTGAGGCGGTTCAAAGAAGAGTCGGGCCTGTCATGGTCGGAGATCGCCCGCCGCCTGGGGACCTACCGCCACACCGTGTGGCGTTGGTGGAAGGCAGGGGTGCGGCCCAACCAACATCACATGAAAGCGCTTCTGGACTTGGCCGACGACTTTGGCCTCGGCCACCTGTTCACCGAGTGAAGCGGCCTGCGACCGCAGGGCCTGGTACGCAGAGCGAGGCATGTCTCATCTAAGCCCGAATCCACCGAAGGAGGGCGTCGGGTTAGCGTCCTGAGGCGGCAAGAAGGTGCTCCTGTGCTTCTGGGATAATGGTTTTGTAGCAAAAAACGGCCCCGGAAAAGGAGCACCCAGTAGATGCTGCCACGCAACCACCCCGACCGGATCCAAATCACCTTCGACGACCGCCGCTTGGTGGCCAATGCCGGGCTGCTCCTTCCGGCCACCCTGGCGCGGCACCTCGGCCTGCCCGAACTCGTCCGGCAGCGCCTCGACCTGGGCGATGCCCCGGGGCGGACGAACACGAGCGACAAGATGATGACGCTGGTGGCGTCTGCGCTGGCTGGGGGCGACTGCATTGACGACGCCGATGTGTTGCGCACCGGGGGGACGGCCTGCACCCTGGGCGGCACGGTCAAGGCGCCATCCACCCTGGGCACCTTCCTGCGCAGCTTCCGGTGGGGCCACGTCCGTCAACTCGACCGGGTGAGCCGCGAGTTGCTGGCCCGGGCTTGGCAGGCCGGGGCGGGACCCGGCGACGGGCCCCTGACCATTGACCTGGACTCCACCATCTGCGAGACCTACGGACTGGCCAAGGAGGGCGCCCGCCATCACGGCTATACCGGCAAGCGGGGCTACCACCCGCTGCCGGCCATCGCCGCCGGCACCGGAGACGTGCTGATGTCCCGGCTGCGCGAGGGCCGGGCCAACACCGCCCGCGGCGCCGCCCACTTCCTGCGGGAGACGGTGGGACGGGTGCGCTACGCCGGGGCCGACGGACGACTCACGCTACGGGCCGACAGCGGGTTCTACACTCATGGCGTGGTATCCGTCTGCCGCAAGATGGATGTCCGCTTCTCCATCACCATCCGCCAGCACAAAAGCCTGCACAATCTCATCGAGGCGATACCCGAAGATGCCTGGACGCCGATTCCTTACTGGATGGACGGTGCCGCCGATGTGGCCGAGACCACCTGCACCCCCTTCCAGGCCGAGGCGGACGCCGCGCCGGTACGGCTCATCGTCCGGCGGGTGAAGCCGACGCCCGGTTCCCAACTGGCCCTCTTCGCCAAATACAGCTATCATGGCTTCATCACCGACCGGGACGGGGAGTTGCTCGAACTGGAGGCTGACCATCGCCGCCACGCCGAGATCGAGAATGCCATACGCGACCTCAAGTACGGCGTCGGGCTGAACCATCTCCCCTCGGGCCGCTTCGCCGCCAACGGCGCCTGGCTGGCCGTCCAGACGATGGCCCACAACCTGGCCCGCTGGACGGCGCGGATCGGTCTGGGAGAGCGGATAGCCACCACCAAGACCCTCCGGCGGCGGTTCTTCTCCCTGGCCGGACGGCTCACCCGCTCGGCACGCCGGTTGACCCTGCATCTTCCGGATCGCTGGCCTTGGGCTGAGAAGTTCAGCCGCGCCTTGGCCCGGCTGCGAGCCATTCCACTCCCGGCCTGACGGCACCGTCGGCGACCGACCCACCCACCGGACAACCGAAGATCCCCGCAGACTCGTGCCAGCCCGGTCCGAGAGAGTTCCCTGCTGCGTATTCTCTCGCCATCCCGCGCATCGCAGCTCCCGCAGACGGCCATAGGGACCCCTGTGCGGCGATGAAGACCGTCCGCCGACCTCCCTACCCCAAATGGAACCCAGACTATTTCCCCTGTAGCTCCCTCACCCCCCTTCCGCTTTCCTCACGCCGTCCATCGGTGTCCTTCGGTGGATTCGGGGTTAGGCTTACTCTCCGGCACTTTTGGTCTGTTTGGCTTCTGCTCTGTAGACGATGCCCCATCGCCGTGCTCCTGTCGGTCTGGCTGGTCGAACAAAGGAAACGTCACTGGCTCCGTGCCTTCTATGCTCAGTGGGAGTGGGATAGGCTTACTCTCCAGCACTCTGGGCCCGTTTGGCTTCTGCTTTTTCCCAACTCGGTATTCTCGGTCCTTGTTGCAGCACTGCTCGCAACGGGCCTTGTTTGGCTTGGCGTGTTCTCGCTGACATTTGGTGCAAAGGCCTCGCTCTTTGGCCTGCAGTCGTCTTTCCCGCAGTCTGCGGTTATAGTCCCCCCACCTGGCTTCAAGATCCATGCGCGGAATGGCCCGAGTTACTGGGGGTAGCCATTCTCCTAGCTTTGACTGCAGGACAACGGTGTAACGATAATTCACTGGTGGTGAGGACATTGATCGGGTGGATGATGGCATAGTCCGTGGTCATGGGGTTGCCAATGGCGTTCAGCCGCTGGCAGGCCCACGCGCTCTCCATGGGCGCGATGGCTCCCAACCGGGTCAAGGTGGCGAGGTTGCGGACCACCTGCGGACGCTGCAACGCAGGGTGCAAGAATGGCGAGGCATCATGGCGCACAAACTGGTCTATGCCGCATCCGACGAAACTCCGGCGGCCCAACATCCAATGCGGGAATTGGTGCTGGTCGACGGTGGTCCTGAGCGCTGAGATTTCAGTAGCATTCCTCGGTGAGGCAACGGGGACACCCTAAATACTGCTGGTAGGGCTTCGTGAATGTAGGGTGGCTTCACTTGCCACGGCACGATATGGGCCGGAGGCCTCACGAACCCGCAGAGGTTAGCACCTCCCACGGTGAGTGCCTCAGATACAACGGTTATTCCACTAAACTTCGGTCAATGATGTAACTTGCGCAGTTTCGCATGGCATGGTATACTTACAAGTATGAGAATCCCACTTGAACCTATAGCCGTCATGCTGGCGCTCGAGCGCCTCGCGGAAATCTTTGATATCCCCGAGCTAACTGAGGATGTTAGGCGTGAAGTTCCCATCAATGACGGTGGTTACTTGGATGCCGTTGTCACTATTAGGGGCCATTCCTTCGCCCTAGAATGGAAGAGGTCAGGCTCATTGAGCCATGTCGCAGCTGCCATTCACCAATTGGAGATGATCCAGAGCAAGTTGCCCCTTGAGATGATTCCACTCTTGGCAGTCCCCTACATGACTACAGAAGGGCAGGAGGCCTGCGCGCAAGCCGGACTACCCTGGCTGGACCTATCGGGAAATGCCAGAATCGTCGTTCCTGGTTTCTTCTATCAAAACCGGGGCAATCCCAACCGCTTCCGGCGACCTGGGCCGCCGGAGAGCGCATTCGGACCAAGGGGTTCTCGGATAGCACGACATCTGCTCATGGACCCATCCAGGGCTGTTAGGCAGCGCGATCTAGCATCCGGCACAGGTTTGAATGAGGGTCACACCAGCCGCATAGTGGCTAAACTTTTGGAGACCGGCCTCGTTGAACGAGGAGAAGACGGTATCAGTGTCGTCGACGCCGACGCGTTGCTCGACGCTTGGTTGTGGGATTACCGGTTTGACCGGCATCATGTAATTCGCGGCCATGTTTCGGCTGGTGGGGGCGATGCTCTGATCCACTCCCTCGCCGAAGCTTTGTCTAAGAAAGAGGAGTCCTACGCAGCAACTGCGCTCCCCGCAGCATGGCTGTGGACACGTTTCGCCCCATTCCAACTGGTCACAGTGTACATTTCCACGCTCCCGTCGCCGGGGCTGAAGAAGGACCTCGGCTTCCGAGAGGAAGCTACAGGAGCCAACACGTGGCTGGTGATCCCCAACGACGAGGGCGTCTTCCACGGAGCGGAGCCCGTCGACGGTATACCCTGCGTCCATCCGGTGCAGGCAATTGTCGACCTGAAGGACCATCCCGAAGAATCAACGGACGCAGCTGCAGAACTCCGGAGGCGGCTGCTCTGGGGAGGCAAGAATGATATCTAAGCCACCGACCGGAGACGGGTGCGGTATGGAGCAGCTGGTCTTTGTCCGCCGGCCATGCCTCTACATGGTAACCAAGCCGGGTGATCTGCTCGATGAGACCGTTGGGGTCGGCGGGCCGGTTCCCTGTGTCCTTATTGACCAGGAAGACCTGCCGGTCTGCTTGAAGCCTCACGTGGGCACGACGGATCTGGACATGGGGCTAGACGGTGGCCGTCTCGAATCGAGAGCGCTATCGAGGGCTGGGCGCCAGGTTGTGGGACGCGGGATTTGAGCTGGAGGTCAATGCCCAAGGCAACAAAAGACTGCAGGCTAGGACCATAGGCACTCCCCATACCGTAACGATGGACTTTTTGATGCCTCCAAGCGATGAAACGGGTTAGGAGTGTGCCATTCCACACATTGAATCCGACTTAGGTGCCATGGTTACGCCAAGCCTCGAATTGGGGTTCAAGGAACGGCGCTGGAAGAGGTTGTCCGGCTCTACACCTGCTGGTGCATGGGTCACCCGGATTATTCCGCTATGCAGCCTCGGCGCCTTTACCGTGCTCAAGGCGCATTTGGGAACAGCGCAGAGAACGAAGACGCCCATGACCTCTTCCACTGTTGCGAGTCGGTTCTTCACATGCGGGTGAAGAGCAGGCCAAGCGACCGAGAGAGTTGGCCTGCTCGAGGAGGACCCGGGGAGAAAATTATTCAGCTAGGAGGTAACTTATGGATACCAGAGCCAGCCCGGAGGAAGTGGACGAAAGGGAAAGGCCGCGGCGGATTGATGGCCCAACCGCGACCTCAAGCCAATCGGAGGCTCAACCCCAGATGGCATATCTCCATAATAATGGAGACGACTCCGGGGCGCAATCGCCTGCAGATGCCGACTTGGGCAACTCCCCTCACAACCCCTGTAGGCGGGATACTCCGCCATCCCCGGACCGTACCCCAAAGGTCTCAGGAAGCATTCACTGCGACAGTGGGTGGACCCCGGGAGCCGCGTTCCCGTGGGAAAGACTCATTGTCGTGGGCAGAGGGCACGACGACGGACGCCTGGCCAAGTGGATCTACGATATGCTCTCTGGCCGGTGGACGCAGTCCTGGCCCATGGACGATGGCACCGGGCCTGGAACGAGGGCCCCCGTACCAAGGACTCCGCGGGGACCGGCGGGCGTCGCCCCGGGGGGGATTTCCCCAGCCGCGGGAAAATGTCCGCTCTCCGGTGACCCTTGATCCCTCGCCTTTCTTTTGTACATTCCCAAAAACTCAAGAGATTTAGGAGAAGTCATGATTGCAGGAATTTATGTCAGGACCAGCACCGTCAAGCAGGGAGAGGAAGGAACCTCCCTGGAAACCCAGGAGGAGCAAGCCCGGCTGAAGGCAATCGAGCTGGGCTACCAGGTCGACCCCCAACACATCTGGCGCGAGATGGAGTCGGGCGCATACATAGACAGACCGGGCCTAAACCTGATGCTCCAAGCCGTGCAGAACCGGGAGGTGGACATTGTGATTGTCTATGACTACGATCGCCTCTCCCGGAATCCGCTGGATCTGCTCAACATCCAAAGCGTGTTCATTGATGCCGGCGTCAGCCTGGAATTCGTCAGGGGACCATCGGACACCTCTCCTGAAGGTCAACTCTTGACCTACTTCATGGGATACGCGGCGCAGAGGGAGCGGCTCCAACTCATGGAACGCACGATGCGCGGCAAGGAACAGGCTGCCAAGGACGGCCGCATGCCCGCCACCGGCGGGATAGGCCTGTACGGGTACGACTACGACCCCGCTCTGCGGCGAAGGGTCATCAACGAAACGGAGGCCGATGTGGTCCGGATGGTGTTCCAGTGGGCCTCGGAAGGCATCAGTATGTATCGAATTGCCTGCATGTTGAACGAGAAAAGGATACCCTCCAAAACCGGGAAGTTGTGGAGTCAAGACCGCGTGAAAAAGACCCTGAAGAACCTGGCCTACACAGGGGTCCAATACTATGGCAGATTCCGCCACCGCAGTGTGAAGGGTGGCAAGAAGGAAGTCACCAAGAAGCCCGACTCAGAGGCGATTCTGGTCGAGGGCTTCACCCCGCAACTCATCACCGCGGGTTTCTTCGAGGCCGTGCAGGAACGCCTGGCTGCAAGACCGTCAAGGTGGAAAGGAAAGGGCCCCCGCTATATGATGACGGGCTTCACCAAGTGCGGGAAGTGCGGAAGCCCAGCGGTGGGCAGCATGCAGGCTCGCGGGTACCGGTACTATCGATGCATAAGCACCAGACCCAGGGCGGAAAGACCAGCCACCTGCGATGCGCGTAACATCAGGGCGGACCGGCTGGAAAGAACGGTGTGGGAGATGGTCTCAAGGACCATCCGGCAACCTGAGGTAGTCAGCCGGCAGGTACAACGCTATGCCCAAACGGGCGACGGAGACCTGGCCGAGAGGATGACCAAGCTCCGCCGTGACCTAGCGGACCTGAAGAAGCAGCAAGGCATTCTCATCGATCTGCGCCAGAAGGACATGATCGACCTAGAACTCTTGGAGAACCGGATCGGCCCATTGAAGCTGCGTTGCGACGAGATGGCACGGGAGCTCGGCATGTTGGAGGACCAGCAGAAAAAGAAGGACGACGCGGTGCATGCTGCGGAACGAATCGCCGAGTACTGCAGGCGGCTGGCGGAGGGACTCGACAACCTGGACCAAGAGGGAAAGAGGGCAACGTTCGCGGCCTTCGGGGTCAAGGTTGAAGCTACACGAGACGACCTGTCGGTGACTTTGGCGATCGACCCCGGTGCAACGACTATTCAGCCATCATCAGGTTCACACTAGCGGTGTAATCGGCCCTACTCCCTGTCCCACCCGAAGAATGGAGTTGCTAAGCCCCTGCTGACACGGCGGGGGCTTTTCCTTTGATAGGTCCAGTACGCGCGTGGAAAGTCAGGAAGCTGCTTGCGCTGGCAGCATCACGGTGAACGGCTCCCATGGTCTGTTCCAAATAGCAATGACGGGTCGGCCGATTCGTATCACTAATCTCAACTGTCAACGGGCATTTCCGTCAGGAGTGCCTGAACGAGAACTGCTTCCCGTCCTTAGAGGATGCTGAGGAGAAGGTGGAGTCTTGACGAAGATATTACAAGGAGGACAACGGTGGTCAAGGAAAGGATGGACCTGCTGGAGTTGTTACGCAAGGGGGGAATGGACGGTGACGTGGACTTCCTACGGGAGGCTCTGAGAGTGCTGGTAGAGGGGATCATGGATGCGGAGGTGTCATCGAGGATCGGTGCTGAGTATGGAGAACGCAGCCCTGAGCGGGTGACCCAGCGCAACGGGTATCGGTCCCGGGCGTGGGATACCCGTGTGGGGACTATGGAGCTGCACATCCCGAAGCTTCGAGAGGGGAGCTACTTCCCGAGCCTGCTGGAGCCACGGCGTCGCAGCGAGCGAGCTCTGCTGGCGGTCATTCAGCAGGCCTACGTGGAAGGGGTATCCACAAGGCGGGTGGATGACCTGGTCAAGGCCCTGGGGTGTGAGGGTATCTCCAAGAGCCAGGTGTCGCGTATCTGTCAGGAACTGGACGTGGTGGTGGATGGCTTCCTGGGCCGTCCGCTGGACGGTGGACCCTACCCCTACCTGTGGCTGGACGCACTGACCCAGAAGGTCAGGGAGGACGGCAGGATCGTCAACGTCAGCGTGGTGGTGGCGACGGCCGTCAATGGCGAGGGCAAGCGGGAGATCATTGGGATGGACGTGGGTACCAGTGAAGACGGCGCCTTCTGGCTGGCCTTCCTACGCTCGCTGTCCGCCAGGGGCCTCAGCGGGGTGGAGCTGGTGGTATCGGACGCTCATCAGGGACTCCGCGGCGCCATCGCCGCAGTCTTCGGCGGAGCCAGCTGGCAACGGTGCCGCACCCACTTCATGACCAACCTGCTCACTCGGGTACCCAGAAGAGTCCAACCATGGATGGCCACCATGGTCCGCACCATCTACCAGCAACCCTCCCCCGATGAGGTACACGCCCAACTCGATAGGGTGACCGATCAACTCGGAGACCGGTTCCCTCAGGTGGCCTCTCTACTGGACGAGGCTGGACCCGATATCCTGGCCTTCTCCAGCTTCCCTGTCGCCCACTGGAAGAAGATCTGGTCCAACAACCCCCTGGAGGCGTCTCAACAAGGAGATCAGACGTCGCACCGATGTCGTGGGCATCTTCCCTAACCGACCAGCCGTGCGTCGCCTGGTTGGCGCCGTTCTCGCTGAACAGCACGACGAATGGGCCGTCGGCCGTCGATACCTCACACCCACCGTTCTCACCTTCAATGAAGCTCTTGCAGGGGCCGAACCCGCAGAAACGACTGCGGCTTAGACAACATCAGCAGGATGACGCACTCTTACACCACTTGACGGGACGTGACCTCCGCCGTCGACTACCCGGCGCAAGACCCATAGCGCTCCGCTACAGACGCTGCTCGTCTCGTGTCTACTTTGTGCTGCCCAACCCTTCGCACGCCAGTCGTCTGTCAGCCCGCACTCTCAACGACGAGGGTATCGCCAGCCCCGCAGGAGAGATCTGGGGCAAGACCAGAGTCCACGCTATCCTCAGAAACGAGGTCTACGCGGGCACTCTGAATTGCGTAGATGCCTCTGGGGATCTGCACGCTCTCGTTCCCCGCTTTCCGATAGGTCTTATCGGCGTTGGTCCATGTACGTCCACCATCACTGGTCATGGCAGATTGCATTGACTCCAGACTCCCGATTATATACTCGGCCATCGTCGCAACGACGGTTCCGTCTTCCGCTATCGCCACATATCTCACGCCAGCGTCGGTGACTGGTTCGCAGGATGTAGACGCCACAGCCATCAACACAGCGACACCTGCCATGACGATTCGACTACCCACTTTAAGTGACTTTTCCTCGGCTCTCCTTCCACCTCACCGCCTGCTCCAGCATCTCTAGGGCATTGCTGCGGGTTACACCGCTGTCGGAGCCGAGCATCTGACTAAGCTCAGTTACCTTGGCCTCGTCGGCCAGAATCTCCACAGAGGTCTTGGTTCTGTCATGTGAGGCAAGTTTTATGACCTTGGCGTGGCGTTCGGCGTAGCACGCTATCTGCGGGAGATGGGTTACGCACAGCACCTGATGGCTTCTGGACAGACCCCATAGCTTCTGACCCAGAACACTCCCGATTCGACCTCCTATACCCGCATCTACCTCGTCGAACACCAAGATTGAATCCGGTCGGCGGTGGACAGGATGGTCTTTATGGCAAGCATCAGCCTGGCGGCCTCTCCCCCAGAGGCGATCTTGGCCAGGGGCCGTGGCGGTTCGCCCAGGTTCAGCGAGATCAAGAATTCCACGGAGTCTATACCTGTGCTGTTGAAGGCGAAGCACCTAACACCTTCTCCACCTAAGCCCGAATCCACCGAAGGAGGGCGTCGGGTTAGCGTCCTGAGGCGGCAAGAAGGTGCTCCTGTGCTTCTGGGATAATGGTTTTGTAGCAAAAAAACGGCCCCGGAAAAGGAGCACCCAGTAGATGCTGCCACGCAACCACCCCGACCGGATCCAAATCACCTTCGACGACCGCCGCTTGGTGGCCAATGCCGGGCTGCTCCTTCCGGCCACCCTGGCGCGGCACCTCGGCCTGCCCGAACTCGTCCGGCAGCGCCTCGACCTGGGCGATGCCCCGGGGCGGGCGAACACGAGCGACAAGATGATGACGCTGGTGGCGTCTGCGCTGGCTGGGGGCGACTGCATTGACGACGCCGATGTGTTGCGCACCGGGGGGACGGCCTGCACCCTGGGCGGCACGGTCAAGGCGCCATCCACCCTGGGCACCTTCCTGTGCAGCTTCCGGTGGGGCCACGTCCGTCAACTCGACCGGGTGAGCCGCGAGTTGCTGGCCCTGGCTTGGCAGGCCGGGGCGGGACCCGGCGACGGGCCCCTGACCATTGACCTGGACTCCACCATCTGCGAGACCTACGGACTGGCCAAGGAGGGCGCCCGCCACCACGGCTATACCGGCAAGCGGGGCTACCACCCGCTGCCGGCCATCGCCGCCGGCACCGGAGACGTGCTGATGTCCCGGCTGCGCGAGGGCCGGGCCAACACCGCCCGCGGCGCCGCCCACTTCCTGCGGGAGACGGTGGGACGGGTGCGCTACGCCGGGGCCGACGGACGACTCACGCTACGGGCCGACAGCGGGTTCTACACTCATGGCGTGGTATCCGTCTGCCGCAAGATGGATGTCCGCTTCTCCATCACCATCCGCCAGCACAAAAGCCTGCACAATCTCATCGAGGCGATACCCGAAGATGCCTGGACGCCGATTCCTTACTGGATGGACGGTGCCGCCGATGTGGCCGAGACCACCTGCACCCCCTTCCAGGCCGAGGCGGACGCCGCGCCGGTACGGCTCATCGTCCGGCGGGTGAAGCCGACGCCCGGTTCCCAACTGGCCCTCTTCGCCAAATACAGCTATCATGGCTTCATCACCGACCGGGACGGGGAGTTGCTCGAACTGGAGGCTGACCATCGCCGCCACGCCGAGATCGAGAATGCCATACGCGACCTCAAGTACGGCGTCGGGCTGAACCATCTCCCCTCGGGCCGCTTCGCCGCCAACGGCGCCTGGCTGGCCGTCCAGACGATGGCCCACAACCTGGCCCGCTGGACGGCGCGGATCGGTCTGGGAGAGCGGATAGCCACCACCAAGACCCTCCGGCGGCGGTTCTTCTCCCTGGCCGGACGGCTCACCCGCTCGGCACGCCGGTTGACCCTGCATCTTCCGGATCGCTGGCCTTGGGCTGAGAAGTTCAGCCGCGCCTTGGCCCGGCTGCGAGCCATTCCACTCCCGGCCTGACGGCACCGTCGGCGACCGACCCACCCACCCACCGGACAACCGAAGATCCCCGCAGACTCGTGCCAGCCCGGTCCGAGAGAGTTCCCTGCTGCGTATTCTCTCGCCATCCCGCGCATCGCAGCTCCCGCAGACGGCCATAGGGGCCCCTGTGCGGCGATGAAGACCGTCCGCCGACCTCCCTACCCCAAATGGAACCCAGGCTATTTCCCCTGTAGCTCCCTCACCCCCCCCTTCCGCTTTCCTCACGCCGTCCATCGGTGTCCTTCGGTGGATTCGGGCTAAAGGTGTGGAGTATGGGCCGGAGTCGCCGGTCCCAACTGGCACACCGTCCTCCGAGTCTGACTGACGGATATCCACATACACCTGCGTGTAGTCCACGGCCAGCCCGGCGATCTCCTCCTCGATGGCGTCAGCCAGGCGCATGGCTGCATGTCGTCGGGCCTCAGAGAGCTGACCTGCCAGCCTGCCCTCGAAGCTCCATCTCCCGGGACTTCAACTCCTCCGTGCGCTCTTCGCTGTGATACAGCTTCTCCAGGTCCTCGGAGGCCCTCTCGGCGACGGCCAGGATTTCCTCGATGGTGCCGCCGTACTTCCTCTTGAGACCCCTGATCAAGTCCAGCCGCCCCTCAAGCTCCCGAAGACGGTCCGGGTTGTGCTCGATGCTGTCACGATAGCTCTGGAGTGTGTGCGCCAACTCGTCTACCTGGTGGGTCAAGGCACCTACCGACTCACGGTCCTGGCTCAATGAGGGGGCCAATTGCTCCAGCTGGGCGAGGTCCTGGGCCACCTGTCCTATAAGGTCCATGACTGATTCTTGCCGGTCGAAGCTATCGTATAGCGCTCGATAGGCGTGGTCGGACAGCGCGATAATTCGCTCCGCGTTGGCGACCCGGTCCCGCTCAAGGGCCAGGTCTTCATCTTCAGCCGGGCGAAGATTGGCAGCGCCGATCTCCCCCACCTGATACCTGAGGACATCCACCCGTTGGGTAAGTTCCTGTTCATCCGTCCGAAGCCGGTCTAGCTCCCGGCGCACCTCCATTAGCTGGCGCACCCGCTCCGCCACTTGGGTCCGAAGCTGCCATAGTCCACCATACTGGTACAGTACATCCATGTGCTCACGTACACGGAATAGGGACAGGTGTTGACTTTGGCCGTGGATGTCCACCAGGCGTTCGGCCAGGGTGCTCAACAGCCTGAGAGGTACAATTCGCCCGTTCACACGGCACGTATTACGCCCATCTAAGTTGACCTCGCGAGCGAGAATCATCTCCTCTTCGCCACCGTCAATCTCGTATTCATCCAGGGCAACGTTGATTTTCTGAGCGATATCGCCGTTGAGCAGGAAGACGCCCTCCACTCTGGACTGGCGTGCCCCGGAGCGTACCATGCCGCCGTCGGCGCGGCCCCCCAGGAGAAGGCTCATCGCATCCAGGATGATGGACTTGCCGGCCCCGGTCTCCCCGGTCTCCCCGGTCAGCACGTTAAAGCCGGGCGCCAACTCCATTTCAAGCTGGTCTATGGTAGCGAAGTTGATGACACTAAGAAGTCTGAGCATGGCGATGTCCCCAAACCCTGCCTGGTAGGTAGGGTCTTTCGGTCTTCCCATATTGGTGGTAATTTTCGTCACCCCTGCGAAAGCAGGAGTCCGGTGTGCCGAGTGGTGGATTCCCGCTTTTGCGAGAATGACAGGGTGAATCCTTGAAAACCAAAAGACCCTGGGGGAATACTCACAGAGACTTTATCAAATACGCCCCGGTCCCCGTGCTGTACCATGGTGCCAGTGTCACCTACCCGACCAGCCGCCAGCCTACCGTTCTGGCGCGGACGATGCGTGAGCGCAGGATAACCATCATGCTTCTCGTCCCCCAGGCGTTGGAGCTGCTGATGAACGGAATTGAGCGGGAGGTGAAACGGCAGGGAAGGGAATCCCTCTGGAACCGGCTTCTCAGGATAGCCGCGGCGACACCATTTCCCCTGAGACGCCTTCTGTTCCGCCGGGTCCACAAGCAGTTTGGCGGAAAGCTCGACTTCATCGTGTTGGGAGGGGCGGCGCTGGACCAGGACCTGGGACGCAAGTGGGAACTGCTGGGGGTCAAGATCGTACAGGGGTATGGGACCACCGAGGCATCCCCCGTCATCAGCAACCACAGCTTACGAGAACGTCGCCTCGGCTCCACCGGTCGCCCGCTGCCCAACGTAGAGGTAAAGATCAGCAGCGAAGGCGAGATTCTGGTGCGCGGGGACAACGTCACCCCAGGATACTGGCGTGCACCCGAGGAGACTGCGGCAGCCTTCGACGGAGACTGGTACATGACGGGCGACCTGGGCTTCTTCGACGACGAGGGGTTCCTGCACATCCAGGGCAGGAAAAAGGATATGATCGTACTCCCCAGCGGCCAGAATATCTTCCCGGAAGACATCTAGGCGGTGCTGGCGAAACACCCGAACGTTACGGATGCGACCGTGGTAGGGCTTACGAGGGGCTCGTCGGTTGAGGTGCACGCGGCCTTGATTCTGGACGACGCCGACACAGCCCAGGAGGTTGTTTCCTGGACCAACGGCCAACTGGCTGAACAGCAGAGGATACGGGGCTTCACCGTTTGGCCGGAGGAGGACTTTCCCCGCACCCACACCCTCAAAGTAAGGAAAGAGGTGGTGATCGATACCATCCTCGGAAAGATACAGCCGGAGAGTCCGGCTGTATCACCGGCAGGCGGAAGCCCGACGGGAGGGGCAAGGAGCCTGCTCCAGATCATCAGCGAGGTGAGCAAACGAGGTGCCGGGGAGGTGCGGGACGATGCAACCCTCGGCGACGACTTGGACCTGGACTCCCTTGGCCGCGTCGAGTTGCTGTCGCAATAGAGACCGAGTTCGGTGTCTACATGGATGAGAGCCAGTTGAGCCCGGAAATAACGGTCCGGTGCCTGGAGGCTCTCGTCGAAGAGGGGTCAAGGAACCCGCCTATGATGAGCTTTCCAGGTTGGGGGATGCAATGGTGGTTTTGTATCCTTCGCGGATTCCTCCAGCGGGTAGTCATCTTCCCGGTGGTCAGCCTTCCCTATGAACTGAAGGTGGTGGGTCGCGAGAACCTGGAAGGCATCACCGGCCCCTTGCTCTTCGCGTCCAACCACAACCTCGGCCTGGACAACCCGTTGATCATCAAGGCGGTTCCCCTCGAGTGGCGCCGCCGGATGGCGGTGGCCGGGGCTGCCGATCTCTGGAAGAATCCGGTATGGTGGATCATGAACCCCCTATTGGGAAACGCCTTCCCGCTGGCCAAGAAGGGCTCAGTAAGGCCCAGCCTCGAGAACATGGGGAAGATCATGGACGACGGCTGGTCGGTCCTGATATATCCGGAAGGCGAACTCACTGTCGGAGGGCCCATCAAGCCCTTCATGAACGGTACCGGCCTTGTTGCCGTCGAGGGGCGAATTCCCGTAGTCCCTCTGCGCCTATACATCCACAGGCTAGGCTTCCCCGCACGATTCCCTGTCCTCCGGCGGGGGAGGGTCGAGGTCCGGCTGGGAGAGCCGTTGAGCTTCTCTCCTGGAACGGACTATCAGGACGCAACGTCAGCCATCGAGGAAGCGGTCAAGTCCCTATGACGGAGGGTACCGAGAGTTGAGAGCCTATACAGTCCTCTGTCTTTTCAAAGGTTCATAGCCGGAACGTTGTCCGCCAGCGTAGTCCATAGGGATGACATTGTGCTGGCGGTTATGGACATCCAGCCTGTCACCGAAGGCCACACTGGCCACGGAACTAGCCTCTGTAGCTCTCAAGAACAAGTCCGCCTTCTTTTCCAGAATGTCAATCACTCAAGGCTTGTCGTCCTATAACTCAACTCCCAGCTCGAAGATGGTACTGTGTACGGGCACCCCAAGCCCGTCACAAACACGAAACGCCGTCAGCGCCTTACCCACCAGGTGGTGTCTTGCACTCTGTGCCGCCACTTGAACGACGAACGTGATTGGGGGAGAATTGCCTCTCTAGGAGCCGCAGGATGATAACCCTTCATGCAGGCGAGTCTAACGGCGCCCTCGTTCTCTGGGGCGAAGCATCGGGGGACGACAGTGTACGCTCTACTTCTCGGCGGCGAGGGACGAAAGTCCCCTATGCAAGTCTGCATCCGTTTGCCGCCAGCACAGGCGAGCTGACCGAGGCGCTAAGGAAGATGTTGCTCGGTCTCAAACCGGCGGCAAGCCCAGCTTGCCACGTAACGGCCTGGCTGCCAACCAGGGGTGACAGCCCTGTCCCTTCCAGCGCTCTCATCGCCGAACCGTCCAGATCGCGTGTAAAGGCGAAGCTGGCGCCCTGGACCGTTGCAGCCTATCGATTTTCGACAGCGGAGGCGGTGGAGCTTCTGTGCGCATCCATAGGCAAGCGAATGCTCGCGGCGGGAGTGATCGTCGGTGTAGACCTGGCGTACTGGGCGGAGGTGCTCCGCTTTGCCGGATCGATGATGGCGCGGCAGCAGTTTCTCCCGGGCTTTACGACCGACGCGGATGAGCCCCGGGCGACGTGGGACCCCGTCTTTATCGGGATGGACGCGGAACGGCTTGCCGGACTCGCCAGACGCATGCCTGCGGCCGCGCGGGCACTCTCAGAGCCCGATGTAGCCGCGCCTCCTGAGAGGCCTTCTACCGCAGTGCTCAGGCAGTTTGTGGCCACACTGGCAGACTACCTGGTACGCACCGCAACCTCTGACGCATCTCCTCCGGCAGCCTGCCGTCGCAAGAACAAGCTTCCCTTTGACAGCGTGCACGACTCCTGGCTTCACGCCTTGAAATCGATAGACGGGGTCGTCGAGGGAGATACGGCAGATCTAGCGCAGCTTGCCGCACAGGTCCGCGAATGGCGGCGACCGATTGCGGTTTCAGTGGGTTCCCCGTTTCGTCTCTGCTTCCGCCTAGAAGAACCGGAAGATACCGCAAGAACCGAGAAGGAAGGTGAGAAGGCCTCCGGTGACGCATGGTACGTCCGCTATCTGCTCCAACCCCACGACGATCCGAGTCTTCTCATCCCGGTTGACGAGGCGTGGAAAGCCGGAGGCCGCAAAATCTCCGCGCTAAAGCGAAATGGCTCGAATGTGCGGGAGTTCTTGCTCTCCTCGCTGGGGCAGGCTTCCGGCATCTGCCCTCGCATCACGGCCAGTCTCGAGAACGCAAAGCCCGCCGGGTACCCACTCGACGCCGCCAAGGCTCATCAGTTCCTGACCGAAGAGTCCATTGCTCTTGAGCAGGCGGGCTATGGCGTTATGCTTCCGGCCTGGTGGACCCGCAAGGGTACGAAGGTCCGACTTGCCGTCCGGGCCAACGTCAAGAGCCCGAAGATGCAGGGGGGGAGCGGTCTGTCGCTGGAGACGATCGTCCAGTTCGATTGGGAAGTGGCCCTCGGAGACCGGAAGCTCACCCTCCGCGAGCTGGAGGCGCTTGCGCGGATGAAGGCGCCACTTGTCAGGGTCCGCGGTCAATGGGTGGAGATGAACGCCGCGGAGATTCAGGCGGCGATCGATTTCTGGAAGAAGAAGGGCGCCGAGAAGGCGACCTTCCGAGACATCATTCAGATGGCACTCAGCACCAAGGACGCACCGCAGGGATTCGACTTCAACGGCGTCAAGGCCACCGGCTGGATCGGAAAGCTGCTAAAGCAACTGGATGGACAGGCGGCGTTCAAGGAGCTTGCGCCCCCCAAAGCCTTCTCGGGCACGCTCCGGCCGTACCAGGTCCGCGGCTATTCGTGGCTTTCGTTCCTGCGTCAATGGGGCCTGGGGGCATACTTGGCCGACGACATGGGCCTGGGCAAGACGATTCAGACCCTGGCGCTAACCCAGCGGGATTGGCAGACCAATGGCAAGCGGCCGGTACTCCTCGTCTGCCCAACCTCCGTGGTAAACAACTGGCAGAAGGAGGCCGCCCGCTTCACTCCTGGACTTCCCGTGCTGGTGCATCACGGCGCCGGCAGGAAACGAGGTGCGGCTTTCAAGAAGGAGGCAGGAAGGCACGCCATCGTCGTCTCCAGCTACGGACTGGTGCAGCGGGACGTCAAGTTCCTCAGGGAGGTGCCGTGGAGCGGCGTCGTGCTGGACGAGGCCCAGAACATCAAGAACCCAGAGACCAAGCAGGCGAGGGCCGCACGGTCGCTGGAAGCCGACTACCGCATCGCC
The DNA here is from genome assembly GCA_965237635.1 of Dehalococcoidia bacterium. Taxonomy (GTDB): domain Bacteria; phylum Chloroflexota; class Dehalococcoidia; order Lucifugimonadales; family CAUZJF01; genus CBDEFX01. The sequence continues at coordinate 2,111,075 of CBDEFX010000002.1, read as the reverse complement.
CTGACCGGAACGCCGGTCGAAAACAACGTGGGCGACCTGTGGTCGATCATGGAGTTTTTGAACCCCGGCTTCCTGGGCTCCCAGAGCGAGTTCAAGCGCAACTTCTTCGTGCCCATTCAGGCAGAGCGGGACCCGAGCGCGGCAGCGCGACTCAAGCGCGTTACCGGCCCGTTCATCCTCCGGAGACTGAAGACGGACAGGTCCGTCATTTCCGACCTGCCGGAGAAGCTGGAGATGAAGGTCTTCTGTTCACTCACGAAGGAGCAGGCCTCCCTGTACGCCGCCGTCCTCAAGGAGACGGAAGAGACGCTGGAGTCGGCCGAGGGTATCCAGCGGAAGGGGCTGATCCTGGGTACACTTTCGAAGCTCAAGCAGGTATGCAACCACCCGGCGCAGTTTCTAGGCGATAACTCCGGCATTGCTGACCGGTCGGGCAAGCTGGCGAGGTTGACGGAGATGCTGGAGGAGGTTATCGAGGTCGGCGACCGGGCGTTGGTCTTCAGCCAGTTTGCGGAGATGGGCCACATTCTTCGACGCCACGTGCAGGAGACGTTCGGCCGGGAGGCGCTGTTCCTTCACGGTGGCGTGCCGAAGCGCCAGCGCGACCGGATGGTGGAGCGCTTCCAGGGCGAGAGCGATGGACCGCAAGTCTTCATATTGTCTCTGAAGGCTGGCGGCACCGGGTTGAACCTCACCTCGGCCAACCACGTCTTCCACTTCGACCGCTGGTGGAACCCTGCCGTCGAGAACCAGGCGACCGACCGGGTCTTCCGCATCGGCCAGGCGCGAAACGTCCAGGTCCACAAGTTCATCTGCGCGGGAACGCTGGAAGAGAAGATCGACGGGATGATCGAGCGCAAGAAGGAGGTCGCTGAAAAAGTCATCGGCGCCGGCGAGGGCTGGCTGACGGCGCTCTCCAACGACGACCTGAGGGAAGTCCTGGCTCTGAGCAAGGAAGCCGTAGGAGCATAGGATGGCATATCGTTACCATGAATACTTCGAGCCTTCCCGGCCTCGCGAGGCGAAAGGCGGCATCAAGGCGCAGTCCGGACGGGGTGGGTTCGGCCGGAGCTGGTGGGCAAGGCGCTGGATTGAGGTTCTGGAGGGCTTCGACCTCGGAGCGAGGCTCGGTCGCGGCAGGTCCTATGCTCGCCGGGGCCAGGTGCTGTCGATAGATGTCGAAAAGGGAGCCGTAACAGCCAGGGTGCAGGGCTCCCGTGCCAGGCCTTACCGGGTCGAGATCAAAGTCAGTACGCTTGGCAGATCGGACTGGAAGAAGCTGACCACGGCGCTTTCCGGGCGGCCTATCTTCGCGGCAAAGCTGCTGGCAGGCCAGATGCCCGATAATATCGAAGACGTCTTCAGGGACGCAGGACTTTCGCTCTTCCCTGACAAGGGCGCTGACCTTGAGACCGACTGCTCGTGCCCCGACTGGTCGAATCCTTGCAAGCACATCGCGGCGGTCTACCTCCTCTTGGGCGAGGAGTTCGATCGCGACCCGTTCCTTGTTTTCAAGCTGAGGGGAACGGAGCGAGAGGATCTCTTGGGCCCGGTTGGACACCAGGCGTCAGCAAGGAGTAAAACGGGGGCTGATGAAACGGCTCCTGCGTCTTTCTCCGAGCAGGTGCAGGGTCACTCACCACCGGAGCCGCTTCCCGCGGAGCCCGACGAGTTCTGGGGACAGGCGAACGCGGAAAAGGAGGACGCGTACGGAGTAGCGCGCATCCCGACGATCTCTGCGGCGTTACCCAAACGGCTGGGCAGCTTCCCGTTCTGGCGGGGTAAGGAGAGCTTCATCCCTGCGCTGGAAGGAATCTATCGCAAGGCGTCGCCTGTCGGGTTGGATGTGTTTCTCGGCGAACGGTAGGGCTCAGAGTGATCGAGGAGCGCTGGTTCTGAGAGGGATGACCGATGGCGGATCCGCCACGGTTCTGGGCTACGCTGCCTCGCGCGGGCGCCTAACCCGATCACTCACTTATGGGGCCAGTGGGCCGATACCGTACTCAGAGGGGTGACGTGATACTCTCTGGAGATTAGGAGGACAGTTTGACTGGTCGGTGGATGCAAACGTACAGGGATGCCCAGAGGTGACAAAGACTATCTACCTGGCTAATCCTTACGGATTCTCTGCCCAGCAGAAGATGATGCTTCTGCCTCCCATAGTGGCGGCTCTGGAGGAGTTTGGGTTGGAAGTTTGGGAGCCGTTCGCTCGGAACAACCAGGTGGACTTCCTGCAGACAGGGTGGGCGTATCGAATTGGCCAAAGGGATTTCGAAGACGTGGCGGCGGCAGACGCCATATTCGCCGTAGTCAATGGCGTTCCTCCAGACGAAGGCGTGATGGTGGAGTTAGGCATGGCGGTTGCGCTGGGGAAGCCCACGTTCTTATTTCGAGATGATTTCCGTCGCGCTGCCGACAGTGAGCAGTATCCTCTGAATCTGATGCTGTTCACCGGACTACCCGAGGAGGGTTGGCAGGACTTCTTCTACACATCGGTAGAGGCAATAACCTCGCCGGAGAAGGCGCTTGCACGATGGGCCATGGATGCAGAATCTGTCAGTCAGTAGCTGTAGGCACCGCGGTAGGTGTCGCGGTCGGCTCTGGGTCGTCGCATCCTGCCGTGGTTAACGTCAGGGAACCAACAGCCCCCCTAATCATACCGAGGGTCGAAACCCCGATTTCCTGTCTCAACACACATCCTTCACGGACGGCGACCCCCTTCTCGCCGCCATCCACAAGGAGCACACAGCGGGCCCGACTACCTCGATTATCCTTACCAAGTTGCTTCAACCAATCCACGCTATCCTATCCCTTTACCCCGGTGCGCCGCCCAATTGCTTCGGACGCAGGCTGAGGTCGTCATCAGTCCGACAACATCTCCTCCTGGCGCAGATAGATGCGCGCCAGCCGCAGCTCATCGTAGGTGCATTGTGTGCCCAGGAACTCCCAGACGGGTCTTAGTAAATCGCTGCCGCACACATCAAAGGCTTCCCTTATGTTGTCGAGCTTTTCCGCCGACGGCAGCAGGTGTTCCAAGTCCAGGATTAGGCCCTGCCCGGCTATGCGTTCCAGGTGGCCGATGATGGTTGTTTCCGCCAGGTTTCGCTGCTGGGCAATCTGGCTGATGGACAACTCTTGCGCCAACAGCGATTTGGTTTCATTGTAGGTCGCTCCCCGGCGACTCTCCGGCCATTTTCGCTCTCCATATATTTCTCCCGGCTGTTGACGTTTTACCGATACGCCGGTCTGGTCCGGCAAGCCGTTGACCTCGGAGTAGCCGCGTATAACCTCCAGGAACTCCGGTCCGTACTGCTCCAGCTTGACGTCCCCCACCCCGTGGATACGGGAGAATTCTTCCATGCTCCGGGGGAAAGATTCGGCCATGTGACGGAGGGACACATCTCCGAAAATCACGAAGGCCGGAACATCCCGCACATCGGCCAGCCGCCTGCGCAATGCGCGCAGTTCCTCGAACAGAGCCCTATCGTATTCCATCGGCGCTGCCGGGGAACCGCCCAGGTTGGATCCGTTCCCCGGCGCATAGCCTGCGTCGGCGGTCCTGGGTCGAGGCAGGGTCACGACTTGGCGTCCCTGTAGAAACTGTCGTCCTCCGGCGGTGACGGCCAGGGTTGGGTACTCCCCCTCGCTTCGTACCAGCAGCCTCCTCGCCTGCAGTTGGCCGATAATCTCCCTCAGTTCGGGGCGCCCAACATCTTTGGCGATGCCGTACACGCTCAGCCGGTCGTGGCCCAATTCCAGGATTCGTTTCTCCCTGCTTCCGCTCAGTACCTGGATGATGTGGTTTCTGGGCGATTTCCGTGGCGTCAAACTCCTCCTGGGATTCCAGGCAACCGTCGCACCCGCCGCAGTTCTCTTCCGGCCATTGCTCCCCGAAATACTCCAGGATGAGCCGGCGCCGGCAGCTGGGCGCTTGCGCAAACCCCACCATCATCGCCAGCTTTTGCCTGGCGTTCCGCTGCTCCACTGCGTCCTCTATCTGATTGATGAAGTAGTCCTGCCTGGCCTTGTCCGCATAGCTATAGAAGAGGACGCACTCGCTGGGCAGCCCGTCCCTTCCGGCCCGGCCCGTCTCCTGGTAGTAGCCCTCCAGGGATCTGGGCAGGCTGTAGTGGACCCGCGATCGTCGTGTGGCCGCTCGTTAGCGCCGGAGTAGCTCCCAGGGGTCGGAGAAGCCGTCGTACGACCCGTCCTCATAGGTGTGATCGAGGAAGAAGTTGCCGGTCTCGGCAAGGACCCAGGAGCACGCCTGGGCCGCCCCCTCGAACTTCGTTCCCTTCAGCGCCTCGGTGAGGTCGTCCAGGGGTATGCCGCCCTGGGGGATCCTCTCCAATGTCTCTTGCGGGATGCGTTCGGCGGCCGACTCCAGCCAGGCCACCCGTATCCCGTCGGGTCCTTCGTAGTAGGCGTCGGCGGGCTTGACCAGCAGGGCCATGGCCGAGAGCCCCTCGCGGTAGCCGTCCCACATCTCGTGGAGGCCGTCGTAGCCGAAGCCCATCAGGTCGAAGGGGATGCCCCTGCGGAGGGCCGTAAAGGCGGGCTCCTCCTCCTCGGTCAGGTAGAACTCGAAGTACGGCGCATAGAGGGGGAAGTGCCGCTCCCCGAAGAGATTGGCGAAGCGCTCCACCCTCCCGCGTACGTCGGGGGCCGAAAGCGCCGCCTCCGCCTCCTGGGGGAAGAGGCGGCGCACCAGCCATACGAACCATGCGTAGTCGTCGGCGTATCCGACAAGCGTGACCAGCTCCCGCAGCGACGGCGGACGCCGCAGGAGCAGGTTCGCCAGCCCGCTCAGGCGCGTCGGGGCTGCAACTGCCATCGCAGCACCTTGGCCAGCCGCCCCGTGGCCGCGGCGTAGTCCTGGGCCTGGACGCAGGCCAGTTCCACCTCCGTCTGCCTTGCGGCCGCGGCGTCCAGGTCGAAGGAGCCGTCGGGCCGTGTGAGCTCCGCCGTGAGCTCAAGGATGCTGAGGCCCGCCGGAGGCGTCGCCGCCAGCAGACCGGTGAATGTCCGCTTGTCCATGTGGCGCCCCCTTCCTAGCTCTGTATGGACCGGACACATGGTGGACGGGTATTCGGAGACATGGTGGACACATTTGAGTATGTTAGGCATCGTGCCTGAGGTCAAGCTGGGCGATTTGATGAGTGGCGAAGAAGACGTTCCAGACTCCATCGTCAGTTGTCGGCCGAATAGCCACTGGCATGCCCTTGAAGGCCTTAGGTACCTTGAAGATACGGCCAAACAACTGGAGCCTACCTTTGTCGTGAACACGGCGTACCAGGTCAGTTGGTTCGTATTCCAAGGGTGGAAGGACCTCGGGAAACAGTCTTTGGCTCACTTGGTACTTGGTGGCCGGAGTAGCAAGGTCAAGGGCGTCATGGGGCCGCTCCAAGTTGTAGATGTCCCGCCACAGGTCGAAGGCTCTCTGGCAGTGCGCCAGATCAGTGAAGCTGCTCCCCTGCAGCACTTCAACGGTCATGGTTCGGTGGAAGCGCTCATCTTTTCCCTGTGTCTGAGGGTGATAAGGGCGTCCATGACTGACTCCGATGCCCAACCTCAGCAGCCAGACTGTAAAAGGTGTGTAGGGGTGGTCTTGGTCATGGCCCCACGGGGAGCCATTGTCCATCAACATTGTGTTGGGCAGGCCGTAGCGCCGGAAGATAGCCGTCAGGCGCTGTTGCACCATCTCTCCCTGCTCGTTACCGCAGGCCTGCAGCCCCAAGGCAAACCGAGAGTGATCGTCCAGAACAGTCAGAGGGTGGCAGCGTCCTCGGGTAAAGGGGAAGTGGCCTTTGAAGTCCATCTGCCACAGGTCGTTGGGTGCCTGGTGTTCAAATCGCTGCCAGGAACGGTGCTTGGGCCCCTCGGCGGGGTCAATGCGGCCATGACGACGCAAGATCGCCGTGATAGTACTGGGGGCCGGCATGTCCGCCTCAAACACATCCCTGCGCTCCAAAAGCCACCGTCGCAGCTTACGAGCTCCCCAGGCCGGATGGGCCGCACGGGCAGACAGCACCGCCTGCTCAACCTGCGATGGGGTACGTGCAGGCGAGTAGTGAGGCCGCCGCGGCAGCTCGACCAGGCCTGCCTCGCTCCCTTCACGGAAACGCCCAAGCCACTTGTATCCAGTCGTAGGGCTGATCCCGAAGCGACGGCAAAGGCCCCTTTTGTTGGTGCCTTCAGCCTGCGCCAACTCCACGAACTCTCTCCTCTGAGACATAACGGACATCTCCTTCCATGGCATGACCACCTCCTTGTAATGAAGTCATGCCTATTATGGTGTCCACCATGTCTCCGAACATGTGTAAGCTATGTCCCCGGTCTATACAATCTGGGGAGGGGGGGACTCCGAGGAGCTGCTCCAGCGCATCGGCAGCCTGAGACGGCTCATTGAGGTGATGGTGGGCGAGAGTCTCGGCGCGGAGCGAAGGGCCTCCCTGGACCACGCCCTGGCGGGCTACTACGCCCAGCCCCGCGAGCGCACCGGCTTCCGCGACTTCTACGAGTACCTGCAAGGAGATGAGGCGGGAGGGGAAGACATGGCGAGGCTGCTGCGGCCCTTCGCAACGGGCAGCCTGCGCAACCTCCTCTCCGACGAGGGCGACGACCTGCTCTCCAACGAGGCCCTGATCACCGTCTTCGACCTACGGCTCCTGGAGCCGTAGCTTCGCCCCGCCGCCGCGATGGTCTGCACCGAGACGGTGTGGGCCGCAGCCGCCCAGGACCCCAAGCCCCGCCTGCTGGTGGTGGACGAGGTGTGGTCGATCATGCAGCACCCGGAGGGAGCGGCCTTCATGGTGAGCATGGCGAAGCGGGCCAGGAAGCACCGGCTGGGGTTGCAGTTCATCACCCAGGACGTCCAGGACCTGCTCAGCGAGGACACCTCGCGGGCCATTACCGGCCACTCCGGTCGCGCCCTGCTTCAGAACGCCGCCTTCAAATTGCTGCTTCAGCAGGACGCAGCCGCCATAAGCACGGTGGGCGACGCCTTCGACTTTCCCCAGGACCTCCAGCGATGGCTCCTGTCGTGCCCGCGTGGAGACGGGTTGCTGCTGGCGAAGGGCAACCGCTTCCCCGTCCGCATCGAGGCCACCCCGGAGGAGACGGAGGTCATCGAGTGGAGACCGGGCCAGCACAGGTAGGACAGGCGAGAACGCAAAAAGAGACCCGTAGAGAAAGGAAGGCATCCCCTATGAAGCTGAACCCGAAGAACCTGCTGTTCGGAAACGACGGAGGCAGGAAGGCCCCCGTGCTGCTGGCGGTGACGCCGCCAAGGACCGGGGAGCGAACGCTGCTGGGAGTCGAGAACATGCTCGGCTCCATCGCCATTCCCGAACCCTTCTCCCTGGAGCTGGCCGCCGACATGGACGGCGTGGCCCTCATGGCCCGCTGCCTCGACGACGAGGTGGTGCGGGGCCAGCTCTCCGCCACTACCCCCAGGCCCGCATCCGGAAGCTGGACCCCAGCGACGACCCCCTGCGCCTGGGCGAGGGCGAGCAGGCGTGGAGCATGACCCTGCGGGCGGACGGTCCCGAATACGTCCCGCTGAGAACATTCAGGGACGACGACCTGCTCGACCCCGGCTCCGACTCCCTCATCGCCCTCATGGGCGCACTGACGGCCCTCAACGAGGGGGAGCGCGTGGTGGCGCGGCTGTTGCTGCGCTCCCTCGGCCCCGACTGGTCCCAGCCCCACATGGAGAAGGCCCACAAGCGGCCCTGCATGGAACCGCGGGAACCCGCCTACACCTTCCAGACCAAGCCCCTGCAGATGGACGGCATCACGATGGCCGTCCTCGGCATCGGCGCTCTGGCGGCCCTGAAGGCTACCTGTGGGTGCAGGACGGCGAGATATGGAAGGCGGCGCTCCTGGGAACGGGAACCGCCCTGGGGCTGCTCGCGGGCGGCTGGGCCTGGCACCGCTGGAAGAAGGCCCGCAAGCGGGTGGAAGACCCGCTGCTCATCAAGGAGAAGGTCTCCCGCATCGCCTTCGACGCCGAGCTCCAGGTCACGGCCATACTGCCCGCCGAGACGAGGCCCCAGCGGGCCGCCGAGCTCCTGGGGCCGGTTGCCGCCGCCTACCGCCACTTCGACAACCCCGCCGGGGCGCGCTTCAAGGTCGGCAGGCCCCGGCCTGTTCGGCGGGCGCAGCGTCCTGGGCGTCCGCGAGATCGCCTGCCTGTGGCACCCGCCCGGAGCCGGCGACGAGACGCCCCTGGTGGAGCGCTCCGGCGCGAGGGCGCTTCTGCCTTCTGCGAAGGGCGTCAGGGGAGGGGCGCTGGTGGGAGACACCACGGCGGGCAAGCCCCGGCCCATCCGCTTCCCCGAGGACCTGCTCAGGCGGCACCACCTCTACGTCGCCCGCACGCGCATGGGCAAGTCCACCCTCATGCACCACCTCGTCGTCCACAAGATGCGGGAGAAGGCCGAGGGCAGGGACAACGACGCCATCGTCGTCATCGACCCTCACACCGACCTGGTGGCCGGGCTGATGGAGCACGTTCCGGAGCCGCTCATCGACCGCGTGCGCCTCATAGACCTGTCCGACGAGTCCCGCTCCCCCGGCATCAACCTGCTGGACACCCGCGTCTTCGCCGACCGCGACCGCACCGCCGACTCGGTGGTGCGCGTCGCAAAAGGCCTGTGGGAGCAGTGGGGGCCGAGGATGCAGTCCATCCTGGAGCAGACCGTCAAGACCCTCCACGAGGCCAACGAGCAGGTGGAGGCGGAGCAACAGTACACCATTCTCGATGGGCTGCGGTTGCTGTCCAACGACCCCTTCCGCAACTCCGTACTGAAGAAGGTCTCCGACCCCTACCTGCTGGAGTGGTGGGCCAGGGACTTCGGCAGCTGGCACCGCCAGTACCGGGCCGAGGCCCTCGCCCCCGTGCAGACCCGCCTCTCCTACTACGCATCATCCAAGCGGGCCAGGGCCATCCTGGGCCAGCGCCGCTCCACCATCGACCTGCGAAAGACGATCCACGACGGCGGGGTGCTTCTCGTCTCCACGTCCCAGGGCACCGTGGGCAGGGACGTGGCCGCCCTGGTGGGCGCGTCCCTGCTCAACCTCGTGGACGCCGTGATACGGGAGCAGGGACGGCTGCCCCTGAGCAGGCGGCGGGGCGCGCTGGTGGTCGTGGACGAGATGCAGTCGATGCCCGGCGTGGACTACGAGTCGATGCTCTCCGAGCTTGGCAAGTTCGGGGCCAGCTTCGTGCTGGCCACCCAGAGCCTCGCCAAGCTGGACGACCTCTCCCGCACCATGCGGGACACCCTGCTCGCCAACGTCGGGTGCCTGGCCGTCTTCCAGGTGGCGGGCAACGACGCCAGAACGCTGGTGTGGGAGCTGGGCAAGGACCGGGTGAGCGAGGACGACATCGTGTCCCTGCCCGTCCACCACTGCTACGTTCGCGCCACCGTGGGCAAGGAGCGGATGCCCGCCTTCTCGATGATGGTGCGCAAGCCGGAGGAGGGAGACCCCGCCGTCGCCGCCCGCATCCGCGCAGCGGCGTCCGCCTACACCGTCCCGGCCCCGCAGATCGCCTACGGCGACGCGGAGGGCGACCTGAAGGTGGAGGAGTTCCGCAGGGCCGTCGAAGACCCGAAAAGCAACGGTGAACAGCAGCAGAAGCCGGAAGCGGAGCCGGAGCGCAGGAGGCGGCGGAGCAGACGGAGGGCGGCTGCCGACGCCGGCGGAGCGGAGGAGGTGCGGGAATGAAGCCCGAAGGATGCGAGGCCGACCTGCTCCGCGCCCTGTCGCGGATGCCCTTCCTCGACCGGCTGGAGATGGTCGCCGTCTGCGGCTGGTCCAGGGGCGCGGTCTACGAGGCCGTCGAAAAGCTGGAGTCCGGGGGGTTCTGCGCCTCCGTGCCCCACGGGACGGAGCTGCTTCCCTCCTCCCGGAGGTTACACCTCACCGCCGCAGGGCTGCGCAGGCTCGCAGAGGAAGAAGAAACGTCTCTCGACGAGCTGGTGCGCCACCGTCCCGTCTCCGCCCAGTGGCGGCGCAGCCTGATGGAGCGCCTCGACGCCGTGGCCTCCGTCTACGGCGTCGCCTCCACCGTCTCCAGCCTGGCATTCCCCATCCGGTTCCGCTGGTACCGCTCCATCCCCCTCGACGCCGCCATGACGCTGCCCGACGGGAGGACCGTCGGCATCGTCCGGCAGGGACTGACCGCCGACAGGTCGGGCTTCTCCCGGCGGCTCTGGGGGCTGCGCGACTGGCCTATGCCCGGAACGGTGCTGGTCCTCATGGCCGACGAGGTGAGGCTCAGGCACGCCCGAAGGCTGCTCTCCACCACCGACGTTCCGGCCCTGTTCGCCGTGGAACGCCTTGCGGTCCTGACGGGGGCGGGAGACCGGATATGGAGTCCGCCGAAGGTCGGCGCCGAGATCGACCTGCGCTACGCCCTCGACCGGGTGGGGCCGGGCGGACAACTTCCAATAGAGCCGGAACCGCAGCGCGCCGACCCGCTCGCCGACTTCGCCGTCGAGGGTCCGGGGTGGGCCATCCCCGACCACATGCTGCCGGTCCTTCTCAAGCCCATAGAGAAGCGCGCCCTCGACCTCATCTCCGACTGGCCCTGGATCGCCCTCAAGGAGCTGGCCGGGCTGATGGGCGTCTCGACCCAGAGGGTCTCCCACGGCGTCATCCCCCTCGAAGGCTTCGGCCTCGCGGCCCGGCCCCGCGACGCGGGAGAACGGCTGGCCCTCACCGACCGGAGGCTGGCGCTGCGCGTGGCGCGGGAGGAGACCCACGAATCGAGAGTCAACGTGCCCCTGTGGGTCTCCCACCGAGAGGCCGTAGACGCCCTGGGGCCGATGGGACACGCCTGGCGCACCCCCGGCCGAGTAGGAGTCGCCCCAGACCCTGCCGCCCCCATGAGCGACGAGGGACGAAGACTCATGCCTTCACAACACACCCACAAGCGGAAAGGCCCCCGGAGGCGCAGAGGACGGATCGTCGTCCGGCTCGACACGGCGGCCGTCTGGAAGCGTCTGGCTCTGCTGAACCGCTCCCAGAACTGGCTCGCCAGGGAGATCGGGGTCAGCCCCGGCTACGTGTCGATGCTGGTCAACAAGGGGCGCTCGCCCTCCGGTCGCATCCGCCGCCGGATGCTCAAGGCCCTGGAAGCAACCGAGTTCCAAGACCTATTCAGATTGGAGGAGAGAGATGAACAACACTGACGACTCGACCCGTTTCGACGGGCTTGACAACGACGGAGCGGACGGGACCCAGCCCCTCGAGAGCGGCGTCCTGCCGGAGGACTTCGGCCAGCGCCTCGAACGCGTGAAGGAGGCCAGCGGCCTCTCATGGCGCGGCTTCGCCAAGGCCCTCGGCGTATACCCCAAGCAGCTGCGAATGTGGCGCAGGAAGGGCGTCGAGCCCTGCAGGGGAGCCATGCTCTCCATAGCCCGCTTCGCCTCCGGCATACCCGGAGGCATGGAGAGCCTCCTGGGCGAGGGGTTCCAGATGACCTTCTTCGAGGAGGAGAGCTAGACCGGAGGCCCCGCCGGGCGCACGGCGCAACGGCGGCGCGGCGGGGCCGGAACCGACGTCGCCCGCGCTCGCCCCTTTCCGTCGGCGCGGGCGGCCCGTCTCAGACCTGTAACGAGAGGCCGGCGGCCCAACCGATTCGCCGCTGCGACTGCGCAACATGAAAGACACCACCGGACACAACCAACCGAAGAGACGGCGGAGGCCCGGAGGACAGGAGCTTGAAGACGCCCTGGAACGCTCCATGCCGTCCTATACGCCTGAACATCGCAGGGCGGTCCTGAAGGGGCTGCGCATCCTGGCCCGCGTCGCCATCCGCTCCTACATGGAGGAGCAGGCGGCCGCATCGCCCCGAGCCGAAGCCGGGGAGGACGGCGGCGAGGAGGTGGGCTGAGATGAGCGCCCCTCCAACCCTGACCGTTCTCAGCCTGGGCGGAGGCGTCCAGTCCTCCGTCATGGCGCTCATGGCGAGCCAGGGCGCGTTCGACCGCGTGCCGGACTGCGCCGTCTTCGCAGACACCCGCTGGGAGCCGCCCAGCGTCTACGAGCACATCGAGTGGCTGAAAGACCGGCTGAGCTTCCCCCTGTACATCGTGGACAACGGACGCAGCCTCCGCGAGGACGTGAGGGCCCTCACCAACCACTCCGGCTCCCGCAGATACGTGGATATACCCGTCTTCCTCAAGGGACGCGACGGAGAGGGCGACGGCATCGGCAGACGGCAGTGCACCGACAACTACAAGATCAGGCCCATCAGACGCAGGATACGCGATCTGCTGGGTCTGAGACCCCGGCAGCGGGTCCCCGCCGGAACGACCGTCGAGCTGTGGCTGGGCATCTCCACCGATGAGGCCATCCGAATGAAGACCTCCCGTGACAGGTGGACGGAGAACCGCTACCCTCTCATCGAGGCTGGGATGTCAAGGAGGGACTGCATGGAATGGTGGGCCGCCCGCTACGGCAGACCCCTGGAACGCTCGGCCTGCGTCGCCTGCCCCTTCCAGTCCCGCCAGCGTTGGGTGGAGACCAAGCGCCGCTGGCCGGACCTGTTCGCCGAGGCGGTGGAGATCGACGCGAAGATGCGGGGCGGGCTGGCGTTCGCCAAGGAACCGCACCTCCATTCTCTGCGAATGCCCTTGGCGGAGGCGGTCGCCCTCGACGAGGGGGCCCTGGGAGCTGACGGCCTGCGAGACGGCTTCGGCAACGAGTGCGAGGGACACTGTGGGGTGTGAGCGGGTAGGACTGTCGGGCCGGTGCAGGAAGAAGGTGCGCAGCGCTCGCCGCGCCGCCCTAGTACCGTGTCAATATGAATATGATGGATAGATGTGTTGAAGTTTAGTGCGAGCGTCCTGAGTGGAGGAACGCCAGTCTATGACGGCGACAGCCTCATTGCGCTCATGTTCCAGCGCCGAGACCTCTCGCTTCAGTACCACCTCGTCGCTGATTCGACGGTTGAGACACTGGTTGCTGAAGACGCTCAACTCTATCTCAGCCATGTTCAGCCAACTGCCGTGTACTGGAGTGTAGTGGAACTCCAGGCGCTTGGCGATCCGCCGCGCTTCGGCTGGCTCGAAGACGTCGTACAACGAACCCAGCTTGTGAGTGTTGAGATTGTCCAGCACCAGCCGTATCGTTTTTGTATGAGGGTATGCCTCGTCTGCCAGCCACCTCATCTGATGTGCGAAGTCCACAGCAGTGCGACGCTCGGTCACCTCGACATGCCTCCAGCCAGCTTTCGGCTCACAGAACATGAACAGGTTTCGGGTCCCGTTTCGCTTGTACTCGTAGTCATATCCTTCCACTCGACCCGGCCTGGCCCCGATGGACGGTCTCTTGTCGGCCACCAATTGCTTGGACGTCTCGTCGAAACAGATCACGGGATGGTCGGGGTCGTAGTCTTCATGGTACAGGTCCAGCACATTCTCCATTCGAGCCACGAACTCCCCGCTCACCTCCGGGATGCACCATTCCTTCTTCGTCCACGGCTTGAGTTCGTTTTTTTGAGCGTCTGGCGCACCGTCTCGAGGGAGATGCTCTCGGCAAACCCCATCTAGACCACCTTGTCGGCAAGCAGTTGCAGCGTCCAGTGCGTGTGTCCTTCGGGCGCATCGCTGCAGGCAATGGCGACTAGGTGCGCTTCCTGCCTACCGTCCAACTTGCGCCTCTGTCCTGGTCGCGGGCGTTCAATGAGCGCACTGTCGAGTCCTTCCTGTACAAACTGCGTGCGCACACGTCCCACCGTGGAGGCGCTTATCAATAGTCCGCTGGCGATGTCACGGTCGATCAGACCTTCGTCTGCCTTCAGCAACACCAGCGCTCGCTTGACCTTACGGGCCGAAGTCTCCCCACGACTCGCCATCTGCTTGAGATGTGTCCGCTCCGACTCGTTCAACTCCACCTTGTACTTGAGAGCAGGCATGTCTTCGTATGTCCTCCTTATAGGATCATACACAAGACTAACCTATTTCTTATATTTGTCACATACACATGGAACCGGTACTAGTACATGATGAGATGGGTGGGAACGAGTCGCTGTGCAATAGGGTCCACCGCCAGCCTCAACTCTTCCAGAGTATAGGCTCCCAGCAGAGCGGGGGCATCGTCCTCTCCGAACACGACGAGGGTGACCTCGCTGGACCCATCGACCGTCGCCCAAGCTCTCCCAATGTCCATCTCCACCCGGCGACCGTCGGCGAGCAGGAAGACGCCCTTGTCCATCGGCTCGATCCCCAGCTCGCGCAACAGGCTGGCGGGCAGCGTCGTGTAGGCGGCCCCGGTGTCCACCGTCGCCTCTACCTCCCGCGCCTGCTGCCCATCCATGCTGGAGATGCGCAGCGGCCACCTGAAAGTCCCCATAGAGAGAGCCTCTCCTTCCCAGTGTCTACCACCCCATTTTACTCCATAGAGAGCCGTCCTCATAGTGGCGCGGCCCTTGACAGGGGCAGCCGGTTCGTTCATGATAAGGGTAGGATTTAGTATTACTATCGAGAGTAAAAAAACATGGCAAGGACCACGAAGATCGTCACCTTCTCCATGCCGCCCGCTATGGAAGAGCAACTGAGGCAGGTGGCCGAGGAGGAGGGCCGCACCGTGAGCGAGCTTCTGCGTGAGGGGTTTCGCCTCTACCTGGAGGAGAGGGAGTGGCGCAGACAGGAAAGGACGCAGATGCGGCGCTCACGCCAACCCAATAGGAAGAGACAAGGAGGAGCAACAGATGAGTGAACGAAACGACTACACACCCGCAGCCCTCTACGCCCGGGTCTCCAGCGAACGCCAGGACGTGGACCTGTCCGTGTCCGCACAGATGAGGGCGCTCAGGGACTACGCCGACAAGAACGACTACAAGGTCGTCCGGGAGTACGTGGACGAGGCGGAGAGCGGACGCGTGATGAACCGCCCCGAGTTCCGCAGGATGATAGATGAGGCCAAAAAGACCAAGGCCCCTTTCAACGAGATACTCGTCTGGAAATTCTCCCGCTTCACCCGCAAGCGGGAGCACGCCGTCGCCCTGAAGTCCATGCTCCGGCGCCAGGGCGTCCGCGTCGTCTCCATAACCGAGCAGGCCGAGGACAACCCCACGGGCAGGCTCCTGGAAGGCATCATCGAGAGCGTGGACGAATTTTACTCGGAAAATCTTGCCCAGGAGGTCGTGCGGGGCATGAGGGAGGCCGCATCCAGGGGCTTTTGGGTCGCTCCCAAGCCCCCCTATGGCTACAGCAAGGTCAAGGTGCTGGACGGCCCCAAGGAGAGGCCCACCCTGGAACAAGGCCCCGAAACGACCGATATCGTCAAGCGCATCTTCGACCTAGCCGAGTCCCGCAAGGGGATGCTGAAGATCGTCCGCATCCTCAACGACGAGGGCATCTCCAGCCCCAGGGGTAAGCTCTGGAACAAGCCCACCGTCCACAACATCCTCAGAAACGAGGCTTATTTGGGCACCCTGGTTTGGGGCAACAACGCCAAGGACAACGCCGACCCGGTGCGGGTGGAAAAGGCGTTCCCCGCCGTCGTCACCAAGGCCCAGTTTGACCGGGTGAACAGGATAATGCGCTCCCGCGCACCCAGGGTCTCCCACCCCCGCAGAGTCGGAAGCACCTTCCTGCTGAGCGGCCTGGTCAAGTGCTACAGGTGCAAGAGGGCGCTCTCGGGCCGCTACTCCAGCAGGGGCACGTTCCCCTACTACGTCTGCCACTCCTTCGTAAAGCGCGCGCCCGGGTCCTGCGACTCGCCCAGGGTCGACGCCCGGAAGTTCGAGGAGCTGGTCGTCGGCTTGATTCGCTCCAACATCCTGACCGAGGGCAACATTCGGAGTCTGGTCAATGTCGTGGACGAGCAGATGGACGACGTGGCCGGCGAGGAGCGCAAGCGGCTGGAGACCATCGAGTCGGAGCTTGCCGACGTGCGGGGCAGGCTCGACCGGCTCTACGACCTCGTGGAGACAACGACCGAGTTCAATATGGCCGACTTCGCCCATCGCATCCGAGACCACAAGGAGCGCCAGCAGCGCCTTGAGTCCGCCGCGGAGGGGGCGAGGGCAATCCTGGCTCAGCGCAGGGCGGTCCTCGACGACGTCAAGACCATCACCGCCTACGCCCAGGACATGAACAGGTTCCTGCAAAAGAGCGAGCTGACCGAGCGCAGGGCCTTCATCGAGACCTTCGTCAGGGAGATCGAGCTCCTGCCCGACAACGCCGTCGTCCGCTACACCATCCCCATTTCTCAATCGACACGAAAAGCTCAGGTACTCGTGGGCGGTGGATCTGAAGAGTTCCGGGTAGGCGATGCGGCTGACGCTTGCAGACAGTTGTACGCGAGAGCGGCTTCCTGTCGTCATTTACTCAAGCAAGGCAAGTTCCGTCAGCTGAACCACTCTAACTGGTAACGTCCCGGTTCCCCATCGATCTCCCCATAGGTGGCGAGGTCAAACATTGGGGGCTCATGGTCGATAGGCGTCTTCACGGACGGTACGGGCACGTCTCCAAACGCCTCGTCCGCGCACCCATGCTCCTTCAGCCACGACTCGGAGACCCACGAGGGCATTGAGTACTCGCCGCCCCGTCCCTCATAGACCATGTGGTACCCACGGCATCTCTTACATCTGTGCACGAAGCCCTGGCACTTCGCACAGACCCTAATCTCGTCACGGCTGCCGCAGGAGAAGCTGACGGCCTCGGGCTCTCCCCACGAGTGCCTGCAAGGGGCCGGTCCTTCGCTTAATTCAAGAGGCGAAGGCGCCAGGCACGCCGCCCATACCCGCCTTGCCTTGCGCTCCCTGGCCTCACGTGCCGCCCGTCGTTTGCGTACCCCCCTCCGTAGCCTGGCGCGAGTCATACCGTCTACTCCCCGCCCTCGTCGAGCCCGACGTTCTCCGGAAGCATCACATCCATGCCGCCGGGGGCCAACGACGCCAAACGCATGATGTGTCACACCTCTCCGCCGGTGGGAACCCTCACCGCCGCGCCACTCCATCACGCGGTCACACTCGACGCCAAGGCGCTCGGCGAACTCCTTCCACGACAGACCGGCGAGCTCTTTGAGCCGCCCCAGCCGGTCGCCGAAGTCCTTCGGGAAGAGCTCAGGATAAGAGCCCTCTATCCGTTTACGTGCGTCCATAGTCCCACCTCCTTCGTCCGTACGCCACTGTCAACGGTCCTCATTCAGCAGCGCGACGAGACCCTCCTGCGCCCGCGTTGCAGGCGCCACCAGCGGCAGCATAGCATCACCGCTGGACCACCCTCCACGACGCCAGCGCATCAGCTTCCTACCGTCCACACCGAGGCACGCGGCCAACCGCCTACCGTGTGAGGCCGGTGATATCCTTGAGCGACACCTGCTCCAATCATTTCACTCAGTTCCAACTCTGAGGCCGCGTCAGCACGTAGCCATCGGCCTTGACAACCCGGTCCGGGAACTGGCTGTCCCTACACACGTCACGGCCTATGGTGAAGTACCCTGCCGCCGCGCTGCGGAGACCGGCTGAGTGGCGTCCCGGCGGGAAAGCGGCGACGGCCCGCTTTTCGGGATGGCGCTCGCTGATGGCCCGCACCGGGCTGGCCAGATCGCCATCCCCGGATATGATGATGGCAGCATCGAACGCGTCGTCTTGAGCGTCGCAGAGGAGCTCCACGGCGATATTCACGTCGGTCATCTTCTCTTCGTAGGTCTGCCGAGTCGCTCCACAGCTGGGGCATCGTTGCTCTCTGGCCACATGGTAACCGTAATGGATTCGCAAGTCGGGGAGAGTGCTCAGCGCCTCCAGGTAGATGTTCTGCCGCGCCGGCTTGCCCAGGTCGCCGGGCTCAGGTAAGACACGGGCAGTGAAATAGCGGATCGCCGCCAGGCTCTGCCGAGGTCTCAGCAAGTTCTCAGACAAGCGGCGAAGGTCGAGCCAATAGTAGCGCCGCCAGCCCTTAGACCTAAGCCCGTAGTACAGGTTGAACCCATCTATATAGACAACTACACGTTCCATGAAACCGGAAGCCTGAATGTTCTAAAGTCGCGCCCTCAGGAGGTATTGACGCTCTACGGGCGCACTCGCTATAGTATATCCACCACCCTGGCGATAGCATCGCTGGGCCGACGCCCCCACTCGGGGGCGTCTCTTTTTGGGCCAGATGGTGCTCCGTTTTTCATCCCGTCGCCGCCTACTGGCGAAAGTTGCGCCGCAGCTCGGAAACCTACCGGCGTCCCAGGCCGTCCGCGTTGTCGGCGAGCCAGTCGACCAGCCTTGTCTTGCCCGTCGGAGGTTCGTTTGATATGAGCAGGCCAGCCATCAGGCCGTCAATTTCGTCGCGGGTGAGCGCTACATCGCGCATCAGCAGGCCCACCAGTCCAGTCAAGGCGAGACCCACAAAAGGCGGCGTGTGGACGAAAAGGCGGCGGACGCCCACTGAGGACGCCAGCAGACGCAGCAGGGTCTCGAAGGAGAAGGTCTCCGGCTCGGCTGCGTCGGCGACGGAGTTCTCGCTCTCCGAGCCAGCGGCTACGGTCTGCGTCGCAAGGTCTTCGGCGTAGACGGGTTGGACCGGATAGTCGCCATTCCCGTAGACGGGGAAGACCGGGAAGCGCCGCAGCGCCCAGGCCATGTTGTTGAGCAGCAGGTCGCCCACGCCGAAGATCAGGGTCGGCCTGATGATTGCGTAGGAGACTTCGAGCCCCTTCAGTAAGTCCTCCACCTGCCCCTTGCCCCTGAAGTAGGGAAGCCCGGACTCGGAGAGGGCGTTCGTCACCGACAGGTGGACTATCCTGCCGACACCCGCCCTCTCGGCGGCCTCGAACAGCGCCTTGGTGTTCTCGACGGCGCGGTCGAAGGTGGTCCCGCCTCGTGCGAACCGCACCCAGTAGGTGTTGTATAGGACGCCCGCTCCCCGCATCGAACGGCACAGCCCGTCCGGGTCGGAGAAGTCCAGAGCGGCCGCCTTCACCCGCCTCCTAAATGGGTTTTCCTGATCCGGGCTGCGAGTCAGGGTCCTTACGCCGATGCCCTGTTTGAGCAGACGTAGAGCGATGTATCCCCCGGTGTAGCTGAAGGCGCCGGTGATGACGGCCATATCTGGGTGCGGCATCGTGTCAGGCTCCCTACACTACACCGGAGAACCATCGACTAGGTCGGCCAGCTCGTGGCGAGTTCGGATTGCTAGACAGTAGCGTGCCCCACAAGACCCTGCTGGAGAGGGTGAGGTCTCTGGGACGCGCGTGGCGCGCAACCTAAGCACCGAACCCTGCTACCACGTCCGGTTCTAAGCTGGCCCAGCCCGGATCGACAAGTGGGCCGAAGTGGACGGTAGACAGAACCATCTTCGAAATGTGGCTGGGGGCTCTCTGAGCCCCCCGAGTGCCTCGGCTCGTGCATTGTGACTCGTTGCAGCGTAGGAGCGCAAGGGCCTTCGAGGGCACCCCTGCTGTGCTTGCCCGCCCTTCCGGTGGTCTATCTTGGAGGGCACGCGCGGGCGAGCTAGCCAGCTAGGGCCTCAAAGCAGCGCGCTAGCTCGTCAACCCTGCCGAGTAGGGCGGCGAGATTCGGGTCAAGGGAGAGAGGGGGACGGGCATTCTCCCCACGTACATCGACTTCACATCCCATCGTGGCGATCAAGGACATGTAGGCATCGACCTCGGCTCGATGATTCGGCAGACATCGGTTAAGCTTTTGCCGGCTTGGAAAGATGAGGTGCGCTCCGCCTTTCATGGGTAGGACGCAATCACAACGGAAAGATTCGGTACTCGTGGGCGGTAGACCTTGCGCTCTAGGTCAGGCAACAGAGAATAAGGTCCTCAGGTAGTTTCGGGTCCCCATTAGTGGGCAAGAGTTGGTGGTAGATGCCACCGTCTTCGAGCTTTGGCTCGGCAGCCTGTCAAAGCACAGAGGACTAGCGGTTCCTGTCTTGTGACGGTTGGGGCCACCAAACGGACAAGTCGAGAACCTTCATTCGGCGGACTCAACAGACACGGAAAGCTTAAGCCCGAATCCACCGAAGGAGGGCGTCGGGTTAGCGTCCTGAGGCGGCAAGAAGGCGCTCCTGTGCTTCTGGGATAATGGTTTTGTAGCAAAAAAACGACCCCGGAAAAGGAGCACCCAGTAGATGCTGCCACGCAACCACCCCGACCGGATCCAAATCACCTTCGACGACCGCCGCTTGGTGGCCAATGCCGGGCTGCTCCTTCCGGCCACCCTGGCGCGGCACCTCGGCCTGCCCGAACTCGTCCGGCAGCGCCTCGACCTGGGCGATGCCCCGGGGCGGGCGAACACGAGCGACAAGATGATGACGCTGGTGGCGTCTGCGCTGGCTGGGGGCGACTGCATTGACGACGCCGATGTGTTGCGCACCGGGGGGACGGCCTGCACCCTGGGCGGCACGGTCAAGGCGCCATCCACCCTGGGCACCTTCCTGCGCAGCTTCCGGTGGGGCCACGTCCGTCAACTCGACCGGGTGAGCCGCGAGTTGCTGGCCCGGGCTTGGCAGGCCGGGGCGGGACCCGGCGACGGGCCCCTGACCATTGACCTGGACTCCACCATCTGCGAGACCTACGGACTGGCCAAGGAGGGCGCCCGCCACCACGGCTATACCGGCAAGCGGGGCTACCACCCGCTGCTGGCCATCGCCGCCGGCACCGGAGACGTGCTGATGTCCCGGCTGCGCGAGGGCCGGGCCAACACCGCCCGCGGCGCCGCCCACTTCCTGCGGGAGACGGTGGGACGGGTGCGCTACGCCGGGGCCAACGGACGACTCACGCTACGGGCCGACAGCGGGTTCTACACTCATGGCGTGGTATCCGTCTGCCGCAAGATGGATGTCCGCTTCTCCATCACCATCCGCCAGCACAAAAGCCTGCACAATCTCATCGAGGCGATACCCGAAGATGCCTGGACGCCGATTCCTTACTGGATGGACGGTGCCGCCGATGTGGCCGAGACCACCTGCACCCCCTTCCAGGCCGAGGCGGACGCCGCGCCGGTACGGCTCATCGTCCGGCGGGTGAAGCCGACGCCCGGTTCCCAACTGGCCCTCTTCGCCAAATACAGCTATCATGGCTTCATCACCGACCGAGACGGGGAGTTGCTCGAACTGGAGGCTGACCATCGCCGCCACGCCGAGATCGAGAATACCATACGCGACCTCAAGTACGGCGTCGGGCTGAACCATCTCCCCTCGGGCCGCTTCGCCGCCAACGGCGCCTGGCTGGCCGTCCAGACGATGGCCCACAACCTGGCCCGCTGGACGGCGCGGATCGGTCTGGGAGAGCGGATAGCCACCACCAAAACCCTCCGGCGGCGGTTCTTCTCCCTGGCCGGACGGCTCACCCGCTCGGCACGCCGGTTGACCCTGCATCTTCCGGATCGCTGGCCTTGGGCTGAGAAGTTCAGCCGCGCCTTGGCCCGGCTGCGAGCCATTCCACTCCCGGCCTGACGGCACCGTCGGCGACCGACCCACCCACCGGACAACCGAAGATCCCCGCAGACTCGTGCCAGCCCGGTCCGAGAGAGTTCCCTGCTGCGTATTCTCTCGCCATCCCGCGCATCGCAGCTCCCGCAGACGGCCATAGGGGCCCCTGTGCGGCGATGAAGACCGTCCGCCGACCTCCCTACCCCAAATGGAACCCAGGCTATTTCCCCTGTAGCTCCCTCACCCCCCTTCCGCTTTCCTCACGCCGTCCATCGGTGTCCTTCGGTGGATTCGGGTTAAGTACTCGTGGGCGGTCGGTTTGGGTCCATTCAAGCCAGGTCGGGTTGATAGACAATAGCATGCCCAACAAGAGTCTGCCGGAGAGTCGGGGCCGGAGATCACGCGCGTCAAGAGGCTGACCGAAGGCCCCATGCGGATCGGCGCGCGCTACCGGGAGATGCGCTAGGACGACCAATCATTACAGGCAAGTCACAGGTCAACTATCCGATCACCGACCCTATGAGATGGCACGATATGCGTGGTTCAAGTCCACTTCTGGAGAGCCTAGGAGATAGATCCTCCGGTGGATCAACAAGCTAGGGATACTCTGAATAACCCATCAGCACGGCTTAATTTCCTATGTGTGGAGCTGCAGTCCACGGACTTATTCAGACCATCCCTAGACCGATTCGAGATCCTTCACGGTTGCCCACTGGCCCTAGCGCAACGAATCTATGCCCTGAGGTAGTCACAGGCCCGCCCTCTGATAACATACCTAGCTGAGGTCAAGGTGGGACTGGGGGCCAATGACGAGGGGACCGGGAAGCCCATGCGCGGAGAGCATTGATCATGCTGGACATATGGGGCCCTCTCGTCGGGATGGCGTCAGGGCGGTTGCAGGAGTTGGTCCCAAAGGCGCTCGGGGAACCGCGTGCGGTGCTAGGGGAATGGGAGGCGGTGCCCCTGAAGGTCCCTTTTGGCGCGCTCGACGTGGCAAGGTCGGTATGAGATATCCGAGGTATGGCACGCGTCGGCGTGGCTGAGCGCCCATGGAGCTTGGTCCTCAAAGTGCTTGGGCCTGCGGCCGGCCCAGACGACCCGACCCACATCGGGTACTGGAAACGTGAGATGCTGCTCTACAGTTCCCGCCTGCTAGACGATTTGCCCGCTGGTCTGCGCGCGCCGCGCTGCTACGGGTGCGACGAGCCGATGGACAGCGTCGTCTGGATCTGGCTGGAGCGCGTCCGGGAGGACAGGGAGCGGGCGTGGCCACTCGCGCGCTGGGCGCTCGCGGCGCGACACTTGGGACGATTCAACGGTGCCTACCTCGCCGGGAGGTCGCTTCCCCGCACACCCTGGCTCAGCGGGCGGCGGCTTCGCACGTTATTGGACCGCCACCACTCGCTCGTCGCGCAGATTGCAACGGCACCTGACAACCCGGAGGTACGTCGATGGTGGCCGCCGCAAGTGGTGGTCGCCGCAAGTGGTGGTCGCCATCCTTCGCCTCTGGGAGGGGCGCGACGCCTTCTGCGACGCGCTGGAGCGACTGCCTCAGACGTTCTGCCACGGGGATGCCATCCGACGGAACCTCCTATCCGGGGCTGAAGAGACGGTGGCGATCGACTGGGAATGCGCCGGCCACTACGCGGTCGGCGAGGAAGTCGGGCAAACACTGTCGGTTGCCAGTGCGTTCTACGACGTCGAGCCGGCCGACCTCCCAGCTCTAGACGAGGCACTCTTCGCGAGCTACCTAGTGGTACGAAATCTTTGAAATGAGGGTTAGCCTGGATTGGCGAGACCTCACGGCAACAGTGAGTCCTTTCCCCAAAAAGGGGGAAGGTTAGGATGGGAGCGTCGCGCAGTATTCTCGTTACCCTTCATTGCTAGGATGTCGGTCTACTAGCCGGGCTGCGCGACGTAGGTTGGCGCGGCGACCCAACCCAGGTGCGGTTCGCATACGTCGCCCACGCGGCCCTCAGAAACGTCTTTAACGATGTGGGCGCAAGCGTGCCCGACGACTGGCGACGCGCGGCGGCCCTAGAGAACTACGGCCGCACCTAGGAGGAGCTTGCCGAACGCCGGGCCGCCATCCGGCCCTTCCTCTTAGATCGTGCGGATGAGGCTCGCAGGTTGATGGAGGCCCTTTAAACTAAACAACTCGAAGGCCCGCCAAACCGGACAACTCAAGAACCTTCATCCGTCAGACACAAGAGCAACGGAAAACTGCGGTACTCGTGGGCGGCTGATCTTGGTCGAATGGCCTAATGACAGTCTGAGTTCGCTGTCTTCCAATTTACACAAAAGAGTACGTTTCTCAAGGGCAGTCGACTTGGATGCCACTGGGGTTGAATAGGTGGCAACAGGCTGGGGAAGCCACAGACCTCCCATCTTGGGTGGACCGAAGAACAGAACTGCCGACCGCCCTACCGGTTCAATCCCTCTCAGATGGGGCTGGGAGGGAGTCGTATTGGCGATGGAGAAACGCCTGATAATCGAACCGTACCACAAGCAGTGCCACAAAAGAGAAACGTATCTCCCATGCCTAGCACGGTGGTCCGTATTCACAACGTCTCCACGCGGGCTCTTAGGGTACGGGGTTGGCGGGCGAAATTCCTACGCCCTTGACACTACAAGAGCTCCTCGCGTTCATACGTCTCGCCCAACTCCATCTAGTAACCTACGCGCCTTCAGAAGCTTATACCCTCTGCCCATACTGTCTTCCCCGGCCACCCTCAACAGCAAGTCCTTCACCACACCAGCCCAAGCGCAACAGCTGCAGTCTCCCGGTATCGATCACGTTGTGCCTGTGTGCAATGCATGGATATACTCAGGAGGATCATGTCTAAACTTCGATTCGTACATGCTGCGGACCTGCACCTCGACAGCCCTTTCAGCGGGTTGAGAGCCATAGCGCCGGACGAGGTCAGTAGCAAACTGCGCAGGGCGACGTTCGACGTCTACGAGAGCATCGTGGACTTGTGCATCGAGGAGCGGGTGGATGCTCTTCTGGTGGCAGGCGACGTGTACGACGGCCGAGACCGCAGCCTGCGGGCTCAGCTGAAGTTCGTCGACGGGCTGAGACGTCTGGATGAGGCTGGAATACGTTCGTTCATTTGCCACGGCAACCACGACCCGCTTGACGGCTGGGAGGCCAGGCTGGACCTGCCAGACGGTTGCGTGCGCTTCGGGTCGGAGGTCACCGGAGAGCCGGTATTCCCCGAAGACCCCGGGCGTGCGACGGTATACGGGATAAGCTACCCCCAACGCGAAGTCCGGGAGAACCTGTCCCCGCGTTTCCGGGACTTGCCCAACCGGGGATTCAAGATTGGACTGCTTCACGCCAACGTCGGCGGCAATTCCGAACACGACTCCTACGCGCCGTGCAGCGTTTCTGATCTAGAGGAAACGAGTATCGATTACTGGGCGCTGGGGCACGTGCACACGCGCTCCGTGCTTCGCGACCAGAACCCAGCGATCGTCTACCCGGGAAACCCTCAGGGTCGGAACCCCAACGAGCCCGGCGAGCGCGGCGTGTACTTGGTGGAGGTGGACGAGTCGGGAGGCGTCGAGATGGAGTTCCGCGCGGTCGACGTGGTGCGATGGGAGCGCCGGGACCTGAACATTGGCGGTCTTGGGGACGAGCAGCGTGTGCTAAATGCCATATCCGATGCTGCGGGGTCAGCGCTGGAAGGGGCAGGGGGACGCCCGGTTGTACTGCGGTTGGCGCTGAGCGGACGGGGTCCCATGGACCGGTGGCTGCGCCGCCAGGGCACGGTCGAAGACGTGCTGGAGCAGCTGAACGGCGAGTACGCTGTCGGTAACCCGTGGCTGTGGTGCGAGCGGATCCAGCTTGAGACCAGGTCTTCCATCGACCGCGAGAAGGTTGTCCAGCGCGAGGACTTCGCCGGAGATCTCGCCCGGCTGGTCGATGAGCTGGCACAGAGCGCGGAGGCGCTTGACGAACTTAGGCAGCCTCTTCGGGACCTGTACGAAACGCAACGAGCGCGACGTTATCTGCGGGATCTCCTGCCCGGGGACGAAGATCTGAAGAAGATTCTTGCGGTCGCCGAGGAGGAGTGCCTCGCTGAACTGTCGGATGAAGGTGACGGCTTATGAGACTGAACGAGCTCCACGTCGATGGTTTCGGCCACTTCCGAGATCATGTCGTGGGTCCTCTGGACAGCAACGTTTTCGTGCTGCACGGGCCGAACGAGGCGGGCAAGAGCACACTTCTGGCGTTCATCCGGACGATACTGTTCGGGTTCCCGTTGCGGGGACGCGACGACCACTACACGCCGCTGGCCGGAGGCCGGCACGGTGGTCGCATCACCCTGAGCGACGACGATGGGGAAAGCTACACGCTGGAGCGCTTTGCAGGACCCCGCGGCGGCCGCCCGGTGCTTCGCACCGAGTCTGGAGAGCCGGCGGCGCTGGAGCGACTGATCGGCCACGCCACGCTCAACCTGTTCAGCAACGTGTTTGCCTTCAGCCTAGACGAGATACAGAGCGAGGGGCTGATGAGCAACTCGGAGGTCTCCGGCAGGCTGTATAGCGTTGGCATGGGTGCGTCGGGACTGCCGGAGTTCAGCAGGAGTCTGGCCGACCGCCGGAACGGGCTCTTTCGGCCGCGTGGGAGCGCGCAGAAGATTCCGGGCCTGCTGGATGAGTTGAGCGACATCGACGGGAGTCTGCGCGTGATCCAGGGCAACGCCGATGAGTACCGTCGTCTCACCGCCAGGCAGGAGGTTATTCTGCAGGAATTGGGAGGGGTGGGCGAAGAGATCTCGAAGCTGAACGTCCGCCTATCGGAGGTAGGGAAGCTGCTCGAGGGCTGGGACGACTGGGTGCTGCTGGAGGGTCTGGAGACGCAGCTGCGAGAGCTTCCCGAGATCGAGCAGTTTCCCGAGAGTCCGATCGAACGTCTGGAAGCCATCGAGGAGCGTGTTCGCCAAGCCACTGAGGACCGGGACGAAGCGGACCGAGAACTGCGCCGGATCTCCGAAGCAGCGGAGGCCGCCATTTCTGGGGAGAAACTGCTGGACGACTCGGAGCGAATCGAGGCCATCCGCCGTGCGCGGGGCAGCTTCGACGGCTCGGTACACGACCTTCCGGAGCGGCAGGACGAGCTTCGGGAGATGGAGGACGTTCTGTCGGAGGGCCTCCGTGAGCTGGGCAGCGGCTGGGACGAGACGAGCCTTGATGGTCTGGACACGTCCCTTGCGGCACGCCAGCAGGTGGTGGCCTGGAGAGAGGAGCTGAACGAGTCCTCAACCAAGTCTGATGCCGCTGTCGTCAGGCTCGAGCAGACCACCGGACTGCTGGAGAAGCTGAAGACCGAGGAACAGCTGGCCCAGGGTAGACTGCAGGTCGACTCTGCCTCGGCCGGCTCAATTGGCCTACGCCCCGCAAGCGGACAGCTGGAGGACCTGCTGGAGGACCGGGAGGCCGTGGAGCGGGTCCGTCGCGGTCGCGGCAGCTTCGACGACTCTGTGCGCGACCTGCCCGAGCGTCGCGCTGAGCTGGGCGCCCAAGAGGCCGATCTGGCTAGGCGGCTTCGGGACTTGGGCCAGAGCTGGGACGAGACCCAGCTGGACGGCTTCGACACATCCATGGTGTTTCGGCAGGAGGTCGATGGTTTCAGGCAGGGACTTACCGACCAGTCCGCGAGGGTGCGGAGCTCAGAAGAGCAACTGGAGAGGGAGCGCTCCGAGCTGGTGGAGCGCCGGGCCGCTGTCGAGCAGACGCAGGCCCGGGTGCCGGCTGAACAGCCCGCCCAGGCTGGTCTTGAGATCGATCTACGGAGGAGCGCCCTGCGCACGGCCCGCAGCCGGCTCAACGACCACGAGCGCGCCGGTCTCAACATGGAGAACTTGCGGGGACAACTCGCGTCACTGACAGGCAGTACCGAATCGGCGGACACGGTGTCAGGGCGTTCCTCAGTTCTGCTCCCCATGCTCCTAGGAGTCGCGGGGATCGGGCTGGTGCTGGCCGGTGTCTATCTTGGCCAGGAGTCGCTTCTGCTCGGTGCTGTCGCGGGAATGGTTCTGCTGGGCGTTGCAGTATACCTGCTGGTGCGCAGGCGCGAAGGCTCAGTGACAGCCGAAAGTCCGCTGTTAGGCGCTGTTGCTCGGGGATCGAGTGAGGCCGAGATTGCGCTGGGAAGAGCCAGGGGTCTTCTGGTGGAGGCCGCGCAGCCGCTCGGGCTGGACGACTTACCTACGGCAGATGTCCTGGACAATGTGGAATCGGAAATTGAGGCCGCTTCAAGTGGCCTGTCCGCGTGGAAGGAGTCGTCCAGGTGGGTGGAGGAGGCGCGACTCGCGTTCGAAGCACATCTGCGGCGGGTCGAGCAGGCGGATGGGCAGGCGCGGTCTGCGGTCGAATCGGAGACCGCCGCTAGGGATGAGTGGTGCCGGTGGCTCGAGCGACACGGGCTGGACCTTCGTCTGACTCCAGAGGGCGTGGTGGAGTTCACCGGACGCATCGAGACGATCAGGGCTGTCCTAGAGAGTGTGCGCAGGATGCGGCAGCGCATGTCTGCGATCGAAGTGGACATACACGAGTACGGACAGCTCGTACAGCCGCTGGCTCAAAAGTACAGTATCCCACTCGACGATGCCGGCCACCAGCGCGTCATGGCAGTGGCGGACACGCTCATAGAGAGCTTCGATGCGGTTCGAGAGCTAGTGGTCCAGCGGGACAACGTGCTTGCCAGACTACAACAGCAGGAGCAGACCGTTTCCACCGCTTCCGACGAGCACCGAAGCGCGTCTCGTGAGCAGGAGGACTGCGAGTCAGAATGGCGCAGATGGCTTCGTGAGCGCGGGCTGGACGAGAGCTTCACTCCAGACGCGCTTCTGGAGTTTCTGGCTCGCGCTGATACCGCCCGCGCCCACAGGACCGAGACCCGCCGGATGCGTCAGCGTGTATCCTCCATCGAGGTCGACATAGAACAATTCAGGGAGCACGTGGCTCCCCTGGCACGGAACCACGGCGTCACACTTGATACCGCCGACCCGCTTCAGCTCGCCACGGCGGCTGACACCCTCATTGGCAGGCTCGAGGAGGTCCGGGGGCAGGTCTCAGAGCGTGATCAGGCCCGTCGGCAGAGGGAGCAGCTGCGGCAGCGCCTTGAGCAGATGGAGCGACGTCTGCAGTCGGCAGGAGAGGACCTCGCTGCCCTTGTCGCGACGGCCGGTGCCGGGGACGCCGAGGAGTTCCGTCGCAAGGCGACACAGTACGCGCAGCGTCAGGAACTGGAGGCGCAGAGGGACGAACGCCTGGGCAGCCTCAGCCGGCTGAGCGGCCCGGATGACCGACTGGTGGCCTTCAGGGACTCGCTGGCCGCGTCAGACCCGGACCTGCTTCGCGACGAGTCTAGGGTCCTCTCCGAACGGATAGACGCCCTGAATTCCCGCCGTGACGATTTGAACCAAGAGCATGGAGGAAACGCAACCGAGATCGACCGGCTGGCTGCCGAGGAGGAGTCGTCCGAGCTCCGCATACGCCGGAACATATTGATGGAGCAGTTGCAGGAGGACACATGGGAGTGGTCGCGGCTAACTATCGCCGGGGTGATTCTGGAGAGGACCCAGAGAAAGTTTGAGCAGGAGAGGCAGCCCAGTGTCATCCGGCACGCCGAGGAGTTCTTCTCTAATGTGACCGGGCAACGGTACACACGTCTCTATGCCCCAGTCGGCGAACAGACGATAACAGTGACGGATGCCTCCGGGCGAGACAGGCGGCCAGCCGAGCTGAGCAGGGGCACGCGGGAGCAGCTTTACCTCGCGCTGCGTTTTGGGTTGATACTTGAGTTCGGTGAGCACGCAGAGCGGCTGCCGGTCGTCGTGGACGAGGCGCTTGTGAACTTCGATCCGGAGCGGGCCAGTCTGGCCGCCAG
Source organism: Dehalococcoidia bacterium (assembly GCA_965237635.1). Taxonomy (GTDB): domain Bacteria; phylum Chloroflexota; class Dehalococcoidia; order Lucifugimonadales; family CAUZJF01; genus CBDEFX01. The sequence continues at coordinate 2,081,783 of CBDEFX010000002.1, read as the reverse complement.
TTCGTTCGCCAAGCTGTCCGAGACCAACCAAGTGCTTGTCTTCACCTGCCACCGCACTATCGTGGACATGTTTGCGGACGTGGGAGCCCAAGTGTTGGACATCGGTCAGTCTGGCGCCTGACACCTGGCCCGTCACATTGGTCAGATTGTGTCACTTTTGACTGACCTGTGTCGATGTTCAGCGATTGTGTCCGCCTAAGTGGTTAGGGAAAATGTCCATCTAGGCCACTGTCATATCATCGGACTGTGATACGCGGGGCTTGACCCTAGTGCGCACCATGGGCGGGCTCTTGACTTCGGCGTACTTGCGGACCGTGTTCCTGTGGATGCCCAACTCCCTGGCGATTGCCCGAATGGAGAGGCCCCGAAGCTTAGCCTGCTGCACGGCCTTCCACCGAACCCTCTGTCGCGGCGTGGGTTTCCTGCGTGGCGATGCCGGAGGCTTGCGAATTCTGCCGTCGCCGTTCAATGTGGCGCTGTCGGCCTCGATGACGCCGAGGGATGCCAGGCTCTCCTTGGGATGGGCAACCACCCCAAGGAGAGCCTACTGTCAAGGGCGGAGGGATATTAGGACACGGGGCGGAGCAAAAGTGTATCACCCGGGCGTCGGCGTTCAGAATGAATGTCACCCTGCGGCGGGTGTCAGCAGGAGCCGTTGGCTGGAGTGAGTGCGGCCGGGGTCTACGGGTCAGGAGGATCGCCGGCGGAGTGCATGGCGGTGGCTTGCCTGCTCTGCTTGAGGCGGTAGCTTTCGCCGTTCATCTCCAGGATGTGGACGCGGTGAGTGAGGCGGTCCAGCAGGGCGCCGGTCAGCCTCTCCGAGCCGAAGACCTCGGTCCACTCGTCGAAGGGCAGGTTGGTGGTGACCAGGACCGATCCTCTCTCGTAACGCTGGCTGAAGACTTTGAACAGTAGCTTGGCCCCGGTCTTGGAGAATGGGACGAAGCCAAGCTCGTCGATGATGAGCAGCTTGAGGCGGGCCAATTTCTTCTGGAGGTTGAGCAGTCGTCGCTCATCCCTGGCTTCGATCAGCTCGTGGACCAGCGAGGCGGCCGTGGTGAAGCCGACCGACAGCCCCCTCTGGCAGGCTGCGAGTCCCAGGCCGAGCGCGACATGGGTCTTGCCGGTCCCGCTGTTGCCTATGGCGATGACGTTCTCCCGCCGGTCTACGTACTCGCATCGGGCCAGCTGGATGATCAGCTGCTTGTTCACCGACGGGATGGCCAGGAAGCCAACCGTGAATTGGTTGAGGGCGGCCAAATGGTCCTCTTGCGCCAGCTCAGCTAGTCGCAGAAACGCAGGTGCAGCAGAGGGGTCCTCTTGCGGCCCCCTCTGCTTTTCGGCAGGCTAGCGCCACCGACTAGACCTTCGCCGCATCCAACGCCTTCAAGATGAGCGCCTGCGGATCCGGGAACCGACGTTCCTCCTGTGGGCGTAGGAAGAGAAGCGTCGCTTCCCGCACCGGTTTCCCCGTTGTTTCCCCAACCGCCCAGGCATAGAGGCCCAGCTGCACCTCATACTCCGCCCCCAGCTCCTGGACCTGCTTGGTAGTGAGTCGGTCCGTCTTGTAGTCGATTATGGTTATCCCGTCCGGCGCATCGATGAGCAGGTCAATGAATCCCTCCACCAGTCTGTCACCGAGCTTCGTACTGACAAAGACCTCCCGGTAGTAGTTGGCCGAGCCTTGCTTAACGCTGTCGACCAGGCCCTTCACGGTTTCTGTTGCCAACGCGTTGCGCGACAGCTCAAGTACATCCTCCGCTGCTTCGCCGATGCCCTCCGCCTCCGCTTGGGCACGGCAGATGTCCTCCAGCCCCTCGCCGGTCAGCAGGTCGATGCTCTGCAGTACGGCGTGGACCGCGCGCCCAAGGTTCGTCCCGCCGCGCCCTCGCCGATACGGGATTTCGCCTTCGCCCGCCTCCTCCTTCTCCGACGTCAGATCTCCTTCGGCGGGCACACTCGGCGGCTGCCCCTTCACGCGCTGTGCGATGGCCGTGACCGCCTGTGCTTGAGGCTGCGACGCCTTCTCGATGGTCGATTCACGCTGCGCCTCCCACTGCGCCCGCAGGGTGGCAAAATCGCCACCAGACGCAGCCCTATCCTCCTCCGCCTGCGGTGTGTAGCCGGCCGCTGTTTCCACCAACGACTCCCAGTCGAGCTTCTGGAACAAGTCCAAGCGATCCGCGCAAAACTCCTCCAGCTTGGCGGCGCGCGTTGTGTCCTTCTTTGCCTCGGGGCGGAATAGGCTCACAAGAAGGTGGTCCTTAGCGCGCGTGCATGCCACGTAGGCCAGCCGCACGTCCTCCGCTTCCGCCGCCGCTGATTCTCTGACCTTTGCGGCCTCAAACCCCGGCGTAGGGACGTGTATGCCACCAGGCAGGGAGAGTTTGATCTCAACCTGGCCAGAGGTCCGGTCCACGATCACGTTGTCGGTATTGCGATTGGGTGTGCTCCCGAATCCCGTCAGCACTACCACCGGGAACTCCAAGCCCTTGGCCGCGTGAACCGTCATGATGCGCACGCAGTCCTCGTCCGACTCCGGCGCCGGCGACTCCACGGCTCGCGCCCGCTCCACAACCTGCCGCTCAATCCAGTCGAGGAAGCCGCGCAGTGAACTGCCGCCAGCCCGTTGGTACGCCCGCGCCTGCTCCACCACGAAGCGCAGCCGACGCCATCGCTCCCGGGGCCGACGGCGGTCAAAGGAGAGCTCCACCAGATGTCGCTCCCGGATGAACTCCTCGATCAGCTCGTCTGGAGGCTTCAGCCCACACTTCTTGTTGGATTCGCGCAGCACGGCCAGGGCTTCGGACACCGGGCCCGTGGCGCTGCCGGGGTGCAGGTAGTCGAACCGCCCCCCGTCGTCGACGAACTGCAGCAGCTCAACATCGCTGCAGGAGAAGGCTGTTGAGCGGAGCGCTGCCACGAGCGCCACCTGATCGCCCGGGCTGTCGATAGCGCGAAGGCAGTTCAGCAGCTGCCTAACGTCTTCCGTGCCCAGCACGATCGACTCGCTCTCGATGCGATACGGCACGTCCGCGGCCTCCAGCGCCTGCTCCAGCGCCTCCAGGTTCGTGCGACTTGGCAGCAGCAGGCAGATGTCCCGGTAGGTGGCGTCCCGCAATACTCCGGGTTCCTCGTTACGGACCTGCCACCGCTCTTCCTTGACTCGCCGGGCCAAGGCAGCCACCGCCTGCCCTTCCAGCCGACGGGCGAAGTCCGATTTCCCGCTGACGCTCTCGCCTACGTAGTAGACCGCGGGCGGCGGCGCATCCTCCCCCTCCTTCGACACGCCGTGTGTGGCGACGAGGTCCCGGTACTCGGCCTGCAACTCGCTGCCGTCCTCGTTCCGCATCCACCGGCCAAAAACGTGGTTCACCCAGGAGATGATGCTCTGCTGCGACCGGAAGTTCTGCTGCAACGGCGTGCTCTCGTGCACCAGGTGATGGCGCACGTGCGCCATGGTCACGATGTCCGCACGCCGGAAGCGATAGATGGACTGCTTTGGGTCGCCCACCATGAAGAGCTTGCCGGGCGTCGGCACAATGGCCTCCCAGTCCTTCGACATGCTCCCTGCGCGGTCATCCGGGTCGCCGGCCAGGAAGAAGGCGATCTCCGCCTGAATGGGGTCCGTGTCCTGGAACTCGTCCACCAGCAGGTGATGGAAGCGGCGCTGAAACCGGCGGCGCGCGTCGGGGTTGTCACGTAGCATGTCCCGGGCCCAGACAAGAAGGTCATGGAACTCCGCGTGCCCTTCCTCCTTGCGCCGTGCCGACTGGTCGACTACGAACTTGCGTACCGCTTCCAAGGCAGGCGCGAAGGCGGCGGTGCGCAGCGCGGCGATCTCCTCCGCCCGCACATCCTCAATGGCTTGGAGCGTTTCCTTCAGCAACTTGCAGGCATTGACCCCCGTCACATCGTCCTTGTCCCACTCATTCTGTCTGCCCCTCCTAGTTGAGAGCGGCTTCCAACCCAGCAGCCGGACGAGGGCTCGCTCGTAGGCGCGGTCGCCGCCACCCGCAGCGGGCAGCCTTTGCGCCAAGGCCACGACCTCTGCTGCGTGGTCAAACAACTGGTCACCGCCGCCAATCTTTGAAAACAGTCGCAGCCGCTCGATCTCCGTGACAGACTCCGCCAGCCTGTTCCCGATGGTCAGCGTGGGCTCGGGCGCCTTTGCAATGGACGCGTCGGCCACCAGGTCATAGTCGCCGTTGAGCGCCGAGGCAACCCGGCGCAGCTGGTCCAGATTCAGTCCCAGGTGCAGCGCCCGTGCCAGCTTGGGGCCAAGCTCCTCCGACTCCAGCGATTCATCCAGCCACTGGTCCCAGGCTTGTTGGAAGCACAAGTCCGCTTCGATTGGGTCAAGCATCTCAAAGCCTGGCGGCAGACCCGCCTCCAGCGGCAGCTCGCGCAACAGCGACTGCGCGAAGCTATGCAGCGTCTGGATCGACGCGGCGTCCATCCCCGATACCGCCCGCCGGCACCAGTCGCGTGAGCCCTCATCGCGGCTATCGTCCTCTGCCGCGCTCTCGAGGTCACGGCGCACCCGGTCCCGCAGTTCAGCGGCGGCGGCCTCGGTGAAGGTGATCGCGGCCAGTCCCGCCATCTCCGCAGCGCCCGAGGCAATCAAAGTCACTATGCGGCCTACCAGCGCGGTGGTCTTCCCCGTCCCTGCTCCAGCCTCGACAAAGAGGTTCTCGTCCAGGCTCTGCTGGATTCGGTCGCGGTGCTGCTGGTCCGCTGTCTGGTCATGCAGCGTCATCCCGCGTCCTCTTCCGCATCGGCGTCGAGGGCGCCGCCGCTGAGCATTCTGTAGGCAGCGGCCTGTAGCGAGTCGCCCTTGCGCGCCCACAACGCCAGCTTGTTGGTGGGGCAGATGCGCTGGAAGTCGCAGTAGCGGCAGTTTTCGGGCCCGCCGAAGCCGGGCGAACCGGGGTTCGCGGGGAAGACACCGCCCCGTACCCCTTCCGCGATGGCTTGTACCGTATCCCTGAACTGCGCCTCAATGATGTCGAGGGTCACGGGAACGCGGGTGTATCCGCCGTTGGCGGAGATGAACAAGTACTCTGCACGCAGGGCGGCATCCGGCAGCAGCGTCTCCCGCACCGCAAGCGCATACACGGGCAGTTGCAGCCGCTTCCCCGCCATCAGGGGATCGTCCTTCATCTTGTCGTATTGCCGGGAGGAGCCTGTCTTGTAGTCCATTACCACAGCTCGAAGGCCGTCCTGTGCCACGTCCACCCGGTCGATGAAACCCCGGAATCGGACCTCGCCGCCGTCCGGCAGCGCCATTGCCACCGGCGGCCCGTCGAAGCCAAAAGCGTACTCGGCGTAGCGGGGTTGCATCCCCTCGTCTGCCCGGTACTGTTCGTCGTCATCCAGGAACCGCCCCAGGTCCTGAAGGATGTCCTCCTGCGCCACCTCCCACAGCACGCGGTGCCCTGTCACGCCCCTTTGCTCCGCCTCTCGGAACGCCTCTTGGGCGATCTCCCGGAGCCGTTCCCGCTGCTGGGGCGTCCAGACTTCGTGAGGCGAAGGGGCCCCTGCGTCCATCGCCTCCTTGATGAAGCGCTCCAGGATGGCGTGGACCAGGCTGCCCCGTTCCAGCGGGGAGATGTTCAGCACGTCCTCAGGGGTTTCCCATGCCGACAGGTTGAGCACGCTGCCCAGGAAGTGGCGGTACGGGCACGTGGCCCACGATTCCAACCGCGAAGGAGACATGACCCTCGAGAGCGATCCGCCGAGCCGCCTGCTGCTGCCCGCGATCCCGCCCACGTAGCCGTCCCACTCGGTAAGCCGGTTCGTTGCTCGCGCCCGCTCCATCGCGAGCGCCCGGCCCAGAGTGCCTCCGTCCGAGGCCAGCGGGTGCCAGCGTAGGCGCGAGTCCGTCCTCTGCCACCGCGCAAGGGCGAGCACGTCGTACTCGTGGCCGTCTGCGGCCCGTCCATCCTCGGCCATCCGCAGCGCGTCTTCCATCGATTCGATGACCGTCAGCCATGGAGCATCGTAGGTGTGCAGCCGCTCCGACGAGACGCGTTCATCGGCGAGGGTCGAGGCGGCCTCAAGCAGCCAGGGCGAGGGGTATTGCGACCGCCGCGTCACAGGGTCAACCCGTGAATACGAGAGCCGTCTCCGCTCCCCGCCTGTGAGGGCGGCCAGATAGTCGCGCCGCTCATGCAATTGGGCCTCCCGTCGAAGAGGCAGGGCGCCCTTCAGCACCTGAGCGCGCACGTACTCCGGCAGCAGCGGATCCTCGCCGCTCCGGTCCGGGTAGTCGCCCTCCGACATCCCCAGGAGCCAAACGGTGTCGAATTCCATGCCCGTCGCGGCACTAAGCCCTGCCACAAACACGCCCGTCCCAGTGGCGCCGCTCCGGCCCATGTACCCTGAAAGCGCGTGATTGAGCGCTTGCTGAAACCCTGTCAGCGTCGTCGCCGGCTCAACCGAGTCCAACTTGCCAAGTTCCTCCAGCGTCGTCTCCACACTCCCAAGCGCGTTCTGCTGTTGCGCCGGCCAGTCGTTCTTCCCCTGGCCGTATCGGTCTATAGCGTTCCTGGCCCACTTGGCAAAGGCGCTCCAGGGGCTGCCGTCCGCGGGCGGGCTGACCTGCGCCAATTGCTCTACAAGCGCCAACAACCTCTCAGCACAGGCGATTGCCTCGTCATAGCCCCTCGCCTGGGCTTCCGTCAGGTCACCTCGCTCCTCTGCCCCCTGGCGACGCTGTGCCATACTCGAGGACAGGCCCTGGAGCCGCTCCTTCCACTGCTCCAAGCCGCGTACGACGCCTGCTTGCCGCGACAGGCCCTCCCAACGCTGCAGCTCGCTGGACGCTGACCGGTTGCTCGCGGCGTTCCACACCGGCGCGTCCGCCAGCCACCGCATCAGGGCGGCACGGCTGAAGTCCTCCTTGATGACGTCCAGCATCCCCGTAAGAAGCCGCCCCGGAACGGAGTCCCGCAGCGGCGACGGGTCCGGGCCCGCCACCCGTATACCAGCAAAGCCCAGCTCCATCCGAAGCTGAAAGGCGTATGGGTCCTGCCGACGGTAAAGTGCCGCCATGCGATGAAAGGGCACGCCCGCTTCCGCCCGTTGGAGCATGTCGCGCACCGCCTGCCGCACTTCTTCGCGCGCGTCCGGGGCCGACACGATGGACTCCGGTCTCGCGTCCAAATCCGCCAAGCTCTGCCGCGAGCTGTCAGCCTTCGCTTCAGCGAACTGCTCCCACCACGCGCCCTCAGTGTCATCGACGTCGGCCTCGCCCGTCCGCCCCACCACGAGGCTGCACGGCGCAGCATCCGACAGCGCCGTCAGCAGCGCGGCCTCACCCGGCGATGGCCGTGTCAGGAGGAAGAATACCAGCGCGCCCACGTCCTGCAGCGCCGGCTGCCCTCGCCCCGAGCGCACCGCTTCCGCCGCAGCCCAAGCCTCGTCTTCGGGCCCGTAGTACTCGGTGGTCCGCTCCCGGAATCGGCGGTACAACTCGACGGTGGCCTGCCGCAGCGGACCCTCTCCCGCGAGCAGGTCGAGGTCACCCTCCGTCAGGCGCACCAGCTCTTTGAACGCCTCCTGCAGCGATTGGTGCAACGAGGAGTGCCCGGCCACGCTGCCGAGCGGTTCCTTCCCCACCATCTCCATCGCCACCGTGCGGATGACAGCCATCTCCGACGCTGCGGACAGCGGCCGCCGTCGCTGCGACGCCATCGTCGGCGCACCCAGCTGTTCGGCCAGGCGTGCCAGGGCCATAAAGCCTACGTTGAGGAGACCGCCGTCACCGGCCAGGACCCGGCGGAGGCCGATGCCCGCGTAGGTGTTCGGCGGCACGACGGTCACCGGCGCGAACGGGTTGCCCGCCTTGGCCTCGGCCACCAACGCCTGCAGCCGTTCCCGCGCGGACTTTCCGTATGGCTCCAAGTACACTTTCACGTATAGATTCCTTGCAATGACATCTTTAGTCTTCGGGACGGGACCGTAGCGCAGCCTAACAACACCGCCACCCAGAGGCAACCGGACGATGAGCCTGCCGTGGGTTCTGAGTGGGCGGTAGGCAGTACCGTCTTCGAGATGTGGTTGGGGCTCTGTGATCCTTGGAATAGCAATCCTTACGGGGAGTTCGAGCCTCTTCGGGTGGGCCTACACGTACCGAATTGCGAACTTTTCGGTGGGAGGTTCGGATATAAGGAGTCCAGTTTGGTGGGCGAGAAGTTTACTGAAGACAGAACCATCTTCGAGATGAAGATGGGACTATGAGCCGTGCTGTCATGTACCTATCGCCCCCGACGCTACTCGTCCAGCAAGCCGTTTCGCACAGCCCAGACCACCAATTCCTGCTTGGTCTCGACCCCCAGCTTGTTCTGGATGCCGTAGATGGCGTTTCGGATCGTCACCGACTGGTTGCCCCTAAGCTCAGCGATCTTAGCGTACGACAGCCCCTGTGCAAACAGCGTGAGGATCTCACGCTCCCGCACAGTCAGCCTGCTCAACTCGTCTTGTGTGTTGCTCCGCAGTGTGCCGATTCCGGTGAACACGCGCCTTATCACGTCGCCGGGAATCCGGTACTCGCCATCCGCCACGTCACGGACGGTGTGCAGCAGCTTGCTATAATCGATCTCATGATCCCATTTGACTCATCCGAGATCGTGCGCTGGGCGGACAATCCTGACGCTGACCATCAGTTGCCGGAGCTTGTGCGGCGGCTAATCCTGGCCACTGTCCCCATGCCGTCGCTCCTCCACATGCCAAGCGGCAGTTCAGTATCGCGGCCGGGCTGGGACGGCTTGCTCGTCGTTGAGAAGGGGAACGCATGGGTTCCCGACGGGGCTTCTGCTTGGGAGTTCAGTCGCGAGGGAGACCCCAAGCGCAAGGCAACCGACGACTACAACAAGCGGACGACAGATTCGAAAGGAGTTGATACTCCTATTTCCAAGTTCGTGTTCGTGACGCCCAGGAAGTGGGATGGGAAGCTGGCATGGGTCAATGAGCGCCAAGAGGAAGGCCCGTGGGCTAATGTTCGAGTGCTGGACGCTGACGATCTGGTAGCGTGGCTCGGACAGGCCCCGGCGGTCGCACACTGGTTTGCTCGTCTAATAGGCAAGCTTCCCGCTACTGGAGTCGTGCCTCTGGATGAATGGTGGGAAAACTGGTCAATAGTTGCTAACCCTCGCATCTCGGCTGAGTTGGTAACTGCGGGCCGCCAAGACCAGGCAGAGAGAATATCTCAGTGGTTTCGAGCCGAATCGAGTCACTACTACGTGCAGGGCAACACACAGGATGAGGCCATCGCCTTCCTAGCGGGCTGCGCCCAGGCCGACGAGAGACAATGGGGACCGGCACTCCTGGCTAGGGTCGTCGTTGTGGAGAATGCTGACGCATGGAGGAGCCTCGAAGGGCATTCATCGCCCCTGGTATTGGTGCGTAACTTCTCAGGCGGAAATGTGTCTCCCCAGATAGCCGTCGGTAGGGGTCACCATGTTCTGACACCTTTGGGTGAGCACGAGGAACCGAGCGGTGCTGGAGTCACATTGCCTAGGCTTGGTCGGGAAGAGACTCTCCAAGAGTTGGCAAACATGGGCCTTAGCGAAGTGAAGGCCCGCACGCTTGTGCGAAGCACTGCGCGGCGTCTCTCGATCATGCGTCGCCGATTGGTTGATGAAGCGGGTGGACCAACACCTGACTGGGCCTCTAAGGTGGACCCCATTATTAAGACAGCACGAGGGCTAAATTAAGAGAGTCTCCCACCCCTGCGCTAGGTTTCACCAAGCCCGATGGCAGCCCTGCTTCTTCAGCTGCTGCTCCCCTTTCTTCCTGGCCATGTTGGTACACCTCTGCTGGGGTCCGGTAGCCCAAAGCCTGGTGAGGCCTCTGCCGGTTGTAGAACTCCAGGTAGGCATTGATCCCAGTTCGGGCCTCGGCGACGGTCTGGTAAGCTTTCAGATACACCTCCTCGTACTTGATGCTCCGCCACAGCCGCTCCACGAAGATGTTGTCCAGGTACCTACCCTTACCATCCATGCTGACCTGGACCCTCTGCTCCTGCAACGTCTGGGTAAAGGCCTCACTGGTGAACTGACTCCCCTGGTCGGTGTTGAATATCTCCGGTCGTCCCTTACCCAGGGCTTCCTCCAACGCCGCCACGCAGAAGCTGGTGTCCATGGTGTTGGAGAGCTTCCAGGCCAGCACGTGCCGGCTGTGCCAGTCCATGATGGCCACCAGGTACAGGAAGCCCTTCGGCATGGGGATGTAGGTGATGTCCGCGGCCCAGACCTGGTCGACCCGATTAACCTCCACTCCCTTCAGCAGATAGGGAAAGATCCGGTGTCCCGGCGCTGGTTTGCTGGTGTTGGGACGCCGGTAGATGGCTTCCAGACCCATCAACCGCATCAGCCTTCGAACCCTTTTTCGGCTCACCAGATAGCCCTGTTGCAGCAGCCAGGCCTTCATCTTCCTGGAGCCGTAGAAGGGGGTCTTCAAATACTGACGGTCCATCAGGGCCATCAACTCCAGGTCTTCTGCCCTGGTCGGTACCGACCGGTAGTACACCGAGGCCCGGCTGACGTCCAGCAGGATACATTGACGCACCAAAGACAGCTGCTGGTGGTCTCGGTCTATCATGGCTCGCCGTATGCTGCGACTCATAGACCGGACCTTTCCGACAAAAAATCGCGTTCCACCTTCAGCTGGCCGATGTGCCGGTAGAGGTGGTTAATCTGAGCTTCCTTGGCTTTCTCCTGGGATTTCTGATTGGTGGCAAATAGCTCCGGGGCTCCTTCCGCCAGGGCCCTTTTCCAGGCGTGAATCTGACTGGGATGGACCTCAAATCGGCTGGCCAGCTGGGCGATGGTCTCTTCCCCCGCAAGGGCGGCCAAGGCCACCTTGGCCTTGAACGCCGGACTGTGCTTATTCCTCGTCTGCTTCATGTCCTGCTCCTCCACGTCGGTTAGTTGCCGGTTATTTTAGGAGCTGGACTCTCTCTTAGCCAGTTGTCTAGTTTTTGGGTACCACCTCAGTGGTTGGAGGTATGAGGAGAACCCTACCCCGCTCAGTTAGTGTTAAGGGAGAGATAGCTTGCTGGTCGCCGCTTTCGTGGCCTGCGGTGGGATACGAGAGGTTACGATGCATCCTCCGGCAGGTAGACTTCCATCATGGTTGTCGACTGAAGAGCGCGGTTCAAGTACCATGAAACCGAATAGGTTCCAACCTCGCCGAAGCAGAATCGGTCTCCCATCACCAGAGAACCAACGAAAGCTTGCTTCTTTCCTAGCGGTTCAGGGAGGTCGGCGACGGCGTCGAAAATCCCCGAGTCCGTGAACCACCCGGAATACTCGCCCACCGAGTTCCCTCCGGAGTCCCTCGCCACGATTGTCAACTCTGCGCAGGGCCGTTCTCCTGCGTCAAAGACGACTTTCACCGTGGTTAAGAGCGATGCTCGCTCTTGCGGCCACATCTTGTTATATCCGGGCACCTTCAATGTCAATGGGTCAAACTGGGCTCCGGTGCTGAGTAGCGCAAACTCGATACGGGCTGGCGTTGCGTGCCCAATCCTCTGGGCAAACAGTCCCGCGATCTTTTCTGGGCTCTTCTTTCGCGCGTCTTGATAGTAGACCGTGGGAAGTAGGCCCGGTATCTCCGTGTCGTCGAATCTGACAGGAAGGATATACTCACCAGCCGCAGTGATGTCCCTGGCCTGGGCACTCTGCCTTTCGAGATTTGGCCACATCTTGGCCGCGTACTCAGCGGAAGCGAAGATGATGCAATAGCGGCACCTCTTCAGGTACAACTCACTGAGGTAGTCGAGGAGATTCTTCCCCCACAAGTGGTCTTCCTCGTTCTCGTCGTAGAAGACACGGAGGCCCCTATACTGAAGATCCTCCGCGACTCTGCGTACATAGTCGCGCTGTTCGCCAGCGAACGAGAGGCCAACGTCGTACTTCAATCCTTCCATATCCTCTTTTCTCTATCCATCCATATGAGAATGAACGTGCATCGATGTGCCGCCGGCCAGCCGAGGGCGGAAGGCTATTCAGGAGCTGCCCGTTAGAAGCCGGCCTTGGTGAGGGTGGTCACTTCGTCCAATCCATCACGCCGGCGATTGCCAGAACGATCATGATCGCCAGAATCACGCGTTCGGTTGTCTCTGCCAAGATGCTACGCAGCTTCCGGACCTCCCAATGCTCCGGCACAGCACCGAGCCACAGGACACCGGAGGGCTTGTAGGCAGGATGGGCTGTTGGTAGCTTCAAGTGCTACTCCTCAAAGCCTATGTTCATACCTAGGGTCTTACACACACTGCATGCGGCTTCCACCAAAAGTACAGGCTGGAAGTATGGTATGACTCTCCCTTCGGACATGTATCGCCAGTCTACAAAGTGGTTACGAACCGCCTTGAAGACACTTTCTGCCGTTTGCCAGTTTACGGACTGCATATCCTGACGCCGAAGGATTCGTATTGAGTAATCGGATTCAATATCGGCCTTTCTATCTTGGGATAGTCTGCCATACAAAACGAATAAGTCGTGACCACCGGGAGGATCCATGCTTGGGTTGTCTTGCTCATACGCGAACTTGAGTGCCAACTCCGCGGCCAAGCCAACGAGCACTTGACACGACTGGTACATTCCAATGGAGTAGTTCCCCGAATATCCCTCGGTAAGGTCGATGCCCAAGGCCGAAGCCCTGTCGGATAGCCGCAATGCCTCCCTTTCCTTCCCAGTGGGAGTGCGTAATATAGTGCCGTCCACAGTGCTTTCCTGCTCCAACCTAGTATTGAAATGTTCGTTTATGATCGCTGCACTTTTGAGCATGCCCCCTATCGTTGCGAGCGTTATCGGTTGCTTTCGTTTACCCGTCTTCGACATTTCTAGCTACCCTCCACAATCTCCGCCAACAGCCCCTCCGTCTCCCGCTCGAGGGTCAGTATGAGGTGGTACCCAAAAACTAGACAACTGGCTAAGAGAGAGTCCAGCTCCTAAAATAACCGGCAACTAACCGACGTGGAGGAGCAGGACATGAAGCAGACGAGGAATAAGCACAGTCCGGCGTTCAAGGCCAAGGTGGCCTTGGCCGCCCTTGCGGGGGAAGAGACCATCGCCCAGCTGGCCAGCCGATTTGAGGTCCATCCCAGTCAGATTCACGCCTGGAAAAGGGCCCTGGCGGAAGGAGCCCCGGAGCTATTTGCCACCAATCAGAAATCCCAGGAGAAAGCCAAGGAAGCTCAGATTAACCACCTCTACCGGCACATCGGCCAGCTGAAGGTGGAACGCGATTTTTTGTCGGAAAGGTCCGGTCTATGAGTCGCAGCATACGGCGAGCCATGATAGACCGAGACCACCAGCAGCTGTCTTTGGTGCGTCAATGTATCCTGCTGGACGTCAGCCGGGCCTCGGTGTACTACCGGTCGGTACCGACCAGGGCAGAAGACCTGGAGTTGATGGCCCTGATGGACCGTCAGTATTTGAAGACCCCCTTCTACGGCTCCAGGAAGATGAAGGCCTGGCTGCTGCAACAGGGCTATCTGGTGAGCCGAAAAAGGGTTCGAAGGCTGATGCGGTTGATGGGTCTGGAAGCCATCTACCGGCGTCCCAACACCAGCAAACCAGCGCCGGGACACCGGATCTTTCCCTATCTGCTGAAGGGAGTGGAGGTTAATCGGGTCGACCAGGTCTGGGCCGCGGACATCACCTACATCCCCATGCCGAAGGGCTTCCTGTACCTGGTGGCCATCATGGACTGGCACAGCCGGCACGTGCTGGCCTGGAAGCTCTCCAACACCATGGACACCAGCTTCTGCGTGGCGGCGTTGGAGGAAGCCCTGGGTAAGGGACGACCGGAGATATTCAACACCGACCAGGGGAGTCAGTTCACCAGTGAGGCCTTTACCCAGACGTTGCAGGAGCAGAGGGTCCAGGTCAGCATGGATGGTAAGGGTAGGTACCTGGACAACATCTTCGTGGAGCGGCTGTGGCGGAGCATCAAGTACGAGGAGGTGTATCTGAAAGCTTACCAGACCGTCGCCGAGGCCCGAACTGGGATCAATGCCTACCTGGAGTTCTACAACCGGCAGAGGCCTCACCAGGCTTTGGGCTACCGGACCCCAGCAGAGGTGTACCAACATGGCCAGGAAGAAAGGGGAGCAGCAGCTGAAGAAGCAGGGCTGCCATCGGGCTTGGTGAAACCTAGCGCAGGGGTGGGAGACTCTCTTAATTTAGCCCTCGTGCTGTCTTAATAATGGGGTCCACCTTAGTATGTCTGCCCGTATCTCCTCCAGCGGGCGCAGGGGCTGGGGTTTGTAGAAGTGGCGGGTGAAGCTGATCTCGTAGCCGACCTTCACGCTATTGGGCGCGTACCAGGTGTCCGAGGAGAAGGGCAGTACCTCACGGCGGAGGAAGGCTCCGATCCCGCCATCCTCTGTGAGAGGCACCTGCTCGGTATCCCGCAGGTCGGTGTCTGGTTCGTATTCAACGACTGCCGAATTGCCCTTGATGATGGCAGGGAACAGACCGCGTAGCGGGTCGGCCTCGACTCCCTTGTGAATCTTCTTGATGACCGGCGGCGCAGCCTCGGAGCGCTTGCCATCGTCCTTGAGCGCCTTGATTTCCTTGGCGGTGTAGGCACGTTCAAGGTCGATGCCCTCGACGCGCAGGGGCCGTTCCACAGTGACCTTCCAATAGCCGAAGGCCTCGTTGGGGAATATCTTCGACTGCTCGGTCTCCTCGAAGGCGAGGAAGGCGTCGCAGATGCGCTGGATGTCCTCGTCGGAGAGCTCGCAGTTCTTGCTGCCAAGGTTCTTGCGCAGCGGCCGATGCCACTGGGTGGCGTCGATTAGCTGCACATTGCCCCGGCGGTGCGCCGCCTTGCGGTTGCTGAGCACCCAGATGTAAGTGGCGATGCCGGTGTTATAGAACATGTTCAGGGGCAGGGCGACGATGGCCTCCAGCCAGTCGTTCTCGATGATCCAACGACGGATGTTGCTCTCGCCCTGTCCGGCGTCGCCGGTGAATAGGGAACTCCCGTTGTGGACTTCGGCAATGCGACTGCCCACCGGCGTATCCCGCTTCATCTTGCTGAGCATGTTGGTGAGGAACATCAACTGGCCGTCGCTGGAGCGTGTGATGAGGGAGTAGTCGGGATCGCCGCCGTGTTCTACGACGAAGCGCGGGTCCTTGATGCCGGACCTGCCGCCCATGCGCTCCAGGTCGGTCTTCCAGCTCTTGCCGTAGGGCGGATTGGAGAGCATGAAGTCGAACTCGCGGGCGGGGAAGGCATCGGCGGAGAGGGTGGAGCCGAACTGCATGTTGTCGGCCTCGACGCCCTCGCCCTTCAGGATCAAGTCGGCCTTGCTGATGGCGTAGGTTTCTGGGTTCACTTCCTGGCCGTACAGGTGAACGGACATTTCCTTGCCTTCCTCGCTAGCCAACTGCGTCAGCGTTCCCTCCGCGACGGTCAGCATCCCGCCTGTTCCGCAGGCGCCGTCGTAGACAAGGTAGGTGCCGGACCGGACCTCATCGGCAACAGGGAGAAACACTAGACGCGCCATGAGCTGCACCACATCCCTCGGTGTGAAATGCTCCCCGGCTTCCTCGTTGTTCTCCTCGTTGAAGCGCCGGATGAGCTCCTCGAAGACTGTGCCCATGCCGTGATTGTCTAGGCCCTCCAAACGCACTGAGTCGTCGCCGTTCAAGACCGGCCGGGGGCTGAGGTTGATTGAGCTATCGAGGAATTTCGCTATTAGGAAGCCCAGCGCATCCGCCTCCACCAACGTAGGAATCTGGTTGCGGAACTTGAATTTGTCCAGCACCTCCTGGACGTTGGGCGAGAAGCCGTCTAGATACGCCTCAAAGTCGGCGCGCAAGCGTTGTGACTGGCCACGAAAGGTCAGGTCCCGGAGGCGGAAGGGAGACGTGTTGTAGAAGGCCTCGCCGGAGGCTTGGCGCAAGGCTTGGTCTTGGTTGGTGATGCCGGCGGCGTCCAACTGCTCCTTCATGCGGAGCACAGCGTCCTTGGTCGGTTCCAGCACGGCATCAAGGCGGCGAATGACGGGTCATGGGCAGGATGACGTCGCGGTACTTGCCCCGGACGTATACATCCCGCAGCACGTCGTCGGCGATGCCCCAAATGAAGCTGCTGATGTTGAGGGTCGTCACTGGCTCGTCATGCTCCTGTAAGCTGCCTTGACCATCTGGTCAAGGGCAACGGCCGCCTCCTCGTTCAGGCGCGGGTCCGAGTGGAGGCAGGACGATATCACGGCCAGAGGCTCCGGTTCTTCCTTGGCTGCGGCGCTCCTGACGAATCTGTCCATGTCCAGCCCCGACCACGCCGCCAACGCCGCGAGACCATTCACATCAGGGTGCTTGCCCTGCGACATACGGCTCAGGGTGGACGCGCTTATACCGCACTCCTCCGCCACCTGCTTCCAGGTGCAATGGCGGGCTTGCCTCTCGGCATCCAGAGCGGCGAAGAAGGCACCGCCGTCGAACCTCGCTGTCTTGGCCATCAACCTCTCCTTCGTGGTTCACGTCCCAGACAGTCATCCCGAGTGGGATGACTTATTCGATTATCGCAACTGCATGATATGATTGCAATGGGTTTGGACTTTGACGAAGAAGCATCAAGGCCGAATTCAGGGGACGCCAAGACATTGGGAGAAGCACACTTGCCAGGGCGGTATGATAAGAGCAGAAGCAATGCATGAGGCCATTATGACCTTCAAGCCTATCACCTATATGAGCTTCAATCTCGGGTCGGACGCGGATGTAGATAGTCAACTGCTGGTGGGGATCCGTGTGATACCGACTAGCCGAGATGGTAGCACGGTCTTCGCTAGAACACTCAACTATGGCGAACTGGACTCCGGCGAGGGCATAGTTCTCCAACCCGGTGAGCGATTGCAATTTCCGCCGGGAAGCGTGAAGGCGACTATACAGGATATTGACCGGGGCAACACGCCGGACTCGGACGGGTACGCAGTCATAGCAAATACCGTGTGGACTTGGTTGCAGATTGGACCGTCGCCAGACCAGAGTTTCTTCAATTATCTCTTTGCTGCGGCGCGCAGACTAGATTCGGCCCACGCACTTTGCGTCAGTACGATAAGGGAGTTTGACAACCCTCCTGACGAGCTCTTCATCAAGTCTAGGGCGCGGATTTTTCGGGCTCTGGGCAATGCGGAGCTAATGTGTATCGCACTCAATCGAGCGGACAGGATGATAAAGGGTATCGCGGCCAAGTGGTCGGTGGCGGCAACCGTACCTGACGAGGTGGACACGATACTGTCGGCATTAACGGCGATTCGTGATGCTTTTGAGCATATAGACGAACGAGCTATGGGCAACGCTCGCCACGAACAACCGGCGGATGCTTTATCAATTTTTAACCAAGTCGAATTTGTCACTTCAGGCATACTGGGGTACGCCAATTTTTCGTTGGATTTGCAATCGCAGGTGATTCCGGCATTGATTGCCAGCCGGAAGTTTATCTTTGATGTCGCCACCGAGAAGGGCGGAGCTGCAAAGACCGTTAACGTGCCAATTGATTTTGGCACGTACACCCTTTAGCAGGCTGCGGAAGATAGGGTTCACTACCTCCTGGGACACCAACTCCGTTCCGGCAGCGGCAGGCTGAAGACGTAGGAACAGGAGGCAGAGTTGGCCAGCGTGGGAGGTTAGGTCGCAAGACGGAGGGCTCCGATGACGGGGGCCTCCCTGGGAGGTCTGCATCTTCCACAGCCGGTTGCCACCTAGTCAACCCCAGTTGCATCCAAATCGACTGCCCACGAGAACCGTACTTTCTTGTGTCGATTGGAAGACGAAGAACTCAGTTTCGTACCAGATCAGCGTTGGGAAGTCGATCAAGTCCAACCCCGTCTGCACCAGCCTGGGGTGGCAGATCATCACTTCGATGCCCTGCTTCACCCTGTCCGCCACCCACGCCTCCCGCCGTTCCGGGGCAACGGCGTCGGCCTTCATCACGGCCACGCGGAACCCGTGCCGTGTGAGCATGTCGTCCATCCGCTCGGTGATGTCCCGCGTCCCGGTGTGGGTGGCGTAGACCAGCACCCTGCGGCCCTCCATCCGCTCCGCCGCCACTAGGTCCACCAGGGCCTTCTCCTTCGGGTAGAGCCGCTCCTCGGAGAGGGGCGGCACCTGCACGATCACGTCCCCGCTCCGGGGGTCGAAGACCGTCTCCCCCCTGGTGCAGCCGTCCGGGTAGGCCAACAGGGTTTGCAGGTAGGTCGCCAGCAGCCGCTTCGAGCCAGCCTTGAGAGCCTCAGCCAGCTTCAGCCGCAGCTCCTCGTACACGGTGTTGTAGGCGCTGCGCTGGGAGTAGCCCGTCGCGTCCTCCTCCGAGTCCATCGAGGAGAGAATCACCTGCTCGTCGTAGGAGGGCAGCCCGGAGGCCACGTCCGCGAGGCGCAGGAAGACGGTGTTGCCGATTATGTGGAAGAGGGCGCTGGGCACAAGGCCCGGCCTCTCCCTGACCACCTTGCGGTACTTGCGCCGCCTGCTGAACCTCCCGTCCTCCACCGAGTCGTCGTCGGGCTTGCCGACGGTGTGCTCCTCGAAGCCGTACCGCTGTATCCAGCGGTGCTCGTCGGAGCGTCCGAAGTCCGTCCTGAGCTCCGGGCTGAACCGGTAGAGCAGGTGGAAGAGCGTCGAGCTGTAGCCGCCCATCAACGTCCCGGACAGGCTGAGGGACTTGCCGCAGGCGTCGGCGAGGACGCCGGCGGCGATGCCCTGGGCCGAGCCGCGCCCCTTGTACTCGTGCACCTCGTCCCCGACCAGCAGGTCGAAGAAGCCCTTCATCCGGTGCTTCACGTAGTCGGCCAGAGGGTAGCGGGCGGGGCCGGACTTGTCGGCCTGCCAGAGGGGAGCGCCGCAGCCGGCGCAGGTGTGCTTGCGGCGGTTCAGGTCCTCGTCGGTGAGGGGAACGCCGTCCTTGTCCACGATCTGGGCCGTGCAGTCGGGGCAGCAGGGCACCCGGAACGGCTCGCCCGTCTCCTCGTCCCGAAGGAGCCTGCCCCTGGAGACAGCCCACCGCTGAATCACGGCGGGCATCCAGCGGTAGGAGAGCTTGGCCTTCTCACGGCTCATCACCGCGAACAGCGGGCCGGAGCCGACGGAGAGGCGAAGCCGCTCCAGGTCGGTGATGGACTCGACCGTGAGCGGCAGGAGCGCCTGGAAGACGCGGCGGCTGATGCCAGGGCCATCCTCTCGCAGCGCAGGGCCGTTCTGGACGACGTGAACACCATCGCGGCCTACGCTCAGGACATGAGCGAGTTTCTGAAGGAGAGTGAGTTGACCGAGCGCAGGGCATTCATCGAAACCTTCGTCAAGGAGATCGTCGTGATGCCGGGCGACGCCCTGCTGCGCTACACCATCCCCATTTCTCAATCGACGACAAAAACTGAGGTACTCATGGGCGGTGGACTTGGATGCCGCTGGGAGTGGTGGAACTGGAGTTGGCGGCTAATCCCCTGGATGGGAAGAGTCGCTTCTCTAGGGCTTAGCTACAGATTCCGGTCGTTGCGGATACCTCTGCGCCACCCCACTCGCCTTTGTAGATCTGGCCGTCCGCGTATGCGCTCACGCGGAACTCATAAGATGTGTTGCACACCAGTTCGCCTACGGTGTAGGTAGCGCGGTAATCGTGTCCACTCAGTGTCGCCGCTCACCCGGTACCCGGTGTTGAGGGCAACGACACAGAAAATTGCGGTGCTCGTGGGCGGTGAACCTGAATCCCGTTGTCGATGTCATGGTCCAACCAGAGTGACTCCAACTCCCTCGTTTATGGCCATCGCCAACGCAGGACCGCGCCATCGTCGCGCAGAGCGCACCCGTGAGAGCGGCCGCTGCTGACGGACGTGAACTTATAACCCTCTCCGGGCGAGGCTTGATGACCATCCAGCTTGCTGCCCCAGCACAGCACAGTGCCTTCCTCCCGCAATGCGCACGCATGGTACTCTTCACTGCTCATGGGCGAGAGCCAATAGAAACAAAACTCTGCGGTACTCGTGGCGGTGGGCGTAGTTAGCGATGGGTAGCGCTAGGGCCTGGGCGGTGAGGGTCACGGCCAGCGATACAACCGCTGTGAGGGCAACACCGTCGGTCTTAGTGGTCGCTACGCTCCATGCCTCTGTAACACCCGAATTCCAGTCGATCCACTCGAACATCTCTTTCTTCACGATGTTTTGTCAAGGGCGGAGGGATATTAGGCCATGCGGTGTCGACGTCCAGCGATTATGTCAGGGTAATGGACCAGCGATTATGTCAGTGGTTGCTGTGTCAAGCCAATAGTTATCCAGTTCGATGATTGAGAAATCCCCCACCTCCAGCTTCGTGTGACACCGTGGGTGGCAGTGATGGTGACTCGATCCGAGCGGAGCAGCCCGCGGATAAATGGACAACCTTGGCGGGATTGCCCACTTACCCACAGGCCGGTTGTTATGGACCGAAGGCGGTTCCACATGATCAAGAGTGAGCAGCGAGCTCCCTGTCCGGATAGACAGGTGGACTTGAAGCCTCAACGTACTTTCGGACGGTGATGCGGGATATGCCCAATTCCCGGGCGATTGCCCGAAGAGAAAGGCCTCGACGCTTGGCCCTCTGCACTGCTTTCCAACGGGCTCGCTGACGAGGCGTCGGCGGTCTGGGTGGTTGAGCCTTAGGGTGGACGGCTTCACTCTCGCGATCCGTGGTCAATCTCCCTGCGGCGAGTCCCCGGCCGATCGCGGTCATCGCTCCCAGTCCTTCTCGCTCGTGACCACCGATCCCGTTGGTGTCCATGCCTGCAGCGAGGTTCTCCACGGTGACGCTGCCAAGACCTCGAGTGGCGTTCAGAGTCCGGAGGACACCAGGACGCGGTGGCGCTTCCTGGGTAGGGACGATTTGGTTTTGATAGCACACTACTAGCTTGCCGTCTAATCGCTCTTGGACCACCACGTGCGCTCCAACGTAAGTGGACCGTTCGCTCGAAGGAAGCAGTTGGAGGGTATGCCAGTTGTACTTGACTGTGTTGTCTCTGGCCACCTTGCGGCTATGCTTGAAGCACAGTATGCCTGCCAGGTTCAGGTCCGGATCTGGAGAGCGATATGCGTTGGTGGACTGTGCTGGTGGCACCCCGAAGCGCTTGTTGAAGCGGGTCAAGAAAGCCCACAGGACTTGGTTGGCCTCTGAGATGGTTCTGGCCCCAGCCAGACGTAGTTCGGTCACCAGCCGATCCTGGAAGGTGCCGTTGGCCCGTTCTACCCGACCCTTCGCCTCCGGAGAACGCGCGAAGATCTGCTCCACCCCAAGCTCTGCCATCGCACGACCGAATTGGGTCGGCGCAGGCGATTGATGCGAGCCAGGTACATACTTGAAGACGGCGTGGCGGTCACTGTACAGGGCCAAAGGAACCCCACAACGCCGGATCAGTTCTTGCATGAGGAGGAAATAGCCATGAGTGTCCTCTTCATGGCGAAACAGTGCGTAGGGCACGGTGCTGGTGGCATCATCGATTGCCAACAGCAGGGTGCATCGAGGGCCCCGTTCTTCTAGCCAGGCATGAACGCTGCCATCTACTTGCACCAACATGCCTTCCTGGCTCATGCGCTGGCGACGGACCCGATGCAGTGGGGGTCGACGTCGACGGGGGCTAGCCATGCCGGCGCCTACCAGGATACGCCGGACCGTAGAGCGCCCCAAGACGATCTCTTCCCGCTCTGCCAGGAGCTCGGTTAGGTGCGTATGATTTACTCTTGCATACCGTGTGCGTGCCAGGGCCACAACTTGAGTCCTGGCCTCCTCCGGGATGGAGTTGTTCGCTCGGCGACCTCGGTTCCCATGAGCCAGTGCGGCGGCACCCTCCTTCCGATACTCCGCCAGGATTCGCCAAACGTGGCGTTCACTCACTCCCAGAACCTCTGCCGCCTCATCCACTGATATCTGACCTTTCAGGATACCGTTGAGCACTTGGAGCCTTGCCTGTTCTTTCTGGGTCAATGTCAATCCTTTCATGAACTGACATTTTCCCTGACCTGTTAACTACTGACATAATCGTAGACCATCGACACAGTAAAAGTGTACCATCGGGACGTTGGTGTTCAGCATAAATGTCACCATGCGGCGGGCGTCAGGAGGATCCGTTAGCCCGAATCCACCGAAGGACGGCCTTGGGGACAGCCCTTGAAGAAGCCAGCGGGTGCTCCTCTGAATCTGGGATAATGGTTTTGGAACAGAAACCCGCCCGGAAACAAGGAGCACCCAATAGATGCTGCCACAGAACAAACCCGACCGTATCCGCATCCTCTTTGACGACCATCGCCTGGTGGCCAATGCCGGCCTGCTCCTGCCGGCCACCCTAGCCCGGCACCTGGGCCTGCGAGAACTCGTCGACCATCACCTTGACCTGGGCGGCGCGCCGGGACGGGCGAACACTGGGGACAAGATGCTGACGCTGGTCGCTTCCGCGCTGGCAGGCGGCGACTGCATCGACGACGCCGATGCGCTGCGCGCTGGTGGGACGGTCGGTGTTCTAGGCTGCGTGGTCAAGGCGCCATCCACCCTGGGGACCTTCCTGCGCAGCTTCCGGTGGGGGCATGTCCGTCAACTCGACCGCGTGAGCCGCCAGTTGTTGGCCCGGGCCTGGGCCGCTGGGGCCGGACCCGGCGACTCGCCCCTGACCATCGACCTGGACTCGACCATCTGCGAGACCTATGGACTGGCCAAGGAGGGAGCGCGCCACCACGGCTATACCGGCGCCCGCGGCTATCACCCGCTGCTGGCCATTGCCGCCGGCACCGGCGAGGTGCTGATGTCCCGGCTGCGCGAGGGCCGGGCCAACACCGCCCGTGGCGCCGCCCACTTCTTGCGTGAGACGGTGGGGCGGGTGCGCTACGGCGGGGCCAGGGGACAACTCACGGTGCGGGCCGACAGCGGCTTCTACGCCCACACTGTCGTTGCCGCCTGCCGGGAAATGGATGTCCGCTTCTCTATCACCATCCGCCAGCACGCCAGCCTGCGGGACCTGATCGAGGCGATACCAGAGGAGGACTGGACTCCCATTCCCTACTGGATGGACGGCGCCGCCGATGTTGCCGAGACGACTTACACCCCGTTCCAGACCAAGCCGGACGCCGCGCCGGTGCGGCTCATTGTCCGGCGGGTGAAGCCGACGCCCGGTTCCCAGCTCGCCCTCTTCGCCAGATACAGCTATCACGCCTTCATCACCGACCGCGATGGGGAGACGCTGGAACTGGAGGCCGATCATCGCCGCCACGCCGAGGTCGAAAACGCCATACGCGACCTCAAGTACGGCGTCGGGCTGAACCACATGCCGTCGGCGCGCTTCGCCGCCAACGGCGCCTGGCTGGCGGTCCAGGTGATGGCGCATAACCTCGCCCGCTGGACGGCGCGGATTGGTCTGGGCGAGCGGACCGTGATCACCAAGACCCTCAGGCGGCGGGTCTTCGCTCTGGTGGGACGGATCACCCGCTCGGCGCGCCGCCTCACTTTGCATCTCCCCCGGCGCTGGCCTTGGGAAACCCAGTTCAGTCGCGCCTTGGCCCGGCTGCAAGCCATTCCGTTCCCGGCCTGACGGCCAGCCTGCAACTGACTCAACGTCCCCGCAATCTCGCGCCACCCCGGTCGCGAGAGTCCCCTGCTGCGTATCCTCTCGCCATTCCCGCGCATCGCAACTCCTGCATAGGGCCTTAGGGGCCCTGTGCGGCGACTGAAGACCGTCCGCCAGCCTCCCATCTACCCCAACCCCAGGCCATCTCCCCTGTAGCTCCCTCACCCACCCCCTTCCGCTGTCCTCACGCCGTCCATCGGTGTCCTTCGGTGGATTCGGGGTTAGCTGGAGTGAATGCGGCGGGTCTATGCGTCAGCAGGGTCGCTGGCAGCGCGCACGGGAGCGGCTTGCCTACTCTGCTTGAGGCGGTAGCTCTCCCCGTTCATCTCCAGGATGTGAACGCGGTGAGTGAGACGGTCCAGCAGGGCGCCGGTCAGCCTCTCAGAGCCGAAGACCTCGGTCCACTCGTCAAAGGGCAGGTTGGTGGTGACCAGAACCGAACCTCTCTCGTATCTCTGACTGAAGACCTCGAAGAGGAGCTCCGCGCCGGTCTTGGAGAGTGGGACGAAGCCAAGCTCGTCGATGATGAGCAGCTTGAGGCGGGCCAGCTTCTTCTGAAGGTTGAGTAGTCGTCGCTCGTCCCTGGCCTCGATCAGCTCGTGGACCAGTGAGGCGGCGGTGGTGAAGCCGACCGACAGCCCCCTCTGGCAGGCGGTGAGCCCCAGGCCGAGGGCCATATGGGTCTTGCCGGTGCCGCTGTTGCCGATAGCGATGACGTTCTCCCGCCGGTCTACGTACTCGCAGCGTGCAAGCTGCATGACTAGGTGCTTGTTCACCGACGGCATGGCCAGGAAGTCGAAGGTGTCGAGGCTCTTGGTGGCGGGGAAGCGTGCAGCCTTGATCCTGCGGTCCACCATGCGGTGATGGCGGTCTATCATCTCAAGCTCAGAGAGCCTCAGCAGGTAGCCTGGATGGTCGACGCCCTCGGCAGCGCATTGGCCGGCCACCTTGCCGTACTCTCTCAGGAAGGTAGGCAGCTTCAGCTCCTTGAGGTGGTGCTCCAACAGCACCGTCGACCTCTCGCTCACCGCCTGCTCCCAGACATGAGCGCCATGTAGTCGCTGGCCGACGTCTTCGTCACGGTAACCCTGGGCAGGTAGGGGTACAGCTCCAGGTCGAGTCTCTGGGGACGACCCTCTATCCTGCACAGCACCAGGTGTTTGATGGCGTCGAAGCTTATGGCCCCGAGCCTGAGGGCATCGCGCACACCCTCGTACACCTCCTGCTTCCGGAAGTTCTCCATCAGCCGCAGCACCTGTACGAACTCCCGCTTGCCGCGCCTGCCCATCCTCGACTCCAGCAGACGCCTCAGCACTCCGAACTCATCCGGCAACTCCCACCCGGCCAAAGGAGCAGCCTGGTCCAGCGCTCCCGTCTTGCGCTCCAGCAGCGGCAGGTAGTGGATGGGGTCGAACACGAAGTCGTCGCGTTCGTATGAGCGAGGATGCCGGGCTATCACCTCTGCCCCGTTGCTGATCACCACCTCGCCCACATAGCCGCGCACCACCACCTCCCTGTGACCGTAGGCCACGGGCACCGAGTAGTCGTTGGTCCGGTACCGCACCAGGGACAGGGAGCTGACACGGCTCACGTGCTTGTCGCTGGCATCGTAGGGCACGGCGGGGAGCGCCAGCAGGGTCTCCAGGTCACGCTCCATCCGCTGGCCTATCGTCTCGTTGTGTCCACGCAGCTGTCTCCCCAGCCGTTCCAGGCACCGCTCCTCCAGGTAGGC
Organism: Dehalococcoidia bacterium; assembly: GCA_965237635.1. Classification (GTDB taxonomy): domain Bacteria; phylum Chloroflexota; class Dehalococcoidia; order Lucifugimonadales; family CAUZJF01; genus CBDEFX01. The sequence continues at coordinate 2,056,453 of CBDEFX010000002.1, read as the reverse complement.
GTTGAGGGCATCGAAGCTCGGGAACGACGGCACAGGCACCAGGAAGTTCCGGCGAGCATATCCCACCAGCCCCTCGACCTTGCCCTTGTCGTTACCCTTGCCGGGCCGGCCGAACCGATCCTCGAACAGGTAGTGCGACACCAGCTCCGAGAAGACGCGGGTACGCTTCCTTCGACCGTCTCCCAGGATCCTGGCCACCGCCAGCCTCGTGTTGTCGTACAGGATGCTCCGGGGCACGCCGCCCAGGAACGAGAACGCCGAGACGTGACCGTCGCAGAACGCCTCGGTCGTCTCTGCGGGGTAGGCTTTGACGAAGCATGCGTCGCTGTGGGGAAGGTCCAGCACGAAGTAGTGGATGGTCTGCTCCACTCCGCCGATCACCGCCTTGGCCTGGCCGAAGTCGCACTGGGCGTGACCGGGAGGGTGAGACAGCGGAACGTACATCTCACGCGTCCGCCGCCGCCGCTCGCGCACGTAGTCTTTGACTATCGTGTACTTGCCACTGAACCTGTGCTCAGCTCTCAGACGCTCGTAGATCCGCTTCGCGGTGTGGCGCTGCTTCTTCGGAAGACTGCGGTCATCCTCCAGTATCCGGTCGATCACCCCGCGGTACGGGTCCAGCTTGGGGCGGCGGGGCGGTGACTCCCGACGGTAACCGGGAGGCACCGAGTACTCCAGCATCTTGCGCACCGTATCCCGGTGCAGACCGAACACTCGGGCAGCCTCCCGCGTGCTCATCCCCTCCACCATGCAGGCCCGGCGCACTCGCACGTACAGATCCACCTTGTACATCCTTCACACCTTCCATCGAGTTGCCTCCAACTCTATAGAAGGCGGCGGGTGGTCCAGTTTTCAAGCGCCACTCCTCAACGCTCGACTCCGCCTCACCGGTCCATTATTACTCCGCCCTTTACAATGTCCGGTAATCCACCTCAACGCCGGACCGCATGATGGTTCGAGCCTTCCTTGGTGGATCAAGAGCAACTGAGCATTTCAGTCGAGCTTACAGTCAAGGGCTGTGCTTGGCGGGGCAGAATCAAGGCCTGACCAGCCGGGACGCTTACGGCGGTTGGATCTGGCGCCACTCATCTGGTCGCCCTTATTGAGAACATCTGCGGAAAGCTCTCGTTGTGCTTTGGAAGCCGCCACCAGCCATCGTCGCTCCGCTCCATCGCCGTGTAGGCCTGGAAGCAGGAGAAGGGAAACTCGTGCAGGAACTCAATCTTCAGCCCCGCGTCGATCAGCGCGCAGACTATATCGCCCAGGCTGTGCTGCCACTCGTAGGTCGGGGTCTCGATTACCTCCTTGCCCGCGTAGCCCGGCTCGCCGCCCTCGAAGAACAGTTCGTGATGAAAGTACCCGTACGTCGGCACCATGTCTTCCGCCTCGGACGTCTCGAACACCGCCGCGAACGGATGGAACTCAACGATGTAGAACACGCCAGCTGGCTTTAGGCAGTTGCTCACGACCTCAGCCCACCTTGCGATGTCTGGCAGCCAGGTCAGGACACCGTATGAAGTGAACACGATATCGAACTGCTCTCCCAACGCGTCCGGTAGGTCGTAGATGTTGGAGCTGATGAATCGAACACCTAGCCCCAACTCCTCATTGAGCTCGCGGGCCAGGCCGACTGCGGCATCTGAGAAATCCACCCCCGTCGCCTTCGCACCAAGCCGAGACCACGACATCGTGTCCAGCCCGAAGTGACACTGGAGGTGGAGGAGCGTCTTGCCGCATACGTCGCCAACCTCCTGCCGCTCGATGTCAGTTAGCGTTATCAGGCCCTTCTTGAATCCCTCCACGTCGTAGAAGTCTGAGGCAGCGTGGGCAGGCGTGCGCTCGTCCCAGTTGTTGCGATTAACCACAAGTCGCTTGTCCATAGTTGTTAGCCTCTATCCATAGCAGATGTGTTCCTGACTTCACGTCCAGAACGAACGTGAGCGTAAAAGTTCTTGATTTCGTCAAGTCTGGTGGGCCTAAGTGGATAGTAGGTGGTACCGTCTTCGAGATGTGGCTGGGGGCTCTGTGAACCTTGCCACAGCGATCCTTACGGGGAGTTCGAGCCTCTTCGGGTGGGTCTATTTTGACGATAGACAGAACCGTCTTCGAATTGTGGCTAGGAAGATTGTAAGGCCATTGTAGACGATAGGCCGTACCTGTCAAAACCCGCTCTGGACGGCAAATGTCATCAGCAATGCACCCGTTCGAAATGAGGAGGGCTGCCCGCACTCCACGGCGAATCCAGAAACCGGTCGATACGGGATTTCAGCCGGCCGGCGCAGGACAAGGCAACACGAAGTAGACACGCGGTGAGCGCCGCCTGTAGCGGAGCATACGGCTCTGGTATCATCGTCTTCTGAAGGAACAGGTTTGCTCAAGCAGTGAACGGTATACAGCTTTGTTCTAAGGATGCGATGTGAGCCAAGGGCAACGGGAACAGGCCAGCCGGATTGTGAGAGACATCTGGGAGGGCGGCATAAGATCAACGTCGTTCGAGGATCCTCGCACGCCCGAGTTTGCGAAGGCCGCTCTGAGCGAACTGGTCGCACTGCTAGAGAGCGGAGTTCCAGGTCTACTCCAAGATGCTCTGGAAGGTGCTGACCTCTCAGCGAACCAGTTGGCGGTCGATGACACACACGGGCTAATGGAATTGGTACAGAACGCCGACGATCAGCGTGCGTCGAGACTGCGCCTTGGCCTGCGAAGCAAGTCGAGCCGGCGAGAATTGCTGGCAGCCCACGACGGTGATCCGATTACCGTGAGCGACATCGCAGCCATGTGCGTCGCGTTCGTCTCCACGAAACGCGACGATCCCGGTATGACGGGTAAGTTCGGGATTGGGCTCAAAACACTCTCGCGGCTAGCAGACCGATTCGAGGTCCACTGTAGCCCCTATCACTTCGAGATCGCTGGCAGCAAGATTCGAATGATATCCAGACCACGTAGAACAAAGTTCTACGACCCTAAATCCACCGATACGCTGTTTGTTCTACCTCTTAGGGAAAAAGAGCTGTCACCCCGGATAAGACAGTGGGTCGATTCCCGGAGTGCAGGAGACTTGGTGTTCCTGACCTACCTCCGGGAACTGTCGTGGATTCATCTGCCGAGCGGGAAGGTCGGTACGGTGCGGAGACTGACCGAACGCAAGACGGGTGAGACCATCCCCTGGCGGAGGTCAGGCAAGGCGCTCAGCATCAGGAAGACGGAACTGCGTGATCGGGCTGGGGGATTGGATTGGATAAGGTACGACGTTGAGGTTCCTGTTCCCAGGAAGCTCAAGCGGGCTTTCAAGGCGACAGGTGATACGACGACCGTCTCTGTAGCAGTCCCTAGCAAGGCGAAAGCCAACGTCTTGTACGCCGGCCTACCGACGAAGATATCTCTTGCCCTCTCCTACGCGATTGGTGCCGCGTTTGATCCGAATACTGCTCGGACGCAGATTCAGCAAAGTCAGTGGAACGAGTGGCTGTGGAAAGTGGTTTCTGGGCTCGTGACGACCCTTGCCCTTAGCCTGCTTGAAGAAGAGCCCGGCAAGGCTTGGCGCATGATTCCGGCATCCGACGAGACCCGGGTGCCTATGGACCGCTGGGTCGAGGAGCGAATCGAAGCCTTGGCGTCGGTTATCAGGAAGGGAGTCTACTACAGAGGACAGACTAATATCGATGGCCGTCTCACTAAATTGCAGCAAATCTCGTACGAATGCGGGGCGCTTGACGACCTTCTGGCAAGTGACGACTTCGCGATGCTCGCCCCGAGACACGTTCGTCTGCCGAACGAAGCCCGCGACACCGACCGCCGATGGAGAACGATTCTTGAGGAACTCGAGATTGGAAAACGGCTAGAGGTTGACGACGCGCTGGGCCTTTTGCCGTTCTGTGTCGATCGCCCGCACGCCCGGGCTCCGGAATGGTACGTGCGGCTAGTGTGCGCGGCGCTTGATGCCGACCTCCACACCCGGTTGGAAACCCTTCCCTGTGTCCTGGTCGACGACCCCGTGAAGCTGGTAACCCCGGATTCTGGCGGTTTTTCTGTTGATGACGAGATTACACCTCTGGCTGCCCGGCTCGGTCTCGTCCACGCGCTGCACGACTCTTTGCTGGGAGAAGACGAGGGCCTAGAACGAATCAGGGGCTGGTTGGAACGACTAGGACGACTGTGGCAGCGATTGGATGCCACGGCGATTCTCAAGGCGATCGCGGACCGCAGCCCCGACGAGCGGCTTGAGTTGAGTGACGACCACCTGGTCGAGCTTCGTGACCTTATTGACGAGGTAGATGAACCGGAACCGTCTCTGTTGTTGCGTGTTGGTCAAGCCATCGCCATCGAAGCGTATCACTGGGTCGACGACGAGCAAGTCTTGGAAAAGGAGATCGTCGGCTCCCTCTATCTTCCCGCCGCGATTGAGGGAGAAGGTGACGGGTGGCCTAAGGTCGCATCGCGTACGCCAGGTTTGAAGTGGGCGGTGCCGAGATACGCGAATCTGTTGAACCCTGGAGACAGACGGTCCGGCAAGTCAGGGGCTCGACGATTCCTGGGGCGGCTGGGAGCTTCAAATGTTTTCCGCCTAGTTCATCAGCCCAATCGAGAGGTAGGATACCTGTCCCTTCCCACACTCCAATCTCAGGCGCTTGATGAGTTCCTCCGACAGAATCGGGAGTTCGAAGAACACCAACATAGACGCGGTTTGCGTGAAGACTACGACAGCCCGGACTTGGAGTCCGTGATCAGGGATATATGCGACTCTCCCAAAAAGGAGCGTTTCGACCGCGGGCTGGCGCTGATCAGAGTCTTGGATCGCAACTGGAGGCGGTCGTTGCACCAGAAGTCCTTCTGCACCGCCACCTACTTCTACTATACGAGTAACGAGCTGGGTGATGTAAGCGCCTCGTGGATAGCGAAGTTGGCCGACGCCCCCTGGCTATACAACAAGAAGGGATTCCCGGCGAAGCCTATTGAACTGACCATACGACACCAACTCACCCAAGCTCTGTTCGGAGACGCAAAGGAAAGATTCGCCGCAGGCATTCAGGATGACCTCGCTCCCGGCCTTGCAGACGCTCTCGGCTTTGAGGAACGACCCAAAGCCTCAACAGTTGTAGGCGCCCTCGCTCAGTTGAGAGCGAGCGGAGGAGTCACTAAGTGGGAGGAGGTCCGTTCACATTACGCATACTTGGCGGATCTGTGTTCATCGTCGACTGGCTCTATCGATCCCAGGGGATCGGTTGACGACATTGGCGTCGCCGAACTGCGAGGTAAGTTCGGGATCAATCCAAAGAGGCGGGGTCTAATCTTCATTGAAGGGGCTTGGCGCACACCAACGGCCGTGCTGCGCGGTCGCCCTATCTTCGGAGCCAGACGTCCATTCGTTCCGGTCGGTCACTATGAGCACCTGTGGAATACTCTGGGGATCCGGGAACCAAATGTCAGAGATTGTATCGCGATTCTAGAAGAGGTCGCTTCGAACGGAGACGCTGTGGCCGAGGAAGGTATCTTGGCCGAGACCTTCCGACATCTCAACTCGCTCCTGCAGTCGGCTACGTCGGCGGACCGCCGCAAACTTGTGTCGATCCCCCTATGGTCTGGGTCCTGTTGGGTAACCCGACGCCCGATCTACTACATTACAGACGAGAACGCTGCACAGTCGCTGGCAGTCACTCATTACGTATGGCGTCCCCCGTGCCCACTAGAGGGAATGGCTTCGCTGGTCGAGGCACTAGGAGTCACGTTCATCCCTTCCGAGAACTGTGCGCCAACGGGGGTCGAAGCGCGGTCGCACGTCGAACCAAGCCTGCGTGATGAATGCTCATCTGCAGTGGAGGCGCTAAAGGACTACCTAGCCCGAAACAATCCTGAGGCCTATCGAGGGATCGACGTAGATTGGGAAGAGTTGAGCAACGCTAGAGTCGTGGTCGCGCCGGACCTAGGCTTGGAGACTATCCTTCCGGATAGGCAAAGAGTCGAAGCCGAGACCAATGCGCACATGAGCAAGCATCCGCTGACTCTGTATCTCCGAGATGCGAGCTTCTTGTTCGATCATGACGCTGGAGGCCGTGCCGTCAGCCAGCGCTTTGGCTCGTCACAACATCGAAGGATGGTCATGCTAGCGTGGAGTAGTTCGTACATCCAGAATCGCAAGCCTAGTTCTGCAATGAGTCTGGCAGACGATGTGCCGCTGGAGGATGACCCTCTGGAAAACCTGGGACGCCTAGTCGCCCCGAACGTCGGCAAGAGGATTTCTGCCGGGAATGGGGTTAAGTCGGTCTCCGCCGAAAAGACGAACCAACTGGCTAGCCAGCCACGTCGGCTCAAGAAGCTGGATTCGATGCGGATCGAGCAGGCCCAGATCGTAAATGGCAGCGCAGCTAAGGAGCGGGGTCGCCGGGGCAAGGAGGCGCCCCCAGTACCGCGGACCCTGGATGGCCCGACTGTTGGCACTAGGGCGACGGAAAGCGCGGCTCCCACCGGCTACACGGCTGATGAAAGGGAGCAACTCGCGTTGCAGGTGCTCCAAGGCATCGTGTCGGATAGCAAGACCAAGCTGAAGGACTTCACCCGCCTCAGAGGATTGGGGGCGGACGCGGGCGATGAACTCCGCGGCCTCTTCGAAATCAAAGCTCATGGAGGCGAGATGCCCGATTCTGTGAGCTTTGAGTTGAGCCAGCGTAGGGCCGCGAGTAGGTCGCCGGAGAAGTTCCACCTCGCAGTAATCAGCGGGCTCGAGGAAGGCCACGAGACGATCGTAAGACTGTTCGCCCGTCCGATGGAAACCCTCGACTTGGAAGAAGGAACGGCGATCAAGCTGTCAGGCATCCGATCGAGACGTGCGATTGAGATCCGCCTCGGTTCCTAGCCACGTCCGAATCGATCCTCAGGCTGCCCTTACCAGTTGACAATCCGTGTGCCGTAGGGAGCGGGCTGTCGCTAGGTCGTCATAGACGTTATCCTGGTGCGTTCTGGGGCGCCCTCGCCCTCTCTCACAGGGGCTTTGGAAGGGCACCGAGGACTGCACGCCGCCGCCGAGAATGATGACGGTCAGCCACCTCATCGCTCTAGGTCCTCAGGATCCACCCCCCTTCGGGCAGGTTCAGGTCGGGCGGCATCAGAATCCCGTCCCGCATCTGTGGTTTCAGCTCAAGTCCTCAGTTCACGACCGGATAGTCAGGAGGCCCCCAGTCTATGTCCGGGCGCGACATCATCAACCCAACGAACAAGGGTACAAGGAAAGCGAGGATTCTGGCACCATCCCGCACTTGGTCGCGGTTCACCGAGCTTTGCCATGAAGCTCCTCCGTGCATGAGCTGAATGCGAAGGACATACAATCGGTCGAACAGCGTGCTCAGGATGACACTCGTGTCACGAGCGGCCAAGGCATCATGGACCCTCCTCGTGCTGCTCTCGAACGCGTGCTCCCAGTTCTCAAAACCCCAGCCGGCGTGGTGGTTCCAGAACGGCTGGAAAACGAACCTGTTGTCGAGAAGCACCCTGATCGAGTCGGAGAATCTCTGCCAAATGGCCTCGTAGATCATGTCATCGGAGTCGAGAGACAGGATGGTATCGAAGAAATCCGCAAAATGGTTCCGCTCTGTCGAGTCAAGGGAACGTGGCCTGTCTTGGGCATAGGCCGCATTGAAGGCGATCCAGTAGAAAATGAACGCCGCGTCAGGATCCTCCGGTTCCCTCTCGGCCCTCTCTACCCAAACTCAATGCTCGGTGCACCCGGAGCCCGAGGCGTTCAGGAAGCTTGATTCCCTCGTAAAAACCCGTTCTGAGGAAGTTCCAGCGATTTAGCACATCTGCGCGCTACCGTATGTTGGGGTAGTGTACGGAACAGAGACTGTATATTGTACCCAGGTGTGGGTACGTTTGTTCTAATTCGACCTACACAGACTTTTTACGAGAGAATCAAGCTTGTCTTCAACACGCTCCCACTCCGCCTGAAGGACCTCGTAGGTCAGAGCATGTGAGTTGCCACGACCCATCCAAAGGGCCCGGACAGGAGCAGGCCCCTCCGAAGGTGAATCCCTACGGGACTTCTCGTCAGAAGCGGAGTTCGAGTACATGTCTATTGTGTTCCTGCGGGTTCGGACTTCCAGATGTCCGGTTCAATCTCCTCGTTGGGGGAAACGAGTACGGAACAGGCGCTGCCACAGGCCTATCGAGCGACCCTCATCTGTTTCGCGAAAGGCCTGTTCGGCGAGATCGGCAGATGCCCGGAGTTCCGTCATGAAGACCTCTTGGTTTTCGCGGCTCCAGTCTGTAAGTAGATCTTCGCTCCGGAGAGACGGATTCATGGCCGTTGGCCGAGTGAAGCTGAAGCTCGTGGCGATCTGGCGCAGGACGCCAGACACTGCTCTCGCGTCCGAGTTGGCGAAGAAGGGCCAGGAATTCGCCATCATGACCTCGAATCCGACGGACGGAGGTCGGACGGGCGCGTCGAAAGCCTGGTTGCGCCAGTGCTTCAGCATCCTGGCTGCCCGCGTGAACCTGCCGTTCGTCCTATGGTTCTGCTGGCGATACCACTCCCTCAGGCCCTTCGGATTGGTGGCTTCCCAGCCGTTAACTGCCGCGTTGGGAACTAGGAGATTGCCATCGCTGCGTCTCCTGTCCCGGGCCAAGGGGATTACGCTTGTGAAAGACGCGCCTGGAGACTCAATACTTCCTTGGATCCTAGTAGACCGACATCCTAGCAATGAAGGGTAACGAGAATACTGCGCGACGCTCCCATCCTAACCTTCCCCCTGACGGGAAGGGACTCACTGTTGCCGTGAGGTCTCGCCAATCCAGGCTAACCCTCATTTCAAAGAGTTCGTACCACTAGCTTCGACCATGGGGACAACGTCCATATGGAACTCGCCCGGGAAGTCGATACGGATACATCTTGAACGGGTGCTGACATTCCCGCGGTACCGTTCTACCTTTTTCAGACGCCTCGCCAGCCAGCGAACCGACGGCTTGGGCTCCTGAGTTTGGATAGGGACCTGGGTCAGGTCGAGCAGGCAACAGACGTCAACATCATAGTCAGCGCTCTCTCCCAGCGGACGGACGGCTGTTCCGTGGACGTATGAGCCCTGCAGGAACGTCTCCAGCAGAGCCGGCCCGACATAATCATCAGACTCCAGTGCTCTGCGGAGTGTGGAGTGGACTGACTTGATCCGGTTGAACTTGGGCTGATCGACGCTGATGTTCCCGAGGAAGCGTTCGAATTGCGACGAAAGTTCCATCTGAGCATCATGCGCAGGCCTGAGAATGAGTGTCAAGTTGGAGCTCACCGTGGGGACGTACGAAGTAATCGACCACGTTCAACCTTCCACAAGAGCAGCCTCCATTGTGGGCGTTCGAGGAAGGGGAAGATCGGTGAATTCATCTGGAGACTCGTTCAGCTATTAGTAGTGCCCTTCCTATGCTCCCCGCTCAGTCATCTCCACAAGCCGCGCTATCGCATTTGCAAGTCGCATTTGGCGGGGAGTCCGGCAGCGCACTCTCAGCAGCTCAGGGCTGGCAACCACCAAGGCAAGGCATCGCGCCCTGCTCGTTGCGACGTTCAGCCGGTTGAGGCTGTACAGGAACTCCATCCCGTGCGGAGCCTCATCCAGAGAACTCGTCGCCATCGAGTAGATCGAGACCGGGGCCTCCTGCCCCTGGAACTTATCCACCGTACCAATACGAAAGCTAGGTAGAGCTTCGCCCAGCGCCCTGACCTGAGCGTCATATGGCGTAATGAGGAGCACATCATCCTCGGCTAGCGGGTGTGCCTCTCCCGCTTCGCCTGTGTAGGTAGGGGCTGATTCCAGCAGGCTTCGCACCAGCTCGGCGACCCTGGCCGCCTCCTCAGGCGACTCGTTCGATTGGCCCTTGTGGGACACGGGAAGAAATCGGATCCCAGTCCCGGACAGCGGCGGTATGCCAGCAAGGGCGAGCAACTCCCGGCCAGGCTGCGAGTGAAGGCGCCCCTCATAGAAGACTTCGGATGTGTACGCACTGATGTCAGGATGGAGTCTCCAGCTTCCATCGAGGAAAAGGCCGAGTTGATCCGGCATCACTCGATCACCATCCAGCACATGTGCCAAGACGGACCGCTCCGCCCCCGGCGGATGCGTACCCTGAAGCGGTTGATCCAACTGCTGGGGGTCGCCGAGAAGGACAAGGCTACTCGCACAGAGGGACGCAGCGAGCGCATCCGCCAGGGACATCTGTCCGGCTTCGTCGATGAAAAGCACATCGACGGCGCCGCCGATCATGTCCTCTCGGGACCAGAGCCACGTCGTCGCTCCAACGACGTCAACAGAGCCGTCGGCGAGGGCGCCATGCGCCGCGTCGTTCGTCTCTAGATGGATGGCATCTGCGAAGGCGGGTTGTTGGTGGACCGCTGACCTATGTCCACAGCCACACCACGCTCGTCCGCCACGGTCGCAACTTTCTCCAGCAACCCGCCTATCACCTTGTGGCTGTTGGCCGTCACGCCGATACGCCGCCCCGTGGTCGCCAGATCGACGATCATCTCTGCTCCAACCGTGCTCTTTCCTGAACCCGGCGGTCCCTGGATCGCGAGATAGGTCTCTTCCATTGACGCTGCAAGACGCCGCGCGGCATCTTGTGGTCCCTCCCCATCAACTCGAAGCGTCTGTCCTCCAGTGCCTGCGAATCGTGGGAGACGGCGCGCTAAGAGGTCCCGAGTCGCGCGAAACTCCCCTGGTACGGATAGGCCCTGCGCAAGCACCAACCGGGCGAGGCGCTGCAGTCTCTCAGGTTTAGGTCGGGGGTTCACGAAGTCGTAGGGGATCAGCGATGTGGCTGTTGGAGCAGAGCGCGTGTTGCCGCGCTTGATATCGATCACGCCGTTGTCATCGTCGAGGTAGACAACAGTCCCAACGGCCTCCTGCGTCTCTGGATCGTGCGGCGTACTGTCAACCGTGATGGCATGCTCCTGGGCCGGGAAATGAAAGCGGTAGATAGTTGAGCGGGCACGTGGTGCCGGGTCCGCCCACGAACGATCATAGGTCAACTCACCCAATGCATCAGGCTCTTCCCGGCGTTCCTCGTCCGTGAGCTCATTGGCGAGGTAGAAGTAGCGCCACCAGAACGATTTCGATTCCCGCCGATGCCAATTAAGCAACTGCGCCAGCAGCCAGCGTCCGCGCTCGTCGTCGGTCATCTGCTCGACAGCCTCAGGTAGTCCTTCCGTCAAACATTGGACCAGTTCATTCACCGCCTTCTGCGCCTCACTGTCCTCCGTCTCATGCGGCTCCGGCACGACTGGCCGAAGCAGGGTGGCACCGAGTTCATCCGACAACTCAACCCGCTGTCCTTCAAGCCAGTCCCGCAAGTGCAGGGTTGAGAGGCAGTCGTCACGGTTGTAGGCTTCAATCTGGCCCAGGAGCTCGTCTCACTCGTCTCCCTGCCCCAGTTCGAGCCACGTTTCGAACTCGACGATGCTCGTGCCAGCATCGCGGAGATCGATCTCGCGTCTGAAGTCGTAGAGCGGCTCTAGCCTCTTGATGGAGTAGCTCTCGACGGAGGCACGAACGCCCTGACGCACCGCTCTGTGCAGATCGACGAATACCTCTCCGCGCAGAAGACGATCGACTTCCTCTTCGCGAGTACCGTGGCGGCCAGCTAGGCGCTTGATGGCAGTCGGCTCATATGGGGCGTAGTGGTAGATGTGCAGCCTCGGATTGGCTGCAAGCCGGTCCATGATGAGATCGATTAGCGCTTCGAATGCTCGTCGTTCTCCTTGGACCGTGACGGTGCCGCTCTGGATTGACCAGAACGTGTGGAATGCTGGTTGGCCGGCGGCATCCGTGCGTCCCGGTTCGATGACCCCAAACAGATATTCGATTCCATCTACCTCGTCCGAGCTGAAGAATGGGTCGCCCTCTAGGTCGAGGAACAGGTCGCCACCAGAGGGTTCCGGAAGCATGAGCAGACCGTGGTTCGGAACGAGCACCCCCTCGCGGTCGCGCGGGGGCGAGACGCGTTCAGAGATCACCTTGCCGGCACGCTGGCCGCGTACCTGGATGCTTGCCTGGGCATGAATTCTCTTCAGAGCGTCTCGCCCGGCGCCGTCCAGCCGTTCAGGCAATGATTCCCTAGGTTCAGCGAGTCCCGTGCGCGTGGTCACACCAACCCCGTGCAGTGCTCGTCGCTGTGTGGATGCGAGATTCGCGACAAGCGAAAGGTCGTCCTCCGCACGCCACTGAGCGCGACACTGAACATTCCACCGACACATGTCGCAATGTTCGACCGGCTCTGGGCGCGTCGCCAGTGGATAGACCGGAGTACTGCCCAGGTAGGCTTCGAATTCGCGCGCCACTAGCCGGTAGTATGCTGCATAGTCGGAGACGCGAAACGATACCCTCTCACCCTGCGCACCTCCGAGCGCGAGGTGCATCTCCTCAGGTGTCCGGCCCTGAATCTCACCCAGCATGTCCGTGTACATGCACAGCTGCAGGACGGCGGAGGCCTTCGCATGCCGGGCGAGTTTGGTATCCCAGACCTCGTAACTCCACGAGCCTAGGTTTGCTGTTCTGCTCAACGCGCCTCAGAAAACCAGCGTAGCCCAAGCGGCGGCCGTCGAATAGCACTGCCTGGTAGATGACATGTGCCCCGTCACGCATCGCGGACAGGGTGGCATCTCGCCCAGGGGCCAAGCGCTGGTCAAGTGGCAATTCATCGAATGAATCGATCTCTACAACAGCAACTGATTCGGAGCGAAGGGAGTCGAGGAAGCGTGCTTCGTGAAGTTGACCTTTCAATGCTATTCGGTCCAGTACCGGGTCGGTGCGCATTGGTCTGTCAACATGGCCCGATACGGCAGCCCGCTCAAGGCTTGCCAGGTGCCCACACTCAAGGAACCCGACGAGGTCAGTCGCTGAGTATACTAGGCGATCATGGATCGTTTGCATGGGTTCATACTATCCGATCCGACTCGCTGGGGCACACACTGTACGAGGAGCCGCCGGCCACGTAACCGCCCGTGTAGGGTGCAATCACCCGGTTAGCTCCACATGTTGGGGGCTCCTAAAGGAGTTTGCCCTGGTGCTTGGCTGGCTAAGATGGCAGAGGTACAAGACTGGCGGTGGTAAGGGAAGCAAGTACGGGCGGGAACCAGATGAACGCCGAACAAGATACTAGAGATGCACAGCAGAATTGGGCAAGGTCGAGAGGAATCCCGTTCAACTCCCGCGCCTACGTTCGGGAGGTTGAGGCCAACCTATGGACACCTCTTTCGACTCGCGCTCGGCAAGCCTTTGAGAGAGGGGCTGGCTCGGAACTCAATGGGCACATGAGGGCGCTGCACTCGTCGTCGGGGCTCGCCGTAGACTTCTTCGACTACTGGACCAACAGGGATAAGGGCCCCCTTCTGACGGCGTTAGGCATTTGATATAGGAGGAGCGAATTCCCTGGACTTCGAAGCGCAGTTCCACACGGAGCTAGGAGGCACTCCACCGCATCTCGACGTGGCCATAACCTGCAGCACTGAATTCGTCGTCGCGATCGAGAGCAAGTTTACCGAGCACCTGAAGCGTTCCACCACGGGCAAGTCCAAATTCACGAAGGCGTATTTCCCAAAGTCCACTGGCCGTTGGACCAGAAAGGACCTGCCCGCCTGCCAATCGCTCGCCGAAGAACCGTGGGCCGAAGAACTTTGTGGCGGTCAGCCACGGTTCGAGTACTTGAACGCGCGGCAGCTGCTCAAACATGCCCTTGGGCTGGCTACGCAACTGGGTTGCAGGTTCAGTCTCTATTACTTGTACTACGAACGGCCTGGTGATGGGCTGGAAGCGCATAGGCGTTAGGCCGATGAGCGTGGGAACAGGGTCAGCAGCAATGGGACTCTCCGCGCCGGGGGCCTCTAGGCCAACCGAGGGGTCTGACCCGGTTGTAGGTCTGCTGCGGCAGGGGCGGCAAAGCAGTGATCCGCTACGACGCACCATGCCTGGCGACAGGCAAATGCCCGGAGCGGACTCAAGGAAGGTCACTTCAGCGGCTCGGTCACGTCTTCGGCGCATGGTCGCCGGCCTCGCGTAAGCCCGAATCCACCGAAGGAGGGCGTCGGGTTAGCGTCCTGAGGCGGCAAGAAGGTGCTCCTGTGCTTCTGGGATAATGGTTTTGTAGCAAAAAAACGGCCCCGGAAAAGGAGCACCCAGTAGATGCTGCCACGCAACCACCCCGACCGGATCCAAATCACCTTCGACGACCGCCGCTTGGTGGCCAATGCCGGGCTGCTCCTTCCGGCCACCCTGGCGCGGCACCTCGGCCTGCCCGAACTCGTCCGGCAGCGCCTCGACCTGGGCGATGCCCCGGGGCGGGCGAACACGAGCGACAAGATGATGACGCTGGTGGCGTCTGCGCTGGCTGGGGGCGACTGCATTGACGACGCCGATGTGTTGCGCACCGGGGGGACGGCCTGCACCCTGGGCGGCACTCTCAAGGCGCCATCCACCCTGGGCACCTTCCTGCGCAGCTTCCGGTGGGGCCACGTCCGTCAACTCGACCGGGTGAGCCGCGAGTTGCTGGCCCGGGCTTGGCAGGCCGGGGCGGGACCCGGCGACGGGCCCCTGACCATTGACCTGGACTCCACCATCTGCGAGACCTACGGACTGGCCAAGGAGGGCGCCCGCCACCACGGCTATACCGGCAAGCGGGGCTACCACCCGCTGCCGGCCATCGCCGCCGGCACCGGAGACGTGCTGATGTCCCGGCTGCGCGAGGGCCGGGCCAACACCGCCCGCGGCGCCGCCCACTTCCTGCGGGAGACGGTGGGACGGGTGCGCTACGCCGGGGCCAGGGGACGACTCACGCTACGGGCCGACAGCGGGTTCTACACTCATGGCGTGGTATCCGTCTGCCGCAAGATGGATGTCCGCTTCTCCATCACCATCCGCCAGCACAAAAGCCTGCACAATCTCATCGAGGCGATACCCGAAGATGCCTGGAGGCCGATTCCTTACTGGATGGACGGTGCCGCCGATGTGGCCGAGACCACCTGCACCCCCTTCCAGGCCGAGGCGGACGCCGCGCCGGTACGGCTCATCGTCCGGCGGGTGAAGCCGACGCCCGGTTCTCAACTGGCCCTCTTCGCCAAATACAGCTATCATGGCTTCATCACCGACCGGGACGGGGAGTTGCTCGAACTGGAGGCTGACCATCGCCGCCACGCCGAGATCGAGAATGCCATACGCGACCTCAAGTACGGCGTCGGGCTGAACCATCTCCCCTCGGGCCGCTTCGCCGCCAACGGCGCCTGGCTGGCCGTCCAGACGATGGCCCACAACCTGGCCCGCTGGACGGCGCGGATCGGTCTGGGAGAGCGGATAGCCACCACCAAGTCCCTCCGGCGGCGGCTCTTCTCCCTGGCCGGACGGCTCACCCGCTCGGCACGCCGGTTGACCCTGCATCTTCCGGATCGCTGGCCTTGGGCTGAGAAGTTCAGCCGCGCCTTGGCCCGGCTGCGAGCCATTCCACTCCCGGCCTGACGGCACCGTCGGCGACCGACCCACCCACCGGACAACCGAAGATCCCCGCAGACTCGTGCCAGCCCGGTCCGAGAGAGTTCCCTGCTGCGTATTCTCTCGCCATCCCGCGCATCGCAGCTCCCGCAGACGGCCATAGGGGCCCCTGTGCGGCGATGAAGACCGTCCGCCGACCTCCCTACCCCAAATGGAACCCAGGCTATTTCCCCTGTAGCTCCCTCACCCCCCTTCCGCTTTCCTCACGCCGTCCATCGGTGTCCTTCGGTGGATTCGGGGTAAGGAGACCGACGCTCAGATAGGGCGTTGAGGCAAATGAACGACTCCGAGAGCGAGCTGACGTCCACATCATTCCGTCCGACCGCAGCTGCTCACACTGCCTCTAGAGCGCGAGTTGACCGCTAAAGCCCTGGACCCTGTAGCTCTGCCTGATGTTGACGCGTCTGCAAAACTGCGCCGCCCTTGACCTTACGAAATGTTCGGATGGGATCACGAGTTAGCACTTCGCCCACTTTCGTGCCCGAAGCAGTGAACCACTGGAGCCTTTTGCTCGTGAGCAATCCGAAACCCGGTTGCGACACGAGAAGTCGTCCTTGCTGGAAGACGTCGAGGAAGGCTGCTAGCTTCGTCCTTTCCTCAACGACGTAGAGCCTCGTGGGTGTCAGAAAGTACGTGTATTGATCGACGTCAACGATCTCAGTCGGACAGGTTCCGATGTCGTAGACAATGAGCGGCTGGCCCTCCCGAGAAAGGAGAATGACCTTGCCAGAGTATGTCGCCACGTAAGCGCAGCCGTCGGCAGCGGCGAAGCTGGCGGCGTAGACCCAGTCCTGAGGTGTACCACCTGTCATGGTAATTTCCAGCCGTAATCCGTCCACTTCGACAACGTGATCGGGGGCCGTGCGAGCGAAGTAAGTGATGTCGGATTCCTCGAGTCCGAGAGTGTTCGGATCAACGCCGGTGAGGACCTCGAAGGCCCCGTTCAACGCCTTCATCGTCTCTTCTGCTCTGAGATTGTCTGCATCGCGGTCAGGATGATGGGCCATCGCCAGCACCCGGTACTTTTTCTTGATGTCGGCTGGACTTACCGGAAGGGAAAGTCCAAAGAGACGCAAGGCCTCCTCAACCTCACGTCCTACACCAAAGCGTTCGGTCCTACCTACGACCCGCTTCCAACCTTCCTTGAGGGGCATTGCCACGCCCCATAGGGTGCGGCCAGATGTCGTGCAGCACCATGCCTCATCCGCGAGCGTGAAGACGTATCGGTCCCCTTCGGACGCAACGTCCACGGCTCGAACCTGCGTCATGAACTCGCCCCAATAGTTTGTGTCGATGGTCCGGAAGTGATCCACTACGCGTGGATCCCCTTGGAGATTCGTTTCAGCGACGACGTTCAACCCTGCGTCGTAGATGTGCAGTATCCCGGTCGAGTCCATGATCGCGATGTGGGACCCGGTGGAGCCAGCGCCAGTCCGGTAAACATCGTGGTTGAGAGGCTTCTCGCCAACGGTGCGGTCGAGTAGGTCCAGCCGCCGAAGCACGCTTTTGACTTCTAGCTGGCCAACGCTAGACCCGGAGCGGTCAAGGAGCCACGATCCTGATCCATCCATAGCAGCGGTCTCGAAAGCCGGATTGGGTCGCTGTTCACCCTCCAGCTTTCGCTCTCCCGAGACGACCCATCCGTACCCGTCCGCGACCGTGAACAAAGCCTGCGAGGACGCGCTGGCCACATCAGCAGGGGTGTAGTTGTGTTTCTTACCCTCCTTGTCCATCTGCTTGAGGATGCGGTTGAACCGTCGCCGGTCGACATCTCGGACATGCCTGGGAACCATCTCAAGCATGTCATCACACTGCTTCGCCGCTGCTGCCAACTGACCAGCCTTCATGCGCTGGATGATTTGCTTGCGGTACGCCTTCGCGATCACATCTCCGACGCTGCCCCGTCGTTGCTCAGCAGAAAGACTAGCTGCCAGCCTCAAGACTTTGCTGTGCTGGTTGTTGAATCCTGCTTGAAACACCGGTCCAATCGTCGGATCGTTGTACTCACGGTGAAACTCGTCGCGACCATCCACTTCCCACGTCGGGGGAGAAGGCGGCATTGGGACGTACTCGGCGCGCGACCAGTCGAGTTGCGCTGGCGGTTCTCGCCGCCCTGACTTCTCGCGCGATTCCGGAGATAGTTGCTGCAACCCAGCGACCTCCGAGGGTATCGCATCTTTCTTGTTGCCAAACAGGCTCGAAAGAAAACTAGCCACCAGTCACCCCTGTCAGTAGATGCTTGCTCTCTGAAGTTGACTGTAGTGCGAGCAGTGTGGGGCTGCAATCCATCAGCCCCAACTCCGTCACCAGCGCAGTTGGCAAGGTCAGGAAGCCACTGTAGCCGATGTCTATGACGGCCTCGATGTTCTGGGCTTGCCGCTCGGGGCCTTGCAGGGAAAGGGCCACGACCGCCTCATAGGCGTTGTTCACCTCACCCTCAATCAATCCGTCCTCCGCAAGGAACGTGCCCCGAAGCTGCGAAGCGCCCTATACACCACGCGCTCACACAACACGTTGACGGCATCTGGTCTCATCTCCCGCAGCCTCTCCACCGCAGCAATCTTACCGCCAGCGACTGCCCAGCCCCCGCTGTCCACGTCGATCGCGACGATCTCCCCGTGGTGGTCGGCTTCGACCTGACTGCGGATGACCTGCTCGTACAGCTCCTTGCCGAGGCGCGCCGTCTCTTCGCGTGGTCGGCGTGGACTCGCCACGATTCCCTCTCCCTGTGATTGCGCCGGGGTCACTTCACTTCACTTCTCATCATCTCTCACCGGTTGCACTACTCTAGACATACTTCTGAACCTATATTTTGCCGCTTCGCGGCGGTCTCCGGCAATAAACCAGCCCCGCATACGTCGCATACATTCCTATCCCGTTACTCTTACGGCTTCCGCCGACCGGCCACAGTGCCGGGTGAAGCTCTCGCGCCAGCGTCATACTCCAGAAATCACGAGCAATCCTTCACCCGCATCAGTGAGGTTACGTCAATAGGTGTGTAAACGACATCAGGCGGCGACCATCTCAGCCGTTGATTCAATGGCGATTCCATCCGCATACTGTGCACCGAGGTAGAGTTCTCCGTCTTCCAATCAACACAAAAAAGTACGGTTCTCATGGGCCGTCGATTTGGATGCGACCAGAGTGGAATAGGTACGGCTCACATCGCTACTCCGCACCCCCGGCGGCCTCTGGAAGCATCACTTCCATGCCGCCGGGAACGGAGTAGGCCAGCCGCATGATGTGCCAGACCTCTCCGCCAGTCGGGATCGTACCGTTGCGCCATGACGTCACGCGGTCGTTCTCGACGCCGAGGCGCTCCGCGAACTCCCCCCATGTCAGCCCTGCGACTTCTACGAGCCTCTCCAGCCGCTCCGGATAGTCCTTCGGGAAGAGCTCCGGGTAAGAGTCCTCCGTCCGTCTACGTGAGTCCATCGACCTACTTCCTCCTTCCCTAGACCACTATGAGGCCCTGATTCAGAAGCTTGATTCCCTCGCAAAAACCCGCTTTGAGGAAGTTCCAGCGATTTAGCACATTTGAGCGCTGCCGTATGTTGGGGTAGTATACGGAACAGAGACTATATATTGTACCCAGGCGTGGGTACGTTTGTTCTAATTCGGCCTGCACAGACTTTTTACGGGAGAATCAACCTTGATTCCCTCGTAAAAACCCGTTTTGAGGAAGTTCCAGCGCTTTAGCACATGTGAGCGCTACCGTATGTTGGGGTAGGACACGGAACAGAGACTGTATATTGTACCCAGGCAAGGGTACGGTTGTTCTAATTCGACCTGCACAGACTTTTTACGAGAGAATCAAGCTTGCCAAGACCCGATACTCGTGGGCGGGCGATTCGGATACAACAGCGAAAGGTCGGGCGGATCGATAAGTGGTTTCGCCACGGCAGCCCTGGTATCGATTCCAACCTTCCCAGGTGGGCCTTTTGTGACGATAGACAGAACCGTCTTCGAATTATGGCTTGGGATTCTGCAAATCTGCCTTGGACAGTAGGCAGTACTACAGAAACCGGCTTTGGACAATAGGAAGTGCCATCTTTCAGATCTGGGCCGGCAGCGACCTGGCGTGGTTACCGACTGAGCGACGGTCGTGGTGAGTGTGACGGCTCTGTTCACGTAGCACTGTCGAAAGACAGAGTCTGCAGGGCGTCCATACCGGCCTCCATGCCAATGAGGCTACCCTCTGATGTGGATTGCCTGGCTCTCTAGCGTCCAGCTTTGGCGGCTTTCGCGAGGGCCAATTGCGTACGTCTGCGCACGGGCTGCGATATCAGCGTAAACGTGTTGTATGAATTTGAGAAGGATTCAGCGTCCGTCACGTTCTCTTCACCAGACTCGCTCTGAAACACCATTTCGTGCTTAACGACCCCGAGATCTGACTCCATGAACACTTTACTCACAGCATCATCTGGGTCCGCTATCTGTCCAGGTTCGATATGCCAGAGAAAGCTTTTGGACTTAATGTAGTAATGCAACTCAAGCCCTACAGCTAATCCTAGTGACCCGTTCCCACCCTTTGGTTTCCAGACTAGTAGACAGCGGGGCAAAGGGCTCTCTTCCACGTAATGCGCAAACGTTGCATGGAAAGAGGTTCCGTAAACATCAGCCGCTAGTTCAATGGCGGTGCTGAGGCTGAGGTCACCGGAATAGGCTTGCTTGTGAAACTGGCTGCCAAAGAAGAAGGCCTCTGCGGCGAAAAGGTCGGCCTCAGCTTCCAATTGGGCTTGTAAGTGCACCGGAAGCCAAAGGAGAGGACAGTAGTACAGGAGATCTCTCTGCCACGGGATGAACTCGTGAGCGACCTCGTGAAGTGAACCCCAATCCTTCTTTTTCTCAGGGAGGTCTCTCTTGAATGCGACGGTTCTTGCGTCGGCGTCAAGCATGGCCTGAATCTTCTTGTTGTCCTCGGGTGGCAGATTGGCCTTCAGCAGCAAATCGTCGAGGGAGAATTGAGACACGGCCAGCTTTCGTGCAGCCAGAGCTTGATCTGAAGGTAGCGGAGGCGCGGAAAATCCGTGCATCGCAAGGAAACGCTCGGCTTCGCTTCTGATTGATAGGCGACTAGATTCTTCTGTGCTACCCATTAGCATCCCTTGAACCGCGCCGGTGCCTGGCGGCACGTCCCTCACTCAGCTCAAAATCGATCATGCGCTGAACGCGCTGGCGTTGTTCCTCTGAAAGTTGAGAAACACCCCGGAATGCGGCCTTAGTTGCTGAGGCGCCCTTCACATCGGCATCGTCGGGAATGTAAGTTGCCTTACGCATCAGATCGATGTAGTCGACTTCATAGATCTCAGCAAGGGTGTGCAGGACCCTAGGTGCCGGCTGCTTAACTGCATCTCGCTCCAACATGCTGAGATATCCACTACTCACGTCTGCGCTGAGTTCCCTCTCTTTGGCAAGGCGCTCTACGTCTCTGAGAGAGAGTTGACGCTCTTCCCTTACCTGCCTTAGGTACGTGCCAAGGTTCATTCTTGCGTCACCTCTTCTGAGCTATCTGTAGGTGAGAGTAATGGCCGAGTGTCCATTTGTCAACGTTTAAGCTCTAGAGCAGTACCGCTTGACATCGCGAGCGCCCCTTCGTATCCTTACCACAAGGATCCCAAGTCATGGCCCCGATCTAGGGCAGAAGGAGATAGCTAATCATGAGCGAGCAGACCGTACGCGACGCCAAGTACGAAGTAGACATCGAGGGTGCGTTCAAGCCCTGGGAGAAGGACACTATTACCACGGAAGAGGTAGCCGCACTCGGCGGCTGGGATGTCTCAGCAGGCGTGGTACTGATAGATCTGGAGGACGGCACCGAACGAAACTTGGAGCCAGGCGAGGTAGTAAAGCTGAGGCCGGGAATAGGCTTCTCGAAGAAGATCAGATTCCAGCGGGGCTAGGCGTCGTGACGGAGCGTATTGAGGCCGAGCTGACGCTCATCCGGCAGGTATTCCCAGACGTCGTGTACCAAGAGGACGGGCGCTGGGTATGCCTGCCGTCGTATCCACTTCCCGAAGGATGGAACAGAGCGGCAACTGATGTGGCGTTCCAAGTCAGTGATGGGTATCCCGCGGCACCACTGTACGGATTCTTCGTTCCGTCGGGGATACAGTTCGAAGGAGCTACTCCAAACAACTACACGGACCCGGCCTCCAATCAACCTCCATTCGGAGAAACGTGGGGCTTCTTTTCGTGGACCCCGATAGTATGGAAACCAACGGCGGACACCCCAAGGGGATCCAATCTTCTTCAGTGGGCAAGAGGCTTCGCCGACAGGTTCCAGGAGGGGGCTTAGCATGGGCCGAGTTCTTCTCCATGTCCCTAGGAGCGTCTACGAGGAGGTCTTGGCACATCTCCTTGAGAACAACGAGGAGTCAGAGTCTGCGGGGTTCATGTTTGTCGTGCCAGGGTTTCACACCGACGATACCCAAGTCTACGAGCATGTCGAATGGTATCCCGTCCCTCCAGACGGCTTAGTTGAGAATAGTTGGTACCACCTAGAGCTTAATGACGAATTCCGGGCCAGTGTCATCAAGCGAGCTCACGACCTTGGCGCTTCGATAGTCGAATTCCACTCCCACTTAGGTCCCCAGCCAGTAAGATTCTCCCCATTGGACCGGCGCGGGCTACGGGAGTTCGTTCCTCATGTTCGGTGGCGTCTCAGGAAGAGACCCTATTTCGCCGTGGTGGTCACGCACACCGACTTCGATGCCCTTGCGTGGATGATGGATCCCGAGAAACCTCAGCACCTGGACGGCATCGTCGTGGGAGACAGAGCGTTCCAGCCCACCAGGCTGTCATCCCTTGTCGTGGATAGCGAGAGGTACGATCGCAACGTTCGCTTCTTCGGTCAGAGTGGGCAGGATTCTCTAAGGGCCGCCAGCGTTGCGGTTGTTGGAGTTGGTGGCCTGGGGACTCACGTCGTTCAGCAGCTTGCCCTCCTCGGCATGGGGAGGCTGGTTTTGATCGACTCCGAAGAGGTCGACGAGACAAATCGCAATCGTTACGTTGGTCTAAGGCATGACGATCTCGTTCCTGGCATGCCAAAGGTTGATCTCGGGAGACGGCTTGCTGGTGAAATCAATCCGGAGGTAGAGGTCGTCACCATTGCTGAATGCCTGCGAGGTCAACCTGCCTTTGATGCCATCATGGAGGCTGACTATGTGTTCGGGTGTATGGACAACGATGGGTCACGTCTGATTCTAAATGAACTATGTCTGGCCTATGCCAAGCCCTACTTTGACCTGGCGTCAGATATCGTCGAGGGGGGTACAAAGTATGGAGGTAGGGTGTGTGTAGTAGGCGACGACACCGGTTGCCTGGTCTGTTACGACGAACTCGACCTTCAAGCGGCCCGAATCGATTTGATGAGCGACGAACAGAGAAAGGACCACGCGGCCATTTACGGGGTTCCCATTGATGACTTGGGGGAAGCTGGTCCTTCAGTGGTGTCCATCAATGGCGTAATCGCCTCTCTCGGAGTGACGGAGTTCATGCTGGCGACTACCGGCGTACCGCGGCAACCAAAGAACGTCCTGAAATACTATGGTGAGAGAGGCGTCGTCACCATTCCAACCAAAAACCCCGACCCTGACTGCTACCACTGCTCAGGGATAAGAGGCAGAGGGGATGAAGCAGATGTGCAGCGATATCTTGGAGCCTCGAGGTAGCTGTGCCGGGGCGAGTCGGGTGGTGTGCTGTCGAGTTAGGCAACTCCTCCTTCTGTATCGCAAACCTCACCGGAGTCGCCCTGCAGGTAGGAACTCAGCGCAAAGCCAAGAGGGACTCGGCTAGACCGGCCCGCCGGGTGGAGTCGGACCTATTGGACTTTGAGGATCAGGCAGGAACTGATTCAAGGGAGAGCGTGCATGCCTGAGGTGATGAATTCAAGAAGGCTAATCGTCTTTGAGGGACCTGACGGCGTCGGAAAGTCCACGCTTTCACGAGCCCTCGCCGACAAGCTCAAGGCAATGGGCCTCATATGCGACCACCTATCGTTTCCAGGTAAGGATGAGGGGACCGTTGGCCGACTGGTCTATGACGTGCATCACGCCCCGGCTTCGTATGGGCTAAAGGCGATAACAGGCACGAGCCTGCAAGCCCTACACATCGCCGCACATCTGGATGAGATAGAACAGCGTATCCTACCGGCGCTCCGTGAAGGTCGTTGGGTGATCCTCGACCGCTTTTGGTGGTCGACCTGGGTCTACGGTCGGGCAGCGTCGGTCGAGAGCCCCACTTTGGACGCCTTGATTCAGGCAGAGCGTCTACATTGGCGTGGCATCAAGCCCGATGCCCTCTTCTTGGTCGACCGGTCCGGGGAGGCATTTGATGGTGAGGACTGCACACCGCTGCGAGAGGGCTACCAGATACTTTCAGACAACGAGAAGGGCCAGTACCCTATCCACCGAATACAGAATGATTCAGCGGTGGAAGACTCTCTCAGTCAGCTACTCGCCTGTCTCCAAGGCCTAATTCCTGACGTGCGACATGACGCTCCTGCCGACTTGGCCAGCCCGCTGCGGGGACCTAGTGACCAGTTGCCCCTTCTCCCTCCTCCCACAAAGGCTACATCGGCCTTCACAACGCTAGCGTCGGCTGGAACCACGGTCGTGTATGAGAGCTACTGGCGCTTTGCTGTCGAGCGTCAGGAGGTGTTCTTCCGCAAGCTCGAAGGACTTCCCGCTCCGTGGACGACCGACCCTATCCTCGCCAAGCATAAGTTCACCAATGCCTATCGGGCATCGGATCGCGTGAGCCAGTACCTCATCAGGCACGTTATATACGATGGGGACCCGTCGCCGGAGGAAGTGTTCTTCCGCACCATCCTCTTCAAGCTTTTCAACAAAATCGATACGTGGGAGATGTTGCGCGGTCAGCTGACGACGATCAGTCATGCCGACTACTCCTTCCAGAAGTACGACCGTGTGCTGACGGAGGCTCTTGCGGCCGGCACAAGAATCTACTCGGCGGCCTACATGATGCCGTCAGGCAGGAGTTCGTTCGGCCAATCTCAGAAGCATCGCAATCACCTGATGCTACTGGAACGGATGATGGAGGATGAGGTGCCGCAAAGGATCACTGAGGCGTCGACCATGGCCGAGGCCTTCGATGTGCTCCGGTCATACCCGACCATAGGTAACTTCCTTGCTTATCAGTTCGCTACGGACCTCAACTACAGCGAATTTACCGATTTCTCCGAGATGGAGTTCGTTGTGCCCGGGCCAGGAGCCCTGGATGGCATTCGCAAGTGTTTCACAGATCAGAGCGGCCTGAACGATGCCGATATCATCAAATTGGTTACGGAGAGCCAAGAGCGTGAGTTCGAGAGGCTGGGACTGAAGTTCCGTACGCTGGGAGGGCGGCGGCTACAGCTTATTGACTGCCAAAACCTCTTCTGCGAGGTGTCAAAGTACGCGCGTGTGAAACATCCAGAGATCAAGGGGCTCAGCAAGCGCACTCGTATCAAGCAGCTGTATCGTCCCTCACCGAAACCCATAGGGTATTGGTACCCTCCCAAGTGGGGCATTAACCATCTGCTTCCTCTTCAAGGAGGGTCAGAGTGATTTCGGCCTTTCAGGGGCAATCGGCCGATGACGTGTGGCAGCAGGCGGCTGACGCATTTCGACGGTCGGAAGGGGTGGGCAGCCAAAGCAGCAGAGGAGGTCCGACCAGAGAAATTCTTCATGTCGCAATCTCAATCGCAGACCCGCGCCAGCGGTGGGTCGTTTCCAGGGAGCCACCGTTGAACTTGGCCTTTGCGTTGGCGGAGGTCGTCTGGATTATGACCGGACGACGTGACCTGGCATTCTTGGAATATTGGAACAGCCGGTATCACGACTTCGTTGGGCCCGGCCCGGAGCTTCATGGAGCCTATGGCTAATCGCCTGCGTCACCACCTTGGCATCGACCAGCTTGAGCGGGCCTACCAGGTACTTGAACACGATCCGAACACGAGGCAGGTGGTTCTGCAGATTTGGGATTCCCGACTAGACCTGCCTGCATATGACGGGACTCCAGCTGATTGTGACACCCCGTGCAACGTAGTTGCGATGCCGAAGCTTCGTGACGGAAAGCTGGAGTGGCTTCAGGTCATCCGCAGCAATGACATGTTCCTGGGAGTTCCTCACAACTTTGTTCAATTCACAGCCATGCAGGAGATACTGGCAGGGTGGCTGGGAGTCGAGTGCGGTTCGTACACCCAGATAAGCGACAGCCTGCACGTGTACGACCGTCGCTGGGAGAACGTGATGGCTTCAAGGGGTCTGCCGAGTGTTTCGCCGAATGACGACTGCCTGACCCTGACTAGGCAGGTGTCAGATCGGGTATTCAAGGAGCTGGAGAGCCGCGTTGAGCAAATGATCGACCCGAAGGCCGATCCGGATACGCTCGAAGGGTTGGCCTCCTGGGACAGCGCACCCCAGGCTTACAGGAACATGGCGGCGGTCCTCACGGCAGAAGCTCTACGCCGCCGTGGGCTGACGGACTCCGCAGCCCGCATCATGTCTCGCTGCACCAATCCCGTTTATCAACAGCTTTGGTCCAGATGGTGCTCGAGCAGACAGAGGCAGACGAGTAGATCCAGTGACAGCCCTAGTCAAGCTAGTAGACGTCGACAACGTCTGGGAAAGGAGTGGTAGACGATGGAGGACGATACGCGGAATGTCTTTATCAGTCACATACATGAGGATGATGAGGGCCTTACTCGCATTAAGGACTTAACCCAGAAGCATGGCATGACATTGCGTGACTCATCCATTACTTCGGACAAACCGAACGCAGCCAGCAACCCGGACTACATCAAGAGCCAGATACTGGCACCTCATATCAGGTGGGCCGGTGTGCTCGTCGTGTATGTGTCCCCAGACACTAAGGATAGCGATTGGGTGGACTGGGAAATCGAGCAGGCCCACAAACTTGGGAAGAGGATTGTAGGCGTATGGGAATGGGGTTCCAAGGACTGTGAACTGCCAGAGGCACTTGACCGATATGGTGACGCAATTGTTGGTTGGCATGGTGAGAGCATCATTGATACCATAAACGGCGACTCTGATGGTTGGTTCAACCAGGATGGATCCAGCCGGGATCGTCGGCCTATCCCGAGACACTCCTGTGGATAGACTCCCCAGTGACGAGACTGCACTCATACGTAGTAGCCAGGGATTTTGGATTCGCTCCGAATCCCTTCTACGGCTTGTGCACACTAGCTACCTGTAAGCCAAAAATCAGGCAAGCAGCCACGATTGGAGACTGGGTGGTTGGCACGGGTTCAAAAACTAGGCAGCGAGACGGACACCTTGTCTATGCCATGCGGGTCAGTGAGGCCGTGTCGTTTAATGACTATTGGAATGACCCTCGTTTCAACAACAAGCGTCCCAACCTACACGCGAGCAAGATGCGAGCCTTTGGAGACAACATATACCAGTGGGACGAGATCAGTGGCTCATGGCTTCAGGCCGACTCGCACCACAGCTTGCATGATGGCGCGCTCAATATTCACAACGTCCGCCGCGATACGTCCGTGAACCGCGTTCTCGTCAGTGACGACTTCGTCTATTTCGGCGGTCAGGGACAGAAGATCCCTACATTCGGTGGGACGAACATCGTTCATGCGGGAATTGGACACCGCAATAGCTTCTCAGGAGGAACTATCGTTCAGTTCGTCGAGTGGCTCAGAAGTCTTCAGGAGGGCGGTTATTCTGGTGCTCCCCTGGACTGGGGATAAATCTCGGGACCAGCCTCAAATTGAGGGCACCTATCGTTTGTCGGCACTATCGACGTTCGACCGCATCCTTAATGAAGGTACCACCGTGGACCCTTCCTGTTCTTTGCGAACCTGACGGAGGAGTTATCCGGAATGACTGTGCTTCTGCGCCTGTAGGCCCTGTGTACCCAGCCGGCCACATCGTCGGGCGATTCGCTCCAAGAATACAAATCGGCAAAGCCACATTCTACGTTGTAGTGGAGTCGTGGTGGAATCGTGTACGGATCGTAGTCTTCTCTATTGTAGGAAGCGTGTGTAGGCAGGAGAATGCCAAGCAGACCTGATCTCGGATTGGCGTCGGTGCCGCGAAGCGTTGCGGCGATTCCCCAGTCGACGTGCTTCCTCCGCCATGTATCTTTCCCTATGAGAACCACGGTCACTGTAGAGTCACTTAGGTAGTCGTCGCGGATACGGCGGCTGATTTCATCGAGGGTCAATCCGTTGGGGATGGCGCCTATCTTTACTGATCGCGAATCCGTTATGTCGTATACCTCGGCGAACAGTCTCTCGAACCGGTTACGACTCCCTTGGTCGTTCTCGTGATGGTAGCTAACGAATACCTTATGTCGTTGTTGTCGTCGCATCTCCACTCTCTGTCAGTTCGGGTACATCTGCGACTTCGGCGAACAGACCAGCGTACTGACGAAGCTGACCGCTGATTTCATTGAGCGCGTTGAGGAAATCGTTGCGTTCCTCCCATTCGATTTCGTCTAGGTGTGAATTGTCTCGTTCCCAGCTCCGAAGCTTGGGGTGCCACTCCGTGAGAAGCGGACGGAGTACCAGATTAAGCATCGAGACAGCCAGGTACCCAAAGGACATCTCATGGCCGCTCTTTGGCCGCGCCACGCCTGGTCCATACTTCCTCAAGATGCCTCTTGTGGTGTCGAACAACGAGTAGATGGAGTTCAGGGCTTCTCGCAGAGACCCCTCTTGGGTTGAGAAGCTACCGAGTGGAGTCCGAGTCGCCATTTCCACATACAGCTCCCAGGCTGCCCTCACTTCGGATTCGTCCGGTTCCCACGTTCCGGCAACCCCTCCGATTCCCGGCAACTTCAGATCTAGCTTTACGTTGACCAGCTTTGGCATTGTCATGCGCCTCTCATAGAAGTGCTGCTATCTGAAGTCTGGCGGTCCGACGGCCGCGACGCATCCGGTCACCGACTGTGCCCCGAACCGGGCAACCGGAGCTTACTGTGGGCGAACACCAACAAATTGGCCTCCGATGAATTCCGCAACCTCCGCAACTTCTTAAGATAGGTCGGCAATGGTTTGTCGGTCTGTGGCTTGTACATGGCCTTCGGTTTGCGGAAGGGCGTCGAGACACCAATCTCCCAAGGCACCCACCATGACCATTGGGTTTCGTCCGAGACGATCACTACCATCGTGTCTGACTTGGATATAGCAGTCAACAGTGCGTCGTCCAAGTCCTCCTGGCCCGGCGCCAGCGTGTCGTCGTGGACATCTATGAATACCCGTCTTCCCTTTTGATCAAGGCCCTTGGCCAAGATCAATGCAGTGGCTTGGTCGGCGCGCTTGTAGGACAAGAACACCTCGGATTCCTCTTTGTGGGTTGTGTATGCCTTCATCAGGACGGTGCCGCTCCTGCGTGTAAAGGGCGGAGTAATAATGGACCGGTGAGGCGGAGTCGAGCGTTGAGGAGTGGCGCTTGAAAACTGGACCACCCGCCGCCTTCTATAGAGTTGGAGGCAACTCGATGGAAGGTGTGAAGGATGTACAAGGTGGATCTGTACGTGCGAGTGCGCCGGGTCTGCATGGTGGAGGGGATGAGCACGCGGGAGGCTGCCCGAGTGTTCGGTCTGCACCGGGATACGGTGCGCAAGATGCTGGAGTACTCGGTGCCTCCCGGTTACCGTCGGGAGTCACCGCCCCGCCGCCCCAAGCTGGACCCGTACCGCGGGGTGATCGACCGGATACTGGAGGATGACCGCAGTCTTCCGAAGAAGCAGCGCCACACCGCGAAGCGGATCTACGAGCGTCTGAGAGCTGAGCACAGGTTCAGTGGCAAGTACACGATAGTCAAAGACTACGTGCGCGAGCGGCGGCGGCGGACGCGTGAGATGTACGTTCCGCTGTCTCACCCTCCCGGTCACGCCCAGTGCGACTTCGGCCAGGCCAAGGCGGTGATCGGCGGAGTGGAGCAGACCATCCACTACTTCGTGCTGGACCTTCCCCACAGCGACGCAAGCTTGATTCCCTCGTAAAAACCCCTCGTCCTCCGGGGGCAATGGGAGGATAATGTGGGGAAGGGGCGTTGGGGCAGCGCCCGGGCGAGGGAGGGGAGCATGTTCCGAGCGCGAGACCCGCAAGAGAGCCTCTGGCAGTCCCAGTTCCTGGTGACGCCGAAGAAGGCTAAGCGCCTGGAGGGGAGTTGGGCCGAGGTTTTCCGAAACGAGGCGCTCCCCCTGATTGACGAGGAGCTCTTTGCTCCGATGTACTGCGCGGACAACGGCCGTCCCAACCGAGCGGTGCAGACCGTCCTCGGGGTCCACCTTCTCAAAGAGATGTTCAACCTCACCGACGGTGAAGCCCTGGAGCAGCTAGAGTTCAACCTGCTCTGGCACCACGCCCTGCGGCTGGACATCGAGGAGACCCACCTGCCCCAGAAGACCCTCCACAACTTCCGAGTTCGCCTGATGCAGCACGATGGTGGCCGGCTGGCTTTCCAGGAGACCACGGACCGGATCATCCAGGCGCTGGGCATACGCACCGGAAAGCAACGGCTGGACTCCACCCACATCATGAGCAACATCGCCACACTCACCCGGCTGGGCCTGTTCTGTGAGACGATGCGGTTGTTCCTGCGGGCCTTGCGCTGGGAGCACCCAGAGCTTCGCCCTGTGGTTCCGGAGGGCCTCCTGGGGCGCTATTTGAAGGAAGAAGACGAGGCGACCCACTACGAGGACGCCCACACGGGGGAGGGTCGGCGACGCTTTTCGGTCTGTGCCTGGGACCTCTACCGGCTGGTGGACCGGTTCCGTGGCACGACTGCTGCCCAGCTGGAGGAGTACCGGCTGCTGGAGCGGCTGCTGCGGGAGCAGTGCCATGTGGGCAAACACCGGGACGGGCGCCCGGGGGACGATGACGACGATGCTGGGGAATGCAAGGTGCCCGTGGCCTTGAAGGACCCGAAGCAGGTGTCCGCCGACTCGCTGCAATCGCCCCACGACCCGGATGTGACCTACAGCGGCCACAAGGGGAAGGGGTACGAGGTGCAGGTGGCGGAGACCTGCCACGAGGAGAACGTCACCCAGCTCATCACCCACGTGGAGGTGACCCCCTCGAGTGGGAGCGACACCGACGTGAGCGTGCCGGTCGTTGACGAGCTCGCGGAGCGGAAGGTCCGACCGGACGAGCTCTTCGTCGACACGGCGTATGGGTCGGGCCGCAATGCCTTCGAAGCCTCGCGCCGGGGAACGGAACTGGTGAGCCCGGTGGCGGGGTCGGCGCCGGGGAACTCGCACGAAGGAGAGCGTGACGGACCACCGCCGCTCACCGCCGCGGACTTCCAGATCGACGTCATAGGGGAGCAGGCCACGGTGTGCCCCGCCGGCTACCCGTCCATCGAGGAGTACGAGTTGGAGGATGCGCCGGAGCGGGTAGAGGTCCACTTTGCCGGGACAACATGCGAGCCCTGCCCCTTGCGGTCCCGTTGCCCAGTGAAGCTGGACCGGCGTGCGGGGGACTACGTTCTCAAGGCGGACCTGGTGAAGGTGAACATCGAGCGGCGCCGGAGGGCCGAGGCCACCGAGGAGTGGCGCAAGCGGTATGCCATAAGGGCTGGTATCGAGGGAACGAACTCCGAGCTGAAGCGCGCCCACGGGCTTGGGCGCTTGCGGGTGCGAGGGGGCCGTCGGGTGCGGCTTGCCGTCTACCTGAAGGCGTTGGCGTGTAACTTCAAGCGGATGGTCCATGCACGCCTGGTGGAGATGGAGAACACGGCTCAGCGGGCGGTCGGGACGGTACCTGCGGTCGCGGCCGCATGAGGGCGCCGCTCCACAGCTTCCACCGGGTGCCCTGAGCCACGGAAGGGGTACCGCAACGGGATCACGCTTGTCCTGAGCGCGGCAGATGGTGCGGTGAGGCCAGCAGCCGGCATCCCGTGGCCTCCTCCCTTCCAGGCCCCTTCGCACGTCAGGGTTCATCTCAAACAGGCCTTTTTGCGAGGGAATCATGCTTCGTCAAAGTCTACCCCGCAGAGACGACCGAGGCGTTCTGCGACGGTCACGTCTCGGCGTTCTCATTCCTGGGCGGCGTGCCCCGGAGCATCCTGTACGACAACATGAGACTGGCGGTGGCCAGGATCCTGGGAGACGGTCGAAGGAAGCGTACCCGCGTCTTCTCGGAGCTGGTGTCGCACTACCTGTTCGAGGATCGGTTCGGCCGGCCCGGCAAGGGTAACGACAAGGGCAAGGTCGAGGGGCTGGTGGGATATGCTCGCCGGAACTTCCTGGTGCCTGTGCCGTCGTTCCCGAGCTTCGATGCCCTCAACGCCTACCTGGAGGAGCGGTGCCTGGAACGGCTGGGGAGACAGCTGCGTGGACACAACGAGACGATAGGCCAGCGGATGGAGCGTGACCTGGAGACCCTGCTGGCGCTCCCCGCCGTGCCCTACGATGCCAGCGACAAGCACGTGAGCCGTGTCAGCTCCCTGTCCCTGGTGCGGTACCGGACCAACGACTACTCGGTGCCCGTGGCCTACGGTCACAGGGAGGTGGTGGTGCGCGGCTATGTGGGCGAGGTGGTGATCAGCAACGGGGCAGAGGTGATAGCCCGGCATCCTCGCTCATACGAACGCGACGACTTCGTGTTCGACCCCATCCACTACCTGCCGCTGCTGGAGCGCAAGACGGGAGCGCTGGACCAGGCTGCTCCTTTGGCCGGGTGGGAGTTGCCGGATGAGTTCGGAGTGCTGAGGCGTCTGCTGGAGTCGAGGATGGGCAGGCGCGGCAAGCGGGAGTTCGTACAGGTGCTGCGGCTGATGGAGAACTTCCGGACGCAGGAGGTGTACGAGGGTGTGCGCGATGCCCTCAGGCTCGGGGCCATAAGCTTCGACGCCATCAAACACCTGGTGCTGTGCAGGATAGAGGGTCGTCCCCAGAGACTCGACCTGGAGCTGTACCCCTACCTGCCCAGGGTTACCGTGACGAAGACGTCGGCCAGCGACTACATGGCGCTCATGTCTGGGAGCAGGCGGTGAGCGAGCGATCGACGGTGCTGTTGGAGCACCACCTCAAGGAGCTGAAGCTGCCTACCTTCCTGAGAGAGTACGGCAAGGTGGCCGGCCAGTGCGCTGCCGAGGGCGTCGACCATCCAGGCTACCTGCTGAGGCTCTCTGAGCTTGAGATGATAGACCGCCATCACCGCATGGTGGACCGCAGGATCAAGGCTGCACGCTTCCCTGCCACCAAGAGCCTCGACACCTTCGACTTCCTGGCCATGCCGTCGGTGAACAAGCACCTGGTCATGCAGCTTGCACGCTGCGAGTACGTAGACCGGCGGGAGAACGTCATCGCTATCGGCAACAGCGGCACCGGCAAGACCCATGTCGCCCTCGGCCTGGGGCTCGCCGCCTGCCAGAGGGGGCTGTCGGTCGGCTTCACCACCGCCGCCTCGCTGGTCCACGAGCTGATCGAGGCCAGGGACGAGCGACGACTACTCAACCTTCAGAAGAAGCTGGCCCGCCTCAAGCTGCTCATCATCGACGAGCTTGGCTTCGTCCCACTCTCCAAGACCGGCGCGGAGCTCCTCTTCGAGGTCTTCAGTCAGAGATACGAGAGAGGTTCGGTTCTGGTCACCACCAACCTGCCCTTTGACGAGTGGACCGAGGTCTTCGGCTCTGAGAGGCTGACCGGCGCCCTGCTGGACCGTCTCACTCACCGCGTTCACATCCTGGAGATGAACGGGGAGAGCTACCGCCTCAAACAGAGTAGGCAAGCCGCTCCCGTGCGCGCTGCCAGCGACCCTGCTGACGCATAGACCCGCCGCATTCACTCCAGCTAACGGATCCTCCTGACGCCCGCCGCATGGTGACATTTATGCTGAACACCAACGTCCCGGTGGTACACTTTTACTCCGCCGCATGGCCTAATATCCCTCCGCCCTTGACAGGCGGCCCGTTGATAGACGTTTCAGGGAACGTCGTGGGAATCAACACGATCAGAGTGAACCAACAGAGCGGCAGGGACATCGAAGGAGTCGGGCTAGCCATCTCAAGCGAAGCCGTGAGGGACTTGCTGCCAACCTTGACTGTGCGGAAACCGACCGCCACACCGCCCTGACCATCCTGGTTATGCAGCGGTTCTTGGTCCCAGTCGAGGCTGGTCTGCCACTGTCACTCCTTGGACTTGAAGCCCAGAGGGTCTTCGTCGAACTCGATGCTGGTGAGGGCGTCCCGCGCTACTTCGTTCAGTGCTTCTTCGCCCATCTTGATGGACTGCTGAAGGGCGCGTTTAGCAAGAGGCCCACCGATTTCCCCGAGCGCCTTAAGTGCCGCTAGCTGGACCTGCAGGTCCTCGTCTTGGATGAGATGGACCAGGTGTGGAACATTGGACTCCTCGCCCAATAGTCCGCATGCGGTGACCGCCTCGTAACGAATGGCGGGGTCCTCGTTCTTCGTTTCTTCAATCACGATGGTCAGCCACTCAGCATTGGAGCTCTGTCCCATCGCATACAGTGAGCTTTGTTTCAGTCTCGGGTTGTCACTGGCGTAGGCTTCCCGAATTATGTCGTCGATCTCAGGGTGCTCGAAGTACGCTACCGCCTCTATGGCGCGTCTCCTGACCTCCAGGTCCTCGGCGTCTCGGCTGATGGCGGCCATCAACGCTTGCTGGACTCTTTCGGCGTCGCGTGGAAGGAGCTTGCGGCTCTGGGCCAAAGCCGCGAACTTTCTCAGGGTTAAGCCGGCTGCCGCCCTCACCTTGGCCGAGGGGTCGTCGTTCAGTAGGCTGATTAGCGGGCGGATGACAGCCCTGTCATCGCTCTCCCAAAGGCCAAGGGTGGCCTTCTCCCTGACATGCTCATCGGTGTCGTCTAGCGAAACTCTGAACACGCCGCTAAAATCGAACCCCAGGTTGTTCTCAGAGAGCTCCACGAGCTTCGCAAGGATCTCGTGCTTTCTAGTCCCGGGGACCGAGGACCATTCTGGCTTGAAATCAGCCAGCTCCTCCGAGGACAGGCCGGAAAGCTGGAGCAGCCTTGAGTACTTCAGCGGCTCCTCCGTGTCCGCTAGCTCCTTTAGGATGTCGTTGGATACCAAAGCCAGTCACCTTTTGGCTGGTCAGTGGGTCATCGCGGCTGGGCTGGTGTGGCTCGCGATTCTAGCACATCGCAAGCCGTCCGGCAGTCCAGGTCTATAAACATTTTACAGTGAGTGGCGGACTTGATGTGTGATAATCTTTTTGGGCCGGTTGGACTGGTGGACATTCTGGCGCGGCCGCAAGACTAACTGAATGACCGATCAGGGACTGCCTATGGCGAAATCCGGGTCCCGTGGCCGAAAGTCGCGCATCTCGCCGAAGGACGTTCTCGGTCTGCTCGGCAAGGAGTACGGGCCGTTCGAGTGGAGCCCGAGATACGATCCCGCCTCTGAGCTAGTCTACACGATCCTGTCCCAGCACACCTCTGACATCAATTCAGGACGGGCCTTTCAGCATCTGATGGAGAGCTTCGGCTCCCTCGAAGCCATTGCAGCAGCCGAGACTGATCAGATAGAGAGCGCAATTCGCTCGGCGGGTCTCTTCAGGATCAAGGCGGTACGGATCAAAACGGTCCTCAACCAGGTCCTGGAAGAGGTCGGCTCCTTCGATCTCTCATTCCTGGCCGAGATGCCACTCGACGAGGCTAAGTCATGGCTCAAGAAACTCGACGGGGTTGGTCCAAAGACCGCGGCGGTTATCCTTTGCTTCTCTCTGGGGATGCCTGCGATGCCGGTAGACACACACATCTACCGGGTCGCCAAGCGGCTTAAGTTCATAGGTGACAAGGTCAGCGCCGACAAGGCCCATGACATACTCGAACAGACGGTGGCCCCAGAGGATGTCTTCTCCTTCCACCTGTGCCTCATCCATCACGGACGGCGCGTCTGCAAGGCCTTGCGCCCCAGGTGTGACCGCTGCGTGCTGGCTTGGGGCTGCCCGTCGCGTGACCGCTTTTTGGCTCCACGCCAGAATCAGTGAGTGTAGCATCGTCCTTGTTGGGCGGCCGAGAGGAGAGTTATACTTGTGCGAACCACCGCAGGGCGACGTCGGCTTACGGTCTGGTTCAGGCCGACATATCTGCAAACGAGTCTCGGGCCAAGGTAGGGTTCAAACGTGAAGGTCGGTATCATAAACGTGACAGGCTACGCCGGCGCGGAGCTTGCTCGCATCTTACATCGACACCAGGAAGCTGAGGTTACCTCCGTGACCGGTCGGAGCGCGGCCGGTAAGCGTCTGCCTGAGGTCTTTCCCCACTTGTGGCAGCTGGACCTTCCCATCACAAAGTCGATCGAGGACTCTGTGGACGTTGTCTTCTCAGCCCTGCCCAGCGGTGCCAGCGCGGAGACGATCGCGTCGGTCGTAGATGACGGTGTGAAGGTTGTCGATATCGCGGCTGACTTCCGCCTGCATAATCCGGCGGAGTTCAAGCGCGCGTACAACGTTGACCATCCCGCTCCTCACTTGCTGGAGCGGGCTGTCTATGGGCTGCCGGAGGTCCACAGGGATAAAGTCAGGCGGGCCACGCTGGTGGCCAACCCGGGCTGCTTCCCTGAGGCGGCTATTCTGGCGTTGGCCCCGGCGGTGCGAGAAGGACTGATAGTCGACGACGTTGTCGTAGACGCCAAGACCGGTATTTCGGGCGCCGGCAGGGGAGGACTGGCGACCAACTCGAAGGACCATTTTGCCGAGGCCAATGAGAACGTTGTCGCGTATGGTCTGGACGGCCACGGCCACCAGCCGGAGATCGCCCAAGAATTGGCAGCGCTAAGGGAGGCCGAGGACGCCAGGGTCACCTTCATTCCACATCGCGTTCCCATGGCCAGGGGCATTCTGGCAACATGCTATGCGCCGTTGCAAGACGAAACGATGCGCACCCAGAATGTCAGAGAAATCTACCGGGAGTTCTACGCCGGCGAGCCCTTTGTGCACGTTTCAGACACTCCACCCCAGACCAAGCAGACCACTGGTTCTAATATGTGCTTGGTTTACCCCACGGTGGACGAACGTGCCGGGCGGCTCGTCGTGGTAAGCTGTATCGACAACCTGGTCAAGGGCGCGGCGGGCCAGGCAGTGCAGAACATGAACTTGATGTTCGCGCTTCCCGAGGAAGAGGGCCTGGGGCAACCGGCGCTCTACCCATAGAGAGATGATCACGTGAAGAGATACATCCTGCGGCTAGTCATCGCGATGTTCATGCTCTTCAGTGCCTGCATCGGCGGGCTCATGATGTGGGTCGCCGCCGATACCACTGAATCTGCCGAAACAGCCGAGGAGTTCCTCGCTCATTTAGCATTGCGGCAACCTCATGAAGCCTACGCCCTCACCTCCGCTCTGTTCAGGGCCGAGCAGACAGAGGAGAGGTTCACCGAAGTGATCGAAACGGTACTTTTCCTTGACTACGAGCTACAGTCCTGGAGGGACCGAACGTTGGAGCGTGGCGACGCATCGCAGTTGCGAGGCACAATGAAGGACGACTTCGGTATCAATATTCCGATCTCAATTGACATGGCGAAGGACGGCGGCGAGTGGCGTGTGCTGTCGCTGACAGGTCCTGTCCGAACCGGCCTCGGACCGGGAGCATGGTTTCAGACGATCCCGAACGAGCCGGAGTTGCAAAGGATGTTAAAAGAAGTCTTTATCGAATTCATCCAGGGTGTCGAGGACGGGGACTTCACGGCGTTCTACAACGACATCATGTCTAAGGCCTTCCACATTCGACGCCCTCTATTCGATCTTCAGAGGGGTTACCGGCACTTTGTCGATAAGGAGATAGATATCTCGGCCGTCAAGGACGTCGACGCGGTGTTAGACGGGGTACAGGCGTTTGAACCCAATGCGGTACTGGGCAACCTCTTGCTTATAGATGGCTACTATCCGATCACTCCGCTTCCCGTTCATTTCAGATTCCGATTCAACTGGCAACATCCGGAGTGGAAGCTAGACGGTGTCCTGGTGGATGAGCCGGACCCGGTGCTACTAACTCCGTCGCAGTGCATGAGCTGGCTGGTAGCTGAGGGTGAGGTCGATGTCAGCCGCTGTTTCGCGGAAGGACTCACCAATCGGGAGAAGACTGAAGGGCAGACAACACCGTAGTCGCCCGTTGCGGGCCCGGCCGCCAGCAGGCTAGAATACGAGCGCCGATCTTCGTGGTGGCGACCGTTCGGCCCGCCGGATGCATGCTAACGTCGCTACCGTGAGCTCGGCAACAGCCTGCCCCCATCGTCTAGTGGACTAGGACAGCGGCCTTTCAAGCCGCAGACACGGATTCGAATTCCGTTGGGGGCATTCTCCGCTTCTAGCTAACCGGACACCTCTAGCGGGAAACACCCGCTTGCCGGTTGCAACTCCGCCGAGCTCGTTCTCGGCGGCTCCTTAACTTGTCCCTTCAAAGTACATGGTCGTCACAGACGATATCCGAAAGACGGTTCGAGACCTGGGTCTGGCTAGACGCCCAGTTTGCCTTCATTCGTCATTACGTTCGTTTGGCCATGTGGTTGGAGGACCGGCCACCATCGTGGATGGCTTCCTGCAAGAGGGCTGCACCGTGGTCGTCCCGGCCTTTTCGTATTCGTTTTTCGCTGTGCCCCTGCCGCCTGATAGCCGACCGGCTAGGAACGCCTGGAGCTATGACTCGTTCGATGACCCAAAGTCGGGAATCGGGCGTGTCTACGACTCCGCGAGCACGGATGTGGACTCCGAAATGGGCGTAATTCCGGCGACGATTGTCCTAACGCCCGAACGGATGCGCGGTAACCACCCCCTGAACTCGTTTGCCGCAGTCGGCCCGTTGGCCGCCGATCTGGTTTCCAGCCAGGCGTCCCTAGACGTCTACGCCCCTCTTAAAGCTCTGGCGCGGACAGATGGCTATGTCGTGCTCGCGGGAGTCGGACTCGACAGGATGACCATGGTGCACCTGGCAGAGGAGATGGCAGGCCGGAACTTGTTTATCCGGTGGGCGAACGGCCCCGATGGCCGGCCGACGGCTGTCAAAGTGGGCGGTTGCTCGCGCGGGTTCGGGAAGCTTGAGCCAGCCTTATCCTCTTTAATGAAACAAAGTCAAGTCGGTGAGAGCGTCTGGCTCGTCTATCCAGCCAAAGCCACCCTCGAAGCTGCGAGGGACGCGATCCGAGATCGTCCCGAGCTGACCCGCTGTGGCGTTTCTCAATGTGACCGATGCACTGCTGCCATCAAAGGCGGCCCTATCGATATTTCCTAGGTCGATTTCGCTCTCATCGAACCCCTCGCGGTCCGGCCCGGGGGAACAAATGGCCATCACGTTTCGTCTCTATCTATGAAAAGGGGCGAAATACGAGCGGTCTGACTAAAGGACACTGCTCTCTCCGCCCGCTGAGCCTTATCGTTGCCATACGGAGGTGACTGCACTATGATTTCGAACATGCGATTTCAACTGGTTCTTTTGCTTGCCGCGGCTGCTGTGCTATTTGCCGCCTGCGGTGGAGGCGCAGACGAGTCCTCTGCGTTCGGGGGCTTCGCCCCACCGCCTCCCGCGGCGCCGGCGCCCGCCGCCGCGCCGACTCGAGAGGAGGCCTTCGATGTCGGGAGCGCCGCCGGTGTCCCGGCGCCGCCTGCCGCGCCTGCCCCTCGACCCGCCGCACCGGCTGCCGCGCTTGCCCCACCCAAGCTGGTGGCCGGTGGGGAGCTGGGTGACATTGCCGTGGTGTCCGATGAAGCGGCCGCCGCGCTGGCTTTGCAGCAGCGCATCATAATCCGCACGGTCAACATGGGCCTTGTGGTCGCGGACATCTCGTTGTCTCTGGACAACATCGAAAAGCTGGCAGTCGAGCTGGGGGGATGGAAGGTGTCGTCGGACCGCTTCCAGAAGCATGCGGGGTCTATCTCTATACGAGTACCGGCCGAGCGGCTTGATGAAGCTGTGGGGCGGATGCGGGAGATGGCCGTCGAGGTCGAGTCAGAGCGCTCGAACAGCCAGGATGTGACTGAGGAGTACTTCGACATCACAGCCCGCCTCGACAGCCTTCTAGCGGAGAGGGATGTCTACACCAAGCTGTTTGAGGACGCCGAGAAGGTCGAAGATGCGCTTCAGGTACGGGAGGCCCTGACGAGAATTCAGGGCGACGTCGAGAGTCTCCAGGGCCGCATCAACCGACTTGACCTTAGCTCCAGCTCCTCATTGATCAATGTAAGCCTCAGTCTGGAGCCGGCTGAGATGACGGTCGATGCCGGGACCGACCAGACCGCGGGCGTCGGACAGGTTGTGAGGTTCCGCGCCTTCTTTAAGCCTCCCGAGGGAATTGAGGACTTCGTCTTTATGTGGGACTTCGGCGATGGCTCCCGTGTCGTCACGAGCGATCGTACGGCTCCGACCGAAGACGAGGATACGAGGGTCACAGCTACTCAAACCCACCAGTACCATGACGAACGAGACTCACCGTTCTTTGCCAAAGTCACGATTACAGGGACAGGCGACGCGGGACTAGCAGAAGGGGAGGACACTCTAACCGTCACGGTCAGCAAGATACCGACAATCGAGATCTTCGCCGGCGAGAACGCCACGGTGGAGGAGGACCAGGAGGTCCAGCTGACCGGCTCGTTTACGCGGCCGGAGGGACTCTCCGAAGTAAGGTTCAAGTGGGACTTCGGAGATGGCACCCCTGCCGTAACCGGGGAGATCGCCGAAGGCGTCACGAACGCCGTCACCACTCACGTATATCCCGACCATCGTCCTTTCTCATTCACCGCAACGCTCACCATCACCGCTCAGAGTGAGGCGGGCGAAGTCGAAGGATTCAGCACCGTCCAGGTACAGGTGACTGAAGTCAGAGGTTGGGCGATCGCGGGCTGGAGCGCAAGTGACCAGGGGAAGACCGCCGTCAGGGCGCTCTCCGGCGTCGGGCAGGTGGCAGTAAGCGTCCTGATCTGGGCAGCCATATTTAGCCCGATCTGGGGGCTCGTGGGAGTGGGCGGATTCCTGGGATGGCGGCGCCTGCGAACTGCCAGAAGTCACCGGCGCGAATCAGCAACGGCAACACCCTAATGTCTGAGTCAGAAGTTAGCCTAACCGAGGGCCTTCGACAGGTCCCCCGATGCGGCATCGGGGGACCTGTCGGAGCTCAGGCCGAACGGAGGACTGGCTTATGCACGTTCGTGGTGAGCTCGTCGAACCATGAAGCCGTTGCAACAGTGAACGTGATTATGCAACGAACCTACGAATCAGGAGACTAGAGGGTTTCGACTGTGCCCCTCGTCAGACACTTCACGGCTACCGGGTTCGTGGTACACGAAGGACACGTGGCGCTGCACTGGCATCCGAAGGTCAAGGCCTGGCTACCTCCCGGGGGCCACATCGACGAGAACGAGGACCCGGTCCAGGCGGTGGTGCGGGAGACCGAAGAGGAGACAGGGCTCAGGATCGAGGTAGTCGAGGCTGGGCCGCGCCTCTCACTGACGTACCCAAGCCAGGTGCCGCCCCCCTTTACCATAATGGTCGAGGACATCGACGACCCTGACCGGGGGCATCACCAGCACATCGACATGATCTATTTTTGCCGTCCTATCGGCATGCCCGCGCGGCTCAGTGATGGCTGGATCTGGGTCAGCGAACACGATCTCGCAAGCCGGACCCCGCTAAAGGGTGGGGACGGGGCCCAGGTCCCACCACCGGACGACGTCCGCGAGCTGGCGCACCACGCGTTTCGGGTCGTTGAGGACTCACCTGGCATCTAGCGGTCCCCGTGCGCCCTACCGCGTTGACTGGGGACCGCTCGCCCCGATAAGATACATCGGTCGTCAGCCGCGCCCTTTTATGGGCCGGTCACGGCGACGGACTTCTCAAGGAGGAATCGTATGCCGAAATACCTCATTCGTGCGTCATACACCACTGAGGGTGTCAAAGGATTGCTCAAGGAAGGCGGTACCAAACGGAAAGCGGTCGTCGATCAGATGGTACGGGAGATGGGTGGCAGTCTCGAGGCGTTCTATTTCGCCTTCGGAGACGACGACGTGGTCGCCATCGCAGATCTGCCTGACGACGCCAGCGCGACCGCAGTCTCTCTGGCCGCCAGCGCCGGTGGCGCGGTGGGCCTCAATACCACGGTTCTCATAAGCCCAGAGACTGTCGACGAGGCCGCCAGAAAGAGCGTCGACTATACGCCACCGGGCCAGTAGCAACGGTCGCCGGTCGATAGGGTCTCCTTTCCCTGAGCCGAGTCCCGATGGAAGCTGCACACCCGTTCAACACGAGTAGTCCCGATCGCCCCCGATGCCGCATCGGGGGACGTATCGAGGGACCCGCTTTCGTGCCTTGACTGGCATGGGTGTTCGTGCTACCTTCAAATTGCTAAGGTTGTATGTAGTCGAACAAGCTTTGAAGGGGAGTAGTAGCGGGTAGGGCGTCACAGAGAGCCGGGGAGCGTGGAACCCCGGCCGCGACCGCGAACTCGCCCTGGAGCTTTCGGCCTGAACTAAAGTAGGGCCAGACGGTAGCGCCGTTAACGCTAAAGAGAGGTCCCCCGAGTCATCGGGGGGCAATCAGGGTGGTACCGCGGGAATACCGGTTTGTCCCGTCCCTTCAGGGGACGGGATTTTTTTGTCTGGGCCGTGCGGTACACCCACACGGCGCAGCCAGAGTAGCCAAAACGGAAGACGGTGGGGGAGTCACATATGGTGACGACAACTACACGAAGAGCGGAGCTACACTACGACCCTCGCGAGATAGAGACCAAATGGCAGGCACGGTGGGCCGCGGACAAGCTATATGAGGTCCGGGACGACGACCCCCGGCCAAAGCTGTACGAGCTGCATATGTACCCGTACCCGTCGGGGAACCTCCACATAGGCCACTGGTACGCGATGTCGGGTGCCGACATCCATGCTCGGCTCAAGCGCATGCAGGGATACAACGTTCTCCACCCCATGGGCTTCGACGCGTTCGGCCTGAACGCAGAAAACGCCGCCATCAAAGATGGGATCCACCCCAAGGCCTACACCGAGGCCAACATGGCGAACATGCGTAAGCAGCTTCGCTCTATGGGCACTATGTACGATTGGGATAGGGAGATCGTCACCTGCACGCCCGAGTACTACAAGTGGAACCAATGGATATTCCTGCAGTTCTACAAGGCCGGCCTGGCATATCGTGCCAACGCCCCCGTGAACTGGTGCCCGACGGACAATACCGTCCTCGCCAACGAGCAGGTGATCGACGGTTTATGTGAGCGGTGCGATACCCCTGTCACACACCGGGATATGGTCCAGTGGTTCTTCCGTATCACGAAGTACGCCGACGAGCTGCTCGACCAGTCGAAGATCGACTGGCCCGAGAAAATCAACGTCATGCAGACCAACTGGATTGGACGCAGCGACGGCGTCGAGATCGAGTTCGACATCTCGGAGTACGGGCTCGAAGAGAGCGCCTTCAGGACGTTCACCACCCGCATAGACACTATTTTCGGCGTGACGTTCGTTGTCCTGGCCCCCGAGCACCCGTTGGTGGACAAGCTGACGACCGCTGAGCACCGCGACGAGGTCGAGGCCTATGTCGAGCGCGCGAGGCTAGAGACCGAGGTCGAGAGGCTCTCCACCGAGAAAGAGAAGACCGGCGTCTTCACAGGCGCCTACTGCGTCAACCGGTTGAACGGCGAGCGGGTCCCGGTCTTGGTCGCCGACTATGTTCTGCTGACCTACGGCACCGGCGGCGTCATGGGCGTGCCCGCCCATGACCAACGGGACTTCGAGTTCGCCGAAAAGTACGACCTGCCGATCAGAGTGGTCGTGGCGCCCCCGGGTTGGGAGGGTGAAGAGCTGGCAGAGGCCTATTTAGAGGAAGGGGTCCAGGTCAACTCCGGCAAGTTCGACGGGTTGCCTAGTAGTGACGGATGGCAGCGAATGGCCGACTACATCCAGGAGCAGGGGTGGGGACGGCGGACCGTCACCTACCGCATGAGAGACTGGCTGATATCCCGCCAGCGTTACTGGGGCACACCGATTCCCATCATCCATTGCGAAGAGTGTGGCGAGGTACCGGTCCCAGAGGAAGACCTGCCGGTCTTGTTGCCGGAGGATGCCGAGTTCAAGCCGACTGGGGAATCTCCGCTCGCACTTCACCAGGGCTTCTTGAACGTGCCCTGCCCGAACTGCGCACGGCCGGCGCAGCGCGAGACCGACACCATGGACACGTTTGTGGACTCGTCATGGTACTTCCTCCGGTACGCCAGCCCACATTACGCCGATGGGCCGTTCGATCCCGATGCCGTGGCCCAGTGGAACCCCGTAGACCAGTACACCGGAGGAGTGGAGCACGCCGTTATGCACCTCCTGTATGCCCGGTTCTTTACCAAGGCCCTGCGGGACCTTGGTTTGGTCAACTTCGACGAGCCCTTCGTCCGGCTGTTCAACCAGGGGCAAATCATCGCCGACCACAAGAAGATGAGCAAGTCTCGGGGCAACGTCATCGCGCCCGACGACTACGTCGCCGAGGTCGGCGCCGACGTCGTCAGATGCTACCTCATGTTCCTGGGGCCCTGGGACCAGGGAGGCGACTGGAGCGACACCGGCCTCAACGGCATGACCCGCTGGATGAACCGCGTCTGGGAGCTCGCGCAACGGGACTCCCGCGAGATGGACAGTCCCGACGGGCAGGCCGTACGCGACCTGACCCGGACGGCACACCAGACCGTCCGGCGGGTAATTGATGACGTGGAGCGGTTCAAGTTCAACACGGCGCTAGCGGCCCTGATGGAGTACAGCAACTCGCTGAATCAAGCGTGGGAGAAAAAGGAGATCGACTCCGAAAGCTGGGACGACGGCATCGAAAAGCTGCTGTTGCTGATGGCCCCATTGGCACCGCAGGTCACCGAAGAGTTGTGGGAGCGCACTGGCCACAACGAAAGCATCCACAGCCAACGGCTACCTGAATGGGACCCAACGCGCGCCGCCGACGAGACCTTCACGCTGGTAATACAGGTCAACGGCCGACTCCGGGACAGAATCGAAGCGCCGGTGTCGATCGCCGAAGACGATGCCAAGCAGCTAGCCCTCGACAGCCAGGGGGCGCAGCCTCACATCGCCGGCAAGGAGGTCGCCAAGGTCATCTACGTCCCCGGCAAGCTCGTCAATATCGTGGTGCGGTAGGGACGAGCCAGAAGTTGAGTCCGACTATGTACCTGCCGAAGCCCTGGAATCTGACTCCGGACGTCATGGAGTCAGAGTACGCGATCTTCGAGGAAACGCTGAAGAAAAATGAGGTGAAGGTTAGACTTTGTACGGGATTGACTGCTCTGTTGTATGAGGAGTTAGCGCTGATCGAAGGCGAGCTTCCCGAAGTGTTCCCGGCCTCAAACGACGAGAGAGTACAACGGCTTTTGATACTCTTCTACTCCTCAAGTGCATTTCAGTACGGCCTGTCGTCTTTCGACCTCGCGGTTCGGGGCCACTATGTGGAAAG
This sequence comes from Dehalococcoidia bacterium, assembly GCA_965237635.1. Lineage (GTDB taxonomy): Bacteria > Chloroflexota > Dehalococcoidia > Lucifugimonadales > CAUZJF01 > CBDEFX01. Next base: position 2,011,537 of record CBDEFX010000002.1, on the reverse strand, counting down.
TGAGTCCCTGATGCGCTCGTTGCTTGAAACAGTAGCGTTCGCAGAGTACTTCCATCTGAACAAGGAGGAATGCATGGCCTTCTTTTCGTCCCGTAAAGGGGCACCGAACAGAAAACGTGTGTACAGATTCCTGGAGCAGTCGGGCCACTTTCCACGGGGAGATCCTGAGAAAGTAATCGCCAGGTTTCACGATTCAGCGCATTCGAATATCATCAGCCGCATTAGGACATGGGCGGTCAGAGGCGAAATGGAAGAGTTCCTGGGATTCACCACGCATAGATACGACTCCGAGTCCCTAGAGCGGGTGGCCCATCACCTGATCATGCCATTGCTGGGAACACAGCAATTCCTTTACGAATCGTTCGAGGACCGGTTGTCAGCGTCAATAGATTTTGGCGCGATGTGGGACGCGGCAAGGCAGATGGAACTCATCAAGCAAGAGTTCCCGGATCTGAGGTTTCATGGTGAAGCTCACTAGGTTCTGGGTCCCACCGGCGCCTGAAATGACTTACCTCAAAACTGCCCATGCCTATAGACGAGATATCGACCATGCAGGCAGCGTTACCGTTGGGATACCGACAGGTTGCTCACCGGCAGGGCCTCGGCCTCTAGGCGCGAGAGGTCGACTATCTTGCTGGCGTTGTCGATGCCTACAAGCTGCCCGTCGGTGTCGAAGTCGAGCGCCACACCGCGCGCTACCTCGCGGGCGTCCGTACCTACCCTCTCAGATAGGTCTATGTAGAGGGAGTCCGTCTCAGGGTAGTAGTGAAACTTCATTGCTGCTCTCAATGATATCATCGACTTCGTCGTGAAGTGGCATGCCCTCGCGGCGGCGGCGTTTCGCATATAATACTCCAGTGCCGTGACGTCAGCGAGCCTGCTAGAAAGAGGGATGGATGAAATTCTCGATCGCCGTGATGCCCGGAGACGGCGTTGGGCCGGAGGTTACGGCTGAGGCCCTGAAGGTTCTGGACGCCGTGAGCTCGAGGTTCGGCCACGTCTTCGATCTCAGTTATGGCAGGGTAGGGGGCAACGCCATAGACGACTTTGGCACAGCCCTGCCTGATGAGACGGCCGCCATGTCCGAGAGCACGGATGCCGTGCTGTTCGGGGCGGTCGGTGGGCCAAAGTGGGACAGCCCGGACGCCAAGACCAGGCCCGAAGATGGCATGTTGGCGCTTCGGAAGGGCATGAAAGTGTTCGCGAACCTTAGGCCGGTCAAGGTCTACCCGTCCCTCATCAATTCGAGCCCGATCAAACCGCATCTTCTCAAGGGTGTAGACGTGCTTATCGTCCGGGAGCTGACCGGTGGGCTGTATTTCGCACGGCCCAAGAGGCGCTGGCAGACGTCACGTGGCCGCCGAGGAGTGGACACCCTCCGGTACTCAGAACGCGAGATCGAGCGCATTCTGCGCGTTGCCTTTGAGTTAGCCCGACAGCGACGCAAGCACCTGGTATCCGCTGACAAGGCCAACGTTTTGGAGTCCTCTAGGCTGTGGCGAGAGATAGCCGTCGAGATGTCGGAGGAATATCCGGACGTCGAGATCGAGCACATACTGGTCGATAACCTTTCGATGCAACTGGTCACAAGTCCCGCGCGATTCGACGTTATCGTGGCCGAGAACACCTTCGGTGACATACTCTCGGACGAAGCCGCCGTGCTCACTGGATCGCTGGGCATGTTGCCATCGGCCAGCCTCGCTGGGCTTCCGGCGGCGGGAGCCAGACGGCGGTCCGCGTCAGCCTCGACAAGAGCTCTCTACGAGCCGATCCACGGCACCGCTCCGGACATCGCCGGCCAGGGAATAGCCAACCCGATCGGGTCCATCCTAAGTATGGCGATGATGCTGCGCTACTCTTTCGGGCTAGAGGAAGAGGCCCTTGCGGTCGAGCGGTCGGTGGAAGGCGTACTCGCCGAGGGCTACCGGACCCCGGATATCGCGGCCGACGGTGGTGACCTGGTCAAGACGGTCGAAATGGGCGACGTGATCGCAGGCAGGGTGTAGGAAGCAAGGACGCTTGCGGCTCCGTGGTTCGACAAGTCCCCCGATGCGGGCATCGGGGCGACTCCTGTCGGAGCTCACCACGAACGGAGCACCAGCGCTCAGCCCTGCTACGCTGTCTCCCCACCCATCTCGAGGATGATGTCCCACTCGGCCTTCGTGATGGGGTGGAAAGAGATCCGCGGCCTCTTGAACAGCGAGATATCGGCCAGGTCGGGGTGAGTCTTGATCTCGGCGAGCGTCACCGCCCTAGCAAGTTCCATCTCCCCTTTGATGTCCACCATGTACCAGACCGGTTTTTCGGGTGTGCTCTTGGGGTCTGGGTGGTCGGAGTCCGGGTCCCAGGCGGTGTCGTCGGGATAGCCGTCACGGACGACGACCGCCGTACCCACGACGGCCGTCGGATCGGCGCTCGAGTGATAGAAGAGCACGCCGTCTCCGACCTTGACCTCGTCGCGAAGGAAGTTCCGGGCTTGGTAATTGCGAACGCCGTCCCACTCTGCTGTCTAGTCAGGCTCACTCATGAGGTCCGCGAACGAGTAGGATGTGGGCTCGGACTTGAAAAGCCAGTATCTCCGTTCTGCCATTGAGTATTCCTCCAAAAAAGGTCTGGGACTGCGTCTCTAGCTGCTAGTTCATCCCCAACTCATCGGCCAATCCGTACTCCTCAGCGAGCTCGACTAACTGCTGCCAGGTGGCGTCCTCGACCTCGATGCCGTCTTTCAGCCTCCGCTGGGTGCCGAGGTGCTCGAGCTCCCCAGGGTAGTAGACCTCGTCGAAGCCGGCGGCCGGAGGTGAGGACTTCAGGTAGTGGGCAAAGTCGGTGACCTCTTGTTTGAACTGGTCAAGCGGACGGAACGCCTCGACGTTGAACGCCGCCATGAAGCAGCCGTCGTTGTGACGCCCGGACGGGTCGATTCCGAACCCCAGCCCCGTCAGGAGGCAGGAGAGGATCTCGACCATAACGCCGAGGCCGTAGCCCTTGTGTCCCTCGGCGCCTCCAAGTGGCAGCAGGGTGCCGCCCTGGAAGTAGGCCTCCGGGTCGGTGGTAGGGTTCCCGTTGCTGTCCAGGACCCAGCTCTCAGGAATGGCCGAGCCCCTGGCGGCGGCGACACGGACCTTGCCTTCGGCCGCCGCGCTGGTGGCGATGTCGATGAAAAGGGGCCCGTCCAGGTTGCTGGGGACTGCCATACAGATAGGATTGGTCCCGAGTCGCGGCTCGCGGCCCCCGAACGGCGCCACCTGCTTGGCGGACTTGCCCGAATCGGCCGTCATCATGCCGATCATGCCTGCCTCGGCAGCCATCAAGGGGTAGTCCGTTACCCGTCCGACGTGGCTCTGCGCAAACACGGTCGCCGTGGCGACGTTGCTCCGCCTGGCTTTGTCGATCGTTGCCTGCATCGCCCTTTCTGAGACTACGTATCCAAACCCCCAGTTGCCGTCAACCACAGTCGTCGTAGCCGTCTCGCTCACGATCTCCCATGCCGCGCCGGGCACGATGTCGCCCTGCTTCATGCGATCGATGTATCTCGGAATCTGGATGATGCCGTGGGAGTCGTGCCCGGCAAGGTTGGCACCGATACTGTGCCTCGATACGGTAGCGGCCTCATCCTCGCTGGCGCCCGCGCCTTCAAGCAACCTCACTGCGATATTTTCAAGCCTATCGGCAGGCAATGTCTGCATTTCTGTCTCCTGTTTGCTGGCCGCCTCTATTTAAACGGCTTGCGCAGCAGATAGATTATGAATTCGGGCACTCGAAGGTTGTCCGCGATGTATGGATACTCCACAGCCTGCTCCGGGGAAGGCATCGGTTCCCTTATGTGCCGTCCAAAATGAACCCGGTTTCGAGAAAGGAGCTCACATAGCTGGACAGGCTGCGGTGAAAGTTAGTCAACGTCTTACCCCTCCACCTCATCTCTCGAGTTCCCTCGTCGAAGTAGTCGTCCAGCTTGAAGTGCAACTTTGTCGTACCGTGTCGGATCCAGCCGTTTCCCGCACTGACCATCGGATGGAGGTTGCAGACGATGAACCGCCCGCCGGGCCGCAACACACGGTATGCCTCGCCGACGGCCGACTCCAGCCTTACCCCGAATCCACCGAAGGACACCGATGGACGGCGTGAGGAAAGCGGAAGGGGGGTGAGGGAGCTACAGGGGAAATAGCCTGGGTTCCATTTGGGGTAGGGAGGTCGGCGGACGGTCTTCATCGCCGCACAGGGGCCCCTATGGCCGTCTGCGGGAGCTGCGATGCGCGGGAGGCGAGAGAATACGCAGCAGGGAACTCTCTCGGACCGGGCTGGCACGAGTCTGCGGGGATCTTCGGTTGTCCGGTGGGTGGGTCGGTCGCCGACGGTGCCGTCAGGCCGGGAGTGGAATGGCTCGCAGCCGGGCCAAGGCGCGGCTGAACTTCTCAGCCCAAGGCCAGCGATCCGGAAGATGCAGGGTCAACCGGCGTGCCGAGCGGGTGAGCCGTCCGGCCAGGGAGAAGAACCGCCGCCGGAGGGTCTTGGTGGTGGCTATCCGCTCTCCCAGACCGATCCGCGCCGTCCAGCGGGCCAGGTTGTGGGCCATCGTCTGGACGGCCAGCCAGGCGCCGTTGGCGGCGAAGCGGCCCGAGGGGAGATGGTTCAGCCCGACGCCGTACTTGAGGTCGCGTATGGCATTCTCGATCTCGGCGTGGCGGCGATGGTCAGCCTCCAGTTCGAGCAACTCCCCGTCCCGGTCGGTGATGAAGCCATGATAGCTGTATTTGGCGAAGAGGGCCAGTTGGGAACCAGGCGTCGGCTTCACCCGCCGGACGATGAGCCGTACCGGCGCGGCGTCCGCCTCGGCCTGGAAGGGGGTGCAGGTGGTCTCGGCCACATCGGCGGCACCGTCCATCCAGTAAGGAATCGGCGTCCAGGCATCTTCGGGTATCGCCTCGATGAGATTGTGCAGGCTTTTGTGCTGGCGGATGGTGATGGAGAAGCGGACATCCATCTTGCGGCAGACGGATACCACGCCATGAGTGTAGAACCCGCTGTCGGCCCGTAGCGTGAGTCGTCCGTCGGCCCCGGCGTAGCGCACCCGTCCCACCGTCTCCCGCAGGAAGTGGGCGGCGCCGCGGGCGGTGTTGGCCCGGCCCTCGCGCAGCCGGGACATCAGTACGTCTCCGGTGCCGGCGGCGATGGCCGGCAGCGGGTGGTAGCCCCGCTTGCCGGTATAGCCGTGGTGGTGGGCGCCCTCCTTGGCCAGTCCGTAGGTCTCGCAGATGGTGGAGTCCAGGTCAATGGTCAGGGGCCCGTCGCCGGGTCCCGCCCCGGCCTGCCAAGCCCGGGCCAGCAACTCGCGGCTCACCCGGTCGAGTTGACGGACGTGGCCCCACCGGAAGCTGCGCAGGAAGGTGCCCAGGGTGGATGGCGCCTTGACCGTGCCGCCCAGGGTGCAGGCCGTCCCCTCGGTGCGCAACACATCGGCGTCGTCAATGCAGTCGCCCCCAGCCAGCGCAGACGCCATCAGCGTCATCATCTTGTCGCTCGTGTTCGCCCGCCCCGGGGCATCGCCCAGGTCGAGGCGCTGCCGGACGAGTTCGGGCAGGCCGAGGTGCCGCGCCAGGGTGGCCGGAAGGAGCAGCCCGGCATTGGCCACCAAGCGGCGGTCGTCGAAGGTGATTTGGATCCGGTCGGGGTGGTTGCGTGGCAGCATCTACTGGGTGCTCCTTTTCCGGGGCCGTTTTTTTGCTACAAAACCATTATCCCAGAAGCACAGGAGCGCCTTCTTGCCGCCTCAGGACGCTAACCCGACGCCCTCCTTCGGTGGATTCGGGCTAAGTACGTCCACCAGTGTGAGGTATGAAACGGCCATGTCAAACCCCGCTTCCTCGAAAGCACTTAGGTCCGCCATGTCGCCGACGGAATAGTCTTCGTCTCTCACTCGGTTTGCTTTGGCGTACTCAATGCTAACACCGCACGTTCCAGTACTGTAGGGGCAGGTTTCAAACCTGCCCTATCGCGACCCGATCTGCCTTAGCCCTCTCATGCTCCACTGGGTCAAGGCTTGATACTAAGCCACGCCCCCTGAGTCCTGTCAACACCTCGGGTGGATAGCCGTGCTCGTTGCCTTCGTGCGCGTGGTAACATTGCCCAAATAGATTCACAGAGGGGAAAGGCCGTGGCCAAGAGCAAGATCGTCGGACTGCTTTTCGAGGCGTGGAACGACTCCGACCGCGTATTAGACAATCTTGATGATGCCCAAGCTATTCAGAACTTCGACGGTGGAAGCTCATTCGGCTGGACGTTGGCCCATGTGACGAATCAGGTAGATAACTTCATTAACTTCAGGTTCCAACAACTTGCTCCTCACTCCTTCATTGGCCAGGAGCGATTCCGCTTCGGCGGCACTGGCGTAGCCGACGACTGGCAGTCGATCAAGGACGGCGTTCTCGAGGTCCGGCAGACCATTCGGAGCTACCTGGAGGTGTTCAGCGAAAGCGATCTCGATCTTACGGTCCCCTATGATGGCTCCAAATCTCGTTTACGTGAGACGGGTCTGAGCCTTCGGTACGCCATTCTACGGGGCTGTGCTCACCATTACTATCACATCGGTGAGATTGCGACTAAGCGCGATCGGTTAGGGCAACGGGTAGGTGATTACCCGGGGCGGCTCGAGGAGTGCATGTAGGCCCGGCAGTTAACGCACGAATCTTTGGGAAGGGTGACATCGGTTGACGTAGGGGCACGGCATGCCGTGCCCCTAACCACTAGACATATTCCACAAGACCTCGTCTCATGCAACACAGGGTCGCGTTGGAGGGGAAAAATATGAAGGAGCGCAGCATAAAGATTTCCACCGGTGACGTAGAGGTAACGGCGCTCCTGAACGACAGTCGCACCGCTGACCTCGTATGGGCAGAGCTGCCGATCGAGGCCTCCGGAAGCACCTGGGGAGACGAGATCTACTTCAGGACGCCCGTCCAGGCCGAGGAGGACGACGCTCGTGAGGTCGTCGAGATGGGCGACCTGGGATACTGGCCGCCGGGACAGGCCTTCTGCCTGTTTTTCGGGCCAACCCCGGCCAGCAGCGGCGACGAGATCAGACCGGCGAGCCCGGTTAACGTGCTCGGCAGGATAGAGGGTGACCCCACGGTTTTGAGGGAAGTCCGAGCCGGAGAACGAGTAGTCGTAGAGCGAGCGTAGGCGAGGGCAGTCTTGAAAGCGCTAGCCGGTCACGAGGTGGCGACAGAGAGGAGTTGCTGGTCTTTCCGGCCAAGGGGTGCGGTATACATGCAGCTACCGTCGCCGTCGTGGATGCACTCGGCCCGTTCCACGTCCAGGTCGAGCACCGAGGAGATGAGGTTAAGATCAAATGTGCAGACTGCCTTGTTCTGGAGAGCAACCGATCTGAACGGGCAGTTGATAAGCTTGATCCGAAGAGTTCCTTCGGCGACGTCTGCCTCCGGCAGGAAGTGCTCCTGTCCCAGGTGGCCCATCAAGGCGGACAACCGCTGGGATAGGTCCCTGCCTTTCAGATCACCCTCGTAGGTCGAGGCCAAGAGGTGAGCTAGGCGTCCGAAGACGAGGTCAAGGACCTGCTGGCCGTTCTTGGACTTCGTGTCCTCTGCGGTCAACGTCGAGATTGCCTGGACGGTCATGCCTAAGAGCTGATCGTACCCCTTCGGCAGCGCCTCTTGCCCACTCTCCGTCAAGTAGAACGAGTACTCGGGGCGCCCAGTCCGCTTCCGCACCTCCTGGAACGCCACCAGCGAGTCACGCTGCAGGATATCCAGGTGTCGCCGTATGGTAGCCGGGGCCAAGCCGATAGCCTTCGCCAGCCCCTCTACGGTATCGCTCTGATTTCTCTGCAATAGTTGCAGAATACGTAGGCGAGTGCCTTCCATGGTCTGTAGTATAGGTTGGGCCACCTTGAACTGTCAACAAAAGACCTTGTTAGCCTTTCTTTGTATTATTGCATGAAAAGCTTGACAGCTCCGCGCTCCTGTTGCTAATATCCTGAGTGTCAGCGGCAGCTTGAATATTGTGGTGAAATTGGATGCTTGATATCAAAGGCTGTCAAAGGTGCCATGGAGACCTATATGCGGTACAGGATAGGTTTGGCGAATACGTCGCCTGTCTCCAGTGTGGGCACGTATCAGACGTTAAGGTCGAGACCGTCGTCGATTGGCCAAAGGGGAAGCAGAAAGCCGGCAGGCCGAAGAAGCGAAGCGCGAGCTCCAACGCCGATAGTCCTTTGGTCCAACCTCAGTCGGTGGTCGCTTCGTTCGACGCCCTCGCGCGATAGTTGCTTCCGTCCCGAGGGTTTGAGATACCAAAACTCCTTGACACCCCTCGAACCCCTTTGCTAGAGTTTGCATCTAAGTTAGTGATACAACCGTTCTAATTATTGTGGCTTCGGAGGTATTAGGGATAGTGGATTCGTCAGCATCAGTTCAAGGGTCGTACCTAGGGCCAGAAGCTCTGGAAATCCCGGCTTGCCTGCATCAGTGGCTGGTAGAAGCGCCGGCTGGTCGTACGAGCAAGGGCGTATGCCGACGGTGCGGCGAGGAGCGGGACTTCCAGAACTACATTGAAGGCTCGTCCTGGGGCTATGATGTGTCTCTGGAGCAGTTGGCAGGTGGCAGTCGCTTCCCGAAGAAAGAGGTCCAGAGTCAAAGAGACCTCGACGAAGAGGAGGCCGAATAGCCTCGTCACACAGATTCTTGGGTTCTCGATCACGACCGTCTTCCTGGCGGCCGTGATTTTTTGCGCGTAAGGATGCGGTGCTTTGACAGAGCGCTAGCGAAACAGGTCCGTGGCCCGATCGCGTATCAAGGCCTTAGTATCGCCTAGTCCAGGCGGGTAGGGGTAGCCTCTGACGATCGCCACCGGTACGCCGTCTGCTTTAGCCATAACGAGCTCGGCCGCCGACGCCAGCTCATCGGCCACTGCAATCCTGGTCACGCTGAGGACCTTGCCGGACGAGTCGACGCTTCCTCGGTAGTCCTTGATCGGGTCCATGCCGGCGACGCCGATCGCGAAATTAACGTGCCCCTCCCGCCACGCCCGCCCGAATGTATCGGAGACAATCACGGCTATCGAGAGCTCGGGGCCCGCGCTGAGCACCTCTTCCTGAATCCTGCGGGCAGACTGATCGGGGTCTTCCGGTAGGAGAGACACCACCCCGTCGCCGGGTACGTTGGACGTATCGATGCCGGCGTTGGCGCAGACAAAGCCATGCCTGGTCTCGGTTATCAGGATGCCGCGCTCTGGGTCCGTTCTAACGATTGACCGGCTCTCCTTCAGTATCAGCTCTACGATCCGCGGGTCGCGCGATGTTTCCTCTGCAAGCTGTGTCGCTTGTGGTGAAGGGTCCACCGTCCTGAGTTGGACCAGCCGACCCTCGGCCTTGGACACTATCTTCTGAGTAACCACGAGGATGTCTCGGTCCTCGATCGGGGTGCCATGCGCTCTCGCTGCATCCGAGATTAGTTCGCCAAGCCTCGCTCCGGCCTGGATCTCGGGCAGGCCCGTCACCCCCATTACCTCGACTCGCGGGTCCTTCCTGCGATTTCTTGGCTTCATTGTGGACCGGTTATAGCATGGGCCTTTTCGCGGTGTCAACGCGGTTGATAAAAGCCTTCGACATTCGTATCGGCGACAGGGGCAAGCAGGCCGATGATAGATGGGGAGTGCAGAGGGGCGAAGCCCCTTTGCCGGGAGTCTGAGGGTGTCCCTCAGATATGTTTTTCTTCCCCCTTCCTGGCAGGAAGGGGGTCAGGGGGATGCTCGAAGGGTTTCTAGCGCCTGCTAGTGGCACCCTCGGTAAAAAAGGTGGACAATAGCAGGCCAGAAGTTGAACCCCCCGGCTGTGGTATGCAAATCAAAGATTGAGGTAATCCCCGATGAAATACGACCAGGCAACCAGAACATTTGACTGCGACCCTACGCTGACCGACACCCAGGTCCTGGATTTCTGCAAAAACGGGTTTCTGGTCTTGGATGGAGCCGTCGATGACGAGACTAATCGGCGTACGCTCGACTATCTGGGTGGAGAAAGTCCCGCCAACCCCAGCTTCATACCGGAAGGTCTTACGAACGAGGACCTGGAGAGAATTCGCAACTCTCGAAACGAACCCAGCACAATACTTCTAGAGGACTGGTTCAACCAGAATGTCATTCTCAATCCCCAAGTGGCGGGTGCATTACGGTCACTGCTCGGCAAGAACGTGGGGATGCCGGTTCTAACGAGTCAGCATACGGCTGAATGTCCTGGTCCGGCCGGAGACTGGCATCATGATGACGACTGCGTATTCGGCCCCGAAGTCAATTATCTGGAGGTGTTCTACTATCCTCAGGATACCCCGGTGGAGATGGGGCCAACCGAGGTATTGCCGGGGTCGCATATCGGTCCCATGCAACGTGAAGCGGAGGATAAAGGCCTGGTAACGGCCGGCGCCTCCGGGACGCTCGTCATCCACTCTCAGAGCATCCTACATCGTAAGAGCGAGTCCACCGGATCAGGCGTACGGCATATGCTGAAGTTCAACTACTGGCGAACGGTACCTCCAGCAGGGGACTGGATCGTCGAACCGGAGTTCGACCTTCATAAGGTCTACTACGGCGGCCATGGCGTTGCCAGGTACGTTGCGCATATGCTGTACTGGCTATCTGGAAAGGGGGACCAGTTTCGCGTAATGGGAGGACAGGCCTGGCCCTGGAAAAGCCTCAACCAGATAGCTCCGTCCCATGGGTTCGCGAGAACCGAAGGTTACCTTCCGGACTGGCGAAGAAACACCCCCGACGGCTACGCAAAGTAAAGGCGGGATTATCTATAGCCGCTGGGCCAACTCCACGGGCACGCCGTCACCGACGTCCACAGTAATCGACTTCATCGGAACACCGAGCGCCAGATCGCGCTCTGTGATTGGTCCTGTGTGCCCAACATCTCTGGCAATAGAATCGACGTCGTCGCACCAGAGTCCGTACGACGCAATAATCCCCGGGCCAAGTCCGTCTGGCTCCATTCCGGGCTTTTTGGCGGACACCTCCAGGTCACATAGGCCGGCGACAAACACGTAGCCTTCGGTCGTCTCGCCATCTGAGTGGTCGATTGTCCTCAGCCCCAGCTTGTCGGCATACAGCTCCTTGGCCACGGCAAGATCGGGACAGTGCATGTTTAGATGATCGAACCCTTTGACCGGCCCGCCGGTGGACACGTTGGCGATGTTGGCCTTCTCGACCCGCCTTTCTTGAAGGGAAAGCCTGGGGTCGACGATCTCAGAGAACTGGATGGTATACCCGTTAGGATCCGCAAACTCCAAAAGCGACCTCTGTAGATAGGAATGCTGCATCGGCTGGACCTGCGGCCCGGTCTTAGTACGCGAGTACCGGTAGGTGGCAAAGAAGTCCTTCCAATGGGAGTAGGCGTGGTGATTGCTCTCGACGTAGAAGGAGTAATGGTGCACCGACCCAAGTGCTTTGTTGTCCACGTCGCCGTTGGGCAACACCTGGGTGACCACCGTTCCGTCCTCGCGTAGGATGAGGAACGAATCGCCGACCTGCAAGACCGCCTCCCGGCTCCCGGCCTCCTGAGCACCTGAAGATTCCCACTCGCCATGTTCCGTTTGCTCAGCCCTTCTGTCCTGCACCTCGGTCAGCCCCAGCTCCCTTCCGTAGACGTCCTGGCATTCATCGAAATCGCGCACTCGCATTTCGACGAAAGCGATTCCAGTTATCATCAGATTTACCTCCTGTATCGAACCTTCGACGTGCCGTCGATTCTACTCACAGGTCCGCCATCCCGACTATTCCCGATGCGGCATCGGGACGTATCGAGGGAGGCCTACTTAGTCCTCGCTCTTGACCGGGTTGCGGAGCACCCCGATCTCAGGGATCTCGGCCTCCATTACGTCGCCGGGCTTTGCCGATTCCGTGGCCCCGACGTCGCCAGTGGCGATTATGTCGCCCGGCCGCAGCTTATGCCACCACGATATCTCGGAGACCATCGGGAACAGCGGGAACCTCATGTCCCCGGTCGTGCCATCCTGCACTGGCTTGCCGTTCAACCGAAACAGCAGCTTCAGGTCGTTCGGCTGCTTTATCTGGTCCTTTGGAACGATCCATGGTCCGATTGGGGCGCTGGTCTCGAAAACCTTGGGAGTCGGACCCCAGTGAAACGCCATATTCCGTAGCGTCACGTCGTTCAGGATAGTATAGCCCCAGACGTGGTCCTCGGCCTCTTCCTCCCGGATGCTGCGGCCCTCCTTGCCAATGACCAGCGTCAGTTCGGTGCCATACACGACGGGGCCATCGTGGTGCTTGGGAATGACGACAAAGTCGTCCGGGCCGACCACGACCTGAGTCATCTTGTAGAACAACCCAAAATGGTCGGGAAGGGGGTCGCCTTTTACGGCCATGTGGCTCTCGTAGGTGTCTCCCAGGCAGATGATCTTGCTGTCGCCGAGGACCGGTGCCTCTAGCTTAATCTCTTCTAGACCACGGGACAGTGGCTCGCCGTTCGAGCCCTCCTCGTCGCCACTCTCCAGCACCCATGCCAAGGATTCGCGCGCCGCTTCGATCGTGGCATCACCGCCTTTGATGAAATCCTCCAGGTACGGCGGCACCGACGTGTTAGCCAGACCCGCTGCGTCGGCGTCCCCATTCTTTGTAGACAGATGCCGCGCCGCACAAAGGTTCAGGTCGAATATCCTACCGTTCTCATAGCTGCCTACTCGCTCTCTCCCCGACTGGAAAAACTTGCACACCCGCAGCTCTTGCATCTACTCCCCTCGTAGTCGAAATGGGTCTTACACACGAAGCCGCCCCAAGGTGTCTGGGGAGGGGTGGCCCTCTTTCAAGTCGAGTCTGGCCGAGACGAAGTGTACTCCCTTTTTCCCGTGGTCGTCCAACCATAGGTCTAGGAGTCAGACCCGGCGATGATATACTGTGACCGCGCAGCCGTAGGTAGCCGATTCTCCGGCGTAGTCTTAGGGGCGATCACCCTCACCTCAATCCTCTCCCGTCAAGGGAGAGGACAAATCCCTTCCCCCTTGATGGGGGAAGGTGAGGATGGGGTGAGAGCCCGCATTTCACGGGTGACTAAGCACGAGTCTGCGGCGCCACCATCAGCCCACAGAGGCTTGCAGAGCCAAGACGCTCATGACCTTGCTCAGAAGCCCGCTTTTCGTTCCCGGCAACCGGCCCAATATGCTAGAAAAGGCGTTGGGCTTCTCGCCCGACGCCTATGTTCCCGACCTGGAGGACTCGGTCCCCCTGGAAGAGAAAGAAAACGCCCGCAATACTACGGCGTCGTTCCTATCAAGGCTGGCGGACGCTGGGCCCCTCGTGATCCCAAGAGTTAACTCGCCGGACACAGGACTCTTCGAGCAGGACCTGGCCGCGGTGGTGGGCCCCCACATCTTCGGTATTTCAGTAGGGAAGGTGGGCTCAGCCGACGAAGTACACTTGATTTCGACGGCGGTTGAGGCCCATGAAAAGAGAGCAGGTCTGACCGTCGGCAGCATCAAGCTCGTCCTGTGGCTCGAGACTGCCAGGGCGATCGTGAACGCTTATCAGATATGTGCGGCGTCCCCAAGGATTCTGGCCGTGGCGTTCGGCGCCGAGGACTTCACCAACGATATGGCCGTCGAGCGAACGGGCGATGACTCGCAGATCGCATATCCGAGAAGCGCGGTATGTGTTGCCGCCAAGGCCGCCAGCGTTCTTGCCCTCGACACCCCCTACTTCCAGTTCCGCGACCCCGAAGGCCTGAGTCGAGACGCCCAGACCGCGCGGACGTACGGCTTTCGTGGAAAGTTCGCTATCCACCCTGACCAGATCGACGTCATCAACCAGGCGTTTGCTCCGTCACGGACGGAGGTCGAGAACGCCCGCCGCGTCCTGGCAGCTTACGACGAGGCGGAGCGCTCCGGGAGCGGTGCTACCTCGCTCGATGGAAAGGTGATCGACCAGCCGGTCGTCGAGCGCGCTAGGGGTCTACTGGAGCTGGCGTCGAGCATCGAACGGTCTGAGGACAGCTCTGACTCCTGACAAAATCCTGCTTGAAGGGATGGTCTTCTACGGCTTTCATGGCGCGAACCCCGCCGAGCGAGAGGTCGGGCAGCGCTTCGTAGTCGACCTGGAAGTCCACCGTGACCTTCGTCCCGCCGGCCTCTCCGACGACCTCGCCGATACCGTCAGCTATACCCGCTTCTACGAGCTAGTCAAGGAAATCCTGGAGGGCCCGAGCCGAAACCTTCTGGAAAACATTGTCGAGACGATCGCGCAGCGAGTCCTGGAAGGGTTTGAGGTGGAGGCGGTGAAGGTCAGAGTGAGAAAGCCCGAGGTCCCGATCAAAGGTAGCGTTCTGGACCACGCCAGCGTGGAGGTCTTCCGCGAGCGGTAGCAGCTCCCTCTCGAGGGAGTCAAGGGCTATCGCGTCGGTCCGAGTCCTGCCAGGGGAGCCAGTAACTCAATATGGAATGGCGCTAAAGTAGTATCTGGTACTACTTTCGTGCATTGGGAGAAAGTAAGTGCGGCCTGAATTACGTAACGAAATGCTCCGCACCTTGGAAGACCGTTTCAATGGAAAACCGCTAGTTCTACATTTTGGGGACGATGGCCTGATTTTTGAGGCCGTTGACTTGCTTACAGAATACGGTGCCTTAGAGGAGACAGAGAGCACCAGCTCCTACAGGATCACCATACAGGGTTACGACTACTACCAGAAACTGAAGGCGCCACGGGTCTATTGGCTCAGGAAGAATTGGTTTCCTGTAGCCGTTCTTATCTCGACCAGTTTGGTGACAGTGGCTGCCAACGTGATATCGGCATTGCTAGATTGATCTAGTTCTTCCAACCTTTGCATTCCTCTGACCGCCTCACCTGAGGCAGCAAACTAGTCGTCTACCATCAGCCCGGCAATCGCTACGGCGTCGGCAACCGGCATACCGCCGCCAACCATCGACTGGAACGCCCGCGCCCGACCGGATAGGTCCGAGGCCCGCAGTTCCGACCAGTCCAGCGACACGTCACCTAAGCGCCGGCGTAGTTCGCTTTCCACCTTGCGCCCCAGGGGTGACAGCACACCGAACAGCGCCATGAAGCTGCACCGCGACGTAGCGGTGACCTACAAGACCTCGTGGCACTTGGCCCACCGCATCCGCAAGGCGTTCCCCGGTGTTGTGGAGCAGTTTGCGGGGCCGGTGGAGGCCGACGAGACGGCCATCGGCGGGGTGGAGAAGAACAAGCACGGGAGCAAGAAGCGGCGTCTGGGCAGGGGCTCCGTGGGCAAGACCATCGTACACGGCGTCCTCGACCGCGCCACGAATCAGGTTGTCGCCGGTGTCGTGGAAAGCACGGACGCGGCGACATTGCAGGGCCGGGTAGTGGATGCTACGATTGCGACCGCGCAGGTGTACACGGTCGAAGCAACGGCCTACACCGGGATGCCAAGGCACCATGAGACCGTCCAGCACTTTACAGGGGAGTACGTGCGAGAGCAGGCCCACACCAACGGAATAGAGAGCTTCTGGGCGATGCTCGACCGAGGCATCATGGGCAACTTCCACCACGTCAGCCCCAAGCACCTAGACCGGTACATAGGGGAGTTCGCGGGTCGTCACAACCAGCGGTCGCAGGACACCATGCAGCAGATGCAGCGTGTCGCTAGTGGCATGGTGGGCAAGCGGTTGCGTTATCAGGAGTTGGTGGCGTAGAGGAGGGAGGATTCTTGATGCAAGTGGGAGCCGATGATCTGGAAGAGGTGGGAGAACGCATGGACAGCCGTCCCGATGCGCCCATCCGTCTCGTCCCGCGTGGAAAGATTCGCTGCTACATCTATGATGACAAGTTCCGCAAAGACACGCCGGAGGAGCATGTCCGCCAGCGGGTCGCCCGAAGCCTCGTAGAGGAATACGGCTACTCCAAGCGCGATATCGACTTGGAGTTTCCTGTACAGATAGGCTCTAGCCGCAAGCGCGCTGGCATCGTCATTTTCCCCGAGGATGCCGAGCATATCCAGGAGACAGTGGCGATGATCGTTGAGACGAAGCGCGACGACGTGATGCCGACACACCGTGATGATGGCGTCAAGCAACTCCTGTCGTATCTCTCTGCATGTCTCAACGCCCGATGGGGTCTCTGGGTTGGCTCTGAGATGCAGGCATTTGAGCGCCTGCATGATTCCACCGTATCCACTAGCAAGCAGATTGTTCCGGCTACGGACATCCCCCTCCGTGGCGAAGATGAACCCCGTCGCAAAAGATTTTCAGAGTTAGTGCCCGCAACGGACGGACTTCGGAGCGTATTCAAACGCTGTCATAACTATCTGCACGTGAATGGCAACCTCAGCAAGGAACGTGCCTTCTTTGAGCTTCTGAAGCTCATCTTTTGCAAGGTTTTTGATGAGAACACCACGGACGGCATGATGGAATTCAGTATCGCGCAGGAGGAACGCCGAAGCGAACTCGGCCAGCGCAGTTTGCGGCGTCGTATTGAGAGCCTATTTGCTCAAGTCATGCAGAAGTACCCGTACATCTTTACCGCTGCGTCTGAGCGTATCGAGATGGACAACCGTTCGCTTGCTTACGTTGTCTCCGAGTTGGAGAAGTACAACTTTGAGGAGACACAGAGCGATATCAAAGGCGAGGCATACGAGGAGTTGGTTTCTGTGACGAGTCGAAGGGACTCAGGAGCGTTTTTTACTCCACGCAACGTATGCGATATGGCGGTGGATATGGTGTTTGCCACCTACTCGTCTGACGATTGGGCCACCCTGTCAGTGATAGACCCTGCATGTGGTACAGGGGGGTTCCTCCGAGCCGCCTTGCTAAATATCAAGAGCGCTATCACTGCGGGCGCTGTCGGAAAGTGGGGCGACAACGAGGGGCGCGTCCGAAGAGAAGTTGCAGACCGCCTGACGACTGCTTGCAACAATAACATTCATGGTGTGGACAAGCTCTTCGAACTGGTCCGTGCAGCGCAAATGAACCTCGCCATGCATGGTGACGGTTCCACAAACGTGCATCATGCGAATTCACTTCTGCCTCCGGGCGAATGGTCACCTTCGGTGAGGAAGCGGGTAGGATTCGGAAGATTCAATGTCGTATTTACGAATCCGCCGTTCGGGTCAAAATTGCCAATCGATGATCCGCATGTATTGGATCAATTCGAGTTGGCAGTCTTCGATGCTGCCGCCGTGCGTGCGTCAATGCCGCCTGAACATCTTTTCATCGAAAGGTGCCTGCGTTTCCTAAAGCCGGCCGGGCGGATGGCTATCGTGCTGCCCGACAGCATTCTCTCTAACCCCGGGCTCGTGTTCATTCGGAAATGGATATTCATGAACGCTTACGTACTGGCGAGCATCGATCTCCCGAAGCAGATGTTCGCCCGCTCGGACACCGGCACCCTTACGAGTGTGTTGGTGCTCCAGAAGTTCACGGACGAGGAACTGCGCCGTGCCAGAGAGATGGGAAAGCCACCGGACTATCAGGTTTTCATGGCCATTGCGGACGAGGTTGGATGGGACTTGCGGGGGAATCCCGTTTTCAAGCGTACCCCGTCTGGAGAACAAATCCTGGTAACGAAGCAGCGTGTCGTCAAGACGCGCAACGCGAAGGGGGATGTAATAGAGAGCGTTCAGGATGTGGCTGAACCAATCCGAAACGACCAACTCCCGATGGTGGCGGAAGTCTTCAAGGAATGGCTTGGGAGTATTCCGCCACAGAGGTGGATGCATGCGTAATTCATCCTCCCTCGCGCTCTTGACGCCAGATCAGGAGGAGGTCGAACACTTCGGAGTTTCCTCCCAGTCGCTTTTCTCGGGCGACCATCTATTACAGGCAAGCGCCTATGCGGCGGGCGCACTGCGAGCGCGAAACGAGATCGAATCGTGCGGCCTTCCGGTTTCGCTCGTTGGAGACTGTGTTGGGGCGATGTTCCACTTGACGCAGAATCAGGCACGGAGCAACTTCAAGCGTATATGGGCTGACAGGGGTGAGGGTCCGCCATTCATGACGCCGAGCGAGATGTTTTTCTTCCGACCGGAGAGAACCCGATTCCTATCGCATGATATGCCCAAGCTCGAAGAAATGATGCCCCAGCAGGGGACCCTCATGATGACGAGGTCCGGGACCGCAGGATACCCGGTCCTTGTAAATCGTACCTTGGCTGAGTTCGCAATCTCAGACGATGCGATCAGGATTCTGCCCGACACAGTCCCCATCGTAACTGTTCAGAGTTGAGGGGAAACGAGCAGGTTGCGGCAGTGGAGGAGTGGGTTAAGGTCGTTGGCCCTCCAGGTGCCAAAGAGGGATGCGAGAGCCATTTTGGTGTTGGTGCCCCGTTCAGAGCGAGTGCCGCCGCTGATCTTACGGCTGACCGCCAGGTGCCGTAAGCTCCGTTCAGCCGCATTGTTCTCGGGTGGCACACCCGGGTGGGAAACGAAGACGAACAGTTCCTTGATGAACCGTTCTATGCGCCGGCAGAGCTTGGCTTGAGGCGCAGTATCGTCGTTGGAGAAGGGCTGGCACAGCGACAGCAGAAGTTTCTCCAGCATCAACTGGTTGGGAGACGCTGACGGGTGTGAGCCAGACGCCGGTCGGCTGCGGGCGTCAGTGCACGCCTTTGCCCGGTCATAGAGTTGGCGCACCGCTGTAGCCCATAGGGCGAGGCCCATGTCTTGAGGGTACAGCGCCTCAAGCTCATTGATGTCCCGCAACAGGTGTACCCAGCAGCGCTGCTTGAGGCCGGGGTAGTAAGGTGGACCCCATTATTAAGACAGCACGAGGGCTAAATTAAGAGAGTCTCCCACCCCTGCGCTAGGTTTCACCAAGCCCGATGGCAGCCCTGCTTCTTCAGCTGCTGCTCCCCTTTCTTCCTGGCCATGTTGGTACACCTCTGCTGGGGTCCGGTAGCCCAAAGCCTGGTGAGGCCTCTGCCGGTTGTAGAACTCCAGGTAGGCATTGATCCCAGTTCGGGCCTCGGCGACGGTCTGGTAAGCTTTCAGATACACCTCCTCGTACTTGATGCTCCGCCACAGCCGCTCCACGAAGATGTTGTCCAGGTACCTACCCTTACCATCCATGCTGACCTGGACCCTCTGCTCCTGCAACGTCTGGGTAAAGGCCTCACTGGTGAACTGACTCCCCTGGTCGGTGTTGAATATCTCCGGTCGTCCCTTACCCAGGGCTTCCTCCAACGCCGCCACGCAGAAGCTGGTGTCCATGGTGTTGGAGAGCTTCCAGGCCAGCACGTGCCGGCTGTGCCAGTCCATGATGGCCACCAGGTACAGGAAGCCCTTCGGCATGGGGATGTAGGTGATGTCCGCGGCCCAGACCTGGTCGACCCGATTAACCTCCACTCCCTTCAGCAGATAGGGAAAGATCCGGTGTCCCGGCGCTGGTTTGCTGGTGTTGGGACGCCGGTAGATGGCTTCCAGACCCATCAACCGCATCAGCCTTCGAACCCTTTTTCGGCTCACCAGATAGCCCTGTTGCAGCAGCCAGGCCTTCATCTTCCTGGAGCCGTAGAAGGGGGTCTTCAAATACTGACGGTCCATCAGGGCCATCAACTCCAGGTCTTCTGCCCTGGTCGGTACCGACCGGTAGTACACCGAGGCCCGGCTGACGTCCAGCAGGATACATTGACGCACCAAAGACAGCTGCTGGTGGTCTCGGTCTATCATGGCTCGCCGTATGCTGCGACTCATAGACCGGACCTTTCCGACAAAAAATCGCGTTCCACCTTCAGCTGGCCGATGTGCCGGTAGAGGTGGTTAATCTGAGCTTCCTTGGCTTTCTCCTGGGATTTCTGATTGGTGGCAAATAGCTCCGGGGCTCCTTCCGCCAGGGCCCTTTTCCAGGCGTGAATCTGACTGGGATGGACCTCAAATCGGCTGGCCAGCTGGGCGATGGTCTCTTCCCCCGCAAGGGCGGCCAAGGCCACCTTGGCCTTGAACGCCGGACTGTGCTTATTCCTCGTCTGCTTCATGTCCTGCTCCTCCACGTCGGTTAGTTGCCGGTTATTTTAGGAGCTGGACTCTCTCTTAGCCAGTTGTCTAGTTTTTGGGTACCACCTCAATCCCAGCATATTCTTAGGATCATTCCAGATGTTGCCCTAACACATGCAGGATACGTGGCCGCCTTCCTGATGAATCCCTATGGACGGCACCAACTGACTTCTAAAATCTATGGTGGCGTGGTTGACGAGTTGACTGCTGAGGACACGAGGGAGGTCTTGATTCCCGATCCCCCACACGGCGTGCGCGACGAGATCGGCGGATTGGTCGTGCGAGCATTCGAGATGCGCGACTTAGCTACCGAATTGGAGGAAGAAGTCATTGCAGATATTGAAGCCATGATCCGAAGACCGGCGGTAACGGAGGGTAGTATGAAGCGCAAGAACACGTAGTCCCCTTTATGGAATCGGCCTTCCTGCTATTGGCGGATGGGTGGCGCATAGACCTTCTACGGACAATTGGCGCGGAGCTGGATGAGCGGCAAGACCAAGTGGCCCGGCGCGCATGGCACGACCTACTCAACAAACCTACAGGATGGGTGAAGCATGAAAAACAAAAAGAAGCACAAGGGGCGGACAGGCCGCCCGGTCACGCCGTTACTTGTTGCGTCCTGAAGTTCCAAGAGCCTGAATCTGTCACAGACGACCACACGCGGTTTACCCCAACTTGACATAATCAACTCCCAAAGCATCTTAGGAGGCTGTACCCGTAAGCCCTCCGCAACGTCAAGCTGGCCGCTATCAAAGAGGGCGGCATACTGACCAGTAGGCGCACGGTCGCGCCGCTCCTGCTCGGCAAGGTCAGGGATACCCGGAGCAATAGCCCGCGCCTCTACTCTACCGTTACCCCAAAGAGCGACCGCACTACTCCATGCGCGACCGCCTCCAAGGTCTACAGCGACGATAGGCTTTCCAACACGCTTAGGGACGGGCCGGGACTCTATCGTTGTCCAGTCGTCCACGGTCAAAAGTACCTCACTTTCGTCGCCCGACGGCAGGTTGAGACGGTAGGACTTGAAACGGGCCAGTAACCGACTGTCCAGACGGGCCGCGTCACGCTCGATTAGGAGACGTTTTCTGAATTCAGGGGAGATGGCCGTTAGCGGGTTGACTCTACGAATCTCACCCCACTTATCCCAACGGTTCGGGTCGCCCTTGAGCGCCTGAATGTAGGTCGTCGGGCCGCTCCCGTCGTTGACAAGGTTGTGCCACCATCCGTCAAAGCTCGGCGCAAGTGTGCCAATGAAAAGCGCCTTCATCGGTGAGCCAGGCTTGCCCAAAGCCGTCACAATCGCGTCGTACATCAAGGTTCCGCCTACAATTTCCCAACTGCCTGGTTCGTCTGCTACTAGAATCGGACAGTTCACGATTCCGAACGCCGTTTTACCGTTGGAAGACAGCACACGGAGACGGGTATTTGACGGTTTATGGGTGATTCCGAGGCGCGTTGTGCTGTCCACAAGGCGGTATTCCGTGTCACCCTCAAGCTCCGCACGGATGAACCTGTAGACAAGCCTACTTTGCTCGATGGATGCCGCACAAAGTAGGTACTCGGCACCGGAAACGTGGAGCGGGTCGCCTGGGGTAAGGCACCGATGCAGGATATGAGCCGCAAGGAATGACTTACCGTTGCCCCTGGGTATGCTAAGGGCCGCAACGTCCGTCCCAGGGGCCAAAGCGCCCGCTAGGAACCGTGTTTGAAACGCCCTCAGAGTCTCCATTTCGACCTCTTTTTACACGGAATAGGCCCGACTGTGCGCGTGGTGCCCCCATTTCCAAAATGTCTCAGGGGTCCCCATGCCCTGCCTCCCTCTGCCTCCCTAATCCCTATAGACACTGGAAACTCTATGCGTATCACACGTTTGTATGTCACTTGTATGTCACTTGCAACACAGTTTTTCCAAGTTTTCAGTACTACCCTGTAAAAAGGGAGGCAGAGGGAGGCAGCCCAGGTATAAATCGTTCCTAGCGGAGCGCCCGTAAAAGTGGTGGACACGTCCGCGTTGGCCGTCATTTTCTGTTCCATTTCTGTTCCACGTGGAACACTATTTGTTCCATAGCCACTTGCGCACACCGTCCACTGTCTCCCGCTTGCGGGTGTATCCAAGGCCATCAAGAGCCGCCCCTAAGCGGTGTTGATCGCGCATATGTAGGCGTGATCCCTTGCTTACATCAGTCAGCCCTATACCCTCGGCACACTCGGCCATCGTGAAGCCTTGCGTCTGGTTAGCTGTCCATAGGTCTACCGCGTCCTCAATCACCACGTCACGCGACCTTGCCCTAGATGTAGCGGTAAACTGTTCCTTGACTAGTGCATCCGGTAGACGCGCCTCCGCACCATCCTTGTACACGTGGACAGCCTGTGCCCATAATTGCACCCGATTAGCGTCAAGGTACTCGCGCAACTTGGCCGGATTCCCGCCCTGCAGGTAGATCGGAGCCCAACGTCTAAGGTTCCTGTCGTTGGGTAACGGTGATTCAACGTCGCTGGTGCCGACGATGATAGCCCGCCTGAGCATCAATTCAGGGTCACGCCGAAACGCCAGTCTCACCGCCCCGTCGTCCGTCCGTGATAGAAACGCCTTGAGGCTTGCCAAGTCCGCACGTGAGACACCGGCCAGTTCCGACGCCTCTACAATGACGCGGCCCTGCAGCGCCTCCGCCCGTTCCTGGGGTGTTCCCGCAAGGTGTAGACCGTCCGAAAACAGCCTTGGCATTTCAGGCGGTAGGATGTACCTTAAAGCGGTCGATTTTCCGATGCCGCCTCTACCGATTAGCACCGGCATTTCGTCAAGTTTCGCCCCTGGCTTATAGGCCCGCGTGACAGCGCCGAGAAGGATAAAGCGGCTTGTCCATGCCACCAGTCCGTTAGGGTCGTCGATGGTGAAAACCTGCTCAAGCCATCCGCCTAGACGGTCAACTCTGTCCCACCTTGGCAAGGCGTCAAGCCACTCCGCGAAGGGGTCAACTTCCCGCCCGAAAAGGTAGGCGTTAAAGGTGTCCGCCCAGGCGTCCCGCCCAAACTTGAGCGGCGTCTTGACACCCTCACGCTTTTCATATTCAAACCGCTTGCTCAACACTTCCCGAATCTCCGCCGCTAGGCGGTCGTGCATCGTGCGCCATCCGTCCGCGAATGACTCATGGCGTATCTCCGCACGTGATGAACGGGTGTTGTACCGCGCCTCCACTCCTAGGAATTCGAACGCCTGTGTGAGGCCCGCCTTGCCACCGTCAGGGACGCCGCAAGGTTCGTCATGGAACCATTCGCCAATGCCTAACGGTGCGGTCATCTTTTCGTGCATAGCCTTTGCTATCTCGGCCTCCCAATCCACGACGGGCTTGTATTCGTCGGGTGATTCCTTCGGTAGACGTTTCCGGTAGGTGTTCATGCCTAGAATGGCGACCTTGCGTAAGCGTGTACGTTCACGCTCAGGGTCAGGGGGAAGGGAAGGAACACGAACCAGTCCGTATTTCTTCATCTTGGCTTCGTGCTGTTCTAATTCTGTTTGCATTCTCTACCTCGCTGGCCGGTCTTTGTGTGGGTGAACATCGCGTCCGGTGTACAGGCTCACGCAGCCCATACCCTCACCACGCTTGCACACGGGACAAGCAGCCGGATACCGCACCATATCCCGTGAACGTGGATGCAGGATAATCCGCCCGATATGCTCCGCTGTCACTTTGCCCTTGAGCGTCCTGCAGCGGTCGCCTATCGGACTCCAACACGTCGGACATTCCTGCAGGCTCCCTCGGTAAACAGAAAAGGAAAGGGCTACCGAGTGCGGAATCTTCCACCTTAAGGTTTTGCCGTGACTCCCACACTCCCGGTTCCAGGTTCTCCATTTCTATTTCTAGCTCCGGGTCGTCCAGTTCCATCGCCAAGGACTCTCGTACCCCTTTTGCCGTTTCAGCGTCTATGCATTCTTGGTTCTCCTTCGACAGGCGCAAAAGGGCGTCCTCGCTCTCGTCCGATGTAGAGGTGACCTTTCCTTGCATGCGCATGCGGAACTCGCCTTCCCTTCTATCTCCTAGTCCTTCCTCTTCTCCAATCGCTCTGTAAAGCCCTGCCTTGCTCAGCTTTAATCCGCCTGTAACGTTCGGCGCATATCGGCTTTCCCAACCTCGCACCAGTTTCACTCAGTTCCTCCGTCTTCAATATCTTCTGACGTATGCCTCTCTTCGGACATGTAGTTTCTTCTTCCACCGTCTTCCCCTTCGGCATCCAGTAGCCGACGCGCGGCTCGGCAAAGATGTAGGTGGGGTCGTCTGCGTGCTCGCCGAGCTCGCGGCGCAGCCTCCTCACGGTGGCTCGCACGGGACCCGCGCCGCCTGATTGATCTTGGCCTCAGACCCGTCGCAGCTATGGGTCGCGGGTCATTGCCCCTCCGATTCCGGCTGGGGGTCATTGCCCACGACCACGTCGTCCACCAGGCCGTTCCGCACGGCCCAGATCACGAGCTCCTGTTTCCTCCCGACGCCCAGCTTCCCCTGTATGCGGTAGAGGGTATTGCGGATGGTCACGGTGCTGTTGCCCCTCGCCTCGGCGATCTCGGTGTACGACTTGCCGCTGGCGAACAGCGTCAGGGTCTCCCGCTCCAGCGCCGTCAACTTGTCCGGGGCCTAGCGGGCGGCGAACTCACGGTCGCCGCGGACTATGGCGAATACCTCCCGCACCACCTTGCCGGGTATTCGCAGCCGACCTCTTGCCACATCCAGAACGGCCTCCACCAGTTTCTCCGGTCGTGAGTACTTCTGAAGGTAGCCCGTCGCACCGGCGGCGACCGCCTCTATCACCGCATCCTCCTCCGTCGAGGCAGTCAGCATCAGCACCCGTGTGTTGGGCAGAAGTTCCATGATGTCCCGGCAGGCATCGATGCCGTCCTTGTTCGGCATGATCACATCCATGACGATGACCTGCGGGTCGATCCCTTCGACGGTCCTCACCGCCTCCTCTCCGTCCTCGGCCTGCCCCACCACCTCGAAGCGGCCCGATGCTTCCAGCGTATCCCGCAAGCCGCTCCGCATAATCGGATGATCGTCCACCACCATCACCCGTATCCGATCTGCCGTTGACATCTCAGCCTCCTCTTTGGTCCGCCTCATAGGGGACCACGCAAGCAATGGTCGTTCCGCCTTCCCCCTTGCCACTCTCCACGATGAGCCTTCCTCTCATCTGCTCGGCGTCCGTCCTCATGCCGTCGAAGCCGCGGCCGCGCTCGGCGTAGTCGTCAGGGAGGCCCACACCGTCGTCCGAGACGGACAGCCGGATGTGGTCGGCCTCGAAGCTCAGCCTGACCTCGACCCTGCCGGGCCGGGCGTGCACGAATGCATTGGTCAGCGCGTTGTGCGCTATGGAGAAGAGACGGGCTCGGGTCTCCGTGGCGAGCGGGGGCTCGGTCCCCGACTGCGACATCCTGGCAGGGACGGCGGTGATCTTCTCGAATGTCGCACAGTGCGACCACAACACCCGTCCCAGCTCCCTGCCCTCGAAGATGTGGCCCGCGTCGATGGGGCGTCTCAGCTCCCACATAGCCGACCTCGACAGCGCCGAGGTCGCATCCAGAGCGGCCACCAGCGCCTCGTTTGACGTGCCGGCCAACTCCCTGGCCCTGTGAATCCCCAGGGAAATCATGTAGGCGGTCTGCGCGGTCGTGTCGTGAACCTCCTGGGAGAACTCGATGCGTTCCCGCTGCACCTGCCGCTCCCTGTCCACCGCCGTCTGCCTCCTGATGCGTTCGAACCGGGTGATGAGGCTGACGCACAACACCAGGGCGTACATCGCCGCCAACCTGCCCACCAGCACCTTCTCATCGCCCGCATCGATGTCGAGACCGGCGCCCGCCATCCAGCATACGAGGGCATAGGCGGCGGCGGTCATCGTCGTCCAGGCCAGGCCGAGCCAAAGGGACGTGAAGACCAAGGCAAACAGCGCGAGGGCCGGATAGTAGGCCACGAAGACGAAGCTGTCGAACCCGGGGCCGATGCTGATGCTGGCCGTGATCAGCGCAATGTCCATGGCGCTGAGGAGGAGCATCCAGCGCCACGTGACCGGCCTGTTCGTCAAGAGCCGGAAGTGGACCAGGCCATTGAAGGTCGCCAGCGGCGCCAGCAGGAGCACGTACCCCCAGCCGTCGGGGTACCAGAAGCCCGGTCGGTAGGCTATCTCGATGACGGAGACCAATGCGATGAACCAGCGACCCCAGACCGAAACCCTTGCCGCGTACGGCACGACATCGGGATCGGCCCATATCGCCGGCGAAAACCGCTTCGCTATGGCTCCCATGTCAGCCTTGGGCAAGTCGAGGCTCCCAGTCCGCAGTGACAGGCTTGGATTCGCTTTCACCATGCCGCATTGAATACATCCGCTTATAGCCGCGGTGTCCCCGGCGTTTGCTACTGACAATTTACATCAATTGTCCAAATGCTAGTAGAGCACTTTGTACCAATGGGACTAGGCAAAGCGCTCTATCAAAAATGGGTAAAAGGCAAAGGCCATTTTTACCATATTCATCTTTTGCAACACCGGAGGCAAATGCAACACTCTTTAGCAGCCTGGCCAATAGGGGAGGCAGTGTCCGTTTGGCATCCAACAGACGTATAGATGTTCCCGAGAACGTGGGCGGGCCTGCCCTCCACGTTAACGCTGAAAGGCTGGGGAGGGATCGGGACGGAGAGCTCTTCAGCAACGGCCGCCGAGGTGGGTGACCGGCTATCCCACGAAGACATGAACCCAGGAACAGGTGAGATTGATGAGGCGCCCTGGGTGGACGCAGACCCGACAAGCCCAACGTGGCCCAGGGGGCCCCGGTGACCCTGAGCGGCTCGGGGACGGACCCGGACGCTGGGGAGATCCTCATCCAAGAGTGGCCGCATACGAGTGCGATCCGACGGCATAAGGGGAGAGAGCAGTCATGCTGTCCAACAAGAGGAATTCAGCCACCACCCCGGGGAGGGTACTCATAACCCTGGCCACCCTCGCGGCCATGTCCATGATCGCGGCCCTCCTGCTCGTCAGCACGAGCGCCCAGGCCCAGAGCGACCGCGGCGCCGTCCCCAACCTCCGCCTCTCCAGCGCCACCCCCGGTGAGCTGACGGCCTCTTGGGATGCGCCCGACCCGGCCCCGTCAGACTACCGGATTATTTGGGCGGAACAGGGCTTGGACTTTCTCTCCTACAAGAACTCCAACGAGGCCAATCGGGGGAACGAGTACCCCAGCGGTGAGAAGCGGTCCATCACCCTCACCGGGCTGACCAAGGGCGAGACCTTCAAGGTCATGGCCCGCGCCCGGTACACCAACGGCGGGCAGAACAACGGCCCCTGGAGCGGTCCATGGACGGAAACCATGACCACAAGGGTCAAGGACGATCCGCCGGCGGCCCCCACCGGGCTCACCGCCCCCCAGGTGGCCCATGACAGCGTGACCCTCACCTGGACGGCCCCCAGCCGGGGGACCGTCACCGGTTACAGGGTGCTGCGGGGTGTGGACACAAACTCCCTCTCGGCCATCGCAGCGGACACCGGGAGCACGGGCACGGAGTACACGGACTCCACGGTGGCCGCGGAGACTGCCTACCACTACGCGGTGCTGGCCCTCAGCCCCGATGGAGGCGGGGCGCAGTCCACAACGGCCAGCGCCACCACGCCGGCCGAGCCTGACCGTGAGGTAGGGAACGGCTCTGTCCCCAACCTCCGTCTCTCCAGCGCGAGCCCCGGCAAGCTCACCATTTCCTGGGACGCACCTGACCCGGCGCCATCGGACTACCGGATCATCTGGGCGAAAGAAAGCCTGGACTTCCTCTCCTACAGTCGCTCCAACGAGGCTGACCGGGGGAACGAGTACCCCAGCGGGGAGAAGCGGTCCATCACCCTCACCGGGCTGGCCAAAGGGGAGACCTTCAAGGTCAAGGCCCGCACCCGCTACACCAGCGGAGGGCCCGGTGGCAAACCGGCCGGGCCGTGGGCAGCCACCGTCACCACCCGGGTCAAGGACGACTCGCCGGCGGCGCCCACCGGGCTCACCGCGGCACAGCCGGCCCACAACAGCGTGACCCTGACCTGGACGGCCCCCAGTCGGGGGAGCCTCACCGGTTACCGGGTGCTGCGGGGAACGGACGCAAACTCCCTCTCGGCCATCGTGGAGGACACCGGGAGCACCGGCACGGAGTATACGGACACTACCGTGGCTGCGGAAACCGCCTACTACTACGAGGTGCTGGCCCTGAGCCCCGATGGGGACGGGGTGCAATCCGCCACGGCCAGCGTTACCACCCCAGCGGCGCCTCAGCCGCCGTCGGCGCCCACGGGTCTCGTCGCTACCCCCTCCCATGACCGGGTGAGCCTCTCGTGGGACGATCCGCAGAACAGCAGCATTACGGGCTACAGGATCTGGCGGGGGCCGGACGCCGACAATCTGACCGAACTGGTGTCCGACACCGGCTCCGCCTCCACGAGCTACACGGACGACACCGTGTCGGCTGAGACCGCCTACCGCTACGCCGTGGCCGCCATCAACGCCCACGGCGCGGGCCCGCAGTTTCAGACCGGCATCACGACCCTGGCCGCTCCCACACCGATCGTCGTGCCGCCCGATGGCGAGGGGCAGGACGCGGTCGCCGAGAATGAGATTCTGGTGTTGCTAGAGGCGCCGCCTTGGACGCTGTTTGGGTCTGAGCAGACGGTTACCGTGGAGGTGCGCGGCCTTGACGCGCTGGGTGGCATCTCCGACTTGACCGGGGTGGACTACACCTACCGTGTCGATGTGGTCGACAGTGACGGCAACGACGCGGACGGCTGCGAAGGCGGCGGGATGGGCGCAGCGATTCGTTTCTATGCGGATCGGATTGAATGGACGCTGGTGCGGACCGGGTCCTCTGAGTTGCTCGAGGCGTCGGTGTCGGGCGACTGCGCATTGGGCTCATACAGTGTGTCGGTCTGTGTGTTCGATGACGACGGCGCGCAGGTCGCGTCCGCCAGCGAGGGCTTCGAGGTCAAGGAGGAGCCACCGACAGTCCTGACTGAGGTCACGCCTGACACGCCGGCCGGCCTGATCGGTGCTTTGCAGGACGACGAATCAGTCGAGTTGGACTGGTATGACGCGCCCAACGCGGCGTCATACCAGTTTAGCTACCGCCATGCCCATGATTCGGTGTGGACGGAGCTCCCTGCCGGAGACGCCTCCCTGACGGTCACCGGTTCCTCGGCGGTGGTGAGCGGACTGCCGTATCCGTTGAACTATTACCTCCGTGTGCGTGCTGCCAACGCAGAGGGGACGTCGGATTGGTCGGACGAACTGCTGGTGACCCCGGCGCCTATCGTAGGAACGGACGGATGCGTCGTAACGGCGCCGCCGGATCGCCTCGCGCAGTACGACAAATACTGCTCAGCTGGAGGAATAGATGTCGTCGGATCAGATGAAGTGTCGGACTTCGCCATCAAGCTGGCATGGAACCACATCATGAACATGCTGTCCGCTCACCCTGGCGCCCACGCCAGAATGGCCCAGGCGAACGTGCGTCACGTCTTGAAGGCCGCCACCACGCCCGGATCCACCGCCACCTATAGCAACGCCTTGAGACGAGCAAAAACAGACGAAGAGAACCTCCTTTGCTATCCGGGAGAAATCCGTAGAAGGCTTGGACTCTACGACACGTTCAACCACGAGTTTGGCCACGCGCTGCAAAGACAAGGGCTTACGCAAAGTGAGTTCGATGAGACTGTGCGTGCCTACGAGGCGGCCATGGAGGAAGGGCTTTGGCAAGGCAGGTATGGCAGTTCGAACGAGCGTGAATACTTTGCCGATGCCGTGGAGGCATACTTCTCTCCAAGGACAACCTGGTCTAGGTTCAACCGGCAATCCCTGGCGGAATACGATCCTCGCCTCTACGGACTGCTTCTCAAGTACCTTCCCGTCAATGATTGGAGAGCCCAGTGCCCCTCGCCGGAAGATGCCCCGCCTCCGCCGCCGGCACCCCCTGTGCCTACCGGCTTGCAGACTAGCAACGTGACCCGGACTTCCGTGATCTTGACGTGGAACGTCCCGGCTGATGAAGCCGCAAACGTAGACTTGTTCAGTGTGAAACAGGCCACGGATTCAGGCAATGGGTGGTTCGGAGCGCTGCAGACGACTGGCACAGTGACCACCGCAACCATCACGGATCTACTCCCCGGGAAGGCCTACTCATTCCGTATCACCGCAGTCAATGGCTACCGAGAGACCTATGGAAGTGATCTATCCGTGACGGCCCTGACGTCTCCCTGACCTCCATCCCCCCACCGTCGCTGTTCCGCACATTGCCGTGCACGTTCCCTGGCGGCTTGACACATTCTAACGGTGGCGGGATCAAGCTTCCGGAGCATGATCTGAGCGGTGGGGTTACAGGGCTCTCCTGAAGTACACTCGCATACTCGTCGTAGGCGTCGAGGCAGTTTTGAACTGGTTGCCACCTGATGATGCCATTGCTGTCAGCAAAGCGCATCAATGGGTCGATAGGCCCAAGTTCGGACATGTCGCGCCGGGTCGCGATGTTCCAGATTCTCTACAACCCCGTGATCGTTGCAACATTTGTTGCGCTGTTTCTCTTGGAGCTATGGTCAGGAGTAGCGCTTTCATCAGCGGTACTCCTGACCATTCCCTTGGAACAGCCAATAGCGGTGCTGGGAATGCTGAGCGATTTACTAGTATTGTTGCCCTTCATGCTCCTTCTGTCCTTCATGGCGCGTCTCTATTCGCGCCTGTGGCCGGACACGCCGGCTGAAGTGATGTCGAGAGCCGCCCACATTCATTCCCGGAGATATGGGGACATCAGTACGGCGCTGCATCTTGTCGCCCTGGAGCAGCGACGTGTGTTTCCGGCTTGTCATCGTATTTGGATGCCGTGCGTCTGTGGAGCGAAATAGACTCCCTGAGGAATTCTGTCAGACCACTGATGGCGGAGATTGACGACTTCCTCACAGAGGCCAGGCTAAGATACCCCAGCCACGAGATTGAGGCCGTCAATTCCATACTGGTCCAACAGAGGTTGATTGTCTGGCTGGAGGAACAGTTCGCGGAATTGTGCACGGAGCTCAACGAACTGCCCAGGGGGGAGGCTGCGGGCCAACTGCGGAACGTTCTGATCGAAGGCATAGATGCCGTGGTCCTGGTAATGGCAGATGGGCTGGCCAACCCGGACCCGGAGCTCCGTCTAACGGCCAACCAAATCACTGGCGACCGCTCTGAGTTGTTCCGCCGGGTCAGGAACGACTACATATTGAGGGTCACCTCCTCGGGCGATGCTGTCCAGGCAAGCATCCTCAAGGCCACAAATACGGCAGGGGAGATATTCTTTCTGTTCTCCCGGCTGGCCCAAAATATGGAGGGCTCCTCGTCCTCTCCGCCGCCCCCGCTCCCTGCGGCATAACCCACTATGAACTGAAGCAGCGGCGCTGAATCGCAATCAGATTGGAGTCGATGTCTCCAGCCTTGCGAACAGCTTTCGTGTTGATCGAATGGATGCGGAGACAAATGCCCCGGCATCGACTGCTGAGGCGCCGACCCGATACCGATAGGGGCGGTGGAGCTGAAGACCGTTGTCCTGAAGTCGGCAGCGCGACGAGCCTGTCGCTCAAAGCGGAGGCCCTACGGACGAACTCCTTGCCTGAGTGGATCTTGTCGACCGCAACATCAGAATCCACCTCATTCTCAGCCGCAGCGGTCTACAGGTCTGCCACCAAGACGGACACCAATCCGACGAACCAGCGGCCCCAGACCGAAACCCGTGCCGCATCCGGAACGACGTCCGGGTCGGCCCGGCTGGCCGGTGAAAACCGGTTCGCCATGGCTCCCATCTCAGCCTTACGCAAGTCAGGGCTCCCAGTGCAAAGTCACAGGCCAACGTCACCCACCTGGATGCGCTTTGCCGTCCCGGGCCCAATGCATCTGTCTGTACCCGCGCAGCAACATCCATGCAACAGCGGCCGCGCGGCGACAGCGGCGGTTGCCCATGCCGATCTACACCAATCGCCCGGGCCACTGGGAGTGAACAACGTACCAATCCGACTGGGCACAACGGTCCCCGGAAATGAGCAAAAGAGAAAGGCCATTCTTTCCGTTTTGATCTATCGAAAATCCTAAGAAAAGTATTAGCCTCTGAAATGGGTAAGCTTGGTCAAAAGGGGCGTGGTTCGCTGCGTGGTTGCGAGGCTGAGACATATTGTTCTGAATACGGGTTGCCCGGCGCGGGACAGAAGATGCGCCGCATTGTTGAGCCGGCGACCGTTAGCCCGACGATGACCCCTTGTCTCCGCTTCACACAATTGCGCGTCCTGAGCCGGTTGTGACGCCGCCGTGCTCGCCGCGAGCATCATTTCCGGTTGGGAGATCAAGAGACCGGGAGAAACCATGACAACCCTGACTTCGAGAAGAAGAACTGCGAAGAGACTGACGGTTGCATTTGGAATCCTGGCCCTGTTGCTGGGCCTCGTTTCCATCGCCCATGCACAGACACCCTCGTCGGCCGTCCCGCCGTGACGTCGGTGTCCGTCACATCCAATCATCCGCCTGGCCCACAGCATCGAGTGCATTGGAAATTCAAGACAATAATCATTGGAGGCCTAGATGAAGATGACAAGCATATTCAACAGTTTTCGTTCGGGTGTTCTCTTAACATTGGCGATGGTCGCAACGCTCCTGCTCGTTATTGCCGGCGCCAACCCCGCGCAAGCGCAGGAGATCTCAACCGTCAGGGTCAGCAACCTGGATAAGCCGGTGGCCGGCGGCGAAATAATGGGGTTTGCTCACACTTTCTCGCAGTCCTTCTGCACCAGCAATGTCACCGCTACCCTTGACCAGGTGCGTTTGTACATGAGCGCCCATTCTTGGGGAACTCCGGCACCCGTGGTGTCCATACGCTCCTACAGGTCGGGGAATCTGGGACCGGTACTGCATACGCTGACCAACCCATCCATCGACGATTCTCTTGACACCGCCGAGGACTTCGCGAGCAGTGGATATGAACTGGCCGCAAACACCACCTACTGGGTGTCGGTATTCCGGCCAGATGACTCCGGACTAATTGAACTAGGAAAAACGGTATCGACCGCTGAGCACCCGGCGACGGAGGCAGGCTGGGCATTAGGCGACATGATGCTAGCGAAATATGGCGCCAGGTGGGTACAAAGGGAATCCTACGCCTTGAGAATGGCCGTCTTTGCCACCGGCGGCGCCCCGACCATATCGACCCCGGTCTTTTCCGACGGCGGCTGCGACCAAAAGGAATCCTACGAGTTCTCGGTGATCGAAAACACCGCCGCGGACACTGTCGTGGGCGCAGTGCCCGCCCGCGAGCCCGATGGCGACTCCCTCACCTATTCCGTCGGCGGAACCGACGCCGCGAAATTCAACAGGGTGTTCGCCCTGAACGCGAGCACCGGCGAGATCGTCGCCAAGCCGGGCGCTACTGTCGACTTCGAGTCAAAAAGTTCCTACTCGCTCACCGTCAGCGTGACCGACGGGGAGGACGCCTCGGGCTCCACGGAGTCGGAGCCAACGACCGACGACACCGCCCAGGTGAGCATCCGAGTCACCAATATCGATGAACCGGGGAGCGTCAGCCTGTCAACGACTGATCCCAGGGTGGGCCGCAGTGTGAGAGCCAGCATTTCGGATCCGGACGGCTCGCCGAAACCTTTCAGAATAGAGTGGGCCAGGGCCTTCAGGGCCACTACCGCGTTCATTCCCTTCTTGCCCATCAGCGTCAGTGACATGACACCGGAATCCTATACTCCCACGGAAGGGGACAAGTACCAGTTCCTTAGAGTCACCATATTTTACTTCGACAACGAATGTCGCCGGGTGTACGTTAACAACAATGATTGCCGGAGGACGGCGGAGGGAACGTTCGCCAAGGCCGTGGCGGACGAAGATGGCCTGATCGTACAGCTGCAGACGGTGAACACCCCGGCAACGGGAGAGATGTTGCTATGGAATGGCGATAGACCGGTCGTCACCCGCCGGCTTATAGCCCAGGAATGGGACATACGGGACGCCGACGGAATGATAGGTGCGAGGCTTCGCTACCAGTTTGTAACCGTTGATCCGAAGACCGGGGTCCAACCACATCTCGAAGACGGTACCACCTACCGTCCACTTTAGGTCCAACCTGAGTGGGCTTGAACCTGTAGGCTGTCGGCAGATCCCGTTCTTAGATCCATCAAGGACGGGAGGTCTGTAAGAAGTGGCTCCGGAAATCTGAACAGGGGGATAAGTGGAATCGCTGCCTGATTGAGGGCATGATAGGAGGTTACGTCAATAGGTGTGTAAACGACATCAGGCGGCGACCTTCTCAGCCGTTGATTCAATGGCGATTCCATCCGCATACTGTGCACCGAGATAGACGTCTTCGATCAACTCAGGGGCCTTCAGACGCCTGAAGCGCTGTTCGGCGACCATCAACATTTTCCAGATCACCGCTATCGCCCGATCGACCCTCTTGTAGTGCTTGGCGGCATCGGTCCGAAGCCTGAGGGCCGCGAAGGGTGATTCTACCGGGTTCGTCGTGCGAAGGTGCCCCCAGTGCTCCTTTGGGAAGTCATAGAAGGTGACCATGCGGTCCCAGTCCCGCTCCAGGGCCTCTGAGGCCGCCTCGTAGGAATGGTCGCCGCACCACCTGGTGAACACCGTCCTGAGCCGCTCAGCCTCTGTCCGAGTCGGCGCGTAGGGGATAGTACGCAGCATGAGCTTGGCCTGGTCCTGTTGTCGCTTTGGAAGCTTGGCGAGCACGTTTAGGATCTTGTGGTTCCAGCAGCGTTGCTCGGCCGCCTGAGGATAGACGTTGCGCAGAGCTCCCCAGATGCCCAGATGTCCGTCTCCAATTACCAGTCTTGGGTACTCCAGCCCGCGGCGCCTCATGTCCCTGAGCACATCGGACCAGCTCTCTATGGACTCCCTGTATCCGGGAATCGCGCTCACCACCACCTTCCTTCCGTCGCTCAGGGCCGCCATCACCACCAGGATCGCCGCCTTCTCCCGCTCAAGACCGGCCTTGACGTAGACTCCATCCACCTACATGTACACCACTTCCAGGTCATCCAGGGGCCTAGCGCGCCATTGGGCAAGCTCATCGTTCCACTTATCCTTCAACCGGGCTACCGTGCTCGCCGATATCGGTGCCTCTTCTCCCAGCAGTCCCCGCACCGCCAGGTCGAAGTCACCTTCGGAAAGGCCATGTAGGTACAACTGGGGGGTCAACTCAGCAACCTTCCTGGTCCTGTTGACGAACAGCGGCAGCAGCCGGCTCTCGAACTCCTCTTCGGTGTTGCGGACTCGTGGCCTCCTCAGCTGTACCGTTCCCGAACTCAGCGTAAGCCTTCGGGGTTTGCCGTATCCGTTCCTATAGCCTCTCTCGTTGTCCGACTCAGACCTGCGGGCCGACTTCGCCCTTCCTAGAAACTCCGTCACCTCTTCCTCCAGCAACTCCTGGATCAGCCGCTGGACATGGCCTCGCACCCAATCCTCCAACTGCTCCCACTCCGGCCTTGACTCCGACCTGCTCCTAGTGCTTCTCTTTCCCATAGGCGGTCTATCTCCTCGTATCTTGGGCCTCGAGCCCGTGTTGTTCAGAGAGAGGGTACACCGCCTGACCGTTTACACACTTTTTGAGGATACCTCCATGATAGTGCTCTCGGAGACAGGAGCGAGAGATGAGCAGACGACCCCGCCGTAACCACTCGGCAGAGTTCAAGGCGAAGGTGGCTCTTGCCGCAGTGCGCGGCGACCGGACACTTTCGGAGTTGGCAAGCCAGTTCGATGTGCACCCGAACCAGATCACGCAATGGAAGACCCAGTTGCTGGATCGTGCGGCGCAGTTATTTGGCGCCGGGACAGGGCAGGCTGAAAAGCCGGTAGGGTCACGTCCCGTCAAGTGGTGTAAGAGTGCGTCATCGTGTTGCTGTTGTTTAGGCGGCTGTCGCCTCCGCGAGATCGGCCTCCGGAAGAGCTTCGTTGAAGGTCAGAATGGCGGGTGTGAGGTATCGACGTCCGACGACCCATTCGTCGTGCTGCTCAGCCAGGACGGCGCCAACGAGGCGGCGCACGGCCGGCCGGTTAGGGAAGATGCCCACCACATCGGTGCGTCGCCGGATCTCCTTGTTGAGACGCTCCTGTGGGTTGTTGGACCAGATCTTCTTCCAGTGGACGAGTGGGAAGCTGGAGAAGGCCAGGACTTCGGGTCCGGCCGCGTCCAGTAGAGAGGCGACCTGAGGGAACCGGTTCTGGAGTTGATCGGTCACCCTGTCGAGCTGGGCGTGTACCTCATCGGGGGAGGGTTGCTGGTAGATGGTGCACACCATGGTGGCTACCCATGGCTGGGCGCGCCTGGGGACCCGAGTGAGCAGGTTGGCCATGAAGTGGGTGCGGCACCGTTGCCAGCTGGCTCCGCCGAAGACTGCGGCGATGGCGCCTCGGAGTCCCTGATGAGCGTCCGATACCACCAGTTCCACCCCGCCGAAGCCCCTGGCGGACAGCGAGTCGTACGATGTCATATAAAGTGGGATCAAAAGGACAGGTCGTCATCGCGAAAGACATTCGCGACCACCTGAACATCGGCCCTGGATGGCTTGCGTTGCAGCATGTAGTAGATGACCACGTTGAGGTGTACTTCGTTCCGCCCGAGCACAGTGAGTCGCTGAAGGGCACCCTGGCGAAATATCTCATGCGGCACGTTTCCGTAGGCCGCGAGTGGGAAAAGGCCCG
Source organism: Dehalococcoidia bacterium (assembly GCA_965237635.1). Lineage (GTDB taxonomy): Bacteria > Chloroflexota > Dehalococcoidia > Lucifugimonadales > CAUZJF01 > CBDEFX01. The sequence continues at coordinate 1,974,815 of CBDEFX010000002.1, read as the reverse complement.
TGAGGCAGCTTGGAAGGAAGTGGGGGAGGAGAAGGTTAAACGACCGGAGGACCAGGCGTCGTAAGTGGTTTCCTGGACACTAGCGTCGTGGTCCGTTATCTCACTGGTGACCCGCCCGAAATGGCCGAGCAAGCCGCCGGGATCATCGACGAGGTCGGTGATCTCTGGATCACCGATGTAGTCCTGGCCGAGACCGCATATGTCCTGACCACTGTGTACCAAATCCCCAGAGATGTAGCGATAGACCACCTGTTGGCACTCATTCAAAAGGAGAACATATCGCCCTACGCGCTCGACAAGGGGCTGGTGCTTCAGGCGCTACTCCTGTGCAGACCCTCAGGTCGAGTGTCTTTCGCAGATGCGATGGTCTGGGCGGCGGCTCGTTCAGCCGCTAGCACCGTCGTGTACTCTCTGGACGAGCGGTTCCCGAACCAAGGCCTCGAAGTGCGCCAACGGTAGCCTGTACCCCAAACCCCGTACCCCTAACCCTATCTTACGCTCGCCTCGTAGATCTCCCCCACCTGCCTCAGGTCGACGGAGTCCAGCAAGGCCGTGTTCCTGAATGTGAAGAAGACCCTGGCGCCGCCGTCGTTGTGCTGGACGATCCGCCCGAAGGCTTCTGGAAAGGCAGAGGCCGTCATCGCCGGTATGCGATCGGGGTACATCCGGTGAACGTCGCTAAGGTACCAGTCGAACTGCATGAGGGGTGCGGCGATCACGGCAACGTCCCGCCTCGGCATCTCGACATACCGCATATACCACAGCGAGAAGACGTCCTTCTCGCCCGTGCTAACCAGCACTGAGCCGTCGGGCACCGTGTCCATTAGGCCTCTCGCGCTTTCGCTCGCGGTACGGTCGTCTCTAAGGTTCTGAGACCCGTAGTTGAGGACGACTGCAATACCGGGCAGAAGGACGAAAGCCAGCAGGCCCAAGATGAGGACCTGGTGGAACGCATGGATTCTCAGCCCCGACTTCCACAACACCGTCAGCGTGTCTGCGAAGTCCCGTACCCAGGTCGCGCTGATCCAAAAGAAGCCGACTCCCAGCCAGACCGTGAACAAGAGGAAAGCTGGGATCATAAGCACTTCGAAATCGACGGTGTTGTAGAAGATCGAATACACGCTAATAACCGCGATGGAGCCGAGCGCCGGGAGGAAGAAGCCGGGCAGCCTGGTGCGCAGCGGCCCTATCGCCATCAGTCCGAGGAACAGGCCGAGCGGGTTGAACTGGGAGAATACCAGCTCGGTCCACGACACGAGACGGGTAGGGATGGTCCCGGGTGGAACGCCGAAAAGGTAGTCCTGGTACGGGCGGGCGGTCAACATCCAGGCCACTCCCTTGAGGCTATCGGCGTTGCCCCAGCTGATCGGCGGGTCCTGAGCGGCGCGGATAGGCAGGTAAGCGTAGATGCCGATTCCCACGATGAAAGCGGCGATCATCCAGGGCGAGGCGAGCTTCCTCCATCCCAGGGCCGACCAGAGCCAAATGATCAGCGGAACGGCGACCGCGAGCAAGGTAAGGTGGTTGCCGAGACCGATTCCCAGTAGGAACCCAAACAGCGCAAGCCACCGGGTTGCGGACGGTAATAGGTCCTGTTTTCCGGGTAGCGTCAGGTGGGTGGCGATCGCCAGCAACGCGCCCGCGAACAGTGCGTTCAGGGTGTAGACCTCAGTAACGACCGCCTGAGACCAGAAGAGCGGCGACGTGGCGAGGACGGCTCCGCCGAGCGCCGCGCCCGTAGTCACCAGGGTCGCAGGGGCCTCTGGCCTGATCGACCTGCAGAAGCGGAGGGTTACCCAATAGACCAAGACAACCGAGCCCGACGCCAGGATGGCCGATAACAGGTTGCCGCGATAGGCGAAATCGCCAATCGGTACCAGCGTCGCGAAGGCCTTCAGCAGCAGCGTGTACGTCGGATAACCGGGCGGGTGGGGTATGCCCAACGTATTGGCCGCTGCCAGGAACTCCCCTCCGTCGACCGCCTTGCCGTCCCATCCCCATGTCAGGGTGGGCGCCAGCGTCGAAAGATACAGAGAGAGAGTCGCGATCCAAAGCGCGACGCCCACGAGCAGAGGTATTGACCTGACGCGTTCTTTGAGCATTCAGTCGACCTGCCTTGACTCCGTGTCACTCTGAGGAGAGGAGCGACGAAGGGCCTGGGGGTGACAAGTTGAGTTCCTGTCCGAAGCCTCCGTGCCGCTGTCATTGCCGAGGACGCTCAGTTTGACACCCTCTAGGCCAAATGATTATACTGGCGTCCAAACATATAGAGCAAAAAGGCTACGAACAGGAGTAGTAACCCTCCAGCGAGGCTCAGAGAGCCGGGTAAAGTGGGAGCCGGCGCCTGCGCATAGGACGAATGGACCTGGGAGCCGCCATCCGAAGCTCGATATTCTGTCGGGTGTAGGTCTGGCCGGTGGGGCACCGTTATAAGGCCCAGGGTACCGAGCGGTTCTTCACGAAGAACCAGGTACCTGGCCGAGATACTGTCGGCACGTCCGGCAGTGAATAGAGGTGGCACCGCGGAGCAAACCCGTCCCCTAAGAAGGATGGGTTTTTTTGTTTGGCGCTGGCCTCCGAGAAGGAAAGGACAGTCAAGATGCAGACCAGAGAGACGACTGACGAGCGGAAGACGGCCCCGGCTCGGACGGTCAAGAGACGGGTGTTCAGCGGGATTCAGCCCTCGGGTGATCTCCACCTGGGCAACTATCTTGGGGCAATCAAGGGCTGGGTCACGCGCCAGGCGGAGAAAGAGAACTTCTTCTGCATCGTCGATCTGCATGCCATCACGGTGCCACAGGACCCGCAGGAGCTGCAGCGGCAGACCCGCGCCGTCGCTGCCCTCTACCTGGCTTCCGGCCTCGACCCGTCCAAGTGCACCATGTTCGTACAAAGCCACGTTACCGAGCACGCCGAGGCGACGTGGATACTTAACTGTGTCACCCCATTGGGCTGGCTGGAGCGTATGACGCAGTATAAGGACAAGGCAGCCGGCCAGGAGAGCGTCTCCACGGGGCTCCTGGACTATCCTGTCCTCATGGCCGCCGACATCATCCTCTATGACGCGGATGAGGTGCCGGTCGGCGATGACCAGAAGCAGCACGTGGAGCTTGCGCGAGACATTGCCCAGCGGTTCAACCGGCTATACGGCGAAACGTTCGTGGTCCCCGAGCCGGTCATTCCCGAGGTTGGAGCGCGGATCATGGGCCTGGACAACCCGGCGGTGAAGATGGCAAAGACCTATTCCCACGTACGAGGCCACCTCGTCCGGATGCTCGATGAGCCGGCCGAGATCGAGCGCTCCTTCAAGCGGGCCGTCACCGACTCCGGAAAAGAGATCCGCTTCAGCGACGATCCGGAGAAAGCGGGCGTAAACAACCTTCTGGGGATCTACCAGGTCATCACCGGCAAAGGTAGGCAAGAGGTTGAAGCCGACTTCGCTGATGCCTCCGGGTACGGCCAGTTGAAGCAGAGGGTCGCGGACGTTGTCGTCGCCGAACTCTCTCCGGTCCGGGAACGCTACGACGAACTGATGGCCGACGTCGCTGAGCTCGACCGGCTGCTGGCGCGCGGCGCCGAGCAGGCGAGGGCAGTCAGCGGCCCCAAATTGCGCGATGTCAAGCGCAAGGTCGGGCTCGTCCCGGCGCAGGTCCCTTCTCCCCTTGCGGGAGAAGGTTAGAGCCTGCCCTGAGTTTATCGAAGGGATGAGGGGCGTGTACCAACCAACGCTAGAACAGGTCGAAAAGCTGGCCGATCAGGGCAACCTGGTGCCGGTATACCGTGAGATAAACGCCGACCTGGAGACCCCGGTATCTGCTTACCTTAAGGTCGCCCGACCGCCGTACTCCTTCCTCCTTGAGAGTGTCGAGGGCGGCGAGCGGATCGCGCGCTACAGCTTCCTAGGCACCGAGCCACACGAAGTCATAAAGACGGGGCCGGGCCAGGAGCATGGGGCAGTCGATCCTCTGCTACCCGTCGAGAACGCGATGTCACGATTCAAGGCGGTCCGGCTTCCCGAGATTGAGCGGTTCGATGGGGGTGCAGTAGGCTACCTATCTTACGAGGCGGTCAACTACTTCGAGCGGCTGCCGTCGCCGGACGCCGACCCGCTGGGCCTGCCTGAGTCGGTCTTCATGCTGACCACGACCTTCCTGGTGTTCGACCACCTCCGCCACAAGATTCGCGTTGTAAGTCACGCTCATCTGGATGGCGACGTGAAGCGCGCCTACACGGCTGCAACTGATAGGATCGACGAGATCGTCAGCCGTCTGGACTCACCTGTTCCAAAGCGCGCCGAGCCGATTTCTTCCGCCACTGCGGACAAGAAGGTGGAGTCCAACATGTCGAGGCCCGACTACACTCGCGCGATAAAGCGAATAATCGACTACATCTACGCCGGTGACTGCATCCAGGTGGTCTTTTCACAGCGCTTCAGCAGGGAGACAGACACCCACCCACTGGACATCTACCGAGCGCTCCGCGGCATCAATCCGTCTCCGTACATGTTCTACCTGGACCTCGACGGCTTCCAGATCGTCGGCGCTTCACCGGAGATGCTCGTGCGAAGTGAGAAAGGCCATCTCGACTATACCCCCATAGCAGGCACCAGGCCTCGGGGAGCGACGCCTGAGGAGGACGCGGCTCTGGACGAAGAGCTCCGTAGCAGCGAAAAAGAGCGTGCCGAGCACATCATGCTACTCGACCTAGGACGCAACGATGTCGGCCGGGTGAGCCGTCCCGGCACTGTCAAAGTTACCCAGCTGATGGATGTCGAGCGCTACTCTCACGTGATGCACCTCGTATCGCACGTGACCGGCGAGTTAAAGTCTGAGCTTAGCTGCTATGACGCGCTGCGCGCCTGCTTCCCCGCCGGCACACTATCCGGCGCCCCAAAGATAAGGGCGATGGAGATCATCGCCGAGCTGGAGCCCGACAAAAGAGGGCCGTACGGGGGTGCCGTCGGCTACTTCGGCTTCTCCGGCGACATGGACACCGCGATCGCGCTGCGCACTATGGTTGTCAAAGATGGAGTCGCCTACGTGCAGGCAGGAGGTGGGATAGTCGCCGATGGCAACGCGGACGACGAGTACCAGGAGACCGTGGACAAGGCCGGCGCTCTTATTAGGGCAATCGAGGAGGCAGAGGCCAGCGGTGGGTAGAGGGTTGAGTAATCGTCTAGGGTCTTGGACCAGAAGAAGCTCAATAGATCGGAGGGGCCTTCGACCGGCTCAGGCCGAACGGTGGTTTCTTCCGTTCGTGGTGAGTTTGTCGAACCGTGAACTTGGAGGAACTCAGTGATCCTGCTCATAGACAACTACGACAGCTTCACCTATAACCTCTACCAGTACCTCTCAGAGCTGGGCGCCGAGGTCCAGGTCGTTCGCAACGACAAAGTCACCTTGGAAGAGGTCGACGGCATGGCCCCCGAGAGGATCGTGATCTCGCCTGGGCCGTGCACCCCCGAGAAGGCTGGCATCTCGAACGACGTCGTTCGTCACTTTGGAGGCCGGACCCCGACCCTGGGCGTCTGCCTTGGCCACCAGTGTGTGGGCTACGTCTACGGCGGTACCGTCGGCCCCGCCGGCGAGATTATGCACGGCAAGATGTCGATGATCAACCACGACGGCAAGGGCCTGTTCGACGGGCTCCCCAACCCCTTCGAGGCGATTCGCTACCACTCGCTCGCCGTCTACCGTGAGGACCTGCCCGATGATCTGGAGGTGACCGCCTGGACCGACAACGGTATCATCATGGGCATGCGGCACAAGACCCACCGGGTCGAGAGTATCCAGTTCCACCCGGAGTCAATCATGACCAAAGCCGGTAAGGATATCCTGCGAAACTTCCTGGAGATGTGATGGGACCCGTTGCGGAGGCCTCCACCTCTACGGCCTAGTGATTCCTTACGTAAGTCATCGGGCCTTCGACAGGCTCAGGCCGAACGGAAGTGGGCTTTTTCCCGTTCGTGGTGAGCTTGTCGCACCATGAAAGGCATGAAGGAGCACTCAAATGGACCCAATAACCGCCGACAGGCTCGACGAGCTCACGAGGGAGCCACTTCTGGCGGTGCTGTCAACGGTAAATCCCGATGGCACACCGCAATCTACCCCCCTCTGGTACCACTACGACGGTGAGTACCTCATCTGCGCATGCTACTCACATCGAATAAAGGTCAGAAACATCAGGCAGAACCCAGAGGTCGCGCTGGTGGTTGTGGACACCGTCGCCGCCGCCGAGGGCCTGATCGTTCGCGGCACCGCCGAGGTCATTGAGGACGGCGCCGAAGAGGCGACGATCAGGAATGCAGTCCGCTACCTGGGAGAAAAGGACGGCAGGGAGAAGGGGGCACAGATCAACGCCGGTGGGCCACGAGTCAAGATTCGCATCACGCCGAAGCGGCTACTTTACGGTATCTGAAGGCTGACCCACAAGCACAAATGTACTACAATAGATTGTACCTGGAACAGACCCGGCCAGGCTCGTTTGGAGCCCGTCGAACTGTCCCATTTTGTTTCATTTGGGCTGCATGTGTCCCGCGTTACCGTAGCTGGATGATACAGAATGAGACAGAGACACATTTGCAGAACCCCGGTAGGCTGGTGGTAAATGGGGAGTGCAGAGGGGCGAAGCCCCGGCGCCTGTCCTGAGCGGAGTCGAAGGGCTTGGAGTCTGAGGGTGTCCCTCAGATGTGATTTTCTTCCCCCTTCCTGGCAGGAAGGGGGTCAGGGGATAGTCGAAAGGGTTTCTAGCATCCTGCTAGAAGCCCGCTGTCTGGGAGGTACTGATGATACGCGAAACAATCGAAAAACTTGTGAATGGAGAGTCCCTCTCGACAGACGAGGCTGCCGGAGCGATGAACGAGATCATGAACGGCGACGCGACGCCAGCACAGTTCGGCGCGTTCGTGACTGCGCTGCGTCTGAAGGGCGAGACCCCAGAAGAGGTCGCTGGGATGGCCCAGACGATGCGAGCCAAGTCCCTTCACGTCGAAGTGGAAGGGCTTCTCGTGGACACGTGTGGTACTGGCGGAGACGCCTCTGGGACGTTCAACATCTCTACGACCGCCGGGTTCGTGGTTGCGGGCGCAGGCCTCAAGGTTGCTAAGCACGGCAACCGCGCGATGTCCGGCTCCTGCGGAAGCGCCGATGTGCTTGAGGCCCTCGGTGTAAAGATCGACCTTGGCCCTGAAGGGGTCAAACAATGTCTTGAAGAGGTGGGGTACGGGTTCATGTTTGCCCAGGTCTTCCACCCTTCCATGCGGTTCGCGGCAGGCCCTCGCAAGGAGATAGGCATCAGGACGGTGTTCAACATCCTCGGCCCGCTGACCAACCCCGCGGGCGCGCAAGCCCAGCTAATAGGCGTCGCCGACCCCGGCGTCGGCAAGAACATGGCTGCAGTATTGGGCAGGCTTGGCAGCTCGCATGCACTCGTCGTCCACGCCAACGACGGCCTCGACGAGATCAGCCTTGGCGACGCCACCCAGATATGGGAGTTGAAGGGCGGGGAGGTGTCGTCGTACGCCGTGACGCCCGAGGAGCTTGGCCTTGAGCGCGCAGGCATTGACCGCCTCAAGGTCGACGGCGTCGAGGAGAGCGTTCAGACGCTAAGAGAGGTGCTCGACGGACGTCATAGCCCGGCACGCGACGTCGTGCTCGCTAACGCCGCTGGAGTTTTTGTCGCAGCAGACAGGGCAGCGACCCTTAAGGAAGGCGTCGCTGTGGCCGCCGAGTCGATCGACAGCGGCAGGGCGTTGAGCAAGCTAGACTCCCTCGTGGAGCTGAGCCAGAAGCTGGAGTAGAGCTGGTAGTAGGGAGGTGACCTTTTGGAGAAGATACGTTACACGGTAGTTGTCGAGTGGGACCAAGAAGAGGAGATGTATATCGCTACGATACCCGCGCTCTCAGTGGGTAGCTATGGGACCACTAGACGAGAGGCGCTTGACAAGATCAAGGAAGCTGCAGAGGTAACCATTGAAGGCTTGAAGGCCACTGGGCAGCCGGTGCCGCTTGGCGATGAGGATAGAGTTAGCTCGGTTGAGGTTGCCGTATAGTGCGGTTGCCTCGTCCCAGTGGGTCGGAGGTTATTCGAGCGCTGAAGCAACTGGGATTTCGGGAGATCCGAGTCAGAGGGAGTCATCACTACTTGGTGTTCCCATCTGACCCTGGTCGGAGGGCTACGGTACCTGTCCATGGAAACCGCACGCTCAATCCGAGGATTGTACAGTCTATTCTGCGTACGGCCAGGGTAAGTAGAGAAGAGCTGGCCGATCACCTCTAGGATGTCATGGTGGACCAGATTCTGAAAGAGATCGTCTCCGCGAAAAGACGAGAGGTCGAGCGCCTCCAATCAGAGGCTCCCGTATCCGAACTTGAGCGACGTATGGCTGACCAGGCCGCGCCGCTGAACCTCGCGGGCGCGCTGATGGGCGATAGAGTGCGCGTCATTGCGGAGATAAAGAAAGAATCGCCTGCTAAAGGGCTCCTTCGGGAAGATTTCGACCCCGTCTCCCTTGCTCAGACCTATGCCGACAACGGCGCGGCCGCCATCTCCGTGTTGACGAACGTCGACCACTTTCAGGGCAGCATTGACCACATGGAGGCGGTGCGAGATGTTGTAGGTCCGCGAGGGATTCCGGTGCTGCGTAAGGACTTCATCTTCGACCCTTACCAGGTGTACGAGTCCCGTGCGTACGGGGCCGACGCTCTGCTGCTGATAGTGGCGGTCCTAGAGCCCCGGAATCTGAGGGCCCTGTTGGAGCTATCGCAGAAGCACTGGATGCAGTGCCTGGTCGAGGTCCACGACGAGGCCGAGATCAAGGTCGCTCTGGACGCGGGTGCCGAGATCGTCGGCGTAAACAATCGCGACCTTCGAACATTCAAGACCGATCTCGCTGTCACGGAACGTCTGGCCCCCATGTTGCCGGACCACGCGATAGTCGTGAGCGAGAGCGGTATCGGTAGCCGAAACGACGTCGAGCGTTTGGAGAAGGCAGGAGCGAGCGCCGTGCTCGTGGGCGAGTCCCTTATGACAGCGAAAGACCCGGGTGCGAAGCTAAGGGAGCTGGTGTGACCAAGCTTAAAATATGCGGCCTCCGCGACGCCGATAACGCGATCGTGGCAGCCGAGGCGGGAGCCGACTTCCTTGGTTTCAACTTCGTTCCCGGGGCGAGAAGGCAGCTTTCCATAGATCGGGCCCAATCTATCATCCTCGACTACCGCCGCCGGCGGGGCGAAGGGGGCCCGGAGTTGGTCGGCCTTTTTGCTGACCAACCCGTAGAGGAGGTCGGCGAGGTCGTCCGACGGTGCGGACTGGACATGGCCCATCTATGCGGCACCGAGCCTATCGAATACTGGCGAGCACTGTCCGTCCCGATCATCAAACAGATCAAGGTGCATGATGAGGGGCCCGTGGAGAAAGCGGCCGCTGAGACCCTGCGTCAGGTTGGCGAGGTTGTCTCAGAGGGACACATTGCGATGCTCGACAAGTACGTGGCCGGCGTGTCGGGCGGTACCGGTAAGACCTTTGACTGGCGGATCGCGGGCGAGGTCGCGAGGCACCACGGTTTCCTGTTGGCTGGAGGCCTGAACCCCGACAACGTGGGGCAGGCGATCGGCACGGCACTGCCCTGGGGCGTAGACGTTTCCAGCGGCGTGGAAACTGACGGCGCCAAGGACCCGCAGAAAATAGCGGCGTTTGCGGAGGCGGTGAGACGGACAGACCGCCGCCTCAACGGATCGTAGGGTCCGATGTGGGGCAAGGCCTTGCTCCCCTTGCCACTCGGCGCCGTCTCTTGACAGCCCTCCACGGGATGCCATAGGCTGTCCGGCGGCGAACACTCATTCAAAAAGGGGGACATTCGATGGCCCACGAGTTCGACCACGTGCACCTGAAGTCGCCTGATCCTAAAAGGACCGTGGACTGGTATGTCAAGGCGTTCAACTTCAAGATCGTTAGCGACTCGGTGCGGCCGTGGGGCGACCGCTTCATACGTTGCGAGACGACTAACGGGATTATCGTGAACGTCTCCAGCGCGCGCACAGAGGAAAAGATGAGTGGTGGGGACGCCAGCGCGCACTGGGGCCTGGAACACTTCGGTATTGCAGTCGACGACATCGAGGCCGAGATAGAGCGGCTTGGTGGGCTCGGGGCCGAGCTTATGGAGGGTCCGATCGACGTGCTTAACGGCCCGCGAATCGCCTTCATTAAAGCCCCAGTCGATGTCCGCATTGAGCTACTCCAGCATCCGTCGTGAAGTAGCCGTGTATCGCACTCGGTTGGCAGACTCGGCCGGTCTTCGCAGTCCAGGCGCGAGGTGGGGTGGTATGAGGAGCAGGCCCCGTGAGCGATGAAGCCCGCAGGCCGTTCGGTGGGTTCTCGCTCATCTCGAAAATGGTCGGGACCGCACTCCTCCACAGGGCGACGCACGAGGAGGTCAAATCAGACAAAAACGCCAACTATCAGGCCATACTGGTAGTGCTGCTCGCGGGCCTTGCGATAGGGTTCGGCGTCGGACCCGGTTACGGCATCCCGTTGGGGTCGGTCATCTACTGGTTCTCCTGGTGGGCGGTTTGGGTCTTCCTCCTCTATCTCGCCTTGCCGCTGTTTTCAACCAAAGGGACAGCTGTTCCTGATTGGAGTCAGATAGCTCGTTCAACCGGATTCGCCCAGTCACCGGCCATATTCCTGGCCTTGCTTAGCTTCATCGGCTGGCTAGGACCAAGCGTGAGCATCACGTTCTTCGCCGTGGTCGTCGTATGGTGGTTCGCCGCTATGTTGGTCGCTGTGCGTCATACCCTCGCACTGACGTCCACGACCCGGGCCGCCGTTATCGCGGGGACCTTCCTCATCCCGCAGTTCATAATCGAGCTGGGCCTGTTCTAACGCGGCCGGACTAAGCGAGTCACGGTCCCTTGAGCACGCCCCACGGAGGCCAATACGAGTGCCCGAAGAGTGTATCTTCTGCCGGATCCGAGACGGCGACCTGGAGAGCGAGGTCCTCTACAGCGATGACAACTGCTTTGTCATCAGAGACATCGCGCCAAAGGCACCCGTACACCTTCTCGTGATACCGAACAGCCACTTTGCCTACCTGACCAACCTCACCGCGTAGCACCACGCTATGATCGGGGGCATGTTCCAGGCCGCTAAGGATATGGCCCAGCGCGAGGGTCTGGTCGATGATGGATATCGGCTCGTCTTCAACCAGGGACGGAACGCCGGTCAGATGGTGCCCCATCTCCATCTGCATGTGCTCGGCGGTAGACGCCTGCGCGAGATGGCGTAGGTCGCCGTGGGAGAGCTTCCACCGGCTATCCTGGAGAGACTCCGCCAGGCGCCCAAAGGCCTACGAGACCACGCCGAGCGAGTCCGCGCAGTTGCCCGAGACCTGGCTGAGCGCCATGGCGTCGACCTTGCTCCTGTTGATCTTGGTGCAGCCGCCCACGACCTGGCCAGGGCGATGAAGGGCGATGCACTTCTGGAGGAGGCCCGACGCCACGGCCTGGATGTTCACCCCGTTGAAGAGAGTAATCCATTGTTGCTGCATGGTGCGGTCGCGGCGCAGTCGCTCGAACGGACGGACGGCGTGGCCGATCACAGGGTTCTAGAGGCCGTCCGATGGCATTCCACCGGTAGGAGGGGCATGGGGCCGGTAGCCAAGGTCGTCTTCCTGGCCGATAAGCTGGACCCTCATAAGCTCGAGCTGTACCCCGAAAGGAACGAAGTCAAGGCGCTGGCCTACGATAGTCTGGACCGGGCGATCGTCGCGTTCCTGGAGCGAGAGCTGACGTACCACCTCCGCGAGGGCAACCTGGTCCATCCAGAATCCCTCGAGCTGAGAAACGAGCTGATAATCGCTCTGCGCTGAACCCTGCAAGGCTCGCCCAGTTCGAGCCATCAAAGAAACCGTGCTCCAGCAAGCGACGGCGGATGGAATGTTGTAAACTAGGCTGGCAGTTTTGATCGCCCAGCTACTTCGAGGTTAAAATGGCAGACGTGGTCAGTTCCAGCGTAGTGACTTGTCCGCAGTGCCAGACCCAGGCCGTGATCCGGGTGTGGTCGTGCGGCTGCCAGGGGACCGATTACCCAGCTCATCCCTACGAATGTAAGCAGCCAAGGCCCTACTTCGATGCTTTTCGCCGGTCGTGCCTCAAGGTCGACACGCACGGAGCGAACCCACAGACCCATTGAGGTAGGGCGGTCGGCCGTCTCCCCACGGAGACCTTCGCCGACAAGGAAAGAACGCGGCGACCGGTGCCCAGCCATCTTGGCGAGGCGCCGGTCTCTGGTTTCTGCGACAGTCGCGAGGCCGGCATGCCGACTCTGTACGTAGTTGCGACGCCGATCGGCAACCTGGAAGACATCACCCTCAGGGCCCTTAGGGTCCTCGGTGAGGTCGATCTTATCGCCGCCGAGGACACCAGGGTCACCCGCCGGTTGTTAGGCCGCCACAACATACACACGCCTCTGACCAGCTACCATGAGCACAACAAACTCCGCGCCCTCCCGCGGCTACTTCGCACGCTATCGGAAAAAGACGTTGCTCTGGTGTCGGACGCCGGTATGCCCGGTATCAGCGACCCAGGCTCGGAGCTCGTCTCCGCAGCAATCCAGGCAGGAGCGACGGTGGTCCCCATTCCGGGGCCGTCGGCCGTCACCTCCGCGATAGCCGTTTCCGGCATGGCGGTCGACCAGTTCGTATACCTCGGGTTCCTGCCGAGAACACAGGCGGCGCGAAGAAGACTCCTGGAGTCCCTTGCGGAGGAAAGTCGCGCGGTGCTGGCCTTCGAGACGCCCCACAGGCTAAGGCGTGCGCTAGATGATGTCCACGAGACCCTCGGGGACCGCCGCATCGTTGTTTGCCGCGAGTTAACCAAGCTGCACGAAGAGATATTTCGAGGCACCGTTTCGGAGGCGGTTGACCACTTCGTGCGCCCCAGGGGCGAGTTCACACTGGTCATCGGGGGAGCAGAAGAGACGGCGGATGAGCAGCCAGTGCAGGAGTAGGCCGTACGAGACCTCCTCGCCGGGCTGAAAGCCGACGGCGCTCGGGTAAAGGACGCCGTGGCGCAGGCGGTCCGGGAGACCGGCCTTCCGCGCAGCAGGGTGTACCGTATTTGGCTTGAGATAGGCCGACAGACCACCCGTGGCGATGACCGTGTACAGAGGGAGATACAGGCCTCCGAACCGGGCGAAGATACACCCTGAGACGCCCCGCCGGGGCGTCTCTACGTAAGAGGTGCTCGCCCTCTGTCAAGCCGAGATTGAAGGCACGTCGAGGTAAGCGATTGTGATATGATTCACTTAACGGTCCTAGCTGCTGTGCAGGATACAGAATGTCCGACCGCATCCTTGTAGCCGTCGCCTGGCCCTACGCCAACGGCTCGATCCATATGGGTTACGTGGCGGGGGTTGCGGTACCCGCCGACATCTTCGCTCGCTATCACCGGCTCAAAGGAAATCAGGTGCTTATGGTGTCGGGTAGCGACTCCCATGGCACCCCCGTTACGATCGAGGCCGAAAAGCGAGGCGTGTCCCCCGAAGAGGTCTTCAGCCAGTACCACACCGAGTTCCTGGACAACTGGAAACGTCTGGGAATCAGCTTTGATCTCTTCACCTCTACCCACACGGAGAACCACAGTCAGGTGGCGCAGGACATGTTCCTGAGGCTTCTTGAGAATGGCTATGTTTACAAAGGCACGATGTCGCAGCCTTACTGCGTGATAGACCGACGCTTCTTGGCCGACCGCTACGTGCAGGGCAAGTGTCCCCACTGCGGCTCTGACGGCGCCAAGGGTGACCAGTGTGACAACTGCGGGCGTACACTGGACCCCGAGGAGCTCATCGGCATGGTCTGCCTGCTTTGCGGGAACGAGCCGGAAATCCGAGAGACCGAGCACTTCTTCCTCAAGCTCAGCGCCTTCGAGGACCGCCTGCTGGACTGGGTGCGCCCTCAAGCACACTGGAGGTCGAACGTCCGCAATTTCTCGATCGGATATCTTGAGGGCGGTCTGCACGACCGTGCCATCACAAGGGATATCGATTGGGGGATACCGGTTCCGTTGGACGGCTACGACGGTAAGCGGCTCTACGTGTGGTTCGAGGCCGTGATCGGCTATCTGTCCGCTGCCATCGAGTGGGCAACGAATGACGGGCACGACGATCGCTGGCGCGACTTCTGGCAGCAAGAGTCGAGAGCCTACTACTTCATGGGCAAGGACAACATCCCCTTTCATACAATAATCTGGCCTGCGATGCTGATGGGGTACGGAGGGCTAAACCTCCCATATGACGTGCCCGCGAACGAGTACCTGAACCTGGAGGGTCTCAAGTTCTCGACCAGCCGCAACTGGGCGGTCTGGCTTTCCGACTACCTGGACCGGTACGAGCCCGATCCTCTCCGGTATGTGCTGACGGCCAACATGCCCGAGACCAGCGACTCCGACTTCTCGTGGCGCGAATACGTGCGAGGCAACAACGACGAGCTTGTCGCCACCTACGGCAATCTGGTGCATAGAGTCCTGACCATGTCATATCGGAATTTTGACGGGAAGGTGCCCGAGCCTGGAGCCTTGGACTCTGATGCCAACGATCTGCTGGCAGAGGCTGAGCGCAGGTTCCGTGAAACCGGCGAGAACATCGAGGTGTGCAAGTTCCGGGCCGCCCTGGGCTCGTCGATGGCGCTCGCACAGTCGGCGAACCGCTATCTTGACCAGAAGGCTCCGTGGCATGCGATGCAGAACGACACCAGTGACGCAGCAACGACTCTGTGGGTCGCTCTCTCGGTGATAAACTGCCTCAAAACGGCTCTCTATCCGTTCCTCCCCTTCAGCTCCGAGAGGCTACACGGTATGCTTGGTTTTACAGGACGGGTCCAGGACCAGGGCTGGACATGGCGTCCGGATGGGCTGAAGCCGGGACAGGGTCTGGAGTCCCCAGAGCCACTGTTCGTCAAGCTAGATGAGGAAGTTGTCGAGCGGGAGACTCAACGCATCGGTCAGGCACCTGACAGTGCGGAGAACGCTTAGGTTGCAAGCCACCAAGTCCCAACAAACTATCCGCCGTGACTCAGGCCGTCGCAAGGGAGACTTCACCAGTTCCACGGATGGTCGGATGGAGTTGGCTGCGGAGCTTCTTGATCGCATCTACGATCCTATTCGCGATGAGATGCACCAGGTGGGTCAGAATCTGAAGGACCTCGGCCGGGACCAGTCGCCCTTCCTATCTCAGATTCTCGACCATGTTATGGACAACACAGGCAAACGATTGAGGCCCGCGCTCGCGTTGCTGGCATCCAGATTCCACCCTTACGATAGACACGCGGTCGAGACTATGGCGTCGGCTGTGGAGTTGTTGCACGTAGCTGCCCTCGTCCACGATGACTTCCTCGACAACTCCAATATTCGACGAGGCAGGGCCACGATTGGGAGCTTGTGGGGCAGAAATGCGGCGGTGCTCGTGGGCGATTTCGTTCTTGCTACCGCGGCCAAACTGGTCTGCGACACCGGAGACATCAGGGTGATGCAGCTGTTCGCGCAGGCCACCGTGCAGTTATCCAGCGGAGAGTTGCACGAGATGGCCGGAGCTTACAACTGGAGGCAGAGCAGGGAAGACTACCTTCAGCGTATCCATGATAAGACCGCGTCACTTTTCGCCACGACCGGCGAGGCGGGAGCTATACTGAGCGGCGCTCCCGAGCCGATAACCGAGGCGCTGAGGGACTACGGCTTCAACTTGGGCATGGCCTTCCAGATAGTCGACGACATCCTGGACTTCGATGCCACCCGAGAGGAGATGGGCAAGCCCGTAGGGAATGACCTGGCCCAGGGTATTATGACGCTCCCCGCCATCATAGCGGTCGAGCGCTACCCTGACGACGACTCGATATCAAGACTGTTCCGAAAGCCCGGAGATGACGACAGGCTCGATCGAGCCGTGGCCTTGGTGCAAGACTCCTCGGTCATAGAGGAGTCATACGCAGTAGCCGGCCAGTTCTGTGAGACAGCGTTGGAAAGGATCGCTGTGCTGGAGGAGAACCCGGCCCGCGAATCGTTGGAGGAGCTCGTCACTTACCTGGTCAACAGACGCGGCTAGTGCAGGAGCGCCTCCGTTGAACGGCGGGTTTCACCCTCACCTCTATCCTCTCCCATCAAGGGAGAGGATAGAGGTCTCTCGTTCCATCAATTGCGAAGCCGAGATAGGTGAGGGGTCGTCGTCTTTAATCATCCGCGGCAGGGCACTCGGACAGGCGGTTAAGCCAGCTTGAATACCAGCAGGGTTGCCGCGACATAGAGTCCCGCGAGAGCGGCCCCCTCGAACGTCCATGCCCTCATCGGCCGCCGGCGAGGCCTCGTGAGCAGTCCCATGATGACGACGGCGGTCATCAACACGGCCATGGCACCCGTCAGCATGTGTATCTGCGATATCCCGGCCCACAATGCCCCCTCGGTATAGACCGCGTCGTCGATGAACAGCACGACGCCCATGTTGAAGATATTGCTTCCCAGAACGCTGGATACGGCCAGCTCCGGGGCCTTGATTCTGACCGCTGCGATCGAGGTCGCCAGCTCGGGCAGTGAGGTGCTGAAGGCAAGGAACAGGGTTCCCACGAAGCTCTCGTCCAACCCCACCTCCTTAGCGATGGCGTCCCCTGTCTTCGAAAGCCAGATCGCCGCTATCACCACAACCGTGGCAGAGACGGCATAGGCCAGTACTGCTTTCGGCAGACTTGCCCCTGCATACCGCACGCCCTCTGACTCGCTCGCACTGGCCTTTTTCTCTGGTTTATCGTGGTGATATATCAGGAGCATTGCCGCCAGGAACATCAGAAGCACCAGGATGGAGAGTGGACTTAGCGGCCAACTGGACAACGAAGATGTGGCGCCATGAATGAAGGTAGCGACGACGGCCGTAGCGATCACAGCGATTCCCAGGACTCCAACCACGACGCTGGTCGTGCCGACGGCGTTCAGGATGGGGCCGTTTCGCCAGTAGAGGTCTAGAAGGCCGATTATAAGGAGATTGAATACGCTACTTCCGAAGGCGTCGCCGGCGGCGAGATCCGGAGCATCGACCAGCACGATCGAGCTGACGCCGGTGCCGAGCTCGGGCAAGGATGTTGCCGTTGCCAGCAGTACGACGCCGGCGAACGAGCGCCCCAGACCGGTCTTTTCCGCCATCACATCGGCCGATTTGGCCAGAAACCACGAAGCGATCAGGATGACGCCCGCGGTGGTCGCGAGGTAGGTCCATAGGACCGCTATGGGAACGTCCCACAGATTGGCCATCTAATCCAGAGCTACTCCTTGGGATGAAGGGAGGGTGTATGCGGCATCGTTGTTGAGAGGAGCGCCGCGACCGGTCTTGTGCGCCGCATATTATACACGTGTTCTGTCGCGGTACGGTCCAGGTGGTGGCATGCGCGCCAATCTGCAGTAGTCTACTGTCCTACGAATATGCTTACGCCACAGTGAAAGTGAACAGAGCATGTCATGCTGAGGTTCGGCGAAGCATCTGGAGCGGGAAGGCACCCCTCCCCAGACCATTCGTCCCCCCGATGCGGCATCGGGGCCGGATCGGGACTCAGGGATACAAGCTCGAGAAGGCTTGTGCGCAGTCGTGGAGAGGGGAGGGCCTATCTACGGGTTGGCGGTCAGGTCGCTGCGCGGCCGGCGACCAGAAGGTCAGCGCGGTCTCGCCACTTGTGGAGAAAGCGGCCGTAGTTCTTGCGGCTAAGCTCGTCGCGTTCCTGCTCGCTAAGCTCGGCCCACACGCGGTGTTCGTGGCGCCGCACCGGCAGAGTGGGGTCGGCGACGATCCGGTAGCCCTTGGCCTTGAAGTGAAAGCTATAGTCAAGGTCGAGGTTACGGTAAAAGCGGAAGCTCTCGCGCATCATCCCTATGTCCCGAAGCAGGCTGCGCCTGAAGGCAAAACAGTACCCCTGCATGGCGTCCATATCGCCTGCCTCACCCTCACCCTCGTGGAAATGGTGGAGGTCGGCGCTCCGCAGGCCAAACGGTCCGGCTACGCCAACCGAATCGTCACTTAGCAGTGCCTGGAGCGGTGCGAAAATGTCTCCAAGTACCTCGACGCTGGTATCTAGCATCACTACGATCCGACCGCGACTCTGCCTGAGCAGAATGTTGTTGGCGGCGCCCGCTCCGAGCAAGTGGTCGGTGTGTGTGACGCGGACCCTCGGGTCTTTGGAAGCGGCCTGCTCCAACCATTCGGGGGTGCCGTCGGTCGAGCCGTTGTCCACGGCGATCAGCTCCGCCGGGAGGTCGCCGGCCCAGCGAAGGGCGCTTTCTATGCACCGGCGAACGTCGTCGACATGGTTCGAGGCGACGACCGCAATGCTGAACTCCGGACCGTCGGGCTCGTGGGCCAGAGAGGCTACCTCAGCAGCCGAGGAGACCGTTGGCCACTGTTCCCGTTGCTTCTCCCAGGTGGACAGAGGTCTAACGCGCGTGCCGTCGCTTGTGTCCTGGACGACGTATCCATCCGACTCAAGCTCACCACGGAGTGCGTCGGCCTCCTCATACTGGGACTGGCGCCGCAAGCCTGCCCGTCGTTCCACGATGCTGAGGATACTATCGGGGACGCGATACGCTTCCGAGACGTCGGAAAGGTCCAGTCCGAGGAGCCGGTCATACGCCCTCAGCAAGTCTAGTTTGAGCGGTTTCGGTAGATCGGCACGTACGAGTTTCCATGTCAGGGCAAGGGCGTCTGGCATATCCAGATTGCCATTGACGTGCCTCATGAACTCTTGCTCCCACCGGTTCCTTACGTGGGAGTTGGCGGGCTGCGGTCTCTCGGAGAGAGTCTCCCAGTCCCAAACGCGGTTCCTGAGCCGCAGCAGCGCTCGTTGTGCGGCCTTCAGGGAGGTGAAGGTGAAGTTCATTCGGGTGCCGAATCGTGCGGTGAGGCATAGATATCGGAAGGCGAGCGGCTCGATGCCTCGCGCCTCAATGTCGGCCATGATGAACGAGTTGCCCGTCGACTTAGCCATCTTCACTCCATCGGTCAGCAGATGTTGGCCGTGGACCCAGAGACTGACCACGCGTTGGCCTGTGTAGCCCTCGCTTTGAGCTATCTCTCCCTCATGATGGGGGAAGATGTTGTCGACTCCGCCGGTGTGGATGTCGAATTTTTCACTGAGGTATTTGATGGACATGGCCGAGCATTCGATGTGCCATCCTGGAAACCCCTCACCCCAAGGACTTGGCCATTTGAGATCTCGGCCGGGCTCCGCTAGTTTCCATAGGGTAAAGTCGCGCGGGTCGCGCTTGAGTGGATCGGCCTCGACACGAACGGCTTCGCGTAGCTCCTCTCCTTGCGTGTTGCCGGACAGATTTCCGTACTGGCCGAACTTGGAGACCTCAAAATAGACGTTGCCCTCCACTTCGTAGGCGTAGCCCTTGTCCACCAGGCGCTTGACCACGTCAATCATCTCGTCGACGTGGTCGGTCGCCATAGGGAAGTGGTGCGCCGGGAGGATGTTCAGTTTTCGTTCGTCCGCGTGAAAGCGCTCGGTGTACAGCTGAGCGATCTGCTGGGGAGTCTTTCCCTCGGCGATAGCTGCGGCTACGACCTTGTCCTCTCCCTGTTCCAGCATCTCCTGCCGCATGTGGCCGACGTCCGTGATGTTCTTCACATGAGTCACGGCGACTCCCTGAAACTCCAGGGCGCGCCGTATCCAGTCGGCCATAAGGTAAGAGCGGAGGTTGCCGATGTGGGCGTCACGGTAGACCGTGGGACCGCATGTGTACATCTTGATCAGACCCGGCTGCAGCGGCTCCACTTCAGAAGTGGTCTTGGCCATGGTGTCATAGAGATTCAGCATAGTTGCTCGTTGCAGCTAATCGGCTCTAGAAAATGACGACGTTGGTGAATAGGGCAGGTTTGAAACCTGCCCCTACGATGCACGGATCACTGACTGGGGTTCTGGCTTTCCTGCCTGATCGAGGCCCCAGACCTGCAGTGCGAGGATCTCAAGATACAGTCAGCACGCGTAGCAGGTTGGTGCCCCCGGCGACCCCGACTGGCAGTCCGGCCACGAGCACGATCAGGCTGCCGGGCTCCAGCCCAGCGACCTCCTTTGCCCTCTCCTCGCCAAGTGCGAAGAAGTCGTCGACGTTCCCTATCCGTGGTGTGGTGATCGGTGTTACTCCCCAGCGGAGGGTCAGCCGACGCTGGACGTGCTCGCTAGGCGTCAGCGCGAGGACCGGGGGCATTGGCCGGTACTTGGACACCCTGCTGGCGGTGCTGCCTGACTCGGTGAAGGCTACGATGAGGCTTGCGTTGAGCTGCTGGGCCGTCTGGCAGGCGTCGTAGCTTATAGCGTCGTCCGTCTTGGGCTCGAGCTGGCCCCGCTTTTCGACTATCATTCGCTCGTACGGCAGCGCAGCCTCTGCCTCTATCGCAACCTCGGCCATTACCTTTACCGCCTCTATGGGGTACTGGCCGACCGAGGTCTCCCCGGAAAGCATGATTGCGTCAGTGCCGTCATAGACCGCGTTGGCCACATCGGTGACCTCCGCTCTGGTCGGGACCGGCGACCTCACCATAGACTCGAGCATCTGGGTGGCTGTTATGACCGGTTTGCCGCTGACATTGGAGTCGGCGATCAGCCGTTTTTGTATCATCGGCACTTCCGCTAAGCGCACGTCTACTCCCATGTCGCCTCGTGCAACCATGATTCCATCGCTAGCTCCGATAATGCTATCCAGGTGCTCCAAGGCCTCTGCCCGCTCGATCTTCGAGATAATTTCAGCTTCCAGTCCCAGCTGCTTCAGCAGGGCTCGTGCTGCGTCAACATTGGCGTCGAGCGTGACCATAGATAGGGCCACGAAGTCGACCTGTTGCTCGGCTGCGAACTCCAGGGCGTTCTTCGCCTGCTCACTGGGGAACGGTTGGGAGGGCGACTTCCCCGGTGTCGCCACACCTCGCCGCTCCGTTAGCCGACCCCCTCGGACAACCTCGCACAAGACGTCCTGGCCTTGAATCTCTATTACGCATAGCTCCATCAGGCCGTCATCGAGAAGCACAGGGTCGCCCACGGTAGCATCTCGGTGAATGCCTGGTGGTGAGACAGCTACTACCTCCCGTGTCCCCACCAGGTCTCTGCTGGTAAGGGTTAGTCTATCCTCGCGTTTCAGGTCCAGGACCCCTGTTCCCAGGGGCCCGGTCCGGTATTTGGCCCCAGGCACGTCGACCATGATTCCGACAGGGATGCCGAGGCGCTTGGACACTTGCCTAACAGCCTGGACGGCCACCCCGTGCTCATCGAGCGTACCGTGGGACAGGTTCAGCCTGGCGACGCTCATCCCCGCTTTGACCAACTCCTCCAGTGTCTTCTCGGAGGATGAAGCCGGACCCAAGGTGCAGATTATTTTCGTTTTCGGCCGTGTTGCGGTCATTGAGGATGCCCTTTTTCTACTTATCTCGCTCGGGGAGCAACGGTTTTATTATGAACCATTGAAGTGCCAATTTCACCCCTGGAATACCCTTCCTTGAGTAGCGTTTTCACCACGTGGTCCCCATTCCCAAAAAAAAGGGGGTCTGGGGGAATCCCCCAGACCCCCTACCAGAAGGGGCCGTGCCCCTCTGGATTCCCCGATCTTTCGCGCCGGACGGCAGTGCCGCCACAGTGTTAAGCTTCATCAGGTGATTTCGGCGGCCCTTTGTAAAGAAAGGGTTGCTGCAATAGCTGCTTCTATCTGACTAGTCAGGCGATCCGAGAAGAATGATAGACCTGCTATGTGGGGGCCGCTGATTGCGTTACAATATCGGAGTTTTATCGAGGCTGCTCGTCCAACCCAAATATCAGTGATCGGATAGGTTCTATGCTCGCGGTCAAACAGCTTTACGACCTTCAAGAGATCGACCTAAGGTACGCCGCCCTGGAGAAGTCTCAGGCCGAGGTACGGGCCAAACTGGCAGACGACTCGGCGCTGCCGGCTGCGAGGGAGCGCTTAGAAGAGCTTCAAACCCGTCTCAAGGAACTCGACTCCAAGCGCCGAGTTGTTGATGGGTCAATCACCCAGCTCCAAGAACGGGTAAAAGGGATAGAGTCCAAGCTTTACGGGGGGGCGGTCACAAGCCCTCGGGAGCTTACCGCGGCTGAGGAAGAGCGCAGCTTTACGTCGGCACAGCAGAAAGATGAGGAGGAAAAACTCCTCGAGATCATGGTCGAGATTGAGGACGTCCAGTCGGTGGAACAGGAGGCCCAGGAAGCACTGACACTGCTGGAAAGCGAAAGGCCGGCTGAGATGACGGAGCTGCTCGAAGAGGACCAGACCCTGACCAAACAGCTTGCGGAACTAGGTAAAAGCAGGGAAGAGGCAGCCCTTCAAGTGCAGTCCAAAGCCCTATCTGTTTACGAGTCCCTGCGAAAAACCAAGAACGGCTACGCTGTCGCGAGAGTAGAGCGAGGTATGTGTCAGGGGTGCCGCCTGGCCCTGTCAACGATGCAGCTCCAACGGGCTAGAGGCTTACAGGAGATCGTCCAGTGCAGTAGCTGTAACCGCATCCTGTACGCAGTCTGAGGTCGGCTTGCGCGCCATAGGTTATTTTCGAATCGAGGAGGGCCAGGACGGCTCTCTCGCCGAGATGGAGAGTGGTTTCGCACGGTATTGCGAGCTAAATCTTCACCAGCCCGTCAAGACCTTCGCCTCGACTGGCATCGAGAAGGGCCAGGCGGATGCCGAGTACGGTCGGATGCTCGAATACCTGGCGAAGTCTGAGAGCGAGTTTCTCGTCGTAGTCCCCGACGCCCGGCATCTGGGGCAAGATCTCGAGTCCGTCGCCAGGTCGATGGTCGAGCTAGACGGGATGGAAGCCACGGTCGCCTGCTCCAGCGAAGAGTTCCCCGACCCGCTGCAAAACGCCTTCCAAACCCTGGGCGTCAAAGGGGTCTCACGCACACGCAGTCAGAGCATCAAGGAGTCTATGCGCATGCGCGCCTCGCGGGGCCAAGCGCTTGGCAGGCCTCTGTACGGTTACCGTATCGGCTCTGGCGGGACTCTGGAGGTTGTACGAGAGGAGGCCGCCGTAGTTGAGCTCATCTACCGCCTGTACACAAAGGACGGCCTGGGACTGCGACTCATAGCCCAGCGCTTGAATGAGCGTGACATCGCGACTCGCCGTGGAGGCAGGTGGAACGTCGTCAGCATTAGGGACATCCTCAAAAACGCTGCCTACATCGGAACTTACGAGCGCTTCGGTATGCGCCGCCCAAAGGCTCACGAGGCCATCATACCGCCTGACGTCTTTCGGGCCGCCCAGGACCAGACCAAGGCGCGCCGGCCTTTTGGCCGGGTGATGAACCCCGAGCCGTTCCTGCTTTCGGGACTGCTGAACTGTGCGTACTGCGGTAACAAGATGATGGGCGTCACACGCCGACAGTCGTGGAAACGTAAGGACGGCCAGAGGGCCAGACAGGTCTACCGCTACTACCAGTGCCAGTCGAGGAACAACCAGAGCCGGTGCGGCTACCACACGTGGCGAGCGCCTCTGCTAGAGGGCACGGTCCTCAAGCAGCTCCGGTACGCCCTAAGAGCCAAGGAGTCGGAGTCAGCGTCAGAGGGCGCCGGCTCCTCGCCACCTCAGGATGGCCAGGGCGAAAAAGACTCCTTGGCGAGAATAGCGGAACGCCGTTTCCTCAGGGCGATGAGGCGAGCCGCCAGAGGGGACGTCAGCGTCAAGGTGCTAGCCGAGTACCTTAAGGAGTTGGACGCCGCCCGCCGTGTGGCCGCGTCTATCGATCACTCAGCCGAGGCTACCACAACTCTGGACAACTGGGAATCTCTCGATCTAGAGGTGCGCCGTGCGTTTCTAGCCGAGCACCTCGATCGTGTCGTGGTCGAAGACGATGGTGTCGAGGTAACGGTCTAAGGCCATTGGGGCTGGGCTCCTCTCGACTAAGGACCAAGCATGGCGATCACAGCAACAGCTAGACGCAACCGTCTCGTATTGGTCGCGGCGATCCTCGTCGTCGTCCTCGGACTGTTAGTCCTGGCAAGAGGAGCGTTGTTCCCCTTCATCCTTAGCGGCATACTCGCGTATCTACTTTACCCCGCAGTCGCCGCCGTTGAGTCCTTGATGCCGTGGAGGAAACGATGGCCTAACGCCAGTCGCATATCCGCAATCCTGTTGATTTACGTAGCGGCGGTGGCGGTCCTGGTTGGGGCCTTGGCGGCTATCGTGCCTCCCGCATTCCGCGAGGCGACAGGATTCGTCGAAGATGTGCCGGAGCTGTTCGAGCGTGCCCGGATGACGATCGAGGGCTGGAATGAGCAATATACCAGCAGGGTGCCGGAGGACATCAGAACGGAGATCGAAGAGGCGCTCCAGAGTAGCACCTCCGTCCTGATCGGGGCGGCACAGGGACTTCTTGGCAAGATCGTGGGCACGGTGACCAATACTGTCACAACCGTTATTGGGCTTGCGATCGTACCCTTTTTGCTCTTCTACCTGCTCAAAGACCGGGAAGTCGCGGTCGAAGGCTTCTACTCACTCATGCCTCCAGAGGCCCAACGCCACACCCGCAACGTGGTGGCCATCGTGAACCGGGTGCTCGGCGCCTACGTGCGAGGCCAGCTCACGTTGATGGTCGTCGTCGGACTCTCCGCGTTTCTTGGCCTATTCCTACTAGGCATAAAGTTCTCGGTACTCCTGGGTATTGTCGTAGGCGTCACGGAGCTGATCCCTGTTATCGGGCCTCTCCTAGGGGCTATTCCTGGGGTGCTGGTCACTTTGGCTACCTCGCCGGAAGACTTGATATGGGTAGTCCTCCTCTACGTAGGCATCCAACTCGTGGAAAACACGCTGCTCGTGCCTCGTATCCAGGGGCATGCGGTAAACATCCATCCAGGGATCGTCATGGTAATCCTGGTAGTCGGGAGCGAGGTGGCCGGGCTGTGGGGCGTCATAGTCGGGGTACCCCTAGTTGCCACAGGGAGAGACGTGTTCAAATACTTCCTCCAGGAGTGGGGCGATGCAACTCCACTGGAAGAGGCGGCGTCAGCGGTCGACCTGCCGGACGCTGCAGAGGAAGAACAACCTGCGGCTTCAGACAGTGGGGAGTCGCCCGCGCAGCCGGAATAGAATGGGGTTGCTGGCGCGGTCGGACTCGTGCGGCTACAATTGAGTCGGCGCAAGGCGGCTGGGCGACCGCCGCCCCGACACGTCGGGGGGGAGGAAAGTCCGAGCTCCACCGGGAAGGATGCCCGCTAACAGCGGGGCGGGGTGACCCGACGGAAAGTGCTACAGAAACACACCGTCCCGATGCCGAATCGGGATAAGGGTGAAATGGCGAGGTAAGAGCTCACCGTCCCGATAGTAATATCGGGAGCCAGGCAAACCCCATCCGGAGCAAGGCCTAATAGGGGGCTACAGGGTACCCGGCCTGTCCCCGGGTTGGCCGCTCGATCCTTCCGGCAACGGAAGGACTAGATAGATGGTCGCCGTCCGGCTCTTCACTGGGACGAAGCCTCGGCTCGCCGGGGTGTAAACCGATGACCGGCTGGGCACAGAACTCGGCTTACAGGCCGCCTTGCGCCTCATACATCTCGCGTTTTCGTACCGCAGACCGGTGATGCGCGAGAGAGGCGTCTTCACGCCTGGCCTGCTAAGGAGCAACGAATGGACCTAGAACTAGACGGTAAGACTGCCATTGTCACCGGTGGCAGCCGCGGTATCGGTAAGGCGACCGCCCGGCAACTGGCTCTAGAGGGCGTGGACGTCGCGATTGTGGCCAGGACCAGAGAGCCCCTGTCAGAGGCGGCAGCGGAGCTTCAGCAGGAGACGGGGCGTCGCATCGTCCCGATCACAGCGGACACAGGTGACGACGAGTCCGTGAAGACGATGGTCCAGGAGGCCGCGGAGGCCCTAGGCCATCTGGATATCCTGGTGAACTGCGCGGCACGGGTCGCGGGTACCGGTCCGTCCCAGGCACTTGCGGACATTACACAGGATGACGTATGGGCCGACGTGAACGTGAAAGTCATGGGTTACCTGCGTTGCGCCCAAGCGGTCGCTCCCCAGATGCAACGACAGGGCTGGGGACGGATCATCAACATTAGCGGCATGGCCGCTCGCCGCGCGGTCGGCGCCGTAAGCAGTCTGCGGAACGTGGCCGTCGTGGCGCTGACTAAGAACCTGGCCGCAGAGCTCGGGCCTTACGGCATCAATGTGACGGTGGTGCACCCTGGCAGCACTCGTACCGAGCGGACCGCCGGACTCATCGCCGACCAAGCTGAGCGCGAGGGCGTATCGCAGGACGAGGTAGAGCGGTCCATGGCCGAGCGGAACTCCGTGCGGAAGATCATCGACGCCGGAGATATAGCCTACGTGGTCGCGTTCCTGGCGTCGCCAAAGTCCATCGCGATCAACGGCGACCTAATCGCGGCGGGTGGCGGCCCTGACGACAACATCTACTACTGAGGGTGTTCGTGGGGGTGACTGTTCGGTTATTAACGGCTCGGCACCTGTGACCTGGAATTACCATGACGTCGCCGCGAAACCAGATTAAGCCCGAATCCACCGAAGGACACCGATGGACGGCGTGAGGAAAGCGGAAGGGGGGTGAGGGAGCTACAGGGGAAATAGCCTGGGTTCCATTTGGGGTAGGGAGGTCGGCGGACGGTCTTCATCGCCGCACAGGGGCCCCTATGGCCGTCTGCGGGAGCTGCGATGCGCGGGATGGCGAGAGAATACGCAGCAGGGAACTCTCTCGGACCGGGCTGGCACGAGTCTGCGGGGATCTTCGGTTGTCCGGTGGGTGGGTCGGTCGCCGACGGTGCCGTCAGGCCGGGAGTGGAATGGCTCGCAGCCGGGCCAAGGCGCGGCTGAACTTCTCAGCCCAAGGCCAGCGATCCGGAAGATGCAGGGTCAACCGGCGTGCCGAGCGGGTGAGCCGTCCGGCCAGGGAGAAGAACCGCCGCCGGAGGGTTTTGGTGGTGGCTATCCGCTCTCCCAGACCGATCCGCGCCGTCCAGCGGGCCAGGTTGTGGGCCATCGTCTGGACGGCCAGCCAGGCGCCGTTGGCGGCGAAGCGGCCCGAGGGGAGATGGTTCAGCCCGACGCCGTACTTGAGGTCGCGTATGGTATTCTCGATCTCGGCGTGGCGGCGATGGTCAGCCTCCAGTTCGAGCAACTCCCCGTCTCGGTCGGTGATGAAGCCATGATAGCTGTATTTGGCGAAGAGGGCCAGTTGGGAACCGGGCGTCGGCTTCACCCGCCGGACGATGAGCCGTACCGGCGCGGCGTCCGCCTCGGCCTGGAAGGGGGTGCAGGTGGTCTCGGCCACATCGGCGGCACCGTCCATCCAGTAAGGAATCGGCGTCCAGGCATCTTCGGGTATCGCCTCGATGAGATTGTGCAGGCTTTTGTGCTGGCGGATGGTGATGGAGAAGCGGACATCCATCTTGCGGCAGACGGATACCACGCCATGAGTGTAGAACCCGCTGTCGGCCCGTAGCGTGAGTCGTCCGTTGGCCCCGGCGTAGCGCACCCGTCCCACCGTCTCCCGCAGGAAGTGGGCGGCGCCGCGGGCGGTGTTGGCCCGGCCCTCGCGCAGCCGGGACATCAGCACGTCTCCGGTGCCGGCGGCGATGGCCAGCAGCGGGTGGTAGCCCCGCTTGCCGGTATAGCCGTGGTGGCGGGCGCCCTCCTTGGCCAGTCCGTAGGTCTCGCAGATGGTGGAGTCCAGGTCAATGGTCAGGGGCCCGTCGCCGGGTCCCGCCCCGGCCTGCCAAGCCCGGGCCAGCAACTCGCGGCTCACCCGGTCGAGTTGACGGACGTGGCCCCACCGGAAGCTGCGCAGGAAGGTGCCCAGGGTGGATGGCGCCTTGACCGTGCCGCCCAGGGTGCAGGCCGTCCCCCCGGTGCGCAACACATCGGCGTCGTCAATGCAGTCGCCCCCAGCCAGCGCAGACGCCACCAGCGTCATCATCTTGTCGCTCGTGTTCGCCCGCCCCGGGGCATCGCCCAGGTCGAGGCGCTGCCGGACGAGTTCGGGCAGGCCGAGGTGCCGCGCCAGGGTGGCCGGAAGGAGCAGCCCGGCATTGGCCACCAAGCGGCGGTCGTCGAAGGTGATTTGGATCCGGTCGGGGTGGTTGCGTGGCAGCATCTACTGGGTGCTCCTTTTCCGGGGTCGTTTTTTTGCTACAAAACCATTATCCCAGAAGCACAGGAGCGCCTTCTTGCCGCCTCAGGACGCTAACCCGACGCCCTCCTTCGGTGGATTCGGGTTAAGACGGAGGGCCGGTAGATGGCACTAGAGACACGTCCCTACGGAAAAACAGGAGAAAAGGTGACTGTCATTGGACTCGGCGGGGCCCGCCTTTACAGGGAGTCGTTCACAGATGGTGTGGCCACTGTTCGCCGCGCCCTGGAGCTTGGTGTGACGTATTTCGACACTTCTCCCGGATACGGCCCTGGGATGAGCCAGGCGATACTGGGTGATGCGCTGGCGGGGCGCTCGGAGAATTACGTGCTGGCGACCAAAATTGGGTACCTGGGAAGTCCCGCCAGATTCCGCTCCTACAATGCCCTGCGCGCGCAGATTGACGACAGCCTCAGGTTGTTGCTGCGCGACAGCGTCGACACGCTCCAGATCCACCACGTCGACCAGCATCCATGGTGGATTGACAGACCGCCTGTGGATGGACGCGCCCCGCTCGACCCTGACTACGACTTCGCGGGAGCTCCGGCGATTAAGGTGCTACAGGACGCCAAGACGGAAGGCCTTTGCAGGTTTATCGGCATAAGCCAAGACTCTTTCGACGGCGTCGCACGTATTCTCGCTAGCGTAGACCTAGACACGTGTCTTCCGGCCTTCTCCTACGACATCCTGCGGCGTGGCGCTCGCCGCGAGGTGTTTCCGATTGCTCAGGCCAGGGGCGTGGCGGTGATACTGGGTGGAATATTTTGGGGTGGCCGGGATGTGGAGGTCCACCGCGAATGGCTTACATCTCGACCGGAGTGGATGACATCGGAGATGCGAGACAGCGCGGAACGGCTTTACGCGGTCCAGCGAGAGTGCGGCCTTTCGATGGTGGAGCTGTCGATCCGCTATCTGCTTGCTGATAGCGGTTTCAGCACCATACTTGTCGGAGCCGGCGTGCCGGCAGAGATCGAGGGGTGCGTGGCTGCTGCCGAGAAGGGTCCATTACCTGCAGACCTACATCAGGTACTCGAGGAGCTTAGCGTCGCGTAAGGGTAGCTAGTTTCGCTCGCACAGGGACGGCAGGACGAGCATCATCCGACGCTACCCTATGCCCTGGTAGACCAAGGTTTCGGGCTTGAACGCTCCCCACGCGAACCAGAAGTGGTTCGCATGGACGATCGGGGTCAGCTTTTTCCCAGTCAGTGGACCTTCGACCGCCTCGCCCAGAATATTCCAACCACTCCCGGTCTCGTTGTCCACGATGCTCTCGACGATGCTCTCGCCGTCAGCGCGGAATGTAAGGGGTTGGCCGTCCGCCCGAGGTTCGAACACGCCGGTCGCGCCGACATCGCGGGAGTCTCCAATGGACCCCTTGTCCAGAGCCGAGACCGTCCCGGATTTGAAGAAGACCACGAGGTCTTGATCGTTGACGGTGTAGTTGACCGCCCCTTCGTTCTCCAGCAGAGAGAACGGGAACGCCGCGTCCACATCCCCAACGGTCACGGCCACAACCCGTTCTTTTGGCAGCAGCCGGCCATCCAGGGGTCCGCGGAACAGGAACGGTGGGTTGTCGGCGCGATCGTAGCCCGCATAGGGGTTCCGGCCGTAAGAGCGAGAGAACCCTGTGTCGCGGGAAAGCACCGTTCCCTTCGGGTTGGCAGCCCTGAAGTCCGAGAAGGAGACGATGGATGACGACAGCATCGTCAGCTTTTTACCCGCCAGCTCTCCAACAATCCCTTCGCCGGTGAACTGCTGCCACCAGGACTCGGTCTGACGGTCCCACATGATCAGGTCGCTGTGGCGCAGCTTACCTGAGGTACCGAAGTCGTAGACTGTTCCCTCGAGTCTTCTGTCGAATACGATGGCCGCGTTGCACAACGGACAGAAGGTGACCGATACCGGGACCCCGTCCACGACGTCATTGACGATCTCGTGCCAGGTGAGGATTTGTAGGGGGTACGCCTTCGCATCTCCGTTCAGTTCGAAAAAGATCACAGGCTCCTGGTCTCCAAGCTAGCCGTCGGCATCCTCTGGGGATATGAATCTCGGGTTGTCCAGCGGTGGAATCCCGTCGCGCGGGGGCCCGCCGGAGATGATCTCTTCATAGGGTACGGTGTGCCGGCTGAAGTCTGTCTTCCAGCCCCGGGTGCTTATCCTCGCGTTCAGGAGCGCCTCCTCGAAGTTTGGGTCTGGCTCGATATCTCCCTGAGCCGTCAATTCCTGCGGTTCGGTCGACGGGTTCGGAAGGGGTGAAGTGGCCGCCGACTGCGGCGGTTCAGATTCTCCCGGGGCAGCCTTTGCCTGGGCCGGCTGAAGCTCTGGTGCGCCGGCTTCCGCTCGAGCGGCCTTGGGTTGCGGTGCAACCGTCTTAGCCTCGCCGGAGTCGCCTGATAGGTTGATGGCGAATGCCATACCGGTCCCAAGTACTGCCACCAGCACCAAGAGGACCAGCGCCTTGATCTTCATATGGTCAACCTCCTCCCGACCTCTCTGACGCCACGGTGACGTTGGCTCACACACCCCTCGTTCGACTTCTAGCTCGGCTGGCTGTCGGACGCCTCAAGTAGCTCGGCGGTCAGCTCTCCCAACTTGTCCTTCGTGAGAAGGCCGGTCCATCGCTTGTAGACATCGCCGTCGGGTGTAATGAATAGTGTCGTCGGCATTCCCAAGGGCGGGTGTTCCCTGATGATCTCCGGGTCGAGCGTCGTGCCCGTCGGGTACGTAACGCCCAACTGCTTCATCAGCGTCTTCCCATCTTCAATCGAGCCCAAGCCTATAAAAGGCCCTATGTCCAGACCGAATATGGTGACCTTGTCGTGATACGCGTCGTGGGCTTCCTGGATGTCCGGTATTTCAGCACGGCAGGGTGGACAAAGACCGGCCCAATAGTTTAGGACCACGGGCTTTCCGCTACTGAAGATATCCGAGAAATGGACATCCTGCCCGCCCAGAAGATCCTGAGCGGTGTAGACGTCGATCTCGAAGTCCACCGCGAGGTTGGCGGCAGAGGCAGCGCCGGCCGCCGATCTCTCTGGCTGCACCTCGGTAGCAGTTTCAGCCGGCGTCGGGCTACCGCAGGCCGCAACGGCGAAAACTCCGACGAACAGAAGTGCTGCGAGTCCCCTGAATCTGAAGGTTTTTCGCGGTCTCATCTCATCAATCTCCTCTTCAATGCTCTCTGCCATCCAGGAGCTGTTTGGTTCTAGTTCGCTCCGAATTGTCGTGTGTCTCTTGGCCCAGTCGGCCAATTGTATGGTTAGATGCGAGAACTTGGCCGATGGGTGCGGGCTGACCCTTGCTGTACCATCTAAGGCTCTAGCCGACCGGGGCTGGCCATCTGCTACTTGAGCACCGGCCAGCCCCGTCAAGCACGGCGAGTCCGTTGGGATGCTTTGTGCTAGGACAGGATCTCCCACAGGCGGTTCGCCTGCCATCGTAAAGCTCGAACGATGGTTGCCAGTGCCAGGCCGATGCCCGTTAGCAGCAGGGCCATGCCTACGAATTTGAGCGGCTCAAACCATAGTTTTACCGCGTTGATTGCTCCCAGATCAGCCAAGAGTGCGCCGGTCGAAGGGTTGAGCTGATCGGCTATCGAGTGGTTCCAGTAGTCGTAGGTTCTGGTCGCCAACACGATACCGACTATTAGCGCCGCACTCAGGACCATCGTCCCCATCATCATGACCATGGGGAACAGTCTCGCAGTCATGGGCGGCTTCGGGAGCTTGACCTCTACACCGAGTGCCGCCTGCACCCGTCCACCTCCAACTCTGAGCGCGCCGAGGATGGTCGCCAGCAAGAAGGTCACGCCTCCAAGCAGCATGCCGATGCCAAGGAACTTGAACGCTGGCAGCCATGCCTTTGTGGACTCTATGAATGCTTTTTGGGTCGCAAGGTCGGAGCCTGTCACTGCGGCTTCTCGCGCTGTCTTAGCCCGAATCCACCGAAGGACACCGATGGACGGCGTGAGGAAAGCGGAAGGGGGGTGAGGGAGCTACAGGGGAAATAGCCTGGGTTCCATTTGGGGTAGGGAGGTCGGCGGACGGTCTTCATCGCCGCACAGGGGCCCCTATGGCCGTCTGCGGGAGCTGCGATGCGCGGGATGGCGAGAGAATACGCAGCAGGGAACTCTCTCGGACCGGGCTGGCACGAGTCTGCGGGGATCTTCGGTTGTCCGGTGGGTGGGTCGGTCGCCGACGGTGCCGTCAGGCCGGGAGTGGAATGGCTCGCAGCCGGGCCAAGGCGCGGCTGAACTTCTCAGCCCAAGGCCAGCGATCCGGAAGATGCAGGGTCAACCGGCGTGCCGAGCGGGTGAGCCGTCCGGCCAGGGAGAAGAACCGCCGCCGGAGGGTTTTGGTGGTGGCTATCCGCTCTCCCAGACCGATCCGCGCCGTCCAGCGGGCCAGGTTGTGGGCCATCGTCTGGACGGCCAGCCAGGCGCCGTTGGCGGCGAAGCGGCCCGAGGGGAGATGGTTCAGCCCGACGCCGTACTTGAGGTCGCGTATGGTATTCTCGATCTCGGCGTGGCGGCGATGGTCAGCCTCCAGTTCGAGCAACTCCCCGTCTCGGTCGGTGATGAAGCCATGATAGCTGTATTTGGCGAAGAGGGCCAGTTGGGAACCGGGCGTCGGCTTCACCCGCCGGACGATGAGCCGTACCGGCGCGGCGTCCGCCTCGGCCTGGAAGGGGGTGCAGGTGGTCTCGGCCACATCGGCGGCACCGTCCATCCAGTAAGGAATCGGCGTCCAGGCATCTTCGGGTATCGCCTCGATGAGATTGTGCAGGCTTTTGTGCTGGCGGATGGTGATGGAGAAGCGGACATCCATCTTGCGGCAGACGGATACCACGCCATGAGTGTAGAACCCGCTGTCGGCCCGTAGCGTGAGTCGTCCGTTGGCCCCGGCGTAGCGCACCCGTCCCACCGTCTCCCGCAGGAAGTGGGCGGCGCCGCGGGCGGTGTTGGCCCGGCCCTCGCGCAGCCGGGACATCAGCACGTCTCCGGTGCCGGCGGCGATGGCCAGCAGCGGGTGGTAGCCCCGCTTGCCGGTATAGCCGTGGTGGCGGGCGCCCTCCTTGGCCAGTCCGTAGGTCTCGCAGATGGTGGAGTCCAGGTCAATGGTCAGGGGCCCGTCGCCGGGTCCCGCCCCGGCCTGCCAAGCCCGGGCCAGCAACTCGCGGCTCACCCGGTCGAGTTGACGGACGTGGCCCCACCGGAAGCTGCGCAGGAAGGTGCCCAGGGTGGATGGCGCCTTGACCGTGCCGCCCAGGGTGCAGGCCGTCCCCCCGGTGCGCAACACATCGGCGTCGTCAATGCAGTCGCCCCCAGCCAGCGCAGACGCCACCAGCGTCATCATCTTGTCGCTCGTGTTCGCCCGCCCCGGGGCATCGCCCAGGTCGAGGCGCTGCCGGACGAGTTCGGGCAGGCCGAGGTGCCGCGCCAGGGTGGCCGGAAGGAGCAGCCCGGCATTGGCCACCAAGCGGCGGTCGTCGAAGGTGATTTGGATCCGGTCGGGGTGGTTGCGTGGCAGCATCTACTGGGTGCTCCTTTTCCGGGGTCGGTTTTTTGCTACAAAACCATTATCCCAGAAGCACAGGAGCACCTTCTTGCCGCCTCAGGACGCTAACCCGACGCCCTCCTTCGGTGGATTCGGGCTTAGAGGCCGTGTAGTAATCCGCGGCCGTAGCCGAGTTGACGAGCCCAACGATCAGTGAGACGGCCACGATCATGAACCCCATGGCGATGAAGGGTATCCACATCTTGCCGGCCATGGCTTGCATCCCGGTCGCCTCGACTGGTAGCTCCTCGCTGTGGTACGCGATGTCGTTGCCTGCTGTTGCCATCGTTGCCATATTTGGTTTCTCCTTTTCTTATTCCTCGTGATCGTGCGGCTGCATTATGTCGGCACACTTCTCGCAGTAGGACTTGCCTTCTTTGATCGCTGGCAAGACCGCCGCCATCGTGTTGCCGCGAAGTCGGACATTCCTCAGGATATTGCCGAAGGCGAACCCGAAGCCCAACAGGTAGGTAGCCAGCCCCAGGAAAGTGAAGGGCAACAACCAGTCCTTGACCGCTTCAATGCTACCCTGTTGGGACAGAACTCCCGAGGCCCCTGCGGCCGCGTCCCTGACGGCCTTGCTGTTCGTGTAGTAGTCGCCGGTCGTGATTGCCAGCGCTACCCATATCACGGCAGCTGTCATTATGACCATTGTCGCCACCACCCACAGCAAGCCCGCGACCTTAATGTAGGGCGCTGACCGGCGGGCCTGGTCTCTCAACTCTGCGTTGCTCATTTGCAGACACCTCCTCTATTCGAAATTATGCTGCGAAGCGCGCTTCAGTCTTCAGTACATGCGATGCGGAGGCGCGTCGAATCGATTCTTTTTCGATGGGGAGATGTCCGAAATAGGTAGGTTGTAGGGCAACTTGGATTCGGGATGATACATGGTCGGTCGACGGGGTCGCTGAGACATCCCAGTGGGCGTCTCTACACGGGTGGAGCGCTGGGAAGCGGGCGCACGCCGTGCGCTCCTACCATTATTGCGTCGGGCTACCAACCGCTTTCGTGCCGATGCCGTTCGGGGCTTGGCACGCGGACCCGAGGACAGTTCTCCAGCCGATCTACTTGAACCCAGTGGTGTACGGGTCGCATCTGACCTGTATGTGGGAGCCGAGGAAGGCTCGAAATCCGAGGGGAGGAGAGATAAAATGGTCAAGCCAATAATCGCTACCGATGAAAACTTCGAGATTGAGGTCCTGAAAGCCGACACACCGGTCCTGGTTGACTTCTATGCGGACTGGTGCGGCCCATGCCGGATAATGGCTCCCGTGATCGAGGAGGTTGCAGGGGAGTTAGAGGGCAGGGCGAGGGTCGCGAAGCTGGATGTCGACACCAACCCTCAGACGGCAGCGAAATACGGCATCCGATCGATTCCGACACTGTTGATATTCGATGGGGGCAAGCCAGTCGCGCAGGCAGTAGGCGCGTTGCCGAAGCCTGCTCTCACACAAGCCCTGGAAAACCTGATCGCCGCGCCCGAGGCGGCCTAGCGCAGCCGGGGAGCGATCTCCCCCTTGGAGGTGCTCAGTGTCCGAGACAGAGATTACGGTATATGGCGCGCCATGGTGCCCCGACTGCCGACAGTCGAAGCAGTTTCTCGGTGAGCAGCGAGTCCCCTACAAATGGGTGGATGTAGACCAGGACCCAGCAGGGCTCGATTACATCCAGAAGGTGCAAAAGGGGGGCCGGTCCATACCGACTATTGTCTTCGAGGATGGGTCAATCCTGATCGAGCCCTCGAACGCCGAACTGGCCGATAAGCTGGGGATAAGGCCGAAGGCAGAGCGCCAGTTCTACGACCTGGTAGTCGTGGGATCGGGGCCTGCCGGACTCGCGGCGGCGATCTACACCGCAAGGGAGGGGCTGGAGACACTGGTGATAGAGCGCGCCGGCGTTGGTGGGCAGGCGGGGGTCACCGAGCGGATCGACAACTACCCTGGCTTCGCGGGCGGCGTTGGAGGGGCGGAGCTGGCGGACCAGCTACGAGCTCATGCAGAACGTTTCGGCGTTGAGGTGCTGCCCGCACAGGCCGTAAATAGCATCATGGGCCAGGGCGATTACAGGCTGGTGCGCACGGAGACCGGAGACGAGTATTGCTCGAAGGCGCTCTTGCTTACTCTTGGGAGCAGGTATCGCCGACTCGATGTCCCTGGCGAAGAGGACTTCATCGGCGCAGGTATCCATTTCTGCGCAACCTGCGACGGGCCGTTCTACAAAGGTCAGGATGTGGTCGTTGTCGGCGGCGGGAACAGCGGACTCCAGGAGAGTCTCTTCCTTACCAGGTTCGCCTCGAAAGTCACGGTGCTCGAGTTCGCTGACCGATCGTTGGCCAGTCGGCTATTGTAGGAACAGGTCGCCGAACATCCAAAGGTGGACCTGCGGCTCCAACACAGCGTTCGGGAATTCAAAGGGGACTCAAAGCTTAGCTCTGTAGTAGTCGAGGACCTGAAGACGGGCGGCGTGGAGGAGATGACTCCTGGTGCGGTGTTCATATTCATTGGTCTCGACCCCAACACCGAGTTCCTAAAAGGCGTCGTTGACCTGGACGACCGTGGATTTATAGTGACAAGCGAAACCCTGGAGACCAGTATGCCCGGCGTGTTTGCCGCAGGCGATGCTCGCGCAGGCAGTACAAAGCAAGTCGCGAGCGCGGTCGGGGAGGGCGCAACCGCCGCGCTCATGGTCCGCCAGTATATGGAACAGACTGAGGGCAGCAGGGCGTATACTGGAGAATAGGCCTCCCAGGCTCGCGGCCGCTGACCTGCTTGCTCCAACCTCAGGGCCAGAGAAAAGTACACGTGGACCCGACCGAAAATAAACAATACGATCTCGATAGGAAGTCTCATACCGAGTTGATGTTCGCTGTCTCAGAACACCAACAACGGTCCATGGTCGCTGGCGGCTGCGGCGCACTTCCCGCAGATTTCTTTGTGCTAAGCTGGCGTGCGATCAAGGCATTGTTGGCGGTAGCTGAGCGTTCCCAGATGAGCTAACACAGCCTCCCGCCTAGCCACCCGACGGCGCGAATTGCCCGGTTCGTCCCCTCTTCGGATCGGCCCCCTTCGGCAAGCTCGCCTCGAACGTCGGCTCCATCGGTGCGACACACTGAGCACGAGACCACCCTGCCGTCAGATACGCGGTTCTTGACGTTCGGTCGGCAGGTCAAGCATTATCGTCTAGACACGGACGTCGTTGAAGCCGCCTCTGACGCCAGCCAACGTTAGCTCAAAGCCCGAGACACGTTTTTGAGCTTGGTAAGCGTTTGACGTTGCTCGTGGCTGAAACTACCATTGCAATTGCCTATGGGTGACGTTTTGCTAGGATCACGTCGTATGGGACCACTCTACGGAGCTGGATTAGATGGTAGCTAGTCCAATTGGCGGCGCGGCCAAGCTGGACATACGTTTCATTTCGATTGACGAGCTCCACCCCCATGAGGTGATACTGCCCAACCTGATAGAGGAGGTGAGTAGCTGGATTGCCGATCACGGTGTACTGCCTCACCCGGTAATAGTGGTGCAGATAGAAAACGCGAGCTTTCTAGTCGCGGACGGGCACCATCGGGTTGAGGCGTTGAGGCGCCTCGGATGCGAGGTCGTCTTGGCCCATGTGGTTGATCCGGACGATCGTGATAGCGCGGTGCTGAAGAGCTGGGCCCACAGGGTAGGGATCGATGCAGAGACGCTAGCCGAAACAACCAGGAGCCTGTCCGAGGTTGCCGTATTTGAGAGCGACCCACGAGAGGCCCATCTTCTGACATGGAACCGTCGGGCGGCCGCCGCAATCAGAGATGAGACTCATGCATGGGTGATTCGCGCAGCGGGAAGCACGACTCCACAACAGGCCCTCCGCCTAGTCCATCAAAAATACGCTGATGCCTACGTGGATGCGGTGCCGGTAGACAGCGACACGCCTTCGTTCCAACGCTCGGGAGAGGGGAAGGCCTTGGTGCTACTCAGCCGTCTAACCGTGGGAGCGATCAGTCACGAGGTAATTACGCTTGGCCATCTATTCATACCCAAGTTGACACGTTTCGTGCTTTCTCATGGTAAACTCGCAGAAGCGAACTGCCCGCTGGAAATTCAGCGTCCAGGCGTGTCATCGTCCGAGCGCGACGAGTGGCTGCAGACTCTCGAGGCTCTTCCCCTCGAGTACGACGCCGATGCCGCGGTGAGGCGTTTCAAATGGGATTAGCATGTAAAGTGCGACTGGCCAGAAATGTGCTCGACGGAGCGTCTCAGTCAACGAACTACGTTGGCGGCTTGGGAGGAAGCTTGTGGCTACGACGATTGAAGACGCCGTCAAGGAACTGCTGCATATTGTAAAACAGCTCAGTGGGACGTATCCGAAGAGGAAGTTTACTCTTGACGGTCGTTTGGTAGGTGACTTAGGAGAGGTCCTTGTCGAAGGCGCATACGAAGTTGAGCTCCT
Organism: Dehalococcoidia bacterium; assembly: GCA_965237635.1. Lineage (GTDB taxonomy): Bacteria > Chloroflexota > Dehalococcoidia > Lucifugimonadales > CAUZJF01 > CBDEFX01. The sequence goes on along the minus strand of CBDEFX010000002.1, from coordinate 1,936,661 downwards.
CGAGGCTATGGAGAAACATCACGATGCCAAAGCCCGAGATGGGAGACGAATACAGATAAAAACGACAATGCAGAATGCTCTCACATTCCCGGTCGACCATAGGCCTGACTATTACCTGGGAATAAAGATTCACCCCAACGGGACATTCACAGAAATATTCAACGGGCCAGGACTCATTGCAGCGAAGGCAGTTGAAAATCGGAAACCAACAAAGACCAATCTCCATTCGATAGACATCAATCGGCTCAGGCGGCTCAGTGAAGAAGTCCAAGAAAGTGACCGAATTCCGAGAAGAGCAAATTAACCACGTGTGCGAGTTTATCGAAGACGCATCTGGCGTGGTGTCATTTCCACGAAAATACGATGATGGGTAGGCGATCGACTGTGCGCAAACATGTCTTTCCGAGCCCAGATGCCGCATCGGGGCGAGGAATCTGGGGTGGGGCCTCGGACATCCGGCTGGTCGGGACTGCTGCGGAGATCCCCAGCCACCCCAGACCCTTCACTCCGTTCAGGGAGACAAAGGCAACCTTTTTTTTCATTCTTTTAGGGCGCCGGAGGCAACCTGCATGGACGATTCTGAGAGAGCGAGGCGACCGAAGAATCTAAGGCGCTTCTCATACGAGCGACCGTCTGGTGGCGACAGTCTTAGATTCTTCGCTACGCTCAGAATGACAGGCTAATAGTGGCTTTTCGGATAGCCAAGTATCAGATAGTCCTATAGAGCAAGGGGCATAGAGCGCTACACTGATACGAACACCCGTCGACGGCAAAAAAAGTCGCATGTGGGTTAATCAGACAACTCTGATAACAGCGAAAACCCACCTTATACGTGGAGACAGGTAGTGCTGGACATCAAGAAGATCAGGGCTGGTCCGAAGGAAATAAAGCAGCGCCTGGTGACGCGTCTTGAGGACGTTGGCTTGATCGACGAGCTCCTCGCCTCCGACGAACTTCGCCGCCAGTCCATAGCGAAACAGGATGAGCTGCGGGCTAAACGAAAAGAGAATGCCGAGGCCACCCGTCGGGCCGCTTCCGGAGAAGAGCGAGAGGACCTGATACTCCAGGGGCGTGAGCTCAGCCGGTTGCTGTCAGACCAGGAGTCGGTTGTTCGACCCCATGAGGAGCACTTCAAAGAGCTGCAGTATCAAGTGCCCAACCTATCGCACGCCTCAGTGCCGGTAGGCGAAAACGAACACGCAAACGAAGTAGTAGGCGAGTGGGGTGAGGTGCCCGAATTCGATTTTGACCCAAAGCCTCACTGGGACATTGCCGAGCCGTTGGGCCTGGACATACCCGCTGGAGTAGGCATGGCAGGCTCGAGGTTTTACGTGCTCAAAGGACAAATGGCCCTTCTAGAGCTGGCCCTCGCACAGTTTATGATAGACTTCCATGTCGAGCGCGGCTACACGCCTGTTATTCCGCCGTTCATGGTGACTGAGGAAGCCATGTACGGGTGCGCCCAGCTACCCAAATTCGAGGACGGGCTATACAGCACCCCACGGGACCTGGTGGAGAGGTCCGGCGAGATGCTCTACCTCATCCCAACGGCTGAGAGCTCGTTGGCCAGCCTTCACAAGGGAGAGGTCCTCGACTCAGAGTCCCTACCCCTAAAATACGTCGCCTATTCTCCTTGCTTCCGCAGGGAGACAAGTGCCGGCGGTCGGGACGTGCGAGGCATCAAGCGCGTCCACCAGTTCACGAAGGTAGAGTTGTTCAAGTTCGCCACGCCGGAAACGAGCTACGACGAGCTTGAATCGCTTACGGACGACGCCGAGCAGGTCCTCAGGCAACTGGAGATTCCCTACCGCAAGATTGTTCTGAGCACCGGCGACATGAGCTTTGCGGCAAGCAAGACCTTCGACCTCGAGGTGTGGCTGCCCAGCGAACATGGTTACGCCGAAGTGTCCTCGTGCAGCAACGTGGAGGACTTTCAGGCTAGACGACTGCAGACACGGTATCGTCCAGCACCTGTGGACCGCCCAGAGTTCGTGCACATGTTGAACGGATCAGGCTTGGCCATCGGGCGCACTTCACTCGCCCTGCTCGAGAACCACCAGCGACGTGACGGATCCGTGGCCATCCCCGAGCCACTGAGGCCGTTCATCGGTGGCCGCGAATCGCTGGAACCTGACCTGGCTTTAGTCCAGTAACGGGCGCACTACCAGCTACCATTCTGTGGCCTACGCAAGGAGGTATTGATGGGCGGCGGGTTGCGAGAGTCGTTGTTCGAGTTTGATCGCGACCGACCTGGGTACTACGGGGACTTCGGCGGCGCGTTCAAACCCGAGATTCTCGATACCACCCTGGCGGAGCTCAGGGAGGTGTTTTACGAGGCCAAGCGCGACCCGACGTTCTGGCAGGAGTTCATCGATGTGATGTCCACCTACTCGTGCCGGCCGACTCCTGTTACACAGCTTGAACGGCTGTCGGACCAGCTCGGTGGGGCTCGGATCTACCTGAAGCGAGAGGACCTTAACCACACGGGCGCCCACAAGCTAAACAACGTTATGGGCCAGGGCCTTCTGACCAAACGTATGAATAATGGGAAGGGGAAGAAGCGTGTCATTGCTGAAACGGGCGCGGGTCAGCATGGTGTGGCGACCGCGACCATGGCGGCCCGGCTGGGCCTGGAGTGCACGGTCTACATGGGAGAGGTGGACGTGGACCGGCAGCGCCCCAACGTCTTCTGGATGCAACAGCTCGGGGCCGAGGTAAGGCCGGTGGCGGACGGTACACGCACGTTGAAGGACGCAATAAACGAGGCTCTGCGCGACTGGTCGGAGAGCATGCTGAACACGCATTACGTCATGGGGACCGTATGCGGCCCACACCCCTTTCCAGAGATGGTGGCCTATTTCCAGTCGATCATCGGAGACGAGGCCAGGAAGCAAATGCTGGACGTGAACGGCAGACTGCCGGCTCGAGTCTACGCATGCGTCGGCGGCGGCTCGAACGCGCTCGGGATATTCCTGGCGTTCCTGGACGACGACAATGTCGATCTGGTCGGGGCCGAAGCGGGAGGAAAGGGCCTCAGCACGGGAAAGCATGCTGCGAGGCTGGCACCCGATGCCGACGGGCGCCGCCACGGAAGCGTTGGAATAGCGCAGGGCTACAAGACCTACTTCCTGCAGGACGAAGACGGCCAGATGATGGAGACCCATTCGGTGTCCGCTGGGCTCGACTACATAGGCGTCAGTCCCATCCATGCGCGGCTCCATGAGATTGGCCGCGTCCGGTTCGAAAGCGCGACAGACGACGAGGCCAAGTCCGCCTTCAAGCGCATGGCCGAGTCTGAAGGCATTCTCCCTGCTCTTGAGTCTGCACACGGCGTCGCGGTCGCGCTCCGCGAGTCGAAAGATTTAGACCCGGACGAGGATGTCCTCATCAACCTGTCCGGACGAGGCGACAAAGATATCTTTACTATCGCCGATGCGGTGGACGATGCCGCCTGGCGCGAGTTCATCGTAGAGAAAGCCGTTCGATACGAGAAGATTGACCCTGGACTCCGTCGGTTGGCGGAGGACAGGATAGAAGAACCGTCGGTCTCACAGAAAGCGAGCTCCTAGCAGAAGGAAGGGACAATGGCCTTGGAACTCGCTAACCGCAGCCCAATCGGCGACTACATCAGCGACAAGCGAGGGGACAAAAAGGTCCTGCTGATGGGTCACGCCGTCATCGGGTACCCATCGATCGAAGAAAACAGGGCAATGCTCGACATCATGGAGGACGTAGGGGTCGACATCGTCGAGCTGCAGATGCCGTTTAGCGAGCCGATTGCCGACGGTCCGGCGTTCGTGAAAGCCAATGGCGGTGCTATCGATGGCGGGGTGAGAGTCAATACATACTTCGATTTCATCCGTAGTGTCAGCAGATCGCGGATACAGGTAGTGGCGATGGGCTACTATAACTGGCCGTTCCGCATGGGGCATGAAAACTTCGCGCGTTCGCTTCAAGAGGCGGGCGCGTCCGGGTATATTATTCCGGACCTACCACCCGAAGACGACGCCGACCTGCGCGACCAGTGCGAGTTGCGCGGCCTAACGCCCATCCTGCTGATGACGCCGACCAACACAGACGAGCGGCTGGCTCAGATTGCCGAACAGGCCAGGGGGTTCGTGTATTGCGTGTCGAGAAGGGGTGTCACCGGGCGCCGCACCTTGGTAGAAGACGCCTTCGAGTTCGTCGAGCGCTGTCGAATGACCACCTCCCTACCTCTTGCGCTGGGCTTCGGACTGAGGGACGGTGAGGATGTCCGGAAACTGCATGGCATTGTTGACATTGCGATCGTCGGGACCCAGTTGCTCAAGACATGGGAAGAGTCCAAAGACTCCGGGTATCGCAAGCTGCTAGAGGAGCTCGTCGCCGCGTGCTACTCTTAGGTCAGCGGCGTTCCGTCTCAGGTAGGCCGCCGAAATAGGCAAGCCGCTTCGCTTTGAGCCATTCATTTCAGAAAAACGCTGGGAGGCGGGCGCACGCCGTGCGTCCCTACATGGTATTACCATATCGTCGTCAGCCCGATGAGGACACCCGTGACGTCGCTGCATGTCTTCCTTCACGGTCAACGGTCTCAAGATGATCTATAGTGGGATTCTAGACGCCATCGGCAACACGCCTCTCATCCGGCTGAACAGGCTGAGCCCCAATCCCAATGTTGAGATCTACGCCAAGCTCGAGGGCAACAACCCGACCGGCAGTCTGAAGGACCGGATATCCAAGTACATGATCGAGAAGGCGGAGGCCGAAGGGAAACTTACCCACGACAAGATCATCCTAGAGCCGACAAGTGGGAATACGGGTATATCGTTGGCGATGATCGGCAATGTCAAGGGATACCGAGTCAAGGTCGTGATGCCGGAAAACGTGAGCCCTGAGCGGACCACGTTGCTCGAGGCCTACGGTACGGAGATCCACTACTCGCCGGCTGAGGGCGGAAGCAACAAGGCGGCGCTGGTTGCACAGGAGATGGCCGAGAAGGACGACGGCTATTTCATGCCGTACCAGTACGGCAACGAGTCCAATCCTCAGGCGCATTACGAGACAACCGGGAAGGAGATCGTTCGGGACCTGCCGGACGTGGATGTCTTCGTCGCTGGGCTTGGGACGGGAGGTACATTGATGGGGGTAGGTAGGCGGCTAAAGGAGCACAATCCCGACGTCAGGATCGTAGCCGTCGCTCCGCCTCCCGACGACGTGATTCAGGGGCTGAGGAGTCTGGAGCACGGTTTTACACCGCCGATCCTCGATATCTCGCGGCTAGATGCGAGAATCCTGATCGACGGCGACGTCGCGTTCGCGTACACCAGTAGACTGCTTGAAGAAGAAGGCATTTTCGCGGGAGTATCGTCTGGGTCGGTCGTGGCATGCGCGAGGCAGTTGGCCGAACGCATGGACCGGGGGAAGATCGTCTGTCTGTTGGCTGACGGTGGCTGGAAGTACCTAAGTACCGAGCTTTGGACGAGGAAGTGGACAGACCTGCAAGAGCAGGTTGAAGGCCGGGTCTGGTGGTAGATGGCAGGTCCTCTTTCGAATGAACGTACTCATCGCTGACAAGTTCTCGCAGAATGGTCTAGCCAGGCTCGAGCAAGCCGGCTTCGACGTTACGGCTGACAACGACTTGAAGGATGAGTCCCTGAACCAGGCTGTGGCAGAGACACAGGCCGATGTTCTGGTTGTCAGAAGCACACGAGTGACTGCTGAAACGCTTGAGGCCGGTCAACTACGGCTGGTTGTACGGGCTGGGGCGGGATACAACACCATCGACGTCGAGGCTGCCCGCAAGGGTGGGGTTTATGTGTCGAACTGCCCGGGCACGAACTCAGTTGCCGTTGCCGAGATCGCCTTCGGGCTGGTCCTCTCCTTGGACCGGCGGATTTCGGACAACGTTGCGGCGCTCAGGAAAGGTCTGTGGAATAAGCGGGAGTTTAGCAAGTCGCGCGGACTCTACGGCCGTACTCTCGGAATCGTCGGAGTCGGCTCAGTTGGGAAGGAGATGATACCCCGCGCACGTGCTTTCGGCATGCTAGTGGTGGGTTGGAGTCGCTCACTTACACCCGCAATTGCCGGTGAGTTGGGCATCGAGTTCAAGAGGTCACCTGTCTCGGTGGCGGCTACATCTGACGTTGTTAGCGTACATCTCGCCCTTAATGACGGCACGCGGAACATGATCAACGAAGAGTTTTTCGACGCGATGCGCCCCGGCGCCTTTTTTATCAATACCTCACGGGCTGAGGTGGTGGATGAGGTGGCGCTCGGGCGGGCCGTACAAGAAAAAGAGATACGCGCCGGGTTGGATGTCTTCGACGGGGAGCCGTCTGGAGGGGTCGGTGAGATCGACAGCGGCCTATTCAAGCTCGATGGCGTTATCGGGACCCATCACATCGGCGCATCTACCGATCAGGCCCAGGATGCGGTCGCGGATGAGACCTGTCGTATCATCGTAGAGTTCGATAAGACCGGCCATCCACCTAACGTCGTCTGGGAGTGAGGAGCCCCAACGCCCTAGCTGTTCACCCTACTAATCCACGCTGAGCATGTGGACCCGCGTCCGACGACATCTCGACATCGCGATTTGGATGCCCCCTCATGCCGACCGATCCCGTCGTCGGTCCACGCGAAGGTCGGTAAAGAATTGGGAAAGCCCCCTCTTGCTCCGCAGAGCCTGCAAGCACCTGGCGAAGTCGGACCTTTAGGGGTAGCTATTACCCAAACATGTACGCATGTGTCGTCACTCATCGGCGGTCTCCCTACTGGCTATACCTCTCCTAAGATTTCGCTGGTCTATTCGGCGATCGCGTGGTCGATATTGCACAACTTTCTCGTGTCGGCGGCATGAAAATAAAAGTGCGGGTTGTCGTGTAGGGGGCGGTGCCAACGGTACTCTGGGAACCGGGCTTTGGCGGTAACTTCCATGTCGTGCCACTCTCCTGCTGTTGGGCTCCCGGAATGTCGGTTCAAAACGACCAAGGGCACAGAGTATCGGGAACACTTAGTCCAGAAGAGATTCGAAGGGGTACGTCGCATTGCGTCGGCCTCCGTCGAACATAGAACACATTCGACTACGACCTCTGGTTCCAGGTATGGTACGGTAAGCGCACCCATGGTCGGCCTCCTTAGCCCGAATCCACCGAAGGACACCGATGGACGGCGTGAGGAAAGCGGAAGGGGGGTGAGGGAGCTACAGGGGAAATAGCCTGGGTTCCATTTGGGGTAGGGAGGTCGGCGGACGGTCTTCATCGCCGCACAGGGGCCCCTATGGCCGTCTGCGGGAGCTGCGATGCGCGGGATGGCGAGAGAATACGCAGCAGGGAACTCTCTCGGATCGGGCTGGCACGAGTCTGCGGGGATCTTCGGTTGTCCGGTGGGTGGGTCGGTCGCCGACGGTGCCGTCAGGCCGGGAGTGGAATGGCTCGCAGCCGGGCCAAGGCACGGCTGAACTTCTCAGCCCAAGGCCAGCGATCCGGAAGATGCAGGGTCAACCGGCGTGCCGAGCGGGTGAGCCGTCCGGTCAGGGAGAAGAACCGCCGCCGGAGGGTCTTGGTGGTGGCTATCCGCTCTCCCAGACCGATCCGCGCCGTCCAGCGGGCCAGGTTGTGGGCCATCGTCTGGACGGCCAGCCAGGCGCCGTTGGCGGCGAAGCGGCCCGAGGGGAGATGGTTCAGCCCGACGCCGTACTTGAGGTCGCGTATGGCATTCTCGATCTCGGCGTGGCGGCGATGGTCAGCCTCCAGTTCGAGCAACTCCCCGTCCCGGTCGGTGATGAAGTCATGATAGCTGTATTTGGCGAAGAGGGCCAGTTGGGAACCGGGCGTCGGCTTCACCCGCCGGACGATGAGCCGTACCGGCGCGGCGTCCACCTCGGCCTGGAAGGGGGTGCAGGTGGTCTCGGCCACATCGGCGGCACCGTCCATCCAGTAAGGAATCGGCGTCCAGGCATCTTCGGGTATCGCCTCGATGAGATTGTGCAGGCTTTTGTGCTGGCGGATGGTGATGGAGAAGCGGACATCCATCTTGCGGCAGACGGATACCACGCCATGAGTGTAGAACCCGCTGTCGGCCCGTAGCGTGAGTCGTCCGTCGGCCCCGGCGTAGCGCACCCGTCCCACCGTCTCCCGCAAGAAGTGGGCGGCGCCGCGGGCGGTGTTGGCCCGGCCCTCGCGCAGCCGGGACATCAGCACGTCTCCGGTGCCGGCGGCGATGGCCGGCAGCGGGTGGTAGCCCCGCTTGCCGGTATAGCCGTGGTGGCGGGCGCCCTCCTTGGCCAGTCCGTAGGTCTCGCAGATGGTGGAGTCCAGGTCAATGGTCAGGGGCCCGTCGCCGGGTCCCGCCCCGGCTTGCCAAGCCCGGGCCAGCAACTCGCGGCTCACCCGGTCGAGTTGACGGACGTGGCCCCACCGGAAGCTGCGCAGGAAGGTGCCCAGGGTGGATGGCGCCTTGACCGTGCCGCCCAGGGTGCAGGCCGTCCCCCCGGTGCGCAACACATCGGCGTCGTCAATGCAGTCGCCCCCAGCCAGCGCAGACGCCACCAGCGTCATCATCTTGTCGCTCGTGTTCGCCCGCCCCGGGGCATCGCCCAGGTCGAGGCGCTGCCGGACGAGTTCGGGCAGGCCGAGGTGCCGCGCCAGGGTGGCCGGAAGGAGCAGCCCGGCATTGGCCACCAAGCGGCGGTCGTCGAAGGTGATTTGGATCCGGTCGGGGTGGTTGCGTGGCAGCATCTATTGGGTGCTCCTTTTCCGGGGCCGTTTTTTTGCTACAAAACCATTATCCCAGAAGCACAGGAGCACCTTCTTGCCGCCTCAGGACGCTAACCCGACGCCCTCCTTCGGTGGATTCGGGCTTAGTAGAAACCACGGCGATATCAGTTATGGTTGATGGGCTTGTAGCGCGGTCGGCCCCGGCTCGGTTGGTCGACGGTGTCAGGCTTGTTTCCGATTATTGTTGCAGTGGGCCTGTTCGTGAATCGGTATCACTTGGTATCAAGACATCGGGAATTCCGAAAAGCAGGGCAGTGTTACCACGATAAGGCGACTTACGGATTGCGATGCGGTTGAAGACTAATCGATAGGGAGAGCGCTATGTCATACTTCTACGATCCGGCGGAGATTGAGCACAGAGAGATCGTGCCAGGCGTCACGATACGCACCCTGTGGGGAGAAAAGATAATGATAAGCGTTCTTGAGACAGGCCCCCACGCCGTCGTGCCCAACCACTCGCACCCGCACGAGCAGGCCGGGATAATGCTAGAGGGCGAGTTCGAGATGACGATAGGCGGTGAGACGAAGCATCTGAAGCAAGGGGACGCGTACGTGATTCCGGGTGGAGTCGAGCACAGCGTCATCTGCTCGGAGGGCCGGGCGGTCGCCCTCGACATATTCTCTCCACCGCGCGAAGAGTATAAGTAGGTTGACCGCAGCTCAATGGGGTGATGACTCGTCCGCGAGGCCCCAAGCAGCAGGCGAGTTCCTGGACACTCCGGAGGCCAAAGCCTATAGTAGTTAGGCTAGCTTCGGGCACCATGTAATCGGAGACTAGATCGGCCCAAATGGCCAACAGGATATACAACTTTTCTCCCGGACCGGGGGCGCTGCCCCTCCCAGTCCTCGAAGAGGTCCAGAAGGACCTGCTCGACTTTGGGGGGATGGGGATGTCGATCCTCGAGATGAGCCACCGCTCAAAGACTGTCGAGTCAGTTCTAGACGCCACCGCGAGCGACCTACGTGAGCTAGCTGACGTTCCGGAAAACTACCGTGTGCTCTTTCTTCAGGGTGGCGCGTCGCTTCAGTTCTCGATGATACCCATGAATCTAGTGTCCAGTCACGGCTCGGTCGACTACATCGTGACCGGCCACTTTGCGAAGCTGGCGGCGAAAGAAGCCGAGAAGATCGCTAATATCAATATCGCGGCTACCACGGAGGCAGAGGGTTTCAGGAGAATCCCTCGTCCGGAAGACATCAAGCTCGATAAAGAGGCCGCGTACGTTCACATCACAACAAACAACACTATCTCCGGGACCCAGTGGACGACCGAGCCTGAAGTAGGAAATGTGCCCCTGGTCGCGGACGCGTCTTCGGACATTTTCAGTCGGCCGATAGACGTCACACGTTACGGTCTGGTCTACGCGGGAGCCCAGAAGAATTTGGGCGCAGCGGGCGTTACCCTCGTGATCATCCGCGACGACTTGCTGGAGCGTATCCCGGACGGACTTCCCACAATGTTGGACTACCGCACCTACGTCACGACCAAATCGCTCCACAACACGCCCCCGGTCTTTGCGATCTACGTGGTCCGTCTGGTAGTCAAGTGGCTCTTAGAACAGGGTCGGCTGGGTGAGATTGGGCGGCGCAACCGTGAAAAAGCCGAGCTCCTGTATAGTGCGATCGACTCTTCGGAGTTCTATCATGGGTACGCCGAGCCCGACAGTCGATCTCTGATGAACGTGACTCTTCGGCTGCCGACCGAACAGCTAGGGCAGGAGTTCGTCAGCCAGGCATCCAAAGAAGGACTCGATGGGCTAAGGGGCCACCGCTCGGTGGGAGGGCTCCGCGCTTCCATCTACAACGCATTCCCGCGCGAAGGAGTCGAGGCGCTGGTATCCTTCATGAGGGAGTTTGAGCGACTGCACGGTTGAACACGCTGCCGCCGTATCCAGCGGCTCTTAGGGCAAACCGAACAAAAGGAGCACGAATGGCGAAGTATCGGGCCGCAATCATCGGGATAGGGTGGATGGGTATGCTGAACGACATCGGCACGCGTTGGACCGACCCTGGCCCATACGGCGACCGGGGTAAGTGGCACGTCGATGACGTCGACCGCCCAATGCCGAAGGTCGACGTTCATCGTAAGTTCTACTTTCACGAGGAACGTCCGCCGGTTACGTTCGCCGAGACCCTGGCGGACCGGCCCGAGGTCGACCTGATAGCTGGCGCCGAGCGCGACAAAGACCGACTTAGGGTCTTTGGCGAGCGGTATGGGATTACGGCGCTCTACTCCGACGCTTCCGAGATGCTTCGCAAAGAGAGGCCCGAGATCGTCGGAATCCCGTCGAATACGAAGGACCGCCCCGAGCTCACGATCCTGGCTGTAGAGAACGGTGCCAAGGGGATCATGACCGAGAAACCCATGGCCTACAGCTTGGAAGAGGCCGATCGAATGGTCAAGGTTTGCGCCGACGCGGGTGTGCCTCTAGTCTGCGGTGCAATTACGACGAACAATCCGTCGTTCGCCAAGGCCAAGGAGCTGGTCACGACCGGCGCCATCGGAGAAGTCCACTCAATTGTGGCCCAGTCGGAACACATGTCCCAACATCAGAACTGGTCGTACTTCCTGGACAGTGCCCCCGCCTGGGTGGCGAGCATAGGGGATACCCCGCGGGGTGATGAGGGGAGCGAGGAGTTCGGGGGTCAGGGGATGATGGTCACCACCGGTGGGGAGGTTGTGTTCTTCCAGAAAAAGGCTCCGCCAATCCGCATCACCGGCGCCTCCGGCGAGATAGTCCAGCCGGAGGTCCCGAAGAGGCAATGGCGGCTGTTCCAGGACATCGACACCCTCGCGGGCGGAGGAAAGCGAGTGGAGATGCCTTGGCCGGACCCTCAGATGACTAACGCGCTATCGGTCAGCCACGGGTTTAGCGATGTTTTCGATTGCCTGGACGGCAAGCTCGATGAGCCCAAGAACTCCGGCAGGAGCGTCGCAGTTGCGTTGGAGGTGGAGATCGCGCTCAAGCTGTCTTCGGAGCGAGGCGGCGCGCGGGTCGATCTTCCATTCGAGGACCGATCGCTGCGACTCGAGTACGACTGGCACAGGTAAGCCATGTCCTCCAAACTGTAGAGACGCCCCAGCGGGGCGTCTCTACAGTGGCGCACAGTTGACGAGGCCGAACGACACTTCTAGACTACCGCTCATCGACGCTAGCCTCCCAGCGCCGATTCGAAGGGAGCGTCCAAAATGACGGGTAACAAAACGCCCGCTCCCGTAATATTCACCGATGACGCGTGGATCTTCAACCGGGAGCTGCCCCCGAGGAGCCGGGAGCCTGGCCCGCATCGCGAGGAGGAGCCCGACATTCGCCAGCCACAGGCCGATCTGCCCACCGTCACCGTACAAGACTTGAGAGAGAAGGTCGTGGGAAGCTACGCGAACACCGGCGCGCCTCTATGGTGGAGTACCGGAGATCATGAGGTCTACCACTACGAGACTCGGGTAGGGGAGATAATCGGACACGCGGGCGAAAGCCCGGACGACGGCACATACGGATACCGTCCGCAGACATCGGCTGTGGTTAAGGAGATAGGCCGGAACGTGAGGGCCCTGATTGACGAGTGCGGAGGCCCCATGACGGCTATGGTGGACCTCTGCCACGAGGCGGACATGGAGTTCTTCCCTCGTGTCAGGATGAACAGCCACTACGAAACCCCGCCTTTACATCCGCTCTACGGCAGGTTTCGCAGGGAGAACCCCGAGCTACTCATCGGCTGGCCAGGGGAGGAGCTTTCAGAGGGCGGCGTGCCGTATGGAATCAGAACGGGGCTCAACTACGCCTTCCCGCAGATCCGCGAGTATATGGCCGCGATAATCTGCGAGCTTTTCGAGCGATTCGACGTGGACGGTGTGGAGATGGACTTCTTCCGCCACCCGGCCTTTTTCCGGATCGAGGAGGCGTACCAGAGCCGCTATCTGATGACCAGTCTGGTGGGGCATGTCAGAGAGAGAATGAACGAGGTCGGCGAGGAACGGGGTCGTGAGCTCAAACTCGCGGTCAGGGTCCCGGTTACGATCGCGGACTCAACGAGGATCGGCCTCGACGTCGCCCGTTGGATGGCCGATGGCTTGGTAGACACAGTAGTGGTCGGAGGAGGTCACATTCCCTTCGAGACGCCGGTGAGGGAGTTCGTAGAGGCCGCCCGGGGGACCGACTGCCTGGTCTACGGCTGTATCACCGCCTCGAGGTATCTGGACCCTAGGAACATCCGGGCGTTGGCCAGCCGCTTTTTGAGCCACGGCGCGGCCGGTACTTACCTCTATAACTTCTACACGATGTCGCGCGAGTGGAACGAGCGCACTTTCAGCGAGATCTCCGATCCCGTGACGCTGAGCCGACTCGACAAGCGCTACGAGCTCGATAGGACAGGCCCGTTCTACCCCTGCCGAGACCACGGTTGTGCCTTCCGGTACGCGAGCCCGTCCGCCCAGCTGCCAATCACCTTGAAAGAGGACTACTCAGGCCTAGGGCCCGTGCTCCGGCTAGAAATCAACGACGACCTCGAGGCTGCCGGCGCCGCCGGGTCTCTCGGCGCGTGTGGGCTCTCGCTCAAACTTGACAACTTCACTCAAGACGACGAGTTGCAAGTGCGCGTCAACCAGCAGACGTTCCCCTGGGACGCTGCCAGGGTTTCCTTCGACGGCTGGACCGAGCTCCACGTGGAGAGCTGGCACAAATGGCCGACCGAGCCTGTCGAATATCATCGGGACGGCATCAGCGTCGAGTATGACCTTGGTAGCCCGCCGCTGAAAGAGGGAGTGAACGAGCTGGAGGTGCAACTGATCAGCCGGGTACCGAAGCAACGCGACCCGGTCGTGCTCCACAGAGTCGAGACGACGATCACCTACGATCATGATTAGTCCGCGCAACCGCTCGATGAGACTTCCGCCCTCAATACTGCTGCTGGTCTGTGCGGTGGCTTTGATGGCTCTAAACTGCGACGGGCCAGGCGAGGCTGATGAGCACTATAACGCGGCCGTCGCTTTCCAAGGCCAGGAGCGGTGGGCGGAGGCGCTGGCAGAGTACGACCAGGCCATCGCTCTAGACTCAAAGAACGCGGAGGCATACTACAACCGCGGCCTCGTAAACAACGAGATCGGCGATTCTCAGACGGCAGTCGAGGACCTTAGCGAGGCCATCAGGCTCGACTCTGAACACGTCCTAGCCTATAGCAAACGTGGCGAGCTCTACCGCACTCTTGGCGAGCCGCAGAAAGCTATCGAAGACCTGGACCGCGCCATCCGGCTCAATCCTGAGGTCGCCGCTTCCTATGAAGCGCGGGGCCGAGCCTTCGGGGACCTCGGCCAGCACCAGCGGGCGATAGAAGACTTCAGCGCGGCCATCAAGCTGGACTCCGGCAGTGCAGAGCTATTCTCGGGTCGCGGTATCGCCTACTTCAACCTGCGGCAGTATCGTAAAGCGATTGAGGAGCTGGACCAGGCGATTGGACTCGACCCCCAGTCGGCCAACCTATACGCCAACCGTGCGCACGCATATGGCAACCTTGGAGATCACGAGAAGACCGTCGAAGAGTTCAGTGAGGCCATTCGGCTCGACCCGGACAATGGCCGGTACTACAGGTTCAGAAGCATTGCGCATATGATCGCAGGGGATGCAGAGTCGGCGATTGAGGACCTTGACGAGGTCATTCGGCTCAACCCCGAAGACATCGCGGGGTTCTTCGACCGGGGCAACGTCTACAGCGATCTTGCGCAATATGAGAACGCGATCGAGGACTTCGATGTGGTCATTAGCCTGGACCCTGAGGTGGCCGAGGCCTACATCAACCGTGGAAACGCGTATAGCGACCTCAGGCAGCCCGAGCGGGCGATCGAGGACTACGATGAAGGTATACGACTGGACCCTAGTCTTCCGTTAGGCTACAACAGCCGAGGCGGTGCCTTCGTGATGCTCGGGAGGTTCCAGGAGTCCATCGACGATTTCGGCCAGGCCGTTCGGCTCGACCCGACCTATGCAGATGCCTACAGCAATCGGGCGCTCGCCCTGATTAATCTTGGACTGCTTCAGAGGGCGATCGGCGATCTCGATCAGGCCATACGGTTCAATCCTCTGGACGCGGTCGCCGTAGCTAACAGGGCCGTCGTCAACACCCTACTGGGCAACGATGAGCAGGTGCAGCCGGACATCGACCGGGCGGTAGAGTTGGGAATCGACCAGGCAGCCCTTCAAGCGCAGATCGAAGGAGCGAAAACCCAACGAGACGCGGGACCCTCGCCCGAAAACTCGTTTCCCTAGATCACCGCTCTTGGACCAACCCAACGTGGTCTGGAAAAATCTCCCCGGCTCCCACAGAGCACTCAGTTAACTCCCAATTCCGTTCATCCCGAGTAGTCCCGATTGCCATCGGGACGTATCGAGGGACACGCTCCAAAACAGCCGGCTGATTATTCCCCTTTAGGCTCTGGACCGCCGGACTCCGCGCCCAATTCAGGCTCCTCGGCCTGCTCCGACCCGGCAGGCTGCTCAGAGTCGGCGGCCTCCTCCGGCTCAATATTCTCTTGAGGTTGCCGAAACCTTTCCGACGCCAGACGGACCTGGTCGCCTATCCATCTCTTCAGCGCGTCCAGGGCCGGCGGAGCGACGTAGAACACCTTAACGTCGGTGGGGAACTGGACCCGGTGGTCCTCGCTTATGAACAGGGCGCCGGACTCACCGTCCTTCAGGGTCTCGTCGATACGGGCGCCGATGTGATCGAAGCGCCCCTTAGTCGCCTCCTGGAAGCCCTCCGTCGCTGCTGACAACACCTTTTGGCTCATGAGCCCAACCGAGATACAACGCTGCCAATCGCCGCTCTCCTCGACCAGGGCGCGGTCATCCGTGGCCTCCAGCCGGGCCTCCGATTTGCACATCGCCAGGATGAAGGACGAGCCCTTTGGGTTCAACCCCTCCAACATTCTTGTCCCTTCATCTCCATCACTGAAGATCATCTCGTGATAGACGTGCGACACTTTTCCGAGCGACTTTTCCAGATTGTCGATGTGGTCTCTGACCTCGGTCCAGTAGCGCTCCAGTAGGAGCTGGCCGTCCTCCGGCGCGTCGGGAGAGATCAGGAACGTCGGCACGAGAAAGAGCTTCCGACTGCCCTTGAACTGCGCGGCGTCGGGTTTCGGCAGCCGAGTGATGGGGTTTGTCATTGCTTTACGCTCATATGTATCGAACTGTTCGTTCGCCGCAGGACGCCCTCGATAAACTCGGTTTTCGCTTCCGTGTAGGCCACCCTATCATTCCGGAAACGCTCGGCCAACGAGTATTTCAGCGTAGAATATTCGCGTGCAGAGTCCGGGTGCGCTCGGAGGTAGTCCCTGAACCGTATCTGCCGAGTCCAGAAATCAGAGTCGATGACTACCATGTGTACATGCTGTGTACCGTCCACTCCGGAGTAATCGAAATAGTGTCGACCGGGTATGCCGTTATCTCCTTTGTATCGGTATCCTATGGGTTCAAGCAACTCGACGCAGGAGTGCCCGTCGTCGAAGCTCCTCAGGCCTGGCATGATGTCGATGATCGGCTTCGCAGCCAGACCCGGGACCGCTGTGCTTCCAACGTGCTCGATCGACAGCAGAAGGGGGCCCACGGCCTTCATTATGGCAGAGCGTGCTGCCTGGAAGCCGGTCGGCCATCGAGGATCGTATTCGACGATAACGACTGGCGCTAGCATATGTCCTTTACCCTAGCAGAGCGAGGGCGGGTTTGAAACCCGCCCCTACGAAGCGCATGAGAAGGGCCTGTCCGCTTAGCGGAGTGGGGGTTTAAGGTGACCGGAACGTTCCATCGCTAACTCCGGTCACCAACTGTGGCTCTCTCTTGCTTGGCTCGCCTGGAGCTCCCGCCGTCGATCCTTTCTATACGGACCGCGCAGACTTTGTACTCCGGTATCTTGGAGTTCGGGTCGAATGCCGAGTTGGTCAGGAAGTTGGCGGCGTGTGCCTGGAGCTTGACGAAGGGCACGAAGACCTCGCCGGCGCGCATCTTGTCCGTGTACTTGGCCCTGCCCTCCAGATCGCCTCGCCTGGACCGCAGCCTGATCCACTCTCCGTCCGCGACTCCGTAGCGCTCACCGTCTTCGGCACTCAAGGCTATCTCCAACTCCGGTGAGCGAGCCAGCAGTCCCGAGGCGCGTTTAGTTATCGTGCCGCCGTGCCAGTGGTACAGGATGCGGCCGGTGTTGAGTATGAGCGGGAACCGCTTGGTGGGTAGCTCCTCCGCTTGGGGCCCCTGTTCGAACGGCACAAATTTTGCCCGGGGCCCAATTGGAAAATCTTTCTCGTAGAGGTAGCGGGTGCCGGGGTGGTCCGGCGTGGGACATGGCCACTGGATTCCGCCCTCTGCGTCGAGCCGCTGGTAAGAAATGCCCTGTACGATGGGCATCAGTCCGGCCATCTCGTCCCATATCTCCGAGGGGCGGCCGTATGTGAACTCGTTCTCCATCCCTAGGTCCATGCGCCGGCTCATGCGCCTACCGAGGTCTGACAGGATGTCCCAGTCCGGCCGGCTCTGGCCGACGGGCTCGACCACCTTCCTGACCCGCTGTACCCGGCGCTCGCTATTCGTGAACGTGCCGTCTTTCTCAGCAAATGTGGTGGCGGGCAGGATGACGTCGGCGACCTCCGCGGTCTCGTGCATAAAGATGTCCTGCACCACCAGGAACTCCAGGTTCTTGAACGCCTTCTCGGCATGATGAAGATCGGGCTCGCTTAACAGGGGGTTCTCCCCGGTGATGTACATCGCCTTGACCCTACCGTCGAGCGCGGCCTCGACCATATCGGTTACCACCAGGCCCTTCTCCTGGGGCAGAGCGTGGTTCCCCCACGCCTCCTCGAACTTTCCGACGCTGGCTTCGTTGAGTGTCTGATAGCCTGGGAACGCGTTGGGCAGGCATCCGGCGTCGCCGCAGCCCTGCACGTTGTTCTGCCCTCGGAGCGGTGAGATTCCAGAGCCCGGCCTCCCAAGCTGGCCCGCTACGAACGCCAGGTTAAGGAGGCCGTGGGCGTTTGCTGTCCCGTTCGTGTGCTGGGTGATGCCCATGCCCCAGATCAAACACGAACCGCTAAACGGCGGGCTGGCGTAGATGCGAGCCGCCTGCGCGATGTCGTTGGCCGGTACGCCGGTTGTCTTCTCGGCGTTTTCGAGGTCGTACTTGTCGACCACGGTCCGCCACTCTTCGAACCCCTCGGTCCGTTCCCGGACAAACTGCTCGTCCATTAGCCCTTCGTCCAGGACTACCTTTGCCATGGCGTTGAGGAGCGCGACGTCGGTACCCGGCCTCGGCCTCAGCCACAGGTCGGCGAAGTCGCACATCTCTATCCGCCGCGGGTTGATGACGATCAGCTTCGCGCCTCGCTCGATGACGGCTCGGCGCATTCGGGAGGCGGCCACTGGGTGGTTGGAGTTGGCGTCCGACCCGATGATGACCAGGCAGCCTGCCTCCTCGTAGTCGATATAGGAGTTGCTGGTGGCGCCGCTCCCCAGCGACGTGAGCATGGCCTCGACCGACGGCGAGTGGCACAGACGGGTGCAGTGGTCGATGTTGTTCGTCTGCATGACCAGCCGGGCGAGTTTCTGCTGCACGTAGCCGTCCTCGTTGGTAGCCTTCGCCGAGCATAGGGTCGCGAACGAGTCGCCACGGTACTCCGAAAGGCGCTCGGCCACGTAGTCCAGCGCTTCGTCCCAGGAGGCCGACCTGAACTGCCCGTTCTCCCGGATTAGCGGCGTCGTGAGCCGGTCTTGGTGGTGGACGAATGTATACCCGAACCGACCTTTGACACAAAGCATACCAACGCTTGACTGGTTGTCTGGGTCGTCCAGCATCGCGATGATCCGCTCGTTTTCGTCGACCTGGGCGTTGACCCCACATCCGACGCCACAGTAAGGGCAGGTGGTCGTCACCGTCCTGGCGACGTTCTCGACCGGAGCCTTGACCTCTATGGCGCCGGTGGGGCAGACCGATAGGCACTGCCCGCAGGTAGTGCAGACCGACTCTACCAGCGGCTTGTCCATGAAGGTGCCGATGCGGCTGGTCTGGCCGCTGCCTAGGAGGTCGATGGCTCCTATGAACTGGTGGCCGTCCTGGCAGGCCTGCGCGCACCGGCCGCACAAAATGCAGTCGTCCATCGCGATATTGAAGACCGGGTTGCTGGCATCGACCGGCTCGCGCCCCCGGCTCGACCAGCGAGGTCTCTCCAGGTCATGGTGCCTGGCGGCGATGGTCAGCTCTTTATGGACCGAGCCGTTGCCATTGCCACCGACCATAGACTGAGTGAGCTCCAGCACGCCCTTTCGTATGGCGCGCACCTGCGGCGTGTCGGTCCAGACCTGCATGCCGTCGGACACCGGCACAGAGCACGACGCCGGGAACCCGCGGGTACCCTCGACCTGTACAAGGCACGTGCGGCAGGCGCCAATCGGCTTCATGTCCGGGTCCTTGCACAGCTGTGGCACATAGGTGCCCGACGCATTGATGGCGTCCAAGACTGACGCCCCGGCGTGCGCCTCGACCTTGTTCCCGTCTATCTCGAGTGCAATGTTCATCGCGGCCTTTCAGAAATCGAATTCAGAAGAGGCTACCGATAGATCTCCCTGCGATGACCGATAGCGAATATGGTTATTTTCATCTCCGTGTCGTCGATTTGATACAGCACCCTATAGGTGCTGACTCTGAGACGGTAGGAACTCACGCTCCCAACCAGCTTTCGGGACTGTCGCGGTCTCGGTTCGTTGCCTAGCTTCTGTATGGATTCGAAGATCCGTCTGGCTAACCTGGGCTGGAGGGCCTCTAGCTCTTGGGCGGCGGAGCGCTTTAGCTCGACCCTGTATTCAGCCACTTGGCTTCCAGCCTCTTTTTCACTGCTTCAAGAGATTCGGCCGGCTCTTCGTTCCTTTCTGCTATGACTGCCAAATCTTCCAGATCTTCCATTAGCTCCTGAAACTCCCCTATAGGCAGAACTACTGAAGTTCTACGTCCATTTTCGTCCACCAGGAACCGTCTTTTTGCCTGAGCCAATCTCAGCCTCCTTCTAGCGAAGTCTAGCTGACCCCCGCCAACATCGCCAGCTCTTCACCGAAGAAGTGCAGGGCGCTGTTGATCGGCGCGCCTGCTGCCTGACCCAGACCGCAGAGGGAGGCCAGCCCTACGACCTCCGCCAGGTGTCTCAGCTCGTCCAGGTCTGCCGGCGAGCCGCGTTCCGACATCAGGCGGTCTATCGCATCCACCATTCGGGGCGTTCCCTCCCGGCAGGGCGTGCACTTGCCGCATGACTCGGCCGCATTATACGCGGCCAGCCGGCGCACCACCTCCACCACTCCGACGCGTTCGTCCAACGCGATAACGCCCCCTGCACCCAGCATCACGCCTGATTCGTGGAGCAGCCCAGGGCCGATGGGCGAATCCAGCATCGACGTCGGAAATACCCCACTCGACGGCCCTCCGACGGCGACGGCCGTCAGGGTCCGCCCGGACGGAGGTCCCTCACCTAGTTCGTAGAGGATCTCGCGTAGCGTCGTCCCCATCGGGACTTCGACTATCCCTGGCTTGCGCACCGACCCGCTTAGGCTGACGATCTTGGTGCCCTTGGCGTCCTCGGTGCCGATTTCAGCGAAGGCAGCCGCACCGTTAGCAAGAATAAACGGTACGCTGGCCAGCGTCTCCGTATTGTTAATCACGGTTGGCTTGGCCCATAGCCCCGCTTGGGTAGGGAAGGGTGGTCTGAGACGCGGCTCACGGCGATAGCCCTCCATCGTGTTGAGCATCGTAGTCTCTTCGCCACAGACGTAACCCCCGGCACCGCGCCGGACCTCAATGTTCAGGTTGAAGCCGGACCCCAGGACGTTTTCACCAACAAGGCTGGCCTCATAGGCTCCCTGGAGTGCGTTGTCCATCCTCTCAGCGGAGAGATTGGCCTCGGCGTTGATGTATATATACGCCTGGTCTACACCAGAGGCGTATGCTGCGATGATCGTGCCCTCGACGATGCGATGAGGCACCCCCTCCATCAGGTGGCGGTCTTTGAATATGCCCGGCTCGCCCTCCTCCGAGTTGACGACTAGATACCTGTTGTCAGCGTCTACCTTGCGAGCGCCCTCCCACTTCAGCGCGGCAGGGAAGTATGCCCCGCCTCTGCCTCTCAGACCCGACGCCTTCACCTCCTCAATCACCTCTTCCGGCGTCATGGACAACGCGTGGGCGAGGCCTTCATACCCTCCATGAAGCAGGTAGTCGTTGAGACCCGTACTGTCGATCTCTCCGCAGAGGTCCAGGGCGATGCGTTTCTGGTTGCTGAAGAACGCTTCCTCGGTTTGGCTGGCACCCTCTTGGCCAATAGGCAACGAGCTAGCGAGATTCTTAGCCTCGGCAACATCAATTTGGGTGAGAACGCGCTGGTCGCCCGAGTCGTATGACACCACGACCTTCGGGGCCTGGAAGCATGCGCCATCGCACCCTGCCACAACGAGGAAGGCATCGTCAGGAATCGAGGCCGCTAGCGATGTCGCCACTTCCTCGGCACCGACCGACTGCGAGCAGTGGCCGACCTCGACCACGACTCTGGTCTTACCGGCGCGCGTCTCGTCCAAGTGCTCTCGCGCGGCCTGCCTGAGCACCTCGAGCCGATCTGCAACATTGACAGTCATGAATTGGTCGCCTCTCGAAGAAAGCCTGTGACCGACTTGGTAGTGGCGCGCCCGGTCCACTTGCCGTCCCACTCAACGGCTGGCGCGACCGCGCACAGGTATCCACAGGCCGTTTCTTCAAACGTAACCATGCCGTCCGGAGTCGTCTCTCCAGGATGGACTTGTAGTTTGTCGACCACCTTGCCCAACAGCTCGCTGCCCCCGTTAGTCCAGCAGCTAAGCCCGGTACATACCCTCAGGACGTGGGTCCCCGGCTCCTCGACCCTGAACTCGGTATAGCTGGTCGCTGCGCCGTACACCTCGCTGGCGGGTATGCCCAGGTGCCACCCGACGACCTCCATCGCCCAGTCTGGAAGATAGCCGAACTCGTGCTGAAGAAAGTGAAGTGCTGGAAGTAGCTGGCCGTGGTCCCTGGGAAACTTTTCGCGAAGCGCCGCTCGAAGCGATTTCTGGTCTGTCACCAACTTGACCTCGCTATGTTCGTAACATCCCGATTGGTCCGATTCGGGGTCGCACGTGCCGTAGAGGCCCTGCCTGAATATCCCGAGTAGTCCCGATTTGGAATCGGGACGTATCGAGGGACTTCTTTACCGGTTGCCCGCCGGCACTGGCTCACTCACCAAGTCCGCCAGCCCCAGCTCGCGCGCCTTGCTGTCCGGCACCTGACCGTCCTCAGTCCAGTCTCGCGCCTGATAGTACCCGCCAATCATCATGTCAAGGTCTTCGCGGCTCAGGCCGACGCCGCGCGCTACGCCCGTTGGCAGCTTCTCTTGGAGCACGCGAGGCGGCAGCGTGTCGTCCGATCGCACCCAGCCCTCTCGGATGTTGAATAGTTTCTTGAGGTTGTTGATGCGCTCCCCCGCCTGCTTCAGCTGGTCGGGAGTCATCGGCCAGCCCGTAACGTGCTCGTAGATAGCGGCCGACTCGTCGTAGAATTCGTCGAACGCCTTGCGCAGGAACTTGCACCAGATGAGCGAGTCGAGCACCGCAGAGAAGTCCTCCCCTTCCTTGGTTATGCGGCCGCGCCGCTCGTCAACGCTAAGCCGGTCCACCCTGGAAGAGAAGTCGGCCTCGTAGGCGGACGAGCGGTTGTGGCATGCTCCTCTGGTGCTGACCGCCAGGCTGAGGGCCATAGTCTTGAGGCTTCGCGGCTCGTATCCCGGCATCTCTAGTCCCTTGACCTGCATCGCCCAATCGCCGGACCCCTTCCCAACCACTTGAGACGCCGTGCGGCTACCGTCGGCCAGTAGGTCCCCGAGACCGTCTCTTTGCGCTATTAGCCGCAGGCCGGACATCACCGCGTCTTCGTCGCCAAAGCGTAGCTCGGTCCCCCCGGTCTCTTGGTGTGTCAGGACGCCGCGATCAAAGCACTCCATCGCCCAGGCGATGGTAGCGCCCGCACTGATAGTGTCCATCCCAAGCTCGTCGCAGAGGTGGGAGGCCCGGATGACCACATTGGGATTCCCGATACCCAACAGCGGGCCGAGGGCGAACGTGCTCTCGTACTCCATTCGGCCCTCGGAAGGCGTGCCGTTGTCTGTCGTGACAATGATGTGCTCGCACCCTATGGTGCAGTTCGCGCAGTGGGCGTTCTTGACGTGGTGGGAACGGACGAACTCCTCGCCGCTCACCTCTTCGGCCTCATCAAAAGTCGACTGCTGAAAGTTCCGCGTGGGCAGTGTACCCAGCCGGTTGAACACCGATACGTTGGCCATCGTGCCTAGGGTCCGATACTTTTCGGTCGCCGGGCCGAGGCTTCGCTGAGTCAGGTCCTTGCCTATTGTGTTCAGGGACTCGGGATCGTTGACGGGTACCGAGTTGCTGCCTTGTAATGCGATCGCCTTCAGGTTCTTGGAGCCCATGACGGCGCCTGGGCCGGTCCGGCCCGCCTGGCGCCCGCCGTCGTTAGCGATGCTGGCGAACCGCACGAGCCTTTCGCCTGCCGGGCCGATAGAGGCCACTCTGGTACCACGACCCATCCGCTCCTTGACCGTCCTCTCCGTCTCCGAGGTGGTCAGGCCGAGGAGGTCGCTCCCGTCAAGAAAGTCGACTGCCCCATCGACGATAGAAAGGAGAGTAGGGAAGGGGCTTTTGCCCCTGATGACCAGGGCG
This sequence comes from Dehalococcoidia bacterium, assembly GCA_965237635.1. Lineage (GTDB taxonomy): Bacteria > Chloroflexota > Dehalococcoidia > Lucifugimonadales > CAUZJF01 > CBDEFX01. The sequence continues at coordinate 1,913,146 of CBDEFX010000002.1, read as the reverse complement.
TCGCAGCCGCACTTTTTCAGCTCGGTGGCCAGGAAGCTCGAGGAGAGTGAGTCGCCGATGAAACCGGTCAGCGGCGACTTGGTGACGACTGCGAACTTACTGGAAGTCGTCAGCCTGCTTCCGACCAGCGGGCTCGTCACGAAAATCAAGGGGTTGGCTGGGCCCAGAGGGTCGACGTTCGGCGGACAGTGTTTGTAAAGCAGGTAGGTGCCCAGGCCAATGCCGCCGATGAACTCTTGCAGGACATCCTCGGGCAGGGTTTCCCATTGGACGGTCTGGGTAGTCAGGTCGACCAGCAGCGCTCGGCCGTTGTAGCCGTACATCTACCCTCCGGCCTGGCTGGAGAAAAGCAAAAGCGAGTCGCCCTCTCTCAGATGCAGCTCCTCGTCGTCTACGAACACCGTCCCGTTTAGGTTGAAGGTGTAGCTGACTTGGAGACCGGTGCTGTCCTCGCGTATGACCTTGCCCACGAGCTCCGGGCATGCCTCAGCCAAGGCCGTTGCCATGTCGCCTGCCTCGGCGCGTTCGGGCATCGCGACCTCGACCTGCCGGCAGCCTGATAGAATGCGGGCCTGCCCGAAGAGCTCGACCCACACGGAGACCGTTGTCGTAGATGCCTCGCTAGTTGCGACCATAGCTGTTGCCCTAAAAGCCGGATTCATTGTCCCGCACTGACAAGGGCCAGCGCTTGGTCGAGGTCCTCTTGTGTGTTGACGTTCATGAAGCTGAGATGTTCTGGGTCTGTTCGTTCGACCTCGTGCTGGGGCATGTAATTGACCTGGACCTCGTCGAAGAAACGCGTGATTTTCAGGTCGCTGGCCTTGAGTCGACGCTCGATCGACGACAAGCAAGCCTTGGAGTATACCGCGTGGGTCGGTTCCGGGCGTCCATTTAGCACGGGTACTACCGCGTCGCATCTCTCCCGAAGGGACAGCATTTGATTGAGCAACTCCACGTTCAGGAATGGCATGTCGCAGGCTACCACGATGCCCCATTCACGATCGGCCGCCGAAAGCCCAGTGAAGATACCCCCCAACGAGCCAGACCCCGGATATACGTCCACCGCTGTCCTCACAGGGTCGTATACTGGCAGCTCCGAACCCTGGGCCGCGTCAGCGACCACCACCAAGGCGTCGTCCGAGACTTGCGAAAGTCGCCCGATGACCCTTTGGAGCAGAGGTTCGCCGCCTATCGGCTCGATCGCCTTGTTGCGCCCGAGTCGTCGGCTCATGCCGCCCGCAAGGACTATCCCGGAGACCTGCATATCTGCGCCCATAGCTAGCCTCGCGGAGAAGCGTAACACATTTCAGCTACGGGAGCTATACAGAATCGCCATCGATCGGGGCCGTTGCGTTTTCGACGTCTCGCTCTGCTGGCCCGTGGTTCGAGGGAACGGACGTGACTCGCACGATTGAGCGAGTTCGTCCATCTCTTCCGCTATCCGCGACCGCTTTGTTATCCGAGCGGCCATCAGGGCGGCCTCAGCAAGCGCGGTCGCTCCGTCGTACATCCCGGCGTTGGCTACCTCCATACCGGTCAGCTGGCAGACCAGCGACTGAAATTCATAGGTCGTCTGCAGCGTTCCCTGGGCAACCTCCGGCTGGTAGGGTGTGTAGGCGGTCATGTACTCGCCCCGGCTCGCAATATGGCGCACGACGGTGGGGACATGGTGACGGTATGACCCGGCTCCGAGGAAACAGGAGTAGTCGCCCGGCACAGCGTTTCGCTTCGCTAGACCCTCGATCTCGCGCCTCAGCTCGAACTCCGAGAACGGGCCCGAGATATCTAGCTGGGGGTTGCGGAACCGGCTAGGGGTGTCTTCGAAGAACTCCGCCGCCGACGTAGCGCCGATAGCATCGAGCATGCTTCTCCGGTCGGCGGCAGTATTCGGGCTGTACGGAGAAGCGAAGGCTGGGGTCTCCATTTGGCCGGCCTACGGCTCTTTTGAAGCTAGGAATGCCTCGTACTGGTCAGCCGTCATCAACTTGTCGACTTCAGAGACATCGGTCACCGCGACCTTTAGTAGCCAGCCTGTTTCATACGGACCATCGTTGACGAGCTCCGGTTTCTTCACGGCCTCTTCGTTGCGCTCGGTCACGCGACCACTGATGGGCGAGTAGATGTCCGAGACTGCTTTGGCGGCCTCCACCTCGCCGAGCTTCTGGGACTGTGTGAGCTCAGCGCTTACCTCGGGCAGGTCCAGGAACACGACGTCCCCCAGACTCTCAGCAGCGAACGCGGTGATCCCGATTACGCCGATGCTACCGGACTCCATTCTTAGCCACTCGTGCTCCTCGCTGTATTTCAGATCCTGGGGATTCATGCTGTCCTTTACCGGGAGTAGAACGGGAGGGTCGTCACTTCCGCTTCAACGGGTCGGCCTCGAATATCAACCTCAAACCGAGAACCGGAGGACGAAAAGCCGGTTGGAACATAGCCCAAACCTATATTCATGTCAAGGGAAGGCGAGTAGCTCCCGCTGGTGACCGTTCCGATCTTGTTCGAGCCGTCCATGATGGGGCGCCCGTGCCTCGCGGTTCCGCGCCCCACCATGTTGAATCCCACCAGGACTCTGCTCATGCCCTGATCGCGCGCAAGCTGCAACGCATGGCCGGCCACATACCCCTCTCGATCGGGGTCCACGAACCGGTCGAGGCCAGCCTCGTAAGGATTCGTAGAGATGTCCATGTCGTTGCCGTGCAGCAGAAGACCCGCCTCCAGCCTCAGAATGTCCCTGGCCCCCAGTCCACAGGGGGCGGCGCCTTTCTCCGCGAGTAGGCTCCATAGCTCAATGACACCATTCGACGGCAGAATGAGCTCGAAGCCATCTTCGCCTGTATACCCGGTGCGCGCCACGAGGGCGTGGTGCGCTCCTACATATGCGTCGACAAAAGAGAAAGACCTAACCGAAGAGGGGTCAAGCTCTATCGACTTGGAGAGTATATCGGCCGCCTGCGGGCCCTGGAGTGCGATCATCGACAGCCGGGACGTGACGTCGGTGATCTGGACGTCGTCTTTCTCGGACTTCCATCGGTCGATCCACTCAAGCACCGGCGTCGAGTTGGCAGCGTTCGGCACCACGAGGATCCGATCGCGTGCCCGGCGGTAAATAATGCAGTCGTCTATTATCCCGCCTTCTTGAGTACAGATCATGCCGTAGCGAGCTCGTCCAACCGCTAGAGACGGAATGTCCGAGCTGAAGACGCGGTCCAATAATGACACGGCCCCGGGACCGCGTACGTCCACGCGACCCATGTGGGACACGTCGAAAAGGCCGGCATGGCTTCTCACCGATCTTGCTTCGTCGAGGATTCCGCCATACTGGATAGGCATGTTCCAGCCGGCGAAGGGAGAAAAACGTGCGCCCTGCGATCGGTGGATGTCGAAAAGAGGAGTCTGCTTCAACTGCGTGGCTTTGCCCATCGGTGCTACGCTACTCAGTGGACTTCAACTCCGCGACCACCTCGCCCATCCGGACTGTCTCATAGCCACCGAGCGCCTCCACCTTCTGCTTGAACTCCTCGTCGCGGATGAGCGAAAGCAATGGCTGGAGCAGGTCGCTCTCGTAGAACTCCACGGGAATGACGAGATCGTACTGTTCGGTGGTGAGGGGCAGGAAGTCCATCCCCATTGCTCTGGCCGCCGACAGGACGCCTAGCCCCACATCGGCCTTGCCGCCTGCGATCGCGGCAGCGACCGCCAGATGAGTGTACTCTTCGCGCTCGTAGCCCCGGACTTCGGCCACAGAGGCACCGTCGCGCTTAAGCATGTGGTCGAGCAGGACACGCGTGCCCGAGCCCCGCTGCCTGTTAACAAAGGTCACGTCCTCGCGCCGCAGGTCCTCCAGGGAAGTGATCGATTTGGGGTTGTCGGGCGCCACGATGAGGCCTTGGACCCGGTCGACAAGGCGCATCAACACCACATTTTGCCCCTTCACGTGTCGCCGTACGAACGGGACGTTGTACTCTCCGGTCTCCTCGTCCAGTAGGTGGCAGCCTGCTATGTGCGCCTCACCTCGGCTGAGCGCTAGTAGGCCTCCTAGGCTGCCCACGTTAGAAGATGCCAGGGTTAGGCTCGGGTCAATCCGGCGGAGCTCGCTAGCGAGTAAGTCTAGAGTCATGTCGTGGCTGCCGATCGCGACGATGGTCCCTTCTAGGCTCTCTGCCGGGCGCAGCAACTCAACACTCACTTCCTGGCCGGCGTCCACCCCCTCCGAGAATCGGGGGACTACGACCAGCCCGTCGGCCCTGACCAGCGACATGATGACTCCGGCCCCTCTCTGAATGGGCGTGGCCACCATCTTCTTACCCACGCGGCCCAACCTCACGCGAACGAACTCGTCCTCGCCGATGGGTGACAATACCTTGCGAGTGACGGTTGCTTTTGTCCTCTCCCGAGCGTGGGATGGTAGGCCCAGCATCTGCTCAATGAGCCGTCTAACGAAAATATCGCATGTGATCGCCGCCGAGACCGGGTAGCCAGGAATACCGACGACCGACTTGTTCTTCACCACTCCTAGTACCAACGGGTGTCCGGGCCTGATGGCAACACCATGTACGAGGAGCTGGCCGAGTTCCTCGACCGCTTTCGCGGTATAGTCCTCGGACCCGGCAGACGAGCCGGCGTTCACCACCACGATATCTGAGCCCGCCACGGCATCGAGGACGGCGGCCTTTAGCTGGTCAAGGTCGTCGGCAACAGGCTGTCGACGGGTGGCCTCGGCGCCCCAATCGTCGACCATCGCCGCCAGCATCAGGGAGTTGGACTCGACGATCTGCCCGGGGGCCGCCGCGGTGCCGACGACGACCAGCTCGGTGCCTGTCGGGATAATCGCGACTTTTGGCGGGCGGCGCACGGATACTTCAGACAAGCCTGCGGCACCGCAGGCGGCCAGGTCTTGTGGCCGTAGCTTGTGGTTCTCGGGTAAGACCAGCTCTGTGGCGACAATGTCCTCACCGAGAGCCCTTATGTGCTCGTAAGGCGGAACCGGGGACCGGACCTCTATGGTGGATTCATCGACCTCGTGGACCACCTCAATCATTACGACCGCGTCGAAGCCCTCGGGCACCGGGTCTCCGGTATCCAGCCAGACAGCCTGCTCGCCTACCTTCAGTCTTACAGGCGAGGTCTCGGTCGCCCCTACGGTGTCCTTCGATCTCACTGCTACGCCGTCCATCGCGGCCGCGTCGTAATGCGGGGAGGAGACCTTGGCCCATATGGCCTCCGCCGTCACCCTCCCGTTGGCCCGTTCAAGCGGGACCGTCTCGCCTGGCGAGGGCCGAATGGCACCGGCTTTGTCTAAGGCGTCATGGAACTTTTTCAGAGCCTCGTCGAGAGGGATGTCTTCGAGGTAGTAGCGTCTATCATGCCTGTGCTGCTTCATTGATATCCCTTGAGTTACTCGCAGCGTAAGGTCACTGGGCACGCGACGGACTGCTTCAATGCAGCCTAACCTCGACCTCGTCGCCGGCGTATAGCCCGCCCCTGTCCAGTGGCACCTTGACGGCCCCGTCCGCCCGGACGAGCGTGTAGATCAGGTTCGATTTGCCGAACACGGGATCGGCCGTAAGCTCGCCCTCGCCGCCGACCAGCCGGACCTGCACGTAGTCCTCGCGACCTGCCGTCGACGGTATGTCACGTAGCAGGCGCGCTCGTACCGTAGGAGGCTCCGGCGGGCTGGTGCAGCCACTCAGAGCGTAGATCGTCGGCCGGACCAGGAGATCGAACACGACCGCCGCGGAGACCGGGTTCCCCGGCAAGCCGAAAGCAGGCTTGCCGTCTACCAGGGCCACGATCGTGGGCTTGCCGGGCTTCACCGAGATGCCGTGCACAAGCACGCCTGGGCTCCCCAGGCTCGCCATCACCGACGCGGTCATGTCCCGGCTGCTGACCGAGCTCCCGGCCGAAAAGACGAGTATGTCGCCCTGCTCAAGCCCCTCGACGGCCGCGGTCCGCTGGGCTTCGTGGTCGTCTCCGACCATGGCTATGGGCTTGGGTACCCCGCCGGCCCCTTCCACCAGCGCCGAGATCGTGTGGGTGTTGATGTCCCTTATCTGCCCGGGGCCAGGCTGGTCACCCGGCAATACAAGCTCGTCTCCCGTCGACACGATCGTGACGCGGGGCCGTTTGCTTACGAGCACCTCTGTTATACCGAGGGCGAGCAGTCCCCCGATATCCTGTGGCCTGATCACGTGGCCGGCTGTCAACACCGGTTCGCCGGACCGCACGTCCTCGCCTACCTGAACAACGTTCTCGCCAGGGGCGACGGGACGAAGCACCTCGATTGTGGAGTCGTCTACCGTCTGCGTGTTTTCGACGATTACGACCGCGTCGGCGCCCGCGGCCAGCATCCCTCCGGTGTACGCCCCGGCCGCCTGGCCGGTCGACAGCTCTACGAGGGCGGGCTCACCCATCTGGACCTCACCGACGACCTCCAAGTAGGCAGGCAGCCCTTCCGACGCTCCGAACGTGTCGGACGAGCGGACGGAGAAGCCGTCCATGGTTGACCGCGGAAATGCGGGTAGGTCCTCGGACGCGACCGTTTGCTCCGCAGTGACGCGTCCCAGGGCCTCGTGGGTGGGGACCGGCTCTCGATCGACTTGATGCTCTAGCCGCTGGAGAAGCACCTGAAGAGCTTCGCTCGGCGGCATAACGTTGAAGAACTCCGGCATCGTCCGCCCCTCCCGTGCGATGCACCATTATACCGGCCGCTTCGCGGCGGGAGCAATTTGAGACGCGCCTGCGGTAAGGAAACAGCGCTGCTGTGGAAGATCGACGATTCGCTCGCACGTGGCGGCGTGTAGGGGCGCACGGCGTGCGCCCTCTGACCAACCTGCTTCCGCATACCCCGAGTAGTCCCGATTCGGCATCTGGACGTATCGAGGGGCCTCCGAGCGTTGAGAATCGTGAAGTTAAAGCCCGAGGATGTTGCCCTGGTCGTCGACGTCTAGCGCCCTGGGACTGGTGGGCAGCCCGGGCATCGTAACGATCGTGCCTGCAATGGGGTAGATGAACCCGGCGCCGACCGAGGCCCTTACATCCGAGATTTCGAACGTGTAGCCGGTCGGCCGCCCCTTGAGCCGAGGTTTGTCGGAAAGCGACAGGTGGGTCTTGGCCATGCATATCGGCAGCCGCCCCCAGTCTAGCTCGGCGAAGGTCTTTGCCTTTGTGCGGGCAGGTGGACTCCACTGGACGTCGGCAGCGCCATACACCTTCTGGGCCAGGACCGACACCTTCTCCTCGATCGTCGCGTCCTCCGGATACAGGTATGAGACCTTCGTGTCTTTTGCGCGGGCCGCGTCGACGACCGCCTCCGCGAGCGCGACGCCTCCGGCTCCCCCGTCGGTGAAGACCGTCGACTCTACGGCCGCGTGGGCGCCGGCCCCTTCGGCCCGTGCCTTGACCAACGCCAACTCATCGGCTGTATCGGACGGAAACCGGTTGATTGCCACGACTACCGGGAGCCCGAAAGAGCGCACGACGCCGACCAAATGCTCCAAATTCGGGGCACCCTTTTCGACCGCGTCGTCGTTTGGCGCATCCAGATCGCGAACTCGTACGCCGCCGTGCACTTTGAGCGCCTTGACGGTCGCGACGAGCACGACGGCGCTCGGCTCGAGGTCGTTGAACCGGGCCTTGATGTGCATGAACTTCTCGAACCCGAGGTCCGCGCCGAATCCTGCCTCTGTCATCACGTAGTCTGCGTAGCCGAGCGCCAGCCGGTCGGCTACGACGGAGTTGCAGCCGTGAGCTATGTTTCCAAAAGGGCCGGTGTGCACAAGCACGGGCTGGCCTTCAGCCGTCTGGACCAGGTTGGGATGGATAGCGTGGCGGAGGAGCGACATCATCGATCCGACGGCCCCTTCGATGTCGCCGGCCGTGACCGGTCGCCCATCGGCGGCGAACCCTACTATGATCCTGCCCAGTCGGTCTCGAAGGTCGCTCAGGCCAGACGACAGCGCAAGGATCGCCATGATCTCCGACGCCGTGACGATATCGAACCCCGTCTCGCGGACCGGCGCGTTTGCCGAGCCACCGAGGCCGGTCACGATAGTGCGAAGTGCCCGCTCCTCGATGTCGATGACCCGCCGCCACGTGATGTTGTCGGCGTTAAAGCCCGCGATGCCACCCAACCGTGCCACGTTGTCCGTCAGAGCGGCGAGGAGGTTGTGCGCCGAGGCCACCGCGTGGGCGTCGCCTGTGAAGTGGATGTTGATCTCGTCCTCGGGAACTACCCGAGCTGCCGCTCCACCCGTCCCGCCGCCCTTGATCCCGAATATTGGGCCCAACGACGGCTCGCGCAACGTCGCGATAGCCCGGTGGCCGAGTTTCCCCATTCCTTGAGTGAGGCCAGCCGTAGTGGTCGTCTTGCCCTCCCCGGCTCGGGTGGGCGTAATGCCGGTGACCAGCACCAGCTTGCCGCGTGGCCCGTCCTGACGAATCGCGTCTAGATGGACCTTGGCCTTGTACCGGCCGTACGGGATGACGGCATCCGGTTCCAGACCCATCGACTCGGCGATCTCGGTTATAGGTCGCATGCATCGGCCTCCGATTCGTTATGTGCTGGGAGCCCATTGGGCCTTCAATGGCGGGCTACTATTGGAGGCCCCGAAGCCTCTTCTGTGTAGCCATAACCAGGGCGCCAGTGCCCAACATCAATCCGCCCATGACACCTATGGTAGGCTCGATGCCCCACCGGTCGATCGCGAACCCTGCAGGCAGGATCGCAAGGGGCATCATCCCGAACGTCATCGTGTAAATGCTCATCACTCTACCCAGATATCGGTCGTCACTCTGCTCCATCAGCAGCGCCTGGTTCAGTGTCCGCCGGCCCGCATCGCCCAGACCGAGCAGCACCATCATGCCTACCGCCACGTAGTACAGAGGAATAATAGCCAGAACCACCAGGGCGACGCCGGAAGCAAAGATGCCGACTATCAACAATAGGCCCCGTTTCCATGGGCCCAAAGACGCCATGGCTAGGGAGCCGACCATCGAGCCCACTCCCATTACCCCTATCAGGAGACCGTAGGCCTCCGACGCCCTTTCGTACACGTTCGCCACGAAGACCGGCAACAGAAACCTGATAGGCATAGCGAGCGTGGCAGTGGCCAGCCCAGTTGCCAGAAGGACCATCATGAGTCTGTTACGCAAGATGTACGAGAGCCCGGCGCCGATTTCAGCGAGCACGTTAGAGCTGGAAGGTTTGTCTACGTCAACCGGCGAGCGAACGAAGGTCGTGATCACGACTGCAGCGAGCCCGAGCAATGAGATGACGTAGTATACGCCCTCCGGCCCGATCGCCGCGTAGAGCACCCCTGCGATGGGTGGTGCCACGAGGGTGGTCGCGCTCATTCCTGCGCCTTGCAGTGCGACCGCATTGCCAAGATTCTCCCTCCCGACCAGCTGGGGGATGATCGCCTAACGGGCCGGCACCAGGAAGGACCGCATGACACCTTGGACCAGGGCTGCCACTAGCAGGTGGACCCAGGTGATCCAGCCCAGTGTAATTGACACAGCGACGAAAAGGGCTACGCCCATCGAGGTCACCTGACCAGCCTGGATGAGCGGTTTTCGCTTAAGGCGGTCCGCGACGGCGCCCCCGAAGAGTGCAAGACCCAACATCGGCAATGCGCCCGCGGCGCTTACGAGGCCGAGAATCTTTCCGGAGTCGGTGATGTCATAGACCAAGTAGCTGCGGGCGAGCATCTGCATCTGGAGGCCGCTCATCGTGAATAGAAGGCCGAGCCACAGCAACAGGAAGTCGCGGTTCGTTAGAGATATATATGCGGACCGCCAGCGCGAGCGAGGTGGAGTCGGTCCTGCCGGACGATCAGCGACGGCCTGCGGCGTGTCAAGAGATGCTAGCGAGGGTTCGACTTCGGGGTGTCCTACCTTAGGAGTTGCGGCTGGGCCAAGAAGGAGAGCTTCGCTGGGAGGCGTCGCTTTCCCAATTGGCTCAGAATCAGCACTCATAAGAGGCAGTGTACGCCTGGGTTAACGCCGGTGCAAGGGCTGTCAGGGTGGAGGAACAGGCGAGAAGGGCTGCTGAAGCGTCTTTCGTTGACAGAAGGCCTTACTCCGGAATTTTGGTGCAAAAAGGGGGCCCGGGCTACGAGCGACACTCATCCGCCTGAGGCGAAAGGTACTCGCAGGTGTTCAACCCGGACCCGTTCCTGCAAGGTAGTTGGGGTTAGGAACTAGCGACCATCCGATCATACCATAGGGTTGGCGTAGGTGATAGCATATATGCACCTCAGTGGCCTTACAGCCGGGGAGCGTCAGCAGCAGCGGATGGGTAACACGTTTGGGCATATGTTTCGAGTCACGACCTGGGGCGAGTCCCACGGGGACGCCGTGGGTGTGGTCGTCGATGGCTGCCCACCAGGGGTCCCGGTCGACATCGCCGATATCCAGAGGGACTTGGACCGTCGAAGGCCCGGGCAAAGCGAGATCTCGACCCAGCGAAGAGAGAGCGACAAGGCCGAGGTCCTGTCGGGTGTCTTTGACGGACTGGCCTTGGGCAGCCCAATCCTCATCGAGGTCCGGAACGAGGATGCCCGCACAAAGGACTACGAGCATATGCGGTCGAAGTTCCGGCCCTCCCATGCCGACTACACCTACCAGGCCAAGTACGGCATACGAAACTGGAAGGGTGGGGGACGAGCTAGCGCCAGGGAGACGATCGGCCGCGTTGCCGCGGGGGCAATCGCGAAGAAGGTCCTGGCGCTTGAGCAAGGTGTCGAGATCGTGGGGTACGTCAAGCAGGTCTGGGAGCTCAAAGCAGAGATAGACCCTGGAGCCGTCTTGGCTGCTGACGTCGAGTCCAACATTGTCCGTTGCCCGGACCAGGAAATGGCGGTGCAGATGATCGAGCGCATCAAGGAGGCGCGCAAGGATGGCGACTCTCTCGGGGGGGTCGTGGAGGCAGTGGCGAGAAACGTACCTGCTGGCCTCGGAGCGCCGGTCTTCGACAAGCTGGACGCCGATCTTGCGAAGGCGATGCTGTCGCTGCCTGCATGCAAAGGCTTCGAGGTAGGTTCGGGGTTCGGCGGCCTCGCGCTGACCGGCTCAGAGCACAACGACCCGTTCTATAGTGAGGAAGGCCACATAAGGACCCGCACGAACCGTTCGGGGGGCATCCAAGGCGGAATCTCCAACGGAGAGAACATAGTTGTCCGGGCAGCCTTCAAGCCGCCGGCCACGATCATGCAGCCCCAGGAGACTGTGGACGAGGAAGGAAACCCAACGGTGCTGGAGGGCAGAGGCCGCCATGATCCGTGCGTCGTGCCACGGGCGGTGCCGATCATCGAGGCAATGATGGCGCTCGTCCTGGTCGACCACGCCCTCCGCCAGCGAGGCCAGACAGGGCGGGTTTGAGGATTCGAACGCCGGCGACTCAGCCAGTTACCGCGTAGTCCAGAGCTCTTGGATTTTCCATACGCTTTGAGGCATCCAACACCTCAAGACCTACGATGTTACCCTGTCCGTCGTAGTCGATGATGACACCGGGTTTGTCCTCATCGCTCTCCTCCACGGTTGCATCGCTCAGAAGGATCTGCAGTACATCCACCTCTTGGTCGTAGACTACTCTCACTAGGTTCTCCGATACTTGCGAATCTTGCTCGTCCGATAAACTGATATAACCGTCGCCTGCTCTCCGACTTCAGACACAATTGCGCGCAGCAAGTATATCTTACCTTCTCCGAGGTCAAATTGCGACTGAAAGACCTTTCGTCCACCGTGAGCCGGGACGACCTGTTGAGGGTTGGCCAGCGTGTCCTCGAGAAGTTCACGTGGGATCGCCCGGCGGACCAGATTCTGCTCAAGGTGACGTGTGGTTCTGAACTTCATAATCCGAGCGCCTGGGGAGCCACATCAGATTCTCCCCGGCAGCCTCGCGACCAGCCCTCCGCTACTGTTCGGGTGCCGGCGATAGAGCCATGTTGTGCCCCGTCGAGCCTCGCCCTTAAGATAGACCACTACGGGGTCACGCATCCCTGGAATAGGCAACTGTTCTAGTCGGTGTATCGCCTCAGAAATCTGAAAGAATCGAGCCTCCAAGACGTAGCCGTCTGGATCGTCTGGACTCAGCTCACCTCGCCATTCCGGTATCTCGAATACGAACACCGTCGATCGGTATCCAGGCCCCGGTCCTTTGTGTTCATGGATCTGCTGAGGTGCGCGGTTGTCGAACTGCACAGCATAGGCCAGCGGACCGACCGAGAGGACTCGAGGCCAGTTTCTTCACGGACCTCACGGGCCAGCGCCTCGGTCAGCAGCTCTCTGTCTTGGACGAGGCCGCCCAGCGTGAACCAGAACGACTTGGGAGCGTCAGGAGCTTGCTGCCGCAGCAGTAGAAACTCGTCATCGCGCCTTATCAAACCAGCGACGACTTGGTGAGTCGATCGATCTTGCTCGATACCTTCGAGTTCCTCCTTCGGCGTCATCATTCAGCCCGGTAGGCCTCGTCCAGCAGGTCCGTGACGTAGCGCACCCGGATGGGTAGCGATGCCTGCTGGGCCCCTTGCAGCAGTTGTATGTAGCATCCGGGGTTTGCGGTCGCGACCACCCATGCACAGGTGTCGACCACAGCCCGCATCTTTGTGTCCAGCATCTTAAGCGAGAGCTCCCTCTGAGTGATGCTGTATATCCCGCCCGCACCACAGCAGCTGGACGAGTTGTCCATCTCCACGAACTCGACGCCCGGTATGGAGCGAAGCAGGGCCCGGGGCGCCTCCGTAATGCGTTGTGCCTGCGCCAGGTGGCACGGATCCTGATAGGTTACGCGGTAGCCGAGGTGGCCACGAGGCGGGGTGAATGGCAGCTCCACCAGGAACTCGTGGATGTCTTTGACCATCGCGCTGAGCTTCACGGCTTTGTCATGATAGTCCGTGTCGTTCCTCAGGAGCTCGCCATACTCCTTCATGCGCACCCCGCAGCCGGCCGAGGCTACTACGACGGCGCCCACGTCGCTCTCCAGGAATGCGTCGATATTGCGCCTTGCCAGGTCGCGCGCAACGTCCAGGTCACCGGAGTGCGAGTGGATGGCACCGCAGCAGCCCTGCGCCTTTGGCACGACCACCTCGCAGCCGTTGCGAGCGAGTACCCGAGTCACGGCCTCCATTTCGATCCCATTCACCAGCGGCATGATGCACCCGGACAGGAGCGCGACACGCGCCCGCCGAGCGCCGGCCGGCGAGATTACTTGCCCGTACGCCCAGAAGTAGGTTTCTGGAATCGAAGGAGAGGCACTCTCCAGAGATGCTAGTCGACGAGAGATCAGCCTCAAAATTCCCGACCGTCTGACAGCATACTGAAGACCCGAGCGTTGGTAGATCCCAAGGCCGCTCACAAGCAGCCTGAGTCTGCTCTGATTGGGGACGACCTTCTTAAGCAAGAACCAGGCCAGCAGCCTGTGCAGCAGTCCCGGCTTCCGGCGTCGCTCGACCTGGGCGTTGGTGGCCTCTATCAGCTTTCCGTAGGGGACCCCCGACGGGCAGACCGGCTCACAGGAGCGACACTGGATACACCGGTCCCAGTGCTTGAAGACGGCGGGCGTCATTCCTATGCGGCCCTCGTTGACCGCCTTCATTAGGGCGATCCTGCCCCTCGGCGACTCGGTCTCCAGCCCTGTTTCCAGGTATGTCGGACAGGCCTGAAGGCAGAACCCGCAGTGCACACACTTGTACAGGTCCTTTTCGGTGGGCGCGTCCGGACCTGAAAACAGGCCTTTGGGTGCAGTAGGGGCGGGCACTGCCATCAGATACCTCCCACGAAGCGGCCCGGGTTCACGATCCGCTTTGGGTCGTACTGCTCCTTGAGACGTCGCATTATGGATATCGACTCTCCAACGTCGTCCCACACGTCGAAGCCTGACTTGACCTCGGGCGGGCACCGCTCGATGACCATCTTTCCACCTGACCGATGAACGGCCTCGCGGGTGAGGCGCAGCATGCCGGTCGCCCCGTCCGCGGTCGGTGACTCACCACCGGCGAACCAGCCCACCAACACCGTGCCGTGGGCCGGATGGGAGACGATAGCAGGCTCGAGCCGAGCCGTGTGGTCGGCCTTCTCGACGAACTCGACTACCTCCTTGACCGCAGACGGCGGGACCAGGATGCGGGCCCCAATCACCGGCGTCGTATCGCCGTCCCATCCGAAATCGGCCAGTCGCCGCCAGACTCTTCCCGCGTCTTCCTCGGCAAGTGCTTCGACCGTCGATGAGCCGTGCTGCTTGCATATCGTTTCGCATTCCCGCCCCTGGCGGTCGAGGTAGAGAGGTCGGCCCCCAAGTCGGACGGCGAGAAGGCAGCCGACACTCAAGTCTACGGCCTCCATTCGGCCGTTGGCCCTGCCGTCGAATGCCGTCAGCGCCAGGGGAACGATGCCGCTTTGGAAGATACCTAGGCCTGCCTCTAGGCACTGGCGGGTCGTGCTGAACGCCGCCAATATCGTCTTCTGAGCAACCGGCAACGGGGTCAATTTGAGTGAGACCTCGGCGATAATGCCGAGCGTGCCCAGTCCGCCGACGTGCAGCCGAGATATGTCATACCCGCTGACGTTCTTGACCACCTGGCCGCCGCTCTTCGTGAGCTTGCCATCGGCCTGGGCCACCTTCATCCCGATGACCGTGTCCCTGGGGCTGCCGTACTGCCACTTCACCGGTCCACTTACGGCCGTCGCCAGCGACCCGCCGACCGTCGCTCGGTCGGGCAGGGGAGGGTCGAGCGCCAGAAACTGCCCATGCTCGTGGAGGACCTCCTGGAGCTTGCTGACCGTGATACCCGCCTGGACGGTCGCCGTCAGGTCGGCCGGGTTGTGTCCGACGATGCGGTCCAAGCGGGACAGATCCACCACCGCGTCCAGGCGTTCAAGGGCGTTGCCGAGGGATGTCTGAGTTCCACCTCCCCATGGCGTCAGGGCCAGATCGCTCTGGCTAGCTGCTTGCAGCACCTGGCCCAGTTGCGAAAGGTCCTCCGGGTATGCCACAGCCTGAGGACGCACGCCCTCGACCTCATGGCCGGCAGTGTCATCACCTGTGGAGACCCTGGCTCCGGTGTCTGTCAACCCGCCTGTAGTGGCCGGAGTCATGGGATGGCTTTCAAGTCTCGGAGCGCGACACGAATCCGGCTCGCCGTGGCTTCGCCGTCGTTCAGGGGGCGACGCGGGCTGACAAATCGCTTCGAGCCGATCGGATCGCCGGCGTACCTGGGAAATAGCTGAACATGCAAATGGTTGATGCCCCCGTCACACATGGTGTTCAGGTAGACCTTCTCAGCCATCAGCCCCTCTTTGATGGCGTTGACCACTCGCACGCAGAGCTGGAAGAGCGCTGCGGTCTCATCGACCGCCATCTCTGAGATGTCCTCACGGTGTCGCTTGAGGACCACGATCGTATGGCCGGGCATCCGTGGGTAGGAGTCCAGCAGTACCTTGAAGCGGTCATCCTCAACGACAGTCACCTGCTCACCGAAGACGTCGCCGTTGGCCAGATCGCGGCACTGATAGCAGACCCCTTGGCGACGGAGCGTCTCTATCCGCTGCTTCACTGCCTCTCTTGTGTCCAGTTGATTGTTCATCACGGACGCCTATATGTAGGCGCCCGCGCCGGTGTTTGCGACCGCGATCGAGTGCCGGACCTGCGCTTGGGCCGAGCCGGTCGGAAATATCTTGCCTGGGTTGAGCCTGCTGCCCGTGCCAAAGGCAGGGAGCAGCCTGGCCATCGCCTCCATGTCGTCGTCGGTGAACATCAGAGGCATGTACTCCTGTTTCTCCAGGCCGATCCCGTGCTCCCCAGACAGCACGCCCCCCGACTCGACACATAGCCTCAGGATCTCGCCTCCAGCCTCCAGGGCACGCCGCGTCTCGTCAGGCTTGCGCTCGTCGAAGAGGACGGAGGGGTGGAGGTTGCCATCACCCGCGTGGAGCAGGTTCGCGATGGGCAGGCCGAACTTATCGGAGATATCTGTGATCTTGGTAAGGACCTCCATCAGCTTGGTCCTGGGAATCGTGCCATCGACCAGGTAGTAGTTAGGCGCCAGCCGCCCGAGCGCTCCCAGCACTCCCTTTCGACCCGCCCACAGACGCTCTCTCTCGTCCGCGTCGGCAGCAGTCCTTATCTCCAGGGGTTCGTACCCTTCGCAGATGCGTTCGATCTCTGAGGCCTCCTCCTCGACCGCCTCCTCGAGACCGTCGACCTCGACCAGCAGGACAGCGCCCGCCCCTGAAGGATAACCTGCGTTGACGGCAGGCTCGACGGCCTCAATACATAGCTGGTCCATCATCTCCAAAGCGGCGGGAACGATACCGGCTGCAATTATTCCGGACACGGCAGCACTGGCCTGGTCAAGGCGTCCGAAGACTGCCAGAAGTGTCTTCACGGCCTCCGGCTGCCGGAGGAGTCGCACTACGACCTTGGTCGCTATGCCAAGCGTGCCTTCGGAGCCGATCAGGATGCCGCGAAGGTCGTAGCCAGCGTACTCTTGCGTCCTGCCTCCAAACCACTGCGTCGACCCGTCCGCCAGCACGACCTCCATGCCGAGCACGTGGTTGGTCGTCACTCCGTAGGCCAAGCAGTGCGGCCCGCCCGAGTTCTCGGCGACGTTCCCGCCAATCGTGCAGACCTTCTGGCTCGACGGGTCCGGCGCGAAGTAGAGGCCGTGCTTGTCGGCCTCGTGGGTGAGGTCGATGTTTACGACGCCTGGCTCTACGACGGCGAGTCTGTTCTCGGGATCGATTTCCAGGATACTCGTCATGCGGGTTAGCGCGATCACGATACCGCCACGTTCAGCGATCGCGCCGCCGCTGAGACCCGTCCCCGCGCCCCTGGCGACGATCGGTAGGTCACGCAAATGGGCGGCCCTGACGACCTCCGATACCTCCTCGGAGGAGCCGGGTAAGACTACCGCCAGCGGCATTCCTCTGTCCACAGACCCGTCTTGCTCGAACACGATCAGGTCCTCTGGTTCGTGGACGACGTACATGTCGCCGACGACGGCTTTCATCTCTCTGATCAGGTCCTTCTGATCCTTCACCGCCCACCTCGTACAGGGTCAGACCATGTTATTGAATCGTAGTCGCATGCGCAACGACTGCCTGCGGTGTCGTTGATTCGAGGGCCGCAGGCACATATACTTGTCGAGCCGCTTCGATTGTATCGTATTGATTATGTGATGAGTTGCTGTTGAAGGAGGAGCAATGCGAGTACTCGTGACCGGTGGGGCGGGGTTCGTCGGTTCTCACATCGTCGACCGGCTGGTGGCCCGCGGCGACGATGTGCTCGTTGTCGACGATATGTCTACGGGCAGGCAGGCTAACCTGCCGAGCGAGGTGCGGGTGGAGGAGCTTGACATAAGTGACAGCCCACTGGTGGACTTCGTCTCGTCTTTTCGTCCCGATGTAGTGACGCATTGCGCCGCTCAGGCCTTAGTACCCACATCGATGGCGCAGCCAGTTCTGGACGCTTCGACCAACATCATTGGCGGAATCAACGTTTGTCAGGCGGCCATAAGGTCTCAATGTGCCCAGTTCATCTATATCACGACCGGGGGCGCGCTCTACGGCGATCCGGACTATCTGCCGTGCGATGAGGACCACCCGATACGGCCTATCAGCGCCTACGGGCTGAGCAAATGGACGTTGGAGTCCTACCTGCGAATCCTACTTCCCGCGTCGATGCAACTCAAGGTCTTGCGGCTTGCGAACGTGTACGGATCCCGGCAGGACCCCGAAGGGGAAGCCGGGGTAGTCGCGATATTTGCCGGGCGAATGTTGCACGGGGAAGAGGCAATAGTGTTTGGAGACGGTGAGCAGACACGAGACTTCGTATATGCCCCCGACGTAGCCCGGGCTCACGAGCTCGCCCAAGAGGCCTCCAAGCCTGTCACGGTGAACATCGGCTCAGGGGTCGCAACGTCTGTCAACGAGCTGTTCCGCGTAATGGCCAGCAAGGCCGGTTACTCACTACCGCCGAAGCACGAGCCGGAGCGGCCTGGCGACATCAAGCACGTCGTCCTGGCTAACTCCAAAGCGAAGCGCGAGCTAGGTTGGACCCCGAAGACCCCGCTTGACCGCGGGCTGCGCGATACACTGGCCTGGATGAAAGCACAACTATAGAGATGGTAGACAGTAAGGTATGTCGTCTAGAATCGTTTAAACTCACGGACCAGTACCGCAGGACGTGGGAATCTCTATGAACTCTGCCACGGCTTCGAGCGAGATGGATAGGGTCCTGTTGATCACCATCAAAGTGGTGTTGGCCCTCGTCCTCTTGGCGCCTCTTATCGTGATGGCGCCCCCGCTACCGAATACGTTTTTTCCTTTCATCGTGGGCAAAGCGCTGTACGTTCGAACTCTCATCGAGATAGCGTTTGGCTTGTGGGTCGTGTTGGCTCTCAGAGACCCCTCGTCTCGCCTCCCTCGGTCTTGGATGCTGGCGATATTTGCGGCGTACGTTTTCATCGTGCTGCTGGCCTCGGTCGCCGGTGTCAGTCCGCAGCGCAGCCTCTGGTCCACTTATGAGCGAATGCAGGGGTTCGTCGACACCGCCCATTGGTTCCTGTTCATCTGGGTCTTGACATCGGTCTTTAGGAGTTGGGGCGACTGGCGGTGGCTGTTGAGCCTCAACCTCTTTGCGAGTATCCTATTGGGCCTGTTGGGCCTTAGCCAGCACTTCGAGGTCGGTGTCCTGGACTTCCTTAAGGCGACGCCGCGACTGGACATCACCCTCGGCAACCCCACGTACGTAGGAGCGTACATGCTGGTCAACATCATTATCGCGCTTGGCTTCCTGGGCCACTCGTACCTGCGTCCGGTTTCACGGCCACCCGCGCCTCGGCGGCAGCGACGTCGGAAGCGGACGAGGCGCCGAGAGGCCGGTCCGGAAATAGTCTTTTCGGAATTCTGGTGGGGGGCCAGTTGGGTGATAGTCATCCTGCTAAGTGCCGTCACGCTGTTTCTAGTAGGCGCCGGCTCGGAGCTCACTCGCGTCGCCTTCATAAGTCTAGTAACCATATTGGCGGCTTTTGGAACGAGCTACCTGATCTCCGAGCGCCAGAGGCTCTCATGGTGGCGTGTTTTTTGGATGACAGCAGTTGTACTTGGGGGCGCCATACTATTCATGAGCGGTACCAGGGGTGCCGTCGTCGGCCTAGCGGGCGGGTTGATGGCATTCGCAGCTGGATATCTGCTGTGGGGACTGGATAGGCGCCTGAGGCTTGCCTCCTTCGTACTTATTGGCACTGTGTTGGGCCTGACGCTGCTATTTCTCTCGGTCCGCACCACCACGGCCTTCGAAAAAATAGCTGAGTCCAACGTAATGCTACTCAGGCTCGCGAATACTGGAATTGACGATGCCAGCTTGATGGGTCGTATCGACTCGGCTCTGGTAGGTCTCGAGGGATTCGCCGCCCGGCCTATCCTGGGTTGGGGGCCCGAGAACTTCACCATCGCCTACGACCGACACGTCACGGCTGAGATCATTGCCGCCGGCGTGACCTCGTTCGACCAGGCCCACAACAAGCTCATCGAGGAGCTGACGACAAAAGGTATCCTCGGCTTCGCCGGCTACATGGCCGTCTGGCTGTATATGTTGTGGATCGTAGCCCGCACGGTTAGGAGGCAGGGCCTGCAAGACCAGTTCTTTACCCTCGCCGCCGGAGCGGCTCTCACGGGCTACTTTGTCCAGAACCTGTTCTTGTTTGACACGCCTGGAACGGTTGGGCAGTTCTATGTGCTTTTGGGGTTCGTCGTCTACGTCGATATTAGTCGCAGGGCACGAGACGGAGCAGACAAGGACCGAGAAGATGCGGAGCCGGCGGACGACGGGACCGGACTCTGGCACTCAAGAGTACTCAGATCGGACGCGTCTACCGTAGGCGCCCTCGTTGTGGTTGGAGTCGTCGTTTCACTTGCGGTCTACTTCGCGAACTATGGCCCTTACCGTGGCGCATCGACGGTGCTGGGGAGTCTCAACCCTTCGGCCTCGGCACAGGAAAAGCGGGAGATTTTCGACGAGGCTATCGGGGCCTTCCCAGCGCTCGCGAACTATCTCCGTATCATCATGTTCAACCAGCTTACTGGGGAATGGGGCAGGCTGAGTGCGCAAGATGCAGAGGCGGGCTTGGCCGCTGCTGCCCGGGAGGGCGAGAACGCCCGCCGGGGTGAGCCCGAGGAATGGCGTATCTACCTCCCATTGGCAGCCCTCTACCAGAGGGCTGCCCCAGCCGACCCTTCCCTCCTGGAGCGGGCGGGAGAGCTCGTGGAAGTGGCCGCTCGGCTGGCACCCGAGCGGATAGAGGTCGTCCAAATGGTTGTGAGGCAGCATGTGCTGGAGCAAGACTTTGAGGCTGCCCAAAGGGAGATCGACGCATACCTCGAAAAGAGCCCGACGGCGGCCCCGCACTTCGCCGGGCTCGAGAGGCAGATAGACCAGGCAATCGAGAGGCAGGGGTCTTCGGAGGCCGATAGATGACCTTGTATCCCGTCATTCTCGCCGGGGGCTCGGGCACGCGCCTTTGGCCGCTGTCACGCGAGCACTTCCCGAAACAGTTCCTCCCGCTAATGGGCGAACGGACCATGTTCCAGGAAACGCTCAGCCGGCTTGACGGACTGGAGGGTGTGGCTCCCCCGTTGGTAGTGTGCAATGAAGTCCACCGGTTCTTGGTAACGGAGCAGATGCGCGAGATCGGGAAGCGACCGCTAACGGTGGTCGTCGAACCGGTCGGTCGCAATACGGCTCCCGCTCTAACACTAGCGGTTCTCAGGCTTGCAGAGATGGCTGTGGCCTCTGGCGAAGACCCTGTGATGTTGGAGATGCACGCTGACAACCTGATCGGGGACGCGAGTGTGTTTCAGGGCGTGGTACAGCAGGGCATCCCACTCGCGGAGAGCGGCCACATAGTGACGTTCGGTGTCGTTCCTACGGGTCCTGAGACAGGATACGGATACATCCGACAGGGGGAGCAGCTCGATGTTGGGGGAGGCCGTGAAATGACGGCCAACCTGCCCGTGTACAGGGTGTCAGCGTTCGCGGAAAAGCCGGACCTTGAGACGGCCACGGCGCACCTGGACGCCGGAGACTACCTCTGGAACCCCGGAATTTTCATGATGCGCTCCTCGGTGTGGTTGTCAGAGCTGGAGCGTCACAGACCGGACATCGCGAAGGCCTGCCGGGCGGCCAACTCGAAAGGCCGCACGGACGGGGACTTTTACCGGCCTAGAGAGGCCGACTTCACCGCTTGCCCAGCCGACTCCATTGACTACGCGGTCATGGAACCAGCTTCGGGTGTGGTCCACGACCGCTCTGTTGGCGGTCGTGCCCCTGCCGGATTCGCTGGCTGCGTCGTGGTGCCGTTGGATACCGAATGGTCCGATGTCGGGGCGTGGTCAACCCTATGGGAAGAGTGGGACCGTGACGCAGACGGCAACGTCATACAAGGCGACGTTTATGCCCAGTCCACGAAGAACGCACTGCTGATCGCCCAGCACCGACTTCTTGCGACGATTGGACTGGAGGACGTGGTTGTTGTAGAGACCGGGGACGCAGTGCTCGTAGCCCGGAAAGACCGCGTTCAGGACGTCAAGGAGATCGTTGGATCACTGAAGGCGGACGGTCGGACCGAGCAGGAGAGCCACCGCAAGGTCCACCGGCCATGGGGAGCTTATGAGATCGTGGACAATGGAGAGGGGTTCCAGGTGAAAAGGCTGACTGTGAATCCGGGTGCTGCTCTGTCACTTCAGTTCCATAGTCACCGTGCAGAGCATTGGGTCGTGGTCAAGGGCACAGCCAAAGTCACCAGAGGCGAAGAGGTGTACACGCTCGCCGAGAACCAGTCAACATACGTGCCCGAGGGTACCAAACACAGGTTGGAAAACCCGGGGGACGTCCCGCTGGAAATCATCGAGGTGCAGTCGGGTACGTATCTGGGCGAGGACGACATCGTAAGGCTCCAAGACAACTACGATCGGCACGAGTACCCGGGTTAACACTGTCGTTCCCCTGGGCGGCAGGCAGGCCGAATATGGTGCATAGGCAGGGGCTTTAGGAATAGGCACGATACGTAGCAGGACTGTAGGGGCAGGTTTCAAACCTGCCCTTTCGAGTTTCCTGAAGAGCGTCCTATTTGGTGATCTAGTGCTTCGACTTCGTCCAGCCGGTCGCCACTGCCTGCTCTTCCGTACAGAACCACGTGTCTCCGTCGGCCTCCGAGACCACGGTTGTCGAGTAGAGCAGGTCTCCTGGTACATGAAACAGACGGTTCCCGGTCTGTGATTCGACGTTCCCCTTGATGACTGGCACCGAGGTCCCTGAATATTCGCAGACGGCTTCGGCGTTAGGCGGGGCCGGCAGTGTGCCGCCTGAGAACGGCTCCGCTGTCGCGGGATCACGCCCATTGCCGTCCTCGGGCGGACTCCAGTATCCGCGACCCTCTCTTCTGGCGCCTTCCTCCGCGATGGCGAAAGAGGTGCTGTGCTTGAAGTCAGGAGGGAAACTTGATTCCCTCGTAAAAACCCGTTTTGAGGAAGTTCCAGCGATTTAGCACATCTGCGCGCTACCGTATGTTGGGGTAGGACACGGAACAGAGACTGTATATTGTACCCAGGCAAGGGTACGGTTGTTCTAATTCGACTTGCACAGACTTTTTACGAGAGAATCAAACTTGTCACAGTCGCGTAGCCGTTGGTAAGCAGCGCCATGTTTACCATCTCGCCATCGACATAGACGTATCTGAGCAGGCGCCCCGAGGCGTCGGACTCAACGTTGCCCCTCTCCAGGTCTACCGTTCGGCCCTCAACCAGGAAACGGTTGAATTGCAGCGCCCGTTCGTACAAAGGAGGGCCATCTCCCGAGAGGGAGTCAGTCTCTGGTACCTCGACGCCGAGATATCGGACTTGGAGGACTCGCTCGTCGACCTGGACATCTATAGTCACCCCGTCTGTCACGCCAACGACGATGGCCGAGGTCAAACTCGGGGCTTCCCGGGTTTCCGCTGTCGGAGTCGGCGTGTCGGAGATCGAGGGCTCGCTCGCAGAGCATGCGGTGACCAGCACGACCAACGTAACCAGAGCTGTTGCTCGAAGCCTGCCTCGGCAATTGTTGAGTGTGACCAAGGGACGCGTGTGCTCCAGCATTGGATGGCTTCTCAAGGGCGCACGAGAGCAAGGGCCGGATAGCGGGGTCAGCGACCTTCGGGCAAAGTCTGGACGACCCTGACCTGGATGACATCTTCGTACATGCCGGGCGACCCGCCGGCCGTGAAGTTGCCAAACGCATCGATTGTCCCGGTGGTCTCATCCTGCACCTTCCAGACGGCCACCAAGCCAGGCAGCGCAACCCCGTTTTCGTCGAATCCTGTCATGGAGAAATGGATGGTCCTGCCGGGAGCGATGACTGCTAAGGTCGGTTGTACGTCAGTCCTAGACAAAGTTCCGGTGATGACCACGTCGACGGTCCTAGACATAGTCGTGACCTCGTCGCCATCTTGCTGCTCAACGTTGACGCGCAACGCCTCTTTGTAGCGGCCTGCAGCGGTTCCCGCCTTGAAGCTCCCGAGGGCACTGACCTCGCCTGCGTGCTCACTCAACACTTCCCACGAGATGTCGACGTCATCGGCAGGCTTGCCTGACTGGTCGACCGCGCTGACAATAACCGTCGCCCGCCCGGCTGGAGCTAACACAATCGTCTGAGGCGCGACCGTTACCGCGTTGAGGCGCCCGGACGACCGATCTTCGCGTATTACGACAGAGGCGAAGTCCACCGCGTGCGCGAATCCGCTTTCGCCGGGGACGACAGCCTCCACCTTGACTGCCTCGGTAAAGATTCCTGACGCGTTTCCAGCGATGAAGTTACCGTTGCCGTCGATCGACCCGGCGCGGGGGTCCTCCATAGCCCATCGCAGCTGGGTGCCGGCTACTAGCTCTCCCAATCCGTTCAACGCGACCGCACTCAGATGCAGTCGGTCGCCCGGCCCGAGGAAGAATCTCTGCGGAAGCGCGTGGACGTTTAGAAGGTCCGCCGAGTTGTTAGTTGCTACTACCCTTACGTCGGTCTGGGCGGAGGCCCTATAGCCCTCCCATATGCCGACTACGCTTACCGCTCCCTCATAGTCTCCCTCGTGTCCCTCGACAGTCAGGTATCCGATCTCGTTTATTCTGCCTAAGCCCGAATCCACCGAAGGAGGGCGTCGGGTTAGCGTCCTGAGGCGGCAAGAAGGTGCTCCTGTGTTTCTGGGATAATGGTTTTGTAGCAAAAAAACGGCCCCGGAAAAGGAGCACCCAGTAGATGCTGTCACGCAACCACCCCGACCGGATCCAAATCACCTTCGACGACCGCCGCTTGGTGGCCAATGCCGGGCTGCTCCTTCCGGCCACCCTGGCGCGGCACCTCGGCCTGCCCGAACTCGTCCGGCAGCGCCTCGACCTGGGCGATGCCCCGGGGCGGGCGAACACGAGCGACAAGATGATGACGCTGGTGGCGTCTGCGCTGGCTGGGGGCGACTGCATTGACGACGCCGATGTGTTGCGCACCGGGGGGACGGCCTGCACCCTGGGCGGCACGGTCAAGGCGCCATCCACCCTGGGCACCTTCCTGCGCAGCTTCCGGTGGGGCCACGTCCGTCAACTCGACCGGGTGAGCCGCGAGTTGCTGGCCCGGGCTTGGCAGGCCGGGGCGGGACCCGGCGACGGGCCCCTGACCATTGACCTGGACTCCACCATCTGCGAGACCTACGGACTGGCCAAGGAGGGCGCCCGCCACCACGGCTATACCGGCAAGCGGGGCTACCACCCGCTGCCGGCCATCGCCGCCGGCACCGGAGACGTGCTGATGTCCCGGCTGCGCGAGGGCCGGGCCAACACCGCCCGCGGCGCCGCCCACTTCCTGCGGGAGACGGTGGGACGGGTGCGCTACGCCGGGGCCGACGGACGACTCACGCTACGGGCCGACAGCGGGTTCTACACTCATGGCGTGGTATCCGTCTGCCGCAAGATGGATGTCCGCTTCTCCATCACCATCCGCCAGCACAAAAGCCTGCACAATCTCATCGAGGCGATACCCGAAGATGCCTGGACGCCGATTCCTTACTGGATGGACGGTGCCGCCGATGTGGCCGAGACCACCTGCACCCCCTTCCAGGCCGAGGCGGACGCCGCGCCGGTACGGCTCATCGTCCGGCGGGTGAAGCCGACGCCCGGTTCCCAACTGGCCCTCTTCGCCAAATACAGCTATCATGGCTTCATCACCGACCGGGACGGGGAGTTGCTCGAACTGGAGGCTGACCATCGCCGCCACGCCGAGATCGAGAATGCCATACGCGACCTCAAGTACGGCGTCGGGCTGAACCATCTCCCCTCGGGCCGCTTCGCCGCCAACGGCGCCTGGCTGGCCGTCCAGACGATGGCCCACAACCTGGCCCGCTGGACGGCGCGGATCGGTCTGGGAGAGCGGATAGCCACCACCAAGACCCTCCGGCGGCGGTTCTTCTCCCTGGCCGGACGGCTCACCCGCTCGGCACGCCGGTTGACCCTGCATCTTCCGGATCGCTGGCCTTGGGCTGAGAAGTTCAGCCGTGCCTTGGCCCGGCTGCGAGCCATTCCACTCCCGGCCTGACGGCACCGTCGGCGACCGACCCACCCACCGGACAACCGAAGATCCCCGCAGACTCGTGCCAGCCCGGTCCGAGAGAGTTCCCTGCTGCGTATTCTCTCGCCATCCCGCGCATCGCAGCTCCCGCAGACGGCCATAGGGGCCCCTGTGCGGCGATGAAGACCGTCCGCCGACCTCCCTACCCCAAATGGAACCCAGGCTATTTCCCCTGTAGCTCCCTCACCCCCCTTCCGCTTTCCTCACGCCGTCCATCGGTGTCCTTCGGTGGATTCGGGCTAAGGTCGGGTCGTTTACCTCCCAAACGAAACTGACCCCAGGGATTACGAGCCCACTGTCGTCAAAGCCTACGGCATGTAGGCGGACTATCTGCTGCTCGAGGAGTGTGGGTGTCTGCGGGATGAACACAACGCTGGCCAGTCTGGGCGTCTGAGGGTCGCCGACCACGGTAATAGAAGCAAGGGCGTTGACGTATCCGATCCCGTTGGGGGTGTTCTGAATTCCCGTCACCGAGATAGTGTCTTCGAATACACCGGGCCTGGTCCCGATCTGAAGCATGCCGTCACCGTCGATATAGCCTGCGCGCGCGTCAACCACGGTCCATACGAACTCAACGTTAGACAGCGGGCGGCCTTGGGGACCAAAGGCTTCGACCGAAAGCTGGACAGTCTCCCCAGGGTCGGCTACCACAGAGTTCGGAGATATTCGCAAGGCCTCTACTGGTGGTGTGGGCAGCTCCGGGCTCTCCTTGATCAGGACTGAGGCGGTCGCGACCATGGTCCTGGTGGACGTTTTCGGCACTTCGCTCGTGACAGGGACCGTATCGACGGGTGCACCTCTGGAGCACGCGGCCGTTATAGCAAGAACGACGCCTGCAACGACCGCGACATAGCCCGAAAACCGTCTGGTGCCGGCGTTAGCGCTGGTCATCGTCTCCCTTGCTGAACCTAGCGGTCAGCACGGTATCTTGATCGGCCCGGAAGGAGAATCATGCGCTGAAATCCGCAATAGCCGTCGGCTCCGCGGAGCTTGACGACAGACGGTAGCCGTTTGGAGGAATCAACTCTATCGAGACGTCCCTATAACGAGTGCCAGGCTGTTTCTGTATTAGCAACTGGTAATGGATTTCGTCGCCGTCACGCCTCAGGACCTCGGCCGGCAGGTCGTAAACGAGATCGACGTTGTTCGCACCCCCGGCACCAAGTGCGAACAGGCCCGAAATCACTGTCCTGTTGTAGCTAGACGAGACCTCGACAGTATCCTCTCCGGGGTGTCCTATCCCGACTTCAGCCGAGACGCTGTACTCAGGCAGGGTCATCGGTGTGTTGCTGAGTAACCTTGCCCCTTGGGGAACAAAGACCTTCCAAAGATTCCAATAACATGCGTTTTTCAGGTCGCTATAGTTTGTCCCCCTATTGAGCCATTGAGGTTCACAGCCTGAAGCTCCGGGACCACCGTGATTATTATACCCCAGGGTGAGTTTGACTCTGGGACCTGGCTCTTTGCGCAAGTCGACCTGATACCCGATCTTGCGCTCGATGTTCCGATCGGCTTTGCTCCACCCGACGTTGGAGTC
The DNA here is from genome assembly GCA_965237635.1 of Dehalococcoidia bacterium. Lineage (GTDB taxonomy): Bacteria > Chloroflexota > Dehalococcoidia > Lucifugimonadales > CAUZJF01 > CBDEFX01. Next base: position 1,885,967 of record CBDEFX010000002.1, on the reverse strand, counting down.
GACCACGTAGAGATAGTCGGTCGGGTCATCTCTGAGCCGGCCACCCTAGACTCTCTCAGCAATTGTCGCTTGCGTCTCCGGATCGTCCATGGACAGTAGCAGTTCACGCTCACGAAGGACCCCATCGAGCGCTGAGGCGAGTTTCAATAGGGTTGAAAGGGATACCGCCTGGTTGAGGCGTTCCAGGATTCCTTGTAGAGCCAGGTCCATGTACGCCCTACCATGTTCGTTCGACCCCTCTTCCAGCTTGGGGAAAAGGTTCCGATGAGTGATAGGCGTTCCACCGTCGGGAGATGGAATGCTCCCCAAGCCCTGAACGAAGGCCAGGAGCGTCCACTGATTGATTGCGACGACGCCGTCGACGTCCTGCCTTTGTCCGATCCTGTACATGTCCGCCGCGGTACGCGCCGCTGTCGGGAAATCGGGCTCCCAAGAAACGTCTCTAAGCAGCCAGACCTGGGCATTCATATGCTCCTTGAGCGCCGACGGTGCATGAGGATACAGTTCAAGTCGTTCCCAGTCGTCTACCCGCACCGCATCATGGTATTGCACATCCGCTACGCCACCGTGTTGGAATGTGACTAGCCAGATGGCTGACACGTACCCTCCCGTCGCCCGTAGCTCGTCGGCCGACTGGCCCAAGACGAGATATCGTCGTGGAGAATCGGCGCCTACAAGCGCTGCCCCGATACGTGCGATGTCTTTGACCAGCCTGAGTCCATTGCCGATCAGTCTTACGGCGGCGACAAGGTCGTCCAGCCCGGATAGCTGCCGTGCGTGGGAGACGTTCGATTCCAGCTCTGCGAGGGTCCGTTGGGCATCTTCGACGAGCACAAGCGCCTCGCCTATCTCCTCAGTGTGGTCCGCCAGCCCTTTGAGGGTGCTGACGAGTCTTTCATCACTACCCAGCAGGCCCTCGGTTGGGTCGCCCGGCTGCTCGAGCACAGGTTCCAATGACCGAATTCCGACCATCGTCGCCCTGTTGATGATGAGCAACACCCCGAGGACGTCTTCCAGGAGGTCCAACCGCTGTTGCAGTGGTCCGCTCTGTTGTCCATCCGCGAGCTGCTTGGCCAGCCCTCTGGACTTGACCACGGCGAACTGTAGGCGCTCGTCGACCTCAACCAGCTTCGCTTTTAGCTCTTCTACTGTCAGAGGCTCGGTATCGAGTCCGTCCGTTGTGAATTGGCCGAGCACCGGCCGCAGACTGTCAGCTAGCTGCACCAGGTCCGCCAAGAGCCCCGAGGTCTGCTGACCGGTCCTGGAAGCCGATAGCATGCGCTCCTCGGCGTCTCGCAGGAGGGCAATCGCATCCGACGCTGGGCCAAGCTTGATGGTGGTCGCGTGTCTCCGACCCTCGTTCGTTATTTCTGTGACACGCGCGAACGACGTATTGAACGATGTCTCGAGGTCGCGGGCCTCGGCACTGATGTCGGAAGCCGGCTGACCCACCCGGGGGCTTACCAACGCGCTCTGGCTGTGCGTGTAGAGATCTAGGAGTCGGCTAGAGGCGTCTAACAGGTCGGCCGCCGACTTGACGTCTTCGTGGAGTCTATCCACCTGCGCGACCCAGGCGACGGCTTCGTGGCCCAGCCCCGGCACCCACCCGATGGCAGGGGAGAATCGCGCCAGCCAGTCCGCACCTTGTGCCGCTGGCCTGAGTTCCAGTTCAAGCTGGTCGACGTTCGTCCGCACCTGGCCCAGCGACTCGCCGTCGCCTGCGAGGAGGTCCCCGGCCGACAGCGCGCGAAACTCCATCACTCTGGTCTCGGCGTCAAGCGCTAACGGAAGAAAATCGACGCTGAAGCGCCATGCGGTGGCACCGATGGCGACCGTCCCCACGAGAAGTAGAGAGAGCCAGACCGCCGCTGCCCGCCGGGCCATCGGTACTTGTCCTCTTAGCGTCGCCGTAAAGCCTCGCATCACCCTTCCTACCGCTTACTTTCCGCTACAAACACAGTCAGGATGTCCAACTCCAATTATACACACGGGGTCCGAAGCCCCACGTACTTGGCAATGAGCGTGGGCGGCTTCTACCGCAGTCCGTCGTGCCCTTGACGTAGGTGTAGGTACTTGACAGCAGCTTCGATGAGCAATATATTTGTCGCATGCGTTCTTCTGATGAACACTCGAAAGGTCTGGAGGACAACTCCTACCGGGAGCTACGGCTTCTTGAGGAGGTCGATAGCAGTCCAGACCTGAGCCAGCGCCAGCTCGCGAGACGGCTTGGCATCGCCCTCGGCGTGGCCAACCTACTGGTGCGGAGGTTGGCCACCAAGGGCTATATCAAGGTCACTCACCTCAGCTGGAAGCGGTGGGTCTATGTTGTCACGCCCAGGGGTATGGCCCGCAAGGTCCAACTCACCCTTGTGTACATCGACCGGTTCATGCACCACTATCGCAGGGTGCGCCAGATCTTGCGTCAGGACTTCAGCAATCTGCCGCTTAACAAAGAATCAAGAGTCGCCATCGTCGGCACCACCGAGCTAGCTGAGCTTGCATACTTGGCGCTCCGGGAAATCGGTGTCGATGACATCGATGTATTCGGGACGAACTCCCAGGGGCCGAGCTTCCTGGGGATGCCCGTCCAGGAAATGGGATCTATGGTCGCCGGTGAGTACGCAAAGATAATCGTGGCGGATTCGGACCACGGGGATGCCGCGCGTGAGGACCTGTATGCTTCGGGCGCATCCGAATCGCAGCTTGTGGAGTTTCTGCGGGCGCGAGGCTGAATCGGCTTAAAACACCGACAGGAGGCGGCGTCGGGATGCAGAGCAACGGGAAGTCAGATTTGAAACTGGCCTCAGAGGGGTCCGCGTGGCACCTGGCTCGTACAAAGCCACAGTCTGAGTACGTTGCCGCTGCCGCGCTCGAGCGGAATGGGTACGATCTGTACTTCCCGCGTGTTCAGACGCCCCGCCCTAGGCTTGGTTATAAGGACATTCCGCTTTTCCCGGGATACCTCTTCGTTAGACGAGATCAAGACGCCTCCAGGCTACCTCCCATCAATCATGTAGCCGGCATGATAGGTTGGGTCCAGTTTGACGGGGTTGCGCCAAAGGTCCCAGACGAGGTCGTGGCCGAACTGGTCCGCCGTTTAGCGACGATTAAGAGTGAGGGTGGATACTGGAGGAGGTTTCGGCGGGGAGAAAAGGTAGTCGTTACCGCGGGCTCGATGGAGAACCTGGCCGAGGTACTCGAAGAGCCGAAGTCACCGCAGTCGCAGGTTCGAGTGCTCCTGGACTTCATGGGCCAGCTTGTGCCGGCGCGCGTCCCTTGGGAGGACCTGCAGCCCGCTAGTGACGATCCGGTGGCATTCTATCCGGGGCGCGCTCCGCGTAGGACGAGAGGCAGGGGACGTTGGATCCGCGGGTTCGGGCCCCGTGCCGCCGCCCGCGTGTGATCGTCTCGTGGGCTGGCGTCGCGAGAGACACCTACGCTTCGGCTAGAGACGACGCGCTCTGGCGGGTGTACTTGTTCCTTACAGACATTCAACCCCAGAATGTTCATAATCGCGTCTGCAATCTGCTGTCGAGTCGTCACTTCAGGAGGGTGTGTTGAAGATAGCGGTGTTGGGCCTTGGCCACGTGGGCCTGCCGACCGCCCTCGGCCTTGCTGAGTTGGGTTGGCCCGTTGTTGGGGCTGAGGACGACCAGACAAAGGCTGAGCTGATCGCTAGCGGCGAGGTACCCTATCGCGAGCCGGGCGTCGAAGAACTCCTCAGGAAACACCTCGACACTGGGAACTTCGTGGTCGAGGCAGACGTGTCCACGGCTATGCGCGATGCTTCCGTCCTTTTCGTGTGCGTTGGAACGCCCAAACGTGAAGACGGATCGGCGGACCTCTCGCAGTTGGATGCTGTGGCCAGGGTGATCGCTTCCAACCTTAATGGCTACAAGCTGATCGTTGAGAAAAGTACGACACCGGTCCAGACCGCCCAGCAGCTCAAAAGGAGCGTGCTTCGCTACTCCGGGGCAGATACATCGGGTTCCGGTCCGGATTTCGACGTAGCTGTCAACCCAGAGTTCCTTCGGGAGGGGATGGCGATCGAAGACGTCATGAATCCCGACCGCATCGTTCTAGGGGTCGAGAGCGACCGTGCCGCCAAGCTGCTTCTGGAGATCTACGGACCACTTCTGGAGCGCTCGGGCAGGTCCGTCGAGTCGTCGGTGATAACGACCGACATCAACACGGCCGAGATAATTAAACATGCGTCTAACTCATTCCTCGCCACGAAGCTCTCGTTCGTCAATATGGTTGCCGATCTGTGCGAGGCCGCCGGAGCCAACATCGACGATGTCGCTCGGGGCCTAGGTATGGACCCGCGAATAGGCTCAAGCTACCTTAAGGCTGGGATAGGGTATGGCGGGTCTTGCTTTCCGAAGGACTTGCCGGCCTTTGCATGGATCGCCTCACAGCATGGCCTGGACTTCTCGCTATTGCGAGAGGTGGAGCGCATCAACAAGAGTAGGGTGGAACGCTTCTTGTCCGAGGTTCGAAAGTCGCTATGGGTCATTAACGGAAAGACTTTGGCCATCTGGGGAGTTGCATTCAAGCCGGGGACCGACGACGTGCGAGAGGCGCCAAGTCTAGGAATAGTCCGAGGCCTGTTAGAGGAGGGCGCGATCCTACGCGTTTTCGACCCGCAGGCAATGGACGAGTTTCAACACCACTTCCCCGATGGAAATGCTGGGAGCCTGACCTACTGCGACGGGCCTGAGGAGGCTGCCCAGGATGCGGAGGCTGTACTACTGCTAACCGAGTGGCCCGAATTTCACGAGGTAGACCTTGCGGATGTCCGAGGCCGTATGGCGGTCCCCCTGATCGTAGACGGACGCAACATGTTGGACCCCGATTCGGTCCGAACTCTTGGCTTCGAGTACCACAGTATCGGAAGGCCATAGCGATTGGCAGAAGATAGACAGCGCAGGACACTCATTACAGGCGGGTCAGGGTTCCTGGGCTCTCATCTGTGCGATCGCCTGCTGGCTGAGGGGCACCAGGTGCTCTGCCTAGACAACCTGATCACGGGTGTCTCCACGAACGTAGACCATCTCCTGGAACATCCCGACTTCATCTTCCGGTCCCACGACGTGACAGAGCCTATATACCTGCGTGATCTTCTGGCAGGGTCTACGACCGGGCCGGCCGACCCGCGCGTCGACTACGTTCTACACTTCGCCAGCCCAGCCAGCCCCAAAGCCTACATGCGACACCCTATCCACACTCTGAAGGTCGGAGCGCTGGGAACGCATAACGCGCTGGGACTGGCCAAGGCGCATGACGCCACGTTTCTGCTCGCGTCTAGCTCAGAGGTCTACGGGGACCCCGAGGTGAACCCTCAGCCGGAAAGTTACTCCGGAAACGTAAGCCCAATAGGGCCGCGCAGTGTCTATGACGAGGCCAAACGGTTCGCCGAGGCTATGACCAGTGCGTACTATCATACACATGGACTCGACGTGCGCATTGCAAGGATATTCAACACCTATGGGCCCCGGATGCGCGTCGACGATGGGCGAGCGGTACCCACGTTCATGACCCAGGCCATAGGAGGTGAGCCGCTTACCGTATATGGGGACGGGTCGCAGACCCGCTCACTATGCTATGTGGACGACACTGTCGAGGGTATCTTCCGGCTGCTGACTCACGGACGAAGTAAGGACCAGGAAGCGGAAGACGACGCGCTGGTCGTGAACATCGGCAACCCCCAGGAGGTCACCGTCCTAAAGATCGCGGAGGAAGTCATAAGTGCGACCGGGAGCATTAGCTCAATAACATTCAGCCCTCTTCCGGTGGACGATCCGAAAACCCGCAGGCCCGACATCTCCCTCGCGCGTCGCCTCCTGGGCTGGGAGCCGAGGATAGGTCGCTTAGACGGCTTAAAGAGGGTCGCGCCCTACTTCCAAGAGGCCGTTAGAGCGGCGGTCAAGACCTGAGCAAGCAAGAATAATGTAGAGACGCCCCAGCGGGGCGTCTCTACGACAGGCCCCCGTGCAATAAGAGGTGTGCGGAGAAGTCCAACCGCTATGGGCCGATCTCGACCAGGTAGTTGCCCAGGACCAGGACGTCCATCTTGGTCCGCTGATAACATTCGACCGCCTGCTCCGGCGTGCAGACAATCGGCTCGTTCTCGTTGAACGAGGTGTTCAGTAGTATGGGGACGCCGGTCTGGCGCTCAAACTCCTTGATCAGCGACCAGTAGCGCGGGTTTTCCTTTCTACTCACGGTCTGGAGACGGCCTGTTCCGTCTACGTGGGTGACGGCCGGAATCACGTCTCGTTTCTCCGGCTTTATGGGATAGACCTTGATCATGAAGGGGTCGGGGTACGACCTCTCGAAATAGCTGTCGACGGCCTCCAGCAGGATCGAGGGAGCGAAGGGCCGGAAAGGTTCTCGGCGCTTGATGCGGGCGTTCAAGATGTCCTTCATGTCTACACGGCGGGGGTCGGCGATGATGCTCCTGTTGCCCAACGCTCGCGGGCCCCACTCGATCCGGCCCTGGAACCAGCCGACGATCTTGCCCGCGGCGACGGCTTCGGCAGTGTGTTCGTATAGCTGGTCGTCGGGCAGACGGGCATATTCCAGACCCTGAGCCTCAAGCACCCGAGTGAATTCCGAGTCCTCGAACCCTGGTCCCCAGAAGGCGTTGTCCATCACAAATCTGCGAGGGTGACCTGACTCCTTGTGATAGATGTGGTAGGCAGCGCCTAGTCCGGTGCCCGCGTCGCCGGCCGCCGCCTGGATATAGACATCCTCGAAGGGGGTCCTGTCGAAAATCTGCCCGTTTGCGACGCTATTGAAAGCGACGCCGCCCGCTAGGGCTAGCCGCTTCTGGCCGGTGACCTCATGGGCGTAGTTGAGAACGTGGAAGTACACCTCTTCTAGTGCGGCTTGGAGGGAAGCAGCGATGTTCTCATGTCTGTCGGTCAGCTCGTCGGCCGGCTGACGGGCAGGCCCAAGGCGCCGGATCATATAGTCCGAGTAGGCGCGCCCGATCTGCGGTTCGCAGTCGTCCCAGGTCATCGGAACGCCCTCGGAGGCGTGCCGGAAGTACTCCAGGTCCAGCTTGAAGGTTCCCTTCGGCCGAGTACCCACCATCCTCCGGAACTCATCGAGGAATGTCGGCTGGCCGAAGGCTGCCAGACCCATGACTTTGTACTCGTCGCCGTATCGCGGGAACCCCAGGTACTGTGTCACGGCGGTATAGAGTATGCCCAGCGAATGCGGGAACTCTACGGTGTTAACCACGTCCATTCGGCCGCCCTGGCCCATGCTGACCATCGTGCTGCGGAAGTCCCCAAACGCGTCTATGGAGACCACTGCGGCCGTGTCGAAGGGCGACACGAAGAAGGCGCTGGCGCTGTGGGCACGGTGGTGCTCCACCCTGTGGAACTTCGCCTTAAGGCCGGACGCCTCCATGTTCAGTGCGGAAGTGAGAAGCTCCCTGGAGCCCGCCATCCGGTTCATGTTCGCCAGCCGGCTCCTGATAAGGCCAAGGCTAGGCCGTTGCGTTAGCGCAAATATCGCCTTGCTATGGAGGCGTGCCAGAGGGTTCCGGGAGAACGCTATGTGTTCGATTTCGTCGGCTTTGACATCCGCCTCTCGCAGGCAGTACCTTATCGCCTCGGTGGGAAAGCCAGCCCAATGCTTGATGCGCCGAAAACGTTCCTCCTCCGCGGCGGCAACCATCTCTCCATCTCTGATAAGACATGCGGAGGAGTCGCCGTGATAGGCGTTTATCCCAAGGATCAGTCTTGTGGAATTCGAACCGGCGCGCATTAGTTCACCAGCCTCCCCAACCTCGGCCGATACTATACATCACACATCCCCGCTCCGGGGTTCCTGCCGGGGTCTCCTGTACCCTGTCGAGTGGTCTGACTCGTAGAAGCCCGCAACAATAGCACGTATGGGGAGCCGAACGGGACAATCCGCTTTCTATGAAACATTGCTCCATACCTGTAACTGTTCAGAGTTGAGGGGAAACGAGCAGGTTGCGGCAGTGGAGGAGTGGGTTAAGGTCGTTGGCCCTCCAGGTGCCAAAGAGGGATGCGAGAGCCATTTTGGTGTTGGTGCCCCGTTCAGAGCGAGTGCCGCCGCTGATCTTACGGCTGACCGCCAGGTGCCGTAAGCTCCGTTCAGCCGCATTGTTCTCGGGTGGCACACCCGGGTGGGAAACGAAGACGAACAGTTCCTTGATGAACCGTTCTATGCGCCGGCAGAGCTTGGCTTGAGGCGCAGTATCGTCGTTGGAGAAGGGCTGGCACAGCGACAGCAGAAGTTTCTCCAGCATCAACTGGTTGGGAGACGCTGACGGGTGTGAGCCAGACGCCGGTCGGCTGCGGGCGTCAGTGCACGCCTTTGCCCGGTCATAGAGTTGGCGCACCGCTGTAGCCCATAGGGCGAGGCCCATGTCTTGAGGGTACAGCGCCTCAAGCTCATTGATGTCCCGCAACAGGTGTACCCAGCAGCGCTGCTTGAGGCCGGGGTAGTGACTGTATGCAGCGTAGAAGTCACTCACCAGCACTCCGCTGAAGAGTCTGCTCTCGCCCTGACCGGGGGACTCGCCCAACACCTCGTCCACCACACCCTTGCCGCGGCCACGGCGTAGGAAGTATCGCTCCGTGGGAGTGCTGAAGGTCCAGACATAGCCGTTGGCCCCATCCTGCCGCCAGCCGGTCTCATCTGCATGCACTACCGGAGAGCCACGTATGCGCTCCAGCATCTCAGCCACTACCGGTTGGGCCCGTTGGGCCGTGGCGTGTACTACGTCAATGATGGCGCCCACGCTCAGCTCCAACTGATGTACCGTTTGCAGGTACCACTGGATGCTCCTCACCGGCAGCCGCCCCTCTTCTCGCAGCGTAACAATAAGGCTCACCAGGTTGACCCCCAAGCGCCGCCGCCCCATTGCTAAGCCCTCCAACGGCTCTTGAGGCAACCGCCGCTTGTCGCACAGCGGACATATCCGGGCCACAAAGACGTGCTCGATCACCTCTGCTGGCACCATCGGAAGCTCGATGACTTCTCGTGTCCGCTGAACCCAGCCGCCTGACAGGCCCGTCCCGCACTCCGGGCACGACTTAGGAGCATGTATCACCCGCTGCGTGGGTTCCATCCGCCGTCGGGCAAAGCCGTGGAGACGACGCTTACGGGGTCCGTTCCTCTCAGGCTGATGCCGCTTGACGAACCGCTTGTTGCCCGGCATCCCTGCGGTCGGGCCGCGGATGCTCAGCTGAGCATCCAACTCCTCTACACGCTGCCGCAACTCGGCTATCACCGCCAGCAGCGTCTCACGGCTCGCACTCTGCAGGTCTACTTCAGCTTCCACCTCTCCCTTATGACATCACTGCCACTCGCAACGCTAGGGGTTCTTAGGTTCATCCCTTTAAGTCTGAACAGTTACCCATACCTGTAGGTACTTGACAGTTGCTCAGCTTCAGTATATCCTACTATGTGTTCGTTTTATGAACGGTATGAATTGTCGGCTAATTCGGACCGACCAAGCGCCGTGGGTGTGGTCGGTGAAACCACTCGGCCTCTCTTCCGCCACGGCCGCCCCACCATAGACGCCTGTTCGTCGCAGCCACGGCTCCGAGGGCGTTCATCATAGCACGGCAGGACTGTCCCACCGGGTGCAGCAGTAGTGGAGCCTCCCAAAGCCGTACCCGGCTCGGTCGGAGTTGGCGTGCGCCCTCAAAACGTACTCCTACAGAGGGTGGTGCGTGAAATCGGCGCGAGCCCTGCCTTTTATGAGAATGGCCAAACCTGGTCTGTTGCCGTTTTGAACCTGAGAGAGCCCTCTCGGGTCCACATCCGCCTACCGCAGCCTACGCCGTTGACGAAGTCAGGTTTCGACGTGATGAACTTGGACGGGAGTGCACTCAAACCTCGATTCAGCTCTGTAACGCCTAGAATCCGGGCGTACTCGCGTCGGGAGTTCGGCATCTGAGCTTGAAGGGGTAACCAGAGGCATGGCCAATGTTCGCTTGATACCGCGTCTTGACATCAAGGGACCGAACGTAGTCAAGGGTATTCACCTCGAAGGACTGCGTGTTCTGGGCAAGCCGGAAGATTACGCCCGCTACTACTATGAAGGCGGGGCGGACGAGTTGTTCTACATGGATGCTGTGGCCAGTCTTTACGGTCGAAATAGCCTGGTCGACATCATCAAAACAACAGCGCAAGAGATTTTCATACCCCTAACCGTCGGAGGTGGATTGCGAAGCGTAGAAGATATACGAACTGTGTTGCGGTCCGGAGCAGACAAGGTGGCTCTAAATACAGCCGCTGTCCATCACCCCCAGCTAGTCCGCGATGCTTCACGCCGATTTGGTTCCTCCACGATCGTCGTTTCCATCGAGGCAATCAAGAAAACAGATGGTACGTACGAAGCCTACACCGATTACGGCCGCGAGAAGAGCGGCGTTGACGCCATGAAGTGGGCCCGAACGGCTGAGGAGCTTGGCGCAGGCGAGATCATGGTGACCTCGATAGATCGGGAAGGCACAGGCACCGGGTTCGATCTGGAACTCACCAGAACGATCGCCGAGTCAGTATCGATTCCGGTGATAGCGTGCGGCGGAGCGGGAACGGCCGAACACATCCGTGACGTGATCTTCGAGGGAAAGGCGGACGCGGTGAGCCTAGCCTCGATACTGCACTATGGCCACGTCAAGAAAATGAGCTACAGCGCCAATAGTTATCCTCGGGAGGGCAACACCGAGTTCCTGCGCCGCGGCATGGGGTTCTTGAACTTCGAAGACACCACTCTTACCTCAATCAAAGGATACCTCGTCCGGCAAGGGGTAGACTGCCGTTACCCCGCCGACGAGGTTGCCAATGCCTGACGCGGCTGACGGGAAGGTCGCGATAGTTGACATCGGGTTGGGGAACCTGTTCAGTGTCAAACGGGCCTGTGAGCATGTCGGCTTGGGTGCCACCGTCACGTCCTCTCGGGACATAGTGCTTGCGGCTGACGCCGTCATCCTCCCAGGCGTTGGAGCCTTTGGTGACGGGATGCGAACGCTGAACAGACTTGACCTGGCCGGACCGCTCAAAGAGGTCGCTGCATCTGACAAACCTCTAATTGGTATCTGTCTTGGTATGCAGCTTCTTATGACTGAGAGTTCCGAGTTTGGCAAACATAAGGGCATCGGGATCTTCGACGGCCCGGTCGTCCGGTTCAACTCTAATTCGAAAGTACCTCAGATCGGATGGAATCGCATCTATCACAACACAGATCGTTCTGGGCCGATCCTCACAGGGGTCGAAAGTGGTGAATTTATGTATTTCGTTCACTCTTACTACGCGATTCCGCGGGACTCGTCCATTGTGCTGACAACCACGCGTTATGGCGAGATCGAGTTCTGTTCGAGCCTGGCTCGGCGCAATGTGTTCGCGTTCCAGTTTCACCCGGAACGCAGTGGACCGAAAGGGTTACAGGTATACCGAAATTTGTTTAGACTAGTCCGAGCGCAGAAAGAGGGTCAAAGGTAACGGATGGCTGAATCGCTGGACGCCTACTATGGACTCCCCCAGGAGGTCAGATTCTGTCGGCGATGCGTAATGACCAACCAGCGGCCATCGTCATTTCCTGAATTCAGGCACACTTCTGACCGTCGGACCCCGACCCTCCATATTGACGAGCAAGGTGTGTGCGATGCCTGTCACTTCGCCGATCAGAAAGAGGGAATTGACTGGGAGGCGAGGGAAATAGATCTGCTGCGATTGCTGGATAAGCACCGGCGAAATGACGGACGCTATGACTGCATCGTGTCTGGCAGTGGCGGAAAGGACAGCGGCTATTCGGCCCATGTCCTGAAATACAAGTACGACATGCATCCTCTGACGGTGACTTGGCCACCGATCATCTATACCGACATTGGCATGCAAAATTTTCGCAATTGGATTGAGGTGGGTGGCTTCGATAACGTCACTCTTAAGCCAAACGGCCGGGTACACCGTCTGCTGACCAGGCTCGGGATAGAGCATTTGCTGCACCCCTTCCAGACGTTCATTTTGGGTCAGAAGAACCTTGCTCCAAAGGTTGCTCTACGTGAGGGAATTCAGCTCATTTTCTATGGCGAAAACGAGGCCGAGTACGGTAATCCCATCGCAGACAACGAAAGCTCGCTGCGTGACAAGTCGTACTACTCAACGCGGAACTTATCTGAAATCTATCTGGGCGGTGTCTCGATCCCTGAGCTGACCGAGCGGTATGAACTCTCTCTCAATGATCTGATGCCGTATCTCCCTCCGGACCACGGTGATCTATCGGGATCAAGCATCGAAGTCCATTACCTGGGCTACTATTTGAAATGGACGCCGCAGGAAGCATACTACTACGTAGTAGAACACACCGGGTTCGAGGCGAATCCAGAGCGTACCGAAGGCACCTACAGCAAGTACAGTAGTCTGGATGACCGGATCGACGGGCTGCACTATTACACAACCTATCTGAAATTCGGCATTGGCAGGGCAACCTACGACGCCTCTCAGGAGATAAGGAACAAGCATTTGACGCGAGCAGAAGGCGCGGCCCTCGTACGCCGTTTTGACGGGGAGTTTCCTGAGCGTTACTTCCACGAGGTAATGGAATACCTGGACATAGGCCCGGACCACTTCTTGGATCTGTGCGATAAGGCTAGATCCCCCCACCTGTGGAAAAAGGAGAATGGTGAATGGAAGCCGCGCCACACCGTATGGGAGGCAATGTAGCCTGGACAAACCGTTCAGCCTTCTAGCAGAAAGAACGAACAATTAGTGGATCATCTAAGGTTCGTATGCCGTGGGTGAGCAGGGGCGAATCGTAGCCCTCATAACGGCCCGAGGCGACTCACAGTCCATTCCCCGGAAAAACGTCGCTTTGCTAGGTGGCAAACCGTTGATTGCCTGGACCATCGAAGCAGCACTGCAAAGCCGGAAACTGTATCAATTAATCGTCTCAACCGACGACCATGAGATTGCCGATATCGCACAAACATGCGGAGCCTCCGTACCCTTCCTGCGCCCGAAGGAGCTGGCTCAGGATGATTCTCCCCACATTTCTGCGGTAATCCACGCCATCAGGTGGCTGGAAAAGCACGAAGAGTTTCGTCCAGAGTATCTGGTGTTGCTCCAGCCTACGTCACCATTTCGGACCGTGGAAGACATAGACGAAGTGATTGAGCTCGCCAGAGCAACGAATGCCGAGGCCGTAGTCTCGGTCATGGCAACACACCACCACCCTTACCTGACCTACCAGTTGACCGATCAGGGTGCTCTGGCGGAGTTCATTCCAAGCGACCTCCCCTATCCTCGCCGCCAGGATTTACCTCCGGCCTATTTCGCTAACGGCGCAATCTACATGAATCGATCCGACTCGTTGTTGTCCAGACAGACCTTCTATCCAGAAGGCATGCTCGGCTATGTCATGCCGCCAGAACGATCATTGCAGATCGACTCCGCATGGGACCATTATCTCGCCGAACTGATAGTCAGGGATGGGGTGGGGTGGGTCGTTGCCAGCACACCAAGAGCACAGGAGGAGCGCAATGAGTGAGTTTGAGGTTAACGATCGAAAGATTGGACCCGATCACCCGCCACTGGTGATTGCTGAGATTGGCATTAACCATGAGGGTGACTATGAGAAGGCCATTCGCATGGTGGACGACGCCTTCGCTGCCGGGTGTGAGTGTGTCAAATTCCAATCACATGTCATCGAAGATGAGATGATTCCCAATGATGTCATTCCGGGAAATGCCGCAGAGACTATCTGGGATATTATGGCCCGGTGCGCTCTCACCGAGGCACAGGAGATTAGCCTCAAAAAGTATGTGGAATCCAAAGGCATGATCTACCTCTGCACTCCCTTTTCCAGAGCCGCTGCCGAGCGTCTCGAGAGGATGGATGTTGCCTGGTACAAGATAGGGTCTGGGGAGTGCAACAACTATCCGCTTATTCGGCACATCGCGGCTTACCGCAAGCCCATGATCGTAAGCACCGGGATGAACGACATCGCGTCGATCACGCCCGCCGCCGAGATCCTCCGCCAGGCGGGAGTCCCTTTTGTCCTCAACAATTGCACCTCCATGTATCCAACCCCATACTACAAGGTCCGGTTAGGAGCCTTGCGGGAGTTGGCGGACCGCTTCCCTGATGCGGTAATTGGGCAAAGCGACCATTCCATCGGCAACTACACCTGCTTTGCTGCTGTGGCCCTGGGAGCGAGCCTTCTGGAGAAACACTTCACGTCGGACAAGACCTGGCCCGGCCCGGATGTGCCTATATCTATTGACCCGGAGGAACTGACGGACCTAATCGAGGGGTCACGTTCAGTATTCCAGGCACGCGGCGGCACCAAGGGGATCCTTCCGGAAGAGCAACCGACTATTGATTTCGCCTACGCCAGCATTGTCTCGATTCAGGATATTGCAGAGGGAGATACGCTTTCCAGGGACAACATCTGGGTCAAGCGGCCCGGCACCGGGGAGATTCTGGCTGTTCACTTTGAGGAACTACTAGATAGAAACGCGAGGGGCAATATTCCCAAAGATACTCAGCTTACCTGGGCTGACGTGCAGTAGGTCTCAGCGTCAAGATGTCTGCCCGGAAAATTCTGTTCCTTACTGGCACGAGAGCCGACTTTGGCAAGCTCAAACCCTTGATTGAACAGGTCGAGAAATCGGCCGAGTTCGAGTCCCATATCTTCGTCACGGGGATGCACATGCTCTCCCGGTATGGTTCCACTGTCGAAGAGATAACTGATCACGGATTCCTCAATATCCACTCGTATATTAACCAGATTAGCACCGTTAACTCCCAGATGGATTTGGTGCTGGCAAACACGATCCAGGGGCTCGGCTATCATGTTCGTGAACACACCGCCGACCTCATTGTGGTCCACGGCGACCGTGTGGAAGCGTTGGCTGGCGCCATTGTCGGCGCACTGAACAACGTCCTGGTGGCGCACGTAGAAGGGGGCGAGGTCTCCGGGACGGTGGATGAGCTAATCCGCCACGCGGTAAGCAAACTGTCGCACCTGCATTTCACAGCTAACGAGGAAGCGAAAGAGCGCCTAATCCAAATGGGGGAATACGCGAGATCGATTTTTGTTATTGGCTCCCCTGACGTGGACATCATGCTTTCGAACCGCGTGCCAAGCCTGTCAGAAGCAAAGCGAAGATACGAAATTGATTTTGGCGAATACGCTGTTTTCGCCTACCACCCGGTGACGACAGAGTTGCATGTTCTCAAGCGGAATATTAAGGCGGTCATCGACGCTGTTCGGGCCTCCGGCTGGAATTTTGTGGTCATCTACCCTAATAATGACTCTGGCTCAGGTATCATTATGGAGGCCATCCTCTCGCTGCAAGGCCAGCCCCAATTCCGCCTGCTCCCGTCCATGCGGTTTGAGTATTTTCTGGCTCTGCTCAGGCACGCCAAGGCTATCGTGGGTAATTCGAGCTCTGGCGTCCGTGACGCACCTGTTTACGGCGTCCCATCTATCAACATTGGCAGCCGGCAGATGAACCGGTTTCATCATCATTCGATAGTCAACGTGCCGGAAAAGAAGGAAGACATTCTGGAAGCCCTAAACAGTCTGCCGATATCAGTAGCCCCATCTCTACACTTCGGCCAAGGGAATAGTGCCGAAGCCTTCATGGCCGCCTTGCGAGACTCCCGTTTGTGGGAGACTTCTCGTCAGAAGCAGTTTCAAGACCTGGGACGAATTGCACCGTTGGCAGAGCCAGACTCATTGGTTGGAGCCTAGCTCGTTGGATTTCGACCGACGCGGCCGAGTTGGATTTGTCCACCCATTACGTTCATTACGTTAGCTGGCTATGCGCATAGCCCTCGTCGTGGACAACCCCTACCGAGACTTGCCCGGCCTGGTGCTGTTGGCCTGGCGGCTTTGCCGGAGCGGGGCAACTTGCTATCTTGTCCCGGTCAACCTCCGGAATATTGAGTTGTGGCACCTAGCGCCGGATTTTGTTTTGTTTAGCTACTTTCGCCCAGCCAATCAAGAGCTGGCGCGACAGCTGATGGAGGCCGATATACGGGTGGGAGTGCTAGACTCTGAAGGGAGCATATTCAGCAGCGTGCCTCCCTCGGCGGTTACCAGTCCTGACGCCGCTTCCTCAAGATTGTCCGATACTCCTGACGCGTTAGAAGAGTATGCCATCAGCATGGCGCCGGACAGGAACATACGCCATCAAATAGCCTGTTTTTGCGCTTGGTCCCCCGCGTTCGCCAACTACGCGATTAAAGCTGGCTGGTACAGATCCGAGCAGGTTGCAGTAACCGGCTCCCCACGTTTCGACTTTCATGCCGAAAGGTGGCGTGAGACAAGCCGGCAGCTATCAAAATACGCAGATAAATATCTTTCACCATTGGTGCTCATCAACAGCAGCTTCACATTGGCCAATCCGCGTTTCCACAGCCCCGAAAGGGAACAGGAAATGCTGGTGTCCTCCTACTCCTACGATAGAAGATTCACCGAGAAGTGGAGACGCACACAGTCGGAAGCATTAGAGGGTCTAGCCTCTCTAGCGAATCATGTCGCCGCTGAGATTCCGGGCGCCACTTTTATTTTTCGACCTCATCCTTTCGAGAACGATGATACTTACCGATCCCTGTTGCAACGGCTGCCCAACTTGCATCTGGTGAAGCAGGGAACCGTTGACGGCTGGTTGTTGCGGGCGAAAGCGCTGATCCACTGGGGCAGTTCCACCGCGGTTGACGCTAGTTTATACGGGATCCCGGCCTTCACTGCCGCATGGATTCCAGAGCATCTACCCGTCCCTATCGTCGATGATCTGAGCGTTAGATGCACGACACTTGATGGTCTTACCGAGAAGCTGAATGCTACGTTGGAAGACCGCTACACACAGCCGGAAGAGATACAGTCCAGTCTGCAGCAAGTGATTTCCAATTCCTTGTACCGCATTGATGGCTGCGCCCACGACCGAGTAGCTGACGCCATCCTGAAGGCAACGGGCGGTAGACGTTCAAGCGTGGCCATCAAAAAATGTCGTGAACGGGCGTTCGGCATGGGGCGTGCAGGACAACCGCTCAAATCGCGGCTGGCGGCAAGGGTTCGGTTCTCTCTAGGTCTGTCCAGCAATTGGCCTTTCAGGCGACGGCAGGAGTTATCACCAGATACCCTGCCTTGGGACAGCTCTGAAAAGCAGTACAGCGCCTCCGACGCCCAGCGCATTGTGAGCACGGTTGAGACAGTGGCGCAGGAGACCAGTCGTTCTTTAAAGGTCGTCCCGGCGCAGGAGGCCAGCGCCTACCAATTCGGCTACACTCGCGGGCGTTCTGTAGCTGTATATCAACAGTAGCCAGATGAGATGAAGATTGCGCCGTTTAAGCTCATAAGATCTGTGACGACACGAATACTGTCCCCGTTGCTAAAGCAGTCTCTAGGAGGTTACGTCAATAGGTGTGTAAACGACATCAGGCGGCGACCTTCTCAGCCGTTGATTCAATGGCGATTCCATCCGCATACTGTGCACCGAGATAGACGTCTTCGATCAACTCAGGGGCCTTCAGACGCCTGAAGCGCTGTTCGGCGACCATCAACATTTTCCAGATCACCGCTATCGCCCGATCGACCCTCTTGTAGCGCTTGGCGGCATCGGTCCGAAGCCTGAGGGCCGCGAAGGGTGATTCTACCGGGTTCGTCGTGCGAAGGTGCCCCAGTGCTCCTTTGGGAAGTCATAGAAGGTGACCATGCGGTCCCAGTCCCGCTCCAAGGCCTCTGAGGCCGCCTCGTAGGAATGGTCGCCGCACCACCTGGTGAACACCGTCCTGAGCCGCTCAGCCTCTGTCCGAGTCGGCGCGTAGGGGATAGTACGCAGCATGAGCTTGGCCTGGTCCTGTTGTCGCTTTGGAAGCTTGGCGAGCACGTTTAGGATCTTGTGGTTCCAGCAGCGTTGCTCGGCCGCCTGAGGATAGACGTTGCGCAGAGCTCCCCAGATGCCCAGATGTCCGTCTCCAATTACCAGTCTTGGGCACTCCAGCCCGCGGCGCCTCATGTCCCTGAGCACATCGGACCAGCTCTCTATGGACTCCCTGTATCCGGGAATCGCGCTCACCACCACCTTCCTTCCGTCGCTCAGGGCCGCCATCACCACCAGGATCGCCGCCTTCTCCCGCTCAAGACCGGCCTTGACGTAGACTCCATCCACCCACATGTACACCACTTCCAGGTCATCCAGGGGCCTAGCGCGCCATTGGGCAAGCTCATCGTTCCACTTATCCTTCAACCGGGCTACCGTGCTCGCCGATATCGGTGCCTCTTCTCCCAGCAGTCCCCGCACCGCCAGGTCGAAGTCACCTTCGGAAAGGCCATGTAGGTACAACTGGGGGATCAGCTCAGCAACCTTCCTGGTCCTGTTGACGAACAGCGGCAGCAGCCGGCTCTCGAACTCCTCTTCGGTGTTGCGGACTCGCGGCCTCCTCAGCTGTACCGTTCCCGAACTCAGCGTAAGCCTTCGGGGTTTGCCGTATCCGTTCCTATAGCCTCTCTCGTTGTCCGACTCAGACCTGCGGGCCGACTTCGCCCTTCCTAGAAACTCCGTCACCTCTTCCTCCAGCAACTCCTGGATCAGCCGCTGGACATGGCCTCGCACCCAATCCTCCAACTGCTCCCACTCCGGCCTTGACTCCGACCTGCTCCTAGTGCTTCTCTTTCCCATAGGCGGTGTATCTCCTCTCTTGAGCCTTGAGCCCGTCTTGTTCAGAGAGAGGGTACACCGCCTGACTGTTTACACACTTTTTGAGGATACCTCGTCTCTAGATGAGGATAGCAAAAACATCGAGAGGTGGCGGCAGCGCAAAGCATTGTCTGAGACGGGAGACTTCGTTGAACACCACATGCCAATGGTCAGGTCATTCCCCGACAAGTTCGGCCTTCTTCGCTACGCGATCTCCCAATTGATCGATGACGAAGATGGGCTCGTCTGCGAATTCGGGGTGTACCGGGGCACTACGGTTAACTTTATCGCTGACCTTCTCCCCAACGTACCTGTGTACGGCTTCGACGCATTCGAAGGGCTTCCCGAAGACTGGCGAGATGGCACGGTCCGTGGCCATTTCAGTTTGACGGAGTTGCCAGAGGTTAGGCCTAACGTACAGCTGTTCAAAGGACTTTTTAGCGATTCTCTGGGCCCCTTTCTTGAGGCGCATGCTGGAAGGGCGCTGCTTCTTCACATAGACAGCGATCTTTACTCGTCGGCTCGAACCGTGCTCGAGGAGTTTGAACGTCGGGTACAACAAGGGACCGTTTTGGTTTTCGATGAAGTTCTTTAATTATCCGGGTTGGCAACAAGGGGAGTATAAGGCGCTCAATGAGTTCATGTCGAAGACTGGTCAGTCATTAGGCTACATCGGCTACACCAGATACCACGAGCAGGTAGCGGTTAAAATCCTTTGACGCCGATCCGCAGCTGCCATACCGTGGACTGCGATGACCGAGTGTGAAAATCTGCGGCCGCTGAACTGGCAACAATACCGTGACACATAAGACGCCCAAAAAGCTCAAGATCATCCAACTGGCTGCATACCGCAGCAATGTGGGCGACAACGCCAATATTGTCGGTACCAGGAGGTTGCTCAACCAGAACCTAGGGCACGAGATTGAATACACCGACCTGGAGATAACGGACTTTCTATGGGGGCGGAAGACCTACGACGACCAGTTCGTCGATCTGGTAAACCGGCATGAACTGCTTTTGATTGGCGGTGGCGGATACTTCGAGCTGACAAGGGACGAGACCTGTTCTGGCACCCCATTGGACATCAGTGTTGAAACGTTGAGCCGGATCAGTATCCCGATCGTATTCAATGCACTTGGTATGGACACTGCAAAAGGAGTTAACAAGGAAAGGGTTGAAAAGTTCAAGCGGTACCTCGACTATCTGCTCTCTTCCGACCGAATACTGGTCTCCGTCAGGAACGACGGCACAACCGATACGGTGAGACGTCTGTTAGGCGACGATTACGCGGACCGTCTGCACCAGGTACCCGATGGAGGTTTTTTTACCGAGGTGGAAGACTTCGACCACGTAGAGCTGCCCGCTGACAAACAGGTGATCGGTATCAATCTGGCCGGAGACATGCTGGAACTCCGATTTCCGGCCAATGGTGGTCCCGGACAGCTGCACACATTGCAAAGGATGGCGCGCAAGCTAATCGGACATCGTATCGCAGGCGACGATGCCAGCAGCGTTGAGCAGTTTCTGATAATACTCGGTCGACTAATGAATGATCGTTTGGCCAGAGATCCAGATCTGCATTTGGTAATGTTTCCCCACATCTTCAGAGACCTGCATGTCATCCATAAGTTCATTAGCCGGGTGGGCGTACCTTACGGCCGTAGCCGAATAACGGTCGCTCCGTATGCGGTGGGTAAGCGGGGACAGGACTACATGTTCGACGCCTATCGGAAGTGCGAACTGGTACTGGGGATGCGGTTCCACGCCAACGTTTGCCCCATCGGGTTGGACGTTCCGACCATCGGTCTGGTCAGCTACCCTCAAATCGAGCAGTTGTACCATGAGCTAGACCTTGATGATCGGGCGGTAAGGGTCAACCAGGAGGACTTCACCGGGCCGCTGGGGACCTTAGTCGATGATTCACTTATTAATAAGGCGAACATCAAGAAACGGTTTGCGTTGACCAGAAGCAGGCTACTGGAAAGAGCCAACTCTTTTCACAAAGTCATGCGAGATTGGCTCGATTCTACGAGCAAGGTACGATGAGCGTCAGGAAGCCGTGTCGTGTCGATTGACAAGTCCTATGGCAACGTAGCGAGGGGTCGCAGCTCGACGGAAAAGCAAGTGGTAGTATATACCCCCGAGTCCCAATTGCGCAGTCCGGCGAAGCTAGTTAGCTCTTTGGGACGAGACCTGCTGGCTTCCCGGGAACTGGCGTGGCGGCTGATGATACGGGACATCAACTCCCGGTATCGGCAGACTTTCTTGGGAATTTTCTGGGCATTTTTTACTCCTGTCGCCACAGCGATGATGTTCGTAATGCTGAACAGGCAGGGGCTTATCAGCGTCAAGAGTACTGAGATTCCTTATCCGGCCTACGTTCTTATTGGTACTGTTTTGTGGCAGGTTTTTGTGGACAGCTTGCAGTCGCCTCTAAAAGTCGTCAACAAGGCCAAGTCTATGTTGACTAAAGCTAATTTCCCGCGTGAGGCTCTTATTCTGTCAGGGGTCGGCCAGGTCCTCTTCGAAACGGGCATACGGACTCTGATTCTGGTGGTGGTCTTTATCTTGTTCGATATTACTCCAACGTGGGGACTGATTTGGTCCCCGCTTGGCATGCTGATGCTGCTGGTGCTAGGTATCACTCTCGGGACGCTGTTGGTCCCTATCGGTACACTCTATGGCGACGTGACCCTCGGGCTCACGTCGATCATCATGCTTTGGTTCTTCATGACGCCGGTTGTGTACCCAACACCGGTCGAGGGAACTCTTGCTACTCTGCTAAATCTTAATCCGGTTACGCCTCTGCTGGTAGGGACTCGGGACCTGCTAACAATAGGCCATTTGTCAGACCCTGTACCCTTCCTTATTGTGACAGTGATAACACTAGTAGCGTTCTTAGTGGCCTGGTTGTTCTACCGCATCGCCCTCCCTATTTTGGCCGAACGTCTGGGCTCTTAGATGAACCAGCTTATGCCTGTCGAGATCGAGGGTCTATCCAAAAAGTTCTGTCGCGATCTGAGACGCTCGTTGTGGTACGGGGTTAAGGATCTTACACGAGAGATTCTGCTGCAAAAGGCGGGACGGCCCGATCTGCGCAAGCATGAGTTTTGGGCGCTTCGAGATATAACCATGGAAGTGCCCAGGGGCGAAACGCTAGGCTTGATAGGCCTTAACGGTGCGGGCAAAAGCACGCTACTGAAGATGGTCAATGGGCTGATGAAGCCCGATGTCGGGACTTTGCAAATCAGAGGCAGGGTCGGCGCACTTATCGAGCTGGGGATGGGATTCGATCCCATCCTGACCGGACGAGAGAACGCTCATATTAACGGCGCCGTCTTAGGGATATCCGGCAAAGAAATGAGTCGACTGTTACCCGATATCATAGATTTTGCCGAGCTAGGTGACTTCATCGACGCTCCGGTGCAAACCTACAGCACTGGCATGAAGGTACGGTTAGGATTCTCAGTCGCATCTCACCTGAGTCCAGACCTGCTGCTAGTGGACGAGGTGCTTGCCGTAGGCGATTCATCTTTCCGGCAGCGCTGCTATCGCCATCTCGCCGAATTCAAACGCGATGGCGGCACCATAATATTTGTGTCTCACAACACTACGGCACTACAAGCCGTGAGCGACCGGGTTATCCATTTGGACCACGGGAGGATCGTGAACGCCGGCGCGCCGGCCGACGTTATCCAGAAATATGAACAGGATATGCTGGAACTCAGTCGGCAGGCCAGTGTCCGTCTCGCAAAAAAGAACAATGCTGACACGCCGCATGGGCTCCGGTTTACCAAGGTAGAGTGCTACGACATAGATGGTAACGCTGGAGCAGAATTCGATTTCGGGGAGCCTCTAGAGATTCATGCTCATTACGAGACCGACAAGGAACTGAATTCACCGTACTTTATCGTTGCACTGAAGCAGCATGGGCGCGATACCTCATATATAGCATGGTTGTCGATGCAGTGGGATGGCGTAGATCTAGGTGCTGTACCCATGAGAGGAGTTGTCCGTTGCGTCATCGACGATCCGCATCTTTCTCCAGGCAGCTACGGTTTGCATCTGGGGGTTCAGGCCCAGATGTCTGGCCACCTTGGAGAAAAATGGCACTTGAGGCCCAGAGAATATAGTACCCTCGTCGTTCGGCCCGGCGCGCTTAGAAGCCAGTTCCCCGGCATGCCTTCGGGGACCCTTGTATCGATGCCTTACTTGGTCACACCTCATTCCTGGCGAGTAGACAGCAAGGACATCGCAGCGCAGCAAGGCAGTGGGACCGAGTCGCAATGACTATCAGAATTTGGAGGTCAGCATGGGGTCAGGCGAGCTGATCGAGGTTACTGCCCACAACAGGTTGCCAGGGTTGGCCCAAGACAAACCGGTATTCAGCTTTGTGCCGCAACCAGTGGATGGCATTCGGTCGGTAAAAGATCTGCTGGCCCAAAGAGAGCCTCGATTCGAATGTTCCCTCGAGTGGAACTCCACAACCAGTAATATTACTGGCATCCACAGCGACTGTTCATTATGGTTTCCCACCCGAGACGGGTACGGGCTCAAGGTGATTTTGTGCAATCGAAAAAACCAGTTGTTTGTTGATACTAAACAAGAGTTGGACAACCTAATCTATCTAAAGGAGCGTGGCTCCTCGGTGTTCCCTCGAATTGAATGGGCAGCGCAAGCTGATCTCCGAGGACGTGGCGAAAAGTACCCGTGCCTAGTTGTGAGGATGGAGGACGTTAGGACGAAGCCGCCCTCTGCGCGCGGTAGCCAGAAGAAGTCGCCCTTGCCTGTTCGCGCGATTCACAAAGTCAAGCAGCTGGGGTTGCCGGCGCGACGAGAGCGGTCTACAGAAGAGATTCTGGGGGCCGAACACCTGGTGCAATGTCCCTCTTCTACTGCCGAACGTTGCGTTAGAGAATTTACTCGCTGGCAACTCATGCCAGTCGACGATTGGTATAAGTCAACCAACTTGATCTCGGGAAAGATAGTCGATTGCCACGAATTCGAATTTTTCCCGGCTCGATACGCCTTTCCTCTGGAGGGAAACATCACGGTTGCCGAGTTGCAAGATATATACCAGCAAAGTCCCTCAGCCAGCAAGGGGATCCTCTACCAGGGATACCAGTTCGCTAACGGCTATAGCTTCCCGGGCTACTCATCCGACGGTCAGCAGTTTGACTCGTACCGAAAACTGCCATTTTTGCCTTTCCAGAGCGTCAAGGGCGGCCGGGTACTGGATGTTGGCTGTAACGTCGGTTTCTTCTCATTTCAGGCTGCGATACATGGCGCGGCAGCAGTAACCGCTATAGATCACGATCCTAAGAACGTGTCCTTCTGCAAGTCCTTGAATCAGAGGGTCTTCGACTTTAATCAAGTAGAATTTCTAGAGGATGACGCCGTAACCGGCGTGATGGAGCATCGGTACGGTGATATGGACGTGGTCTTCTTGCTGTCTGTATTGCATAATATTTATCCGAATATGATAGGTGCCGATCCATTCTTGGAGAAGATAGCTTCCATGACCAGATTCCTCGCTTTTGAAACGCCTATTGCGCACCCCGTCATGTCGTTGAGCAGCCAGGAGGTATACGACAGACTTCGGTCCATATTTGATCGTGTTCGACTCCTTTACGTATACAAGGCTTTCTCATCAGGTTATCGCGCTATATTCCTGTGTGACAGCAGAGGAAATAGCGAAATTAGAGGAGGCATCCTGTGATCGAGGCTGCGCCAAACATAACGCCCGAAGATCTGACCCGCGGCCTGTTTGTCCCCTACTATGGTATATGCCCGGGAGGAGGCGGATTTTCACACGTGTCTATGCCTTTATAACTACTTTTCCGAATACTTCCCGAAGAACAAGACCGGCGCGACAGTAAATATGTGACTCTTCAATTCAGCAGGAACTTCTGTAGCTGTCCGTGAAATTCACCTTGAATACCAAGGGCAACTCGAGTTTGACCTGTCAGAACTTGGGGTCCACCACCAGGTGCAAGGGTATTACGCTTGCCTCTCTCCATATTAGGCGCGCACGAGATGGCAGCTCTATGTCTCTCGAGCATTCTCCCCCAGCAAACTCAAATTTCAGATATCTACTTTAAGAGGTCGGGCAGGTCGGCGTGCTCGAAAACCTTTCTTAATTGGCTTTCATGCCTCCGCCAGTTTACGCTTACGACCCACGGAGGACACGCGAGAGAAACTTTACACGCTCCTTATCGGGAGAAGCGCCTGTGTCGCGCCAGGCAGGCGCACGATTGAGGTCAAACGAATGAGTATTGACGCGAGCAAGGTCTTGGCTCTTATACCTGCCCGTGGCGGCTCCAAGAATCCGCCGGACAAGAACATTCAGCCGCTTCGAGGCAAGCCTCTCGTGGTCCACTCCGTCGAACACGCACTAGCGGCTGATTACGTGGGACGGGTCATCGTGAGCACCGACAGTGAAACAATTGCAGATATTAGCCGGCAAGCCGGAGCCGAAGTGCCTTTCATGAGGCCCTCCGAAATAGCAGGGGACCATGCCGCAGATCTGCAAGCCTTTGAACATGCCTTGGGGTGGCTGGAAGAGGAAGAGGGGTACCGACCAGAACTAATCGTACACCTTCGACCTACGTCGCCGTTACGGCCACCGAGCATTGTTGACCAGGGTATCGGTAGCCTGCTGGCCCACCCCGAAGCCGACTCGTTGCGGACTGTGGTGCCGGCACCGCACACACCGTACAAGATGTGGCGGCTACAAGGCGACTATCTGGAGCCACTGCTAGCAGACTCGGAACACCCAGAGCCGTTCAACATGCCTCGGCAACTGCTGCCGCCGGTTTATTGGCAGAACGCCTACCTCGACGTTATTCGCTGGGCTACCATTATGGAGAAAAACTCCATGACCGGCGCCCGCATCGTCGCCCTGGTGATGCCGCCCGACGCAGACGTGGACATCGACAGCCAAGGAGATCTGGTACGAGCCGAGATCAAGTCCCAGGAGACTGGAGCCTAGAGTCCCAATAGTATGACGGATAGCTTCACGTTAAGAAACAACGTACGCCTGAGCAGGTCCCATGCGCTGTTGCTGCTCTACCGCTACCTCACCGGCATCTACGCGCTCGGTGACCTGTCCTTTGTACAGTTCCTGAGTGGCTATCTACGGGGCGAGAAACGGACATTGGACGAACCACGAATCCTTGCCGTTTCTGGAAACGGTATGGGCGAATTGGAGAAAATGCTCTGTCTCCAATGGACGAACAGTCGTCTCGACACTATGGCGGTCAGTCCTTTCCATATGCAGATAATGCGGCTGTTCCTTGACGCCTCGGCCGAAGAGGTGTCAGACCTGTTCGCGTGGGCACAGGAGTCGGTGGGAGAGTACCCCAATCTCCAAACACTCTTCGACTCGCCTGGACTGGTCAACTACTGGCGGCAGCAGATCGAAATCTGGAAGTCTTCGGACCTGAAGGGGCGCCTCCGCCTGTTCAGTGGCTCGCCCTTGGACCTAGAAATGGAACAGACCTACGACGCGATTGTCCTGTCTCACGCTCAAAAACTGCTCGGCCAGAACAGTGCTCAGCAGATACTCCCTCTTCTCAAACCAGGAGGAGTGCTTGCGGCATTGATGCCAGTCGTCTTTGGCCCTGTAGGCTTGAAACAGCCCATGCCCGCGCGCTTTTCCGACTTGCCGGCGGTGCAATACGCCAAGCAGAACTACCGGGAGGGAGCCAGAGACCTGGGCTACGGAATGTCCGAGGAACAGCCTTTGCATGTCGATTGGCCCATTACCAATGAGACGACGGTCCAAGTGGTCACCTTTTCAATAGCCAGCCCCCTCCGATCCCTTCTGATCGGCGAGCTATTGATCCAGTCTTTAGACGCCGATCTACAGGATGACGCCAGATTTTCTTTGCTGGAGTCTGCGCTGTCCGACATAGTTCCAACCACCCAAGCTGGAACGGAGTCGCTGCTGATTCTCATCTACCAAAAGGAAGGGTCCTAAATGCAGCAGATTAACTTTCCATTCGGTCCGCACATGGTGGCCCGTGAAGGAGGGCTGTTCTTCGTGTTTGAAATGGCAAACAGCCACCAAGGGGATGTGGAACATGGGCTGAAGATTATCCGAAGTGTCGCCGAGATTGCTCGATCACGGGGTATCAACGGGTCGATCAAGTTCCAGTTCCGAGAGCTGGATACGTTCCTGCATCCAGGCTTCAACAACTCGCAGCTACCTGTCTCCTCCAATCGCCACGCGAAGCGCTTCATAGAGACTCGGTTGCCGTACGAGGCGTATGAGGTAATGGCCAAGGAGGCGCTGCGTTTCGACCTGGTCCCCATCGCCACCCCATTCGACGAGGCATCGGTGGACTGGTGCGAGTCCCTGGACTTTCCGGTCATCAAGATCGCGAGCTGTTCGTCGAATGACTGGCCTCTAATTCGCCGTATCGCAGAGGCTGGCCGTCCTGTGATCTGTTCGACAGGCGGAGCGACTCTGCGAGAAGTGGATGACGTCGTAGCGTTTTTCCGACAGCGCCAGATTCCCCTGGTGGTCAATCATTGCATAGGGATTTACCCTGTAGCGCGTCACGAGCTGCAGATGGACCAAGTACGTCAGCTGCGAGAGCGTTATCCCGAGCTGGTAGTGGGCTACTCGGCTCACGAGGGTTCAACAGATCTGGACGCGGTTACGTTTGCGGTCGCGAGCGGAGCCGCACTGCTGGAACGCCACGTTGCTATACCCATAGAAACCGCTCCCATCAATGCGTACTCGCTTGCGCCGGCCGACCTGGAGGCGTGGGTGGGCAAGGCTCTCGACGCTCACGCAGTGGTCGGGGCCGGAAAACAGCGTGGGTACCCTGAGGTAGAGTCCATCGCTATGGGCGAGCTGAGGCGTGGCATCTACGTCAACAAGGCCAAGAAGGCCGGCGAGTTCTTGGAGCCTGAGGACCTGCAACTCAATATGCCTTGTCTTCCCGGACAGTTCCACGCCGGCCATTTAGACGAGGTCATCGGTCTCCCGGTCCCTCGGGGCGGCATTGCACCCATGATGCCTGTAATGAGTAGCTCCAACGCGGTCGTTCCCCCTGAGATTGTCTCCGCTAGCATTGTCGAGCAGACAAACGCGATGCTAGCCGAGGCCCGTATCGTTCTTCCCGAGGGTACCAGCGCCGAGATTAGCCATCAGTACGGACTTAACAAGTTTGACGAGTTCGGTGCGGTAATAATCGACATAGTTAACAGGGAATATGGCAAAAAGCTAATAGTGCAGATGCCTGGACAGTTGCACCCTCACCACATGCACGTTGAAAAGGAAGAGACCTTCCAGGTCCTAATCGGGGAGTTGCGGGCCGATGTGGACGGGAAAGAAATCCTTCTCAAGCCAGGTGAGAAAATCACGATAGAACGAGGTGCAGCCCACGCCTTCGGGACCAGCATAGGCATGATTATGGAAGAGATCTCCACCACGCACATCAAGGGAGATTCATACTATGACGACGAGAGTATTCTCTCCGATCCTGACGCCCGTAAGACGGTAGTCGTTCTTTAGCAACGCTGACTTTGAGCGGTTCCCAAGACGAAGCCGAGCAGGTTCCAAGTCAGATGGCAGTGATCGTGTGGGACCGAGACGATGTTCTGGTCGACTCGACGCGGCACTGGCTGGAAGACTGGTGGAAACCGGCTCATCCCGAGTGCCAGACAACATATCGAGAGCTGAAAGAGAACCCTCCCCACCGGATACTCGGCATCGGTCGAGAGGAGTACCTGGCCTCTTTAGACCGGTTCCGCCTCTCTCCGCAAGCCGCCGCCATGGAGCCGATTCAAGAGGTCCTGGACTGGTTCGGGAAGTCTGGCCACAAGTACCGACATTTCGTTTTGACAGCAACGTCTCTAGACACTGCGGCCGCAGCCTCGGCCTGGACATTTCGTCATTTTGGGGCCTGGGTCCGGTCCTTCCATCTGGCCCCATCGACACGTGAACGCCAGTCGATTCCGGCATACGATTCGGATAAGGCGTCGTATATTCGTTCCCTCGGTCGCGGCGATATCTTGATCGACGACTCCATAGCCAACATAGAGGCCGTTGAACGGCTAGGACTGGAGGGTGTTCTTTTCCCGCAGCCCTGGAATAGTGCCGAATCCAAGATTACCAAGGCGTTGGAGAGGCTCTCGGAGCTTGTCGCGACCGGTAAGCCTCACATGGAAAAGCTAAGGAGCGTAACGTAGCGCGATGCTGGCCTATTCCCGCAAGCGATTCAAGGTTATGCTCGCCAGCTACCCTGGGCTGTACAGGCTTGTGTACAAGAGCAACGCCGCCCTGCGCCGGCTCACGCGGAGAGATGCCGTCAGCCTCAACCGCGAGCATATCCAGCGAGTGTCCTGCATCGAACGGGACGTACAGAAGATCGAATCCGAAAGTAGTACAGTCAAGGTCCCGCCGGTACTCTTTTTCAATCCGTCATCCCATTTGACGGGCTTCAATCTTATGGCGGTTGCAGGTCTCGCGGCCACATGGGGTCTCCGGGTGGCAGGACAGCCGGTAGTCTATCTGGTCTGCCACAGCGGACTGAACAAATGTGTCCTCGGGACGGACCAGAATGTTCTGAACGCACCGCCGCCGTGCGAGAGCTGCATTCCGTTCCACAACAACCTCTATCCAGCGCAACACACAGTTACATTCGCTCCCAGCGGCGGTCGCCTCGCTGGACTGCGGGACGATCTGGCCTCCGCTGGACTGAAGGAGCTGATCGACTTCTCCGATGGAGGACTCCCGATCGGCGCCTTGTGTGTACCCTCAGTTCGATGGCGGCTCCGAGTCAATTCGCTGGACACTGCCTCCGGTGCGCGTCAGCTGCTGGCCCACTACATAGTCTCCGCTGTCGGCCTGGCGCAGGAAATCGGCCACCTCCTGGACGCCCTCCGGCCACGGGCCTTACTTGTGTTCAACGGCACGTTCTTTCCTGAGGCAATGGCTCGCGCGGTCGCGATAGACCGCACCGTTCCGGTGGTTACTTATGAGGGAGGTTACCTGTCCGATTCTGTCTTCTTTTCCCACGACGTAGCCTCGGAGTATCGTATAGACATCCCAGAATCTTTCGAAATGGGACCGGACGAGAACAAGACCCTGGACGACTATCTTACCCAGCGCTTCCAGGGCAACTTCGCGATGGTGGGGACGCGCTTCTGGCCGGAGATGCACGCTCTGAGTGGAGAGGTGAAGGCTAAGATGGACGACCTGGGCCAGGTGGTAACCGTATTCACTAACGTGGTGTTCGACACTAGCCAGACGTTCGCCAACACGGTCTTCGAGGACATGTTCGATTGGCTGGACGAGATCATGGAACTGGTGCGGACGCACCCCACGACCCTGTTCGTCGTTCGGGCTCACCCTGACGAGCTGCGCCAGGGCAAGGAAAGCCAGGAGACTGTCGAGCATAGGATGAGAGACCGTGGCCACATGGCGCTGCCCAACGTGGTGTTTATACCGCCCACGCAATATTCAAGCTCGTATGAGCTGATACGCCAGTCTAGGTTCTGTCTGGTCTACAACTCCACAGTTGGGCTCGAGGCCACGACGCTGGGCGTGCCGGTGGTCGCCGGCGGACGGACCCGGTACAGCAGTGAATCGGTGGCGCATATGCCCGAGAGCCGCGAGGCGTTCCGGGATCTGGTGGCATCGTTCCTGGACGGCAATCTGCCTGCGGTGCCTCAAAGCTGGCAACTGAACTCGCGGCGCTACCTGTACTATTCTATGTTTCGAGCGGCGCCTAGGTTGTCAGACTTCGTTGAGTTTAGCCGCGACCTCTCTCCGCAAGGGTATGCGTTTAAGCGAATCGCAGCCATGGACCTACATCCGGACGAGTCAGAGGAGATGCGCATCATCTACGATGGAATCGTCAAAGGCGACTCCTTCCACTACCGCTGACCAGTCGGGCGGTGTTTCGGACCGTATCGAAATCCTGTCCACAGACCTGCTTGACCGACACCGGCCCACTGTTGAAGAGTTTCGTGCGCTGGCTCGCAGACTTCGCATAGATCTTGGCTGGCACTACCTCCTAGACCTGTCCTGGACAGCAGCAGCTATCGGTTCTTCTGGCCCCGATGACCGAGTACTTGATGCGGGAGCAGGAACTGGTGTAATTCAATGGTGGTTGGCGGGGCGTGGCATCGACGTGATCAGCGTGGATCGGCGAAGTCGCAGCAACCTAGCCACACGGTTTCGCCAGCAGTATCCGGTTCAGGGCTGGCGCACCGAAGACCTTGGACCGGCTCCTAGTCGCGATATGCGGGAAGTCATGCCGTCCGTCTCCCCTCGGCGATGGCATGATTATCCACAGAAGCTAGCGGCGGCGCTTCGGGAGTGGACTGGGCGCAATAGTATGGTCGCTGGGAGCGGAAGCGTCTTCATCTACAACCAGGGGTTAGAGTCGATGCAAGACATAGTCGACGACTCGGTGGACGACATAGTGTCCATCTCGTCTTTGGAGCACAACTCCCCCGCTGGACTACGGACAGTTGTGGCCGAGCTGATTCGGATCCTCAAACCAGGGGGCCGTATCATAGCCACCCTGGGGGCGGCAAAAGACGAAGACTGGCTTCACGAGCCTTCACACGGCTGGTGTTACACAGAGGCGACGCTGCGCGAGATCTTCGATCTGCCCGATGAATGCCAAAGCAACTACGATTCGTACGATGAGCTGTTCGAACTCCTGCGCGACTGCAGAGAACTGAGGGGTAACCTGGCCGACTTCTACTACCAATCCGGCAAGAATGGAATGCCCCGGGGGGTATGGGACCCGCAGTACCAACCCGTGGAGGTAATCAAAAGTAAAGAGGGCGCGTTCCGAGAGCGTCACGGAGACGACATGATCCTAACCGGAGTACACACTATGCGAAGTCATCTCGGTTGTGATGAACCGGCATTCGGACCTGTAGACCTATCCCTTCGATGAAGCCTGATAGCCTAGTCTCCATCGTCATCCGCTGCTACAACGAAGAGGCACATATAAGCCGGTTGTTGAGCGGTATAGGCGAGCAGACCCATCGCAACGTTGAAACCATCGTAGTGGACTCCGGGTCCACAGACAGTACGGTAGACATCGCCCGACGTCATCCCATCAAGCTGGTGAGAATCAGTCCCGATGATTTTTCGTTTGGACGCTCGTTAAATATCGGGTGCAGTGAGGCCTCGGGGGAGTTTATCGTCCTGGCGAGCGCCCACGTCTATCCTGTCTTCCAAGATTGGCTTCAGAAGCTGCTATCTCCATTCGCTGACCCCAAGGTTGCCTTAACCTATGGCAAACAGCGTGGGACCGACGACTCCAGTTACTCTGAACGTCGAATACTGGCCAAGTGGTTTCCAGAGCAGTCCAACGAGCGACAGACTGGCCCGTTCTGCAACAACGCTAACGCCGCCATTCGACGAGAATTGTGGGACCTCTTCCCATACAACGAAGAGCTGACCGGACTGGAGGACATGGAGTGGGCCAAAAGGGCGATGGCTCTGGATTACCATTTGGCCTACGTTCACGATGCAACGGTACTGCACAACCACAACGAGAGCCCAGGGCGCGTTTATAATCGCTATCGGCGAGAGGCGATCGCGTTCAAGTCCATCTTCCCACAAGAGAAGATGAGACTGTGGGAGGCGGCTCGGCTGTTGTTGGTGAACCTAGGCGCCGACTATTTCCATGCTATAAAGGACCGGACTTTATGGCGGCTTCTGCTTTCCATTCCGGTATTCCGCCTGATGCAGTTTTGGGGAGCCTACCGTGGATTTGCCCTCCGTAGCAAGGTAACCAGCGAACTCAAACGGACCTTCTACTACCCCGCCGGGGCGCGCACCGCTGGCACCAGTCCGAATACCACACAACCGAAAGCCATCGACTATTCGGAGCACTCCTAATCCCGAATCCACCGAAGGAGGGCGTCGGGTTAGCGTCCTGAGGCGGCAAGAAGGTGCTCCTGTGCTTCTGGGATAATGGTTTTGTAGCAAAAAACCGGCCCCGGAAAAGGAGCACCCAGTAGATGCTGCTACGCAACCACCCCGACCGGATCCAAATCACCTTCGACGACCGCCGCTTGGTGGCCAATGCCGGGCTGCTCCTTCCGGCCACCCTGGCGCGGCACCTCGGCCTGCCCGAACTCGTCCGGCAGCGCCTCGACCTGGGCGATGCCCCGGGGCGGGCGAACACGAGCGACAAGATGATGACGCTGGTGGCGTCTGCGCTGGCTGGGGGCGACTGCATTGACGACGCCGATGTGTTGCGCACCGGGGGGACGGCCTGCACCCTGGGCGGCACGGTCAAGGCGCCATCCACCCTGGGCACCTTCCTGCGCAGCTTCCGGTGGGGCCACGTCCGTCAACTCGACCGGGTGAGCCGCGAGTTGCTAGCCCGGGCTTGGCAGGCCGGGGCGGGACCCGGCGACGGGCCCCTGACCATTGACCTGGACTCCACCATCTGCGAGACCTACGGACTGGCCAAGGAGGGCGCCCGCCACCACGGCTATACCGACAAGCGGGGCTACCACCCGCTGCCGGCCATCGCCGCCGGCACCGGAGACGTGCTGATGTCCCGGCTGCGCGAGGGCCGGGCCAACACCGCCCGCGGCGCCGCCCACTTCCTGCGGGAGACAGTGGGACGGGTGCGCTACGCCGGGGCCGACGGACGACTCACGCTACGGGCCGACAGCGGGTTCTACACTCATGGCGTGGTATCCGTCTGCCGCAAGATGGATGTCCGCTTCTCCATCACCATCCGCCAGCACAAAAGCCTGCACAATCTCATCGAGGCGATACCCGAAGATGCCTGGACGCCGATTCCTTACTGGATGGACGGTGCCGCCGATGTGGCCGAGACCACCTGCACCCCCTTCCAGGCCGAGGCGGACGCCGCGCCGGTACGGCTCATCGTCCGGCGGGTGAAGCCGACGCCCGGTTCCCAACTGGCCCTCTTCGCCAAATACAGCTATCATGGCTTCATCACCGACCGGGACGGGGAGTTGCTCGAACTGGAGGCTGACCATCGCCGCCACGCCGAGATCGAGAATGCCATACGCGACCTCAAGTACGGCGTCGGGCTGAACCATCTCCCCTCGGGTCGCTTCGCCGCCAACGGTGCCTGGCTGGCCGTCCAGACGATGGCCCACAACCTGGCCCGCTGGACGGCGCGGATCGGTCTGGGAGAGCGGATAGCCACCACCAAGACCCTCCGGCGGCGGTTCTTCTCCCTGGCCGGACGGCTCACCCGCTCGGCACGCCGGTTGACCCTGCATCTTCCGGATCGCTGGCCTTGGGCTGAGAAGTTCAGCCGCGCCTTGGCCCGGCTGCGAGCCATTCCACTCCCGGCCTGACGGCACCGTCGGCGACCGACCCACCCACCGGACAACCGAAGATCCCCGCAGACTCGTGCCAGCCCGGTCCGAGAGAGTTCCCTGCTGCGTATTCTCTCGCCATCCCGCGCATCGCAGCTCCCGCAGACGGCCATAGGGGCCCCTGTGCGGCGATGAAGACCGTCCGCCGACCTCCCTACCCCAAATGGAACCCAGGCTATTTCCCCTGTAGCTCCCTCACCCCCCTTCCGCTTTCCTCACGCCGTCCATCGGTGTCCTTCGGTGGATTCGGGCTAATGGTGAGCAACTCTGTTGGGGATATCAAGGGCTCTCCTACAATCGTGGCCCTTGTGCCCATGAGAGATTTCAGCGAGCGGGTGCCAGGCAAAAACTACCGTGCATTCGCGGGCAGTCCTCTGTATCATCACATCATTAAAAGTTTGCTGGCGTGCCCTCTGGTGGGCCAAGTAGTGATCGATACCGATAGCCCAACCATTCTGGATGACGCAGAACACATATTTCCAGAGGTCAGGCTATTAGCGCGACCGGAGCACCTCAGGGACGGATCCACGCCAATGAACGAAGTGCTGCTTCATGACGTTTCCCAGGTCGACGGGGACTACTACCTTCAAACCCATTGCACTAACCCATTGTTGCGTACAGACACCATCTCCAGCGCCATCGAAGAGTTTCTAGAGCAGCACCCGAAAAATGACTCTCTTTTTGGGGTTACGAGAGTCCAGACTCGATTTTGGGACGAGATGGTGCGTCCCATGAACCACGATCCGGCGGTTCTGCTTCGTACCCAGGACCTGCCTCCGGTATACGAAGAAAATTCAAATTTGTATATTTTTACACGCGATCTGTTAGAACGCCGGCGCACCCGAATAGGTGAGCGACCCTTGCCCTTTGTAGTGGATCGACTGGAGGCCCTAGATATCGACGAGGAGCTTGATTTTCGTATCGCCGAGTTTCTTTACCTTGAACGGCAAAAGCCAAGTTGAAGAGCCGTTGTCGACGTGAAGTGTGATCAACCTCGATTGAAGCAGCTGAGGATGCAGGATGTACGAAGTCCTCGAAGTTTCGCTGGCTGATACCCGTCGTCTCTACAAGTACGCTATTGAAGGGGTGAGCAAAGATGTCCGCGCGGACATGCTCAATCGCAAATGGTTTGAGGATGCATGGATTCTGGATTCCCACTCCTGGGTAAAGGGTGAGCGAGTCCTAGACGTTGGCGCCGGCTACTCGCGGCTACCCGCGTATATTCAACGAACCTATGAGTGCGAAGTGTGGGTGGCTGATGATTTCGGGCTTGGTTCTGACTCAGACCGGTTCTGGACCCGGCGACGTGACCCACACGCGCACATTGCGGCACATCCTAAAGTCAAACATGTGAGGTGGTACCCAAAAACTAGACAACTGGCTAAGAGAGAGTCCAGCTCCTAAAATAACCGGCAACTAACCGACGTGGAGGAGCAGGACATGAAGCAGACGAGGAATAAGCACAGTCCGGCGTTCAAGGCCAAGGTGGCCTTGGCCGCCCTTGCGGGGGAAGAGACCATCGCCCAGCTGGCCAGCTGATTTGAGGTCCATCCCAGTCAGATTCACGCCTGGAAAAGGGCCCTGGTGGAAGGAGCCCCGGAGCTATTTGCCACCAATCAGAAATCCCAGGAGAAAGCCAAGGAAGCTCAGATTAACCACCTCTACCGGCACATCGGCCAGCTGAAGGTGGAACGCGATTTTTTGTCGGAAAGGTCCGGTCTATGAGTCGCAGCATACGGCGAGCCATAATAGACCGAGACCACCAGCAGCTGTCTTTGGTGCGTCAATGTATCCTGCTGGACGTCAGCCGGGCCTCGGTGTACTACCGGCCGGTACCGACCAGGGCAGAAGACCTGGAGTTGATGGCCCTGATGGACCGTCAGTATTTGAAGACCCCCTTCTACGGCTCCAGGAAGATGAAGGCCTGGCTGCTGCAACAGGGCTATCTGGTGAGCCGAAAAAGGGTTCGAAGGCTGATGCGGTTGATGGGTCTGGAAGCCATCTACCGGCGTCCCAACACCAGCAAACCAGCGCCGGGACACCGGATCTTTCCCTATCTGCTGAAGGGAGTGGAGGTTAATCGGGTCGACCAGGTCTGGGCCGCGGACATCACCTACATCCCCATGCCGAAGGGCTTCCTGTACCTGGTGGCCATCATGGACTGGCACAGCCGGCACGTGCTGGCCTGGAAGCTCTCCAACACCATGGACACCAGCTTCTGCGTGGCGGCGTTGGAGGAAGCCCTGGGTAAGGGACGACCGGAGATATTCAACACCGACCAGGGGAGTCAGTTCACCAGTGAGGCCTTTACCCAGACGTTGCAGGAGCAGAGGGTCCAGGTCAGCATGGATGGTAAGGGTAGGTACCTGGACAACATCTTCGTGGAGCGGCTGTGGCGGAGCATCAAGTACGAGGAGGTGTATCTGAAAGCTTACCAGACCGTCGCCGAGGCCCGAACTGGGATCAATGCCTACCTGGAGTTCTACAACCGGCAGAGGCCTCACCAGGCTTTGGGCTACCGGACCCCAGCAGAGGTGTACCAACATGGCCAGGAAGAAAGGGGAGCAGCAGCTGAAGAAGCAGGGCTGCCATCGGGCTTGGTGAAACCTAACGCAGGGGTGGGAGACTCTCTTAATTTAGCCCTCGTGCTGTCTTAATAATGGGGTCCACCTTACTACACCTCACAAAACGCACAGGAAAAGGTTCTTAGAGCTATTGTCTGACTATGGTTGCGTGGTTGAAGTGGACGAGCCGAAGGGGGACGGCACCATGCATAGGCACGTGGTCGGAGTATTCAGTTAAAATGGCGTAGGTGATCTGGATGGTGTGGGATATTGGAGTGCCATCGACTTGCTAAGCTTATGGTCGACTAACGTTCGGCAGGCCGCTAGATTACGCCATCGCGTCCAACGTCAGGTGACTTGGCTATTGAGCCCAGTGCGGTGGCGTAGCGACAGGGCTCTGTTGCGATACAGGAATCGCCACATTGGCGAACGGGCGTTTGTCATTGGAAACGGCCCCAGCCTAAATCGAATGGATCTGTCTCCGCTTAAGAGGGAGGTAACTTTCGGGCTGAACCGCATATACCTTGGGTTTGGGAAGCTGGGTTTCCAGACCACGTATTTGGTCGTCGTGAACAGGCTCGTGCTAAAGCAGTTTTCCTCTGAAATTGGACAACTGCCAATACCCAAATTCGTAAGCTGGGACCATAGGAAGTTAGTCAGTCATCAGCCGCAAATGATGTACATTCGCAGTCGTGGAAGCCCGTCATTCTCGACCGACATTATCAGGGGAGCCTGGGAGGGCGCTACTGTGACGTATACAGCGCTCCAGTTGGCTTATTTCATGGGGTTCGAACAAGTGATTCTCATCGGTGTTGACCATTCGTTTGAGACCAAAGGGCCGCCTCACAAGGAGATAGTCTCTGAAGCTGGTGACCCGGATCACTTTCGGCCTGATTACTTCGGGAAGGGCGTGCGTTGGCAGTTACCTAACCTGGAGTTATCACACCTGGCGTATGGTCTGGCCAGACAAGCGTATGAGAGGGCCGGGCGCAGTATCCTAGATGCCACTGTAGACGGCAAGCTGGACGTGTTTCCTAAGATTCCGTATGAGGAGATAATCTCAACGACACCTAGAAACCCGTTCTCACCGACCATTGATGCCTCAGGGGCGAAGAGAACCAGAATCGATCGAGCTTGAACAGCGAACGACGTCTCACATCCTCGGAAGTCAAGGCCTTCGTTTCGAAACGTTGTTCCGCCCCGCAGGTCGTATCCCACGAAGGCCCCATACACCCTCGCATATCAGTAGTCGTCCCTTCGTACAACCAGGGGAGATTCTTGGAGCGTACTCTGATTTCGATACTAAATCAGAACTACTCCAACACCGAGCTAATCGTGATCGATGGCGGCTCCACAGATAACAGCGTCGAGATCATCAACG
The DNA here is from genome assembly GCA_965237635.1 of Dehalococcoidia bacterium. Classification (GTDB taxonomy): domain Bacteria; phylum Chloroflexota; class Dehalococcoidia; order Lucifugimonadales; family CAUZJF01; genus CBDEFX01. Next base: position 1,847,970 of record CBDEFX010000002.1, on the reverse strand, counting down.
AGTACGACAGTCATATCTCTCGTTGGGTCAGTGAACCCGATAAAGGACAGCCTCACGCCATCAATAAAGGGTTCGCGATGGCTACAGGAGATCTCATCGGCTGGCAGAACTCAGACGACCTCTATATGCCAGGCTTCTTCCACACGGTAGCTGAGAGCCTGAGAATGGATCCAAGGGCTCAGTTGATCGCCGCCAATGTGTATATCATCGACGAAAACGATAGGATCGTGCGAAGGTCCCACTTCACCCCCTTCTCATTCCACTACCTGATCTACGAGGGATGGAATTTGTCGAGTCAGGCCACTTTCATGACCAGGGCGTTGATTGACACCGTAGGCGCCATGCGTGAAGACATCCAGGTCGGATTCGATTGGGATTGGTACATTCGAGTTGCTAAGACCGTCAGACTCAACGTCCTCCACAGATCGGTCGGCGGATGTTATCGGATACATCCGGCCTCTAAGTTGTCTCTATACGGAGAGAGCTTCAGGAACCCTATACACGCGCAAATCCTTCGGAGTCATGGAATTAAAGCCAGATCCGACTTGAGCCGGTTACGGCAACATCAGCTCAAGAGAATGCTACTTAGATTGAGGCACCTGATCATGGTTGCCCTAATCTACTACCCAGACATCGAATGGACTAGGAGTTCGAGAGGGCCGGTCTACGACACGGCCCGACGTACTGTCTCATGGCTCAGGACAACGGTCCTTTGGGTCCTGTCTAAGTTCGGCAGCACAAGAGTGAGATAGCTACTGAGCAACGGGCGAGGGGTTCTTGAAGTGTTAAAGCAAATAACCAATATGCCAGTGTTTAGGCGGCCGTCCCATACCGGCATCAAGAGACAGCTTAAGGACCTCATCCGAAGTCAAGGAGGCTAGAAGTGGTCGTAACTACTAACTACCTGGAAGAACTCGGCGAGAAGCACTTTGCGTCGAAAAGGATGCTTGACTATCTCCGAAGGTATTGGCTTTTCTTTAAAGACGTTCGCTTGGACGTGAAAAAGGTCGTCGAAATTGGGGTTGCATCGGGCGCATCGCTCAGAATGTGGGCAGAATTCTTCCCTGATGCGAAGATATACGGAATTGACGTAGATCCGAGCTGTAGGGTTCATACACAGGATCGGATCACAGTAACGGTAGCCGACTCAACGAATCCCAATGATATGGGGAGGTTTGCTGCGGATTTAGGCAGTGAAATTGCGAATGACTGGGGCAGAAACGATGCCATTGTCCAACGTGGACAAGATACCACGGGCCCTGAAACTTGACCAGCGAAGAGCCATGAAGAAATTCTTGAGGCTTGTGTTGGATTCAGACCGACGCTATTTCATCAAGAAATCGGAAGCCCGGCCCAGCGGGTTTCTGCGCGCCGCGCGCGAGAGGCTCTTCCGTTGATTAGCGCGAGCTCAGGAGGATTGCTTCCCCAGTGCGCTTCCTCGTTTTGAGGCGCTCGATACAAGATTTTTTGACCAGTCTGTGGTCCAGCGAATCCATATTTGGGTCTCCGGCCTTTGAGTTCAGACTCCGTTGTGCTGGACAATGAACCGATTTGTTTCTAGAGCGAGATACAAAGTTGGTGGTGTCTTGATGAAGGAGCTACTAAGACCCCAACGGCGCGGCGATATGAAGAAGCTAGGCAGCGAGTATGGTGGTTGGGTGATACCGATGTCTGTTCTATCGGATTCGTCGGTCTGCTATTGCGTAGGCGTCGGGGAAGACATTACATTTGATTTGGCCCTGATAGACCACTTTGACTGTCGGGTTTTCGCTTTCGACCCGACCCCCCGGGCCGCACTGCATGTTGAACTACATGCTAAAGACGTGCCTAACTTCTACTTCTACAATGTTGGGGTTTGGCGGGAGGACCAAGAGGGCGTCCGCTTTTACGCCCCAAGAGATTCACGCCACGTCTCACACTCCATCGTGAACCTTCAAGGCACGTCGGATTTCTTCGAAGCAGAATGCAAGAGATTATCTTCTCTTATGAAGGATCTGGGCCACAGGAGGATCGATCTACTGAAGCTGGACGTAGAAGGTGCCGAATACGATGTTTTGGACACCGTAATGAAAGACGGTCTCGATGTCGGAGTCGTTTGCGTGGAGTTTGATCAGCCCTCTCCACTTATCAAAACGTGGAAGATTGTCAGGACGTTGAACGACCACGGGTACGCTCTGGTCAGTGTCGACAAGTGGAACTATACGTTCGTGAGCAATCTCCTCGACCCATGATCAGGGCCGCCGTGATTTTCACCAACTACGGGCCGTATCACGTGGCGAGGGCGAGAGCGCTTACGAAGAACGAGGCCATCGAACCAGTCTTCATTGAATTGGGGTCAGAGGATCGGGGGATTCCTTGGGAACCCGATCGTAAGGCGATCTCGGACTCGTTGGTAACTCTGGTCGACGGCGTGTATGACGAGAGCCCCACAAGCACCCTAGTGCGGCGGCTACTCGACACCCTCGACGACACGAGTCCAGACGCTGTGGCAACATCGAACTACGGGCTGGCGCCAATGCGGGCTGCGGCTAGGTGGGCAAAGTCCCACGGCAAGGTCTCAGTCCTAATGTCGACAACGACCAGATTTGACCGGGGCAGAATGTGGTGGCGCGAGCTTTGGAAACGGTGGTGGATTCCAAGATACTTCGACGCAGCGCTTGCTGTCGGAACTGCGAGTCGCGGCTATTTGACCAGCCTCGGAATGGAGCCTGATCGAATTTGGGTAGGGCACAACGTTGTGGACAACGAATACTTCGCTAGCGAGACTAAACAGACCCGTTCTCGAATGAAAGAGGTCAGGGGGATGTTGGGCCTGCCAGACAGGTTTTTCCTGTTTGTAGGCAGATTCTCACCCGAGAAAAACCTAATTCGTCTGCTACGGGCATATCGTGAGTACGCTGATGGTGAGAGTCAGCCGTGGGGACTCGTTCTGGTCGGCGATGGACCTCAGGGCAAGGCATTAGCTGCCGCCGCTAATGACTTGATGCTTGAAGACGTGGTTTGGACCGGGTTCAAGCAGCTAGGCGAACTGCCCCCTTATTATGCGTTGGCCAGCGGGTTCGTGTTGCCAAGTGTGAGTGAGTCGTGGGGACTGGTAGTCAATGAGGGGATGGCCTGTGGGCTCCCCGTACTGGTGTCCAATCGGTGTGGTTGTGCCACGGACTTGGTGGAGGAGGGCAAGAATGGATACACATTCAACCCTTACGACGTCAGTGAAATATCCCAACGTTTATCGGAACTAGCATCACTAGGAGAACCCGAAAGAGAATCCATGTCCCTCAGGTCTCAAGAATTAATCGCTGGCTACCGGCCAGAAATTTGGGCAGAAGAACTGGCAGACTGTGTTAAGGTGATTACGGCACGCCGACACGACCGGGGATCGTAGAGCAAGGCATGAATATCCTCCACGTCATACCGAGCTTCGCACCGGCGTGGCGATACGGTGGGACCGTCACGCTCTCTCTGTCGTTGACTCGCGAGCTGGCTCGTCAGGGCCATGACGTGACCGTCATGACGACGAATATCGACGGCCCGACGAACCTGGACGTTCCCCTTAAGACTCCCGTGCCCGTGGACGGGGTCAAGGTCTGGTATTACCCCGTCCAGTATCCACGGTGGTACTGTTTTTCCCCGGCGCTGGGCCGCGCGCTTAGGCAGCAGGTAGACCAGTTCGATATCGTGCACATCCACTCGGTATTCCTGTGGCCTACGACGGTGGCGGCCTTCTGGTGCCGTCGGCGACGCGTGCCCTACCTGATCAGCCCTCACGGTTTGCTGGACCCAATCAACATCAAGAAGGCATACGAAGGCTGGAGTGCCTCCATAGCAAGCAGGCTCAAAAAGTGGCTGTATCTGAAGACAATTGGTAAGCTTGACTTAGACCGGGCTACGACAGTCCTTTTCACTTCATCTGTGGAAATGGAGGCGAGTCGTGCGTTGAGGCTGCGGGCGCCTCAGTTAGCACTTCCGCTTGGGGCCGACATGCCGGCGGAGGACGAATCCGCAAATGGCATTATGTGGCGTGATCTGTACCCCTCACTCAAGGACAAGAAGATCGTACTCTATATGTCCCGGCTTGACCCTAAGAAGGGCGCAGACATATTGCTCTCGGCACTCGGGAGCCTTTCGGCGCGGAGGCAAGATTTCGCTCTAGTGGTAGCCGGTAGCGGCAACGTCGAGTATGAGAGAAGGCTGAAGTCTCTCGCCAGAGATCTTGATTTGCAGGACATCGCACTTTTTGTTGGGATGGTAGACAACGCTAACAAATGGGCTTTGATGCGTGAGGCAGACCTGTTTGTACTCCCTTCGCACCAAGAAGCCTTCCCAAACGCTGTGATTGAGGCCATGGCGGCTGGGCTGCCGGTTGTGATCTCGCCGGGAGTTGGTATCAGCGAGGAAATCCGGGAAGCCGGAGTCGGACTCGTCGCCAGCCAGGACCCGGGGGACTTGGCTAATGTAATCGAACGCATGCTGTCTGATGACAGTTACAGGAGAAGGCTAGGGGAAGATGGTGCCAGGTTCGTGCGCGAGCACTGGTCTTGGGAACGAACAAGCGGGGACATCGCCAGAGCATACGAGAAGGTCGTGCAGGGCTGGCAGAGTGGGTCTCCTGAGCCAATCCGTACAAAAGCCGGCTGAGATTGCCCATCCGTTGAGCGAAAGTAACGTTGGCCCCGACCTGACCGCTGTAGTCCTCACTTACAACGAGGAATTACACGTGTCGGCCTGCTTGAAGAGTATCGGGCAGTTGGGCTGTGAGGTGTTCGTGGTCGACTCGGGAAGCACCGATCGCACGGTGGAAATCGCGGAAGCGGCCGGAGCTCAAGTCGTTCACCACCCCTTCCAGAGCCATGCCCACCAGCTCAACTGGGCACTAGACCACTTGCCTGTGAAAGGTAAGTGGGTGCTTCGCTTGGACGCCGATGAGCGCCTGACTCCTGAACTCGCGCGTGAGCTGCAGACTGTGTTGCAGAGTCCGAGTGATGATATTGGCGGCTTCTACCTCAAGCGACGTGTGCACTTCATGGGACGGTGGATCCGCCACGGAGGCTACTACCCCATCTGGTTGCTGAGGGTATGGAGGCGGGACAGCGCGACAGCCGAAGAGCGACACTTGGACCCGCATCCTCATATGATCCTGCTCCGCGGGCAGGCCGCTTTCCTCAGAAACGACATCGAGGAACACAACGACAAAGGGCTATTCGACTGGGTCCGAAAGCACAATGAGTACGCAATCGCGGAGGCTGAGGCCCAAATTGCAGGCCCGCCGCGCCACGAGATTAGCGCCTCATTGTCGGGCAGCCCCGATTCGAGAAAGCGCTGGCTGCGCAAGAATCTCTACAATCGGGTACCTCTGTTTACCCGGGCCTTTCTCTACTTCTTGTATCGTTACTTCATTAGGTTTGGGTTCTTGGATGGCAAGGAGGGCCTCGTCTTCCACTTCCTTCAGGGCTGTTGGTACCGATTCCAGGTCGACGCTTTCATCCTCGAATCGCGGTTGAGCGCACGGGAGGAGCACTCCCAACAGGCGGTCGAGGAAACGGCTCTAAGCTTACCCAAACGTAAAAACGTAGGGAAATAGTTGGCCAAGCGAGCTCTGATTAGCGGGATAACCGGGCAGGACGGCTCTTACCTCACCGAGCTACTCTTGCACAAGGGGTACGAGGTCCACGGGCTAATCCGCAGGGCCAGCACCTTCAACACAGGCCGGATCGATCATATCTACAAGGACCCTCACGAGGCGGACGCCGGGCTCTTCCTGCACTATGGCGACCTGATCAACCTGGAGCAGGTGTCGAACCTGATCTACAACGTGAGGCCCGACGAGATATATAACCTCGGCGCGCAGTCCCACGTCCAGACCAGCTTCGAGATGCCGGAGTACACAGGCGACGTTACCGGACTAGGGACCACCAGGCTCCTAGAGGCCATCCGGAGGAGCGGGATCGGGGCCAAGTTCTATCAGGCTTCGTCCAGCGAGATGTTCGGAAACACGCCACCACCGCAAAGCGAGCGCTCCCCGTTTGTGCCAAGGAGTCCGTATGGCGCATCCAAAGTGTATGCGCACTGGATGACGGTGAACTACAGGGAAGGCTACAAGATGTTCGCTACGAGCGGTATTCTCTTCAACCACGAGAGCCCGCGTCGCGGGGAGACCTTCGTGACTCGGAAAGTCACCCGGGCCATCGCCCGTATTCGAGCTGGCCAACAGGACAAGGTGTTCCTCGGCAACATGGAGTCGCTAAGGGACTGGGGCTATGCGCCCGAATACGTTGAGGCAATTTGGCTAATGCTCCAGCAGGATGCGCCGGATGACTACGCGATAGGGACAGGAGAGTCTCACGCCGTCCGCGAGTTCGTAGAGGAGGCCTTCGGCTACGCAGGTCTCTCATGGGAGGACCACGTGGAGATCGATCCTCGCTACCTCCGTCCGACTGAGGTGTCGCACCTGCAGGCTGATCCGATCAAAGCGAGTGAGATGTTGGGATGGTCCCCCAAGATCAACTTTGGTGAGCTTGTAAAGATAATGGTGGACGCCGATCTGGAGGCCGTTGGATTGCGTGCACCTGGAGAGGGCAAAGCTGCCATCGATGAAAAGTTTGGAGAGTGGCACAGCTGGGCGAGGGCTGGGGACGCAGTGACTATGGGAGAACGCGGGGCTGGAGGGTAGTCGAGACAGCGATGGGATTCTGGCAGGGCAAGAGCGTCGTGGTTACGGGTGGCGCCGGCTTCCTGGGTTCCGTCCTGGTAGACCGGCTGCATCTTCGTGAGCCGAGCAAGGTCTTCGTACCGCGCAGCGATGATTACGACCTGAGAGACCGAGATGCCATCGCGCGAATGTTCAACGACGCCAGTCCGGATCTCGTTATCCATCTCGCCGCGGTCGTCGGTGGGATCGGAGCAAATAGGGCCAACCCCGGGAAGTTCTTCTACGATAACGCGATCATGGGCATTCAGCTCATAGAGCAGGCCCGCCTAGTTGGGATTGAAAAGACTCTGTTGACCGGTACAATCTGCGCCTACCCAAATTACACAGATGTGCCTTTCCGAGAGGATGATCTCTGGGACGGCTACCCCGAAACGACAAATGCACCCTACGGGTTGGCCAAGAAGATGTTGCTCGTGCAGGCCCAGGGATACCGCGAGCAGTACGGCATGAACGTGATTTACCTGCTCCCGGTGAACCTGTACGGCCCCGGCGACAACTTTGATCTGCAGACGAGCCACGTGATCCCGGCCCTCATCCGGAAGTTCGTAGAAGCGAAGGAGGCCCACGAGGACCACGTCATGCTGTGGGGGACAGGCAGGCCGACACGCGAGTTTCTGTACGTAGAGGATGCCGCCGATGGTATCCTCTCGGCGATGGAGCGCTACGACAAGCCGGAACCCGTGAATCTGGGCTCGGGCGAGGAGCTCTCAATCCAGGACCTCGCGGTTACGATACGTGACATCGTTGGATTTGACGGGGACATCCGTTGGGACACCTCGAAGCCGGATGGGCAACCTCGCCGGCTCCTCGACACCTCGAGAGCCCGCGATGAGTTCGAGTTTGTCGCCAGCACACCGTTTGCTGATGGCTTGCGAGAGACTGTGCGATGGTTCGAGCAAGAGCGCAGTCTGATCGCCAGATGACACGTGATCGGTTGTCGGTGTACATCCTAACCCAGCACTTCTACCCCGAAGTTCCCGGGACGGCCCAAATATCCACCGACCTGGCTTTCGGACTGACGCAAGCCGGCTTTGAAGTCAGTGTGTTCACAGGCCAGCCGGCGTATTGGGACCCCAACCGGCTCCCATCCAAAGAAGACCATAGAGGAGTTCGCATTCACCGAGCTTACAGCCGCCGCCTTTCCCGAGATCGCCTGTCCAGGGAGGGCCATCGGACGCGCCTGCTGAACGGCGCCACGGTGGCGGCCTTCACCTTGATCAAACTGATGGGGCGGAGACGACCAAGCGTCGTTCTGGTTGACTCGACCTCTCCATTTCTATTGGTCGTGGCCTGGCTCCTTCGGCAGATCCGCCGTGTGCACTATGTGTTTCTGGTACATGACGTGTATCCGGAGATAGCTATCCAACTGGGCATCATCGAACGCCGCTCGCTCGCCGCGCGAATATGGCGTCAGGCATACAAGCTTGTCTACGGGTCGGCGGCGCGAATCATCGTGCTCGGCCCGCGTATGAGGGAAGTCGTCAGACCCAGTCTGGCGCCGGACAGCTACGACAAGTGCGTAGTCATTCCCAACTGGGCCGATGGGGACGCTATCGTACCGCGGCCCAAAGAGGAGAACCCATTTCGACGAGAACTCGGGCTCGTCGACACAATGGTTGTTCTTTACTCTGGCAACATGGGGCCTGCCCATGACATGGAAACCGTGCTCGAGGCGGCTGAGCGGTTGCAGAACCTCCCGGACCTGAGGTTCTTGTTCATAGGTCACGGAGGAAGTCGGGACTGGGTGTCGTCTGCAATCGATCAAAGAAAGCTAACGAATGTGATGATGCTTCCGTACCAGCCTCAAGTGAAACTGCCATACTCTCTGACTTGTGGGGACATCTCGTTGGTTACTCAAAAACGCGGGATGGAGGGCCTGTCTGTGCCCAGCAAGATCTACTCCTCGCTAGCGGCAGGTTTGGCGATCATCGCGGTTGTGGGGGAGGGCTCGGAGATCGGTGAAATCGTAGAGGAGCATCGCTGTGGCTATCGTGTCGCGCAGGGCGATGTTGGTGGGCTGGCCGAAGCGATCGAGTCCTTGTACACCGACCGCCGTTTACTTTCGGACATGCAGTTGAGGGCGCGCTCGGGCTTTGAGGCTAGCTACACGCGAACGATGAGCATCGGGCTTTACGTTTCGCTGCTTCGGGCCGTTGCCGCAGGCTCGCGGCCGGAAGTTGGCATCGCAACGGATGAAGTACAGGGGGCGGAATGAGAACGCCCCCTCAGGCCCAGCCACAGCAAAGGCTCGGGGAAGCCATAATGCAGCCAAGATACAAGCGCGCCTTCGACCTCGTGGTCCTTGCAGGGGCGCACCTGTTTCCACCCCTCCTTCCCGTTTGGACGCTACTCTGGGTGCTGATCCCTCTGGCGATCTGGCTGGATGACCGAGGTCCGGTCTTGTACCGTCAGAGGCGGTACGGCAGAAACGGCAGCCAGTTCACGTTCTTGAAGTTTCGAACCATGGCTGCTGATACCGAAGGAGCCGGACTCGTAACAGAAGACCACGATCCCCGAGTGACCAGGGTTGGGAAGTTCTTGCGCCGAACAGCCTTGGATGAGCTTCCGCAGATCATTAACATCCTGAGAGGAGACATGAGTTTCGTCGGCCCGCGAGCTCTGCCGATCTTGATGCATGAGGAGGCGACACGAGAGGAACCCGCGTTTCCTGAGAGACTCCGCGTCGTACCAGGGCTTACGGGTGTGGCGCAGCTCTACCTGCCTCGGCACTGCCCCCCAAGGCGCCGGCTCCGCTACGATCTGGTGTACATCAAAAAGGCAAGCCTTTGGCTCGACGTCAGGCTCATGTTGCGTGCGGCCTGGAACACGCTTACGGGAAGTTGGGGTACTGGACGACGGGCACCTGAGGTGCTGAGGTGATAGGTCAACCCAAGAAGCATGAGCCAAGGCCTGAGGTCACGAATGGCTGAGCATAGCGCATGAAAGTACTGGTGACAGGCTGCGCAGGGTTCATAGGATCGAAGGTCGCAGAGTTGTTGCTGAAAGATGGCCACGCTGTCGTAGGCGTAGACGATCTAACTGACGCCTACGACGTCAGACTAAAGGAGTGGCGCCTAGGCACACTCAAGGGGCGGGAAGGTTTCTCCTTCAGCCGCCATGACGTAGCCGACCGTGCCGCCGTCCGCGGCCTCTTGGACGGGACAGGGACGCGTCGAATTGATGCGATCGTCAATCTGGCGGCCCGCGCGGGCGTACACGGGTCGGTAGAGAACCCGTGGGTGTACTACAAAGCTAACGTGGTCGGAACACTGAACCTTCTTGAGCTATGCCGGGAGCGGGGAGTGGGAAAGTTCGTACTGGCATCGACCTCAAGCCTGTACGGCTCTCACAACCCGATGCCATTCCGAGAAGATGTAGACACGAGCAGGCCACTTTCCCCCTACGCCGCGTCCAAGAAGGCCGCGGAGACTTTGTGTTATACCTACCACCACCTGCACGACCTCGACGTTACCGTGCTGCGCTACTTTACCGTTTATGGCCCTGCGGGGCGGCCGGACATGAGCATCTTTCGATTCATCAGATGGATCGCTGAAGGAGAGCCAGTGAGTCTATTTGGCGACGGCTCTCAAGAGCGGGACTTCACATATGTTGACGACGTTGCAACGGGGACACTTGCCGCGTTGAGGCCGGCGGGTTTTGACATCATCAACCTGGGCGGCGATCGGCCGGTCAAGGTAAACTATGTGATAGAGATGGTCGAGGAGCTTCTGGGCAAGAAGGCGAGTGTCGAGCAGCAGCCGTCGCACCCGGCAGATGTGAAAGCGACATGGGCAGACGTGTCCCGTGCCAAACAGGTCCTCGGGTGGAAACCGGCGATCACCCTTGAGGAAGGACTCCGGAGGTCAGTCGAGTGGTATCAGCAGAACCGTCGTTGGATCAAGGAACTCCGCCTTTAGGGGGACACCAACTCCCCCAACAAGTCGCCGTCATAGGCCTAGGCTACGTTGGCCTTCAGTTGGCTGTCGCCTTCGGGCGGGTCCTTCCGACCGTGGGCTTCGATATCGATCCGACGAGGGTACGCGAGCTGCAGCAGCGTCACGACCGCAATGGAGAGGTCGAGGACAAGGCGCTCGCCAGCGGGCAGCTCGGGTTTACATATGAAGAAAAAGACCTCTCGACGGCAGACTGTTTCGTCGTGACGGTGCCAACACCCCTCGACCAGGCCAACCGTCCTGACCTTTCCGCCTTGGTAAGCGCCAGCCGGTTGGTAGGCCGCTCTATCGCTTCCAAGGTGTCAACGCAAAGACAGGTCCGGTGGGATAGGGGAGTCGAAGATCAGCCGCCGTTAGTGATCTATGAGTCGACCGTCTACCCCGGCTGTACCGAGGAAGTGTGCGTGCCGGCTTTGGAAGAGGAGTGTGGGAGGGCAGCGTTCAGGGCAGGGTACTCCCCGGAAAGGATCAATCCTGGCGATATGGAACACACCTTGGAGCGTGTGGTGAAGGTAATCGCGGGGCAGGACAAGGAAACTACGGAACGGATAAGGAACCTCTACAGTCAGGTAGTCGAAGCCGGAGTCTACGCGGCCCCCGATATCAGGACGGCCGAGGCCTGCAAGGCTATCGAAAACGTTCAGAGAGACCAGAACATCGCGTCGATGAATGAATTGGCGATGCTGTTCCATAGGCTCGGTCTGGACACCCATGAGGTGCTCAAAGCCGCACGGACCAAGTGGAACTTTATTCCTTTCGAGCCCGGACTGGTAGGCGGCCACTGCATCCCAGTCGACCCGTACTATCTTTCCCATAAGGCCGAGGACGTGGGCTACGAGGCCGAGATGGTTCTTGCTGGGCGCCGCATCAATGACCAGATGGGGGAATACGTGGCACAAGAAGGTATCAAGCTATTGCGCGGATCAGGCAAGACCCCCACGGGCGCCCGGGTGCTTGTGCTGGGGATTACCTTCAAAGAGAACGTACCCGATGTCCGAAACACCAGGGTGGTAGACCTAGTCAAAGAGCTCGAAGCGTATGGTGCCGAGGTCTATGTACACGATCCACTTCTGGACGAAGCGAAGCTGGACGAGATGGGATTCCAACAGGAGAAAGCGCCCTTTGCAATCCCCGGGGGAAATATCGGAGCCGCAGAGCCAGTGTATGACATGCTTGTGCTCGCGGTCCCGCATCGTCCCTTTAGGGAGCGATCCGTGGAGGATTACCTACGGCTGCTGAGCGGGGAGAACGACGAGCGGGTCTTCTTGGACGTGAAGGGGGTATTCAGGGAGGCTCTACAGGGCCGCCGAGACCTCACGTATTGGGTGCTATAGAAGCCGTGCACGGGAGACTTGAGTAGGTAGGAAGCTGCGTTGGTTGCACAGGCATCTAATTGCTCGTCAATGCTTGCCGTTCGCGTTATTGAATACTTGGATGAGTGACTGGTGATAAGGTTTAGCGCTCTCAAAAAGCAGGAGTGAGAACGTGAGGATCTTGATAACCGGAGGGGCTGGTTTTCAGGGAAGCCACCTAGCCGAAAAATGGTCAGGAGACGGGCATACCGTCACCATCCTCAACACCTATTCTGCTGAGGCGGAAGAGAACATATCCGGCTTTGCAGACGATGTATCGACGGTCTGGGGGAGCATAACCGACCCTGAGATCGTCGAGAAAAGCGTCCGGGGACACGACGTCGTGGTCCACCTGGCGGCGCGGATCAACGTGGATGAGTCCATCGCGAGCCCCCGAAGCTTTATAGACGTGAATCTCAGCGGCACGTTCAACATACTGCAGGCGCTTCGGCAAACGGGGGCTCGCATGATATTCGCCAGCAGCTGCGAGGTCTACGGCTATGCCGAACAGCCTCCCGTGGACGAAAGCGCCGAGCTCCGGCCACATAGCCCCTACGCAGCATCGAAAGCCGCGGCGGACCGCATGTGTTTCGCCTACGAGAAGAGCTTTGGCGTCGACATCACGATAGTTCGCCCGTGCAACATCTATGGGGACCGTCAGAAGTGGGGGAAGGGCGGGGCGGTGATTCCCATCTTTGCCAGCCTGGCCGCCGCGGGGAAGCCGCTGACGGTGTTCGGCAGCGGTGACCAGCAGCGGGAGTACATGCACGTTACAGACCTGGTCGGTGCGTACGATCTCGTCCTGGGGCGGACCGACCTGTCAGGTTCCGTGTTGAATGTTGGCACTGGAGACACTCCGTCCGTTAAGGATATAGCCGAGTTCATCGCCGACAAGATGGGAGTGCAGGTCGTGAATGAGGCCGCGCGCCCCGGCGAGGTGGCTGGCTTCGCCCTGGACAACTCTACGATCAGAGACCTGGGGTTTGCGCCACAGATCAAGTTCTGGGACGGGCTGAGCCGCTACCTGGAAGGATGGCGTGACGGTACTCCGCAAAGCAGGTAAGGGCGCAAGGCCTTCCGCCCCGGGCGCGGCGTCCTCGGCCCCTACTATTAGTCAGTGATCTTGGCGTAGAATTCATCTTCGGTCTCTCTGGACTGTAGGGGTAGGTTTCAAACCTACCCCTACTTGCGTCTGCATCACTATCCTCCAGGTTGGCTCGACTTACTTCTCGGTCTCCAGCTAACCCGCTAGCTTCACGGGGTTGGGGTAGGGGTCGGGGTTACGACGTTGCCGTCGGCGTCACAGTCCACACGTGGCAGACCTAGGGACCGCGCTCGGTACACCTCTCCTAGGCAATTGAGTGACGCGCCTTCCTGAGGCCCGTCGAAGAAGATGATGCCCATATACCCGTCCGCGCCCACATTCACGATGTCTGCCCACGTCGTGTAGAAGAACCACCGTTCGATTTTGTGGGAGAAGGCGTTTGTGTCCAGCCAGTCAAGTACGCTGTTAAGGTAGTCGCTCATCAGCTCCCAATGGTAGGGGCCTTTAGCCCGAATCCACCGAAGGACACCGATGGACGGCGTGAGGAAAGCGGAAGGGGGGTGAGGGAGCTACAGGGGAAATAGCCTGGGTTCCATTTGGGGTAGGGAGGTCGGCGGACGGTCTTCATCGCCGCACAGGGGCCCCTATGGCCGTCTGCGGGAGCTGCGATGCGCGGGATGGCGAGAGAATACGCAGCAGGGGACTCTCTCGGACCGGGCTGGCACGAGTCTGCGGGGATCTTCGGTTGTCCGGTGGGTGGGTCGGTCGCCGACGGTGCCGTCAGGCCGGGAGTGGAATGGCTCGCAGCCGGGCCAAGGCACGGCTGAACTTCTCAGCCCAAGGCCAGCGATCCGGAAGATGCAGGGTCAACCGGCGTGCCGAGCGGGTGAGCCGTCCGGCCAGGGAGAAGAACCGCCGCCGGAGGGTCTTGGTGGTGGCTATCCGCTCTCCCAGACCGATCCGCGCCGTCCAGCGGGCCAGGTTGTGGGCCATCGTCTGGACGGCCAGCCAGGCGCCGTTGGCGGCGAAGCGGCCCGAGGGGAGATGGTTCAGCCCGACGCCGTACTTGAGGTCGCGTATGGCATTCTCGATCTCGGCGTGGCGGCGATGGTCAGCCTCCAGTTCGAGCAACTCCCCGTCCCGGTCGGTGATGAAGCCATGATAGCTGTATTTGGCGAAGAGGGCCAGTTGGGAACCGGGCGTCGGCTTCACCCGCCTCGGCCTGGAAGGGGGTGCAGGTGGTCTCGGCCACATCGGCGGCACCGTCCATCCAGTAAGGAATCGGCGTCCAGGCATCTTCGGGTATCGCCTCGATGAGATTGTGCAGGCTTTTGTGCTGGCGGATGGTGATGGAGAAGCGGACATCCATCTTGCGGCAGACGGATACCACGCCATGAGTGTAGAACCCGCTGTCGGCCCGTAGCGTGAGTCGTCCGTCGGCCCCGGCGTAGCGCACCCGTCCCACCGTCTCCCGCAGGAAGTGGGCGGCGCCGCGGGCGGTGTTGGCCCGGCCCTCGCGCAGCCGGGACATCAGCACGTCTCCGGTGCCGGCGGCGATGGCCGGCAGCGGGTGGTAGCCCCGCTTGCCGGTATAGCCGTGGTGGCGGGCGCCCTCCTTGGCCAGTCCGTAGGTCTCGCAGATGGTGGAGTCCAGGTCAATGGTCAGGGGCCCGTCGCCGGGTCCCGCCCCGGCCTGCCAAGCCCGGGCCAGCAACTCGCGGCTCACCCGGTCGAGTACTTTGCTCGCCGGCAGGATAACGAGTAGCCAGAGCTATCCGCTCACCCTCGACCTAGACAAACAGACTCACAACTCCGACGCGCCAAGCCTGACCGGGCGGCAGCACGCTAGCCTGCAAGTTGCTTTGCCAGCGCGGCCGGGTCGTTGACCGGTAGCTGGCATACGTAGTTCTCACAGACGTATGCCGTCGCTCGCCCCTCGAGCTTTCCCCGGCCGTCCACAAGAGGGAGCCCGTTTAGAGTGTCGTCTCCTTCATTCTGTCCCATCAGCACGCGATTCGGAAGGAAACGCCGGTACACCTCTGAAGCGAGAGCTTGAGTTGCGGGCTTGCCTCGGTCGCCGACTATGGCGATCTCCTTCGTAGGCGAGAGGTAGAAATCGAGCGCACACAGCCAATGGCCAGCTCCAGTAGGGAACCGCGCCATAAGCTCACGGGCGGACCTCAAGGCGGTCAAGGCGCGGCGCTCGTATTCTGGGTCTCCAGTAATCACCGATAGACGCAGCAGCACGTCCGCCGCCATCGAGCTGCCGGACGGAATGGCGTTGTCGGTGATGTCCCTCGGTCTGATCACCAGCTCCTCGTGGTCGCGGCCCGTGTCATAGAACTGGCCTGACGGCTCGTCCCAGAAGAGGTCTACCATAGACTGGCCCAGGTCGACGGCCTCCCGAAGCCATCGACCCTCGAAGGTCGCCTCGTGAAGGGAGATCAGCCCGGATATCAGGAACGCGTAGTCCTCCAGGTAGCCCTTCAGCTTTGATTGACCGTTCCTATAAGCTCGTAGCAAGCGTTCATCTTTTCGCAAGCTATCCAGCAGGAACCCAGCGCTCCGCTCGGCGACTGCTGTGTAACCGCTGCGCTCCAAGACGGCCCCGGCCTCGGCGAAGGCCCCCAGCATGAGTCCGTTCCAAGCGGTGAGCACCTTGTCGTCCCGCTCCGGCCGAATGCGGCGCTGTCGTATCTCTAGGAGCCTGGCCCTGGACCGCCCCAGCATCTCGGCAAACTCCTCCTCACTCATCCCTGACTCGCGGGCCGCGGCATTCGAGTCCGCTGTCACGTTCAGAATGCTCTGTCCTTCGAAATTGCCTACCTTCGTGACGCCGAAATAGCGGTTGACTATCTCTCCGTCGGCCTTGCCAAGGGCCTCTATGACCTCCTCGGGCCGCCAGACGAAGTACTTGCCCTCGACCCCCTCGCTGTCTGCGTCCTGGGCCGAGTAGAAGCCACCCGCGGAGTCGGTCATCTCGCGGACGACATAGCCTAGCGTCTCCTCGACCACCGTCTTGTAAAGTGGCTTGCGGGTCACCTGATAAGCATGCACGTATAGCTTCACGAGGAGGGCGTTGTCGTAGAGCATCTTTTCAAAGTGCGGAACAAGCCAGAACGTGTCCGTCGAGTAGCGATGGAAACCTCCGCCTAGCTGGTCGTAGATCCCACCCATCGCCATCCGGTCTAACGTGAGCTCGACCATCTCCAGCGCACGAGGGTTTTGAAAGCGGAGATGGTGTCTGAGCAAGAACTCGTACGTCATCGGCTGTGGAAACTTCGGCTGCATACCCACCCCGCCATACTTGTCGTCGAACTCGCTCGCGATGCTCCGATACGACTGGTGCAGCACGTCAGTCGTCAAGGGATCGACGCTGGGGGCTGTCGACGCCATTTGTTGCATCTGTTGAACAAGCTTGTCGGTTGTTAGAATCACCTCGCTGCGTTTCTCGCGGTAGGCATCTGCGAGTGACTGCAGCACCCTGGGAAAACCCGGCATGCCGCCGCGGTCCTCAGGAGGAAAGTAGGTGCCTCCGTAGAAGGGCTTGCCTTCGGGCGTCAGAAAAACCGTCATCGGCCATCCGCCGCTACCCGTCATAGCCTGGACCGCACTCATGTATATAGAGTCGACGTCCGGCCGCTCCTCCCTGTCTACCTTGATAGACACAAAGCTCTCGTTCATCAGCTCAGCGATACGCCGGTTCTCGAACGACTCCTTCTCCATTACGTGACACCAGTGGCAAGCCGAGTATCCCACGCTCAGTAGAATGGGCTTGTCCTCGACTTTGGCGCGCTCGAGCGCCTCCGGCCCCCATGGATACCAGTCCACCGGGTTATGGGCGTGCTGAAGCAGATATGGGCTCGTCTCGTTGATCAGTCGGTTCGGCATCTATCTCCGCTCTTCACCGTCATTCAATTACCGCAGCTATGAATGTTCTCGTCTTTACGTTTTGGTTAGCTCAATCGTATATGTCGTTGAATCGTGCCACCCTCACGACTACTTTACAGCGCGGCCAGCGTATTGGAAAGCTTTCCGCGGCGGCGCTTCCGACCGGCACACCAGCTCGTTGCCACGTGCGGCAGTCACCGTACTAATGTATGATGCTTCGCGCCTAGCTATGGCAGGGGAATCGGCATCCGGTGAGGGAGGCTGCGATGCGAATACTGAAGTTGCTGCTGGGTGCTCTGATGGGCATCTTCAAGTCGTTGACCGGAATAGGCCAGCAGGCCGGTGCCGACGTTCCGCCACCCGTGCGACCCGTTGACGACGATCGGCCAGAGGACGTCCCAGCGCCCATCAGGCCTGTTGAGGACGACGACCCGGACAGTGAAGCGGACTCTTTGAACGACTTGCTGCGTATTCGGGCCGCAAACCGTGGCACGATCGAGGCCGTCAACGGCAGTCTCGGGACTGCCCTTGGCTTCAAGTGGTCGAACGGCCAGAAGACAGACCACCCGTGCATCATCATCTTCGTACCTCAGAAGACCGATCTTGGTCTGGTGCCGGAGGCAGAAAGGGCTCCTCAAAGGCTTGAGGCCCCGGACGGGACCTGGTGCTTCACCGACGTGGTGACCGGAGGGAAAGCCGAGTCTCTTGAAGAGTTCGATTCTCTGCCTCCGCTAAGCCCACAAAACAAAAGGGTCATCTATGACCTGCGGTCCGGCCGGATCGGACTGGTCGGGGCATACAACTAGCATTCTATGGTGACGGCATTGAAGACCAGGACCATGAATTTGTTGGCACGGCCGGAATCGCCGCTACACATCTTCAGACTGGGAGGGTTGGACTCCTGACCAACCAACATGTCGCGGACGCACCCGGCCGCGTCATCTACCATCCCTGGCACACGTCGCCTCGCCTTGGCGTCACCTACGAGACCAAGGAGCGCGCGGCCGATGAAAAATGGTATGACGGCATAATTGATGAGGTGAACTCCTACATCCGTTGTGACTGTGCCTTTGTGGAGGTGGACGAGGACCTGTCCGACCGTGTCGAACCGGGGCTCCATGCGATCGGCCGGAACGGTCCAGTCCTGCGAATAAATCCAGACGCAATGGATGTCATTGGTCAAAAGGTCGTCAGTGTGGGGCGGACGCGCGGAGTACAGCGGGGCACGGTCGCCGGCTACGCTTACGAATAGCGTGACGGCGGGGAGAGCATCTATACCGACCTCCTGGTGATCGGGGAAGAAGGGGAGGTGTTCTCAGACAAAGGGGACAGCGGGAAAATCCTCGTGACCGATGACGAGGTCCACCGTCCGGTAACATTGCTCTGGGGTGGCTGGCAGGAACGCCTCCGCCAGGGGCGTGAGCAAGAGAACTGGACCTATGCCATCGACCTGGGCAAGGTACTGGACCGGTTGAATCTGCAACTACTCGAATAGATGGGGCTTTGCACCGAAAGTCGACTTGCAGGGCCGTGGTTCGACAGGTCCGAGTAGGACTCGCGACTCCTGTCGGAGCTCACCACGAACGTAGCTTCAAATCCACCGTTCGTCCTGAGCTTGTCGAAGGACCATGGCGCTACCGGGATACTTTAAGTGCAAAGCCAATAGATGGAGAGGCCGTCGCAGTTCCCCGGGCGGGGATTTGACTCTGTCCAGGGCGGCGTCTATACTCCGTTCGGCGACGGACGGCTGGTCCCAGCGAGGCTGTCCATCCGGTATCCACACGCAAGCACCAATGTCCTTCGCTTGCCGTGCGTTTGTGTCCTCACCCGAGCCGATGACAGGAGGCTGGCCTTGGCGAGCAACGAAGTCCTCGTAAGTGGAGAAGACCTGAAGGCATTCACCGCTGAGGTGTTCACCGGGGCCGGACTTGCCCCCGAGGACGCGGAGATTGAGGCGGATGTGCTCGTCTGGGCCAATCTCAGGGGCGTCGACTCCCACGGCGTGCTCAGGATTCCCTGGTACCTGTCACACGTCGACAACGGCGTAATGAAGACCAGACCCAATATCCAGGTCATGAAAGAGACGGCCGCGACCATCCTCATAGATGCCGATCAAGCCTTCGGGCCAGTAGTCACTACGATGGCCATGCGCCGGGCGATTGAAAAGGCGAAGAACACCGGCATCGGGTGGGGATTTATCCGGAACACCACCCATCAGGGCGCGATGGGATACTACGCGCTGATGGCGGCGAAGGAAGATATGGCCGGCATTGCATGCGTCGCGGGCCCGCCAAACATGGCCCCGCACGGGGCCCGTGCCGCGGGCGTTCAGAACAGTCCGATCGCCATCAGCGTCCCAGGGAACCGCCGTGGCCCTCTGGTGCTTGACATGGCAACGAGCATTGCGGCCGGGGGAAAGATCTGGCTGGCGATCGACAAGCGCGTTCCCATTCCAGCGAACTGGGCGCTAGACAAGGACGGCAACCCGACAACAGACCCCAAGCTAGCCGAGATCCTGATGCCGTTCAGCGGGCCAAAGGGCTCCGGTCTTGCGATCATGTTCGAGTGCCTCGCCGGGCTGATGGTAGGCAATCCTCGGCTTGAACCCGTCATCACAGGCAAGCAAGAGATCAACAGACACATCCAGAATAGCTTCGTTGCCGCCCTGGATATCGAGACCTTCACCGACGTCGACGGTTACAAGGACGAAGTGGACAAGCTCGTCGACGGCCTGAAAGCCCTGCCAAAAGCAGAGGGCGCCCAGGAGATTTTCATGCCCGGCGAGCCCGAAGACAGGGTCTTCCAAGACCGGACTCGAAATGGCATCCCCCTTCCCGAAGGGACGGTCGACAGTTTGAAGGCGGCAGCAGAGAGGTTCGACATCCCGCTGCCCGCCGGCTTATGAGGAGCGAGGAGCGAACGTGAAAATAGTCCGATACCGACACAATGGGGAAGCCGGCTACGGGGTTCTCGATGACGACAACTCTGTCCACCAGCTGATCGGGTCGCCATTCGACGAGTTTGACACCGGACCTAAGGTCGCCCAGCTCAGCGAAGTGCAGCTCCTCGCGCCCGTCGAGCCCCAGAAAATCATCTGCGTCGGGTTGAACTACCAGGGTCACATCAAGGAGACAGACCTTCCGACTCCGAAGTTCCCGATGCTGTTCATGAAGCCGCTGACCGCGATGGTAGGCCCCGGGGACCCGGTCGTCTATCCACGACAGGGCAGGGAGGTTGAGTACGAGGGCGAGCTCGTGACCGTTATCGGCCGAGCGGCCAAAAACGTGCCGAAAGAACGGGCCCTGGACCACGTGCTGGGCTACACCTGTGGAAACGACGTGACAGAGCGGGCGATCCAGAGAGCGGAGATGAAGAACGGCGCGATGCTGGTGAGCAAGGGGTTCGACACCTTCTGCCCCTTAGGCCCGGCTATCGCCACCGGACTGGACCCGACGGACCTTGACCTCACCACGCGCCTCAACGGAGAGACAAAGCAGCAAACGAATACCTCCGACCTCCTATTCCCTGTCGCCGAGCTCGTCTCCTACATAAGTGAGGCGATCCTACTGCTGCCCGGTGACGTAATCATGACCGGCACCCCTTCCGGTATTGGTCCAATGGCTCCCGGGGACATAGCCGAAGTCGAGATCTCGGGCATCGGCGTCCTCAGAAACCCGATCATCGGCGAGGAATAACCGGTTGTCAGGGCCTTCCACGGAAATCAGCCGTGGCGGTCACTTGCGGCACTGTGTTGGATCAAAACCCCATGAGGTGGGCGCAGGCCATGCGCCCCTACATAATCGGGACTATAGCCGGGGATGAACGGGGGTTGGTAAAGTTCTGAAAAATGTGCCCCATCTTGTTCCATTGTGTCCCACTCAGCTATGGACTTCGGTACACCGCGGAACAGTTGAGCAAAGGAATGGGACAGGCCACCCTTCGGCGAGCTCAGTGCAGGCTCTTGGGTCTGTCGCATAGAGCAATTATAGCACGCATGTTCGCGATTGTCGAGGGGTCGAACTGACTGGGAGAGTAGGGTCTTTCGGTTCTTGGTTGTTGTCATTCCGAGGAGTCTTCGACGAGGAATCAGGGTCGGTACCCTAAGCTATGGTTGTTTCAGGGCTACCGTCTAGATTCCTCGCGGAGCCTCGGAATGACAGCCCTATCGAGCTACTCGGGTAAAACCGAAAGGGCCAGACCGGGGAGAGTAGGGTCTTTCGGTTCTTGGTTGTTGTCATTGGTATGAAAATAGGGTTGTAACGGCCGGAAGCCCCCTCATCCTAACCTTCTCCCCCGAAGCGGTGGAGAAGGGATAAGAGTTCGGCCCATTTTCATCATTCAGGGTGTCGGAGACAACCGGCATGGACGATTCCGAGGAGTCTTCGACGAGGAATCTGGGTCGGTACCCTAAGCTATGGTTGTTTCAGGGCGACCGTCTAGATTCCTCGCGGAGCCTCGGAATGACAGCCCTATCGAGCTGCTCGGGTAAAACCGAAAGGGCCGGACCGGGAGGGCGACTTCCTGGACGAAGCCGCTTGCCGCGGCCGCTGAGGGGGCGAGCCGCCCCGCAAAGTTACCCTTGAGGGGCTTTGCACAAGAAGTGCCGCGCGAGCCGAATTGCCCTTCGACAGGCTCAGGGCGAACGGCGAATCTGAACCTCCGTTCGTGGTGAGCCTGTCGAACCACGGCCCCCGATCGCGACTTTTGGTGCAAAGCCCCTTGAGGTCAGATCCCCAATGGACGAGCTCTGGTTCTATGCCCTGTGGACGGTTGGCGTTTATCTGCTGGGCTCCCTATCAGCCGGTGACGTGGTCTCCCGAGCCGCGGGAGTAAACATCCGAAGCCTGGGCACCGGCAACCCAGGCACCGCCAATGTATTCAGGGAGATCGGGCCCCGCTACGCCGCGGCGGTCCTTGTCCTGGATATCGCCAAAGGGGCTGCCGCCACGGTGCCTCTCTACCTGCTGGGGCTCCCTCTGTGGACAGGGTTGCTGGCCACGGCCTCATTGCTGTCGGGACATTTCTTCCCGATCCCTTGGACCTCGATTGGGGGCACCGGCATGGCCGTGGGCATAGGGACCACGTTCGGCCTGCTGCCTTTGGCCGCCGTGATCGCGACGGCTCCCGCCCTCCTGGTCGTGGCCGTGAGTCGGAACGCTGCCTACGCCGGCTACACGTTCTTTGCACTGACCCTGGTGGCCGGGGGACTGATTCACCGGGACGCGGTAGGCGTGGCGGCTGTGCTACTTGCCGGGGCCGCTATCCTCGTCAAGGCGTGGTTTCAGTATCGTCGCCGCTAGCCGTCTCCTCTGCGCGACTCGCCATGGTTCGTCTGGCCTCGGTGATGTCTCTCGGCGTGGTCTTGCGGGCCATATAGTAGCAAAACCCGGTCGGCACGAAAAACAGCTGGAACAGCGCCAGGCCGACGGCGAAGTTTAGCGGCGGAGCGAACCTGGACTCCAAGAAAATGGCAGCGGCCGGCGTCAGCCAGATGCCAATAGCGCGACCTACTCCACCGGACAGGTTCGCCAGCCCGAAGGCGGTGCCCCGGTGCTCCGGCAGGTTGACCTCGCTGATCAGGGCGAACCAGTTCGGAGAGTCGACTGACGTCAAAGCCAGAGCTCCTAGAGCGAGGAAAAAAGCGGTGGCAACCCAACCGTTCGTGAACAGGCTGGTGAACACCGTTGCGATCACGTCGCCCGTTTCCGCCGGCTCGGGGATGTTTAGTCCGGTTAGCGGTATGAAGAATAGTGCAAGATAGAGCGGGATGGCCCCGAGCACTCCGATAGCACTAAGCGTTGCGCGACCTCGCAGGTCGCGCCTTTGCCACCGATCACCGACGTACCCTCCGAATATCGAAAACACGCCCCCGACTTGAAACGCGATCGCGAATAGGCCTCCAACGGCCGTCGCCGTTTCAAGGGAGGAGCCGGTCGCCTCCATCTTTGCCGCGAACAATCGAGGCAGCCAGATGAGCGAGCCGTAGGCAAACTGAGCGGTGAACCCCTGAAGTATCAGCCAGACGTTGGACGGCTTTGTGGCCAGGTGTGGAATGTCTCCAAGCTCGATCCGCGGCTCCTCTTCAACATCTTTGCCCGTGACCTCGGGGGCCTCCGGCTCGGCGCGACCTCGCTTCGGATCGTAGGTGAGCAAGTAGAGCACGCCGAAGCCGAGGCCGGCTCCGGCGATGACGAGAAAGGGCAGTCCCCAGTCGTCCGCCCCAAGCAAGGCGCCCAAGAATACGCCCACCCCCATCCCCAGCCCCTGTGCCAGCCCCCAGAGGCTCATGACCATGCCACGGCGTCTGGAGGTCACAAAGTCTGTTAAGACGCTGTATCCCACCGACGAGATGCAGCCGAGGCCAACGGCTGCCGCGGCCTGGAACAACAGGAATTGAGTAAGGGTGCCGGAGGTGCCGGTAAGGAACGTGGCCCCTGCCCAGATCATGGTCCCATAGAAGAGGAGCCGCTTGCGGCTGCTCTGGTCTCCCCAGTAGCCCCACATGACGGCGGATACGGCGGCGATCAGTATCGTTAGGCCTGTAACCAGACCCAGCGACACCTCGCTGACAGACAGGTCTTCGGCGATGACGGCATAGAGTGGAGGCGACACACCGATCGCGGCGTTGTCTAGAGAGGCGAGTACAACGAACACGACAATGGTGAATCTGATGTGCGGCTTAGAGCCCCACCAACTCACCCCGTCTCCACCGCGACGTGCTACTGGGGTGTTGTCCAATCCGCGTCCGATTAGAGACTGTTTACGGCTTCTTCGATGGCTGCAGTTGCGTCCTCGTAGGAGGTCTGAGGTGAAAAGGTCAGCGGCGTGCCGAAGCGCACCTCTGTCGTGCCCCTTCGCAAGAATGGGAACTGCGACGGCGTTCCCATGCTCTGGACGTGCAGGCGCAGCGGGACCAGAGTCATCCTGCCCTCAACTGCCAGGAGTCCGGTGCCACTCAAGAAGGGCTGTATGGGACCACCGACGGTCAGCTTACCCTCAGCCGGAATTACCCATATCAAGCTGCCTGGACCCAAGTAACGCACCATCCTCGACGAGAGCCATCGTAGTATCACTCACGGATGCCGTCAACCATCCAATCAAGCTCACAAAACCATCTCTTGGCGTGGTGAGTTAGCGGCCCCAGGCAGCGGAGGTGGCTCTCATCACGTTTGCACTCCCTTCAAACTCCTCCGGACACGCACCTCGCCCTTGGTTGCCTCTCTTCACCTCTGATGACCTCAAGGATAATCGCTACCCTGGTGCTGGATGGAGCCCGGCGATACGCTCCAACACTTGCCGGAATACTGAGGTGGTACCCAAAAACTAGACAACTGGCTAAGAGAGAGTCCAGCTCCTAAAATAACCGGCAACTAACCGACGTGGAGGAGCAGGACATGAAGCAGACGAGGAATAAGCACAGTCCGGCGTTCAAGGCCAAGGTGGCCTTGGCCGCCCTTGCGGGGGAAGAGACCATCGCCCAGCTGGCCAGCCGATTTGAGGTCCATCCCAGTCAGATTCACGCCTGGAAAAGGGCCCTGGCGGAAGGAGCCCCGGAGCTATTTGCCACCAATCAGAAATCCCAGGAGAAAGCCAAGGAAGCTCAGATTAACCACCTCTACCGGCACATCGGCCAGCTGAAGGTGGAACGCGATTTTTTGTCGGAAAGGTCCGGTCTATGAGTCGCAGCATACGGCGAGCCATGATAGACCGAGACCACCAGCAGCTGTCTTTGGTGCGTCAATGTATCCTGCTGGACGTCAGCCGGGCCTCGGTGTACTACCGGTCGGTACCGACCAGGGCAGAAGACCTGGAGTTGATGGCCCTGATGGACCGTCAGTATTTGAAGACCCCCTTCTACGGCTCCAGGAAGATGAAGGCCTGGCTGCTGCAACAGGGCTATCTGGTGAGCCGAAAAAGGGTTCGAAGGCTGATGCGGTTGATGGGTCTGGAAGCCATCTACCGGCGTCCCAACACCAGCAAACCAGCGCCGGGACACCGGATCTTTCCCTATCTGCTGAAGGGAGTGGAGGTTAATCGGGTCGACCAGGTCTGGGCCGCGGACATCACCTACATCCCCATGCCGAAGGGCTTCCTGTACCTGGTGGCCATCATGGACTGGCACAGCCGGCACGTGCTGGCCTGGAAGCTCTCCAACACCATGGACACCAGCTTCTGCGTGGCGGCGTTGGAGGAAGCCCTGGGTAAGGGACGACCGGAGATATTCAACACCGACCAGGGGAGTCAGTTCACCAGTGAGGCCTTTACCCAGACGTTGCAGGAGCAGAGGGTCCAGGTCAGCATGGATGGTAAGGGTAGGTACCTGGACAACATCTTCGTGGAGCGGCTGTGGCGGAGCATCAAGTACGAGGAGGTGTATCTGAAAGCTTACCAGACCGTCGCCGAGGCCCGAACTGGGATCAATGCCTACCTGGAGTTCTACAACCGGCAGAGGCCTCACCAGGCTTTGGGCTACCGGACCCCAGCAGAGGTGTACCAACATGGCCAGGAAGAAAGGGGAGCAGCAGCTGAAGAAGCAGGGCTGCCATCGGGCTTGGTGAAACCTAGCGCAGGGGTGGGAGACTCTCTTAATTTAGCCCTCGTGCTGTCTTAATAATGGGGTCCACCTTACTGCCACCTCAGCAAGCTGAAACACCAACCTCCTGGCATGCCGCACCAGACGTCCACCCATCTTGATGAGCTTGGTCTGCACGCTTCGCAGTGACCAGTGTTTCACTGACTCTGTCAAAGTCAGCCTTCTCATGAAGTTGCCCAGGTTGTAGGCCAGCACAAACAGCCACAGCCTCACCTGGTTAGCAACGAACCTGTGACACGAGAGCCGCGTCCAGTTCAGGGCGTATTTACCTTCCTTGATCCACTGCTCGGCCGTGCCCCGCCCGTTGTAGAAGTGGGTTACGCCTGCCGGCGGTAGGTTGAGGTTGGTGACGACGAACCCGACCCTCGGGAATAGCTCACCCTGGTGACACTCCACCTTGGCGACCACACGCCGGGGAATGTCCCAGCTCTGGGCCTGGTAAACGAAGTCGTGATACCGGACTACGGGCTTCTTAGGCGGCCTGCCCACGGGCCGCTTCAGTAGGTGGCGGATGTTTCGTTGTAATACCTCGTTGGCCGGAAGCCGCATAGCGTAGCCAGTGTCCCTTGACTCCAGGTACTCGTACACCTCGGGCTTGGTAAAGGCAGCATCGGCCCGGAACAGCAGCCAGACTCCTTTCTCCTGGTATCGCTTCACGACTGGCTCCAGAACCTCCCGCCACCGCTCAGCGCTGTGGACGTTGCCCGGGCGAAGCATTGCACCTTTGCAATCTCCGAAATGGTTGAACAGGAAGAGCGGGTGATAACATACGGACTCGAAGTGGCCGTTGTAGGCGACTCCCTCTTGCTGCCCATGCACCGGGCTTTCAAAGCTGTCCATGTCTAGGATAACTCGCTGGTGAGATGTGTGGGCCATGGCCCTGTCCACCCACTCAACATTCAGGCGCGCAAGCCCATCCAGGTTCTCCTCTTCGGTTAACACCTCAGTCTCAAATCGGCTCATAGTGTTGGTGCTGGCTGCCTGCTTATCAGTACCTTGCCACCCGACGATGACACGCATAGCCGGGTCTTGGGCAAGCCGTTCAGCGTCGTTGGTGTCCTCGTAGCCAGCGAGACGGCTATACACCGATTGTCTGAGCAAGGGCAACAGCCGGTGTTGCACATTGCGGCCGGCACGGCTTTCATGGATATAATCGTTGGCTGTCTCTGTGAGCCCCAGAGCGGCATCAAGCTCGCGGCATGCCAGGAGTCCGGCGTCCGAGGTGATGGTAGCGCCACGAAAATCCAGGCGGACTCTGCGGTCGGATTGGAGCTTCAAAGGGGTGTCGGAGCTTTCACCCATTGGGTGCCTCCAGCGAGATTGCGGTATCCAGAACTAGACCCGCTAGCTCGGCCAGTCTAGCACCCACACTGCCCATAATGCCCAGGCATGCGGCTCAAATAGGCAGCACTCTTACCGGATTACGACGCTCCCACGCGGCTGATCTGGGAAATGTGGGCTCAGGATAGATGAGGACCGACCAGCCGCGATCGATTATGCGCCCCAGATAGTCGAAACTGGCCCGGACGGCGCCCTCCTGCGAGATCGGGCACCCGTTCCCGAGCAACGGGTTCATGACGGCCCAGAACGGGTTGTGCCAAAGCTTCATCGCGCCGGCTACGGCCAGCCGGCGACGCCACTGAGTCGGCATGCTCTTGATGATCAGCCCGTTGTCCAGCGGCAGACCGTGGTTCGACGCGAATAGCACCGGTCCTTGAATATCGTTCAGGTTCTCGGCACCGGTGACCCGGAGCCGGTAGGTGGCACGTAGTAGGGGAAAAATGAAGGCCCGCTGCAGCGTGCCGCGCAGAGGCCTAGCCCACCAGCTCAGCCCCCAAGTCCGGAAACTTGACAGCCACGGGCTCTTTTGAGTCCTGGTCGACGAGCGCCGAAAGCTGGGCTATTGTCGTGTCGGCGACCACTATGCTTTCGTCGAGATAGACCCCAAGCTCTCCCTCGATTGCTGACAATAGCTCGATCCGCCTCAAGGAGTCGAGGTTCAGGTCGTCTCCAAGCGTCTGCGTGGGTGTCAGGTCCGACCGGTCCAGATCGCCGACCTCCGCGATCAGACTTTCGAGGTCCGGGACTCCTGGCTGTTGAGTCTTCTGCCGGGAATCCGTTGCGGCGGACTCGACGCCGGCGGCGGCCGTCAGCATCTCTGTTACGACACCCTTCTTGACCTTCAGAGTGTGAGTCCGGGGAAAGTCCTCCTCGGGCCACACGGTGAATCCGCGAACCTGCTGGTGCTCGGCAACCTGGGTGTTGGCCCAGGACACGACCTTGGAGGCTTCCACACCATCATCCATCAGGAAGACGGCATGAACCTCGACGTCGGAGCCCTTGGGCAGCCCCACCACCACGGAATCCTGGACGGCCGGGTGCTTCTTCAGCACTGCCTCGATGTCCTCGGGGTAGACGTTTTGTCCGCTGGCTAGGACGATCATGTCCTTCTTGCGGCCCTTGAGGTGAAGGAAACCGCTCTCATCTAGGTACCCCTGGTCACCGGTCTTGTACCAACCATCTTCAAAGACCGCCGCCGTCTGCTCAGGGGCCTCCCAGTAGCCGGGGGTGACATTGGGGCCCCGGACCAGCACCTCGCCGTCATCCGCGATTCTCACGTCGACACCGGGAATAGCGGGGCCGGCCGAGTCGTACCGCGGTCTGCTCATCGTGTGGATGGTTATCAGAGGCGACGCCTCGGTCGCCCCATAGCCCTGGACGATTTTCACTCCAAGCAGCTCCCATTTGGCCCCCAGCTCGGGGTCGAGGGCCGCTCCTCCGGAAACGACGAATTCGAGAGCCCAACCGAACCTTTTGTGCACAGTCCTGAACAGCTTTCTGCGCATCCCAAAAGGGGTGTACCGGGCCACCTTAAGGAGGAGATTCCAGAGCCGCTCCTTGCCCTGGCGTCTGACCTCCCGCTCTATGCCTTTCATGAACAGATCGAGCCCTTGTGGGACGAGCAGCAGTAGGGTGACCCTGCGCTCCACCATGGTCCTGAACAGGACCGTGGGCTGGCGACTGGTAGGGTAGGTGATGTTTGCCCCAACGCGCAGCGCCATCAGCAGGCCGCCCATCTGCTCGAACATGTGGCTCAAAGGCAGGATCGAGAGGAGACGGTCGGAGGGCTTGCCGGGGATGTGCTGGATGACCACCTGAAGGTTGGCAATCAGGTTTCCGTGCGTGAGCATGACACCCTTGGGGTCGCCGGTCGTGCCCGAGGTGAACATGACCTCCGCCAGATCGCTCGACGCCACGCTTACGGCCTCTGGTCTGGGCAGGTCCCTAGAAAGCTCCTCGATCTCTTCGAGATGCACCTCCGGGAGCCCCATCTCTTCGTGGACCTGAGGCGTAAGGCGAGAGATGAAGGCAAGCTTGATTCTCTCGTAAAAAGTCTGTGTAGGTCGAATTAGAACAAACGTACCCACACCTGGGTACAATATACAGTCTCTGTTCCGTACACTACCCCAACATACGGTAGCGCGCAGATGTGCTAAATCGCTGGAACTTCCTCAGAACGGGTTTTTACGAGGGAATCAAGCTTGGGACTGGTCTTCGACGCTACGCGCTCCACGAACTCAGATGAGCTTCTCAGGTCCAGGGGCACGACCACTACGCCCGCCCGCATGCAACCGAAAAAGGACAGGACCCACTGGGGACAGTTGTGGCCCCACAGCAACACGCGGTCTCCTTTGGACAGCCCACGCTGCTGAAGTAGAGCCGCTACCTGCTCCACGCCCTCCCACAGGTCAGAGTACGTCCATCTCTGGTAGCGAAACGCGGGTTTGAACAGCAACGCCGGTCGAGGACCGAATTTGTCCGCCGCCTGTTGCAGGAACTGGACTAGTGTATCCGCGGCAGACGTTTGCTGTGCTGTTGCTTGTGCCATGACAGCCTCCGGATGCTTATCAAGTGGGACAACGGTATGCTTCCAACGGCGCCTCTACCAGTTGCGAATGTACTAATGTTTTGTAGTAACGGCAACCCTATCGATTGAGGTTACGTCAATAGGTGTGTAAACGACATCAGGCGGCGACCTTCTCAGCCGTTGATTCAATGGCGATTCCATCCGCATACTGTGCACCGAGATAGACGTCTTCGATCAACTCAGGGGCCTTCAGACGCCTGAAGCGCTGTTCGGCGACCATCAACATTTTCCAGATCACCGCTATCGCCTGATCGACCCTCTTGTAGCGCTTGGCGGCATCGGTCCGAAGCCTGAGGGCCGCGAAGGGTGATTCTACCGGGTTCGTCGTGCGAAGGTGCCCCCAGTGCTCCTTTGGGAAGTCATAGAAGGTGACCATGCGGTCCCAGTCCCGCTCCAGGGCCTCTGAGGCCGCCTCGTAGGAATGGTCGCCGCACCACCTGGTGAACACCGTCCTGAGCCGCTCAGCCTCTGTCCGAGTCGGCGCGTAGGGGATAGTACGCAGCATGAGCTTGGCCTGGTCCTGTTGTCGCTTTGGAAGCTTGGCGAGCACGTTTAGGATCTTGTGGTTCCAGCAGCGTTGCTCGGCCGCCTGAGGATAGACGTTGCGCAGAGCTCCCCAGATGCCCAGATGTCCGTCTCCAATTACCAGTCTTGGGCACTCCAGCCCGCGGCGCCTCATGTCCCTGAGCACATCGGACCAGCTCTCTATGGACTCCCTGTGTCCGGGAATCGCGCTCACCACCACCTTCCTTCCGTCGCTCAGGGCCGCCATCACCACCAGGATCGCCGCCTTCTCCCGCTCAAGACCGGCCTTGACGTAGACTCCATCCACCCACATGTACACCACTTCCAGGTCATCCAGGGGCCTAGCGCGCCATTGGGCAAGCTCATCGTTCCACTTATCCTTCAACCGGGCTACCGTGCTCGCCGATATCGGTGCCTCTTCTCCCAGCAGTCCCCGCACCGCCAGGTCGAAGTCACCTTCGGAAAGGCCATGTAGGTACAACTGGGGGATCAACTCAGCAACCTTCCTGGTCCTGTTGACGAACAGCGGCAGCAGCCGGCTCTCGAACTCCTCTTCGGTGTTGCGGACTCGCGGCCTCCTCAGCTGTACCGTTCCCGAACTCAGCGTAAGCCTTCGGGGTTTGCCGTATCCGTTCCTATAGCCTCTCTCGTTGTCCGACTCAGACCTGCGGGCCGACTTCGCCCTTCCTAGAAACTCCGTCACCTCTTCCTCCAGCAATTCCTGGATCAGCCGCTGGACATGGCCTCGCACCCAATCCTCCAACTGCTCCCACTCCGGCCTTGACTCCGACCTGCTCCTAGTGCTTCTCTTTCCCATAGGCGGTGTATCTCCTCTCTTGGGCCTTGAGCCCGTGTTGTTCAGAGAGAGGGTACACCGCCTGACCGTTTACACACTTTTTGAGGATACCTCTATCGATTGAGAAACCTACGCACGGTGTCAAGTATCCGACTTGGTTTCCTGAAGCATCTCTCGCAAGGTCTCGCGCGCCTCACCCCGCAATGGCGGGAAATGGCCAAAGCAGATCGTGTCGAAATCGAGGTCGACAAGCTTCTTCAACGACTCCTTGGCTTGTGCCGAGTCTCTGGTAACCGCCTGTGCGGGAGGGCTGAGCCTCCGGAGCCGAAACTGGAGCGCATCGCCGACGATAAGCAGCTTCTGTGGCCCAGCGTGCAGGCAGATAGTTCCCGCAGTGTGGCCGGGCGTGTGGATGACCTTCACCGCATCGACCACCGGCAAAAAGTCTTCGTCTTCCAAAGGATAGTCCACCTCTACCGGAGTCCCATACAGCGGAGCGATGAATAGGCCGGACAAGCGAGCGACGACCTTGTTGGAATATGGGCTGGGCGCCGACTCCTCGCCGCTCACGATTCCGGCCTCCGCGTTGTGTACCGCAACCTTCGCTGACGTGGCCTCGACTAGCTTTCCTAAGCCGCCGGAGTGGTCCGGGTGGTAGTGGGTAAGAACGACGAGCCGCACCTGCTCGAGGGACAGGTCCAGCGCCTCTAGGCCCGATGCTATCGGGCCTAGACTTCCCCTGCCGCCTGCGTCCACCAGGACGGCTTCCCCGCCATTCACGAGGACCGTGACCCTCGCACCCAGGGTCCTGAGCTGGTACACATCGTCGGCGATCTTTATGGGGTTGCCTAGCTTCATTGCCGGTCGTTCTTTGGTGGCAGCAGCCAGCTTAGGACGGTAGCAAGGAGGCCACGAAAGCCACGACGTCTACTTATGACCTTCGGCCTCGGCCCCGGGAGAACGATTTCGCCCGCGTGCGAGCCGAACACGCCCCTGTACGTGTAGGCCACTTGGGCCCCCGCCATGATAGCAATCGATGACAGATAAGCCCATACCAGGACCGCCATCAGGGCCCCGAGGGAACCGTAGACAACGTTGAAGTTGCTGACGTTGGAGATGAACCAGGAGAAGACCAATCTCACACCCTGAAACAGCGTTGCCCCTACGATCGCTCCGATCCAGATATCCCCCCATACGACCTTCGTGTTGGGCACGTAGCGGTAGAGCAGCATAAACGCCCCGATGGCGAGCGCCAGGGTGAAAAGCTCGAAGATAATCTTTAGCACGATCCAGTAATCCGACCCGCTGGCAGCGCTCGCGACGCCTGCAAGCCCAAACAAGTCGGTGGTGAAAACCGCCTGGACAAATGCAAGCCCTGCAACAGAGAGAAGCATTACTAGATCGATCGTCCTCTCCAGCAGGAAATAGTGCGGCATGCCGATGTGCCATGCGTGGTTAACACCCTTGCGCACGGCTGAGAACACCGCGGTGCCGGTCCACAGCAGGCCGACCAGCGCCACCCCACCCAACGCGCCGAGGTTACGTCAATAGGTGTGTAAACGACATCAGGCGGCGACCTTCTCAGCCGTTGATTCAATGGCGATTCCATCCGCATACTGTGCACCGAGATAGACGTCTTCGATCAACTCAGGGGCCTTCAGACGCCTGAAGCGCTGTTCGGCGACCATCAACATTTTCCAGATCACCGCTATCGCCCGATCGACCCTCTTGTAGCGCTTGGCGGCATCGGTCCGAAGCCTGAGGGCCGCGAAGGGTGATTCTACCGGGTTCGTTGTGCGAAGGTGCCCCCAGTGCTCCTTTGGGAAGTCATAGAAGGTGACCATGCGGTCCCAGTCCCGCTCCAGGGCCTCTGAGGCCGCCTCGTAGGAATGGTCGCCGCACCACCTGGTGAACACCGTCCTGAGCCGCTCAGCCTCTGTCCGAGTCGGCGCGTAGGGGATAGTACGTAGCATGAGCTTGGCCTGGTCCTGTTGTCGCTTTGGAAGCTTGATTCCCTCGTAAAAACCCCTCGCCAGCCTGGGGCAAGGTGGGGATAATGTAATAAAAGGTCGTGGGCGCTGCGCCTGGCCGAGGGAGGGGAGGATGTTCCGAATACGAGACCCGCAAGAGAGCCTCTGGCAGTCCCAGTTCCTGGTGACGCCGAAGAAGGCTAAGCGCCTGGAGGGGAGTTGGGCCGAGGTTTTCCGAAACGAGGCGCTCCCCCTGATTGACGAGGAGCTCTTTGCTCCGATGTACTGCGTGGACAACGGCCGCCCCAACCGAGCGGTGCAGACCGTCCTCGGGGTCCACCTTCTCAAAGAGATGTTCAACCTCACCGACGATGAAGCTCTGGAACAACTAGAGTTCAACCTGCTCTGGCACCACGCCCTGCGGCTGGACATCGAGGAGACCCACCTGCCCCAGAAGACTCTCCACAACTTCCGAGTTCGCCTGATGCAGCACGACGGTGGCCGGCTGGCTTTCCAGGAGACCACGGACCGGATCATCCAGGCGCTGGGCATACGCACCGGAAAGCAACGGCTGGACTCCACCCACATCATGAGCAACATCGCTACACTCACCCGGCTGGGCCTGTTCTGTGAGACGATGCGGTTGTTCCTGCGGGCCTTGCGCTGGGAGCACCCAGAGCTTCGCCCTGGGGTTCCGGAGGGCCTCCTGGGGCGCTATTTGAAGGAAGAAGACGAGGCGACCCACTACGAGGACGCCCACACGGGGGAGGGTCGGCGACGCTTTTCGGTCTGTGCCCGGGACCTCTACCGGCTGGTGGACCGGTTCCGTGGCACGACTGCTGCCCAGCTGGAGGAGTACCGGCTGCTGGAGCGGCTGCTGCGGGAGCAGTGCCATGTGGGCAAACACCGGGACGGGCGCCCGGGGGACGATGACGACGATGCTGGGGAATGCAAGGTGCCCGTGGCCTTGAAGGACCCGAAGCAGGTGTCCGCCGACTCGCTGCAATCGCCCCACGACCCGGATGTGACCTACAGCGGCCACAAGGGGAAGGGGTACGAGGTGCAGGTGGCGGAGACCTGCCACGAGGAGAACGCCACCCAGCTCATCACCCACGTGGAGGTGACCCCCTCGAGTGGGAGCGACACCGACGTGAGCGTGCCGGTCGTTGACGGGCTCGCGGAGCGGAAGGTCCGACCGGACGAGCTCTTCGTCGACACGGCGTATGGGTCGGGCCGCAACGCCTTCGAAGCCTCGCGCCGGGGAACGGAACTGGTGAGCCCGGTGGCGGGGTCGGCGCCGGGGAACTCGCACGAAGGAGAGCGTGACGGACCACCGCCGCTCACCGCCGCGGACTTTCAGATCGACGTCACAGGGGAGCAGGCCACGGTGTGCCCCGCCGGCCACCCGTCCATCGAGGAGTACGAGCTGGAGGATGCGCCGGAGCGGGTAGAGGTCCACTTTGCCGGGACAACATGCGAGCCCTGCCCCTTGCGGTCCCGTTGCCCAGTGAAGCTGGACCGGCGTGCGGGGGACTACGTCCTCAAGGCGGACCTGGTGAAGGTAAACATCGAGCGGCGCCGGAGGGCCGAGGCCACCGAGGAGTGGCGCAAGCGGTATGACATAAGGGCCGGGATCGAGGGAACGAACTCCGAGCTGAAGCGCGCCCACGGGCTTGGGCGCTTGCGGGTGCGAGGGGGCCGTCGGGTGCGGCTTGCCGTCTACCTGAAGGCGTTGGCGTGCAACTTCAAGCGGATGGTCCATGCACGCCTGGTGGAGATGGAGAACACGGCTCAGCGGGCGGTCGGGACGGTACCTGCGGTCGCGGCCGCATGAGGGCGCCGCTCCACAGCTTCCACCGGGTGCCCTGAGCCACGGAAGGGGTACCGCAACGGGATCACGCTTGTCCTGAGCGCGGCAGATGGTGCGGTGAGGCCAGCAGCCGGCATCCCGTGGCCTCCTCCCTTCCAGGCCCCTTCGCACGCCAGGGTTCATCTCAAACAGACCTTTTTGCGAGGGAATCAAGCTTGGCGAGCACGTTTAGGATCTTGTGGTTCCAGCAGCGTTGCTCGGCCGCCTGAGGATAGACGTTGCGCAGAGCTCCCCAGATGCCCAGATGTCCGTCTCCAATTACCAGTCTTGGGCACTCCAGCCCGCGGCGCCTCATGTCCCTGAGCACATCGGACCAGCTCTCTATGGACTCCCTGTATCCGGGAATCGCGCTCACCACCACCTTCCTTCCGTCGCTCAGGGCCGCCATCACCACCAGGATCGCCGCCTTCTCCCGCTCAAGACCGGCCTTGACGTAGACTCCATCCACCCACATGTACACCACTTCGAGGTCATCCAGGGGCCTAGCGCGCCATTGGGCAAGCTCATCGTTCCACTTATCCTTCAACCGGACTACCGTGCTCGCCGATATCGGTGCCTCTTCTCCCAGCAGTCCCCGCACCGCCAGGTCGAAGTCACCTTCGGAAAGGCCATGTAGGTACAACTGGGGGATCAGCTCAGCAACCTTCCTGGTCCTGTTGACGAACAGCGGCAGCAGCCGGCTCTCGAACTCCTTTTCGGTGTTGCGGACTCGTGGCCTCCTCAGCTGTACCGTTCCCGAACTCAGCGTAAGCCTTCGGGGTTTGCCGTATCCGTTCCTATAGCCTCTCTCGTTGTCCGACTCAGACCTGCGGGCCGACTTCGCCCTTCCTAGAAACTCCGTCACCTCTTCCTCCAGCAACTCCTGGATCAGCCGCTGGACATGGCCTCGCACCCAATCCTCCAACTGCTCCCACTCCGGCCTTGACTCCGACCTGCTCCTAGTGCTTCTCTTTCCCATAGGCGGTGTATCTCCTCTCTTGAGCCTTGAGCCCGTCTTGTTCAGAGAGAGGGTACACCGCCTGACCGTTTACACACTTTTTGAGGATACCTCCAACGCGCCTCGCGTCCGTGACACCTCATCGACGACGGGGGCAAGATACTCCTCGGAGACGGGGACCAGCTTGATAATCCCCTCCACAACCCTGGTCTGCTCCTCAGGTGTGGAATGAAGGAACCCCAGAATAGAGATTCCGGCCAACGCCAGTGGGAACACGGAGAACAGAGTCCAGTACGCGATGCCGGCCGCTATGTAGGGACAGTTGTTCCGAGTAAAGTCGGTGAGCGCCACGCCCAGCATCCTCAACACCTTGCGTCGCGTGGCCGGCGTTCCCACGATGCGGTCCATTGCCATGGGCGTTCCCTCGGCCGTCTGGCGATACGGGCTAGCCACGACAGGTCGGATGTAGTTTCCACGGCGTTGAGAATCAACATTGACAGTGGATAAACGCGCGGTTATGTTGAGCCTGGTGTGGGGGAGGGGTCTAGATTCAGCAGTTGCACCCTGTTAGACCGCGCCGCGTTGAGAATCGGTCCGAGGTGATGGAGAGGGTAATTCTATCATGGACTGTCGCACGACAAACGTCTGTGACTCAGAGACGCGATGAGGCTCGAACCTACATTCCCGGTGCCGGAACCCATGCCGAACGGCCTTCAGTGGACCGACGAGGGGCTCTTCGTCATGGGCCAACACACGGACAACGTATACGTGCTGGGCGAGGACGGGCGCGTAACCCGTACCATTGAAACGCCTACCGAGAACGGCTCGGGTATCACCGTCGGAGGCGGCTACCTCTGGACCGCCTCGAACGGACGGACGATCGCCCGCGAATACCGCGCCACCGACACGCACCTGTCGTTGGTCTACAAGCTCGACTTGCAGACCGGCGAGCCGGTGGACCGCCTGCCGACCCCGGACGGCGGAGGTATACACGGGATAGAGTGGGACGATGGTCTCCTATGGGTGACCGCTTTCGAGCCGGCGGCTCTCATCCTCATCGACCCGGAAGACGGTACGGTCGTTAGAAAGTTCCCACTCGACCTCGACGTCTTGCACGGCCTGGCACGGGACGGCGATGGCATCTGGTGCGCCGAGAGAGCGGCTAAACTCATCGTGAAGTACCATGTCGAGACGGGCGAGGAGATAGACTGGATCACTTTCCCCCAGGATGGGCCCAGCCCTCATGGCCTTTCGATCAAGGACGGAGAGCTGTGGTATTGCGACGCCGACTTCCCGCCTGAAGGAGCACGAGGCTGGCCTGAGATCGGAAGGATCGTCCTCTGACGGCCGCTCACGAAGGGCACAAAGCCTTGGGCCGAGGGCACGACATGCAAGGCCGCTACCGTATGCAGGGCGTATTTATCGGCCGCGGCACGTCGCCCATCTTCACCCGCCGCCGAAAACGATCAAGATGACGGCAGCAAGCAGCATGACCAGCGATGCGACGCCGGTCACGATAACAATCGGCGATTGAAGAATACTGCGCCCTTGCGCCTCATCGCGGACCGGCGCCCGTGTCCGTTCTCCGGACCACGCCGGTGGATTCGCGGACGCCGGCACAGGTCCGGCGACCGGGGGATTCCCAGCAGCCGGTGAGGGGCCCGGGGTTTCTGGCCGTCTCGCCCGATCACCGCCAAGCATCTTCTCCGCCTCCCGTCGCCTGGTCTGTGAGATTGATATCATCGATTCAAGGTCGGCCCTTGACTCCGGCTCCTGCCCCAGATTTCGGTGTGCCTCCGCCCGAAAACGATACGCCGTCTCGAAAAGGGGAAACAGGTCTATGGCGGCACCAAACGCGACGACCGCTTCTCGGTAGTCCTTGGCGAGCAGACGCTGATAGCCCTCAGTGAACTTTGAGGCCGCAGTGCTATATTGGTTTGCCATACCGCTTTCCCCTCAAGACCGGTGTCTGCTCAGCCGCAGCTGACTTTGTCGTAACGGCGGCCTGGACCCCTTATGCGCTTCCGGCGTTACTAATATACCATCGCCTCGCCTCCACTACCTAGCTCGGTGTTGTAGAATGTGCCGGGTCTTTATCTCGGTCGCCAGCAGAATGGCTGAAGGGAGTGTCATGGAGTACGTAAACCTCGGAAACGTGGGAGTGAAGGTGTCGAGGATCGCCCTTGGCCTTGGGATGAGGGAGCTGGCGTCGGCGGACGACGCCCAGCGCCATATAGAGCACGCACTCGACTCTGGCGTCAACTTCATCGATTGCGCCAATACCTACGGGCCGGGAGAATGGCACCCATCCATCGAGGAGAAGGTTACGGCGGAGGAGATCTTGGGCCGGGTCCTTCGGACCAGGCGCGACGAGGTCGTCCTGTTGACCAAAGTAGTCGGGGAGCTGGGGCCCGGCCCGAACGACCGCGGCAGCTCGCGACTCCACATCATGCGGGAGGTAGACAGGTCGCTCAGTAGACTTGGCACAGACCGCATAGACGTCTACATGCTCCACGGCTACGTCGAAGACACGCCTCTAGAGGAGACGATTCGTGCCCTCGACGATCTCGTGACGATGGGCAAGGTGGGCTACGTCGGCTGCAGCAACTTCACTGCCTGGCAGGTATGCAGGGCGCTCTGGATCGCGGATAGAGTCAATGCCGACCCGTTCGTCTGCGTTCAGAACTGCTACAGCCTGCTCGACCGCGAGCTGGAGGTAGACATGTTCGGGCTCGTGCGGGACCAGGGCCTTGGGGTCATGGTCTACGCCCCGCTGGCCATAGGGTTGCTGAGTGGAGAGTACACCGCCGGCGAACCTCCGCCGCCGGGCTCCCACTGGACTCTCACCGGGCCTGGTGTAACGTCACACCAGCCCCCACCAGGGGAGTTACGTTGTGAGTGTGGATGTCGCGGCGGCGGCGCGAGGTTCGACTCGGCCTTACCGCTAGAAGCCGCGCCGGTGTTGGACGCCGTCAGGGACATCGCCAGGGAACGAGGCAAGACCATGCCGCAGGTTGCGCTCAACTGGGTATTGTCACACTCCGAAGCGACGGTCGCGATATCGGGCGGCGACAGAATTGAGCAGCTGGACGAGAACATCGGCGCAGTCGGCTGGCGGCTCTCCGACGAGGAGATGCTCAAGTTGAACAAGGTGTCAGCCGCCGCCGCCCCCTACACGATAATCCCACGGGGAGTTCGAGACTGGAAGTCCTGACCGTGCTGCAGTAGCGGCGAGGGTCCGGTCTGCCGCTCCACAAATCGTCGAGCCGTAGCATCGGCGTGGCCCGTAGCGACGAAAGCGCGTGGGCCTTTACTCTCTCATATTATGCTTCTGGGAACGTAACTTTGAGAGAGGTCTTGGAGGCCCCGGGGGGATCAATATGGTCACCGTGCTCATTCTTTCACAGCCTGAGATGTCGTCTCTCGTATCAGCCGTAGCAGAAGCAGGGCACCGGGTTATTGAAGCAGATGACGGCGGTGACCTGTTACAACTAGTAGCGCACCGCCCGGTGGGTGTAGTAATGCTCCCGTTTGATGCAGACCCGATCGACGGTGAGGACCTGTTACACGTAGTACGCAAACGTTCCCCCGCCAGCATTATCGTAGTTGGACCGGAAAGCGAGACGGAGAGTGTTAGTTCCCTACTTAATGGAGCGGACGCCTACCTTCCATTTATGGTAAGTGCCAACATCGTTCGTGTACGTATTGGCTCTCTTCTACGATTACCCCAGCGTACTTACAGCGCGAGCATCATGGACCAGCATCCAAACCGTCTGTTCGGTAGTCTACAGTCGCCTGCCACCGGTGACGCTGTACTTTCTGACACTTCCACATCTGTTGCCAGACCCTGAGGCGAGCCCATCTGGAGCGCCTTGCACGAAAATGTAATGCGGTGGTGCCGACCATACACGGGACCGCCCCTTCTTGGGTGACCGGCCTCGTGTTCTGAAAAATCTGTTCCATTCTGCTCCATTGTGTTCCTCTCAGCTTGGGGCTTTGGTACACCTTGGAACACCGGGGCAAAGAAATGGGACAGCCACTTGGGTCTGTCCCTCACAGTAAGTATAGCACCGATGTTCGCTATCGTCGAGGGTTGGGGAGCCATCCGGAGTCAGCGGGACCAGCACGAACGTCGGCAACAGCGGAGTGCACGAGGACCGTCGGCCGCTATCTGCAAGGTGGCCCGAACTACCCTCCGGCAAGCTCCCTTCGATACGTCCCGATGCAGCATAGGGACTACACAGAGCGAACGGCGGCCTTGAACGTACGTTCGTGGCGAGGCTCCGACAGGAGTCGCCCGATGCCGCATCGGGGGACCTGTCGAACCACGCAGCGAAATTGCAAGGGGGACGTCCGATCTTCCTGCTGTTGCTTGGTCAGTTGACCGCGTTCGCGAGTCAAACTACCATGGGTAAAGTCGAGAACGGTATGTTGCGTCGGGACCAGGTAGCTTGATATATATGGCGGCTTACCCGGATATCAGATCCATGCCCCTTCGAGAATGGCTCGCACCGAGCTAGCGCACTAGGATAGCGTGACCATCACCTCCCGTCGCCTTGCAGGTCCTGCTAGAACGGAACGGGTACTCCTCCTTGCTATCCAAACGCCG
This sequence comes from Dehalococcoidia bacterium, assembly GCA_965237635.1. Lineage (GTDB taxonomy): Bacteria > Chloroflexota > Dehalococcoidia > Lucifugimonadales > CAUZJF01 > CBDEFX01. Next base: position 1,807,792 of record CBDEFX010000002.1, on the reverse strand, counting down.
ATAGCCCTCGTTCTCGCCACGCCTCTCATCGTGATGGAGCCTCCCCTGCCGTCTACGATTTACCCGGCTATCGTCGGGAAAGCCTTGTACTATCGCACCCTGATCGAGATAGCGTCCGCCGTTTGGGTGGTGTTGGCACTGAGATATCCTGTGTATCGCACTCCTCGCTCCCTCTTGCCTCTCGTGTTCGCTGCTTTCGTTGCCGTATCGCTCCTATCTTCCTTCTTTGGGGTCAGCACAGAACGGAGCCTGTGGTCTACCTATGAGCGAATGCAGGGGTTCGTTGACCTCGCTCACTGGCTCGCGTTCATATGGGTCGTGACAACAGTTTTTCGCTATCACTCACATTGGCGGGCTTTACTGAATATCAGTCTGGCCGTTAGCCTCGTGGTTGGCTTGCTCGGACTTGGAGAATATCTCTCGACCAGTGCCACCCGTTTGTCGAGCACCTTACCCCGAATCCACCGAAGGACACCGATGGACGGCGTGAGGAAAGCGGAAGGGGGGTGAGGGAGCTACAGGGGAAATAGCCTGGGTTCCATTTGGGGTAGGGAGGTCGGCGGACGGTCTTCATCGCCGCACAGGGGCCCCTATGGCCGTCTGCGGGAGCTGCGATGCGCGGGATGGCGAGAGAATACGCAGCAGGGGACTCTCTCGGACCGGGCTGGCACGAGTCTGCGGGGATCTTCGGTTGTCCGGTGGGTGGGTCGGTCGCCGACGGTGCCGTCAGGCCGGGAGTGGAATGGCTCGCAGCCGGGCCAAGGCGCGGCTGAACTTCTCAGCCCAAGGCCAGCGATCCGGAAGATGCAGGGTCAACCGGCGTGCCGAGCGGGTGAGCCGTCCGGCCAGGGAGAAGAACCGCTGCCGGAGGGTCTTGGTGGTGGCTATCCGCTCTCCCAGACCGATCCGCGCCGTCCAGCGGGCCAGGTTGTGGGCCATCGTCTGGACGGCCAGCCAGGCGCCGTTGGCGGCGAAGCGGCCCGAGGGGAGATGGTTCAGCCCGACGCCGTACTTGAGGTCGCGTATGGCATTCTCGATCTCGGCGTGGCGGCGATGGTCAGCCTCCAGTTCGAGCAACTCCCCGTCCCGGTCGGTGATGAAGCCATGATAGCTGTATTTGGCGAAGAGGGCCAGTTGGGAACCGGGCGTCGGCTTCACCCGCCGGACGATGAGCCGTACCGGCGCGGCGTCCGCCTCGGCCTGGAAGGGGGTGCAGGTGGTCTCGGCCACATCGGCGGCACCGTCCATCCAGTAAGGAATCGGCGTCCAGGCATCTTCGGGTATCGCCTCGATGAGATTGTGCAGGCTTTTGTGCTGGCGGATGGTGATGGAGAAGCGGACATCCATCTTGCGGCAGACGGATACCACGCCATGAGTGTAGAACCCGCTGTCGGCCCGTAGCGTGAGTCGTCCGTCGGCCCCGGCGTAGCGCACCCGTCCCACCGTCTCCCGCAGGAAGTGGGCGGCGCCGCGGGCGGTGTTGGCCCGGCCCTCGCGCAGCCGGGACATCAGCACGTCTCCGGTGCCGGCGGCGATGGCCGGCAGCGGGTGGTAGCCCCGCTTGCCGGTATAGCCGTGGTGGCGGGCGCCCTCCTTGGCCAGTCCGTAGGTCTCGCAGATGGTGGAGTCCAGGTCAATGGTCAGGGGCCCGTCGCCGGGTCCCGCCCCGGCCTGCCAAGCCCGGGCCAGCAACTCGCGGCTCACCCGGTCGAGTTGACGGACGTGGCCCCACCGGAAGCTGCGCAGGAAGGTGCCCAGGGTGGATGGCGCCTTGACCGTGCCGCCCAGGGTGCAGGCCGTCCCCCCGGTGCGCAACACATCGGCGTCGTCAATGCAGTCGCCCCCAGCCAGCGCAGACGCCACCAGCGTCATCATCTTGTCGCTCGTGTTCGCCCGCCCCGGGGCATCGCCCAGGTCGAGGCGCTGCCGGACGAGTTCGGGCAGGCCGAGGTGCCGCGCCAGGGTGGCCGGAAGGAGCAGCCCGGCATTGGCCACCAAGCGGCGGTCGTCGAAGGTGATTTGGATCCGGTCGGGGTGGTTGCGTGGCAGCATCTACTGGGTGCTCCTTTTCCGGGGTCGGTTTTTTGCTACAAAACCATTATCCCAGAAGCACAGGAGCGCCTTCTTGCCGCCTCAGGACGCTAACCCGACGCCCTCCTTCGGTGGATTCGGGCTTAGGATGACGCGGTGGTCTCTCTTTCTCCAGACCCTCTCCCTCTTACACCACTTCCTGGGACTCTACTCGGCAATGTCGCGGTGGTCAGCGACGGTGGAGGTATAGCGATATTCTCGGGCACGCTAACTATTACCAACACCAATGTTAGTGGCAACTCGACGGGTGGCAGTGGCGGTGGCATCTGGATTGGCGGCGGGATCGCGAATGTCGCCAATACCATGATTGCCCGTAACCTCTCGGGCGGAGACTGTACCGGAAGCATCGCATCGCTCGGTCATAACCTCGATAGCGATGGCACCTGCAACCTGACACAGCCAACAGACCTATCCAACACTGACCCGCTCCTCGGTCCATTACGGGATAACGGAGGACCCACGCTTACTCATGCCCTGCTCCCTGGCAGCCCGGCCATCGACGCTGGCAACCCTGCCACACCAGGTAGCGGCGGGACCGCCTGTGAGACCACGGACCAGCGAGGTGTCGCGCGGCCGAAGGGCACGCGGTGCGACATCGGAGCTTACGAGTTCGACCCGGCGAATCCACCTACAGTGCCAAGCCTCTCCCAGTGGGCCTTCCTTGGCCTAGCAGCGGCCCTGGCTGGCCTGGCCTACTTCAGGCTGAGGTAGCGGAGACTGGGTCTACTGGCCCACTAACGGAAGGGGCTAGCGAGGTCTTTTCGCATCAATTGCCAGTATGGTGACCTTGTGCCGCGGCTTGATGTCCCGAGCACCGGCAACGTCGATTACCGCCTGAAGCCACCACTTTATCTTGGCTTTACCCCGAATCCACCGAAGGAGGGCGTCGGGTTAGCGTCCTGAGGCGGCAAGAAGGTACTCCTGTGCTTCTGGGATAATGGTTTTGTAGCAAAAAAACGGCCCCGGAAAAGGAGCACCCAATAGATGCTGCCACGCAACCACCCCGACCGGATCCAAATCACCTTCGACGACCGCCGCTTGGTGGCCAATGCCGGGCTGCTCCTTCCGGCCACCCTGGCGCGGCACCTCGGCCTGCCCGAACTCGTCCGGCAGCGCCTCGACCTGGGCGATGCCCCGGGGCGGGCGAACACGAGCGACAAGATGATGACGCTGGTGGCGTCTGCGCTGGCTGGGGGCGACTGCATTGACGACGCCGATGTGTTGCGCACCGGGGGGACGGCCTGCACCCTGGGCGGCACGGTCAAGGCGCCATCCACCCTGGGCACCTTCCTGCGCAGCTTCCGGTGGGGCCACGTCCGTCAACTCGACCGGGTGAGCCGCGAGTTGCTGGCCCGGGCTTGGCAGGCCGGGGCGGGACCCGGCGACGGGCCCCTGACCATTGACCTGGACTCCACCATCTGCGAGACCTACGAACTGGCCAAGGAAGGCGCCCGCCACCACGGCTATACCGGCAAGCGGGGCTACTACCCGCTGCCGGCCATCGCCGCCGGCACCGGAGACGTGCTGATGTCCCGGCTGCGCGAGGGCCGGGCCAACACCGCCCGCGGCGCCGCCCACTTCCTGCGGGAGACGGTGGGACGGGTGCGCTACGCCGGGGCCGACGGACGACTCACGCTACGGGCCGACAGCGGGTTCTACACTCATGGCGTGGTATCCGTCTGCCGCAAGATGGATGTCCGCTTCTCCATCACCATCCGCCAGCACAAAAGCCTGCACAATCTCATCGAGGCGATACCCGAAGATGCCTGGACGCCGATTCCTTACTGGATGGACGGTGCCGCCGATGTGGCCGAGACCACCTGCACCCCCTTCCAGGCCGAGGCGGACGCCGCGCCGGTACGGCTCATCGTCCGGCGGGTGAAGCCGACGCCCGGTTCCCAACTGGCCCTCTTCGCCAAATACAGCTATCATGGCTTCATCACCGACCGGGACGGGGAGTTGCTCGAACTGGAGGCTGACCATCGCCGCCACGCCGAGATCGAGAATGCCATACGCGACCTCAAGTACGGCGTCGGGCTGAACCATCTCCCCTCGGGCCGCTTCGCCGCCAACGGCGCCTGGCTGGCCGTCCAGACGATGGCCCACAACCTGGCCCGCTGGACGGCGCGGATCGGTCTGGGAGAGCGGATAGCCACCACCAAGACCCTCCGGCAGCGGTTCTTCTCCCTGGCCGGACGGCTCACCCGCTCGGCACGCCGGTTGACCCTGCATCTTCCGGATCGCTGGCCTTGGGCTGAGAAGTTCAGCCGCGCCTTGGCCCGGCTGCGAGCCATTCCACTCCCGGCCTGACGGCACCGTCGGCGACCGACCCACCCACCGGACAACCGAAGATCCCCGCAGACTCGTGCCAGCCCGGTCCGAGAGAGTCCCCTGCTGCGTATTCTCTCGCCATCCCGCGCATCGCAGCTCCCGCAGACGGCCATAGGGGCCCCTGTGCGGCGATGAAGACCGTCCGCCGACCTCCCTACCCCAAATGGAACCCAGGCTATTTCCCCTGTAGCTCCCTCACCCCCCTTCCGCTTTCCTCACGCCGTCCATCGGTGTCCTTCGGTGGATTCGGGTTTACCGGCATGAGGGGGGGCCTCCCTCTGGATCTGGAGTCGGACCGCGTGTCTGGCGGGACTGCCGGGCTGCACCTGGACGTTCTCCAGGAACACTACACTGCTGTGGACTGAAGTCTCCTTATGGTCCTTGGACACGTCCTTGGTGACAGTCTCGGTTCCGATTTGGCGGGGGGCTCCGCCCCTGACCGAACCTTGGCCGAAGATGGGCTTCTCGTATGAGAGTATAGACCTCTCTGTCCAGCGCTCCTCAAGCATGAGGCCCGCGCGGCCCTCCCTGACCTGACACTCACGGTTAGGGCTCATCTCGATGGTCAAGTCAATGGCCTCACCTAGCTTGTAAGTCCTGTCATCGAACGACACGGATACATCTATTGGACGCACGCGGCTAACCATGGAACTCCTCCTAGGGGCTAAAAACGGGTTTTGCTAAGCTGAAGGGCCTGTCCTCTTCCTCGGCTTGGATATGCGAACCTTTGCTCCGACGCGCTGTTCTAGCAGCTCCGGCAGCTTCACCTTCACCTTTCGCTGCCTCTTCTGGTCCCGGCCTCGCACTACGTTGACCGAGGCGACGACCGTCCATTTGAACGTCCAGGAGGCTTCAGCATCCCGCTGCAGGTCTGCGGCTTCATCGAGGTGTTTCGGAGGCACTTCTTGAATATGCAATCTAACACTGTGGACGCTCGGTCTGTCTGAATCGAGTGACGCCTCCTTGACAAAGACAGTGCTACTGTGAACATATGTCTCCGCTCTCTGGCTCACCCAGGAGCTTGGGGATGCTAACTCAGTCGTCGCCCGGGGGGCCTCCCACCCGATATTCATATCCTTGGACCCCTATCTTCCCGCCGAGGCCCATAACCACCCCGCTCTCATTGCGCGTATAGTTCTCCTCACATACTAGGTCAACCCTCGCCTCTCGGACGTTCACGTCCCCGTTGGTCGTCAAGGTGACCTGGACGTCAATCGTGTCACCGAGGTTGTAGTCCTTGTCCTCGAAGTCCAGGCCTAGTTCCAAGGGCTTGAGCTTGTAGACCATCTGTTGCCTCCCGCCGGTCGAATGCTGGCATTATACGATACGCCCCTCCATGTAATTTTCAAAATCAAAATTGTAGAAGGGCCTGGGCGGGGGTGTGTAGATATGCAAAAGGGTTGAACGCTTTCTGGGGGCGGATGGGGGCCAGCCTCCGCAGAGGGTGATTTTGCGTTGTTGTTAGCTCCAGATGCTGGACTAGGAAGGCCCAGCGTAGGCCAGGGTCGTTAGTGAAGCGAGTGCCCAGCTGTCCAACGAGCATCTTCGTCAATTCTCCGACCTAGCGTGCGCACGGACAATCCGCCTTGGGGCATTGAAGTGCGAGAAAGGCATGCGAGCAGCGGGCCACGTATTTAAAAAGGCCGCGGCTCGACTTGTTGTGCCACAGCCATCATAATTCCCCCAGTGGCACCCAGAACCGGCAGACCCCGCACTGGCATCAAGCCCGTCTTCAGAGCGAGAGTTGACCCAGCTGCTGCTGACAGGGCTAGGAAAGCAGCGAGGACCTCGGGCAAGGCGGTTGGTGTGTGGCTTGAGGAAGCGATACGCGAGAAGGCCGAGCGGGAACAGCAGCCTCAGGGGCCACAAAATACATAGGCGGTGAGGTACTGGAAAGGGTTTTGTTACCAGTTGGCGGTCACAGAGTGGTTACAAACGCCTGAGCCTAGGCAGGTTCACTGTCCACCGGGTCGGCGTTGCCCATACGGCCGGGTAAAACTCGTTGACCGCTGCCTCGTGGCGTTGCTAAACTGTGAGCGTTGTGCCCCTGTAGCTCAGTGGATAGAGCAACTGCCTTCTAAGCAGTGGGTCGCAGGTTCGAATCCTGCCAGGGGTACTTTTTCCCACACAAAAGACTTGATTTAGCTATAGCTATGCCTTACAATTAGTGCCACAAGGTTAACAGTGTGGTAGGAACCGCGGGGTAAGTGTGGTAAGAATTGGAGGACTGGATGGGCAAGCTAACGGCGAAAATGGTTACCCAAATCTCCGAGCCCGGACGCTACGGCGACGGGAACGGGCTTTACCTGGTGGTAAGACCGGCTGGCTCCAAAAGCTGGATTCAACGCGTCCAGCTCGGCGGCAAGCGGACTGACCGAGGGCTGGGCGGCGTTGCCAAGGTAAGCCTGTCCAACGCCCGGAAGATTGCAGCCGCCAACCTTGGGGCGATTCAGAACGGCAAGAATCCATTTGAGGCCGGCCATGTTCCCGCCCCTGTCAAGGAAACGCCAGCTATCCCGACGTTTGCGGATGCGGCGCAGGCCGTCTACGAATTGAACCTTGAGGAATGGGGCGCGGCGACCGCGAAACGCTGGTTACGCCGTCTTGAGATTCACACCTTCCCGACGCTGGGTAACAGGGACGTTGCGGAGATAACCCGGACTGACCTTGCGGACCTGTTGACGCCCCTACGGACTGAGAATCACGAAACGGCACGGAAGGTGCGGCAAGCGTTGGCCAAGGTGTTCCGCTGGGCGCGGGCGCACGATTACCGCATTGACGATCCCGCCGATGATGCCCTGGGTGAACTGGTGAAGAAAGTCAAGCACGTACCGGAGCATCACCGGACGTTGCCCTACTGTGAAGTAGGGGCGGCAATCCGCAAGGTTCAATTTGGGTATGCCCTGCGGGTGACCAGGCTGGCGTTTGAGTTTCTGATTTTGACGGCGGCGCGAACGTCTGAGATACGCGGGATGGTATGGGCTGAGGTAGACCTTGAAAACGCCATTTGGAAGATTCCCGCAGACCGGATGAAGGCCAAGCGTTCCCACCGCGTACCGTTGTCTAACCAAGCCATAGTCATCCTGCGGCAAGTCCGGCATATCCCGGACCCGGACGCCGCCGATGATTCGATATTCCAGTTGGTGGAAGTGACGGACGGGCATGTATTCCGGATGCCTACCGGCAAGCCTCTATCTGAAAATTCCCTGTTAGACCGTTGCGAGAAAGACCGGATCGGCGCGACTCCGCACGGATTCAGAACCAGTTTTCGCGGCTGGGCCAAGGCTGAATACGGCGCACGGTTTGAGGCTATCGAACTGGCGTTGGCGCACTCGATAGGAACTTCGGTAACGCAAGCCTATGACCGCGAGGACCTGCTAGAGGAACGCCGCGAGATCATGCAAGCGTGGGCCAGTTTCCTGGACCCCCTGCCCTTCTAGCGCTACCCTCATTAACTTAATGGCGTCAAGTCCCTAATCTCTACCATATGTGGTATGCGGTGACGCCTCACCCCCTAGATGTGGTATTATTGAGATTGACAACCGAATAATGGACGGGAGCCCCCATAGGAGGCCGAAACGTGGATATCGTACAGAAAGCACAACTGAAGGTCAGCGAGATCAAGGCCAAGATAACCGACCTTTTGGAGACCGCCGAGGAGAAGCGCTCGGAGGACTACGACGGCGACCTGGAGAAGGCCATGAAGATGGTTCGACCCGCCGAGGTCGCGTTGCAGGCCGCGCTCCTGGCGCAGCCTGAGGAGACCGCCGAGAAGGGTGGTGGAGAAGCAGGCCGAGGTCACCGAGACATCGGAAGAACGGGAAGAAACGGAGCTGCGCTCCAAGATCAATTTTGGGCGGTACATCGGCGCGGCGATGGCCGGAACCGGCGTCACGTCGAGCGCTGAGGCCGAGTTGAACCAACACGTCGGCGTTCCTGAGAATATGTTCCCGCTCGACCTGCTGGCACCCGCCATTGAGGTCAGGGCCTTGAGGGACGGCGACGCCGACGTCATGGCGCGTAGTTGGGTTGACCGCGTATTCGCGGATTCAGCCGTCATGCGCATCGGTATCAACTTCGAGTCGGTGCCACCTGGTATCACTGCGCACCCTGTTTTGACTGCTGGTGGAAGTGGGGAGCAGCGCGGACGGACGCAAGCTGCGGGTGAATCGGCGTACACCTTCACGGTAAGCGAGTTGAAGCCGACCCGAAACGCCGTACACGGAATTTACAGCGTTGAGGACCATAGCCGAGTTCCTGGATTGAGCGACGCCATCCTTCGTGACATGAGGGAGGGCATCGTCGAGCGGGTTGATAGGACCATCTTCAGGGGCGACGCGACGGCCAACGAGGACATCACTGACATTGCCGGTTTGGAGACCCTGCTTATCGGTGAGGAGACGATCACCCAGACCAACAAGGTCAAGGCCGACAAGACGCTAGAGGCGTTCTTGAGTTTCGTTGATGGCATCTACGCTGCGTCGCTGGCCGACCTGTCGGTTGTGGCAGCGGTCGGCGCGAATACCTTGTGGTACTCGACGATTCACAACTCGGCGGCTGACAATGAGACCATCGCCCGATTCCTGACGGCGGCGGGCCTGAGTTGGATGGTGCGCGGACACATCGAATCCAACACCGCTAACGGCGACTTTGGGGCATTCGTGGGCCTTGCCAGGGGCATGGCGGGAGCGGGAGTGGCACCCGTCTGGAATAGGGGAGAGCTTGTCAGAGACCCCTACTCCAACGCCAACAAGGGCGAGGTTAAGTTGACCGTCAACTGGCTCTGGAATTTCGGCCTACCTCGGACGGCCAATTTCAAGCGCATCAAATTCGTAAGTAACTAGGGGCGCTTATGCCTGGCATCCTTATCAGCGGTCCGGCTGATGCAGGCAAGTCCCAACACGCGCGGCAGGTTCGAGCGGAGACGGTTGGGCCTGCCGTGATTATCGAATTCCAGTCGCTTTATGCGTCTGTCTTAGCCCGAATCCACCGAAGGACACCGATGGACGGCGTGAGGAAAGCGGAAGGGGGGTGAGGGAGCTACAGGGGAAATAGCCTGGGTTCCATTTGGGGTAGGGAGGTCGGCGGACGGTCTTCATCGCCGCACAGGGGCCTCTATGGCCGTCTGCGGGAGTTGCGATGCGCGGGATGGCGAGAGAATACGCAGCAGGGAACTCTCTCGGACCGGGCTGGCACGAGTCTGCGGGGATCTTCGGTTGTCCGGTGGGTCGGTCGGTCGCCGACGGTGCCGTCAGGCCGGGAGTGGAATGGCTCGCAGCCGGGCCAAGGCACGGCTGAACTTCTCAGTCCAAGGCCAGCGATCCGGAAGATGCAGGGTCAACCGGCGTGCCGAGCGGGTGAGCCGTCCGGCCAGGGAGAAGAACCGCCGCCGGAGGGTCTTGGTGGTGGCTATCCGCTCTCCCAGACCGATCCGCGCCGTCCAGCGGGCCAGGTTGTGGGCCATCGTCTGGACGGCCAGCCAGGCGCCGTTGGCGGCGAAGCGGCCCGAGGGGAGATGGTTCAGCCCGACGCCGTACTTGAGGTCGCGTATGGCATTCTCGATCTCGGCGTGGCGGCGATGGTCAGCCTCCAGTTCGAGCAACTCCCCGTCCCGGTCGGTGATGAAGCCATGATAGCTGTATTTGGCGAAGAGGGCCAGTTGGGAACCGGGCGTCGGCTTCACCCGCCGGACGATGAGCCGTACCGGCGCGGCGTCCGCCTCGGCCTGGAAGGGGGTGCAGGTGGTCTCGGCCACATCGGCGGCACCGTCCATCCAGTAAGGAATCGGCGTCCAGGCATCTTCGGGTATCGCCTCGATGAGATTGTGCAGGCTTTTGTGCTGGCGGATGGTGATGGAGAAGCGGACATCCATCTTGCGGCAGACGGCGACCACGGCGTGGGTATAGAAGCCGCTGTCGGCACGCATGGTGAGCTGCCCGCTGGCCCCGGCGTAGCGCACCCGTCCCACCGTCTCCCGCAGGAAGTGGGCGGCGCCGCGGGCGGTGTTGGCCCGGCCCTCGCGCAGCCGGGACATCAGCACGTCTCCGGTGCCGGCGGCGATGGCCGGCAGCGGGTGGTAGCCCCGCTTGCCGGTATAGCCGTGGTGGCGGGCGCCCTCCTTGGCCAGTCCGTAGGTCTCGCAGATGGTGGAGTCCAGGTCAATGGTCAGGGGCCCGTCGCCGGGTCCCGCCCCGGCCTGCCAAGCCCGGGCCAGCAACTCGCGGCTCACCCGGTCGAGTTGACGGACGTGGCCCCACCGGAAGCTGCGCAGGAAGGTGCCCAGGGTGGATGGCGCCTTGACCGTGCCGCCCAGGGTGCAGGCCGTCCCCCCGGTGCGCAACACATCGGCGTCGTCAATGCAGTCGCCCCCAGCCAGCGCAAACGCCACCAGCGTCATCATCTTGTCGCTCGTGTTCGCCCGCCCCGGGGCATCGCCCAGGTCGAGGCGCTGCCGGACGAGTTCGGGCAGGCCGAGGTGCCGCGCCAGGGTGGCCGGAAGGAGCAGCCCGGCATTGGCCACCAAGCGGCGGTCGTCGAAGGTGATTTGGATCCGGTCGGGGTGGTTGCGTGGCAGCATCTATTGGGTGCTCCTTTTCCGGGGCCGTTTTTTTGCTACAAAACCATTATCCCAGAAGCACAGGAGCGCCTTCTTGCCGCCTCAGGACGCTAACCCGACGCCCTCCTTCGGTGGATTCGGGCTTAGGCATAGACCGACTGGACAGCGGGCGGTATCCACCACGCCTAGCCTCCAACGACTTCGCCCTGCCACTCACCGAATACCTCAGGCGAGCGGCGATATCGGCGGCGACGGCGAGAGACATTACACCCATAGTGACTTCATCTGATGGCGACCCGTTGAGACGACAGGCACTTCTCGGATTCATGGGAGCAGGCAGTCGGGAGACCGTGATTGACCCAGGGCTGTCGGTAGTGACTGAGCGCCTATCGGTCGAGGGAACACTTGACCCTCAGTGTAGGGACGCTATCAACCGCTGGTACGGGAGACTCTAATGGAAGTGATCGGCTGCGAAGTCCGGTTTGAGATAGACGATTCCCGTCAATCTCCTGGCCGGTTGAAGGGGACCCTAATCACCTATGAGCGGCGAGCGGGCGACCGTCCGGAGATCGTCGCTCGTGGAGCGTTCTACTGGAAAGACGGCGGAATCGTCATCAATGATCAGCACAAAAGAACGAGCGCCATACTTCGCACAGTGCCATTTTTGGATGGCGACGAGGTGAAGATAGACGCTCCTCTACCGGACACCCAGGCGGGCCGTGACGCTGCAACGAATGTACGCGATGGCACACTCACCGGCCTCTCAGTCGAGATGGTGACTGAGGCTGAAGGGCGGCGTCAAGGGCTCAGGGAGATAAGGCGGGCTCGACTCGTCAGAGCTGGACTCGTTGACGATCCGAGCTATAAGGATTCCAAGGTTGAAGTCAGAGCCCACGGCCCATACTGGCAACTAGATCGGGAGATGTTGCGATGGCTGTAGACGTTGAACAGCTAGCCGTCGGCCTACGCCTATCGGCGGACGGGGCAGGGCTCACAGACGCACAGACGGCCATCCTCACCCGTCTGCTAGCAGTCGGTGAGGCGTTCGTGGAGCTACGGGCCTCAGCCGCTCCCCAGGCGGTGAAGGATGAGGCCGTTGCCAGCTTTGCCAGCTACCTCTACGACCGGCCCAAAGCAGCGGCTGAGAGGCGCTATGCAAACGCCTGGGTGAACAGTGGGGCGGCGGCTCTCGTCGCCCGTTGGGTAGTCCAGCGGCTTGGCGACGCATCCGGTGAAGCTCTCCCGCCATCCAGCGGCGACGGGCTCTCGGATGACGAGCGTCCAGACTCCTACCGGACACCGCGGCGGACGGTCAAGTGGCCGTCTACCAAGACGCAAGCGACCTATGGATAGCGGAGGACATACCGGCGGGCCAGGGCGGTACTGAGGACGCCGTGGCGCGGGCTGCGGCTGCTGCCCAGGACGTGATAACCCACGATGCGGCCGGAGATGCCCACGATGATCTCAGGGACGCCATTGAGGGACGGGTAACTCAAGACGACGTGGAGACCACGGCCCAGCGGTTGATTGATAGCGCGGGCCATGCGACGAATGTTGACCTGGGAGTTGCGCGGGATGCGATTGAGCTCAACGCCGAAAACCTGACGACCCACGAGGGAACACCCCACGGAGGCGGGAATGGCGGCGGGGCCGACCAGACAGCCCGTGACGCTGCGGCGGCGGCTCAGGCGACGGCGGACGGCGCACAGACCGACATAGACGACCATGAGGCTAATCACCCAGGCGGCGGCGGGACGCCAACGCCTACACCCCCGGCGGTCCTGGTGGATGCCCTGGTGTACTCCGCTCATGGCGACGTGACGGCGGCGGGCTGGCGTGACTATGACTTCGTACAACTCTACTACGCCGTAAGCGGGAACACCTACATAACGCCACCAGTGAACACCGTCCAGCTAATCGGGCTCTCGCCCCTGCTCTTTGGTATGTCTCGGAATGTGGCGTGGACGCTGGCTATCAGCACCACAGACGACGACGTAATCAACGTCTCGCAATCGACGCAAGGCAACACCGTTCCCGCTCCGACCGCGACCAGCACCATGACCGTGATTGCTTGGCGGAGTTAACCATGAAGATACCGTTTTTGAACCGACTTGAGAAACGTGCAGAGGACTACACCGAGGCCATAATCGCGCAGCTAATAGACACGGCGGACACGTCGGTCGCGCCGTCTGGTTCGACCGCAGCCGAGGAGGTGGCTATCGGCCTCTGGGGTAGGGCATTCGCATCGGCCAACGTCACGCCGTCCGGTCCTATTGCGGACGCACTAAGTCCGTCCGTCCGGCAGATGATCGGGCGCAACCTGGCCGAGTATGGGGAGTCCCTATGGGTGATAGAGGTCGAGGACGGCGAGTTGCAGCTTGAGCACGCCAGCGACTACACCATTCAGGGGATGCGGGAGTGGGTGTACGACCTGTCCCTCTCATACCCCGATGGCATTGTCAAACGGTCCCTTCCAGCGGCCCGCGTGCTCCACGTGCGCTATGCCGAGGACGGAGACCAGCCGTGGAAGGGAATCGGGCCGATGCAGCAGGCCTCCACGACCAGACGGCTTGTGACCAATGTGGAGACGCGGCTGTCTGAGGAGTCCAGCGCACGGAGCGGGTATCTGATACCCGTCCCTGAGGTCTCGGCCAGCTTGCAGGGCGACCTAAACAAGCTCAAGGGCAAGTCCGTGCTGGTTCAATCCACGTCGGACGCATGGGACCAGACGACAGAACCGCCAAAGGGCGACTTTACAGCACGCCGGATAGGTTTTACCCCACCTCAGACGATTAAGCCGCTCCGTGACGACGTGGGGCGGGCGCTTTTGGCCGCTGCGGGAGTTCCGGCGTCACTTTTGGGCAACGCGGGCTCAAGTGACACCCGTGAGGGATACCGGCAGTTCCTGCATGGGACCATCCAGCCCGTCGCCAAGCTCATACTAGGGGAGCTCCGGTTCAAGTTGGACAGCCCCGATCTTAGTCTTGACTTCGACGACCTGATGGCCAGTGACATCGCGGGGCGGGCGCGAGCCTTCGGTGCCATGGTGACGGGCGGCATGGAGATTGAACGCGCAGCGGCCCTGAGCGGCCTACTGGCGACGGAATGACGACAAGAGACTATGAGGTCAACCTAGACCGCCTACTCACGCGGGAGCATGCCGTCGAGATTGAAGTACCGGCGACGACGACCTACGCCTACGATGCTCAAGAGTTGTCTGGTGGCAATAGGATTGATGATGGTGAGTAGCGGCGGGATAGTGACACCGAGCTTGCCATCGGCCTGAATGATAGCAACGGTCTCTCCTTCCCAGACGAGTTGAGCCTACCGACCAGCGGTGTAGAGGTGGCATGGGACGCCGCGACGGCCACCATCCTGACTATCACTGATATGGTCTTCCTGCGTGACCCTTTCACTTTTATACCACTAGGCATACTGCTAACCTTCGATGCTACCCTTCCGGCCCCTGGGACGGCACTGACTATTCGTGTGCCATCTGGTGGGACACAGACCACCACCTCCACGACCGAACAGGAGGTATGGTGCGGACTCAGGGACTTCACTGGTAGGGACCAGATCAACATAGGGGAGGGCTCCCACTTCACCCTGGGGGATACCCGCGTTCTTGTGCGGGCAGATGGCTCATGGGACGTGGCGATGCGTTCACCCTCGATGGTCAAGACTTGACCGTGCGCGGCATCGCTCGTGTGGGCGGACGGCGACAGTACCTTGAGCTACTATCACGAGGGTGAGCGCCTGTCCACGTGAATACTGCGTCGGGAGCATGGTGCACTATGGAGGCCAGGTGCAGTGTCTCCTATGCGGTAGGGGTGAGATCGTAGCTCGACCGCCGACCGCCAAGGAAGCAGGGGACAAGAGGCTTGAAAAGCCTAATGTGACTGATTACTTCACCGGCGTCTACGCCATAGGCGCGATGTCCAGGTCCGAGCCGTCCATCGGCATCTCGAACGCTGATAGCGGCTCCCCGTCTTCCACCTGGCCGCCCTCATCGGCGTCGTCTTGGCGGGTTTCCCGCCGCTCCATGATCTTCTCTTTTTGGGCCAGCTCCCGGGCCTCAAGGTCCGTTGCCTTGAGCTTGTTGCTCCGCTCTAGCCGCGTTTGCCGTTCATCCTCGTTCTTGCGGTCCCGTAGGAGCTTGTCCCCTTTGCAGGTACAGTCCCGCCAATGTTCCCAATAGCGTTTGGAGACAACAGGCTTGTTGCAGATATCACACTCTGGCTTGATATCTGGCTTGAAAACGGCCTTTTCTTGTGTTACCATCTCCGAAATACCTCCATCCGGTATCGGCTTCACGGCCGGGAGACATCCTGGGTCTACTAGGGACAGCTTAGGGTGTCTCTTTTTGCGTCGTCATTCCTGGCCCGCCCTCTTGGCCGGTATCCATACGCCGCCATCTGCCGTCAGCACTTCCCCGACCATCTGTTGAATGACGGTGTCCGGGTCGAGGCCGCTAAGCGCCGCAAGCTCCGCCGTAATCTTGTCTCCCTCCGGGGTGTGTTCTAGGGAGATCATAAATCCGCCGTCCTCTTGCTTGGTAGAGTGAAACATATTGTGCTCCTTCCATCGCGCCAGGGTGTGCCTTTTCCATTCCTGGTATGTCTTTAGGCGCTGCCTAGTCCGGGCTGTGTTCGCTCGATTCTTCACGGGGTCTCTTGGCATGCTGCACCTCCATTAAATTAGGCTAGTGCTATTGTACGCGCGTACTGTACGCAAGTCAAGGTCAAGAGGGCCGGAGAGGGTCGAATCCTGGATGGTGATTAGGCCAGCGTAGTGTGGTAAAACCACCGCCTAACGGCTGATTTTCAGCTTTGTAGCTAGAATCGTAGAAACTGCCAGGGGTACCACCACGCTGTATACAGGCGCGGACGGTACCACCTACCTTAGCCGGCCCGCGATACGATATCGGCGGCATCGATGAGACGTCAGATATTCTTCTGCCGGAAGCGTGACGATGAAGGGAGAGATCGACTGCTGCAACCGCGAACTCGCTCAGCCCTGGACTCGTTGCCTCGTACGAGAGGACATCCTCCGACTCCTCAATTAGAGTTGTACCAAGAACTGTCCATTCTTGATTCCCTCGCAAAAAGGCCTGTTTGAGATGAACCCTGGCGTGCGAAGGGGCCTGGAAGGGAGGAGGCCACGGGATGCCGGCTGCTGGCCTCACCGCACCATCTGCCGCGCTCAGGACAAGCGTGATCCCGTTGCGGTACCCCTTCCGTGGCTCAGGGCACCCGGTGGAAGCTGTGGAGCGGCGCCCTCATGCGGCCGCGACCGCAGGTACCGTCCCGACCGCCCGCTGAGCCGTGTTCTCCATCTCCACCAGGCGTGCATGGACCATCCGCTTGAAGTTGCACGCCAACGCCTTCAGGTAGACGGCAAGCCGCACCCGACGGCCCCCTCGCACCCGCAAGCGCCCAAGCCCGTGGGCGCGCTTCAGCTCGGAGTTCGTTCCCTCGATACCAGCCCTTATGGCATACCGCTTGCGCCACTCCTCGGTGGCCTCGGCCCTCCGGCGCCGCTCGATGTTTACCTTCACCAGGTCC
Source organism: Dehalococcoidia bacterium (assembly GCA_965237635.1). Classification (GTDB taxonomy): domain Bacteria; phylum Chloroflexota; class Dehalococcoidia; order Lucifugimonadales; family CAUZJF01; genus CBDEFX01. The sequence goes on along the minus strand of CBDEFX010000002.1, from coordinate 1,791,250 downwards.
GCCTTGAGGACGTAGTCCCCCGCACGCCGGTCCAGCTTCACTGGGCAACGGGACCGCAAGGGGCAGGGCTCGCATGTTGTCCCGGCAAAGTGGACCTCTACCCGCTCCGGCGCATCCTCCAACTCGTACTCCTCGATGGACGGGTGGCCGGCGGGGCACACCGTGGCCTGCTCCCCTGTGACGTCAATCTGGAAGTCCGCGGCGGTGAGCGGCGGTGGTCCGTCACCCTCTCCTTCAAACCAGGAATCTCGGTGAGCAGGCGGGTATGGAGGTCTTCTCGATGGTCGTGGACCAAGAGTGCTTTGCAATAATTCTCTATAGCATATACTGCTACCATCATGTACACGGCTTGGACATTGGGCCGTCCGGGATTGACTGCGCGCCTGTCGTTCACCACCTGAGTCCACCAAGCGTCCACCTCCTTGGCTAAGACACTTGCAGCAGCGAGGAGGTCTTCCGCCTTGCGAACCCAAAGGTCAACGTTCCTGACTCTTTCGGAGAAATCGATGGCCTGCTGGACCTCCGATTGAGTCCGCTTGTTCTTCATGACGGCTTACCTTACTAGGACTGAGGGTACTGAATGTTCTGAAGGTATGTATGAGAAAGGGGGGTGTAATCTTGATGCCAGAAGTGGCTCCGGAAATCTGAACAGGGGGATAAGTGGAATCGCTGCCTGATTGAGGGCATGATAGTGCTCTCGGAGACAGGAGCGAGAGATGAGCAGACGACCCCGCCGTAACCACTCGGCAGAGTTCAAGGCGAAGGTGGCTCTTGCCGCAGTGCGCGGCGACCGGACACTTTCGGAGCTGGCAAGCCAGTTCGATGTGCACCCGAACCAGATCACGCAATGGAAGACCCAGTTGCTGGATCGGGCGGCGCAGTTATTTGGGGCCGGGACAGGGCAGGCTGAAAAGCCGGTAGATATGAAGGTCCTTCACGCTAAGATCGGTGAGCTTGCGTTGGAGAACGATTTTTTAGAGTCCGCGCTCACGAAGGCGGGATTGCCGGGCGCAAGGCGATGATCGACCGCGATCACAAGCTGCCTCTCGCCCGCCAGGCAAAGGCAGTGGGCATCAGCCGCGGGAGCATCTACTACCGGCCACGGCCGGTGGGCGAAGCCGGTCTCGGACTGATGCGCCGTATCGATGAGCTGCACCTTGAGTATCCGTTTGCAGGCAGTAGGATGATGCGAGGCCTGCTCCGCCAGGAGGGACTCTCCTCCGGGCGTAGACACATCGCCACACTGATGCGGCGGATGGGCATCGAGGCGCTGTACCGCAAGCCCAACACCAGCCGGCGACGGCCCGGCCATACGGTGTATCCGTACCTGCTGCGCGGGCTTGAGGTGAGCAGGCCCAACCAGGTGTGGGCAATGGATATCACGTACATTCCGATGGCCAGGGGGTTCGTGTACCTAGCCGCAGTGATGGACTGGCATAGCCGCAAGGTGCTGGCCTGGCGGGTATCGGTCACAATGGACACAGACTTCTGCGTGGAGGCGCTCGAAGAATCCCTGGGACGCCACGGCGCGCCGGAGATATTCAACACAGATCAGGGAAGCCAGTTCACAAGTGATGCCTTCACCGGCCTGCTGAAAGCCAGTGAGATCCAGATCAGTATGGACGGGAAGGGGAGCTGGAAGGATAATGTGTTCGTCGAACGGCTGTGGAAGAGCGTCAAGTACGAGGAGGTGTACCTGAGAGCCTACGAATCGGTCCCGGAAGCCAGAACTGGACTCGGGCGGTACTTCGAGTTTTACAATGCCGGACGGCCCCATTCGAGCCTTGGGGGTATGACGCCGGACCAGTTCTTTGACAGAGCGCCTGCCGAGTCCGCGGCGGCCTAACGCACGGCAGCGCGATTCCACTTATCAAACCGGGCAGCGCTGTTCAGACAAACGAGACTACCTCAGCCTAACTCCCTGCCCCCCCTATATATCCTTCAGTTCCTTCAGTAATTTGGGAACGCGTTTACTTCTTTGTTAACGGTTGCTATATTCGTCAAGGGGTTCGGCCGCCAGCTATAAGCGAGACAAGGTGATGACATGGGAACAAAATGGTTCAGGCTGACTCGCCTCTTGGTGTTTGCGACTGTCTCCATCCTTTTTGTTAGTTGCGGCGGAGGAGTATCAGAGGAAGAGTTTGAAGCGTCCCGGAGGGATTTGGAGACGGCCCTGCTGAGGGTGCAGTCATTAGAGGCAGAGAAGGACGAACTGCAAATAACGGTACTCGAACAGTTACACGAAGACATAGGCAACGTGCTGAGTGTCATCGAACTCGTGGCCTTCCCGCCGACCGTGGTCGAACTCAAGCCCAATTCGGCCAGCATCCAAATGGTGACGAAGCTCCCGACTACGTGCTCAATTGTCCACGGCCTGACGACCGACTATGGTCAGATATCAACCGACGACGCTATGGCTCCCGGAGGGCATCATCAGCATTACCATACGATAACGGGGCTGCAGCCCGGCAGCGAGTACCACTATAAATGGGGTCTTCTGGGCCCCGACGGGTCCGTCTATGCCAGTACGGACCTAACTTTCGAGACGGCCCCCTCACCATAGGCCGGTGGGACCGCGTAACGGCCTGGTTACTGCTGTGGCCAAACTCGATTTATTGAGAAACGGGGGCTGTCCACAATCTCCCGGTCTACGGCGGCTCCAGGGACCAGCGAAATCTAGCTTTCGCTTATCCTCCGGCGAACGAGCCTGAGGTAGGCCAGGCCAGCCAGGGCCGCCGCCAGGCCAAGGAGGGCCCACTGCGAGAGGCTGGGGACAAGCGCAGGGCTATGGTATTGACCTGCCCACTCGACCGAGTTGATGAATAGTTGTTGGGCGTCTGGCAAAGAGCCGTCTAGTAGTGGCTCGTTATCGTAGTCAAGATATTCGGCCAAGTATATGGGACCCAAATACACGGCCCTGCCTGCTCCATACCCCCACGTGCCGCTGTTTGGCGTAGACCCGTTCTGCGCCAGCACAGTAGCTCCTGATTTTGGGCCTCCACCGTAGTTGTCCCAATTGGGATTTGCAAAGCCGGTGAGACCGTCGGTTATCGGATGACCGGCCAGAATAGTAACAGCGCCACCACTGGTATGGGTACTGACTGTGCCCTTTGAAAAGGGAAGAACTACTTCGATGGACGGGGCCGGATTTACTAACACTAACTTGCGCATGGCCCAGCCGGTCGCGACCAAGCCCCCGCCGCCATTGACGTAGGGCTCGACCTGTGTCGATGGTCTACGATTATGTCAGTAGTTAACAGGTCAGGGAAAATGTCAGTTCATGAAAGGATTGACATTGACCCAGAAAGAACAGGCAAAGCTCCAAGTGCTCAACGGTATCCTGGAAGGTCAGATATCAGTGGATGAGGCGGCAGAGGTTCTGGGAGTGAGGTCACGTCCCGTCAAGTGGTGTAAGAGTGCGTTATCCTGTTGATGTTGTTTAGGCGGCTGTCGCCTCCGCGAGATCGGCCTCCGGAAGAGCTTCGTTTAGGATCAGCACGACAGGTGTGAGGTATCGGCGGCCGACGGCCCATTCGTCGTGCTGTTCAGCGAGGACGGCGCCAACCAGGCGACGCACGGCTGGTCGGTTAGGGAAGATGCCCACGACATCGGTGCGACGCCTGATCTCCTTGTTGAGACGCTCCAGGGGGTTGTTGGACCAGATCTTCTTCCAGTGGGCGACAGGGAAGCTGGAGAAGGCCAGGATATCGGGTCCAGCCTCGTCCAGTAGAGAGGCCACCTGAGGGAACCGGTCTCCGAGTTGATCGGTCACCCTATCGAGTTGGGCGTGTACCTCATCGGGGGAGGGTTGCTGGTAGATGGTGCGGACCATGGTGGCCATCCATGGTTGGACTCTTCTGGGTACCCGAGTGAGCAGGTTGGTCATGAAGTGGGTGCGGCACCGTTGCCAGCTGGCTCCGCCGAAGACTGCGGCGATGGCGCCGCGGAGTCCCTGATGAGCGTCCGATACCACCAGCTCCACCCCGCTGAGGCCCCTGGCGGACAGCGAGCGTAGGAAGGCCAGCCAGAAGGCGCCGTCTTCACTGGTACCCACGCCCATCCCAATGATCTCCCGCTTGCCCTCGCCATTGACGGCCGTCGCCACCACCACGCTGACGTTGACGATCCTGCCGTCCTCCCTGACCTTCTGGGTCAGTGCGTCCAGCCACAGGTAAGGGTAGGGTCCACCGTCCAGCGGACGGCCCAGGAAGCCATCCACCACCACGTCCAGTTCCTGACAGATACGCGACACCTGGCTCTTGGAGATACCCTCACACCCCAGGGCCTTGACCAGGTCATCCACCCGCCTTGTGGATACCCCTTCCACGTAGGCCTGCTGAATGACCGCCAGCAGAGCTCGCTCGCTGCGACGCCGTGGCTCCAGCAGGCTCGGGAAGTAGCTCCCCTCTCGAAGCTTCGGGATGTGCAGCTCCATAGTCCCCACACGGGTATCCCACGCCCGGGACCGATACCCGTTGCGCTGGGTCACCCGCTCAGGGCTGCGTTCTCCATACTCAGCACCGATCCTCGATGACACCTCCGCATCCATGATCCCCTCTACCAGCACTCTCAGTGCCTCCCGTAGGAAGTCCACGTCACCGTCCATTCCCCCCCTGCGCAATAGCTCCAGCAGGTCCATCCTTTCCTTGACCACTGTTGTCCTCCTTTCTCGAGCTTTCTTCTTTGCCCGCTAAGGATGACGCGGTGGTCTCTCTTTCTCCAGACCCTCTCCCTCTTACACCACTTCCTGGGACTCTACTGGGAGTGAGTGAACGCCACGTTTGGCGAATCCTGGCGGAGTATCGGAAGGAGGGTGCCGCCGCACTGGCTCATGGGAACCGAGGTCGCCGAGCGAACAACTCCATCCCGGAGGAGGCCAGGACTCAAGTTGTGGCCCTGGCACGCACACGGTATGCAAGAGTAAATCATACGCACCTAACCGAGCTCCTGGCAGAGCGGGAAGAGATCGTCTTGGGGCGCTCTACGGTCCGGCGTATCCTGGTAGGCGCCGGCATGGCTAGCCCCCGTCGACGTCGACCCCCACTGCATCGGGTCCGTCGCCAGCGCATGAGCCAGGAAGGCATGTTGGTGCAAGTAGATGGCAGCGTTCATGCCTGGCTAGAAGAACGGGGCTCTCGATGCACCCTGCTGTTGGCAATCGATGATGCCATCAGCACCGTGCCCTACGCACTGTTTCGCCATGAAGAGGACACTCATGGCTATTTCCTCCTCATGCAAGAGCTGATCCGGCGTTGTGGGGTTCCTTTGGCCCTGTACAGTGACCGCCACGCCGTCTTCAAGTATGTACCTGGCTCGCATCAATCGCCTGCGCCGACCCAATTCGGTCGTGCGATGGCAGAGCTTGGGGTGGAGCAGATCTTCGCGCGTTCTCCGGAGGCGAAGGGTCGGGTAGAACGGGCCAACGGCACCTTCCAGGATCGGCTGGTGACCGAACTACGTCTGGCTGGGGCCAGAACCATCTCAGAGGCCAACCAAGTCCTGTGGGCTTTCTTGACCCGCTTCAACAAGCGCTTCGGGGTGCCACCAGCACAGTCCACCAACGCATATCGCTCTCCAGATCCGGACCTGAACCTGGCAGGCATACTGTGCTTCAAGCATAGCCGCAAGGTGGCCAGAGACAACACAGTCAAGTACAACTGGCATACCCTCCAACTGCTTCCTTCGAGCGAACGGTCCACTTACGTTGGAGCGCACGTGGTGGTCCAGGAGCGATTGGACGGCAAGCTAGTAGTGTGCTATCAAAACCAAATCGTCCCTACCCAGGAAGCGCCACCGCGTCCTGGTGTCCTCCGGACTCTGAACGCCACTCGAGGTCTTGGCAGCGTCACCGTGGAGAACCTCGCTGCAGACATGGACACCAACGGGATCGGTGGTCACGAGCGAAAAGGACTGGGAGCGATGACCGCGATCGGCCGGGGACTCGCCGCAGGGAGATTGACCACGGATCGCGAGAGTGAAGCCGTCCACCCTAAGCCCGAATCCACCGAAGGAGGGCGTCGGGTTAGCGTCCTGAGGCGGCAAGAAGGTGCTCCTGTGCTTCTGGGACAATGGTTTTGTAGCAAAAAAACGGCCCCGGAAAAGGAGCACCCAGTAGATGCTGCCACGCAACCGCCCCGACCGGATCCAAATCACCTTCGACGACCGCCGCTTGGTGGCCAATGCCGGGCTGCTCCTTCCGGCCACCCTGGCGCGGCACCTCGGCCTGCCCGAACTCGTCCGGCAGCGCCTCGACCTGGGCGATGCCCCGGGGCGGGCGAACACGAGCGACAAGATGATGACGCTGGTGGCGTCTGCGCTGGCTGGGGGCGACTGCATTGACGACGCCGATGTGTTGCGCACCGGGGGGACGGCCTGCACCCTGGGCGGCACGGTCAAGGCGCCATCCACCCTGGGCACCTTCCTGCGCAGCTTCCGGTGGGGCCACGTCCGTCAACTCGACCGGGTGAGCCGCGAGTTGCTGGCCCTGGCTTGGCAGGCCGGGGCGGGACCCGGCGACGGGCCCCTGACCATTGACCTGGACTCCACCATCTGCGAGACCTACGGACTGGCCAAGGAGGGCGCCCGCCACCACGGCTATACCGGCAAGCGGGGCTACCACCCGCTGCCGGCCATCGCCGCCGGCACCGGAGACGTGCTGATGTCCCGGCTGCGCGAGGGCCGGGCCAACACCGCCCGCGGCGCCGCCCACTTCCTGCGGGAGACGGTGGGACGGGTGCGCTACGCCGGGGCCGACGGACGACTCACGCTACGGGCCGACAGCGGGTTCTACACTCATGGCGTGGTATCCGTCTGCCGCAAGATGGATGTCCGCTTCTCCATCACCATCCGCCAGCACAAAAGCCTGCACAATCTCATCGAGGCGATACCCGAAGATGCCTGGACGCCGATTCCTTACTGGATGAACGGTGCCGCCGATGTGGCCGAGACCACCTGCACCCCCTTCCAGGCCGAGGCGGACGCCGCGCCGGTACGGCTCATCGTCCGGCGGGTGAAGCCGACGCCCGGTTCCCAACTGGCCCTCTTCGCCAAATACAGCTATCATGGCTTCATCACCGACCGGGACGGGGAGTTGCTCGAACTGGAGGCTGACCATCGCCGCCACGCCGAGATCGAGAATGCCATACGCGACCTCAAGTACGGCGTCGGGCTGAACCATCTCCCCTCGGGCCGCTTCGCCGCCAACGGCGCCTGGCTGGCCGTCCAGACGATGGCCCACAACCTGGCCCGCTGGACGGCGCGGATCGGTCTGGGAGAGCGGATAGCCACCACCAAGACCCTCCGGCGGCGGTTCTTCTCCCTGGCCGGACGGCTCACCCGCTCGGCACGCCGGTTGACCCTGCATCTTCCGGATCGCTGGCCTTGGGCTGAGAAGTTCAGCCGTGCCTTGGCCCGGCTGCGAGCCATTCCACTCCCGGCCTGACGGCACCGTCGGCGACCGACCCACCCACCGGACAACCGAAGATCCCCGCAGACTCGTGCCAGCCCGGTCCGAGAGAGTTCCCTGCTGCGTATTCTCTCGCCATCCCGCGCATCGCAGCTCCCGCAGACGGCCATAGAGGCCCCTGTGCGGCGATGAAGACCGTCCGCCGACCTCCCTACCCCAAATGGAACCCAGGCTATTTCCCCTGTAGCTCCCTCACCCCCCTTCCACTTTCCTCACGCCGTCCATCGGTGTCCTTCGGTGGATTCGGGCTTAGAAGGCAGTTGCTCTATCCACTGAGCTACAGGGGCACAACGCTCACAGTTTAGCAACGCCACGAGGCAGCGGTCAACGAGTTTTACCCGGCCGTATGGGCCACGCGGACCTGGTGGACCGTGAACCTGCCGAGGCTCAGGCGCTTGATCCTGACGACCTCGGCGTCTTCCAAGTCGGGTAGGGTAGTGTAGTGCCTCTGGACGATCTGCCCGATAGGTCTCCCCAACAGCGTGGACCCGAGGATCGCGGTAGTTGCCATCGGCAGATGTCCGAGTCGCCTTTTGGAGTTTCTCATGATGATAGCGGTCAGCACGCCCGCCAAGAGCGCCCCAACAACCAGGTTGGTACCGCAGTACGGCGATACTGCCAGCTCGCGGTGGCCATCCTTAAAGAGCCGTAGCGCCTCAGAAGCAGCAGCCGTCAAGTCCTCTGTAGATACGTTCCCAAACACGTTGAAGCCACCGGGTGTCGCATTCCCCGCTAGGGGAGTGCCCGCACCCATCTGAAGCAACACCGCGATCGTCCCGTGCTCCAGAGCGTGGTTTTTTCGTATTCGATCGATAAAAGCGACGCTCAAACCCTTACCAACCCTCTCAGAGCCCTACCGATGGGAAATCGGCCCCTCTATGCGCAACGCTGACTGTAGCAGGCCTTCCGCAGTGCGTCAACGATCTTACAGTCTCTTTAACTTAGACGCTAACTACGTGTGTCGCTCCAATCTGATAGATACGACGCCCGCCTCTCTTAAGCCCCGGTTTTACCCGCATGCCCGAGGCGACTGAAATCATTGGAATTGTCTTAGAAAAGACTTGAAAATACGTTGACAGTGTGCCCAGACGGAGCGTAGCATATTGTTATCAAAGCTCTTGGAGGATGATGACAATGTTGAGAAGGAAGACCAAGAAGATGGCGCAAGTCGAGGAGCGGTTTCAGCAGTCGCTCGAGAAGATGCTACCCCCGTTGGTTACCGAATACGGGCTGTCGGCGGCCGCAGACGAGTTGGGTGTGAGCAAGGCCACGCTGGGCTACTGGCTGCTGAAGCTCGGCATCGACGTTCGAAGGGTCGCGCTCGCTCCTGGCGAGACAATCGAGGTCAAGAGAGTAGGGTAGAGGCCACCCGCCCGCCGTCCTCTTCCGCCCCCGTCCTGCCAACCAGGCGGTCCTATGGGTCGGCCTCGGCCCTCGAACAGAGTGTCATGCTGAAGCCGCCTCGGGCGGGTGAAGCATCTGGGGTGGTTCCGGCTAGGCTGCCTGCCCTCGCAACTAGAGGCGTCGCTTGATGGCCTGCTCGGCCTCGCGGCGCCTCTCTCTTTCAATGATGACCTGGCGCTTGTCGTACTGCCTGCGACCTCTTGCCAGTGCGATCTCCACTTTAGCCCGATGATGCTTCAGATACATCCTGAGGGGCACGAGCGTAAGTCGCTTCTCAGCTACCTGCCTCGACAGACGGACGATTTGGTCCTTGTGCAGTAGCAGCTTTCTTGGCCTTATGGGGTCGTGGTTGTTGGCTCCACCGGCCGAGTAGTGCGCGATGTGGGCATTAAACAGCCAGAGCTCGCCGCCCTCCGGCTTTGCGAAAGCCTCGCTCAGGTTCGCGCGGCCCTCTCGAATAGCCTTTATCTCTGTGCCCAAAAGCACAAGGCCCGCCTCGACGGTATCCAAGATCTCGTATTCGAGGCGGGCCCTTCTATTTACGGTCAGAGTCCTGCTATTGGTCACAAGCTCAGGCCATTCGACTACTCGACGCCAGTCATTAGCTTCAGCTCCTCAATGGCCCGCTCCAGCTGCTCGATGCCGGCCTCTCGGTCATCCCGGACCTCGATGTCCGGTTCAATCCCAGTATCCTCGATAAGCCGTCCAAGCGGCGTGAACCAGTGCGCGATCGTAATATACAGGCCACCCCCGTTGCTGAGGTCCCTGAGGATGTTTACGCTGCCTTTGCCGTACGTCGTGTCTCCTATGATCGTTGCCCGTTCGTAGTCTTGCAAAGCGCCTACCAGTACCTCACTCGAGCTGGCGCTCCCGCCGTCCACGAGCAGCACCATTGGGATGTCCTTGGCTATTCCGCCTTCGCGGACCCTCCAGTCGGTCCGCGACCCATCGCCCCTGATCGAGTACATGACCAGTCCGTCCTCCAGGAACATGCTTGCGATGTCCACGACCGAGTCCAGAGTGCCGCCCGAGTTACCCCTCACGTCAAGTATGATCCCCTTTGCTCCGTCGTCGAGCACTTGACTGACTACCTCTTTAAGGCTGTCCGGGGTATTGGGATAGAAATCTGTGATCCGAATGTGGGCGAAGTCCGCGCCAGGCTCACTCCTCAATCGAACGCTCACCAGGGGTATAACACCTCGCGTCACCGTGATCTCGACCGGATCGATCGCGACCAGATGTTTGACCAAGAGTGTAACCCTGGACCCTCTCGGGCCTCGTATCTTCGCTACTGCTTCGAGGAGGCTCAGCCCTTCCAGACTCTCGCCGTCCGCCTCCAGAATTATGTCTCCTGGCTTGATGCCGGCGGCCTCGGCCGGCCCCCCCTCGATTGGGGATACTATGAGGAGTTTTCCGGCCCGGTTCATGTCGACGAACGCCCCGATGCCTTCGAACTCGCCGCGGAAGATATCGCCGAAGCTACCCGCGACGACCTCAGGGCTTACATATGATGTCTGCGGATCGTCCAGAACGCCGAGCATCCCTCTGATGGCTTGTTCGGAGAACGCCTCCGGGTCCAACACAGACCGGTCCACATAGTCTTGATTAAGCAGGAACCATGCCTCCCAGATCAGCCTAAGGTCGTCGGGTACGTTTGGAGGTGTCTCCATCGCGACCGTGGACTCTTCGATCTCCGGGAGCAGGGGCGCATCTCCGGCTGAGCCGAGGGCGCCGTTAGTAGGGGAGGGTGCCGTCTCAGACGGGGCCGAGGAGGCGGAAAGTGACGGTACTGACGTTGGGGCGACCTGCGCCGCCGGTTCGGCGCTTCCGCAGGCGACCGAAAACGCCGCGATCGCGACCAGCAGCAGGGGCAAGAGTCTCACACTAAACTTCTTGGCCAAGGTCGCCTCCTCTCGTCGCATCCTCATGCTCTATCTTACCATGTTCGTTTTGGTCGACAACGGTCCCACATACACGCGGCCCGGGAACGAATCGACCTCTCATTTTCTACTACGATAGTCGCCAACGACCGAGATTCTTCGAGCGAGGCCGAGCAGGAGTGGGCCGATTGCGACCTCGGCTATTTCAGCGGAATGCATCTTTTCAGTTCTTTTCAGCCTTTGGTGAAAACGCATGGTGTGCAGAGCCAGTTTTGGCGGCAACGGCTGAAAAGGGTTGACATCGCAGCCCGTCTGGCCTACATTTCCGACACGGACTCGTTAGCCTTTTCTAGGCTATTATTCGCGATACGATCACGGCACGAGGCGACCGGATGGAAGGAGCACAGTCGAGGAAGCGGACCCGGATGGTGCGCCCGTACCCGGTGCACACTCTCGAGGTGGCGGCTGCAATAGCCTCCAAAATCCAGGAGGTGAACGCCGGCCTACCGTTCGACAGGGTCCTGCTAGCAAAGGAACTAGGGACAACACCGGCGAGCAGCAGCTTCACAATGAAGCTAAACTCGTCCGCCAAGTACGGGCTCACACAGGGCGGCTACAACGACGACCGGATCGCCCTCACGCCTCGAGGAGGATCGGTCGCGGCACCGACTCGCAGCGGGGAGCGCCGCCACGCCCTTGTGGAAGCCGCGCTGGAGCCGGAGCTCTTCAAGCGCTTCTACCAGATACTAGATGGAAAGCGAGTCCCAGAAGACTCCTACGCGCAGAACGTCCTGCAACGCGAGCTCGGCGTCCACGGCAGCCTCACCGGTGAATGCCTGCGGACCATCAAGGCCAATGGGCTGTTCGTTGGATTCCTGAGAGACGCGGAAGGCTCCCTCCACGTTAGCCTGTCCGGCGACCATTCCCACGAGGAGTCGAAGGGCGGACCCGCGGGACAACAAGAGCTGCCCGCGACTGGAGTGGTCCTCCCATTTGATGCGGACCGTCCCGAAGGCACCCATCGCGGTCCAGCTCAGGACAGTAGCGCAATCTTCATCGGCCACGCCGGCAGCCCGGACGTAGTTGACTTCCTCAAGACTGTCTTGGACGAGTTCGAAATTCCATATAGAGTTGCCGAGAGCGATTTCGCCGACCGGTTGCCCGTCACAAACGAGGTCTCGAAGGAGATGCGCGCGTGCAACGCGGCGATTCTAATCTTTGCCCGGCCGTCCTGGGCGCAAGTGAGCGGAGGTCGCGAGATCTCCAGCGCCGAGGTCATGCTGTACCAGCTCGGCGCCGCCTCGGTGCTCTATGGAGAGCGGGTGGTCTGTCTAGCTGAAGGAGGTCTCGAAGAAGGCGCGCCCGGCGCTGGATACGGCACGTTTCAGTTTGACCGTGAGCAGCTCTCTGACGTCGCGCTCCCGTTGCTCGCCGAGCTTCGCCACATCGGAGCAATCGACGTCCGACCCCAGTTCGGCGCACCGCCCGAAGAAGAATAAGCGTGTAGCAACGCCAGCCATCGTGGTCCCAAACCCGTTACCTCAAGCCAACGTCCGAATGGTCGCCTCTGGTCGGTGCCCCGATGATGCTAGGTTACAGTTGGCCGATGCTCCGATAATGTTATGTTTAAGTTGACATAACATCTATAGTGCGAAGGTGTTATTAGCAGATCCTGTACCCTCCCCAGCCTCGTTGGAGACCGCGTTTTCCAGATCGGGTGTCCATGAGTCGGATTCGACGTTGTCTCCCTGAGCGAAGCGAAGGGCATGGGATACGGGGTGGATGACTTTTGTGCCCAGGCTGACGAGTCCCCCACCTACACTCCTCGTACTCCAACGATGGCGGTCATATACAAGAAGAGAATCTTTAGAGCAGGCTGCGGTGCTATCCACAGCTAAATCGCGCGAGAATCACCGGAGACGCGATTTTTCGCGCGGACACGCCTAAAGGGGGGGGCGGTTGAGCTTCTCTACCCTGCGACGACGCCGCCCGCAAGCTCGGACGACGCGACCTCTGAGAGCATATCGTCCAGCTCCGCCAACAAGTTGTCGATGCCAGTACCCTGCAGCGCCGAGATCATGACTGTCCTGGGACGCTTTGCCACGTCGTTCATAGCGTTACCCAAGGACTCGGCCCCGCGGCTTTCGAGCAAGTCCACTTTGTTGAGCACGAGAATGCGCGGCTTGTCAGCGAGACCCATCTCTTCGAGTATGCCCTCGACCACTTCCGCGTGAGCGCCCGCGTTTGGGTGTGCGATATCGACGACGTGTACGATGAGCGCGGTCTCTTCGATCTCCTCAAGAGTGGCTCTGAAGGCAGCGACAACGGCCGGCGGGAGCTTCTGGATGAAGCCGACGGTGTCTGTCAGCAGCAGCTCTCGCCCTGACGACAGGCGGATCCGACGTGTGACTGGATCGAGGGTTGAGAACAGCTTGTCCTCGACCGGGACCGAGGCTCCGGTAAGGCTGTTCAGCAGCGTGCTCTTCCCGGCGTTGGTGTACCCGACCAGGCTCGCGACAGGAAAGCCTCGCTCCTTGCGCCGCGTCCGGTACTGTCCGCGGTGGCGGCGAACACTCTGGAGGGACTTCTTGATTCGCTGAATCCTGCCGCGCACTAGACGCCGATCGGTCTCGATCTGGGTCTCCCCAGGCCCTCGGGTGCCGATACCACCTCCAAGGCGCTCCAGGTGGGCCCACTGGCCCGCCAGCCTCGGCAACAGGTACTCGTGCTGGGCCAGCTCAACCTGAAGACGGCCCTCGTGCGACTGCGCGCGGCGCGCAAAGACATCCAGGATCAGCGCCGTGCGGTCGATCACCTTTGCGGTCCCGAGGGCGTCCTCGAGGTTCTTCTGCTGGGTGGGCGACAGCTCGTCGTCGCAGATAAGTGTGTCGAACCTACCCTCTTGAGCATGTCCTCTGAGCTCTTCGATCTTGCCCTTTCCCAGGTAGTGCTGCGAAAGGCGGTTCACGCGCTGGACCGTAGACCCAACGACGCGGGCGTCTGCGCTCCGAGCGAGCTCCCCCAGCTCAGCCAGCGAGTCTTCGGGCTTCCAGGGCTGGCGTTGTCCCCTGAGCTCTACTCCGGCTAAGAAGACGCGCTCGACCTTCGGTCGGTTAGATATCAGCTTGCGCGGAATTGCTTTCCCTCCTCGGCTAGTGTCCTTGCTTCGCCTGAAACTCCCAGCCGGAATACTCGACGGTCGTCGGTTGCGACGGCCCACTTCCACCGCCTACCCCGAGATGTCCTGCTTTGCGATCGATACCCTCTGCAGTGCTACTCTCGATATGCCCCGACGGACTGTTTGAAATCTGCAGCCACAGCGACCTACTCCCCGCATACCCCGAGTAGTCCCGATTCCCATCGGGACGTATCGAGGGGCGTTCAGCCCTCCTATGATGAAGGCAGAGGTATTTCCCAGGAAGCCAGGCGCTCCAGTGCCTTCTCGATCTCAACGTCCGGAACGGTGAGCGAGAGCCTGACGTATCCCTCACCACACCTGCCGTACCCAGTACCAGGCGAGACAAGGACGTCCCGCTCCTCCAAAAGCCGCTCGGAAAACGCTGCGGACGTGTACCCCTCAGGGACCCGCGCCCAGATGTATAGGCTCGCCTTCGGAAGCCTGACCTCAAGGCCGATCTCCCGCAGCGCTGCCGTAATCCGATCCCGCCGCCGTTGGTAGACTGTGTTGCGCTCGTCGATAACTGCCTGCGGGAGGCCCATCGCTTCGATGCCCATGAGCTGAACGGCCTGCGGCACACCCGAGTCGAGATTCGACTTGACGATCATCAGTTTGTCGATCATTTCTGCGTTTCCAACGGCCATCCCGAGCCGCCATCCGGTCATGTTGTAGGTCTTGGAGAGCGAGTGGAACTCCAGACCCACGTCCTTGGCCCCTTCTGCTTGAAGGAAGCTCGACGGCCGGTAGCCGTCGTACGTGACCTCCGTGTAGCAGGCGTCGTGCATAACGGCAATTTCGTGCTTCTTGACGAAGTCGACAACCCGCTGGAAGTAGTCCAACTCAGCCGTGGCCCCGGTCGGATTGTTCGGATAGTTGAGCCACATGACCGTCGCCTTGCGCGCCACGTCCTCGGGGATCGCGTCAAGGTCGGGCAGCCAACCATTCTCCTCAGAGAGAGGCATCGTATAGCTTTCCCCGCCCGCGAACAGGGTCCCGACCGAGTAGACCGGATACGATGGGTCGGGAATTAGCGCTATGTCCCCAGGCTCGATAAAGCAGAGCGCGACATGGCCGATCCCCTCCTTTGCGCCTATTAGGGAGAGCACCTCTTTGTTCGGGTCCAAAGATACGCCGAACCGGCGCTCGTACCATTCAGCAACCGCCCGTCGGAACATAGGCAGGCCGTTGCTCTCGGCGTATCGGTGGTTGAGGGGGTCGAGGGCGGACTCTCGCAAGGCGGCCACGACGCTGTCCGGCGTCGCGATATCTGGGTCCCCGATACCGAAGCTGATCACCTCGATGCCTTGGGCCTGCTTCTCCGCGATCTTCCGACTGATCTGTACGAACAGATAGGGAGGGACCTGGCCAACTCGGTCAGCGAACTTCACGCTACCTCCACGACTTTACTATCTACGACTCCAGCACCGATACACCAGCCCAGGAACCTTTTACGTTTTTGTTAGCTCCATCCCAGTACAAACTTTGGTCGCAGATGGATGTTCTAACGACCTGCTGCTGCCCCCGGATGGATGGAAAGAGATTTGATCTTGTCTCCCTGAACGGAGTGAGGGGCCTGGGGGGGCTGGGGGTTTCTGGAGCAGTGAGGACCAGTCTGCGATCTGACACTCCCGCAATCCAGGTTCCTCGCCCGACGCGCCATCGGGCTCGGAAACATGATTGCTCATGGTCGCCTATACAAGCGTCGGCGCGATCTTCAGAGCAATAAGCTACGACGTGGAGCCCCGGTGTGACCTCAGGCTACTCCGGCCACTCCCCTTCGAACACCTCGACGACCGGCCCCTCGAGGACTACCTCCCCACGGCCAGGTCCCGGCCACCGCACGACCAGCTCACCGCCGGGCAGCGAGACAGTCACCTCGTCGCCGGTGAGTCGCTTGAGGCCGCCGATGACTGCGATGGCGCATGCGCCACTCCCACAGGCCATCGTCTGGCCAGAGCCCCGTTCCCATACTCGTGCCCTGACGTGTCCTGAGTCCGTGACGTTCGCGATCTCGAAATTCACACGCTGGGGAAACATAGGGTGGTTTTCCACCAGTGGCCCGACCTCTTGCAGCGCCACGTCCTCGACCGGCGTATCCAGGAAAGCGACTGCATGCGGGTTGCCCATCGAAACGCAGCTGATCTCGAAGGTGTGGCCGTCGACTTGCAGTGGATAGTCCATAATCATCTCGTGGCCGGGGGCGTGAACCGGGATATCGGCGACGGCGACGCTCGGCTGACCCATGCCAACGGTGGCCCGCACTACCCTACCCTCATCCCAGGCTATGGGCGTAACTACCCGTTCTCCCACCAGAGTCTCGATCACCACTGGCGAGGTGTCCGCCGACACGATGTCCCGGGTCAGTGCGAACCCGGCCAAACAGCGGATGCCATTTCCGCACATCTCACCTTCGGAGCCGTCGGCGTTGAACATCTGCATGCGGAGGTCGGCGCGCTCTGAGGGAAGGGCCAGGATGATACCGTCCGAGCCGACGCCCGTGTGTCGGTCGCTCATGGCGACGGAAAGCGAGGGCCAGTCTCTTTGTTCCCCCCTGGCATCGATGAAGAGGTAGTCGTTCCCCGCGCCATGCATCTTGGTGAATCTCATTTTTTCGCCCTTCAGCGCCATGCCCGGAATTGTAGCATAGCCGCGAGCCGTTAGGCGGTCGCGCCCACCTACCTGACTGAGACCTCCCGCGCATACGCGGCGGCCTGCCGAGTGCCCTCAGGCGACGTCTGAAACCAGCGGATTCTCTCGTCTTTGTGGCGAAACCAGGCGTATTGCTGCCTCACCAACCGATGAGTCCGCAGCTTGATTTTTGCGACCGCCTCATCCAGCGTTATCTCACCTCCGAGGTGTCCGGCCAGCTCCTTATATCCCAGACTCGACATTGACGGCATATCCGGCCCGTAGCCCTTAAGTAGAAGCTCCTCGACCTCCGCGACCCAGCCCCCCTCTATCATCGCGTCGACACGTCGGTCCGCCCGCTGGTATAGGGTGGCTCGCTCAAGCGTGAGCCCGAGGACGACTGGCTCGAACGCCGGTGCCTTACGAGAGGTCGCGGCTAAGGAGTCTGGAGACGCATAGTGGACCTCCAGAGCGCGGACTACACGCCGGACGTTTCGAGCGTCGATCCGGCCCGCTCGCTCGGGGTCGACCCTAGCCAGCTCCTTATGCAGAGCGGCGGCCCCATCGGTGTCCGCCCTTTTCTCGAGACTATGCCGGAGTCCTGGATCAGGCGGGACCGCGGGCGCTTGCCACCCCTCGAGAAGCGCCCAGACGTACTGCCCGGTGCCTCCCGCCAGTATGGGCAGCTTTGAGCGTGACCGGATCTCCTGTATCGCGGTGCGCGCCTGGCGAAGGAAGAGCGCCAGGCTATACTCCTCGTCCGGGTCGACCACGTCTATCAGATGGTGAGGGACCACCTTCCGCTGCTCCATCGACGGCTTTGCGGTGCCGATATCCATATACCGGTACACCTGTCTGCTATCTGCGCTGATGATCTCGCCGTCGAATTCGCGGGCTAGCGACACCGCCAGAGCGGTCTTCCCCGTGGCGGTAGGCCCGACAATCGCCAGAAGTTTTCGTCCACCGGACATACCACGTCGCCTCTAGTCGTTAATGACACTTGTTCTGACGTCGACATGTCATGCTGTCGTTAGTGACACGTGCTATGACATCGACATGTCATGCTGAGGAGTCCGCGACGAAGCATCTGGGGCTGGGTCTGCGTCCGGTGTCGCTCGCCAGAGGCCAACACTCTCCAGATTCTTCACCGAGTTCAGAATGACACTTCAAATCATCCGTAATTAGCGACTAGCGCACTGCGTCGGCCACATTCCGCACCAGCTCGACAAACGAGTCGGCTTTAAGGCTCGCGCCGCCGACCAGCGCGCCGTCTATGTCCGGTTGCCCGACGAACTCGGCGACGTTTTCGGCGGTCACGCTCCCACCATACAGCAGGGCAACGCCTCCGGCCGCCTCGTCGCCGAACCGTACAGCCAGCAAACCCCGGATGTGCGCCATCATGACCTGGGCATCCTGAGAGGTAGCGGCCTTTCCCGTCCCGATCGCCCAGACTGGCTCATAGGCCAACACCAGGTCCTCTGTGGTCGCGACACGTTCGAGGCCAAGCCCGATCTGGTCCTGGACTACGGACTCGGCGAGCCCGCCATCCCGCTCTTCCAGCCGCTCGCCTACGCAGACGATCGGGCGCAACCCTACCTCCAGGGCCGCCTCGACCTTCTTGCTGACTGAGTCGTCGGTTTCCCCGAAGAGCTGCCGCCGCTCGGAGTGTCCGATGATGACGAAACGGCATAGCTCAGCCAACATCGCCGGAGAGACCTCCCCTGTATATGCTCCGCTCATCTCGTGGTACATATCCTGCGCGCCGAGCGCGACACTCGAGCCTCGTAGGACCTCTCCGACAGCCGGGAGCGCGGTGAACGGAGGACACAAGACCGTATTGACGTCGTCGACCTCCTCTAGGCCCGGCTTCATTCTGGAAGCCAACTGCCTCCCCTCTTCGATCGCCATGTTCATTTTCCAGTTGCCGGCGATGATCGGTCTGTTCATCGAGGCGCCTCCACCTGCCAGTAGCTGTCGTGGTTCTTCTCGACAGGATAGTACTACATGTAGCCGATAGAGATGTCGTCGTACTCGAGCATGCAAGGCACGACCCTCTCCTCGCCGCGGACACGAGGGCCAAACTTGGCACGAACACGGTCGACTGGAAACGGGTTGTCTCGACCGTAGGCGAACTCCAACACCCGCTCGTCGCTAAGCCATTTGGAAAGTAGCTCGTAGTCCTGCGGCTCGTCCCTCATTGGCCGTATCGCCAGGCCCGGCTCCTTGATCAAACCCATCTCAACTGCCGAAGCGTAGCTCCGCCGCCCTATGGCCCGAACTTTCGGAGCTTGCCTGCATGAGCCAGCGCCAGCATCATCACGCTGGTTGCGGACACTCGACCAATCGAGCCGGCTGCGCAGCCGCGCTCGGAGAACTCCCCTACCCCGTCACCCTTCGTCAAGGCTGAGTGGACCATCAGAGGGACGGGGTGCCAGCTGTGGCTGCCCATAATCGACGGAGTGGAATGGTCGCCGGCAACCACGAGCACGTCGGGGCCAAGGTCCAGCAGTCGAGATATCCTGGTGTCCAGCTCCTGCAACGCTGCGACCTTCGCGCTAAAGTCCCCGTCCTCGCCTGCTGCGTCGGTCGGCTTGTAGTGCAGGAAGAAAAAGTCGTGGTCCGCGAAGTTCCGCTCCAGGGTGTCCAGTTCGTCGTCGAAGGTCGCGCCTGCATCAAGGACCTCCATGCCGATGAGCTCGGCGATACCGCGGTGCATTGGGTACCCCGCAATGGCGGCCGGGTTGAGCCGGTACTTTTCACCCATGTCAGGCAGCTGAGGAATTCGGGAGAACCCGCGCAGCAGCACCATATTCGCCGTGTTCCGGCTCCGGAGCGCCTCGTGTGTGGAGGCAACGAACTCGTTCACGGCCGTCGCTGTGACCTCCGAGTCGTCGGATAGCGCCTTCGCTTCCAGAGGCCCCACTCGCAGGTCCTGAGGATCCGTCTCGCTTACATTCGCGCCGACCCCCTGCCCTCGCATCACAAGGACAAACCGGTGTTCCCTCACGGGATAGACCGAAAGCTCGACCGCGCCCACCTCTATCCGGTCCAGCATACTCACGATAGGGGTGCTTTCTTCGGTAGATATCCGCCCCGCACGCCGGTCTACAATCAGGCCGTTACCGTTTACGGTACAGATGTTACCCCTCGCGGCCACGTCCTCATCTCGCAGCTCCACACCGATACCGAGCGCTTCGAGCACGCCTCGCCCAATGAGGTACTTCACAGGGTCGTACCCGAACAGGGCCAGGTGTCCGGGTCCGCTGCCGGGGGTAATACCCGGGCCGACGGGTGTCGTAAGCCCGCACGCGCTCTCTCGTGCGAGCCGGTCGAGGTTCGGAAGAGCGGCCGTCTCCAACTCCGACTTCCGAGTATCAGGGTGAGGCAGGCCCCCCAGCCCATCCACAACCAGCATGACGATCTTGGTTGGTGTGGCCTGACATAGGTCCTGGCTTTCAGGGAAGTCGATCATGGTCCTCCCTCGATACGCCCCCGACGGGGCTACTCGGGACTGCCGACTGCGGCGGCGTATGGCTCCCTCCCGTATACCCCGAGTAGGCCCGATTCGACATCGGGACGTATCGAGGGGCCCCGGACATGGCTCTAGCCCTTGTCCATCAGAGCGGCGACCCCCGGCAAGGTGCTGCCCTCGAGAAACTTCAGGGAAGCCCCTCCACCAGTGGATACGTGGGTCATCTCGTCAGCGAGGCCCAGGCCTATGACCACCTCCGCCGTGGAGCCTCCACCGATCACCGTAGTCGCACCGGCAAGACCGGCAACCGCGTTGGCGACTCGGCTGGTCCCCTCGGCGAACGGCTGCCACTCGCTCACCCCCATAGGCCCGTTCCAGACTACAGTTTTCGCCCCCGACAATGCGCTCTCATACGAGGAAACAGTCCGCGGCCCGATGTCCATGATCCGCCACCCGGCAGGGGTCCCGTCAGCCTTGACCACCCGATTTTGCGCGTCCGCGCGAAAGGCGTCGGCTATCACAAGGTCCTCCGGCAATAGCAGATTCAACCCCCCATCGCGGGCGGCGCCGATGAGCTCGTCGGCAGCCTGGACCCTGTCCTCCTCCACAACAGACTCCCCAACTTCGAGCCCTTGCGCCCTAAGGAACGTCGCCGCCATCCCCCCGCCGACTATGAGGGTGTCGACCATCTTCGCGAAGTTCCGGAGTACAGCGATCTTGTCGTCCACCTTTGCTCCGCCCAGGATCGCGACGAACGGCCCGCGTGGGTTGTCCAGTACCGACCCCAGCACCTCGAGCTCGCGGGCCATCAGCAGGCCCGACACGGCGGGCAAGAAATCGGCGACCCCCACAATCGAGGCATGAGCGCGATGAGCGGCCCCAAAGGCGTCGTTGACATATAGATCGATCAACGAGCCCACCAAAGCCGCCCCGAACTCCGGGTCGTTGGCCTCCTCCTCCGGATGGAACCGCAGATTTTCCAGCATTAAGACGTCGCCCGGCGCCAACCCGTCGACTAGCTCCCGTACCTTTGGACCGATGCAGTCCGGCGCCTGAACTACCGGGCTGCCTAGCAGCTCGGACAGACGCTTCGCCACCGGGCCCATTCGCAACTCCTCCACCACCTTGCCCTTCGGGCGCCCTAGGTGCGAGCAGAGCACGACCTTGCACCGCTGCTCTATCAGATAGCGGACCGTGGGCAACGACCCCGTAATCCGCGAGTCATCGGCGATCTCGGTAGTGCCAGGATGGAACGGCACATTGTAGTCGACACGCACCAGCACAGTCTTGCCGGCAAGGTCGACATCCCGGACAGTACGCTTGCCGACCACGGCCCGACCCTCCACTTCAGGACTTTCTGTCTCCGTGCTTTAGTCCCGCGTCTCCTCATTCATCCTGGCTCTGAACCTACCCCAGGAAGCTGGAAACTTGGCTCGGGCCTGTCAAGACGACGACGGCTTTGTTCTCCGAGTACGTCTCAAGACTTTTCAGGATTCGCGGCCTCTGCTTCTTCCTGAAGCCCCAGATCCACTTCATGAATGCCCAGTTTAGTTGCTCCTGACATCCAGGGGCCATATCTGGCCTGTCCGCGTTTCTATAGCGGAAACGGCGTTTGATTACCCTCCAGAGGCAGATAAGAGGCGGAAAATCCATGTATATGATCGTGTCCGCGGCAGGGATCCTTAGGTTCAGACTGCCCCATAGTTGCCGTCCATAACCCACTCATCTGCTGCCACTAGCTTTGTGACCGTCTCTTGCCACTCGTCCCTATCGGGTGCCGTCCAGCCAGGTTTCCAGTGGAGCCTATCAAGGTGAACGACCGGCAGGCCCAAGGCCGCGCCCAGTTGCACGGACAGGGTCGACTTCCCGCCGCCGCCGCTTCCTATTACCAGGACCTTCTTCACCTAGGAGCCGAGCAGCGAGTCGACTAGTCTATTGACCGCCGCCGCACCTTCAGACGAGACCCCCGCGCCGGCGACCGCCTCCTCCGCTTCCGTTCGATATTGCCCTACGAGCCCTTCGCAGTACTCCCGCGCACCGAGCTCTTCGAGTACCTGGCGCACCGCCCCCACATCGTCGGGCTCTAGGACACGCTTGAAATATAGCTCGCCTAGTTTCCTCTTTTCGTGTATGTTAGCTTTCTCCAGAGCATAGACAACAGGAAGCAGCTTCTTCTTGTTGAGCACCTCGGGACTGGGCGAGTCAGACTGCTGTCCATCTCCCCAGACCGCTTTCAAGTCTTCGTTTACCTGTACCGCCATACCGATGTTTGCGCCACAGACACCCATCGCGTCGACGACCGCCTCATCAGCGGAGGCGACCAGAGCCCCAAGCCTCATCGCGCACGAGTACAGAGCACCGGTCTTACCCGCGGCCATGCTCAGATATCCGTCGACGTCGACGTCTATGCGCTCCTGGGCCTCCAGGTCCTTGAATCGACCCTCGCAGAGCGCCAGACTCGCCTCGTCGACGAGCTGCACAGCACGGAAAGTCATGTCTGCCGAAATCCCCAGCTTCTGTAGCCTGAAGATTGCCAGGCGGGCCAACGCGTGCATTCCATCTCCGGCGTTGATGGCTTGTGCTGGGCCCCAGACCCACCACACGGCATCCCGGTTATCACGCTTTGGGAGGCCTCCCTGAATGTCGTCATGGATCTGGCTGAAACCGTTCACGAGCTCCACCGAGGACGCCGCGGGAAGCGCGACCTCCAGGTCGCCGCCCGCAATCTGGCACGCCGTCAAGCACGCCACACCGTGGCTTCGTACACTCACGTACTCCCGGGCGTTTCCTTGTTCATCCTCCCAGCCCAGGTGGTAGGACATCATCCGATAAAGGTCCATCTGACGAGAGCCCAGGACATCCCTGAGGTCGCTATCGACATGTGCCGTTAGGTCTTCTAAGGCGGGAGCTCTAACCACGGTTTGATCCTTCGACTCACGGTTGAGTCGCCGTTATTCCCAACCACCGGACCACGGTGTCTACACCTACGGCATACCCCAAGTAGTCCCGATTCCCATCGCGAAATATCGAGGTGCCTCGCCGCCCTACCCTCGAACCACCTGCCGCGACTGTCTATCACTGCCGCATACCCCGAGTAGTCCCGATTCCCATCGGGACGTATCGAGGGGCCTACCCTCGAACCACAACCCGCTCGCCGCACACACTCTCGATCTCCTTCCTCGAGACCGCACCCTCCCTAACGATGACCGGCGAAGGTCCTGACAGGTCGAGGACCGTGGACGCAGTGCTCCCTGGACATCGCCCGGCGTCGACCACATAGTCGACGTCGTCGCCAAGCTGGCGCCGGACATCGTCAGCCGTTTCCGGACCCTTCGCGCCCGTACGATTGGCGCTGGTACCCGTTATGGCCGTACCTAGCTCACGAACGATCGCCCTTGGCACCCAGTGGTCGGGAACGCGCATCCCAACGGTGTCCAGCCCACCGGACACGGCGGCTGGTATGTTTCGACCCTTACGCAAGACGAGTGTGAGAGGCCCAGGAAAGAAAGTGTCAGACAGCTTCCAGGCTAGCTCAGGGATGTCGACGGCGTACTCTTCGATCTCGGCGGGTTCGGATAAGAGTAGGGGCAACGGCGTGCGTTCGGAGCGTCCCTTTATCCGGAAGACCCGCTCCACCGCCCGTTCATCGAGTGCCGACGCAGCCAGTCCATAGAGTGTGTCAGTGAGGACGGAGATAACCCCGCCTTCCCTGAGAATTCGTACTCCGGTATCCACTTGGGCCCGGAGGTCGCGGTCCAGGCGTTGGGTTGCCGACGGCGTGTCCATCTGCGGTTGACCACAATATATCATAGATGCTAGCCTTGAAACGCGCTGATATGACAGAGCCCGAACACGCCGAAAGCCGACGTGTAGCCGCCAGTGACAACCTGGAGGTCTCGGCGTATCTTGAGATCGCCAGGGGAAAAGGCGGTCAAGAGCCGGCGCCCAGGCCGGCTCCAAGGGCTCAGCGAGAAGCAATCCTCGTAATCGACTTCGGCTCCCAGTACAGCCGTCTCATCGCGCGGCGGATAAGGGAATCGAAGGTCTACTGTGAGATCATCCCTCACGACGCCTCCTGGGAGAGTGTCGCGCACCTGAATCCCAAAGGCGTCGTTCTCTCCGGCGGCCCTGCCAGCGTCTACGAGCCTGGCGCTCCACTCGCGCCCGCCTGGGTCTACGACAGCGAGCTACCGATCCTCGGCATCTGCTACGGGATGCAGGTCCTAGTTCACCAGCTTGGTGGCCAGGTGGCGTCCAGTACCAAGCGTGAGTATGGCCACGCCGTATTGCACCAGAGCGCGACCGACCAACCCCTGTTCAAGGGTCTGCCCTTCTCGATGCCGGTCTGGATGAGCCACGGCGACCAGATCGTCGAGCCGCCTCCCGGCTTCAAGGCGCTGGCCTACACTGAGAACTCTCCCATTGCAGCGACCGGCAACGGCCGTCGGCTCCTTGGGATTCAGTTCCATCCCGAGGTAGCGCATACCCCCGACGGCAAGGCGATCCTTCACAACTTCGTCCGCGGCATCTCTGGATGTGGAGCCCTGTGGACGCCGGCAAACTTCGTCGATGACTCTGTTCAGGGTGTCAGAGAGAGGGTCGGGTCCGGCAAGGTCATCTGCGCCCTGTCGGGTGGAGTAGACTCGGCTGTAGCGGCAACTCTGGTACACCGGGCCGTCGGAGACCAGCTTACCTGCATATTCGTAAACAATGGGCTCATGCGGCGCGAAGAGCCCGAGAGAGTCCTGAACACATTCGAGAAGCACCTGAAGATGAACGTCGTCTACGCCGACGCGTCTCGACAGTTCCTCGACGCGCTCAGCAAGGTGTTCGACCCGGAGGAGAAGCGACGGGTCATCGGCGAGGAGTTCATCCGGGTGTTTGAGAACGAGGCCGCCAACCTTGGCCAGGTGGACTTTCTGACTCAGGGTACCCTTTACCCGGACGTCATCGAAAGCAAGACCGACGACAGTAAGGTCTCCGCCAAGATCAAGACCCACCACAACGTGGGCGGTCTCCCCAAGAGAATGAAGCTCGAGCTGGTGGAGCCGCTGCGCTACCTCTTCAAGGATGAGGTGCGGGAGGTCGGGCTCGAGTTCGGACTGCCCGAAGAGGTCGTCTACCGGCAGCCGTTTCCCGGCCCCGGACTCGCTATCCGGGTGATGGGCGAGGTAACCCGTGACAAGCTCGAGGTGCTCCGTGCGGCAGACTGGGTCGTCATGGACGAGGTAAAGGCCAACGACCTCTATCGGGAGCTGTGGCAAAGCTTCGCCGTGCTCACCGACACCAAGACGGTTGGAGTGACCGGCGACTTCCGCACCTACGGGCACGTCGTCGCCGTCCGGGCGGTCACCAGCGAAGAGGCGATGACTGCAGACTGGGCCCGCCTGCCCGATGAGGTCCTGGCCCGCATATCCAATCGGATCGCTAATGAGGTGCCAGGCGTCAACAGAGTGGTCTACGACATCACGAGCAAGCCGCCCGGCACAATCGAGTGGGAGTAGCGTCAGGGGGTCGTCTTGTCTCAAAGCGAGATGGTCACGGTTGAGAAGCTGGTAAAGGTCTACCCTGGAGGAGTCCGGGCGGTGTCGGAGATCGACTTCACCGTCGCTAACGGAGAGTTCGTCGGCTTCCTTGGGCCGAACGGCGCAGGGAAAAGCACGACGATGAAGATACTCTCCACTCTGCTGAAAAAGACGTCGGGGCGAGTCATCGTAGCCGGCTACGATGTGGACCACGACTCGCCGTCGGTGCGCAAGAGTATAGGGTTCGCGATGCAGGAGGTGGGCCTGGACGACCTGGCGAGCGGTCGAGACTTCCTGGTGATGCAGGCGCTGCTCTACGGCCAGTCTCGCAAGGAGGCACGAGCGCGTGCCGAGGAGCTCCTCGAGCTTATGGGCCTGACGTCCGCGGCCAAGCGCAAGGTAGGGACCTACTCGGGCGGAATGCGGCGGCGTATCGATCTGATCGCCGCCCTGGTGCACCGTCCGCCGCTGCTGTTTCTGGACGAGCCGACGACCGGCCTAGACCCTCAAAGCCGGCTGGCAATCTGGGAGCACTTGGAGCATCTGAATCGGGAAGGAACGACTATATTCCTTACGACGCAGATGATGGAAGAGGCCGACCGGCTATGCCAACGCATCTCGATCATCGATCGCGGGAGTATCGTAGCCGAGGGCACTCCCGATAAGCTCAAACACCAGGTTGGTGGGGATGTCATTACCGTCTCCGTCGAGTCGGCAACTGAGGAGGAGTTCAGCACCAAGGCGGGCAAGGCGGAGGCCGCGCTTAAGGAGCGCGACTACGTGACGGATGTGACCATGCTGGACGGCGGCCTGTCCGTTTCTGTACGCGATGGTGGCGCCTCCGTGCCGGACGTTCTCCGCATGCTCTCGGAAAACGACGTCACGGTTACAAACCTATCGCTCGCCAGCCCCACATTGGACGATGTCTTTCTGAAGCACACCGGCCGCACAATTCGCTCCGAGGACGCCGAAGGCGATGAGATGAACCAGATGATGCGCCAATGGGTCGGCCTCGGTAAGAGATAGCGAACCCCATGTGCGACTTTTACCGATGCAAGAGGCCCTTTGCCGCATGTCATTCTGAGTTCCGATTCGGCATCGGAACAAAGAATCTAAGCTTCTGCCCACAAGATCACCATTCGTATGGAGAAGCGACCTAGATTCTTCGGTCGTCCCCCCCGATGCGGCATCGAGGCGGCATCGTGACTCCCTCAGAATGACACTGTACCTAACGCGCAAATGAGCACACTACGAGAGACCTACTACATCTATATGCGAAACGTCAAAATCTGGGTCACCCAGCCGGTGCTCTTGATTCCTCCTCTTTTCATCTCTCTCTTTCTCTTTCTCGTATTCGGAGCAGCCTTCGGAGAGGTCACCGGCCTACCAGGATTCCCGACTGAAGATTACGAAGCCTTCCTCGTCGCAATGATCCTGGTTCAGGCCGTTGTCTTCAGCGGCAGCGACGCGGGCTTCGCGATGTTCACTGATATTCTTTCGGGATACTTCGACAAGCTGCTGCTCGCGCCCATCAACCGGTTCTCTATCCTCTTCGGGAGCCTGCTCATGGCCGGTACGAGAGCGCTAGCCCAGGCACTCGTCATCATCCTGGTGGCGTTCGCCCTTGGCGTCTCGTTCAAGGGAGGCGCGCTAGGCGTCGTCACGGTGATCGCCATGGCCGCGATCTTCGGCATAGCGTGGTCGGCACTGGGCCTTATGATCGCGCTAAAGACAAAAAGTGCCCAGGCAACCCAGGCGTCTTTTGTTTTCTTCTTTCCATTTATCTTCCTCACCACCGCTTTCATGCCCAAGGAACTGCTCGGCGGGTGGTTCGAAGTGGCGGTCACGATCAACCCCGTGGAATATGTCCTGGCCGCGCTCCGCGTCATCGTAATCGAAGGATGGGTATG
This sequence comes from Dehalococcoidia bacterium, assembly GCA_965237635.1. Taxonomy (GTDB): domain Bacteria; phylum Chloroflexota; class Dehalococcoidia; order Lucifugimonadales; family CAUZJF01; genus CBDEFX01. Next base: position 1,763,788 of record CBDEFX010000002.1, on the reverse strand, counting down.
GGATACGATCCTACCCGGTCTGGCCGTTCTGGCGACCATGGCAGTGGGACTCACAGCCATGACAACATGGCTGTTCCGTCGCGAAACAGCGTAGCTCGATTAGAATTCGCCTCGGCACCATGAGGAAGAGCGGTTCACTGGGTAGAGACGCCCCGCTGGGGCGTCTCCGCGGCCTACCTACAGACGACGTTTCCATGGCGAATGGCATTTTTCGAAGCACTGTTTACTGAGAACCAGCACTAAATGGGCGTAGCATGAAGGTCCTGATTGTCGGCAACGGCGGTCGCGAGCACACCATCGCTTGGAAGCTGGCACAGAGCCCTCTAGCCGACGAGATCCTCGTAGCGCCTGGCAACGCGGGGACGGCCCAAGTAGGCGACAACGTCCCCATCAACGCCGATGATATCGGAGGCCTGCTTGGCTTCGCGAAGGCCCAGGGGATCGACTTCACGGTCATCGGCCCGGAGGCCCCTCTCGCCGCCGGCATAGTCGACCGGTTCCAGGACGCCGGTCTACTGGCATTCGGCCCGACGAAAGCCGCGGCCCGCATCGAGACCAGCAAGTCCTTCGCCAAGGACCTCATGCTGCGGCACGATGTCCCCACAGGAAAGGCTGTGTTTTACGAAGACTTCGAAGGTGCTCGGCGACATCTGGAGAACACCGACCTGCCGGTCGTCGTGAAAGCCGACGGCCTGGCAGCCGGCAAAGGGGTTGTAGTTGCCGAGACCCGAGAAGACGCCATCGACGCTCTTCGCGGCGCGATGCTCGACAAGCAGTTTGGCGCGGCTGGAGAGCGAGTCCTGATCGAAGAGTACCTGGAAGGACGAGAAATTAGCGTGTTCGCCTTCGTAGATGGAGAACGCCTCTCCTCGCTCGTGGCCGCATGCGACTACAAGCGTGCCGGTGACGGGGAGACCGGCCCCAACACAGGTGGGATAGGGTCGTATAGCCCGCCTATCGAGCCTATGTGGAGCGTGGATATGGAGCACCGCGTCCGTACTGAGATCATGGAGCCGGTGGTGAAAGCCATGGCCGAGGACGGCACCCCTTATAGCGGAGTTCTGTACGCCGGCCTTATGGTCACTGCCGACGGGCCAAAGGTCATCGAGTTCAACTGCCGGCTGGGAGACCCGGAAACACAGGTCATATTGCCGAGATTGAAATCGGACCTGTTGGACGTTATGCTAAGCACCGCTCGCGGCAACCTGGCTGCCACCTCCCTAGAGTGGGAGCCACAGGCCTGCGTAGGAGTTGTTATGGCATCAGGGGGTTACCCCGAGTCGTACGAGACCGGGTATCCGATCGACGGCCTCGACAACCCGGGCGAAGACGTCTACATCTTCCATGCGGGCACGAAGATAGTACCCGACCCTATCGCGCCTCCGGCGGGAAAAATCGTATCCGACGGCGGGCGCGTGTTGACGGTTACCGCGCTCGGCGACACCCTCGCTGAGGCGAGGCGCAAGGCCTATTCAGGAGCCACCGGCATTAGGTTCAAGGACTGCTTCTATCGTCGCGACATCGCGTTGCTGGAGCAGAAAGAGTAGCGCGATGACCCATGAGTGACGTCGAAGGACTGGTGGCTACTTTTGAGGCTGGGGAGTTGCTACGTCCATCGACCACCACCCCTAACATAGTCGATCTGGGGAACGCTATCGCCGGGCTGGCCGGTGGCCAGAGTGCGGCGCCTTCTTCAAACTCTCGCGCCATCGCCGACCTTATCGGTCCCTCGAAGCACCTGGTGTTCATCATGGCGGATGGCCTCGGGACCGAGACGGTGAAGGCCTTAGGGGACGATTCGTTCATCGCCAGCCACGTGGTGATGCAGTTGCAGACCGTCTTCCCGTCGTCGACACCCGTGGTCTTCGCGAGCCTGGCCACGGGCCTATGGCCTAATAAGCACGCGGTAATCGGCTGGAATATGTACATAAGAGAGGCCGACTGCGTCTCGACCATCATCAAGTTCTACAGGCGGTCAGACGAAAGACAGCTCTCCGAGCTCGGAGTGTCGGCTGAGCAGGCCTACCCGACTCCCTCTATGACAGGGGGCTTTACGCGAGACACCGCCACGCTTCTTCCCGAAGCCATAGCCAATAGCGTCTACTCCACGTACATTGCCGGCGGGAACCCGCAGGAAGGCTATAAGACCGTTCGCGGGGCCATAGACGCAGTCCTGAGGAGGGTGTCTGCGTCCGACGGTCCGACATACATCCATCTGTACGTCCCAAATGTCGATACCGCCGGGCATGTATACGGCATCGAGCACGAGAAAGCGCTTGGCGCCGCGAGGGAGCTTGACCACGAGGTCAAGCGGCTTGTCTCCGACCTACCTGAAGCGACACGAGTGGTGCTCAGCGCCGACCATGGGCTTCTCGACGCCGGTCAGGGTGAAACGCACGAGATCGAACCTTCCGATAGGATGCTCGAGTTTCTGGCGAGGGAGGCCTGGGGAGACTCCAGAACCGCGGTCTTCGACGTTGAGAACGGAAACAGGTCGAGATTCGAGGGACTCTTCAGGGAGCGATTTGGGGAGAGGTTTTATCTGATTACCGTCGAAGAGGCCCAAGAGCTAGAGATGTACGGACCAGGGAGACTCTCGCCTGAGGCACGGCGACGTCTGGGCAGCCACGTCGCGATTTCAAAAGGGGCTGACGCGCTCAAGATTCTCTACCCCACACCCAAGAAAGATGACGTCAAGTTGGTGTCCCATCACTCCGGTCTGACGCCGTCCGAAATGCTGGTCCCTCTTGTCGTCGCCTGAGGCGAGGCCCTTTTAATGTCACACAGAGGGTCCTTCGACAGGCTCAGGACGAACGGGTGCGTGAGTTTTCCGTTCGTGGTGAGCTCCGACAGGAGTCGCCCCGATGCCGCATCGGGGGACCCGTCGAACCACGGGTCAGCAGAGCGAGATATCGAAAGTGGAAAGGCCCCACTCGTGGCGTTTGATTGCTCTGTGAATCGCCGGTAACATATAGCAGGAGGTAGACATGCCGCTGGTCGGAGTAGTGATGGGAAGCAAGTCCGATGAACCTGTTGTGCAGGAGACGGCGGATGTGCTTCGCCAGCTGAACATTGACCACGAGGTAGTGGTGGCGTCCGCCCACCGTACACCAGACAAGGTCCGAGACTACGCACAGTCAGCCCGAGACCGTGGCATCGAAGTGTTGATCGCGGCCGCTGGCGGCTCCGCAGGCCTGCCAGGAGTAATGGCCTCCTGGACTACGCTGCCCGTCATTGGCATCCCGCTTGCGACGAGCGAGCTCAATGGCGTCGATGCCCTGTACGCCATCGCCCAGATGCCTCCAGGCATCCCCGTCGCCACCGTGGCGGTAGGGTCTTGGGGCGCACGAAATGCCGCGTTCCTAGCGGCCCAGGTCCTGGGGGGCAAACACGAGGATATACGCGAGGTATACGAGCAATATCGCGAAGGGCTCAAGACAAAGACATGATAGAGCGATACGCCAGGCCGCGGATGAAGCAGGTCTGGTCCGAGAAGAGTAAATACGACAAATGGCTGCAGATCGAGCTTGCGGCCTGCGAGGCCTGGACCGTGGAGGGGGTGATCCCGCCGGAGGACATGGCCCTGCTTCGTGGCGCTACCTACGATATCGATCGCGTGAACGACGAAATCGATCGTACTCGCCATGACATGCCAGCGTTCTTGCGTTCAGTCACTCAGGGCCTTGGCGACGAAGGGCGGTGGCTCCACCTCGGGCTGACCACTAGCGACGTGTGGGACACGGCGACCAGCCTCCAACTCGTCGAGGCGGCCGACCTCCTCGCCGAAGACATAAACCAGCTCTCGCATTCACTTCGCAAAAAAGCGCTAGAGCACAAGGACACGATAATGATGGGCCGCACTCACGGCGTCCACGCCGAGCCCATCACCTTCGGCCTGAAGTTCGCTTTGTGGTGGGACGAGATGCGTCGTAACAGTGACAGGCTGGCGCAGGCCAGGCAAACGATTGCCGTCGGCAAGGTTTCCGGGCCCGTGGGCACGCACGCCACCGTGCCTCCATCGGTCGAGGCCAGCGTCTGCGGGCGACTCGGCCTTCAGGCCGCTCCTGTCTCGAACCAGGTACTGCAACGCGACCGCCACGCCCAGTTTGTAACGACCCTAGCGCTCATCGCCGCCTCCCTGGAAAAGTTCGCCACCGAGATTCGTGCCCTTCAGCGGACCGAGATCGGCGAGGTGGCGGAGGACTTTCCGGAAGGGGAGCCAGGGTCGTCGTCGATGCCGCACAAGCGCAATCCGGAGCTGTCGGAGAGGGTATGTGGACTCGCCCGGCTGGTGCGCGGCCACTCGGTAACGGCGCTCGAGAACGTCGCCCTATGGGGAGAGCGGGACATCAGCCATACGTCGGCGGAGCGCGTAATCTTGCCCGACGCCTGCATGGCAGTGGACTACATTCTGGGCCTGTTCGCCGATGTCATAACAGACTTGAGAGTCTATCCGGAGCGTATGCGGCACAACCTCGAATCTACCAGAGGTGTGGTATTCTCACAGCGCGTGCTGCTGGCCCTGGTGGAGAAAGGAGCGGGCCGCGAGCAGGCCTACGCAGGGGTACATCGCCTGTCGATGGAAAGCGCGGAAGAGGGAAAGGACTTTCGGGACCTGGCCCGCGCCGACGGGGAGATTGCCTCGCGGCTCAGCCGCACAGAGTTGGAGGACCTCTTCGACTATCAGTATTACGTCCGCTACGTGGACGAGATCTTTTCGCATGTGGGACTCGCTGAAGAGTCCGTGTCCCGGCCTACCGAGGCCAAGGCCGCATATAGTGGCACGACGACATGAAGGACATACATAATTCCCTCGTAAAAACCCGTTTTGAGGAAGTTCCAGCGCTTTAGCACATGTGAGCGCTACCGTATGTTGGGGTAGGACACGGAACAGAGACTGTATATTGTACCCAGGCAAGGGTACGGTTGCTCTAATTCGACCTGCACAGACTTTTTACGAGAGAATCATACATGACTACGATTAGACAATCGGACCTGCCAGACCTTATCCATCGGGGCAAGGTAAGAGATACTCACGAGCTTGACAGCTCGACGCTCTTGATGGTAGCTACGGACCGCATCTCAGCCTTCGACGTGGTGCTCCCGACCCCGATCCCCGAGAAGGGCGCAGTGCTGAATCAGATGTCGGCATTTTGGTTCGAGCAGACCAAGCACATTGTCCCCAACCACTTTATCGCCTTGGCCACGGATCGCAGCGAGCTTTCCGTCCCCTCGGAGCTGGCGCGCCGGGCGATGGTTGCGCGAAGGGCCGAGCGGATCGACGTGGAGTGCGTGATCAGAGGATACATCACAGGCTCGGCCTGGACAGAGTACCGGCGCTCGGGCACCGTCTCCGACCATCCGATGCCATCAGGGCTCAGAGAAGGCGACAGGTTTCCGGAGCCGCGTTTTACTCCCACCACGAAAGCCGAGGTAGGGCACGACGAGAATATGAGCTTCCAAGACGTCGTGGATATGCTGGGCATCGAGACTGCCGACAAGCTGAGCGAGACCTCGAAGGCGGTCTACAATTTCGCTCACGACGTCGCCCTCGACAAGGGCATCATCATCGCCGACACGAAGATGGAGTTCGGGTTCATCGACGGCCATCTATCGCTGATCGACGAGCTGCTGACGCCCGACTCCAGCCGGTTTTGGGATGCGACGGGCTACGCACCCGGCAAATCGCAGCCCAACTACGACAAGCAGTTCGTCAGAGACTGGCTCGATGAGCAGGGGTGGGACCACGAGCCGCCGGCCCCTGATCTGCCGAACGACATCGTAGAAAAGACACACGGCCGTTACCTGGAAGCACATCGGCAGCTGACGGAAACGGACCTCGGCTAGAGGAGCTCGCAGCAAGCGAACGCAGGACTGAACGAGACATGGCTTCAAGCGAGAAACGCAAAAAAGACAGGCTGACTCCCACGCAGGCCCGGGCTGCTCGGCGGACGCGTCGGCATCGCCGCAGGCGGGTGAAGCGGATAGCGGCCTTCTCTGCAGTCGGCGTGGTCGCATTCCTTTTGATCGCAAGCCTGTTCGCGGGCAACCTTCCGATCTCCATCGGAGGACCACGCGAGGGCGGCGACGCAGGCACGAGGATACCCGACGCGGGCACTGACCACATCAGCCGAGGGGAGGCTCCTATTCAAGCGTACACCTCGGTCCCGGCGACCTCCGGCTCGCACTATTCCAGCTCGGGCGCGCCAGCCCGGTGGGCAGTCTACGATGAGTTCGTCCAAAACGAGGTGCTGGTCCACAATCTCGAGCACGCCGGCATCGGTATCCATTACGACTGCCCGGACGGCTGCGACGATCTGGTCGCGAAACTGACAGAGATAGCCGAACGTTACCACTCACGGTCCAACGCCAGAGCCAGGAAGGTGATCATGTCCCCTTTCCCGGACTTGAACTCCACTATCGCGTTGACCGCCTGGAACTATCTCGACACCTTCGACGAGTTCGACGAGGAGAGAATCATAACGTTCATCGAGGACCACATGAACTCCTCAAACGCCCCAGAGCCGCTTACCAACTAGCGCCGAATGTTCCTGGCGAGAGTCTTCATAACACTTAAGCCGACGGTCAACGACCCCCAGGGACTGACGATCCAGGGCGGCCTGAAGGCCCTCGGCTTCGAGACCGTGCGCAGCGTCAGAGCCGGCAAGTATATGGAAGTGCGCCTGGCGGGGAATACCGACGAGGACGCCGCCCGCGCCGTCGAGGGCATGTGCGACAAGCTTCTCGCCAACCCCGTAATCGAGGACTACCGCTTCGAGCTTGAGCGGGTGAAGGAGGTGTGAACCTAGGTCAGCCGGGACAGAATGAGACTGGAGCCGAACCTAGACGTCAAGTAGTGGGATAGACCTATCAAGGAGGAGAAAATGGGTGAAGTAGCGTTCGCAGCACCGATACTACCAGGAAAGCTCGAGGCTTGGAACGAGTTTCACAAAGAGCTAACGGGAGCACGCCACGACGATTTCGCGGCGTCCAATAAGCGGCATGGTGTCGACCGGCAAAGGGTGTGGCACCAGCAGACACCCATGGGCGACTTCGCGGTGGTTCACCTGTAGGGATCGAACGCCGAGGGGTTGATGCCGTCGATGGGCGCTTCCGACGATCCGTTTGACCTCTGGTTCCGGGGGAAGATCAATGAGCTCCATGGGATCGATATGACTCAGCCACCGCCCGCTCCTCCCCCCGAGCTGGCGTTCGAGTTCGGTATGTAGCGTCGGACACGCCTGACCATCGGCCAGGCACGCCTAGCCGATCGTGCCCTTCGTACTCGGCGTTTCTCCTGAAAGCCTCTCGTCGAGAGTGAGCGCGCCCCGGATGGCCCGCGCGAGTGCCTTGAAAACCGCTTCGGCCTTGTGGTGGTTGTCGGCGCCGGCCAGTATCCGGACGTGCAGGTTGAAGTTGCTCTCTCTGGCGAACGTCTCCAGGAAATGATGGACGAGGTGCGCCGGCAGCCCCCCCATGTCACTGTCGGTAAGCTCCATGTCGACGGCCGCGTACCCTCGCCCTCCAAAGTCTACGGCGACAAGCGCCAGCGCCTCGTCGAGCGGAACGATGGAGTGGGCCATTCGAGTGATGCCGGCACCGTCTCCGACCGCCTGTCGGAGCGCACGGCCGAGCACTATTCCGGTGTCCTCTACCAGATGGTGCCAGCCGACCTCCACATCGCCTTTGGCGGCAACGTCGATATCGATCATTCCATGGCGCGCCAGCTGGGCCAGGAGATGGTCGAACATGCCGTTCCCGGTATCGACCTGATATCGGCCCTGCCCGTCTATGTTCAGCTCGACGGAGACCTGTGTCTCGCCGGTCTTGCGACTCTCCTCGGCAGTCCTTGAGCTCACTCAAAAGCCTCCTTGCGTCTCTGTCTCGCCGGTCCGCCGGTCCATCCGATGCCGATTAAACCAACTCGGCGATGGCCCCGACAACCCTATCGGTCTGCTCTCGGGTGCCCACCGATATCCTGAAATAGTCCCTTAGACGCGGTGAGCGGAAATTCCGGACGAATATCCCGCGCCCGGCGAGTCCTTCAAAAACGGCCAGTGCCCGTCCCGGCTCAAAGCCGCAAAGGATGAAATTGCCGCCGGACGGCCTCGGCTTCACACCCGCGATACCATCGAGCATCGAGAACATCCGCTCACGCTCATCGATTATCGCGCTGACATTTTCCAAGAGCGTGTCGACATCCTGAAGCGAGGCCAGGAGTGCGGCTTCGGCCGCCGTGCTCACATTATACGGCGACTTGATGTCGATGAGGTGACTGACGAGCTTCGGGCTCATTATGCCATAGCCAGCCCTTACACCCGCAAGGCCCGCCCACTTGCTCAAGGTCCTTAACACGACCAGATTCTCGTGCTCCTGTACCAGACCGGCCATTGTATTACCGCTGAACTCGTAGTACGCCTCGTCCACGACTACTATCAGACCTGTGTCCAGTAGCGCCTTCACCTGCTCCTCTGAGGCGACGTTCCCGGTCGGGTTATTGGGAGAGGCCACGAAGAGTAACTTGGCTCTCGATGAGCCTGCCACAGCAACGACGCCGGGCACGTCGATGTCGAAAGCTTGGTCTCGGGGGACCGATCGTACCTCAGCCCCGGCTACCCTGGCGTAGAACCCGTACATGCCGAACGTGGGCTCGGAGTCGATAATCGCATCACCAGGCGAGATGAACAGCCGAAACAAAAGGTCGATCAGCTCGTCGCCTCCCGCCCCTACGATTATTTGGTCTGAATCGAGCTCTAGGTACCGTGCGAGCGCCTCCCGTATCCTACGCTGGAACGGGTCCGGATATATGTGAAGCGGCAGCGCGGCGAGCGCCTTCGAGACCTTCGGAGAAGCACCGTAGGGGTTCTCGTTGCCGTTCAGCTTGATAACCTGGTCCTCCGGAATGCCGGCCTTAACGGCCAGCGACTCCGGTGGCTCCACTGGATCGTAGGTCTCGATGTCCGCCAGGTGCGGGCGGATCAATGACTCGATGTCTACCGCCATGACGTTACCCTTGCTAGTGCTCCGTCACCCCCATCCTATCCTTCCCCCCAACCAAGGGGGAAGGGATCATCCTCCTCTCCCTTGATGGGAGAGGATTGAGGTGAGGGTGAACACTCCCTGCTACTCCACAAGTGCCTCGGCTAAGATGAAAGAAGCTCTTCTCTGACCTCTGCCGCCTCCGCGTGGCCAGTCAGCCCTTCGCCCCGGCCGATTACCGAGGCCGCCCTCGATAAGACCGATGAGGTAATCTCGTCCAGACCTATCACAGGCACGAACTTGAGGAACGACCGCACGTTGACCCCGGAGCTGTATCTTGCGGTCCCTCCTGTAGGCATGACGTGGCTGGGTCCGGCCACGTAGTCGCCCAGCACCTCGTGCGAGTAGTTGCCCAGGAAAAGCGCCCCAGCGTTCTGGACTCGCCCCGTGTAGCGCCAAGGGTCGTCTACCATCAACGAAAGGTGCTCCGGAGCAAACTGGTTTGCCAGCTCGAGGGCCTCGTCCAGGTTTTCGACTACCACGACGGCGCCCTGCCGGTCGAGCGCCTGCCTCGCTATGGCGCCTCGCTCCAGGCGCTCTACACGAACGTCGATCTCCTTAGTTACAGCGTCGGCCATATCTTGCGAGGTCGTGATGAATACTGGGGTCGCGAGAACGTCGTGCTCGGCCTGTGCCAGCAGGTCGGCGGCGCACAGGGTCGGATTGGCGGTCTCGTCCGCGATGACGACAGTCTCGGTGGGCCCGAATAGTCCGTCCATCCCCACCTCTCCGAACAGCAGTTTCTTGGCGAGAGTCACGAACACGTTCCCCGGCCCGCAAACAACGTCGACTTTCGGCACAGTCTCGGTCCCGTAGGCCATCGCGGCTATCGCCTGGGCCCCGCCGATCTGGAAGATGCGGTTGACCCCTGATATGTCGCACGCCACCAGCGTGGTGGGGTCCGGTGATCCATCTGGACCTACAGGGGTCGCCACCGTTACCTCGGTGACGCCTGCCACCTTTGCCGGAATCGCGGTCATTAAGACGGTTGAGAACAGCCGGGCCGTCCCGCCGGGAATATAGACCCCTACCCGCTCGACCGGGCTTACCATCTCACCGTAGCCTTCTGCGAAGTCCATCCAGCTGCTGGGTAGGCTCGCCTGGTGAAACTTACGTATCCGGCGTGCCGCCAACTCGAGCGCCCTCACCAACTCGTCCGGCACGCTCCGGTACGCGTCGGCCACCGACTCCAGCGGGACCTCAAAGTCCGTCAGCTCGGTGCCGTCTAGCTTTTGAGTCAGGTCCCGCAAGGCATCGTCCCCATCCTCGCGTACCCGTTCTAGGATCAGCTCTACGGCGCCGACCGGGGTAATGGGTTTACCCAGCGCTTTCGACGTCTTCTCAAGGACCTCCGGCGGAACGTTGTCCAGGTTGAGGCCTCGGCCCTCGCAAAGGGCCTTCTGTGCTTTCTGAAGCCCCTTAATGGTCCTCACGGCAGATACTCCTCCACGGCCTGAGCGACAGACTCGGTGGACCTTTCCTGAAAGTCGGCCAGGTCCTCGAGCCTGACGTACCCATAAAGACGTTCAAGACTCGCTGGCATGTCCCGCAAGAACTCGTCGGCGACGGTATGCGCAGGATGGGCCTCGTCCCCGGCAGCGACACGTCTTGCCATGAACCTAAGCCTTTCCCAGGAAAAATCTCGGCTGACGAACTCCGAGACCCACCGACGCCACGCGGCAAGTGTGTCCGCCGAGATGAACCCAACTTCCACTCCATCGGTAGCCTCGGCTAGAAGTGGGAGCGCAGACTCGACTGCCGGCTGCGATTGTCGGTCAAGCTCCAGTTGGATGGCTCTATCCATCACCTTCCCGTAAATGTCATCGTGAAATACTCGCGGATTCCCAAAGTACGGTCGGTACATCTCGACTATCCATATCTCGTCCAGGACCAGGTGCGTAATATAGCCGGCGACGAATGCGAGCGTCGGCCCGTGCTTGGTCGACTCAGGTAAGAGGTGCGGATGAGCTTTGAACAGACCGTCGACTCCAGCTCCCACCTCGCTGAACGTCAGCGGTGCAAAATGGTGCTCCTCTCGCTGCCCTCGGATGATGATTCTCACGTCCGGTGAGGTAGACCCAAGGAGAAAGTCCCCCATATGGAAGTCGAGCGTCGGGTGCCCCAAACGTTCCGCTGCCCGAAAGGCCAGCCCCATGTGGGCGGGCAGATTTGGCAAGACACCTCCCCTCAGTCTGCCTCGGTGAGCCGCGACGCGGCCTCGGATCGGGAATGAAAAACATAGTCGGGCTGGGAGACAGTGACGCTACTGCCCCCAATCTGCCGGAAGCGCTCTACTGCCTCCAGGAGCTTGTCCTTCTCGACTATCACAGTCACGGCATACCATCCCTCGCCGTCTCGGGTATACACCTTTGATATCGTCGGACCGCGTAAGCCCGCCACGTCGGCCTGTTCCAGAACGTAGCCGGCAACGTCCTCAGCCGTCTCTCCCTTCATGTTCGCCGTGACGCTATAGAGCTCCGCAGCTTCGAGGTGGGCCTCGATCCGCTCCACCATGGCCGTGGCCGCATTAAGCTTTTCCGGTGACTCGGTGACAAGGGCTTTATTGTTGATCAGGCAAGCCTGGGATGTCATGACGGAGCCGCCATGTATCGTCTTCAGCCGATTCTCTCTCAACGTGGCGCCGGTAGAAGTGATGTCGGTGATGATGTCGGCATAGCCCAGGGATGGCGCGGCCTCCAAGGTACCACTAGTAGGCACGAGGGAGAAGTAGGTCAGGCCGTTTTCGAGCAGAAAGCGCTCCGTCAGCCGCGGAGACTTGGTGGCAATGCGCAGGTCTTTCCCCTTGTCCCTGAACTCCAGCGCGAGGTCGGCAAGGTCGGCTAGCGAGACGACGTCCACCCACGAGTCCGGCACGCCGATGACCAGCTCACATCGACCAAAACCAAGGTCTACGACGACAACATCGGAGTTTCCGCCCGGCCTTCGGGTTTCGAGGAAGCTGTCGTGGCCGAGAATTCCTACGTCGACGCTGCCCTCCTCGACCTTCAGCCCTATCTCGGCCTGGCGCTGGAAATGGACCGTTACGTCGGGCAAAGACGCTATTTTCGAGGTGTAGTTCCTACGATTGGTCCTCAGCACCTCTATCCCGCAAGAGCGCAGGAAAAGCAGCGTCGGCTCGTGTAGGGCACCGTTGCTCGGGACCGCGAGACGAAGCATCTTACTGCCCCGGACTCGATGACTTGTCAGATGTCGGCGCGGTGCCTTCTGGTCCTTGCTCCAGGGCCTCGACGACCTGCTCCAGGGTGTAAGCGAATCCCAGAGCAGGAACGTCCGCTCCCCCTAGCGCCCTCACCAGTCCATCGTATCGCCCGCCACCACCAAACGAGTATCCTTCGGATAGGCCCGAGCCAGCGAGCTCGAAGATGACGCCAGAATAGTAGGCGATGCCCCTGGCAAGACCCAGATCCAGTATGACGCGCGACTCGCCGACACCCCTTGCGGCGAGCCCTTCGAACAAGGTCTCAAGATAGTCCAAGGGCGATCCGCTCAAACCATGCGCATCGACTATTGCTCGCGCTTCCTCAAGAGCGGATGAAGGGATACCCTTGACACGACCTAGCTCGGCCGCCAACGTCAGGGCTCCTTCGACTTTGTCAGGATCGTCCACTTCTGAGACCTTCTTTAAGAGTCGTCCGACGATCTCGTCCCTCGTCCGTCGTCCCGTGTCGCTGGACATGGCCCTGGCCAGCACCCCTTGAATGAGCCCTTGAGAGGCGCCTCTCCCTATTTCATTCAAATCTTCGTCGGCAAATGACCCCAGGCCTGCGGTCAGCAGACCTACGTTTCTCGCCTGCTGCATTAGTGAGGCCACGTCAGCGCGCCGATCGTTCAGAGGCTGGATGTGACTGATTATGAAAAGTATCGTCGCCTCCGAGAGCCCCAGGCCTGTTAGAAGGTCGCGGATGACGCCGAGATGTCCAACACGGACCTGATGGCTCGGCAGGCCCGCCTCCTTCAAACCCAGCGACGCCAGGGCCAGCACCTCAGCATCGGCGTCGACTCCACCAGCCCCGATCAGCTCCGCTCCGACCTGCGTGAACTGGCGGTACCCATCTCCTCGCTCATGTTCGTAGCGGAATACAGGGCCGCGGTACCGCCGTCGCACCGGAAGGGCCACCGACTGTTCCTGGATGAAGTGACGGATGACCGACGAAGTGAACTCAGGACGCAGAGTGACTCGCTGTTCCCCAGGGTCGACGAAGCTGTATAGTCGACTCGCAAGCTCGCCACCCGATTTCCTGACAAAGAGTTCGGTGTCCTCCAGCAGGGGGGTGTCTATGAGATCATAACCGTTATCCCCAAGGTAGGCCCCGAGTCTCTCGGTCGCCTCCCGGCGAGTTTCGTAGGCACCGCCGGCAAAATCCCGCATGCCGGCGAGCCTCTGTATCTGGCTGCTTCCCAAGGTATTCGCCCCCGTTCAACCTGTCGCCATTTTACACTAGAGCCTCCCTAGCTTCAACGAATGTTCCGTATGGGGCGCATGGAGTGCGCCCTCAATTCGCCGACAGCCGGATGAATCCGACCCTCCCTGGGGTGCGTAAACTGAGTAACACATCGATTGGAGGAGCATATGGTTGTGGCGGAGATTGACCTCGAGTTGTACCGCCGGGAACTGTTAAAAGGGAGCACTGAAACCCTCATCCTGTCCTTGTTAGAAGAGGAGTCGATGTACGGCTACCAGCTGGTCCGGGAGATCGACCAGCGGAGCAGTGGCTACTTCCGAATCAAGGAAGGGACTCTTTACCCGGCTCTTCACCGGCTGGAGCGTGACGAGCTTGTGGAGGGCAAATGGGAGGGCTCCCTGATGGGGCAAAGCCGCAGGTACTACCTCCTAACCACCAAGGGCCGAGACAGGCTTCAGTCAATGCTCCGGGAATGGGACCTTTTTACAAAAGCCGTCAACCTGATAGCCCGCCCCGTAGGCGCGCTAGCCAGAGGAGTCTTGAGAAACAACTGACCTCACCGGTCGACGGATCGTTCCTCAGCGACCTGAGAAGACAGAGACGTATGCGAGCCCCTGAAAAAGGCTCAGCCTCTGACGAATCTTAGACCCGATCGAAACCGTCGGCCTCCAAACCACCATCTGTCCCTAATCGCTCCGTCCCGGTTCCAGCCTCTTCGTTCCCACGTTGCTGACCTAGGTGGCTCCCAGTAGAACTCCGTTTCCAATCGCCACTGTGTTGATCCACGGTTCCACGCCCCCCCCCCCCCCGTCTACCCCGAGTAGTCCCGATTCCCATCGGGACGTATCGATGGGCCGGTCCCGCGAAATGGTACTATTCTCCCTGCCTATGAGCCCCTATGAGGAGCTTTTGCGATGGGGGAAGACCGCGTAGCCATCGTGGTCGACAGCGCGGCCTCACTGCCTGCGGACATCGGCCAAATGCAGGGCGCGCCGCTGCTCGTCGTCCCCATGCAGCTGACGATCGGAGACGAGACCTACCTCGACGGCCGTGACATAACGCCCAACGAGTTCTACCGTATGCAGCGTGAGACTAAAGAGGTGCCCACCACGTCGGCGCCATCTCCCTCAGGCTTCCTGGACACCTTCCGGTCCGCGGCCAAGAACGCCCCTTCGATACTGTGCTTGACAGTCTCGCCGAACTTCAGCGCGTCCTACGATTCCGCCAAGACGGCGGCTAAGCAGGCAGAAGAGGAGATCAACGACGCTCGGATCGCCGTGGTCGACACCGAGAGCGCGGCAGGTGGCGAGGGGCTGATCGCGATGGCAGCATGGCGGGCGGCCCAGCGAGGCGTCGGGCTCGAAAAGGTCGCGGCCGCCACCCGCGCGGTAGCCTCGAAGGTATCGCTGCTGGCGTTTCTAGATACCCTTTACTACGTCTGGAAGAGCGGCCGGGTCCCGAGGGTGGCCTACGCGGGCACGTCCTTGTTGCGGATCAAGCCGATGTTCGAGCTCTCTCACGGTCAGGTCCGAAACCTAGCCCGGCCGAGGATGACCGCAAGGGCAATAGACAAGATGTTCGACCATATGCAGCAACGGCTGAGGCCCGGCCCCATACACGTCGCCGTAATGCACTCGGACGCCATGGAAACGGCGGAGGAGCTAAGTAAAAGAATTGAATCGGAGTTCCCGTGCGAGGAGCTCTACGTTAGCGAGTCCTCCCCCGTCATGGGAGCCCACACTGGGCCAGGACTGCTCGGCATCGCCTTCTGGAGCGAGGAGCCTGAGGAGTAATCTCGCAGGCTCGAAACTCACGTTGGCAGCCCTCGCTGCGGCTCCGCCGGCATCTCAGCGCTGGAGCGCTTACCCCTTGGGCGTCAGCTTCATCGCCAGCGTATGACCGACTATCTTTCCGTCGCGAATCACGAACGTGTCTGACCCGAACTCGTAGACATTATCGGCGGTTTCGGCAGTCCACGTTGTGTACCCGACGTTTCCCTCAACGACGGTCTGCCCCATGCTAAAGGATGCGCCAGGCTTCGCGAACTCAGCGAGCATCTGGTCAACCATTTGCCTGATCTGCATCGGGCCACGCAGGACCGAGCCATCGGTCGAGATGAAGACCGAGTCCATAGCGTAGTCCTCGAGAATGCCATCCGCGTCCCCGGCCCCGAACGCCTCGAGGTGGTGGTTGACGACCTCTTGTGCGGACCTGGTCATGGATTCCTCCTTGGAGTTGGTCTGATGAAGATAGATATCAGCCTCAAGTGGCATTGTCAATTCCGTGCGGACCCTCTGTGGTCGAGCTGCCCCAATGAGGAAGCTTTCGCCTATAATGGAAATCATTCGTGCCAACATCCCCGTAGAGACGCCCCGCTGGGGCGTCTCCTCTCAACACCGGCTCAACCTTGCCACCGCTTAAGATGGAAGAGACCCAGAACATAGTCCTTCAGATCACGGACACGGTCTCAGGCAGGCGATGCGCGCTCCGAATAGACCCTGCCGACAGCCGTCTGCCGCTCGGCCGGCTCCTAGACCAGTATCTCAAGAGTCCACCTTTCGATCGCCTGAAAGCCGAGAAACGGATTACCAGCGAGTCGGCCGAAACACTGGCCTCTATCCAGGACCTCGTCTACATCAGCGCCGACGACGGCCGGCTTCATGGCATGTTCTCGGGCATCGTCTTTAAGCAGGGGCTTCTAGACTTGTCGATGGAAGAGCCCCCGCAAATCGAACCCATTCGGTTGGACGACAAAGAGGCGCTCCTAATAGACCTGGCCATCGACCGGACCAGCGTGGACTACGACCGCAACTGGGTGGGGTTCAATACCCGGCGATGGGCCAGGCACGCGGACCTATACTCGGCATTCGTGCTCGAATGCCTTGAAGAAGAGTTCGGCCCGGCCGAGGCGCAGGACCTGCTCGAGCCCGACTCAACCGACAGCAGCCTCAAGCTTGTGCAGGCGCTCGCCAAACGCATCTGGGACGCCGACTTTGAGAACTACTCCCGCTTCGTCGGCCGGAGTCTCGTCTACAAGTCGGGAGATGAGACGGTGCGGAGCATTATCGACGGCTCGGGCGGCATATGTTCCGAGAAAGTCCAAGCGTTGAAGTTTCTGACCGACCACTACGGACTCAAGTCAGAGTACGTCCTGGCCGGAGCCGACGTGCCCCAACCGGTGCCAGAGGCGAAGCTCAGAGAGTTGCTCACGACCTTCGACTTCAGGTTCGCCAAGCGATATATGCGTTACTGGCAGCATACCGCCCTGCTCTACACTGTCGACGGCACGTCGGCCCTGGTCGATGCCACCAACGGGAACATTCCGTTCCTCTTCTTGCAAGACTCTTCCGCAGACCAGTTATTGGGTTACGACTCCAAAGCGCCCGTGCGTGTGAAGATGGCGGTCAACGAAGAGGACTTCTACTATCACAGAGTCTCCCAAGACATCCCGGAATCCCTCTATTTCGCCATGGAGGGCTGGGTCCCATACGTAGACCTCGTCCAGGTGTTCGACAACGAGCTGGGTCTTTATATCTCAAAGGACTTCATGGTTACGCCTATCGTCTTCAGAAATAGCGAGACTTTCGATAGAATCAAGCGACAGTATTTGAATGTCTGTGAGCGAGCAGGACTACAATGCTCGATATCTGCAGACTGGGACCTGGACCCAGAGTTGGGACAACGGTTCGCGGAACAAGAACCCTTGGTAGCTGAGAAGGTCTTGCTTGCGAAAGAGCATCTATTAGACAGGTATGACGACTGCCACGGAGCGGGGCATGAAGCTCGACTAGTGGTCATTGGGCTGAGCAACTAGTCCTGAGTCACGGCTGATTAGGGTCTGTCCAGCGGGAGAGTCCAGAGAGAGCCTGCCCTGAGTCTGTCGAAGAGGTGGCCACTGTCCCTGGCGCTCTGGCGGGGGTCTGGGGGAAACCCGGCTTTGCACAAAAAAGATGGGACACCCTCACCTTTTCCCCTCTCCCATCAGGAGGAGAAGGGAGGGCGGGTTTGAAACCCGCCCCTACGTCCACGTTGGAAGGGCCAGGACACCGGTTCGATGGATATGAACAGGACTCGCATACGACTTTAAGTGCAAAGCCGGGGGAACCCCCAGAAAAACAACCTTAGGGCGGGCGGGTGGGAACGAGGGCTATGATGTACTCCCTGACACGACTATTGCGCACGATCAGGCAACGCAGAAGCCTGGGCGTGGCGCTGCTGCTTGGCGTGCTCGTGCTCAGCGTAGCCGGAAATGCCATGACGTTCTTTGTCTTTGAGCGCGGGGCCGAACCCTCGCCCACCATCTGGGACAGCCTCTGGTATAGTGTCATCTCCGTCACGACGATAGGATACGGCGACTTCTCTGCCGAGTCGTTGGGCGCGAGGATCGGGACGGCCGTCTTTATCATCGTGATCGGACTTGGCGCCTTTACGTCCGTACTAGGCCTAACGGTAGACTGGTTTGTTGACATCAGATACAAGGAGCGTAGGGGCATGGGCAGGTCGGGAGCGAAAGAGCATCTAATAATCGTAAACTTCCCCAACGAGTTGCGCGTGCGTCAGATAGTCGAGGAGTTTACGCGTGATGAGCAGCATCGAGGCCGCGAAGTCGTCTTGATAACGGACCAGATAGAAGAGCTGCCATTCTCGATCGCCAATGTGTCATTCGTTCGAGGCTCGCCTCTAGAAGAGGAGACCTACCGACGCGCCAACATAGCCGAGGCCGCACATGCCATCGTCCTGAGCTCAGGCTACGACGATCTCAGGAGCGACAGTCTCGTAGCTTCGATCGCCTTCGTTATCGAGAACTTGAACCCTCGGACAAGCATCATCGCTGAAGTACTGGACTCAAGGCACAACGTGCTTTTTACCAACTCCAGGCGTGTCTCCCGGGTCTACACATTGCAGGTAGCCAACAACCTTCTTGTGCAGGAGGCGCAAGACCCCGGTGTGAACCTCCTGACCCAGGCGATAACGAGCAACGTGATCGAAATCGAGGAGACGCTGGCGAGCACCCCAGTCGGCGAGATTCCCGAGAATCCCGTGCCGTACAACGACGTCGCCAAGAGCCTGCTCGACTATGGGGTCAACCTCGTGGGCGTCGTCCGCAAGGGCGCTGTGATTATCGGTTTTGAGGACCTTGTGCTCGCCTCGGACGACTCCGTGGTGTACATAAGCAAGACCCGCCGCGGCTGGCCGGAACTCCGTTCGATGCTAGCCTGATCGCCCCCCGTAGGGGCAGGTTTCAAACCTGCCCTCCTTGGGATCCGCACACGACCTCGGGAGTGCTGCCTTTGCCTATAGAAATGGTGGGAGAGGTTGGCGACGAGATCAGGGAAGACCTTCGAGAGGCCCTCTGCCACGCCTACTCGAGTTTTCGTGTTTACCAGCGGTCGTTTCGCGAGGCGGGCATCTCAGCAGACGACATCTTGAATCGCGATCCAGTGGCCCTGCTCCAGCGGCTGCCTCTTATGGATGAAAGACAGCTCCATAAGCTCGCCGACGAGAGTATCCTGACGGCCGGCCAGGTCATCGACATGGAGACCTCCTCCGGCACAACGGGGCCGAGAAAGAGAAGGCTGATAACCCATCGCGACGACGCGGCCGAAACAACGACTCTTGCCGAGCTCCTGGCGTTGTGCGGGACCGGCCGCTCGGATAGGGTGGCGTGCGTGGACACTGGCCCGCTGACCCTGATGGTCGCGCTCACAAGGGCGCTCGACTCCCTGGGGGCAGAGTCTTACGCCTTCTGCGCTACTCCCGACGATAATGCCACGGTCGACTCGCTCGCCGTTCTGGACCCGACGGTCATAGTCACTGTCCCTTCGATACTTGAGCGGTGCCTTGGCGCCCTCGAACGTCGCTTCGCCAAGACTCCCCACCCAAGTCTCAGCAAGATAATCTACGTCGGCGAGCCGCTTTCCGAACGGACTCGCTCCCGTCTAACCGGTCAGATCGGCGTTGAAGTGTTCGGATACTATGGGGCCTCCGAGACCTCAGCCGTGGGTATCGAATGCGCAGACCATCGCGGAATTCACGTACTCACAGACAGGAACATAATAGAGATCGCCGTTCGCGAGCCAGGCGGCGTTGAGGGGGAAATCCTGGTCACCACGCTTCATCAGGAGGGCCTTCGGTTGATACGCTATGGGGTGAGGGACATCATAGTGGTGAAGGACGGCTCCTGCTCCTGCGCCGCTGAGAGATACCCGCGGGTCGAGGTACTGGGAAGAGCGGACGGGACGGCCTCCGTGCTGGGCGTGAAGGTCTCCCATCGGACAATCCTGGACGCAGCATACCCTGGTACCAATGGGGCTGGCCCTATGCAGGTCGTCCTCACCCGCAACGGCCGCGATGAGCTGACGATCGTGCTGCCGGAGAGCCTCGCGGACGACGCGTCCAGGATCAGAGCCTCGCTGGTGAGCAAGGAGCCAGACCTCGCGTACCTGGTGTCCAGCGGGTTCCTCGGCCTGGACCTGGACTTCGTGGACGAGACCTATTTTCAGTCGCAAAGAAAGACGCCGCGCATAGTGGACCGTCGCCGTGGCGCCAACGTCTGAGACCTCTAGAGGCATCCAGTTGACTGGTGTGCAGTACCTGGAAGTCAACGAGACCGATACCCGCCGCATCCAGGATGCATACGCCCTCCTGCAGGATGTGTTAGGCACAGAAAACGTCGAAGACGCCGCCTCCTTCTTGCGTACGGTTTCGCCGTTGACAGATAATGCGGTCGTTCCCAAACTCGTGTGCGCCGTCAACGGTCGGCTGGTTGAGGGAGTAGTCCTCGGAGCATACCTGACAAACCTGAACATCGGGATGGTGCTTTACGGAGGCGTCGTGCAGCGCTCGCGAGGACGTGGGGTCTACTCCACTCTGAGAAGCCGCCTCATCGACCTGCTCAACGGCGTGGCCTCCAGTCGGCAGGCGGACGGGTCTGATCGCCAGGGACACCGCTCAAAGATTCACTACATTGTCTCGGAGCTGGAGGAGGGCAGCCCGCTCTTTGAGAAGTACGTCGGCCGCCGGGGAGCGTACGTAGCGCCTTGTGATTACGTGCAACCCGCGACCCAGGGACTATCGGCTAAGGAGCTGAAGCTCGTACTCCAGCCGGTTGCAAGAAAAACTCCACCCATGAGCGACGAGATCACGACCATCGTTCGAGAGGTCTACAGGCGCGTCTACCGCCTCTCGGATGACATGCTGAACCCATATTTGCTACGCGTAGTAGAATCAATGGGTGCAAACGCGCTGTCCGCTGGGTAGATATAACAGCGATGGCAAATCCCTTCCCCCTTCGAGGGGGAAGGTTTAGGATGGGGGTGAAGGCCTGGCCTCAAATCATCGCCGTCACTGCGCCAGCGCGAGTTATCAACAAATCGAAGGAGCTTTCCCGGAGTGCGACACCGCCGGAGCGTATCCAGAAGGCCGGTGATGGACCGACTACTCCGCCTAGCCGGGTCGGTCCAGAGAGTCACCATGCAGCTTCCCACTGCGTTCAGCCTCGGACGACCACCCGTCCCGTCTTTGTCTCATTCCAGTCACATCGTCGACGCCGTACGCAGCCACGACTTTTCCAGCCACTCCGACACCAACCTCAGAACAGCGCTGCATGAGCTAAAGGACTCCGGCGCCGATGAGTCGCTCCCAAGGGTGTTTGCACTGGTAGACGAAGTCATAAGCAGACGTTTTGGCGCATGGCGGCTTTTCTCCGATAACGCCCTACCCGAGTCCTTTCAGCGCTACCGCGATTGTGCCGAGCGAGTCCTGGAGGCCGGGCCGCACAGGTCTCACCTGGGCTACTACACCAACGACGCCTTTCTCGAGAGCCCCGGGTTTCGCCGCACCATCGAGCCCTTGCTGGGCGAAATGGACCTCGACCCCGACGAGGCGACGATCGTCGCGACCATGGTCTACGTCGCGGAAAAGAGCAAGGTCAGCTACCACTCCCAAATCGGTCTGCCCGCGGAGTTCTACCGCGTGCTGTCGACGAAAGATGCCGGGAATGAGCTGTCATTTCAGGCCACTGACGAGCAACTCATGGCCGGATCCCTCCTGTACGACGGCGTGATCGTGGAGATGAACGCCGGGGAGGGAAAGACAATAGCTGCCGCCTTCCCTGCCGTACTGCACGCTTTGCTAGGAAGGCCGGTCCACATCGTAACCTCGAACGACTATCTCGCCGGGAGGGACGCCGAGTGGTTGGCACCTGTCTACGAGTCGCTGGGGCTGTCAGTACGTAACGTCCTCAGCCACATGAACGACGCCGAGAGGCGGGACGCATACAAGGGCCAGATCGTGTACGGCACGTTGCGAGAGTTTGGGTTCGACTTTCTCAGAGACAACCTGCGCTACGTGCCCGAGGACCTTGTCCAGCGTTCCCTCGACGTCGCCATTGTGGACGAAGCAGACCAGGCGCTCATAGACGAGTCGCGTATCCCTCTAATAATCGCTGGAGCGCCATCCGGCACGAGTAAGTCCATCCGCAGGGTCAGCAAGGTTGTCGAGTTGCTGAGGTCCAGTCAGGGCGAGGTGGTCTCAGACCTGCAACAGAGGCTTCGCCATCCAGGACTTGGCAAACAAAAGCGGTGCCTGCTCTTCGCCCAGGTACTTCTGGCCGCCCCTGATGACACCGCTTCACTGGGGCAACTCGCGTCGGATTCGAGCCTTCGCCGGCGCGTGCAGGCCATGGTTGACTCCTGCACAATGGATGGCACCCAAGAGACGCCGACCGGCGATCTGTACTACGTCGTGGACGGCAGGAACGAGCTGGTGACCCTGACCGAGAGGGGTCAAGACTTTCTGGAACGCGAGCTCGGCCCGGTCTTCGACACGAGCGCCATCGAGCATGAGCTTGGTACCGTCGAGTCCTCGAACAACCTGCCCCTCGGGAAGCGCCGAAGCGCGACCGATAGACTCCGAAGGAAACTCTCCAGACAGTACCAGCAGATGAACCAGGTCTATCAGATGTTGCGTGCCTGCATGGTGCTCAAGGGGGATGTCGACTACGTTGTCACCGACGGAGAGGTGGTGCTCGTCGACAAGCTCACCGGAAGAACACGCCCCGACAGCCTATACCAGCACGGTCTTCAGGCCTGCATCCAGGTAAAGGAGGGCGTCACGGTCCGCCCCGAAAGCGAAGTGCTGGGACAGATCTCGGTCCAGGGCTTCATGAAACAGTATTCGCGTATCTCTGGTATGACGGGTACCGCCGTCGCCGCCAGAAACGAGTTCCGGCGCTCGTACGAGCTGGATGTCATCGCGGTACGTCCCAGCAACACACTAAGGAGGACGGACTTCCCCACCAGAGTCTTCCCTACCCGACAGGATAAGCTCCTCGCCCTCGTGGACGAGGTCAAGTTCCGCCAGAAGGTCGGCCAGCCGGTCCTGATCGGAACGCTGTCGGTCGAGCAGTCCGAGGAGATCAGCCGGCTGCTGGAGCACAACGGTGTCGAGCACCGGCTGCTCAACGCGGTAAATACATCCGAGGAAGCCGAGGTGGTGAGGTCTGCGGGCTCTTTCGGGTCGGTGACCGTCGCAACCAACATGGCAGGTCGAGGCACGGATATCATCCTTGAGCCCGGTCTCGGCTCCCGGATTACGGAACGCTTCGCGTCTCTGGTCAAAGATTTCCTGTCGGACGGCGTGGGCCAAGTGACTCTGGCATGCGCAACCACTGAAGAGGCCGACATCTTCGAATCGGCGCTTGTGGCCTCGGACGCCGCGTCCGTGACGAGGAGCGGGCCCGGTAGCAAAACCGAGGTAGTTGCCGTGCGGAAATCCGGTGGAACTGGAGCCGGTAGACGTGTCTCCCTGGAGTTCGGGGCTGGGCTGCACGTGATCGGCACGGAGATGAACGAGTCCCGCCGCATAGACGACCAGCTCCGCGGACGAGGCGGCAGGCAGGGCGCGTTAGGCTCTTCCAGGTCCATGCTCTCGCTCGAGGACCGACCACTCGTCTTTCACTCCGCGACCCGGTCGGCCCTGTCACGCGAAACGAAACGCGATTTATCGAGTCAGACCTTCTTCGAGGGGAGGAGGACAGACCGGCGCGTTGGCGCCGTGCAGAGTGCCATCGAGATACAAGATGAGGTGGTGAGAAGCGCCGCCTGGGAGTACGGCCGGGTCATAGAACGACAGACCACATCCTTCTACCGGGCTCGATGGGAAGTAGTCAGGTCCACCTTGTTCTACGCCACCTGTGAGGCGTTCATGAGGGACAGGTCCCGACGCATCGTAGACCACTATTTCCCTCCATCGGAGATCGACCGGTACGAGTCTCAGTTCGAAAGAATGGCCGACGAGCTCTCGCTGGACTACCAGGTCAACGTCCAGCCACTCTGGGGTCTTGGCACAGATGCGTTAAAGGAGGCGCTGGAGCCCTTGATGGCCGCCAGACTGGAGGAGACATGGGTCAGGTCCGGCGGTCATGAGTTCGACAACGTTGCTAAGGTCCAGTTCCTCCAGAGCGGCGACGAGCTCTGGGCTGAGCACCTATCTCGCTTACACGAGCTTATGCTGACGACACGACTCTGTGCGCACGGCCAGAAGGCCGCGGTAGCCGACTACGTTCACAGAAGCGTCGACGCATACAAGCATCTGAGGGAAGAGATTATCGATACGTTCCTCCCGAAGCTGGTGGGCTTACGGACGTCTGTCAGCATCCCACGGCCTCAGGAGGTCAACGGCCTCGAAGAGGTTCAAGAGATCCTGGTCTAAACAATGTTAGCAGTCTGGAGTTATTGCCCTGACGCCCATCCCTTCGTCAAGCTCAGGGCAGGCTCTAACTTTCCCCCATCGAGGGGGAGGGGATTTTCCCTCCTCTCCCTTGAAGGGAGAGAATAAAGGTGAGGGTGAAGTTCACCACAATGCAGGAGGTTCGGATATGACCACAAGACTCGGGAAGGTAGGGCTGCGGACTCTGGCTGGTGCAGTGGTCGTGAGCGGACCGGTCGCGGCCGCCTGCAGCACGGGGCCCACCTATGAACAGTGGGCCGCGACCGACGGCGCCGCCGGACGGATCAACCTCGAGGACGTCCAAGAGGCGTTCAAGAGCTCAAAGAGCGCGACCGATTTTGAGCAACGGGTCAACCAGATCTACGAGGGCGACCGGCTCCTGCTGGTTCGTGCAAAGCAGGAGGGAAACAGCACCATCCTGGAGGGTTGGGAGGACCTCAACAGCGATAACGAAATAACCGACACTCAGGACGACCTGCTCTTCAGCATCACCAGGGAAGGCGATAATAACGAGATGAGGGGACATGGCGCCAACGGTTATTACCGCAACTCGTTTGGAGGCGGTGGTTTCCTGTTTGGGTACCTCATCGCCTCGTCGCTCGCGCCGCGAGGATACTACTATCAGACAAGTCAGCCCTATGCCCGGACCACGCTGCGCCGGCAAAGGGATAGCTACAGGAACACCTCGCGCTATCGCTCCCAGGTCTCGAGGAACTCCGGATACTTCAATCGCAAAGGCGGCTTCTCGGCCTCCGGTTACAACAATGCCGGCCGGAACGTCGGCACTTCGCGACAGAGATATCTATCGAACCAGAAGAGCACGGGTACCTTCAAGAATAGCCGCACAGGCGTCAGAAGCAGCTGGGGCTCGTCCGGCCGTGGGGGAGGATTCGGTCGAGGGGGCGCCGGCGGGCGCGGCGGCGGCATCCGTGGATTCGGCGGATCTCAGGTCATCGTCGGCAACACAAGGTGGTGACTTGGACCGATGACGGCAATGCCGAAGTACGCCAAGACCTTACAAGACGACCCTGACGACCGTGTGCCCCTCGAATCTGCCCCAGTCTCCGGAATGCCTATAACGCTCCAGGTAACCCTCGGTGAGATGGACCTGGAGGACGCCTTTCGCGTCACCCTCCCCCCAATTAACGTCCGGACGGGCGTCGGCGGATTTCTTGAACAGGTCTTCGGCGACGACGCCTCGGCTCAAGATGTTATCAGGGCGAGCTTCGACCTGAAGGACAACCCTGACCTGCCCGAGATGTACGACGCCGTTTTCGCAGTCTTTGAGGACTGGAGGAACGGCCGCTGTTCCCTTCATTTCTTCGCGAACCAAGGCCCAGAGGTCGCTTTATCCGACGAGCTCTGGCGGCACCTCAAGGTCCGCGGGTCGGAGACAGTCGCCCTTCTGGACCTGGTCATCGAGCAGCGCTACCGGCCCTTGGACTACGCCGTCGAGCACGGCTATGCCGAAAGCAAAGAGAATCTATTGCAGTGGTTGCAGACACACACGCTTCTTTACTACCTGGACCGGGACGAGTTCAAGCTTGAAATAGACCCAAAATCCGAGGCCGACCGTCGGCTGCTGCCTATCGCACATCGGCTCAGCGAAAGCGACCTCATCGCGCCGTCACAAGAAACTCGCTCGTTCGAGATCACGCCGGAAGGCCGACAGGTCCTGGCGAATATGATCGAGGAGACGGAGATGCACTTGGACCGCTACCAGGTGTTCGAGGACGTGCTCTACGACGCTGAGTCTGGATCGGCGTCGTTTGGCTCGGGCCGCGGGGAGGACTTGCGAGCCCCGGTCTACGAGGCCGAGGGTCTCGACCCACTGAGAACGGTGTTCCTCCTCCTTCTGTACGACTGGGGGCTCGACGGCTACCAGTCCGACTGGCGAGAGTCGATCACCGATGGCCAGTTCTACGACTACGCCCTGGCCTCCGTCGTGAACCACCAGAATGTTGACGAGGCCGATCTGGAGTCGATCATCGAGAGCGGTTTCGCACACGTCGAGGAGCGAGAGGAGCAGTCCAGAAGGCTTGCCGCTCAACGACAGGCCGCGAAAGGACTGGCTTGATGCCAAGCTTGGTGACCCAGCCAGGACAACGCGTAATAGACGTACTTTGGCGCGAATACCCCTACTGGAAGGCAGCCAGGCTGTCAGGCTTTCTGGTGCTGTACGTCGAGGGTCGGGACGACCTGAAGCAGAGCATGGATACCGCGAGGTGGAACAACCGGCTCAGCGAGCTCAATCGCGTCGGGATCAACCCGGAGACCGTTGAGCTCAACTATGGAGAAGGCCGGATGGCGTCTTTCGGTCTCTACCTCGCACGAAAGGCCGCGTTCGTATTCTCGGGACGGATCTTGGGCGCCTAAGGGCGGGAACCCGGCCCCAGCAGATCATGTAGGGGCGCACGGCGCGCCCCCTGGACGCAAAT
Organism: Dehalococcoidia bacterium; assembly: GCA_965237635.1. Classification (GTDB taxonomy): domain Bacteria; phylum Chloroflexota; class Dehalococcoidia; order Lucifugimonadales; family CAUZJF01; genus CBDEFX01. The sequence continues at coordinate 1,737,156 of CBDEFX010000002.1, read as the reverse complement.
GCCGTTGACGAATCGATCTTCCGCCTTCGATCACCCATTCGACAACCCGCCCAATTCCGGGCTCCGCTTCTTGGTGGAGATCATCGCCTGGGTCTCTGGCCCGTGGGCTGTGGCCAAAGTGTCGCTTTGGCTGGTCGCTCCCGCGGTTCTGCTCCTCGTCGGCCTTCCTTCATTGTTCTCGACCACCGGCGACAAGAAGCAGATCATTGTCCCAACGCCTGGCCCCTTACGAGTCCTCCTGGAACTGTCGCTTCACGCCGTCGCCGCGGTCGCGCCGTAGCTGGTGTGGCCGTTGTGGGCAGAAGTCCTTGCCGATGTGGTGGTGGTAGCCGCGGTTGTCGCTGGGGTGCCAAGAACGAGGTGGCTACTCGCGGGCGCCCCTACGAACAGGGACACAGCGCAAGCAAACCTAAACGTAAAGTCCCGTCCTAGTAGGGCCTGTAGGGGCCCGCGCCGGTACATCAGAATGGGAGGGGGCAGAGACGCCCCGCTGGGGCGTCTCCACTGCTCGGGTCACCAAGAAGGACCGCAGAAAGATACGGCCCCGCGGGCCGTGCGGCAACCCTAGATGGCGAAGTTGAGGATGAGGGCCGCGCTGATCACGACGGCGCTGACCATGAACGCCACGCCCAGGTTGCGATCGACGGCGAGCTCGTGAGATATCTTTGTGCTCGGTAGCAGTACCAGGTCAACCAGCCGCCGCACGACGTACAGAATGACGAAGCCCAGGACGGCGAAGGTAAGAAACGCCGCCAGACTCTCGCTCCAGCCGACGAACTCTCCGAAAACGGCCTTGAAGGTCACGAGGCCGATGGCGATCAGGTTGCCACCGAGCGCGACACCCACCGCGACATTATTCTGCTCGATCTGCTCGTGTATGTCGTAAGCCGTCGTAAACTGATAGAAGAACGTATAGAGCACCAGCACGACCACGCCGAGGCCGAGGAAGGCCATGGATCTCAGCACGCTATCGACGATGCTGACCTCGTTTGCCTCGCCTCCACCGGCTCCTGAGCCGGCCGTCGAGGCCGCGATCACGAGCCCGACCGCGACATAGACGCCGAACTCAACAGCCCCTGAGCCCGCGTTCTGGTCCTCGATAATCTCCTTTTCGGTATCGAACTTGTACAGCACTAGCTTGTCCACCAGGATCCTGGCCACGTTCAAGACCACGATCCCGGCCACCGAATACAAGAATACCTCCAGCACGTCGAACCCAAAGTCGCTGGTGAATCTCCACTGGTCTTCTCGGGCCACCCCGTCCTGAATCCCAGTGAGCGGCTGATATAGCGACCCCAGAAACACGATGATAACGCCGAGGTAGTAGCCGGTTATGCTCAAGCCTAGCGCAGTGTTGTCCTTGTGGCTGAGCTGTTCGTTGATCCGGTACGGGGTCACCAAGTCCTGGACCAGCTTCGCCAGGAAAAGAACCACGATTCCCAGACCGACCCAGACCAGTCCCCTAGGAAAGAATTCCAGTGTGTCAACAAAGGCGTCAATCATCTGACCCTCCAGTCACCCGATCGGCATCAACGCTTATATACCGTGACGCTGTCAGGGGGTACGACGTCGCTTACGAAACCCTGGAACGGCATGCCTTCATACTTGTCGATGGACAGCATCTTGTCGTCGCCCGCGAACTCCCAGAGATAGAAGCCCTCTCCATCCGGACCGTTGTCCTGATAAAAGAAGGCCTCCCCGCTGTTTCTGTAATGAAACTGGACACCTTCGTGTGTGACCGAGTTGTCAATGGAGTGTTGGTCGTCCATACGGACGAGGTCATCTTCGGTGAGGCCCACCCCTTCAAGGCCTGTGGGCTTTCTCTCGGCCATCGCCGACACGAACAACCCGCCTTCGTCCGACCAGTGAACCCATAGCCGGTGGTCTCCGTCGACGCCCAGGAGCTCATACGATCTCCCGGAAAAGCTCTCGTACCTGTTCTTCTTCTCGACGATGAAATACGACTCCTCATAATCAAGAGACAGGCCGGTCACCGTAAACACATCTCCGACCCCTGCGTCCTTTATGGTCTCACCAAGAGAACTGGAGGCGGGTGGCTTCTTCTTGCGCCTTCCGAACAGTGAGTCAAGCAACACCGGCTCCTGCTGTCCATATCTGCCCGGCTGCCGCGCTTGCCATTGTAGTCTGGGCCTAGACCACGGTCAACACAGTCGCTGTGCCGCTCAGAGCTGTTTCATTTTTCAATGTCCCGCCCTGGTGACCCGTGGTTCGACGGGTCCCCCGATGCGGCATCGGGGCGACTCTTGTCGGAACTCACCACGAACGGAATATTCACACAACCGTTCATCCCGAGTAGTCCCGATGCCCTATCGGGACGTATCGAGGGACCCTGTCGAAGGCGCTTCCACACGCGATTTTGAAAAGACCCACGCTCCCCTATTGAGGTTCCGCTGAGTCAAGATTGTGCAGGTACTTGTTCCCCTGCCCTACACCCTCCGTGATGACCACCTCATGGACGTACACCTCCGTGGACTCGACGTGTGTCGTTGCCCCCGTGGTTTCGACCATGATCCCGCTAATCGTCTTGAACTTGAGCCCCGGATCGATCGACTCCATCTCTGAGTACTTCAACGTCTCCCCCTGTGTTGGCTTCAGCTAAGATTCTACCAGCACCGGCAACCGTTGCCCATCCTCCGGGGGCCCTATCGCCGACCGAAGGGCGGGCTCTTAAGTAACAGCTCAGCGAGCGGCATTGCTGCAGTCCCTGCTGAGGGGAACCCTCATCCTAACCTTCTCCCGCAAGGCGGGAGAAGGGACAAAAGAGCGCTCCCAAAGTTACTTTCATAAGTCCGGCACGCAGTCCGGACATTAAGGTCGCTCACCGAGAACGGACTCACACACCGCTCATCCCGAGTAGTCCCGATGCCGCCCCGATGCCGCATCGGGAGGACGTATCGAGGGACCCAACAATCTGTTGATGCGTATCCCCCCTTGTGCTACACTGGGCGCCGTGAGCAAGGGAAGGGTGATCGTAGCCATGAGCGGAGGAGTCGACTCCTCCGTCGCCGCGCTGCTCTTGAAGGAACAGGGGTTCGAGGTGATCGGGGTCACCATGCGCCTCTGGACGGTCGAGCGCGACGATCTCCCGGCACTCAGCAAGCGCTGCTGCTCCGTCGAGGACGTGGAAGACGCCCGACGAGTCTGCCAGACCATCGGAGCGCCACACTACGTGCTCAACTTCGAGCGCGAGTTCCAGAAGCACGTCGTCGACTACTTCTGCCAGGAGTACGACCGCGGCCGCACTCCCCACCCCTGCCTCGCCTGCAACGACAAGATCAAGTTCGATTTTCTGCTGCGCAGGGCTATGTTTCTTGATGCTGACTACATAGCCACGGGACACTACGCGCGCATCCGCCGGAACGGCGCCGGGTCGCGTCTGCTGAAGGCTGTCGGTGCCGGCAAGGACCAGTCCTACGTCCTGTTCACGCTGACCCAGCCTGAGCTGGCACGGCTGCTACTGCCGATAGGCGAGTACCCTAAGAACGATATCAGACGACTCGCCGCCGAAGCTGGCCTCCCGGTGGCCGACAAGCCGGACAGTCAGGAAATATGCTTCATCCCGGACGGAGACTACCGCAAGTTTGTCGGCGAGCGGGCTCTACCCAGGCCTGGACAGATGGTCGACTCGGGGGGCAAGGTTTTAGGTGGCCATCCTGGCGTCCACTTCTTCACCGTGGGACAGAGGCGCGGGCTCGGCCTACCAGGTAACACAGGCAGCCCGATGTACGTCGTAAAGATAGACCCTGAAACAGACCAGGTCACCCTAGGAGCTGAGAACGAGCTATATCGCGAGTCACTATGGGCATCGAGACTAAACTTCACGTCGGGACAGTCCCCCAACGCCCCCCTCGAAGTAGAGGCCAAGATACGATACAAGGCCTCCCAGTCGGCCGCGACCCTACTGGCCGGAGATGAATGGGCGGAGGTCCGTTTCCGAGAGCCACAGCGAGCCGTGACACCAGGACAGGCCGTCGTCTTTTACCAGGGAGATGAGCTTGTCGGCGGCGGAATAATCGAGCTCGACCCGCCATCCGCAAACTGAGGCGCAGATAATCGCGCTGAACCCAGGTCCCACAAGGTCCAAGAAAGGCGTCTTAAGGAGATTCCGGCCATGGACTTCGCAGAGGGACTGCGTACGAGGGCAGCTAAATTCATCAACCGGGTCGGAGTGGTCGATACCGAAGAGGCGACCAAGACGTCGATGGTCATGCCCTTTATTCAGACTCTTGGATACAACCCTTTTGACCCGACCGAGGTGGTGCCGGAATTCACTGCCGACATAGGCGTCAAAAAGGGCGAGAAAGTCGACTACGCAATCATGAAGGACGGAGAGCCGATTCTGCTCATCGAGTGCAAGAAGACCGGAACCGCCCTAGGCGACCAGGAACTGCTGTCTCAGCTCATGCGCTACTTCAGCGTAACAAGCGCGCGATTCGGCGTGCTCACAGATGGCATGGTGTACCAATTCTTCTCGGACCTGGACGACGCTCACAGAATAGACAGTCGCCCGTTCTTTCAGTTCGATATGGCTAACATATCTGACGCCGATGTCGAGCAGCTCAGGCGGTTTACGAAGGAAGCGTTCCAGCTCGACGAAACGATTGAGTTCGCGCGAGACCTGAAGTATGCCTGGGAGATCAAACGCATACTGTCAGAAGAGCTCAAGCAACCCTCGGACGAACTCGTTCGTTTTTTCGCTTCCCGGGTACGTCCTGGTCGGATGACGCAGGCCGTGAAGGACCAGTTCACCAAGCTGACGGGGCGAGCCCTGAGGGATTTCGTCAGCGACCGGATCAACGAAAGACTAACGTCGGCTTTGATCAAGGAGGATCAACCGTCAACAGCGCAGGAGAATACCACCTCCGAAACCGACGGCGTGCAACGCCCGACTGACGATGAGCTTCAGGCATTGTACGTAGTGAAGGCAATTCTAGCCGAAGCCGTGGACGTAAAACGGGTGTTCCTCAGAGAGGCAAAGGACTATTCCACAGTCATCCTCGACGACAACAACCGGAAGCCCGTGTGCCGCTTGAGACTCTTGACATCACGAAAATCCGTCGGGTTGTTCGACCAAGACAAGAACGAAGAGCGCGTCGACATCGATGGGATCGACGCCGTCTATGCCCATGCCAGCAGCCTCCGAGAGGCAGCAGCGCGGTACCCATCATGATTTCAGTGGACGGGGAAGATCGGCTGATTGCTGGCCTGGACGTGTAGAGACGCCCCGCTGGGGCGTCTCCGCGGCCCCATCGACCGACGCCATTCTCGTGGGAATGACCAACCCGAGGCCTGAAGGCACGATGCCCAAGCGTCGTAAGACCACCGGAAGACAGGCGCCCACAGTCCACGAAGAGGTCGCCCTGTTAGACCATGGCTACTCCTTCGTCGCAGGCCTCGACGAAGTGGGCCGAGGACCGCTGGCCGGGCCGGTCGTGGCAGGTGTTGCGGTCCTGCCTCAGAACCCGAAGGGGAAGTGGAGGCGGCTGGTCCGCGACAGCAAGCAGTTGACCCCAGCCCAACGTGAGAAGGCCCTTCCCCACCTTCGGGAGAAGGCCCTCGCCCTCGAGGTCGGAATAAGCTCCAGCGAGGAAGTCGACGAGCTCGGTATCGTGCCCGCGACCCGCCTCGCCATGCAACGGGCGTTGAACTCCCTGGCGCTTCTGCCTCAGTTTCTGCTCCTGGACGCGATCAGCCTGCCACGGGTCGCGATCCCCCAGAAGTCGATCATCCATGGCGACGCTCTGTGCCTATCGATCGCGGCAGCCTCGATCGTCGCCAAGGTTACCCGCGACAGGATCATGGATGAACAGGACGATCTCTACCCGTCCTACGGGTTTGCCAGTCACAAGGGCTACGCCACAAGAAAGCACCTCCGGGTTCTGAAGACGGAGGGCCCCTGCCCGATCCATCGCCGCTCGTTCGCTCCGGTCAAGGACTGGGAGCCTGCTCGATGACCGGCAGCCGGCAGCGTCTCGGCAGGAGTGGCGAGGAGCTGGCAAGACATCGCCTCGAGGCCTCCGGCTACTCGATTCTCGAAGCCAACTACCGCGCCAAGGCCGGCGAGATCGACCTTGTCGTCGAGAAGGACGACACCCTGGTCTTCGTTGAGGTCCGCACACGCATGGGCACCGCCGTGGGCGCGCCTGAGGAGTCGCTGACTTCACGCAAGCGGGCGCACCTGGTCGACGCCGCCCGAGAGTACCTCCAAACCAACGACGCTGAAAGCCGCGAGTAGCGCATCGACCTCGTCGCGGTCGAGATAGGCCACAACGGCAAACTCCAGCGGGTAGACGTGATCGAGAACGCCGTCGAGCTGTAGGGAGTAGCCGGCCAGGAAGGAACGCGTGACCTCCTCTCCCTTGATGGGCTTTGCACTTTAAATGCCAAAACGCTCTCTATATTGGTTCAGGTCTACGATTTTTGGTTCAGGCGGGGTCGGCATGGCAAAGTCTGTTTCGATACCCAACTCGTAGAAGGATTGTATCAGGACGCAGATGTTGTGGCACAGCACCTTGCACAGGACCTCATTCACCTGGGCCGTTCCGGTCTTGGACTTGACGTTGGCCCCGAACTTGGTCTTGATCATCGCCATCGTGGTCTCGACATTGCTTCGCTTGTGGTAGTGGGCGTTGAACTCGTCTCGGTTGAAACTGTAAAAGTGCCACATCTTGGCCCATAGGCTGTCGTATCGGCGCTTGCCCTGGCTACCCGTGGAGTATGACTTGAACGGGATGTAGGGCATCGCGCCGACCGCATCTATCTCTCGGAGGTTGCGTTTGCTGGCGTAGGCTTTGTCCGCCGACACCTCATCGATGGAGAAGGTCGCGGCGGTCCGCTCCAGTAGGCCCGGCAGTTGCTTGGTGTCGGCGGACTCGTGAGTGGTCGCCAACGCCGCCGTCACGATGTTCGTCTTGACGCCGCATATGAGATGGGTAGCCCCGGGGGCAGTCTATAGACTGCTTCATAGGTTGCCCCCAGATCGCCGCCAGGGGCCGAAAATCCCCCGTGCCCTATGAGGCGTGTGCAAGTATCTCAAAAGCCCCACAGAGCGCACCCGACCATACCGACACGACCACGACATGTGTGAGGAGGTGAAGTGTTGCGACTGTCAAGCAACTGTGTTGAAAGTCAAGATGAGTGACCGACGAGTGGCGGGGTGCTGGCGCGCTCAGCGCGCCAGGGCGAGCGCTGCTTGAGCATGGAATTGAGTATGACGAGCAGTTTGCGCATACAGGCAACGAGGGCCACCTTCTTGGGCTTACCAGCGGCCAGCAGCCGCTGGTAGAAGTCCCGGATGACGGGATTGAAGCGGCTGGCGGCCAGCGTTGCCATGTACAGGACGGCTCGGACCCGGGCGCGTCCACCCCAGACGGTGCGTTTGCCACGCATGGTGCCGCTGTCTCTGCTGAAGGGGGCCACGCCCACCAGCGAGGCGACCTGCCGACGGTTCAGGGTGCCCAACTCCGGCAACTGGGCCAACAGAGCGAGGGAAAGCTGCTCACCCACCCCGGGGACGCTGCGCAGGATGTCATCCTTCTCCCGCCACACCGGACTGCTGCGCAGTGTCTGTCGCAGCTCTTCGTCGATGTCATTCAGCTCCTGCTTGAGCCAGGCGATGTGGGCCTCGATCCGGGGACGGACGGCACTGATCGCGCTCCCAAGCCGGCTCTTCTCAGACACCAGGATGGATATGACCTGGTGTCTGCGGGCAACCAGCGAACTCAGGACCTGGGTTTCGGCGTCCTTCATAGGGCGCACGACTGGACGAACCGCGTCGGCGAAGTGGGCCAGTGAGGCCGCGTCCAAGGCGTCGGTCTTCGCCAGTGTCCCGGTGGCCCTGGCGAAGTCTCGAACCTGTCTGGGATTGACAACGGCCACTGGCAGCGACGCAGCTGCCAGGGCTGCCACCGCAGGCAGTTCCAGACCGCCCGTAGGCTCCAGCACCACCAGGATGGAGACGATCAGCGCGTACGTGATCGTGATCGCCGCCGTGATGCCGAACTGCTCGAATGACTGCAGCGGCGACAGCGTCAGCACCGCGAACCCGAGCGCTGTCGTCAGCGCTGAGCCCAGCAGAGCAGAGCCGGTGGTGGCGAATGTCCGGATCGCTGCCGTCTCCGGGTTGCGCCGCTTGGCGAACTCTTCCCGGTAGCGATAGATCACGTGGATCGTGTAGTCCACGCCGATCCCGATCGAGAGCACCGTGGTGATCGAGGTGATGATCGTGTATGGAATGCCCAGCAGCGCCATGGTGCCCAGCACCCAGATGAGGACGAGCACTATCGGTCCTACCGCGATGAAGCCCAGCGCGGGCTGGCGCAGCGTTATCCAGAAGAAGATCGTGAGGATGCCGAGAGCTGCCGCGATCGTCGTGATGATCGCCTCTGTCTGGCGATCCCTTATCTCGTCCGAGGAGGTGAGCACGATGATGTCCTGCGATGTCACCGCGATAGCGTCGTCGCCGCCGATCCACAGCCCGTCAATGTCCTCTACCATCCCCTCGGTTCGCTCAGGATCGCCCGAGAAGGCCCGGAACTGGAGCAGCGTGGTGTCGATGCCCTCCGGGTCCTCGACCAGAACCCGCGCCACGGCTTTGGGATCGGTGGCGGCGAGCGCATCAAGGAACTTCTGAATCAGCGCAGGATCGACATGCAGCCCCGTTGTCGCCTCCGCGAACAGCCGAATCGAGCTCGGGGTCGTACCTGTCACCTGGCGTGCCGTCGTCCGTGGTCCAGTCGAGCACGAGCAGAGGGAGCGAAGCCACCATCGCGCCATCCGCGGCCCGTGGCCGGCTTAGGTCGTCCTCAAACGCCTCCGTCATGTAGAACAGGTTGTGGAGCGTGCGCGTCTCCGTTACCTCTGCTCTGACCAGGACGCTGACAACCTCCGTTGAGCCTCCGACGGCCGCATCGAGCGAATTCAGGTCCTCGATCAAGTTCCCGTCCCTGGGTAGGACGTCGCGGATAGTGAAGTCCGTGGTGATCCCCGAGGCCGCGAACCCGAGCCCAACCGTCACCGCAACTATGAGAATGAGGTAGGGCGCTGGCCGCCGCGTGATGGATGTCCCCAGCCTTTCCGCTAGCCGGTCGCTGCCGGGGATTGCATTTGCGATCGGACGGGGCGGAGGAAGCGGTCCGCGGGCTTCGCGACGCCGGTCGATGATCGTTCGCGCGGCTGGGACCACCGTCAGCATCACGATCAGGCTCAACCCGACGCCCAGCCCCGCCACCACGCCGAAGTCCCCGATCCCCGAGATCGGCGAGAGCAGGTTCGCCAGGAAGCTTACGCTCGTGGTGATGGCGGCCAGCGCCAGCGGGATGATGACGTTCCGGAGCCCCGTGAGCACCGCTACCGCCACCGGCTCGCCGGCTATCCGTTGCTCCCGGTAGTGCGACACCGTCTGGATCGAATAGTCCACCGCGAGGCTTATCAGGATGAGCGGCACCGTTGCCGTGAGCGCGTTCGGTGGGCCGATCAGATCTAAGGCGCCTGGACCGAGCCAGCTCTCCGCCCCGACGGTCCAGATCAGCGCGAGTACAAGCCCCGTCAGCGTGGAGCAGCAGGTCGGAGAGCGTGCGCATGAAGAGCAGCGTCAGCAACGCGATCACGAGCAGCGCCAGCCCCAGCAGCGGCAGCATCCCGGTGCTCGTGGCCTCCTGATACTCCTCCTCAATCACCGCGGGCGACACGCTGCCCACGCTCAGCGGGCCCTCGTCCGCCTCCGCCAGGTCGTTGATCGCCAGCTGCGCGTCGTCAACGGTCTCGTCGCTGGTATCGCGTAGCCGGATGGTGGCGACCGCGATCGGGGTGCCATCCGTGTCCGTTCCGGTCATCATGTCGAGCGCCGTTCGCGCCGGGTGGAGCTCCGGGGTGGCCCGGACATGGTCAAGCGCCGCATCGATCTGCGCCTGCGTAACCGAGTCGAAGTCGGTCACCTGGAGCAGGGGTTTCATCAGCAACGTAGGGGCGGTGATTGCGTCGACAGGCGGCAGGAGTTCCCCTACGCCCGGGTCGCTAACGATGCGGCCGAGCAAGCCGTCCATCTGGGCGAGTCCATCGGGCGTGAGCACTTCACCACGGAAGACAAGCGTCACCACGACGACATTGGAGTCCCCGAAGAGGGTCTCGATCTCCTCCAACGCCTTGGCGACGCCGCTATCCCGGGGGAGGAAGGCTTCGTTCTCTGCCACCGGCGCGCGCTTCGCAAGCCCGGCGGCCAACACCAGTGTCACGATCGCGATGACGACAAGCGTGACCCACGGGCGCACCGTCACCAGCCAGCTCAGCCAGTTGAGCGCCCTGCTCATAGCGCACCACCCTCACTACGCCCATGGTGAGTGGCAAGCGATGCCGGAGAGAGACTGGCTATGGCTGCTCCCCGAGCTCGGTTCCCGCTCGCTCCACGGCGCGGCGCAGTCGCAGGTTCTGGTACGACCCCCCACACGATCATCGCCGCAGCACTACCAGCACGGCAGCAGTCAGCGCGTATACGATCGTGATCGCTGTCACCACGCCGAACTGCTGGAACGGCGTCAATGGCGAGAACCCCAGCACGCCAAGCCGAGCCGATCAGCGCCGAGCTCCGCCCGCTATCTCCTACTGAACGTAGGGGCTTGTCGAGCGCCAAGCGAGTATCTCCTTGCTTTGGATGGGGGGTTACCCTGCATAGGGTCGCAGATTAATGTGACAGTACGGTGGGCCTATTTTGACGGTAGACAGAACCATCTTTGAGATGTCGTTGGGACTGTGAGACTCACCAAGGGCTGCTGCCGCATGATTATGACAGGATGGCAGCGCCGGCGGCCAATGTTGCCCGTGCCTATGCCGTTGCAACCAGCCTGAGTTAGGGGTTGTAAGGTGGACCCCATTATTAAGACAGCACGAGGGCTAAATTAAGAGAGTCTCCCACCCCTGCGCTAGGTTTCACCAAGCCCGATGGCAGCCCTGCTTCTTCAGCTGCTGCTCCCCTTTCTTCCTGGCCATGTTGGTACACCTCTGCTGGGGTCCGGTAGCCCAAAGCCTGGTGAGGCCTCTGCCGGTTGTAGAACTCCAGGTAGGCATTGATCCCAGTTCGGGCCTCGGCGACGGTCTGGTAAGCTTTCAGATACACCTCCTCGTACTTGATGCTCCGCCACAGCCGCTCCACGAAGATGTTGTCCAGGTACCTACCCTTACCATCCATGCTGACCTGGACCCTCTGCTCCTGCAACGTCTGGGTAAAGGCCTCACTGGTGAACTGACTCCCCTGGTCGGTGTTGAATATCTCCGGTCGTCCCTTACCCAGGGCTTCCTCCAACGCCGCCACGCAGAAGCTGGTGTCCATGGTGTTGGAGAGCTTCCAGGCCAGCACGTGCCGGCTGTGCCAGTCCATGATGGCCACCAGGTACAGGAAGCCCTTCGGCATGGGGATGTAGGTGATGTCCGCGGCCCAGACCTGGTCGACCCGATTAACCTCCACTCCCTTCAGCAGATAGGGAAAGATCCGGTGTCCCGGCGCTGGTTTGCTGGTGTTGGGACGCCGGTAGATGGCTTCCAGACCCATCAACCGCATCAGCCTTCGAACCCTTTTTCGGCTCACCAGATAGCCCTGTTGCAGCAGCCAGGCCTTCATCTTCCTGGAGCCGTAGAAGGGGGTCTTCAAATACTGACGGTCCATCAGGGCCATCAACTCCAGGTCTTCTGCCCTGGTCGGTACCGACCGGTAGTACACCGAGGCCCGGCTGACGTCCAGCAGGATACATTGACGCACCAAAGACAGCTGCTGGTGGTCTCGGTCTATCATGGCTCGCCGTATGCTGCGACTCATAGACCGGACCTTTCCGACAAAAAATCGCGTTCCACCTTCAGCTGGCCGATGTGCCGGTAGAGGTGGTTAATCTGAGCTTCCTTGGCTTTCTCCTGGGATTTCTGATTGGTGGCAAATAGCTCCGGGGCTCCTTCCGCCAGGGCCCTTTTCCAGGCGTGAATCTGACTGGGATGGACCTCAAATCGGCTGGCCAGCTGGGCGATGGTCTCTTCCCCCGCAAGGGCGGCCAAGGCCACCTTGGCCTTGAACGCCGGACTGTGCTTATTCCTCGTCTGCTTCATGTCCTGCTCCTCCACGTCGGTTAGTTGCCGGTTATTTTAGGAGCTGGACTCTCTCTTAGCCAGTTGTCTAGTTTTTGGGTACCACCTCAAAGTTCGCAATGATGCCGTGGAAGCACGAGACGGCACGCCTATTCAATATAGGAGAGTCGAGCCCACCTCCAGAATTGATCATTCAAGACGAGCTACACCTGATTTCTGGACCGCTGGGAACGATGACCGGCTTGTACGAAACCGCTGTGGAGGCGTTGTGCAGAGACGGATCCGTGGGCCCGAAGATCATAGCTTCGACCGCTACGATTCGGAGAGCCGGGGAGCAGACTAAAGGATTGTTCGCAACAAGTAGAGTCAGTCAGTTCCCACCGCTGGGCCTGGACGCGCGGGACTCCTATTTCGCAGTTGAGCGCCCTGCTGAGGAACGCGGCACCAGGCTTTATGTCGGGCTAAGCGCCCAGGGTACAAGTCAAACCACGCTGATGGTGAGGACATACGCAGCATTGCTTCAAACCGCCAAGGAACTGCAGGCGACCGATCATGACCGCGATCCTTACTGGACTCTAGTCGGGTACTTCAACAGTCTGAGGGTTCTCGGCGGCGCTCGGATTCAAGTTCAGGATGACGTTGTCGATCGGATTGGAGTAGTCGCCTCCCGCACGGGAGCAAAGCCGCGGACGATAGACCGGACCATCGAACTCACCAGCCGCGAACCGTCCAAGGACATCCCAGGACACCTTCAGAGCATGGCAATCGCGTCACCGGATAATGAGGCGCTTGACTTGATTCTGGCCACCAACATGATCTCTGTCGGAGTGGATGTGGACCGTTTGGGTCTCATGGTTGTGATGGGTCAGCCCCAGTCCACGTCCGAGTACATCCAAGCCTCTTCGCGAGTAGGACGTAGGCACCCCGGCCTGGTGGTCGTTCTATTGAATTCTGCCAAATCGCGCGACCGTTCTCACTACGAGTCGTTCGTCACGTACCACTCCGCGCTGTACAGCCAAGTAGAATCATCCAGTGTCACACCGTTCTCTTCACGTGCCCGCGACCGCGGGCTGCACGGGGTACTGATAGCTTTAGCTAGGCTCCGAAACGAAAGGTTTCGGCCCAATAGAGGCGCAGCCGATACCGCAGACCTCGAAAAAGCCCTGCGTTTTGAGGAAAAGCTGATCTTAGATCGCGTTCAACGGGTCAATCCTAGAGAACGTTCCGCGACAACTGCCGACCTAAAGCGGATTATCGACAGGTGGCGTCTGCGTGCCGACGACGTTAATGGCCTCGTCTACTCCAAATTTAAGGAACCGACGACATCTCTTCTAGTCGACGCATCCACAGACGATCCCACGGTGGAGGGAGCTTTTAGGACGCTGCAGAGCCTGAGAGATGTCGACAAGTCTTCCAATCTCTACTTGGAGTGGTAGGAGATGTCAGAGACCTCTTGGACAGTTCGTCGGAATCAGCTCATAACAACCTATGGAGTAGGCTCAGTCGTAGCCGTCGGCGACGAATCGGTTATGGTGGCAGGGCTCGACCGCTGGCCCAACGACGACATCAACCTACATGAAGCTCGCCTTGAAGAGGAACTGCACGTTGCGGGATTCCGATTGCCGCGGGCTACTGACAGCGGTGCAGATGTACCGGTCGTCAGATTTCCAACCTGGGCTTCGTGCCCCACCTGCCACCGATTAGATCACTTTTCCCGTTTTTCCGGGCTGCATCGAAACAAGTGCAACAAATGCGACATCTCGTTGGTTCCTTCTAGGTTCGTGATTGCCTGCCGGCGAGGACACATAGACGACTTCCCTTATCTCGCCTGGGTGCATAGGGCAAGCCCTGCCAGTTTGAGAGGCCATAACCTCGAGTTGGAAACAACGGGCACCAGTGCCTCGCTGCGAGACATAGTCATCAAGTGTTCATGTACGGGCGCGCGGGACATGGGCGAGTCGTTCAGGCGATTGGCCCTTCGGGGCATTGTTCGCTGCGGAGGGCAACGTCCCTGGTTGCTGGACCGCGATCCATCTCCCTGTCCGGAACTCCCTAGGACATTCCAGCGTGGAGGTTCGAACGTTTGGTTTCCGGTGGTACGTTCAGCAATATCCATCCCACCTTGGTCTGACGAGGCGTTCAAGCTGATCGAGTCACACTGGAACTTTATAAAGGAAGTCCCGGCCGATGCGTTGGAGAGCGCACTCGGCTCATATCTGAAGGGCAAAAATATACAGTTTTCCATCGAGAAAATGGTAGACGTGGTACTTGACCGTAGAGAGAGAGAAAAAGAGCCCAAAGAGTTCGACCAGGAAGCATTGCGCTTCCAGGAATTCGAGGCACTTCTCCTGGGTTCTCCTGAAGGGTCCTCGGACGATCAGTTCGTCTGTGAACCGGCAGACGGACTAGGCGACACCACGGGGCGATGGTTTGACCGGGTGATGGTAGTCAAGAGACTAAGAGAAGTTCGAGCTCTCCACAGGTTCACCCGTGTGCTGCCGTCCTCACCCGGCGATCCACAAGAATATCGCACCCCTCTTTCCTCGCGTCATTTAGACTGGCTTCCGGCGGTCGAAGTACTGGGTGAGGGTGTCTTCCTTCAACTCGACAGCGACCGGCTCACTGAATGGGAGTCAAGAGCGTCCGTGATCAGACGAGCTGCGATGGTTGATGCCCGGTACCGGGGAAAGTTCGAGCGAGTAGGCCGCGAGCCCGATAGGGAGATTAGCCCTCGTCTGTTGCTTGTCCATACTTTGGCACACGTAATGATCGACCAGTGGAGCTTGGAGTGCGGATATCCGGCAGCATCGCTACGCGAACGGTTATTCGTGTCTCACCGCATGGCTGGCTTGATGATCTATACGGCAACCAGTGATTCGGCCGGCAGTCTTGGGGGTGTAGTAGGCCAAGCTTCCTCGGAACTGCTGGATCGATCGCTGTTGGAGGCGGTGGAGCGGGCGGCTTGGTGTTCCGCAGATCCAGTCTGCTCCGAGGCGGAGGCGCAAGGCACGGACTCCCTCAACCTTGCCGCATGTCACTCCTGCGTGCTGTTGCCTGAGGTAAGCTGCGAAGAAATGAACCAACTCCTGGATCGGGGACTTCTAGTGGGTATTCCCGATGATCCGTATCTCGGTTTCTTTGCCAGTCAGCCTGAGGACACTTAAGAATCACAATGGCCCGGATGCTTCCTCCCCAGGTGTTCGACAAGACGGTCAGCGGCGCCGAACGTCGCCTCTTTGTCAAAATCAAGAAAGATCTTGACGATCGGTGGACCGTTCTTCATTCCCTGGGATTCATTGGCCACCCCCGCAAGCCGTGGTCTGAGATTGACTTCGTACTGATTGGGCCGCCTGGCGTATTCTGCCTCGAGGTGAAAGGCGGACGTGTCAGCCGCGAAGCCGGGGCTTGGATATTCACCGATCGCCATGGAAGAGCCACTGCCAAGCAGGAAGGTCCTTTCGACCAAGTGGGCTCTGCCGCGGCGGCGTTACGTAACACAATGCTCGAACGGATCTCTGGAATTGGACGTGCCCCGATTCAATACGGAGTCATAACTCCAGACATTGTGTGGACTGTCGACGGACCCGATACTCCCAAGACGCTTGTCTGCGATTCAGATGATATGCGGGCTTCCTTCGCAGTGTACATGGAGCGCATTGTGGCGTATTGGCAGCAGTGGCTCCGACGGAGAGGCCGACACGTGGCAGGATTAGATTCTGAATTTCGATCTGCCGCTGTCGACCTGCTCAGAGGCGACTTCGATCTCAGACCCTCCCTGTCGGCTCAGTTGGGTCTGGTTGAATCAGAATTGATTCGATTGACTGAGCAGCAATATCGCACGGTGGAGGGGCTCGCCCTGAACGACAGGGCGGTCGTCAGCGGAGGTGCTGGAACAGGGAAGACACTGCTGGCTTTGAACGAGGCAAAGCGAGAGGCAGCCAAGGGCAAGCGCGTCTTGTTGACGTGCTTCAATCGGCGGCTGGCCGATCACATGTCGGAAGCCCTCAGTGAGCTAGACGGCGTGACCGTATGCCACATACATGGCCTCATGGCGCAGTTGATTCGCAGAGCGAATCTGGAGTCAAGACTCCCAGACGCCGATGAGTCCAGCTTGTTTGACGTGTACTATCCTGAACTTGCAACTGAGGCTCTCTTAGAGCTCGACGAATTGGGTAGCTTCGAGGCGCTGGTTGTCGATGAAGGGCAGGACCTTCTGTTGAATTCGTACCTCGACCTCCTCGACTACTTACTCTCGGGCGGCTTATCAGAAGGAAGATGGCGGGTCTTCTTGGACCATAAGCAGAATCTCTACAGAGCGGAGGAGCCGTCAGCATTGACTAGGCTCCGTGGGTATACGCCTGCCCAGTTCGAGTTGACCGTAAACTGCCGCAACACTGCACCAATCGCTATGGCCACGTCGTTGTTCGCGGAGACTCAACTCGATGAGATTTCGGACGTCGAGGGCCCAGAGGTAACCGTGCGTTGGTTTGGAGAGACTTCACAACAGGTTTCCATGCTGTCCTCAATAATCGACGAACTGCGTAGGGAGAATATCCAGCCTGAGCAAGTTGTGGTTCTTTGCTCAAAGCGATTTGAGTACGCTGGCATTCCTAGAAGACTGCCCAATGGAACGGTGATGTGGGAGACGTCCAAACCCAGACCTCGACACCACCACGTGGAATTCTCAACCATTGCGTCCTTCAAAGGCCTTGAGCGGGAAGCCGTCATCGTAATCGGCATAGACGACCTTCGGAGCGATGATGCCCGCGTCTCGTTGTACGTGGGTTTATCGAGAGCAAGAGGCATCTTGGTTCCGTTCGTGGAAGAATCTCAACGTGATAACTACCGGACACTGAGCGCCTTCCTCGGGCGTCGCATAGCCGCACAGTCCTCATCGGGTAAATGAAAAAGTGGGCCTACCTGGAAGGTGGGGGGGCACCATTTTCGAGACGTGGCTGGGGCACCAAGAGCCTACCAAATCACCGAGAGTCCATGCGCCAGAGCTCGTGTCCCTCCCTTCGACCTTGCAAGATGCTTTCGGCAGGCAGAGAACTAAGGTTCGAGGTATACCACTTGGCTTCGCGCTCGAAAAGCATCTCCAGTCCTAGTCCGGTTTCCGCCATCTCCTTCCTTAGTACCTGCGCCAAGTGTTGCCCGTTGATCAGCACTATCGGATATCCGTCCACGTCGAGTTCTGCTTGCGCTGGCTTGGTGAATGTGCCGGTTGTGACGAACACGCCGAGCCAACCACGTTGCAGTCGGGCGGTAACTCTGGCCAAGTCTATTCCGGCCACAGTACCTCTGTCAGGACGAAGCACCTTCGCCTGGCCGAGGACAACCAAAGAGGCGGTCGAAAAACCAGTCCCTACCACCAAGCGGTTCACAAAGTCTATCCCACCGTCGCCCGACCGTTTGGTAACCCACCCACGGCTGCAATCCGGCCCCAGAAGACGCTGAGCAACAAGCGACGCAAGGCCCTCAAAGTGGTGAGGAGTGGACGAATAGTGGGAGCGGACTCTATCCAGAATAGCACGATCTTCCGCAGTCAAGTCGCGCTGATCGGCCGGGCTCAGGATCCGTGCACGAAGCACATTACGGCGTACGCTGTCCAGCGCAGAGTTCCCACCGCGCACCCATGTTCGCCATGAATTCGGGGCGTGTCGATTGGCCTCTGCAAGGGTTAGCGAACTATCTCGTCGATCGTCAATCCAGCACCAGTCGAACCAGCCCTGCTCCGCATCTGTACTGAAAAGGGCCAGCTCGATTGCCAGATTAGCAAAGTGTCCCTCCTGTGAGGCTTGTGCTTGCACGTAGACGTTTGTCGGCACTCCAAATCCAGAGAATCGCCGATACCCCTTTGCCCGTCCATCAACTACTTGATCCTCAAAGAGCAGCACAGGTGGAGCCGCGTTGCGAAGCGCCGGATCAGAGTACTGTTCGATTACCGCCATGAACTGGCGGTTACCTCGCGCCTCCAACGGCGGGCGATGTGGGTGGCGATTGTCTCCGTGATAGAGTGAGTAGCCGCGGTCTTCATCGATGATATCCATCCACGGGTTGGATGCCGAGCCGCGCTTATTGTTGGTCGAGTAGAAGATGAACGCTGGACGACGGCGTTGGCCATCTTGATCGCGAACGAGCCTGTAGAAGAACATCCCCTTTTGCGGGTCGAAGCCACGTTCGTGGCGACCCCTAGTGACGATGTGGAGGTTCGGGTAGGCTGACGACTGTCCAATGTCGTTACGGTCTAGAGGAACTCGGAACACTTGGCCTATCGGAAACTTCATAAGCTGGTAACCCTCTGGGGTGCCTCGGTGGAATCGGCGCTCATCTGTGACCCCATATATCTGCCGACTCTCAGATGTCACCAGGCAAACCACCCAGATGTTACGGCCTGGACGGAGTAGCCGTTGAAGTACGGCTACAAGAGTTTCACCAGGAAGACGAGGGACGAGTCGCTAGGCAGGGAGGGTACTCATCCAAGACTTCCCTACGTGTAGGCCATGTACTGTGGAGTTCCTGAGCAGGAAGGTCTCCCTGGCGACAAAGGCGTTTCACTGTCTCAGGATGGACATGGAATCGACGCGCAGCGTCAGTAGTCCCAGATAGCGACGCGGATTGGCACGGCGGCGAGACAGGCAGGGCTTGGCCCAGGATATTCAGGGGACAGCCCCAGGCTGGGCATGATCAAGGACATAGAAAACCCTCGGGGTACACTTGCTGAGCACCTACAACGTTGAGAGTGCACGGTAGAGGCGGGTCCCAGTTAGGGCGCCGGGCGCGACTGACGGGGTCGTGAAAAGCCCCGGATACTCGGGGTAGGTAGAAGTGGCTCCGGAAATCTAAACAGGGGGATAAGTGGAATCGCTGCCTGAT
This sequence comes from Dehalococcoidia bacterium, assembly GCA_965237635.1. Classification (GTDB taxonomy): domain Bacteria; phylum Chloroflexota; class Dehalococcoidia; order Lucifugimonadales; family CAUZJF01; genus CBDEFX01. The sequence continues at coordinate 1,718,193 of CBDEFX010000002.1, read as the reverse complement.
TGAGGGCATGATAGTGCTCTCGGAGACAGGAGCGAGAGATGAGCAGACGACCCCGCCGTAACCACTCGGCAGAGTTCAAGGCGAAGGTGGCTCTTGCCGCAGTGCGCGGCGACCGGACACTTTCGGAGCTGGCAAGCCAGTTCGATGTGCACCCGAACCAGATCACACAATGGAAGACCCAGTTGCTGGATCGGGCGGCGCGGTTATTTGGGGCCGGGACAGGGCAGGCTGAAAAGCCGGTAGATATGAAGGTCCTTCACGCTAAGATCGGTGAGCTTGCGTTGGAGAACGATTTTTTAGAGTCCGCGCTCACGAAGGCAGGATTGATTCCCTCGTAAAAACCCGGTTTGAGGAAGTTCTAGCGAGTTAGCACATCTGAGCGCTACCGTATGTTGGGGTAGTATACGGAACAGAGACTGTATATTGTACCCAGGCGTGGGCACGGTTGTTCTAATTCGACCTGAACAGACTTTTTACGAGAGAATCAGGATTGCCGGGCGCAAGGCGATGATCGACCGCGATCACAAGCTGCCTCTCGCCCGCCAGGCAAAGGCAGTGGGCATCAGCCGCGGGAGCATCTACTACCGGCCACGGCCGGTGGGCGAAGCCGGTCTCGGACTGATGCGCCGTATCGATGAGCTGCACCTTGAGTATCCGTTTGCAGGCAGTAGGATGATGCGAGGCCTGCTCCGCCAGGAGGGACTCTCCTCCGGGCGTAGACACATCGCCACACTGATGCGGCGGATGGGCATCGAGGCGCTGTACCGCAAGCCCAACACCAGCCGGCGACGGCCCGGCCATACGGTGTATCCGTACCTGCTGCGCGGGCTTGAGGTGAGCAGGCCCAACCAGGTGTGGGCAATGGATATCACGTACATTCCGATGGCCAGGGGGTTCGTGTACCTAGCCGCAGTGATGGACTGGCATAGCCGCAAGGTGCTGGCCTGGCGGGTATCGGTCACAATGGACACAGACTTCTGCGTGGAGGCGCTCGAAGAATCCCTGGGACGCCACGGCGCGCCGGAGATATTCAACACAGATCAGGGAAGCCAGTTCACAAGTGATGCCTTCACCGGCCTGCTGAAAGCCAATGGGATCCAGATCAGCATGGACGGGAAGGGAAGCTGGAAGGATAATGTGTTCGTCGAACGGCTGTGGAAGAGCGTCAAGTACGAGGAGGTGTACCTGAGAGCCTACGAATCGGTCCCGGAAGCCAGAACTGGACTCGGGCGGTACTTCGAGTTTTACAATGCCGGACGGCCCCATTCGAGCCTTGGGGGTATGACGCCGGACCAGTTCTTTGACAGAGCGCCTGCCGAGTCCGCGGCGGCCTAACGCACGGCAGCGCGATTCCACTTATCAAACCGGGCAGCGCTGTTCAGACAAACGAGACCACCTCTCAATAAAGAGCAGCACAGAACCGGCTACTGTAGCTCCCAGGGCGATACCCCACGTTGGCACATCCAAAATACTCAACATAGCACTTACACCTCCCACGGTAATGGGTGCCAAGAGGAAAGCCAATGACCGGATGGCGTCGAGCTCTTTAACAAGTTCCCATATATACTTGCTACTGCCCATCCGCCCGCCCTACCACCCTTGTTAATCTGTGTCAAGTGTATAATCCCCGTCGTTTCAACCTTGATATGACTCAGAGGATAGCCTTTACGGCGTAATAGCCCGATGCAGTCAATACGTCTCTTTTCCTCGGTGAAGGTCAGAGCGTCCGCGGCACGCTCCTGGACGGTTAACGCCCCCCTCACGGGGCAATTCAACAAAGCACCGGGCATTATCTCCCCCTTACAGCATGGCTCGGATTGTATCCGCCGCTGGCCGCCCCTGTCTAGGCGGCTGCCAAGTCCTGATACCGTAGTTGCTTGCCGTCGGCTCCCTGCACCATCCGCGCCATCTGGTCGGCGGTGTCAAGTGGCCTGACATTGTGCCGCCCCTCGAACTCAGTGACGTGAGGAATTCCTCTTTTGCACTTCCCTCGGCCCTGGTCGTCACGGCCCCGGCCCAGCTCCGTGAGAACCTCAGTGGTCTCACCGCTGCTGCTCTTGTCACCCGGTGCAAGAGCTTCCGGCCCGGTCGTCTGGAGGATCCCACCGCGGCGGCCAGATATACCCTTCGCTCCCTTGCCCGTCGCTACCGCCAACTCGGCAATGAGATACAGCACCTGGAGGCCGAGATCCAACGACTCACACGGACGACAGCCCCAGCCCTGGTGGATGGCTTCGGCATAGGGCCAGACACGGCGGCTACCCTCCTCATTGCTGCCGGGAGTAACCCGGACCGTCTCCATTCTGAGGCTGCCTTCGCCTCTCTGTGTGGCGTCAATCCCATCCCTGCTTCCTCCGGCAAGACCAACAGGCATCGGCTCAACCGAGGCGGCCACCGCCACGCCAATGCGGCAGAGTTCGCTTCAGCTTGCCGCCAATACCTCAGAACACGAATCAAGGAACGTGGCCTCAAGAGACCCTAAATTTACCCTCCCCGATACTTATGAGGCATCCCCAAGTCGTCCCCCGTCGAACTCCAATAGCCCCATCCGCACGGCTACAATCGTCGTTGTCACCTGAGTTCAAGCTCGACCGCCCACGTATACCTGATTTTTTCGTCGCGATTGGATAACCGATATCCTACGCCAATAAGTGATTTCGGAGGTATCCAATGGCCCGTCCATCCCGTGAGGGGCCGCTGACTATTCGCTACTGGCAGGACACCGGCGGGACTCTGATAGAGGAATTCCGCGCTGTGAAGAGGGGCAAAGACCACGGACCCCGATTACTAGATGGTGTGATCGTCCTCGACGGCCAGAATCGCCGTTTGGAGAACAAGGACTACGACTCGAACGAAATCGCGGGCAAGGACATCATCGTCGTGCAGACGAAGGCTGACCGGGTAGGGATGTACCTACTCGGCCAGGCCTTGTTTTCAAGGGAACTGATGAGGCGCTTCAACCCCAAAACCGTCAGGACGGTAACGGTCTGTGGACGCCGCGACGCGGTTCTCGGTCCCATAGCAGAGAACTTCGGCATCGAGATGGTCTGCTACGACTGAGGGATATCCGTCTGCGCACCTCCCGTTAGTCCCGCTTTGCGCGCAGGGTGGTCCAGATCCCCTTGGCCGCCGCACCCGGGAGTACCAGGAGCGAAGCGAGCAGCATTACGACTCGCAAGCTAGCGATAGGGCCCCCAGTGAAACTATATTCGTGGGCTGACAGTCCTGCCGCTTGGGACGCCTCCGGCGATGGGGCCGTCCTTCTCTCCTGCAGCGGGGGGTTGGATGTCTGATTTATGGTTCAGAATTGGGAATTATGGTTCAGCCGGCATTTATAGTGCAAAGCCCCCTTGATGGGAGAGGATTGAGGTGAGGGTGACCCTCCTAGGTCGCCTTGAGCCGAAGCGTCCGATAGCGGCCGACGTAGCCCATCCGATGCTACAATCCCCGCCATGGACCCGTTCGTCGCCGCGCATGTGCACACGATCCTCGAGGATATTCGGCTACTAAAGTCCTTCGTAACCGCGCCCCTCGGGCTCCACTCAGATATTCGGATGCTGCGGCAGTCGATACCCCTCGATGAAGCCGCCGACCTGTCCCAGGAGGAGAACCAGCGGCGAAGGCTTGCCTACCGGGCCCTGACCGACGATCCCTCAACGGTGGCGCTCCATACACTGGAGCACCTGAACAATTCTCTGGCCATCCTTCAGAGCACCAACGACCGGGGTTCTTGGTTGAACGCGGATTGGATGGCCAGGGCGAGTCGGGTGCTGGACAGGGCCGAGGAACGCGTAGGTGGAGACTTGCGCGCAAAGACTGCGTCCAGCCACGAAGGACTCTATGTTATAGTTGCCCCCGACGCTACCGGAGGCTGGCCGGTATCTGAGGTAGCGGAGGCCGCTCTAAAAGGCGGCGCTAGGGCTATCCAGTTCAGAGACTACACACGTGACAAGGGCGACGTGCTGCTCGTTGTCCAGCGCCTCAAATCGATGTGCGACGATCACAAAGCCCTGCTGATAATCGACGGTGACCCCGGTATTACCCTCTCTAGCGAGGCACATGGGCTCCATCTTGAGCAGGCCGACATGCCGGTCCGCGAAGCCCGTCGCATCGTGCAGCATAGCCAGCTGGTCGGGAAATCCAACGTTAACATAGACGAGGTCGCCGAGTCCCAGGCGAGTGGCGTCGACTATCTCTCGATCGGCCCTATCTACCGGACGGCCGCAAGTGCCGAGAGGCCTCCCGCCGTCGGAGTCGAGATGGTGAGCGCGGCCAAGGCTACCGCCTTTCAGTCCGTCGTGGCTTTCGGAGGAATCGATCTCCACAACGCGGGCGAGGTTGTACGTGCCGGCGCGGACTCTGTTTGTGTCGCCAGCCCTCTGACCCTTGCCGACGACCCAGAACAGGCCGCCCGCTCCTTCGTTCAAGCAATCGAGGAAGCCGGTTCCAAGGAAGAAGACAATGCAAGATGAGGACCAAAACGTCGGTCTGAGAGAGATCGCCGAGACCGCCGAGGCCAGCTTCAGACAGACCCACGATGTCCGGGAGCAGGCGTTGAGGCTGTCGAGAGAGATCGTGCGCAACTCGGCCAACTCCATCAGGGCGACACATAGGGGCGAGTTCGAAAAGGCACGTCGGCTTCTCACGGAGGTCTCCGAGCTGGCAGCCGAGATCGAAACGACACTGAAGGACCACCCCAACGTCTACTACGCGGGCTACGTCGAGGACGCCCAAAAGGAGTATGCAGAGGCCAGCGCGACCCTGTCGTTCGTGGAGGGCACGGACCTTGTGGGACCGGAGGACCTCGGCATCGGCGCGGCGCCGTACATGAACGGCCTGGCGGAGGCCGTCGGCGAGCTCCGCCGCTTCATCCTCGACTCGCTCCGCAAGAACGACCTCACCCGATGTGAGGAGCTCCTGGAGGTCATGGACGAGATCTATACCATCCTGGTATCGATGGACTTTCCCGACGCGGTGACGCGGCGGCTGAGGCGAAGCACCGACATGGTTAGAGGCATCCTGGAGCGCACCAGGGGCGACCTCACGGTTGCGCTAGGCCAACATCGCCTTGAGAAAAGGCTAGCCGGCGTCAGAGGCGGTCAGCAGTCCGGTCCAACGGTAACTGAAGCCGGGACCGACGAACCCGCCACAACTTGACCGTACACCTCAGAAGTGGTAGCTTTCCCTCATCGCGCCCGCACCACCTCTTGAATACAGGTCTTCCCGCTCTGGGGAGGCCTTTTTACGGAGACTTCACGTGACCATTATCTACATAGCAATCGCCGCTGGACTCGTCGGCCTTGGCTTCGCATCCATACTGACCGTCAACATCCTACGGCAGGACCGCGGTAGCGAGACCGTCCAGTTCATCGGCCGCGCGATTCAACAAGGATCGACGGCCTTCCTCACGCGAGAGTACCGGATGTTGGCCATCTTCGTAGTTCTGATGTTCATAGTACTGGCGGTTTTCATAGACTTCGACGTCCTCGACAAGGTGGGCACCGATCGCTCGGTCCCGTCCACGGCCATCGCGTACCTTGCCGGCGCGGTCGGCTCCGCGCTCGCGGGGTTTATCGGCATGAGCATCGCCGTCAGGGCGAACTCGCGCACGGTAGTCAAGGCCCAACAGGGGCTGAACCCTGCCCTTCGCGTCGCCTTCAACAGCGGGACCGTCATGGGCGTATCGGTGGTCGGGATTGGCCTCCTGGGCATCACTATCGCGTATTGGGTCTTCAAGGACATCAGCATAATCGCCGGCTTCGGCTTCGGGGCCTCGTCCATCGCCCTGTTCGCCAGGGTCGGAGGGGGCATCTTTACTAAAGCTGCCGACGTCGGTGCGGACCTGGTCGGCAAGATAGAGGCGGGAATCCCGGAGGACGATCCCCGTAACCCGGCGACCATCGCTGACAACGTCGGCGACAACGTGGGCGACGTCGCGGGCATGGGGGCCGACCTTTTCGAGTCCTACGTGGGCTCCATAATCGCCACGATCGCCCTCGCCGCCGCAGCAGCCGCGACCCTGACGTTGAACAAGGTCGATATCTCGGACACGGCGGCCAACTTCGACTCGGACTGGTTCATGTTGCCGATTATCGTGGCCGCGATCGGTATATTCGCCTCGATTCTCGGCACGTTCCTGGTGCGCACCGGAGAGGGCGCAACTATGGGACGCTTGCTGTGGTCGCTGAGGACGGGAATCCTCGGCGCCGGGGCCCTCGTCCTTATCGGCTCCGGGGTGGCCATCTCGATGCTCGATCTGCCGTTCGACCTGTTCTGGGTGATCGTGGTGGGGTTAGTCGCCGGCCAGATCATTGGCACCTCGTCTGAGGTCTACACATCCTACGAGTTCCCGTTCACAAGGAACATCGCCGCTCAGGCGGAGACCGGTCCCGCGACCGTTATCATCGCAGGCGTCGGCCTGGGAATGCTGAGCACGCTTATCCCGGGTGTAGTTGTCGTGGTCGCCATGTGGGCGGCGAACGAGCTTGCCGGCACATATGGCGTGGCCCTGGCGGCCGTCGGGATGCTCTCGACCCTGGGCATCACACTGGCCACCGACGCCTACGGGCCGGTCGCCGACAACGCAGGTGGCATCGCCGAGCAGGCACATATGGGTCCTGAGGTGAGAGAGCGGACGGATGCTCTCGACTCACTGGGGAACACCACCGCGGCCACCGGCAAGGGCTTCGCTATCGGCTCGGCTGTGCTGACCGCACTGGCGCTCATGGCGGCATACTCCCAGGTCGCAAAGGTCGACGTATTCGACCTACGGGACACCAATGTGCTCATGGGGCTCATGTTGGGCAGCATGATGCCGTTCCTGTTCGCCGCCCTCACCATGCAGGCCGTCGGCCGAGCGGCCAACGCGATGGTAACCGAGGTAAGGCGCCAGTTCCGGGAGATAGCCGGCCTATTGGAGGGCACCGCTCCGGCCGACTACGCCCGCGCGGTGGATATCAGCACCAGAGGCGCGATGCGAGAGATGGTGCTGCCGGGCGTGCTCGCGGTAATTGCGCCCATAGCCGTCGGCGCCATCCTCGGGCCGGAGGCCCTTGGAGGGCTTCTCATCGGCTCGATCGCCACCGGATTCCTGCTCGCCATTATGATGGCCAACGCCGGTGGCGCATGGGACAATGCCAAGAAGTACATCGAGGCCGGCCACATGGGAGGCAAGGGTTCACAGCAGCATGCCGCCGCGGTCGTCGGCGACACAGTCGGCGACCCTTTCAAGGACACATCAGGCCCATCGCTCAACATCCTCATCAAGCTCATGTCCATCGTCGCCCTCGTCTTCGCTCCGCTGTTTCTTCGATAAGGAACACTCGGCCGGCAACCACACATGAGTGCCCTTGAACGCAGAACACCTGTTCTGTATAATAGATATGAGGACCGTGAACGCAAAGTGTCTCACTCTGTGCACCAGAGTTCCACATCGCTACAGCTAAATGAGACACAATGAGACAGAATGGGACACTTTTCAAAACGCGTCTCCCAGTAACGGTACTCGCCGTCTCGCTTTGACTTCTGTAGCCTGAGTTGCTAACTTTTGACGGCCTGATATCCTACAGCCGTTCGTGGTGAGCAAGCTTTGTCCGCGATGCGAACCGAACATGGGATAGTCCCGGAGCGCTCCTATCCCTTCTCCCTGGAGGGAGAAGGCTAGGATAAGGGGGAATCCCAGGATGCGAGAAGTGTAGATGACAGAGACCGCAGCGACAACAGACCTAAACACAATCACTTCCCTCTGCAAGCGCAGAGGCTTCATCTTCCAGAGCAGCGAGATATACGGCGGTCTCGGGAGCACCTGGGACTACGGCCCACTTGGCGTCGAGCTCAAGAACAACGTCAAGGACGCCTGGTGGCGCGCCATGGTTTGGGGCCGCGACGACATGGTCGGCCTCGACGCCTCGATCCTCATGCACCCCGACGTCTGGCGGGCTAGCGGCCACGTGGACAGCTTTACCGACCCGCTCGTCGAGTGCAAGGACTGTCACAAGCGCTGGCGAGAGGACCAGCTAGAGGAGGCCAAATGCCCTGACTGCGGAGGCGAACTCACCGACTCTCGCATGTTCAACCTGATGTTCAAGACGTTCATGGGACCGGTTGAGGACGACGCCAGCGTAACCTACCTCCGCCCGGAGACCGCTCAGGGCATCTTCGTCAACTTCAACAACGTAGTGACGGCGACCCGACGCAAACTCCCGTTCGGCATCGCCCAGATAGGCAAGGCCTTCCGCAACGAGATCACCACCGGTAACTTCATCTTTCGGACGCGCGAGTTCGAGATCATGGAGCTGGAGTACTTCGTGAAGCCGGGCGAAGACGACGAGTGGCACCAGAAGTGGCTCGAGGAGTCGATGCAATGGTACACAGGCCTGGGCGTCGACAAGGATAGGCTCAGGCTACGGGAACACGAACCGAACGAGCTCGCCCACTACTCCAAGGCTACGAGTGACATCGAGTATCAATTTCCTTGGGGTTGGGGCGAGATCAACGGCGTCGCCAACCGGACGGACTACGATCTCAAGGCACACTCAGAGCACAGCGGCGAGGCCCTCACGTACTTCGACGAGGAGTCCGGCGAGCACCTAACACCGTACGTCATAGAGCCAACGTTCGGAGTGGACCGAGCGGTGATGACATTACTGGTCGACTCCTACACCGAGGAGGAGGCGCCGACCGCCTCCGGCAAGACCGAGCGGCGAGTGGTGCTGAGGCTCCACCCTGCCCTCGCGCCGGTAAAGGTCGCTGTGCTCCCCCTCAGCCGCAACGAGCGCCTCGTGCCGCTGGCCCGCGAGGTCCACGACCTCGTCCGCGGCTCTGACGCCGCGCGAGGGCTGATCCAGTACGACGACGCCCAGAGCATCGGGAGGCGGTACCGCCGCCAGGACGAGATCGGCACGCCCCTATGCGTGACCGTCGACTTCGATTCGCTGGACGACAAGGCCGTCACCATCCGAGAGCGTGACACCATGGCCCAGGTACGAGTACCCATCACGGACGTGGTCCCGGAGCTCAAGAGCCGGCTGGAGGCCTAGTGCCTCGGTGCAGTTCAATCAGTGATGTAACATAGAATGCTCACCATCACGCGAGGAAGCTGATCCATGACGGAGAAATCCGAACACGAACGATTGGTTCAAGATATGTGGCGCAGGTTCATGATCAGCGGACGGGAGATCAAGGAGTTCCGCCGTCGGCACTTGTTCGGCGTCCTGCCCTCTAATCCACGTTGCAGGTTTTGTAACGCTCCCTTCGAAGGCGTCGGCGGAACGCTTATGAAGCTGTTCTATGACAAGCGCCGGTCGAGGCTTAATCCACGCCTATGCAACTCCTGCGAGAACTTCGCTGACCAATACCAGGGCGGCGTCGAGATTGAAATGTCGCTGCTTTTTGCCGACGTGCGCGGCTCTACTACCCTGGCAGAGGGCATGAGTCCCTCTGAGTTCGGCGCACTGATCGACAGGTTTTACAAGGCCGTGTCCAATGTACTAATCAAGTCCGACGCCCTGATTGACAAGTTGATTGGCGACCAGGCGGCTGGCATTTACGTCCCGGGATTCGCCGGAGGCCAGCATGCCTTGCGTGCAGTAGAAGCCTCTCAAGAAATTCTACGTGTCACGGGCCACAGCGATCCAGATGGCCCATGGATCCCGCTGGGAGCGGCCGTTCACACCGGGGTAGCATTTCTCGGTTCGGTCGGGTCACAAGATGGCACGACCGATATCACCGTGCTCGGCGACGCGCCCAACACCGCAGCGCGGCTTTCCTCCAATGCCGGACAAGGAGAAGTCCTGATCAGTGAGACCACTTGTACGGCCGCCGGGTTGAACACCGAACAGGTGGAAAGACGCGAGCTAGAGCTGAAAGGGAAGAGCGAGCCTGTAGCAGTATACGTCTCCACGGAGCGCTGATACGGCGGTCCAGAGCAACTGCTGTCAAGGACGAGCTGGAGGTTTGGAAACCTTGGCTAAGTTTCGGCGCTAGTACTCCACATGCGTATCCTCCACTTTAGCGACGCACACATAGGGGTCGAGAACTACGGCCGGACCGACCCGGATACCGGCCTCTCGACCCGCTTGGTCGATTTTCTGTCGACTCTCGACGAGGTAGTCTCGTACGCCGTGGACACGAGTATCGACCTCGTGCTGTTCTGCGGAGACGCCTACAAGAGCCGCGACCCCAGCCAGACCCATCAACGGGAGTTCGCCAAGCGGGTCGCCAGGTTGTCCTCGGAGGACATCCCCGTCTTCCTCCTTATGGGCAACCACGACATGCCGCACATTACCAGCCGGGCGACCGCTCTCGAGATCTTTCGTACGCTGGAAGTGCCCAACGTCTACACGGCCGACACTCTAGGCACTCACCGCATTCCCACAGCCGACGGGCCGGTCCAAATCGTCGCCCTCCCCTGGATCAGGCGTAGTTCGTTTCTGACGCGAGACGAGACTCGCGGCCTCACCCCAGAGGAGATCAACGAGTCGATACAGAGTAGCCTGACGGAGCTCATCCGAGTGCAGCACGACTCCCTGGACGACGGCGTGCCCGCTCTGTTTGCGGGGCATGTGTCCATAAGCCAGGCAACGACCGGCTCCGAGCAGTCGATGATGCTCGGCCGTGACCACGTCCTGCTGAAAAGCGCAGTCTCGTTGCCTCAGTTCGACTATGTGGCGTTAGGTCATATACACCGACACCAAATCCTGGGACGCGACCCGTACGTAGTATATTCAGGAAGCCTGCAGCGCATCGACTTCGGCGAAGAGAAGGACGAGAAAGGCTTCTGCGTGATCGATCTGGACCCGAGCGGTCCCCCAGGGGCAAGGGTAAGGGACTTCGCGGTCAAGAAGGTGGACGCCAGAAAGTTCACGACCGTCTCGGTTGAGGTCCCCCGGGGAGACCTGGACCCGACCGGCACGGTGGTCAGGTCTATCGAGAATAGTGATGTCGAGGAGGCCGTCGTCAGAGTGCTCATACAGGTACCTGGCGAACTTGAGGGCCACCTACGTGACGCGGAGATCAGGGCAGCGCTCGAAGGGGCCCACATCGTGGCCTCAGTGACGAAGGAGGTCGCCGAGCAGACCCGGACTCGCCTGGGGCAGGACTACTCACAAGCTCTAGAGCCGCGACAGACTCTAAAGGAATACCTGGACAGCAGAAAGGTCCCTCGCGACAGGGCCGAGGTGCTAATGCAGCACGCCGAAACCCTCATGGAAGAGGGGGAAACCACGGAGTAGCTCGGCAGAATCCTGCTACAATGGATCGCGTCTCTGCCACACGGAGCCGAACGATGGCGCAGAGTCAACGAGCACCAGAATCGAGAATATGCTAAGAAGTTACTCCCGAACAGATTCCAGTAAGTCTGGCTCATACGCGGCCGGGTTACTGATGCTCGTCCTAGCCATCGCGCTAGGAGCTACAGCGTGTTCAAGCGACAAAGAGGAACGCAACCCCGCGCCGGACTTTGAGCTGGAGGCGCTACGTAATCAGGACTACGCCAGGGGCGAGCTCGTGAGTCTTTCCCAGTTCGAAGGGCAGCCTGTCGTACTCAACTTCTGGTATCCCTCATGCCCCCCGTGTCGCCTGGAGATTCCCCACATAGAGGCGGCGTTCCAAACCCACAAGGCAGACGGCGTCCAGTTCCTAGGGATACAGATTCCCAGCTTCGATACGGCGGAAGATGGACAGGTGTTTATCGATGAACAGGGCGTCACGTATCCGGTGCTTATCGACCCGGATCTGAAGGTAGGCCTGGCCTATAGGTTGATCGTTCCCCCTCACACCGTTTTCATAGACAAAGACCACGAGATAGCGCGCGCCTGGACAGGCGTGCTCACAACCGAGAAGATTCAAGAGTTGCTCCAGGAGCACGGACTTATCCAGTAGGTGGATTCGCATGTGTCCTGGCCACTACCAGCCAGGACGCAGCCTCCCGCAACCTCCACGTGCAGATGTCCGCCGATCGCCACCACGCCGCAGAGTGCTCCTTCTGACAGGAGTCCTCGTTCGGACCATACGAGTGCAACCACATCGCGCCCGAGGCTATTGGTCATCGCTGGCATGCCAGTCAAAGGGGGAGTCCAGAAGGGACTCCCCCTTTGGCGGGGCTTTGCACCTAAAGTAGCAACCGGGACCGTGGTTCGACAGGCTCACCACGAACGTAGCTTCAGGTTCACCGTTCCCCCTGAGCTCGTCGAAGGGCGGCTCGGACCACTCGACACTTCTTGTACAGATCCCTTTGGCGGGGGCCTGGGGGTGTCCCCCAGTTCCCTATTCTTCCCCCTTCCTGTCCAGGAAGGGGGCCAGGGGGATGGTCGAAAGGGTGCTTCAGCACCCAGTTTCGGATAAGGTATCATTAGGGGCCGGCGGAATGGGGTATTGGCGGGTCACCACGGTAAGCAGGGAGCCAGGCCAATCTTATGAGCGTCGGCGATGTCCTCCTGCTGGTAGTAAGATGGCTTCACCTGGTGTCGGCTGCCGCCTGGGTCGGTGGCAGCCTGTTCTACCTCCTGGTGCTTCGCCCAGCGCTTCGAAAGGCCCCGGAATCTCCAAGAGCGCTGACCGTCGTTGCCGCAACTGAGTTCCGGACTCTTGTAAACACATGCATCGTCGTCCTGGTGGCAACGGGCGTAATCCTAGCCTTCGACCGGCTGACCGCGGGCGTCGACGCGTCCTATACGATTACACTCGGGGTCAAGTCAGCCCTGTCGGTCTGGATGTTCCTGCTGGTGCGGGAGCAGAGGAGACGCAACCAGGTGCTGGAGCTGTACCGGGAGCCAGACCAACCGGCCGTGACAGGGCTTCGCAGGGTGGGCCGTCTTGCTTCGGGCTACAACGCCCTCGTTATCCTGGGGTTGATCGTTTTCTTGCTATCCGACCTGTTGAAAGTGCTGTTCGAGACGGCCCTATCCCAGGGCTAGGAGAAATATCATGAAGAAAGACCTGATGGACATTCTCGCCTGTCCCGTCTGCAAAGGCGACCTGACCTTGACCGTTACCAAGGAGAACGGCGACGAGGTGGTAGAGGGCAGCCTGCACTGTAACTCTTGCGACGAGACCTACCCGATCGAGGACACCATCCCCAATCTGCTACCACCCGCTATGCGGACCTAGCGGACTACACTCACATCTGGCAGACGGACCGCTGCATTTGCACCTTCAGACTCCCGCAGGCGCAGCAGCAACGAGCGAACGGTCTCCTTGAGGACGGGATGACGGACGCCCGGAGCGATCTCCGCGAGGGGTGCGAGGACAAACTCCCGCTCGGACATCCGTGGATGCGGAATGGTGAGGCCGGGCAACTCCAGCACCAACGACCCGTACAACAGTATATCGATATCCAGGGTACGGGGGCCATTCACAAAGGCTGGCCGACGCCCCAAAACAGACTGAATCTGCCTTAGGTTTTGCAGAAGTTCGAATGGGTCAAGCCGAGTCCAGATCCGGCAAGCCCCATTTAAGAACGCCGGCTGGCCTCCGAATCCCTGCGGCGTAGTCTCGTAGAAGCTTGAAACGGCTACCTCGTTGAACACATGCCGAAGTCGGTCCACGGCCTCCGTGATGTTGAGCCGGCGGTCCCCGAGATTCGACCCTAGTCCCAGATAGACCTCGCCGAGCATCAGTCCTTCCTCCACCCGCGGACTACCGCGTCGCTCATACGGACGACCCTGACCATCTCTTTCACGTCATGGACCCGAACGATATCCGCGCCACCGGCAATCGACAGCGCCACCGTGGCCGCCGTGCCCTCCAGCCGTTCGTCGACCGGCAGGTCCAAGACGTAGCCGATGGTCGACTTGCGCGACGTGCCGACCAGGAGCGCCCGCCCGAGCCGGCCGAACTCCTCCAGCCGGCGGAGTATCTCGAGGTTCTGCTCGGCCGTCTTGCCGAATCCGATCCCCGGGTCAACGATGATTTGTTCGAGGTCAATGCCCGCCTGCAGTGCCCTCTCGACTCGGCCTCGAAGCCCGTCGATAACGTCCGTGACAAGGTCATTGTATTCGGTGCCCTCCTGGTTGTGCATCAGCACAACGGGTACTCCGGTCTCCGAGGCGACGCCAGCGATATCAGGGTCTCGCTGGAGTGCCCAAACGTCGTTTATCATGGACGCACCCGCAGCTATGGCTTCTCGAGCGACGCTGGCCCTGTACGTGTCGATGCTAATGGGGATGCGGAGCGTCCCCGACATCGCATTGATGGCGGGAATCACTCGCGACAGCTCCTCGTCCGGCGAGACAGGCTTCGCGCCCTCGTATATCGAAGGCGGGCGGGTCGACTCTCCGCCTACGTCCACGACGTCGGCGCCCCACTCCTGGAAACTGAGCGCCTGCCGCAGGGCCGAATCGGCGTCGGACCCCAGTCCGTCACCGGAGAACGAGTCGGGCGTCACGTTGATCACGCCCATGACATAGGTACGTGAGCCCCACACAAACGAGCTCCCGCCTATCGTCGTCTCGCCCTTGGGACGCGCCTGCAGGTCCACGGCAACCTCGCAACGGCAGTACTCAGACCTTATTGCCCACAGGGCAGTTCCATTTGAATGCTTCGCTCTGCTGACCCGTGGTTCGACAAGTCCCCCGATGCGGCATCGGGGCGACTCCTGTCGGAACTCACCACGAACGCAAGTTCACACACCCGTTCGTCCTGCGCTCGTCGAAGGACCTCTTTCGTAGCTTCGAGACGGCCGTGCGTAGCCCGGCTGTTCTTGCTACCTTCCCGTGTAATCTGATAACTTGAGTGCATTATTCCACGAGGTCTGAGACGAATTCAATCATGGTAGTGCGCCGAAAGGTACACGACAAGCACGAAGAGTTGCGCCAGCGGAAAGAGAAGTCCCTTCTTGGCGGCGGCCTCAAGCGCATCGAGGCACAGCACGAGAGAGGAAAGCTGACGGCGCGCGAGCGCATAGCGCTTCTCTTGGACGAGGGGACCTTCGAGGAGCTCGACCCGTTCGCGCTCCCCTACTCGGCCGACAAGGAGCCGGACGACAAGAAGCTCTTCGGGGATGCGGTCGTCACTGGCTACGGAAAGGTGAACGGCCGTCTGGCGTTCGTCTACTCTCAGGACTTCACGGTCCTGGGGGGGAGCCTGTCCGACACCGTGTCCCAGAAGATATGTAAGGTGATGGACCACGCCCTCAACACCGGCGCTCCGATGATAGGCCTTGTCGACACGGGCGGCGCCAGAATACAGGACGGGGTCGACAGCCTGGCAGGCTACAGCGCCATCTTCCTGCGAAACACTAGGGCCTCCGGGGTGATTCCCCAGATCTCGGCGATCCTCGGTCCGGCTGCCGGAGGCGGCACCTATTCACCTGCGCTTACCGACTTCGTGTTCATGGTGGAAGGCGTCGGCCAGATGTACATTACAGGCCCCGACGTTGTGAGGGCTGTGACCAGTGAGGATGTGAGCCACGAGGACCTCGGTGGAGCGACCAGTCACGCGACGAAGAGCGGGGTCGCGCACTTTGCCATCGAAACTGAACAGGAGTGCCTCGACCAGGTCCGGCGTCTGCTGGGCTTCCTGCCCCAGAACAACACAGAGGAGCCGCCACGCGGACAGGGAACGGATGACCCAGGCCGTACGGACGAGGGCCTGACCGACATCGTCCCCGACGACGCGAACCAACCCTACGACATGCTGGACGTCTTGCATCGAGTGGTGGACGACGGCGACCTCATGGAGGTACACGAGCTCTACGCTCGCAACATCCTCGTGGGCTTTGCGAGGATGGGAGGGCGGCCGGTCGGCATCGTTGCCCAGCAGCCTAACTGGCTGGCTGGGGTACTGGACATCAACGCGTCCGTGAAGGCCGCCCGGTTCGTCCGGTTCTGCGACGCCTTTAATGTCCCGCTGGTGACGTTCGTCGACGTCCCCGGCTTCTTACCCGGCACGTCCCAGGAGCATGGCGGCATCATCCGGCACGGCGCCAAGCTTATCTACGCTTATGCCGAGGCGACGGTGCCGAAAATCAGCGTTCTCACGCGAAAGGCATACGGCGGCGCTTACATCGTGATGAGCAGCAAGAACCTGAAGGGCGACGTCAACTACTCGTGGCCGACCGGGGAGGTCGCCGTAATGGGCGCAGAGGGCGCGGTCAACGTCATCCACCGAAAAGAGCTGAAAGAGTCGGACCGGCCGACAGAGCTCCGAGAGAAGCTGGTGCAGGACTACCGCGACCAGCTCATGAACCCCTACATCGCAGCCGCTCGGGGGCTGATCGACGATGTCATCGACCCGGCGGAGACCAGACCCAAGATCATCCGGGCGTTGGAGATGCTGGCCAACAAGCGTGAGACCCTGCCACCCAAGAAACACGGGAGCATCCCTCTCTGAGCAAAGAACAGTCTGACGGTGACGCAAGGGACCGGAAACGTCTGGCCGCGGTCACGGCGGCGGTCCAGGCGTTTTTGAATGAAGAGCGGCGCGTGTCTGGTCGAAAGCAGGACACGAGCCTCAGCCGATGGAAGACGGCGACCTGGGAGACCATGCGCGACGGGGGTCCTTACCGCCCATGGACTTGGGACCGCCCTGCGTGGAAGCCAATTTTCAAGCCTCAATCTCTCCGAACTAGTCTGCCGGTAGCACGACCTTTGCCCTAGGTCACACAAACACCCCAGATGGCGACAAACCCGGTCAAGATCACCGATACCACTTTCAGGGACGGCCACCAGAGCTTGATGGCGACGCGGCTGCGTACTGCGGACATGGAGCCGATCGCCGCCGCGATGGACGACGTCGGCTTCCACTCGATGGAGGTCTGGGGCGGAGCCACGTTTGACGTCACTACCCGTTTCCTCGCGGAGGACCCGTGGGAGCGGCTTCGGACATTCAAGCGTCTTATCCCGAACACCCCCCTGATGATGCTCCTTCGCGGCCAGTCGCTGGTCGGATACCGCAACTATGCCGACGACGTCGTGAATGCGTTTGTCGAGCGGGCCTCGGATGCCGGAATCGACATCTTCCGTGTGTTCGACGCGCTAAACGACGGGCGCAACCTCGAAGAATCGGCTAAAGCCATCAAAAAGGCCGGCAAGCACCTCCAGATGGTCATTTGCTATTCGGTCACAGAGGAGGGACGGCTTGGCGGGCCGATATACGATCTGGACTATTACGTCGGCAAAGCGGAGCTGTTTCAGGACTTCGGCGCAGATAGCCTATGCATCAAAGACATGGCCGGGCTTCTTGCGCCCTACGATGCCTTCGAGCTGTTTACCGCGTTGAAGCGTATCTCGAAGGTCCCGCTTCAGCTCCATACGCACTACACCAGCGGCATGGCATCGATGAGCTGCTTGAAGGCCATAGACGCGGGTGTCGACGCGGTGGACGCCTGCCTGGCGCCCCTGGCACTCAGGACCGCACAGCCGGCCGTCGAATCTCTAGCCACGGCCTTGAGAGGGACAGACAGAGACACGGGGCTCGACCTCGACAAGCTGCTTAAGCTGGGCGACTACCTGGAGTCTGTTCTGCCAAAATATCAGGAACACCTCGAGAGCCCGCAGACCTCGGTCATTGACGCGAGAGTCCTGAGTCACCAGATCCCGGGAGGAATGGTAAGCAATCTGACCTCCCAGCTCAAAGAGGCGGACGCGTTGGACAGGCTTGGCGAGGTCTTGGAGGAGGTCCCGCGCACCAGGAAAGAACTGGGCTACCCTCCGCTGGTCACCCCGACGAGCCAGATAGTGGGCTCTCAGGCGGTCAGCAACGTGCTGTTCGGCCGATACAAGATGATCAGCAGCCAGGTCAAGGACTACGCCTACGGCCTGTACGGACGCCCTCCGGCGGACCCGGACCCTCAGGTAGTCAAGCTGGCCCTCGAAGGGTATGAGCGGGGCCAGACTCCCATATCGATCCGCCCCGGCGATATGATCGAGCCCGAGCTCGAGCAAGCCGCCGAGGACGTAAAAGATATCTCCACGGACATGGACGATATCCTGACCTATGCGCTGTATCCCACGACAGGTCTGAGGTTCCTGCGTATCAAACATGGTCTGGAGCCGGTACCCGACGAAATGAAGCCGGCGACGAATGTGGGGCCAGTCCAGGCGAAGGCGCCGGCACCGAAAGGGCCGGGGGCACGAAAGAGTCCCAGGACACGAGCTTTCGACGTCTACGTCGAGGGCGAAAAGTATCGAGTGGAGGTGGACCCGCTGGACGCATCGAGCCGGTCGCAAGACGGGGCCGTTGTCGTCGAGCGACCCCCCTCGGGGTCAGACACGCCGTCGAAAGACGCCATCCAACCCCAGACGCTGTCCGTGGGACCTCACGACACGACCATACTGGCCCCGATGCCCGGGCTTGTCCTAAGATATGCTGCCGAGGTCGGCCAGCATGTCGAGGCCGGCGATACGTTGGTAGTCCTCGAAGCGATGAAGATGGAGAACTCGCTGCCTTCACCGACCTCGGGCAACGTCAAGGCACTCCCATTCGAGATCGGCTCAGCAGTCGCCAAGGGTGACATGCTCGCGATAATCGGCGACTGATCGACCGCGAGAACGCTCTGGATGATCTCATCCGACTGGTCGTTTGTCGCCAGCAGGAAGGAACAAGCTTTGGTCGACTCGAAAGCGATAGAAGCCGCGAAAGACCACTTCGGGATAGTGCTCGAGCAGCAGCTCGAAAGGGTCGAGCGTTTGCGGCGAGAGAGCGACTGGACCGACTACGCAACCATCGAGCCGATCGTTATCGGGCTCATCGGCGGCGACGGGATCGGGCCGGCGATTAGCGCCGCCACGCTTCGCGTCCTGAAACGCCTGCTCAGTGAGCAGGTGTCTACCGGAAAGATCCACCTCAAGACCATCGACGGACTGACCATCGAGAACCGTGCCGCCCAGATGAAGTCGATTCCCGATGACATCCTGGCCCATATCAAAGAGTGTCATGTCACCCTCAAAGGGCCGACCCACACCCCCGAGCGTGGAGACGGATGGCCGAACCTGGAGAGCGCCAACGTCTCGATGCGCAAAGAGCTGGACCTTTTCGCCAATGTGCGGCCGGTGCGGATACCGAAAGACGACATCGATTGGACGTTTTTCCGCGAGAATACCGAGGACCTCTACGCCGTCGGCAGCCAGGGGATCGATGTGACACCCGACCTGGCCATAGACTTCCGCATCATCACAAGCCAGGGGTCCGAGCGGATCATCGAAGCCGCCTTTGCGCACGCCAAGCGCACGGGTAAGACACGGGTCACGGTGGTTACCAAGGCGAACATCGTCAAAACGACGGACGGTAAATTTCTTGAAACAGCCCGCAAGGTCTCGGAGAGGTATCCGGGGATCGAGTGGGACGGCTGGTATATCGACATAATGACGGCCAAGCTCCTGGATGTGAAACGCCGCAGCCAGTTCCAGGTCCTAGTCCTGCCAAACCTGTACGGCGACATCCTCACAGACGAGGCCGCCGAGATCCAAGGGGGTGTCGGGACCGCGGGTAGCGCCAACCTGGGAAAGTCGTATGCGATGTTCGAAGCAATCCACGGAAGCGCACCTAGGATGGTCGACGAAGGGCGGGCGCAATACGCAGACCCCAGTAGCCTGCTGAGAGCGAGTGCGATGCTGCTGGAACACATCAGCTTCGCAGACCAGGGTGCCAGGCTGCACAAGGCCCTCGACATATGCGCGATGTATGACAAGAAAGTGGCCGTGACCGGGCGAAGTGACGGCGCGACCGGCGACGAATTCGGCGACTACGTGATGTCCACCGTCGAGGACGCCGCGCTGGAATCTCGTTGGCAGACATACGGAGACGTGTCGTAGGGGCGGGTTTCAAACCCGCCCTCCTAGGGGAAACCTCGCCATGAGAGTCTCAGGGACTCATAACCTCCCAAAGCAAGAGCTGAAAGACAGGCTGGAGAGCGAGATACCGGGGCTGCTGGCCCAATTCGGCGACGCAGTGTCGGACGTTCGACACTCCTGGGATGGCGACCAAGCACGCGTCTCTTTCCGTGCCCGCGGCATGAGCATCAAGGGCACGTTGACGGTGACTGATACGGCAGTCGACCTCGATGTCAAGCTACCATTCTTGGCGAAGATGTTTGAGGGGGCAATCAGAGGAGAAGCGGAGAGGTGGATGGAGGAGTTTCTGCAGAAGTAGGCTTCAGTTCGAAGGGGCTGTGAACCAAGTAGTCCATCCACATCATTGCAACAACCTGCCATCCCGGGGTGTCGGGCCGATAAAGAACCTAGGGTGGGCTACCCCACTATCTTGGTAATATCTTCGCACTGAAGCGACTTGCATGAAAATCCGCCATGTCCAAATTACACTTGGGTCAATTGGCATTCCAGGTGCTGGAGGGAACATCGAATACTTCCCTGTGGACGAAACGGGGGCCATGAGGGGTTCAGATCGTGGTATGGCCCAGGCGAACGCACTCTCTCCAGCAGCCAAACGACGAATCGAATCATTCGCAGCAGCGATGCAGGATTTGTTGACAGCAGAATGCTTTGATTACGGTCAGGGTTTGGTGGAGATCAGGAAGACTGTGACTCGCATTGATCCCCACACTAGGGATGATCCTGATTCCTTCGCAGTCCATTTTAGACGAACTCCAGCTGCCAGCAGAGGCGAGGATGGGCATCAGTATTTCAACGCGTCCCATCTCAGACCTCCGTTGCCGCAGTTGTGGCGCACGATCATGCGAGACCTTCGCATGTTGTGCTGGAAACATTTGCAACACACGATTTATGGCGAGACATCCCTACCACGGCATTCTCGATCTCGGCGTGGCGGCGATGGTCAGCCTCCAGTTCGAGCAACTCCCCGTCCCGGTCGGTGATGAAGCCATGATAGCTGTATTTGGCGAAGAGGGCCAGTTGGGAACCGGGCGTCGGCTTCACCCGCCGGACGATGAGCCGTACCGGCGCGGCGTCCGCCTCGGCCTGGAAGGGGGTGCAGGTGGTCTCGGCCACATCGGCGGCACCGTCCATCCAGTAAGGAATCGGCGTCCAGGCATCTTCGGGTATCGCCTCGATGAGATTGTGCAGGCTTTTGTGCTGGCGGATGGTGATGGAGAAGCGGACATCCATCTTGCGGCAGACGGATACCACGCTATGAGTGTAGAACCCGCTGTCGGCCCGTAGCGTGAGTCGTCCGTCGGCCCCGGCGTAGCGCACCCGTCCCACCGTCTCCCGCAGGAAGTGGGCGGCGCCGCGGGCGGTGTTGGCCCGGCCCTCGCGCAGCCGGGACATCAGCACGTCTCCGGTGCCGGCGGCGATGGCCGGCAGCGGGTGGTAGCCCCGCTTGCCGGTATAGCCGTGGTGGCGGGCGCCCTCCTTGGCCAGTCCGTAGGTCTCGCAGATGGTGGAGTCCAGGTCAATGGTCAGGGGCCCGTCGCCGGGTCCCGCCCCGGCCTGCCAAGCCCGGGCCAGCAACTCGCGGCTCACCCGGTTGAGTTGACGGACGTGGCCCCACCGGAAGCTGCGCAGGAAGGTGCCCAGGGTGGATGGCGCCTTGACCGTGCCGCCCAGGGTGCAGGCCGTCCCCCCGGTGCGCAACACATCGGCGTCGTCAATGCAGTCGCCCCCAGCCAGCGCAGACGCCACCAGCGTCATCATCTTGTCGCTCGTGTTCGCCCGCCCCGGGGCATCGCCCAGGTCGAGGCGCTGCCGGACGAGTTCGGGCAGGCCGAGGTGCCGCGCCAGGGTGGCCGGAAGGAGCAGCCCGGCATTGGCCACCAAGCGGCGGTCGTCGAAGGTGATTTGGATCCGGTCGGGGTGGTTGCGTGGCAGCATCTATTGGGTGCTCCTTTTCCGGGGCCGTTTTTTTGCTACAAAACCATTATCCCAGAAACACAGGAGCACCTTCTTGCCGCCTCAGGACGCTAACCCGACGCCCTCCTTCGGTGGATTCGGGCTTAGGGGTGGCTCTCTTTACCTACGTGCCGCCGATCATAGCAGGCATAGTGTTAGACCACCGGCTCGTTGGTTCTGGAGGCGAATTGCTCCTACCGTACTTGCACGACGTCAATATGATGATGACACTGCTCGTGAGTCTGCCGGCGTTATTGGTGATTTACTTGCGTGGAGCTCGCCTGCCACCAGATGTAATGAACAGACTCACGAAAGATGGCACCGCCGTCTGGCAGCAGAAAGATGCTGACGCGTTCATCGTACGCTGGGAGAGATATTACGAACGAATGAATCGCTGGAGTGTGCCCATTGGAATTGTAGTGGCAGCTGCAGCTATCATCATGAATTACGGCTTCTCAATGCAGTACCACGGCAAAATGTGGCCTACAGCATATGTCGATAAGCCCCAACTTGAATATGTTGGGGTGGTGGCATTTATTCGTCCAATTAGGCTTGTTCTATTTTGTGCTTTCTCACCTGGTTGTACGGATGCTTGGAGGAGTTGCGATCATGGCGAGCTACGCGAAGTCGGCAAAGATTTCTATCAATCCGCTGCATCCGGACAAGGTCGGAGGGCTCAAACCGGTGGCCAGGCTAAGTCTCCAGAACCAGTGGACCGTCGCGATTTTGGGAGTCAATCTTGGGACGGTGTTTATAATCATTCAGATACTCGGTGTAGGGTCAGCGGTGTGGATAGGTGCTCTAGCCGCAGTTGTTTATGTGATCGTGGCTCCGATTGTGTTTGTTGGCCCGTTGATTCCATTTCGACCACATTTGCTTCGGGGGAAAGCCGACTACCTGCAGAAGATTGCAGACCAATTTAAAGACGATCTTGATGCAGTGCTTGGACGACTGAGACAGGACCAAGCGAGCATCAGGAAGCTGGAAAAGTTGGACAGACTGAGTCGAATACACGAAAGAATTTCACGACTTCCTGAATGGCCATTGGATATGGCCACAATCCGTCACTTTGGCGCTGCTCTATTAACTCCAGGTGTATCTATTCTCATCTCATTGTTGTTGAAGAAGGTATTGAAGGGTGGTAACGGCTAAGCACTCATCCGCTGAACATTAGCGGCTTTCAGCAGGAGAAACAACCGATGCGAAGCAAGGTAACGGTCGTTGGGGCAGGCAACGTCGGTGCGACGACGGCGCAACGGGTCTTCGACAAGGGGTACGCCGACGTGGTGCTGGTCGACATAGTTGAGGGACTACCGCAAGGCAGGGCCCTGGACATGCTGGAAGCCGGGCCGGTGCTGGGCAGCGACGCGTCGATCATCGGCACTAACGGCTACGAGGAGACAGCGGGCTCCGACATCGTGGTCGTCACATCAGGCATCGCCCGGAAGCCGGGCATGTCGCGCGACGACCTTCTGCTGACCAACATGAGGATCGTGACCGACGTGGTCAAGGAGGCGGCCAAACGATCTCCGGGCTGCATCTTGATAGTCGTCACCAATCCACTCGATGCGATGGCCCAGCGCGCCTACGAGATCAGCGGGTTTCCGAAGGACCGGGTGGTAGGCATGGCCGGCATCCTGGACACCGCGCGCTTCAGGACGTTTCTGGCCGAGGAACTGCATGTCTCGGTAGAGGCCGTATCGGCGTGGGTGCTTGGCGGCCACGGCGACACCATGGTCCCGGTCGTCGGCAGTACTTTGGTGGGCGGCACCCCAGTCGCAAGCCTGCTGCCGAAGAATCGACTCGAGGAGATCGTCCAACGCACGCGGGACGGCGGGGCCGAAATCGTCAATCTATTGAAGACCGGAAGCGCGTACTACGCGCCCTCAGCCGCCATCACCCAGATGGTAGAGGCCATTCTCTTCGACAAGAAGCAGGTGCTCCCCTGCACTGCCTACCTCGAGGGCGAGTACGGGATCGACGGTCTCTTCGTCGGGGTCCCCATCAAGCTCGGTGCCGGTGGGGTCGAGAAGATAATCGAGTTCGACCTTACGAAGGACGAGGCCGCGGCCCTACGAGGGTCCGCCGATGCCGTACAGGAGCTGGTCAACGCCATGAAGTCGGCCTGAATCCATCGTCCGGCACGATGGTCGATCCCAAGGCTCGCCCGCTTCCAGTTGACTACGACGAGAACCCCGACCGGTTCCTACAGGCGGCGTTCGGAGAGCACCGGTTCGGCGATGACATCCACGAAGACGTGGCCCGTCGGATCGCAGCCGAGAACCTTGGCCCGGTGCTCGACATCGGCTGCGGCAGGGGTCGGCTAATGCGGCCGTTGGCCGATCTGGGCGTGCCAGTCGTCGGTATCGACGCTTCTCCAACGATGCTTGAGGCCGCTCCAGATCCACGGGCTCGCGGAGACGCCAGGTCGCTGCCATTTGCCGACGAGTCCTTCAAGAGCGCGGCGGCCCTCTACATGCTGTACCACCTTCCGGACCCCGGCGCGGTCATCGCCGAGTGTCATCGTGTTTTGCGGCCGGGCGGCCTTTTAGCGGCGTGCGCGCCAAGTCGATTCGACGACCCGGAGCTCTCACCTTATCTACAGGAGCGAGCGCCAACGACGTTCAACGCCGAGAGCGGACCAGCGCTAGTCGGCAAATACTTTCAAGACATCGACCTGGACCAGTGGGACCTGCCGTATTACCGGCTCCCGGACCGCGAGGCGGTAGTGACGTACCTATACGGCAGGCAGTACTCGATGGCGGTCGCCGAGCGGGTCGCTGAGTAGGTCGATCTTCCGATAACGATTACGAAACGCGGGGCGATCATCTACGGATACAAGCGGAAGTAGTGACCCACATTTGGTTTACACTCCACCTCTAAGACGTATCATTAGTACCGTTGAAATGCGAACGCACCGGCTTCGGCCGGTGCGTTTATTACGCTGGACGGGGAGACCGGACTTGAACCCGCAGAAGCCTGTTTGGAGGGCAGGAGCTGTGCCACTACAGCTTCTCCCCGATGGGGCTTTGCATAAGACGTGTCGTGTGGTCCGAGCCGCCCTTTGACGAGCTCCCTTCGATACGTCCCGATGCGGCATCGGGACTACTCAGGGCGAACGGTGAATCTGGACCTACGTTCGTGGTGAGCTCCGACGGGTCCCCCGATGGAGACGCCGGGGGGACTCGAACCACCGTCTGACGGGTTGGAACCTCCCGCCTGGTCTCTCGGCCACGGCGCGAGGGGCTAAGCGCCCTTATAGTTGACGATCTGTCTCAGAACGTGGGTCGGGGTAACCAGGTCTTTCTGGTCCTCCATCACCTGCTCGATCGGTTTGTAGGCATCGGGATGCTCGTCGAGCAGGGCCTTGGCGTTGTCCTTGTTCCACGCCTTGCCTTCCATCATCGACGATAGCGAATCTGTCGTAAACTCACGTCTCGCCTTTGACCGGCTGTACATGCGGCCGGCCCCGTGCGCCGACGAGTTGTACGAGTCCGCGTTGCCCTTCCCATCCACTATGTATGTCGCGGCCCCCATCGAGCCGGGGATTATGCCTCGGTCACCGACATCGGCCTTGATCGCGCCTTTTCGGGTCAGCCAGACCCGCTGCCCGAAGTGCTCTTCCAGAGCAGCGAAGTTGTGGTGGCAGTTGATCCGGTCGAGGACATCGAAGGCTCTGACGAACCTCTCCAGATCATCAGCGGCAGCATCCATCATGAACTCGCGGTTCGTGTAGGCGTACCTCTGGGCCCACTCCATCATAGGCACATAGGCGTGGAACGCTTCCCCGGTCAGCCGCGCCAGGTCGGAGTCCTCCAGCCTCTCCACGTTCTCGGCCTTCGCACGGTCGATGAATATCTGGGCGATCCGGTTACCGATGCCCCGCGAGCCCGAGTGAAGGACGATCCACACAGAATCGGCCTCATCTAGGCAGACCTCGACGAAGTGGTTACCCGACCCCAGCGTGCCAAGCTGCCGCCTCGCAGTCACGGTCATCGGCTCGCGCCGGTGCCGTCCTCCCTCGAACACCGATTCATCGGGTATCGGGTGCTCGTCGAACCACTTTGCGGCCTTTCGGTCGATGGCGCCCTGGTTCTTGCCCACTCCAGCTGGGATGGACCTGGTCAGCTGGTGGACCAGCGGCTGCATGTCGCTGGGGAGGTCCCCCTTTGTGAGGTCGGTCCGGACCGCCATCATGCCGCAGCCGATGTCCACGCCGACCGCCGCTGGGATGATCGTGTCTTCGAACGTCGGGATGACGCTGCCGACCGTCGCCCCAATGCCGACGTGCGCGTCTGGCATGAGCGCGACGTGTCCAGCGACTCCGGACGCGCGCGACAGCTTCTCTGCCTGAAGCCGCGCGCCCTCGTCGAGAATGCTGGCCCAGTTCTTGACGTCGGACGAGCGCTTTGGCTCGTCCCGTCCCACGATCTTGATGGCCGCCTCGACCGCCTTCTCGTGTTCCGGCGATCCCGGGTGCTCTCGAATTAGTCGCTGGACCTCGCGCCGAAGGGGACTCGGGACTTCGCGCCAGTGCGTGTTACAAAGAATGTTCGGCCCTTCAATTGTTTCGGCGCAATCTCTGGCCGGGCACTTTTTCATCCTTTGACCTCCTTGTTTGATCTCCAACCACGTCTTTCCTCGAACCTTTCGGCGCAACGTCGCTATTCAATACCAAATAGGTCTGAGGCGCCAGTCGGTCATCCATCTAGTCATCATGTTGGACGGGGAGACGGGACTCGAACCCGCAGGAGCCTGCTTGGAGAGCAGGAGCTGTGCCTCTACAGCTTCTCCCCGATGGAGGCGCCGGGTCGACTCAAACCACCGTCTGAAGGGTTTGCAACCTCCTGCCTGGTCTCTCGGCCACGGCGCCCTGGTAGACCGGGTAGGATTTGAACCTACGAATCGCCGCCTTATGAGAGCGGTGCTTTGCCAGGCTTAGCTACCGGTCCGTTGAGTCGTGCAAGATGGTAGGGACGGTTGGATTTGAACCAACGGCCTATCGCTTATCAGACGATTGCTCTGCCAGGCTGAGCCACGTCCCTCTGGTAGGGGCGGAGAGATTCGAACTCCCGATCCGCCGTGGCGGACTACGCCCCTGTTGGTGCCGGAGACTGGATTCGCAAAGAGGTCAAGTCCTCGTATTGGCCAGTTCCCGGGCTATCGTGGCTAAGTCTCGAATCGGGGTGGAAACCGGCCCGGATAGGTCGCCAAACGAACGCCCCTTAACGGATGTTCGCGCGAAGTGTAATGTAAGCGAACACTTACATCAAGGAGGATGGAATGCCAAATCCGGTCGTACATTTCGAGATTCAGTCGAACCAGTCCGAGAAGCTTCAGAGGTTCTATGCCGATGTCTTCGGCTGGCACGTCGACGCAAATAACGACATGAAGTACGGTATCGTCGATACTCACACCGACGGTGGCATCGGTGGAGGCATCGGGCCGACGAACGGGGGGCCCAACAGGGTCACCATCTACGTCGACGTAGATGACCTCCAAGCACACCTCGACAAGATCGAAGCGCGCGGCGGCAAGACAATCATGCCTCCGACAGAGCTGCCGCAGGTGACTCTGGCGCTCTTCTCGGACCCAGAGGGGAACGTCATCGGGATGACGCTCGCGGACTCCGGCATGATGTAGACGCCCGCGAGGCCTGGCGTAGGTGCTGTTATGATGTAAGGGTGGGGGCAGCCCCCACCCTTACATTTTTTGTCTAACGGTCCACAACGATGTCATTCTGAAGAATCTGGGGTGGGGACTCAGATCCTCAACTGGACGGGACTGCTATTGGAACGCCCAGCCACCCCAGACCCTTCACTCCGTTCAGGGAGACAGAGGCTACTCCTTTTCATCCATCAGGTTGCCTGGGGCAACCGGCATGGACGATTCTGAGAATCAGGGGTGGCGGAGTTGAAACATAGAACGCACCCCTCTTCCCCAGGCCCTGAGTCCCCCCAATGCGGTATCGGGGCCGAATCGGGACTCAGGGAGACAAATGGTAGGCGACTTCGTGGGCAAAGCCCCCTTGGGCTCGTGACTTGAGATTTCCCTGGGCCAACACTTTCCTGCTGGCGTTCATCCTCGCCGAGTTGGTCAGCGGCTTCTTCGGTCTTGTATCGGGTTCCCCGAACAGGGCTATCTTCATCCAAACGCACCGGGCTGCCGGATACGGCATCCTCGTAGTGATGATCTGGAAGGCCGCCAACATTCTCGTCTCGCTGCGCTGGCGCAGAGCCGTAGCCCCTCGAGCCGCCTCGCTCGCCCTACTGATAGCCCTCGCGGTCACTATGGCGTTAGGACTGACGTGGTCATTCGCCGGGCCATTTGGCTTCGTATGGTTCAGCGGGCTGAGCTGGCACATTTACGCCGGCGTAGCACTGGTCCCCATCCTGGTCTGGCACTCGCTCTATCACACTCGGGTGTTCCCGATATCCTTTTGGGTCGACCGGCGGTCGTTCCTTCGACTCGGGGGCCTGGCCTTGATGGGGCTGGCCCTTTGGCAGGTCGCGGAACTCGGCACCCGGCTTGGCCGCCTGGGCGGGGCCAACCGCCGTTTCACAGGCTCTTACGTCGCTCCCACGCGTGCCGCGGGTGTCTTCCCTGTGGTCTCGTGGCTCAACGACCGGCCGACGCCCGTCGACCCGGACCGGGGGCGACTACGTATAGAGGGCGCCGTGGAGCGGGAGATGGAGCTGGGCATCGACGACCTGGCGCCAAATACGGAGGTCACAGCCACCATCGACTGCACGGGCGGTTGGTACTCCGAGCAGGTATGGCGTGGAATGCCGGTGGCCGGTCTGCTCCAAATGGCTGAAGTGAGCTCACGGGCCGCCAGCGTAACCTTCAAGTCTCTGACAGGCTATTACCGCCGGTTCTCGCTCGACGAGGCCCGACGTTACCTGCTAGCGACGCACGTCGGAGGAACGATGCTGTCCCACGGGCACGGGTTCCCGGCGCGCCTCGTGGCGCCAGGCAAACGCGGATTCGAATGGGTCAAGTGGGTCGAGCTGATCGAGGTCAACGAAACCCCTAAATGGCTGCAGCCGCCCCTGCCGCTGCAGTAGCCTGAGTCAGCACCCCAAACCCTGTACCCCGTACCCCTAGTCGTCCCCTGCAGCGGCCGGTTCCGGTAGCTCGGCCTCGACCCGCAGGTCGGGAAGCCAGTTCAGCCATGCCGGGAAATACCAGTTTGCATTTCCGAGCAGCCGCATGCTCGCCGGCACGAGCACCGAGCGGACAAGCGTCGCGTCGAGGAAAACGGCTATCGCGAGGCCGAACCCCACCTGCTGGTTCGACACGAAGTCGCCAGATGCGAAGCCGCCGAACACCGCCACCATGATCAGCGCAGTGCCGGTGATCAGGCCAGCCGTGGTCCGAAGCCCATAGGCGACCGATGCCGCGTTGTCCTTTGTTTGATCGTAGCGCTCTCGAATACGGCTGAGGAGGAACACATGGTAGTCCATCGACAGGCCGAAGAGGACCGAGAACAGGAACAGCGGTATCCAAGCGTCGATTATCTCCGACTGCTGGAAACCCAGTAGGTCGGCGCCCACGCCCTTCTGGAAGACCAAGACCAACAGCCCATAGGCGGTCCCCACCGAAAGCAGGTTCATGATAATCGCCTTGGTGGGCACCACCAGAGAGCGGAATGCCACTGTGAGCAGGATGAAGCTCAAGGTCAGCACCACCGCGATAACGATCGGTGTGAAGGTGTCGACTATGTCAAAGAAGTCCAGATTGAAGGCAGTGAATCCCGTGACGAGCACCTCGGCATCCACCCCCTCGAACGCCTCGGGGATGTATGTGTCGCGAAGCCTCGTTACGGCGCTGACCGCTTTTTCACTGCTGAACTCCCCTGCCACCGGTACACTGAAGAGGCCCAGGTCTCCACCTTCGTTGGGCTCGAAAGTGGACAGCGGAGCCAAGAAGGCCGCATCGTTCTCAAGCGAGTCCCTTAGCTTATTGATTGCGTCCTGGACGGGCTCGGAGTCGAGGTCACCGTCGATAACGATCTCCGCCGGGGAGACCACTCCAAAGGAGAATTTCTGCTCCAGTACCTCGAAGGCGTCCTTCGACTGTAGGCCGTCCGGAAAGGAGTCGACTCCGTTGAAGCCCGTGTTGATGTCCCGGGCCGACGTGGTGGCGGCTATCATCAGACCGCCGACGACGACAAGGCTGATTATCGGGAACCTCATGACGTTGCGGGTGATCCAGTCCCAGAAGCCGCCACCCGTGGGCTCGGCTCCCTGGGCAGGCCGATCGATCGATCTTCCGATGAACGGCAGTCGCAGCATATTGACCTTGTCACCGAGGAGGGCCAGCACTGCGGGTAGCAACGTCAACGATGCCATCACCGCGGCGACCACCACGAGTATGGCGCCGACCGCCAGGGCCTGGAAGATGTTAGATGGGATGATGAGCATCCCCGCCAGGGCGAAGACCACGGTGACGCCACTGAAGAGCACGGTCCGGCTTGCCGTCGCACCGGTACGCGCTATGGCATCCAGCTTCTCCCGCCCGCGCTTGCGCTCCTCCCGAAACCTCGACACCACGATGAGGGAGTAGTCGATGCCCATCGCCAGCCCAATCATCGAGATCATCAGGGTTACGAAGAAGATCAGCTCGAAGAACTGTCCCACCAGGGCCGTGGCGCCCAACGCCACGATGATCGAGATTATAGCCAGAAAGATCGGTATGATCGCCGCGACAAGGGCGCCAAACAGCACCAACAGGATAATGAGCGCCATCGGGACGCCGATCCTCTCTCCCTTTTCGATATCCTTTACCGAGGCCTCGTTGGACTCGAAGGCGATGCTGGACTCACCTGCGATCAGGACCGTGAAGCCGTCCTTCCCGTTGGCCTCCCGGACCCACTCCAACGCGCCTTCCACGTTGTCCGTGGCGTCCTTGAGCTCCCCGGCCATTACGAATGGCATCAGGGTCGTACGCCTGTCCTGGGAGACCAGGGACTCGTCGCCGGTCAGGTAGTAGTGAAAGCCGCCGGCTACGACCTTCTTGCCTTTCTTTGTCTTATCTTATCCGTAGATTTCTGGACCTCAAGTGCCAGGATAGCGGTATACAGCTCCTCCACTTTGTCTCTGAAGGCCTCGTCGTCGACGGTCAGGGTCGGCGACTGAACGATGACCATCTCGGTAACCTTCTCCGGGCCCCGCAGCCGGTCCTCGAGCAACCTGTCCGCTCTCAAGGAGTCGGGGCTGTTGGTAAACCCGAACTCAGTAGTCAGAGCATCCTCCAGCAGCGTGCCGTTGATGCCGATAGCGACAACTATGAGCGCGATCCAGACGGCAACGGTACGCCATGGTCGCCTGCTGCTGGCTCTCGCAAGACCTCCGGTCGACAGATCCAGACCCGCTTTACGGCCTCCTCAGTTTTGTAAGTTGTGACGGGATGTTTACTATGTCGCTTTACGAATCGCTTTCGTGGACAGGTCCAGGTTCACGTCAACTCGTCTCCTCGTCCCCCTGCCAGAAAGAGCCACTATACATCGCTTTCACGGCTTCGACGTAGCGTCCAACGTCGACCGACGGGTCCAGGGCCTTCTGGAGTACAAGCCCCTGCCAGGCGGAGAGGAGCACTCTGGCGACGGCATCGGGGTCAAGGGTAGGATTGATTTCGCGCTTCTCCTGGGCCCTGCTTATAATCTGGGCCAGTGCGCCCTTCCAGAGGTCGATACCGCTGCTGCGAAGAGAGTCCCTCAACTGGGCGTTGCGCAGAGCCTCGGACCACCACTGGATGTTGAGGCAGAGGGCGGGATAAACGTCTGAATCCTCTAGTTCGCCGAAGGCGCCCTGCGCCAGTTCATCCAAAATCTGAAGCGTGTCGTCGGTCCGTGCGGCAGCATCGATAACGTTCAGGTTGGCCTGCTCGCACACCTCGCAGCACGCCTCGATGATCTGCTCCTTGCTGCTGAAGTACCGGTACACGGCGCCGGGACTCAGCCCGGCCTCCTGACAGATGTCGTGTATCGAGGTCTGGTGGAACCCCTGTCGTGCGAAGCAGGCGAAGGCCGCATCCAGGACCTGCTGACGGCGGGTCTCAAGGTGAGCTTTAGTTACCTTGGGCATGGCTCAGGCGACGCCTCTTCAACCACAAAACGGCACATCGAAGGTGCCCGAGACGTCGACCTTAGAGCCGGCGTCATCTTCAGCCGAAGTGAATTCGAACCATCCACGCATGCGCCCTCCCTCCAACGCTGTGAAGCCGGCACGAACGGCGTCGGTCCCCAAGCCGGCCGAGGTGTCGCTGGTCTCGATGTCGAACGAGGCGTAGTCGAGGGCCGCGCTTGTGTTCTTCTCGGTCAGCTTCAGCCAGATCGTCGCTCCGTCGACTATCGGACGCGGCGGGAACTCATTGACCACCTCCGTGGGGAAGTCGTCGCACGTGATTTCCTGGTCCGACAGATACACGAGCACGCCGCCGCCCGTCCAGCCACGCTCGACCCAAAAATCGGGCAGGTCACCCGCGACGCCCGAGACGACCTCGTGCGTCGAGCCGCCGAAGCGCCAGTCCGTAACTGGCGCCGCCGGCTGCTCGCTTCCACCACCGCCACACCCTACCGCAAGGCTCAGCGCGAAGACGGGGATAAGGGAACGCAATGCCGCCCATTTCATAGCGATGACGTCCTGTGCCAAACTGGCTCCCCCCCATAAAACGACTGCTCGTTTTTTTATCACATCGCGACCCGGCTGTCAATATGCTGGTCAAGGAACCCGGGCCGTTTCAAGGCCTCTGCAGAGGGTCCTTCGACAAGCCCCCTTCGATACGTCCCGATGCGGCATCGGGACTACT
Source organism: Dehalococcoidia bacterium (assembly GCA_965237635.1). Taxonomy (GTDB): domain Bacteria; phylum Chloroflexota; class Dehalococcoidia; order Lucifugimonadales; family CAUZJF01; genus CBDEFX01. Next base: position 1,685,638 of record CBDEFX010000002.1, on the reverse strand, counting down.
CAGGGCGAACGGTGGTCTGAACGTCCGTTCGTGGTGAGCCCGTCGAACCACGGGTCGGCGGAACGAGGAGTTGGGAACGAAAACGCGTTGCCAGGGAAGGGCGAAAAGGCCTGACACTAGGGAGCCAGAGCGACGTGCGAAAGCACCTTCTTGGTGGAAACGATATGCTTGTTGAGCCGCATGGCCTTGGGGTCGATGCCGAGCGCCAGGCCCAGCATCTGCGGTAGGTGCAGTATAGGCAGGTCTATGAACTCACGACGCGCGAAGGACGCCTGGGGCTGGTAGCCGTCGAGGTTGAGGTGGCACAGCGGGCAAGGCGTGACCATCGCATCGGCGCCGCTCCGCTTGGCGTCGAGGGTATGTTTGCCGACCATTCTGAGGGCGTTCGTCTCGTTGATCGTGAGTATCGGGAAGCCGCAGCAGAGAGTCTTGCCTGGGAAGTCCACGACCTCGGCGCCCACCGTCTCGATAACGCGTTCCAGGGAGTCCTCTCGTTCGGGGTTCTCGTCGAACCCCAGCGCACTGGAGGGACGAACGATATAGCAGCCGTAGAACGGCGCCGCCTTGAAGCCCGTCAGGGGCCGCACGACCATCGACTTCAGTACGTCCAGGCCCACGTCTTCGATCAGGATCCACAGCAAATGCCGCGGGGCCACCGTTCCCCTGTACTCCAGTCCCTCCTCGGCGAGGTCTGCATTGATCTCGGCCAGGTAGGCGCTGTCGGCCTTGAGCCGCTCATTGGCCTGGGACATGACCCCCTGGCAAGTGCTGCAGATAGTCAGTAGCGGAAGTCCGGTCCTCTCGGCTAGAGCGAAAGTGCGGGCGTTTAGGGTGTCGCCGAGCCGTTGGTTTTTCTCCTGGAGAACGCCGGCGCCCGTACACGACGCGCCCCTCATCGGTTCGAACTCCAGCTCGATGCCCAGCCTGAGACACACCTGGACCGTCGCCTCGAAAAGCTCCGGGCATGCTCCACGGGAGACGCAGCCTGGGTAGAAGGCGTACTTCATGGCTTCCTCTCAACCTTCGCAAAGATCCGCCGAACGTTCTCGACGCCTGGAATGCTCTTGTGAAAGATCGGTGGCCTCTTGCCTTTGAGCTGAGATTCGATGCCCACGGGAAGTAGCTTGATCATCTGCCACAAGTTGAAGATCCCGAACGTCTTGATGGGAAGCTTGAGCTCGTCGAGCCAACCGGAGTGCCTGACCGATTCGGTGAACGCGTTAGCGTGGCGAGCGCCGTACGTACCTCTGTAGCCGACTTCCATAGCTTTGTCTCTAAGCGCCATTATTCGGCCCATAGGGTCTACTCCCTTCGGACAGACCTCGACGCACTGCATGCAGCGCGTACAGTCCCAGACGCCTCCGTACTCGTTGAGCTCGCCCAGACGCGAGCCGTCCGCGTCATCCCGGGGGTCGGCGACGAAGCGATACGCCTTGGCCAGCGCCGCCGGGCCGAGAAAGTTCGAGTCCACCTCGAGGACCGTGCAGTCCGAGACACAGGCGCCGCACATTATGCAGTCCATCACGCCCGCGAGATGCAGCATGTCGTCGTTCGGTGTGACATACTCCTGGACCGGCTCGTGACCCTGTGGCTGGAGCCACGGCTGTACCGCCCTGATCTTGTCCCAGAAGGGCTTGAAGTCGACCACCAGGTCTTTGATGACCTGCATGTTGCCTGCCGGCTCCACGAGGATGGCGCCATTCGCCCTGGAACCGGCGTCGACCATCTTGGTCTTGCAGGCCAAGACCGCGTGCCCGTTGACCCGCATGGCGCACGACCCGCAGATAGCACTCCGGCACGCACACCTGAGCGTGAGACTTCCATCGATCTCTTCACGTATCTTGATCAAGCCGTCCAGGACCATCGACGACTCGTCCATGTCCAGCTCGTAGTCCTGGTAGTACGCGACCGGCCGGTCCGCGTCCGGGTCAAAGCGTTTGACCTTCAGGGTGACGTCCATCTGTGTACCTTAAAGTGTGAGTCTCGCCATGCCCGTGTGCAGTCTGGTTGTCATAGTGGGAAATGACGCCTCTGCCGAGTAGAGACGCCTCGCTGGGGCGTCTGCACGGCCCGACCGACCACAGACTACCCTAGTCGAGCATGTCGACAGCGCTATCGGCGAGCTAATAGACCCTCGCCTCCGGTGCCCACTGGGTGATGACAACCGGCAGGTAGTCGATCGTCGGCTCCTCGGGGCCCCATGTGACCGTTATGTGCTTCAGCCAATCGTCATCGAGCCGATCGGGCATGTCTGTCCTGGTGTGAGCACCCCGGCTCTCCTTGCGCTCCAGACCGCCCAGAATTACCGTCTCTGCACAGTCGAGCATGAATCCGAGCTCAAGCGTAAAAACAAGGTTGGTGTTGAACGTCTTCCCTTTGTCGGTGACTGTGACCCGGCTGAATCTATCCCTAAGTTCCTGCAGCTTCGCCAACGCAGCTTCCATGCCCTGCTGGTCTCTATACACAGCCAGGTGCTCGTTCATTGTCTGGCCCAGCTCTAGCCTCATCTCACCGAACATTTCGCCCTCGCCGTCACGGTCGAGCATCTCTTGAATGGCCTGCCGGTCTCCGTCGCCTCCCGAGTCGGTAATCCGCTTGTGCGGGACCCTCCTGGACATATCGGATGCGTGCTCGCCGGCCCGACGCCCGAAGACAAGCGTGTCCAGCAGGGAGTTGGCTCCCAGGCGGTTGCCGCCGTGCACGCTCACACAGGCCGTCTCCCCCGCCGCGTAGAGGCCGGGAACGGGTGTAATGCCATCGACGTCTGTCCTGATGCCGCCCATCTGATAGTGCATCCCCGGCCTGATGGGCACCGGCTCGCTGACCATGTCGACGTTCGCGAAGTCGCGAGCAATGTCGTTGATCTGTGAGAGCTTCTCGTTGATCAGCTTCTCGCCAAGGTGGCGGCAGTCGAGAAAGACGCAGCCGTCGACTCCACGCCCCTCGTTGATCTCAATTTGCTCAGCTCTCGACACCACGTCTCGGGATGCAAGCTCCATCATCTTGGAGGCGTAGCGCTCCATGAACCGCTCTCCATCGGAGTTCACAAGGTAGGCGCCTTCTCCCCTCGCCCCTTCGGACATCAGTGCACCGTTGCTCTTCAGCGTTGTCGGGTGATACTGGACCATCTCCATGTCCATCAGCGGGGCTCCGGCGCGGTACGCGAGGGCCATACCATCGCCCGTACAGATGAGCGCGTTGGTACTGGGCTCGAAGACCCTACCCAGCCCACCGGCAGCCATGATGACCGCCTTGGCCCGGATTACATGGACCTCGCCTGACCTGATGTCCAGGACCACCGCACCGGAGCACTCGCCGTCCTCGACGATCAGAGACAGAACGAACCATTCCTCGTATACCCTGACGTCGGCCTTGAGGACCTGCTCGTAGAGCACCTGCAAAAGGGCCTGGCCTGTGAAGTCGGCCACAAAAAACGTCCTAGCCTGCCGCTGCCCGCCGAAGGCACGGGTGCCGAGTCGTCCGGCCTCGTCCCTGTTGAAGATCACGCCCATGTGCTCCATGGCGATGACCTCCTGGCCCGCCTCACGGCACATGATCTCAACGGCGTCCTGGTCTGCGAGGTAGTCACTGCCCTTGATGGTGTCGAACGCGTGGTCCTCCCAGGCATCGCCGCGGTCGGTGAGGGCGGCGTTGATACCGCCCTGGGCGGCGTTGGAGTGGCTCCGGACCGGGTGGACCTTGCTGACAACAGCAACGTCTACACCGTTGTCGCGCGCCGATAGCGCCGCCCTCATTCCCGCCAGGCCCGCCCCGATCACCAACACGTCGTGGTCAAACATCAGCGGCTACCTCGAACGCCCACAAAACTCCCTGGGAATATAACAAAAGGAGGTTGGCCGTACAAGCGGCAGGAGGCCCTTGGCGGAGGCTGAACCATCTAACCCGCTAGAGCCACAGCCGGAGGCTTTGGACAAGAAGTGACATCTAACTTGTCTCCCTGAGTCCCGATTCGGCCCCGATGCCGAATCGGGGGGGGCTGAGGACGGGTGATCCCATGCCTAGCCTTCACCACCCCAGGTTCCTCACCCGCCCTAGGCGGGTTCGGAAAGACATCTGCGCGGGACGCGTTCCAACGACATTAAGACATTAGGATGTCTTCAGCGTGCAGTTGACGTTGAGCCGCGAACGTCCTCCAAGAACCAGGTCTCCATCTTGCCCTTTCCCTTGACCTCGATGAGACCGCGTGGCTCACATACAAAGCCCTCTTTGATCAGCTCGTAGGTTGCTCTAGTGACCTGTATCTTTCCTGGTAGACCATGGGACTCCATGTGGCTCGCCGTATTTACGGCGTCGCCCCAGATGTCGTAGTGGAATCGTTTGAAGCCTATTACTCCGGCCACCAACGGACCGGAGTTCATACCGATCCGGAATTGAAGCGGTCCATGGTCTGAGTCCGAAGGACTTTGTGCATAAGCATTCATCTCCAGGGCCATCCTGGCGAGAGCGGCGGCATGATCAGGGCGAGGCCGGGGCACTCCGGAAGCGACCATATAGTTGTCGCCTATTGTTCGAATCTTCTCCAGAGAGAGTAGAGTCCCAGGAAGTGGTGTAAGAGGGAGAGGGTCTGGAGAAAGAGAGACCACCGCGTCATCCTTAGCGGGCAAAGAAGAAAGCTCGAGAAAGGAGGACAACAGTGGTCAAGGAAAGGATGGACCTGCTGGAGCTATTGCGCAGGGGGGGAATGGACGGTGACGTGGACTTCCTACGGGAGGCACTGAGAGTGCTGGTAGAGGGGATCATGGATGCGGAGGTGTCATCGAGGATCGGTGCTGAGTATGGAGAACGCAGCCCTGAGCGGGTGACCCAGCGCAACGGGTATCGGTCCCGGGCGTGGGATACCCGTGTGGGGACTATGGAGCTGCACATCCCGAAGCTTCGAGAGGGGAGCTACTTCCCGAGCCTGCTGGAGCCACGGCGTCGCAGCGAGCGAGCTCTGCTGGCGGTCATTCAGCAGGCCTACGTGGAAGGGGTATCCACAAGGCGGGTGGATGACCTGGTCAAGGCCCTGGGGTGTGAGGGTATCTCCAAGAGCCAGGTGTCGCGTATCTGTCAGGAGCTGGACGTGGTGGTGGATGGCTTCCTGGGCCGTCCGCTGGACGGTGGACCCTACCCCCTTACCTGTGGCTGGACGCACTGACCCAGAAGGTCAGGGAGGACGGCAGGAGCGTCAACGTCAACGTCAGCGTGGTGGTGGCGACGGCCGTCAATGGCGAGGGCAAGCGGGAGATCATTGGGATGGACGTGGGTACCAGTGAAGACGGCGCCTTCTGGCTGGCCTTCCTACGCTCGCTGTCCGCCAGGGGCCTCAGCGGGGTGGAGCTGGTGGTATCGGACGCTCATCAGGGACTCCGCGGCGCCATCGCCGCAGTCTTCGGCGGAGCCAGCTGGCAACGGTGCCGCACCCACTTCATGACCAACCTGCTCACTCGGGTACCCAGAAGAGTCCAACCATGGATGGCCACCATGGTCCGCACCATCTACCAGCAACCCTCCCCCGATGAGGTACACGCCCAACTCGATAGGGTGACCGATCAACTCGGAGACCGGTTCCCTCAGGTGGCCTCTCTACTGGACGAGGCTGGACCCGATATCCTGGCCTTCTCCAGCTTCCCTGTCGCCCACTGGAAGAAGATCTGGTCCAACAACCCCCTGGAGCGTCTCAACAAGGAGATCAGGCGTCGCACCGATGTCGTGGGCATCTTCCCTAACCGACCAGCCGTGCGTCGCCTGGTTGGCCCCGTCCTCGCTGAACAGCACGACGAATGGGCCGTCGGCCGCCGATACCTCACACCCGCCATTCTGATCCTAAACGAAGCTCTTCCGGAGGCCGATCTCGCGGAGGCGACAGCCGCCTAAACAACATCAACAGGATGACGCACTCTTACACCACTTGACGGGACGTGACCCCAGAGAGTACTTCTCCACAAGAGAATCGAAGTAGGAAAACACGTCGTTGAGCGTGTCCACTAACTCCGAGGGAGTCAATCGGACGGCCAGCTTGGTGGACCCCACGATATCAGCGAACAGTATGCTGACCTGATCGAATTGATCGGCAATCGTGCGATGATCCTCCTTCAATACGGACGCGACTTCCTTGGGCAGCACATTCAACAGTAGTCGCTCGGACTTCCCACGTTCTTGTTCCAACTGCTTAATGAAATACTGCAGCAGTATTAAAGCGACCGCCGAGACCGCACTGATGTTCATAACGAAGAAGGCGATCACAACTCCCGAAGGCAGGTTGTTGCTAGAACGAGCGAAAGGATCGAGAGCGGCGCCGATGGCCAACAGCCCCAGGAAACCCAGGGACCAACCGAGCGCTTGCCGGAGCCCCGCGAAGAGCATCGCGCCCAGGGGGCTCAACAAGGACCACAAGATCACGGCACTTCCGTTAACAAAACCTCCCAACACCACCATCAGAAGGAACGGCGTCAGCAGGATTGCTAGCAGCTGGCTAAACCGAAAGACGTAGAAGCGTCGCGTAAGCGCAAAGAAAACTACTCCGACAATGGACACCGCCATATAGGATAGTGGCAGAGCAGCAGCGATTGGCTCGTCGAATCCAAGATAGATGCCGCCCCAAACGAAGGCTGCGGGCATGACCATGAGGGATATGGCCACCAAGAGCCTCTTCTGAAGACGCAGGTCGTCGGTGTCGGCCGGATCGGCCCCAATCCGTTGGACGAGATGGGCCAGGCGTTGCCAGGAATCCCCAATCACGCCGTGCCCCCTTCCCGGCTCGAAGCAGCGTAATCTATATCTAGGCTTATATCTACGTGGGGCGTCACGTTCGTATGAGCATCCCCGGCTGACATGACCGACAGTAGCTGGTGATGCGCTGATTGGCCGTGAGCTGGCTGATGTTCCCGCCGCACCTAGGGCAACGTGTCCCGCCCCTGTTGTGCACCCGCAGGAAGTCCCTGATCTTTACGTGGACCTTGTCGCCCATTCTCTCTCTAAGAACGACTATCGCATCTTCAACCACGGTATGGGACTGCTCATGTAGACGGCGGAGCTCTTCTTCCGTGAGGTCTTTCCGCTTCCGGAATGGGTATATCTTTGCGGCGAACAGGACCTCATCGGCGTACGCGTTGCCGATCCCCGAGATGACCCGACCTCGCGTGAGGATACCCTTGATCTCGCCGCGAAACTGAGCGAGCCGCTCCCGAAACTCCTCGAAGGACGTGTCGGCCAGCACATCGGGCCCCTGCTCATTGAGCTGCGGGATGTCGCCGAACTGGTCCTCGTTCACGTAGTACACCCTCCCCATCTGGCGCTCGTCCAGGTAGCGCAGCTCGCTGCCATTGGACAGGCCGAGAATAATGCAAGTCCGCTTATACCTACGCTCAGAAGGACCACAGTACTGGAAGGCACCGGTCAGCATCGGGTTCACGACAAGCTGACGGTCTTCGGACAATTTGAAGACGAGGAACTTTCCTTGTCTCTCGACCTCCTCTATCGTGCGCCCACTCACGTCGGACTCGAGGTCTCCCGCCAGCGGACGCAAGACACTTGGTCTTAGCCCGAATCCACCGAAGGAGGGCGTCGGGTTAGCGTCCTGAGGCGGCAAGAAGGCGCTCCTGTGCTTCTGGGATAATGGTTTTGTAGCAAAAAAACGACCCCGGAAAAGGAGCACCCAGTAGATGCTGCCACGCAACCACCCCGACCGGATCCAAATCACCTTCGACGACCGCCGCTTGGTGGCCAATGCCGGGCTGCTCCTTCCGGCCACCCTGGCGCGGCACCTCGGCCTGCCCGAACTCGTCCGGCAGCGCCTCGACCTGGGCGATGCCCCGGGGCGGGCGAACACGAGCGACAAGATGATGACGCTGGTGGCGTCTGCGCTGGCTGGGGGCGACTGCATTGACGACGCCGATGTGTTGCGCACCGGGGGGACGGCCTGCACCCTGGGCGGCACGGTCAAGGCGCCATCCACCCTGGGCACCTTCCTGCGCAGCTTCCGGTGGGGCCACGTCCGTCAACTCGACCGGGTGAGCCGCGAGTTGCTGGCCCGGGCTTGGCAGGCCGGGGCGGGACCCGGCGACGGGCCCCTGACCATTGACCTGGACTCCACCATCTGCGAGACCTACGGACTGGCCAAGGAGGGCGCCCGCCACCACGGCTATACCGGCAAGCGGGGCTACCACCCGCTGCTGGCCATCGCCGCCGGCACCGGAGACGTGCTGATGTCCCGGCTGCGCGAGGGCCGGGCCAACACCGCCCGCGGCGCCGCCCACTTCCTGCGGGAGACGGTGGGACGGGTGCGCTACGCCGGGGCCAACGGACGACTCACGCTACGGGCCGACAGCGGGTTCTACACTCATGGCGTGGTATCCGTCTGCCGCAAGATGGATGTCCGCTTCTCCATCACCATCCGCCAGCACAAAAGCCTGCACAATCTCATCGAGGCGATACCCGAAGATGCCTGGACGCCGATTCCTTACTGGATGGACGGTGCCGCCGATGTGGCCGAGACCACCTGCACCCCCTTCCAGGCCGAGGCGGACGCCGCGCCGGTACGGCTCATCGTCCGGCGGGTGAAGCCGACGCCCGGTTCCCAACTGGCCCTCTTCGCCAAATACAGCTATCATGGCTTCATCACCGACCGAGACGGGGAGTTGCTCGAACTGGAGGCTGACCATCGCCGCCACGCCGAGATCGAGAATACCATACGCGACCTCAAGTACGGCGTCGGGCTGAACCATCTCCCCTCGGGCCGCTTCGCCGCCAACGGCGCCTGGCTGGCCGTCCAGACGATGGCCCACAACCTGGCCCGCTGGACGGCGCGGATCGGTCTGGGAGAGCGGATAGCCACCACCAAAACCCTCCGGCGGCGGTTCTTCTCCCTGGCCGGACGGCTCACCCGCTCGGCACGCCGGTTGACCCTGCATCTTCCGGATCGCTGGCCTTGGGCTGAGAAGTTCAGCCGCGCCTTGGCCCGGCTGCGAGCCATTCCACTCCCGGCCTGACGGCACCGTCGGCGACCGACCCACCCACCGGACAACCGAAGATCCCCGCAGACTCGTGCCAGCCCGGTCCGAGAGAGTTCCCTGCTGCGTATTCTCTCGCCATCCCGCGCATCGCAGCTCCCGCAGACGGCCATAGGGGCCCCTGTGCGGCGATGAAGACCGTCCGCCGACCTCCCTACCCCAAATGGAACCCAGGCTATTTCCCCTGTAGCTCCCTCACCCCCCTTCCGCTTTCCTCACGCCGTCCATCGGTGTCCTTCGGTGGATTCGGGCTTAGGACAGTCGCAGAGACTACCTTCGCTCCCCCTGCCCTATCATTCAGGAAGTCTTTGACAACCTCCAGGTCAGGCGCTTCAGGCAAGTCTCCTCCAGAACTCGTATGGGTTAGCCACGTGGCGAGAAATCGTGAGCACGAGGATGGGGCTCGCCCGAGTTGTCGCCAGGCCTACGGCCAGCGAAGCTCGTTGCCGTCGTAGACCGCCTCTAGGAACCGGTCGGTGTACGCGGTCCGGTAGTCGAACGGCATGGGCAGCGCTTCGAACTCAACGAGCTGATCGTAAAGCCCCCTCCACTGCTCCTGAGTCATCCACCCCAGCCCGTGCTGGTAGGTCACCGGACCGACGGCATCCCGCAGCTCAGTCTCCAGCATGAAACGCTGGTGCTCACGCTGCTCGTCAGGAGCGTATTTCAGGACGATATCCAGTGTCTCGTCCATATTATCAAGAGCGTACTGGACCCCTTTTAGAGTCGCCTTTAGGAATCGCTCGACGACAACTGGGTTCTGTTCCGCCATGTCCTGACGGGTGATGTAGGTCAGGCCCATGCTGGGTACGCCGTAGTCGGCCGGGTCCCAGAGACTTATCTCGAACCCCAGGTTGCGGACCGTATCAGGCTCATTGGACTTGAACACCGCAAGAACGTCGACCTTCCCCTCGGTGAGAACGCGTGGGTCGAAGCCGGCGTTGACCTCGGTGATCTTCGAGCGGTCCACATCGTTCATCTTCAGCATTGCGAGGTAGTCCGGAGGCGGCGATATCTTATAGCCGAAGGTCTTCCCTTCCCAGTCCTTGAGGCTCTCGATTCCCGACTCTTTTAGGGCCATGTACGCCTGCTGTCCACGCTGCCCGAATAAAGCGAACGCGACAATCGGCAGCTCCGGATCAAACCGGCGTTTGAGCACCGAGGCGGCCGCGGCCGTGGTGATGTCAACATCGCCGGCCATTAACAGCTTGAGGTGCTCGCCGCTGCCGGCGTGTAGGATCTCCACCTCCAGGTCCTGTTCGCGGAAGAACCCCTTCTCCTGCGCAACGTATGCCGCCACGAAGGGCAGGTTCGCCTGCGGCCTGAAGCCGGCCATGAACACGACCTTGTCCGGGCCCTCCAAGTCCGTGCTGTCACCGCAAGCCCCCGACGCCAGCGCCAGGCATAGGTATACAAATAGCTGCAACTTTGCGGTCCAACGTGTGTGGCCCACTGGTACGGCCTGCGGGTTAGGGGACTATGACCGACTCGTGCCAGAAGAGCACGCGCCGCTCAACGATGGACGTTAGGATGGTGATGCTTATGCCCATCGATGCAAGCACCAGAATGGCCGCGAACGACGTGGGCATATCCAGGTTGTGATGCGCTACGAAGATAACGCCACCAAGGCCACGGCCTCCACTGAAGAACTCTCCGACCACAGCCCCTATCACAGATAAGGGAACCGCGATGCGGAACGCGGCGAACAGGTACGGCAGAGCGCTCGGGGCTCGGAGCTTGAAGAATATCTGACGGTCGGAGGCGTGAAGCGAACGAAAGAAGTCCAGAGCACCGGGGTTCACTGAACGGAACCCCGTGACGGCGTTGACCAGGACGGGAAAGAAGGTGATCATGGCGGCGATAAGCACAATGGGCAGGGAGCCGAAGCCGAACCAGATAACGAATAGCGGGGCCACGGCCACGATCGGCGTCACTTTTACAAGGACGGCAACGGGCAGCAGGCTCTTTTCCAGGAACCGAGAGTGTGCCATCAGGATCGCGCCAGTAAGAGCGACAGCCAGGCCCACGGCGAACCCGGCGAACGCTCTTAGAAGCGTGACGACACCGTGCCCTGCGAAATACGAGATGTCGCCCAGTAGCCGCTCCATCACCACGAGAGGCCCAGGCACGATGTACACCGGCACGTCGGCCATCCGCGTCCACAGCTCCCACCCGACTGCCAGCGCCCCGAGGGCGATGACGGGTGGCGCCAAGATGCGGACTACGGGCCACACGGAGCCGACACTGAGCATTCGCCGGTCCCCTGACGTATCGTCCGTCGTTTCAGTTCCGACTCGAAGCGTGGAGGGCTGGTGACCCATGTACGGCCCCCTTCGAAAGCAGCTCCTTGATCTGGTTCGTGTATTCAAGGAACCTGCCCGACTGCTCGAGTGACTCTTCCCTGGGACGCGGTAGGTCGATTCGGACCTCCTGGGTAATCTTCCCGGGCCGGGCGGACATAACAACCACCAGGTCAGACATGGTTATCGCTTCGGCGATGCTGTGAGTCACTAGGACGACAGTCTTGGGCGAGTCCTCCCACAACCTGAGTAGCTCATAGCGCATTTCAGAGCGCGTTATCTCGTCCAGGGCGCCTAGCGGCTCGTCCATAAGCAGCACCGCGGGATCCATCACCAGAGCGCGGGCGAAGGCCACCCGCTGCCTCATGCCTGCCGAAAGCTGGTGCGGGTGGTAATCTCTGAACTCCGCTAGCCCTGTAGCGAGCAGCAGGCGGTCCGGTCCGTCCCTTTCCTCGAGTGCTTCACCACCGTTCATCTGTAGGGGCAGAGCGATGTTCTGGTATACCGTCCGCCATGGTAACAGCGACGGGTCCTGAAAGACGAAGCCAATGGCCTTGCGCCGCTGGGCGTCCTCCGGCGTGCCGCTGTCGATATGGATGCTGCCGGCTGTCGGCTCTAAGAGCCCACCTATAGCCCTCAGCAAGGTCGTCTTGCCGCAACCGCTGGGCCCGATGATAGAGACGAACGAGCCTGGGCCCACATCCAAGTCCACGCCATCTAAGGCCGTAAGGGACCGACTCCCGAGTGCGTACGTATGTGTCAACGCCTGAACAGAGATGTGTGCGGCCTGCATTTAGCTGCGCACCCCCTCGACGCGACCTATCATAGCATAGCTACGACTCAGGGCTTCTGGACTCGATAGATCCGACCGGCGGTGCTATACTGCTAGGCCAGACTACGGGACCTGGAAGACGAACATGCAGTACAGCACTTCGATGACCATCAACGCCACTCCGGAGGCCGTCTGGGACATCCTGGTGGACGTCTCGACCTGGACCGATTGGAACACGACGGTGGAGGAGATCGAGGGCACGGCTGGGCCTGGCGGTAAAGTCAAGCTGCGTACCAAGGCGAATCCTGGCCGTGCGTTTCAGTTGAAGGTCACCGAGTTCTCGCCTCCAGGACGAATGGTGTGGGCCGGGGGGATGCCGCTCGGCCTCTTTAAGGGCGAGCGGACGTACACGCTGGCCAAGCAGGACGAGAGCACTGAATTCACTATGACCGAGGTCTACTCGGGGTTGATGTCCGGGATGATCACGAAGTCGATTCCCGACCTACAGCCCTCGTTCGATGAGTTCGCGGCCGCGCTCAAGACAAAGGCGGAAGCGGACTCCTAATGACGGGTCGGGCCACAACCTGACTTACCGCCTGTTTGCTACCGTTTCTCGACAACTCTCCGCCCACGCTGAGCGATTAGCTGGTCGCCGTTATCGTCCCTCAGGAGGCGGTCTCGATCGGGCCCGCAGGTCCTGGATCGGTCAGACCACTTCGACCCTGCCCCAACAGGCTTAGAAAATGTCTAGCGCTCGCAAGCGCCTGGTTATGGCCCTGTATTTCTACCCGCGCGGCGGTGCGGCCCAGGTCGTGCGATACCTGGCCCCTCGGCTGCGGAAATCGTTCAGTACCCGGCTCTACACGGGATCGCTCGGCGAGGCCGGAGCCGAAACGCATGCAGCCACCTTCTTCGCCGCCATGAACCCGGTCGCTTTGGACTATACGCCGGCCGATCTCGAGTTCCGCAGTGGGGGCGACCCCTTACTTGCGGACCCGCCGATGCACGGCTCGTTCGAAGACCGACCCGGGGTCCCCGATAAGTTCCTGGCGAGCCTCAGTCCTGAGCAAACGGAACGGCAGGTCTCGGCTTGGCGCAGGCTCTTTTCTCTTGAGGAGACTGAACCTGACATCGTGCACCTCCATCATCTGACCCCAATGCACGACGCTGCTTTTGGTCTCTGGAGTAACGCTGCGGTGGTGACCCACATCCATGGCACCGAGCTCAAGATGGTCCAGAGGATGCGCCAGATGTCGGGTCTGAGGTATGGCGAATGGTGGATCGATCGAATGCGAACGAGCGCGGACCGGTCGCGGCTTCTAATAACCATTTCCCCTCACGATCGGGACCTGGCGCTCGATCTTCTGTCTGTTCCGGCGAGCAAGGTAGTCACGATTCCGAACGGGGTTGATGTGGACATTTTCCGACCGCGTGACTTGAGTGACGACGAGAGAATCTCGAACTGGAGAAAATGGCTCGTAACCGACCCTCGGGGCTGGGAGCCCAACGGCGACCCAGGCAGCGTCAGCTTCACCGACTCGGACCTCCATCTCTTCCGCAACGCCGACGGTTCGCTTGCTCCGGTCCTGATGTTCGTCGGGCGGTTCACGGCGTTCAAGCGTATCGACGTGCTTATCGACGCCTACGAGATGTTTCGAGCCAGATCGAAACAAGACGCTCCGCTCGTGATTTGGGGAGGCTTCCCGGGTGAATGGGAAGGGGAGCATCCGCTTGAGACCGTGAGGCGGCAGCGGATCGACGGAGTCTTTTTCGCCGGCTGGCGAGGCCATAACGACCTCCCGCTCGGTCTGGCGTCGGCCGACGTCTTCGTGGCGCCGAGCGTAAACGAGCCGTTCGGCCAGGTGTATCTGGAGGCGATGTCGTGTGGACTACCTGTAATCGCAACATCGACGGGCGGTCCGAAGTCGTTCGTAAACGTCGAACCCGGCCTGGAGACCGGGTGGCTCGTGAAGCCCTCAGATGCCGATTCGCGTCCGCGATGGCCGAGGCTGTTGAGACTAAGAGTCTAAGGCAGACACGCGGGCGGAACGCTCGTCGGTATGTAGCGCGTGAGTACTCCTGGGACACGATAAGCGATAGAGTCGCCGCGGCGTACGACGATGCCGTCCTCCGACGATAGGTGACCTACGCGATACTGCTCGGCGACGGATAAGAGGCCGGCGGTACGGACACATGATAGAATGGGACGAACGGATAGTACCAGGCGCGGACTAGTCTACGAAGCGCCGCGCGGGGCAGGATACATGGAGGCTGCGGAGTGCCGTTGAGCGATCAGAGAATTAAGTGGGGGGCCATCGTATATCGTTGGCAGGCGGAAGATATGGACCTGCGAGTCTCGTTTGCCAGAAGCATCATGCCCAGAGACTTCTTCACGCTACTCGCGTTGTGGATTGTGAGAACGGTTACGGCGGTCCTGGCATTCGTGCTGAAGCCCTTCGATGCGATCGCTCGACTTATCGGTCGGCTACTGACCGCAGTAGTGGTTGGCCTTTTCGTGCTGATGGTGCTCGACGGTTTGTGGATTCTAATCTGGGGGCTGTTGGTTGGGACCAGTTGGCTTTGGTTCAGGTCAGGTTGGTATCGGCCTATTCTTTTCATACCTGGCGTGGCGCTGGCGATTCTTGCTCTCGTATTCATAAGGCTGGCGCCGGACCCACACAAGGAACCCAGCTACATCGCGATGGCAACGGAGTGGCCGCTGACGTTTAAGCTGTGGCAGCCACCGGTCGAATACTTCGAGTCTACCGAGCCGGCGTGAGCGCGGTCCTTCACGGGCCCTGTTACAGCCGCCACGATGGGGACAGGTCTCTTTCCTTTATCCTTAGATGAGCTTTGCATGATCTAGAACGGGGACACTCTTACCTGTTTCCTCTCCCGTCAAGGAGGGAGGGCGGGTTTGAAACCCGCCCCTACGTCCAGGTCGCGAAGCGCCGGGGCCTGTGGTTCGACAGGCTCACGACGAACGTAGGTCCAGATTCACCGTTCGCCTGAGCCCCTACGTCCAGGTTGGAAGGCCCGGACGGTGGTTCGACGGAAATGAGTAGGACTCGAATAGGACGTTGAGTGCAAAGCGCCTTTGACGGGAGAGGACTAAGGTGGGGGTAACCCTCGCTGGTCCCTTAACGCTGCAAGCGCCTGGTCTAGGGAGTCGCGGTCCATGCCCCGCTCCACCGCGAGGTCAAGGTCCCGCAAGGCCTCTTGGTCGTTGCCCAGGATGGTGTTGACCAAGGCCCTGTTGGCGTAGGCGATTGGATAAGCAGGGTTGACCCTGATCGCATTCTCGTAGTCGAGTATCGCCCGCTCGAACTCACCGATGTTGCGGTAGACAGTGCCGCGGTTGTTGTAGGGCTGGCCGTCCCTCGGATTGATGCGGATAGCCTCGTCGTAGTCATCAATGGCCAGCTGGACGTAGCCGAGGGCGGAGTGCGCGTTGCCTCGAAGTGTAAGTATGGTCGGATTTTTCGGAGAGAGCCTCAGTGCCTCGTCGTAGTCTGCTATGGCGCTCTCAAATTCGGCCAATATGCTGTAGGCGAGGCCGCGGTCCTGGTAGATCCTTGCGTTTTCCGGGTTGAGGCTAATCGCCAGATCGAAGTCCTGAATGGCCTGGTCGTACAGGTCCTGGTTCGCGTATGCGTTGCCGCGGTCATAATAGAGAACGGGGTTCTCGGGGTCCTGCTCGATCGCTCGGGTAAACAGTATGGCGGCATAGCGGTGCTCGCCTATCTCGCCGAAAGCGGCGGCACGGAACGCTATGAGCTCGGGATCGTCAGGGGAAAGCTCATCCGCCTGAGTCAAATGCCTCAAGGCTTCGGTGACGTCGCCAAGGCCGGCGAATGCCTCTGCTCTTTGGATCAGTAGCTTTGCGTTCTCGGGGTCGAGAAGGATCGCTATGCGATACTCGTTGATGGCCCGCCGGTAATTGCCCAACTCCGCGAAGGCGGTGCCCCGCTCCGCATAGAGGTCCGCGTTCTCCTGGTCGAGCCTGATCGCGTCGTCGTAGTCCTCTATCGCGTTGTGGAACTCGCCTAATAGTGTGTGCACCGCGCCCCGTTTGGCGTACAAGCTGCCATTGTCCGGGTCGAGCCTGAGCGCCGCGTCGTAGTCCTTGACCGCCTGGCGCAGGGCAAGTTGCTTGGCGTAGGCGGCGGCCCGAGCCGCAAAGGCCTCGGAGTTGCCGGGGTCAAGTCTGACCGCCTCTCCATAGTCCTGGACCGCCTGTTCGTACTGCTCAAGCTCGCTGTAGGCGACTCCCCGCTGGTAGTAGGCCCCTGCATGCTCGGGATTAACTAGAATGGTGTCGTTGTACGCTGCTATGGCATCTTGTACGAGCCCCTGGTCTTTGAGCGACAGTGCGCGCTCGAAGTGCTGCTCAGCCTCGGCGAGCTCATCCTCGTTCGACCCGCCACATGCCCACAGCAAGACGGCCAAAGTGGCGAGGACGATTACAGAATACGATCGACTCACGGACATAGGACGCTCCATCGGTTTCCCCCGGACTCGCCTGATATTATCTCATACTACGAACGGAAAGGGTCGTCCAGATCGCCCTGAAGGGGCTTTGCACTAGAAGTCGTCGCAACCTGTTACCACCTAGGCAAATGAAAAACTCAAGGCTCTTTCCCACCCGCCCACCCTGATCATTGTTTTGTTGGGGGTTCCCCCCAGACCCCCGCCAAGGGGGCCAAGCCCCCTTTGGAAACCCCCTTGGGCCACCATTTTCATGGGAATGACTTTTTGTGCAAACCCCCGTCAAGGGATGTATGGACCGGACACATGGTGGACGGGTGTTCGGAGACATGGTGGACACATTTGAGTATGTTAGGCATCGTGCCTGAGGTCAAGCTGGGCGATTTGATGAGTGGCGAAGAAGACGTTCCAGACTCCATCGTCAGTTGTCGGCCGAATAGCCACTGGCATGCCCTTGAAAGCCTTAGGTACCTTGAAGATACGGCCAAACAACTGGAGCCTACTTTTGTCGTGAACACGGCGTACCAGGTCAGTTGGTTCGTATTCCAAGGGTGGAAGGACCTCGGGAAACAGTCTTTGGCTCACTTGGTACTTGGTGGCCGGAGTAGCAAGGTCAAGGGCGTCATGGGGCTGCTCCAAGTTGTAGATGTCCCGCCACAGGTCGAAGGCTCTCTGGCAGTGCGCCAGATCAGTGAAGCTGCTCCCCTGCAGCACTTCAACGGTCATGGTTCGGTGGAAGCGCTCATCTTTTCCCTGTGTCTGAGGGTGATAAGGGCGTCCATGACTGACTCCGATGCCCAACCTCAGCAGCCAGACTGTAAAAAGGTGTGTAGGGGTGGTCTTGGTCATGGCCCCACGGGGAGCCATTGTCCATCAACATTGTGTTGGGCAGGCCGTAGCGCCGGAAGATAGCCGTCAGGCGCTGTTGCACCATCTCTCCCTGCTCGTTACCGCAGGCCTGCAGCCCCAAGGCAAACCGAGAGTGATCGTCCAGAACAGTCAGAGGGTGGCAGCGTCCTCGGGTAAGGGGGAAGTGGCCTTTGAAGTCCATCTGCCACAGGTCGTTGGGTGCCTGGTGTTCAAATCGCTGCCAGGAACGGTGCTTGGGCCCCTCGGCGGGGTCAATGCGGCCATGACGACGCAAGATCGCCGTGATAGTACTGGGGGCCGGCATGCCCGCCTCAAACACATCCCTGCGCTCCAAAAGCCACCGTCGCAGCTTACGAGCTCCCCAGGCCGGATGGGCCGCACGGGCAGACAGCACCGCCTGCTCAACCTGCGATGGGGTACGTGCAGGCGAGTAGTGAGGCCGCCGCGGCAGCTCGACCAGGCCTGCCTCGCTCCCTTCACGGAAACGCCCAAGCCACTTGTATCCAGTCGTAGGGCTGATCCCGAAGCGACGGCAAAGGCCCCTTTTGTTGGTGCCTTCAGCCTGCGCCAACTCCACGAACTCTCTCCTCTGAGACATAACGGACATCTCCTTCCATGGCATGACCACCTCCTTGTAATGAAGTCATGCCTATTATGGTGTCCACCATGTCCCCGAACATGTGTAAGCTATGTCCCCGGTCTATACAAGGGAGAGGGGGGAGGGCGGGTTTGAAAACCCGCCCCTACGTCCAGGTTGGAAGGCCAGGACTGTGGTTCGAGGGGAGCGAGCAGGACTCGAATGGGACTTTAAGTGTAAACCCGAATCCACCGAAGGAGGGCGTCGGGTTAGCGTCCTGAGGCGGCAAGAAGGTGCTCCTGTGCTTCTGGGATAATGGTTTTGTAGCAAAAAAACGGCCCCGGAAAAGGAGCACCCAGTAGATGCTGCCACGCAACCACCCCGACCGGATCCAAATCACCTTCGACGACCGCCGCTTGGTGGCCAATGCCGGGCTGCTCCTTCCGGCCACCCTGGCGCGGCACCTCGGCCTGCCCGAACTCGTCCGGCAGCGCCTCGACCTGGGCGATGCCCCGGGGCGGGCGAACACGAGCGACAAGATGATGACGCTGGTGGCGTCTGCGCTGGCTGGGGGCGACTGCATTGACGACGCCGATGTGTTGCGCACCGGGGGGACGGCCTGCACCCTGGGCGGCACGGTCAAGGCGCCATCCACCCTGGGCACCTTCCTGCGCAGCTTCCGGTGGGGCCACGTCCGTCAACTCGACCGGGTGAGCCGCGAGTTGCTGGCCCGGGCTTGGCAGGCCGGGGCGGGACCCGGCGACGGGCCCCTGACCATTGACCTGGACTCCACCATCTGCGAGACCTACGGACTGGCCAAGGAGGGCGCCCGCCACCACGGCTATACCGGCAAGCGGGGCTACCACCCGCTGCCGGCCATCGCCGCCGGCACCGGAGACGTGCTGATGTCCCGGCTGCGCGAGGGCCGGGCCAACACCGCCCGCGGCGCCGCCCACTTCCTGCGGGAGACGGTGGGACGGGTGCGCTACGCCGGGGCCGACGGACGACTCACGCTACGGGCCGACAGCGGGTTCTACACTCATGGCGTGGTATCCGTCTGCCGCAAGATGGATGTCCGCTTCTCCATCACCATCCGCCAGCACAAAAGCCTGCACAATCTCATCGAGGCGATACCCGAAGATGCCTGGACGCCGATTCCTTACTGGATGGACGGTGCCGCCGATGTGGCCGAGACCACCTGCACCCCCTTCCAGGCCGAGGCGGACGCCGCGCCGGTACGGCTCATCGTCCGGCGGGTGAAGCCGACGCCCGGTTCCCAACTGGCCCTCTTCGCCAAATACAGCTATCATGGCTTCATCACCGACCGGGACGGGGAGTTGCTCGAACTGGAGGCTGACCATCGCCGCCACGCCGAGATCGAGAATGCCATACGCGACCTCAAGTACGGCGTCGGGCTGAACCATCTCCCCTCGGGCCGCTTCGCCGCCAACGGCGCCTGGCTGGCCGTCCAGACGATGGCCCACAACCTGGCCCGCTGGACGGCGCGGATCGGTCTGGGAGAGCGGATAGCCACCACCAAGACCCTCCGGCGGCGGTTCTTCTCCCTGGCCGGACGGCTCACCCGCTCGGCACGCCGGTTGACCCTGCATCTTCCGGATCGCTGGCCTTGGGCTGAGAAGTTCAGCCGTGCCTTGGCCCGGCTGCGAGCCATTCCACTCCCGGCCTGACGGCACCGTCGGCGACCGACCCACCCACCGGACAACCGAAGATCCCCGCAGACTCGTGCCAGCCCGGTCCGAGAGAGTTCCCTGCTGCGTATTCTCTCGCCATCCCGCGCATCGCAGCTCCCGCAGACGGCCATAGGGGCCCCTGTGCGGCGATGAAGACCGTCCGCCGACCTCCCTACCCCAAATGGAACCCAGGCTATTTCCCCTGTAGCTCCCTCACCCCCCTTCCGCTTTCCTCACGCCGTCCATCGGTGTCCTTCGGTGGATTCGGGGTAAAGCCGCTCAGAGAGACAAGTTGGAGGCGACTTCTTGTGGCAAAGCCCGATGGGGCAGCCATAGCCCTATTCATTATCGAGTCTCCACCGGATGGCCCATACATCGGCCTGACCGATGTACTCATCCCAGCCTTGGCTCTCTTTAACCTCGCTGGTAGCTGCAACCGTGAGAATCGTGTCATCCTCTAGGACGACGCTCTCGCTGAAGCCGGAACCCGCTCTCGGGCTGGTGCCGAAGTAGAGGAAATAGGCCTCGTCCTCCCAGGTCATGCCCTCGTCACGGCTGACCATCGCCCTGCCGCACGGAGTCCCCGGGGGATATCGGTGATCGTGAGTGACGACCACCGAGCCGTCGCTAAGGCCGGCAGCGAACCCGTGGCACTGGCCGCCGACGTTCGTCAGCGGGCGCAGGTCCTTCCACGTCACGCCCTGGTCTTCCGAGTCTGCCAAGAATAGGTTTTTGTAGCCGACGCTCCGGCCTGGATCAATCAGCGGCCACTGCGGGTTCACCGGCCCGTGGTATCGGATTACAGCCAGTAGTCTTCCGGAGGCCATTCTGGCGATCATCGTCTCATAGCTGAAGTCCGCTAAAAAGCCGGACCCGGTTGTCTGCGCGTACTCCCAATGGGTCCCTACGAACACCGGCTCCGACGAGTACGGCCTCGCCGGCCCGATCCACGTCTTGCCGCCGTCAGAAGAGCTGTGCACGTAGTTCGGGTCCAGCCCGCCCCGCGACTCGACGGCCACCAACAGGGTGTCGTCCGGGAGCCGGCAGAGGGTGTCGGCAAGCCGCATCGAGGCCCCAGTGGGGTTATCAATCTCAGAAAACTTCTCCCAGGATCTCCCTTCATCACCTGAAGACCATACAACGATCCTAGAAGGGTCCTTCTGGGCTCTCAGCTCTACCCCTCGACGCGGGTCGCCAACCGCTACAAACGTGCCGTCCCTCAGGACCTGGAACGAGCAGTTGGGCGCCGCTCCCAGCGTTAGCTCGTGTGAGCTCCAAGTCCGACCGCCGTCGGTTGACTTCGACACAACGCTCCCCTGACTAAAGTAGACCGTCCCGTCGGGCGCCATCGCGGCATGGACGCGCTGCGGGTGCCCTTTCGGGTCGTGCGGCAGGAGCGTCTTCTCGGCCGGCACCCTGCTGAGCTTCCCTTCCCGCGCGTGAAAGACGTAAGAGCCCTTCTGCATTGCGGCCAGCTCATCCCTTGACGGCTCGACCACACCT
Source organism: Dehalococcoidia bacterium (assembly GCA_965237635.1). Lineage (GTDB taxonomy): Bacteria > Chloroflexota > Dehalococcoidia > Lucifugimonadales > CAUZJF01 > CBDEFX01. The sequence continues at coordinate 1,664,426 of CBDEFX010000002.1, read as the reverse complement.
CCTAGATTGTAGGTGGGACGCAGCGCCGCGACCGCGTCGTCGTTCCCATATACCGGGACCTCAAGCACCATCTGTCACCTTCTCTTTCCCGCCGGCGCCTTCATAAAGCTCGTGGAATTCCTGTAGCCTGCTGGAGATTTTGCACAAGGATGGAGAAACCCTCACTTTCCCCTTCTCCGTCAAGGGGAGGAGGGAGGGCGGGTTTGAAACTCGCCCCTACGTCCAGGTTTGGAAGAGCCACGGCGTGCACAGAAATTGGGCATGACGGTATCTTGCTGCATCCGGTTAGATGAAAGCCAACGAAACGCTGAAAAAACTGTTCCATTGTGTTCCATTGTGTTCCACTCAGCTAGGGACTTCGGTACACCGTGGGACACCTGGGCAACGAAATGGAACAGGCCATCGAGACATGGGCGCGTCAGCGGGTTAGGTTTTGAAAAATGCGTCTCGTTCTGTCTCATTGTGTCTCACTCAGCTGTTGATGACCTGGAACGAGGGATTTCGGCGCGCCGCGGGACACTTGGGGCAACGAAATGGGACAGCCACTCTTCGGCAAGCTCAGTGCAAGCCGGTTGGGTCTGTCCCTCTGAGCAAGTATAGCACTTATGTTCGCGATTGTCGAGGAGCGGGATTTAGGAGGCGTTGTACTGGCTCACGGTATGACCAAGATCCCACCCCCAGATTCTTCCCCCGACGCGGCTTTGCACAAGAAGTGCCGCGCGAGCCGAATTGCCCTTCGACAGGCTCAGGGCGAACGGTGAATCTGAACCTACGTTCGTGGTGAGCCTGTCGAACCATAGCCCCCGATCGCGACATTTTGACCCCCCGATTCCACATCGGGGTGAAGCATCTGGGGTGGTGTTAGCGCGACATGGGACCACCCCTCCCCAGACCACTTCGGCAGGCTCAGTGCAGGCTCTTCGTCCGCCCGAGGCGGATTCAGGGACACAAGTTGGAGGCGGCTCTCGGGCAAAGCCCGGCGTCGGGGGAAGAAAACGTCCGGTCCCGCATCGTTCTCGGTCAAAACTGGCACACGGGCTTAAATTGGGTCCTGCGACTGCTTGTAGCGGATGTTGACTTCCAGCCCCTTGAGGACTGCGGGCTCCGTCTGCTGAGGACCGCTCGCGACGAGCCGGACCTCGAGCTCGTTCTCCCCTTGTTTGAGCGGCGGACAGCCGACGTCGAAGGAGACGCTGGTCCCGGGCTCGGTCTCCTCGACCGGTGTTTGGGGAAAGAGCGTCCAGTACCCGGGCTCCGGCTGCAAGCGCGTCCAGCCTTCGGACACTGTGCCTGAGGCCCACGGGACGACCTCTCGGTTGAGGTTTACCTGGAGCTCGGTGTCGGGCGCCAAGTCTTCAAATACCATAACCAGATTGCAGCTTCCGAGCGCTCCCTCCGCGCTCGCAGCCTCTAGATCGTCGGCGATCTCGATCTTGAGCACGGCCCCTCGATCATTGAGGGTCTTCTCCATTATGACCGGTAGCTGAGGAGCCGGGACCGCATATCGAAATACCGACCTGATCTGGACGTATCGGTCCTTGGGAATGACCATCAGGTTCCTGGCCGCCTCACGCTCGGATATCGGCTCAGGCATGATGACGTGATCGAGCTCATAGCGCTTATCGAGCCTGCTCAGCGTCGCCGGATCGGCTATCTGGTTCAGAACACGCCGTTTCCACTCGCCTGACATCGTGTAGAAGTTGTACATGTAGATTCCCGATGCGCCGGCGCTCCAGTAGCGGCTGGCCAGGGCTCTGATAACATTCTCGTCCACGGCGGGGCGACTCGCCTCGATGCAGCCGTAGACCTGAATACCGGTCCCGTCGGTAGCATCTACGAACTCCCTGACAGGGGTCTCGAAGGGTATCTTGCCCATTCCGGCCACGACAATGTCTACCAGTTGCTCGTCCATCCACCGCTCGACATCAAGCCCTACCTTCGCAGCGTTCGACAGGGTCGGTGGGACGCGGACCGACAGGTAGATGTCCCGGCCGCGCGTCGATCTCACCTCTTCCATCCTGCTTCGTACGTGCCTCACGAGGTCTGTCATCAAGTACCTGTTAGCGTACGCCTCTTCCGGCCTGAAGAAGGTTGGATGGCGCATAAAGTCCATCTCTACGCCGTCGACGTCGAAGCGCTCAAACTGCTCAATGATGATCTTAGCCATGTGCTCACGGACCTGAGGGAATGTGTAGTTGAGCCCGTTCCTGGCAGCCCACTCCATGCTCCCCTTCGGGAACTCCTCGCCAGGCTGGCCTATCAGTAGCTCGGGGTGTTCCCTGCGAAACCTGCCATAGTTCGGCGACGAAGGCTCGAGCCGGTAGTGGCTGTTCATCCTGACCCGTGAGAAGAACTCCATGCCGGCTTCGTGGCACAGACCAACCAGGGCCGTCAGGGGGCCACCGACCGTCGCCATGAGGTGTCTGGTGTTCTGTGAGGACCGCCTGAGCCAGTCGGGAAGCTCGGAAGTCTCGTAGCCTTCTCCGGCAATCTCCCCGACCTGGGTCTCGTAGTTGTAGGCCTCTCTGTCTCCGACGCTCCACCACAGGGCCGCCGGCGTTCCCTCATGAGGAGCGATCATCTTCTCCCTGAGGTCCTCGATGGTCACAGGCGTTTCGGACGCGTTTAAAAGCCAGCAGTCGTCCGTACAGATCACGGGCTGATTTCTTTTAGACCCCGCCATACGCCCTCCTCCAGCATTGTCCGGAATAGTAAACTCTGTCAGCAGCTGAGACTCACTAGACCACGCCCGATCCTGGTCCGACAAGCTTCCAAGTAACAGCACAACAAGTCGCGTTGTTGCAGAGTTCGGAAGAGAACCCTCACCCTAACCCTCTCCCGCAAGGCGGGAGAGGGGACAAAAGAGCGCTCCCACAGTTATTTTCCATATGTCCGGTTCGCATCGCGGACGTGATGTTGCTCACCACGAACGGGAAAGAGCTCCCCTCCGTTCGGCCTGAGCTCCGACAGGAGTCGCGAGTCCTACTCGGACCTGTCGAAGGCCCCATGACTTATCTCATGAATCTCTAAAACAAGCCACAAAGCCTAGGGTTTCGAATTGTGTCACGCGTTGTCTGCCATGACCTACATATCGTGCAGGACTGCTACCAAGGCCCTGTGTAAAACAGGGTCAGCTGGAAAGCATCAACGGCGACCCTCCTGGAGTCTCACCGACGTCCAGCGTGCGTCCCTGAAGGGTCCGGGCGACGGGTGGGTCGATGAACAGGACCGACGTATCCTCGTGTCTCACAACGCTGTCGCCCTGCCTCTGGGCATCGAGGCTCAGGGCGATCTTGCCGTCCGCGTCGGCGCGCAGTCGCAATGCCTGATCGGGCCGGTGCTCCATGCTGTCCAGCATCTGTTTCAGGGCTGCGATCGCCCGCCCGGTTATCGACAAAGGCCTGGAGTCGCTGTCTGACGTCGGCGGGCGTGCAGACGATCTACCACGGTGCTGCGAAAGGAACTTCAGCCTCTGTTCCCAGGGGATGGCCCCCTTCGCTATATCGGCAACCTCAGCCATAACGCCCCTTACCTCCCGATCACTGGCCGCGACCTCACGCTCCTTTCGACGAGACTCGTCCTGCCATCGCAGCTGTTCATCTGCATGGCGCCGGGCATCGCGGTCCCACCTCTGGGATTCTGCCATCAACCTGGCGTACCGGGCCGATTCTCTCTGGTGGGCATCCTCGACCCTACGTCCGGTGTCCTCGCTCTTGCGTTTGGCGGCCTGTTCCTTGCTGTGGGCCTCTGCTTCCTTTTTCCTGGAGCGAGTTAGCATACCCGTCACCCTGTTATACCTGCTCCGAGCTTCGCCCAGCTTGAGTCTTGCACCCTTTTCGGCACGTTGGACTTCGAGGAGCTTGGCCTGGATAGCCTCGATCTCCTGGTCCTGCTGTTCCAACTGCCGCTCCATAGCCCCACCTACTTTCAGCCTCACGGTCCACATTATACCCCCCCACCCTTGAGCACCCATCCAAGGACATTGCAGTCCAACGACCGGCGGCTATCCACTCCTTGAAGACTCGCTGGTGGATGAGGTTACCGATGCCGTAGAGTACGGACTAGTAGGGGCACGGCATGCCGTGCCCCTACACCCAGCCTCACGCTACCTATCTCCTCTAGCTCGATATAAGCGCGTTGACGACCGCAGGGGCCGTACGAAGGGTCCCTCGATACGTCCCGATGCCGAATCGGGACACTCGGGATATTCGGATAGTTAGGCTCGTTTGCTCCCCGAATACCCCGAGTAGCCGCGCTTGGAGCCGTATCGAGGGGCTTCCCAAACGGGTCTCATGTTCGGGGCGTGATATCTCTGACGGCGGGGGTGTTCCGGGACATCGTCGGCTGAGGCTTGCGGCAGGCGAGAGTTCTGACTTACGATCTCTTAGCGGACATCGAAAAGGGGCTAGGCATCGGGTCCGTACGAAGGGATTGGCCAATCGTGGCCGAGTGATCGCTGGAAGTCCTGATACTCGCGCAACACGTCGTCTCGGCCGACGAATCTCTTATAGACCAATCGACCGTTCCACTGGCCTTCCGGTCGCTCTGCCGGGTCTTTCACGTAGAGGAAGAAGTCCCACGCCGGATTGCGGTCCGAGCGGTCTTCGACAAAGCCGCCCCCACCGACGCCGTGCGAGATGACGACGCCGGAAGGACTCTCGAACATCAACATCAACGCCATTTCACCACGGCGGCCCAACAGCAATGGAACGGCGTACCGAATGGGCGCACGGGACGCATATAGCCCGGTGTCGTGTCGCCCAAACTCGAAATCGTACGGGTCGTCCTCCCACACCACCGCGCTATCTCGCCCTTGAAAGGTCGTACAAAACTGAGTCCACATCAGTGCCTCATAGACGTCCCGACTCAGCACATAGATGGCCTTGTTCTCAGGCTGGTGGATGTAGTTGGCGAAGAAGAAGCCGGCAAGCCCCGTGGGAAATGCATCGGGACCATGGAGGCGATAGCGAAAGGTCCAGTCGAGGTGGGAAGGGCCTGCGGCGCGATAGGTCATCCAACTCTCGACATTGTGCACAGGAGTGGGAGTCTGGTGCAGGGTAACCTGGCCTGAGTTGCCATCGACAAGCAGTTCCGTCGAATGGTCTCTCGGCTCTGTTGCCTGGGTGGCATGCATCGGGGCGATGAACTCGAAGTTCATGCCGCTATATCTTGGCACGAATAGAGGACGAGAATCGTGCACCGATGTGAGTTGCCAGATGCCGTTGAATCCCGCGTTATGACCTTCGTGCGCGGAGTTGTCCCCAACTACAAGCGATAACTCTTCGGTCTGTAATTGATGGAGGTTCCGCGACTCAGCTTTCAACGTCCGCTCCAAAACAGCTGCCCACGTTCGCCACTTCGGCGGGTCCGACTGCGTCGACTCTCGATGAAATCGGATCTCAATGCGGGCTCTGGCGTGTCGAAGGCCCGAGAACAGTCAAGGCAGCCTCTGACCGCGTGTCGCCCTCCCAACGGCGGCTACTGAATGATCTCGACCCTCACGTCAACCGGGGTCTTGAGGAATGCGATTCGCGGCCCGTCGGGGACATCGAGCGGGCCCTCCAACAGCTCGGCCCCCAACGCTGTAAGCCGTTCGATCTCGGCGTCCACGTCGTCCACCTTGATACCCAGGTGCTCGATGCCCAAGTGAGCGCCGGCGTCCGCATCCCCTAGCGTTTCACCCGTACGAGCGTTGGAAATGTTCACGCCGCTCCCGTCCGCCATACTGCACCGCACCATGCGGTCTCCCCACGGCCGCTCCGCATCGCTCAGGATCGCGAAGTTGAACGCCTTGACGTACCAGTCGGCCGTCTTCTTGGGGTCAGCCGACTTGATGTGCACGTGGTGAAACTCGTACGCCATAGCGCAGCCCTCCTTCACGGCCCAGTACCTCCCGATGCGGGGACCTACAGTCCTGCGCCCCAAGCTGGAAGGCCTGTACACAGGTGGCGGGAGCGAGAGGGAGTCGAACCCACCGCCCCGACCGAAGGGCCGGGGCCAACGGATTTGAAGTCCGCGAAGCCCACCGGGACCCATCCGCTCCCGAAGCGAAGCTGCGTCTCATCATAAGCCTGCCGTGAGTACGCCGCAAGTGACGCCAACAGGTCGTCGAGGCTATCAGAGCTCGCCACCACGATACGCCTCAGCCGACGGGGGTGGCCACGTCCTTCAGCACGCGCCGAGGCCACAAGAAAAGCCACATTAATGGGACCGAGCACAGAAGAACGACGCCGATCACCGGGAACGCCCAGTTGACGCCGTAGCTTTCCGCTATTGCCCCGACTAGAAGTCCTGCCACGGACCCGATTATCTGAGCCGCGCCATACAGGACCGCGAAACCCTTCCCGTGCATGCCGGCCGGGAGGAACCGACTGAGCAGCACCCCGATCTGAGGCTCCGCAGCATTGTGGGCGAGGGAAACCACGGTGACCAGCGCCATTAACATCGCTCCCTTAGCTGGCCCCAAGAGCAGGAGCGCAGGTACAGCCGCTATTGTGAACACAATCAGGACACCCTCAGGCGGAAATCGTTCTCCCAGCCTTCCCCCGAGAAAGGAGCCTGCCCCGCCGACGGCTATCACAAAGGTGACGAAAAGGCCCGTCGTCGAGAGGCTGGCCACTCGTTCCTCCCCTAAGCCCGTGTAGGCTACGATGGCGGTTGTCAGGAACGTGAAGAAGCCGATGACCGAGAACTGCCGGAGTACAGCAATCCCATAGAGCGCCGTCATCGGCTGGCGCATCAGAGACCGCGCTATCGCTTTGACGTCGAACAGCGGTCCGGCCGAGCGGCCAACGGGCCGATCGAACTCGACCGGCACCAGCGGCAGCAGGGCCAGTACCGATATTGAGACCGCAGCTCCGACGGCGAAAGAGGTCTTCCAGCCGAACGCCACCCCGATCGAGATGGCCCCGACAGGTAGTATGCTCATCCCGATAGCGCCGGTCAGCCCATGGATTCCCAGGCCCATCGCCCTCCGGGAGACGTTGCGCGTTATTGCCGACAAGCCTACCGGATGGTAGATTCCTGTGCCGAGTCCCAACAGCATCAACCCCAGCAGTGTCGATGTCCTGTCTGTGGAGACTGCGACCGCGAGGCAACCCAGACAGCAGAGGACGCCGAAGGCGGCGAACAGCAGTCGAGAGCTATACCTATCCGACAGGAACCCGGCCAGCACGCCCGACACTCCCACCGAAGCTGCCATCACGTTCACCAGAAGACCGAGGAACAGGTAGTCGTTATCGAAGTCGCGGGCGATCAAGAACAGCAAGGAAGGGTATAATAGGTGCCAGGAGTCTGAGACGGCGTGGGCCTCAGATGTAAAGACCAGCAGCCTTTTTTCATTGGACGTGAACGGCATGGGCCTCCCCGCACTGGACAGCCAACGTTGACGAACGCCATCTTAAGTGAGGTTGTGAGTGCGCCGCAAGCCATCCACGTTCGATTGCAAATGATTTGGCCCCCTGCTATTCTTTGGCCGCTCGGCTAGATGGCCGTCGAACGGGCAAATCACCCTGGGACATAGAATTGGCGAAGATCGCGCACATTGGCGCGGGTAGCGGCACGTTCAGCAGGAACTTCCTTGCGGACATCGTGACCCGGCCGGCCCTGGCTAAGGGGACCGGACCACCCTCACCCTACGGCGGGGCTCAGGGCAGGCTCTTAATCCCCTCCCTTCAAGGGAGAGGACGGAAAGCAGTAAGCGCCTGATGCAAAAGAGGAGGCCATGCACTTCGGTCATCTCCTGACACGGGCCGCAAGGAGGTATCCAGACCGCACGGCGTGGCTCCATGGGGGCAAGTCTATTTCCTTCCGGGAGGCCGAGAGCCGTGTCAACCGGCTGGCGAACGCCCTCGTCGGCCTCGGGGGCCGGCACGGCGACCGCGTCGGGATGCTCCTCTCCAACTGCTATCAGGGGCTCGAGACCCTCCTAGCGCCGATGAAAGCCGGGATGGCTATCGTGCCGATGAACGCCCGGCTCCATTCGCGCGAGCACCAGGTCCTGCTTCGAAGCTCCGAGCCCTTCGCCCTCGTGTACGGAGAGGAATTCCGCGAGCACCTGGCCGAAATCCGCGGTTCCTTGGACTCGATCAAACACTTCATCTGCGTGGGGGAAGACCCTGGGGAGGACCTAAGCTTTGACGCGCTCCTCGAGTCGGCGTCGCCTGCCGTGCCCGACGCAAAGATCGAGCCGGACGACCTCGCGTGGCTGTTCTACACGTCGGGCACGACCGGAAGGTCGAAGGGTGCTATGCTGACCCATCGTGTACTGGTCGCGATGGTCAGCAACTTCCTGACCGACCTCAACCCTGCAGAGCAAGACGACGTTATTCTGCACGGCGCTCCTATCACCCACGCCTCGGGTCTGTCGTCCTTCCACCACATCACCCGGGGCGCGGCGTGTGCCTTTCCGGACACCCGGAGCGAGGTATCCTCAAAAAGTGTGTAAACGGTCAGGCGGTGTACCCTCTCTCTGAACAAGACGGGCTCAAGGCCCAAGAGAGGAGATACACCGCCTATGGGAAAGAGAAGCACTAGGAGCAGGTCGGAGTCAAGGCCGGAGTGGGAGCAGTTGGAGGATTGGGTGCGACCCCGAAGGCTTACGCTGAGTTCGGGAACGGTACAGCTGAGGAGGCCACGAGTCCGCAACACCGAAGAGGAGTTCGAGAGCCGGCTGCTGCCGCTGTTCGTCAACAGGACCAGGAAGGTTGCTGAGCTGATCCCCCAGTTGTACCTACATAGCCTTTCCGAAGGTGACTTCGACCTGGCGGTGCGGGGACTGCTGGGAGAAGAGGCACCGATATCGGCGAGCACGGTAGTCCGGTTGAAGGATAAGTGGAACGATGAGCTTGCCCAATGGCGCGCTAGGCCCCTGGATGACCTCGAAGTGGTGTACATGTGGGTGGATGGAGTCTACGTCAAGGCCGGTCTTGAGCGGGAGAAGGCGGCGATCCTGGTGGTGATGGCGGCCCTGAGCGACGGAAGGAAGGTGGTGGTGAGCGCGATTCCCGGATACAGGGAGTCCATAGAGAGCTGGTCCGATGTGCTCAGGGACATGAGGCGCCGCGGGCTGGAGTGCCCAAGACTGGTAATTGGAGACGGACATCTGGGGAGCTCTGCGCAACGTCTATCCTCAGGCGGCCGAGCAACGCTGCTGGAACCACAAGATCCTAAACGTGCTCGCCAAGCTTCCAAAGCGACAACAGGACCAGGCCAAGCTCATGCTGCGTACTATCCCCTACGCGCCGACTCGGACAGAGGCTGAGCGGCTCAGGACGGTGTTCACCAGGTGGTGCGGCGACCATTCCTACGAGGCGGCCTCAGAGGCCCTGGAGCGGGACTGGGACCGCATGGTCACCTTCTATGACTTCCCAAAGGAGCACTGGGGGCACCTTCGCACGACGAACCCGGTAGAATCACCCTTCGCGGCCCTCAGGCTTCGGACCGATGCCGCCAAGCGCTACAAGAGGGTCGATCGGGCGATAGCGGTGATCTGGAAAATGTTGATGGTCGCCGAACAGCGCTTCAGGCGTCTGAAGGCCCCTGAGTTGATCGAAGACGTCTATCTCGGTGCACAGTATGCGGATGGAATCGCCATTGAATCAACGGCTGAGAAGGTCGCCGCCTGATGTCGTTTACACACCTATTAACGTAACCTCCCCGGAGCTTCGATCCTCCCAAGATATTCGAGGCCATACAGCGCTATCGAGTCACGACCATGTTCATGGCCCCCACGATGATAAACATGCTGCTGGCCAGCGAGGAGAAGAAAGACTACGACCTGTCCAGCCTTCACACCGTGCTATACGGCGGCGGCCCGATGTACACGGACCATTTGCTGGACGCCCTGGACACCTTCGGAGATATCTTCGTTCAGCTCTACGGGCTCGGCGAGGCACCGATGACGATCACCAGCCTTCGCAAGGAGAAGCACCAGACCGACGGAGACCCGCTACGGCTCGGTCGGCTGGCCTCGGCCGGCCGGGAGACGACCGGCGTACGCGTCGAGGTAGTCGACAGGGAGGACAAGGCTGTTGCGACGGGAGAGTCAGGAGAGATCCTGGTGCGGAGCGACATCGTCATGAAGGGATATTTCAACAATCCGGAGGCCACAGCCGAGACTTTACGGGGAGGCTGGCTGCACACCGGCGACATCGGCCACCTCGATTCGGAGGGCTACCTATTCATCACCGACCGGAAAAACGATATGATTATCAGTGGAGGAGCGAACGTCTACCCACGGGAGGTCGAAGAGGTCATCGCCAGGCATCCCTGTGTGGCAGAGGTGGCGGTGATCGGAGTGCCGGACTCCAAGTGGGGGGGGGAGGCCGTCAAGGCGATGGCGGTCCTCCAGGCGGGAATGGAGGCCACCGCTGACGAGATCATAGAGTTCTGCCGCGACAACCTGGCGAGCTACAAGAAGCCCCAGTCGGTGGACTTCATCGCGTCTCTTCCGAAAAACGCGTACGGAAAGGTGGAAAAGAAGGAGCTGCGAGCGCCCTTCTGGGTCGGCCGGGAGAGGAAAATCTAGCATGACGCAAGGGAAATCATCCAGGGCTTCAGCGATGGGCAACGGCGACCTGCGCCCCGTCGCTATCGCGGGGGTCGGTTCCACGGCCTTCGGGAAGCTGAAGGGCCAGGACATCGTCAGCATGGCGGCAGAGGCATGTCAGGCTGCGCTGGAAGACAGCGGCGTCCCGCGAGAGCGAGTCCAGGCGCTGTACTTAGGCAACTTCGTCGGGGAACGTCTTGCCCACCAGGGCGCCCTAGCCTCCGTGGTCGCCGGCAGGCTGGGAATTACCGGCATCCCGGCTACAAAGGTCGAGGGCGCCTGCGCGTCGGGAGGCATCGCCCTGCGGCATGGCTTCCTCGGGGTGGCGCTCGGCCTGTATGACTTCGTGCTGGTGGCGGGCGTCGAGAAGATGACAAGCATCGCGACGGACGAGGTCACGGCGGCCCTGGCCACCGCTGGCGACGAAGAGGCCGAGATGCGCACGGGCCTCACCTTCCCTGGCGCTTTTGCCATGATCATGCAGGAGCACATGGCCCGCTACGGCACCACCCGGGAGCAGATAGCCCAGGTCTCGATAAAGAACCACGACAACGGCGCGAACAATCCCAAGGCCCAGTTCCAGAAGCGCACCGACCTCGAGGAGGTGGTCACGTCCCGGTTTATCGCCGACCCCATCCGTCTCTTCGACTGTCCGCCCATCAGCGATGGGGCGGCAGCGGCAATAGTCTGCCGGGCGGACCTGGCGGACGAGTTCACATCGTCGCCGGTACTCATAACCGGTTCCGGCCATGCGTCAGGCCACGCGGCGTTGACCGATGCGGATGACATCGCGAGCTTCCCGGCCACGGTGGCGGCGGCCGAGGAGGCCTACGCCATGGCGGGCTTCGGGCCGAAGGATGTCGACGTTACGGAGGTCCACGACTGCTTCACGGTGGCCGAGATCATTGCAACGGAAGACCTCGGCCTCTTCCCCAAGGGGGAGGGAGGCCCGGCAGTCGAGTCGGGCGTCACGAAGCTCGACGGGCGTATCCCGGTCAACCCGAGCGGCGGCCTCATCGCCAAGGGCCACCCGGTCGGCGCAACCGGGCTGGCCCAGGTATACGAGCTCGTCCACCAGCTCCGCGGTTCTGCAGCGAACCAGGTCAGCGGGCCGGAAACAGCCCTGGCGCACAACCTGGGTGGCACGGGAGCGGTCGCGACGGTCCATATCCTCGGTCGCGCCTGACCTGCAATGTCTACCTTGACCGAATTCCGGTGTGGCAACTGCGCCTCCCTATTTCTTCCACCGAAGGACCGGTGCCCCCATTGCGGAGACAACCGTAGGAAAGAGGTCCAGCTGAGCGGACGCGGTACCATCCGGACCTCGACCATCATTCACGTGGCCCCGACGAGGTACAAGGACGAGACCCCGTACACCGTGGTCCTCGTCGACCTGGAGGAGGGAGTGTCGCTCATGGGCCGGTTGGACGTGGGTCAAAGCGCGGAGCGCGGAGCGTCCGTCGTCCTTGGCAACATCGACTCGGACCGAGGGCCGACATTTGGCCTCGCAACGAAAACGCAGGGATCCCAGTGAGCCCAACGCATCTGGCTCCGTAGTCATTCAAGCAGGTCCCGAATGTCATTCTGAGGAGCGGAGAGCGACGAAGAATCCAAGCCCCTACCGTGTGTATGGGTGCCTCTGCCAAAGACCGCTTAGATTCTTCGCTACGCTCAGAATGACATTTTCAGCACGGCCTCAGGATCAAGCCCCACAGACTAGGAGGTCCCATTTTGGCCACGACAGAGCGTGAGACGTGGAAGCCCGGCGACCCAATTGGTTACATCACGCCGGACACCCATAAAGTTGACCTGCCTCCGTATAAGGGTGAGCGTTACGAGGCCGATGTCCCGGACACCCTGGAGCTACAGGAGCGGGCCCGGCTGGCGATCCACTGTATGACCGAGACCACCGACCCGGAAGCCGACTACGAGCCCTACTACATGGTCCACTTCCGCGATAACCCTCCGATGATGATCCACAACTCGTGGCACGGCTCCACGCTGGCCAAGTATATGGAGACCGTGGCCTTGATGCGCATCATGAGTGGCAGCGACCAGAATAGCGAGGTCGAGCGCCGCTGGATGGAGGTCACGCTGCACATGCAGGGTCCCGACGGCTTAATCTACACGCCGACGAAAGGCCGCCCGTGGGCCCACCGCGACGTCGGGTTCGAGACCAACGTGGAGGACTACGGCTACGGCTTCCAAGGCGACCAGTACATCACCGCCTTCGGCAATGGACGGATGCTGAGCACGATGTCGCTATTCGCCCAACGTGACGGCGGTCCCGTGTGGCGAGACGCCGCCCGACGATTGGTGGACGGCCTCGCCGAGCTGGCGGTGGATGACGGAGACATCGCCTACTTCTACCCAAATATATTGGTAACCAAGAAGGGGCCTCCGCCCGACGGCTGGAAGCCCACGTCGTTCATGCATAGCGAGACCTCGCGGGTGCCCTTTGGGCTGGTGCACGCCTACCGCCTCTTGGGATACGAGCCGGCGGCAACACTGGCGGGCAAGATACTGACCTTCCTGCGCCGGCACAGCTATGGCGAGGACGGCACATTCTTTTCGACGCCAGGCAACCCCCGGATGGCCCACTTTCACTCCCATGCACACGGTCTGCTTGTCATGCAGCAGTACGCCGAGACGATGGGCGACGATGACATGATGGCGTTCGCCGTCCGCAGCTTTGAGTGGGCGAAGAGTGTCGGCTCGAACGTGGAGATGCACGGCTGGGACACCTGGGAGAACACCCCGGGTGCCGACCTGGTCGGCTACTTCCCCGAGCACGTCGATAGCCCTCGGTGGGAGGGGTCGGAGATCTGCGAGGTCGCGGACATGGTCGCGCTGGCGCTCAAGCTATCGGAGGCCGGCGTCGGCGACTACTGGGACGACGCCGACCGCTGGGCGCGCAACATGCTCGCCGAGGGTCAGCTACTGTCCACGGACTGGATATATCGTCTGCCGGAGTCGGGCATGACGAACCACGACCCCGTCTACCTGTCGCCCTCGGTGGCCGGCCCATACAACTCTACGGACCGAGTGCCTGAGCGCAACTTGGGGGCGTTCGCCGGCTATCCGGCTGCCAACGACTGGTATGTGGGCGACGGCCCCGGCACCATGCACTGTTGTACGGTCAACGGCGCCCGCGCGATGTACTGGGTCTGGGACCACGCTCTGCGGCACCAAGACGGCACTCTCCGGCTGAACCTGCTCCTAAACCGAGCGTCACAGTGGGCGGACGTCGACAGCTATATACCGTACTTGGGCAGGATCGATGTCAAAGTCAAGCAGCCCGTTCGCCTGGAGATACGCATCCCCGAGTGGGTCGCTCCCTCACAGACGCGTTGCACGGTGAACACGGCGGAGCGCCGACTCGATTGGAACGGGCGATACGCGAAAGTGGGCGATGTCAAGCCTGGGGACACGGTCACGCTGACCTTCCCGATCGAAGAGCGGACCGACATCGTCCACATCGAGAAGCAGCGCTTCACTCTCGTTCGCAAGGGCAACGAGGTCGTCGCTATCGATCCGCCCGGCCGGCACAACCCCCTGTACCAACGCCAGCACTACCGACAGTCGAACCCCCGCTGGTACAAGATCGAGCGCTTCGTCTCTAAAGAGCAGATCGACTGGTAGGCTCCGTCTTCTCCTCATCGGTTGATCGGAGGGCGAGGCTCTCGGCAGAAGCTAACCGGTTCGCGACCGGATAGTAAAACGGGTGCTGTCGGAAGAACCCCGAACTATCGCGATCCTTGTCTTTGGCAGCTACGGCAGAGGAAAGGCCGACCAATACAGTGACCTCGACCTCACGGTGTTGACCACGTCGACTCCGGAAGGAGGGTACCGTATTTGGTTTGAATCTACGTCGTCAGGGGTGCTTCATGTCTCAGTCGTTGCTCGGGAGATCGACGAATGGGTGCAGAGGGGCAGCCCTCCGTCAACTTGGTCATTGGGCTTCCCGACTCGCGAAGCCGGAGTGTACCTCTACGAAGCCAACGGGATGGCCAAGGCCAAGTTGGGCGATCCGCCCGACGTACTCAGGCCCGCTAGCCCACCGTCACTTGAGGACTTCATCGAATATATCCAAAAAGTGAGGAGGGCTGCGAAGCGCGGCGACGAGAACTACGCGCGTTGGCACGCTCGCGACGCGGCTGTGCTGGCGCCAGGGCTGCTGATTCCACTAAACCCAGCCATGCTCGTAAGCGACCCACCGGAGGCGCTGGACGCGGCACTCAACCTACAGATATCCCCCGATGGATATCGCGAGAATATGCTGGTCGCGCTGGGGTTAGAGCCTCGCGATACTCAAGGTGTGGAGAAGGCAACGTTTGACTTGGCCAAATCACTGATCGAGTTTCTCAAAGAGAGGAAACCGAACGTAGATCCTACGCCCGACTTACCTAAATATTTGCTGGACGGCACACTAGAGAGCTACCTTGACAGCTGAGAAGCATGGTTCAACAGGCTTTAGGGTGGGAAGCAATATGGTGGCTCGGAGACGATTGCCCAAGAGTTTCGTTGTCGAGCTTCAATCCCTTGAATCAAGCTACCTTGAGGAGGATGATCCGATCCGCCAATCGGGCTTTGGCGGAGAACCAGCACGGTGGCGATCGGAGCGCGAGCCGATTCTGGATGCTATCGATGGAGATGGTGAAATCCTGGATATTGGCTGCGCAAATGGCTATCTGCTCGAGTGTCTGATGACTTGGGGCCGCGAACGGGGTTTGTTATTGCAACCCTATGGGCTCGATCAGGGCCCAGGGCTGATCGACCTGGCGAAACTGCGGCTGCCAGACTTCGAGTCTAACTTCGACGTTGGGAACGGTTGGGGCTGGGAGCCTCCAAGGCGATTCCGGTATGTCTACACGCTGTACGACTGCGTTCCTATGAGCTATCTAACGGAGTACTTGCATCGACTTCGTCAGAGGCTCGTGGCGCGACATGGGCGCCTCATAGTAGGGGCTTACGGAAGTAATTCGCGCGGGGTCCCTGCCTTCGATGTTGCCGAAGCCCTCTCGTCAGCGGGTTTGGTCGTTGCCGGTTCGACAACGGCCGGGCATCTTCCTATTGCGAAGTTTGCCTGGGTTGATGCGTGACCTGAAGTGATCTGACTCCATAAGTCAGAGAGGGGCACTTGCAATCGGAGGCTTAGAGGTCAAGACAGCGCGCTTGCTACTTTCGCCCTGGAGCGATGAGTATCTGGACGATCTCGTGCGCATCTACGCCGATCCGGAGGTGATGCGATACGTCACTTATGGGCGACCTCTCAGTCGAAAGTGGTGCGCCGAGTATTCGGACAAGTTACGTCGGCTCTGGGAGGAGTACGGCTAGGGGCCCTGGGCCGCGATCGACAAGAAAAGTGGTAGATGGATCGGTAAGATCGGCCTCGATCTCCTGGACGACTGGCCAGAACAGCACAAATGGAAGGTCGGCTGGGAGCTCGATCTCGAGTTTTGGGGGCAGGGGTTCGCCACCGAGGGCGGTAAAGCTGGAGTCCAGTTCAGGTTTGAGGAAGCTAAACTGGAGCGGATTATCAGCGTGACGCTCCCCGAGAACATAGCTTCGCCTCGAGTCATGGAGAAGTGTGGATTAATGCATCAAGGGTTGGTTCAACATAGAGGGGTAGATTGCGTTTGGTAGGCACTAGATCGGGCAGGAGAAACACCTTCCGTGGCTCGTAAACGATTGCCCACTAGATTCATTCTCGAACTAGACGCCCTTGAATCAAGCTACCTTCAGGAGGACGATCCGATTCGCCAATCGGGCTTTGTCGGAGAACCAGTACGGTGGCGATCGGAGCGCGAGCCGATTCTGGATGCTATCGATGGAGATGTGAAATCCTGGATATTGGCTGCGCAAACGGCTATCTGCTCGAGTGTCTGATGACTTCTAGCGTGCACCTGCTTGAGGCTGTATCCAAGGTTGCCTGGAACCGGGCCGGTGCATTCCACGGAGACGCGAATAGGCCGGGCTATTCAATGAACGTGCTTGAGATTGTCGAACACGGCATTCACCATGACATTGACCACATGGGCCAGATTGACGAGCTGAAGTCTCCGTAAGAACTGGAGTGGGCCACCGCCAAGCAGACGGCTAAACACTCCAGACCCGGATAAATATGGAAGAAGTCACGTCATACTACGAGCGGTCTGATGAAGAGAACCGCCTCAGCAGAGGGAGTGGTTCCCTTGAATTCGCTCGTATGCAGGAGTTGATCTTGCGCTTCCTGCGACCGCCTCCCGGAGTCGTTCTCGATGTAGGAGGCGGAGCGGGTCAATACTCCTGCTGGCTGGCGCGCCAGGGCTATGAAGTTCACCTCATTAACCCCGTGGAGAAACACTTGGAACTCGCAACGAGTGCTTCAAAGGATCAACCCGAATATCCAATCGCAAGCATCAACCAGGGGGACGCCCGTTCACTCGACAAACCTGACTCTAGTTGCGACGCCATGCTGTCCATGGGACCGCTCTATCATCTGACCGAAGTCAGTGAAAGGAAAGAGGCCTTGTCCGAAGCTAGACGGGTGTTGAAGCCGGAAGGCCTCCTGTTCGCGGTCGGAATCAACCGGTTCGCGTCTCTTCTCGATGGTCTCCGGAGAGGCCTGATCGATGATCCGGAATATCTAGCGATGCTTGAGCAAGACCTTGAAGACGGACAGCACCGGAGCGGAAGCTACCGGTATTTCACAACCTCCGTTTTCCATCGACCCGAGGAGCTTGAAGAAGAAGTCACGGCCGCGGGATTTACAGAGCTTGAAGTGGTGGCGGTACAAGGTTCTGGGTGGCTGGCCAAGGACTTCGATGAGCGCATGGCAGGCCAGGAGAGGCGGGACCAGCTACTGGAACTTGTCCGTGCCGTGGAAAAAGAGCCGTCTCTGGCCGGAATGAGTCAGCATTTCATGGTGATTGCGAGGAATCGAGACACAATTTCATCAATAGCAGCCGACTGATATTTAGCCCGAATCCACCGAAGGACACCGATGGACGGCGTGAGGAAAGCGGAAGGGGGGTGAGGGAGCTACAGGGGAAATAGCCTGGGTTCCATTTGGGGTAGGGAGGTCGGCGGACGGTCTTCATCGCCGCACAGGGGCCTCTATGGCCGTCTGCGGGAGCTGCGATGCGCGGGATGGCGAGAGAATACGCAGCAGGGAACTCTCTCGGACCGGGCTGGCACGAGTCTGCGGGGATCTTCGGTTGTCCGGTGGGTGGGTCGGTCGCCGACGGTGCCGTCAGGCCGGGAGTGGAATGGCTCGCAGCCGGGCCAAGGCACGGCTGAACTTCTCAGCCCAAGGCCAGCGATCCGGAAGATGCAGGGTCAACCGGCGTGCCGAGCGGGTGAGCCGTCCGGCCAGGGAGAAGAACCGCCGCCGGAGGGTCTTGGTGGTGGCTATCCGCTCTCCCAGACCGATCCGCGCCGTCCAGCGGGCCAGGTTGTGGGCCATCGTCTGGACGGCCAGCCAGGCGCCGTTGGCGGCGAAGCGGCCCGAGGGGAGATGGTTCAGCCCGACGCCGTACTTGAGGTCGCGTATGGCATTCTCGATCTCGGCGTGGCGGCGATGGTCAGCCTCCAGTTCGAGCAACTCCCCGTCCCGGTCGGTGATGAAGCCATGATAGCTGTATTTGGCGAAGAGGGCCAGTTGGGAACCGGGCGTCGGCTTCACCCGCCTCGGCCTGGAAGGGGGTGCAGGTGGTCTCGGCCACATCGGCGGCACCGTCCATCCAGTAAGGAATCGGCGTCCAGGCATCTTCGGGTATCGCCTCGATGAGATTGTGCAGGCTTTTGTGCTGGCGGATGGTGATGGAGAAGCGGACATCCATCTTGCGGCAGACGGATACCACGCCATGAGTGTAGAACCCGCTGTCGGCCCGTAGCGTGAGTCGTCCGTCGGCCCCGGCGTAGCGCACCCGTCCCACCGTCTCCCGCAGGAAGTGGGCGGCGCCGCGGGCGGTGTTGGCCCGGCCCTCGCGCAGCCGGGACATCAGCACGTCTCCGGTGCCGGCGGCGATGGCCGGCAGCGGGTGGTAGCCCCGCTTGCCGGTATAGCCGTGGTAGCGGCGCCCTCCTTGGCCAGTCCGTAGGTCTCGCAGATGGTGGAGTCCAGGTCAATGGTCAGGGGCCCGTCGCCGGGTCCCGCCCCGGCCTGCCAAGCCCGGGCCAGCAACTCGCGGCTCACCCGGTCGAGTTGACGGACGTGGCCCCACCGGAAGCTGCGCAGGAAGGTGCCCAGGGTGGATGGCGCCTTGACCGTGCCGCCCAGGGTGCAGGCCGTCCCCCCGGTGCGCAACACATCGGCGTCGTCAATGCAGTCGCCCCCAGCCAGCGCAGACGCCACCAGCGTCATCATCTTGTCGCTCGTGTTCGCCCGCCCCGGGGCATCGCCCAGGTCGAGGCGCTGCCGGACGAGTTCGGGCAGGCCGAGGTGCCGCGCCAGGGTGGCCGGAAGGAGCAGCCCGGCATTGGCCACCAAGCGGCGGTCGTCGAAGGTGATTTGGATCCGGTCGGGGTGGTTGCGTGGCAGCATCTACTGGGTGCTCCTTTTCCGGGGCCGTTTTTTTGCTACAAAACCATTATCCCAGAAGCACAGGAGCGCCTTCTTGCCGCCTCAGGACGCTAACCCGACGCCCTCCTTCGGTGGATTCGGGTTTAGCGGGAAGGTGCACTCTTGGACACGTCCTACAACGAACCGAACCGGGCGCAGACTCAGCGGCTCAAGAATCTTGGCCGCCTGACCGACGAAGAGCTCCGTAGTCCGATCGGGGAACACTGGACGGTCGCCGTGGCGATCGCGCATATCCAATATTGGGACGGGCGCAATCTGGGTGTCCTAGAGGCGTGGCGCCGCCACGACGTCCCACTAAACCAATGGGCCAAGGACGAGACCGTTCTTAACGACGTGCTGTTGCCTCTCTGGCGTGCGCTAGAACCGCGGGAGGCTCTAGCGCAGGCCGTCAAGACGGCAGAGGCACTCGACCGCGTCGTGAAGGATCTCACCCCGGTAGAAGCCAAGAGCGTCGCAGCTCAGCGGTCCCGCGCGCTGGATCGGTCAGTACACCGGTCGGAGCACCTCGACGAAATCGATCGAGCAGTGGGCTCTAGCTAGACCCAGGATTGCGAGAAAGAAGGATAGGGGAGACTATCGACGACCAGTCGGATCTCCGCCCTCAAACCGGTTTCGATGGGCCGGTTCTTGAGTTCGATTTTCCTGCGCTTCAAGTAGGGATTGCTGAGTACGCAGAAGGCCCTACAGGATGCACAGTGTTCTTCTTCCCGGCTGGGGTATCTACCGCGATACATGTGCGGGGCGGGTTAGATAGCACGGTAGGGAACCACGAGCGGAACCATGCTATCTGTCTGGCCGGGGGTCTGCTGAAAGGGTGGGACGCAGGAGGTATCCTCAAAAAGTGTGTAAACGGTCAGGCGGTGTACCCTCTCTCTGAACAAGACGGGCTCAAGGCTCAAGAGAGGAGATACACCGCCTATGGGAAAGAGAAGCACTAGGAGCAGGTCGGAGTCAAGGCCGGAGTGGGAGCAGTTGGAGGATTGGGTGCGAGGCCATGTCCAGCGGCTGATCCAGGAGTTGCTGGAGGAAGAGGTGACGGAGTTTCTAGGAAGGGCGAAGTCGGCCCGCAGGTCTGAGTCGGACAACGAGAGAGGCTATAGGAACGGATACGGCAAACCCCGAAGGCTTACGCTGAGTTCGGGAACGGTACAGCTGAGGAGGCCACGAGTCCGCAACACCGAAGAGGAGTTCGAGAGCCGGCTGCTGCCGCTGTTCGTCAACAGGACCAGGAAGGTTGCTGAGCTGATCCCCCAGTTGTACCTACATGGCCTTTCCGAAGGTGACTTCGACCTGGCGGTGCGGGGACTGCTGGGAGAAGAGGCACCGATATCGGCGAGCACGGTAGTCCGGTTGAAGGATAAGTGGAACGATGAGCTTGCCCAATGGCGCGCTAGGCCCCTGGATGACCTCGAAGTGGTGTACATGTGGGTGGATGGAGTCTACGTCAAGGCCGGTCTTGAGCGGGAGAAGGCGGCGATCCTGGTGGTGATGGCGGCCCTGAGCGACGGAAGGAAGGTGGTGGTGAGCGCGATTCCCGGATACAGGGAGTCCATAGAGAGCTGGTCCGATGTGCTCAGGGACATGAGGCGCCGCGGGCTGGAGTGCCCAAGACTGGTAATTGGAGACGGACATCTGGGCATCTGGGGAGCTCTGCGCAACGTCTATCCTCAGGCGGCCGAGCAACGCTGCTGGAACCACAAGATCCTAAACGTGCTCGCCAAGCTTGATTCTCTCGTAAAAAGTCTGTGCAGGTCGAATTAGAACAAACGTACCCACACCTGGGTACAATATACAGTCTCTGTTCCGTATACTACCCCAACATACGGTAGCGCTCAGATGTGCTAAATCGCTGGAACTTGCTCAAAACGGGTTTTTACGAGGGGATCAAGCTTGATTTGTTCGTAAAAACCCCTCGCCAGCCTGGGGCAAGGTGGGGATAATGTAATAAAAGGTCGTGGGCGCTGCGCCTGGCCGAGGGAGGGGAGGATGTTCCGAATACGAGACCCGCAAGAGAGCCTCTGGCAGTCCCGGTTCCTGGTGACGCCGAAGAAGGCTAAGCGCCTGGAGAGAAGTTGGGCCGAGGTTTTCCGAAACGAGGCGCTCCCCCTGATTGACGAGGAGCTCTTTGCTCCGATGTACTGCGCGGACAACGGCCGTCCCAACCGGGCGGTGCAGACCGTCCTCGGGGTCCACCTTCTCAAAGAGATGTTCAACCTCACCGACGGTGAAGCCCTGGAGCAGCTAGAGTTCAACCTGCTCTGGCACCACGCCCTGCGGCTGGACATCGAGGAGACCCACCTGCCCCAGAAGACCCTCCACAACTTCCGAGTTCGCCTGATGCAGCACGATGGTGGCCGGCTGGCTTTCCAGGAGACCACGGACCGGATCATCCAGGCGCTGGGCATACGCACCGGAAAGCAACGGCTGGACTCCACCCACATCATGAGCAACATCGCTACACTCACCCGGCTGGGCCTGTTCTGTGAGACGATGCGGTTGTTCCTGCGGGCCTTGCGCTGGGAGCACCCAGAGCTTCGTCCTGGGGTTCCGGAGGGCCTCCTGGGGCGCTATTTGAAGGAAGAAGACGAGGCGACCCACTACGAGGACGCCCGCACGGGGGAGGGTCGGCGACGCCTTTCGGTCTGTGCCCGGGACCTCTACCGGCTGGTGGACCGGTTCCATGGCACGACTGCTGCCCAGCTGGAGGAGTACCGGCTGCTGGAGCGGCTGCTGCGGGAGCAGTGCCATGTGGGCAAACACCGGGACGGGCGCCCGGGGGACGATGATGACGATGCTGGGGAATGCAAGGTGCCCGTGGCCCTGAAGGACCCGAAGCAGGTGTCCGCCGACTCGCTGCAATCGCCCCACGACCCGGATGTGACCTACAGCGGCCACAAGGGGAAGGGGTACGAGGTGCAGGTGGCGGAGACCTGCCACGAGGAGAACGCCACCCAGCTCATCACCCACGTGGAGGTGACCCCCTCGAGTGGGAGCGACACCGACGTGAGCGTGCCGGTCGTTGACGGGCTCGCGGAGCGGAAGGTCCGACCGGACGAGCTCTTCGCCGACACGGCGTATGGGTCGGGCCGCAACGCCTTCGAAGCCTCGCGCCGGGGAACGGAACTGGTGAGCCCGGTGGCGGGGTCGGCGCCGGGGAACTCGCACGAAGGAGAGCGTGACGGACCACCGCCGCTCACCGCCGCGGACTTTCAGATCGACGTCACAGGGGAGCAGACCACGGTGTGCCCCGCCGGCCACCCGTCCATCGAGGAGTACGAGTTGGAGGATGCGCCGGAGCGGGTAGAGGTCCACTTTGCCGGGACAACATGCGAGCCCTGCCCCTTGCGGTCCCGTTGCCCAGTGAAGCTGGACCGGCGTGCGGGGGACTACGTCCTCAAGGCGGACCTGGTGAAGGTAAACATCGAGCGGCGCCGGAGGGCCGAGGCCACCGAGGAGTGGCGCAAGCGGTATGCCATAAGGGCCGGGATCGAGGGAACGAACTCCGAGCTCAAGCGCGCCCACGGGCTTGGGCGCTTGCGGGTGCGAGGGGGCCGTCGGGTGCGGCTTGCCGTCTACCTGAAGGCGTTGGCGTGCAACTTCAAGCGGATGGTCCATGCACGCCTGGTGGAGATGGAGAACACGGCTCAGCAGGCGGTCGGGACGGTACCTGCGGTCGCGGCCGCATGAGGGCGCCGCTCCACAACTTCCACCGGGTGCCCTGAGCCACGGAAGGGGTACCGCAACGGGATCACGCTTGTCCTGAGCGCGGCAGATGGTGCGGTGAGGCCAGCAGCCGGCATCCCGTGGCCTCCTCCGCTCCAGACCACCTTCGCACGCCAGGGCTCATCTCAAACAGGCCTTGTTACGAGGGAATCAAGCTTCCAAAGCGACAACAGGACCAGGCCAAGCTCATGCTGCGTACTATCCCCTACGCGCCGACTCGGACAGAGGCTGAGCGGCTCAGGACGGTGTTCACCAGGTGGTGCGGCGACCATTCCTACGAGGCGGCCTCAGAGGCCTTGGAGCGGGACTGGGACCGCATGGTCACCTTCTATGACTTCCCAAAGGAGCACTGGGGGCACCTTCGCACGACGAACCCGGTAGAATCACCCCTCGCGGCCCTCAGGCTTCGGACCGATGCCGCCAAGCGCTACAAGAGGGTCGATCGGGCGATAGCGGTGATCTGGAAAATGTTGATGGTCGCCGAAGGACGCTTCAGGCGTCTGAAGGCCCCTGAGTTGATCGAAGACGTCTATCTCGGTGCACAGTATGCGGATGGAATCGCCATTGAATCAACGGCTGAGAAGGTCGCCGCCTGATGTCGTTTACACACCTATTGACGTAACCTCGGACGCAGCCGCTGGTGTCACAGATGAACTCCCACACATGCAGGGATACTCCGCATCCGACGCGGTCGGTCCAAGTGTGTCTGGAGCAGTCATTAACGATCTTGGGACCAGAGGAAACACGATATACCCTGACAGGAATCTGGGAAGAGCAGCAACCTGACCACTGAAACGATGAGCATGCGTCTCATATGAACGCCCCTATTTCAGGCTGAGTGCTAAGGTCTGGAGCTATATCTGAAGTCGTGGCATTGCTTGAACTGCCAGTACTCCTCCTAGGCCGACTCCCATCGGTTCACACGTACTTCCAGTGTCCAACGTGTGGTCCCCGCGTCATCGCTGTCTAGATCCGGAGCTGAGAAGCGGATCGGATAGCACTCGAAGAAGTTAATTGTTCGCAAGACCTCATTCCCGCCCTTCCGCACTAATTGGATAGTCAAATCCTTGCGACACTCGTCTGCTGGATTGCCGAGGCAGTCCTTTATCCAGCTCTTCATGTCGACCGACTGCTTCCTCCGCCCGACGAACAGGGCTGCGGAATCTATCGTCCCCGGGTCTGCAATAAAATCCAACGAACTGAAATTTGCGAAGGGCACGCCCGTGCCGTCGGGGTCGCTGACTGAAACCCTTACGGACGCGGATGCTTCGACGCCTCGCGAGTGAGAGGCATCCGCGGTGCCGACCTGCATTAGGGCGGCGAAGACGGCGGATGTGACGAGACCGGAGACCAAGACCGCCAATAATCCTAAACGCCTACTCAACAATATCCCGCTATGCATGATAGCCTCCTCCGAGTCTGAGTCTCGAAAGCGCAACTCTTCCAACTAGTCAGAATTATACCGCGAGGGGCCGGCTAACGGTGCAAAAAAAGCGCTAGAGAAACGTTAGGAAAGCGTTAAGGCCCCAGGAACAAATGGCGGCCAAACGCCTAGCGCAGCCAGAACCACTGATTGACGCATTTGTACACGACTGGCACACAGGCCAGACCATTGGAGCCAGCGTCTCCTCGGGCTGCACAGCTTGCTCTAGATGGTACCCGGAAAGGTACATTCGCCGTGGGGAACTCGCCCCTTGGCCCCGCGTTCGGCGACAATGCGACTTGGGTTACTCATGCCGGTGCCAACGACAATTCCATGGGCGCTGGAGAGGTGCCTCCTGCTAGAGTGTCAAGTAAGTGTCCTTTCCAGCGTGAAGCGGAATGGTGTAATTGTGTACACTTCGTCACCACGAACGTAGCTTCGAATCCACCGTTCGTCCTGAGCTTGTCAAAGGACCATGGCGCTACCGGGATACTTTAAGTGCAAAGCCCCCGTCAAGGGTCAAGGGAGAGGAGGGAAGGGTGGGTTTGAAACCCGCCCCTACGTCCAGGTTGGAGGGTTGGGCCTGCTGTCGTTTCAGTCGGAAAGGAATGCCCAGCCACCCCAGACTCTTCACTCCGTTCAGGGAGACAAGGCTCCTTTTCATCGATCAGGGTGCCGATGGGCAACCGGCATGGACGATTCTGATTTCCGATTCGGCATCGGAACGAAGATGCGAGACCATGCCCACCAGACCGTCACTATATATAGAAGCGCCTTAGATTCTTCGGTCGTCCAGATTCGGCGGGACTCCCTCAGAAATGACACCGTGTCAGCAAGGGCTATCTCCCCATCCCGACCGCTTCGGGCAGGTCGTCGAGCCCGAAGTATTCGTGCTCGATCCGGTCCTGAAGGACCTTGACGACGCGGAACCCCGACGGGTCGTAGCCGAGTGTGTATCCGACGGCGGAGGAGGTCACCATCAGCAGCTTGCCATCGCGGGCGTAGTTGTTCCTGTGCCAGTGGCCTGAGAATACGGCCGACACGTCATAAGCGTGGAACAGGTCTAGAAGGATCCGTCGCTTCTCCTTTGGAACGACGAGTGACGAGTCCTGCTCGTCGGGGTCCTCGAGGAAGAGCGGATAGTGAGTGAATACCAGGATATGCGTGCTGCCGATTTCTCGGGCCTCCTGAAGGGCCGACTTCAGGAACTCTAGCTGCCGCTCCCATTCGCCCGGAATCTTGGGTGGAAAGAACGGCACGTTGCTGTCGAGGACGATGAACCGGCTACCGAGATGGTCGAAAAAGTAGTTGCCATCGCCATGGCGCTCCCGATAAAGGGCCAGTGATTCGGGGGTCAGGTCATTGCCGACGTCGTGGTTGCCGGACACCCAGTTCATCGGTATGTCGTTACTCAGCTGCCCGGTGATCCGCATCAGCTCGGCAAACTGGGCGGGGTCTTCGGTGTTTTGGACCATGTCGCCGCACATGACTACGAAGTCGGGTCGAAGCCGGTTGGCGCCGGCGATGGCTTTGGTGTACAGCTCGGTCTCTTGCGCGAATCCGGTGATCTTTGGCGCCGGCCTGACTATCAGCCTCGCACGGCGGTACTCCTCGATCTTGGCCTCGTCGGCCCCGCTGAGTGAAGCAAAGATGCCGAACTGGATATCGGCCATCTGGATGAAGAAGAAGTCACGGTGGTGTTGCCCTCTGTTGCCCTTCAAGTTCTCGATGAGACCTCCTTCAGGTGGCGGACTACGGTGTCCGAGCACGTCTCAAGAGTCCCTTCTCCCCTGGCGTGAGAGGGAGGAGGGAGGGCGGGTTTGAAACCCGCCCCTACGTCCAGGTTTGGAAGGGCCGGGACGGTGGTCCGACGCGAACGAGTAGGACTCGCATAGACAGCTAGACCTTGATGATGCCCTTTCGGATCGCCTGGGTGACGGCGTCAGTCCTGCCGCTGACGTCGAGCTTCTGGAAGATGTTGGCCACATGCGTCTTGACGGTGCTCTCGCTGATCGACAGGGCTTCGGCGATGGCCTTATTTGCAGCGCCCTTGGCCATCAACCGGAGGACGTCCAGCTCCCGGTCCGACAGGATCGCCTCGGGAGTGGCCTGCCGCGAAAGCTCGGCGAACCGGTCCAGTACCTTGGTAGCGACCCCGGGCTCGATAAGGGACTCGCCACGATGGACCGCACGTATGGCCCGGAACAGCTCATCCCGGGACGTACCCTTCATCAGGTAGCCCTTGGCCCCGGCTTCGATCGCATCGAATATTAGCTCGTCGGTGTCAAACGTAGTGAGTACGATGAAACTAACACTGGCGTTTTCGGAGCGGATTCGGCGCATCGCCTCGACCCCGTCCAGTTCAGGCATTCGGAGGTCCATCAAGATGACGTCGGGCTCCACAGATCGCGCCAGCTCCACAGCCTCCAGCCCATTTTTGGCCTCGCCGACCACCGTGAAGTCGCCCTGCCTCTCCAGCATGGTGGTGAGTCCATCGCGCACAACTGTGTGGCCATCTGCGATGAATATCCGTATAGCTTCCATCTCGAGCGTCCCCTGTTGTCGATATACGCGTCGGAACCCCCTCATCCTAACCTTCTCCCGCCAGGGGAGAAGGAACTTCTGAGAGAGGCTCATCGCGTTCCTATTCCAGCGGTAGTCTAGCCTCTACCAGCGTCCCCTTGCCAATCTCACTATGTACTGAAACCGCGCCGCCCAAAAGGCTGGCACGCTGCTTCATCCCAGCCAGTCCGAAGCCTCCAGGTCCGTCCCCGTCTATTGGCTTCGTAGGGTCGAACCCTACACCGTCGTCACGTATTCGGAGACCGGCAGCCTCAGGGTCCGCTGTAAGCTCCACGGTAACCTTTGTCGCTCTTGCGTGGCGTCTGACGTTGGTCAGGGACTCCTGGCAGATGCGAAGCAGGGCGGTCTGGACGGCGGACGGTAGTTCACGCCCGTTTCCTGAGAAGGTGAAGGAGGCGCTCTCCTGGCCGTCGTCGGCCCAGGTGTCGACCGCCTCCTGCAGGGCAGCGTCCAGGGACCGGCCCTCAAGGGACTTGGGTAGAAGGTCCCAGACCGACCGCCTGGCCTCTTGAAGACTCTCTCGAGCCAGCCTCCTCGCCCGGTCGAGATGGCCCCCGACCTCGGGGTGCCCGCCATCAAGGGCCTGCTCGGCGGCCTCGAGCTGAAGGACGATACCGGTAAACCCCTGGGCGAGGGTATCATGAATCTCTCGGGCCACGCGGTTCCGCTCCTGAAGGACTACGAGGTCCCTACCCTGCTCCTCCGCCTGCTTGCGCTCGGAGATATCGTGGATTATTCCCATGACGCCCAAGCTTTTCCCTTCAGCATCAAGCTGCCTGGTGGCGCTCAGCAGACAGTCTATCTCCGTCCCATCTTGTTTGCTGAGCCTCACCTCGAACTCCCTGACCGAGCCTATCCGGCCTACCTCCGCTCGGAACCGTTCTCGGTCGGCAGGGTCCACAAACCTTTCGCCGATGTCCGAGCCGATCGCCTCGTCCTTCGCGAACCCGAAGAGCTCTAACGCGGCCTGGTTGGCGTCAACCACCCCGCCATCCCCAGAGCTAATAAAGATCGCATTTCGGGAGTCCTCGAACAGGGTACGGTATCGCTCCTCGCTCTCGGTGAACTCCTGGGTCCTGTCGACGACCTTTTGCTCGAGGCCGGAGTAGGACTCCTTCAGCGCGGTCGCCATCGCGTTGAAGCGCTGGGCGAGGTCCTGGATCTCATCGCCGGTCCCGGCCTCGATCGGGTGTTCGAAGTCGCCTGCCGAGATGCGTTTGGCCCCATCGGCGATCGCCTTGACGGGCCTCATGATTCGCCTAAGCCCAAAGGCCACCAGGAACGCGGGGATGACTACGCCGAGGGCCAAGAGCAGGAGAAGAGCGCGCTGGCTGTTGCTGCTGCCAGCCCGCACGTTAGCCCAGCTCTCCTCGGTGACAAGACCCCACTCCACACCGGGCACCTCCGCGAACCCGGCGGCGACGTCCAGACCGTCGAAATCATCCGTGCGTATGGCGCCGGACTGCCCGGCCAACGCCTGTTGGACGACCGGCTGCCCTAAGCTGCTCGAACCCAGGGTATAGGCCAATACTGGCCTTTCACAAATGTCATGCTGAACTCGCCGGAGGCGGGTGAAGCATCTAGAGTGGTGATGGCTCGGCACAGGACCACCCGTCCCCAGACCCTTCGTCCCGATGCCGAATCGGGACTCAGGGAGACAAGTTGAATGCGACTTCTTGTGCAAAGCCCCCAATATCATCGAGTTTGGAACTTTCCGAAGCCCACTGGCGTCTATATATACATAGACCCGATGCGAAAACCATCGATACGAGGAAGCAAAATGAACAGGATAAGAACACTAGCTTTAGGCCTTGGAGTGGCAGCGCTGATGGTCGTCGTAGCGGCATGCGGCCAGCCCCAATCGGCGACGCCTACTCCGAAGGTCGCGCCCCCGGATACACCCACGACGGCGGATCGAGGAAAGCTGCTTGAGTCGTGTGTCGTAACGGAGAGCGGGCCGCGGGAGAACCCCGTGCTGGCCGCCAGAGGCCTCGACCCGATACCGAGCGGGTTCGACGCGGGGAATCACGCCAGCTGCACGTTCGCCCGGCCGATCAGCTCGGTCAAGCTGGAGCTGCTTCGGGACGGAAAGACCGTCCTACAGCAGGCAGTCCGACTGGACGCGCCGACAAAAGACGTCAGGTTTCCCCTGACCAATACGCCCACCCAGCCCATCGGCGAAGACCTGGATACCGGGGGCTATGACCACCGAATCACCGCGGCAACGGAGGACGGCGAGGAGACGGAGGTACTCTTCAATGCTGACGCAATTTGGGTCCTTGACCCTGACTCGTCCCCCAAGGGTTTCGCCCGGCAGGCTTTGATCGCAGTCCGGGAGGCCTATGCGGCGGCAGGGGGCGTACCGTACCTTGGTCCCGTCCTGGTGGCCTTCGAGGCCGTCGAATGGGACGACGCGAGCCTAGGCTGTGCGAGGCCGGGCGATATGTACGCCCAGGTGATCACGCCGGGGTTCCAGCTCGTCTTCGAGCACGAGAGCCAACGGCACGAGCTACGCACGAACCAGGACGGCTCGACTGTCGTGGGCTGCAGCAAGGCAGCGGCACATGAACCCGGGCCAACCGGCTCGCCCGGAGGGGACACCGAACCCGTTATCCCGGGAGGCGCTCCTCTGGCCAGCTTGACTTACGATGGGGCCGTCTACTACCAAGACCCTCTGAGCTCAGACGAGGCCGCGAAGCTGAACGAGAACGACCTTGAGGTCGTGGGCTCCACCAGCGAATCGAACACCCTGCCTCCTGGCGGCGGTGAAACGCTGGACCTTTACAGACTCAAGGACGACGAAGAGGGCTACTTCTACACACTGCAGCCTGGCCAAAGCTTTGAAAACGAGGACGGCCGTACGATTATGATCGAGCCTGAGTGGGTGCGGTGGACCGCCGCAGATACCAATGAGACCGCACCTGTCAGTTCTGGAATGGTGGTGCCCCGACCGACCACCGCTAAACCCGAATCCACCGAAGGAGGGCGTCGGGTTAGCGTCCTGAGGCGGCAAGAAGGCGCTCCTGTGCTTCTGGGATAATGGTTTTGTAGCAAAAAAACGGCCCCGGAAAAGGAGCACCCAGTAGATGCTGCCACGCAACCACCCCGACCGGATCCAAATCACCTTCGACGACCGCCGCTTGGTGGCCAATGCCGGGCTGCTCCTTCCGGCCACCCTGGCGCGGCACCTCGGCCTGCCCGAACTCGTCCGGCAGCGCCTCGACCTGGGCGATGCCCCGGGGCGGGCGAACACGAGCGACAAGATGATGACGCTGGTGGCGTCTGCGCTGGCTGGGGGCGACTGCATTGACGACGCCGATGTGTTGCGCACCGGGGGGACGGCCTGCACCCTGGGCGGCACGGTCAAGGCGCCATCCACCCTGGGCACCTTCCTGCGCAGCTTCCGGTGGGGCCACGTCCGTCAACTCGACCGGGTGAGCCGCGAGTTGCTGGCCCGGGCTTGGCAGGCCGGGGCGGGACCCGGCGACGGGCCCCTGACCATTGACCTGGACTCCACCATCTGCGAGACCTACGGACTGGCCAAGGAGGGCGCCCGCCACCACGGCTATACCGGCAAGCGGGGCTACCACCCGCTGCCGGCCATCGCCGCCGGCACCGGAGACGTGCTGATGTCCCGGCTGCGCGAGGGCCGGGCCAACACCGCCCGCGGCGCCGCCCACTTCCTGCGGGAGACGGTGGGACGGGTGCGCTACGCCGGGGCCGACGGACGACTCACGCTACGGGCCGACAGCGGGTTCTACACTCATGGCGTGGTATCCGTCTGCCGCAAGATGGATGTCCGCTTCTCCATCACCATCCGCCAGCACAAAAGCCTGCACAATCTCATCGAGGCGATACCCGAAGATGCCTGGACGCCGATTCCTTACTGGATGGACGGTGCCGCCGATGTGGCCGAGACCACCTGCACCCCCTTCCAGGCCGAGGCGGACGCCGCGCCGGTACGGCTCATCGTCCGGCGGGTGAAGCCGACGCCCGGTTCCCAACTGGCCCTCTTCGCCAAATACAGCTATCATGGCTTCATCACCGACCGGGACGGGGAGTTGCTCGAACTGGAGGCTGACCATCGCCGCCACGCCGAGATCGAGAATGCCATACGCGACCTCAAGCCCGGCGTCGGGCTGAACCATCTCCCCTCGGGCCGCTTCGCCGCCAACGGCGCCTGGCTGGCCGTCCAGACGATGGCCCACAACCTGGCCCGCTGCACGGCGCGGATCGGTCTGGGAGAGCGGATAGCCACCACCAAGACCCTCCGGCGGCGGTTCTTCTCCCTGGCCGGACGGCTCACCCGCTCGGCACGCCGGTTGACCCTGCATCTTCCGGATCGCTGGCCTTGGGCTGAGAAGTTCAGCCGCGCCTTGGCCCGGCTGCGAGCCATTCCACTCCCGGCCTGACGGCACCGTCGGCGACCGACCCACCCACCGGACAACCGAAGATCCCCGCAGACTCGTGCCAGCCCGGTCCGAGAGAGTCCCCTGCTGCGTATTCTCTCGCCATCCCGCGCATCGCAGCTCCCGCAGACGGCCATAGGGGCCCCTGTGCGGCGATGAAGACCGTCCGCCGACCTCCCTACCCCAAATGGAACCCAGACTATTTCCCCTGTAGCTCCCTCACCCCCCTTCCGCTTTCCTCACGCCGTCCATCGGTGTCCTTCGGTGGATTCGGGCTAAAGAGCTAGTCGCGACGTCCGACATCATCTTCGTAGGGACCATCATGTCGTTCCTCGAGGAAAGGCTCATCGGCCCGTACGGGGAGGACGGCCAGCCCTTGCCTGCGGAAGAAGGCGGACTGCCTTATACGGACTACGAGGTCCGGGTCGAGGGCGTCCTGAAAGGTGACGAACAAGTACAAACTCTTGTTCTCCGCATGTTCGGGCACCTGAGCAACCCGGACGCGGTTATTACCCCAAACGTATTCACGCTTCCCAACCCCGGTGACTACCTACTCTTCTCGCTCGGGGAAAACCCGGATGGGACATACGGGTCTGGTCCGGAGGGTCTCCTGAATATCGATGGGGAGAAGGTGTCGTTCGCCGACGGCATTCCGTTCGGGGCCGAGGTGTCGCCCGACCAGCTCAAGGAAGACATCTTGGCCATGGCCTCAGGCATACCGATCGCTGCCCCGCCGACCCCGTCGCCGGTAAGGGAGTGGGACCTGAGAGCTATCGAGCTAGATAGGTCCACAGTCACAGTCCTACTACATGTGTTTGCGGGTATCGACGTTGACGTAACTCTGGACGGCGGAGACCCCGACCAGGTCATCGGCCCTCCACCGACCATCCAGTACGTTTTTCAAGACGTCTCTCCAGGGCAACACTCAGTACAGGTACTTGACGTGGTCGGCTACAAGGAGACGGCGGACGTAGTCGTGCCGGCGGCAGCCGACACGCCGAGTGAAGACCTAGAGTGGCTAGATCAACTTATTGGTACGCTGGAGGACCAACCCGTCGCTAACCCTCCCCTATCGATAACCCGGTACGAGTACCAGGGTCAGACAGTCTACTTCGTGCCGCAACGCTGTTGCGACATCTTCAGCGATCTTTATGACGCCGAGGGTAACGTTATCGCTCATCCGGACGGCGGCATCACCGGGATGGGGGACGGTCGCGTCTCTGACTTTCACGAGGAGCGAACCGGGAGACAGTTGGTCTGGAAGGACAATAGGGCCAATGACCCCAGCTAGACTACATCCGGCCTTTCACAGGGAGACAAAAGGGAACGGCTGCCAAGACAAGCCATCCAACACCTAGTATTTTGATGCCGCGATTCTTGGTCTTAGACATAGCCAGTTATCTCCTAGCTTCGTTGAACATCAGGTCATGTGGGTTGGAGACACAGACTAGGTATTGATGACGAAAGAATCTACCAAACGTCGACAACCATTCCCTACAGGCCGGGATGGCAGGTTAATCGGGCGGCGTGCTAATTGTCGGCGGGAGGGGTCCTAAAAGTGCGGTCGTTGCTCACGCGCCGATGGCTTCGCAGGGATGGTAACGTAGCGCGCGGCCACCGGACAGCATCAGACATCCCTTCCAGGTTCCGTGGTAGTGTCCTAGATTCGGTCAAAATCGAGACATTCGGATAGGTAGGCCCCTTCGTTTCCGTATACCCCGAGTAGGCGCGCCTTGGCGCCATATCGAGGGGCTGGGCTCCTTGAGCTAGATTCGAGTGTCGTTCGACTCTGATGTCGGCCCAAGCGTATAATTGGGAGTGTGTCAGACGTGAGCCGACACCGGGGATGGCAACCCATCAGTTCACCGTCCTGGACCCCCAATGCGCATCAAGTGGCAGCCCGCGAGAAGAGCGATGGGGCGAGTGGTGACAGGACCTCCAGCCGGCTGAGTGCAGTCGACCGCCCATTCACCGTGTTCCTGTTCCTGACAGTCATGGTCCTTACCATCCTGGGATGTGGTGAGCAGGATAACGAACCGGCTGGTGAGATAGGACCCTCCCGCCTTCCTCCGCTTCCTCCACCTGTTGCGGACTCGGTCTCAACGCCTTCAAGCGCCGCTCCTTCAGATGCCGCCGACGAGATCTTAAACCTCGGACCTGTCGTCGCAACGATTGTCTACAAAGACGGCGCGTTTACACCGAAGCGTCTTGACATCGAGCTCGGCCAGACGGTTGCCTTCGCAAACGACTCGGACAAGGAATTTTGGCCGGCGTCAAACATCCACCCCACCCACGAGATATATCCGGAGCTGGACGCCAAAGGTCGTGTTCCCTCGGGCGGGTCTTGGACCTTCAAATTCGACGAGCCTGGATTCTGGCGGTACCACAACCACATGGCCCCCGAGGACTCCGGCCTCGTCGTCGTAGAGGGCGAGAAGACGTCGCGGCGGGCCTTGCGGACCCCCGACGAGGTGGACACCGATTTCGCGGAGCCTAGCCCGCTTTCGGTCCAGGACTCTGTCAATCTCTTCCGAGATGATGCGCTCCTGGAGAGATACGTGCGCGAGTACGGGCCCGCCAACGTAGTCAGCCTGCTAGCAGAACAGGAGAAGCGGATCTCGGTTGACTGCCATCAGAGGGCGCACGTGATGGGCAGGCTAGCATACGAATACTTCGGGGCCCTGGCCTTCTCCCTTTCGGGCCACGAGTGTCACTCCGGCGGGTATCACGGCGCAACGGAGGCCTTCTTCCGCGATCAGGGAACCGCAAACCTCCACTCGGATATCGCACTCGTCTGCAGCGGCGCCCTCAACGCGTTCTTCCAGCACCAGTGCGTGCACGGCGTCGGCCACGGCCTAATGGCGTGGACGAGCTACGAGCTGTTGGATGCCCTGGAGTTGTGCGATATCCTGAACACAGGAGCGGACCAGCGGTCGTGCTACTCTGGGGTCTTCATGGAGAACGTCGTAGGCGGCCTCTCGGGCTCGATGGGCCACATCACAGAGTACCTCTCCGACGACCCACACTTCCCCTGCAACATCGTGACTGGTGAGTACTTGACCGCCTGCTACTTCTATCAGACGTCCAGGATGGTGGAGCTGTTCGAGGGCGATTTCGGGCTGCTCGCCAATGCCTGTGCAGAGGCGCCGGATATCGCTCGCAATGCATGCTTCCTGAGTATGGGCCGGGATATCGGTGGCGTGACTCGTGGCGACTCTCAGAGAGCGATAAAGCTCTGCTCCAACTCGCCAGGTGCCGACGACCGCCTGAATTGCCAGGAAGGCGCGGTCCAGGACTCGTTGTGGGATCTAGCCGGAGCCGATAACGCGCTAGCGTTTTGCCAGGCCCTTCAGTCTGACTCTGAGAAGCGCCGCTGCTACTCGGTAATCGTCCGCCGGGCCGCCCACCTATACAACTCGCCATCCGACCTGCAAGGCTTCTGCGCGAGAATAGAGGAAGCCTACCGGGACGAGTGCCGCTAGCGAACCCGATGCGCAAGTTTGTCGGCGAGATCGAGACGGAACAGGATGTTTTCTGACCCCGACGCCGCGTCGGGGGGCTTTGCACCAAAGTCGACTTGCAGGGCCATGGTTCGACAGGTCCCCCGATGCGGCATCGGGGCGACTCCTGTCGGAGCTCACCACGAACGTAGTAAGGTGGACCCCATTATTAAGACAGCACGAGGGCTAAATTAAGAGAGTCTCCCACCCCTGCGCTAGGTTTCACCAAGCCCGATGGCAGCCCTGCTTCTTCAGCTGCTGCTCCCCTTTCTTCCTGGCCATGTTGGTACACCTCTGCTGGGGTCCGGTAGCCCAAAGCCTGGTGAGGCCTCTGCCGGTTGTAGAACTCCAGGTAGGCATTGATCCCAGTTCGGGCCTCGGCGACGGTCTGGTAAGCTTTCAGATACACCTCCTCGTACTTGATGCTCCGCCACAGCCGCTCCACGAAGATGTTGTCCAGGTACCTACCCTTACCATCCATGCTGACCTGGACCCTCTGCTCCTGCAACGTCTGGGTAAAGGCCTCACTGGTGAACTGACTCCCCTGGTCGGTGTTGAATATCTCCGGTCGTCCCTTACCCAGGGCTTCCTCCAACGCCGCCACGCAGAAGCTGGTGTCCATGGTGTTGGAGAGCTTCCAGGCCAGCACGTGCCGGCTGTGCCAGTCCATGATGGCCACCAGGTACAGGAAGCCCTTCGGCATGGGGATGTAGGTGATGTCCGCGGCCCAGACCTGGTCGACCCGATTAACCTCCACTCCCTTCAGCAGATAGGGAAAGATCCGGTGTCCCGGCGCTGGTTTGCTGGTGTTGGGACGCCGGTAGATGGCTTCCAGACCCATCAACCGCATCAGCCTTCGAACCCTTTTTCGGCTCACCAGATAGCCCTGTTGCAGCAGCCAGGCCTTCATCTTCCTGGAGCCGTAGAAGGGGGTCTTCAAATACTGACGGTCCATCAGGGCCATCAACTCCAGGTCTTCTGCCCTGGTCGGTACCGACCGGTAGTACACCGAGGCCCGGCTGACGTCCAGCAGGATACATTGACGCACCAAAGACAGCTGCTGGTGGTCTCGGTCTATCATGGCTCGCCGTATGCTGCGACTCATAGACCGGACCTTTCCGACAAAAAATCGCGTTCCACCTTCAGCTGGCCGATGTGCCGGTAGAGGTGGTTAATCTGAGCTTCCTTGGCTTTCTCCTGGGATTTCTGATTGGTGGCAAATAGCTCCGGGGCTCCTTCCGCCAGGGCCCTTTTCCAGGCGTGAATCTGACTGGGATGGACCTCAAATCGGCTGGCCAGCTGGGCGATGGTCTCTTCCCCCGCAAGGGCGGCCAAGGCCACCTTGGCCTTGAACGCCGGACTGTGCTTATTCCTCGTCTGCTTCATGTCCTGCTCCTCCACGTCGGTTAGTTGCCGGTTATTTTAGGAGCTGGACTCTCTCTTAGCCAGTTGTCTAGTTTTTGGGTACCACCTCACACCTCAGTAGGTTCAGATTCACCGTTCGCCCTGAGTAGTCCCGATGCCGCATCGGGACGTATCGAAGGGAGCCTGTCGAAGAGCAATTCGGCTCGCGCGGCACTTCTTGTGCAAAGCCCATCAATAGGGAGCAGGGAGGGCGGGTTTGAAACCCGCCCCTACGTCTCGTTCAGCCGCCAGCACCGTAGTGTACTCTCTGGAGGAGCGGTTCCCGAACCAGGGCCTTGAAGTGCGCCAACGGTAACCAGGTTGGAAGGGTCGGGACGTTGGTTCGACGGGTACGAGTAGGACTCCGCATGCGATTTTAAGTGCGAATCCCTGCCGTCCGTCGCGTTCAAACTTCCTTAACAGTTGTCCGATAGATTGACTGTAGAGGCGGGCAACGCCATCAAATGCACAGGAGGTGAGACATGAGAATGAGGCGGTGGTTTGTAGCGATGGCAGCTCTGGTGGCACTGGTCATCGGAGTTGGAGGAGGGGCGGTGATGGCCCAGACTGATGAGACCGAGGGAGGCTCTCCAATACAGGGCCTGATCTCCCGGGTGGCGGGAATCCTCGGGCTCGAAGAGCAGGCGGTCCAGGACGCCTTTGACCAGGCGTCCGAGGAGATGCGCGATGAGGCGGTGGACACCAAGCTCGCGGCCTTGGTCGAGAGCGGCACGATTACCCAGGAGCAGGCGGACGAGTACGCCGAGTGGTACAGGTCCATGCCTGATTCCCTGGGCCCGAAACTCCGAGGTCATGGGTTCGGGTTCCGCGGGCACAAGCACGGACGTCGTGGCGGTGGCTTCGGCAAGCGTGGCTTCTATCAAGGGAGCCCGACGTCTCCGACAGAAGAGGCTCCCGTTCCTGAAGGCGCGTCCCTATAACAGAAAGGTAGGCGCCGGTCCGAAGCGGTCCCGTTCCCGCCTCAAAAAGGACCTGCTTCGGACCGAGCCTACCGTTGGGCTGTCCCTGGCGGTTAGCTTCGCGCCCAGCCGCCAGGGGTTCCCATTTATGACATCTTCACACTTTCTTCAAGATTGTCCGTTATATTCAACATAAGCAACCGAGACTCAAGACTCCGGTCCAGGACGGACCACAGATATGGCTAGCACCGTTCTAATTGTCGAAGACGACCCAGACACCGTCAGGCTTGTCAGTCTCTACCTGCAAAGAGACGGCCACAAGGTGATCTCCGCGGGGGACGACGTCGAGGGCCTGCGATTGGCACGCGAGGCCCGCCCGGACCTGGTGATCCTCGACCTGATGCTCCCGAGGCTCGATGGCATCGCCTCGATGAGATTGTGCAGGCTTTTGTGCTGGCGGATGGTGATGGAGAAGCGGACATCCATCTTGCGGCAGACGGATACCACGCCATGAGTGTAGAACCCGCTGTCAGCCCGTAGCGTGAGTCGTCCGTTGGCCCCGGCGTAGCGCACCCGTCCCACCGTCTCCCGCAGGAAGTGGGCGGCGCCGCGGGCGGTGTTGGCCCGGCCCTCGCGCAGCCGGGACATCAGCACGTCTCCGGTGCCGGCGGCGATGGCCGGCAGCGGGTGGTAGCCCCGCTTGCCGGTATAGCCGTGGTGGCGGGCGCCCTCCTTGGCCAGTCCGTAGGTCTCGCAGATGGTGGAGTCCAGGTCAATGGTCAGGGGCCCGTCGCCGGGTCCCGCCCCGGCCTGCCAAGCCCGGGCCAGCAACTCGCGGCTCACCCGGTCGAGTTGACGGACGTGACCCCACCGGAAGCTGCGCAGGAAGGTGCCCAGGGTGGATGGCGCCTTGACCGTGCCGCCCAGGGTGCAGGCCGTCCCCCCGGTGCGCAACACATCGGCGTCGTCAATGCAGTCGCCCCCAGCCAGCGCAGACGCCACCAGCGTCATCATCTTGTCGCTCGTGTTCGCCCGCCCCGGGGCATCGCCCAGGTCGAGGCGCTG
This sequence comes from Dehalococcoidia bacterium, assembly GCA_965237635.1. Taxonomy (GTDB): domain Bacteria; phylum Chloroflexota; class Dehalococcoidia; order Lucifugimonadales; family CAUZJF01; genus CBDEFX01. The sequence continues at coordinate 1,626,284 of CBDEFX010000002.1, read as the reverse complement.
CCGGACGAGTTCGGGCAGGCCGAGGTGCCGCGCCAGGGTGGCCGGAAGGAGCAGCCCGGCATTGGCCACCAAGCGGCGGTCGTCGAAGGTGATTTGGATCCGGTCGGGGTGGTTGCGTGGCAGCATCTACTGGGTGCTCCTTTTCCGGGGCCGTTTTTTTGCTACAAAACCATTATCCCAGAAACACAGGAGCACCTTCTTGCCGCCTCAGGACGCTAACCCGACGCCCTCCTTCGGTGGATTCGGGCTTAGCCATCGGCAAGGGCCAGGAGGCTGAGGCTGCCGCGCCCGTCGCGCCGGTCCGCCAGGCTCCCAGTTCGGCGTCGCAGACTGCCGACCAGACTGACGGACAGACGTTGGGCCGGCTTAGGGAACAGATACAGTCCGGCGATGTCAGTCCGGAAGACCTGGCGCAGCTTCGAGAGCAGTTCCAGGGCCAGTTCGGAGGTGGCGCACCGGGTGGCGGAGGATTCGCTGGAGGCACCCGCTTCGGCGGCGGGGGTGGCCTTACCGGGACCATCGAGAAGGTGGAAGGCAATACCGTTACCGTCAACACGACACAGGGTACTTTGCTAGCCACCATAGGCGACGACACGATCATCCAGAAAACGGTTGAGGTCACCTCGGCGGAGTTAACCGAGGGCACGCGAGTCACAGTCGCCGGCGCCCGAGCAGAGGATGGCACGGTCCAGGCAAATACGATCTTCGTCGTGCCCGAAGGCACGGATGGATTCGGCGGTGGCGGATTCCGAGGCGGCGGCGGTCGACCCGGTGGACAACCCTAGCGCCGGCGCGCCCTACACCTTGGGCTATCGGCGTCGTCGGCAAGGAGATCCCTTTCGGTTACCACATCCTTCATTGTAGAATTGTCACATACCCTACCCGCCTACTTCGAGACAACGGGGCAGCCCGTAGACAACGGGGCAGCCCGTAAGGAGGGCAAGAGATGCCAGCCGTGCAGGTCGAAGACCTTTCAGTCCTTCCCCGGATCGCGCCCGTCGACCCTGAAGAGGCGAACGAGCGCCACGTCGTACAGGTCGTCGACGCGCCGAGGACTCTCGAAGGCGCGGGATTCGAGGTTCGTAGGGCTTTCGCTAGCATCGACCCCAGGCTCGCCGATCCCTTTATTCTCCTGGACCACATGGGCGCAGTCGAGTATGCCCCGGGAGAGGCCAAGGGAGCGCCCGACCATCCCCATCGGGGCTTCGAGACTGTTACCTACATGATGGATGGTGAGCTCGAGCACCGCGACTCGAACGGCGGAGGAGGGCTCATCACAGACGACGCCACCCAATGGATGACTGCGGGCGCCGGCATCGTGCATTCAGAGATGCCGACCGAGCAAATAGTTGCAAAAGGTGGCCTGTTCCACGGTGTGCAGCTATGGGTCAATCTACCACGGACACAGAAGTGGTCCCCTCCACAGTACCAGGACCTCGAGGCCGACAAGTCCATCCTTGTGGCCTCGGACGACGGCGGCGCGGTCGTCCGCATCATCGCCGGAGACCTCGCCGACCAGCGCGGACCCGGCAGCACTCGCACCCCCATCACCTACGCGCACGCGACCGTGAGCCCCGGCGCTCGCCTGCAGGTCCCCTGGCAAGCGGACTTCAATGCGCTCGTCTATGTGTTGGCGGGGCGCGGGACAGTGGGAGCCGACGAGCACCCCATACAAGAGGGCCAGCTAGCCGTAATGGGCGATGGCAACGTGGTCACCATAATGGGCAGCCCGACACAGGAGAGCCGGTCGCCGACACTGGACGTCCTTCTCCTGGGCGGAAGCCCAATCCGCGAGCCGGTCTTCTGGCACGGCCCCTTTGTCATGAACACTCGGGAAGAGATCATCCAGGCAATCGAAGACTATCAGGCCGGCCGGATGGGCCGCATCCCCGCAAAACAACGGCCAGAATAACGTCGAACGGCTGTACAGCTTGCACCAGGGAGTGGCCACCAACATGTTTCCCTGACCCCGGCGCCTCGTCGGGGGAAGGGTCTGGGGAGAGGCTGTGCTCGATACCCGTTCCAATCGGCGCACCCCGAAGGACGATAGTTACCGGTCCTTCCGTGTAGAGACGCCCCGCTGGGGCGTCTCCGCTGCCCATCGACGAACAGCACCATCGCAGGCGCCAGGCTGCTTGGCTCTCGAATCGTCAGGCAGGCCAGTTCATGATATGGACTGCGTGCCCGATCGGGTCAGAGGTCTCAGCAACTCTCCCTCCCCACGGGCGGTCGCCGGGCTCGTTCGTAAACTCGACTCCCCTACCGCTTAACTGCTCGTAAGTTGCGTCGATGTCATCGACTTCGAAATAGATGGTCAGGAGGTCGGGGCTCGGCAGAGGACGGCCCGTATGCAGCCCCAGTGTCGTACCGCCATTCTCGGCAAAGAAGACCGACTCACCGGGTTCGTCTGTCCTGACGTTGAGACCAAGTAGATTCTGATACCACTCACGGGCCTGTTTCAGAGCGTCGACATCGCCAACGTTAAGCAGAATCGTACCGAGTTTCACCGTTCACCTCCGTATTCTCCTCTGGGTTTGCGTTTCTCGGTAGGAGGCCTCAACAAGAGAGCCCCGCTCAAAGTTGAACGGGGCTCATTCGTTTACACCAAACTCGGCGGCTTTCAGCCGCCAGTCGTCTGGCCTTATTGTGCCGCGAGTATGACCAGCGGCGCGGTGGCATAAGAGCCGTCGACCCCATATGCCTCGAGGGTGTAGACGCCCGGGGCCTGGGACGGTGATATGTCGACCATGAATGCGCCGGTATCTTCAGCCACACCGAGCGTCAGACCAAATCGTTCGAAGACGCCACTGGCTTCAATAGTGCCTCGATCGAAGAATCCGTACTCTTGGCCCTGTGGCGAAAAGCTAGTCCCTTTGCCGATACCGGTTACTGCGACGAGCGAGAACCTTTCCCTGGCCTTGAAGCCTGCCCCGTATACCATGACCTCTTCGCCGGCCACCACTGGGCCCGCTACGATCAGGCTCGAAGCCCTAGATACGCCAGCTGCACCGCCCGTTGGAGTCTCGGCCACGACCGAGACCGGCCAGCTTGCCTTGTTGCCGTCCTGGCCCTCCGCCAGTATGGTGATCACGCCCGCCTCCAGCAGCCTATCTCTGTTCTCGGAGATGCCACCGATGTCCATGACGGGGCTGTCAACTGACAGTGTCCACGCGCCTCCCGAGTTAGAGTCAACCTGGCCAAGGCTGGGATTGAACGTCGCCGCTCCCCACCCGCCTGCAAACGACTCGATTGGCCCACCAAGGTCTACCGTGACGATAACGGGCTCCCATGGGTTAAAACCCGAACCGGTTATGGTAATGCCCTGGTCGAGGTACATCGTCTGCTCGCTGACCATGAGCGCGGCCTTCGTGGCGGTATGTTGCCCCGGTGGTCCCGGCGGCCCCTGTACTCCAGGGAGGCCGGGGAAACCAGGTTCGCCCGGCTCACCGGAGAATCCGGTGAAACCAGGGTCGCCTTGCGACCCCCGACCGCCTGTAGCTCCTGGGGGCCCTGGCGGCCCCGGAGCGCCAGGCTGCCCGGGCAACCCAGGCTCCCCGGGCAGGCCCGGCTTTCCAGCCGGTCCCTCGCAGGCGAGCAGAACAAACGCCGAGAGTAGTGACATCAGGAACACCAGAACGTAGCCACGTCTAGGGTATTTCATGTGGTCCTCTCTCAGGTGTCCTCAACGGGACTGTCGCACGCCAGTAGAAATCTCGCAAACGTATCCCGTGCCACTGCCCTCGCAGCATATTCACGGCATAATGGATTGTCAACCTAGGTGCTCGTTGAATAATGCAACGTTTTGCACGTAGATCACCGGCCTATCTTTGACGATAGCGGCAGGGGGCGGCTCGTGGTACGATTGCCCCGATCCGCACGCAAGAATGACTGGAGAAAGGACCATGGAATACCACCATTTGGGCAAGTCTGGGCTGGAGGTGTCGAGAGTCGGCCTGGGGACCGTGTTCTTTGGCACCGGACTGGACGAGAAGACCGCCCGGACCATGGTGGACAGGTTCTACGACGCAGGCGGAATCTACCTTGACACAGCCAACGTTTACGGCGGAGGGCTCCGCGGAACGAATACTGAGAACGCTGGCACTTCGGAGCGGACCGTTGGCAAGATCATCAAGGGCAGACGGCACCGGTTTGTCCTGGCTACGAAAGGCGCCTGGCTCATGGAAGACGATCCGCGGCCGAATACCTTCGGCCTGTCGCGCACCTACCTATCCACCCAGATAGAGGCGAGCCTGCGCCGGCTGGATACGGACTACATTGACCTCTATCAGTGTCACGTTCACGACCCTCAAACCCCTGTGGAAGAGACCATGCGTGTCTTGGACGATTTCGTGTGTGCCGGCAAGATTCGGTACGTCGGCGTCAGCAACTGGGGTGGCTGGCAGCTTGTCAAAGCCAACATGCACGCGCGTCACTTCAACCTCACGCCGATCGTCTCCAACCAGATCTATTACAACGTTGCCGACCGGGTGGCCGAGTTCGCCGTTATCCCCGCCTGTCGCGACCAGAACATCTCGATCATAGCCTGGGGCGTCTTTGCCCAGGGCTTCCTAACCGGCCGGTACTCGCGGGCAGACAAGGGGCCTCCACCCGGGTCTCGGACCGCCGAGGTAAAGCCCGAGGAGAGCTGGTCCTGGGAACGGCTTGCCGTCGATAGAGTCTGGAACACACAAGACGCGCTCGCAGGCATCGCGGAACGGCATGGAAGGTCGATCCCGGACGTGGCCCTGGCCTGGCTGCTGCAGTCTGGAACCTGCGACGTAGCCCTGGTAGGAGCCAGCAGCCTCAAACAGTTCGACGGCAATATGGGCTCCCTGGAGTTTCGACTCTCCGACGAGGAGATGGAAGAGCTTCGGAAGATCAGCAAGCTGCCCGCCCCCTACCCGATGAGCTTCTGGAACGTCTTCTGCTACCCTGACAGCGAGTTCTACGGTGGGCTTCGCTAGTCCCCGGTCAATTCGCGTTCGACAAACCTGTCACCCCGATGCCGAATCGGGGCGACGAAGAGTCTGGGGCTGGGTCTGCTGCGACCTCAGCGGAGAGGGAATGCCCAACCACCCCAGATCCTTCGTCCCGATGCCGAATCGGGACTCAGGATGACAATTGGTCAAACCTCACTTTACCATCTGCTAGGCGCAAGAGTAGCGCATGCCGATAGCCGAAATCCAAGCACTCGAAGACTACGATCTATTCTGTGACGGCCGGTTGCCAGACCCGTACCCCCTCTTTCATCGGCTCCGCAGAGAGGACCCCGTCCATTGGAGCGAGCGGCTCAACAGCTGGGTCCTCACCCGCTATGACGACCTACGTACTGCCACTCGCGACCCGCGGTTCTCCAGCGACCGGGCTTCGGTGCCCATGAGCGGTCTGTCGGAGCTCGACCAGTCCAGGCTCGAGCCCTTGGGCGAACACGTGTCGAACTGGCTCGGATTCACGGACCCCCCAAAGCACACCCGCATGCGGAACCTGATAAGTAGGACCTTTACAGCAGAGCTAGCGGAACGCATGCGGGCTCGCACCCAGGAGATCGTCGACGCCCTCATCGACGACGCTGAGAGACAGGGGCACATGGACCTTGTGAACGATTTCGCCTACCCGCTCCCGGCCACTTTGATCTGCGAGATACTCGGCGTCCCCGAGGGGGACCGAAGCCAGTTCAAGACGTGGGCCGAAGATATTGCCGCATTCGTCGGGGGGATCGGCTCCTACGTCGTCCGAGCCGCCGATCAGGCTGACACGAGCCGAAAGGAGCTGACTCGCCTGTTCCGCGAGCTGACTCTGGAGCGGCGCCGCGAACCTCGCGAGGACCTGATTAGCGCCCTGGCTGCCACCGAGGGCGAGCAAGATGGGCTGACGGAGCAAGAGCTTTTGGGACTCAGCGTCTTCCTGTTCGTAGCAGGCTTCGAGACAACAGTGAGCCTGATCGCAAACGGTATGCTGTCGCTGCTTCGGAATCGGAGCGAGCTGGAAAGGCTCAGGAGTGACCCGTCGTTGATGAAAACGGCGGTCGAGGAGTTTCTCCGCTACGAGAGCCCGATCCAGGTCGATACCCGCCTGGCCGCCGAGGACGTTGATCTCGGGGGGCGGCATATCCAAAAGGGGCAACCGGTCATGATGGTGCGGGCCGCGGCCAACCGAGACCCGGCGCAGTTCCCCGATCCCGACCGGCTCGACGTGGGCAGACAGAACAATAAACACCTGGCATTCGGCTGGGGAATCCACTTCTGTCTGGGCGCGCCGCTGGCCCGCGTCGAAGCGCAAATAGCGGTCAAGACCCTACTCGAACGCCTGCCTGAGATTCGACTTGAGAGCGAAGACGTGGTCTGGTGGGAGAATATGGCACTACGTTGCCCTCGAATCCTGCCGGTGGCGTTCTGAGCTAAACGAAGGATCAATGAGAAGTGGTCCACATGAGGCAGCTGTTCAATCTGGTAGCCGGTTTTCTGCTGACAGGTATCCTGGTCGTAGCAGGCTGCGCCCGAGGAGAGGATGCGCCGACGGCGACGACTGCTCCCAGTAGCCCTGATCCCGAGGCATTAGCACTCGTGGCTACGGCTAGGGATGCTGACGTGCGCGTTGGTCAGGTGATCTCCGGTGCTGTTCTGCGTCAGGTGGACTACGCACCAGGCGAATATACCTTTCGCTTTGTTAATCCAGAAGGAACGCAAGGAGTCACGATTTTCGCCTCTTCCGGAACGCCTCGTGAGCAATGGCGGCTTACGGAAGAATCATCGCCTCTGCTGGGAGCGCATCCCAGCCCAGAACTTAATCTTAATGCCCTTGCTACCGGCCCTGGTTCCGCCGAACATCTGGCCAGAGAACACTGGCAAAGAGGCGACCTGAGGAGTCTCTCACTCACTGGGAAGGGGCAGGACCTCCACTGGTATGTGTTCTGGAATCTCGCGGAGGGTGTGGCATCTGGAATGGTGAACGCCAGGACTGGCAGTTTCATGCCGTCCCCGGCGCCGCCGGCGATTCCCCCTCCTACTGCCATTGTTAGATAGTATACAAGGAGTCGACATGCGTATCGGCAGCGGCAGTCAGGCCTACGAGTGGATCGATAGTTGGGCCAGGGTCCCCGACACCGAGTCCTTCCGGGACGGCTGGGCGCACGGCGATATGGTCATCACGGACGCCGGCGAGGTGATCACGGTTCACCAGGGCGAACCTAAGGTGCTTGTGCTCGACCTCGAAGGCAACTTGCGGAGATCGTGGGACACCCCTTTGACCAATGCCCACGGGATGGACCTCGTTCAGGAGAACGGCAAGCAGTATGTCTGGCTGGCGGACGATCAGTCGGGCCAAGTCGTCAAGTGCGACCTGGAAGACGGCCGAATCGTCCTGGGTATTCAAAGACCCGACTTACCGATCTACAGGGACGGCGCCTACTCACCGACCGCGGTCGCAGTCAACCAGGAGAGACATGGCGGTAACGGGGACGTATGGGTCGCCGACGGATACGGCCAAAACTACGTGCACCGCTACGACAAGGCCGGCAACTACATGGCGAGCATCAATGGCGAGGAAGGAGCGGGGCGGATGGCCAACCCTCACGGGCTCTTGGTCGACACCCGCAAGTCGGAGCCCGAGCTCTACATTGCGGACCGCCACAACAGGCAGGTCCAGGTCTACGACCTGGATGGGCAGTTCAAACGTGCCTTCGGCCCTGAATTCATGGTCTGGCCCGGAGGTTTCACAACGCACGGTGACTTTACGATAATCGGAGAACACGAGACCTCAAGGCTGACAGTCGTCGACGCCGACGACCGGTTCGTGTGCTATCTCGGCGAGAACGCAGGCGTCAGCGAGACGAAGGATTGGCCCAACGTCCCAGCCGAGCTCATCCTACCAGGCAAGTTCAACAGCCCCCACGGCCAGGCGGCGGACAAGGACGGCAATCTGTACGTCACAGAGTGGATGGTCGGCGGAAGGTATACCAAGCTAGCCAAGGCCTGATCTAGACACGTCCCTTCCACTCATTCGGTTGAGGCCACATGGTGGTTGTGTTAACTTGGGGCGACCCGGGGTCGTCACGATGCTGCTCACTTGGGTCTTCGCCATACCCATTGGGATATACTCGGCTGTCCGCCAGCACTCGATCGGCGACTACACATCCGTCCCAAATACTTTGGAGATACGCCAATGCCCCAGGTAGAGTACGAGGTCAAAGACCGCATCGCCTATATCACGATGAACCGCCCCGAGAAGCTCAACGCGATGACCCATGAGATGATGAAAGGCCTCTGGGACGCCTTTGCTAATCTACGCGACGATCCCGACGCCTGGCTGGCAATCGTGACCGGCAAGGGCCGGGCCTTCTCAGTCGGGCTCGATCTTGTGGAGATCCGCTCCGGTGTGAAGATGGCCGACCTCCCGGGTTCGACCGACGAGCTCTACCAGTTCCTGGCGACGGAAGTCTGGAAGCCGATAATCGCCGCCGTCAACGGTATCTGCCTTGCCCAGGGAGCAGGCGTGGCCTTCGGTGCCGACATCAGGGTCGCCGCGGATTCGGTCCAGTTCGGATGGCCTCACGCCAAACGAGGGATATCGTCCATCAGCGGCCCGACAATCCTGAGCCGGCGGGTGCCGATCGGAAAGGCATTAGAGCTTCTCTTCACCGGCGACTTCATCGACGCACCCGAAGCCCTGGAGCTCGGCCTGGTCAACTATGTAGTGCCCGCCGACGAGGTCATGAACAAGGCCGAGGAGCTCGCGGCCAAGATCCTCGCGAACGCGCCTCTGGCCGTGCGTGCCATGAAGGAGGCCGCCATCCGAGGTCTCGACCTTCCGCTGCAAGACCGGCTGGAGGTAGCGACGAACATCTACGACCGCCTCCAGGACACGGAAGACGCAAAAGAGGGGCTCGCGGCCTTCGAAGAGAAGCGCGCGCCCGTCTTCCGAGGGCGGTGAACAGCTCAGCGCAACCAGGTAGGGGTCCGGCATGCCGTGTCCCTACTACGGAAGCCGAGTGGGCAAAGTGAGCACCAGCCAGGCCAACGATCGGAAGACCCCTCCAACGGCCGAGGAGAACCTCGCCCGTCTGCGAGAGCAGCAAAACCGCTATCTGCCAAACATCGTGCGGCTCTGCGCGGCCGGACATCCTTACTACGGACCACTGATGAAACAGCTGGGACTTGCCCCGGACGACTTCCGCACCGTCGAAGACCTCAGGAAGCTGCCCCCTCTACACAAAAAAGACTACGCCGACGACCCCGAGTCGTTCAGGCTTGACCTCGGCGGCCTAGCCGGTCTTGCCCCCGAAGAGACCACGCTCGCCGATGTAGTCTACACCGCCGGCTCCACCAGCTGGCCCGCTCCCTTTTATGACACGGTCCACGACCGGTTCTCCCGCGTCCAGCTAATGGGGCGGTCGGCTGCGATCGCCGGCATCGGTCCCGACGACACCGTGATGAACATCTTTCCGCTGTCGTCAGTCCCTCACCAGGGATTCCTGAGCGCGTCCTGGGGCGCCATGGCCTCGGGCGCGAAGCTCGTAGCCGGACTCACGGGCAGGTCGTATCCCGCAGTCCCGGTCCACAGACGCATGGACGAGGCTATCGAGCTCGCCGAGCGACAGAAAGCCACGGTCCTCTGGGGCATCGCGACCTACGTGCGAAGGTTCGTGACGCGTGCCCAGGAGCTGGGCAAGGACTTCAGTTCGGTCCGGATAGCGATAGTTGTCGGCGAGCCGTGCCCACCGCTCATGCGGGAGGACATCCGCGCCAGGCTGATGGACATGGGCAGCGATGCGCCGACCACGAACAACGGCTATGGCATGACCGAGATTCAGGGCCCGGCCATGGAATGCGTTGAGCTAAGTGGCATGCACCAGCCCTCACCTGAGCAGTTCTTCTTCGAGATTGTCGACCGCGATACCGGCGAGCCGGTGCCCGATGGAGAGCCGGGTATGATGCTCGTCAGCCACCTGGACCGCCGCGGCACGGTCCTCTTGCGATACGTAAGTGGCGACACCCTCGCGTTGACCCACGATACCTGTCCGCACTGCGGCCGGACCGAGCCTCGCTTTCTCGGGACGCCTCGCCGGGTAGACGAGTTCACGAAGGTCAAAGGTACCCTGATAAACCTCGGCTCGCTGCACGACGAGCTCGCACTGCTGGTCGGAAAGGGTGTTGTGGACTACCAGATAGTCCTGACGACTGAGGACCGCTCGGACCCGCTCTCGCCGGACGCCGTGCTAGTGAGGCTCGCCTGCCCGCCCGGCGACCGGGAGCGCGTCGGACAGGAGGCCGCGACAGTCATCAGAAGCGCGATCGACATCACCCCCCAGCTGGAGTTCTTGCCGGCCGACGGCTTCGCCGAGATAGCGGGCGGCTACAAGTTCAAACGCGTCATCGACGAACGCAACCGGTGAGTTGGAAGACACCGTAGTACATCAATGTCACCTGGAGTTGAATGTCACGTGATGGCGACCTTCAATAATCCACATTGACCGTTCACCCCGAGTAGTCCCGATGCCCCATCGGGATGTATCGAGGGGCCGCAAGTCATGAACGCCATCGAGATCGACTCCCTCAGCAAGGTCTTCAAAAAGCGCGGCGGCGATCCGGTCCAGGCGGTTCTTGACCTGAGCCTGTCCATCGCTCCCGGACAGATATTCGGGTTCCTCGGACCCAACGGCGCCGGCAAGACGACCACGATCAAGATGATGTGCGGCCTCGTGACCCCCACGTCTGGCACCGCCCGCCTCAACGGCTATGACGTGCGCCGCGAGAGGGGCCAGGCGATGCGGCAAATCGGCGCCGTCCTCGAGGGGACCCGCAACGTCTACTGGCGCCTGTACGCCTGGGAGAACCTGATGTACTTTGGCCGGCTGAAGGGCCTTCCAAGCAAGGACCTCAAGGCGCGAGCCGAGTGGCTCTTGACCGAGCTTGACCTGTGGGACCGGAAGGACGACGAGACGAAGGAGTACTCCCGCGGGGTGCAGCAGAAGGTCGCGATAGCCGCGTCCCTGGTCGCCGACCCGTCGATCGTCCTGCTTGACGAACCCACCTTGGGCCTCGACGTTCAGTCGGGACGCACCGTCAAGGAGTGGATCAAGCGTCTCGCCGAGCGAGAGGACAAGACGGTCCTACTGACGACGCACCAGCTCGACATGGCCCAGGAGCTGTGCGATCAGGTCGCAATCATCAACGAAGGCCAGCTCATCGCCGACAAGCCGGTCGACGAACTGATCTCCCTATTTAGGCAGGACTACTACCAGATTCGAGTCAAAGGCGCGATAGATACCCCGCACGGGAGCCTGGCGGGCCTTCAGACGTCAGAGAACGGCGGCGACACTATGATCTCAGGAGAAATAGCCGACCAGGACCATCTCTATCGGGTCCTGCAGGAGGTCCGCGAGATGGGGCTATCACTCGTGTCCGTGGAGCGGGGTGACCCTGACCTCGAAGATGTTTTCGTGAAGCTGCTGGAGGACGACCGGAATGCCGACTAGCCTGATCATCGTCGGCACCGAGGTGCGCAAGGGTCTGCTTATCACCTGGTCATACAGGGCAAACCTGATTATGGAGTTCGCCACCATCGTCTTCATCTTTATCGGCATCAGCTACTTCATGGGCAGGGGCGAGCTCGTCAACGACCGGCACGCTCACGTCGGTGTCGCTCCCACTCGAGGGGGTCACCTCCACGTGGGTGATGAGCTGGGTGGCGTTCTCCTCGTGGCAGGTCTCCGCCACCTGCACCTCGTACCCCTTCCCCTTGTGGCCGCTGTAGGTCACATCCGGGTCGTGGGGCGATTGCAGCGAGTCGGCGGACACCTGCTTCGGGTCCTTCAGGGCCACGGGCACCTTGCATTCCCCAGCATCGTCGTCATCGTCCCCCGGGCGCCCGTCCCGGTGTTTGCCCACATGGCACTGCTCCCGCAGCAGCCGCTCCAGCAGCCGGTACTCCTCCAGCTGGGCAGCAGTCGTGCCACGGAACCGGTCCACCAGCCGGTAGAGGTCCCGGGCACAGACCGAAAAGCGTCGCCGACCCTCCCCCGTGTGGGCGTCCTCGTAGTGGGTCGCCTCGTCTTCTTCCTTCAAATAGCGCCCCAGGAGGCCCTCCGGAACCACAGGGCGAAGCTCTGGGTGCTCCCAGCGCAAGGCCCGCAGGAACAACCGCATCGTCTCACAGAACAGGCCCAGCCGGGTGAGTGTAGCGATGTTGCTCATGATGTGGGTGGAGTCCAGCCGTTGCTTTCCGGTGCGTATGCCCAGCGCCTGGATGATCCGGTCCGTGGTCTCCCGGAAAGCCAGCCGGCCACCATCGTGCTGCATCAGGCGAACTCGGAAGTTGTGGAGGGTCTTCTGGGGCAGGTGGGTCTCCTCGATGTCCAGCCGCAGGGCGTGGTGCCAGAGCAGGTTGAACTCTAGCTGCTCCAGGGCTTCACCGTCGGTGAGGTTGAACATCTCTTTGAGAAGGTGGACCCCGAGGACGGTCTGCACCGCTCGGTTGGGACGGCCGTTGTCCGCGCAGTACATCGGAGCAAAGAGCTCCTCGTCAATCAGGGGGAGCGCCTCGTTTCGGAAAACCTCGGCCCAACTCCCCTCCAGGCGCTTAGCCTTCTTCGGCGTCACCAGGAACTGGGACTGCCAGAGGCTCTCTTGCGGGTCTCGCGCTCGGAACATGCTCCCCTCCCTCGCCCGGGCGCTGCCCCAACGCCCCTTCCCCACATTATCCTCCCATTGCCCCCGGAGGACGAGGGGTTTTTACGAGGGAATCAAGCTTGGGCACTAGGCAAACCTAAGGAGCCGTCGCCATTATCGCTTACATCGTCAGGCGCACGTTGCTGGCCGTGTTCACGCTAGGCGTCATCTCTTTCCTCTCATTCGTCATCATCCAACTGCCAGAGGGCGATTTCGTCGACTTCTACAAAGGATACGTACAGGCGACGAGTGGAAAGAGGGTAACACTGGAAGATGAAAACGAGTTGCGAGAAGCCTTCGGCCTGAACGACGGTATGGTGGTCCAGTATTGGGGCTGGATCTCTGACGTGGTCCGGGGCGACTTCGACTACACCTACGGCGTCCAGTGGGACCTACGGATACGCATCAGAGACCATATAGCCGCCAGGTTGCCTTTCACCATACTGTTGACCACGTTCACGATAGTGCTCACGTGGACCTTTGCCATACCCATAGGAATCTACTCCGCAGTCCGCCAACACTCGATTGGCGACTACACCTTCACATTCTTGGGCTTCACCGGCCTTGCGGTGCCTGACTTTCTGCTCGGCCTCGTACTGATGTACGTCTTTTTGGCGTACTTTCACCAGAGCGTCGGCGGTCTGTTCTCAGGCAACTACCAGAATGCGCCCTGGAGCGTAGCTAAGGCCCTGGACTTCATGCAACATATGATCATACCGGCCATCGTCCTCGGCACCTCCGGCACCGCCGGGCTGATCCGCGTCATGCGTAACAACCTGCTGGACGAGCTGAACAAGCCCTACGTTGTGACCGCCCGGGCCAAGGGACTGAGAGAGTGGAGACTTATCGCAAAGTATCCGACGCGGGTGGCGCTGGATCCCTTTGTCAGCGGCATTGGGAGTATGTTGCCCACCCTGGTGGGTGGCAGTATCATCGTTTCGGTGGTGCTGAGCCTACCTACCCTGGGACCTTTGCTCTTGATAGCCCTCCGCGGCCAGAACAGCCAGCTGGCCGGCACGATTATTCTGCTACTCGGTGCCCTGACCGTTTTGGGCACGCTGATCTCCGACCTGCTCTTAGTCGTCGACCCGCGCATAAAGCTGGCAGGGCCTGACCGGTGACCGCGATGAGTGATAGAATGTGATGCTATGACCGCATACCTTGTCCGGCGTACGCTGCTAGCGGCTTTTACACTCTTGGTTATCTCATTCCTCTCATTTCTGGTCATCCAATTGCCGGCGGGTGACTATGTTGACTACTATACGGTTCAGGGCTGTCAATGGGTGATAAGGTGCGACATCACCCTGGAAGAACAGGAACTGATGCGAGAAGAGCTTGGCCTGAACCGGCCTATGGTAGTGCAATACGGGGTTTGGATCTCCGATATAATCTTTCGTGGGGACTTTGGACATGCCCAGTCGGTCAACGCGCCGATAAGAGATGTCGTCCTGAACAGGGTGCCTGTCACCATATTGTTCGGAGTCTTTACGATAGTGATAGTGTGGTCGCTTTCTATACCCATAGGAATCTACTCGGCGGTCCGCCAGCACTCCATTGGCGACTACACGTTCACGTTCCTGGGCTTCACCGGCCTTGCGGTGCCCGACTTTCTGCTCGCCCTGGTGCTGATGTACATCGCCCTGGCCTACTTCAACCAGAGCGTCGGCGGTCTACACTCGGGCGAGTACCAGCAGGAGCCGTGGAGCGTCGGCAAGGTCCTGGACATGCTCCAGCACATGATCATACCGTCCATCGTGCTTGGCACCGCCGGTCTCGCCGGTAACATCCGCGTAATGCGGAACAACCTGCTGGATGAGCTTAACAAGCCCTACGTGGTGACAGCGCGGGCTAAAGGGATGGTCAACTGGAAGCTCATCGCGAAGTATCCGGTGCGGGTGGCAATCAATCCATTTATCAGCGGAATTGGAAGCATGCTGCCTGCACTGGTGGGTGGCAGCGTCATAGTTGCGATAGTGCTAAGCATCCCGACCCTGGGGCCGGTACTGCTGCTCGCGCTCCGGAGCCAGGACCAGTTCCTGGCCGGGACGATCGTTCTGCTGTTGGCCAGCTTGACCGTCGTCGGCGTCCTTATCTCGGACCTGCTGCTGGTCCTTGTAGACCCGCGCATATCGCTTACCGGACGGGGGCGTTGACCGGATCCCCATCGTCTCGGTACGGCACAGACAGCGGAGAGGTCGACTGGCTATGACGGACACTCGAGGAGATCAGCTGGTCGGCCCCGTCGTCTCATTGCCGACGTTCTGCGATGAGGGCCACAACCTGCAGCTCGACCGACAGCGCAAGCACATCCGATGGCTAATCGACCACGGCATCAGCGAAGGGAACGGTGTCCTCCTGATCGCCGGCGGCTACGGCGAGTCCTATTTCCTGGACGACGACGAGCTCTACGCCCTGATGGACACCGTCGTACAGGAAGCCCGCGGCGAGGTACCCACGATGGTGGGAATCTTCGAGCTTAGCGCTCGCAGGGCGGCCAAAAAGGCGGTCTACGCCGCAAAGTCGGGGGTCGACTTCTTGGAGTTGGGCCTGCCTCACTACTCCCTTCCTTCGGAAGAGGATGTGTTCCTCCATCACAAATACGTCAGCGACCACGCCGACGTAGGTATCATGAGCTACAACAACTTCTGGGTCATGCCCCCGCCCTCCTTCGAGATCGGCCGTAGCCTGATGGAGCGCTTTACGGAGGTGGAGCACATGGTCGGCTTCAAGTGGAGCTCGGCCTCTCAAGACCACTACGTCGCGATGCTCGACGAGTTCAGCGGTCGCTTCAGCTTCATCGACAACCGAATGACCGACTCCCTCGGTCCACGCCACGGCATGCGCGGGTTTGTGGACTTCTGGGGCAACGTGGCTCCTAGGCTGTCCGCGGAGAAGTGGAGGCTATTCCGGGAACGCCGGTACGAGGAGTTGGACACGCTGCTAGACAAGGTTCACGGCGAACCCGAGAGAAAGATCGCTGCGCCCGACTCGCCAACATTTGCGGGTGTCGGGGACGGTGTACTGGGGCACCTCCGATGGGAGGTCTTCGGCTTGCGCCCGGGTCCAAACTTCCCTGCCCAGGCGACCCCTTCCAAAGCGTACGCCGACCACGTCCGCCGCGCATTCCAGGAGAGCGACCTGGCGCAGTGGGCCGACTGGGAACAGTCGGTCCTGGACGGGTAGGCTTTATCTAAGCCCGATTGACCTATCCTGGGGGAGAGTCCAGAGAGGGTAGCGACCCTCTCTGGCGGGGGTCCGGGGGGAACCCCTAGCAAAACAACGGTAAGGGCGGGCGAGTGGGGAAAACAACCTTCTTGCCCTCCGCGACCTGCGATCAATCCCCCCCTGAGAAGACAGGCATGTAGGAAGATCACCGTCGTTTGACCCGTGACCGACCCCTAACGGAGGTCCCATGAGACTAATCATTGTCGGATGCGAGTACACCGGGAAGACCACGTTAGTCAAGAACGTACACCGGTGGATCGAGCGAAGCATGGGCCCGCCTATAGTCCCGTACCACGACCACTTTACCCTACCTCACATGACTCACGACGAGATGACCGACGAGGAGTACGAGCAGGTCAGCGCCCTGAGCCCCCGGCTAAAGTCCATCATCCAGAACCACCAGATCATGTACCACCTCAACTCCGCGTTCTATGCCGACCACGACAACATAATGGTCGGCTTTCATATCGAGAACGCGGTCTACGGACCGCTTTACTACGGCTACGAAGACGATGGCACGCCGGCGGCCATTGCCCGAAGCGTCGAAAGCAACATCATGCAGCATGCCCACGATACGATCATCGTCCTGCTACGGGCCTCGGCCGAGGTGGTCGCCTCAAGGATGCGCGACAACCCGCAGCCTCACGGAGTCCTCCAGGAGGAGCACATCGAGCTGGTGCTGCAGCGGTTCGAAGAGGAGTACGGCCGCTCCCTCATCCGGTACAGGTTCGCCCTAGACACGTCCGAGTCAACGGCGGAGGAGACCTTTCAGCAGTTCTTGACGAACGTACTGCCCCTTCTGCGCGAGGCCGACCATATCCGCATCCTCGCACGTCGGGCTGTGGAGCAGGGTGGCTAGGGAGTGTATTTGTCCCTTCTCCCGCCTTGCGGGAGAAGGTTAGGATGAGGGTTCCGATCGCGACTCTTGGGCAAAGCTGTTAGGAGGAAACGACGCCATGTTGAGCGAAGGCCAAAGAGCACACTTCGACGCGTTCGGCTTCCTTGCACTCCGGGGGCTCTTCTCGCAGACAGAGATCGACGCTATCGGCGAGGAGGCCGACTCCATTTTGGACGAGGACCGCGACGGCAAGCCTTTTGCCGGAGACAAACGGCACGCCGTCCTGGCCTTCGTCGAGAGACGGCCTCTACTCAGCAGTCTAGTGGAAGACGACCGCATCTACCTGCCGATAGAGGACCTGCTGGGGCCGGGTTTCATGTGGATCGGCTCCGACGGTAACCTGTACGTCGGCGACACCGCGTGGCACTCGGACAGCCGGTCTGATCCCAGAGAGCACGGCTACACCCGGATCAAGGTGGGCCTATACCTGGATACAGTGACCAGGGAGACCGGCTGCCTGCGGGTGATACCGGGCTCCCACAACCTGCCGCTGCATGACGCGCTGGAGCCGATGCGGCACCTGCGACAAGAGCAGCAGGCCGACGATGCCCGGAAGACCAAGTCCGAGCCGATGGTCACCGACGCCCGCGACGGCGACCAGCTCAGCGCCACGGCCTTCGGGGTTCCATCGTCGGAGCTACCCGGCTTCGCGATTGAGTCGGAGCCCGGCGACGCTGTCTTCTTCAACCAACGCCTGTGGCACTCATCCTTCGGCGGCCGCGCGGGCAGAAGGATGTTCACACTCAACTACGGCCAGAAGCCAACGACCGACGACCACATCACGGTGGTCAAGATGGTCTACGAGGGGAGCCTGAAGGCGGCCCAGAGGATGCAGCATACCTGGACAGACCAGCTATACACCGACTCGTTCCTGAACAGCGACCGGCCTCGCATCCGAAGTATGATGGCCACGCCGGTCGAGCTTGGGCTCAAGTAGGCGCGTTCCGCCACCAAGCCAGACGCCGGGGAGGCTGACGTGTCCCACTTGCGCATCGGCAAGACGAATACGAAAGGCGGTCCGCTGTTCCCCGACCTGGACTTCGGCGTCAGCCGGGCCGTGAGGGCCGGGAACCTCGTATTCCTTCAGGGACAAACTGGGCTCAAGCTCGACAAGACCGGGTTTATCGGCGAAGGCGACCCGGCGGCCCAGGCGGAGACAGCTATGCAAAACGTCAGGATCCTCCTTGAGGAGGCCGGCGCGCGGATGGAAGACATCTGCAAAATCACCACATACGTCACTGAGGCGTCATACCGGGAGCAGGTCTACCCTGTCATCGCCCGCCATCTGAAAGGAGTCGACCCCGTCGGCACGGGCCTGGTCGTCAAGGCCCTGGCCGAGCCCTACATCGACTTCGAGATAGACGTGATCGCCGTCATCCCAACCGACCGGTCTTGAAAGCCACCCCGGATCTTCGCGGCGCAATCCCGCGACCCAGCACGCTGATGATAGATGAGGTGTGCAGAGGGGCCAAGCCCCTTTGCCGGGAGTCTGAGGGTATCCCTCAGATATGATTTTTTCTTCCCCCTTCCTGGACAGGAAGGGGGGGTCAGGGGGATAGTCGAAAGGGTCTTTTAGACCCTGACAGCCGTCATCTTAAACAAGGAGGCAGCACAAAGTGAGCGCTATAGACAAGTCCGCGAGCCCACAGGCCCCTCACATACACGGCTCTGACGAGGCGATCACGGCCATGCTTCGGACCTACGACATGGGCGGCGTTCCCGAGCCTTCCCGGGAGGACCTGGCCGATATGCAGAACGGCCCATACATCCTCCATGCGCGCGGCGGCAAGCTCACCAGGGTCCCTGCCGAGAAGACCCTCCTCCCGCGCGACCCTGAAAGCCATCCCCAACGCGTGCACGCCGTCAAGGCCCCAGATGGGACCGTCTACTTTAGCCAGGGCTCGATTGTGTCGAAATCGACCGACGGCGGCCGGACCTGGAGCTCGCACGAGCTGACGCTTGGCGCCCATCCAAACTGCTCCTTCCAGGTCCTCAAGGACGGCACGTTCATAGGAGCACAGGGCGGTAGTCCGGAAAATCCTCCCGAGGTGCACGTCTTTGCATCGGGCGACGAAGGCCGTACCTGGGAGAGGTTCTCCGAGATCGACAACCCGGGCGGCGCCCCCGTCCGGCACCCCGACACGATGAGCCGGCTTCCCGACGATACCCTGCTGCTACCTATCGACAACAATCTGCGACAGTGGAGTGACCCCAACTACGTGCACCGCTCCACCGACGGAGGGAAGACGTGGAGCGGACCGACGGGCCATTACGGAAAGCCGACCTTTGTAGGAGGCGCGGCGGTCGGGCCCAACACAGGGTCCGGATTTCTCGGGGTCTCGAGCTACGAGGCCATGATAGCCGGTATGAAATCCGGCAGCCTGCTTGCGGTGATCCGGTACCACGGAGGGGTCGTCCCCCAGTGGCCGCTCGTCAGCCCAGGCCAGCACACCTACTACAAGACCATCATGCTGGCCGATTCAGACGACCTTGGGGTGACCTGGAAGAACATGCGACCTCTCACAAACGTGCACGGCCAGTGCCACGGCTTCGCCGCTGCACTCAGTGACGGTACCGTGGTCGTCACCCACGACCACCGATATCCGCCAGGAGCTCCTTGCGCACGGGCCATAATCAGCCGAGACGAAGGCAGAACGTG
The DNA here is from genome assembly GCA_965237635.1 of Dehalococcoidia bacterium. Lineage (GTDB taxonomy): Bacteria > Chloroflexota > Dehalococcoidia > Lucifugimonadales > CAUZJF01 > CBDEFX01. Next base: position 1,606,837 of record CBDEFX010000002.1, on the reverse strand, counting down.
GGAGGACGAGGTCTACTTCTTTGCCTTCAGCACCATCCCGGGAGGTAGCGCTGGCTTCTGCGAGAGCGTGGTGCTGGAAGATGACACAGTCCTGACTATCGTTGGAACGTCCGACGTGGAACGCCCCTCGATCGTACAGATGGGCGTTACGTCGAAGCTATACGTCGGTAACACCGACGTCTGGGCCATCCGATGGAGGCCGGAAAGCGAGTAGGAGACCCATCAGCGCCTCCAAAGTGCGCAACATTGAGACCGCGATGCGGACCGACGTATGAAGTGACTAGGGGGGGCTCTTTTTGTCCCTTCTCCCGCCTTGCGGGAGAAGGTTAGAGCCTGCCCCGAGCTTGCCGAGGGGATGAGGGTTCCCCTCTCCTCTGGGACAATGCAACGACGCCGCTTGCTGAACCGCTACTCGAAAGCCGGATCCGGCGTCCTCAATTGAATATCGGAGAAAAACCTGATGAAGAGGATCACCCTGTCCTATCTAGCCACCTACCTCCTGTTCGGTGGCTTAGGCCTGGCATTCACCCCTCAACTCACCCTGGACCTGTTCCAATCGAATGGAGACTACGGTGACATCATGCCCAGGCTGGTTGGGCTGTTCATGATCGCGCTCAGCGGTTTGATCGGGATGTTCGTCTACTTGCGTGACTACAAATACTACCCCTACTCCGTCTTCATCCGGACCTTCATCTTCCTCTTCTTCCTCTATGCCCGCTCCGACGACCCGCTCTTTCTCGCGCTGAACGGGATCGTTCTCATCGGACTGGTCCCATCCATCTACGCTACGGGCCGACAGCGGGTTCTACACTCATGGCGTGGTATCCGTCTGCCGCAAGATGGATGTCCGCTTCTCCATCACCATCCGCCAGCACAAAAGCCTGCACAATCTCATCGAGGCGATACCCGAAGATGCCTGGACGCCGATTCCTTACTGGATGGACGGTGCCGCCGATGTGGCCGAGACCACCTGCACCCCCTTCCAGGCCGAGGCGGACGCCGCGCCGGTACGGCTCATCGTCCGGCGGGTGAAGCCGACGCCCGGTTCCCAACTGGCCCTCTTCGCCAAATACAGCTATCATGGCTTCATCACCGACCGGGACGGGGAGTTGCTCGAACTGGAGGCTGACCATCGCCGCCACGCCGAGATCGAGAATGCCATACGCGACCTCAAGTACGACGTCGGGCTGAACCATCTCCCCTCGGGCCGCTTCGCCGCCAACGGCGCCTGGCTGGCCGTCCAGACGATGGCCCACAACCTGGCCCGCTGGACGGCGCGGATCGGTCTGGGAGAGCGGATAGCCACCACCAAGACCCTCCAGCGGCGGTTCTTCTCCCTGGCCGGACGGCTCACCCGCTCGGCACGCCGGTTGACCCTGCATCTTCCGGATCGCTGGCCTTGGGCTGAGAAGTTCAGCCGCGCCTTGGCCCGGCTGCGAGCCATTCCACTCCCGGCCTGACGGCACCGTCGGCGACCGACCCACCCACCCACCGGACAACCGAAGATCCCCGCAGACTCGTGCCAGCCCGGTCCGAGAGAGTTCCCTGCTGCGTATTCTCTCGCCATCCCGCGCATCGCAGCTCCCGCAGACGGCCATAGGGGCCCCTGTGCGGCGATGAAGACCGTCCGCCGACCTCCCTACCCCAAATGGAACCCAGGCTATTTCCCCTGTAGCTCCCTCACCCCCCTTCCGCTTTCCTCACGCCGTCCATCGGTGTCCTTCGGTGGATTCGGGCTAAAGGAACGCTAACTGGCGGCGCCGACATGCTCATCGGTATGGACATTATAAGTAGGGGCGACTTCGCCGTTACTAATTTCAATGGGACTACCAGGTTCACGTTTCGAGTGCTTTCAGCTGAGCACATCGACTTCGTTCGGGACGCCGACCAACCCCGTTTCCAACATAGTGGCAGCAAGAAGCCGAAACGATCCAACCTCTCGGGCGGTGGCAAGAGGCAGAAGGGTAAGAAGAAGAGATAGTTTGCCGTTAGGTTGGTAAAGGAAAGGGACTCCCGAATTCTTCAGGAGGCCCTTCGTTATCTGGAGGAGGAGGGTGGAGCCAACGGACGGATTCGAACCGTCGACCTGCGGTTTACGAAACCGCTGCTCTACCACTGAGCTACGTTGGCGCGTGTCGTGGAACGACCGAAGTCATGATATCGTATTCGGCGTAGCCCCGCCATTCGCTACTAGATACGCCTGTGCGTAACCTCATTCATGAGGTTTCGAACCTTCGCTTCAATCCGATCGCGGATTTCCCTCACCTCTTCTAGTGTCTTTCCTTCCGGGTCTTCGAGTTCCCAATCCTCGGAAGGGACCCGGATTGCCGGACACGCCTCTTCGATCGAGCACCCCATGGTTATGACCATGTCCGCGCGCTCGGCCATCTCGTCTGTCAAGAGCTTGGGCTTGTCGCCTGAGACATCGATTCCCTTCTCCTTCATTGCCTCGACGACGCGGGGATTGACCCGGTCAGCCGGCATCGTGCCGGCAGACTCGAACTCACCCACCCCTTTCGCGTAGCGCTTCGCGAACGCCTCGGCCATCTGACTCCTGCCGGAGTTGTGGACGCACGCGAATAGCACTCGACGCATTGACGGTTGCCCCTCCTTCATTGGTCTAGTCTACTGTCCCGCAAATAGCCTTACATTGCGGAGGAAGTCAATGGAACATGCCTTGCTGAGGCTCCGCGATGCATCTGGGGCGGGGAGGGACCCCTCCCCAGACCCTTCGTCCCCCCGATGCCGCATCGGGGCCGAATCGGGACTCAGGGCAACATTCGGCGGATTCCTGGTACGCCTATGCTGTGCCAGATGGGCCTTGTCGACGGTGCGGCGGCCTTAAAGTGTCCAGTAATATGTGAGACAGTACACTAGTGAAGTCGACTCGTCAGCATGCTTTGCGTTCGTGTCTTCAAGTCAACTTTGTGCCAGGGCCTGCCAGATCGAGCCTATGAGCATTATCGACCCCATGGCGAACACCAGCCCGGCGAAGTTCACCTTGGTGGCCAGTCTGAGCAAGATACGGATGGCTATCAGCCCGGTGACGAAGGCTACGAAAGCCGACGCCAGGGTTTCCGGAGTCAACTCGATGGATGAATCGATTCCGGCGTAGACCGAGGCGCCAAGGCTGGCGGGGACGCTCATTAGAATGCTCAACGTCAGTGCGTCCTGCCGGTCGAGCCTACGCACGAGCAGCGTCGCTATCGTGAGTCCGGATCGGCTCAGCCCTGGGATAACCGCGAATCCCTGAGCTATCCCAGCCGCAATACCGTCCACTAACCCGACGTCGGCGATCTGGCGTGTGTCCTTCAGCGGGCGAATGAATTGGACGGCCCCGGTCACGAGCATGGACGCCCCGATCACCGCCATGGCCGCGGTCCCCATGGCTTCCGATACGTCCGCCAGTGCGGCCAGCAGGGGCAGCCCTATCACCGCGCTGATGATCGTTGAGTAGACCAGAAAAACGAGGACCGGCGTGAGCCTCGGAGGGCGAGCGAAGACGTCCCTGGTCAGCTTGAGGACTTCTTTCCTGAGTGCGACCAGCGCTGCTGGAACGGTGCCAACATGTAGCCAGAGAGCGTACTGCACCCCCTCGCTCAAGCTGGTGCCGCGGATGAGAGTGTAGGCGGCAGCGACGATGCCCTCGGAGCTGACCGGCAACCACTCGAAGATCCCCTGAAGGAGTCCCAGAAGCAGCGCGTTATCCAATAGACATCGGTCGTGGGGCCCTAATCAGACTGCCTGACTCGCCTCGGTAACTACTCGTAGTGTGAACCTGAGACTATCTTACCATCTGCCCTTCGCGAGGGAAAAGCGCCTCATCGGGGGCAGGGCGCATGCCATGCGCCCCTACATCATACAGAGGTGAAATAACTGTCAGTGGTGCTAGGCGCCTCCCCTTCGATAGACTCAGGCCACGCCTCGATACGTCCCGATGCTGCATCGGGGCGGCATCGGGACTACTCCCATCGATACCGTGCCTGCGACACGTACTCGGGACTAGCGGGATGGACGGGTTGGTCAAGTTCTGAAAAATCTGTTCCATTCTGTTCCATTGTGTTCCTCTCAGCTTGGGACGTTGGTACACTGTGGGACAGTTGGACAAAGAAATGGGACAAGCCGCTTGGGTCTGTCCCTACAGCAAGTATAGCACCGATGTTCGCGTTTGTCGAGGGCTGTCGAGGGTTGCGGAATTGACACGATGCCTAACCGGGCCGGCGGATTGACCGCACCAAAGGCTGATGCTATGGTTCTGCGCACACCGCGACTACGCTTCAAGCAGGTATGTGATTGAAAGACCATCGGACTGAGAATTGGAGCCCAGGCGACCCCATCGGCTACATCACCGAGGAGGTCCCTGGGTTCGAGACTCACCCATATCGCGGCGAGCGGTATGACGCGATGGTGCCCGATACCCTCGACATTCAGGAGCGGGCGCGGCTAGCCGTCCACTGCATGACCGAGGCCACCGACCCTTCGGCCGACTACGAGCCCTACTACGTCGTCCATCTCCGCACGAACCCACCATTGATGGTCCACTCCAGCTGGCACGGCGCTACTCTGCCCAAATTCATGGAAGCCGTGCCGCTGATGCGCATCGTGAGCGGCAGCGACCAGAACCTGCAGGTGGACGAAAAATGGATGGAGGTGGCGCTCAAGAGCCAGGGGCCCGATGGACTGATATACACACCGAGGCGGGGCCGTCCGTGGGCATTGTGGTCGGTGTTGGTCGATCAGCCAGACCGGTCCCAGGGTGTCGTCGGAATCGACGAGGGGGAAATCGACGATGACCAGCTGATCGCACCGTTCGGCAACGGCCGCACGCTGAGCGCGATGTCGTTGTTCGCGACTCGGGACGGCGGCCCGCTGTGGCGCGAGTCGGTACGCCGATTGGTCGACGGGCTTGTCGGGCTCTCGATCGAAGCCGACGATATGGCCTACTACTGGCCCAGCATCCAGCTTGCTAAGAAGGACCCGCCTCCGGACGGCCACGACCCAATGCACGTGGGCCTCGACGGGTTTTCACGGATCGTCCATGGACTCGTCCACGCCCACCGCCTGCTGGACTACGAGCCGGCTCTTGACCTTGCAAGAAAACACATCGCGTACATGCGGCGCTACTTCTTCCGTGACGATGGAAGCTCCCTTTCGAGCCCCGGCAATCCCTTGATGTGCCACTTTCACGCCCACACCAACCCGTTGGTGGCCATGCAGGAGTATGCCACGACACTGGGAGACTCCGAGCTGACAGAGTTCGTCGTGCGCAGCTACGAGTGCGCAAAGGACTACGTGTCGAACTTCGAGTGGCTGAGCGCCGAGGTCAGTGGTGAGGTCGTCAAGCGACCCGGCGCCAACCTGATAGGCTACTTCCCCGAGCAGGTGAACAGCTCCGAGTGGGAGGGCTCCGAGATCTGCGAGGTCTCGGACATGATAGCGGTAGCACTGCTGCTGTCCGAGGCCGGGGCCGCAGACTACTGGGACGACGCAGACCGTTGGGTCCGCAACATGCTCGCGGAGGGCCAACTGTTATCGACAGACTGGATCAACCACCTACCAGAGGCCGGCCTGAGCAATCCGCGGGCAGAGTCCCTGGCGCCGTCGGTGGTGGACGCCTACAGCACGACGGACCGCGTACCCGAGCGAAATCTCGGGGCCTTCGCCGGCTGGCCCGCCGCGAATGACTGGTACGTTGGAGACGGCTTCGGGATCATGCACTGCTGCACAGTCAACGGAGCCCGTGCGTTGTACTGGACCTGGCAGCGCATCCTCCAGTATGAGGACGGAAAGCTAAGAGTAAACCTGCTGTTGAACCGCGCGTCTCCTTGGGCAGACGTCGATAGCCATATCCCTTACCAAGGTCGAGTTGACATAAGGGTAAAGCAGGCCGACGACCTGGCTGTTCGCATACCCGAATGGGTCGCCCAGGAAGACACCCGCTGCACGGTGAACAGTGAGGAGCGGAGGGTCTCCTGGGATGGACGCTACGCCCAGGTCGGCCCGGTAAAGCCAGGGAACGTCGCGACGCTCAGCTTCCCAATAGGCGAGCGCACGGACGTGGTACAGATAGAGAAACAGCGGTTCACCCTGGTGCGCAAAGGCAACGATGTCGTGTCGATCGATCCGCCCGGTCGTTTCCATCTGCTGTACCAGCGCCAGCACTACCGAGAGGGCACGACGCGGTGGCGGAGCATAGAGAGATTCGTGTCCGACGAGTTCATTCGCTGGTAGATATCCTGGTACAGCGCCCAGCGAAATGAGGGGCGAGCGGTGAATCTGAACTTACATTCGTGGTGAGCTCCGACAGGAGTCGCGAGTCCTACTCGGACTAGTCGAACCACGACCCTCGATCGCGACTTTTGGTGCAAAGCCCTCGATTGGAGCGGATTAGGGAGCATTTATACACCACCGGTGGCCGATTGACGGCTTCATAGGCCGGTGCTATTGTTCTGCCCACATCAAGTCGACTGGATCTAAGATGACAACTCAGCAGCCAGACCGGTTCGCGGGTGTCGTCGGAGTCGACGAGGGGGAAATCGACGACGACCCGCTGATCGCGCCGTTCGGCAACGGCTGCATGCTGAGCGCGGTGTCGTTGTCGGACTCTCGATCGATGCCGGCGGCGCATTGACCAAACGCATATATCTGCTTACAATGGCGGCTATGTTACGAATGACTTTAGCTATGCTAGCCGTCGCCTTGCTTGGGGTCGCGTGCGGCACTGAGTCCGGCCCCCGCCTGTCGCCACCGCGGAGCTGGAACCCACGGTGACACGCGCTCCCACCGTCGCCCCACTTGCCACATCCGCTCCAGCGGCCGTGATCCCTCCGGCTGATGCACCAGCGTCCGTTTTCGTAATGCCGACGCCTCGGCCTACGCCCACTCGTGTACCCAGGGCGGAGGGAGACATACGGCCGGGTGCTGGTTACGGGCGGTCAGACCATGGCAACGGGTCTCTTCCCCAACTCTGCCGGTGTGGTCTCCGCGGAGATTTACGACCCATCCACCGGCCGTTGGTCGCCGACCAGCCCCATGTCCGACCCGCGCAGACATCACGGTACAGTCCTGCTCGAGGACGGCAATGTGCTGGTCGCCGGTGGGTTGACCGACGAGTTTGGAAGAAGTCCGGAGAGTGGACGTACTACATGGGTGGGTTCTGTCGCCTCCGCAGAGGTGTACGATCCTGCCAAGGACACCTGGTCGCTCGTCGGCGACATGCCCGATGAGACAGCCGATCTCATCGGCGCGCAACGCAACCGACCCGCCATCTTGCTTGAGATGCTGGAGAACGGCCAGGTGCTGGCAATAGGCGGACTCGGGCCCTCGGCGGCCGGGCTTTACGACGTGTCGTCCGGCACATGGGCGTCTGCTGGCGAACCGGCGACGTCAGGTGAGTACCCGAAGCGTTTAGATTACACCATGGCGCTACTTGGGGACGGAAAGGTATTGTTCATAGGCGGGTGGAACGGTAGGGAGGAGGAGGCGGAAACCACACAGATGGACTCGGTGGAGCTTTACGACCCGCTGGCCGACTCCCGGTCGCTGATCGGCAGCCTCATTGAGGCTCGGCTCTTGTGTGCCGCAACGATCCTCGCTGACGGTAAGGTGCTCGTCACAGGCGGCCTCGGAAGGGGCTTTAGGGTGATTCTACCGGGTTCGTCGTGCGAAGGTGCCCCCAGTGCTCCTTTGGGAAGTCATAGAAGGTGACCATGCGGTCCCAGTCCCGCTCCAAGGCCTCTGAGGCCGCCTCGTAGGAATGGTCGCCGCACCACCTGGTGAACACCGTCCTGAGCCGCTCAGCCTCTGTCCAAGTCGGCGCGTAGGGGATAGTACGCAGCATGAGCTTGGCCTGGTCCTGTTGTCGCTTTGGAAGCTTGGCGAGCACGTTTAGGATCTTGTGGTTCCAGCAGCGTTGCTCGGCCGCCTGAGGATAGACGTTGCGCAGAGCTCCCCAGATGCCCAGATGTCCGTCTCCAATTACCAGTCTTGGGCACTCCAGCCCGCGGCGCCTCATGTCCCTGAGCACATCGGACCAGCTCTCTATGGACTCCCTGTATCCGGGAATCGCGCTCACCACCACCTTCCTTCCGTCGCTCAGGGCCGCCATCACCACCAGGATCGCCGCCTTCTCCCGCTCAAGACCGGCCTTGACGTAGACTCCATCCACCCACATGTACACCACTTCCAGGTCATCCAGGGGCCTAGCGCGCCATTGGGCAAGCTCATCGTTCCACTTATCCTTCAACCGGGCTACCGTGCTCGCCGATATCGGTGCCTCTTCTCCCAGCAGTCCCCGCACCGCCAGGTCGAAGTCACCTTCGGAAAGGCCATGTAGGTACAACTGGGGGATCAGCTCAGCAACCTTCCTGGTCCTGTTGACGAACAGCGGCAGCAGCCGGCTCTCGAACTCCTCTTCGGTGTTGCGGACTCGTGGCCTCCTCAGCTGTACCGTTCCCGAACTCAGCGTAAGCCTTCGGGGTTTGCCGTATCCGTTCCTATAGCCTCTCTCGTTGTCCGACTCAGACCTGCGGGCCGACTTCGCCCTTCCTAGAAACTCCGTCACCTCTTCCTCCAGCAACTCCTGGATCAGCCGCTGGACATGGCCTCGCACCCAATCCTCCAACTGCTCCCACTCCGGCCTTGACTCCGACCTGCTCTCAGTACTTTCCTTCCTCATGGGCGGTCTATCTCCTCGTATCTTGGGCCTCGAGCCCGTCTTGTTCAGAGAGAGGGTACACCGACTGACCGTTTACACACTTTTTGAGGATACCTCCGCTGAACCCAGCCGCCTGACAGGCCCGTCCCGCACTCCGGACACGACTCAGGAGCATGTATCACCCGCTGCGTGGGTTCCATCCGCCGTCGGGCAAAGCCGTGGAGACGACGCTTACGGGGTCCGTTCCTCTCAGGCTGATGCCGCTTGACGAACCGCTTGTTGCCCGGCATCCCTGCGGTCGGGCCGCGGATGCTCAGCTGAGCATCCAACTCCTCTACACGCTGCCGCAACTCGGCTATCACCGCCAGCAGCGTCTCACGGCTCGCACTCTGCAGGTCTACTTCAGCTTCCACCTCTCCCTTATGACATCACTGCCACTCGCAACGCTAGGGGTTCTTAGGTTCATCCCTTTAAGTCTGAACAGTTGCGTTCACCTACGCCGTCCAGGCACGGATCACGGAGGGCAACAGGCTGGTGTTCATAAACGACACGACATATCAGGTCATCACGCGCGATAGCCCGACTCACGTCGACATGGTACTGGTCAGAGTGGGGTCGACCGCACCATCGGAGCCGGCAATGGTCGAAGTGCCTGCGCCTATCGACGACGTGGAGATCAACATCGCCGAGTCCTTCCCACCGCAGTATTTTGTCGCCGTCAAGTCAGGGCTGCCCAACGCGTGCTACGAGTTCGACGGGTACGAGGTCAGCCGAGACGGCGAAACGGTCCTGATCACCGTTACGAATCTCAGGCCCGAGGAGCCGATGGCGTGCGCGGAGATCTATGGGACCGTGGAGAGCAACATCGCCCTGGGGACCGACTTCGAGGGAGGGAAGACCTACACTGTGGACGTCAACGACGTGACTGAGACCTTCGTCGCCCAGGGGACGGGGACCCAGCCGGAGGAGCCGGCGATAGTCATCGTTCCGGCACCCGTCCAAAGCGTAGAGGTGAACGTCTCTGAGTCGGCGCCGCCGGAGTATTCGCTGACGGTCTTGTCGACTTTGCCAAAGGGCACGTCGTGCTCGAGGTTCGATGGCTACGAGGTCGACGGAGACCAGACGACACTGTCCGTGACTCTCACCAACCTCGAAGTGGCACCAGGACAACTCGTCGCCTGCACAGCCGACTTCGGCTACACCGAGACTGACATCCCTCTGGGTAGCGACCTCACGGCCGGCGAGACCTACACGGTAGTGGTCAACGGCGAGGTCACGAATTCCTTCCTCGCACGCGACGAACAAACCACCGGGTGGGTAGTCGAGGCCTCGCCAATCGACAATGTCCAGGTGGCGGTCGCGGAGTCAGATCCTGCGGAGTATTCGCTAAATGTCATCTCCCGGCTGCCAAGAGGCAGCAGTTGCTCGGTGTTCAACGGCTACGACGTCGTCCGCCGGTTTGCCGGCATGATTGAGGTCAGCGTTACTCATCTGGAGGTTGCGGAAGACCTGGTTCCCTGCACCCGCGACCGGACCTTCCGGCTGATTTCGATCAGAGCACATTTGAGCTGGACTCAGGTCACCGACCGCTGCCGTCGGGTCTCGAGGGAAGCGGTATGTACCTGCAGGGGCACAACCGCAGCGACGACCTCTTCATGTTCATCAAGAGGCAGGTCGACGGACTACTGCCCGAAACTGCATACGCCGTGACCGTTTTCGTCGACCTGGCTACCAACGTGCCTGGTGGGCTCGTTGGGATTGGCGGCTCCCCGGGCGAGAGCGTCTACGTGAAGGCGGGAGCGTCCGCACTTGAGCCCCTCGCGGAGGAGGATGATGCTGGCCACCTGAGGATGAACATCGACAAGGGCAACCAGGCCACCGAGGGTGGGGCGATGATAAACCTGGGGAACGTCGCCCACCCGGATGTGATGGGCGATGAGTACAAGGTCAAGACCCTGGACAATCTGGGACGTCCCTTGGAGGTCGTCAGCGACAATGAAGGTCGGGTCTGGTTGATCGTTGGGACCGACTCCGGGTTCGAGGGTCTTAGCGCCTTCTACTATTCCGGAGTCACGTACACGTTCACGACTCCTTAGACCGCCAATTTGAGGGGCAGACATGCCCAAGCTAAAGCTCTATATCGCCGCGACTCTCGATAGCTACATCGCTGCGATGATGTATCCAGGCCATTCCGGCTCGGGTCTGACCCTCTACATTGCTGGCTGAGATGCCTTCGACTCGATTTGTCGACTCGATCTGGGATGGCCCATACGGTGCCGACAGCCTCGTCGAGCAGTGACCTTATAGGAGCTTGGCCTCAACCCCATCGCAGTCTTGTCCGCTCACCTGGCCGGCACCCCAACTTCTAGGAGGTGGGAATGACAGGAGTCGCTGTTTATCAAAATAGTCGTGCGGTTCAGATCATCATTGGAGTCGACACTCATCAGGACAGGCATGTTGCAGTGGCCATTGATGGCCAAGGTGTCCGCCTCGGTGAACGTCACGCGCTAGCGACAACGTACGGTTACGGGGAGCTGGAACGATGGTCACGGAGCTTAGGAGAGGTTCGAGCGTTCGGGATTGAGGGCACGGGTTCCTACGGCGCCGGAGTCTCCCGCTTCCTGACTGCTCGGGGCTATACTGTTGTCGAGGTCAATCGACCTGATCGGTCAACTCGCTATCGGAAGGGCAAGAGCGATTCGACAGATGCGGAGATGGCGGCACGTGCTGTGCTTGCCGGAGTAGCCGACGCCACTCCCAAGTCAGGCGAGGGCGAAATGATCCGTATGCTCAAGTGCGCCAAGGACTCGGCAGTCAAGGCCCGCACGCAGGCCATCAACCAGATGAAAGCGCTGGTCGTCACGGCCCCTGCCGAGCTTCGCGAAACGCTCGATGGCCTCTCCGCCGATACCCTCGCCACGCGCTGCAAGAGCTTCCGTCCCGGTCGTCTGGACGATCCCATGGCTGCGGCCAAGTACGCACTTCGCTCGCTCGCCTGCCGCTACCATCAACTCAGCAAAGAACTCCACGACCTGGAGGCTAAGCTCGAACGACTCACCCAGACGGCAGCGCCAACCCTGGTTAGCGTCTTCGGCATAGGACCCGACACGGCCGCGACCCTTCTGATCACTGCCGGGAGTAACCCTGAACGTCTTCACTCAGAGGCTGCCTTCGCCTCGCTGTGCGGGGTAAATCCCATACCTGCCTCCTCAGGCAAGACCAACCGGCATCGGCTCAACCGCGGTGGCGACCGTCAGGCCAATGCGGCTCTCTATCGTATCGTTCTCGTCAGGCTTCGCCATGATCGCAGGACCAGAGCATACATAAGACGCCGCACCACGGAGGGCTTGACCAAGACCGAGGTCATACGCTGCCTTAAACGCTACGTCGCTCACGAAGTCTTCTCGGTCTTGCATAACTCTGTCGAGGTGGTCGGGCAGGCGGTTTGACATCTATAGGAGCATCGGGTCCGAACGGCGAGATCGATTGGCTAGACGCGGGCGGCCGTCTTGACTACGGCTACGAGGAGTTCTATGCGTCGATTGGGACGACCCTTATGGGCAACTCCACTTACAAGCTGACTCTAACCGTTCCGAAATTTCCATATCCGGATAAGACGAACTACGTCTTCACCAGAGGCACACCGCCGCCGGACACGTCCAACGCGCGGTTCGTCTCGCGCGACATCGAGGCGTTCGTCCGCTCGCTGAAGCAGGAGTCGAGTAAGGACATCTGGCTGGTCGGCGGCGGCCAGGTCAATACCGTCATGCTCAATGAGGGCCTCATTGATGAGATCATCCTTACTATCTTTCCAGTTGTGCTTGGAGAAGGCATCCCCCTGTTCGCGTCGGGGGCGACACGCTCCTCCTTCAAGACCGTTGGTTGCGAGGTCTACGAGACAGGCCTTGTGCAGTGGCGCATGGTCAGGGACTAGGGGATTGCGGAGCGTCCCTCGATACGTCCCGACGGGGGCATCGGGACTACTCCCCTCGATACTGCGCCTTCGGCGCCTACTCGGGACTTGCGGGATGAACGGGATTGGGGGAGCTTTGCACCTAAAGTCGCAACCGGGGGCCGTGGTTCGACAGGTCCCCCGATGCGGCATCGGGGCGACTCCTGTCGGAGCTCATCTATGAACGGGCTCAGACAACCGTCTATCCCGAGTAGTCCCGATGCCCCATCGGGACGTATCGAGGGACGTTCCCCTATCCTGCCTTGCACAAAAAAGGTGTCGCGTTGTCCGAGCCGCCCTTCGACAGGCTCAGGGCGAACGGTGAATCTGAACCTACGTTCGTGGTGAGCTAGTCGAACCACGAGTCAGCAGAGATGGGTTGTGAGAATAAGACAACCCGCCTGAAGGCTTGGGGGCTCTAGCCCGATTTGGCGACGGCCAGCTCGCTAGGGCCCGTCCGGTGAGAGTGTTCCCGTGGGACCGGGAATTGAGATCGCCTGATCGACCGCGACGTCGGTCATGACGGTGGCGTCGCCGTTGACCCACTCGGCGCGGACCTCTTCGATGGTCGTGGCCTCGCCGAGGCCGAAGTGGGCTATCCGTCCGGGCTCCTGGGCCAGGAAGTTGCTCGACGCGTGCAGCTCGCGCATCTGGGTGCGCCCGCCCGTGGTAACGTAGACCCGCGAGCCTATACCGTTTCTGTGAAGCGGCGGCTTGCCTTCGAGGGTTACCTTGACCCAGTGGTAGCCGTTGCCTGTGTCGTTCCGGAGTAGCACGGGCCTGCCCGGCTGCCGCGAGTCCGATCTTCCGTCGTGTTCGAGGACCTGGTTGTTGGTGATGAAGATGTCCAGGTCGCCATCGTTGTCATAGTCGAACAGGATGACGCCCCGGCCTTGCCCGCGGTCGTCGGCCCCGACCGGCGCGGCAACGTCCTCGAAGGTGCCGTCGCCCCGGTTCTGGAAAAGGCGCGCAGGCTGGTCGTTGAACATCTCAGCAATGTCGGCCTCCTTAGGGGGCCAACCGTTGACGTGATAGAGGTCTAGGTCGCCATCGTTGTCCAGGTCTCCGAAGCTGGCTCCCCAACCCCAGTTGCCGTCGACAACCCCGGCGCCGACCGTGGCGTCCTCGAAGCTGCCGTCCCCATTGTTACGGTAGAGCCGGTTGCCTACGGCGCCCTTTTCGCCCATGTTACCGCTGTCATCCAGGACACTGGAGACAAACCAATCGAGGTCGCCATCGTTGTCATAGTCCCCGATGGCTGAGCCCATCCCATGCTCGTCGGCGCCGGTGCCGTGGGTCGCCGTCACGTTCCGGAACTTGCCGTTGCCGACGTTGAGGTAGAGCTGCGAGTTGTTGAAGTCGGACACGACGGTCAGGTCTGCAAGGCGGTCGCCGTTCAAGTCGGCGAACCGGGGAGCGAAAACGTCTGTGTCATTCGATGCGGACACCCGGAACTGATACGGCTCCAGGACGCCACCGCCCTTGTTCTTGTACATCCACAGCAGACGGTACGGAAATTCAAGCGCGCTCAGGGGCTCGCCGGGGGCCTGTCCAACCGTCTGCAACTCGGCCCACTCGCCGATCGCGAGTTCGAGGAGCCCGTCGTTGTCGATGTCGCCCCAGCTGGGGCTTGTGACGAAGATACTCGGCGCGAGGAGCATCGTGTCGATCGACTCGAAGTGGCCTGTGCCACGGTTGACCAAGAGTAGATGAGGCGCCAGATAGTTGGTCACGACGATGTCTATGTCGCCGTCGTTGTCGAAGTCGGCCGCGGCGGCAGCCATGCCCCACTGGGTCGAGAGCGCGACCCCTCTTGACGCCGCCTCGTCGGAGAAGGTCCCGTCCCCCTGGTTCATATATAGGAGGGCCGGCGAGGCTGCGCCACGCAGGATGAACAGATCGACCCAACCGTCGCCGTCGAAGTCTTCGGCGACCGCGCCTCCTGCGATCCAGCCAGGCCAGGCGAAGTTGAACAGCGGCCTGAGAGGCACGTGCGCGTAGTCGACCCCGGCCTCAGCCGTCACGTCGGTGAAGGACATCGCCATGCTGCTGGTGGCATCCTCGGGCAAGGCGCTTGAGGACCGCTGCGCCTGTGGCTCTACCGTTGCCGGCTGTACGGTCGGGATGGGCGGCGGTCTTGGGCTTTCGCTCGCGGCGACGGTCGTAGGGGTGTCCGGTGGAGGTGAGGGCTGCGGTTCGACTTCGGCCGTCGGCACCTCCTGTTGGGCTCGAGCGGTAGGCGTGCTGGTCTTCACGGCGGACTCTTGAGAGCGGCTGCAAGCGATGGCGAGCGGGAGCAAGGTCGCCAGCAGGGCCAGTGCGAACATGGCCGGGTGGGGACGCCCCGGTGTGGTCTTGCCATTCTGCTTGTAAGAGTTGGAATCGACGGCGGCGCCGTTACGTATCTCCAGTGCTTTCTCCGCTGCTAGCGCCCCGGCCCGGTGAGCTTGATCCGGGGGTCAACGACGACCAGCAACAGGTCTGAGATCAGGACGCCGACAACCGTCAAGCTGGCCAGCAGCATAATGATGGTGCCAGCCAGGAACTGGTCCTGCCTCTGGAGCGCCTGCAGCATTATTGGACCCAGGGTCGGCAGGCTCAACACGATCGAGACGATCACGGAGCCGCCTATCAGTCCAGGCAACATGCTTCCGATTCCGCTGACGAACGGATTGATCGCCACCCTCACAGGATACTTGGCGACGACCTTCCACTCGATCTGACCCTTTGCCCGAGCAGCCACCACGTAGGGCTTGTTGAGCTCATCCAGCAGGTTGTTGCGCATTACGCGTATAAGGCCGGCGGTGCCGGACGTGCCCAGGACGATGGCCGGTATGATCATGTGTTTGAGCAGGTCCACGACCTTGCCGAAGCTCCAGGGCTCGTACTGGTACTCGCCCGAGAAGAGACCGCCAACGCTTTGGTTGAAATAGGCCAGAAAGACGTACATTAGCACTATGCCCAGTAGAAAGTCGGGCACCGCAAGGCCGGTGAAGCCCAGAAAGGTGAAGGTGTAGTCGCCAACCGAGTGCTGGCGGACTGCCGAATAGATCCCTATCGGAATGGCGAACACCCAGGTGATTACAATCGTGCCGACTCCAAGGCCGATGGTAAGCGGCAGCCGTTCGCGGATGATCGTGTTCATGTCAACTTTTACGTTCTCCCTCCAGGAATGACCAAAGTCCCCGCGGAATACTATTCCGGTGATCCAACCCCAATACTGGCCCATGGTCCCACTATTCAGGCCGTAGTACTCTCGCAGTTCTCGTTCCTCTGCAATCGTTAGGGGGCGCGACCTCGCGAATTCCCGCGCGTCGACCAATCTATCTACGTAGTCGCCCGCCGGCAGCTTGATGATAGTGAACGATATGAAGGAGACGAAAAAGAGGGTCAATGCTGCCAGAAGTATCCGCCTGGTGATGTAAGCTGTCACGGCATCTCTCCCTTGGCTGTCGGTGACAGCCCTTGTTGCGGTGTCTTGTCCGAAAGCGCGCGTTCGTGGGCCAGTTCCGCCCGCGCAGTGACCGCAAGTCCGGTCAACGTCAAAACAAGAACGACTCGGGGCATGGGCTGGGTAAGCTTGATTCCCTCGTAAAAACCCGTTTTGAGGAAGTTCCAGCGATTTAGCACATCTGCGCGCTACCGTATGTTGGGGTAGTGTACGGAACAGAGACTGTATATTGTACCCAGGTGTGGGTACGTTTGTTCTAATTCAACCTACACAGACTTTTTACGAGAGAATCAAGCTTGCTTCGAAGGATAATTTGATGGCCCCCAACTATCGTACCGCATCCGTGGACGGTGTCCACGTATCGGCGACCGGGTCGTAGACCTCCGCCGAGGCGGCGGGGAACGGCTGGTCGCGGGTGCCGCTCACGCCACCCGCGACCAGCACTCGGCCGTCCTTGAGCAGAGTGGCCGTGTGTCTGTTGCGCGGTTATATCGTCGGGGCTCCCTTAGACCAGCTGCCGCTCACGTATCATATATCTCTGTGGACCGGGTCTCTGCGCCCCCACGACGAGAACTCTCGCGTCCGAGAGTAACGTTGCCGTGTGCCCGACACGGCCCATCGCCATTGCCCCTGCCCCAGACCAGGTCCCGGAAGACGGATCGTATATCTCTGCTTAGGGTATTGCGACCGTTTCAAAGCGTCCAGGGACACATGCCTTACCGCCAGTGACGAGCACCCTGCCGTCCCCGAGGACCGTTGCGGTAGCCAGAAACCGACGCCCGACCATGCCGCCGGTCCCTTGATGGGAGAGGATTAAGGTGCGGGTGATCCGGTAGACGACCATCAGCACCCTTGCCCACAAGACTACTTCATCTGGCTCAGCCGCTGTTGGATGGCCTCGACGGCCTCGTGAAACGGCCGCTCCAGATAAGCCAGATGGTCGGCCTCGCCGTGGTGATGCGTCACGTTGTCGTGTGCATGCTGGCCTGAGCTCTGCCGGATGTACGCTAGGTCGCCCTCGACCAGCGTCATCATGTACTCGGCAGTCGCCTGGTCGAACATTCCCCACTCTCCACCGCAGGCCACGTATATCGGCGACGTGTGGGCGAACACGCCCCGGCGCCAGACGTCGAAATGCTCCTTGCCGAAGTAGCCTGGACCTCCGGCGCGCGCCGCCAGCCAGGTATGGCCGTCGACCTTCAGCTTTTCCCTTAGCTCCAGCCGCCGGACGCCGTCCGCCGACTCCGTGGACGCGACGACCTGTCCGGCCTGTACCACCTCGAGCCGCTGTATCGGAATGACGCTCTCCGCCCACGCCTCGACCTCCACGGTGCCTGGCCCCGACAGCGAAAGGGTGTCCCCGACCTCGCGGCCGTCTACGGTGAAGTGAATGATGGGGCCGCCGCTGAAGAACGTGCGTCCTCTGGCAACGTTTTTGCACCAGTTGTCGTAGGTGAACTCCTCGTCATCTCGCATCTTCACGTATGTCCTGTAGAGGCCTACGGGGACGTCGCTCGACATCTTGTCGGTGCCGCCGACGAGCGGCAGCCTGTAGCCGCAGTTCAGGTATCGATAGTACTCCTGGTGCTCGAACCGGCCCATATAAATCATCTCGATGCCGTCCAGTCGGCCGGTCGCCACGAGCGCAGCAGGCTCGCCGTTCGGGCTCGGGAAATGGGGGTTAATCACGTAGCCGCCTTGGGCGTGGGCCTCGTCGGCCCAGTAGCTGAGCGTGGTCTCCATCGGTCCACTGAGTTCGGCCTCCGACAGACCGTCGCTGCACCAGGGCATCACCGGCTTCTTCAGGCCCCAGAGGATCATGTGCCCGAGCAGGTGCTGCCGGTTCTCCTGGGATGTGTAGACGATGCTGTCGCCGTCCTGGGACACACTCGGCCTCCCCGTGAAGTCCTCGGTGTTGGTGAACAGGCTCCCCCACTGGGACTGGAGCAGGTTGACCACGTTGAGGCCCTCACCTCGGGATTCGAAATGGCCGCCCTGGGTGGACAGAAAGTGGACGTGCGAGTCACCGCTGTACCAGCGCTGGGCGTTCATATCGGTCCACCGCTTGATTCGGAGAGTCAGCTCGCGCTGCCCCGGCTCTATGGTGACCTTCGTTCGCAGCGGGTCGTACTCGAAGCCCCGGGCCACCTCCGCGATCACCTCGCCGCGAGGCAGCCACCCCTGGCAGGTGCCGTCGATGTAGGCATAGGTGGTCTGGCCGAGGCGGAGGTCGCCGCCCAGGTCTATGTGCCAGCTGTCGAGATTCGAGTTGACGTGGTTGTGGTGTCCATGCGGCTGGTACGGGACTCCGTCCGGAGACCTGAAATGGACACGGCACGGGACCGGTTTGCCGCTCTCGTCGTCGACCACGGTCACGTGGACCCAGTTCTTGCCGGGGTCCAGCAGCTCGACCTTTATTCGGGGGGTCTCGGCCGAGCCCTTGTCGGCTACGTCGCCCCATCTGACGACACCCATCTCCTCCCCTGCCCGCTTGACGCTGAGCGTTGCTGAGGGAACGGCCGATACCTCCGCGTATGCCGGGCTCGACCTCTCGTTCTGCTCCTGCCCCCAGCCGACCAGGGAATCGGCTTCTTCCGCAGGCAGCGCGTGCACGTACGTCGACGTCCCCCTGTCGACTTCCAACTCCAGGTCGAACGGCCTGTCAGCGTCCTCAGGTCTCGTGAGCTCGATTTTGACCGGCCGCCTTGCCAGTCTGGCAAAGGAGTGCTCGTCCAGACTACCCAGGGTGATGGCAGCCACGATAAACCGGGGACCTTTGGGCACAAGCTCGATCGACTCGATAACCTCATCGGAAGCCGGACTTGCCCACGCCCAAAGATAGTAGTCTCGCACCGTCGCCTGAGCACCCTCCGTCTGCCGACGCCCCGTTAGACCCCACGGCCCCTCATGCCGGGAGACCAGCGCGTCGTGCTGGTCGAGCACAGCGACATATGGGTGCCCCAAAGACGTCCTGGTAAGCCGTCCTTTGCCGGGGCTCGGCCTGCTGGAGAGGGCCGGCATATCGCCGGCGGGCTTGGCTGCGATCTCGAACCGCTCCCGAATAGGCACCCTCTCGACTCTGCCGCCTGCCAAGTGAAAGACGTACTCGGCCGCCTGGACGCCCAGACGCCCACCTTCCGGTAGTGCCGTCTCAAGCAAACGGTGGGCGAATATAACGCGGTTGGCGGGCCGCCCTACTGGGACGACAACGGGCTCCGACTTGCCGTCCAGGACGATGAAGCGGCCACTCGCAGCCCCACGTCCCTCTCCACCGATGAGAAACGGCAGCCCCCGCAGGCTCTGTCGGCCGACGGCCGGATCGCTGCCGCCATCGCCGAGCACCTCGACGCCGGCATTGCACCAGCCGCTCAAGTCAAGAGGCTCATAGTCCGACATTGGTCCCTCCTCGTACTGGGATCGAACAGCACGATGCGCCCGAATCGGGCACGTCGGTACTGTATCAGGAATGAGGGAGCCGTGGGTATTAGCCCGTCCTTGCCTTTCGCTTCAGGAAATGGCATGATTCGGGCCTGATTATTTACGGACCGTCCACAAAGGAGGAAGGAATTGAAGAAATATATGGTGATCTATCACGCGCCGGCGGCAGCCATAGAACAGGTCAGGGCTGGCTCTCCAGAGGACCAGAAGGAAGACATGGCGCCATGGATGGCGTGGGTTGAGAGATGTGGCGATGGGCTGGTAGACCTGGGACCACCACTGGCGGGCGGGCAAAAGGTCACCAAGTCGGGAAGCTCGCCAAGCGACAAGAGCGTGGTCGGGTACTCAGTCCTGCAGGCAGATAACATCGAAGCGGCGAAGGAGATGGTCAAAGGCCATCCGCACCTGGAGTTGGGGGCCGGCTGCGAGGTCGAGGTCCACGAGGCCCTGCCCCTGCCCACGTAAAACCTGGCTCGTAGCTCTACGAGCCTACCCCTTTTGAACGGCCTCCACTCTCAATTCCAGCCTCGCCACAAAAGAAGGCCCCTCGCGACGTGCGGAGGGGCCTGTCTATGATTGCCGGAGCCTCTACTGGTCCATGTTTACGACGATGTTGTCCGGCCCGCGGGCGAGGAACTGTTCCGACGGTTCGTCGTAGGGATTTTCCTCAACGTGCCAAAGGTTGGCCGGCACGAATATGTAGTCGCCCGGTCCGGCCTCTATCGACTCTTTGAAGTCCTCACCGTAGTGAACGCGGACGTGCCCCGAAATCACATAAGCGGCAGTCTCCGCCTCTCCATGGTGGTGGGGTGGACCCGTGTGTTTGGGATCTGAGGTAACCGTCCCAAACCAGATCTTGCTGGCGCCGACCGTCGACTTATGGATAGCGGGACGACGGTCCATCCCAGGAGTCTGAGCGGTCGTGCTGGCCGGCTGAGTCCCGTGGACTACCATGGGGACCAGCCGCTGTGTCTCCGTTGCCATAGTCGGACCTCCTTATCTGTCCGCCGTGAGCGTATTGCGTTCGTGGCAATAGTGCCTCAATTAGCTCTAGAGCGCAACCATGTCAGGTTCCTGTGCGCTCCACTGATTTCATGGCTACCATCTTAGCATCCGACTCTCTCGTCGGTCATCCTCCTTGCGGGCCGGTTCTCGTTCCACACACCGTACGCAAGTCAGCTTCCCGGCTCGCCGAATGCCGCCTGGAGTCGGTCGCGAAGCAGCGCCCAGTCGTCGCTTAATAATAGCTCTCCATACCGCCTGTGAAGCCCCTGCTCCCAGCACTTCGCAAAGATGAACTCTCGGAAGAAAAGGTCGTCCTTTGGGAACGACCGCCGTGCGCTCTGGAGACGGGCCGCGGCAGGGCCGGGCGAGCCGGACAGCAGGTAGGCGACTCCTTGGGCCATCAAGGTTGGAACAAGGTGGAAATTCCTGTACTGGTACGACTCCGGGATCAGTCCCCACTGATCGAGAAGGTCTGCCGCCAGCGTCAGGTCGTCCATGGCCCCCTCTGTCAGTGTGTTGAGGACCGCGCTGATCTGCTCTGCCTCTGCGTCGTCCAAACGCATGTTCATGCGCCTCTCGTCCTCGTATACACGGAGGAGCCTCGCCATTAGCAAGAGGCCCTGGCCCCGGTAGTAGCGAGGTAGCGGGTGAGTCGGCGTTTGGACCGAGGCCTCGGAATACAGGTCCCATGCGTGGACAGGATCGCACATGAAGAGATGGGCATCCGCTTCCTGACATATCGACCGGATGAACCCGGCGCCCAGTTCGTTTCTGCTCAGCCTGGCCCCCTCCTGGGCATATCTGAGAGCGCCGGGCCAGTCGCCCAACGAGAACGAGCTTTCGGCAGCTATTCTGTATAGGTACGAGTTAGTACGCCCGCCCTCCTTCTGCAACGCCTTGCGCACCCTCCTGAGGGCCGAGTCCCACTCCCCTTGATCGTGGGCCAGCCTGAAGCTCATGTCGACGTCGTCGACCACCGATGCCACGTTGAAAGCCCAACGCTCTACGTCGTCTGCCAGGCCCCGCAAGTCATCGGCTTTGGCCGCGTCCAGGACTCGCTTCGCAGGCACGTCAAGGACCCATGCCACCAGCTTCGCGGGTGCGTTGGTGGGGTACGTCCTGTTGATCGTCGTTGGGAAGGCGTTGCGGATCCGGTCCAACTCATCCTTCGATACGAGTTTGCCGAGCGCGATTACCATCCCGACCGTCGGCAGCTCGCCCATGAAGCTTTGCGACTCAGAGTCCTCTAACGCGTCTGACAGATGCGACCGCACGAACGAACGCCACTCGAGATGGCGGAGGTTCTCGACAAGCCACTCCCTGAGACGTACCGACACAGCCGGCCCATACTCATCCGGCAGAGGCCGGTCCGCGGACAGCAGAAGGAAAGGGAGCCTGACGTCCTGCTGAAGATGCTCGTTTTCAAGTATCTCGTCAGCCGTCCTACTGAACAGGTCCAGCAGAGCAGACCGGAACTGCTCCTGGTCTAGAATGGCAAAGGTGGCGACGTTTGCCGACACCACGGCAGAGTGCGCGGCTGCTGTCTGCCGCTCGATTATCTCTCCTATCATCCGGCTGAACAGCGTCAGTATTCGCACCTCGACCCCCAGCCGAGGGGCGTCAAACTGCGGCATCAGCGTGTAAAACGCTCCTATCGAGTCACCGGAGCTCAAGATAATCGGCAAGGCCACGGCCGAATAGTCGTCCGTTCCCGAGTCATCTGACGCGTGGCTCCTGAGGTATCGTATCTCCGGTTCCACGGACTTGACCACCAGGGTCCACGGATGTTCGACCTTCTCGACCACCAGTGGCACGCCGACACGGCTCGCGTATCCGGAGAGCATCTCCAGGCCCCTGGGAGGGTCCCACGGCGACGGCTCCCAGGGATTAGCCGCGGAGCTGGCGAGGACCCTGCCGCCGTACGGGGTCTCTGAAGCGCCGTTTATCTCACACAGCGAACCCGGGTAGATGGAACCAACGAGCTGCGCTATCAGCCATAGCTGGAGGTCATCCGCGAACCCCGGCGCCGGTTGGATGGCGGCCTCCAACCTGGCGTCCGACTTCATTCGATGAAAGTGCTCGAAGTCGAGGAGCGCGATATCGAGCAGCCTGCCGACGAATTCGACGGTCGAGCTGTCCGAGGAGACAGACACCGGCCTCATGGTGCCCAGGAGCAGCTCATAGACCTCGCGCTCAGTCGTCACCTGGAGCCTGACGAATTGGCGTGCCCTCACCTCCGCCCTGCTGGGAAGCTGTTCCGGCCCGAAGAACACGACCTCTAGGGAAGGGGCGACAATCGAGCACGAGGGGGCCGGCCGCTCCAGAATGCTTCTGAACACGTAGTCGTGGCTGACGGTCCGAGGCTTGTCGGAGCCATTCAGGTCTACTCCGCTGCTCTGGCGCTTCACGACGAGCAGGCAGTTGGAGTGGTCCTTCGGATCGGGAATCAGGGAGAATATGGCACCGGCGAAAAGACGCGCCGGAACGTATCTTCGCAGGCGGCGTAGGGCTACGACGATCAGGCGATTCCATACTCCTCCATACTTCGGCTCAACGCCCCGCGCTCCATCTTCCCTACCGACGACGGTATCGACGGCCTCCCGAAACTTCACGCCCTTCGAGTGGAGAAACAATACTGTGAGAGCGTCTGCCGTAGCGGGCAGGCCGAAGAGCTCCTCGTTCCCGATGCCTCGCTCTCGCAGCCGGGCGATCAGCCAGCGCTTCCCTTGCTGACCAGCCATCGCCAGCACATCGCCGGTCTTGAACGACTCGACCCCGGTGTAGCGGGAGTCAAGCCAGTCAAAGGCCTCCTCTCGGATCAGGGACGCATGCTCCAGGTCCGGTGGGATCTCGGGGCTGAATACCACGTCTACTTTCTGCATCTTTTTCTACGCCTCCTGCAACTTTCGTAGCAATCACGACATTATGCGAAGTTTGTTTTGCTACGCTGTAGTAAAATTGGTGAGCTTTCTCCGCCTTTTCTACTTGTTCGTCGCACCAACGTACTCTACGATGCAGACAGTTGTCAAGAAGAGTCGACGCCGAAGGAAGGGGCCGGTGAATACGATGACCTTCACGACACGACGGGAGCGGCGGGCCGAGCGACACCGGCGACTGGTGACGACAAGGGAGGCACGACTGGCAGCCCGGCTGGCGCGCCTTGACTATAAAGTATCGGGAGAGACCGGCGCTATGAGGGTCCCGACCAAGACTCGGACCTGGTACCGGGGCAATCGTAAGACCGCCCACGCGCCGCCGCCCGGCCAGGGGTGGGACAGGTCGGGTCGAGCCAGGCTGGTTGAGGCCGGCAGACCGGCCAGACCGCCCAAGGCACTAATCGACCACCCACCACGGAGGACAGCGAACGGGTCAATCGCAGACAGCATAATCGAATAGCTGGCGGCGACCCGGCCAAAACAGGGTTAGGCGAAGACCACAGCAAGTAGCTGTGGTCTTTGTTTTCCCGCCGACAAGCCTCTCCAAGGAAGGAGGTGAGAATGCGCGATTCCGATTCGAACGGCAGCGACCGAAGAGTTCAAGTCAGCCAAGGAGGCAAAAAGATGAGCTACTCAGTCTGCCCCGACTGCGGAAAAGTGCTGGGCGACGACCGCGCCCTCTCCTGGCACCAGGAGTCGGTCCACGGGCTCGATCGGCCGAAGTCCATGGCCTCATTCGATCCTGATCTAGAGGCTCGTGTCGATGGTAAACGTAGAGAGTCTGGTCGCGCGGTCGCGACTCTTACGGCTGAAACTGGTAAGACCGCCCAGCCCGAGGATAAGGCCGGTGACATGAAAGGCGAGCTCCGCGGGTGGGGGATCGCGCTTATCCTCATCGGAGTCGCCCAGTTCTTTATCCCCCTCCTGGACCCTCTGTGGGCATTCGTCGTGGTGCCCCTGGGTGTCCTGAGCCTCTTTATCGGGCATCGCGGCATATTCATCCCTATCGGCTCGGCCCTGGTCCTTATCGGCCTTCTCAACATCTTGGGCGGCGGCTTCGGAGGCTGGACGGTCTACGGGGCCGCCCAGATCTTCTGGGGTGTGCAGGAGTTCCGCAAGTTCGAGGAATACGCCGGTGTGGAGTAGCCCAGGTCGTGTTGAGGCCACGACCCCGGCCAAACCAGGGAAGCAGAGACCACAGCGAAGAGCTGTGGTCTCTGCTTTCACGACCCCTAGTGCAGCACGAAGTCGTAGAAATCGCAGGCCTCGACAGGAGGGGCACATGAACAAGCCTGTCCCATAAAGGCGTTGTGTCCGGCCACAAGAAGCCCATCCACGCGTTCGAATCTGCAGATCTGGCGGGCCTAGTGAGTCTGAGCAAGTAATGGCTGCGGGAACGATAGCAGCCTGGTCCATCGAAAGGCTGAGAATGCGGTGGATCTCGGGCGCCGGCTCGAACTGGTCGTGGTGCGGGTACGCCATATGCGCCAGAGGGTGCGCAGGTTAAACGTTGTGGCCAACAAAGCCCATTCAGCCGCGACGTTGGCACTGCCCCGCAACAAGAATCTACGTGCCCCCCGTTGCTCTTTGAGGATCCCGAAGACGGGTTCGACTAGCTGCTTTCTGTGCTTGTAGGCTTGTTTGGCTTGGTCAGTGGACATCCAGGTCCGATGACGACGCAGAGCAACTTCGTGAGGCCCTATTTCCAGGCCACGTCCATGACGGCCGTCCCTGGTACAGACCCCGAAGGCAGGGCACACCCGGCAGATGGCCCCAGAGGCTCGGTACACTCGCATGAGTGTACCCCTGGTGCGCTTGAAACGGGTAAAGGGCAGTCTTTGGCCTTGGGGGCAGCCATAGCTGTCGCTCCGATCGTCGTAGGTAAAGCGGTCCTTGTGATACGGGTGCTCCAATGCCTGTCGTTGTGCCTCCGGCATTACCACCTGTTGGCCTCTACGGACGCATTCATCCAGGTTGTTCCCAGAGTGATAACCACCGTCGGCCAACGTCATATGCGTTCTGGTACCTGTCATCTCCTCTGCCTGTTCCAGCATCGGAGCCAGTTGAGCATAGTCATGAGGTTCATCGACCACATCGGCTGCGGTGATGAACATACCGGTCACTCCCAAGGAAGCCTCTACAGGCGAGACCATCGCCTGGGCGTTGTAGCCGGGCACGATATCTTGACCACTCTTTATCAGCCGAGCGTCTTTGTCAGTGAGGTTGATGCGCTCTTGCTCCTCTTGGCCCGCAAGCTCGTCCATCGCTTGTCGTATCTGCTCTCTCAGGGTCTCGTTGTCGGCCAGCTCCTGTGGCAAGTGTGCAGGGACAGCATCCTCTCCCGCCTCGTTCTGAGCCACAAGGTCGCTTATTGCACCTTCCAGCCGGTCCAACAGCCGGCGCAATCCCTCGGCATCGTAGGTCCTATCCTTTGCTGCATTCGCACCGACCTTCGTACCGTCTACTGCTTGCACCGCCAGGTCAACCAAGCCCATCGTCACCGCCATACGCACCGTACGCTTGAACAACTTCCTGATAGCTTGACGATGTCCTTTGTAGAACCTCCACAAGGTGTTGTGGTCCGGATGCTGCCACCCTGTCAGCCAAAGATACGGTATCTGGTCCCGGCAAGCCGCCTCCAGCTTGCGGCACGAGCGTGCCCCCGTCATGAAGCCGTACAGCCATACGCTCAGCAGCGCGCGAGGATGGTACGCCGGTGCTCCCAAAGACTCCCCATCTATCTCAACACCAAGGTCAGCCCATCCGCGCCGGTCCAACGCGTCTACGAACTCAGCAACAAATCTTGCCGGATGGTCAGGGGGAACCAGCTCGTCAAGCGTTGGCGGCAACATCCACATCTGCTCTCGGCCCATCGCTCGAAGTGGCATCGACTTCACCCCCTAAGTCGGTCTGACTCCAATGAGTGTACACTCCGTCAAACCCATCGCTCGACTTATGAGACTGCGATGATGAATCCCGGGCCACCTCGGCTCGGGCCTGACCCTTTCTGAGACTGGCATCATGCCTTCAGCCTGATCTGTCGACTCGATTCGAGGTGGCGCCAGAAGTGCCCTCGGCAAGGCGAGCAGTGACCTTATAGGAGCCTGGCCCCACGCCCCATCGCAGTCTTGTCCGCTCACCTGGCCGGCGCGCAATCCTCCGGGAGGTAGAAATGACAGGAGTCGTCGGTCATAAAGGTAGTCGTGGTGTTGAGCTGGTCGTCGGAGTCGACACCCACCAGGATGAGCATGTGGCGGTGGCCATTGACCGTCAGGGGGTCCGCCTGGGGGAGCTTCACACAGTGGCGACCACCCATGGGTATGAGGAGCTCGAACGGTGGTCCCGGGGCCTGGGAGAGATTCATGCCTTCGGGATTGAAGGCACCGGTTCCTACGGCGCCGGAGTCGCCCGATTCCTGACCAGTAGGGGCCATACCGTAGTGGAGGTCAACCGGCCCGACCGGTCAACCCGCTATCGGAAGGGGAAGAGCGATCCCACTGATGCGGAGATGGCAGCGCGTGCCGTGCTTGCCGGAGTAGCCGATGCCACTCCCAAGTCAGGTGAAGGTGAAGTCGAAATGACCCGTATGTTCAAGAGCACCAAGGACTCGGCCGTCAAGGCTCGCACCCAGGCAATCAACCAGATGAAGGCCCTGGTTGTCACGGCCCCGGCCCGGCTTCGTGAGCACCTCACTGGCCTCACCGCTGCTGCCCTTGTCACCCGGTCCAAGAGCTTCCGGCCTGGTCGTATGGAGGGTCCCACCGCGGCGGCCAAGTATGCTCTTCGCTCCCTTGCCCGTCGCTACCGTCAACTCGGTAATGAGATAAAGGACCTGGAGGCCGAGATCCAACGACTCACACGGACGGCAGCCCCAGCCCTGGTGGATGGCTTCGGCATAGGACCAGACACGGCGGCGACCCTCCTCATTGCTGCCGGGAGTAACCCTGACCGCCTCCACTCCGAGGCTGCCTTCGCCTCCCTGTGCGGTGTCAATCCCATCCCTGCTTCCTCCGGCAAGACCAACAGGCATCGGCTCAACCGAGGCGGCCACCGCCAGGCCAACGCGGCACTCCATCGCATTGTTGTCGTCAGACTTCGTCATGATGAGCGGACCCAGGCATACATGCGTCGTCGCACCACCGAGGGAATGAGCAAGGCTGAGGTGATCCGCTGCCTCAAACGCTATGTCGCTCGCGAGGTCTTCTCCGTCCTACGGAACTCAGCCCTATCCCACAGCACTCCTTGACATCTATAGGAGCATCAGGCTCGAACGTCAACCCCGAACACGACTCACAGCGCAACGCACGACCTCGACCGACGGCTGCTGCTGTCTAACGCCGTCCAGCATCCGGCGACCCTGCTGCCGCTGGCCGGTGCAGTTGCTTGTGTTGTGTACCTTCTGCTGCTCTCGCCGGTATTCGGCAATGGGGCATGGGCGACTCTCGTGCTCCTCGCCTGCGGCATCGCAGCCGCGGCTTCACTCGCCTGGCGCTTCGTCTTCCGTTACGCAGACGAATACGCGGCAAGCGAGAGGCAGATGCTGATGTTGCAGGACCTCGAGCTCGCGCGCCGCGGGCAGCAGGAGGTGAGCGAGCGGCTTGCGTTCCTTGAGAGCGGACTATCGGGCGTCGGCTCTGATGAAGGTCTGACAGCCCTGAACGAGCTGGTCGACGAATACGGGAAGCTGCAGCCCGCGCTCGAGCGCCACACCGATAGCGACCCCTTGTCCATGGCCCGCGTGCCCGTCCTGACCGAAGAGACCTACCGGCTGGGGCTCAATCTTCTGTCCGACGCCCTGGAGCTACTGGATGCCGGTCAATCCACCGGCAGAGAGAAATTGGAAAAAGAGGTCACCGAACTGGAGAGGGCGGTCCACGTTGCCAGGGGCGATGAGGAGCAGCCGGAGCGGCTCAAGATCAAGGAAGACACCCTGGCCGCCCGCAGGCAGTTTCTAGACTTGCTCGACCAGCTTCAGCTACGGGTCGAACAGCTGCTTTTCCAGGTCAATCGATGCGAGGCCTCGCTCCATCGCACCCGCATCGAGCTGGCCGGAATCAGGACGGGCGGCTCGGAGGCCAGCGTCGACTCGGTGATCGTCGCGTTTCAGGGAACGCTCTCTCAGGGAAAGGAAGTGCAGGAAGAGCTCAAGAGACTCGGCTACTGAAAGCATAGACCTTAGTCAGGAGGTTGTCATGGATATCAACGAACGACAAAAGCGAGAGAAGGAGACACCCGAGACGTACTCCGCTGAGGCTGGGCCCACGGTACCGGCGGTCGCGGACCAGCCGACAAGGCCCAAGAGCATGTCCGAGGACGAGGCGGAGAGCGTCCGGAGTCAGGCGATCGAGCTGGTCAAGCAGCTCGAAGACGCCGGGGGGTCGGGCAGCTCGAGCTACTCGACAGGATCACGAGCGTCGGGACTCAGGCCCAGAGGGATGCCGCCGGTCAGCTGGAACTGCTCCAGGCCCGCATCGGCACATTCCTCAACGAAGGAGGCACAGGCGCGGAGATTGCAGACGGGCTGCGTGACCTCCGCTTGAGCCTGGACCGGATCAATCCCCACAAGATGACTCAGCCGGGCCTCGGCGACCGCATCTTCGGGGTGCTGCCGTTCTTCAAGGGCCGGTACAACCCGGTGCTTCGTGCGGTAAACAAGATCGCGCTTCGGTACGAGCCGGTCTCGCGCCAGGTCACGAATATCGAGGCCAGCCTTCGCGAGGGGCAGGCCCTGCTGGTCCGAGACAACGTCGAGCTCCGCAAGCTGTACGAGGACGTGGAGGACCACCAGCCGCGTATCCAGCGGAACGGGTACCTTGGCGAGCTGCTTGCTGAGCGCATCTCTCAGCTGATGGACCAGACCGACGACCCGATCAAGCGGGACAGGCTACAGGGCGCCCTCCACGACGTGGTCACGAGGGTCCAGGACATGCGGACCATGGAAGAGACGCACGTCCAGTACTTCGTGAGCATCGAGATGAGCTGGCAGAACAACAACCGGCTGCGCCAGGCGGTGGAGCGGACTCTGTCCCTGGCGACCAACGTCGTTACCGTCGGCCTCGCCATCCAGACAACCCTTATCCGACAGAAGAAGGTCTCGGAGGCCAACGGGCGGACTCGTGAGTTTCTGGGCGATCTCGTCGCCGCGAACGCCGCAGCGATCAGACGTCATACCGACGAGATCGGCAACGCATACAACAGCCCCGTGATCTCGATGGACAAGATCGCTCAGGCCCACGACAACCTTGTCGAGGCGCTGGACGCCGCAAGCCGGCTGAGGCGGGATGGCATCCAGGCTGCTCGAGTCAACATCACGAAGCTCACCAAGTTATCAGCCGATCTGGAGAAAAGGGTGGCGGGGCTCCCCAAGGAGCCCGAGTCCCTGCCAGGGTCCATCGAAGCTTAGAGAGAACCGCAATTACTACTGAGAAAGGAGGAGGACCATGAGCACGTACAAGTCTATCCGCTCGGGCAGTTCGGAGACAGCTGCGCTCGACAATGGGCGCCGTCAAGGGCTCGGTTTGGATATCTGGCTAGCGCTGCTGGTTGGATTCCTTTCGGTCGGCCTTAGCACGTGGGTGTGGATGAACAATGACGACATCGTCGCCTGGGGCATGTCCCAGGGAATGGTCAGTGAAGGATCGATCGGCACGCTGCTCGGCGTCGTCAGACGCGCCGCAATGGTGTCCGCTGTGCTAGGGCTCGGGGCGGCCGGCCTGATGGTGCGCCCCGTGCGACTGGGCGTCACCAAGACCGTGAGCACCCAAGCACGAATCGTGTCGGCGGCCTACAAAGCGGCATCCTCGGCGCTACACCGTCTTTGGCTCGCCTTCGTGGCCGTCCAGCGGTACGTTGGGCTCAGCGTTACCGGGGCCGCGAGAATGGCGATCGCGCCGTTGGATCTCATTTGGCGAGGCCTGGTCGCCATCGCCCGCGCCTCTGCTCTCCCGCTGAGCTACCTGTGGCGGGGGCTATCGGCTGTCGTAGGGGCGGTCGTCCTCGTACTGGTGTTGGCATGGCTCGGCGGCGCCCTCGTCGCCCGGATAGTCGGTCGGACGCTAGGATGGTTGGGTACGGGCCTGGTGAAAGTCCTGGCATTAACCGCCTCCGTCCTCGCTCAGGTCTTGGCTCTGGTGCTGGGCTACATAGGCCAGGGTCTTACGGCGGGCCTCGGCTATCTCAAGCTCGCCGTCACGCCCATCGCAGGGGCGATATCCCTCGCAGCTACAGTCATGTGGCTCGCCGCCGGCGCCGTCACCCGACGCATGGCTCTAGCCCTCGTTTCCTTGGGACGCGTCGTGTTGAACATCCTTGTGCTGGGCGTTATGGCAGTCCCGCTCGCCGTGGTCTTTACGACCGGCTACGGGGAACGAGGCGCGAAGGCCGGGACCGGCTATGTGAGGGTGGCGATCGCCCCCGTCACAAAGACGACTGCCCACGTGCTGACGGCCACAAGGCTAGGCTCCGCCACCGTCGCTCGCGCCTTAACTTCATTAGTGCTGTCGCTCGCGCTGGGCGGGTTAAGAGTCGTGGTGCTAGGCATCGCTGCCATCGCTCGAGTAGTCGCCCTGCTTCTGGGATACGCGTGGCGAGGAGTCACGGTCCTGGCTCGCGCGATGGGCCAAGCTCTGAGGTACGTCTGGCTCGGCGTAGTCGCCGTCAGTCGGATCGCGGCCCGGCTGCTGGGCTACGTCTGGGTTGGTGTCGTTGCCTTAAGTCGGATTACCGCCCGGCTGCTGGGCTACGTCTGGGCTAGTGTCGTTGTCATTGCACGAGTCGTGGCCCTGTTGCTAAGGCACTTCTGGCGTGGCGTCGTTGTGATCACACGGGGCACCGCCCTGACGCTGAGGTTTTCGGCCAGGGTTCTCGCCCGGACTGTCGGCCTGGTGCTGGAGCATGTCTGGCGCGGCGTCGTTGCCGTCAGCCGGATAGTCGCGCGGCTGCTGGGCTACGTCTGGCTTGGCGTAGTCGCCGTCGCTCGGATAGTCGCACGGCTGCTGGGGTATGTCTGGATTGGCGTACTTGCCGTCGCTCGGATAGTCGCTCGGCTGCTGGGGCACGTCTGGCTTGGCCTACTTGCCGTCAGTCGGGTCGCCGCCCGGCTGCTGGGGTACGTCTGGATTGGCGTACTTGCCGTCGCTCGGATAGTCGCACGGCTGCTGGGGTACGTCTGGATTGGCGTACTTGCCGTCGCTCAGATAGTCGCCCGGCTGCTGGGGTACGTCTGGATTGGCCTCGTTGCCATCGCACGGGCCCTGGCCTTGCTGCTGGGGTTCGCCGCCAGATTACTCGCCCGTGCAGTCGGCCTAGCGCTGAAGTACATCTGGCTCGGGGTTATTGCGGTCAGCCGGGCCCTCGCCCTGGTCCTGGGCTACGTCCGGGTCGGTGTCGTTGCCATCGCCCGGACTGTGGCCTTGCTGCTGGGGTATGGGCGGCGCGCGGTCGCTCTCGCGATGGGCTACCTGCTGCGCGCCATCTCGGTCGTTGTCCTGTACACGCTCTCGGGGCTACTCACGGCGCTCGTTTACCTGGGGTCGGGAGTCGCCACCGTTGCCCTGGCCGGAGCCCAGGCGGCGCGATACGCCTGGATCCCGATCTCGGCCGTCCTCAGCTACACAGCGACAGGCGTTGCCACGACGGCCCTTGCCGTCTTCAGGCTCATTTGGCTATTGGCAGCGACTCTGGGCAGTCCTCTGCTGGTTGGGACGACCATCGTCCTTCGCTTCATGTGGCTGGGTGTGTCGACGACCGCGCGAGCGGCCGGATGGATAGTCCGCACTCTCGGCATCGGAACAGCGACGATCCTGGGAATGCTGATAAGCACGCCGAGCTTCCTTCTGCGGACAGCGGGGACTGGTCTTGTGACATCACCGGATGTTTTCCGAGTTGTCGTTTGGAGCGTCAGACGCGAGAAAGGAGGAGCTGAGATGTCGGATTTCAACCTTGCGCGCGAGCGGCTACTGCCGTTCGTCGTGACTGTCCTGGTCTTCTTCACGATAGGTGCGGCGGCGGTCAGGGTCCTTTGGCCCGCACCTCCGGAGCCGACGGTCGAGGTCGTCCACTGGGCCACGGGCCACCTGTTCAGGGACGATCTTCTTCCTGATATGGCCGCAGCGTTCAACGAACGCGGGCATAGGAGCAAGTCGGGTACGCGGATAGTCGTCAAGGTGGTGAACGACCCGTCGTCGTTACAGGCGGACGACTTGCTTTCCAGGGTCACAGGGGGTGGCAGACAAGAGGCAGTGTGTTGCCCGGCGAGTGATACGCCGCACCCCGACCCGACCATCGTTACCCCTTCCTCGGCACACTGGCTGGTGCGTGTCAATCACGAGGCCGGCCGCAAAGTGGTCGACCCGGACGCCGCCCGCCCCATAGCCCGGGCCTATATCGGAATAATCACATACAGGGACATGGCGGAGTGCCTCGGCTGGCCCGCCAAGGAGATCGGCTATGCCGACCTGATTGAGCTGCGACGGGACCCGCGGGGTTGGCAGAAGTACGACTGTGCCAAGCCCTCTTGGGGGCCGCGCCCCCTGGTGGCCTTTACAGACCCCAAGACCTCGAGCACCGGCCGCAGCGTGCTATTGGCCTTGTACGCGATGGCTGCAGACAAGCAGCCCGAAGAGCTGGAGCTGTCCGATGTGACGAGTAAGGAGGTTGTCGCCCGCGTCAGGGAGTTTCAGGGCCTGATAGACCACTACTTTATAGGGACGACGGTGATGAACACGAAGATCTACCAGGGCCCCAGCTTTGGTCAGTTCTTTCTGATGCCGGAGGACAACCTGATTCACCTGCATGAAGGCACGGAAAAGGCCCACTTCGGAGGGGTGAAGAAAAAGGCCCCAGCTATCCCGCCCGGGAAGATGGTCATGATCTACCCGAAGGAAGGCTCGATGGCCCGCAACAACTGCGCGTGCATCGTTAACGCGTCATGGGTAACTCCTGAGCACGTTGAGGGGGCGAAGAAGTGGATCGACTTCATTAGAGAAGACCAGCAACAGCGGGCCTTCATGCGGGCAGGCTTTCGACCGGTTACTGACCTACCGTTGACCGACCCCAACAGCAAGATCACCACCGAGTACGGTCTGACTCCCGACACGCCGAAGAAACAGATGGACGTTGCCCTGATCGAACCGGCCGTTGCGAACGCCATCGACGAGTCCTGGGAGACGGTCAAGAGGCCCGGGATCGTGACCTTCGTTGTCGACACGTCCGGCTCTATGCTCGGCGGCAAGCTCAAACAGGCCAAGGACGGACTGATCAGAGCCCTGGACAGCATGGCTGAGAACAACCAGGTCGGGTTTGTCTCCTTCGACGATACGATAAACGCGCATATCCCTGTCGCGCCTATCGCCAACAGCGGGTTCGCGATCGCCGACGCAGTCAACAAGCTACGAGCGCGTGGTGAAACGCGCTCTACGACGCCATTAAGACCGGCATCGAGATGACGGACGCTGCCGAGGGCGATAAGGAGGCCATACGGGGCGTCGTCGTGCTTACCGACGGTCGGGCGAACCGGTACGATGTACGACTGCATGATCTCATCAAGATGGAGTCGAGCATTGAAGAGGCCAAGATCCCTTTCTTCGGCGGTTGCGAGAACGATCCACCGGCCGTGGACGAAGCTGGGAGAAGAGTCGAAAAGGTCGACATGATCGGCGCCGAACCGGCAATAGACACGGTCCACCAGATCCAGGTCTTCTTCATCGGGATTGGAAACGACGCGGACCTCGAGGTCGGCCGGATGCTCGCCGAGGCCACCGGCGCAGAGTTCCAGGGCGTCTCGGAAGACGACCTCGCGAACGTGCTGGAGGAGTTCAGCGGCTACTTCTAGGCTCACCGGGCTCCTTGAATATCCCTAAGTAGAGGTGAAGTTCGTGTTAATAGCAAATCCGGTTAACAGACGAGCGCTGTGGTGGGGCGCACTTCTGGCGCTCATATTGGGAACGGCGTTCGTGGTGTCTCCGGCGCGGCCAGCTTCCGCCGCAGGACCCTCCGACCTCTCCGCGGGACGCGAACATACTTGTGCCGTGACTGCGACCGGCGGCCTCAAGTGCTGGGGGTCGAATTCATTGGGTCAACTGGGGGATGGGACGACCACTGACCGGGAGACGCCAGCGGACGTGACCGGCCTCACCAGCGGCGTAGCCGCCGTCTCTGCGGGCAAAGGAAACTTTGGCGAGGGCCACACCTGCGCCGTGACCACTGCCGGGGGAGTCAAGTGCTGGGGGCTCAATCGGGATGGCCAATTGGGAGACGGGACGAACGCCGATAGCAACACACCTTTGGACGTGTTCGGGCTCACTAGCGGCGTGACCGGTGTGTCCGTGGGAGCGCGCCACACCTGCGCCCTAACAACGGCCGGCGGTGTCAAATGCTGGGGTTACAACGAGTTAGGGCAGCTCGGGGACGGGACACTCGCCTACTGGAACACGCCAGTCGACGTAGTCGGACTCACCAGCGGCGTGTCCACCGTCTCTGGGGGAACCGAACACACCTGTGCCCTGACGACCACCGGCTCCCTCAAGTGCTGGGGCGGCAACCAGTTCGGTCAGCTGGGCAACGGGACTTTCGTCGGCAGCAACACTCCGGTGGACGTGGTTGGCCTCACCAGCGGAGTGGCCGCCGTCTCGGTGGGGGACATCCACACCTGCGGCCTGACCACGACCGGCGGCGTCAAGTGCTGGGGGTTCAACGGTCACGCTCAGCTGGGGGACGGGACGTTCACAAATCGCAACGCGCCGGTCGACGTGACTGGCGTGACCAGCAGCGTGGGTGCCGTCTCTGCCGGAGGCTTACACAGCTGCGCCGTGACAGCGCCGGGCGGCGTCAAGTGCTGGGGGTATAACGGGTTCGGTGAGCTGGGGAACGGGACATCGGGAGGTTATCGTACCACAGCTGTGGGCGTGGGCGCGCTTCCCAGCGGCGTGGTCTCCGTCGCCGCGGGGGGCTACCACACCTGTGTCTTGACAGAGGTGGGCAACCTCAAGTGCTGGGGGAGCAACGGCTCCGGCCAACTGGGCCACGGGACTATTCCCGAGCGGCTGGCGCCCGTGGACGTAGTCGCGCTTCCCAGCGGCGTGGCCTCAGTCGCTGCGGGGTCGGACCACACCTGCGCTGTGACGACGGCCGGCGGCCTCGAGTGCTGGGGAAGCAACATTACCGGTCAGCTGGGGAACGGGACCCTCACTGGCAGCAACTCGCCTGTCGATGTAGTCGGGCTGACCAGTGGTGTGGCCACCGTCGGCGCTAGCAGCAGCCACACCTGCGCCGTGACCTCGGTCGGTGGCCTCAAGTGCTGGGGACAGAATCGCAACGGAGAGCTGGGGAACGGGACACTCACCCATAGCACCACGCCTGTCTATGTGGTCGGGCTCACCAGCGGCGTGTCATCCGTCTCGGCGCTAAAAAATCACACCTGCGCAGTGACCACGGCCGGCGGCCTCAAATGCTGGGGCCGCAACTTCTTCGGTCAGCTCGGGGACGGGTCGACAACGAACCGCACCACCCCCGTTGACGTGATCGGTCTGACAAGCGGCGTTGCCACCGTATCCGCGGGCTGGGGACCACACCTGCGCCTTGACCGCAGCAGGCGGCCTCAAGTGCTTGGGCTGGAACTACCATGGACAACTGGGGGATGGGACGACCGCCCACCGAAATACGCCCGTGGACGTGGTAGGGCTCACGAGTGGCGTGGTCGCCGTCTCCGCCGGGCCCTTCCATACCTGCGCAGCGACCACGGCCGGTGGCCTCAAGTGCTGGGGGTACAACTTTAACGGTCGGCTGGGAGACGGGTCAACCACACAAAAGCTCACTCCTGTCGACGTGATTGGCGGGACCAGCGGCATGGCCGCCGTATCTGCGGGCTGGGAGCACACCTGCGGGCTGACCACGGCCGGCGGTCTCAAATGCTGGGGTGACAACAGTACCGGTCAGCTGGGAGACGGGACGGCGACCGGTACCACCGCGCCCGTCGACGTTGCGGGGCTTAGCAGCGGCATGTCCACCCTCTCCGCAGGACGCGAACACACCTGCGCGGTAACGACGGCCGGTGGCATCAAGTGCTGGGGAAGCAACAGGTTAGGCCAGCTAGCAGATCCCACGGCTGCGCCGTTCCGAGCCACGCCGGTGGACGTGGAGGGGCTCGCAGTCCCAGTCGCCGACCTCTCGATAACAAAGTCTGCTGTAGGTGAGGTTGCCGCGGGAGACCAGCTCGGCTATACGGTCGAGATCACTAACAACGGGCCCGACACGTCCACGGCGGTCGCCCTAGTTGACATCCTTCCTTCTGAGGTGTTTTTTGTTTCCAGTACTCCTGGGTCTCCGACTTGCGAAGAGTTTAGCGGCACCCTAACCTGCAACCTCGGCTCCCTTGCCACGAGCATCACCTCCACGATCACAATCATGGTCGGCGTGCCTACGACGACAGCGCAGGGGGTGACTCTCACCAACTCGGCAGCCGTCAGCTCTACCGAGCCCGATCCTATCGCCGGCAACAACAGCTCAACAGCGACAACCACTGTTCAGTGGCAGGCCGACCTCTCGATCACAAAGACTGGCCTGCCCGACCCTGTTGTCGCAGGTACGGGCCTGACCTACGCGCTGACGGTCATGAACAACGGGCCATCGGATGCGACGTTCGTGACGTCCACAGACGCCTTGCCATCACGCATAACCTTTACATCCGCGACAGATGGGTGCATTGAATCCGCCGGGGTCGTTACATGCAATTTGGGGTACTTGAGCAGGGGAGCATCTACTACGGTAACCATCGAGGTGGCGGTGAACAGCTCTTCCTCAGCGGGCCTCGTCAATAACACCGCCAGTGTGACAAGTAACGAGACAGACCCCGATACTGGTAACAACACGACCTCTCAAGAAATACTGGTCAATACAGAGGCGGACTTGTCGCTCACTAAGAACGACTCCCGCGACCCTGTGATCGCTGGCACCAACCTGAATTACACGCTGATGGTGACCAACAATGATTCTCTCGTAAAAAGTCTGTGCAAGTCGAATTAGAACAACCGTACCCTTGCCTGGGTACAATATACAGTCTCTGTTCCGTGTCCTACCCCAACATACGGTAGCGCGCAGATGTGCTAAATCGCTGGAACTTCCTCAAAACGGGTTTTTACGAGGGAATCAACAATGGGCCGTCCGATGCTACGGCTATCACATTGACAGACACTCTGCCCCCGAACGTAACCTTGATTCCCTCGCAAAAAGGCCTGTTTGAGATGAACCCTGGCGTGCGAAGAGGCCTGGAAGGGAGGAGGCCACGGGATGCCGGCTGCTGGCCTCACCGCACCATCTGCCGCGCTCAGGACAAGCGTGATCCCGTTGCGGTACCCCTTCCGTGGCTCAGGGCACCCGGTGGAAGCTGTGGAGCGGCGCCCTCATGCGGCCGCGACCGCAGGTACCGTCCCGACCGCCCGCTGAGCCGTGTTCTCCATCTCCACCAGGCGTGCATGGACCATCCGCTTGAAGTTGCACGCCAACGCCTTCAGGTAGACGGCAAGCCGCACCCGACGGCCCCCTCGCACCCGCAAGCGCCCAAGCCCGTGGGCGCGCTTCAGCTCGGAGTTCGTTCCCTCGATACCAGCCCTTATGGCATACCGCTTGCGCCACTCCTCGGTGGCCTCGGCCCTCCGGCGCCGCTCGATGTTCACCTTCACCAGGTCCGCCTTGAGAACGTAGTCCCCCGCACGCCGGTCCAGCTTCACTGGGCAACGGGACCGCAAGGGGCAGGGCTCGCATGTTGTCCCGGCAAAGTGGACCTCTACCCGCTCCGGCGCATCCTCCAACTCGTACTCCTCGATGGACGGGTGGCCGGCGGGGCACACCGTGGCCTGCTCCCCTGTGACGTCGATCTGGAAGTCCGCGGCGGTGAGCGGCGGTGGTCCGTCACGCTCTCCTTCGTGCGAGTTCCCCGGCGCCGACCCCGCCACCGGGCTCACCAGTTCCGTTCCCCGGCGCGAGGCTTCGAAGGCGTTGCGGCCCGACCCATACGCCGTGTCGACGAAGAGCTCGTCCGGTCGGACCTTCCGCTCCGCGAGCTCGTCAACGACCGGCACGCTCACGTCGGTGTCGCTCCCACTCGAGGGGGTCACCTCCACGTGGGTGATGAGCTGGGTGACGTTCTCCTCGTGGCAGGTCTCCGCCACCTGCACCTCGTACCCCTTCCCCTTGTGGCCGCTGTAGGTCACATCCGGGTCGTGGGGCGATTGCAGCGAGTCGGCGGACACCTGCTTCGGGTCCTTCAAGGCCACGGGCACCTTGCATTCCCCAGCATCGTCGTCATCGTCCCCCGGGCGCCCGTCCCGGTGTTTGCCCACATGGCACTGCTCCCGCAGCAGCCGCTCCAGCAGCCGGTACTCCTCCAGCTGGGCAGCAGTCGTGCCACGGAACCGGTCCACCAGCCGGTAGAGGTCCCGGGCACAGACCGAAAGGCGTCGCCGACCCTCCCCCGTGCGGGCGTCCTCGTAGTGGGTCGCCTCGTCTTCTTCCTTCAAATAGCGCCCCAGGAGGCCCTCCGGAACCACAGGGCGAAGCTCTGGGTGCTCCCAGCGCAAGGCCCGCAGGAACAACCGCATCGTCTCACAGAACAGGCCCAGCCGGGTGAGTGTAGCGATGTTGCTCATGATGTGGGTGGAGTCCAGCCGTTGCTTTCCGGTGCGTATGCCCAGCGCCTGGATGATCCGGTCCGTGGTCTCCTGGAAAGCCAGCCGGCCACCATCGTGCTGCATCAGGCGAACTCGGAAGTTGTGGAGGGTCTTCTGGGGCAGGTGGGTCTCCTCGATGTCCAGCCGCAGGGCGTGGTGCCAGAGCAGGTTGAACTCTAGCTGCTCCAGGGCTTCACCGTCGGTGAGGTTGAACATCTCTTTGAGAAGGTGGACCCCGAGGACGGTCTGCACCGCTCGGTTGGGACGGCCGTTGTCCGCGCAGTACATCGGAGCAAAGAGCTCCTCGTCAATCAGGGGGAGCGCCTCGTTTCGGAAAACCTCGGCCCAACTCCCCTCCAGGCGCTTAGCCTTCTTCGGCGTCACCAGGAACTGGGACTGCCAGAGGCTCTCTTGCGGGTCTCGCGCTCGGAACATGCTCCCCTCCCTCGCCCGGGCGCTGCCCCAACGCCCTTTCCCCACATTATCCTCCCATTGCCCCCGGAGGACGAGGGGTTTTTACGAGGGAATCAACCTTTGGTTCTGCCTCCCCAGGCTGCAACTACGCCGCCGGCCCGCACGATGTGGGTTGTGACCTGGGCGACTTGGCTAGAAGTACGACGACCTCGGTCACGATCGAAGTCACGATTATGGCCTCCTCCACGCCATTCGTAATCAACAACTCTGCCAGCCTGACGGGGAACGAGACCGACCCCATAGCGACCAACAACACGGTTGTCGAGCGCACGGTCGTCATTCCATTTGAGGGCTTCCCTGGGCTGTCGCTGTGGGGCCTGGTCGCCATGGCGGCGGCTTTTGCCGCACTGGTGCTCTGGGGTTTGCGTCGTCGGTGGCCGACGCGTAGATGGACATAGATCAGCGGTTTGATACGGCTCTATTTGCCGAAAAGCCAGGACTCGCAGGGAACAAGAGCGGCCTCCACAGGGGAGGCCATTCTGTCCTCGTGTTCGTCGTGGAGAAGTCGAGGGGCGGCTCCCGTCGCTACGGCATCGGGTGTCTCGCTCCTAGCAGGCCACCCGCGGCGGCTGTGTTCAAACGCGGTCGAAGGCGATATGCTGTCCGCGATTGACAACAGCTAGAAATGCCCGGTTAGAGGCTTGAGGTGGACCCAATGTACCTAGACTCGACGTCTCTTGGCTCGCTGGCGCGGCTCAGCAGCGGCGTCCGTTCGAGAAGGGCATCCTCCTATCCCACATTTCCCATATCAACTCCACAGGGAGTGTCGTAATCGGTAGCCACACCAGCCAATGTAGCAGTATGCAAGAGCATTGAGGCTAGGTAGAGTGCTAGACTGGTCTCGATAGACCGCTTTGGTTCTGGATACCGTACTCTCTCCGGAGGCACCCAATGGGTGAAAGCACCTACGCCCGCGCCACGCTCCGTTTTGACCGCCGTCTCCGCCTGGAGTTTCGCGGCGCTACCATCACCTCAGACGCTGGGCTGCTGGCCTGTCGCGAGCTGGATGATGCGCTAGGACTGACGGAGACGGCGAGTGAGTGTCTGCAGGAGAGTCGGGGCGGTCGTAACGTGCAGCACCAGTTGGTGGACCTGCTCAGGCAGTCGGTGTACAGTCGTCTGGCGGGCTACGAGGATACCAACGACGCTGAACAGCTGTCGGACGACCCGACGATGCGTGTGATCGTTGGACGGCGAGACACTGACAGACCGGCAGCGAGCGCGAGCGCCATGAGCCGGTTCGAGACCGGAGTACTTACGCAAGACGGCAATGTGGAAGGGTTAGCCCGACTGAACGCTAAGTGGGTGGACAGGGCTATCTCACACACGGCTCACCGGCGGGTGATCTTGGCTAAGATGGCTCTCGTCGAGGATGGTACCTTGCTTGGACCCAGGCGGTTTGATATGGGTAATTCCGGATTAGATTACCGCCGGTATCTGTAGCTGATCTGCTATGGAGCCTATTACCACCAGATACCCCGTTGCCAAGAACCCATCGAAGGCCGGGTTGTTCGAGGCCAGCCGTATGTCGTTAGCGACCGTCTCGGACACTCGGCCCGGAGCGATGCCGCCGTTCCTGCGGCCCGCCTCACACACCCGCTCGATGGCTGCCTCTATGCTGGCCAGTCCCTCGGCTGTCTGCGGCACCCTCGTGGGGTGTTGCCTGAGCAGGGTGTACACCTCGCTCTGCATAGCCTTGGTGATCCAGTCCAGCCAGTACCGCACGTCGATCCAGTCCCCGGCTTGCGTCCATCCCTCGGCAAAGATGGCATCCGGGCCGAAGCGGGTGTAGTACCCAACCCACTTCCGGTCCAGCTCCTCTTTCTGAGCGGTCGTCACGATGTCCGGGGTTGTCCCCGGCAGGGAGGTTACGTCAATAGGTGTGTAAACGACATCAGGCGGCGACCTTCTCAGCCGTTGATTCAATGGCGATTCCATCCGCATACTGTGCACCGAGATAGACGTCTTCGATCAACTCAGGGGCCTTCAGACGCCTGAAGCGCTGTTCGGCGACCATCAACATTTTCCAGATCACCGCTATCGCCCGATCGACCCTCTTGTAGCGCTTGGCGGCATCGGTCCGAAGCCTGAGCCGCTCAGCCTCTGTCCGAGTCGGCGCGTAGGGGATAGTACGCAGCATGAGCTTGGCCTGGTCCTGTTGTCGCTTTGGAAGCTTGGCGAGCACGTTTAGGATCTTGTGGTTCCAGCAGCGTTGCTCGGCCGCCTGAGGATAGACGTTGCGCAGAGCTCCCCAGATGCCCAGATGTCCGTCTCCAATTACCAGTCTTGGGCACTCCAGCCCGCGGCGCCTCATGTCCCTGAGCACATCGGACCAGCTCTCTATGGACTCCCTGTATCCGGGAATCGCGCTCACCACCACCTTCCTTCCGTCGCTCAGGGCCGCCATCACCACCAGGATCGCCGCCTTCTCCCGCTCAAGACCGGCCTTGACGTAGACTCCATCCACCCACATGTACACCACTTCCAGGTCATCCAGGGGCCTAGCGCGCCATTGGGCAAGCTCATCGTTCCACTTATCCTTCAACCGGGCTACCGTGCTCGCCGATATCGGTGCCTCTTCTCCCAG
Organism: Dehalococcoidia bacterium; assembly: GCA_965237635.1. Lineage (GTDB taxonomy): Bacteria > Chloroflexota > Dehalococcoidia > Lucifugimonadales > CAUZJF01 > CBDEFX01. Next base: position 1,564,676 of record CBDEFX010000002.1, on the reverse strand, counting down.
CAGTCCCCGCACCGCCAGGTCGAAGTCACCTTCGGAAAGGCCATGTAGGTACAACTGGGGGATCAGCTCAGCAACCTTCCTGGTCCTGTTGACGAACAGCGGCAGCAGCCGGCTCTCGAACTCCTCTTCGGTGTTGCGGACTCGTGGCCTCCTCAGCTGTACCGTTCCCGAACTCAGCGTAAGCCTTCGGGGTTTGCCGTATCCGTTCCTATAGCCTCTCTCGTTGTCCGACTCAGACCTGCGGGCCGACTTCGCCCTTCCTAGAAACTCCGTCACCTCTTCCTCCAGCAACTCCTGGATCAGCCGCTGGACATGGCCTCGCACCCAATCCTCCAACTGCTCCCACTCCGGCCTTGACTCCGACCTGCTCTCAGTACTTTCCTTCCTCATGGGCGGTGTATCTCCTCTCTTGGGCCTCGAGCCCGTGTTGTTCAGAGAGAGGGTACACCGCCTGACCGTTTACACACTTTTTGAGGATACCTCCCGGCAGGCTCTTGAACTTGGGCGTGATGAGCGCGTTCTGCCCGTCAAAATTGACGCTGGAAAGCCTCCCAGCCAGCGATAGGGCCTTGCCGTCCCTGGTTCTAGACCAGACCAGGAAGGTCCTCTGCTGCTCCAGCGCAGATAGCTGCGCCGCCAGGCTGGTGGACTCGTTAGGCGTCAGGACACCCTCGTCCACCACATCCAACGCCAGCATGTGGGCCTTGGTCTGAACCCACCGGGACAGGGAGAGCAGGTCTGCACCCGTGGTGATGCTCGAGTCCACCGTAACGAAGTACCAGCCATCGTCCAGCCCGCTAATGGCGTCCATCGCGTCCTCGATGGGCTCCGAGGCTTGACCCTGGACGATGCCGCCCCCCGATGTGCTATCCAATCCAAGAGCGGAAGCTGGCTCCTGGGCAACGTCAACCATGAAGCCGGTAATGGGGTAGGGGTCACCGCTTGTCGAATCGAAACCGAGCCGCACCCGGAAGAATCCGACGGGGTCGAACTCAACCGTTGCGCTCCGCAGGTCCGCTCTTGCCGCCGCTCTCACCGCTGCCACAGACGTCCTCTCTTGGGCTGCTTGGCCGGAACCTTCAGCCCTTCCCGTCGCCAGATCCGCTCTACTCTCTTGTGGTTCACATCCCAACCCCCCATCCTCAGCAGAGCGGTGACCCTGCGATAACCGTACCTGCCATACCAACTGGCCAACTCTACGATCTCCTCGGTCAAGCCCTGCTCATCCTCTCCAGGTATCGGCTCATACCGATGCGTCGACCTGCGATGGCCCAGCACCTTGCAAGGCTCGTCGCTCTGAGACCCCGAACATCTCCTTGACGTGCTCCACACACTGGCGACGACGAGAAGGGCTTAGAAGTTTCCCTCCGCTGCTTCTCTCAGTATCTGATTGTCCAACGTCAGATCAGCCACTGCTCTCCTCAAACGACCGTTCTCGGTCTCCAGTTGCTTCAGCCGTCTAGCCTGGTCGATCTTCAACCCCCCGTACTCCGTGCGCCACCGGTAGAAGGTCTGCTGGGTCACGCCTATCTGACGAGAGACTTCAACGACCGTACTCCCTGCCGATATGGCCACCTCCGCCTCTCTGAGCTTGTTGATGATCTGCTCTGCCGTATGCTTCCTCCTTGCCATCTTTACCCCCCTTTCTTTCAGGCCCAAGACTAACATTACACCTGGACCAGTTCTTGGGGGGCAGGTCAGTTAGAGTCAACTCGACCGCAGTTGTCGCATTTACCACAGTATTTAGAGGTATCCTTTATGCGATGGCGCTGGATTAGGTACAGTACCGTGCCATGCGTCACAAGTAGGGCCACCGTCAGCAGAGGATTGTACGAGAGAGTCCATAGCCAGTCCGACATGGAAATTGATTACCCTGGGCATCCCCACATACACCTACAAAAAACAAAAAGCCCCCTGCATATTCGCAGGGGGCACTTGGGCCACGCTTGTAAATCTCTTCGTTCACATTCTACGAGCAGCCCGATAGTAAGTCAACTTGTGTCAGCTCACCGGGCTCAATTTCCATAGTCCTCACCCTCCTGATCTGGTATTCACCGGGTAGGAGAAAGAACAAGAGCGCGTTCTGCCCGTCAAAGTTGACGCTGGAGAGCCTCCCAGCCAGCGATATGGCCTTGCTGTCCCTGGTTCTAGACCAGACCAGGAAGGTCCTCTGCTGCTCCAGCGCAGATAGCTGCGCCGCCAGGCTGGTGGAGCCGTCAGAACCCGGGGTGGTTAGACGCTCACGACTCCTTGTCCCGGTACTTCGAGCTCATCGCCTGAAACCGTGTCCAGGAGGCGACGAAGGAGCTGAACATCTCCTTGATCTCGCTATCGGTGAGCTGAGGAAATATTCCCTTGCCCACCGTTATCCTGCTTGCGTAGCTCATCCCTACCTGATTCAAGAACATCCTGACCCCCACCTGGTCCCAGAACATCTCCTTCACGTCGGGATGCAGCTCCTCGTACTCCGCTACGGCCTCGGCAAAGACCAGGTCCTCGATTGGAGGAAGCTCAGTGGGTAGCGCCATCAGCACCTCCCTGTACAGCTTCGTTTCCTCCTCCGTCCTCTGGGCTACGTACGCCTTCGGGTCGGTGAACGCCAACTCAGCGGTCGGGTCGGACGGGCTAGGGGCGTGTATCTTTAGTCCATACTCCCAACTCTCGATGAACGGGGCTCGCATGCGGGGGGCCAGTGCCTCCAGCTTCGCCGTCTCGTCGGCAGAAAAGAACTTGTCCAGGGGCGGCAGCGGCACCATGAAAATCCCTGAAAGAGCGAAGCCACTCCCCCGCTCCCGGTAGCGGAGAAGCGACTCCTCTGCCGCTTCTAGCCCCACCGCCTTCACGAAGAACTCGAAGTCCGCACGTCCGCTAGAACCCAGCCTTGCATACGGTACAAGAGCGTCTCTCTTTATGACCGGCGCGAGTGGCGGCTGTTCCGGTCTCTCAATGGAGGGGCCGAACGCCTCCGCCGGAGTCCTGATACCAGCGGAGAGCCAGTCCATCGCCAACTCATCGGGAGTCCCGTAACCACCGTAACCAAGGGAGAGCCAGTCCATTGCCAACTCATCGCTTATGAGCGCGATGAGCTCGAAGGTCCATTTCCCCTTCCGGGGCAGATCGTCATGCTTGGAGCGGGCCTCAACCCCCAGTGTCGATGCGAAGCGTTCCGACGTCGGTCCCGCAAGGACCAGTAACCACTCTGTCACTATCTCGGTTCCCAGAAACCGGGCCATCGCCTCCAGGTTCAGGCCATCTTCCTGGGACAGCCTGTCATACTTGACAAGGGCCTCCCCTTCGAGTGTTGATGCCAATGGTCCGGGCGTCGGCTCAGCAAGGGCCGCAGGCGGCGTCGATTCAGCGGGAGCGGACGTCGGCTCAGCGAGGGGAGCAGGCGGCGGCGTCTCAGCCGCCTTCTCCCCTTTGCTGCAGCCTGCGAGCAGGAGAACCGTCAATGCGGCCGCTGTGATTGATAGATAGCTTCTCATGGCGTCCACCTTTCTCTGTGGGTGGCGGCGGATGCCCCAAGACGTCTAGACGCACAGAGTCGCTCACTGGTTACCGCTAGACGGGAGCGGAATCGGGCCGTTAACCAGGGGAGTCCGCTGGCGATGTCACGGTCGATCAGACCTTCGTCTGCCTTCAGCAACACCAGCGCTCGCTTGACCTTACGGGCCGAAGTCTCCCCACGACTCGCCATCTGCTTGAGATGTGTCCGCTCCGACTCGTTCAACTCCACCTTGTACTTGAGAGCAGGCATGTCTTCATATGTCCTCCTTATAGGATCATACACAAGACTAACCTAATCCCGTATTCCCCATTTGGCTCAAATAAGTGATGCGGTAAATAGGCAACTTTCTTGCTTTTCTAGTCGTTACATGAATCTCTTAGCCGTATTTCAGATATAATACATGCAATAAGTTGGCTATTTCAGATAACTTGCGTACCGACATTGGAGGCACCCGATGGGTGACCGCGAAAAGGCCTCTCTTCGGCTCCAATTCAATCCCCAAATCCGGCTGGAGTTACATGGTGCCACCATCACCTCCGACGCCGGACTGCTGGCATTCCGAGAACTGGATGACGCCTTGGACCTTACCCCCATAGCCTCCGACTATCTCCAGGAAAGCCGTACCGGCCGCAACATCCGCCACCACCTGGTCCCTCTGCTCCGCCAGTCCATCTACAGCCGCTTGGCCGGCTACGATGATACCAACGATGCAGAACGCCTTTCCCAAGACCCAGCCATGAGAGTTGTCGTGGGCTGGCAAGGCTCAGACCGCAACGCCGCCAGAACCAACACCATGAGCCGTTTTGAGACGGAGACTCTGACTCAAGAGGACAACCTAAAGGGGCTGGCCCTGATGAATCCCCAGTGGGTGGAGCTGGCCATGGCTCACACTCCACACCGGCGAGTGATTCTGGACATGGACAGTTCGGAGAGTCCAGTGCATGGTCAGCAGGAAGGAGCCGCCTACAACGGGCACTTCGAGTGTGTCTGCTATCATCCCCTCTTTCTGTTCAACCAGTTTGGGGATTGCGAAGGAGCGACGCTACGACCCGGAAACGTGCATAGTGCCGATGGCTGGCAGGAACTCCTTGAGCCGGTGGTGAAAGGATACCAGAAGAAAGGACTGCGGTTGCTGTTCCGGGGTGACGCTGCTTTTGCCAAGCCGGAGCTATACGAGTATCTGGAACAAGGAAAGATCGGGTACGCCATCCGGCTTCCCGCCAATCAGGTAATTCAGGAGCAGATCCAACCCTTGCTGGAGCGTCCTACCGAATGGCCATCCCGGGAGCCTATCGTCTCCTACCATGACTTTGCCTATCAGGCCCAGAGTTGGCACTTGCCCAGGCGAGTGGTAGCTAAAGTAGAGTGGCATCAGGGGGAGCTATTTCCCAGGGTTGGTTTCATCGTGACCAACCTGAGCTATCCACCCAAAGGGATAGTCCGCTTTTACAATGGCCGTGGCATGGCGGAGCAGTGGATCAAGGAGGGCAAGTACGCCCTGAACTGGACCCGGCTTTCCTGCCACAAGTTCGTGGCCAACCAGGTGAGGCTATGGCTGTTCGTCCTGACTTACAACCTGGGCAACTTTATGAGAAGGCTGGTGTTGCCGGAGGATATGAAGCACTGGACTCTGACCAGTCTTCAGACCAGGCTGATCAAGACGGGTGGGCGACTGGTACGCCACGCAAGGAGGCTGGTGTTTCAGCTTGCCGAGGTGCTGGTAACCAGGGAAATGCTGACCGGGATACTAGAACGGATCAGCCGGCTTCGGCTGGCACCTGGCTAGCCTGCTTTGAGAGCACAGGTATTTCGGACAGTTATGGGGTCGTCCGGGGTAAATAGACCACCCCGAGGGAGACGCTTGGGCAGGGGCAGGCAATTATAGACTTTTACGCTCGTCAGGGGGGTGGTTACCCTATGGGAGTGGGTCAGTTGAGTGAATCGGATGCAGTTGACGCCCTCAGGCTGCCCTTTTATAGTTCGAGCCATCCCACAGGGTCACATGGTTGGAGGAATCAGTTTGATCTGGGCAATCTCGATTAAAGATATGGAGAAACAGGTGAAGGAAATTAGTTCGCGAACCTAACTGGCCTGCTATCATGTCGGGAAACTCTCAAGAACACTGAGGTCTCAGATTGTCCAGATACGCATCATCTTCGAGGAAACTAAACCCATACGCAAATCTTGTCGTGGCGGCGATGGTCTCTGCGGTCCTGTTTCTTATCGTTGCTTCGTGTGGCGGGTCTGAAGTAGAGGTGTTCCGCATAGGAGCGGTCCACCCCTTGACCGGTGACGGCGCCGCTTATGGACTCCCCGTGCAGCGCGTCATAGAGCGGGCGGTGAGCGATATCAACGAAGAGTGGGCAGATCAAAACAAGAGATTGGAGGTTGTCTTTGAGGATGGGAAGTGCAACTCCGACGATGCCCTTGCCGCAGCGCGCAAACTGGTAGAAGAGGACGACGTAAGGGTCATATACGGCGGCACATGCTCCGACGAAACTCTCGGCATGGCGCCTTACGCCGAGGAGAACCGTGTGCTGTTGCTCAGTCCACTCTCCGGCAGCGACGCGATATCCGTCGCTGGCGACTACGTCTTCAGGAACTATCCCTCCAACTCCGCCCAAGTGGACGCCATGATCGCATTCCTGCAACCGAGGGGCTACCGGAAGTTTGCTCTACTGACGACAAAAACGGAATACGCCCAGGACCTGCGCCGCTCGTATCTGGAGGACCTACCGGGTATCGGAGGAGAGATAGTGGCCGACGAGGTGGTAGCGGACGACGCCACGAACGTCGATGCCGAGGCCGGGAGAATAGCAGCCGCGCTGCCCGATGCCGTCATCATCCTTCCGCAGACTATCCCGGCCGCAGGCCTATACGCAGCCGCGCTGCACAACGCCGGTGTGACTGCTCAGGGCATTGGGAACGACGTCGCAGGCGTCCCCGAGACGATAGCCGAGTACGGAGAGTTCATGAAGGGGTACTACCTACCTGCCGGCACCTTTAAGAGCGAGGGAGAGGCCAAATTCGTCGCCTTACAGGACGAAACGGACTGCGACGTAGGGTACTACTGTGCTACTACCTACGATGGTGTTTTCCTGCTGAGAGACGCCATCGAGCGTTGTGGAGACAAGGATACAAACTGCATAAAGGACTTCCTCTACGAGACGCAGAAGTGGGAAGGTAGGTTCTACGGGTCTATCTCCTTTGACGAAAACGGCGATATCTCTGGTTCGTTCAGGATCAATCAAGTGGAGGGTGGTGCGGCCGTACCGGCTGATTGACGACGTGTGCGTCACCGCCTCCTGGGCGACCCGGACGGGCTAATGGGAGAACAGACTTCGCCAATCCCCGCTAATAGGATCATACACAAGACTAACCTATTTCTTCAACTCAGGGGCCTTCAGACGCCTGAAGCGCTGTTCGGCGACCATCAACATTTTCCAGATCACCGCTATCGCCCGATCGACCCTCTTGTAGCGCTTGGCGGCATCGGTCCGAAGCCTGAGGGCCGCGAAGGGTGATTCTACCGGGTTCGTCGTGCGAAGGTGCCCCCAGTGCTCCTTTGGGAAGTCATAGAAGGTGACCATGCGGTCCCAGTCCCGCTCCAAGGCCTCTGAGGCCGCCTCGTAGGAATGGTCGCCGCACCACCTGGTGAACACCGTCCTGAGCCGCTCAGCCTCTGTCCGAGTCGGCGCGTAGGGGATAGTACGCAGCATGAGCTTGGCCTGGTCCTGTTGTCGCTTTGGAAGCTTGGCGAGCACGTTTAGGATCTTGTGGTTCCAGCAGCGTTGCTCAGCCGCCTGCGGATAGACGTTGCGCAGAGCTCCCCAGATGCCCAGATGTCCGTCTCCAATTACCAGTCTTGGGCACTCCAGCCCGCGGCGCCTCATGTCCCTGAGCACATCGGACCAGCTCTCTATGGACTCCCTGTATCCGGGAATCGCGCTCACCACCACCTTCCTTCCGTCGCTCAGGGCCGCCATCACCACCAGGATCGCCGCCTTCTCCCGCTCAAGACCGGCCTTGACGTAGACTCCATCCACCCACATGTACACCACTTCCAGGTCATCCAGGGGCCTAGCGCGCCATTGGGCAAGCTCATCGTTCCACTTATCCTTCAACCGGGTCACCGTGCTCGCCGATATCGGTGCCTCTTCTCCCAGCAGTCCCCGCACCGCCAGGTCGAAGTCACCTTCGGAAAGGCCATGTAGGTACAACTAGGGGATCAGCTCAGCAACCTTCCTGGTCCTGTTGACGAACAGCGGCAGCAGCCGGCTCTCGAACTCCTCTTCGGTGTTGCGGACTCGTGGCCTCCTCAGCTGTACCGTTCCCGAACTCAGCGTAAGCCTTCGGGGTTTGCCGTATCCGTTCCTATAGCCTCTCTCGTTGTCCGACTCAGACCTGCGGGCCGACTTCGCCCTTCCTAGAAACTCCGTCACCTCTTCCTCCAGCAACTCCTGGATCAGCCGCTGGACATGGCCTCGCACCCAATCCTCCAACTGCTCCCAGTGGAGCTGCCGTCGGGTCGGGTCGCCACTTTCCCCTCTTTCGGACACCACAACAACCGTGTGTTCGAGTACATCATTTGCGACGAGACTTTTCCCGCAACCGATCGGGCGGAATGGGTAAAGCTCATCAAGCATGCATTCGGACAGTGGCAGGAGGCGACAAGCGATTGGATCACGGTGACCGGCGACGAAACGCCGCCGTGCGCAACGGGGCCCTTTGGAGACTTCATCGCCCAGGACGACGTGCGGAGCGAAGTCAGGATGTTCGACCCGACGGTCCCCGGGTTTTTCTTTTCCAAGGAGTTCAAGTCGGATGTTTTCAAGGTATGCGTTGATAAAGCTCCCGCCTGCGTCACATCTTTTGAGGGCTACTCTCGCATCGGTACTGACGACTCTGCGCGAGATGACATCAACGAGATTGTAGAGAACTACCGGGAAGACCCGGTAAAGATGCTGGCTAAATTGGCAGTGTTACTTGGCCGTACAATCTTTGCCTCGCGGGAGGGCAAGAATGTATTGCAGGGCGTTGATGTGAGCTTCAACAAAGAGAAGCTCGACAGTAGTCCACTCAACATTCCAGGCGGTGACGCCAAAATAGATCCAGGCGATGTCCGCTTCAACACATGCTTGATGGGTGGAGTGCCTGACGCTAACGACCGCGGTGGCCCGTTCTATGCGTATCAACTTACGATGCACGAAGCTGGGCACGCCCTGGGCCTTTCCAACATCAATTTATTGCGTCCATGGGATCTTCAAGGTGCGGCTCACCCGTCCATTCCCGACGCAGCGATGAGCTATGACGGCGAAGTGCCCAAGGTCCATCGAGAAATGATCGACTTCGAGCCTGACTGCTCGCCACATCCCTTCGACGTGATGGCGATCTACGCTCTGTATCAGGCGGTTCCGATAGTGTCCATCTCAGGACCGGCGTCGGGGCCTGAATTGACATGGATTCAGCTAACGGCAAACCCGTCCGATGGGGTGCCTCCGTACACCTACCAGTGGACGAAGGAAAGGGTGGACGCGAAGCTTTCTAATGCTCAGTCACCTACCGTCTCCGTCTATCTCCCGGACGTAGCCGCAAATGACTCGGTTGATGAAAGAACCATCACATTAGAGGTGACAATAACCGACTTCAACGGCACTGTAGCGACAGAGCAGCATATGGTGGAAGTGAAACACTAATGCGAGGGGTTTTCGAGGGTAGGTCTTGTGGGCGCTGCCGGTTCTGTCGGCAATGATGTTCAGGCTGAATAGGAGCGTGTGTGGGAGCAGTTGTGTACGTGACCAACAAACTTGAGTGTCTAGGCTGGGCCGGTGAGTCCGAGTCTTCCGCTCCAGAGTGGAGAGGCGCCGTCTGCTGGAGGCTGGACGGTGAATACGGCGTGTTCGCCATCCTGCGCGTCGATCCCAGTTCGGATGATGCAACCGGACCTCTCGAAAGGATATACGTTGCCGCGCCAGAGGCATTGGGGCCGTTGTCCAAAGCCGACATCAGCACCAATAGCAGGGCTGTGCTGAGCATCTTGCCGGACCGCTCTCGCGTCGCACACGTTGGTGACGAGTTGACCCAAATACAGCTCATGGCAACAGCTTCTTGCGGGATTCCAGACTACACCTACGAGTGGTCGAGTCAGGCAGCCAGTTCGGTGTTTTCTCCGAACGATGAGTCCTCCTCCGTCTCCATAACCCTTCCGGATGTCGATGGCCGGTTTACCGAGGGTATCAGGGTCGTGGTCAACGATAAGAACGAGACTGAAGCGGTAGCATGTCCTAACAACTGTGAATCCCACGCAATGAGTTCAGGCAAATGACGGTAGCCAGGAAAGTATGGTCAAAATCGTTGCTGGTGGCACTTCCCTGCCTACCGCTGATATTGGTTGGGTGTTCTTGGTTTTACAACCCAGGCGTCGAAGCAGGAGAAGCGAACCCTCGATTGGTGTCCCAATGGACGCCCGACGGAGATCACATAGTGGTCACCCTGGATCGGGACACCGACGTAAACAACAACCATGGGTCCACCTATGTGGTTCGTTCAGATGGTTCGAGTATCCGGCGGATATCTGAAGGCACTGGGAAATACAACCTTGATTCTCTCGTAAAAAGTCTGTGCAGGTCGAATTAGAACAAACGTACCCACACCTGGGTACAATATACAGCCTCTGTTCCGTATACTACCCCAACATACGGTAGCGCTCAGATGTGCTAAATCGCTGGAACTTGCTCAAAACGGGTTTTTGCGAGGGAATCAACCTTGACTACTTCCCCGCTGTCTCCCCGGACGGCTCCCGCATCGCATACACAACGGCGAGACACGAGACCAGAAGCGACTATTCAGGGGGAGGGGTGACACGCAACTTCGAGATAGAGGTATCTGATCTGGACGGTTCCGACCGGCGCAGGCTCACGGAGAACGGAGATCTGGACAAACTCCCGATGTGGTCGCCAGACGGCTCTCGCATCGCCTTCGTGAGGATCGACCATGGCATCACCCCCACCAGAGACGGCGGCATCTACACCATAGCGCCGGACGGGTCCGACGAGCGAGCGATCATGGAGTTCCGTATAAGGGACTGGCTGGCTGGCCAGGATATCGAGGATCGCTTCGGTAACGGCGGTCTTGCGTGGTCCCCCGACGGGAAGATGTTGGCACTAGTGGCGAACGAAATCGAGCATGGGCGCGGTGAGAACGGCGAGTATTCTTCCGCAAAGAGAATCACACGGAGCGTTCTGTATACGGTTGGAGCGGACGGGTCGGGATTGAGGCGCTTGGCGACAACGTCCGGCGACTACTTTGATGTGATCTTTGGATCTCCAGCCTGGTCCCCCGACGGGGAGACCATCGCCTTCCTGCGGACCGAGGGGGGGTTGGGGATGACAGGCTTGAAGCTGTACACCATCAGGCCCGATGGCTCTGGGCTGGAGGAGCTCGCCCTTCTTCACGAGAATGTCGGAGCTGGTCATAATGCGAAGCCCAGCCTGTCATGGTCTCCCGATGGCACAAGGATTCTTCTCGGCATGAGGATTCTTCTCGGTATGGGATTTGTATTTGTCGTTAACGTGGACGGCTCGGGTTTTCGTGAGGTTGCGGGGGGCAGTGGTGCATCCTGGTCGCCTGACGGTTCGAGAATCGCTATCGCGGGACGATCTGATCGAGAGTCGACCTATGTCCTCTCCACGATCGCACCGGACGGCTCGGACCAGCGCATGCTGGTGAGGAGGGAAGAAGACGGCGATTTGGTGGCGGAGAATGGTAGGGTGAGCGTGTGGCCGATCATGCTCATCATGGTAGTGGCCTTAGCGATAGCTGGCGCCGGGGCATTGGTCGTCATCCGGCGTGTCCGGAGAAAGAAGAAGCAACAGCAAACAAGCTATTTAGATGTCCGACAAGGCTAGGGTAGTTATGGTGAGATTGGGCAGTCTAAGATTACATTTGGCAACCGCTCTTGGTGTGATTGCGATGCTGGTCATCGCCGGATGCTCCGACGGCGGTGGGCAGGAACGTGATGGGGCCACTTCGGCAGGGGACAGTGTTAGCGGCACACAGGTGGATTCTATCGATGGTAATGGAACGCGCCCGGACGTTGACAGCGGCAACCCAGATGCCGCAGGGGAAAGCAGAACCCGCAATGGAGGCGAGGATGGCAGCACGGGTGTGAAGGATGGGAGCGTGCTGGCAGAGAACCCTCGACCACCTTGGAGTCAAACACCCGAAGGGCCTAGACCCGTCAAGCCACCGTGTGCAGACAGGGGATGTGAGCCGCGCAGCATTAGCACGATTGATTTCTTTGCCAGTGCGATTACTGGACGTGGTGCCGCTGCCCTGGCGGAGACGCCTACCGTCGAGGAGACGCTGGAGATGGGATTGGACTCGGCGGGAGCTTCGCCGGTACACATTGCCATTCGCGGAACGGCACAGGAAGGCTCCACCCGATGTGAGTGACGGGGTATCGCCAGGACAGCGGAGCAGCGGGAACAGGCGATCCGGTTCTGGCTCGAATTGGACGCCGACGATGATCTGCCTTCCGCAGCCGAGGTCGAACGCCGGTTCATGGAGGAGCTACGACGGATCAACCCGGTTTACCCAAAGACCGTGGGGATGAACTTCCGTGCGCTGGCACGGGGAGGACTCTCGACCGACTACCTGTTCCTGACCTGCTACGTCGATTACACCGTCCACGAATACATTCTCGGCTCTGGCCCAACTGGCGCTGAGACCCTGAGCATCTCCTATGATCAGAGGGGGGAAGCTCGGTCCTATGACCTATACAGACAGGCGCATGGAGCGGGGGAGTTCGGTGACGAAGAGGCGATGACGGAAGCGGAGTACGCGGACTACCGGAGCCAGATCGCATTCAGCGTAGAGATGGTGCTGAGCCTGGTATTGGAGGGTCGCGAGAGCGTGCTGTTCTTGGCGCCAATGGGAGCGCACCAGGCCATAGCAGTGGAGGCATGGCAGGTGGTGGCGCAGTGGGACCTCCGAACGGACGACGGCGGTACAGTGAATGCGGTTCACTATGGAGTATCCGAGCACAACCCTGAGTCGTCTCAGACGTTCACCAATCTTGAAGATCGCGTGGACACCGCTGCCGAAGACGATGAGTTCGCCGACGAGCGAATGGAGAACGTTGACGAGCTGGACGACTACTACGAGGAGATCGGAGCCTACGACGACATCACGCCGGACGACGGGGAGACCACCACCTTCACGCCAGCGCAGCCTCCGTCCGTGCCTAGTTGCGCCAACGGCACGGCTGTCACGGACCCATCCGTCAACCGCGCCCTCGTTCACGACTGCGAGGTCCTTCTCGACAACAAGGACACGCTCGCTGGCACTGCCTCGCTGGACTGGGCTGCTGACTCAGCCATCACATCCTGGGAGGGCGTCACGACCGGTGGCACACCGAGCCGGGTGACGGAGCTAGACCTGCCGAGCAAGAGCCTGACCGGAAGCATCCCTGCGGAGCTGGGAACACTGTTCGAGCTGACGACCCTGGACCTGAGCGGCAACTCGCTGACAGGGGAGATACCGGCAGAGTTGGGTTTGCTGGAGAACCTGGTGGAACTCAGTCTATCGGGGAACACCCTCACCGGCTGCATCCCCGTGGCTCTTGAAGACGTAGCCACCAACGATCTGAGCACCCTCGGCCTGCTCTATTGCGCGCCTCCCGCGCCAGAGAGCCTGAGCGCCGGTTCGCCCGGCGAGGTCAGCATTCCCCTAACCTGGGACGCGGTGTCCAACACCAGCAAGTACCGGGTGGAATACCGGCTCCGTGGGCCGAACGACTGGACCACCGACGACGACACCCTGACCGCCACAACGCACACGGTGGACGAGTTGGTCTGCGAGAGCCCGTACCAGTTCCGGGTGAGCGCCTACGGGAGCGGCACGACCTATGCGGCGGACTGGAGCGAGGCGTCTGGCATCCTATCCGAGACCACTGGAACGTGCGTCGCTCCGGAGTTCGACGCCGCTTCCTACACGTTCTCCGTCGCCGAAGACGCAGCAATCGACGATGCGGTGGGCACGGTCTCGGCCACCGACTCCCCTGGCGACACGGTATCCTACGAGATCACGGCAGGCAACGATGATGACGCCTTCGCCATCAATAGCGACACTGGCGAGATCGCGGTGGCGAGCGGGGTCGACGAGCACACGGCCTCGCCGACGGCGCTGACCGTGGAGGCGAGGGACCTCAGCGGCGGAACCACAGAGGCGACGGTGGACATCTACATCAACAGGCCGCCTTCGAGCCTTATCGTAACGCCAAGCGGAGACCACCGGTTCTCGTTGACCTGGAGCTCAGTTCCAGGCGCTGACTACTACACTCTGCACTACAAGGAGAAGCGGGAGGGCAGCTACGACGAATTCATCTTGACCTCGAACACATTCAAGGTCCTCAGCACTGACGATGGATGTGCTACACCCTATGAGTTCTGGATCAGCACGGTCATGGATGGTGCGAAGAGCTCCGAAACCGGGCCTGTGGAAACCTCGTGCAACTTCGCGCCTGAATTTGGCGAGGACTCCTACTCGTTCACCGTTGAAGAAACGGCGGGGGTGGGAGACGCAGCGGGGGCAATACCGGCCTATGACAGGACGGGTGGTAACGCCGACTACTGGCCGGTGGCTGCGGGACAGACGCTCACGTTGGCGGAGATAGCGGGCCCCGGATGCGTCCGCCATGTCTGGATGACCACGCGCGAGGACGACGATAACCTGCGTCGCCTGGTACTGCGAATGTATTGGGATGGCGAGGAGACGCCCTCGGTGGTCTCGCCCGTCGGCGACTTTTTCGGCCTGGGTCACGCCGCGCCCGCCTATTCCAACTCTCTGCCCTTGCAAGCCTCGTACCTGGGTCTGAACTGCTGGTTCCCTATGCCCTACTCTACCAGTGCCCGCATCGACGTCACCAACGACTCGGAGCAGGACACGCTGCTGTACTTCTACATCGACTACCAGCAGTGGGACTCGCCCGTGGACGACATGGCGCGGTTCCACGCCCAATGGCGCCGAGAGCTGGTCGTGCCGAAGGCCGAGCGCACTGGCCCCAACGCTCTTGGCCGTACCCAGCGGCTCAACACCACGGGAGATGACAACTACATCGTGCTGGACGTGGAGGGCAAGGGCCACTACGTCGGCTGCGCGCTGCATGTCGACACCGACAAGCCCGGCTGGTGGGGCGAGGGCGACGACATGTTCTTCGTGGACGGTGAGACCTGGCCGCCCAGCATTCATGGAACGGGGACCGAGGACTACTTCTGCGGAGCCTGGAACTACAACAGGCTAGACCGCGCCTACTCCACGCCCTACTACGGCTACCACGTCAAAGGCAACGACGACTACACGGGCAAGCACTCTCAATACCGTTTCCACATCGAGGACCCGATATACTTCGAGCGGTCGCTGCGCTTCTCCATCGAGCACGGCCATGCCAACGACAAGCAAGGTGACTGGAGCAGCACCGCCTACTGGTACCAGGTGAACAGGACGGCGCCTCTGCCCGAGGTGCCGCCCTTCGACAAGCGGCGCCCTATGTAATGTTCGGGACCACCATCCACCGGACCGACCAGGCGCCGCCTTCCCTCCTCTCCAGGCAGAGAATAGACCCTGTCTGGAAGGTAACGACCGGCCGGTCGTCGTCGCCGCACAGGAGAAGAGCCGCGAGCCTCTCGACGTGAGGGACGTGCCCTACCAGCAAGACGTCCTTGTGGCCGTCGGCCAGCCTTTCCGCCCATTCGTGGGGGTCGGCTTCCGGATCGAGGGCGTCGACCTCTTCGAGCGTGGGCGTGAACTCAAGGGCGTCTGCCAGGACCTGCGCCGTCTGCCTGGCCCTCGTCTTCCGGCTGTGGAGCACGCGATCGACCTCTATAGCCAGGTGTTGCGCGGCGTAGCCTGAGACTTTCCTAGCCTCCGCCCATCCATGCTCGGAGAGCGGGCGCTCGTCGTCGACTTCTCCTTCTTCCGCCTCGGCGTGCCTGACAAGATATAGGACCATCGTTACACTCCTTGCTTCCGGAATTCATGATATCCCTTCAGTCCGCCTAAAGACGACTACCCGGCTTTTCCAGACCTCATCATGGACCCGCTCTAGGGCCTGGTGTCCAGGCCGGTCGACCTCAAGGGTGCGGCGAAGCATAACCGGCGAAGCCTGTCGAACCAAAACGCAGTTTCGGACGAACGCCGCTAGAGTGTGGCGCTCCCCTCCCATCAGAAGAAAATCGATCCGTCCCTGGAAGGGGGCGAAGACCGCCCTGGCAGTCTGGCAGGTCTTGTCGAACAGCTCGCGGATGAGCCTCTCGCGGCTCCGCTCGAAGCGGCGCTGCGAGGAGCCACCAGCGCGGTGTCGGCTCTTGACGTACCGGGAGCCCGACTTCGACGCCACAAGCTTGTCGCCTCGCAGCACTCCCACCGCGTAGCGTCCGAGCCTTAGAAGGACTACGCCGATGACGAAGTCCGTGCCGAGCAGGTCTCTCAACGGAGCGGTATCAGCTCCTTCCGAAAGCAGACTCTTTCCAACTGGGAACGGTAGCGTGACGGCTGTGATTTGGTCATCGTAGACGAACAACGCGTGGCCGGTGTCTGAGCTGCCGAGCTCCTGTGTGACGCTGGCGATATCGGCGTCCAGTCCGGAATCGTCCAGGGCACCCGGACCGTCGGCAGAGTTTGGGGTGAGGTACACGGTGTGGCGACAGAGGCCCGAGCCGTCCACTTCGGCCAGTAACCGGAGTAGGGTCGCCTTGCGTGCCGAGTAGCGATTCTCTATCTGAAGGACGGGTGCTGGAGAGTTCAAGGCAGTCGGGACCTTTGTTGAGATTTCGGTACAGCGACGTTCGCGGACTAAGTCTAGCAGGAGGTACGGTAACCAACAAAGCCGCTGGAATCCCTTACCAAAGCCGTTTCACTTTGGTAGCTACCGGCTCACTCGTGGTTCGCGAAGGGACGGTTCCTCGATACTTCCCGATGCCGCATCGGGACTACTCGGGATGAACGGGTCTATGATTCCTGTTCGGCAAACTTGTCGGCGAACCTGGCGGGATTACTTTGAAAGCACCCACCGTGGCCGGTCGGCTGTGGTAAGCTTAGGGGCGCAGCCAATGGCGGTTTGAGGTGAGGAAGTTGCGGATAGCCGTCGGCGCGGACCACGCGGGCTACGAGCTTAAGGCACCTCTCGTGGAGTTGCTGACGGGCCTCGGCCACGAGGTCTCGGATGTGGGCGCCCACCAGTATGACCCCCTAGACGACTACCCTGACTTCTCTCAGGCGGTGGCAGAGCGCGTCGTCGGAGGCGAAGTGGACCGAGGCGTTATCGTATGCGGCAGTGGCGTCGGCGCCTGCGTAGCCGCCAACAAGGTGCGCGGTATCCGAGCGGCGGTCTGCCACGACACATACTCGGCCCGCCAGGGCGTAGAGCACGACGACATGAATGTTCTGTGTCTTGGCTTACGGGTGGTCGGCGACAAGCTCGCCAAGGAGCTTGTGACCGTCTACGTCTCCGCTAGCTTCAGCGGAGAGGAACGTCACCGGCGTCGTCTAGACAAGGTGTTCGCTATGGAAGCCGCGATGGCCGAGGGCCCTGTCCGGTCCAATGCTTAGCTCTGTCCTATGTAACTTGAGGGGCATGTTCACCTCACCTCATTCCTCTCCCATCAAGGGAGAGGATGAATCCCTTCCCCCGGCGGGGGAAGGTTTAGGATGGGGGTGAAGGTATGCTAGCGGTACTCCGCGCCTATTAGGCAGGCGACGGGCTGCTGGATACTCTGCGCCTCCTCGAATGCGGTAGAGATGCGCCCCGCATCCTCGTCCCCCTCGATAAGATAGTAGTTGATTCCCCAGGCGTGCAAGATTGGCTCTGTGAAACGGGCAGCAGAGTCTGTCGTCACACCGTGTCGAGCCCAACCGCGGTACCCGATCATCATTACCAGAGGGAAGTCGATGCCCAGCGCCAGGCCACGGACCGAGTCGCCCGACTCGAAGAAGCCGGTGTTCTGGACCATGACAATGGGCTTTTGACCGCCGACCCACAGACCGGCGGCTATCGCCATGCTCTCCCCCTCCCTGCAGACGGGAACGATCTGCAGAGTCGGGTCCTTGGCGGCCCGTTCGTACATAAAGTTGGACTCGGTATCGGGGAGCCAGACCACGTGGGTGACTCGATTCTTGTGAAGCTCGTCCAGGACCGCCTGAGGCGTCAGAAGTGACTCTGTCATATCTATCCTTCCTCTTTACCCGTCTGGCTGCGGCGCTTTGCCAGCCGCCGACATTGTAGGCGGACGTTGGGCACGGGTCAACTAGATTCCGAGTGCGTCTCCCGCGTGATAGACTGCTGTTGGACAAAGGCTCTCGAGTGTCGGGAGGCTTCACATGCAAGGACGAGGTCCGAGACGGCCAAGTCGCCATTCAGCGCGTCGATCTCCCAAGCCAACCCGGGAACTCAACCGGAAGACTGCGACAATCAAAACCGTCGCGGGACTGGCCTTTGTCGCCCTCGGCTTTTGGCTAATGACTCTGCAAGGTGATTCCGGGTCGTTCCGTTATTCGTCCCGTTACGGCTATCAAATCGCGGGTTTCATTGCGCTCTTGATTGGCCTCATGAACGTACGGCCGGGCCTTATTTGGCTGGCTAGGCAAGCCTTGGCTGGACTGCGGCGCCGGACGCCAAATTAGGACACGACCGTAGAGGACTTGTCCAGGAAGGGGATGCAACCTATAATGCCGTCATGCAGGTCTATTGTCTCAGGTGCAAAGCGCAGCGCGAGGTCCGAAACCCCGAGTCGGTTATCCTCAAGAATGGCAGGCCGGCCACTAGAGGGAAGTGCTCTGTGTGCGGCAAGACTGTCTTCAGGATCGGCCGGGCCTGATGCCTAGATTCATCGCTGCCGGCACAGATTAGCGCCTGCTCTGGAGCTCCGCTTTTTTCCCTTCGGCCGAAAGCGAAGCGTCAGTGTCCCTCCACCGCGGCATGAGCCCCGCCTCGTCGATGATCTCGGCTACCAGCTCTTCCTGACGATAGGCCATAACGTGTACGCCGCTCACGCCGGGGATATCTCGCACCTGGCGGATGATCTCGATGCACAGCCGCTTACCTTCGGCCCGCTGTTGGCCCTTGGGCGCGCCCTGCAAACGGCTGACCACCTCGTCGGGAATGACGACGCCGGGTATGTTGGCGCGCATCCACTCGGCCGTCCTGGCAGAGCGCAACGGGCCGACGCCCGCGAGGATGAATACTCGCTCGTGCAGGCCCATATCTCGTGCCGCTGCCATGAACTGCGCGAATTTCGGGACATCGAAGCAGAACTGTGTCTGTATGAAGTCCGCTCCGGCCTCGACCTTTTTTGCCAAGCGTAAAGGACGGAAATCGTAAGGTGGTGCGAAGGGGTTGCTGGCGGCTCCCAGGAACAGCTTTGGGGCCGCCTCCAACGTCCGGCCGCTGAGGAAATGGCCCTTGTCCCGCAGTATGCGTCCGGTGCGTAAGAGCGTAATAGAGTCGAGGTCGAAGACGGGCTTGGACTCCGGATGGTCTCCCGCTTGCACACCATCGCCGGTCAGGCACAGTACGTTGCGTACTCCCAAGGCCGACGCGCCCAGCAGATCACCCTGGATTGCTATGCGGTTGCGGTCGCGGCATGACAGCTGCATCACTGCGTCGTAACCGGCCTTTACGAGCAGCGACCCCACGGCCACGCTGGACATGTGGACATTCGCACCGGAAGCGTCGGTGGCGTTGATGGCATCGCAGGCAGAGCCCAGCACCTGGGCCCGCTCCACCACAGCCTCTGGGTCGGCGCTGTCGGGCGGGTTCAGTTCGGCTGTCACAGCAAAGCGGCCGGACCGCAGCACGCGCTCCAGCCGCGAGCCGGACTTCATCCGGACCATCCCTCCGGCACTTTGAGCTCACGACCGCCGAGTTCGTTGATCCAGGCCGACGTTCCCGCTAGGCTGCGGTCCAGGGGTGGCAGCACGTTGGTTATCCCTTTGCCGTAGGCCGGCATCTTCTTGGAACGCTGCCAGGCCTGGACCCAGACGCACGGCATCTCGGGAACGACCTCGCAGTGCCCGTTCGGCCGTACGCCACCGCAGGGGCCGTTGCGCAGGTTCTTAGGGCACGTCATCGGACAGGTCATGCCTGTGCTGTGGAGAACGCAGTCTCCGCACATTTGGCAGTCGAACAGCAGGCCCTTGGAGACCTTCTCGCCCGCGACAAAGACCCTTTCCACATTGCCACCGGGCCTCAACCAACGTCGAAAGAGGAAGAGCATTCGAGAGGTCGCCACGTAGGCGACCTCCAGGAAACGGGGCAGGTCTTGCAGGAAACGCATCGTGACCTCTGGTCTGACTCTCTATAGTCGGCTCCGATAATATACAGTATAATTGGCCCATCTGGCATCACCTCTAGGCCCTGAGACAGGGCGGCCCAAACAAACACGGAGGACATTCCTTGCACAACGACCTATCCGTTCGCATCGATAAGATCATTCGGGAGAAGAGCCTGCTGGGGCACCCCTTCTATCAGGCTTGGGCCCAGGGTACTCTGCCTCTGGAGTCTCTCAAGCAGTATGCGGGCCAGTACTACCATTTCGAGCTCGCGTACCCGACCTTTCTCAGCGGACTGCACCATCGCTGCTCAGACCGGCGCATACGCCAGCTTTTGCTGGACAACCTGTGGGACGAGGAGCACGGGACCGAGAACCACGTGGAGCTCTGGCTGCGCTTCTGTGACGGCCTCGGCGTGGACAGGCAAGGGGTCGAGGACGGCGAGCCGTCCTCTGATACGGCAGCGCTGGTGGGAACCTACAAGGACCTCACGTCCAAGGCGTCCGTGTCTGCCGGTACAGCCGCTCTTTATGCTTATGAGTCCCAGGTGCCCGCGGTCGCCAAGGCCAAGCTCGATGGCTTGCGGGAGTTTTACGGCATCGACGACCAGAGGACGGGCTCGTTCTTCGAGGTCCACCAGACCATGGACGAGGAGCACTCGGTCGCAGAAAGGGAGATCGTGGTCGAACTGGCGTCAACCGATGCGGAGAAGTCGGAGACCGTTAGGGCCGTGGAGACCGCGACGGACAGCCTGTGGCGGTTCCTTGACGGGGTTTACGTTAACTAGGGGCTGGCCACCGAAGGCTTTCACCCCCATCCTAAACCTTCCCCCTTCAAGGGGGAAGGGATAAATCGATCCTCTCCCTTGACGGGCTTCGCACCTAAAGTCGCAACCGGGGCCGTGGTTCGACAGGCTCACCACGAACGTAGGTTCAGATCCACCGTTCGCCCTGAGCCCTGCCGAAGGGTGACGGTGACAGTCACTGGGCCGACAGAGGCAGCTTTTCGAGCACTTCGGGGTTGACCAGGTGCAGCGGCCGGCGGCCTGTCAGCACTCGGGCCACCTCCTGTCCATTCCTCACCGCCAAGGCCTTCAGCGCGGGGTCCGAGTAGAAGGCCGTGTGGGACGTGAGCACCACGTTGTCCAGCTCGATCAGCGGGCTGTCCGCAGGCAGGGGCTCGTGCTCGAACACATCCAGCCCGGCCCCCGCGATCCAGCCACTCCTTAGAGCATCGACCACCGCATCGTTCTCAACAATCGGGCCACGCGCAGTGTTGATCAGGTAGGCCGTGGGCTTCATTTGCTTTAGCGCAGCCTCGTCGAACATGTGGTGGGTCTCATCTGTTAGCGGCGTGTGGACCGAGACGTAGTCTGAGCGTTCCAGCAGCTCTCCAAACGACACCGGCGTCGCCCCGACACTGTCGAACACCGACTGCTCGATGAACGGGTCATGGGCGATTAGCTCCATCTCGAACACGGCTGCGCGGCGTGCCAGAGCCCCGCCGATCTGGCCGAGTCCCACAATCCCGAGTGTCTCCCCGTGAATAGAGCCAACTGGGGAAGGGATAATCGGACTCCAGTCCCCGGAGCGGATGTTCCTGTCCTGAAGAAAGAGCCAGCGGTTGCAGGCCAGGATGAGAGCCATGGCATGGTTGGCGACCTCGCGTACCCATATATCGGGCACGTTTACAACCGCTACACCCAGGTCTGTCGCCGCATCGATGTCGATCGTGTCCACGCCCATGCCCGTGCGTAGGACCACCTTGCAGTCGGGCGAGGCCTCCAGTGTGCGCCGGGTCACCTGAGACTCCATGATGATCATGCCGTGGGCGCCGCGCGTCTGCTTGACCATCTCATCTTCTGAACGAAGAATCGGTAGCACCACTTGCCGGGCCCCGACCTTCGCCAGCTCGACCCTCTCCGGCTCGAGTATTTCGTCCACATGGACGCCTACGTGGAACACCGTGTACTTGTAGTCAGCCATTGTTTCCTCAGCAGGATTCCGGGTAGGTACGGCGCAGTCCAACGCCACCTATCAGCCAGCCGTTATGCTATGTCAGGGCGAAAGACGTGTCAAAAGCCAGCGGGAGCTTAGAGCGTCTGGCGGCCTGAGCGCCATAGAGACGCCCCAGCGGGGCGTCTCTACGAGACCATCACCCGACGATTTCGCGGTATGACGGCCCCGATCGTTTTCCGAGGAGTCAGCGACGAGGAACCTGGGGCGGGAGTCCTCTCCCATGGGCTACAAGGGCGGGTTTGAAACCCGCCCCTACTCAAACTCCAACCCGACTTCCGGTTCGCCGTTGGCGAAGCCGTCACGCCGTGCCCACCGGGTCGACGTCGATCACCCAGCCCTGGGGGACGGTCGCTTTGTCTAGCAGTATCCTCGGACCAGGTCCGCGAAGGACGAGCTGCCACCTGTAGTGCCCCCTGAGGCGGGCCGGGTGCGCCGGGGTCGGTCCCAGTATTTCGATATCGGAGAGCCCCCAAGAGTCACGCTCCTCTCTAAGAAGGCCTGAAAGCCTCTTCGCCTCGCGCTCGCACAGGGCGCTGTTGGTATGAGCGTAAAGCAGCCGGATGAGGTGGCTAAACGGGGGATTCCCCTGCTCGCCGCGATAGGCAATCTCCTGGTCATAAAAGTGCCGGTAGTCTTGCGCGGCCGCGTGTTTGATCGCGTAGTTCTCCGGTTGGAAGGTCTGAACTATCACCCGGCCCTCGGACGGCCCCCTGCCCGACCTGCCGGCCACCTGTGAAAGGAGCTGGAACGCCCTCTCGCCCGCCCGGAAGTCCGGCACGCTGAGGCCAACGTCCGCCGACACTACTCCTACGAGCGTGACCGAGGGGAAGTGCAGCCCCTTAGCTATCATCTGGGTGCCTACCAGGACTCGAGCTTCGCGGGACCGGAACTGTTCTAGAAGCTTCTCATGCGCCGCAGGGCTGCCGGCCGAGTCCCTATCCCAGCGAAGGATTTTTTCCTTCGGGTATAACTTCGACAGCTCCGCTACTACGGCCTTGGTGCCCATGCCCGAGTAGGCCATCCTGAAGCCACGGCATTGCGGACACCGCGGGGGCGGGATGCGTCGATCGCCACAGTAGTGACAGCGCAGCCGGTCCACATCCCGGTGATAGACCATTGAAATGTCGCACCGCCTGCATCGCAGGCCGAAGCCGCACTGCCGGCACTGCATGTACGATGCCGAGCCCCTACGGTTCAAGAAAAGGATCGCCTGAAAGCCGTTCTCTAGACACCGGCCCATTTCCCGGAGTAGTGACCTGCTGAAGACCCGGCGATGCCCCTCTCGAAGCTCCCTGCGCATGTCGACCACTTCTACCGACGCTAGTCCGCCGTCTGCCGCCGTTCGGGTGCTGCGATCACCATTCTCAAAAAACCGGGCAGGGAGACGCAGAAGCCGGGACCTCCCGCCGAGGACCTCATGATACGACCCGACGTCAGGGGAGGCGCTCCCCAGCACCAGGACCGAGCTCGTCAGCTCGGCCAGCCGGGCTGCCACGTCCCTCGTGTGATACCTGGGACTGGCGTCGTGTTGCTTATAGGTCCACTCATGCTCCTCATCGATCACTATCAGCCCAAGGTCTTTCTGTGGGGCAAAGATAGCGCTCCGTGAACCGATAACGACTCCACACTCACCCCGTTGGACCTTCCACCACTGGTCGAAACGCTCGCCGGCCGACAGCCCGCTGTGAAGGACGGCAACCTGGCCCGGGAACCTGCGGGCGAACCGTTCGATGGTCTGGTGCGTGAGGGCTATCTCAGGAACAAGGACGATCGCTTTCTTGCGAAGCTGGAGGCAGCTTTCGACAGCGGCGAGGTACACCTCGGTCTTGCCGCTGCCGGTGACTCCCTCCATCAGGAATGTGCGAGGAGTATGGGACAGGTCCAAGAGAGCCGCACGGACCTCTGCGCCGGCTGTCTTCTGGTTGGCCGTGAGGGTAACTGGAGCTGCCTGAGGGAAAGAAAAACCGGCGAGAGGGTCGCGGTCGATGGCCGCGCTCTCTTTCTGAAGCCACCCCTTGTCCAGCAGAGCATTGATGGCGGTCCGGCCATACTCCTTGCGGGCCTCGGCGAGAGCGATGGGAGTCTCGTTCTTCATGAGCCGTGAAAGCACAGCCGCCTGGCGCGGTGCCCGTCGCTTCAGGTCTTTCAGCCGATCTGGCAGCTCGGCTGCGGCTTCAGGTGAGAGCTTTGCGTATTCCCGAAGTTTCGGTCCCACCGAAGAGCCTTGCTGCCTGTGAGAGCGGACAACGTGGCCGCTCGCCTCCAGTCGCCTCAGCGCTGCCTTGGCACCCCGTCCTACAGCCCGCAACAGACGGTCCTCGCCGACCCTCTTGTTGCGACCAAGGTATGCGAGCATTTCCCTTTCAGGCTCGGTAAGGGAACTCAACTCGGGAGCCGTCGGCGCGTTGCCCAACACGAGGTAGGTCCTCTGGCGCACGCGCCCGCCCGGCGGCAGCATGAGGGCGACGGCATCGAAGAGGGAGCACATGTAGTAGCTGCTGACCCAACGTGCCAGCCGCAGCTGGATGTCCGACAGGACAGGCCCGTTGCCGGAAATGCCGAGAATATCGCGTGTTTCGCCGACCTGCGGGTCTATGGAGAGCGAGAATACGACGCCCTGGAGCTTCCGCGAGCCGAATGGGACGCGCACGAGCTGGCCGATGCGAGGGTCGAGGGACGGGGGTATGGAGTAGGTAAACGTGCGGTCGTGCCCGACCGGTGTGTCAACGGCGACTTCGGCAAAGCTCATGGCTAGTCGGTCCCGCTCTTCTCGCAGCCCAAGGG
Source organism: Dehalococcoidia bacterium (assembly GCA_965237635.1). GTDB lineage: Bacteria > Chloroflexota > Dehalococcoidia > Lucifugimonadales > CAUZJF01 > CBDEFX01. The sequence goes on along the minus strand of CBDEFX010000002.1, from coordinate 1,540,040 downwards.
TAATTGGGGGCTGCACGTCTGCCCCCTCTCTAACTCTCCCCCGTAACGGGGGAGAGAATCCCCTTCCCGTCGACCAGCTTTGCACGAAGTGTTATGGGTCGTGTTGACTAAACAAGGACTGCCCCTCCCCAGGCCTTTCGTCCCGATGCCGAATCGGGACTCAGGGAGACAAGTTGGAGGTGGCTTTGGGACCAGTCTGCCGAGGGCGACGGGACCGCCGGCGAGTACTACGGTACGCACAACTGGACGGGAGACTGAAACGTGTAGAGCTACCGACGTTCTTTGATTCTTGCCTGGCGGCCGGACCGGTCTCTGATGTAGTTGAGGCGAGCGCGTCGAACGACTCCCTTTCTGACCACCTCAACTGCCTCAACGGCGGGTGAGTGCAGAAGGAAGTTACGCTCGACGCCGACCTCGTGTGTCACTCGGCGAACGGTGAACGAGGCCCCAGGGCCCCTTCCCTTGGTGCCGATCACGACACCCTCGAACACCTGAGTCCGTTCTCGATCGCCTTCCTTGACCTTGGTGCTGACCTTTACGGTGTCGCCGGGGCGGAACTTTGCGACCTTAGGGTTGGGCTCAACTGCTACCAGATCGTGCGCGTCCATTGTGTGGGTCCGTCCTTTGCCTTGCTAGTCATACATCCATTCTATACGTAGTCGCAGTCGCCGCGCAAGCGAGATAGCGCTCGCACTCGGTGATATGCACTGACACGCCATGTCACTCTGAGCGAAGCGAAGAGTCTGGGTGCCATCGTATCCGGCGCCGCCGACTCGATGCTGGGCACCCCATAACACGACGCCAATGCGCGCGAGAAGACCGAACGACGGTCATTGATGCCGACCGTCGGCGTCAGGCTCGAACTCAAGACACTCCTCCCTACCCGCTAGCTCGGCAGTGATGCCGAGACATTCTTTCAACGTCTTGTCCATGATCTTCATCAGTGACGCCACATCAGATATGTACTGCTTGGGCAACAGCGGCTTCTTCGAATCCCCACTAGTCGGGTAGCGGAAAGCCTCCCCTCTGGAACTGAAACGTTCGAGATCCTCCATGATGTCACGGGTTTCCCTACTTATGGACATCGCCTCACCAAGGCCGAGTTTCTCTAGGTTGGAGTCTGCGAGGGCTAGTAGGCGCGTCAAATCGTGCGAAATCGTGGGGATTCCACACTTTCGTTTCCTTCCATTGTCCCGATGCTGAAGGTAGCGCGAATCACCTCCTTGAGCTCGAGCTCAAGGAAGTGGTGGATTAGAAAAAGCATGGGGAACACCAGGGTATCCGGGTGTGAAATCCCGCTCTTCCACAGGGCCTGCGCAGCCAGGTAGTACGCCTCGGCATATGCCATGTTGTTTGCCGGTTCGAGCGTCGGGAAGCTGGCGTCGCGAGGTATTCTCGGAACGTCCGGAGGGATTGAAACCACGCTATTTCACCTGCCGTAGTGATTCAACGAACCGGCGGTCTTCCTCGGAGAGCTCGGCGGACTCCAAAAGGTCCGGGCGGCGGTCGAAGGTGCGACGTAGCGACTCCTGTCGCCTCCATCTCTCGATCTCCGCGTGGTTGCCCGACAGGAGGACCTCGGGTACCGACCAGCCTCGAAACTCGGCCGGCCGGGTGTACTGAGGGTGCTTGAGTATCCCGGTTGAGAAGGAGTCCGACTGGGTCGACTCCGAAGACCCGACAACTCCAGGGACGAGGCGGGCCACGGCTTCGATAACCACCATGGCCGCCAGCTCGCCACCGCCTAGCACGTAGTCGCCGATGCTTATCTCGTCAGTAGCCAGGTGCTCCCGCACCCGATCATCGACCCCCTCATAGCGACCGCAGATAAGGACGATGTCAGTATGGCGAGCTAACTCCTCGACGACCGGCTGGGTGAGCATACGACCCTGCGGCGACAGCAGAACGACGGGCCCCGAGGAATCCAGACCAGCGGACCGCTGGACGGCCTCGACCGCATCGAACACAGGCTCAGGCTTCATGAGCATCCCCGGCCCGCCACCGAACGGGTAGTCGTCCACCGTGCGATGTCGATCATCGGTGTGATCGCGGATGTCAGCGACACTGATTTCGAGCAACCCCTGCTCTCGCGCACGGTCGATGATGCCTTCAGCGAAGGGACTCTTGAACATGTCCGGAAAGAGCGTGAGAACGTGGAAGCGCATCGGACGATCTAGATACGCAGCTCTAGCCGGGGGTCCATGAGCCTCTCCGGAAGGTTGGTCTCTCGCATGAACCTGACCAGGTGCTGGTGCACGTCCCTGGTGACAGCGGTCTTCTCCGAGATGACGTTCCTCTGCTGCCCGGGGTCCGAAGCCAGGTGGTAGAGCTCCGAGGCACCCTCCTCCGGGCTGTAGAGTAAGGACCATTCGCCGGCAGTGACTGTCGTGACCGGCGCTCGCATGAGCCAGCGGCGGAAATCGTCCACCGACCTCACCGGATCGCCCACGTTCGCGAAAGGCATGGTGGTCACTGTGAAGTCACGGCCGGACAGAGAGGGGTCACGAAGCTTGGGCAGGAGGGAGCCGCCCTCCACCCACTCCGGAATGTCACGGCCCATGATCTCGAGAGCGGTCGGCATCACGTCGATGGCCGAGGTCAGCTGTCCGTAGACGCCGGGCTCTATCCCCGGGACATAGACCAGAAGGGGGACCTTCGCCACCTCCTCGTAGAGGGGGCAGAAACCCCACCGGTCGCTGTCCTCGTACAGGCTGCCGTCGGGCTGTCTGGCGAGGGTCATCTTGCCGAGAACGCCGCCGTGCTCGCCGAAGTAGAAGCCGTGGTCCGAGGTGAATACGACGGCCGTCTTCTCCATCAGTCCCATATTCTCGACCCGCCTCAACAGGTGGCCGACCCACGTGTCGACCATCGTCACCTCGCCGCAGTAGGTGGCGTGGGCCTTTTTGACCTTTTCCTCGGTATAGCCAAGTGTGTCCTGCCACCGGCCGTACGGGGGTCGCATTATCTCACCGTCGTAGTCCGGCAGATACTGCTCCGTGTAGTAGGCGGGGGCGTCCCAGGGCTCATGGGGGTCCCAGGTGTCCACGTACAGGAAGAACTCCTCTTCGTGATGGAGCTCCAGCCAATGTATTGCTCGAATCATGGTCTGCGCGACGTTTCTGTCAGACTCGAAGCGCCAAGCCGCGCGCGTATCCGCAGCCTCTCTGCCCGTCGGCAGCATCTCCACGTCGGAGAGCGACTGGCCGGGATACATGGAGAAGGTCTGGAAGCCCCGGTCGTAGTTCATCCCGCCGCGCAGGTAAAAGGGGGTGTCGACCATCGCGGCGGTGTGGACGCCGTCCGCGGCTAGCAGCTCCGCGAGCGTCTCCATGCCGTCGGGCATGGGCTCCCAACCCATGAACGACATCGTCCAACGGCCGGTCGCGTGGTCGGCGCGGGTGGGCATTGTCGGGAAGCCGGCCGCGTAGTGGCGGTCGAAACGGACGGATCTGGACGCCAGGGCGTCGAGCGACGGCGTCCGGATCTCGGCGTTTCCGTAGGCGCCCAGGTGGTCCTGGCGGAATGTGTCCGCAACTATCCAGATAAGGTTCATCGGGTTGAACTGCCGACTCTCTCAGATTGGAGCCGAGGGGAGGTCTCAGCGTCGGTCCGCTGTAGACTAGCACCCCTGCTTGAGACGGTCAACGACGTGTATGTTACGATGCGCCCCAGCTTGATATTCGCTCGTGGAGAAGGATGAGATACTGATGTACATCGCATACTCGCGGGACAAGATCGCAAAGGACGTGGGGAACACCGCTCAGCTATTCGTCGATAACGACGTGATCGCGATGGTGAAGAACGTCACGCGAAGGCTGCACTCGCCGACAAAGCATCCGGAGAACCCCTTGATGGTAAAGGATGCCCCGTGGGAGGGCATTCCCTACTTCCGCAACAGCACATTCAACGTCCTGAGAGACCCGGCGGACGGCCTCTACAAGTGTTGGTACGAGGACTTCTTCGACTACTTCGGCATCGGCAAGCGCAACATCTTCCAGGGCAGCCGGATCCTGCATGCTCAGTCGAGCGACGGACTAAGCTGGGAGAAGCGGCCGCTTGGCCTGTTCACCGTGGACGGGAACGACACCAACATCGTGGTCGACCAGGAGCCTGACCGGATGTACAGCTGCCCATCAGTGCTGCTCGACGAACAGGAGTCTGATCCGTCGCGCCGATACAAGATGGCCTATTTTCGGCGGATCCGCGACTCGAACGTTCCAAAGAGAAACCCCTTCGGCCGTCACAATGGTGGACTTCACATGGACTTTTCGCCAGACGGAGTCAACTGGACGCCGTACGAGGGGAATCCTGTTTTTCCGAGCTGGGGCAGCGACGTGGAGATCCTGACCTATGACCCGGTCGACGGCAAGTATGTCCTCTACGGTCGGTGCGGCGGTCAGGGAGGGTCGAGCTTCCATCCGGACTTCGACGGCTGGTTCGCGCCGGTATCGCCCAGCCAGCCGGAGGGGGTCTGGGACACCAGGCGCCGGATCTACAGGACGGAAAGCCGAGACTACTTGAACTGGTCGGAGCCGGTGCTGGCGTTCAGCCCAGGCGACGATGACAACATAGACGACGGTCTCTACGGCTTCGTGCCCTGGAGGGCGGGCGACATTCACCTCGGTCTGCTCAACGTTCTGCATGCCGTGGACAATACCGTGGAGATGTACCTTCTTCACAGCCGGAACGGGCAGGACTGGAAGCGTTTCCAGGAGCACAGGCCGTTTATCTCACGCGGCGGCCCAGGTACCTATGACGAGTTCGACGTGGAAACCCCGACGCAGCCGCTGGTCGTTGGCGACGAGATGTGGTTCTACTACGGCGGCAACAGCGTCCACCACGACTGGTGGATATCCGGCCAGGGCGAGGGCCTGGACGCCCCCGAGATCCGCGATCCAAGTCTGTCCGCCAACGGGCACCACCTCTGCCTGGCGACCATGCGTCTCGACGGCTACGTCTCCCTGGGCGCAACCCTCAGAGAGGGGTACGTCGACACCAAACCCGTGTTTTCGACCGGGGCTCACCTGTTCATCAACGGCGCATGCGGTCCCAACGGCTACATAGAGGTCGAGGTCATGGACGCCTGGAACAACGTCTGGGAGGGGTACTCTCGAGAGGACTGCGTGACCTTCACGGGCGATAGCGTCCGAAATCAGATAAGGTGGTCGGGCACCGACTCCATCAACAATATTATCGGCAGCGTAAAGCTGAGGTTTTATCTGCGAAACGCTGAGCTGTACGGGTTCCAGTTCGGTGACTCGTGACGGCGGTCGGCTGACGGTCGTGAGGAGACGCCCCAGCGGGGCGTCTCTACGGCCCCCCCCCACCTACCCCCCAGGCAGCCGTCTGGTTTTGACGCGTCATTTGCCGTAGCACAACATACAGGCTGATTGCGGGCCCTCAAATGACACCCTATAAACAGCGCCGGCTGAACGAGCTCAGGTCCTACGTGGAGAGGGCCCGAGAGATGCAGGGCTGGACCTTCGACGTCCAGGCGACCAGGCTAGGCCCAGACCCGCCGTGGAGCTACCGGGACCGGGCGCGCGAGCTCCTGGCCGGCTCCAGGTCGGTCCTCGATATGGGGACCGGTGGTGGCGAGATCTTCAGCGGAATCTGCGAGGGCTACGCGGGGCTCGCCGTAGCAACTGAAGAGTGGCCTCCGAACGTGCCGGTGGCCGCGGACAGGCTTTCGCCACAGGACGTCGCGGTCGTGCACTCTTCGAGTCTACATCTCCCCTTCTTGGACGAGACCTTTGAGCTGGTCCTGAACCGTCACGAGGAGCTCGAGCCCAGCGAGGTAGCGGGGGCGCTTGCCCCAGAGGGACATCTGCTCACCCAGCAGGTGGACCACAACATGTGGAAGGAGATAGTGGAGTTTTTCCCACGGGCCGCCAACAACTATGGCGACCTATTCGGGAGATATCGTTACGGCTTTCGAAGCGTAGGGCTGACAGTAACCCGCGCTCAGACGCACGACACTTCTATAGCCTATGGCGGCCTCGGAGACTTGGTCTACATGCTGGCGGCCGTAATGCCTCAGTGGAGAGCGCACGACTTCGACCTGGAGCAGGACCTGGACGCCCTTCTGGAGCTGGAGCGGAGCCTCACCACCGAGGAGGGCATCGTGCTCACTGAGAGTTATTTCATTATCGAGGCGCACAAACCAACGGCCTGACTACCCCTCAGGCCCATTCTCCCCCTCTCTAATTCTCCCCCGATGGGGGAGAGGATAAGGCTATCCGAGGCTACGGCGCACGAGGTTCTCCTCTTCTTCTCTAGTGGACAGTAGGCCGTCCAGGCGCGCCGTCAGAATCGCGTCGAGGAGGCGGCCGACCTCCGGGCCCTCGGGCACGCCGAGGGCGATGAGGTCGTTGCCGTCGAGCAGCGGCTTTACCTGGCGTAGCTCCTTCAGGTACAGCTCCAGGCGTTGCTCGACCAGCGGGTCGTCGGTCGCGAGAGCGCAGCCTTCGATGGACGCTGTGTCGTAGTCGCGGAGCAGGCGATGGACCTGGCTCGGTCGCACATTCTCGCCCTTTAGCTCCTCAAACGAGTCTCTGACTGCGGCCACGTCTCGGACTATTCTCGCCCACCTGCCGTTCATATTGAGCCGGCCGACGAGTGACGTGGTGTCGATGGCCGGTATCGAAAAGGCCAGCACTGCCAGAAGTCGCATGGTGTTCTCGGTCGTGCCGTTGGTGGCTAGACCATCGAGCTTTCGAAGTAGGGCGGCTTCGATACGCAGCGCCGGGTGGATGGCGGACAGGACGCCCAGCTCTTGCGCCCCTTCGAGTATCTCTGCCACGTTGCCCTCGTGGAAAAACCGCTCCAGCTCATTTCGTATGCGGTCTCCGCTGACCTGATCTAGTGTTCTCAGGTCTCTCTTGAGCAGCCGCTCGGTCTCTTCCTCGATTCTGAACCCGAGACGGTATGCGTATCTGACGGCCCTCAGGATGCGCGTCGGGTCATCGACGAAGCTTCGAGGGTGAAGGACGCGGACAACTCCCTGTTGGACGTCTGCTTGCCCACCAAAAGGATCGAGAAGCTCTCCCCAGGTCTCCTCTGCCAGCGAGACGGCCATCGCATTAATGGAGAAATCCCTTCGCTCGAGGTCGTCATTTATGGAGCCGGGGACTACCCTAGGTAGCGCCCCAGAATGCGCGTACGACTCCTTTCGGGCCGCAGCAAGATCGACGTCAGCCCCGTCGACTTTCAGCTTGTTGGTCCCGAACTGAGACTGCGCAACGACTTCGCCGCCAAGCTGTTTGGCCAGCACCTCGGGGAAGTCGGGGGTGCTACCGACGACGACCAAGTCGAGGTCAACGGGCCGGCTGCCGAGTAAGATGTCTCGGACGGTGCCCCCGACGAGGTAGATTTCAGCGCCTTGGTCGGCCGCGGTTTTCGACGCTAGGCGGAGTACCTGAAGCTGCTCGGAGTCTAGGTGCCCCTCGATCTGTCGTGCTACGTTCGACACACCCCGCCTTTCTAGGCCAAAGTGGATCGATTATAGCAGCCAGGAAGACGGGGCCAGGAACGACTGAGGAGCGTTAGTACTCGATGATCGCCCGGCCGAGGACTTCGCCGGAGTGGAGCGCGTCGCAGGCCTCGTTGATCTGGTCCAGCGTGTAGCGCCGGGTTATGAGCTTGTCAAGCGGGAACTTGCCCTCGCGGTGCCATCGAAGGAACATCGGGAAGTCCTTTTCAGGATAGGTCGCACCCAGGCTGCCTCTGTACTGGCGCTGGTGAAACAGGAATAGGGTCGGATCGAGCGTGATCTCCTTGTGGGGAGGGAGGCCGATCAGTACCGCCATGCCGCCGTGGTTGTCCGCTCCTGGGCCCCCGCCCCGCGTCGCGGGAAGAATCTGCTCGTTGGTCACTCGAACTCCGATAGCGTCGAACGCGAAGTCGACGCCACCGCCGCTGATGTCAACGATAGCCTCCACCGGATCGACTTTTGACGCGTTCACGGTGTGTGTGGCGCCGAACTCCTTGGCGAACTCCAGCTTGTCGTCCCGCAGGTCGACAGCGATGATCGGGTAGGCTTCCAGGACCGATGCCATCATCAGCGCGCTCATGCCCACTCCCCCAACGCCGAATATCGCGACGGAGTCTCCCGGCCGCACTCGCGCGGTGTTCTTCACGGCCCCAGCCCCGGTCAGGACCGCGCAGCCGACGATGCAGCTTACGTCGGTGGGCTCTTCCTTGGATATCGGGACCACGTACTCGCCCTTGACCAGCGCGCTCTCGGCCCACGTGTAGGAGATAACGTCGTGCACGAGCTCGCCCTTGTAGGTGGACCCGGGGGACACGCGCGTCGGGCGCCCGGGAGTCGGCGTCCGGTTGACCCAGGTCACGATCGCGTGGTCGCCTTCTTTCACGTGCGTGACGTCGCGCCCGACGTGGGTCACCGCCCCCGTCGCCTCGTGGCCAAGAACCAACGGCCGGTCGTAGTCGGGGCTGTGCATCTGGAAGAGCTGCGAGTGACACACCCCTGACGAAAACAGCTTGAGGATGACCTGGTCGGGCGCAGGTTCCGGAACATCGATCTCGTCGATGATCAGCCTCTCGTCCACGGCCGTCTGGACCACGGCTCTGGTCTTCATAATCGCTCCTTGAGCTGGGTTCGGATTCCATTACGGGTCGAAGGTGGGGAAAGTGTAACAGCGGCTATGAGGGCCGTCAATCGAAATCAGGTGTGAGCCGGCTAGTAAAAGGTGGGCGTTTACGCGGTCGGGCGCACGGCCGAGCCTGTCCCATAAAGGCGTTGTGTCCGGCCACAAGAAGCCCATCCACGCGTTCGAATCTGCAGATCTGGCGGGCCTAGTGAGTCTGAGCAAGTAATGGCTGCGGGAACGATAGCAGCCTGGTCCATCGAAAGGCTGAGAATGCGGTGGATCTCGGGCGCCGGCTCGAACTGGTCGTGGTGCGGGTACGCCATATGCGCCAGAGGGTGCGCAGGTTAAACGTTGTGGCCAACAAAGCCCATTCAGCCGCGACGTTGGCACTGCCCCGCAACAAGAATCTACGTGCCCCCCGTTGCTCTTTGAGGATCCCGAAGACGGGTTCGACTAGCTGCTTTCTGTGCTTGTAGGCTTGTTTGGCTTGGTCGGTGGACATCCAGGTCCGATGACGACGCAGAGCAACTTCGTGAGGCCCTATTTCCAGGCCACGTCCATGACGGCCGTCCCTGGTACAGACCCCGAAGGCAGGGCACACCCGGCAGATGGCCCCAGAGGCTCGGTACACTCGCATGAGTGTACCCCTGGTGCGCTTGAAACGGGTAAAGGGCAGTCTTTGGCCTTGGGGGCAGCCATAGCTGTCGCTCCGATCGTCGTAGGTAAAGCGGTCCTTGTGATACGGGTGCTCCAATGCCTGTCGTTGTGCCTCCGGCATTACCACCTGTTGGCCTCTACGGACGCATTCATCCAGGTTGTTCCCAGAGTGATAACCACCGTCGGCCAACGTCATATGCGTTCTGGTACCTGTCATCTCCTCTGCCTGTTCCAGCATCGGAGCCAGTTGAGCATAGTCATGAGGTTCATCGACCACATCGGCTGCGGTGATGAACATACCGGTCACTCCCAAGGAAGCCTCTACAGGCGAGACCATCGCCTGGGCGTTGTAGCCGGGCACGATATCTTGACCACTCTTTATCAGCCGAGCGTCTTTGTCAGTGAGGTTGATGCGCTCTTGCTCCTCTTGGCCCGCAAGCTCGTCCATCGCTTGTCGTATCTGCTCTCTCAGGGTCTCGTTGTCGGCCAGCTCCTGTGGCAAGTGTGCAGGGACAGCATCCTCTCCCGCCTCGTTCTGAGCCACAAGGTCGCTTATTGCACCTTCCAGCCGGTCCAACAGCCGGCGCAATCCCTCGGCATCGTAGGTCCTATCCTTTGCTGCATTCACACCGACCTTCGTACCGTCTACTGCTTGCACCGCCAGGTCAACCAAGCCCATCGTCACCGCCATACGCACCGTACGCTTGAACAACTTCCTGATAGCTTGACGATGTCCTTTGTAGAACCTCCACAAGGTGTTGTGGTCCGGATGCTGCCACCCTGTCAGCCAAAGATACGGTATCTGGTCCCGGCAAGCCGCCTCCAGCTTGCGGCACGAGCGTGCCCCCGTCATGAAGTCGTACAGCCATACGCTCAGCAGCGCGCGAGGATGGTACGCCGGTGCTCCCAAAGACTCCCCATCTATCTCAACACCAAGGTCAGCCCATCCGCGCCGGTCCAACGCGTCTACGAACTCAGCAACAAATCTTGCCGGATGGTCAGGGGGAACCAGCTCGTCAAGCGTTGGCGGCAACATCCACATCTGCTCTCGGCCCATCGCTCGAAGTGGCATCGACTTCACCCCCTAAGTCGGTCTGACTCCAATGAGTGTACACTCCGTCAAACCCATCGCTCGACTTATGAGACAGGCTCGGCCCTGCACCCCTACGTCGAACCGGGAGACTTGCCTGCCAGCCTTAACAGCAGACCTGTCCGCTGAAATATTAGTGTTATGGGCGCTAACGTGTCACGCCATGCGATTACCCAGCACCAGATGGATTGATTTCCTCAGCCAAAGCCCGTATCTTTTTGCGGACGTGCCCGAATACTGAAGTAAACAGGTAGAGATGGCAAAGCGGGACTACTACGAAGTGATCGGCGTCGGCAGAGATGTGGACCAGGTTGGTATCAAGAAGGCCTACCGCACCCTCGCTTTGAAGTATCACCCTGACAGAAATCCGGGAGATGACCAGGCCGTTGAGCAGATGAAGGAGATAAACGAGGCCTACGCCGTCTTGAGCGACGCCCAGAAGCGCACGATCTACGATACGTATGGCCACGGTGGGCTCGAGAGGTACGCTCAGGAGGACATCTTCCGAGGGGTCGACTTTTCAAGCCTGTTCCAGGAGTTCGGCTTAAGGGACTTCTTCGGGGTGAACGGCGGTCTTTTCGAGTCCTTCCTTGGTGGAGGAGCAACCAGTAGGACTGAGCAACGCAGAGGCGCCGACTTGAGATACGATCTGGATGTATCGCTGGAAGAGGTGGCCTTCGGTGGCGACAGGACCATTGAGCTGTCTTTCGAGGACCAGTGTCCCACATGTAACGGCACCGGGGCCGCGCGCTCGGTCGCGTGCGATGCCTGTAGAGGCACGGGCCAGATCGTCAGGGAGCAGAGGTCCGGACTTAGCGTCTTGCGTCAGATCTCGACCTGCGGCGAATGCCGTGGCACGGGCGAGTCCATTAAAGAAGCCTGCAAGACCTGCGACATGAGCGGGGTCGTCCAGAGATCGAACGACATCTCTGTCACAATACCGCCCGGTGCGGACACCGGCCACATGATTAGGGTCGAGGGAAAAGGCCAAAACGGCCAGCAGGGCGCCGGCGACCTGTACGTTGTTCTGAACGTTCAGAAGCATCCTGTATTCGAGAGGCGCGACGACGACATTTTCGCTGAACAGGGCCTCGACTTTACCATCGCGGCCCTCGGCGGCGAGATGCAGGTGCCTGGCCTGGACGGCGATCTGAAGGTCGACGTCCCAAAGGGCACGCAGAGCGGCGCAGCTCTGAGGGTCCCGGACCACGGGATTCCACATCTCAATGGCGAAGGCAAGGGCGACGCTTATATTGTAGTCAACGTTACGACCCCCACTCACCTTGGCCCAAGGCAAAAGGAGCTGCTTTCCGAATTCCAGAAGCTCAGAGGGGAGTCGTCCTAGTAGACTAGGAGAAATCCAATGTACTCACGTATTGTTGTTCCTTTAGATGGTTCGGAGTTAGCCGAGCAGGTCCTCCCGCATGTGATTGAGCTGTCCCGAGGGTTAGGGGGACTGCCGGTGACCCTGATTGAGGTCACTCATTCGCCGTTGCCGCACCACGGACTACCGGAGGAGGGTCTTGGCCACGCCGAGGAGGTACTCGAGGAGGTCGACGCCAAGGCGATCGAGTATTTGAAACAAGTGGCCAGAAAACTTCGTGACGAAGGAGTCACTTCCGTCGAACAGCGTATCGCGCGTGGCGATATCGCCGAGGATATCCTTCAGGTTGCGAGAGAGTCACCTGAAAGCCTGGTTGCTATGGTTTCGCACGGCCGTAGTGGGCTGTCCCGATGGGCGCTAGGTAGCGTGACGGAGCGGGTGGTGCGTCACTCGGTCGGACCAACTCTGGTCATACGCGCGTCCGAGGAAGGGCCCTCCCTGGTATTCCCGCCGCCCGTATGTCGACGCTGGTCATACGCGCGTCCGAGGAAGGGCCCCCATCCTAACCTTCCCCCATAAAGGGGGAAGGGATTCATTCTCTCCCTCGACGGGCTTTGCACAAGAAGTGCCGCGCGAGCCGAATTGCCCTTCGACAGGCTCAGGGCGAACGGTGAATCTGAACCTACGTTCGTGGTGAGCCTGTCGAACCACGGCCCCCGATCGCGACTTCTGGTGCAAAGCCCCCTCGACGGGAGAGGACTGAAGTGAGGGTGAAACCACCTGTTAAACTAGGTGTCGGATGACGTTAGTGGCGAGCACGTTGCCGCCGGTCGGTGAGCAAGAATAATGTTTGAGCCCACAACCTCGCGCCGAATGTCGGGCTAGGAGCATTGAAGTGAAAGTAGGAGTGCCTTTAGAGGTAACGGAGGGCGAGCGCCGTGTCGCGCTCGTTCCCGATGCCGTGACCAAGCTTGTGGCGGCGAGCCTCGACGTTCTGGTCCAGTCCGGAGCCGGGGAGGCGGCCCTGTTCTCGGATGAGGCCTACCAGGAAGCGGGGGGCACGATCGAGCCGGATGCCGCCAAGCTTTACGAGTCCTCGGACGTCATTTTGAAGGTGTGGGCACCTGCGGAGGAAGAGGTCGGTCTTCTTGGAGATGGAGACGTGCTGATCGCGTTTCTTCAGCCGCTGACCGACGTGGACCTGGCGAAGCGGCTGGCGGCCAAGGGTGTCACCAGCTTTAGTATGGACGCGGTCCCTCGCATTGCTCGAGCCCAGAGCATGGACGCCCTTACGTCCATGGCCTCCATCGCGGGATACAAGGCCGCCCTGATGGCAGCTAGCTCTCTGGGGAAGTTCCTCCCGATGATGATTACGGCGGCAGGGTCCCTCCCGCCTGCGCGGGGGCTCGTCCTGGGAGCGGGAGTGGCCGGCCTCCAGGCGATCGCGACCTCCAACCGGCTCGGTGCCGTCATGCATGGTTTCGACATCCGGCCGGCCGTAGCGAAGCAGGTAGAGAGTCTGGGCGCAAAGTTCATTCACTCCCAGGTAGTCGACGCGGAGGCCGAGCAGGCCTCGGGCTACGCAAAGGAGCAGACTGCACAGACGCAGCAGACTGAACGTGAGCTGATACACGATCACATCCGAGGAATGGACTTCGTCATCTCCACCGCGGCAATTCCCGGCAAGCGTGCACCGATCTTGATCACCGAAGACATGGTCAAGGATATGAAGCCCGGCTCGATAGTCCTGGACCTAGCTGCCGAAACCGGGGGTAACTGCGAACTGACGGAGCCTGAGACGACGAAGGTTGTGCACGGCGTATCGATTCAAGGGCCGCTGAACCTGCCAAGCTCCATGCCGACTCACGCGAGCCAGATGTACTCCCGGAACATCTCCACGCTATTCCTGCACCTGGTACAAGACGGCAAGATTGAGCTAGACTTCGAGGATGAGATCGTGAGCGCCTCCTGTATCACGGATGCCGGGAAGATCGTCCACGGGGCGACACAGGCTCTGGCAGACGGAGACTCGGGCCCGGGGCCGACGGGAACCTGACCGTACAGAGGGAATATGCACAAAAAGTGTCGGAGTGACGTGTTGCTCTTCGATAAGCTCCCGTCGACTTCGCTCAGGCCAGCCTCTCGATACGTCCCGATACCGAATCGGGACTACTCGGGGTATACGGTGGTCTTGAATTTACGTTCGTGGTGAGCTCCGACAGGAGTCCCCCGATGCGGCATCGGGGGACTCGTCAAACCACGTAACAGGATTGCGACTTTGCGCGCAAAGCCAACGGAGGACGAGTAACAGTGATTGAGAGCACCCTACTAATACAGCTGTACATCTTCGTGCTCGCCATCTTCATAGGGTTCGAAGTGATCACCAAGGTGCCCCCTACCCTACACACCCCACTGATGTCCGGGGCCAACGCGATATCCGGCATTACGCTTCTCGGAGCCGTGCTGGTCGCGGGGCGGGTCGGCGGGACCGCGGGCACAGTGCTCGGCGTTGCAGCCGTCATCCTGTCGACTGTGAACGTCGTCGGCGGGTTCATGGTGACGGACCGTATGCTTAGGATGTTCAAACGAGACACGCGTGACCGGCGGTAATGGACTCTTTTACTCTCGATAGACAGCTACTGATCAGCGGCTTCTACCTGCTAGCAGCCGCCCTTTTCATTTTCGGGCTCAAGCGGCTGAGCTCTCCCGCTACGGCGAGGTCAGGAAACCTTCTGGCCGCCGTCGCGATGCTGATCGCCGTAGTGGTGACGCTTCTCGACCGGGAGGTCGTCGAATTCGAGACGATCGCACTGGGAATCATCGTCGGCGCCGTCATCGGAGCCACGATGGCCCGCCTCATCAAGATGACCGCGATGCCGCAGCTCGTCGCCATCTTCAACGGCTTTGGCGGGGGGGCTTCGGCCCTCGTTGCCGCGTCGGAGTTCGACAGGCTGTCGGCAGGTGGAGCGGAAATACCGACGGACGTGTCGGTCACGATCATGCTCGGCACCCTGATCGGCCTGGTCACCCTCTCCGGCAGCTTGATCGCCTTCGGCAAGCTCCAGGAGCTCGTGACAGGTCAGCCGATCACGTTCCCGCTCCAGAAGACGGTCAGCCTGGTGCTATTCCTGGGCATCCTGGCGATGGGCGGCTACCTCGTCACGACCGCCGAGGTCCCCGTCTACGTCGCGCTGGTGGTCGCCTGCCTGCTGCTAGGCGTGCTGCTGGTCATTCCCATCGGCGGGGCGGACATGCCGGTCGTGATCTCGCTGTTGAACTCCTACTCCGGGCTCGCCGCGGCGAGCGCCGGATTCGTGCTGGGCAACGTCATGCTGATCATCGCGGGCTCCCTGGTCGGAGCCGCGGGTCTTATTCTGACCCGGATCATGACGAAGGCGATGAACCGGTCACTGGTCAACGTCATGTTCGGGGCGTTCGGGGCTACAGTCGCCGAGGTTGGAGCAGCGGACGGCGGGGGCGTCCGGCATGCAAGCCAGATGTCGCATGAGGACGCTGCCGTGCTTCTGGCCTACTCCCGGTCGCCGATATTCGTCCCAGGGTACGGCCTGGCCGTATCACAGGCGCAGCACCAGCTCCGAGAGCTGGCGGATCTGATCGAGTCCAAGGGCGGCAACGTCAGATACGCCATCCACCCGGTCGCAGGCCGGATGCCGGGACACATGAACGTCCTGCTCGCGGAGGCCGACGTCCCATACGACAAGCTGTTCGACCTCGAGCAGATCAACGACGACTTCGACTCGACGGACGTGGTCGTGGTCGTCGGCGCAAACGACGTGGTCAATCCCGCCGCCAGAGAGAACCCGGGCAGCCCGATCTACGGAATGCCGATACTGAACGTCGACAGCGCGGCGCACGTAGTCGTGCTCAAGCGCAGCCTCAACCCCGGATTCGCAGGCATCGACAACGACCTTTTCTACAAGGAGAACACGTCGATGCTGTTCGGGGACGCAAGGGACTCGATCACCAAGTTGATCAGCGAGATCAAGGCCCTCTAGCGATCACGCCGAGACCCGTGCGGAGATGCCCCAGCGGGGCGTCTCTACCAAACCCGCGGCGGAACACCTCACACTAACGACACCTGGTCACCAGAAGCATGAAACTATACCGCGCCCTGATATAAGCGATCTCGACCTGCTGGCAATCGAAGTCGCTACGATCTTTGTGCTGACAGAGTCCGGTCGGATTCTGCGCAAGAATACTCCGGACCACGCGGCGGGACCGCGATTTCACCTAGTTGGATGTTCTTCAGGCAATGTGGCACGGGTGCGCCAGGATGTAGGTGAAAGAACCGCTCGTGCGCTCGATAGCTTGGCCGCGAGCGAGCCGCCCCTCCGCAACCACGACAGCACGCCTGTCCACATCGACGACTACCTCCGGCTCCTGGCCGCAGAAGCGCCAGTCGAGCGGCACGATATGGGGTGGATCTGGACTTTTCCGAACCGTCTTGACTATGAGAAACCGGCGGAGTTGGTGAGCTCTGATTCGACTGCGGGCGACCGCTTGCTCACTCGTCTGAGCGGGCGGGGGATGCCAGGCGACCTTGCGGCGTTGGGGTTCGTGGATGTCGGCGAGTTCTGGGCGCCGTGGTGCGTCGCGCTCGATGGTGCTGAGATCGTGTCCATCGCCATCACGTCCGGGCTCGGACCGGCAAGTGCCGAGGTGGGCGTGACCACTGTGCCGGAGTTCCGAGGCCGCGGCTTCGCGGCCGCGGCGACTGCCGGATGGGCATCTCTTCCAGCGAATCGAGGACGAATCCTCTTTTACGGCACCGGCAGATCGAACGCATCCTCCCAACGGGTTACACAGCGGCTCGGTCTCCGCCCCATCGGTACAAGTCTGTCGATCACTTGACGGACTCAGACGGATGTTGACCGCTATGGTGGCCGGAACTACCGGTGTCTCCCCGAACGGAGTGAGGGGCCTGGGCCGGCTGGGGGTATCCACAGCAGTCCCGGCCAGTCGAGGTCTGAGGCCCCCCACCCCAGATTCCTCGCCCCGATGCCGAATCGGGCTCGGAAAACATTTTGGTCCGGGCAGACCACCCTCCGCAAGCGCACACTCGGCGACTCAAAGAGCCGAATCCGTCTCCCCGAACGGAGTGAGGGGCCTGGGGCAGCTGGGGGAATCAACAGCGGGTCCTAGCCACTCGGGTACTAAGGCCCCCACCCCAGATTCCTCGCCCCGATGCGGCATCGGGCTCGGAAAACATTCTTGCTCGTGGCCGGATCATCCATCGCAATACCCTGATCGATGAAAACCGCCGGGAGGCGGGCGCACGCCATGCGCCCCTACGTGGTTTTATCGACTGGACACAAGAGGTCGCCTACAATCCCCACCTCGACAATCGCGAACATCCGTGCTATAATTGCTCCGAGGGAACAGACCCGAGCGGGTCTGTCCCATTTCTGTGCCACGCTGTTCCACGGTGTACCGAAAATCCCTAGCTGAGTGGGACACAATGGAACAGAATGGGACACATTTTTCAGGACCTCACCAACCCCCGTTCATCCCGAGTAGTCCCGACGCGGCATCGTGACGTATCGAGGGAGGCCGGCCTCGCTGACGTCCACATTGCGGCCTTCTCTATCTGGTAGGCGTACTGACCCGTTTTCAAACCTTGACAGTGCTATAGGCGCGGCATAGTATGCCCGCGAGGACGCTGAGACCCAGTATTGGGAGGATGAGAAGTGCCGGCGCAAGATAACGAGTTGTGGAAGCCGGGCGACCCGATCGGCTACATCACGTCGGACATTCCCGACTTCGAGGTGCCTCCGTACGAAGGGGAGCGGTACGAAGCTACGGTGCCAGACACCCTGGAGCTGGTTGAGCGCGCTGGGCTTGCGCTCCACAATCTGACCGAGGCCACGGACCCTCTAGCCGACTACGAGCCTTACTACATCATCGGCCTGCGTGACGACCCACCGGTGCTCATCCACAACTCGTGGCACGGCGCCACCCTGGCGAATTTCATGGAGTCGGTGCCTCTGACCCGCATCATGACCGGCAGCGAGAAGAACAGCGAGGTCGACCGTCGTTGGATGGAGATCACGCTCAAGATGCAGGGCCCCGACGGGCTCATCTACACGCCGAAACGGGGCCGCCCCTGGTCCGACTGGGAGATAACGACCCAGTTCGACGACTCCGACTACCGCATGCACGGGGACCAGCTCATATCCACGATGGGCAACGGCCCCACGCTGAGGACGATGGCCCTGTTCGCAATCAGGGACGGCGCTCCGGTATGGCGTGAGGCCACCCGTCGACTGGTGGACGGGCTTACCGAGCTAGCCGTCGACGCGGGGGACTTCGCCTACTTCTGGCCGACTGTCCAAGGTACCAACAAAGGGCTTCCGCCGGACGGCAAGGTGCCCACCCCCTGGGCGAATGTCGAAGGCTCACGGGTGCCCCACGGCCTAGTCTACGCCTACCGCCTGCTGGGCTACGAGCCGGCGTTGGCACTGGCGCACAAGGTCATCAACTACACGCGCCGCAGCTTCTACGGGGAGGACGGTACCTTCCACTCGACGCCGGGCAATCCTCTCATGGCCCACTTCCATGCTCACTCGCAGGGCCTGTTGGCGATGTTCGAGTACGCTCACACGGCGGAAGACGAGGAACTGATGGGGTTCGTCGTTCGCAGCTTCGAGTGGGCCAGGGACTCGGGCGCCAACCTGAAGCAGCAAGGGTGGGATGAGTGGACAAAGACTCCCGGCGGCTCGCTGATCGGATACTTCCCGGAGCACCTGAACAGCCACAGGACTCACGGCTCCGAGATCTGCGAGGTCAGCGACATGATCGCGCTGGCCCTGAAGCTCTCGGAGGCGGGGATCGGCGACTACTGGGACGACGCCGACCGCTGGATACGAAACATGCTAGTCGAAGGGCAACTAACGTCGATCGACTGGGTACACGACCTGCCGCACGACGACCTGATAAAACAGGACCCCGACATACCCCCCGCCATAAATCCTTATGTGAATACCGACCGCGCGGCCGAGCGCAGCCTGGGCGCCTTCGCGGGCTGGCCCGTCGCCAACGACTGGGCTATCCGCGACCAGTACGGCACCATGCAGTGCTGCACGGTAACCGGTGCGCAGGCGCTCTACTGGACCTGGGAGCGCGTAATGCGCCATCGGGACGGCAAGCTGCGGGTGAACCTGCTGTTCAACAAGGCATCGCCGTGGGCCGATCTCGACAGCTATATCCCGTATGAAGGACGGGTCGACGTGAAGGCAAAGCAGGCCGTCGACCTCGAATTACGAATCCCCGAGTGGGTCACGCCGGGCGAGACACGTTGCCAGGTGAACGGCGAGGAACGCCGTCTCGGTTGGGACGGACGATACGCGCAGGTTGGCCAGCTCAAGCCATCGGATACAGCTACCCTGACCTTCCCCATAAACGAGCGCACGGACGTGATCCACATAGAGAAGCAGCCGTACACCCTGGTGCGTAAGGGGAACGAGGTCGTGTCAATCGACCCGCCGGGACGCTACTACTCTCTGTACCAGCGTGACCACTACCGGCAGGACTCCGCCCGGATGCGGAAGGTCGAGCGATTCATTCCGAAACAACAGGTCGATTGGTGACCGGGGGGCCGCGGGACCTGTTCGGCCTGGACGTCAAGCCGACGGACGAGCCATCTTATGTCTGACCCCAAAGGACGACCTGGGATGACGGTACCAGAGCATGAGAACTGGAAGCCCGGCGACCCAATCGACTATATAACGCCGGATATCCCCGAGTTTGAGTCTCCACCCTACGAGGGCGAGCGGTACGAGGCTACCGTACCCGACACCTTGGATCTCCAGGAGAGGGCCCGGCTGGCAGTCCACAACATGACCGAGGCCACCGACCCCCAGGCCGACTACGAGCCGTACTACATCATCCTCTTGCGCGATAACCCACCGGTGATGCTCCACACCTCCTGGCACGGGGCCACGCTGCCTATGTACCCGGAGTCGGTGTCCCTCATGCGCATCATGACCGGCAGCCAGCAGAACACTGAGGTCGACCGCCGCTGGATGGAGGTCGCTCTCAAGATGCAGGGCCCCGACGGGCTGGTCTACACCCCGATTCGTGGGCGACCCTGGGCAAACTGGGAAGCAACGACCGTCATAGACGACTCTGGTTACCGTACCCAGGGCGATCAGCAGATCAGCGCGATGGGCAACGGCCGCATGTTGAACACCATGTCTCTGTTCGCCATGAGGGACGACAGCCCGCTGTGGCGCGACGCCGTGCGCCGATTGGTGGACGGGCTCACCGAACTGGCCGTCGAGGCCGGTGACCTCGCCTACTTCTGGCCGACGGTCCTGCTCACGAAAAAGGGACGTCCACCGAACGGCAAGGTGCCCACCCCATTTGGGAACGTGGAGAGTTCGAAGGTGCCCCCTGGCCTGGTGTACGCCTACCGGCTGCTGGGCTACGAGCCCGCGATGACCCTGGCAGGCAAGGTCATCAACTACATGCGGCGCAACTACTACGGCGAGGACGGCACCTTCTACTCGATCCCAGGCAGTCCTCTCATGGCCCACTTCCACGCTCACTCTCACGGTCTCCTGGCGATGCTGGAGTATGCTCAGACAGCCGAGGACGATGAGCTGATGGAGTTCGTGGTGCGCAGCTTCGAGTGGGCAAGAGATTCGGGAGCGAACCTGGAGCAGCGTGGATGGGACGAGTGGGTTAAGACTCCCGGCGGCTCGCTGATCGGATACTTCCCAGAGCACCTGAACAGCCCCAGGACTCACGGCTCCGAGATCTGCGAGGTCAGCGACATGATCGCGCTGGCGCTGAAGCTGTCCGAGGCGGGTATCGGCGACTACTGGGACGATGCCGACCGATGGATACGCAACATGCTCGTCGAGGGGCAGCTCACGTCCACCGACTGGGTCTCTCGCCTTCCGCACGCAGACTTAATCAAAACGGACCCTACGTCTCCGCCCGTTATAGACCCTTACGTTAATGCGGACCGGGTGGCGGAGCGCAACCTGGGAGCCTTCGCGGGCTGGCCGGCCGCCAACCAGTGGGGCATACATGACCAATTCAGCACTATGCAATGCTGCACAGTCAGTGGGGCCCGAGGGCTATACTGGACCTGGGAGCGCGTCATGCGCCACCACGACGGCAAGCTGCGCGTGAACCTGCTGTTTAACAAGGCCTCGCCGTGGGCCGACCTCGACAGCTACATCCCATATGAGGGGCGAGTCGACGTAAAGGCAAAGCAGGCCGTCGATCTCGAGGTACGGATCCCCGAGTGGGTCACGCCGGGCGAGACACGTTGCCAGGTGAACGGCGAAGAGCGCGGTCTCGGCTGGGATGGACGTTACGCGCAGGTTGGCCAGCTAAAGCCGTCGGATAGAGCTACCCTGACGTTCCCTATAAGCGAGCGCACGGACGTGATCCACATAGAGAAGCAGCCGTACACGCTGGTGCGTAGGGGGAACGAGGTCGTGTCGATCGACCCGCCGGGACGCTACTACCCCCTGTACCAACGGGACCATTACCGGCAGGACACCGCCCGCATGCGGAAGGTCGAGCGATTCATTCCGAAACAACAGGTCGATTGGTGATCGGACTGAGAGCAGGGCAATCCTATCTTAAGCTGGCTCTCAAATAACTGCCCAGATAGCGGTGTTGTTACGGTGTTTCAGAGGGGGACCCTCATCCTAACCTTCTCCCGCGAGGCGGGAGAAGGGACAAGAGCGCTCCCAGAGTTACGTGCATATGTCCGGCCAGCATTGAGGACGTCAGGTTGCTCACCGCGAACCGAAACTTGACACCCCATTCACCCCGAGTGTCCCGAGGCTAATCGCATGAACGCGACTGACAACACCAGCTACGCTACCGTCGGCCTTACCGATCGCGACGTGGAAGCAGCGTTGGACGCGATCGCTGCCGCCGGGTTCCCGCAGACGGAGCTCTTGGGACAGGAGCCGCACGTCGAGGGCCCGCCGACCGGCAGCGAGCTGTCGGAGTTTCGAGCTCGGCTTGAAGGTCGTGGCCTTCGCGCCAGCAGCGTCCACGCCCCGGCGACCGTCAACGTTCTCGGCGCGCCGGACGAGGACTGGCGGCGTGAGAAGGTGGCCGTCCTCGGGAGCTACATCCGTTTCACTGCCGATATCGGGGCCACGGGTATGGTCATTCACCCCATTCCCAACCCCATCTTTGTGCCGGATGCAGGCGACCCGGCAGTTCCGGAGCGCATCCGGGCGGCCGTCCGGAAATCCCTCGACGATCTGGTCCCCGTCGCCGAGGCGACCGGAGTCCGCATGAACCTGGAGAACCTGGCGTACCAAGACTGTGACTACCCCTACCGGACCATGGAGGCCCTGCGGCCCCTCGTGGACGACTATCCCGAGTAGCAGGTCGG
Source organism: Dehalococcoidia bacterium (assembly GCA_965237635.1). Taxonomy (GTDB): domain Bacteria; phylum Chloroflexota; class Dehalococcoidia; order Lucifugimonadales; family CAUZJF01; genus CBDEFX01. Next base: position 1,517,967 of record CBDEFX010000002.1, on the reverse strand, counting down.
ACTCATCGTCGACGTCGGGCATGTTGGACTTTTCGACATGGACCCATCCGACGAGATCCGTTCCGCCGGTAGCCGTCTCCACGGCACACACCTGCACGACGTCGACTTCGACGTGCGCAACGGCGACCACCGGCCGCCGACGCATGGAGGGCTCGACTGGGACTCTATGCGCGCTGCGCTGTCGGAGGTCGGCTACACCGGCCCGATGACCTTCGAGGTCGTGGTCCCGAAGCACGGCGAGAGCCCGGACGAGATGGCACGGATTACGCGGGGTTTCGCCGAGTCCTGGGCCCGATAACCCAGGAGCGCCGGTTTGCAGATTCTCAGGAACGCCAGCCTGCTCCTGATGATCGCACCGCTGGCGACCGCATCTGCATGCACCGAGGACCGTACTCCCGCCGCTGCCCCGGCTTCGCCTGCGGCCACTCCTACGCCGAATAGTCCAACGACCGCGGCTGTGGCAACGCCCCTTCCTGTGACGGCCACGGCGACCGTCCCCTCACCTGCTGTCGTTCCCGGTCCGTCGACCCCCTCAACCGCCCCACCCAGCCCGACCCCGAAGCCACCACCGAAGATGCCAATGATCGGTGTCTCCTACGAGGGACTTGTTTCCTACGGAGTCCGAGGCAGCTTTTGCTGGCCTCGGCCCGCGACAAGCGAGGGCACGGTCGTCATGTGTGCGGACGTAGTCCCCTGGTTTGGTCTGGACGAGCCATCGATCACGGTCTTGCAGGGAGGCAGTCTGACGATCACGGTGGAGGCCGATAGCCCGCCGACCCGTGTCTCGGTGTCCGTCTTCGAGGAAGGAAAGCAGCCTCCTCGATTCCAAGGCTCACCAGCAATAGAAGAGCAACTCAGGTTAGGTCCGGACTCCACAGTGGAGCTGCAGCTCAATCTGGACCCTGGAGATTACTACATGAGCGTCCAGGGTTTCTGGCCTGCCGGCGACTTAGGCCACCAGTTCAAGATACTGGTTGACCACACCCCGTGAGCCCGTTCCCTTGGCGCTAACGGGTGTGGAGCCCGAGACCGAACGTCAACCGGACTCCCTCTGAGCATCACTAGCCATGGCGATTGCCCCCAGCACCCCGGCGAGATCGCCAAGTGCCGGTGGGACGATAAACGCGTCGATCTCGCTCAAGATATTCGGGGACTGGACGTAGTCGTTCAGAAGCTCCCTTACGTTCTGTCGGACCAGACGGAAGAGGTGCCGTTGCTTCATGACGCCTCCGCCGATTACAAGACGCTCGGGCGAAATGGCCAGGACCAGGTTGGTGACTCCTAGAGCGAGGTAGCGGGCCTCGAGGGTCCAGGCGGGATGCTCTGGGTCCAAATGGTCAGGCCGTTCGTCCCACCGTTTCTCTATGGCCGGGCCGGATGCGAGGCCTTCAAGGCAGTCGCCGTGATATGGGCACGATCCATGGTAGGGATCGATCTCCCGGTCGTGGGGCACGCGAATATGCCCCATTTCGGGGTGGACCAGCCCGCGAACGAGAGCGCCATTCGATACGGCCGCTCCTCCAATACCCGTGCCGACGGTTAGATAGACGAAGTTGTCCAGGCCGCTGGCTGCCCCCCATCGACGCTCTCCAATGGCTGCAGCGCTGACATCGGTATCGAAGGCAACGGGCAGGTCAAGCGACTCTGCTATAGGACCCCTGAGGTCGGTGTTGGTCCAGCCGGGTTTCGGCGTCGAGGTAACGTAGCCGAAAGTGTCCGACCTCGGGTTAGAGTCGACCGGACCGAAGGTCCCGATGCCTATTGCAGCCAAGGGCCATTCCCGAGCCTTCGCCCGGAAGAACTCGATGACCGGCCCGATGGTCTCACCAGGCGAGGTCGTAGGGACCCTGATCTGTTCACGCAAGTCGTCGGGTCCGGTGCCTATCGCGCAAACGAAATTGTTGCCGCCGGCCTCTATGCCGCCGAAAACGGCCTGCTCCGTTTTCTTGGTCACGGGCATGCGCTGATTATAGTCTCTCGGTGCCATCAAAGGGCGAAAACATGAGGACGCAGGGCCGAGCCTGTCTCATAAGTCGAGCGATGGGTTTGACGGAGTGTACACTCATTGGAGTCAGACCGACTTAGGGGGTGAAGTCGATGCCACTTCGAGCGATGGGCCGAGAGCAGATGTGGATGTTGCCGCCAACGCTTGACGAGCTGGTTCCCCCTGACCATCCGGCAAGATTTGTTGCTGAGTTCGTAGACGCGTTGGACCGGCGCGGATGGGCTGACCTTGGTGTTGAGATAGATGGGGAGTCTTTGGGAGCACCGGCGTACCATCCTCGCGCGCTGCTGAGCGTATGGCTGTACGACTTCATGACGGGGGCACGCTCGTGCCGCAAGCTGGAGGCGGCTTGCCGGGACCAGATACCGTATCTTTGGCTGACAGGGTGGCAGCATCCGGACCACAACACCTTGTGGAGGTTCTACAAAGGACATCGTCAAGCTATCAGGAAGTTGTTCAAGCGTACGGTGCGTATGGCGGTGACGATGGGCTTGGTTGACCTGGCGGTGCAAGCAGTAGACGGTACGAAGGTCGGTGTGAATGCAGCAAAGGATAGGACCTACGATGCCGAGGGATTGCGCCGGCTGTTGGACCGGCTGGAAGGTGCAATAAGCGACCTTGTGGCTCAGAACGAGGCGGGAGAGGATGCTGTCCCTGCACACTTGCCACAGGAGCTGGCCGACAACGAGACCCTGAGAGAGCAGATACGACAAGCGATGGACGAGCTTGCGGGCCAAGAGGAGCAAGAGCGCATCAACCTCACTGACAAAGACGCTCGGCTGATAAAGAGTGGTCAAGATATCGTGCCCGGCTACAACGCCCAGGCGATGGTCTCGCCTGTAGAGGCTTCCTTGGGAGTGACCGGTATGTTCATCACCGCAGCCGATGTGGTCGATGAACCTCATGACTATGCTCAACTGGCTCCGATGCTGGAACAGGCAGAGGAGATGACAGGTACCAGAACGCATATGACGTTGGCCGACGGTGGTTATCACTCTGGGAACAACCTGGATGAATGCGTCCGTAGAGGCCAACAGGTGGTAATGCCGGAGGCACAACGACAGGCATTGGAGCACCCGTATCACAAGGACCGCTTTACCTACGACGATCGGAGCGACAGCTATGGCTGCCCCCAAGGCCAAAGACTGCCCTTTACCCGTTTCAAGCGCACCAGGGGTACACTCATGCGAGTGTACCGAGCCTCTGGGGCCATCTGCCGGGTGTGCCCTGCCTTCGGGGTCTGTACCAGGGACGGCCGTCATGGACGTGGCCTGGAAATAGGGCCTCACGAAGTTGCTCTGCGTCGTCATCGGACCTGGATGTCCACCGACCAAGCCAAACAAGCCTACAAGCACAGAAAGCAGCTAGTCGAACCCGTCTTCGGGATCCTCAAAGAGCAACGGGGGGCACGTAGATTCTTGTTGCGGGGCAGTGCCAACGTCGCGGCTGAATGGGCTTTGTTGGCCACAACGTTTAACCTGCGCACCCTCTGGCGCATATGGCGTACCCGCACCACGACCAGTTCGAGCCGGCGCCCGAGATCCACCGCATTCTCAGCCTTTCGATGGACCAGGCTGCTATCGTTCCCGCAGCCATTACTTGCTCAGACTCACTAGGCCCGCCAGATCTGCAGATTCGAACGCGTGGATGGGCTTCTTGTGGCCGGACACAACGCCTTTATGGGACAGGCTCGGCCGTGCGCCCCTACACCACACATGACCTAGCCGCACAGGTGGTGAAACCTCCCTTGACACGGTTGCGACTCGCTAATAGTATGGGCGCGTTGGCGGCTCTACCCGTTCCCGAAGGCCGTTCATTCGGAGATGCCACCGGTGACGAGGTCTGCAATGGCGACCATTTCCACAACCAAATCCGCTCCCGCGAAAGAGATGTCGGAGGCGTGCGCGGCCTTCCTGCAGAGCCTGAACACCGACCAGAGGGGGATGGCCACGGTCGGCTATCTGGAGCTGGAGCGGTTCTACTGGTACTACCCGCCCGGGAACCGACGAGGGCTGGCGTTGCGAGACATGGACGACGACCAGCGGGGCCTGGCCTTCGCGATAATCGCCAGCGGCCTCGCGCAGCGGTCCTACGGACACACCAGGCAGATCATCGCGCTCGAGGCGCTGCTGGGCGAGCTCGAGAAAGAGTGGGGCACGGTCACCTTTGAGCGTGACCCGGAGCTCTACTACTTCACGGTATTCGGCGACCCCTCCGGGGACGACCCATGGGGCTGGCGCGTGGAGGGACATCATGTGTCGCTACACTTCAGCATCTGGGGCGACGAGGTCATAGCCGTTACACCTCTCTTCCTCGGGTCGAACCCGGCCGAGGTGAGGCAGGGGCCGCAAAAGGGACTTCGGATACTGGGCGATCGAGAGGATATGGCGTTTGGCCTGATGGAAAGCCTGGACGCAGGCCAGCGTTCCAAAGCGATCCTTTTCGACAAGGCCCAGTACGACATCCTGACCTACAACAGTACCAAGGCGTCTTTGCCGCCTGAGGAAGGGCTTCCGGCGTCCCGCATGTCCGGGACCCAACGGGAGACCCTGTTGGCGCTAGTGACCGAGTACGTTGGCCAGGTGCGGACGGAGCTGTCGCGGCAGAAGCTGGCGGCCATGAGGGAAGAGGGCATCGACGGCCTGCACCTCGCGTGGGGCGGCCCGGTCGACAGGAGCAAGGGGCACTACTACCGGATCCACGGTGGCAACTTCGTAATCGAGTTCATGAACCAGCAAAACGAGGCAAACCACATCCATTCCGTCTGGCGGGACGTGGAGAACGATTTTGCGTACGACGTGATGCGGGAGCACCTACTTCTCTATCACGTGTTGTGAGCGGAAGTTGTCATTCTGAGGGAGGCCCGATTCCAAATCGGGACGACCGAAGAATCTAGGTGCCTGTCAATACGAGTGAAAGTCTGGTGGGTAGAGGCTTAGATTCTTCATCCCGATGCCGAATCGGGATTCAGAATGACAGGTTGCCGAGGGCAGTACCCTGATGTGGAAGAATGGCATTCGGCCAGGCGGAGACGCCCCAGCGGGGCGTCTCCGCGGCTCGATAGAAGACCTTCACCTCCCAGGAGGAGCCAACGATGCGTGTAGGCAGCGGGACACACACATACGAATGGGTCGATAACTGGGCGAAGATTCCCGACACCGAGCTCGCCAGGGAGGGCTGGGCGCACCATGGGATAGTGGCCACCGAGGCGGGCGAGATTATCGCCTGCCACCAGGGCGAGGCCAAGATTCTCGTCTTCGACAAGGACGGCAACCTCTTGCGGTCGTGGGATAGCGGCCTCGTCGACGCGCATGGGATGAGCCTGTCGAAAGAGGGAGACACCGAGTACTTGTGGATAGCGGACCCGGGGTTCAAGCCGGACCCGGAGTTGGCCTACGGCTGGACTCACAAGCCCGGCCGCGCGGTGAAGACCACGCTGGAAGGCGAGACGGTTATGACCGTCCCCGAGCCCACTCACGATGTCTACCGAGACGGCAACTACAGGCCCACATGGGTTGTCGTCAACGAAGAGCGCCACGGGGGCAACGGCGATATCTGGGTTGCCGATGGCTACGGTGAGAATTACGTGCACCGCTTCGATAAGGCCGGGAACTACATCCTGGGCGTCAACGGCGAGGAGGGCGCCGGCCGGTACGACACTCCGCACACCCTCTTTTTCGATACCCGCAAGTCCGAGCCGGAGTTGTACGTCGCAGACCGTAAGAACGGTCGGGTCCAGATATACGACGGCGACGGCAATTTCAAGCGCTCGTTCGGCCCCGGCATCACTACCAGCCCGACCGGTTTTGTGGTCATTGGGGACCTGATGGTCCTCATCGAGCTCCGCAGTTCCCGAGTCACGATCCTCGACTCTGACGACAAGCTTGTAACGTATCTCGGTGAGAACGATAGCGTGTCCAAGGTCGACGGCTGGCCCAACGTCCAGAACGACAAGGGCAAAAGCGTCAGGACCGACCTTCTGGAGCTCGGCAAGTTCAACAGCCCTCACGGGATCGCTGCCGATGACGACGGGAACCTGTACGTCGCCGAGTGGCTTATCGGCGGGCGGATCACTAAGCTGGTGAAGAGTTGACGGTGCGCCCGCACAAACGGGAGACCCCAGTAGGGAAAGCAGCGTGGGCTGGCGGAAGGGCAGGTTTGAAACCTGCCCCTACAGTCCCTGCTCCCACCGCTATATTCCACTGAGCGCCAACTGACCAAACATAGGAGGAGAAATGAGAACGATCGTGGTAGGCTGCGAGTATGCTGGGACGACGACTCTGTCCGAAGCGATAATGGGATGGGCCAAGCTGACCTTCGGTGGCGAACATTTCTTCCACGATCACATGAAGATCCCGCACATCTCCCACGGGACGCTGTCGGAGGACGACATCAAGCACTTCATGGCACTGAGCCCAGACTTGAAGGAGCAGTTTCAGCGGTTCCAGGTCGAGTATCATCTGCAGCCCGAGTTCTACGAAGACGACGACCACCACAATGTCGGCTTCTTCATTGACGAAGCCGTCTACGCGCCCCTGTACTACGGTTATGATCAGGAAGGCGGCCGGACATGGCATGCGCGGAAGATCGAGGCGCGGATCATGGAGATGGCGCCGGACACCGTGCTCGTGCTCGTGAAGGCCTCGCCGGAAGTCATCGCCAAACGGAAGAAGGAGAACCCTCACCCGCACGACCTCGTACAGGAGAAAGACATCGAGTTAGTCCTGAAGAAGTTCCAGGAGCAGTTCGACGCGTCTTTGCTCCGCAAAAGGATAACAATTGACACCAGCAACGCGACGGTCGAGGAATCGTTGGCCGAGTTCGTCGAGAACGTCAAGCCGATGTTGAGCCAGGCAGACAGGGTACGGATGCTGTTACACCAGAGCGGAGCGGCGCGTGGCGCCTGATCGCTGTACCAGATAAGGTCCCGTTTCCGGAGTCGGTCGAGCGGGGGCAGGTTTGAAACCTGCCCATACAGTTTTTTTTGGGGGGGGGGGGGGGGTAGTCGGTCGGCCACTCGAACAGCGGTTGTCAAAGAAGGGACTCTGTTGCAGAAAAGCGAAGCATTAGAACGAGAACTGTTCCAACAGACCGGCGAGATGCCCGTCATCGACGCCCACGAGCATGTGCCGTCCGAGGCGGACCGGCTCGAGCTGGAGCCGGACGCGGTCTCGCTGTTCGAGAACTACAATATGCACGACCTGCGGCTGGCCGGAATGTCCAGGGAGCAGTCGCTAACGATGGTGGACAGGTCGCGGCCGCTGGACGAGCGGTGGGAGATCTTCAGTCGATACTTCCCGTACATCAGAAACACCTCCTACACCCGAAACACGCTGCTCGGCATCCGTGAGCTGTACGGGTACGACAACGTCACAGCCGACAACTATGTGGACCTGACGGAGGCCATGCAGGCGGCCAACCGGCCTGGGATCTACCAGCGCGTATTCAAGGACCACTGCAATATTGTCGCCGCCCTGAACCAGGAGTTCGAGCCCATCTGGAAGCTGCCCAAGCCCGGAAACTTCCGTATTCCGCAATTGTGGGAGGGCCAGATCAACATCGGGTTCGGCACTCATGCTCTCGGCCGCATTCAGGCCGAGCTTGGTCGGTCGGTCTCAACCCTTGACAGCTACGTCGACGCGGTCGAAGAGCTACTGGCGCACTACCGTGCCAAAGGAGTCGTGGGGATAAAGCTGAGCAAGCACATAGTCGAGAGCCGTCCCCTGGCAGATGAAGTACGGCCGCTTTTCGACCGTCTCTTCCGGTACGGAGAGGAGTCCACCACAATCCCGCCGCGGGTGTCCGCGAAGGAGTGCTGGAGCCGTTACTTTAAGGAAGGGCCGTCGCCGGTCTACCGCGAGGGCCAATTCGACGACGACCTGCTGACGTCGGTGGAGCAGACGGCGCTACGGGACTACGGGGCTCACGCCATCTTCGAGGCGGCAGGCCGCGTGGGAATGGTAATTGTCCAGCACTGCGGGAATAAGGGCCTCTGGGGCGACTACCGCACGGCCAACCCCGCCAACATGGTGCCTGTCTTCCTTCAGCACCCTGAGGTGAGGTTCGAGCTATACCACGGCGGCATCCCCTGGATGCGAGAGACAGGAATAATCGGCAAGGGGTTCCCGAACGTCTGGCTGAACCTATGCTGGGCCCATGCACAGTCGAGACAGATGGCGCGTAACGGGCTCGACGAGTGGCTCGACATGGTGCCGGCCAACAAGATAATCGGCTTTGGCGGAGACACGTTCTTGTGGATCGAGTGGACTATCGGCGACCTGATCCAGGCCCGGGAGAACATCGCGGCGGTGCTGGCAAAACGGGTCAGGGAAGGTATCTTTACTGAGGATTACGCGATCGAGGTGGCTCGAATGCTGCTGTTCGACAACCCTCGTGACCTGTACGAGCTCGACGTCAAGCCGACCGACGAGCCGGCCTACGTGTGACGGCGGTAGTCCTTCCTCACCCCGACGCCGAATCAGGGCATCCTGATCGATGAAACCCGCCCGGGGGAGGGCGCACGCCTTGCGCCCCTACATTCCCTGGGAATGGAGACGGGATACTGGAAGCCTCCAGCGCCTCGACCTGAGGTACCCCAAGCCGGCGAGGGCCACCGCAAGGCCGATCAGGACCCACTGCGAGAGGCTGGGTACTGCACCGGGGGCTAGTGAGTTCGACTCATACGCTCCTATATCACACGCGGACCCGCCCGGACGAGGCGCCCCTCGCTGGTCGGTGGCTTCACAGGCCGTGCCGCCACTACCCGGTGTGGCCGGATTGCCCATGTCGATGGCTGGGCTGCCGCCTAGAAGGGCATGGGTGAATGTAGGACCGCCGTTGTCCGCTAGTAACCCAAGCAGAGGGGCAATCGGGCTTGCCTCCGAATCCACGAGGTCACCGGTCGCCGTGAACTCCGTACTCCCGGTCCCGTCCCCGATCAGGTTGTGTCCCTGGCTTATGAAATCGCCCGGAGAATCGGACGTCACGTCGGGGTTGGGCGAGCCGAAGTTGCCTGCGACAATGCTATTCCTCACCGTAGCGTTGCCGAAACTATTGATCCCTCCACCGGACTCCTCGGTGGCCGAATTCCCGGTTATCGTACTGTTAGCAATCGTTAAGGTCCCGCCTCCGTCCGAATAGATTCCCCCGCCGTCGGTCTCGGCGTCGTTGCCACTTACAGTACTGTTGACAATACTGATCGACCCCTCGTTCTGTATGCCTCCGCCCGAGAATCCGAGTGTGCTGTTGCCGGAGATAACACTGCTCGTAATATCAAATGTCTCGGCACCGCAGCACGTGTAGATACCACCACCATCCGAGCCGGGTCCGACTGTGCTGTTGCCTGAAATCGTGCTGTCGGTTATCGAGATCGTCGAGCCGGCGCCGCAGCAGTGGTATAACGCGCCTCCCTCGACATCGGCCTGGTTGTTGGAAAGTACGCTGTTCGTGATGTTCACCGTTATTGCGTTGCAGCACAGCTGGATCCCGCCGCCGTCATCGCCAGCCGTATTGTTGTTCACTGTGGAGTTCGTCAGAGTCACAGTCGAGTTGTCGCGCGCGTTGATGGCCCCGCCGTCACTGGATGAGGAATTGCCGCTGATGCTGCTATTCGTGATGGTCAGGACTCCATTGTTGATACGGATGCCGGCGCCCTAGCTCGAAGAGCCGTTGGTAATGGTAAGGCCGTCGAATGAGGCCGAGGCCCCGGTTCGGACGTCAAATACTCTTTCGATTGCCCCACCGTTGATGGTGGTGGCGCCTACCCCCGCTCCTCCAAAGGATATGTTAGTCAGAACATCCAGGTCGCCATTGGCGTTGTTGTCCTCTCCTGAACCGGAGATGGCGAGGGTGTATGTGCCGAGCGGAAGTGTAATGGTGTCGTCTCCGCTACCTGCTGCACATTCCCCCGCGGTCCCACCTGACGATGTGTCGGTATTGGCAGCGGTAATTGCCTCGCGCAATGAACATACACCGTCGTCAGCAATCACATCCGAGGTCGTGTTGACTGTGATGGTGGCGGCCTCGGCCCGGCCCAAAGTCCCCAGGAATATCAATAGAATGACCATCGCAAAGAAAGGCGAACGGTACCGCATGTGGTCGCTCCTTGCGCAGAGTTAGCCCACATGTTAGCGCAGCGACCGCCCGCTGCTGCCAACGAGTTGCCGGCTGGAGTAAGATGGAGGAGCGCGTAACAGGTAGCAAGTCCACCGAGGTGAATCAAGGATGTCGACCCAAGAAATCGAGACCCGGAAGCCCGGCGATCCGATAGGCTACATCACGCCGGAAATACCCGACTTCCAGGTGCCGCCGTACAAAGGCGAGCGATACGAGGCCAACGTGCCGGACACCCTGGAGCTGCAGGAGCGTGCGCAGCTCGCTATTCACAACATGACAGAGGCCACGGACCCGGATGCTGACTACGAGCCTTACTACATCATCAGCCTGACCGACGACCCTCCGATGATGCTCCACAACTCTTGGCATGGCGCCTCGCTCCCGAAGTACATGGAAACAGTGTCGCTGATGCGCATGGTGACGGGCACCAATCAGAACAGCGAGGTCGACCGGCGGTGGATGGAGGTCGCGCTCAAGATGCAGGGGCCCGACGGGCTGATCTACACCCCGACGCGCGGGCGACCGTGGGCCGATTGGGAGGCAACGACCCACAGCGACAACTCCGATTTCCTGGTCCACGGCGACCAGCAGATAAGCGCGTTCGGCAACGGCCGGATGCTCAGCGCCATGACCCTGTTCGCCAGGAGAGACGGTGGGCCGCTGTGGCGAGATGCGACCAGACGACTCGTAGACGGGCTCACCGAGCTGGCCGTCGATGCCGGCGATTTCGCCTACTTCTGGCCGACCGTCCTGCTGACCAAGAGGGGAAGTCCTCCTGACGGCAAGGTGCCGACACCGTGGATGGGTTCGGAGAGCTCGCGTGTGCCCCACGGCCTGGTGCACGCCTACCGGCTGCTGGGCTACGAGCCGGCGCTGACTCTGGCCCTCAAGGTCATCAACTACATGCGGCGCAACTACTACGGTCCTGACGGCACCTTCTATTCGACACCTGGCAACCCTCATATGGCCCACTTCCACGCTCATTCGCACGGCCTGCTGGCGATGCAAGAGTACGCCCAGACGGCAGACGACCAGGAGCTGATGGAGTTCGTGGTGCGCAGCTTCGAGTGGGCCCGTGACTCGGGGGCCAACCTGGAGCAACGAGGATGGGACGAGTGGGTCAAGAAGCCCGGCGGCTCGTTGATCGGATACTTCCCCGAACACCTGGGCAGCCACCGGACTCACGGCTCTGAGATCTGCGAGGTCAGTGACATGGTCGCGCTTGCACTCAAGCTCTCAGAGGCCGGAATCGGCGACTACTGGGACGACGCGGACCGCTGGATACGCAACATGTTGGTCGAAGGGCAGCTAACGTCCATCGACTGGGTACACGACCTGCCGCGCGAGGAGCTGATCAAGCCGGACTCTACTTCGCCTCTCCTCATAAACCCCTATACCAACACGGACCGGGTTGCGGAGCGCAGCCTCGGAGCCTTCGCGGGCTGGCCGTCCGCCAACCAATGGGGCATAAATGACGCATTCAGCACCATGCAATGCTGCACGGTCAACGGAGGCAGGGGGCTCTACTGGATTTGGGAGCGCGTCCTCCGCCACCAGGACGGGAAGCTGCGAGTGAACCTGCTGCTCAACAGGGCGTCGCCGTGGGCGGACGTGGACAGCTACGTCCCGTACCTTGGGCGGGTGGACGTCAGGGTCAAGCAGGCGCTCGACCTCGAGATTCGGATTCCCGAGTGGGTCGGTCCTGACGAAGCGCGATGCGAGGTGAACGGGGAGGAGCGCCGTCTCGGTTGGAACGGCCGGTACGCCCAGGTCGGCCCAGTGAAACCATCGGACGTCGCCACCTTAACCTTCGCAATCGGCGAGCGCACGGATGTGGTCCACATCGAAAAGCAGCCCTATACGCTGCTGCGCAAGGGCAACGAGGTCGTGTCCATAGACCCGCCTGGACGCCACTACCCTCTCTTCGACCGAGGCCATTACCGGCAGGACTCACCCCGCTGGCGGAAGATCCAGCGGTTCGTGCCCGAGGGGCCGGTGGACTGGTAGGTGGAGTCTAGGAAGGGGTCTGTCGGTGCGTGCGCGACGGTGTCAGGCCGGCTCGCCTTATGAGTCCAAAACCCGGTGAATCCACGGGACCATGTCTTCCATCACCTCTTGGTTGATCTCGTGCCCCATGTCGTACTCCCGGTACTCCGGAGTGTATCCTTGGGCCTCAAGAAACTCTCGCGACTCCCGAGCGTCTTCGACCGAAATCATCGAGTCGGCCGTGCCATGCGATATGAAGACCGGCTGCGTGCGGTTGGCCGGCAACCGCTCCACAAGGGAATCCTGGTCAGGCACTTTGGAGCTCAGCACCACCAGGCCAGCGAAGAGGTCGGGGTCCGGCAGCCCCCAACGATATGTCAACATTCCTCCTTGGGAGAAGCCGCCCAGGACCACCCGGCCCGGTTCCACTGAATACCGGTCCGTCACGTCTTCGAGAAACGCAGCTAACTGCTCTACCGAGCTGTCATCCACCCCAACACTGCCACCCCCAGGTGGGCTGGCCCACGCGTAACCCACCGCGCCGGGGCCGATCTGAAGGGGTATCGGCGCGTTTGGCAGCGCGTAAAGGTATCTGTCTCGATCGATCGCCGGACACAGGCCCGCTAGGTCGCCCATGTGGGAGCCGTAGCCGTGCAGGAGCACCACAAGAGAGTACGGGACGTCAGGCCGATATCCGTCGGGCTCGATGCACACGTATCTGAGCCCGCCGATTTCGTGCCGTCTGATCTCCATGGTCCTCCCTTTTCTTCGCCCTGAGCCGGTGATCTGCTTTCCTAAGACCGACAGGTTATTACTCGCTTGGGGGCGATGGCAAGCAGAGCAGAAGCGCCGAGGGCCTAGCTACAACCCCATGTTCTTTCAGTCCTAGCGTTGCAGCGGACGGGGTGGCTTGGAGCCTGGTAGGGGTAACGGCATGCCGTGCCCCTACGTGTGTCGACAACGCCCTTTCCATTAACCCGAATCCACCGAAGGACACCGATGGACGGCGTAAGGAAAGCGGAAGGGGGGTGAGGGAGCTACAGGGGAAATAGCCTGGGTTCCATTTGGGGTAGGGAGGTCGGCGGACGGTCTTCATCGCCGCACAGGGGCCCCTATGGCCGTCTGCGGGAGCTGCGATGCGCGGGATGGCGAGAGAATACGCAGCAGGGAACTCTCTCGGACCGGGCTGGCACGAGTCTGCGGGGATCTTCGGTTGTCCGGTGGGTAGGTCGGTCGCCGACGGTGCCGTCAGGCCGGGAGTGGAATGGCTCGCAGCCGGGCCAAGGCACAGCTGAACTTCTCAGCCCAAGGCCAGCGATCCGGAAGATGCAGGGTCAACCGGCGTGCCAAGCGGGTGAGCCGTCCGGCCAGGGAGAAGAACCGCCGCCGGAGGGTCTTGGTGGTGGCTATCCGCTCTCCCAGACCGATCCGCGCCGTCCAGCGGGCCAGGTTGTGGGCCATCGTCTGGACGGCCAGCCAGGCGCCGTTGGCGGCGAAGCGGCCCGAGGGGAGATGGTTCAGCCCGACGCCGTACTTGAGGTCGCGTATGGCATTCTCGATCTCGGCGTGGCGGCGATGGTCAGCCTCCAGTTCGAGCAACTCCCCGTCCCGGTCGGTGATGAAGCCATGATAGCTGTATTTGGCGAAGAGGGCCAGTTGGGAACCGGGCGTCGGCTTCACCCGCCAGACGATGAGCCGTACCGGCGCGGCGTCCGCCTCGGCCTGGAAGGGGGTGCAGGTGGTCTCGGCCACATCGGCGGCACCGTCTATCCAGTAAGGAATCGGGGTGCAGGCCGTCCCCCCGGTGCGCAACACATCGGCGTCGTCAATGCAGTCGCCCCCAGCCAGCGCAGACGCCACCAGCGTCATCATCTTGTCGCTCGTGTTCGCCCGCCCCGGGGCATCGCCCAGGTCGAGGCGCTGCCGGACGAGTTCGGGCAGGCCGAGGTGCCGCGCCAGGGTGGCCGGAAGGAGCAGCCCGGCATTGGCCACCAAGCGGCGGTCGTCGAAGGTGATTTGGATCCGGTCGGGGTGGTTGCGTGGCAGCATCTACTGGGTGCTCCTTTTCCGGGACCGTTTTTTGCTACAAAACCATTATCCCAGAAGCACAGGAGCACCTTCTTGCCGCTTCAGGACGCTAATCCGACGCCCTCCTTCGGTGGATTCGGGATTAAGGGGCTGCCTCGTTTGCGTTTAGGGTGGACATTTCGCCGAGACCGAATGGCCCCTCGGGAAGATACGCCCTCCTTCCTTCCTTGACACCGGTGCTTAGCGTTCGTAGAATCTGGCTGACCCCGGAGGCGCCGTGGATTGATCGAAATAAATATAGGCCCCAATGTATTCTCGGTGGAGTTCGTCCAGTCGTGGGCGATCAGCTGGCACGGATTCTTCAGCTTCGTGGCTGTGGCGACGGGTGTCATCCTGGTGGGCAGGTGGGCACGCCTCAAAGGGATCGACTCCGACGACATCTACTCGATAGCTATCTGGGCCATCATCGGCGGCGTTCTAGGGGCGCGGCTGGTCCATGTCATAGACAACTGGGGAGACATCTATTCCCAGAGTCCGAGCCAGGTCCTGGCCCTCTGGAGCGGAGGAATCGGTCTATGGGGTGGGATCCTAGGGGGCTTCGTGGCCGGCACCGCGTACGCGGTGATAGCGAAGCACTCGGTAGGCGTCATTGCGGACCTTGCGGCGCCGGCGATACTGTTCGGGCAAGCTATCGGGCGAGTGGGCGACATCATCAATGGGGAGCACTGCGCCAACGCCACCGAGCTATTCTTCGGGTTCAGATGGATCCACCCTGAGACCGCCGGTCTCTCCTGCGCCAACGGATACTCGACCGCCGTCCAACCGGTTATCGCGTATGAGATGATTTGGACGACGATCGCCCTCGTTATAGTGTGGAATCTGAGAGGTCGGCTCAAGCCCGACGGCATGCTGTTCGCGCTCTACCTAGCGCTCTATGCCGTAGGCCGCTTTGGCATCAGCTTCATGAGAGAGGACCCGGTCTGGGCCCTGGGTATGCAAGAGGCCCACTTCATCGCCATTCTGGTGTTGGTGGTCACTGTACCTCTGCTCGCCGCAAAGGCGAGGTTTACCAGTCGAACTGAGGAGAGTCTACAGGTGAAGGACCGGAGGCCGAGGGCCGAGCGCCGGCGTCGGGCCAGGCGTTAGTGGGACCGGCCGGTCCCACTGGTCGGAAATCCAGCACATTCAACTCCAGCGTCCGCTGGCCGTTCCAGTTGTTCAGGCTTGCGGTGTAAACCAGGTCCACATTGTCGCCCGCGGTGACCTCTCTATCTCCCTGCCTAAAGGCAATCGCCGGCCACACCTGCCCGTTATGCCCGACCCTCATTTTGAGGTGCTTGTTTTGCTGTCCGACCTGGCGTGCGTCAACCACCCGCGCGTTTCGGGTCAGGAACACGGGAGCCGGGTTCTCTTCGCCGAACGGACTCAGCGACTGGATGAAGCCGAAGTTGTGGTCGTCGAGAAGCGCCGGCGTGATCTCGCAGTCGACGTCTATAGTCGGTACCAGGTCCATATTGCCCAACTCCTGGTCCGCAACCGCTGTCAGCTCTCTCTTCAGACGGGGTAGGTCGCTCGCCGGCATCGCGAACCCGGCCGCCCTAGGGTGGCCGCCATAGCGGTGGAAAAGGTGCCGGCTCTTGTGCAGGGCGGAAACGATGTTGAACTCCGGTATGCTGCGGGCGCTGGCCCTGCAGGTCTCTCCTTCGACCAGAACGGCAACCGCCGGCCGATAGAAGGCCTCGGTCAGGTTCCCGGCAATTAGCCCCAGGATACCCGGCAGCCACTCTTCGTGCTCGAGGATGATGATCGGTGGTATAGGCCCAGACTCCGTTTCGAGCCTCTCGTATGCCTGAGCCACGCCCTCTTCGGAGAGCCGGCGCCGCTCGGCGTTTTGGTGCTCGAGGTGTTCAGCGATAGGCTCCGCCGCCTCGAGACTAGTTGCGGTCAGGAGCTTCAAACTCACAGAGGCGTCACCCAGACGGCCCGCCGCGTTCAACCTGGGAATAAGCCCGAAGGCCAGAGACTCTGTGTCGAGCATACCGAACGTCTGCCCTGAGCGAGCGATAAGGGCTCTCAGGCCCGGGTGTCGGGTCTCGTTCAGGCGTTCCAGACCTTTCTTGACCAAGTAGCGGTTCTCGCCAGTCAACGGCCCAAGATCGGCCACGGTACCCATCGCGGCGAGTTCCAGGAGGTGATCAGGGTGAGAGTTTCCCAAGGCCGACCAGACTGCCTCAGCCAGCTTGAACGACAGCCCTGCCCCGGTAAGGCCGTGATAAGGATAGCTGGAGTCCCGGCGACTGGGGTTGACGAGTGCGGTCGCTTCCGGAGGGGTATCCGAGAGGCTGTGGTGGTCGGTGACAATGACGTCGACTCCCAACAGGGCCGCCACCCCCACCTCATCGGCCGAGCTCGAACCGCAGTCCACGGTCACGAGGAGCGATACGCCCTCGGCTCGCAAAGACTTTATGGCATCCACGTTCAGACCGTGGCCTTCGTCGACGCGGTCCGGTAGGTAGGGTACGACCTTGGCCCCGAGCTCCTGGAAAGCCTGCACGAGCAAGGCCGTACCGGTGATGCCGTCTACGTCGAAATCGCCGAATACGCCGATCGTCTCGCCAGCCGATAGTGCCTTTTCAATCCTATCGACGGCACCGGCCATGTCAGGAAGCAGCATGGGGTCGTGCAGGTAGGTCGAGTCGTCGGCCAGATATGGGTCGACTTCAACACGCTCTCGGATTCCGCGGTTGTAGAGAAGATGGGCCTGGAAGGAAGGGAGACCCAGCGAATCGGCAAATCCGGCGGGAGGCGCCGGCTGCATGCGCCAGCGCTTGGGCGATGTCTTCTGTTTAAGAGGGGTTACGCCAACCGATTCAGACACGCTGGGCCGTAGTCTAGCACACCGCAGGCCCAGTTGTGCACGGGCTAGATGTGTGGGCAGGGCTTTTCAAAGTCGCCGGTGGCTGTCATCCTGAGCCTGCCGAAGGATCTGGGGTGGACGGGTCCGTGGTCTACCATGGAAAACCCCACCCCAGATCCCTCGTCGGCGGCCTCCTCGGGAAACATCCCGATGCCGTATCGGGGACTACTTCGCTCGATACCGTGCCTCCGGCACCTACTCGGGATGAACGGGTGCGTAAGTAGCCGCTCGTGATGACGAGCCGTCGGAGTTTACGGCGGAACAGTGTTATGTTACAGTACACACCATGAGTCAGGAAGAGATGGTCTCGAAGAGCGAGGTCCTCGAGCAGACAGGGATCTCCTACGGCCAGTTCTACCGTTGGAAACGGAAGGGGCTGGTGCCTGAGGCGTGGTTCCACCGGCGCTCCACCTTCACAGGACAGGAGACGTTCCTGCCGCGAGAGAAGGTCCTCGAACGTATCAGGCGTATCAACGCCCTCAAGGACGACTACTCCCTCGACGAGGTCGCCGAGATGCTATCGCCGGACCTCGTTCGGAAGAGCTACTCCCTATCTGAGCTCGACACGATAGGGTGGATCTCGAAGCAGGCGTTAGAGCAGTACCAGGATGTACGCGGCAGAGAAGGTGACTACACCTTCGATGAGCTTATATTCATCACCTCGGTGGATCAACTCCTGGAGCATGGCAAGGTGTCCACGGAAGAGGTTGGGCTGGCGGTCAAAAGTCTTATCGCGAACTTCGAGTCGCTTGGGAGTGAAGCCAACCGATATCTCACAATTGTGCGCCGGTCTTCGATAAGCTATTCGGTGCTCTACTCCGGGGACTCCCTGTTCGATCCAGATGCAGAGGTTGTAGCGACCGTAAACCTCGATGCTGTATTGGAAGATGTAAAAGTGCGGCTTGAGAGCGGATTCTCAGAACGGAGGTGAGCGCGATGGGGGATGCAAGCAAACAGAGGCGGGACGTAAGCATCGCAGGCAGCGGGAAGTTGGCCGGAGGCGTATACGGCCGTGTGAAGATCGCCGGCTCCGGTTCCGTCGACGGGGACCTGGAAGCCGACGAGGTCAGTGTTGCGGGTTCCGGGGACTTGAAAGGAGACGTCAAGGCCGACAAGCTCAACATTGCGGGCTCATGTTCGGTGCGGGGTGATGTGAAGACCGGTGTTTTCAAGTCCAGTGGCTCTGTCAAAGTTGAAGGAGGTATCGCAGCCCGCTCGATCAAGGCCGCTGGATCACATCGGTCCGGAGGCAGTGTCAAGGCCGAAGACATCACGATCGCCGGCTCCTATCGGGTGGAGGGTGACGTGGAGGCGGAGCGGTTCGAGATTGATGGCACGTTCCGTGTGTCCGGGCTGATCAACGCCGACAAGATTGAAATCGAGTTGGATGGGAGTGGATCGAGCGCTCGGGAAATAGGCGGATCAGAGGTAGAGGTCAGGTCGCATAGTTCCTTCTTCCGCCTGTTCGGTGGACGTAGACACAGTCGCCTGGAGGTTGACTCAATAGAAGGAGACGACATTTTCCTGGAGGCCACGAGCGCCAAGGTCGTCCGCGGGAAAAGGGTGAGAATCGGCGACGGGTGCAAGATAGACACCGTTGAGTACACAAAATCGCTGGAGGTCAGCCCCGACGCGACGGTGTCAAACCAGGCGAGGACGGGTGACGGTCGCTCCAGTGAGACCGATTAGGACTCGGAGGACTGGAAGACGAGGCTGGCGTTGTGACCGCCGAACCCGAAGGAGTTGCTCATGGCGCTCTTGACGCGGCCTCGCCTGGGAACGTGAGGGGTGTAGTCGAGATCGCAGTCAGGGTCCGGGACTTCGAGGTTGATGGTCGGCGGCACGGCCCCGTTAGCGATGGACATGACACAGATGGCGGCCTCGAGTGCGCCGCCGGCACCCAGCAGGTGGCCGGTCATCGACTTCGTGGAGCTTATCGGGATCTTGTAGGCGTCCTCGCCGAAGACCGACTTCATGGCCATCGTCTCGTATTTGTCGTTGAGGGGAGTAGACGTGCCGTGGGCGTTGATGTAGTCAATCTCGCTCGGCTTCAGAGTCGCGCCCTTAAGGGCGATCTTCATTGCTCTGGCACCGCCCTCGCCCTCTGGTGCCGGCTGGGTGATGTGATGGGCATCCGCCGTCGCGCCGTAGCCGACCAGCTCGGCGATGGGTTCGACGCCCCGGTCCTTCGCACTCTCCACGGTCTCGATCACGAGGGTCGCCGCACCCTCCCCGAGGACAAAGCCGTCGCGGTCGGCATCGAACGGCCGGGAGGCCTTCTGGGGCTCGTGGTTACGTTTCGATAGCGCCTTGCAGGAGTTAAACCCCGCCACGCCGATCGGGCAGATCGCCGCCTCAGCGCCGCCGGTAAGGGCTATGTCAACGACCCCGCTGCCAACCAGCTCGAAGGCCTGGCCGATCGCATCGGCACCGCTGGAGCATGCGGACACCGTCGCAAAGTTAGGCCCCTTCGCCCCGAGGAGCATGGACACCTGTCCGGAGGCCATGTCGGGGAGCATCATCGGGACCAGAAACGGGCTGATCCTCGATGCCCCCCTCTCGTTGAGAACGCCTATCTGCTCCTCCAGGGTGATGATACCGCCGATACCGCTGGCGATCATGACCGAGACGCGCTCGGCGTTGTCGGAGTCGACCGTGAGCTTAGCGTGCTCGACCGCCTCGAGGGTCGCGGCCACCGCCAGTTGGGCGAACCGGTCCATCCTTCGGGCCTCTTTTCGGCCCACATACTCCGTCGGGTCGAACCCCTTAACCTCGGCTGCAATGGTGGTCTCCAGCCCTTCGGGATCGAACGAGCCAATATAGTCGATTCCCGATTCTCCACCAAGCAGGTTCTTCCAGGTCGTTTCCCTGGTCAGTCCAACGGGACTCACAATACCTATGCCGGTGACCACTACTCGACGGCGTTTCATATGACGGGTATCTCCATTGACAGCGTCCGTGGCGGGTATTACTCCATTAGAGCCTATACCAAATCAAGGCCAAAAAAAAGGTCCATCGAGTAGTCCCGATGGGGAATCGGGACTACTCGGGATATTCGGGAGGGGATAGCCCTTGACCGCTGGCTTGATATACCAATCGCCGCCCAATGTCCCTCGATATGTTCCGATGGGGGAATCGGGACGACTCGGGATACTCGGGAGGGGATAGCCCTTGACCGCTGGCTTGATATACCAATCGCCGCCCAATGTCCCTCGATATGTTCCGATGGGGGAATCGGGACGACTCGGGATACTCGGGAGGGGATAGCCCTTGACCACTGGCTTGATATACCAATCACAGCCCGAGGTCCTTCGATACGTCCCGATGGGGGATCGGGACTACTCGGGATATTCGGGAGGGAGCAGGGACGACCTGTGACTGCTATTCGGGGTGTCCGGGGATGGGTAGCCCTCGGAGGTTACGTCAATAGGTGTGTAAACGACATCAGGCGGCGACCTTCTCAGCCGTTGATTCAATGGCGATTCCATCCGCATACTGGGCACCGAGATAGACGTCTTCGATCAACTCAGGGGCCTTCAGACGCCTGAAGCGCTGTTCGGCGACCATCAACATTTTCCAGATCACCGCTATCGCCCGATCGACCCTCTTGTAGCGCTTGGCGGCATCGGTCCGAAGCCTGAGCCGCTCAGCCTCTGTCCGAGTCGGCGCGTAGGGGATAGTACGCAGCATGAGCTTGGCCTGGTCCTGTTGTCGCTTTGGAAGCTTGGCGAGCACGTTTAGGATCTTGTGGTTCCAGCAGCGTTGCTCGGCCGCCTGAGGATAGACGTTGCGCAGAGCTCCCCAGATGCCCAGATGTCCGTCTCCAATTACCAGTCTTGGGCACTCCAGCCCGCGGCGCCTCATGTCCCTGAGCACATCGGACCAGCTCTCTATGGACTCCCTGTATCCGGGAATCGCGCTCACCACCACCTTCCTTCCGTCGCTCAGGGCCGCCATCACCACCAGGATCGCCGCCTTCTCCCGCTCAAGACCGGCCTTGACGTAGACTCCATCCACCCACATGTACACCACTTCCAGGTCATCCAGGGGCCTAGCGCGCCATTGGGCAAGCTCATCGTTCCACTTATCCTTCAACCGGGCTACCGTGCTCGCCGATATCGGTGCCTCTTCTCCCAGCAGTCCCCGCACCGCCAGGTCGAAGTCACCTTCGGAAAGGCCATGTAGGTACAACTGGGGGATCAGCTCAGCAACCTTCCTGGTCCTGTTGACGAACAGCGGCAGCAGCCGGCTCTCGAACTCCTCTTCGGTGTTGCGGACTCGTGGCCTCCTCAGCTGTACCGTTCCCGAACTCAGCGCAAGCCTTCGGGGTTTGCCGTATCCGTTCCTATAGCCTCTCTCGTTGTCCGACTCAGACCTGCGGGCCGACTTCGCCCTTCCTAGAAACTCCGTCACCTCTTCCTCCAGCAACTCCTGGATCAGCCGCTGGACATGGCCTCGCACCCAATCCTCCAACTGCTCCCACTCCGGCCTTGACTCCGACCTGCTCCTAGTGCTTCTCTTTCCCATAGGCGGTGTATCTCCTCTCTTGGGCCTTGAGCCCGTGTTGTTCAGAGAGAGGGTACACCGCCTGACCGTTTACACACTTTTTGAGGATACCTCAGCCCTCGGCCGCTGCCCGATACTAAATCCCCAGCCGAAAAGTCCCTCGATACGTCCCGATGGGGGCATTGGGAATACTCGGGATATTCGGTGGGAGTCAACTCTGTCCCCCCGTATACCCCGAGTAGGCGCTTCCTAGCGCCGTATCGAGAGGCCCGTTGGATCAGTAGGTCCCGTTGTAGGCGTCCCACTGTGTTGACGGTGATCCCCACGCCTACCTATAATGCCTGGTAGCTAATGCCGCAAAGTCGAGACCCAGCCGCCGTCCCCTACCCGCCTGACCTCGCCGATCGGCCGACTGTCGCCATCGAGACCCACGGGTGCAAGCTCAACCAGGCGGACTCCGGGGTCCTCGAGTCGCAATTCACGCAGGCCGGCTTTCGCATTGTCGCCGAAAACGAGCCCGCCGGCGTCCACCTGGTCAACACCTGTACGGTGACCCACATTGCCGACAGGAAGGCACGACAGGCCCTGCGGGCTGCGCGCCGCCGCAATCCCAACGGGACCATCGTAGCCACAGGGTGCTACGCGCAACGGGCTTCGACAGAACTAAATGGCCTCGCGGAAGTGGACTTGGTCGTCGGAAACTCCGACAAGCCGAGTTTGGTGAAGCAGGTGGTCGAGTGGAAAGGGGAGACCGTGGGCCCGTGCGCGCTCGGCACCGAACCGCCGATACCGAGCCCACCGATTACCCGCACCAGGGCCATGATCAAGATCCAGGAGGGTTGCGACCAGGTCTGCGCATACTGCATCGTTCCGAAGGTCCGCGGCAGAGAGCGCAGCATTCCGCCAGAGGAAATACTGCAGCGAATCAAGACGCACGTTGCCCAGGGCTACAAGGAGGTCGTGCTTACGGGCACGCAGCTCGGGACCTACGGCTTCGACCTGCCGGACATCAGCCTTACCGGCCTATTAGAGCGCATTCTCCGCGAGACCGACCTTCTCCGGCTACGGGTGTCGTCCCTTCAGCCCCAGGAGATCGACGCCGGAATGCTGCGGTTGTGGTCGGACCCACGGCTGTGTCCGCACTTTCACCTTGCGCTGCAGAGCGGGAGCGACGCAGTGCTGAAACGGATGCGGCGTCGTTATACAGCGCGCCAGTACGTTGACTCTGTCCAGATGATCAGGGACGCGGTACCGGGCGTGTCGATTACGGCCGACGTCATCGTGGGGTTCCCTGGTGAGACCGAGGATGACTTTGAGCAGACCTACGGCCTGTGCGACGAAGTCGGTTTCGCCGCCATGCACGTCTTCCCTTACTCGGTCCGGCCCGGTACGTCGGCCGCGCACTTTACCGAACAGGTAGACCCTATGACCAAGTCCAGGCGGGTGCAAGGGCTGCTCTCACTGTCCCAGCGTTACTCCGCCGCCTTCAGAAAGCGCTTTCTCGGCACTACCCGATCGGTACTGTGGGAGAGCCCGAAGGTCCGAAATCGCCCAAGCGACTGGACGGGCCTCACAGACAACTACATCAGGGTAGTGGCCGATAGCTCCAAGCCGCTTGCCGGTGAGATCACCCCGGCAAGACTCCTGAAACAAGCGGAGAACCTGGTCGTTGCCCAGGTCCTCCGATAGATATTGTCACAGCTAGTCCGAGGGGAGGAAACACCCTCACCTCAATCCTCTCCCAGAGGGAGAGGAGGTAAATCCCTCGTGGCTAGATATCTACGGGCCGGAACTGCGACTTGCCGTTGCGATGCTCCACGTACCCGGCGCGCGGCAAGAACCCATGTCCGAAGACGAGAAGCCAGCCTCCCTCCATGGCCATCTTGAGCATGTCGCGCTTCTGCTGCAGCGTGTCGTTGGGCGACTGGTCGAACGCGGCGATGCTGGCTAGCGGCACGTGGTAGGGCGTCGGGATCAGGTCACCCAGGTAAGCGATCCGCTCGCTTCCCGCTTCTACGAGCACGATCTGATGACCACCGGAATGACCGTCGGTGACCTGAGTTCTCACGCCGGGGGCGATCTCGGTGTCGCCGTCCAGCAAGGTAAGCGAACCATTCTCCTCAAGCGGAAGAAAATCGTCGGCGTAGTACGAGCCTTCCTCCCGCTCGTTTGGGTCGCTGGCTTGCTCCCAGCAGGCCCTTTGGACCATATACTTGGCTTTGGTGAAGGTCGGGACGGCGTTACCGGAGCGGTCCAGTTTGGTGCAACCGCCCCCGTGGTCGAAGTGGAGATGGGTAAGGACCACCGCGTCTATGTCCCGCGCCGTCAAGCCGAACTTCTTTAGGTCTTTAAGCAGCTTGTTGCCGTTCAGGCCGTAGAGATCCCTGAACTTGTCGGACCGTTTGGATCCAGCCCCCGTGTCCACCAGTACGTTCATGGTGGGCGTCTGTACCAGCAAGCAGTTCAGCCCCATCCGGATCCGGTTTTTCCGGTCCGGTTTCATCTGAAGCTCCCAATGCGCCTTGGGGACCTGACCGAATACGGACCCGCCGTCGACCAGGATCGTACCGTCGCTGACGACGTTGACTGAAGTCCCTCCGAGCTTCACAGGGCACCTCTCCTGACAGTATTTCCTAGGTACGTGCGGTCCAACTCATCCCCGGCGGACGAACCACTGCTAGGGTTAACGCAGCTGAGACTCAAGCTGTTACACCCCAGGCGAGATACGGCTCAGCATGAAGGGGAGACGACCCAAGGCCTCCGTGGACACCGTAAATCGAGGCCTTATGAAATAACTGCGGTACTTGGCACGACTCGCGACCATCAGACAGGCCTACAACTCCGGCTCGGCGGGTTGCAGCCCATCTGTGGCCCCCCTTAGTCAGAACCTTATGGCGAGAAGGTCAATTTGTCAAGGGTCTTTTGCGCACGTAACTGTTCAGACTTAAAGGGATGAACCTAAGACCCCCTAGCGTTGCGAGTGGCAGTGATGTCATAAGGGAGAGGTGGAAGCTGAAGTAGACCTGCAGAGTGCGAGCCGTGAGACGCTGCTGGCGGTGATAGCCGAGTTGCGGCAGCGTGTAGAGGAGTTGGATGCTCAGCTGAGCATCCGCGGCCCGACCGCAGGGATGCCGGGCAACAAGCGGTTCGTCAAGCGGCATCAGCCTGAGAGGAACGGACCCCGTAAGCGTCGTCTCCACGGCTTTGCCCGACGGCGGATGGAACCCACGCAGCGGGTGATACATGCTCCTGAGTCGTGCCCGGAGTGCGGGACGGGCCTGTCAGGCGGCTGGGTTCAGCGGACACGAGAAGTCATCGAGCTTCCGATGGTGCCAGCAGAGGTGATCGAGCACGTCTTTGTGGCCCGGATATGTCCGCTGTGCGACAAGCGGCGGTTGCCTCAAGAGCCGTTGGAGGGCTTAGCAATGGGGCGGCGGCGCTTGGGGGTCAACCTGGTGAGCCTTATTGTTACGCTGCGAGAAGAGGGGCGGCTGCCGGTGAGGAGCATCCAGTGGTACCTGCAAACGGTACATCAGTTGGAGCTGAGCGTGGGCGCCATCATTGACGTAGTACACGCCACGGCCCAACGGGCCCAACCGGTAGTGGCTGAGATGCTGGAGCGCATACGTGGCTCTCCGGTAGTGCATGCAGATGAGACCGGCTGGCGGCAGGATGGGGCCAACGGCTATGTCTGGACCTTCAGCACTCCCACGGAGCGATACTTCCTACGCCGTGGCCGCGGCAAGGGTGTGGTGGACGAGGTGTTGGGCGAGTCCCCCGGTCAGGGCGAGAGCAGACTCTTCAGCGGAGTGCTGGTGAGTGACTTCTACGCTGCATACAGTCACTACCCCGGCCTCAAGCAGCGCTGCTGGGTACACCTGTTGCGGGACATCAATGAGCTTGAGGCGCTGTACCCTCAAGACATGGGCCTCGCCCTATGGGCTACAGCGGTGCGCCAACTCTATGACCGGGCAAAGGCGTGCACTGACGCCCGCAGCCGACCGGCGTCTGGCTCACACCCGTCAGCGTCTCCCAACCAGTTGATGCTGGAGAAACTTCTGCTGTCGCTGTGCCAGCCCTTCTCCAACGACGATACTGCGCCTCAAGCCAAGCTCTGCCGGCGCATAGAACGGTTCATCAAGGAACTGTTCGTCTTCGTTTCCCACCCGGGTGTGCCACCCGAGAACAATGCGGCTGAACGGAGCTTACGGCACCTGGCGGTCAGCCGTAAGATCAGCGGCGGCACTCGCTCTGAACGGGGCACCAACACCAAAATGGCTCTCGCATCCCTCTTTGGCACCTGGAGGGCCAACGACCTTAACCCACTCCTCCACTGCCGCAACCTGCTCGTTTCCCCTCAACTCTGAACAGTTACTTGCGCACCTGTTTTCCTACGGCCCTCAACGCTATCTACAGAGGAACGATGGGGGCGCCTTACCTTTACAGCCGAGTCCTGCGCTGGATATAATCACAGAACGTCCGTAACGTTAGACCGCATACCGTGACGCCCAGGAGAGTCGAGTTGGCAGTCTTGCCTATATACGAGTTCCCTCATGCTGTCCTCAGGCAAAAGGCCAAGAAGGTGAGGAAGATCGATGGGTCTGTCCAGCGTTTGGCAGACGACATGATCGACACCTTGATGGAGGTTCACGGCGTCGGGCTCGCCGCCAATCAGGTCGGTGTCCTTCGCCGTGTCATAGTGCTCCTGATGCCGGAAGAGGAGGAGGCGCGGGTATACGTCAACCCGGAGATCACTCACCGGGAAGGCGAGCGAGAGGTGGAAGAGTCCTGCTTGAGCGTGCCAGGGTATATGGGGATAATCACCCGGGCCATCTGGGTAAAGGCCAAAGGCCTGGACCGCACGTCTAAGCCAGTCCGCTTTCGCGCTGAAGGTCTCTTGGCGCAAGCCTTGGAGCACGAGATCGACCATCTCAACGGTGTCCTGTACATGGACCATCTCAAGGAGCACGAGCAGTTCACCAAGGTCGAGCCAGCCCCTGAAGAGGCACCGGTCGAAGTGGCGATCGGGTGATGTTCGCTTACTACTCCTAATGAGTCCTCCTCAAGAAGCCGAACCAGCTTCCTTGCTCACGTCTGATTTTCCCCCAATAGTAAACGCTTTGGGGGAATATCTTGCGTCTGCCGGGATCCAGGCCTACCTTGTGGGCGGCGTCGTCAGGGACGCGCTGCTGGGCAGGGAGACCTCCGACGTCGACCTCGCTGTTGCCGATGACACTCGGGAGGTCGGGGCCAGACTCGCCGAACACTTTGGCGGCCGCTCCGTGCAGTTGGACGATGAAAGGGAGATCGTGAGAGTGGTCGCGCCCGACCTAGAGGGCGCACCTGTCATTGACCTCACGCCTATGCGCGACGGGATCCTTAAAGACCTGAGCCGAAGGGACTTCACGCTCGACGCGATGGCGGTGTCGACTGCGGAGGCCTCGACCCCTGGGGCCGAAATCCGGCTCATCGACCCCTACGACGGCAAGCAAGACCTCAGCAACCGGACAGTTAGGGCGTTGTCCGCTTCGGTATTCACCGACGACCCGGCCCGCCTTATGCGTGGGCCCCGGTTGGCCGCTGAACTGGACTTCAGCCTGGCCGACGAGACTGCCGATGCGATCGGAAGCCAGGCACGCCTCTTGAAAACCATTGCCCAGGAGCGGGTCAGAGACGAGCTCCTTAAACTCCTCGCCGCACCGTCCGCTTCGTCGTCGCTTCGCCTGTTGGACGGGCTCGGGCTGCTGCGCCTGGTCATACCGGAGCTAGCCACTGCAGTAGGAGTGACTCAGCCGAAAGAGCACCACTGGGACGTGTTCACCCATTGCATCGAGACCGCGAGTCAGGTGGAACGCCTTTTTGCTCCCGTCGGTTCTGAAGCCAACCCGTTCGATGCGGAGCAGGCAGCCGACTTTCTATCTATGAAGGATCATTTCGATCAGGCAGGCAGCGACGGCCACAGCAGGCTAACGCTCTTGAAGCTGGCCGCGCTGCTGCATGACATCGCCAAGCCGGCCACAAGGACAGTCGAGACCACCGGGCGCATACGATTCTTGGGACACCATCAGGTTGGGGCGGAAATGGCCGAGGAGATATTGGGCCGCCTGAGGCTGAGCCGGCGTGGGATAGAGCTTGTGAGCGGCATGGTGGAGCACCACCTCCGGCCGAGCCAGATGGCCCCCGACGGACAGCTTCCGACTCCACGGGCCATCTACAGGTATTATCGAGACGTTGGCGACGCAGCCATCGATACCCTCTACCTGAACCTGGCGGACTATCTGGCGGCCAGAGGGCCCTACCTTGGCGAACAGGAGTGGGCAGACCACTGCCGGGTCGTCGGCCACATCTTACGCGAGGGCCAGGCGCCCAAGCGGTCTGAACGCAAGCCCAGACTCATCAATGGACATGACGTAGTGAGAACGTTCGCCCTGGACCCCGGTCCAACAGTGGGGGTCATGCTGGAGCTGGTCCGAGAGGCGCAGGCGAGCGGGGAGATCGGAACGAGAGAAGAGGCTATGGAGCTGGTAAAAGCTAATCTAGGTGCTGGAGGTGACGGTGCGTAGGTACGCCCGGACTCTAGCGTTGATCGCGGTGCTGGTGGTCGCAGCCGGCCTCATCCTTAGCCTCCAGACCATAAAGATTGGAAGGTTCGAGCGCGGGGGCGACACCATCCTCGGACTGACTCTAGGTCTGGACTTGCAGGGTGGCGCCGACCTGAGATATCAGGCCTCCATCATAGACCCGGTAACTGGAGAACAGCTAGCCCCTAGTGCGGACCAGATGGCCGCGCTTCAGAAGACTATCGAAAGGCGGGTAAACGCGTCCGGGCTCGGCAGGCCTATCATCCAGCTCGTAGGAGACGACCGGCTGCTCGTCCAGCTCCCGGGCATTACCGATCTCGAGAGGGCGAAGGAGCTGATAGGCGAGACCGCACAGTTGGTGTACAAGCATCGCAGACTAAATGTGGTCTCGGACATACCGGGAGTCGACAGCGACGAGATCGTCAGTGTCACGGTAAAAGCCCTGGGGCAAGAAGACCCTCTGGTGACGCCCAGGTTTCCGACAGCAACGAGCACCGAGCCGACGGCGACCAGCACAGCGGGGCTCGCGACCACGACCGTAGCTGCCTTCGAGAGCGCAGCTCAAGGTGCTACCCCAACCCCAGCCGTGGTGCTCGAGTTCACGGATGATGGAGCTGAGGCGTTCGCGCTCTTCGTGGACAACCTGCGCGAGAGCATAGAGCCGGTCCCCGGCACGATGGAGATAGACCAGGAGACCGGCGAAGAGGTGCCGGGTACCGGTGACATCTATGTAAACCTGCTGGAGCTATCGGCGGCCGATACCTCAACCCTCCAGCTCCAGATACCATACTCCCTCGTCCTGCCGCTACCGAGCGGCCAGGTGATCTCGCTTGGGGGTGAGCCGTATATCCAGCGCGTAGACGACAGCAACAGCTTTACCATCAGCCTGATCGGGGCATATCCTGACGTGGCAGCGGCTGAAGAAGTGTTCGGCGGAATCTCTGAGCTGAGGCTAACCCAGCTGCTCGGCAAGGAAGACGAGGACGTCGGGCTGACGGGAGACGACATGGCCAGGGCGTATCCAGGCCAGCATCAGGGTTCAGGGCTGCCCATCGTAAACATCGAGTTCAACTCCGAGGGTGGGCGGAAGTTCGCCGAGATCACCACCGGAATAGCCGGCTCGTCGGACCTGCTCGTTATCATATTGGATGACAAAGAGCTGATCGCCTCGACCGTACGTCAGCCTATCATCGGCGGGGCAGCATTCATCGAGGGGCGCGACTTCACCTTCGAGCGGGTCAGGGACATCTCCCTGCTGCTCGAGTCGGGCCGGCTCCCCATTCCGATAGAGCTGATCAGAGAGCGAGACGTGGACGCCATCCTTGGCGCCGACTCCCTTGCCAAGAGCGTGGTGGCCGGGCTGGTCGGGCTTTCTCTCGTGTTGCTATTCATGGTGCTGTACTACAGGGTGCCAGGGATAGTCGCCGCCCTCGCCCTGGCGATATACGCCTCGCTGGTCCTAGCTGTGTTCAAGATAGCGCCCGTCACCCTCGAGCTCTCCGGCGTGGCGGCAGCCATCCTGTCCATCGGTATGGCGGTGGACGCCAACATCCTCATTTTCGAACGCATGAAGGAAGAGATGCGGTCGGGAAGAACGTTGCTATCGGCCATCAACCTCGGGTTCAACCGGGCGTGGCCGGCGATACGCGACAGCAACGTGTCGACACTCATCACATGCGGCATCCTATTCTGGTTCGCCGACGCTCTGGGAGCCACGATAGTGAAAAGCTTCGCCATCACTCTGGCGATCGGCGTTGGGATAAGCATGTTCTCGGCCATCACCGTAAGCCGGACCTTCCTCCGGTTGATGGCGGCGACGCCCATTAACAAGCGGCTCAGCTGGTTCGTGCCCTCAGGGGCCGCCGACTTGCCGCAATCGAAGCCGGCGGCCGAGCCCGCCTGAGGAGAACCGTAGCTTGGATTACGTAGGCAAAAGAAAGTGGCTTTTCCTGCTCTCGTTGCTGGTGATCACACCTGGCATCGTCTTCCTGATAATTGCGCCTGGATTGAAGCCCGGCATCGACTTTACCGGCGGCTCGGCCATGACCCTGCAGTTCTCGACTCAGGTCGAACAGAGCGACGTCCGAGTAGAGCTGGCGCGGCTGGGCCAGCCGGACGCCATCGTCCAGAAGACTGGGGACCAGAACTTCTTCATCCGCACAAAGGAGCTGCAGGAGCAGTCCAAGAACGAGCTGGTCGCAGCACTCCAGGCCGCGCTGTCTCCCGGCGGGGTAGTGGTCTTGTCCTTCGATCTGGTGGCCCCGATCGTAGCATTCGAAACGGTGCGGAACGCCTTTTGGGCGGTCCTGGCGGCGGCGGTGGGGATATTCTTCTACCTGTGGTGGGCGTTCCGAAATGTGCCCAGCCCGTTCAGATACGGCACTGCTGCCATCATCGCCCTCCTGCACGACGCCTTGATCGTGATTGGCATCTTCGCGATTCTCGGCGAGCTATCCGATATCGAAGTCAACACCATGTTCCTTATCGCTCTCCTGACGGTCATCGGCTACAGCGTAAACGACACCATCGTCGTTTTCGACCGGATAAGAGAGAACATCCTCCTGTACCCTACCCGCAGCCTGGCGGCCAACGCTAACAAGAGCATATCGGAGAGCCTGGGACGATCCCTGAATACCAGCCTGACTCTCCTGTTCACCCTTTTGGCGCTCCTGCTGTTCGGCGGCCCGACCATCCGGGTCTTCCTATGGGTCCTGCTGATCGGTGTGGTGGCGGGCACCTACAGCTCGATCGGCATCGCGACCAACGCACTCGTCGCCTGGGAGTCAGGCGACGTAACCCGCTTCTTCAAGCGATTCCGCTCCACATCGCCCGCCGGGGCGCCGAGGTAGCGGCCAACGACCCCTGGCACATCAGAAAGGCTCTTTGTCGCGGTAGGGGGGCAGGTTTGAAACCTGCCCCCCTACTACGTTCCCGGGAGAGATTTTGTGCGGGTCCATCGAGGGGCCTTGCACTTAAAGTCGCATGCTAACCACCGTCCCAGCCCTCCCAACCTGGTGTATGGACCGGACACATAGTGGACGGGTGTTCGGAGACATGGTGGACACATTTGAGTATGTTAGGCATCGTGCCTGAGGTCAAGCTGGGCGATTTGATGAGTGGCGAAGAAGACATTCCAGACTCCATCGTCAGTTGTCGGCCGAATAGCCACTGGCATGCCCTTGAAGGCCTTAGGTACCTTGAAGATACGGCCAAACAACTGGAGCCTACCTTTGTCGTGAACACGGCGTACCAGGTCAGTTGGTTCGTATTCCAAGGGTGGAAGGACCTCGGGAAACAGTCTTTGGCTCACTTGGTACTTGGTGGCCGGAGTAGCAAGGTCAAGGGCGTCATGGGGCTGCTCCAAGTTGTAGATGTCCCGCCACAGGTCGAAGGCTCTCTGGCAGTGCGCCAGATCAGTGAAGCTGCTCCCCTGCAGCACTTCAACGGTCATGGTTCGGTGGAAGCGCTCATCTTTTCCCTGTGTCTGAGGGTGATAAGGGCGTCCATGACTGACTCCGATGCCCAACCTCAGCAGCCAGACTGTAAAAGGTGTGTAGGGGTGGTCTTGGTCATGGCCCCACGGGGAGCCATTGTCCATCAACATTGTGTTGGGCAGGCCGTAGCGCCGGAAGATAGCCGTCAGGCGCTGTTGCACCATCTCTCCCTGCTCGTTACCGCAGGCCTGCAGCCCCAAGGCAAACCGAGAGTGATCGTCCAGAACAGTCAGAGGGTGGCAGCGTCCTCGGGTAAGGGGGAAGTGGCCTTTGAAGTCCATCTGCCACAGGTCGTTGGGTGCCTGGTGTTCAAATCGCTGCCAGGAACGGTGTTTGGGCCCCTCGGCGGGGTCAATGCGGCCATGACGACGCAAGATCGCCGTGATAGTACTGGGGGCCGGCATGTCCGCCTCAAACACATCCCTGCGGTCCAAAAGCCACCGTCGCAGCTTACGAGCTCCCCAGGCCGGATGGGCCGCACGGGCAGACAGCACCGCCTGCTCAACCTGCGATGGGGTACGTGCAGGCGAGTAGTGAGGCCGCCGCGGCAGCTCGACCAGGGGCCTGCCTCGCTCCCTTCACGGAAACGCCCAAGCCACTTGTATCCAGTCGTAGGGCTGATCCCGAAGCGACGGCAAAGGCCCCTTTTGTTGGTGCCTTCAGCCTGCGCCAGCTCCACGAACTCTCTCCTCTGAGACATAACGGACATCTCCTTCCATGGCATGACCACCTCCTTGTAATGAAGTCATGCCTATTATGGTGTCCACCATGTCCCCGAACATGTGTAAGCTATGTCCCCGGTCTATACACCTGGACGTAGGGGCGGGTTTCGAACCCGCCCTCCCTCCTCTTCCTTGCTGGGTGAGGAGGAGGTTTGCACTAGCCGACGATCGGCTGGGCGATTATCCATAGGCTCGTGGCCGTGTAGAAGACCATGAGCACGAGCATCGGGTATTGGCCCCGTAGCGCGCTGGACCGGTCTGGCGTCCTTCTCAGGGAGATTACGTGGGCGATGTAGACCGCGATGATGTGGCCCAATACGATCGCCGCGACGGACATGAACCACACAAACTTCGCGTTGACGATCCCTATGTTTATCCTGTAGTCGATTGTGCCAAAGAGGTCCCAACCGAGCCCGAGCGGGTCTGAGGCGAGGGGGATGATCGCCTGGCCCTGTATGGCCAGAAGCGACAGAAAGTGAGCGAGGTTATAGGCTAGCGCTATCGGGACCAGAGAGAAGACGAAGCCTCGAAGCACTTGATTTACAGACGCCTTCTCGCCAGAGAGCTGTCTTATGAACCAGGAAAAAGCCGCGTAGACCACCAGGAAAACAACTGGTAGCAGCATCAGTCCAAAGGTATCCATGACCTCGCCGGCCTTAGACCCGAAGATATCTGCGGCGGAGAAGACAGCCCTCTGAAGGCGCGCCCATAGCGGGGTGGCCGTCAGGCCGTCGAATGTAACGGTCGCCAGGGCCAGGACCACGAAGAAGGCGGTTGCGGTGGACACGCGACCGGGGTTGGCCAGCCCGACAGCATACGGACGTAGGTTGACCTCCCTGCGGTGTCCTTCAGACCCCGCGCGCTCAAAGCATTCGTAACAGTCGACACAGGTCTCACCGGGGGGGTCGCACTCCAGGTCACAGGTCTTGCACATCCGGCTGTCCGGCACCCGGACCTCGGTCGGAGAGAAGCGGGCGTAGAAGCCGAACAGCACCGAGAAGGCCTCTCCATACCTGAGCCACCGGTGTTTCCCGAAGGCGAGCATGCCCCCCCAGGTCACCACCGAGTACGTCACGATCAGTAGCCCAAGGTTGGCCGGTCTGGCGGCGCCCGAGTAGACATTCTCCACCCAGGCGAACGCCAGGAACAGGACGAGGGCAGGCCAGGTATCCCATCGCTCCGGATAACGGAACATCCCGGCGCCATCGGGCTGCGCCCCTATAAGCCGTTCAGCCCACTCGAAGGTGATCTTCCACGGGTTGACCAGCATCCAGAGGTTCCCAAGCAGTGCGGACAAGTAGGCCATCCCGACCCACCAGATTATCCATACGAAGGTCGGCGAGAGGTTGTCGATCGGCTTGTTGGTGCCGAACAGCGCGGCGACGACCACTAGAGCGAACACCGCCACCGAGACTACCCTGATCAGGCCTAGCAGCGGCCAGCCCGTGAGGAAGCCGCCAAGCCAACGGGACCCTAGCAGGTTGTATCGAGGGTAGTCGAAGCTGCCCGGACGCTGGCGCACGAAGAAGCCGATGACAACAAAAGACAGCGCAACGGTGGCTGCGGCCCCGACCAGGAAGTAGTTCAGCGGGACGGGCAGGTCATACCGCTCGCCGAACCCGTGGGCATAGACCCGAGCCGGCACTAAGCCAACGAGAATCGCGATAGCGAGGGCAGAAACTAGCCTGCGTGAGGACATTCGACGCCCCTTACCTGGGGAGCACCTCCAACGAAGCTATCTCCTTCTCCTCTTCGGTGTGCTCGTCCTCTTCCCCGTGCTCAATTTCGTCTCCGCCCTCTTCATGTGTTTCTTCGGCTCGGTGGAAGGTGATCTTGAAGCGCCCGGTAGCATTGGCCTTGAACTCCATTGTGGCGGTATCGTCAGGGTCTAAGTGCAACTCTATGTCATAGCCGTGAAGGTGAAATGTCCCGTACTCGTCGGAATCTATGCGGAGCGTGACATTGTCCCGGTGGTCGACCTTGACAACTGTTGGCTCTAGGCCCGCGTGCTCGAAGGTCAAGTCGAATTCTCTGTCTTGCCCCTCCGGGCCGCCACATCCGCTAAGCATTGCGATGGAGACTAGCAGTGCCAGGACGACGAGAGCGGGGCCAATGAACAGTTTCGCTTTCAATTTGGCCTCCTAAATTGCGTTTCAAATGTCATGCTGAACCCGTCTGAGGCGGGTGAAGTATCTGGGGTGGAGCTGGATAGCTATAAGACCCCACCCCAGGCCCTTCGTCCCCCGATGCGGCATCGGGGCCGAATCGGGACTCAGGGAGACAAATTGGAGAGGTGTTAGTGTTCAAGACCTGCCTCTCTTTTTCCGTTTTCTGGTTTTCCCCCAGTCGCGAAGATACGTCCATGCCGACAGGCCTATTATAGTGAGCAGCGCCACGAGGAGAAGCAGCGTGGCGATGCCCGCCAACGGGTTAGCCTTGCGGACCTCTATCGGGAAGTCGGCCGACGCTTCCCCAAGGTCGCTCGACACGGCGACCGTGAACAACCAGGTACCTTCCCGATCGACCGTCGTGTTTATATCGTAGAAGGTCGGATCCTCCGGGTTGTGCGTGGCAGAGAGAGGCCCAAGCCCAGAAGAATCGCTCTCCGGACTCTTTCCTGTGACGGCGATCTCGGCGTCGAGGACATAGCTTTTGGAAGACGCGTTGGCGACCGTCATCGTGAGATGTAGTGCGCCCGGTGCGGGGATTGGCGGAATCGTGCCAAGGGCGATCTCGTAGGGTCCGGCGACCTGCCGCACGAACCGCACGACCCGTCCGTTGGCGTATGCACGCCCTTCCACGACCAATGCCAGAAGCGCCAGCATTAGTACCGATACAACGAAGAACCGAGACCTGGCTGTCATGGGCCCATCCTACTCGAACGATGGCAGGTACGCGGGCCAGAGACGTGTAGCACGAGGCAACAGCGTACACCGTGCGAGAAATGAGCGTCTGGTATTGTCCAACTACCTAGCGAGGTAGGAGCTTAGGAAGAGTACCTGGGCGGTCTTTTTAGAGGTGCCGGGAAGACGAGCCGGAGACGCAGACTAAGGTGGACCCCATTATTAAGACAGCACGAGGGCTAAATTAAGAGAGTCTCCCACCCCTGCGCTAGGTTTCACCAAGCCCGATGGCAGCCCTGCTTCTTCAGCTGCTGCTCCCCTTTCTTCCTGGCCATGTTGGTACACCTCTGCTGGGGTCCGGTAGCCCAAAGCCTGGTGAGGCCTCTGCCGGTTGTAGAACTCCAGGTAGGCATTGATCCCAGTTCGGGCCTCGGCGACGGTCTGGTAAGCTTTCAGATACACCTCCTCGTACTTGATGCTCCGCCACAGCCGCTCCACGAAGATGTTGTCCAGGTACCTACCCTTACCATCCATGCTGACCTGGACCCTCTGCTCCTGCAACGTCTGGGTAAAGGCCTCACTGGTGAACTGACTCCCCTGGTCGGTGTTGAATATCTCCGGTCGTCCCTTACCCAGGGCTTCCTCCAACGCCGCCACGCAGAAGCTGGTGTCCATGGTGTTGGAGAGCTTCCAGGCCAGCACGTGCCGGCTGTGCCAGTCCATGATGGCCACCAGGTACAGGAAGCCCTTCGGCATGGGGATGTAGGTGATGTCCGCGGCCCAGACCTGGTCGACCCGATTAACCTCCACTCCCTTCAGCAGATAGGGAAAGATCCGGTGTCCCGGCGCTGGTTTGCTGGTGTTGGGACGCCGGTAGATGGCTTCCAGACCCATCAACCGCATCAGCCTTCGAACCCTTTTTCGGCTCACCAGATAGCCCTGTTGCAGCAGCCAGGCCTTCATCTTCCTGGAGCCGTAGAAGGGGGTCTTCAAATACTGACGGTCCATCAGGGCCATCAACTCCAGGTCTTCTGCCCTGGTCGGTACCGACCGGTAGTACACCGAGGCCCGGCTGACGTCCAGCAGGATACATTGACGCACCAAAGACAGCTGCTGGTGGTCTCGGTCTATCATGGCTCGCCGTATGCTGCGACTCATAGACCGGACCTTTCCGACAAAAAATCGCGTTCCACCTTCAGCTGGCCGATGTGCCGGTAGAGGTGGTTAATCTGAGCTTCCTTGGCTTTCTCCTGGGATTTCTGATTGGTGGCAAATAGCTCCGGGGCTCCTTCCGCCAGGGCCCTTTTCCAGGCGTGAATCTGACTGGGATGGACCTCAAATCGGCTGGCCAGCTGGGCGATGGTCTCTTCCCCCGCAAGGGCGGCCAAGGCCACCTTGGCCTTGAACGCCGGACTGTGCTTATTCCTCGTCTGCTTCATGTCCTGCTCCTCCACGTCGGTTAGTTGCCGGTTATTTTAGGAGCTGGACTCTCTCTTAGCCAGTTGTCTAGTTTTTGGGTACCACCTCAGACGAGGAATAAGCACAGTCCGGCGTTCAAGGCCAAGGTGGCCTTGGCCGCCCTTGCGGGGGAAGAGACCATCGCCCAGCTGGCCAGCCGATTTGAGGTCCATCCCAGTCAGATTCACGCCTGGAAAAGGGCCCTGGCGGAAGGAGCCCCGGAGCTATTTGCCACCAATCAGAAATCCCAGGAGAAAGCCAAGGAAGCTCAGATTAACCACCTCTACCGGCACATCGGCCAGCTGAAGGTGGAACGCGATTTTTTGTCGGAAAGGTCCGGTCTATGAGTCGCAGCATACGGCGAGCCATGATAGACCGAGACCACCAGCAGCTGTCTTTGGTGCGTCAATGTATCCTGCTGGACGTCAGCCGGGCCTCGGTGTACTACCGGTCGGTACCGACCAGGGCAGAAGACCTGGAGTTGATGGCCCTGATGGACCGTCAGTATTTGAAGACCCCCTTCTACGGCTCCAGGAAGATGAAGGCCTGGCTGCTGCAACAGGGCTATCTGGTGAGCCGAAAAAGGGTTCGAAGGCTGATGCGGTTGATGGGTCTGGAAGCCATCTACCGGCGTCCCAACACCAGCAAACCAGCGCCGGGACACCGGATCTTTCCCTATCTGCTGAAGGGAGTGGAGGTTAATCGGGTCGACCAGGTCTGGGCCGCGGACATCACCTACATCCCCATGCCGAAGGGCTTCCTGTACCTGGTGGCCATCATGGACTGGCACAGCCGGCACGTGCTGGCCTGGAAGCTCTCCAACACCATGGACACCAGCTTCTGCGTGGCGGCGTTGGAGGAAGCCCTGGGTAAGGGACGACCGGAGATATTCAACACCGACCAGGGGAGTCAGTTCACCAGTGAGGCCTTTACCCAGACGTTGCAGGAGCAGAGGGTCCAGGTCAGCATGGATGGTAAGGGTAGGTACCTGGACAACATCTTCGTGGAGCGGCTGTGGCGGAGCATCAAGTACGAGGAGGTGTATCTGAAAGCTTACCAGACCGTCGCCGAGGCCCGAACTGGGATCAATGCCTACCTGGAGTTCTACAACCGGCAGAGGCCTCACCAGGCTTTGGGCTACCGGACCCCAGCAGAGGTGTACCAACATGGCCAGGAAGAAAGGGGAGCAGCAGCTGAAGAAGCAGGGCTGCCATCGGGCTTGGTGAAACCTAGCGCAGGGGTGGGAGACTCTCTTAATTTAGCCCTCGTGCTGTCTTAATAATGGGGTCCACCTTAGTCTGCTTCATGTCCTGCTCCTCCACGTCGGTTAGTTGCCGGTTATTTTAGGAGCTGGACTCTCTCTTAGCCAGTTGTCTAGTTTTTGGGTACCACCTCAGTCGATACTGGCGCGGCGTTCGACATAGCTGAGGTGACCGTCTATCGCTGGGGGGCGGGGCCGTCTTCTCCCTCGTCTCGTGCCAGCTCGACTTCGATTTGCCTTATGAAGCTCTCAAACGCGGGCACGAAATGTATGCCCTGATGAAGGTGCTTACCTATGTAGTGGGACGGCATCCTGTCGGACAGCTCGCGGACGGCCGCCGCTTTCAGGGCCCTGAGTGAAGATTTGATCTCGGCGTTTCTCTGCTGATAAGCCTTCCTGCGCCGCTCCGCTTCCGCGACCGCGTCTTCCATCCGGGCTGCCGCCTTGACTTTGTCCCTGTGCACGTGGTCAGCCTCTGCCAGGAGCTCCTTGGCCCTCTTCTTGGCTTCCGCGACTATTCTCAGGGACTCAGCCTCCGACTCCTTCTTCGCCTTTTCCTTTATGCCGGCGGCAAGCTGCTCGGCTTCTCCGATGGTCTCAGAGGCGAGCTCGCGCAAGGCGTCGACGTGGTCCAAGTGTTTGAGGCGCTCGCGGTGCTGACTCATGAGCTTCTCGACGAAGACGGTGACGTCTTTTTCCGATAGTCCCTGGGACACTACGCGAAAGTCGTGTCCCCACAGATTGTGGACCTTATCAGAGCTCATCGGAAAATGTGGGGCATACGCTACTCAGGTGCCCGCAGCCGTCCATCGGTCGGGTCCGCCTGCAAGAATGTATCGCGAGAAGTCGTTTGTCCCGTCAGCCGAAGTCGTCTACCTATCAGGAGGAGGAGGATTTCGGTCTGCGCCGAGCTGGAGCGATGGCCGGCTGAGCGTCTCCGCCGTCAGACAGCATGGCGGTCTCGCCAGACTTGGAAATCTCCGCCTCCAGGCTCGGGAGTAGGTTATTGGAAGTTTCCGTTACGACGGACCTGATCTCTTCGACAAACTTGACTGTCATTCTTCGAATCAGGTACTCGGCCTCCAGCTTCGCCTCGGCCTCCATGCTGACTACCTTATCTCTGGCGTCCTGGAGTATTTCCTGGACCTCTGCGCGGGCCCTGGCTATGACCTCTTGGGCCTCTTTCTCTGACTTGGAGCCGGCGGCGTTGGACAGGGCGGCCGCCTCTCTCTCTGCCTTCTTTATGATCCGCTGGGACTGTACCGTCGCCTGTTCTTCGGAATCGGCGGCGATCCTCGCGGCTGCTTCCTCGGCCTCTTCCGTCGCCTGCTGCTTGATGCTTTCCGCCAGCTTGTCAGCCTCCACGACGGTCTGCTCGGCCAGTCTATGTAAGGATGCCGCACGCTCTTGCTCGTCCCCGGCGGTGCGAGACTCTTTCATCAGCTTGTCGACGAACGAGACCACCTCATCTTCCGCCAGCCCCTGCGGCACGACCCGGAAATCGACTCCCCAGAGCTGTTTTACGTCAGTGTTCTCCATGCGGGCTCCTTTCGATCGCTGGTCATCGTCTCGTGGTGTCGCCCCGCCCCTCGGCAGCCTCCCCACCGTTCTCGATGAGACGGAGTATAGCATCGTGTCCACGGCCCCAGGTGCCGAGCCCACCGGCCAGGCAAGAGCAGGGGAAAGTACGTTGACTGGCAAGTCGATGCCGACTATAGTGGCGCCGGGCCTGCACAGCGATCGCGCAGCTCTTTATGCGACGGCCCACTACGTCAGGGACTATCGCCCAGGTGGCGGAACGGTAGACGCGGCGGACTTAAAATCCGCTTCCCGTTAAGGGAGTGAGGGTTCGAGTCCCTTCCTGGGCACCAGTCTATAGACAGCTAAGCGCCGTTCGTTGGACGGGCGGGAAACACTCCAACTAGGCGTTTGACAGCCACTGGAGTTCAGCTGCCCTGTAACCCTTCGAGCAGTTCTCCCATCTTGCTCGCGGCTTTACGTTGCGCTGCCGGTAGTACGTGCGAGTAGGTGTTCATAGTCAAGCTGATGGTTGAATGGCCTAGCGTCTCCATGACTACCCGAAGATGTAGGTTCTGCGCGAGCAGTAGACTGGCACAGGCGTGACGTAAGTCGTGGAACCTCTGTGGCCGCAGCCCTGCACCTCAACCTCCTCTCGCTGGGGACTGTCCTTCCGTCGGCCTGAGTTCTGATTACGGATTCGAGGGAATAACAACCCGCTTAGCCGTCGTCAAGTCCTGTCTGACCTTCACAGTCCACGCCCCAGAGCTTGGATTATCAACCGAGGTACTCACGTACTGAACCGAGAGGTCGCATAGCCAAGAATCGGCGGTGAATAAGGGTTCTCGAATTCTAGCTGTCGGGTCTGACACAGAGAACTCTGGGGAGCAACGCGCAACCTCAACCCGTACCGGCCTTATGGTAGATCGCCAGGCGATCAGTGCAACGACATCAACTCTGAGCTCAATCGGGTCCAAGTAGTTTTCTATCGAGTCCAGGTCCGCAGCCTCGAGGTCATCGAACAGGCGGTCCACCAGTTCCAGCGACTCGGCCTGGGGAGATTCGAGTTGGAGACCCTTGATCTCCGTGACGGTCAACGTGGGATTGGATGTCGCGGTTAGCTCGCCTTCTTCGATAAGGAACTTGTATTTACACTCCGGTACGAGATCCGTGTCAGAGCTCGCCGCGTTGGCAGTCAAGTCCAAATCGCCGCTAGACTCGACCTGACGAGCGCCAACACGTACAGGACCGTGCGGGACTCGAACCGTCCACTCCTTATCGGTAGGATTGTAGATAACGAACCTCAGGCGCTCGGTGGAGTCGGAGTCACGATGCCAGCAGTAGACTGCCTCTACCTTCAGCGGGCCTAAGGGGGCGGGCACTTCCGAAGCTAACCCTGTATCGGTCTCGAGAGAAGTAGTTTCGGCTTCCCGATCAGGAGTGAATGGAAGGCCTCCCGTTTGAAACAGAGCGGCCATCCCTATGGCAAGTGGAAGTGCGATAACCGCACCGGCAATCCCTCCTACGAGAAAGGGCCAGTATCTGGACAAGCCGGTCTGTCGTTTGCGCAGAGCCCGTTCGATCTCTTCCTGGACTTCGCGAGCCGACTTACCGCGTGATGCCATGACCATTCGCCAATATGGGAATATTCAAGGTTCTTGTTAGCTACCTAAGTCCCGGCACGCGCTCTTCAAAGTTGGCAACAACAGCTTGTACCCTCAGATCGGTGGCCGCAACAACTCGGCCTGAGATGCCTCGCTTCTCAGCCACACCTCGGTGCCTATGTCGGTGTCCCCGACTAGATGCCAAATGCCGTACAAGTTTCCGTCAGATCTGAGCACCCAGGTCCCGGCCCCGGCGAACGCCCCTGTATATGTTACGAAGAGCTCGCCTTCTTCCGTGATCGTGCCGATTCCGGTCCACCGGTCTGTTTGGATGGTCCAGCTTACCCTCACGATTCCATCCTCCCGGCTTGACACGACAACCTCACCCGAATACGAGGTCCGATTATCCGGAGGATTCGTCCCTTCGGCCCGGTAGCTGCCCGCGATCTGATCCCCATGGGTGATCGGTACCGCAGCCAGTGTAACTGTTCAGAGTTGAGGGGAAACGAGCAGGTTGCGGCAGTGGAGGAGTGGGTTAAGGTCGTTGGCCCTCCAGGTGCCAAAGAGGGATGCGAGAGCCATTTTGGTGTTGGTGCCCCGTTCAGAGCGAGTGCCGCCGCTGATCTTACGGCTGACCACCAGGTGCCGTAAGCTCCGTTCAGCCGCATTGTTCTCGGGTGGCACACCCGGGTGGGAAACGAAGACGAACAGTTCCTTGATGAACCGTTCTATGCGCCGGCAGAGCTTGGCTTGAGGCGCAGTATCGTCGTTGGAGAAGGGCTGGCACAGCGACAGCAGAAGTTTCTCCAGCATCAACTGGTTGGGAGACGCTGACGGGTGTGAGCCAGACGCCGGTCGGCTGCGGGCGTCAGTGCACGCCTTTGCCCGGTCATAGAGTTGGCGCACCGCTGTAGCCCATAGGGCGAGGCCCATGTCTTGAGGGTACAACGCCTCAAGCTCATTGATGTCCCGCAACAGGTTTACCCAGCAGCGCTGCTTGAGGCCGGGGTAGTGACTGTATGCAGCGTAGAAGTCACTCACCAGCACTCCGCTGAAGAGTCTGCTCTCGCCCTGACCGGGGGACTCGCCCAACACCTCGTCCACCACACCCTTGCCGCGGCCACGGCGTAGGAAGTATCGCTCCGTGGGAGTGCTGAAGGTCCAGACATAGCCGTTGGCCCCATCCTGCCGCCAGCCGGTCTCATCCGCATGCACTACCGGAGAGCCACGTATGCGCTCCAGCATCTCAGCCACTACCGGTTGGGCCCGTTGGGCCGTGGCGTGTACTACGTCAATGATGGCGCCCACGCTCAGCTCCAACTGATGTACCGTTTGCAGGTACCACTGGATGCTCCTCACCGGCAGCCGCCCCTCTTCTCGCAGCGTAACAATAAGGCTCACCAGGTTGACCCCCAAGCGCCGCCGCCCCATTGCTAAGCCCTCCAACGGCTCTTGAGGCAACTAAGGTGGACCCCATTATTAAGACAGCACGAGGGCTAAATTAAGAGAGTCTCCCACCCCTGCGCTAGGTTTCACCAAGCCCGATGGCAGCCCTGCTTCTTCAGCTGCTGCTCCCCTTTCTTCCTGGCCATGTTGGTACACCTCTGCTGGGGTCCGGTAGCCCAAAGCCTGGTGAGGCCTCTGCCGGTTGTAGAACTCCAGGTAGGCATTGATCCCAGTTCGGGCCTCGGCGACGGTCTGGTAAGCTTTCAGATACACCTCCTCGTACTTGATGCTCCGCCACAGCCGCTCCACGAAGATGTTGTCCAGGTACCTACCCTTACCATCCATGCTGACCTGGACCCTCTGCTCCTGCAACGTCTGGGTAAAGGCCTCACTGGTGAACTGACTCCCCTGGTCGGTGTTGAATATCTCCGGTCGTCCCTTACCCAGGGCTTCCTCCAACGCCGCCACGCAGAAGCTGGTGTCCATGGTGTTGGAGAGCTTCCAGGCCAGCACGTGCCGGCTGTGCCAGTCCATGATGGCCACCAGGTACAGGAAGCCCTTCGGCATGGGGATGTAGGTGATGTCCGCGGCCCAGACCTGGTCGACCCGATTAACCTCCACTCCCTTCAGCAGATAGGGAAAGATCCGGTGTCCCGGCGCTGGTTTGCTGGTGTTGGGACGCCGGTAGATGGCTTCCAGACCCATCAACCGCATCAGCCTTCGAACCCTTTTTCGGCTCACCAGATAGCCCTGTTGCAGCAGCCAGGCCTTCATCTTCCTGGAGCCGTAGAAGGGGGTCTTCAAATACTGACGGTCCATCAGGGCCATCAACTCCAGGTCTTCTGCCCTGGTCGGTACCGACCGGTAGTACACCGAGGCCCGGCTGACGTCCAGCAGGATACATTGACGCACCAAAGACAGCTGCTGGTGGTCTCGGTCTATCATGGCTCGCCGTATGCTGCGACTCATAGACCGGACCTTTCCGACAAAAAATCGCGTTCCACCTTCAGCTGGCCGATGTGCCGGTAGAGGTGGTTAATCTGAGCTTCCTTGGCTTTCTCCTGGGATTTCTGATTGGTGGCAAATAGCTCCGGGGCTCCTTCCGCCAGGGCCCTTTTCCAGGCGTGAATCTGACTGGGATGGACCTCAAATCGGCTGGCCAGCTGGGCGATGGTCTCTTCCCCCGCAAGGGCGGCCAAGGCCACCTTGGCCTTG
Organism: Dehalococcoidia bacterium; assembly: GCA_965237635.1. Taxonomy (GTDB): domain Bacteria; phylum Chloroflexota; class Dehalococcoidia; order Lucifugimonadales; family CAUZJF01; genus CBDEFX01. Next base: position 1,474,268 of record CBDEFX010000002.1, on the reverse strand, counting down.
AACGCCGGACTGTGCTTATTCCTCGTCTGCTTCATGTCCTGCTCCTCCACGTCGGTTAGTTGCCGGTTATTTTAGGAGCTGGACTCTCTCTTAGCCAGTTGTCTAGTTTTTGGGTACCACCTCAATCCGCCAACTCAGCTCTGACGCCGAGTTCTTGAAGCGCTCTGCACACATCATCTCGGGCGTGATCTCGGAATGTCTGGTGGATCCAGTCCAGGGGGTTCATTTTATCGAGTTACTCGTACTTTCGGTGGCCGATCGTGAACATTTGTTGAAGTCTCTGCAAATCCGAGGTGAACCCTTGCGGCGTTGGCCTACTGCCCCCTTCCGCTGGCATTATACGCTAGGCCCCCGTGCTGAGAATTCACAGTCTGCCACCAGTCCCGCAACCGGTCTTGGAGGACCACGATCTGCTGGTCGAACTCATATGCACTATCCCCTTCGAGAGGAACTTCAAGCCAATTGAGCTTTTCCTGCATTGCTTCAGACCTGGGATAGAGACGAGGGGCCTCCGAATAGAACATGTTAGTCAGCGCCAGCACCGTTAACGGATGTTCATGGAAGCGGTCCGCCATTTTCTCCAAACTGATTCGTACGTCCTCTTGGCTTATCTCTTTACCGACGACAAGCATCGGCAGAGTTGGGAAGCTGTGATGGAGGTACCGCATGACCCGAGTGAGTACGGTGGCATCGCCCATGTCGGCGTCGAAGACCCGGAGCACTGGAGAAACGGGTTGCAAGGCCCTGATATCCATCGCGACCCGTTCGGCTATGATCTGCTTCTCGTTGCAGGTCGCCACTAATAGCAGGTACTTTTCGCGGTTGTCGTAGAACCGGAAGGCACGACTTTCTTGCTGAATGCGGTGGCCAACCATAAGCAGAGTAAGAACATCCTCTCAGACGGTCCGGCCCATGACAGACCTGCCGTGGCGCGCGGATCAGATCGAGTTCATTCCGTGCCAGACGAGGGGGACGGGAAATAGCCGCTCGATTACCGACGCCAGCTTTTCTCCCTGTATCTCTGGCCACTTCTTTTCATGGGTCCCGAATACTAGATGCTCAATGTCGCTGGTGACCAACTCTTCGTCGCCAAGGCGGACCGTGAACCGGTCTTCCGCCCTCGGGCTGCCGTTCGTCTGCTCGAACTGAAGTGAGTCTGTTTCCTCCCGACTCAGACGCTCTTCCATGTATGGATGAAGTTTCTGCATGAACCGTGGGAAATTCACCATCTTGAAGGTCCCGGCCGCGGAGTCGTTGTAGGTGAACTGTGCTCCCGTATCCTTGAGCAGACGCACGAGCTCGGTATCGTGAGAAGGGACGAAGAAATTCAGCTCTTCGAGACCGTATCTTGCAAACAGCGGACCGATCGACTGGAGTATGGCAGTTCGCATGCCAGCGTATTCGATGACTCTACCTAACGTCAGGGGTACGTCTTTTGCAGTCTTGTCCTCCCAATAGGACTGCCGGAAGGTCGGGAACTCTTCCCCGATGCTCAGAATCGCGATAGACCACGGGTCGCCCGTACTTGCAACGACGTATCCGACCAGCCGGTTGTCCTCATGGAGCGTGAAGATCTCTCCCTTGCCGTGGGTGTATGGAGCAGGGCGATTGGCCATCAAGGCGAAATCTGAGAGCGAACGAGAGAACCTTACCGGCTCTCTCTGATAGGCCTCGATTACACCCGCAAGACTACCCTCCTCGTAGGGTCTAACTTCAACATCTCCTCCAGCGGGTACGTCCTCCTTTGTAATCCTGAAATAGCACACGTCCCCGATTCTCTTGCAGCCACCACGCCTGTACAGTCCGCGGTCGCCTGAGACCTGCATCAGGTCCGCACCATCCGCGTCCATTCTTTCCGTGCAATCGTCGAACAACTCGGTCGCGAAGCCCCTTTTTCGGTACTCACGCAGCGTATCTACACCGCCTATGCTTCCCAGCCGTATCTTGCAGCCGAGAATCGACACCTCGCGGACGTAGAACTCTTGATGAGATACGACCTTGCCGTTGTCAACGAAAACGCGAACGTTGTCGACGCTGTCCCGATTGAACAAGGACGGTTTCTCGAGCTCCCCTTCCCTCGCGCCCCTGGGGCCTTCGATTTGTCCCGCCATGGTTGAACCTCCGTAGTCGACTGCCGGTTCTCACTGCAACAGAACCTTTGCTGAACGCGGGTTTCAATGTCAAGGGCCGTCCGCTGGAGATCAGGATCGTCCGTGCTGGTGCCTGCGGCACCCTGGTGGATGAAAAGCGCAGCACATGTCTCCCTGAACCCTTCGGCTGGCTCAGGATAAACTCCGTGAAGGGCCTGGGACGGCTGGGCGTTCTTGAAACAGGCCGACCCATTCAGGATATGAGACCCCACCCCGGATTCCTCGCCCCGATGCGACATAGTGGCTCGGAAAACATTGTCCGTTCACCGGAACTAAGGTGGACCCCATTATTAAGACAGCACGAGGGCTAAATTAAGAGAGTCTCCCACCCCTGCGCTAGGTTTCACCAAGCCCGATGGCAGCCCTGCTTCTTCAGCTGCTGCTCCCCTTTCTTCCTGGCCATGTTGGTACACCTCTGCTGGGGTCCGGTAGCCCAAAGCCTGGTGAGGCCTCTGCCGGTTGTAGAACTCCAGGTAGGCATTGATCCCAGTTCGGGCCTCGGCGACGGTCTGGTAAGCTTTCAGATACACCTCCTCGTACTTGATGCTCCGCCACAGCCGCTCCACGAAGATGTTGTCCAGGTACCTACCCTTACCATCCATGCTGACCTGGACCCTCTGCTCCTGCAACGTCTGGGTAAAGGCCTCACTGGTGAACTGACTCCCCTGGTCGGTGTTGAATATCTCCGGTCGTCCCTTACCCAGGGCTTCCTCCAACGCCGCCACGCAGAAGCTGGTGTCCATGGTGTTGGAGAGCTTCCAGGCCAGCACGTGCCGGCTGTGCCAGTCCATGATGGCCACCAGGTACAGGAAGCCCTTCGGCATGGGGATGTAGGTGATGTCCGCGGCCCAGACCTGGTCGACCCGATTAACCTCCACTCCCTTCAGCAGATAGGGAAAGATCCGGTGTCCCGGCGCTGGTTTGCTGGTGTTGGGACGCCGGTAGATGGCTTCCAGACCCATCAACCGCATCAGCCTTCGAACCCTTTTTCGGCTCACCAGATAGCCCTGTTGCAGCAGCCAGGCCTTCATCTTCCTGGAGCCGTAGAAGGGGGTCTTCAAATACTGACGGTCCATCAGGGCCATCAACTCCAGGTCTTCTGCCCTGGTCGGTACCGGCCGGTAGTACACCGAGGCCCGGCTGACGTCCAGCAGGATACATTGACGCACCAAAGACAGCTGCTGGTGGTCTCGGTCTATCATGGCTCGCCGTATGCTGCGACTCATAGACCGGACCTTTCCGACAAAAAATCGCGTTCCACCTTCAGCTGGCCGATGTGCCGGTAGAGGTGGTTAATCTGAGCTTCCTTGGCTTTCTCCTGGGATTTCTGATTGGTGGCAAATAGCTCCGGGGCTCCTTCCGCCAGGGCCCTTTTCCAGGCGTGAATCTGACTGGGATGGACCTCAAATCGGCTGGCCAGCTGGGCGATGGTCTCTTCCCCCGCAAGGGCGGCCAAGGCCACCTTGGCCTTGAACGCCGGACTGTGCTTATTCCTCGTCTGCTTCATGTCCTGCTCCTCCACGTCGGTTAGTTGCCGGTTATTTTAGGAGCTGGACTCTCTCTTAGCCAGTTGTCTAGTTTTTGGGTACCATCTCATTCATCCGGATAATCACTCCGTTGCGGAGATCATTGAGCCTGTTCAACTCCTCAAATAGCCGCTCGTATTCGTCGAATGTTTCCGACGGCAGCACGAGGTCCGGGTACTGCTCTTTGATGGCGGCGATCCCAGCATCATAGGGTTGCATAGACACCTCAAGGTCATCGATCTGGATCTTGAGATCGTCAGTTGCCGAAGAGAGCTCGTTAAGATCGGCTTGAAGCTCAGCCAGCTCCAGCTCGTTGGCGTCGATCAGCTGCTGCACGGGCCCTCGCAAGCTTTCAGAAAGGCGCGCCTCCGACTCATGGAAGCCCTCCTGTTTTTGGTCTGTCAGAGTGCTCTCGAGGTCCCAGACCGACGACACGTGCGCCTCCAGTGCGCGGCAGTCTGGGAACGTCTCCGGGAGACTCTCCACACCGCTTCTGAACACCTCGATTCCCTCTTCGTAGATGTCTACGTGGGTCTGCTCGTGGACCGCCACCGCCTCCGCAAAGTCCTGCCATCGGCCCGGCTGAAGGTCGCTTAGGCTCGACAGGTCAGAGTGTTCCGGTAGGGTCACGATAAAGTCCAGGTTGATCGTCACTGACTGGAGGTCGCATGACTCACCGCGATCCAAGAACTCGACTCTGTACGATGAATTGCTCTCAGTGAGGCCGGACATAAAGTGCCCCTGGGTTTCTTCGCCGAAGACCGGTCCATTGGCCTTGACCGAATCAAAGATATCCTGGGTCGTAGTGCCGCTTACCTGGTAGTAGACGGTGGCCAACGAACGAATAAGACGAACAACCCGTGGGGTGGCCTGTGTCGGAGTCCCGCTGTCGGGGGCCACCACCGTCGGTGAAGGAGTCAGCGTGATGGTAGGCTCTGGCGACGGTAGAGCGGTGCGTTCGGGTGTGGGCGAGGCCGTGGGTTCGAGGGAAGAAGAGGGAGTAGCTGTTGGCACAGCTTCAGTGGTCGCCTGCACCTGTCCGGCTATCGTCACCTCGATGGTCGGGGCCGGGGGTAGAGCAGCCTGATTAGCCGCCGGGGCCGTGTCCGGCGTCGGAGCAGGTATCGGAGTGGTAGTATGTGCGGCCGCGGGGGTCGGCGAGGCCGGCAGGGTGCCGCAGGCTGCGGACAGGAGGATGAACGTAGACACTAGGATAGGGACAAGGCTTAGGTGGCATCTGGGGCGGCAGCTAGATAGGGACCACCCCTCCCCAGGCCCTTCGCTCCGCTCAGGGAGACAGTCGGAGGCGACCTCGTGGGCAAAGTGAGGAAGTGGATTAGATTGAGTCAAGGTCGCGCAGGAGGTTCGCGGTCTCGATGGCGGCGCCGGCAGCGCTATAGCCGGCGTTGCCGTGCGTAACCCCAGCGTTCTTGACGTTGCCGTGAGGCTTACTCGCCTCGCGGGGCACGTCCAGGAATTCGCCCTTCTCACCGCCTGCCCTGTCGACAGCCTGCTGGACGGTATCGGTGGTGAGCACCCCGAAGATCACGGGCACGCCTGATTCACGCCCCGCGTCCGCGATGCCTCTAGCCGCCGCGCTCGCGATGTGTTGGTAGTGGTCGGTCTCTCCCTTGATCACCGCGCCCAAGCAGATAACGGCGTCGTGGCGGCGAGACCCGGCCATCTTCTTGGCGACGACAGGGATCTCGAAGGAGCCCGGCACCCAGGCGACCGTCAGGTCCCGCTCTCGGACCCCATGCTGTGCCAGCGCCGCCTTTGCCCCATCCAGGAGCCGGGAGGTAATGAACTTGTTAAATCGGGCGACGACGATCCCGATCTTGAGTCCTTCGCCGTCGAGGCTGCCCTCGAGCTCAGCCGTCACTCACCGCCCTCGGCCGCTGAATCGACGAAGTCAAGGGTGTGGCCCATTCTCGTGCGTTTCGTCTCCAGGTAGCGGATGTTCTCTTCATTCGGCTCGGCGACGATCGGCACCTGCTCCACGAGCTGCAGGCCGAAACTGTCCAGGCCGACGACCTTCCTCGGGTTGTTGGTGAGCAGCCGCATCTTGCCAACCCCCAGGTCCGCGAGGATCTGGGCACCGACGCCATAGTGGCGGATGTCAGGCGCGAACCCGAGATGAATGTTGGCCTCAACGGTATCGAGGCCATGGTCCTGAAGGTCGTACGCCTTAAGCTTGTTGTGAATTCCGATCCCCCTGCCCTCCTGGCGCATATAAAGGAACACTCCTTTACTTTCACGTGCTATGGCCCCCAACGCGAGGTCCAGCTGCTCGCCGCAGTCGCACCGCACGCTGCCGAAGACGTCGCTGGTCAGACACTCACTATGGACCCTGACCAACGTGGGCTCGTCGGGCGATATGTCTGACATGACCAGCGCCACGTGCTCATCCTTGTCGACCACACTTCGGTACGAGACGGCTGTGAACTCTCCATGAGTGGTGGGCATGCGGGCCTTGGCCACGCGTTCGACCAGCTTCTCGTGGCCGAGACGGTACGTGATAATGTCGGCGACGGCCACGATGCCGATCCCGTGCTGCCGAGAGAAGTTTCTCAGGTCCGGCATGCGGGCCATCGAGCCATCCTCGGCCATGATCTCGCACAATACCCCGGCCGGATAAAGCCCTGCCATACGGACGAGGTCAACGGTGGCTTCCGTGTGCCCTGCCCTCACGAGTACGCCTCCCTCGGTGTACCGGAGGGGGAATATGTGCCCCGGACGGCCCAGATCGTCAGGCTTGGTCTCGGGGTCGATCAAAGCCCCAACCGTGGTGGCACGGTCGAAAGCGGACGTGCCCGTCGTCGTGCCTTCCAAGACATCGACCGAAACCGTAAAACCCGTGCCCAGGTGAGAGGTGTTTTCCCGCACCATGATGGGTAGATTGAGCTCGTGAAGGCGCTGGGCCATCATCGGTACGCAGACCAGGCCACGAGCGTGCGTGGCCATAAAATTGATGGCCTCGGGCGTGACCTTCTCAGCGGCGACGATCACATCGCCCTCATTCTCCCGGTCCTCGTCGTCAACGATGAGGACAAGCTTACCGGCCTTGATGTCATCTATGGCCTGTTCGACAGAAATCTGCGACATATCTTCCACCTCGTAGTTCACGACCCCTCCCCGGCTTCGACATTGGCTCGCGTCCCTGGCGATAGACGCTCCACATATTTGGCGACTATGTCTACCTCAAGGTTGACCAAATCACCCTCGCTTCTCGACCCCAAGACGGTGTTGTCCCTCGTGTACGGGATGACGGTCACCACGAACGCCTCTTCATCACAGTTTACAACCGTGAGGCTAGTCCCGTCCACAGCTATGAAACCCTTCTCCACAATGTAGCGCATGATGGACGGGGGAGCGACTATCCTGACCAGCAGCGCGTCACCCTCGGCCGTTACGGACTCGACCGTACCCGTGCCATCGACGTGTCCCTGGACGATGTGGCCGTCCAGTCGCCCTGCAGCGGGCACGGGCCGCTCGAGGTTCACGGGGTCGCCAGCCTGAAGAGAGCCGAGACTGGTGCGACGGAGGGTTTCCGGCACGATGTCGACCGAGAAGCCGGAGTCGTCACGAGAAGTCACGGTCAGGCAGGCACCATTGACGTTGATGCTGCTGCCGGGCACGAGGTCGTCCATGATCTTTGACGCCGCTATCGACAGCCCGCTCTGGTCAACAGACTCGACTGCCCCGATCTCCTCAACGATTCCGGTAAACATTTTCCTCGCCTGGTCCATCGCGAGTAGGAGGGCAGGTTTGAAACCTGCCCCTACAGTGCTGGGAGGGCACCGGATTCGTTACCGAATCAGCTCTCTGGTGCTGCACTAGCAATACCCGATGAACGCCATGTCGTTCTCGAACTGCATCACCTCAACGCGTTTCAGGCGGATTGCGTCCGCGATCCTCTCGACCCCGACTCCAGCAACAGGGGACGGGGCGGCCCGGCCGCCGATTATCGTCGGAGTGACGAACGCTACCACTTTGTCGACCAGGCCAAGGTCAAACAACGAGCCTAATAGGGTGCCACCACCCTCTGCCAGCAGGCTGGTGACGTCCCTGTCGCGCCCGAGCCGCCGGAGAAGCTCGGTCAGGTCGACCCTCCCATTCTCATCGACCCCGACCGACTCCACCTCGGCACGCGCGGTAGCCAGTCGTGCATAGTCGGCCGGGTCCGGACCGGCGACGGCCACCAACGTCCTGCCAGGCTCTGATAACAATCTCGCCTTAGGTGGCGTCCGCCCTCGACTGTCGACCACGACCCGGAGGGGCTGCCGGTCATTCGGGTTACCGGTTTCATCGCGAGCCGTCAGCTGGGGATCGTCTATGATGACGGTGTCGACTCCGGCCATGATGGCGTCCGAAGTGGCCCGGAGGCCGTGGTCATATCGCCGGGCATCCTCTCCGCTTATCCACTTAGAGTCGCCGGTACGCGTAGCGATCTTGCCGTCCAGGCTCATGGCGAACTTTGCCGTAACGAAGGGGAGCCCCGTGGCAATGAACTTCAGATAGGCCTCGATGACCTTACGAGCTTCTTGATCGTCCTCACCCACCACAGTCTTTATGCCCGCGTCGTTAAGGCGTGCAAGGCCACCGCCCGTAACCTGTGGGTTCGGGTCGATCACCGCCGCATGCACCTCGGCGATACCGGCGTCGATGATCGCGTCGGTACAGGGCGGAGTCCTTCCATGGTGGTTACAGGGCTCAAGTGTCGTGTACAAGACCGCTCCGGCGGATTTCTCGCCCGCCTGTCGCACGGCCACTACCTCTGCGTGGGCCTGCCCAGGGGGCTGTGTCCACCCCTCGCCGACCACTACCCCATCGTTGACGACGACCGCGCCCACGGCAGGGTTTGGGCTGACCGACCCCAGGGCCCGACCGGCCAAAGACACAGCGCGGCGCATGTGGGTCATCGGGCAGGCCTAACGGCTTTTGTTGCCGAAATCGCGGTACATCCGGCTGGCGGTGGGCTCGGCCTGACCCTGGTATTTGCTGCCAAGGGCCTCGGAGCCATACAAGTTGTCCGCAGGAGTGGAAAGACGCAGATACGAGATCTGCCCGATCTTCATACCGTAGTAGAGGGTCACCGGCAGGTTCGCGACGTTGCTCAGCTCCAGGGTAAGGTGCCCCTTCCACCCCGGGTCCACATAGCCAGCCGTCGAGTGGATAAGCAGCCCGATGCGCCCGAGAGAGCTCTTCCCCTCCAGTCGAGCGACCAAGTCGTCGGGCAGCTCGATATGCTCCAACGTGCTGGCAAGCACGAATTCGCCCGGGTGGAGCATGAAGGGCGGCTCCTCTTCAATCTCGACCATATCAGTCAGGTCGCTTTGCTCTGCCCTGACATCGATGAACGGGCGTCGCGAGTTGCGAAAGACCAACAACTTGTGGTCTAGGTGAACGTCCACGCTGGCAGGCTGAATGCACCCCTCTCCGAGCGGATCGATAACGATTCTGCCCTTCGCCAGCTCCTCTTTGATCGTGTGGTCGCTGAGTACCATTTTTCTCCTCAGTAGGGAGGCAGACTGTCATCGGGCGAATTGTAGCAGTCAGCGCGGAGCCCGCGCAATCTGCCGTTCGGGTGCCCCACCTCCCCAGATTCTTCGCTCCGCTCAGAAAGAGATACTAGACGGCTCGTCCGCAGCATTTGTCGAGCGCCTGAGTACCGCAGCGTTGATATAATGGCCGGAGTCTAGGAAAAGAGGTCAGCGATGCCTATACCACGGGATGGTGCGCCGTATATCTGGGTCACGTGGCTGACGAGGCTTCTAGTGGGCGAGAGCTCGTGCGAGTGGTCAGCATGGTTCAGAGCGCAGAACCAGGTGTACGACAGAGTCCCCGACGATTTCGACTCCACGGCATGGACTCTCAAGCACACCGCCCTGCTGAACGAGGTCCGCCCCCGGCTCGAGGCTGACAACTATGACGTGTTCAGTGAGAGCCAGAACAAGTTTGATCCCCTCGTAAAAACCCGTTTTGAGCAAGTTCCAGCGATTTAGCACATCTGAGCGCTACCGTATGTTGGGGTAGTATACGGAACAGAGACTGTATATTGTACCCAGGTGTGGGTACGTTTGTTCTAATTCGACCTGCACAGACTTTTTACGAGAGAATCAAGTTTACACTCCGAAGTGAAAAAACGGGGGTGACCCTTGGGGGGAAGCCGGACCTTATCGCCACGAAGCAGGAGACCGGGACCATCATAGACGTCAAGACGAGCCGGCCAAAAGCGTCCGATCCTACTCAAGTCATGATCTACATGTGGGCCGTGCCTCTCGCCCTCCAGCAGTACAAGGGAATGGTGTTCGACGGGAGGGTTGCCTACGCTGACCACGAAGTGCCGATACCCGCGAGCGCGGTCGACGATTCGTTCGCGGCCAACCTATCAGCATTGATCCGAAAGGTCAGCGGGTCTGAGCCACCGCGTCGAGTCCCGAGCGTCGACGACTGCAGGTTCTGCCCTATCGCCCAGTCCGAGTGCGATGTCCGCGTTGAAGTAGAGTCGGACGGGGAAGCACAGGGGGTTACGGATTTCTAGAGCCTCACAGCAGTCGACAAACAGGGAGCGCCCCGATGCCAGATTGGGGGCGCTCCCTGTTTTTTTCAGTTGCTACTGCGGACGACTACTGAATGTCGTAGACCGCCTGCACGCTCAGACTGAGCTCGAGCTCGCCACCGCTGATGGAGGTGGGCGGCGCTGCAGCCGCCTCGATGGCCAGTCCGCGGGCGCCGAAGTCCTGGGCCACGACCGGGCCACGACCGCCGAGCTCGGCGATGTAGACCAGGTTACCCAACGCGACCCCGGCGAGGTCTGCGAAATGCTGGGCCTTGGCCTGGGCGTCCTGGACCGCGGCCCCCCTCAGGTCATTCATGTAGGGCCGGGTGTCTTCCACCGTGAAGCTGATGCCGTTGATCCTGGTGGCATCGCCGCCGGCATTGGCCACGGAGTCGATGATCGGTCCCACTTGATCGAGGTCCCTGATCTTGATAGAGACCGAGTTGCTGACCGTGTACCCCACGAAAACCTGGCTTCGATCGATGAAGTCGTACTTGGGGAAGATGTTGAACGACCGGGTCTGGATGTCACTGTCGGTCAAGCCGTGGGCCTTAACCGCGTCCACAATCGCAGCCATGGCGGTCGCCGCCTGGTCGCGAGCCACCGTGACCGTTTGGGCTCGGGTCTCTACGCCGATGTTGACCACGGCCAGGTCGGGTGCGAGAGCTATCGAGCCCTGGCCCGTCACCCAGATGCCGGACTGGGAGCTCGCGGACTGCAGCAGCGGAGAAACCGATGCTCCACCCCTTACTGGGGAGACGATCGCGGGCGCGGGAGCCGGCCTCGACACGACGGGTGGCGAAACCACTCCCTCAGAAGGAGCAGAAGGCACACTAACGGGCGCAGGCTCCGTCACTACTGGCTCTTCCGTCTGCCCGGGCGTGTCAGTCGGATCAGCCACGGCAGCCGGCGGCGAAGTGGGTTCGGAGTCGGTATCCGGCGTCGTAGCAGCCTCGCCGTTGCTGCACGCCACCCCCAGGACCAGTACTGTCGTAAGACCTATGATTGCCAAGACGCCTTTGAACCTCATCGTGGTATCTCCTTATCTTATTCCGTTTCAGATTTCGCCGCTCCATAATATATAGACGCTGTGCGTGCCCAAAAGGTTCCAACCGAGTCAAGTAACAGGGTTTATTCAGCCGAGCCATTGCTGTCTCCGGCGAGCCAGCCATATCGTAGCCAAAAGCAACAGGCCGAGAACGGCACCGGCAGTCGCCTCAAGCTGCCATAAGGGAACGCGGACGCCTTCATCTGCCTTCTCGGCAGGTATCGACACTTCGTCCCGTTCTAGGCTCAAGACCTCCGGCGCGGCAGCGACAGACGGCGCGGCCTCACTCTCGGTAGTCACGCTTTCTTGCCGCTCTTCATCGGCTAGGTCAGCAGCCGCGAAGTCAGCTGCCTCAGCAGGAGCCACTGCCGCAGCGGCCGTGGGCGCAGCTGCCTCGAGCGCGGGCGTAGGTTCGGGAGGAGCCGCGGCTGTCAGAGGCGCCGGGACCGGCTCCTCGGGTGCCGCCTCCGGAGCAATCGCGGCAGCAGCAGCCTCAGGCTGAGCGGCGGCCCGACTGGCTACCGCAGCCTCCCGGGGTTCGGGTACGGGCTGAGCGGGTGCCGGGGCCTCACGTGCGAGCGGGGCACGAGGGGCAGCGGCAGCCTCTGGTGCGGCGGGGGCCTCGAGTGCGAACGCGGGTAAGTCGGGCGCCAGAGGCGCTGCCGCCGGAGCAGGTGCGGATGCGGGAGCAGCGACGGCCGCAGCAGGGGCTGCGGCCGCCAACACACCAGTTGGCTCCCTCACATCTCTCACGTCGATTCGGCCTGCCTGGGTTAGAAGACCGAGTACGTCCCCAAGGAGCAGGGCCACGAGCGCCACAGCCGCCATCGAGGTAGCGAGACCCGTGGTCCACACAAACGTCCCGGTATCACGAACCGTGGCGGGCTCGCTGTGAAGTACGAACGAGCGCGGCACCTCCAGCTCGGGGAGCCGCTTGAGCAGGCCAACCGTCGCCCTAAGGTCTTCGAGGTCTTTACGACACTCGTCGCATCCGGTCAGGTGCGTCTCTACACGCCGGGGTTCGGCGTCGCTAACCTGGCCGTCGACATAGGAAGACAGCAGGGTACGGAGCCTGTCATGTCCACCGATTCCCAGGAATCCGATCAATTTGTCACTCCCTTACTGTACTTGACGGAATTATCCCGGCAAAAGTTCCGGATTCTCCCTTAGAGAGTCTCGAACTCCTACGCGTGCTCTGCTCAATCGGGACTTGACGGTACCAAGGGTGGCGCCCGTAGCCTGAGCCGCCTCTTCATAGCTGAGCCCCTGGACGTCGACCAGGACAAGGGTTGTCTTCTGGTCGGCTGGCAGGGTACCTATGGCACGTTGAATTTCACCACGCAGCTCGCTGTTCAAGGCCTCCTGCTCGGGAGACCGGTCGGTAGCCGGGACCGAAAATCCCGGGTTCTCCAGAGAGAGGTCGAGGGACTGTTCGGGGCGCCTGCGCATCGTGCGCAGCGCATCGTAGCAGCGGTTGGACGCGATGCGGAGAAGCCAGGCGCGGAGGCTCCCGCCGCGAAAGCGACCGATCGCCCGGTGGGCGGATATGAACGCCTCCTGGGTCACGTCTTCCGCAGCGCTGGGGTCGCCGAGGATGCGGACCGAAACGTTGTAAACCTGACGTTGGTATCGCTCAACGATCAGGTTGAACGCGGACAGGTCCCCGTCCTTGCTCCGCGACACCAGGTCAGCGTCCTGCTGCTCCGCCGCTCGGTCGTCCATTCATGGGCCCCGAAGACCGGCCGTCCCGAAACGTTTGCCGTGCTCAATGATACCCCACCAGCAGGCAGTATGACGGCGGTAAAGAATGAGGGTTATAATGGAAGCAAGGCGTTCAGCGAATAATGAGAGCACTAATCAGAGAACTGTTCGAGACGGTCATCCTCGCGTTGATGATCTTCCTGGCTTTGCAGTTCAGCGTGCGCAATTACCAGATCGAAGGGTCGAGCATGGACCCCACGCTAAAGGCAGGTGAGTACGTTCTTGTGAACAAGCTCGTATACCTGCGAATCGACCCTCGGGACATCGCAAGGTTGGTCCCCTTTTGGGACGTTACCGACGACGAGCATCTGTTCCCGTTCCGTCCACCGCGGCGCGGTGACGTTATCATATTCCGCTTCCCCAAGGACCAGACACGAGAGTTCGTCAAGCGGGTCGTCGGCCTGCCGGGTGAGACGGTAGAGATCAGGCAAGGCCAGGTCTTCATCGACGACGTCGCGCTGGACGAGCCCTATATCATCCAGCCGGACAGGACCACCATGGAGCCGCAGGCCGTCGGGCGAAACAGCTACTTTGTACTGGGCGACAACCGGCGGGCGAGCAACGATTCCCGGGACTGGGGGCCGGTACCAGACCAGAACGTTGTAGGCAGAGCCTGGGTCAGCTTCTGGCCGCTCAACCGGTGGCACGCTCTCTCGTTACCCTCGATGCCGTAGGACGTCGCCAAGTTACGACCACCGACCAGTCGCGCGACGAAACTTCGGGTTCCGTCCACAGCCGACCTGCCCCTGGCACACAGCCCTTACGCCTCGTATCAGCCGAGGCTACAATCGCGTTCCGAAATGAGCGCATCAGCTTGACCTCGTTCGTGCGCGATACTACGATAGCCTCGTCACGGATGGTACACGCGGTCGGGGGTGTCTACAGAGGCCGGCGCGATGGTGACAGGAGGCTAAGGTGAACGGAAGAGATGTAAATGTCCCGCAGGAAACGCTCGATCTGCTGAAACAGGTCGGAACGTCGACGCTCGCCGGACAGCTCTACAAGATGGGGTTTCGGAACACCAGCATGATCGGCATCCAGCCGATGGCGGTCCGGTCCGGCCACCGCGCGGTGGGTCGGGCGCGCACGCTGCGATTTATTCCCTGTAGGGAGGACCTGCTCGAGGCACAGTACGAGTCGCCTACCCCGCCTCTGTACCGCATGGCCCTCGAGGACATAGGCTCGGGTGAAATTCTTGTCGTAGACGCCGGAGGCAGCCGCGAGGCGGCCGTCGCCGGCGACTTGTTCGCCACTCGAGTGGCCCAGCGAGGTGGAGCCGGTATAATCGCCGATGGCGTCGTCCGGGACCTGTCGGCTATCCGCGAAGTTGGGCTGCCGGTTTTCGCTATCGGTACCCATGGGTATAGCATCGACCGAGCGTTGATGGCTGTCGGGCGGGATGAACCCGTACGATGCGGCGAGGTCCCCGTCATTCCCGGGGACGTGATCGTCGGCGATGAGGACGGCCTGGTCGTCTGTCCTCCCCATGTAGCCGCCGAGGCCGCCAAGGAGGCTTTCGACCAAGAGAAGAAAGAGGCACGTGTCAGGGCTGAGCTGGCGGCCGGGCGTTCGCTTAACGAGGCCTATCCTGCTAACGCCGAGAAGCGCAAGAGTTAGGGGTTCGCCATCGTCCCTTCGGTAAACTCAGGGCAGGCTCTAACCTTCTCCCGCCTCGGAGAAGGGATAAGAGCTAAACAGGTAGAGACTACCTTTTGCTTCCGGTCAGGCTGATGCGGGGGTCGACCACCATGAGGAGCAGGTCAGAAATCAGGACGCCGACGACGGTCAAGGCGGCCAGCAGCAGAATAATGGTCCCGGCCAGAAACTGGTCCTGCAACCTAAGGGCGTCGTACAACGTGGGACCGAGGGTCGGCAGGCTAAGCACTATCGAGACGATCACGGACCCGCCCACCAGCCCGGGCAACATGCTTCCGATGCTGCTGACGAACGGATTGATTGCCACCCGCACGGGGTATTTCACGATGACCTTCCAGTTGGCCTGCCCTTTGGCCCGGGCAGCCACAACGTAAGGTTTGTATAGCTCGTCGAGCAGGTTGTTCCGCATGGTGCGTATCAGTCCGGCTGTACCGGCCGTCCCCAGGACGATGGCCGGTATGATCAGATGCTGAAGCAGGTCTAAGACCTTGCCGAAGCTCCAAGGCGCGGTCTGATACTCGCCCGAGAAGAGGCCGCCAACGCTCTGGTGGAAGTAGGCCAGGAAAAGGTACATCAGCAGCAGCCCGAGCAGGAAGTCTGGCACCGCAAGCCCGGTGAAGCCCAGAAAGGTGAAGGCATAGTCGCCGACGGAGTGCTGCCGCATCGCGGAGTAGATCCCTATGGGGATCGCCAAGATCCAAGTGAGCACTATGGTGAAGACCGACAGGGCGATCGTCACACCCAATCTCTCGTGTACGATCCTAGTGATGTCTACCTGTGTGTCCTGGTTCCAGGACGTTCCAAAGTCACCGCGCAGTACTATCCCCGAGATCCAACCCCAGTACTGCGTAAACGCGCCGCGGTTCAGGCCGTAAAACTCCCGCAGCTCTGCCTCCTCTGCAATCGATAGAGCGCGCCCTCTCATCTGTCCCTGATGATAGACCATCTGGTCTACGTAATCGCCCGCCGGCAGCTTGACGATCAGGAACGAGAACATAGAGATGAATGTCAGCGTAAGCGCTGCAAGAAGCGTGCGTCTGGCAATGTAGGCGCCCATAGCGCTAACTCCTTACAAACAAGTTAACACACCCCTCGTAGCGCCTCAACTCAGCCGGCGAGAGGCCGTTGACTGCCAGGTCTGCTGGTAGTCGCTCTCAATCCGCGAAACAATAGCACGGCGTCAATCTTCCTCAAGACGCTTGCCCATGCTGACGCGGTCCTCGACCGAATACCCGATTCGCCGGTAGAACTCGATCACGTCGGCGTTCGAAGTCCTGACCTGGAGGTTGATTTTGGGACAGCCTAGCGCTTGCAAGCGCGCCTCCGCCGCCTCTATGAGTTGACGCCCGAAACCAGCCTTCCGGCTGTCTGGGGCGACCGCCAGATAGTTGATCCAGCCGCGATGGCCTTCGTAGCCGGCCATAACCGTCGCCACCAGCCGAGTCCCGAGCGACCCAACCAGGAACATGTCTCGCTGGACGCGTAGCTTGCGCTGGATGTCCTTCACGGGATCGTTCGACGGCACGAGAAGTCCACAGGCTCGCCACAGGTCGACCACGGCATCCTGGTCGGATTCACGGTAGCTGCGAATCTCGATCTCGTTCATGTTCCCGATCCGGCATCTCGCTGTCTAGAACGACGTTCTCATGACTACCAAATGGGAGCCCTTTCCCTTTCCTCTCCCTCGATGGGAGAGGATTAAGGTGAGGGTGATCGGATAGGCCTGAAACATGTTCGGTCTTGAGGCGGGCGCACGCCGTGCGCCCCTACATGCTCTTGCCCTGATAGCGTGAGGCGTCCCGCCTCGGCAGCGCTAGGGAAGATCCCGATCCGTGTCCCCGGCGCCCGTGACGTAGCCGTTTCGAAGGTCTCGCTCCCGCAGGTCAGGCGCGCGCTCGCTGGGGTCGCCGTAACCACCCCCTCCGGCGGACAGGCAGACCATCGTGTCTCCCGGCTTGATTCTTACACCGAGTTTCTTTGAGGGCAGCACATGCTCGACTCCATCTGAGATAACGCTATAGATGTGGGTAGTGCCAGGCTTGCCGCCGAAGAGCCCGAACGGAGGGTTCACCACACCGTCTCCGGCGATGTTGAGCAGGGCCTCGCCATCGCCCTCGTAGACCATCTCGCATATCCCTCCCAGACCGCCTCGCCATTTGCCGTCGCCGCCGGTATCTGCGAGCATTTCGTTTTTTCTCACGAAGAACGGGAACCTCTCTTCCGTGATCTCGACGCTCGGGCTGAGAACGCCACCGGCATCGGTACTCTCACCGACGTTCGACCAGCCATCGTGGCCCCGCGAAGCTCCGCCCCCGCCACGGGCAAAGAAGAAAGGCCAGATGAACTTGCGACCAGTCCGCGGATCGATGCCCGTAATCGCATACCGCAGCCTGCGCGAGAAACCGGCATTCACGACCTCGGGCACAGCATTCGATATCGCCTTGAATATGACCTCGATTATCTCCTCGGCACAGTGGCTGGTGCTCATGCAGACCGGCGCCGGAGGGGTCGCGTTTACGATCAGGCCCTTGGGCGCGATCACCTCGACCGGCCGCATGGACCCCTGGTTCTTCGGCACGTCGGAGGGCGCCATGTACATGATCGCCGTGTGGACCATCGAGCGGCTGTTCGCGTACGAGCTGTTGAGAAAGCCTGTTACCTGAGGACTGGACTCTCCCAGGTCAACGGTCATCGAGTCGCCGTCGATGGTCACGGTAGCTCTGATGGGTATATTCTCGTCGTCGAACCCGTCGTCGTCGATTAGCGATTCCCCTTTGTAAACGCCGTCGGGCCAGCCGGCAATCATCCCGCGTACCCGCCGCTCGGTTGCATCAAGCAACTCGGCGGCGTAGAGGCTAAGCCGGCGCATACCATACCGCTCGATCAGCGACTGGATGCGACTGGCGGCCGTCATGACAGAGCCTATCTGGGCGTTCAGATCAGCGAGAAAGTGGTCCGGTTCTCGCACGTTGGCGGAGAGGAGCCGTAGTACGTCCATCTTGGGCGTCCCACTCTCGTGGATTCTCAGGGGCGGAATGCGAAGTCCTTCCTGGTAGATCTCGGTGGCCTCCGGGTTGTAGCCGGCATGCGTACTACCTCCGACGTCGCCGTGGTGGGCGCGGTTGACGGAGAAGAACACGAGCCTTCCGTCGTGAAAAATGGGCCAGATCACGGTGATGTCCGGGAGGTGGCTACCGCCGAAGTACGGGTCGTTCAGCATGAAAAGGTCGCCCTCGTGGATGTCCTCTCCGAAATGCGCCCGTACGGCCTCGACCGCCGTTGGCAGTGCGCTGATATGTACCGGCAGCCCCTCTCCCTGCGCCAGCATCTGCCCACCTTCGTCAAGGATCACGGTTGAGAAGTCTCGAGCGGAGGCCAGGATCTGAGACATGGCTGTGCGCAGCATGACCTCGGCCATCTCGTGAGCAATCGACTCCAGCCGGCGCTCGACGACGGCGAGCGTCACCGGGTTAGCTTTCTCTTCGTCCCTCTCGTCGGTCGGATGCAGCGGGACGGCCGCGGCGACCCGAAGCTCGACTCCTCCGAATCGGTCTATAGTCGCGGTATCGCGCGGCTCGACGAGGATAGTAGTGTAGTCTGACTCAAGGACCGCCGGACCGGAAATTGTAGCGCCAGGTTTCAGCTTTTCAGTCGCATAGACGGGTACATCTTGCCATTCACCCAGGAAGACCGGCCGGGTGCCCTCCACCGCTTCGGTAACGTCTACTCCGCCACCATGGTGAGGCCGCTCGATTTTCGGCAGTCGCCCCAACACTGTGACGCGCAGGGTTACCAGACGCACCTCCTGGTCAACCTGACGATAGGAGTACAGCCGTTGATACCGCTCGTGGAAGTTGGCCTCCCACTTGGACAGCAGGTCCTCGTCCTGCTGCGACAGGTCTGGTAACGGCACGTTGGTCTCATATATCTGATCGAGATAGCGCATGTCGGCCGTTACCCGGGCTTCTATCCGTTCGGCCGGCAACCCTTGCGCCAGCAGCTTCGCCCGTCCCTGTTCTTCTAGTTCGCCGACCAAGGACCGGACCTCGGCCAGGTCCACACGGTCCAGACTTACCGGATAGGAGCGAGAGAGGTCGTACTGCAAGTCGGTCGCAAGCATCCCGTAGGCGGACAAGACCGGTCCCGCTGAGGGCAGGTGGACCTTCTCGATCTGCAGCTCGCGAGCGACCCGGCTGACGTGGAGCCCGGCTGCGCCGCCAAAGGCGACTATCGGGAAATCCCGTGGGTCGACTCCCAGCCTCGCCGACAGCACGCGTATCCCTTCTGCCATTGCTGTCGAGACTACCTGGTGGATACCGTAGGCGGCTTCGGCGGTCGACAACGATAGCGCCCCCTCGATGTCTTGCTTGATGGCCTTCTCGGCCAGGGCCGGCTCCAGGGCCGCCTTTCCCCCGAGGAAGCTCTCCGGACTGAGGTATCCGAGGACGAGGTTGGCGTCGGTCACGGTCGGCCGGTCACCTCCCGCCGCGTAGCATGCCGGCCCCGGATCGGCTCCGGCGCTGTCAGGACCGACCTTGAGGATGCCACCCTCGTCAACGCGCGCAATGCTACCGCCTCCGGCACCCAGCGTACTAATGTCGATCATCGGCACGGCGATCGTCCACCCTGATTCGGAGCGCTCGGTGGTTAGATGCGGCTGCCCGTTCTCTATGAGCGACACATCGGTGCTCGTTCCACCCATGTCGAAACCGAACGCCTTGTCGGAGCCAACGGCACGGGCGTAGTCCAACGCGCCGCTAACGCCGCCCGCCGGCCCGGAGAGGATCGAACGCACCGGCTGGCGAGCCGAGTCCTCAATCGACGCCACACCGCCGTTCGACTGCATGATCAAGACCTGTGACTGGCCCTCGCCTGTTGCGAGCCGCTCACCCAGACGCTTGAGGTATTCAACCGTTACCGGACCGACGTATGAGTTTACCGCTGTCGTGCTGACCCGGTCGAACTCCTTGATCTGGGGCAGGACCTCGTGAGAGAGGGACGTGTGGGTCGCCGGAAACCTGGCCTTGATTCTCTCCCCAACCAGACGTTCGTGAGCGGGGTTGGCGTACGAGAATAGGAAGCACACAGCGAGGGCCTCGACGCCCTCGTCGAGAAGCGCTTCCAGTGCACGGTCCAGCGCCTCCTCGTCGATGGCCGTTTCCACGGTGCCGTCAACGCGGACGCGCTCGGGGACTTCGAGACGAAGGTATCGGGGCACGAGCGGTTCGAGCGGCGTCATCCGCAGGTTGTAGCGGTCTTCCTTCAACCCTTGCCGGATCTCGAGGACGTCTCGGAATCCCTGAGTCGTGATCAGGCCGACCTTGGCGCCCTTGCGCTCGATCAGCGTGTTGGTGGCGACGGTGGTGCCATGGATAATAAGCTGCGTGTCGCCGAGGAGATCTTCCAGGGAGAGGTCGTGGTCCTTCGCTACGTCTCGAAGGCCCTTCATCACGCCCTGCGAGGGATCGCCCGGCGTCGAATGGGCCTTTGTGAAGAGTGGACTCTCCCCGTCCCTGCTCACCACAAAGTCGGTGAAAGTACCGCCTACGTCGATTCCGATCTTGAACAATCAGCGTTCCTCCGTGGGGTCTTAAATCTCACCCCCATCCTAAGCTTCCCCCTTGATGGGGGAAGGGATTTGTCCTCTCCCTTGACGGAAGAGGAATTAGGTGAGGGTGAGCTTGGAATGTACCACACGCCTTCTTAGCACCGTAGGGGCGGGTTTGAAACCCGCCCCTACCCGGAACGCCCTACCATCTGGCTCCCCTGTTATCCCTACTGAAGCCTCCACCTGATAGCCCAGGCGTACGTGTTCCCTATCATGTTGTTCGTAGAACTCCCCGAGGAGCTGGCCGTGAGCCGCTTCGTACGTCCCACGTCGGTTGCCGCCGCAAGCGTTAGGATCGTGTCATCCTCCAGCACAACGCTCTCGCTGAAGCCAGACAGTCCTCCGGGCTCGGTTGCAAAGTAGAGATAGTAGACCTCGTCCTCCCAGGTTTTGCCCTCGTCATGGCTGACCATGGCCTTGCCGCCTGGACTCCCGGGAGGATAGCGGTGATCGTGTGTAACGACCACCGATCCGTCGCTTAGGCCGGCAGCAAAGCCGTGGGCCTGACCGTGCACGTTTGTCAGGGGTCGCAAGTTCTTCCACGTTTTGCCCTCGTCCACTGAGTCTGACAGGAAGACCGTTTTGTAAAACGAGTGTCGACCTGGATCGATCAGAGGCCATTGCGGCACTACCGAACCGTGATACCGGATGACCGCCAGCAGGTTGCCGGAGGCCATCCTGGCTATCATCGTTTCGTGGGAGCAAGCCGCAAGAAAGCCGGGCCCCGTATTTGGTCCAACCCAATGGGTTTCCACAAACGCAGGCTCGCCGTAGGGACCCGTCGGCCCGCTCCACGTCTTGCCTCCGTCCGTCGAGCGGTGGACATAGCTTGGGTTCTGTTGCCACTCGTAGCGGGACTCAACGGGTAGCACCAAAGTGTCGTCGGGAAGTCTGCACATGATGTTGGCATATCGCACCGGGCAACCAGCGGGATTGTCGACTTCCGATAGCTTCTCCCACGTCTCACCTTCGTCGCGGGATGCCTGCATCAACACCAGAGATAGGTCCTCGTCCACCGCGACTCGCGCCGCCACCAACGTGCCATCCTTCAGGACCTGGAATGTTTTGTTCTTTGTTCCCTCCGGAGTCAGCTCTCTGGTGTCCCACGTTCGACCGCCGTCGGTCGATTTGGACATAAGGGTCATCTGACTGAAGTAGATCGTCCCGTCCGCGGCCATCGCGACGCGTACACCCTGGGGGATTCCTTTCGGATCACGCGGAAGCAGCGTCTTCTCAGCCGATACCCTGGTCAGCTTCCCTCCTCGTGCGTGCAGAATATATGGGCCGTTCTGCATAGCCGCGAGGTCGTCAATCGTTGGCTCTACGACTCCTCCCATGTTGTAGGTCGGCAATAGCTGGGCGATCGCCTCGTCAGAGCCGTATACTGGGGCGTCGAAGGTCCTCGGACTCATTGCTGGGCCTTGTATTCGAGTTCCCATGAGCGTAAACGTCTAGCGCCGGGGCTACTGTCCCGCGAATTGCGAGCCTAGAGCCCCCTGAAGCGAGCTGATGACACCGTTGTCGGTCCCGACGTACAGCACGATCACCACACCTGCCTTGTAGAAATGAGGAGCAGCATCCCAGCTCATTGCGATGCCGCCGATAGTGCTGCCGTCTACCGAAACGGTCTCGCCGGCGGCGTCAGCATCCTCGACGCCACCGAACTGAAACACCAGGACATCCTGGTTGTTTACCTCTAACAGCCGGCCTTGCGATTCCAAAAAGAAGGTCTGCGCGGAGAACCCTCGAATCCCAACCTCCGCACCCAACGCCACAAGCCTGTTCAACAGACTCGCATAGTCAGTGACCGATCCTGAGTCGTCCTCTACACTCCCACATGCGAGCGCGATCAGCAGCAGGGCTGTCGTCCCAAACACTGCTGCGGCAGCCTTGATCCTGTGGATGTTGCTTGTCATATGGAACAGCTCTCCTTAGCCTCGCTTCAGCCCACGTCGTAGACCGCTTCCTTCACATACGACAGCATCCGCATCCGCTTCGGCGTTGCGTCTTCAAACAGCTCGGGCGTGTAGTAAGGGTTGTCGTCGGGGAATATCTCCTTGAGGTACTCTTCATGCTCCGGTTTCGACGGCTTTTGGATGTAGCCGATGTTTATGCTGCGCCGGTCGTGGTCCTCGCCGATGGCCGCGTGGTAGACGTTGGTGTTAAAGACGACCGCGTCGCCGGGGTCTGACTCCATTGCGATCGCGGCCGGCCACTCGACCAAGTCCCCCAGGCCCGTCGTTCCATACCATCGCTCCATCCGATCACGCAACTCCGGGAAGTGGCTGCCCGGCAGCATCCTCAAACAGCCCGTGTCGGCACGGACCGGATCGAGAAAAAGGTCGACTTTCAGCTGGGTCATGCCCTCCGGCCCCACCTGATCGTGGTGCCACGCCGTCCCACGCCGCCTATGGTGCCCTTCTGCAACCAAAAAGATGAAATCCTCACCGAGCAGGTCCTCGACGACTTCGCTGATTTTATCGTGGTTCAGCAGACGATGATACACGGCCGGGTTGTGCCGGTAAAAGGGTATGACCGAGCGATTGATCTCAGCAGGTTGCCCGGCCAGAAGGTTGGGGGCCCTGGTCATCGTCTCGTCGAAGGCATCGACGTAGAGCCGCATCTCCTCCGAGGGGATGAAGTCCTTCAGGAGAAGAAATCCGAAGGTCTCAAATTCGTGCTTCTGTTGTCCTGTCAACACCACTTGCCCCCTGTTAGAGCAACGTCCTGAAATGAGACTCGACCATTGACCGGCCGTGCTTCAAGCTGAGTCGTAGACCGCTTCTTTCATATACGACAGCATCCGCATCCGCTTCGGCGTTGCGTCTTCAAACAGCTCGGGCGTGTAGTAAGGGTTGTCGCTATCGTATATCGACTTCAGGTACTCCTCGTGTTCCGGCCTCGATGGCTTCTGGATATAGCTGATGTTTATGCTGCGCCGGTCGTGGTCGTCGCCCATCGCGGCGTGGTAGGTGTTTACATCGAAAACGACAGCGTCGCCAGGGTCTGACTCCATTGCGACGGCGGCCGGCCATTGGGCCGAGTCCCCAAGGCTTGTCGTCCCGTACCATCGCTCCATGCGATCACGCAGCTCTGGAAAGTGAGTTCCGGGCAGCATCTGCAGGCAGCCCGTGTCGGCACGGACTGGATCGAGAAAGAGGTCGACCTTTAGGTGGGTCATGCCTTCCGGCCCCACGCTATCGTGGTGCCACGCCGTCCCACGCCGCCGGTGGTGACCTTCCGCAACCCAAAAGAGAAATCCCTCGCCGAGCAGGTCCTCGACGACCTCGCTGATCTTGTCGTCGTCCAGCAGATGGTGATACACGGCCGGGTTGTGCCGGTAGAAGGGTATGACCGACCGATTGACCTCAGCGGGTTGTCCGGGCACGCTGCCGCTGCCTCTGGCCATCGTCTCGTCGAAGGCACCGATGTACACTTGCATCTCCTCCGAAGGGATTAGGTCCTTCAGGAGGAGGAACCCGAACGTATCGAATTCGTGCTTCTGCTGTTCCGTCAGCACCGGCTATCTCCCTGAGAGCAGCGTCCTCAGACAGGCCTGCCTCGGCCCGGACCTTCGGTTACGCTATCTCGGTTTGCAGACTCGTGGTTCGACAGGTCCCCCGATGCGGCATCGGGGCGACTCCTGTCGGAACTCACCACGAACGTAAAGGTTCCCGTTCACCCTGAGTAGTCCCGATGCGGCCCCGATGCCGCATCGGGGGGACGTATCGAAGGGTCCCCCCGCGGTAACTTTGAAGAGGACCCGTGTTCGGCACTGCCGCCGCCCATTTCGTTCAACTGGTTTGCTTGTAGGGGCGGGTTTCAAACCCGCCCCTACGATGCTGATATAGCGGCGCACATATGTTGACAGGTCTTACGGCTCGTGTAAACAGTTACAGCTCGACATCCACCGAGGCCGCAGCCTCGACCAGCGATTCCCAGACGCCATCCGCGAGCGGGATTCCTTCTTTGGAGCGCGCAGCACGCGTGCGAGCCTCGAGGTCACCTGGGACGAGCACCTCTTTGAACCCCGGCGCCGGCGGCACGGCCCTCAACTGGCGCGCCATGTCGTCTGCGCGGCCTGCAACGTCCGACATCGGAGAGAAGAGGTCGGCCTTCATGACCATCATCGTGACTCCCTGATGCCGGTGGTTGCCTCCCCTGCCGGACTCTGCATAGGCGTCCGATCCGGTAAGTATTCGTCCCAGAAACTCGACCGCCAGCATTACGCCATAGCCCTTGTGTCCGCCGAACGGCAGCTGCGCCCCACCGTTTACAAAGTCCTCGGGGTCGGTCGTCGGGTTGCCGTCTTTGTCAACGATGCTGCCGGGGGGCATCTGCGTGCCCTTGGTCTTGGCCAGCATCACCTTCCCGCCGGCGGTCGCCGTGGTCGCAAAGTCAAGGACCATCGGGGAGCCTTCGCCCACTGGGAATCCGATCGACAACGGGTTGGTATTGAGCACCTTGTCGCGCCCGCCGTACGGCACAGCCGTCTGCTGCATCTGTGAGTAGCCGCTGGCCCATATCAGACACGCCATCCCGTTTGCGGCCGCTATCTCGCTGTACTCACCTAGCCGTCCGATATGCACGGTCTGCATCAACCCTATGACCGCTACGTTCTGTTCCCTGGCTTTCTCAATTGCGACTTCAAGCCCATATTTCGCGACGACGAAGCCGAAGGTCCAGTTGCCCGTGATAAGAGCGGTGGTCGGGGTCTCGCTGACAATCTCCGGCTTCGCTGTGGGCACCACGTAGCCCTTCTTGATCTCAGACACGTACTTGGGCAGCTGAAAGACTCCATGAGTGTCGACGCCGGACAGGTCGGCGGAGACCAGTCCTTCAGCTACGCGCTCGGCGTTCGGCTGATCGGCGCCAGCAGCCATCAGAATTCTCACTGACATGCTGCGAAGGTCGTCAGCAACGATGGTCGGCATCAGTTGTTCCTCCCTACTAGTCGTGAGTGATCCGAGATGGGGGACTCTCTTTCCCGCCCACCCGCCCTGTTAAGGAATCACGGGGGACACCCCCGTGTCCCCCGGCAGAAGGGGCTCCGCCTCCTCTGCACTCCCCTTTCAGGTCAAATACTCAGACGGTCTGCGACAGTCGCAGCTAGTCAAGTTAGCGAGTAAACCGAGACGAATAACCGCTAACAGCCCGGGTGTTCGCGTCGAAGGAGGTGGCGAGCCTAGCTCGATTGACGCCCTGGGATGGGACACGCACCATGTTTTCGGTCCCATTCATCTTGCGCCGTTTGCAGCACTCGCATCGCGGGCAGGACAGACTCGCCGGGGACCGCCGGCTGGCGGCCTTCTTTGACCGCCTCCACAAAATCTCGCGTCAGGAGCACGCAGTTTTCCGGTTCCGTCGCCATCTGCTGGGACCCGTCCCCGGTGGTGAGGGTGCCGAGGGTTGTGTTCATACGGTAAGAGTCACGGTCCGTTACGATGAACGCTTCGATGCCCCACTCGCGCGAGTAGTACGAGCCCGTGCAGACCAACGATCGAATCTTTTCGGTCTCGATCCCGAGGAACACCTCCATCGGGATCCCTGTTTTCGGATCGGGCAGCGACATGAAGCTGTGAACCTCTTGCACAGGATCGTCTAGCAGCCACAGCCCAAGATCGAGGAGGTGCGTAATGTGATGCCACAGCAGGTTGTCCGTCCAGCTCCGCCGGTAGCCGGTCCCGCCCACATTCTCAAGACGATGGATGAAGAAGCGCCCGTCCATGTGCCGGATGTTCTCGTCGCCCGCCAACAGTCTCTCTCGTAGCGCGACCATCTCGGGCCTGACACGCAAGGGATGCACGACGCCGAGCGTCAATCCCGCCTCGCGAGCCGTCTCGACCACCCGTTCTGAGTCTGCCAGATTCATGGCAATCGGAATCTCAACCAGAGTGTGCTTGCCTGCGGCAAGAGACGCAAGCGCCTGCTCTGCGTGGCGCTCGCTGGGGGTAGCGAGTATGACGATGTCGATCTCGTCGTCGGCGAGCGCCTCCGCGAGGTCGACGGTCCACCGCCCGTATCCGTATCGAGCGGCAAACTCCTCAGTCGGCTCCGGGCGCCGCCCGACAAGCGTATGAAGGCGGACATCCGTCCCCTTCAGGCCGTCAGAATGCCAGACGCCCATCATGCCGTACCCAACCATGCAGATATTCATCGAAGTCCTTCCGTTTAAGTGGTTTCCCCAGACGCCTCTGCCAGCATAGTGCTTTGCAAATAGGTCGCCCGTCACCTCGTCTCCCTGAGTCCCGATTCGGCATCGGGACTCAGAGCCTGGGGTGGGGGTTGCCCCGACATCTAGGCAGCACCACCCGAGATACTTCACCCCAATGCGGCATCGGGGTTCAGCATGACATTACGGGTCCGCCAGATTCTAGTCGCTTTGGGGCTTGGTTGCAATTGTGCCCAAGCCCCGTTCCTCAACAATCGCGAACATCAGTGCTATAATTGCTCCGAGGGACAGACCCGGCGGCCCGCGCTAAGCTTGCCGAAGCATGCGCTGAGCTCGCCGAAGAGTGGCTGTCCCATTTCTTTGCCCCGCTGTCCCACGGTGTACCGAAGATTCATAGCTGAGTGAGACACAATGAGACAGAATGAGACACTTTTTCAGAACCCGTCAGAGCAGTTCCGAGCCCCCAACGCCGGGTCATTCCGGCCCTTCGACCGACGCTGTTCTCATACCGTACGTCAGCGCGGCGAAAATCCGCTATAATTCCGCTGTGCGACCATGCTCACCTTGGACTCCGTGCCGGGGCCAAATAAAAAACGGGGAGGACTATGAGCTCTGAAGCGGCGACGTACGAGGCAACGGTCCCGGACACGCTAGACCTGGCCGAGCGGGCCAGGGTCGCGATCAACGGGTTGACGCGGATCGTAGACCCTGAACACAACTACCAGCCGTACCACTTTGCCCAGTTCTATGCGAAGCCCCCCTTCATGGACCACATGCGCGACGGTGTCGAGTGCTGGGGTAAGCTCAATGAGGCCCTCATCGAGATGAGGGTTATGAGCGGCAGCGAGCAGAACCTGGACATCGGTGAGAAGACCCTGCAGGGCATGGTCTCGAACATCAAAGAGGACGGCCTCTACTACGCGACGGCGGAGAACAGGCCGTGGCACATCCTGGCCTATGCCGACACCGCCCTCAGCTCTAAGGAGACGTCCAGGGGCGAATGGGCCAGC
Organism: Dehalococcoidia bacterium; assembly: GCA_965237635.1. Lineage (GTDB taxonomy): Bacteria > Chloroflexota > Dehalococcoidia > Lucifugimonadales > CAUZJF01 > CBDEFX01. The sequence continues at coordinate 1,446,775 of CBDEFX010000002.1, read as the reverse complement.
CTTCACAGTCACGCCCGGGTCATGCTGGCCATGCTGGCCCGGTATCAGGTCGATAACGACCCCAAGTGGAAGAAGCTGCTGGGGAGGATGGCGGACGCCCTGATCAGGGTCGCCGTTCACAAAGACGATTACGCATACTACCCGGAGAGTGGCATTGGAGGAGAAGGGACCTACCCGGATGGGGGGTGGAAACACACGAACGAGCCGGACGACACAACTGAGGCGACCCAGCAAAACATAATGCTTACTCTCGGCGTTGTCGTCACCGCCCTGTGCGAGTGGCACACGATAAGCGGCCACAAGAAGTCACTGGACACGGCGGGTCGACTGGTGAACTTCATGCTCAAGCGTCAATGGTGGACCCCCGACGTACAACCCTTGGCCGTGGTCGGCGATGAACACGCCCACTTCAAGAACCACATCCACTCCTTCATCCGGGGGCTCTGGGGGATTCTTGAGTACGCCAACATCACCAACAACTCATCCCAGAAGGCCTTCGTCAGGGGCAGCTACGACTACATACGCAACTTCGGCATCGCTCGCATAGGCCTGTTCGGCGAGACGTGCGGTGCCGGCGAGATGGTCTGCCTCGCCGCCAAGCTCTCGGACGCCGGCGTCGGTGACTACTGGGAGGACGTAGACCAGTACATCCGTAACCATCTAGTCGAGACCCAGATACTGCGGGCCGATCTTCTGGAAAACATATCCAAAGCTGGGCCAGACATTCCAAACATCAGCGCTATCTGGGAAACCAGCGACAATGTGATCGATCGGAACATAGGATCCCTGTTCGCCGATGCAACCCACACGACGCGATTGGCCCCAAACTGGACGGTATGCTGCCCCTCTAACGGCCTGATCGGTTTCTACCACGCCTGGGAAGGTATCGTCCGGTACGAGGACGACGTTGCGCACGTCAACTTGCTGCTCAACAGGGCCAGCCCGTGGCTCGATATCGACAGCTACCTTCCCTACGAGGGGAAGGTCGTAATCCGGAATAAGACAGCCAGGAAGATCGCCGTGCGGATTCCGAGATGGGTGGACAAAGAAGCTGTGGAAAGCCGCATCGGCAGAAGAAAGGCGGAGAGTATCCGGCTCGGCAACTACTTGCTCTTCGACAATGTCAACGGTGAAGATACTCTGACCATCAAATTCCCGGTGGTCGAGACCACTGAGATACACTCCAACGGGTGGGAAGGGATGAAGTGGTACAGGCACGTCGAAACGACGGACGCGAGGGGCTACAAGCAGAACGGGTACGAGCGGCCTGAGGAACTCACGCAATACACATGCCGGTTCAAGGGCAACACGCTGGTGGACATAAGCCCGCGGGAAGACAACCCCGGCTATCCCATCTACCTGAGGGACCACTACAGTAGAGACAAGGCGCCCCTGAAGAAGGTCACTCGCCATGTCTCAGCCAAGATCGTTAAGCTGTAGCCGCGACGGGCTGAGCAGTACTTTAGTGCAAGAAACCGCCTTCAACCTGTCTCCCTGAGTCACGATTCGGCATCGGGACGAAGGGTCTGGGGAGGAGCGGTCCGATGCCTAGCTAACACCACCCCAGATGCTTCACCCCGATGGCGCATCAGGGTTCAGCATGACATTCTTATGCCAGAACGGGCGCGAGGAAGAATGGACCTTCGCATCCTTGGAGCACACAACTTCGAGAGCCGCGACACGCGGATGGCCTCGTACACTATCGATGGGGTCATCGCGCTGGACGCAGGAGGTTTGACCCGGAGTCTCACGTTTGACGAGCAATTGGCAGTCGAGGCCGTCATCCTCTCTCACCGTCACTTCGACCACATCCGCGACCTCTTTCCCTTCGGCGTGTACAAGGGCCACTCGGGGAGCTCGGCCGACGTTTTCGCCATCGAAGATACGATGAACTCCGTCCTGGGCACCCTACTGAACACGAGTAACTCTCCGGACTTTGAACAATGGCCGAGTCCAGACAGGCCGACCTTTCGCTATCACACCATCGATTTCTACACGGAGTTCGAGGTCGTGGGCTACACTGTCAAGGCCGTCCCCGTACCCCATTCGGCACCTGCTGCTGGAATTCAGATTACGGATGGGAGACTCAAGCTCTTCTACACAGGCGATACCGGTAAAGGGCTGAGCGACGCGTGGCAACATGTCTCGCCCGATGTTCTGCTGACCGAGGTTACGTACGGCGACGATAACGAGATGCAGGCCAACTCGATGGGCCACCTGACTCCACGGCTCCTAGGCGAGTGCCTTCACGAGTTCAAGGCCACACATGGCTACTTGCCCAAGGTGATCGCGTCGCACATCAACCCTCCGTGGGAGGAGCAGGTGCGTCAGGGTCTCAAAGAGCTCTCCCAGGATTTGGGTATCGAGATCACAGTGGCGGAGCACGACCGGACGATGAAGCTCTGAGGCTGCCTCATGGGAGACCCTGTACTAATCATCGTCTCGGGAGCGCCTGGCACCGGCAAGACGACGTTGGCCAGGAGAATCGCTGCGACCCTGCGGATTCCATACCTTGGTAAGGACCTCATCAAAGAGACGCTGTTCGATTCATTGGGAACGAGAGACCGCGCCTGGTCACAGAAGCTGGGCGTCGCGAGCATCGCGCTGCTATTCAAGATGATCGAAAGTCACTTGGAGGTCGGAAGCTCGGTGGTCGCCGAGAGCAACTTTTACGTGGAGCTCGACCTCCCGCGTTTCAAGCAGCTTCAAGGCCGATGGAAGCTGAAGACGGTCGAGGTGCACTGCGAAACTGCCAGGAAAGTGCTATACAAGCGGTTGGAGCAACGTGACCAGTCCGGTGAGCGGCACCCTGGTCACGAGACGACTCCGTTGATCAAAGAGATCGACCGCTACCTCGACGATGGCGCGTATGGGCCGCTGGAGACTGGTGGAGGCCTGATTCGGGTAGACACGACCGACTTTGAAAAAGTCAGTTACGACACAGTGATCTCGGCCGTCGAGACTGAAGCTGGTCTATGAGAATCAAGACGTGGAAAGCTGCAAGACTTAGCTGCGTGGGGGCACGACATGCCGTGCCCCCACAGTCCGGGCGAACGGGGTAAATCCCATGGTCTACGACCTTCTAATTAAGGGAGGCACCGTCGTTGACCCGTCGCAGGGCTTGAACGCCCTGCGGGACGTGGCGCTTTCTGCTGGGAAGGTCGCCGGCCTGGAGGGCGAGATTTCCGGTAGCGAGGCACACGAGGTCGTGGACGCGTCTGGGCTGATCGTTGTCCCGGGCCTGCTCGACCTCCACGTGCACGTGTTCTGGGGTGTGTCGCATTTCGGGCTCGACGCCGACTCGACCAGCCTCGCCAGAGGGGTCACGACGGCCGTAGATGCGGGCTCGTCGGGCGCCAGCACCTTCCCGGCATTCCGCCGATATGTTCTCGAGCAGGCCGACACCCGGCTCTACGCGCTCCTCAACATATCGGCGATGGGGATGATCGCGCAGGAGTTCGGCGAGCTGGAGGACCTGCGATGGGCTGACGTAGAGAAGGCGGTCGCGACCTCCCGCGGGAACCGCGACTTCATCGTCGGGATCAAGGCGCGGCTGTCGCGGGACACGGCGAGCGAGCACGACGTCGATGCCCTCAAGCGCGCACTTGACGCCGCCGAGGAGGCCGGCGGGTTCGTCATGGTCCACGTAGGCGAGACTTCCACACCGCTAGAGAAGCTGGCCTCGATGCTGCGGCCCGGCGACGTGGTCACGCACGCCTTCCACGGCCGTGCACAGGGCATTCTCGACGACGCCGGCCGGGTCAAGGACGGCATCAAGGAGGCGGAACAGAGAGGCGTGGTCTTCGACGTCGGTCACGGCGCGGGCAGCTTCGCCTTCGAGACGGCCGAAAGGGCCCTCGCCGACGGCTTCTTTCCCGGCAACATCAGCAGCGACCTGCACGTGTACAACGTCGATGGCCCAGTGTTTGACCACGTGACGGTGCTATCCAAGTTCCTGCACCTCGGAATGTCGCTGTACGACGTCGTCAGGCTAAGCACGGAAACCACGGCTGGGGTTATCGGCGCGGGCGACGGGCTGGGCACCCTTAAGGTGGGCTCGGAGGGCGACGTGACACTCCTTCGCCAGGAAGAGGGCGACTTCACCCTCGCGGACGCCACGGGCGTGTCGATCCACGCGCGAGAGCGGCTAAGCCACGTGCTCACGGTCAGGGGAGGGCATGTCTACGAGCCGGCGTCGGGGTAAGAGGTATACCATTTGCATCGGATGAGCAGCGCTGCCCGCCGTAATTAGCTCCGTTTGAGGGCCTCACGAGATGTCTCCCTGAGTCCCGATTCGGCATCGGGACGAAGGGCCTGGGGTGGTCCGGCACTCTCGTCCCACAAATCGGCTCATCCGTAACCGAATCCCCACCCCAGATTCTTCCCCCGACGCGGCGTCGGGGTCAGAAAACGTCTGGTTCCGTCTGTTCTCATCTGGAAAACGGCGTACCGGGTAGTTACCCACGTTGGGAGGGCGCCCAAGACCCAGCCGGGACCACCTTGCCACGAACGCTCACGCGACGTCGGCTGCCGTAACTCCTACTGAGTCCAGCCGACGCTTGGCCTCTGCGTAGACGTCCTCCGGCAGCGAGCCTTTCAGAATGCCCTGGACGTTCTCGTCGAGATGGTCCAGGTCTGAAGTGCCGACGATGTTGGTGTTCGAGTGCGGGTGGGTCAGCGTATAGCGCAGGATAAATGTCGTTCGGCCTTCGCCTTCCTCCAATAGCTCTTCCAGGCGGGCTTCCTCGAATTTCCGCCAGCGCTCCTCACGGCCCAGGCCTATGCCCGGTTGCCCCCGGGCGACTCCGCCTCGGATTATGATGCCGATGCCGGCCTCGGCGGCGTTCGTTATCCACTCCTCGTGCTCACGCTCGAGGGCGGAATACGGGATCTGAAACGTGTCGAAGACGCCCCAATCGAGAAACGTCGGCAGGTGAGGGAGCGTCGTGGAGACGCCAAGCCATCGGACCTTGCCCTGCTGACGCATCTCCTTGAGGGCCTCGCCCAGGTCCCCTTCCTCACACTCCTCGACGGACGGATTGTGGAACTGCATCACGTCCACATAGTCGGTCTTCAGTCGCGCCAGGCTCTCGTCCAGGCCGCGAAAGACGTTCTCCTTCGTCCAGACGTGCTCGCCGCCACCCTCGCGGCAGCCGCACTTCGTTGCAAGGTAGTACTCCGAGCGTCGTGAGCTAATGTGACGGCCTATCTGCGCTTCGGCGGGGCCATCGTCTCGTCGCACGCCGTAGTCGTTCGCGGTATCGATAAAGTTGATGCCAGAATCTAGAACGCCGTTTAGAAGCCTTCCCCATTGCGCATCGTCCGCAGGCTTCTGAATAGCGGTGCCGTAGCCCAGCCTGGTCACCTCGAGCCCGGTCCGACCGAGTATTGCTGTTGGAAGCGTTTCCGTCATCCTAAATTCCCCCTAGATTGAGGGCGTTGGCATTAGCTTGCGGCGCCCTCGTCTCTACCGCTCGCAATCGTATGGTCTGTCCGGTAAGGGAGTCAAGGCTATGTGACCGAAGCCGGCCTGGCATGGTCCAATGTTGGCTTGAATCACCGTCGCCTGCGTTTGATAGAATAAGAAGCCGCATAGTGCAGGAGCGTAGCTCAGTCTGGCTAGAGCAACGGTCTCCAAAACCGTAGGTCGCGGGTTCGAATCCTGCCGCTCCTGCCAAACCTGCACCGCATTACACAGGGGTTCCTAGCAATCTCCCGGGCCCCTCTTTTTGACCACTGATTACACCCCTTTTGGCCAGTATGGGCCACTATCCGTCTGCGAAAGACACGGAAAGGGCCGGGAATTCCCCGGCCCGTCGAGGCCCTTCTTGTCGATAGCTGCACGCCATAGAGGGCGAGCGCTATTCTCAGGACGAAGACCCCGTCCTCTTCTTTGGCTTGGATATGCGCACCTTGGCACCGACCCGCCCCCTTATCAAACCCGGCAGCTTCACCTTGACCTTTCGCTGCCTCTTCTGGTCGCGGCCACGAGCGACGTTGACCGACGCTACGCGTCCACTTGAAGGTCCAAGAGCTCCTGGAATCTCGCTGGGAGTCCTTGGCTTCATCGAGGTGTGTGGGCGGCTTCGGCTGAATTTGTACTTTTGCGATGTGAATGCTTGGATGGCCCGAGCGGATTCTCGCATCGTTGATGAAGACTGCGCTGAAGTGGATGTACGACTCGGTGCGCTGGCTCACCCAGGAGCTAGCCGAGACATAGTCGGTTGTGACACGCATCTTCTGCCCCGCTATCCCGGCGCGCCCGCTAAGCCCGAATCCACCGAAGGACACCGATGGACGGCGTGAGGAAAGCGGAAGGGGGGTGAGGGAGCTACAGGGGAAATAGTCTGGGTTCCATTTGGGGTAGGGAGGTCGGCGGACGGTCTTCATCGCCGCACAGGGGCCCCTATGGCCGTCTGCGGGAGCTGCGATGCGCGGGATGGCGAGAGAATACGCAGCAGGGGACTCTCTCGGACCGGGCTGGCACGAGTCTGCGGGGATCTTCGGTTGTCCGGTGGGTGGGTCGGTCGCCGACGGTGCCGTCAGGCCGGGAGTGGAATGGCTCGCAGCCGGGCCAAGGCACGGCTGAACTTCTCAGCCCAAGGCCAGCGATCCGGAAGATGCAGGGTCAACCGGCGTGCCGAGCGGGTGAGCCGTCCGGCCAGGGAGAAGAACCGCCGCCGGAGGGTCTTGGTGGTGGCTATCCGCTCTCCCAGACCGATCCGCGCCGTCCAGCGGGCCAGGTTGTGGGCCATCGTCTGGACGGCCAGCCAGGCGCCGTTGGCGGCGAAGCGGCCCGAGGGGAGATGGTTCAGCCCGACGCCGTACTTGAGGTCGCGTATGGCATTCTCGATCTCGGCGTGGCGGCGATGGTCAGCCTCCAGTTCGAGCAACTCCCCGTCCCGGTCGGTGATGAAGCCATGATAGCTGTATTTGGCGAAGAGGGCCAGTTGGGAACCGGGCGTCGGCTTCACCCGCCGGACGATGAGCCGTACCGGCGCGGCGTCTGCCTCGGCCTGAAAGGGGGTGCAGGTGGTCTCGGCCACATCGGCGGCACCGTCCATCCAGTAAGGAATCGGCGTCCAGGCATCTTCGGGTATCGCCTCGATGAGATTGTGCAGGCTTTTGTGCTGGCGGATGGTGATGGAGAAGCGGACATCCATCTTGCGGCAGACGGATACCACGCCATGAGTGTAGAACCCGCTGTCGGCCCGTAGCGTGAGTCGTCCGTCGGCCCCGGCGTAGCGCACCCGTCCCACCGTCTCCCGCAGGAAGTGGGCGGCGCCGCGGGCGGTGTTGGCCCGGCCCTCGCGCAGCCGGGACATCAGCACGTCTCCGGTGCCGGCGGCGATGGCCGGCAGCGGGTGGTAGCCCCGCTTGCCGGTATAGCCGTGGTGGTGGGCGCCCTCCTTGGCCAGTCCGTAGGTCTCGCAGATGGTGGAGTCCAGGTCAATGGTCAGGGGCCCGTCGCCGGGTCCCGCCCCGGCCTGCCAAGCCCGGGCCAGCAACTCGCGGCTCACCCGGTCGAGTTGACGGACGTGGCCCCACCGGAAGCTGCGCAGGAAGGTGCCCAGGGTGGATGGCGCCTTGACCGTGCCGCCCAGGGTGCAGACCGTCCCCCCGGTGCGCAACACATCGGCGTCGTCAATGCAGTCGCCCCCAGCCAGCGCAGACGCCACCAGCGTCATCATCTTGTCGCTCGTGTTCGCCCGCTCCGGGGCATCGCCCAGGTCGAGGCGCTGCCGGACGAGTTCGGGCAGGCCGAGGTGCCGCGCCAGGGTGGCCGGAAGGAGCAGCCCGGCATTGGCCACCAAGCGGCGGTCGTCGAAGGTGATTTGGATCCGGTCGGGGTGGTTGCGTGGCAGCATCTACTGGATGCTCCTTTTCCGGGGCCGTTTTTTTGCTACAAAACCATTATCCCAGAAACACAGGAGCACCTTCTTGCCGCCTCAGGACGCTAACCCGACGCCCTCCTTCGGTGGATTCGGGCTAAGGCCCATCACGACGCCGCTCTCGTGCTGACTGAACCGCTCCTCGCATACGAGGTCGATGCGGGCCTCCCGTACGTCTACGTCACCGCTAGCAGTCAGGTTAACCCGGACATCGATCGTGTCTCCAAGTTCGTAGCTGCGGTCCTCAAAATCGAAGCTTAGCTCCAGGGGCTTGAGTTTGAAGACCATTTGCCCATCGCCTCCTCGCCGGATGTCCGATAGATTACCACGGCAAACCGACCCGTGACGCGCGGTCACTGGTAGACACCGCGGAATACGAACTCCAAAACCATAGGTCACGGGTTCGAATCCTGCCGCTCCTGCCAAACCTGCACCCCATACGAAGGGACTCCAGGCGAGCCGCTGATTCCACTCCATCTCCGTGGGCTGGCAAACCAGGCAGCTTCGGTCACCGTTGAGGACCGGTCAGCCTTATGCGCGGGTCCACCACGACGAGCAGCAGGTCCGAGATCAGGACACCGACGACGGTGAGGACTCCCAGCAGCAGAACGATGGTCCCGCTCAGCTGATAGTCTTCTGTCCGGAGCGCGTCCAGCAGGACGGGGCCCAGGGTTGGCAAGCTCAGCACGACGGAGACGATGATACTCCCACCGACCAGGGTGGGTAGCATGGTCCCGATGCCACTTATCAAGGGGTTGATGGCGACCCGGACCGGATACTTGGTGACGACCTTCCAGTTTGCCAGCCCCTTAGCCCGGGCCGTCACCACATAAGGCCTACCTAACTCATCCAACAGGTTGTTCCGCATGATGCGGATAAGCCCGGCGGTCCCAGAGGTCCCGAGCACGATGGCCGGTATTATCAGATGCTTGAGCAGGTCTACGACCCTGCCAAATGTCCATGGAACATCCACGTAGTCGCCCGAGAAGAGGCCGCCGACGCTCTGGTTGAAGAATGCAAAGAAGATGTAGAGAAGCACTAGGCCCAGCAGGAAGTCGGGCACCGCCAGGCCGGTGAAGCCGAGCAACGTGAAAGTGTAGTCGCCGATGGAGTGCTGGCGGACCGCCGAGTATACACCTATGGGTATCGCCAGTGTCCACGTCAGCAATATTGTGAACGACATGAGAGCGATGGTGACGGGCAACCGTTCTACGATGATCTCCCTGGCGGGGATCCTGATTCCTTCGTGGAAGGCCTCGCCAAAGTCGGCATGAAAGACTATGCCAGAGATCCAGTCCCAGTACTGCTTCAGCATGGGCTGGTCCAGGCCGAACTCCTGCCGCTTCTCCTCCTTCTGCTCTTCCGTGCAGCACTCGATGATGTTCGTCGAGTACCAGGTATCGGCCCAAAAGTCGACGTAGTCGCCGGGCAGTAGCTGGATTATCACGAAGGACAAGAACGAGATTACCAGGGAGGTGAACGCCGCTAGAAGTGTACGTCTGGCGATGTAGGCGGTCATGGTGAAGGCTCCGTGCAGACTTCACATTCTAACACTCGCCATAGGAGAGACCCCCGCCGTCGGGGACGACAGCCTCACTCGGAACGTCCTTGGACAGGACCGGCAACGATGTTACAGTACGGCACGACCGTCGACGAGGGATGATCGCAGTAGCGCCGGCCCCAGAGGACCGAGGCCGACCACTTTAATGTCAGTAGTGAGGAGGACCCTTGAGGACAACGCCGACCCCATTGAATATCGGTCAGGTTCCGCAGCTGTTCTTCGACAACTACATGATCGAGATGGTCAACTTCGTGACCCGTACGATGCATCAGCCGAAGAAGCACGCTGGAAACCCCGTGCTGAGACAGGACAAGCCCTGGGAAAAGGTTGTAATCGTCCGCGGCGATACAAGCGTTTATTGGGACGAGGCGGAGCAACTGTTCAAGTACTGGTACGGGGACTACGGATGGGACTACGACGCGTTCATGAGCATGGAGACGTCAGGCGTCGACAAGGTCCATTGGGACTTCTACAAGACCACTGACAATCGGGTGTTGTACGCGCAATCTAGAGACGGCATACAGTGGGAAAAGCCGGAGCTCGACTATCGGAGCATCGACGGCAGAAAGACGAACATATGCCTGGGCAACGAGGAGCACGGCGAGGTAGCTTCCTGCTCCGTCCTACCCGACCCGTTTGAGACTGAAGACTCCCACCGTTACAAGGCGATTTACTGGACTCGTAAGGGAGACCCGGAGACCACCTCGAGAATCGCGACGGCCCACTCACCCGACGGCCGAGCGTGGACTCCTTACGATAAGCCATTCCGGGTCGGCGAGATCACCGAACGGGCGCAGGGAGACGTGGTCATCCTGTCCGCCGACACGGTATCGGGCGAATATTTCCTCGATACGCGCGCCAGAGGGATGCAGTACGCGTCGTTCAACCCGAAGCACGACCTAGCCGGAGGCTGGGGACCAAAGTACTATCCCGGCAACCCCTCGCGGATGAGCAAGCGCCGAGTCTACTCGACCAATTCGCGGGACATCAACGACTGGCCGATGCTGCGCGAGATGTTGGTGCCCGACGACGTCGACGACAACCTCGACGACGAGTTCTATGTTTTCGCACGCTTCCGGATGGGCGATCTACACGTCGCCTTCCTGAACGTATTTGCCCGGACGCACAACATGATGGCGGTCCACTTGCTGTACAGTCGAGACGGTTTTCAATGGAACTGGGCCAGCCGCGGGCGGCCGTTCCTCGACGTCAGTCCCGAGGTAGAGTGGGACTGCTATATGGTGGAGGTTGGTAGCAAGCCTGTCTTCCTGGACGATGAGATCCGAGTCTATTATGGCGGGTCCAGTCTCCACCACGACTGGTGGATGTATGGCGAGAAGGAAGAGCTAGACGTGCCTGAGGCACGGGCCGGCTGGAACGGTGGCGAAAGTGCTCTCGGTCTCGCGACCCTTCGGCCTGAAGGGTTCATCTCGATCGACTCTACGGTCCGTGAGGGCCTGATGATCACCCGCGCTTTCGTCAGCGATGGTGAACGGTTGGTCGTGAACGCCGGATGCGGCCCGAAGGGGTACCTCGAGGTTGAACTGTCCGATGCCGACGATGAAGTGGTACCCGGGTATGAACGATCAGCCTGCGAGACGTTTCGCGAGGACTCCAGCAGGCACGTGGTATCGTGGGGCGGGAGGACCAGGCTGCCCCGAGAGGTGCTGGCGAGGGGTGTCAAGCTCCGCTTTTCCAGCCGCCACTGTAGCCTTTATTCATTCAGGATAGTGAACGACGTTTAGTGAGGGCGCTGTGATGAATTAGAAGGGCGTTACGCCGGGCGGAGACGCCCCAGCGGGGCGTCTCTACGGCCCGGTGGATCGTCAAGCTATTTCAAAGGAATCGTCCGCGGTAGATAAGTAGGTGAAGAGACTCAAGAGCATCCGCCCCCGGTCGGTGGCCTCCACAGGGCTTGTCCGATGCGGGTGCAGGTACGGTCAGGATGCATGACGGGCTATTTTGTCGAAAGGCCGCCCTCAAGACTCTATGAATCTACTCCTGCACAATGACATCCTATCGGTTAGAAGGAGTGGCTCTTGCCACAATCTGCTCGTGAGGTACGGAGGTTTAGGCAATGGGTAAGGTATTCGTATGTGACAAGTGTGGGGGGATGGAGATCAAGGCCGAGACAAGTGACGGGCTGATCGAGGCGGTCCAGGGTCACATGAAAGAGACCCATGAGATGGAGATGAGCGGCGACGACGTGCTGGCGATGGCCAAAGACGAAGAAGTCAGCAAGCCGTGGTGGAAGCTCTGGTAATACGTACGATTCCCGAGGTCCGACCACCCTTCGTTGGCACCTGACGGGCGCAATACCCCGCAGATATAGTCAGCGAAAAGCTATTCAAACCACAGACGCGCTGCCGTTCCGCCGAGGATCGCGTTTTGTTCGGCCTGAGTCAGACCTAGTTCCTGCTTGAAGATCCGCAGGTGCTCCGCGTAGGTCGCTTTCGGTGCCCAAAGCTCCGTGGGAAAGTTGGACCCCCATAGGCACCGCTCCGGGCCATAGGCCTCGATTACTCGCTTACATGCATCCTGCATGTCCCCAAAGGGCGACTGCTCGGCCGACCCCCATGGAAGGAAGGTTACCTTCGCGTACAGGTTGGGGTGGCGAGCCAGCTCCAAGATTCTTGACAGAGTAACTTCGTACAACGGCCCGGCCTTCAATGCCAAGCTGTGGTCCAACACCACGCGCAGGTCCGGGTAGTCATTCAAAAACGTGCTGAACTCGTTGCTAAACTGCACAGGCACCAGCGCGTTGACCACGATACCTAGCCTGTCCGCCTCGCTCCAAAGTCGCCGAACGCCCGGAGGATCGGGCCTGACGTACACGTCCCATATGCTGCGCAGCCCCCGAATGTTGGATCGCTCTACAAAGGAATACAAAACGTCGGGGCTGTGCGGATCGTCCGGGTCAAGGTTGCACACCCCGACCGCCCAGTCACTCGACGTCGCCGACAGGTCTCGAATGAAATGGTTGTCCGTGCCGTAGAAGCTGTTCGTTTGAATTAAGACAGCTCGGTCGACGCCGGACGCCTCCATTTCCCGCCTGAGGTGTTCGACGCTCCCGGCGCCGGGCGGCGGCCGATAAGCATCTGGCATCGGCGGGTAAGAAATCTCGTCGGGACTATAGGGGTGCGCGTGAGCGTCTACGATCATGTCAGCCGTCCTTTTCGTGCGCCCATCCTACGTCGTTTAGCGGACGCGGTGCAACATATCGTAAGCCGGCTCAGTCGCAGGAGGAACTATGGGTGAACAGGATGTACACTATTTGTCTCCGGACACACCCTTCTGTGCTCTTGGATATGGACCGGCTGGAGACAAATATCGAGCCGCGATTTTCGACTACCGCGTCGAAGATCGAGCAGGTACCTCAACTGTTCTTCGACAACCATACGACCGAGATGGTCATCTTCGTCACCAACACGACGCACCAGCTACAGCGCGCATCGCGGCGAACTCAAACAGCCGTACAAACTCGATGATGAGCAGCACCTTGGGCTTCTGCCAAGAAGGGCATTTGCGATTCACATGAGCAGGACCTCCGAACCACCGGTCCCGCAGGCGGAGGAATCGGGCGATCGGTCGGTCAAACCGTTCGAGCTGTTTTTCGATCTCGTTTTCGTCTACGTATTTACCCAGGTGACCCAACTTTTGGCGCACGAGTTGAGCTGGGGTGGCCTCGGACAGGGCATTATGCTTCTGTCGGTGATGTGGCTTGCGTGGGCGTCGTACTCCTGGCTTGGGACGCACGTGGACCTCGACGAAGGTGCAGTCCGACTGGCGATGCTCTTCGTGATGGGCGGAATGCTGACCGCCGCGCTCGCCGTTCCCGACGCCTTTGGCGACAGCGCTGTGTTGTTCGCGGCTGCATACGCTTTCGTGCGGCTCTTTCAGATCGTGCTGTTCGGAATCGCCGCTCGAAAGATGGACGGCTTGATGCCCGCCCTTCTCCGCTTCGCACGATCGGCCACCCTGGGTCCCATCATTATCCTAGTGGGAGCCGTGTCCGGAGCGGGCCCTCTGGAAGCCTGGTGGGCGGCGGCACTCTTGATCGAGTTCGGGGCGATGATGTTCATGGACATGTCCGGGTGGAGGATCTCGGCAGGGCACTTCTCGGAGCGCCACGGGCTAATCTTCATCATCGCTCTCGGCGAGGCCGTTATCTCGATTGGTATTGGGGCTTTCGACCTGGCTCTCGACCTCGGGGTCGTGATTCCGGCCTTGCTCGGGCTCGGAGTCATCGTGGCAATGTGGTGGACCTACTTCGACGTGAAAGCGCTCGCGGCAGAACGCCGTCTCGCGTCGATCAGCGGCACGGCTCGGGCAGAGCTGGCTCGTGACGCCTACTCGTATCTCCACCTGCCGATGATCGTCGGTGCGATCTTTTTCAGCCTCGGGGTCAAGATGACACTCGCACACATCGGTGACCCTCTCGAAACAATTCCAGCAGCCGCGCTGTGCGGTGGTCTGGGTCTGTACCTCATCGGCCAGATCGGATTCCGGATGAGATGCGGCGGTTCGCTGGCGCGGCCCCGGGTACTCACCGCTTTGGCACTAGTAGCGATGTTCGGCGCGTCGGGACTGATCACCGCGTTGGCCCTGCTTTCCGCGGTCAGCGTCACATTTGCTCTCCTCGTAACATGGGAGACCGTTGCCGAGAGAGAGTCTCGACAGCAAATCCGGTCGGACGAGGCGGCTACTTGGAGCTAAAGAGTACCCCGCCCGGACTCGAACGCCGGTAACTGTTCAGAGTTGAGGGGAAACGAGCAGGTTGCGGCAGTGGAGGAGTGGGTTAAGGTCGTTGGCCCTCCAGGTGCCAAAGAGGGATGCGAGAGCCATTTTGGTGTTGGTACCCCGTTCAGAGCGAGTGCCGCCGCTGATCTTACGGCTGACCGCCAGGTGCCGTAAGCTCCGTTCAGCCGCATTGTTCTCGGGTGGCACACCCGGGTGGGAAACGAAGACGAACAGTTCCTTGATGAACCGTTCTATGCGCCGGCAGAGCTTGGCTTGAGGCGCAGTATCGTCGTTGGAGAAGGGCTGGCACAGCGACAGCAGAAGTTTCTCCAGCATCAACTGGTTGGGAGACGCTGACGGGTGTGAGCCAGACGCCGGTCGGCTGCGGGCGTCAGTGCACGCCTTTGCCCGGTCATAGAGTTGGCGCACCGCTGTAGCCCATAGGGCGAGGCCCATGTCTTGAGGGTACAACGCCTCAAGCTCATTGATGTCCCGCAACAGGTGTACCCAGCAGCGCTGCTTGAGGCCGGGGTAGTGACTGTATGCAGCGTAGAAGTCACTCACCAGCACTCCGCTGAAGAGTCTGCTCTCGCCCTGACCGGGGGACTCGCCCAACACCTCGTCCACCACACCCTTGCCGCGGCCACGGCGTAGGAAGTATCGCTCCGTGGGAGTGCTGAAGGTCCAGACATAGCCGTTGGCCCCATCCTGCCGCCAGCCGGTCTCATCTGCATGCACTACCGGAGAGCCACGTATGCGCTCCAGCATCTCAGCCACTACCGGTTGGGCCCGTTGGGCCGTGGCGTGTACTACGTCAATGATGGCGCCCACGCTCAGCTCCAACTGATGTACCGTTTGCAGGTACCACTGGATGCTCCTCACCGGCAGCCGCCCCTCTTCTCGCAGCGTAACAATAAGGCTCACCAGGTTGACCCCCAAGCGCCGCCGCCCCATTGCTAAGCCCTCCAACGACTCTTGAGGCAACCGCCGCTTGTCGCACAGCGGACATATCCGGGCCACAAAGACGTGCTCGATCACCTCTGCTGGCACCATCGGAAGCTCGATGACTTCTCGTGTCCGCTGAACCCAGCCGCCTGACAGGCCCGTCCCGCACTCCGGGCACGACTCAGGAGCATGTATCACCCGCTGCGTGGGTTCCATCCGCCGTCGGGCAAAGCCGTGGAGACGACGCTTACGGGGTCCGTTCCTCTCAGGCTGATGCCGCTTGACGAACCGCTTGTTGCCCGGCATCCCTGCGGTCGGGCCGCGGATGCTCAGCTGAGCATCCAACTCCTCTACACGCTGCCGCAACTCGGCTATCACCGCCAGCAGCGTCTCACGGCTCGCACTCTGCAGGTCTACTTCAGCTTCCACCTCTCCCTTATGACATCACTGCCACTCGCAACGCTAGGGGTTCTTAGGTTCATCCCTTTAAGCCCGAATCCACCGAAGGAGGGCGTCGGATTAGCGTCCTGAGGCGGCAAGAAGGCGCTCCTGTGCTTCTGGGATAATGGTTTTGTAGCAAAAAAACGGCCCCGGAAAAGGAGCACCCAGTAGATGCTGCCACGCAACCACCCCGACCGGATCCAAATCACCTTCGACGACCGCCGCTTGGTGGCCAATGCCGGGCTGCTCCTTCCGGCCACCCTGGCGCGGCACCTCGGCCTGCCCGAACTCGTCCGGCAGCGCCTCGACCTGGGCGATGCCCCGGGGCGGGCGAACACGAGCGACAAGATGATGACGCTGGTGGCGTCTGCGCTGGCTGGGGGCGACTGCATTGACGACGCCGATGTGTTGCGCACCGGGGGGACGGCCTGCACCCTGGACGGCACGGTCAAGGCGCCATCCACCCTGGGCACCTTCCTGCGCAGCTTCCGGTGGGGCCACGTCCGTCAACTCGACCGGGTGAGCCGCGAGTTGCTGGCCCGGGCTTGGCAGGCCGGGGCGGGACCCGGCGACGGGCCCCTGACCATTGACCTGGACTCCACCATCTGCGAGACCTACGGACTGGCCAAGGAGGGCGCCCGCCACCACGGCTATACCGGCAAGCGGGGCTACCACCCGCTGCCGGCCATCGCCGCCGGCACCGGAGACGTGCTGATGTCCCGGCTGCGCGAGGGCCGGGCCAACACCGCCCGCGGCGCCGCCCACTTCCTGCGGGAGACGGTGGGACGGGTGCGCTACGCCGGGGCCGACGGACGACTCACGCTACGGGCCGACAGCGGGTTCTACACTCATGGCGTGGTATCCGTCTGCCGCAAGATGGATGTCCGCTTCTCCATCACCATCCGCCAGCACAAAAGCCTGCACAATCTCATCGAGGCGATACCCGAAGATGCCTGGACGCCGATTCCTTACTGGATGGACGGTGCCGCCGATGTGGCCGAGACCACCTGCACCCCCTTCCAGGCCGAGGCGGACGCCGCGCCGGTACGGCTCATCGTCCGGCGGGTGAAGCCGACGCCCGGTTCCCAACTGGCCCTCTTCGCCAAATACAGCTATCATGGCTTCATCACCGACCGGGACGGGGAGTTGCTCGAACTGGAGGCTGACCATCGCCGCCACGCCGAGATCGAGAATGCCATACGCGACCTCAAGTACGGCGTCGGGCTGAACCATCTCCCCTCGGGCCGCTTCGCCGCCAACGGCGCCTGGCTGGCCGTCCAGACGATGGCCCACAACCTGGCCCGCTGGACGGCGCGGATCGGTCTGGGAGAGCGGATAGCCACCACCAAGACCCTCCGGCGGCGGTTCTTCTCCCTGGCCGGACGGCTCACCCGCTCGGCACGCCGGTTGACCCTGCATCTTCCGGATCGCTGGCCTTGGGCTGAGAAGTTCAGCCGCGCCTTGGCCCGGCTGCGAGCCATTCCACTCCCGGCCTGACGGCACCGTCGGCGACCGACCCACCCACCGGACAACCGAAGATCCCCGCAGACTCGTGCCAGCCCGGTCCGAGAGAGTTGATCTCACAGAAGCCGTCCAGCTCCCGCTCCCTCTCGTCGCTGGGGCCCAGGAAGATGTGAGGCATGCCGCTGTTGAACGCATCTCTGGAACTGGGGGGAGAGTGGATGGACTCCACCGTAATCCCATATTTGGCATACTTCTCCCGAATCGACGCAAGAAGGTCGACCGTCCACTCAGTCCAAGGCTCGTCGGGAGTTACGTCGACGTGCTCCACACCCAGCTGCGCAAGCTGCCTTATGTCCGTCTCGTGTCGAGCTCGAAACTGCGTTCCTACGTACATCACGGGCCCCTCTCGTGATCGCTCAACTTCACGCGGGACATAGTAATACCCACCGAATACGAGTCTAGCATAGGTTCGGCGCGCTAGGGTGTCAACTGGCCCCACGTGCCCACCAAACTGGGGCAAAACCGAGAACTTTCACATTGAGGTTTAGCTTAGCTTGTTCGAGCAGGCTCTTCGAGCGCATAATGGCTGGGAGGGACTGACGGGCTTTGCGGCGAAGCCAAGGAGCAGGCGGTTAGCCTTTTCGTCGCGTGTAGGGGAGTGTATTTTGGGAGAGTCCACTCGACGGACAGTATGGGTTGCGCGCTTATGTTTGCTGGCCGTCGCTTTGCTGTGGGCGGGCGCCGTCTCATGCGGAGGACAGGGCTTCGAAGCCGGTCGCCTCGGAGCCGTGCAGGTGGCACCCGGAGAGGCTATCCAGATACGTTCGATGCACGTCCTTACAGGGCTTGGTGACCTGGGCGCCCCGAGCCAACGCGGCGTGGCGCTGGCGTTGGCTGACTATAGCCCTATCAAAGGGCACGATGTCGAGATGGGCGCCGGCCTCAACTCGCTCTGCACCGAGGAAGGCGGACGTGCCGCCGCGGATACGGTGACCGGCGACCCCCGGGTCGTCGGCGTCATCGGCACGTCCTGCTCCGTCGCCGCCACCGCCGCTTCGCCAATCCTCAGCGAGGCCGGCCTGGTGATGATCTCTTCCTCCAATACGGCCCCTGAGACTTCCTTCACTGACAACTCGTTTACCATGACCGATTCAAAAACCACTTCATGACCATCTGGGAATACGGCCAAGAAGTCAGGTCTATTCGCCGTCTTTGATACGGAGGTCGGGTGGACAACAACTTGGGCTCTGTGCCGCTTCAATATCGCATGCAACAGCAACTCAAACAAGGCCGCCACACGTTCACGTGACGCGAGCCTCCGCTCAAGTTCGTGCCTTTCAAGAGATGGATAATCGTCAAGCCACGCTTGTATGGTCTCATCCCAGAGCACTGCCTCGACTGAGCTACTCACGAGCGGAGACGGTCGTATTTTCTAATTGCTGCACAGCTCCAGACCAGCCAGCTATTGACACGTCCTTTTCCTAGCCTGTGCTCTGTTACTTGGGGAGAGGGGGAAAGCGGAGCTTGAGTTCTTTAGCCCTCCGCTCTGCTTCGACTAAATATTTAATGCTCTATCCACGGAAGCGACAGTTCTGTCGAGGTTGTCGCTAAACCCGAATCCACCGAAGGATGGCCTTGGGGACAGCCCTTGAAGAAGCTAGAGGGCGCTCCTCTGAATCTGGGATAATGGTTTTGGAACAGAAACCCGCCCGGAAACAGGTCACGTCCCGTCAAGTGCTGTAAGGGTGCGTCATCCTGCTGATGTTATCTAAGCCGCAGTCGCTTCTGCGGGTTCGGCCTCTGCAAGAGCTTCATTGAAGGTGAGAACGGTGGGTGTGAGGTATCGACGGCCGATGGCCCATTCGTCGTGCTGTTCAGCGAGGACGGCGCCAACCAGGCGACGCACGGCTGGTCGGTTAGGGAAGATGCCCACGACATCGGTGCGACGTCTGATCTCCTTGTTGAGACGCTCCAGGGGGTTGTTGGACCAGATCTTCTTCCAGTGGGGGACAGGGAAGCTGGAGACCAGGATATCGGGTCCAGCCTCGTCCACCTGAGAGGGCTTGAACCCGCAGGACGGTCGGCAGACCTGTTCATCGATCCACCAAAGATGGGAGGTCCGTAGCTTCCGCAGCACGCTGCAACCTACTCAACCCCAGATGCATCCAAATCGACTGCCCATGAGAACCGTACTTTTTTGTGTCGATTGGAAGACAGAGAACTCTGTTTCCATCCAACAGATCGTCGGAAAGTCCACCAGGTCGAGGCCCGTCTGGACCAGGCGAGGATGGCATATCAATACGTCGATGCCCTCCTCGACCTTCTGTGCGACCCACACCTCACGCCGGTCGGGGGCAACGGCGTCGGCCTTCATCACCGCCACCCGGAACCCGTGTCTTTAGAGGATGTCGCTCATCCTCCCGGTCACGTCCCGCGTCCCGGTATGGGTGGCGTAGACGAGAACCCTTCTCCCCTCCAGCCGCTCGGCGGCCACAAGGTCCACGAGCGCCTTCTCCTTCGGGTACAGCTTCTCCTCTGACAGCGGAGGCATCTGGACGATCGGCTTCTCCGTCCTGGGATCGAACACCGTCTCCCCCCGCGTGCACCCGTCGGAATAGGCGAGGAGGGTCTGTAGGTACGTGGCCAGCAGCCTCTTTGAGCCCTTGGCGAGGGTCTCAGTCAGAGCGGACCGCAGCTTTCCGAAGATCTTGTCGTAGGCGCTGCGCTGCGAGAAGCCCGTGTAGTCGACCTCGGAGTCCATCGAGGACAGGAGCACCTTCTCCTCGTAGGGCGGCAGGTCGGAGGCCACGTCGGAGAGCCGCAGGAACACGCTGTGCCCGATGAGGTGGAACAGCGCTGCCGGAGCGAGCCCCGGCTTCTCGCGCACCGTCTTGCGGTAGCGCCTGCGCCTGCTGCTCCTGCCGTCCTCGTCGTAGCCGCCGTCGTCCCCGCGACGGACCATCTCCTCCAGGAAGCCGTACCGGCTTATCCAGCGGCCCTCCTCCGATCTGCCGAACTCCGTCCTGATCTCAGGGCTGAACCGATAGAGGAGGTGGAACAATGTTGAAGCATACCCTCCTAAAAGAGTCCCTGTCAGCGTTAGGGACCTGCCGCAGGCGTCGGCGAGGACTCCCGCCGCGATGCCCTGGGCCGAGCCTCTGCCCTTAAATTCATGGACCTCGTCGGCGATCAGCAGGTCGAAGAAGCCCCTCATGCGGTGCTTGACGTAGTCGCTGAGCGGGTATCTGCGGGGTCCTGCGGCGTCGGCGTGCCACAGAGCGCTGCCGCACCTGGTGCACCTGTGCCTTCTGCGGGAGAGCTGGGTGCCGGTCAGTGGCACCCCTTCGCCATCGACGATGAGGGCGTGGCAGTCCGGGCAGCACGCTACTCGGATCGGCTCCCCGGTCTCCTCGTCTCTGAGCAGCCTTCCCGCGGGGGCCGGCCACCGCTCCACTATTGCGGGCTTCCAGCGGTAGGAGAGCTTGGCGCGCTCCCGTGACATGACGACGAAGAGCGGCCCAGGCCCGTGGGATGTGCGCAGCGCCTCCAGGTCGGAAATGGACCTGACGATGGCTGCGCGTGCGTTCGGGACCGTCTGCTCCACCTCTCTCTTCCACTTCCGCATCAAATGTGGCGGTCCGACCACCAGAATCCGCCTGAAGCCCGCCATGTGCGCGGCGGCAGCAGCGATGAAGGTCTTGCCGGTGCCCATCTCGCCCACGACGGTGGTGCCACGGTGCGCCTGTAGCGACAGGGCCGTGCCCCGTACGGCGTCCGCCTGTGCGCCGATGGGGGAGCGCAGCAGCTGCGGCAGGTGGTGGCCGTTGGTGGACGGCCGGTACAGAGGCGGGTACGACTCGACGACCCTCGCCGCGATTGCGTTGCGGTATGTGTCTACGAACTCTGACAGGTTCATTTGGTTCTCTCTTCCCTTCCTTATATATGGGTGTGCGTCGTTGTCTGCAAAAGGGCGAGCCACCCAGGGCGAGAAGGGACTGCTACTTCTGCAGCCCCGAACCCTGCAAGTTCGGCCCATCAACATCGACCAACCATGAGGAAGGAGAGACATCATGAGACTGGCAGCACAGGCCAAAGGGGGGTTTTACCCGACGCCGGAGAAGGTGGTGGACTTCATCGCCACGCTGATACGGGCCCCTGCGGGCTACTACTACCGCAACCGGGAGGCGGCTCCGAGTAGAGTCCCAGGAAGTGGTGTAAGAGGGAGAGGGTCTGGAGAAAGAGAGACCACCGCGTCATCCTTAGCGGGCAAAGAAGAAAGCTCGAGAAAGGAAGACAACAGTGGTCAAGGGAAGGATGGACCTGCTGGAGCTATTGCGCAAGGGGGGAATGGACGGTAACGTGGACTTCCTACGGGAGGCACTGAGAGTGCTGGTAGAGGGGATCATGGATGCGGAGGTGTCATCGAGGATCGGTGCTGAGTATGGAGAACGCAGCCCTGAGCGGGTGACCCAGCGCAACGGGTATCGGTCCCGGGCATGGGATACCCGGGTGGGGACTATGGAGCTGCACATCCCGAAGCTTCGAGAGGGGAGCTACTTCCCGAGCCTGCTGGAGCCACGGCGTCGCAGCGAGCGAGCTCTGCTGGCGGTCATTCAGCAGGCCTACGTGGAAGGGGTATCCACAAGGCGGGTGGATGACCTGGTCAAGGCCCTGGGGTGTGAGGGTATCTCCAAGAGCCAGGTGTCGCGTATCTGTCAGGAACTGAACGTGGTGGTGGATGGCTTCCTGGGCCGTCCGCTGGACGGTGGACCCTACCCCTACCTGTGGCTGGACGCACTGACCCAGAAGGTCAGGGAGGACGGCAGGATCGTCAACGTCAGCGTGGTGGTGGCGACGGCCGTCAATGGCGAGGGCAAGCGGGAGATCATTGGGATGGACGTGGGTACCAGTGAAGACGGCGCCTTCTGGCTGGCCTTCCTACGCTCGCTGTCCGCCAGGGGCCTCAGCGGGGTGGAGCTGGTGGTATCGGACGCTCATCAGGGACTCCGCGGCGCCATCGCCGCAGTCTTCGGCGGAGCCAGCTGGCAACGGTGCCGCACCCACTTCATGACCAACCTGCTCACTCGGGTACCCAGAAGAGTCCAACCATGGATGGCCACCATGGTCCGCACCATCTACCAGCAACCCTCCCCCGGTGAGGTACACGCCCAACTCGATAGGGTGACCGATCAACTCGGAGACCGGTTCCCTCAGGTGGCCTCTCTACTGGACGAGGCTGGACCCGATATCCTGGCCTTCTCCAGCTTCCCTGTCGCCCACTGGAAGAAGATCTGGTCCAACAACCCCCTGGAGCGTCTCAACAAGGAGATCAGACGTCGCACCGATGTCGTGGGCATCTTCCCTAACCGACCAGCCGTGCGTCGCCTGGTTGGCGCCGTCCTCGCTGAACAGCACGACGAATGGGCCGTCGGCCGCCGATACCTCACACCCGCCATTCTGATCCTAAACGAAGCTCTTCCGGAGGCCGATCTCGCGGAGGCGACAGCCGCCTAAACAACATCAACAGGATGACGCACTCTTACACCACTTGACGGGACGTGACCGCGCTCCGCATCCTCGACCCCTGCTGCGGAGCGGGGGAGGCGGTGGCCCAGCTAGGAGAGCGGCTTATCCAGGACAACACCATGCCCATAGAGACCTACGGGGTGGAGCTGCATACCGACCGGGCTGAGGAGGCCGCATCCCGGCTGCACCGCACCCTGGCCGCAGACCTGTTCCAGACCTACATCGGCAACCAGGCGTTCGGCATCTGCCTGCTCAACCCTCCCTATGACCATGACCCGGAAAGCAAGCGGACGGAGCACGCCTTCCTGACCCACTCGACCCGCTACCTGAACGACGGCGGGCTGCTGGTATTCATCGTACCCCGCCAGCGCTTTGCGGTCTCGGCCAAGTATTTAGCGTCGTACTACTACAAGCTGCGGTGCTGGGCCTTCCCACATCCCGAAAGAGAAGCCTTCGACCAGGTGGTGGTCATGGGCTACCGGATGGCGGAGCCCCGTCTCGACGAGGAGGTGCAGAGACAGGTGCTGGCCTGGGCCGAGGGAGAGCCGGAGACGCTGTACTCCCAAGGCTACCCCATCTACACCGCCATCACCTCGGACGCGGGGGACATCCTGTTCGCCACCCGCACCGTCGACCCGGTGGCGGCGGCTCAGGAGGCCCGGCGCTCCGGCCTGTGGGCCAGCACCGAAGTAACGGACTCCCTCTGGCCCAGCAAGGACCAGAGGACCCGTCCCCTGATGCCCCTGCAAAGAGGCCGTGCGCGGTAGTACTTGGTAGTTTGATCCCTGTCGTAGACGGGAGGGGTTCGAGATGACACCCCTGGGTCATCCCACCTACCTGGCGGCGAAAGCCAAAGGGGAAAATAGCATGTGGGAGAAGCGGAGGCCATACCGAAGGCGTTTAGTGAAGCGCTCCGCAAGACCCGTGCGATACGGCGAAAGCTAGACTGCTTGAATCTCAGTTTCCTGCGATGCAATCGCACATCCCCCGCTTACAACGCCTATACCGCGGGGCCACCAGGTGACCGGCCTTGTGTCCTTAACCGGGAACTCTCGACTGGTGGGCAGTGGGAAGTGATCCCACTCAAGGAAACAAACGAGGCGCCTAAGTCGCGCTAGAACGTCAACTATCAAGGAACATCGGATCGCCTACGGGGCGCGAGCCCTATGGCGACGGAGCCTCCATAGTAGTCCGAGGACGGGAAAGCCGTCCACTGGGCGAAGGAAGGTGCGCCAAGAAGCGCATAGGTTGAACGTTCCAGGTGTGGAACCCGGCCAGGAGTAGGCCGGTGGCTAGGGAAGCAGGCGCGAGGGCCAGAGGCGGAGTCGTGTCTGAAGCCTTCCCGACAATGTGGCGGCGGCCACCCTACCACGCCGCGCGCTGCTAGCCAGAGTGCCGTTATGGTCACGAAAGGAACTGCTGATTGAAGCGTCGCACCATGAACCACCCGCTCACGGTAGGGCGAGGGTGGAGTCATCGGAATCTCTGTCTCTTCCTTGCAGAGACAGCCTTGTTCAGGCAGGGATGCTGTACTCCCTTTGATCGGCATCCTCCGATGGCGAGCGCGGCAACGAGCCGTGCCAGGCGTACAGGCAGGACCTAAGACGGCATGAAGATGCAACCTGGTCGAACTTGGGAAGCACGTCCGGCTCTCCGGCAACGGAGTAGGCCAGCCTTCGGCCAACGCCGGACGTATGGCAGAGCCCTCGTAGTAGTCCGAGGCCGGGAAAGCCGGCCGCATGGCGAAGGGGGGCAGTCAGATGGGAGTGGAACGAAGCGAACTACGCCGGAGGCGGGATGTATGAACCCGACGAGGATGGCGGAAAAGCCGATGTTCCCGACACACCGGTCTAACCCATCTGATGGAGAGCCGGATGCGGTGAAAGTCGCACGTCCGATTCGGAGGGGGGGATGGCGCAAACCAGCCGGAGCAGTCCGGCCATCGGCGGCGCCGTCCCTACCCAATGCAGTCAGATGGGTGTGGAACGGAGCGAACTACGCCGGAGAAGGGATGTATGCACCCGACGACGATGGCGGAAAGCTGATGTTCCCGGCTTTGGTCTATCCCATCTGACTGAGAGCCGGATGCCTTGAAAGGGGCACGTCCGGTTCGGTGAGGGGGATGGCGCGAACCAGCCGGAGCGATCCGGTCACTGGCGGCGCTGTCCCCACTCAATCCGTCGCTTTTGTTCCGATCTATTCTAGTAGTGTTCGTGAACTCCTGAAGTATCGCCACTAGACGGCAGCCAGCCAGACTTGCTGTGGGTTCATCCAAGTCCAGGGGAATCCACCGTGGTCAAGTCCAAGTGGTAACTTATAGCCTTCTATTATAAAGTATACGCCGCCGCCGCTAAAAACGTTCCCAGGAAACGACAGATTCCCATCTTACGCGACTTGCATGTCCGTCCTGCAATCGAAATTGAGGTCGCCGCGGACAACAAGAAGCCATATGTGAAGCTCCTTTTTTGTTGCCCGGAGTACTTGCCTCGGAGGAGCGCCTTCGGCAGTGGCAAACCCGAAGCCTGTCGCTATCCGGTCGAGGAGACTGACCATCGGGCAAACACATGATGAGAGGCCATAGACCGAGGGGACCACAAATCCAAGTCGAGAATAGAGTTGCGAGGAGCGGGGACGTGAGGTCAGCGCACTTCTGACCTCCTGGCCACAGTGAGCAGAACACTCGCAGGCTGTGGGTGATCGGAGTCTGTGGAAGAGTCCTGGGAGGGAAATGAATCCAGGACCATTACACGTAGATAGGTGGGAGGTCGCCCCTCAGCGGTACACCCGATCACGTCTTCCCACCCTCACCACCAGGACACGCAGGGCATCGTCCTGAATGTCGCAGATAACGCGACAATCCCCTACCCGATAGCGCCATAAACCGCCCAGGGGGCCTGTGAGCACTTGCCCGACGCTCCGAGGGTCGTCCAATACCGCAACCCGCTCGTCCATGTAATTGATGATGCGCCGAGTCGTGTCTCTGTCGAGCCTCCGAAGTTGCGTCCTGGCCGTGTCGGTGTACTCAATCCTCCAGGCCAAGCTCTGCCCTCACGTCCGCGGCGGCATGTATTCCTTCCTGGCCTTTGCGGATGCGTTCGAGAACGTCTGCTGCCAGGTAGTAGTCCTCGATGTCTTCGAGCCCACGGTCAATGATCTCACGCAGGTAGAAGGCCTTGGTTCGTCCGGTCTGGGATGCCAGCAGAGCAAGCCGCCGCTCAGTGTCGGGCGACAGTCGAATCGAGGTCGCCATGTCGCTATCCTCCGTTGTTGTGATGGGTGTATTCATTGTATCACAAATGGCTGTCACCATCCTCCTCTGGACATACAGCCACGCGGTTTCCTTGGGTTACCGTCGTTCCACGAGTTGACCGAGCTCATCGCGTCCTGCTACCACGAAAGGGACAATTTGCGCGCGAGCCGTAGGACGCTGGCCCTCTCCATCCGCCAATGCGTGAGCCGGGTGGGCAACTACGTATCTTTAGCGATACTACGTCCTCAGATTCCCATGCCGGTCGAGTTCGCTACCGCACCCACGGCAGGTCCATCCTCCCCACAGGAATTGTTGCCTGGTCCTAAGCCACCGGAACGAGTGGCCGGACAGCGAGATTACAGACCTGACATCTTAACTGGATGAAATCCTGGGGCCGAAGCCGGACTATCAGCGCCAATAGCAGCATGTCCAGCGGCAGCAACGCCAGTCCTACTATCCGAGCAAACAGCAGGGTCGGGAAGCCCCAGAGGTCAAAGGCTTCCATCACAATGATGATCGGTGGGATGGGCGCTGCACCAACAACAGCGAACCACCGTTCCGCGTTGGTCTTAGCCCGAATCCACCGAAGGAGGGCGTCGGGTTAGCGTCCTGAGGCGGCAAGAAGGCGCTCCTGTGCTTCTGGGATAATGGTTTTGTAGCAAAAAACGGCCCCGGAAAAGGAGCACCCAGTAGATGCTGCCACGCAACCACCCCGACCGGATCCAAATCACCTTCGACGACCGCCACTTGGTGGCCAATGCCGGGCTGCTCCTTCCGGCCACCCTAGCGCGGCACCTCGGCCTGCCCGAACTCGTCCGGCAGCGCCTCGACCTGGGCGATGCCCCGGGGCGGGCGAACACGAGCGACAAGATGATGACGCTGGTGGCGTCTGCGCTGGCTGGGGGCGACTGCATTGACGACGCCGATGTGTTGCGCACCGGGGGGACGGCCTGCACCCTGGGCGGCACGGTCAAGGCGCCATCCACCCTGGGCACCTTCCTGCGCAGCTTCCGGTGGGGCCACGTCCGTCAACTCGACCGGGTGAGCCGCGAGTTGCTGGCCCGGGCTTGGCAGGCCGGGGCGGGACCCGGCGACGGGCCCCTGACCATTGACCTGGACTCCACCATCTGCGAGACCTACGGACTGGCCAAGGAGGGCGCCCGCCACCACGGCTATACCGGCAAGCGGGGCTACCACCCGCTGCCGGCCATCGCCGCCGGCACCGGAGACGTGCTGATGTCCCGGCTGCGCGAGGGCCGGGCCAACACCGCCCGCGGCGCCGCCCACTTCCTGCGGGAGACGGTGGGACGGGTGCGCTACGCCGGGGCCGACGGACGACTCACGCTACGGGCCGACAGCGGGTTCTACACTCATGGCGTGGTATCCGTCTGCCGCAAGATGGATGTCCGCTTCTCCATCACCATCCGCCAGCACAAAAGCCTGCACAATCTCATCGAGGCGATACCCGAAGATGCCTGGACGCCGATTCCTTACTGGATGGACGGTGCCGCCGATGTGGCCGAGACCACCTGCACCCCCTTCCAGGCCGAGGCGGACGCCGCGCCGGTACGGCTCATCGTCCGGCGGGTGAAGCCGACGCCCGGTTCCCAACTGGCCCTCTTCGCCAAATACAGCTATCATGGCTTCATCACCGACCGGGACGGGGAGTTGCTCGAACTGGAGGCTGACCATCGCCGCCACGCCGAGATCGAGAATGCCATACGCGACCTCAAGTACGGCGTCGGGCTGAACCATCTCCCCTCGGGCCGCTTCGCCGCCAACGGCGCCTGGCTGGCCGTCCAGACGATGGCCCACAACCTGGCCCGCTGGACGGCGCGGATCGGTCTGGGAGAGCGGATAGCCACCACCAAGACCCTCCGGCGGCGGTTCTTCTCCCTGGCCGGACGGCTCACCCGCTCGGCACGCCGGTTGACCCTGCATCTTCCGGATCGCTGGCCTTGGGCTGAGAAGTTCAGCCGCGCCTTGGCCCGGCTGCGAGCCATTCCACTCCCGGCCTGACGGCACCGTCGGCGACCGACCGACCCACCGGACAACCGAAGATCCCCGCAGACTCGTGCCAGCCCGGTCCGAGAGAGTTCCCTGCTGCGTATTCTCTCGCCATCCCGCGCATCACAGCTCCCGCAGACGGCCATAGGGGCCCCTGTGCGGCGATGAAGACCGTCCGCCGACCTCCCTACCCCAAATGGAACCCAGGCTATTTCCCCTGTAGCTCCCTCACCCCCCCCCTTCCGCTTTCCTCACGCCGTCCATCGGTGTCCTTCGGTGGATTCGGGGTTAACACTGTAGGTCGTCAGCGATAATGGGACACAAAGGAGAGTAAGAAAAGCCGAAAGCTTGGAGGTGGTGTGGACTCCCGAAAAGTGGGTAAAGTACCTACAGAAAGGAGCAGATGTGTCCCAGTCAGAGGTAAGCAAAGCAGAGGCCACCGAGGAGAGGAGCGAGGAAACCAGGTCCTTCGTCCACGCAGTGAAAGCGGCTACCCGACGTAAATACGGTCTCGAAGAGAAGATCCGCATCGTGCTAGAGGGATTCCACCGCGAGGTCACCGTCAATGACCTGTGCCGCCGGGAGGACATCAAGCCCCACTCCTACTACTCGTGGACCAAGGAGTTCATGGAGGCCGGCAAGGAGAGGCTCGCCCGTGACGCGGTGCGGGACGCCACTCAGCAAGAGGTACAGCAGCTCAAACGGGAGAACGGGGAACTCAAGCAGCTGATGGCCGATCTGTCACTGGAGGTCTAGCGTCTCAAAAAAACGATCATCCCGATGCCTCACGCCGCCACCGGCACCAGCGGATGAGCACCGTGGAGAAGGTAGGGATACTTTCCAAAGTGGTCTCGTCTGCGCTCTCCAAGCGAAGGGTCCTCATAGAGCTGGGCATCCCCAAGAGCACATACTACCGGTGGCTCAGACGTCAGGACCAACAAGGGCTTGAGGACCATGCAGGAGGCGGTAAGCCCCCATGGAACCGTCTTACTTCCCAGGAAGTCGACTACGTTCTGTGGGCAGCCAGGGAGATGCCAGAGCTGAGCTGCCGCCAGTTGGCCGTGTGGGTCACCGACAACCAGGGCTTCTCTGTGTCTGAGTCCACCGTCTACCGCATCCTGCGCAGGGAGGGTCTGGTGAAATCGCCTGAGATGCGGCTGACAGCGGGTAAGGAGTTCCACCGAAAGACCACAGGCCCTCACCAGATGTGGGCCACCGATGCCTCCTACTCCAGAGTCGTCGGTTGGGGCTACTACTATCTGGTGACGGTGATGGATGACTACTCCCGCTTCATCCTGTCTCTCATGCTAAACCCGAATCCACCGAAGGACGGCCTTTGGGACAGCCCTTGAAGAAGCCAGCGGGTGCTCCTCTGAATCTGGGATAATGGTTTTGGAACAGAAACCCGCCCGGAAACAAGGAGCACCCAATAGATGCTGCCACAGAACAAACCCGACCGTATCCGCATCCTCTTTGACGACCATCGCCTGGTGGCCAATGCCGGCCTGCTCCTGCCGGCCACCCTCGCCCGGCACCTGGGCCTGCGGGAACTCGTCGACCATCACCTTGACCTCGGCGGAGCGCCGGGACGGGCGAACACTGGGGACAAGATGCTGACGCGGCCCAGGCCCGGGCCAACAACTGGCGGCACCCGCTCGGCGCGCCGCCTCACTTTGCATCTCCCCCGGCGCTGGCCTTGGGAAACCCAGTTCAGTCGCGCCTTGGCCCGGCTGCAAGCCATTCCGTTCCCGGCCTGACGGCCAGCCTGCAACTGACTCAACGTCCCCGCAATCTCGCGCCATCCCGCGCATCGCAACTCCCGCATAGGGCCTTAGGGGCCCTGTGCGGCGACTGAAGACCGTCCGCCGGCCTCCCATCTACCCCAACCCCAGGCCATCTCCCCTGTAGCTCCCTCACCCACCCCCTTCCGCTGTCCTCACGCCGTCCATCGGTGTCCTTCGGTGGATTCGGGATTAGGCGGACATAATCGCTGGACATCGACACCGTTCGTCCCTCTGTGCGCCCTCTGCGGGACGCCGAAACCCATGTGCTTAACTCGTTGGTTGCCCGCCGGCACCAGGTGATGACCATGCTGGTCTCGGAGAAGAACTGCCTGGGCACCGCCGTCAGCGCCGTCCGGCCCCGCATCAAAGCCCACGTCGCCTGGTTGGAGCAGGAGTTGGACGACCTTGACGAAGGTCTGCGGCAGACTCTCCGCAGCAGTCCCGTGCGGCGGGAGAAGGACGACCTCCTGCGCACGTTCCCGGCGTGGGGGAGCAGCTCTCCCTCACCCTCCTGGCTTACCTGCCGGAGTTGGGCACGCTGGATCGTCGGCAGGTCGCCTCCCTGGTGTATGGACCGGACACATGGTGGACGGGTGTTCGGAGACATGGTGGACACATTTGAGTATGTTAGGCATCGTGCCTGAGGTCAAGCTGGGCGATTTGATGAGTGGCGAAGAAGACGTTCCAGACTCCATCGTCAGTTGTCGGCCGAATAGCCACTGGCATGCCCTTGAAGGCCTTAGCCCGAATCCACCGAAGGAGGGCGTCGGGTTAGCGTCCTGAGGCGGCAAGAAGGCGCTCCTGTGCTTCTGGGATAATGGTTTTGTAGCAAAAAAACGGCCCCGGAAAAGGAGCACCCAGTAGATGCTGCCACGCAACCACCCCGACCGGATCCAAATCACCTTCGACGACCGCCGCTTGGTGGCCAATGCCGGGCTGCTCCTTCCGGCCACCCTGGCGCGGCACCTCGGCCTGCCCGAACTCGTCCGGCAGCGCCTCGACCTGGGCGATGCCCCGGGGCGGGCGAACACGAGCGACAAGATGATGACGCTGGTGGCGTCTGCGCTGGCTGGGGGCGACTGCATTGACGACGCCGATGTGTTGCGCACCGGGGGGACGGCCTGCACCCTGGGCGGCACGGTCAAGGCGCCATCCACCCTGGGCACCTTCCTGCGCAGCTTCCGGTGGGGCCACGTCCGTCAACTCGACCGGGTGAGCCGCGAGTTGCTGGCCCGGGCTTGGCAGGCCGGGGCGGGACCCGGCGACGGGCCCCTGACCATTGACCTGGACTCCACCATCTGCGAGACCTACGGACTGGCCAAGGAGGGCGCCCGCCACCACGGCTATACCGGCAAGCGGGGCTACCACCCGCTGCCGGCCATCGCCGCCGGCACCGGAGACGTGCTGATGTCCCGGCTGCGCGAGGGCCGGGCCAACACCGCCCGCGGCGCCGCCCACTTCCTGCGGGAGACGGTGGGACGGGTGCGCTACGCCGGGGCCGACGGACGACTCACGCTACGGGCCGACAGCGGGTTCTACACTCATGGCGTGGTATCCGTCTGCCGCAAGATGGATGTCCGCTTCTCCATCACCATCCGCCAGCACAAAAGCCTGCACAATCTCATCGAGGCGATACCCGAAGATGCCTGGACGCCGATTCCTTACTGGATGGACGGTGCCGCCGATGTGGCCGAGACCACCTGCACCCCCTTCCAGGCCGAGGCGGACGCCGCGCCGGTACGGCTCATCGTCCGGCGGGTGAAGCCGACGCCCGGTTCCCAACTGGCCCTCTTCGCCAAATACAGCTATCATGGCTTCATCACCGACCGGGACGGGGAGTTGCTCGAACTGGAGGCTGACCATCGCCGCCACGCCGAGATCGAGAATGCCATACGCGACCTCAAGTACGGCGTCGGGCTGAACCATCTCCCCTCGGGCCGCTTCGCCGCCAACGGCGCCTGGCTGGCCGTCCAGACGATGGCCCACAACCTGGCCCGCTGGACGGCGCGGATCGGTCTGGGAGAGCGGATAGCCACCACCAAGACCCTCCGGCAGCGGTTCTTCTCCCTGGCCGGACGGCTCACCCGCTCGGCACGCCGGTTGACCCTGCATCTTCCGGATCGCTGGCCTTGGGCTGAGAAGTTCAGCCGTGCCTTGGCCCGGCTGCGAGCCATTCCACTCCCGGCCTGACGGCACCGTCGGCGACCGACCCACCCACCGGACAACCGAAGATCCCCGCAGACTCGTGCCAGCCCGGTCCGAGAGAGTTCCCTGCTGCGTATTCTCTCGCCATCCCGCGCATCGCAGCTCCCGCAGACGGCCATAGGGCCCCTGTGCGGCAATGAAAACCGTCCGCCGACCTCCCTACCCCAAATGGAACCCAGGCTATTTCCCCTGTACTCCCTCACCCCCCTTCCGCTTTCCTCACGCCGTCCATCGGTGTCCTTCGGTGGATTCGGGCTAAGGTACCTTGAAGATACGGCCAAACAACTGGAGCCTACCTTTGTCGTGAACACGGCGTACCAGGTCAGTTGGTTCGTATTCCAAGGGTGGAAGGACCTCAGGAAACAGTCTTTGGCTCACTTGGTACTTGGTGGCCGGAGTAGCAAGGTCAAGGGCGTCATGGGGCTGCTCCAAGTTGTAGATGTCCCGCCACAGGTCGAAGGCTCTCTGGCAGTGCGCCAGATCAGTGAAGCTGCTCCCCTGCAGCACTTCAACGGTCATGGTTCGGTGGAAGCGCTCATCTTTTCCCTGTGTCTGAGGGTGATAAGGGCGTCCATGACTGACTCCGATGCCCAACCTCAGCAGCCAGACTGTAAAAGGTGTGTAGGGGTGGTCTTGGTCATGGCCCCACGGGGAGCCATTGTCCATCAACATTGTGTTGGGCAGGCCGTAGCGCCGAAAGATAGCCGTCAGGCGCTGTTGCACCATCTCTCCCTGCTCGTTACCGCAGGCCTGCAGCCCCAAGGCAAACCGAGAGTGATCGTCCAGAACAGTCAGAGGGTGGCAGCGTCCTCGGGTAAGGGGGAAGTGGCCTTTGAAGTCCATCTGCCACAGGTCGTTGGGTGCCTGGTGTTCAAATCGCTGCCAGGAACGGTGCTTGGGCCCCTCGGCGGGGTCAATGCGGCCATGACGACGCAAGATCGCCGTGATAGTACTGGGGGCCGGCATGTCCGCCTCAAACACATCCCTGCGCTCCAAAAGCCACCGTCGCAGCTTACGAGCTCCCCAGGCCGGATGGGCCGCACGGGCAGACAGCACCGCCTGCTCAACCTGCGATGGGGTACGTGCAGGCGAGTAGTGAGGCCGCCGCGGCAGCTCGACCAGGCCTGCCTCGCTCCCTTCACGGAAACGCCCAAGCCACTTGTATCCAGTCGTAGGGCTGATCCCGAAGCGACGGCAAAGGCCCCTTTTGTTGGTGCCTTCAGCCTGCGCCAACTCCACGAACTCTCTCCTCTGAGACATATCGGACATCTCCTTCCATGGCATGACCACCTCCTTGTAATAAAGTCGTGCCTATTATGGTGTCCACCATGTCCCCGAACATGTGTAAGCTATGTCCCCGGTCTATACACCTGGCGGGAATGGCCCCCTTCAACCGGGACAGCGGCACGCTGCGGGGCAAACACACCGTCTGGGGCGGACGGTCCCGAGTGCGGGTCGCTCTCTACATGGGGACGCTGTCCGCGACCCGCCGCAACCCCGTCATACGAGACTAAGGTGGACCCCATTATTAAGACAGCACGAGGGCTAAATTAAGAGAGTCTCCCACCCCTGCGCTAGGTTTCACCAAGCCCGATGGCAGCCCTGCTTCTTCAGCTGCTGCTCCCCTTTCTTCCTGGCCATGTTGGTACACCTCTGCTGGGGTCCGGTAGCCCAAAGCCTGGTGAGGCCTCTGCCGGTTGTAGAACTCCAGGTAGGCATTGATCCCAGTTCGGGCCTCGGCGACGGTCTGGTAAGCTTTCAGATACACCTCCTCGTACTTGATGCTCCGCCACAGCCGCTCCACGAAGATGTTGTCCAGGTACCTACCCTTACCATCCATGCTGACCTGGACCCTCTGCTCCTGCAACGTCTGGGTAAAGGCCTCACTGGTGAACTGACTCCCCTGGTCGGTGTTGAATATCTCCGGTCGTCCCTTACCCAGGGCTTCCTCCAACGCCGCCACGCAGAAGCTGGTGTCCATGGTGTTGGAGAGCTTCCAGGCCAGCACGTGCCGGCTGTGCCAGTCCATGATGGCCACCAGGTACAGGAAGCCCTTCGGCATGGGGATGTAGGTGATGTCCGCGGCCCAGACCTGGTCGACCCGATTAACCTCCACTCCCTTCAGCAGATAGGGAAAGATCCGGTGTCCCGGCGCTGGTTTGCTGGTGTTGGGACGCCGGTAGATGGCTTCCAGACCCATCAACCGCATCAGCCTTCGAACCCTTTTTCGGCTCACCAGATAGCCCTGTTGCAGCAGCCAGGCCTTCATCTTCCTGGAGCCGTAGAAGGGGGTCTTCAAATACTGACGGTCCATCAGGGCCATCAACTCCAGGTCTTCTGCCCTGGTCGGTACCGACCGGTAGTACACCGAGGCCCGGCTGACGTCCAGCAGGATACATTGACGCACCAAAGACAGCTGCTGGTGGTCTCGGTCTATCATGGCTCGCCGTATGCTGCGACTCATAGACCGGACCTTTCCGACAAAAAATCGCGTTCCACCTTCAGCTGGCCGATGTGCCGGTAGAGGTGGTTAATCTGAGCTTCCTTGGCTTTCTCCTGGGATTTCTGATTGGTGGCAAATAGCTCCGGGGCTCCTTCCGCCAGGGCCCTTTTCCAGGCGTGAATCTGACTGGGATGGACCTCAAATCGGCTGGCCAGCTGGGCGATGGTCTCTTCCCCCGCAAGGGCGGCCAAGGCCACCTTGGCCTTGAACGCCGGACTGTGCTTATTCCTCGTCTGCTTCATGTCCTGCTCCTCCACGTCGGTTAGTTGCCGGTTATTTTAGGAGCTGGACTCTCTCTTAGCCAGTTGTCTAGTTTTTGGGTACCACCTCACTCGTCGCGTGTATGCGCAAACTGCTCGTCACCCTCAACGCCATGCTTAAGCCCGAATCCACCGAAGGACACCGATGGACGGCGTGAGGAAAGCGGAAGGGGGGTGAGGGAGCTACAGGGGAAATAGCCTGGGTTCCATTTGGGGTAGGGAGGTCGGCGGACGGTCTTCATCGCCGCACAGGGGCCCCTATGGCCGTCTGCGGGAGCTGCGATGCGCGGGATGGCGAGAGAATACGCAGCAGGGAACTCTCTCGGACCGGGCTGACACGAGTCTGCGGGGATCTTCGGTTGTCCGGTGGGTGGGTCGGTCGCCGACGGTGCCGTCAGGCCGGGAGTGGAATGGCTCGCAGCCGGGCCAAGGCGCGGCTGAACTTCTCAGCCCAAGGCCAGCGATCCGGAAGATGCAGGGTCAACCGGCGTGCCGAGCGGGTGAGCCGTCCGGCCAGGGAGAAGAACCGCCGCCGGAGGGTTTTGGTGGTGGCTATCCGCTCTCCCAGACCGATCCGCGCCGTCCAGCGGGCCAGGTTGTGGGCCATCGTCTGGACGGCCAGCCAGGCGCCGTTGGCGGCGAAGCGGCCCGAGGGGAGATGGTTCAGCCCGACGCCGTACTTGAGGTCGCGTATGGTATTCTCGATCTCGGCGTGGCGGCGATGGTCAGCCTCCAGTTCGAGCAACTCCCCGTCTCGGTCGGTGATGAAGCCATGATAGCTGTATTTGGCGAAGAGGGCCAGTTGGGAACCGGGCGTCGGCTTCACCCGCCGGACGATGAGCCGTACCGGCGCGGCGTCCGCCTCGGCCTGGAAGGGGGTGCAGGTGGTCTCGGCCACATCGGCGGCACCGTCCATCCAGTAAGGAATCGGCGTCCAGGCATCTTCGGGTATCGCCTCGATGAGATTGTGCAGGCTTTTGTGCTGGCGGATGGTGATGGAGAAGCGGACATCCATCTTGCGGCAGACGGATACCACGCCATGAGTGTAGAACCCGCTGTCGGCCCGTAGCGTGAGTCGTCCGTTGGCCCCGGCGTAGCGCACCCGTCCCACCGTCTCCCGCAGGAAGTGGGCGGCGCCGCGGGCGGTGTTGGCCCGGCCCTCGCGCAGCCGGGACATCAGCACGTCTCCGGTGCCGGCGGCGATGGCCAGCAGCGGGTGGTAGCCCCGCTTGCCGGTATAGCCGTGGTGGCGGGCGCCCTCCTTGGCCAGTCCGTAGGTCTCGCAGATGGTGGAGTCCAGGTCAATGGTCAGGGGCCCGTCGCCGGGTCCCGCCCCGGCCTGCCAAGCCCGGGCCAGCAACTCGCGGCTCACCCGGTCGAGTTGACGGACGTGGCCCCACCGGAAGCTGCGCAGGAAGGTGCCCAGGGTGGATGGCGCCTTGACCGTGCCGCCCAGGGTGCAGGCCGTCCCCCCGGTGCGCAACACATCGGCGTCGTCAATGCAGTCGCCCCCAGCCAGCGCAGACGCCACCAGCGTCATCATCTTGTCGCTCGTGTTCGCCCGCCCCGGGGCATCGCCCAGGTCGAGGCGCTGCCGGACGAGTTCGGGCAGGCCGAGGTGCCGCGCCAGGGTGGCCGGAAGGAGCAGCCCGGCATTGGCCACCAAGCGGCGGTCGTCGAAGGTGATTTGGATCCGGTCGGGGTGGTTGCGTGGCAGCATCTACTGGGTGCTCCTTTTCCGGGGCCGTTTTTTGCTACAAAACCATTATCCCAGAAGCACAGGAGCGCCTTCTTGCCGCCTCAGGACGCTAACCCGACGCCCTCCTTCGGTGGATTCGGGTTAAGCAGCGCTCCTCCTGGCGTGACCTGACTCCGGCAGTCAGTGGTCATTCCGCTTGACTTCCAACACAGTTGCTGTTGGGGGTGCTTTCCCCCTGAATTAGCTTGCTCACGACCCGCACTTCCCTTTTTGGACCAGCCTCAAATCTCTGTACACGTGTATGACATCACAGCAGGCCAGTGCTAAGCACTCCCTTACTATAAGGGCGCGTCGATGAACTCCCCTATAGGGGATTACCTTCAACTTTCTGACCGCCCACACTGAGACATGGAACCGGTGCTTGGTCCTTGAGTTCCGGGCGCTCAGCCACATAGCGAGAGGCCAGTGGCTCCCAACAACATCAACGGACCAACCCAGGCCCGGTGCAACCAGCCCGGACCGTCTGTGTTGGCGTCAGCGATGCAACGATATGGAAGATACGAACAGTCAGAAAGAACCGAAGGGCTCCCGCAGGGACGCCTCGCAAATCGGGGTGGTCCGGGTCACCTACAACCCCGGTCTCGACGCCCAGGACCGGCTGCGACGCCTCTTCACCCTGGTGGTTAAGGTCGCCACCCAAGACGGGCTCCGTCAGTCCCAGCCCAGCCCGTCGGCTGACGACGGAAGCGACCCGTCCGACGGTGGCCTCGGGTAGAAAGAAGCGGACGACTGATGTGTCCATCTCACTCCTTGACCGTCATCAGTCTGGACGGAGGCGTCCAGTCCTCCGTAATGGCGCTCATGGCCAGCGGAGGCGCATTCGACGCTATCCCCGACTGCGCTGTCTTTGCCGACATCCATTGGGAGCCGCCGAGAATCTATGCCCACCTGGAATGGCCCGTCAAACGTCTCAACTTCCCTCTCTATGTCGTGGACAACGGGCGCAGCCTACGAGCTGACCCCAAGGCCCTCGTCAATCACTCAGGCAACTAGACGAGGCCATCCGCATGAAGACGTCCCGCGACAGGTGGATTCAGAACCGTTATCGCTTGATCGAGACGGGCATATCCCGAAGGGACTGCCTTGCGTGGTGGAAGGAGCGTTACGACAGGCTGCTGGAACGCTCGCCCTGCGTCGCCATTCCCCTTCCAGTCCCGCCAGCGATGGGTCGAGACGAAGCGCAGGTGGCCGGAGCTGGTCGCCGAAACGGTCGAGATAGACGCCAACCTCAGAGGGCGGCTGGCCTTCGCCAAAGAGCCCTATCTGCACCCTCGACGGATGCCCCTTGCCCAGGCGGTCAGCCTCGATGAGGCGAAGCTGGGAGACGAGCGCCAACCTGACGGGTTCGGCAACGAGTGCGAGGGTCACTGTGGCGTCTGAGAGACAGGCCGCATTGACCACGGGGAGACGGGGAGCGTATCTTTACAGTAGCCAAGGATGCCTCCCTACTACCAATATGAGGGCGCTATGGCGGGCCGAGCTTACGAACCCGGGGAAATAACAGCCATGGGAGACGCCATCTACCATGAACAACTCCGGTCTCAAATTGGGCCGATGGAGAAGGGGACGTTCGTAGTCATCGACGTTGACACCGGCGACTATGAGATCGACGTAAGAGACGCGACCGCCACGCGGCGACTGCTGAAACGGAAGCCGGACGCCGTGACATACGGAGTGCGCGTCGGACATCGCGCAGCATACAGTCATACCGGCGGTTTCCGGGCGCCCGAACACGGTGATTAGGGGGAGGGTAAGCGGCAATCAACAAGCGTTAGTTGCCGTAGACATCATGGACGACGAAGGTCGTCTCCGGTCCGTGGAGGTAATCCTGGACACGGGGTTTGCCGACTATATGACATTGCCCCCGGAATCCATCCATCAACTGGGGCTGCCATCCGTAGGTCAACGGACCTTTGAACTGGCCAACGGAGAGCTCTTTGAGTTTCAGGTCTACCTTGGGCCAGTATCCTGGCATGGACGCCCGAGCGACGCGCTGGTGCTGCAATCGGACAGCGTTCCGTTGTTGGGCATGACCCCTGCTCTGGGACAGCCGGGTTACTATGGATGCGGTGAACGACGGAGAGGTTACGATTGAGGAGTTGCCGCCCTCGCGGTGACGCGCTTTGACGCCGCCGCGCCAATGCGGCTCTCCATCGCATTGTTGTCGTCAGACTTCGTTATTTCGAGCACGCCCTCGCTCAGGCGGACTCGCAGCCTCTTCGCCGTCATGCCCGCGCTGGCTGGCGCGGACCGCCGCAGGGGCCCAACTCCTCTACCCAATTGCCGCGTTTGCGCCGCTGCTGACGTGATGTGCCACGTCGTTGCCGCTCCCATTGACCGATAGCTGGGAGTTGATACGATCGAACATCGACGACGCATGCTCGATCGTCGCGTCGTCGATCTGCGAGCGGAAATAATCGTGCCTCTGCAGCAAGTAGGTTGCTGTGCGATACGTGTCGAAGTGCCCGCCGCAGATGTTCTCCTTCTCAAAGAATCTCTGAATGCGCTGCACGATTCGCGGATCTGGACCGGCTATGGCCTTCAAGGTCAGGTAGCGGGACAACTCTTCGTGGTAGGCCTCGTTGACGAGCTGCAGGTAGAAGTCAGGATCGAACAGGTCCTCCAAGTCGGGGTATCTGGTCTGGGTAACCTCGGTCATCTTGATTGGGCTGCTGCGACCGGTCTCATCGTTGTTCTCCTCAATATGTGCACCGCTCTTCGGCGTAACATCCATCATGACGGCAACATTAACGTCGCCGTCATCCAAGAGCGAGAGGTAGGTTGGAAGGTTGTCAGCACCCCCCACGGGAATCGTGACCCATCGTGCATCGAGTGGCAGGCAACCTCTGGCGGCCACAGCCTCCCCGAGCACCTGGAGATAGATCTGGTCGGACGGCGAGTTGACGAGGAGACAGTGTGGTGCGAGGAATAGCGACTGCGCCAGCCGGTAGCCCATGGCCGCCTGCAGCGGGAACACCGTCTCGGTGTCGTGGACCATAACATCGTTGGAAACGACCGTTCCGCGACCGTCCATGTCCTGCACGGTGCGGACGCTGCTGAGCCGATTGAGATCGATCATGAACGGTGAATGTGTGGTGTAGACGACTTGGTGGTTGGTCGCAAGTCGCTCGTCGATGAACTGCAGGAAGTCCATCTGAGCCGTCGCGTGCAGGTTCAGGCCCGGCTCGTCGAACAGCAGCAACAAGCTGCGGTTTTCATCCTCCAACTTAAGGCTCGAGAAGTAGGCGATGAATGAGAAGAACCACACGAACCCCTTGGAACGCTCGTCGAAAGCTACCGAGACGCGGTGTCGGTTGTTGTAGATGCGAATGTGCAGAATGGTACCTTCGTCCAGTGGGGGTGGTTCGTTCGGATCGGCGTTGGAAAGGTCGAACTCGACTTGCAACTGCCGGCTCTGACGCCAGTACTCAAAAACCTCGTCAGTGATATTGATCGAGGCCGATTCCAGTTCGGCCTTGAGATGCTCGTAGTTCATCGGGCTCTCAAGGTCGTCGATATCTGTACCTGCCAGCGACATCAGGGAAATGAAGGTGCGATCTGCGTCGTCCAATTGGTCACCATTCTCGCTTCGCTGTCGAAGGTCGGGTATGGAGATGCGGCCTTTCATAGCGCTGTAATCGTCGAAATAGACGAACGTAGGGAGTAGGCGTTCAAGGTATTCTTTGGCGATTCTGTCCCTGAGGCTCATATCGAAGCGGCTGTTGACTTCTACCAGGAGGTCCCCAACGACCGACGGCTTGATCTCTAGCCGTTCCAGCATCGATCGCAACTCCTCGACGGTGCTGGCGGCCGCCGTACGCTCCTCAATCTCTGCGGGCAGCCCCGCCCCATCGACGATGTGTCGGACGAGTGCCGCCTCATCAACCTCGAAGTCCCACATACGAGCGTTGCTGTAGTCCTTTCTCACGGTCACGAGGGTGCACGGCATGACGTCGGCGCCGTACTCCGCCTCTATCTGGCAGACCTCCTCTTCTTCCAGCCGGAACTCGGCGTGCACAACGATGGCAGGCTCGTTTTTGTGTTGGCGCCAGTACTTAGTGTATCCCTTACGTGGGTAGTCCTTGATGTCGAAACCGGCGCTGGCGCCATGGACAGAATTTAACTCCTGTAGCGCAGCCAAGAAGGCGGTCTTTCCGGACTCGTTCTTGCCTACCAAACACGTAACGCCGTCTATATTCACCCACCCCGAGTCGTCAATGCTACGATAATTAGTTACCCTTGCGCGAATCAGTTTCAAACTCAACTCTCCATGGCCGAAAGCGACCTGATGGAACTGCTACGGCCACTCTACTAGAGAGGGAGAATGAGGGGCAAGGGTTTTTCGGGTGTTGCTTTAAGGCTTTTCTGGGACGTGGTACGGGGGAAACGGTCACCTTGGGGAGACACCCCTGCGATGTCAGCGGCCCTGATCGCGGTGGCTGTCGTCTCAGTCACCTGCCCTTGATTGACGTCAACTATTCTTGCCGGTCTGCCTCATCGGTATATATTACCGAAATCTGTGTCTCAGGAGCGTGTCCCATAAACCCTCTTTCCGGGGGGTTGGTGAAGGAGTAAGCTGATAGAAACAACAGGCAGGTACGATACTATGGCTTATAACCTTCTGCGCTGCGAGCGAGACTGGCAGCCCGTCCGAGGATTATCTAACGGTGCTTGCGGGTCAGCGACAATGGATCGCGACAACTAATTTTGCCGGTTGCCCCGGCCGGCCCCCAGATAGCTTTGCGAATAGCGCCGTGCTCACTACCTCGGCAAAAGTTCCTGATGCGTTGGGCTGGCCCATCGACCCGTGCTTTCCTGTGCAGATTGACCCCAAAGCGGAACAGTTTGAGCAGGTTGTGGCCGGTGCAGATCAGCGACCATTCGCCGTTCACCTTCTCCAGTCCCCGCAGCAGGAACTGCCGGAATCCCCGGCCCTGCTTGATCTGGCCGAATACCGGCTCCACAGTTTGCATCCGCAAAGCGTAGCGCTGCCGACCCCGCCTGGTCTGTAACTTCCGCCGCATCCGGTCCCTGGGAGACAGATGGCTGGGTATGCGACCTCGGGGCGCGGGTGGCACAACCCGGCCGTGGCGGGTCTGCTCCGGCGCGACGAACGGGTCCACGCCCAGAGCATAAAGCTCGTCGACTGCCTTCGCCGAGTAATAGCCAGCATCAGCGGATACTTCCCTGTGGACTGCACCGACGTTGTCGATGGTCTCCTCCATCATCGCCGCAGCCTGTTGCTTATCCGAAGTCTGGTTGGTGGCCCGCGCCGCCACGATCACCTGGTGAGCGCTGTCCACCACCGCCTGACAGTTGTACGCTTGCAGGAAGTCCTTTCCTCCAGGTGCGGGGATGATGCGCGACTCGGTATCGGTGAAGTTACGCTGGGCCTTGTCGTCGGGCACCCCCGGGTGCTTACGACCTTCGGCCTCGGCCTGTTCGGCAGCCGCCTGCGCCTCGGCTTCCAGCGCCGCCATGGCTTCCCGTATCTTCTCCAACCGACGCTCTCGAAAGGCCAACTCCTCCGGCAACTCATCTCCACGCTTGTCTTTGCCGTACCACCGGTCTTCCTCATCATCCGCTGCCTCGGCCTGTCGCAACAACTCCGCTACCTCCGCCGCCAACTGCGCTGCCTTCTCCTTCATCCGTTGGTAACTCATCGCCTTATGCTTCGATGCGTTGGCCTTGACCTTCGTGCCGTCCAGCGCCACGTGCCCCAGCTTCACCAGCCCCGCCTGCTGGCACAACGCCAGTACCTGTACGAACAGGCCCGACAGCGCATCCAGATTATCCTTGCGAAAGTCGGAGATGGTCCGGAAGTCCGGTGTGTTGTTCGCCGCCAACACCCTGAAGGCGATGTCCTCGTGGAGACGCTGGGCGATGCGGCGTGAGGACGCCACCCCCACGCAGTAGCCGTAGAGCAACACCTTAACCATCATCCGTGGGTGATACGGCGGCCCGCCACGCCGTTCCCGCTCGTAGCGAGCGGTGACCTCCGACATGTCCAACTGGTCCGCCACGTCGGATATGAAGTAGGCCAGATGGTCGTCAGGCAGCCACTCCTGCAACGCCGCTGGCAACAGCAACTGCTGGTCGGATTCGTAGGGAAGGTAGGTTTTGCTCATCAACGACTCCCCGCTACTGGACTGGGCCCATCATACCCCCAAGCACTCGCCAACCGTGTTTCTCGGACGGGCTGCTAGACCTGACGAGAGGGAGGGCTTTCTGTGGAACAAGTCCGGGGCGAAGCACCCGACGTCAAAGATGTTTCATACAGCTGAAGTAACTAGGGGGCTGAGTACCACGAGGCCCTACAGGAGGTTATCGACGAGTTGGCGAGGACTCCGACATGGGCTGTAGAGGTCTCCGACGGGACAGAGAGGATCGTATCAACCCTTGGTCTCGGGTTCGAGATTTTCCAGGGGAACTTCGTGCTTGAGGATAATTATTGGCGGCTGGTGCCCGACTTCATTGAGGGCTGTTCCAGACGCGCGGAAAAGGAGGACCACTAGTGGCAGTTCGCAGCCCCCCACCTGTATAGACCGGGGACATAGCTTACACATGTTCGGGGACATGGTGGACACCATAATAGGCATGACTTCATTACAAGGAGGTGGTCATGCCATGGAAGGAGATGTCCGTTATGTCTCAGAGGAGAAAGTTCGTGGAGCTGGCGCAGGCTGAAGGCACCAACAAAAGGGGCCTTTGCCGTCGCTTCGGGATCAGCCCTACGACTGGATATAAGTGGCTTGGGCGTTTCCGTGAAGGGAGCGAGGCAGGCCTGGTCGAGCTGCCGCGGCGGCCTCACTACTCGCCTGCACGTACCCCATCGCAGGTTGAGCAGGCGGTGCTGTCTGCCCGTGCGGCCCATCCGGCCTGGGGAGCTCGTAAGCTGCGACGGTGGCTTTTGGAGCGCAGGGATGTGTTTGAGGCGGACATGCCGGCCCCCAGTACTATCACGGCGATCTTGTGTCGTCATGGCCGCATTGACCCCGCCGAGGGGCCCAAGCACCGTTCCTGGCAGCGATTTGAACACCAGGCACCCAACGACCTGTGGCAGATGGACTTCAAAGGCCACTTCCCCCTTACCCGAGGACGCTGCCACCCTCTGACTGTTCTGGACGATCACTCTCGGTTTGCCTTGGGGCTGCAGGCCTGCGGTAACGAGCAGGGAGAGATGGTGCAACAGCGCCTGACGGCTATCTTCCGGCGCTACGGCCTGCCCAACACAATGTTGATGGACAATGGCTCCCCGTGGGGCCATGACCAAGACCACCCCTACACACCTTTTACAGTCTGGCTGCTGAGGTTGGGCATCGGAGTCAGTCATGGACGCCCTTATCACCCTCAGACACAGGGAAAAGATGAGCGCTTCCACCGAACCATGACCGTTGAAGTGCTGCAGGGGAGCAGCTTCACTGATCTGGCGCACTGCCAGAGAGCCTTCGACCTGTGGCGGGACATCTACAACTTGGAGCAGCCCCATGACGCCCTTGACCTTGCTACTCCGGCCACCAAGTACCAAGTGAGCCAAAGACTGTTTCCCGAGGTCCTTCCACCCTTGGAATACGAACCAACTGACCTGGTACGCCGTGTTCACGACAAAGGTAGGCTCCAGTTGTTTGGCCGTATCTTCAAGGTACCTAAGCCCGAATCCACCGAAGGAGGGCGTCGGGTTAGCGTCCTGAGGCGGCAAGAAGGCGCTCCTGTGCTTCTGGGATAATGGTTTTGTAGCAAAAAAACGGCCCCGGAAAAGGAGCACCCAGTAGATGCTGCCACGCAACCACCCCGACCGGATCCAAATCACCTTCGACGACCGCCGCTTGGTGGCCAATGCCGGGCTGCTCCTTCCGGCCACCCTGGCGCGGTACCTCGGCCTGCCCGAACTCGTCCGGCAGCGCCTCGACCTGGGCGATGCC
Organism: Dehalococcoidia bacterium; assembly: GCA_965237635.1. Lineage (GTDB taxonomy): Bacteria > Chloroflexota > Dehalococcoidia > Lucifugimonadales > CAUZJF01 > CBDEFX01. The sequence goes on along the minus strand of CBDEFX010000002.1, from coordinate 1,402,516 downwards.
CCGGGGCGGGCGAACACGAGCGACAAGATGATGACGCTGGTGGCGTCTGCGCTGGCTGGGGGCGACTGCATTGACGACGCCGATGTGTTGCGCACCGGGGGGACGGCCTGCACCCTGGGCGGCACGGTCAAGGCGCCATCCACCCTGGGCACCTTCCTGCGCAGCTTCCGGTGGGGCCACGTCCGTCAACTCGACCGGGTGAGCCGCGAGTTGCTGGCCCGGGCTTGGCAGGCCGGGGCGGGACCCGGCGACGGGCCCCTGACCATTGACCTGGACTCCACCATCTGCGAGACCTACGGACTGGCCAAGGAGGGCGCCCGCCACCACGGCTATACCGGCAAGCGGGGCTACCACCCGCTGCCGGCCATCGCCGCCGGCACCGGAGACGTGCTGATGTCCCGGCTGCGCGAGGGCCGGGCCAACACCGCCCGCGGCGCCGCCCACTTCCTGCGGGAGACGGTGGGACGGGTGCGCTACGCCGGGGCCGACGGACGACTCACGCTACGGGCCGACAGCGGGTTCTACACTCATGGCGTGGTATCCGTCTGCCGCAAGATGGATGTCCGCTTCTCCATCACCATCCGCCAGCACAAAAGCCTGCACAATCTCATCGAGGCGATACCCGAAGATGCCTGGACGCCGATTCCTTACTGGATGGACGGTGCCGCCGATGTGGCCGAGACCACCTGCACCCCCTTCCAGGCCGAGGCGGACGCCGCGCCGGTACGGCTCATCGTCCGGCGGGTGAAGCCGACGCCCGGTTCTCAACTGGCCCTCTTCGCCAAATACAGCTATCATGGCTTCATCACCGACCGGGACGGGGAGTTGCTCGAACTGGAGGCTGACCATCGCCGCCACGCCGAGATCGAGAATGCCATACGCGACCTCAAGTACGGCGTCGGGCTGAACCATCTCCCCTCGGGCCGCTTCGCCGCCAACGGCGCCTGGCTGGCCGTCCAGACGATGGCCCACAACCTGGCCCGCTGGACGGCGCGGATCGGTCTGGGAGAGCGGATAGCCACCACCAAGACCCTCCGGCAGCGGTTCTTCTCCCTGGCCGGACGGCTCACCCGCTCGGCACGCCGGTTGACCCTGCATCTTCCGGATCGCTGGCCTTGGGCTGAGAAGTTCAGCCGCGCCTTGGCCCGGCTGCGAGCCATTCCACTCCCGGCCTGACGGCACCGTCGGCGACCGACCCACCCACCGGACAACCGAAGATCCCCGCAGACTCGTGCCAGCCCGGTCCGAGAGAATCCCCTGCTGCGTATCCTCTCGCTATCCCGCGCATCGCAACTCCCGCAGACGGCCATAGGGGCCCCTGTGCGGCGATGAAGACCGTCCGCCGACCTCCCTACCCCAAATGGAACCCAGGCTATTTCCCCTGTAGCTCCCTCACCCCCCTTCCGCTTTCCTCACGCCGTCCATCGGTGTCCTTCGGTGGATTCGGGATTAGCCAGCAAGTCGAAGCTCGTGTTCCAAGTGCAGTTAGGCCCTCCCCCGTCTCCACCACGAACACGGACCTTGAACGCCCACGCCGCAAGCCGCCCGATCTTAGCGGGAGGTCGGTACCTGGCTTGCGAACCGGACCCAGTGCTTGGCTGTGGTCCGTACGTTCCCTATGATTTTCCCTCCCACGGTCTGGATGGCCGATCCGTACACAAGTTCGCGTGCAACGACCCGCCAGAACATCTCCTTCAAAGCGACCGGCAACCGATCGAACAGGTCCTGTTCATCTTGGGCTAGGACGTCCTGGATGGAGACGGGCCCCGGCAGCGTGGGACGAGAGTCAAGTGGGACCCGCTCGATCTCCTGACGGAGCGCTTCTAGTATCCCCGCGGGAAGGGTCCGGTACTTGGCTAAATCCTCTTCTAGGCCCGTCACTTCTGATGGCCCCTCCGCAGGCGGCCCGCTTACCTCCTCATTCTTGGGCGGCAGTCGGCCCAGATATTGCCATGGCCAGGCCCCAGATCCGCCACTCGAACCAGGTCCCGAGCGCGTCAAAGAACGCGTCTAGGTCCGCATCGCCAAAAGGGGCCGGAGCGGCCTGGAACCCAGGATACATCATCCCGTGAGTGCGCCCAGCAAAAATCTCACCTACCAGTTCGCGCTCAAGCGTCCGCTGCCTTTCCGTGGGTACTCGCTGGTATAGGTCCAAGAGTTCCGAAGGGAGAAACGTCTCTAAGGCAGGTATTGTCGTCACTGGGGCGGCAAGAATGCCCAACTCCAACCTACCTATCTCACAGGCCAGCCATTCGGGCATCACCGGTCCGCTGCTGAGCCAACTCTCATTGAAAGCGCGTTGCAACAAGGGGTCCATAGCGTTGAACTTGTCTAGGGCTTCCGAAGAGAGGACCTCCTGCGGAGGCGGCAGGAAGACCGGCCGATCCGGCAGGTCCCCAGGCAGCACCCGGACGGACCCTGGCCGTGATCGGCCCAAGCACGCAAGAGCATGGGTGATGCCGAACGGCGCGGCCGGCAAGTACCCGCGGGCGAAGGTAGCTCTCGCGGCTGGCGTGGACCAGATCTCCAGCAACGAGGACTCCTCGCCGAAGATGTGGCTGTCCCTGGGGTCTCTCCCTCTGACGAGTTCGCCGGCAATGTCCTCCCAAAGCCAGTCTTGCATGTCGGCGGGAAGCTGCTTGAACAGCTCCATTCTTTCCGTGGAGACGCCGATGTCCTCGATGGACGGCAGCTCTGTAGGGGCTGCAAGAAGGCCACTCTCCAGAGACGCCACGACTTCCGTTAGATCGAGAGTCGGAAAGCCCCTAAATTGCTCCCAAGCTCGTCGAAAGGCGCGATACATCAGGGCGTCCAGGGCGTCTAGCTTGGCCAAGGCCTCAACGGAGAGGATTTCCTTCAGAGGCGGCAGTTTCACAGTGTCGTTCTGGAAGGCCAGTTCAACCATCTGCGCGAAGAGAACTGCGTGACCTTTGGGATCAAGCTCTTCTTCGCCGTGCTCATCGGCGTATAGCTGGAACTGATCGGCGTGGTGCCGGAAAGCATCGGCGTAACCACCGAGGAGAAGAGACCGGTGACGAGCCGCATCCAGCTGATTGAACAGGTCGAGGGCCCTGAAGGGAAGCCAACTTAGGACGTTAGGGTCCAGAAGCTCCGTGATGGGGACAGTCTCGGCCGGCAGGTCGCGCAGGTACTGCACGGCCTCCTCATTCCCGGCTTCTTTGGCCTCTTCTTGAAAGGCATCCTGGAACTCTGGCGGAAGGGCTTGGTACTTGACAAGGTCGCGTCCCTCAATGCTCTCCTCAAACGGAATGTCGGGGGTTGGTGAAGGTGTCGGCGCTGGCCTCGCCGTCTGCGTGGGATGAACAGGAGCGGCAGGCGTAGGCGCGCCGGCTGCAGGGGTAGGTTCAAGCCTTGCGCACGCCGCCAGCAGCAGGAGCGCGCATAAAGATGCACACAGAAGGCGCAAGGTGCCCCGTAGAGTTTCCTTCCACATTGGCCAAGAAGTTAGAGCCTCGGAATTTGAGCCCGATAAGGGAGTCCTTCTGGTGCGCCTCATTTTAGGCATGCGGTGGCTACAGCGCAAGACGCCCCCCCCCCTTTCGGAGCGTAGGTGGAACGGACACGCACGACCCCACAATCACGTTGTCGGAGTGGGCCCAGGTGCAGGTCGTACCAGCTACGAGAAGGCCGCCTCGATGACTCGCCCGCCGAGTTCTGTTGTAGCTCCGATAGCCGCTCGATCGGTTTCGGCATTCGCTGCGGCGTCGGCCTCCGGGACTTGACTCCTTCTCAGGGAGGCAGCATGCCCAGGACAACTCAATGCCCCACAACTGCCCGCAACTCGGTTCCAACCTTGGCTCCTAGTCGACCGGCAGCGCTGCCGTTTCTTTCGGCAACCTCGAGGTAGCCGTGACTGCCGACGAGGGCGAGCAGCCCTTCGCTCTCAGCGAAGGACCGGCTCAACCCATCGATGAGGTTCCCAGCTATCTCGACCTGGATACTCCCGCTCGGAAAAAGGGAACTGCGGATGTTGCTCACCAGATTGCCGAAGTGGTCGACGAAGATGATCCGACCCTCCACGGCGTCGTTTCGCTTTGTCGGTGCGTAGATATTGAGGTGAACGACCTCTTCGACAGACTCGCCGAGCTGCTCCGGTCGGACGCCCAGCGAGAGGTGGGCCGCTACGGGCGCGAAGACGTCGCGGCCGTGAAAGGTGTCGCTCACAGGGTGGTGCCAGTACTCGGCCCTCGTCAACGAATATGCCGAACAGCCGTCGGGAACGGGCGCGGTCGTCGGCTGCATGAACTTCCCTAGCGAGTCGGCGGATAGCGTCTCAGACGTAGGAGTTCGATGGTCAGCCAGCACGTAGGTCAACAGTCCGTTGTCGGGAGCGATGAACCGGCCCTCCGGAGTCACCACCAGAAGTGCCCGGCGCGAAGTGCCGACCCCGGGATCGACCACAGCCACATGCACGGCGTCGGCTGGGAAGCTCCAGTAGACGCTACCGAGAACGAAGGCGCCGTGGGCTGTGTCCTGGGGAGGAATGTCGTGGGAGATGTCTACGACCGTTGCGCTTGGGTTTACTCCAAGCAGCGCCCCCTTGACCGCACCGACGTACCAGTCTCTAGCTCCAAAGTCGGTGGTCAGAGTAATGATCGGCGAGGACATGCAGGGGTGGCCGGAGCGACTCCTGGTTGTGTGGAGAGGAGGTCGCTCAGAATACTCGAACGCTGATCATCGAGGTGCCGATAAAGATGACGATCAGCACAATTGTGAACTGGAACAGTGTCTTCTCGATACCTCTGCGGGTGCGATATGAGCTCTCGGGAGAGCTGAACAGACCGACCCCCTGGCCGCGTACCTGGACCAAAATAACGATCACGAGCAGGACCGCCACAACGATCTGAATGACGTTCATAAGGGTCTGCATCTATCGACTACTCCTCGACTGACACACTCTGGCGCGCTCCCGCCCCACGCTTTCCATGATACACCTCTATGATCGTCTGGGCCAGCTTGGCTGAATCGTGACGGACAGGGTGATCCGGGTCGCCAAGGTCGTCCGTCACCACACGGACCCGCCCTAGCCGTTGATCGTCGAGAGTAACGGGCTGCCCGAGGAATGCAGAACCGAGCTCCCTAGGTATGTCGTTGGCGACCACGTAGTCGACAATGCTCAAGGACGTGTGCCTTTGGAGAGCCTCAACGTGGTCTGTCACTGTATAGCCGCCGGTCTCACCCTTTTGCGTCGCCACGTTACACACATATAGCTTAGCGGTGTCTGATTCGTCGATGGCGTTGGTTATGCCGGACACCAACAGATTAGGCAATATGCTCGTGTAAAGGCTGCCGGGCCCTATTACGATCAGCTGGGCCTGCTCGATCGCCTCGACGGCCGGAGGGTAGGCTTCAGCCTCCGCAGGTGCGATCACGATCTGATCGATGGCGCCTCCGCGCTCTGTGATTGCGGACTCCCCCTCTACTGTCGATCCGTCGGTCAGGCGGGCGGAAAGTCTCAGATTGGCGAGAGTGGCAGGAAGAATCTGCCCGTGCACTGCCAGCACTCGGCTGGACTCATAGAGCGCCCGTTCGAAGCTTCCGGTAACCTCGGTCATCGCGGCGATGAACAGGTTCCCAAAGCTGTGGCCCTCTAGCCCATCACCATGGTCGAACCGGTATTGGAACAGCTCGCCGACTAGTGACTCGTCGTCGGACATCGCCACCAGGCAGTTTCGGAAGTCTCCTGGCGGCAGGACCCCGAGCTCACGTCGAAGGCGACCGGAGCTACCGCCATCGTCTGCAACCGTGACGATGGCGGTGAGGTTGTCGGTATAGGACTTGAGGCCCCTTAGAAGCACGGACAGGCCAGTCCCACCACCTATGGCGACGATCCTCGGCCCCCGTTTTCTCGAACGCCGAGTGTAGATCGCATCAAGCGTGTTGGTCCTAGGCGAAGCGAAAAGCAGCGGCCCGACAGAGCGGTAAAGGCCATAGAAGCCGACCAGCATAACCCCTGCTCCAACCGCGGCAAGTAGAACACCCTCCAAATACCATGGCAGGAGGTCTGGTAAGTTAAGCGCGAGCAGATTTTTGAGCACGATGGCCAGGCCAATGGAACACACCGCCACTCCGAAGGCCGCCAGTAGCAACCAACGTTTGATGCCCAGCCCGAGGTAGAAAAGCTGCCGCAGAGCGGTCCAACCGGACCGCCGTGTTCCGTTACTGCCCGGCAGCTCAATTGGCCGGTCGCCACCATTCATCGCCCTACCTCATCGACTCCAGCTTTTCTTTGACCAGCTTACCCGCGAGCTGGGGGTTCGCCCTGCCCTTCGTCATTTTCATTACCTGGCCAACCAAGAACCTCATAGCCGTTTCCTTGCCGCTCAGGTAGTCGGCGACGGGCTGAGGGTTGCCTGCAATCGCCTCTTCCACTGCCGGCCCAACGGCATCGGCGTCGCTAATCTGGACCATCCCGGCCTCTTCGGAGATCTCCCTGGGAGGCTTCCCTGTCTTGAACATCTCTTCGAACACCGACTTGGCCATACTGGTGCTGAGAGTGCCCGCGTCTATCAGGTCCAACAGGTCGATGAAGTGCTCAGGCCGAATGGTATGTTCCTCAATCGTGCGACCCTCGGCATTGAGCAGCCGGGCAAGCTCGCCGAGCATCCAGTTGCTAACCGACCTGGCCAGTTTCTTCTGAGCGTCGCCGGCAAGCGGCCGGACCCCAAGGACCGACTCGAAGTAGTCGGCGCTGGACTTTGAGGAGGTTAGAAGGCCGGCGTCATATACCGGGAGTCCATATTGCTCGACAAAACGCGCTTCTCTGGCTCGCGGCAGCTCGGGAAGCCGTTCCCGCGCCTCTTCAACCCACGCGGCGTCAATCGCCAACGGCGGCAAGTCGGGTTCCGGGAAGTAGCGGTAGTCCGAGGCATACTCCTTCGTGCGCTGTGAGACCGTCACCTCCCGGTCGTCAACCCAGCCTCGAGTCTCCTGGACGATGCGCTCGCCCTCGCTGGCGAGCCCGATCTGTCGCGTAGCCTCATATTCGAGGGCGCTGTGGACAGAGCGGAAGCTGTTCATGTTCTTCACTTCCACCTTGGCCCCCAGCTCCGTCGCCCCTTTGAGCCGGACGCTAATGTTAGCATCACACCGGAAGCTGCCCTCCTCCATATTGGCGGTGCTGACTCCGACGTATCTTAGAATCGAGTGGAGCGCGGTGAGGTAGGACCTGGCTTCGTCGGCCGAGCTCATCTCAGGCTCGCTCACCGTCTCCATCAACGGGACACCCGCGCGGTTGACGTCAAGAAGGCTGTAGCTCTCTCCGTCGGGCGAGCTTCGATGTAGAAGCTTGGCCACATCTTCTTCAAGGTGGACACGAGTTACTCCGATGTTCTTCTCCGTACCGTCAGCCCCGATGACGAGTTTGCCGTTAGTGGCGATCGGCATATCGTACTGAGAGATCTGGTAGCCTTTCATAAGATCAGGGTAAGGATAGTTCTTGCGGTCGAACTTCGTATATTTTGAAATCGAGCAGTCGAGGGCGAGACCAGTTGCGATGACCAACTCCACCGCCCGCCTGTTTATTACAGGGAGCACGCCGGGCATGCCCATGCAAACTTCACAGACGACCGTATTAGGCGGAGCCTCCTGATAACCGGCACCGCATGAACAGAACATCTTGCTCTTGGTAAGGAGTTGGCTATGGACTTCCAGACCTATGACGACCTCGTAGTCCATGGCTCTAAAAGAACCACCGTCCGTCAACATCATCCACCGGACCCAGAGAATTGTCCATGCCCTTTGCGTTGTTCCTACTCACAATAGTATCCGAAACAAGAACAATCGGAACATGAGCCCCGGCGACGGCCGCGCGAAGGCCGTCAATTCTCAGGCCAGGCTCCCTCGCCGACCAGGGGCACGAAGCGACAAACGCCCATCGTCTGCACGGAGTACGAGTCGGCGGACCTCGAAACCTTCATGAGCTCTTGGGTTTCGAGCGACCCAACGGGGATAACGAGTCTACCCCCGATCGCCATCTGCTCCATCAGCTCGTGTGGCAGCTTAGGCGCGCCCGCGGCTACCACTATAGCGTCGTATGGGGCATCTCTCTCCCAACCCAGGCGCTTGTCAGCCAAAACGACCTCCACATTTGCATAGCCTAACGACGAAAGTCGTTTCCCGGCCGCCTCAGCCAGGGTGTCCAGGCGCTCCACGGTGACGACCTTCTGTGCCAGTACGGCGAGTATCGCCGCCTGGTAGCCGCTGCCAGTCCCTATCTCCATCACTTTGTCCGTACGTCGCAACTCGAGCCCTCGGACCATCAGCGCGACTATGTAGGGCTGCGATACGGTCTGTCCTTGGCCGATTGGCACGGGGATGTCGTCGTAGGCCAGATGCCTGCTATCGTCTGGCACAAAGGCCTCGCGAGGCACCTTTTCCATCGCATCGATGACCCCCCCGTCAGGCACCTCTTTCCGGAGACGGTCGATCAACCGACGCTTGGCCTCCTCCAGTTGGACACCCCCTTTGACGGACAAAAGATAGCACAGGTCCCTAGGGACGACAACGCCACGCTCCATGGTTTGTCCCGATACTCCGTCAATCGGAGTGCGCACAGGAGACCATTTTTCGAGTTTCGTCGCGCGCTACGACCTATCCGGCGTCATGAGGCAGCAACCCCCAAAAAGGCTCGCGTTGACTCGTTCAGATTGCCATGCTACCCTTGTGTCGGCGGTTAGTGCGAAGCGTCACAAATTCCGCTTACAGGCGGTAACAGAGCCGCGGAGAGCAATGGAGTCTCAGACTGCTAGTAGCTCACCTAGCCAACCACGAAGCACCACGATGAGCTCTGAACTAGACCTGATCGATCGCAAGCTGCTCAACCTCATTCAGTCGTCGTTTCCTCTGGTCGAAGAACCTTTTGCAGACCTAGAGCAGCGGATCGGCCTGGACTCGGCCGAGACCATCAACCGCATCGCTGGTATGAAGGAGACGAACGTCGTCCGCCAGATCAGCGCGATCTTCGACACTCGGCGCCTCGGATACAAGACTGTTCTGGTCGCGATGCGCTTCCGGCCGGAAAAGCTGGACTCTGGCGCCAGGACGATCAACGAGCACCCCGGCGTGAGCCACAACTACGCCAGAGACGGCGCTTTCAACTTGTGGTTTACCGTGGCCGTGGCCCCCGACGAGAGCCTCGATGCCACAGTCGAGGAGATGGCCCGGATGACCGGCGCCGAGCGCTACCGACTGCTGCCGACGATCCGATTCTTCAAGATCGGCGTCAATTTCGACATGGTGCGCGAAGAGGGCGCAGCGAGCGACTACTTCAGCCCCGATGGGTATAACAATAACAACGGCGAGACGTGGAACAAAGTAGAGCCTGTTACGGAGTTCGAGATTCGGGCCATCCGGGAGCTGCAAGAGGACCTGCCTCTTGAACCCCGTCCGTTCCAGGCCATGGCCGCGCGGCTGGGCATCAGCCCGGAGCAGCTGTTCGCTCAGGCCCGCTCGTTCGAGGAGCGCGGTATCATGAGGCGTTACAGCGCAGTCCTGCACCACCGCCGAGCGGGCTTCAAAGCCAATGCAATGGTCGTCTGGAAGGTCCCGCCCGAACGCTCCGAAGAGGTGGGGAATCTGATGGCCCGGTCTCGCTGGGTCACCCACTGCTACGAGCGTCCGACCTACCCGGACTTCGAGTACTCACACTACACGATGATCCATGCCACGTCGCGCGACCAATGCGAAGAGGTGGCCAAGGAGATATCCGAGGCCACAGGAGTGACCGACTACCGGCCTCTCTATAGCACGCGCGAGTACAAGAAGACCCGCGTCCGGTACTTCGTATAGCCACCACCTGCCTAGCGAGACAGAGTCGGAGACCTCGGCTCGCGCCTCGACACCTCTAGAACTATCCGAGGACGAAAGTTGCCAGCGTACTACCCGATATTCCTGGACGTGGAAGACCGACGCTGTGTCGTTATCGGCGGCGGTGACATCGGCGAGGAGAAGACAACACGGCTGCTGGAGTACGGCGCCAAGGTGGTGGTAATCAGCCCTGACATGAATGACTCGCTCAAGGACGCCGTGGACGGCGAACGCCTCATCTGGACAAAACGTCGATACCAGCCGGGAGACCTGGAAAACGCCTTCATCGCTATTGTGGCAGACACCAGCGACCGGAAGGCCAATAGATCAGTGTACGATGAGGCCAAAGACAGAAACATCCCGCTAAACGTGGTCGACGTGACCCATCTTTGCACCTGGATTGCGCCCGCGATCGTGAAACGCGGAGAGGTGGCAGTAGCGATCTCGACCGGGGGCGCCAGCCCCGCCCTCGCGCGCAAATTCCGCGAGGAGCTGTCAGGGACAGGCCGGACAAACGCGCGACATGGAGTCATGGAGTACGCCGACCTCGCACCGCTGCTGTCCGAGGCCAGGACAGAGCTTGCGCGTCGGAGCATGAAGGTGCCGCCTGACCACTGGCAGGCGTGTCTCACCGACGATCTGGTCGACCTGGTCCAGGCCGGCAAGAACGAAGAGGCCTTGAAGGTGCTCATGTCCTGCCTACTAACGACTTTGGACTGTGAATGCGAGCCCGGCGTCTGCAGGATGTGGGACGAATTAGCGCCTCGTTCCGGCTGACATAGGCACTCGCATGACCAGCCGCCGCACGGTCACCGTCGGCACCAGGACCAGTCCCCTCTCCCTTGCCCAGACTGAGGAAGTCCTTTCGTACCTGAGGCGCCGTTTCCCTGATACTGAATTTACGATCGCGCCGATCACTACCAGTGGCGACAGGAAAAAGGACGCGCCCCTGCTGAGCCTGGGAAGGGGAACGTTCGTGAAAGAGATCGAGCTCGCCCTCCTGAACGAAGAGATCGACCTCGCGGTCCACAGCGCCAAGGACCTGCCTCCCGACCTGCCAGAGGGACTGACGCTCGTAGGTGCGACGCCCCGGAAGGACCCGCGGGACGTGCTGGTCGACAGGTGGGACCTGCCTCTAAAAGACCTACCCCCCGAGGCGCGCATCGGGACCAGCAGCCCCCGACGTGTCGCTCAGCTCAGGGCAGCACGGCCGAACCTGCAGCTGCTGGACATACGTGGGAACGTCGGCACCCGTATGGACAAAGCGCGGGGCGACCACTATGACGGCGTCGTCCTCGCCGCAGCCGGGCTCATTCGGCTAGGGCGGGAGACAGAGACTAGCGATTACCTCTCCATCGAGACCTGTACGCCCGAAGTTGGACAGGGTACACTTGCAATAGAGGCACGAGCCGGCGATGCGACGATCAAGGGCATGGTCGGCGAGATCGACCACCAGCCCAGTCGGAAAGCCCTGGACGCCGAGCGGGCGTTTCTGGCGGTGTTCGGAGGTGGCTGCAAGGTGCCGATCACGGCCTACGCCCGCCCGGAAGGCGAGCAGCTTCAAATCATGGCAATGGCTGCGACTCCAGACGGCAGCCGGGTCTTCCGTACCCGAGTCACGAGCGATGCGGACGACCCGGAATCCGCTGGAAGGCAGGCTGCGGAGGCACTGCTGGACGTCGGCGCCCGCGAGATCATCAAGTAACCCGGAAGGCAGTCATGACCGTGAATCAGATACAGAAGAGTTGACCGGCTGCCTCCCCCACGTTCACAGGGGCGGAAAGCAGAACCTCTCTGGCTGGTTACGCGTCTCGCAAATAGCTAGGCTGCGAGTAACTTAGCGGGGAAAGGGGCGAATACGGGCAGAGGCCCACTCCCCCTTTTACAAGGGTGTGGGCATGCACCCACACCAAGATTATACCCAATGGTAACGAAAACGGATAAGCCCGGCACCGTGTACCTCGTAGGCGCGGGGCCCGGCGACCCGGGACTCATCACTCTCAAGGGCCTACAATACCTGGAGTCGGCCGACGTCGTCGTACACGACCGGCTGGTCGATGAGCGGCTGCTGGCGCGAGCTTCCAAGGACGCAGAGCTGATCGACGTAGGCAAGGTCCCTGGCGAGCAGGGCAACCCTCAGGCGAATACCAACGCCATGCTGGTGTCGAAGGCGAGGGACGGGAAACGGGTGGTGCGCCTCAAGGGCGGTGACCCGTTTGTCTTCGGCCGCGGGGGGGAAGAAGCGGACGCTCTCAAGGACGCCGAAATCCCCTTCGAAATCGTGCCGGGCGTCACGTCCGCCGTCGCTGCCCCAGCGTATGCCGGCATCCCCCTCACCCACCGAAATTACGCCTCATCCGTCACGGTCGTCACGGGTTCCGAGGCCCTGGATACCGAAGGCGTGGCCTGGGACAAGCTCGCGCAGACGGGAGGAACGTTGGTCGTGCTGATGGGATGGGAGAACATGGCAGGCATAGCCGACAAGCTGGTAGATGCAGGCCGCCCGGAAGGCACGCCGGCGGCTCTGATCGAATGGGGATCTGAGCCATATCAGAGGACCGTGGTCGGTACGCTTTCGGACGTTGTCGGTAAAGCCACAGAGGCCGGGCTGAAGCGGCCGATCGTGGCAGTCGTCGGCGAGGTCGTGGAGTTTCGCAAAAAGCTCCAATGGTTCGACAACCGCCCCCTGTTCGGCAAACGCGTTCTGGTGACCAGGTCACGGAATCAGGCCAGCGTTCTCTCCGAGATGCTGTCTCGCGAGGGAGCCTGGCCTCTTGAGGTCCCCACCATAGAGATACAATCGTTGGAAGAGTACGCCGAGCTCGACGCGGCGCTTTCAAAGCTGCCCGATTACGACTGGGTGGTGTTTCTGAGCACGAACGCCGTCGAAGCCGTGTTCGAGCGACTGGAGGCAGCGGGCCGAGACGCGAGGGCGTTCTATTCGGCTCGGGTCGCGGCCATCGGCTCCGCAACCGCAACGGCTCTGCTCACACGGGGGATCAGCACAGATTTTGTCCCCGCCGAGTTCGTGTCCGAGAGCATGGCCGATAGCCTGAACGAGCGCATCGTGTCGGGTGCACGGGTCCTTCTTCCCCGTGCGGATATCGGGCGGGAGACTCTGCGCGACGGACTTGCAGCCCATGGCGCCCGCGTTGACGATATCATCGCATACAGGACTGTGACCCCCGAGAAGGCGGCTAACCGCCTGTCGGAGGTACTATCGGAGGGAGTCGACATCGCGACGTTCACCAGCACATCGACCGTCAGGAATCTGGCCGGCCTTCTAGAAGGGGACCTGGGCCGGCTGGGAGATGCGAAGATCGCCTGCATCGGCCCCATTACGGCCGACGCTGTCAGCAACGCTGGCTTGAACGTCGATATACTAGCCGAAGAGTATACGGTCGCCGGTCTGATAGATGCGCTATCCGCGTACTTCGCCGAGGAGGTCCCCTCGATTGCCTAGCTTCCCAAGGACACGGCTTCGCAGGCTTAGGCAGCTCCCGGCCCTTCGCAGGATGGCCCGCGAGACCCGGCTGTCGGTGAGCGACCTCGTCTACCCGATGTTCGTTACGCACGGCCGCGATGTACGGACAGAGGTCGAACCGATGCCCGGCATATTCCGCTTGTCCCTGGACCATCTGATCCCCGAGATCGGGGAGGTAGTCGATCTGGGCATTCCAGCGGTCCTGCTCTTCGGTATCCCCGAGAGGAAGGACGCCAAGGGCACCGAGGCCTATGAACCCAACGGCATCGTCCAGGAAGCCGTGCGGGTAATCAAGCAGACGGCGCCAGACCTCCTGGTCATCACCGACGTTTGCCTCTGCGAATACACCGACCACGGGCACTGCGGCATAATCGATAATGGCTCGGTCGACAACGACCGCACGCTGGAGTTGCTGGCCCGGACCGCGGTGTCGCAGGCGCAGGCCGGAGCGGACATGGTCGGACCTTCGGCCATGATGGACGGCCAGGTCGGGGCAGTCCGCGTTGCGTTAGACGCCGAGGGACTTATCGACACGCCGATTATGGGCTACTCGGCTAAGTACGCGTCTGCGTTCTATGGACCGTTCAGGACCGCCGCAGAGTCGGCGCCTCAGTTTGGGGACCGCTACGACTATCAGATGGACCCGTCAAACTCAGATGAGGCGCTACGTGAGATAGGGCAGGACATCGAGGAAGGGGCGGACATCGTAATGGTCAAGCCGGCCCTAGCGTATCTAGACGTGATCGGCAGGGCACGGCAGACGTTCTCCCACCCAATTGCAGCGTACAACGTCAGCGGCGAGTACGCCATGGTCAAGGCGGCGGCAGCGAACGAGTGGATCGACTCCCAGCGCATCACAATAGAGATCATTACCGCCATCAAGAGAGCGGGTGCTGACATGGTAATCAGCTACCACGCCAAAGAGGTCGCCCGCTGGCTCGCAACGGAAAACTAGGAGAACGAAATGACCACTAAGATGATGATGGGGCACCTGGATGAAATCTTCCTCCACGTCAAGGACCTGGAGAAGATGAGGGCATTCTACGTAGGCGTCCTAGGATTCGAGGAAGACTTCTACCATGAGGGCAACATGCTAGGTCTGCGGACTGGTGGTCCGGCGCTTGTCCTTAAGCCCGAATCCACCGAAAGACACCGATGGACGGCGTGAGGAAAGCGGAAGGGGGGTGAGGGAGCTACAGGGGAAATAGCCTGGGTTCCATTTGGGGTAGGGAGGTCGGCGGACGGTCTTCATCGCCGCACAGGGGCCCCTATGGCCGTCTGCGGGAGCTGCGATGCGCGGGATGGCGAGAGAATACGCAGCAGGGAACTCTCTCGGACCGGGCTGGCACGAGTCTGCGGGGATCTTCGGTTGTCCGGTGGGTGGGTCGGTCGCCGACGGTGCCGTCAGGCCGGGAGTGGAATGGCTCGCAGCCGGGCCAAGGCACGGCTGAACTTCTCAGCCCAAGGCCAGCGATCCGGAAGATGCAGGGTCAACCGGCGTGCCGAGCGGGTGAGCCGTCCGGCCAGGGAGAAGAACCGCCGCCGGAGGGTCTTGGTGGTGGCTATCCGCTCTCCCAGACCGATCCGCGCCGTCCAGCGGGCCAGGTTGTGGGCCATCGTCTGGACGGCCAGCCAGGCGCCGTTGGCGGCGAAGCGGCCCGAGGGGAGATGGTTCAGCCCGACGCCGTACTTGAGGTCGCGTATGGCATTCTCGATCTCGGCGTGGCGGCGATGGTCAGCCTCCAGTTCGAGCAACTCCCCGTCCCGGTCGGTGATGAAGCCATGATAGCTGTATTTGGCGAAGAGGGCCAGTTGGGAACCGGGCGTCGGCTTCACCCGCCGGACGATGAGCCGTACCGGCGCGGCGTCCGCCTCGGCCTGGAAGGGGGTGCAGGTGGTCTCGGCCACATCGGCGGCACCGTCCATCCAGTAAGGAATCGGCGTCCAGGCATCTTCGGGTATCGCCTCGATGAGATTGTGCAGGCTTTTGTGCTGGCGGATGGTGATGGAGAAGCGGACATCCATCTTGCGGCAGACGGATACCACGCCATGAGTGTAGAACCCGCTGTCGGCCCGTAGCGTGAATCGTCCGTCGGCCCCGGCGTAGCGCACCCGTCCCACCGTCTCCCGCAGGAAGTGGGCGGCGCCGCGGGCGGTGTTGGCCCGGCCCTCGCGCAGCCGGGACATCAGCACGTCTCCGGTGCCGGCGGCGATGGCCGGCAGCGGGTGGTAGCCCCGCTTGCCGGTATAGCCGTGGTGGCGGGCGCCCTCCTTGGCCAGTCCGTAGGTCTCGCAGATGGTGGAGTCCAGGTCAATGGTCAGGGGCCCGTCGCCGGGTCCCGCCCCGGCCTGCCAAGCCCGGGCCAGCAACTCGCGGCTCACCCGGTCGAGTTGACGGACGTGGCCCTACCGGAAGCTGCGCAGGAAGGTGCCCAGGGTGGATGGCGCCTTGACCGTGCCGCCCAGGGTGCAGGCCGTCCCCCCGGTGCGCAACACATCGGCGTCGTCAATGCAGTCGCCCCCAGCCAGCGCAGACGCCACCAGCGTCATCATCTTGTCGCTCGTGTTCGCCCGCCCCGGGGCATCGCCCAGGTCGAGGCGCTGCCGGACGAGTTCGGGCAGGCCGAGGTGCCGCGCCAGGGTGGCCGGAAGGAGCAGCCCGGCATTGGCCACCAAGCGGCGGTCGTCGAAGGTGATTTGGATCCGGTCGGGGTGGTTGCGTGGCAGCATCTACTGGGTGCTCCTTTTCCGGGGCCGTTTTTTTGCTACAAAACCATTATCCCAGAAGCACAGGAGCACCTTCTTGCCGCCTCAGGACGCTAACCCGACGCCCTCCTTCGGTGGATTCGGGCTAAGGCTTCCGAACAGGGCGCGAAGGGCGTCTGGCTCGGGCTGTCATGCACAGGCATCGAAGGTCTAATCGACGAGATAACGGCCAAGGGCGTGACGATCACGAAGCCATTGTGGGAGGGTCACTGGGGAGCCAGGGTGGTCGAGTTTGAGGACCCCGAGGGGAACACCGTCTTCTTCGAGGAACCGGCTGAACCCACCGGCCACGACCACTGAGTCTGTCCACGGCCCTATAGGGAAGTGATCGATCATAGACAGAGTAGGTGACCTCACTCCGACTCTCCGCCACTGGCTGTGTCGAAAGACACAGGACTTACCAGCCGAGAAACAGGCCGAGTTTGACGCGTACTACCGCTGGGCAGTCTCCGAGGGACCGGACGCTTCGTACACCCTTCCCTATCCACTGCACGAATTCCTGGCATTTCTTACTGACTACAAAGATCAGGCGTTCCACGGGTCGGTCCGCATAGGCCTGGATGTTCTCGAACCCGTTCGGCTAACAACGGACCTCTCGGAATTCGGAAACCGGCAGATGCTGTTTGGGGCCCCGGACGCGATCTGGGCCTTGTAGTTCGCGATTCTTGACAAAAGGAGATCACGCGGAACGAGCAATAATTGCCTGCCGGTTCGGGACGTCAACGGAGTGAGCTACACCCTCTATAGCTTCGCAATCAGTCACGATGCCATCCATGAGTCGCCATATGTGGATGGGATGCTCTATATCGCGAGCCGAGACCCCTTCTCAGAGCGCGAGGACCTTGTCCATTGGGGCAGCACCGTGCTGGTCGAGCCCCTTCTCAGATTCCCCGTAAGTCCAGGGGACTTTCCCTATTTGGAGTATGTAAAAGGGGTCGATTGGGCCGTTATGAAACAGAGATTTGAATCAGACCCGGACATTGGCGGCCGGCTAGACGACCGGGAGGTCTTCCCCCATGCACCTGAAATCCCAGAGGCGCTACGTGGAGACCAGGTAGACCGGCCGACTAGGGAGGTGGTGTCAGGTTAGCTGACCCGGCCCCACCGACTCAGCGGCCAGTAGCGGAACCACGCCCTTCCGATGATCAGGTCTTCGTTGACCGGCCCGTGCTCCCTGCTGTCGGTGCTGCGTGACCGGTTGTCTCCCAGCAAGAAGTACTCATCCTGGCCTACCGTCCAGCCGCGGTCACCCAGCCCAACCGACGAGGGTAGGCCTCCCAGATAGCTTTCCTCCAACGCGACCTCGTCCACGAGCAGCGTCCCGTCAAGGATGTGGACCTCCTCTCCAGGCAAGCCCACGACCCGCTTGAGATCACGCCTGCCGGAGGCCCGAGGATCGCGAACGACCACCAGGTCACCACGGGATGGGCCGGTTTCCGTGAGGACGCGCGCGACGAGCAAGTGTTGCCCTGGCTCCAGGGTCGGCCGCATGCTGTCGCCGCGCACAACGTAACGCCGGCTGGCAAGTAGCGTAAACAAGCGCAGCCACCGGTTCGCACTCACCCGGCGGCCCCTAGCTCCGCGCTGGATCGCCGTCTCGTCATCGTGGTCGATCATAGAAGGCATCCTAGGCCTCGGTCATCGTGACCGCAACGGCCGCATCTAGGCCATTCGGACGAGGGCTTGCGTGGTAGGCTCCATTCCTGTAATCTTCATGAGCCCCCGAAAACACCGAGAAAGGAAGACTGCTTACCATGAAAATTCTAGGCTCGCTCAGGCGATGGCTGACCGTCCATGAGGCCCATGCCCACTGTGATATCCCCTGTGGAATATACGACCCGATCTCTGCCAAGATCGCAGCTCAGACGGTGCTGAAGATGGTCATGCGCATCCAGGCGCTGGAGTATCCGAAAGACGGCACCCACGAGCAGTATTCTGCCTATCGCAATACCTTCGGCCGCTACGTGGCCGTTAAGGAACAACACGCCGAGCTCGTCAAACACGAGGTCGACATCCTATGGCACGATTACTTCAAGCCCGAGCACCTTGAGAAGCATCCCGACCTCCACAGCAGCGTGTGGGAAACGACGAAGCTGGCATCGACGAACAAGCAGACCGTGGACCTCGACGCCGCCAAGCGCCTGGTCGACTCTGTCGACAAGATAGCCGAGACGTTCTGGGCCACGAAGGGCGTGTCCTACAACGACGCCGTCGCGGAGGTCCGGTTAGGAACCTAGCCGGCGGACCTTGTTCTTATCCACCCCGCGTAGGGGCAGGTTTGAAACCTGCCCCTACGTTCGCACGGAAGGTGCCGGAGTACCCCAATGCGCCCTCCGCACCCAAATCCGCCCTGCGGAGGTCCACCTCGGCACCTAAGCCGGCGAACCTTGTTCTTATCCACCCCGCGTAGGGGCAGGTTTGAAACCTGCCCCTACGTTCGCATGGAAGGTGCCGGAGTACCCCAATGCGCCCTCCGCACCCAAATCCGCCCTGCTGACCCGTGGTTCGACCCCTTCCACTTCTCTCCGGATATGTGGGCTCACCACGGGAATCCAAACACCCGTTCGCCCTGAGTAGTCCCGATGCCGCATCGGCACGTATCGAAGGGAGCTGTCGACGGACTCTCCGCAATGACTTCGATACTGACGCCTCGACCGGCCCCACCCCACACCTCTTCACTCACCGGCTAGCCTCGACGCGCCATGGCCCGGTTATGGGCCACCATCAGGGACGACGTGATGAAGTCGTTCGCCGGCGTCAGGACGCCGAGCTCTCTGCCGGACCTCGATATCGCGCCGTTAAGGATTTCCACTTCCAACGGGTTACCCTGTTCGAGGTCAACGAACATCGAGGAGACGAGGCTTTCCCGGTTCTTCTCGAAGTAGGCGACAGTATCGTCTACGTAGGTTGGGTCTAGCTGCACTCCCCTCGCGACGGCCACAGCTGCGGCCTCACTCATGACCGCGATCAGCAACTGACGCGTCTCCCGCGTGTCAAGGACCTCGGCGATGGTGGCCCTTGTGACGCAGGTCACACCACTCAGGCCACATATGAAGATGAGCTTCTTCCACATCTCCATTCCGACGTGGGACGAAAGCTCGACCGTAATGCCGGCGTCTTGCAGAGCGTCGCGGACTGCGATCGCTCTCTGGCTTTGACTTCCGTCCTCCTCGCCAACCACGATCCTGGTTGGTGCGTTAAGTTGGACCACGTGTCCCGGCCCCTTTCGGACGGCGTCGACGTACGTCAAACCGAGCAGCACCCTATCTCGGCCGAAGGCGGACGCCAGCTCCTCACCCGCCCTTATGCCATTCTGCACCGTTAGCACCGAGGTCTCTTCCCCGACGGCCGGCGCCATCGTAGCCATTGCTCCTGGGTTGTCGTAGCCCTTGACGCAGAACAGTGCGAAGTCGGCTATCCAAGAGCCGTCCGGCTGATCAGTCGCCGTGGGGCGCACCGTGAAGTTACCGCTGGTGGCGCTCTCGATCCGGAGCCCCTGCTGCCTGATGGCGTCGAGGTGCGTGCCGCGAGCCACGAACATCACGTCGTGCCCGCCTCTGTGCAGTACGGCTCCAAAGTATCCGCCCACGGCCCCCGAGCCCATGATCAAGATCTTCATGATAAGAAAAGCGTCCGCCCCTGCCTTCTATTTCGCTTCTCGATCGCCAAAGCCCAGTCCCTTTTCCTTCATGCTGATATGGCCCTGGCCGCCGATTATCACGTGGTCCAGCAGCTCGATGTCCAGCATCTGGCCTCCGGATGCGATCTTTCTTGTGACCAGGATGTCCTCAGGACTCGGGGACGGGTCGCCGGACGGATGGTTGTGTACGACGATCACCGAGGGGCAGTTCTCGCGGATGGCGGGCCGCAGCACCTCGGCGACCCGTATGATCGAGGCATTGACGTTGCCGATGTACACCTCGTGAACTCCTTTGACCTCGCCCTTGGTAGACAGGAGCAAGACACGAAGATGCTCTTGATCCAGGAAGCCCATCTCGGCTCCTAACAGGTTGAATACGTCTTGCGGGGTGCGGACTATCTTCCGATCGTCCGGACTCAGGGACACGAGCCGCCGCCCGAGCTCGAATGCGGCGAGGACCTGACAGGCCTTGGCGTCGCTTATACCCCGAAACGACGCCAACTCGCCGTAGGATGCCCGGGCCACTCCCGCGATCCCGCCAAACTGTGATATCAGTCGCCCCGACAGGTTCAGGACATTCTCTCCCCCCACGCCTGTCCGGAGCAGGATGGCGATCAGCTCGGCATTGCTCAGGGCGCTGGGGCCCGCATCCCTCAGCCTCTCCCTCGGCCGCTCCGCTCGGGGGAGGTCTCGGATCATGGTTGTGTACTGCGGCCTATCTCCGCCATTCATAGCCAGTCCTCCGGTCGTGGCTTCCTCTTCGATATGTCATACAGCTCTTCAAGAGCTAACGGAATGGTCCGGTCCAACAACCGAACGGGCCTCCTCGGGTTCTCGGTCTCGAAATCGCGACAGCCCTCCGAGGGGTTCGGAGTGTGAGATATAGGGATACCGATGCAACTATAGGCCCAAAACGCGGCGTCTATCGGGGATGGGCAGTCGAAACGGCGGCGGTAGAAGGGGTCTTCGGGACTCAGGACGCTAGCTTGGCGCGGTAACCTTGCAAGCCGTTGCCGTGTCCCGGACGTAAACGTGTACCCCCCAGTGCTCGAAGTCCATGTTCTCAACGTCTGCCAGCCCGTTCTCCTGATGTTGCCATGGTGGAGCCAACTCGGTCTCGCCGAACATGTAGACGCCGAGCAAGGCGTCGTCAGCGTCGTAGATCGGTAGATAAGGGGGTCTCTCTGGCTCTGCGGCCACCGTCCATCCGAAGTATCTGCCCAGGAGATTGTTCTGCGACAGGCACTTGCCTGGGTCTCTCCATCCTTCGTCGACAGCCTCGGCAGCCGTAAGGGGCAAGTCCCGCGAGAGCGTGGAGTCTTCGGTCTGAAGCACCAGGCGGTCGGGTCGCTCGGCAGGTATTTCCGTCTTCAGGAAAATCGAGGGGATGAGGAATCCGACTACGAACAGCACGATCGCCCCAACGGTCAGCTGAAACCAGCGTTTGAGGATGATCCGCTCCATAGTCTACGCGTTTCCCTCCTAGTCGATCCGACGAGCCGAACTAAGCGTCCCGCCTGCACCAAGGTCGCCTACCCTAGACCGGACGTAGTCTAGAGGCGTCGTTCTTTTCTGTCAATGACCACGCTACGCTTACAATGCGCCCCATGGGCCACCTGTATGGACCGGACACATGGTGGACGGGTGTTCGGAGACATGGTGGACACATTTGAGTATGTTAGGCATCGTGCCTGAGGTCAAGCTGGGCGATTTGATGAGTGGCGAAGAAGACGTTCCAGACTCCATCGTCAGTTGTCGGCCGAATAGCCACTGGCATGCCCTTGAAAGCCTTAGCCCGAATCCACCGAAGGAGGGCGTCGGGTTAGCGTCCTGAGGCGGCAAGAAGGCGCTCCTGTGCTTCTGGGATAATGGTTTTGTAGCAAAAAAACGGCCCCGGAAAAGGAGCACCCAGTAGATGCTGCCACGCAACCACCCCGACCGGATCCAAATCACCTTCGACGACCGCCGCTTGGTGGCCAATGCCGGGCTGCTCCTTCCGGCCACCCTGGCGCGGCACCTCGGCCTGCCCGAACTCGTCCGGCAGCGCCTCGACCTGGGCGATGCCCCGGGGCGGGCGAACACGAGCGACAAGATGATGACGCTGGTGGCGTCTGCGCTGGCTGGGGGCGACTGCATTGACGACGCCGATGTGTTGCGCACCGGGGGGACGGCCTGCACCCTGGGCGGCACGGTCAAGGCGCCATCCACCCTGGGCACCTTCCTGCGCAGCTTCCGGTGGGGCCACGTCCGTCAACTCGACCGGGTGAGCCGCGAGTTGCTGGCCCGGGCTTGGCAGGCCGGGGCGGGACCCGGCGACGGGCCCCTGACCATTGACCTGGACTCCACCATCTGCGAGACCTACGGACTGGCCAAGGAGGGCGCCCGCCACCACGGCTATACCGGCAAGCGGGGCTACCACCCGCTGCCGGCCATCGCCGCCGGCACCGGAGACGTGCTGATGTCCCGGCTGCGCGAGGGCCGGGCCAACACCGCCCGCGGCGCCGCCCACTTCCTGCGGGAGACGGTGGGACGGGTGCGCTACGCCGGGGCCGACGGACGACTCACGCTACGGGCCGACAGCGGGTTCTACACTCATGGCGTGGTATCCGTCTGCCGCAAGATGGATGTCCGCTTCTCCATCACCATCCGCCAGCACAAAAGCCTGCACAATCTCATCGAGGCGATACCCGAAGATGCCTGGACGCCGATTCCTTACTGGATGGACGGTGCCGCCGATGTGGCCGAGACCACCTGCACCCCCTTCCAGGCCGAGGCGGACGCCGCGCCGGTACGGCTCATCGTCCGGCGGGTGAAGCCGACGCCCGGTTCCCAACTGGCCCTCTTCGCCAAATACAGCTATCATGGCTTCATCACCGACCGGGACGGGGAGTT
This sequence comes from Dehalococcoidia bacterium, assembly GCA_965237635.1. Lineage (GTDB taxonomy): Bacteria > Chloroflexota > Dehalococcoidia > Lucifugimonadales > CAUZJF01 > CBDEFX01. The sequence continues at coordinate 1,379,906 of CBDEFX010000002.1, read as the reverse complement.
GCTCGAACTGGAGGCTGACCATCGCCGCCACGCCGAGATCGAGAATGCCATACGCGACCTCAAGTACGGCGTCGGGCTGAACCATCTCCCCTCGGGCCGCTTCGCCGCCAACGGCGCCTGGCTGGCCGTCCAGACGATGGCCCACAACCTGGCCCGCTGGACGGCGCGGATCGGTCTGGGAGAGCGGATAGCCACCACCAAGACCCTCCGGCAGCGGTTCTTCTCCCTGGCCGGACGGCTCACCCGCTCGGCACGCCGGTTGACCCTGCATCTTCCGGATCGCTGGCCTTGGGCTGAGAAGTTCAGCCGTGCCTTGGCCCGGCTGCGAGCCATTCCACTCCCGGCCTGACGGCACCGTCGGCGACCGACCCACCCACCGGACAACCGAAGATCCCCGCAGACTCGTGCCAGCCCGGTCCGAGAGAGTTCCCTGCTGCGTATTCTCTCGCCATCCCGCGCATCGCAGCTCCCGCAGACGGCCATAGGGCCCCTGTGCGGCAATGAAAACCGTCCGCCGACCTCCCTACCCCAAATGGAACCCAGGCTATTTCCCCTGTACTCCCTCACCCCCCTTCCGCTTTCCTCACGCCGTCCATCGGTGTCCTTCGGTGGATTCGGGCTAAGGTACCTTGAAGATACGGCCAAACAACTGGAGCCTACCTTTGTCGTGAACACGGCGTACCAGGTCAGTTGGTTCGTATTCCAAGGGTGGAAGGACCTCAGGAAACAGTCTTTGGCTCACTTGGTACTTGGTGGCCGGAGTAGCAAGGTCAAGGGCGTCATGGGGCTGCTCCAAGTTGTAGATGTCCCGCCACAGGTCGAAGGCTCTCTGGCAGTGCGCCAGATCAGTGAAGCTGCTCCCCTGCAGCACTTCAACGGTCATGGTTCGGTGGAAGCGCTCATCTTTTCCCTGTGTCTGAGGGTGATAAGGGCGTCCATGACTGACTCCGATGCCCAACCTCAGCAGCCAGACTGTAAAAGGTGTGTAGGGGTGGTCTTGGTCATGGCCCCACGGGGAGCCATTGTCCATCAACATTGTGTTGGGCAGGCCGTAGCGCCGAAAGATAGCCGTCAGGCGCTGTTGCACCATCTCTCCCTGCTCGTTACCGCAGGCCTGCAGCCCCAAGGCAAACCGAGAGTGATCGTCCAGAACAGTCAGAGGGTGGCAGCGTCCTCGGGTAAGGGGGAAGTGGCCTTTGAAGTCCATCTGCCACAGGTCGTTGGGTGCCTGGTGTTCAAATCGCTGCCAGGAACGGTGCTTGGGCCCCTCGGCGGGGTCAATGCGGCCATGACGACGCAAGATCGCCGTGATAGTACTGGGGGCCGGCATGTCCGCCTCAAACACATCCCTGCGCTCCAAAAGCCACCGTCGCAGCTTACGAGCTCCCCAGGCCGGATGGGCCGCACGGGCAGACAGCACCGCCTGCTCAACCTGCGATGGGGTACGTGCAGGCGAGTAGTGAGGCCGCCGCGGCAGCTCGACCAGGCCTGCCTCGCTCCCTTCACGGAAACGCCCAAGCCACTTGTATCCAGTCGTAGGGCTGATCCCGAAGCGACGGCAAAGGCCCCTTTTGTTGGTGCCTTCAGCCTGCGCCAACTCCACGAACTCTCTCCTCTGAGACATATCGGACATCTCCTTCCATGGCATGACCACCTCCTTGTAATAAAGTCGTGCCTATTATGGTGTCCACCATGTCCCCGAACATGTGTAAGCTATGTCCCCGGTCTATACACCACCGGGGGAGGGCCCCTCGATACGTCCCGATGCCGAATCGGGACTACTCGGGGTATACGGAGGGGAGAGGCATCGGCTGTCGTACCCTACTCAGCATGTAAACCATCACCCCCGAACATCCCGAGTAGCCCGTCGGGGCGCATCGAGGGACCATCCCGCCTCTCCGGGTACTGGTCGAGGTATGCAATCGGGACTACTCGGGACTAACGGATTCTGCGCTGTTGACGGCGCGATATGCCGCTACTATACTGGCACCTCACACATTGCGAGGCCTGCGCCTTCCGATGCCCCAACCTCTGCCGACCACGGCGCACCCTGGTCTCTTTTTGACGGGCGCGTTCCGACGCCGATCCCGGGATTTAGCCGTCTGGTGCCGATGGCTTTATACCCCGGAAGGGAAGCAACATGCACTATCAGCACGAGAGGAACTATGGATGCCGGATCTCGGACGCCTGGGCATATCGCGGGCTGAAGACCGCGGTCATCGAGAACGAAATCCTGCGGGTCGTGGTCCTGATAGACAAGGGCGCGGACATCTACCAGTTCGTGCACAAGCCGACCGACGTCGACTTCCTGTACCGCTCGCCATGGGGAGTCCGGGACACGTCCAGGTTCGTGCCGACAACCGGCTCTCCGATGGGGATGTTTATCGACCAGTACGAGGGCGGCTGGCAGACGATCCTGCCGGCAGGCGGCAACCCCTCCAGCTACCGGGGAGCGGACCTTGGGCTCCACGCCGAGGTCAGCACTATGCCCTGGGACTGCGTTGTCACTGAGGACTCGCCCGACAGGGTGTCGATGCGGTGCTCGGTCCGCACGTACCGGATGCCGTTTTTCTTTGAAAAGACGCTGACTCTGACCAGGGGCTCGCCCATGCTGGAGATAGAGGCGGCGTTAGTTAACGAGGGCGAGGAGCCAGTCCACTGCGTGTGGGGCGAGCACATTGCTCTCGGGCCGCCTTTCCTGAGCGAAGACTGCGTCATAGATATGCCTGGCGGCGAGCTCATAACCCACCCGACAGAGCACGATCCCAACAACCGGCTGAAGCCGGACGTCCACAGCCATTGGCCGACGACGGAGGCAAAAGACGGCCGCTCGATAGACATGAGCAAGGTACCTCCGAAAAGCCTGCGGGCCTACGACATGGCCTACGTCGCCGAAATGCCCGAGGGCTGGTACGCGGTCACGAACCAGCGCACGGGCGTCGGGTTCGGCTTCGTCTTTCCGAAGAAGGTCTTCCGCTACGTCTGGTACTGGCAGTCGTTCGGCGGCGGATTCGGATACCCGTTCTACGGCCGCACTTACAACGTCGGCCTAGAGCCGTTCACCAGCTACCCGAACGAGGGGTTGACCAACGCCATCGAGAACGGGACCGCCTTGCTGATTGAGGCCGGCCAACGGGTCGAGGCCTCCCAGAAGGCGATCGCGTACACAGGGTCCGAGGGCGTTCAGCAGATCAAACCGGACGGGTCTGTGGTCAAACGGACATAGGTCTATGCCTGGATAGTCTGAAGAGAGAGTTCACCCTCACCCTTCGGCGGGACTCAGGGCAGGCCTATTCCTCTCCCATCCAGGGAGCTTTGCACAAAAAGTATTAGGGAAGCCCTCGCCTGTTCGTTCTCCCGTCGAAGGAGAAGAGGGAGGGCGGGTTTGAAACCCGCCCCTACGTCAGGTTGGAAGGGCCGGGGACGGTGGTCTTGGGAGGAACAAGTAGGACCCGCATGCGACTTTAAGTGCGAAGCCCATCCATGGAGTCTTGCACGAAAATCGGTTATGACTGCCACTCTCTGCCCGTTAGATGAAAGACAATGAAACGCTGAAAAATCTGTTCCATTTTGTTCCATTGTGTACCTCTCAGCTAGGAGTTGCGGTACACCGTGGGACAATTGGAGGTTACGTCAATAGGTGTGTAAACGACATCAGGCGGCGACCTTCTCAGCCGTTGATTCAATGGCGATTCCATCCGCATACTGTGCACCGAGATAGACGTCTTCGATCAACTCAGGGGCCTTCAGACGCCTGAAGCGTCCTTCGGCGACCATCAACATTTTCCAGATCACCGCTATCGCCCGATCGACCCTCTTGTAGCGCTTGGCGGCATCGGTCCGAAGCCTGAGGGCCGCGAAGGGTGATTCTACCGGGTTCGTCGTGCGAAGGTGCCCCCAGTGCTCCTTTGGGAAGTCATAGAAGGTGACCATGCGGTCCCAGTCCCGCTCCAAGGCCTCTGAGGCCGCCTCGTAGGAATGGTCGCCGCACCACCTGGTGAACACCGTCCTGAGCCGCTCAGCCTCTGTCCGAGTCGGCGCGTAGGGGATAGTACGCAGCATGAGCTTGGCCTGGTCCTGTTGTCGCTTTGGAAGCTTGGCGAGCACGTTTAGGATCTTGTGGTTCCAGCAGCGTTGCTCGGCCGCCTGAGGATAGACGTTGCGCAGAACTCCCCAGATGCCCAGATGTCCGTCTCCAATTACCAGTCTTGGGCACTCCAGCCCGCGGCGCCTCATGTCCCTGAGCACATCGGACCAGCTCTCTATGGACTCCCTGTATCCGGGAATCGCGCTCACCACCACCTTCCTTCCGTCGCTCAGGGCCGCCATCACCACCAGGATCGCCGCCTTCTCCCGCTCAAGACCGGCCTTGACGTAGACTCCATCCACCCACATGTACACCACTTCCAGGTCATCCAGGGGCCTAGCGCGCCATTGGGCAAGCTCATCGTTCCACTTATCTTTCAACCGGGCTACCGTGCTCGCCGATATCGGTGCCTCTTCTCCCAGCAGTCCCCGCACCGCCAGGTCGAAGTCACCTTCGGAAAGGCCATGTAGGTACAACTGGGGGATCAGCTCAGCAACCTTCCTGGTCCTGTTGACGAACAGCGGCAGCAGCCGGCTCTCGAACTCCTCTTCGGTGTTGCGGACTCGTGGCCTCCTCAGCTGTACCGTTCCCGAACTCAGCGTAAGCCTTCGGGGTTTGCCGTATCCGTTCCTATAGCCTCTCTCGTTGTCCGACTCAGACCTGCGGGCCGACTTCGCCCTTCCTAGAAACTCCGTCACCTCTTCCTCCAGCAACTCCTGGATCAGCCGCTGGACATGGCCTCGCACCCAATCCTCCAACTGCTCCCACTCCGGCCTTGACTCCGACCTGCTCCTAGTGCTTCTCTTTCCCATAGGCGGTGTATCTCCTCTCTTGAGCCTTGAGCCCGTCTTGTTCAGAGAGAGGGTACACCGCCTGACCGTTTACACACTTTTTGAGGATACCTCGACAATTGGGCAACGAATTGGGACAGTCCATGGGCAAGCTCAGCGCAAGCCCGTTGGGTCTGTCCCTCGGACCAAGTATAGCACTTATGTTCGCGATAGTCGAGGGGTGGGATTCGGAGGCTGCTTCTTGTGCTAAGCTCATCAAGGGAGAGGACGAATACCTTCTCCCCTTGGGGAAGGCTAAGCCCGTCCTGAGCTCCGACTGGAGTCGCGAGTCCTACTCGGATCTGACGAAGGGATGGGCGTGAGAATGTGCTCATGGGTGGCGTGTAAATAAGGCCTAGCTTGTGAAAATCTTCTGGTATTTCTTGAGATATAGCCTGCGCTATAAGTGGCAGTTTGCCGCCACGTACGGATCGGTGGCGGTCTACGACCTCCTTATGTTGGTCACGCCTATTCTGATCGGCGCCGCCATAGACGACGCGCTGTCAAACGGCCTGCGCAGCCAACAGCTTGTCATAGCAGGACAAATCGTGCTGATCAGCGTGATAAGGGGGGCCTTCGGCTGGACCGAGACATACCTTAGCAACGTGGTCGCCGAAAGGGCGGCCGAAGACGTGCGGAACGATATGTCTCGGAAGCTCCTTGGGCTCAGCTTCGCCTACTACGACCGACAGCGAACCGGCGACCTGATGTCGAGGGTCACCTACGACGCGTGGAGGCCGCTACTATCGATCAGTGCCGGCGGGCGCAGGATCCTTGCGAGCACTGTGTTCCTGGTGGCCCTCGGGGTACTCACCGCACTGATGAACTGGCACCTTGCGCTGATCGTGCTCGTGGTGGTGGCCGCCTATGCGTGGAGGACACTCTCCGGAAAGGACCGTCTGGGCCAGCTCTACAAAGAGCTGTCCTCGAAGCAGGGCACGCTGGCTGCCATCCTACAGGAGAACATCGCCGGCATGAAGGTCGTACAATCATTCGGCGCTGGCGACCACGAGCAGGAGAAATTCGACGACGAGGCGTCCGCCGTTGCCGACCGGTCGCTCGCCGCGGGGAGATTCTGGATCAAAAGGACGGCGATGTTCAGGTTCCTTAGCACGGCGACGATCGGTCTAATCGTTTGGCTGGGCGGCCGTGAGGTCGTCGCCGGGACGCTGACGCCGGGAGAGTTAACCGTTTTCATACTCTACCTGGGCATGATCGAGAGCCGTGTGAGCAAGCTCGTCAACGTTTCTTTGGGCATGGTACGAATCGTGCCCTCGGGAAAGAGAGTCCTGGAAGTCCTCGACGCTGAATCTCCGGTGCGCGAGAAGCCAGTCGCTGAGTCACTCGATGAGGTCCGAGGACACGTCAAGTTCGAGGGAGTCTCGATGAGCTACGACTCGTCCGGAGAGGCGGTCCAGGACATCGACCTGGAGATTCAGCCCGGCCAGCTCGTCGCCATGCTTGGCCCGCCCGGCTCCGGCAAGACAACCATCGCCCATCTCATCCCACGCTTCTACGACGTAACCGACGGTCGAGTGACGATAGACGGCCTCGACGTCCGCGACGTGAGCCTTGCCTCTCTCCGGGGCAACGTGGGCATCGCATTGCAGGACGTGTTTGTCTTCGGCGCGCCCTTCAGGGACAACATCAAGTTCGGCGCGGCCGGGGTGACCGACGACGACATGGTGCGTGCCGCGAAGATCGCACAGCTACACCAGTTCATCGAGAGCCTGCCCGACGGATACGACACTTGGGTGGGCGAGCGTGGCGTGAAGCTCTCCGGCGGCCAGCGCCAACGCCTGGCGATCGCCCGCACGATCCTCGTGGACCCGCCCATCCTGATCCTGGACGACTCCACCTCCAGCGTCGACATGGCGACCGAGCACGAGATCCAGAGGGCCCTCTCAGAGGTGGTCAAGGGCAGGACCACCTTTGTGATCGCGCACCGCCTCTCCTCCGTCCGAGCGGCCGACCTCATCCTCGTGATGGACGGTGGCCTGATCGTCGAACGAGGTACTCACCGTGAGCTGCTTGAACTCGGCGGGTACTATCGACACATCCACGACATGCAGCTCGCGCCGACCGTGGAGCAGGCGATCTATCAGGTTGCCGATCGGGCAGGCGGAGGCGATGGCTGATGGCGCAGACCGCTGCCGACCAGTCCGGCAAGCCCCACGAGCTCAGCGACCTCCAGATGGTCTTGAGGCTGAGGAGCTTCCTCCGCCCGCATACGCTCCGCCTGGTCTTGGCGATCGTCGCCATGTTTGCGATAACCGGGACAATCGTGGCGGTGCCGTGGCTCGTCAGGCGGGCGGTTGACACCCATATCAGCGTCGGGCAGATCTCGGGCCTGGAGCTTGTGGTCGCCGGCATCTTCGCCGCCGCCGTCGCACAGTTCGCCTCGAGCTACCTGCACGACTGGTTCATTGAGTATGTGTACGAGCGGGTGCTCTACTCGCTTCGGGTCCACCTCTTCAGCCACCTTCAAACGCTGTCGATGTCCTTCTTCGACCATAACGAGGCCGGCAAGGTGATGTCCCGCTTCCAGAACGATCTCGAGCAGACGGCCCAATTCTTCTCTCTGGGAGTGACTGGCATATCCCAGGTCGTGACGTTGGTATCGGTGATACTCGCGATGTTCGCCATGAGCCCCAGGCTGGCGCTATTGACCTTCGCGGTGGTGCCGGCCCTCCTGATAGCAGCGTTCTTCTACCAGAGGCTCCTCGCCACGACATACCGCGAAGTAAGAGAGGCGCAGGCTTCCCACAACTCAGAGCTTCAGGAGGCGATCTCGGGCGTCAGAGTCGTGCAGAGTCTGAACAGACAAGAGGACACCCTAAGACGCCTGGCTGGGGCGAATCGCAAGTACCGGGTGGCCTCCCTGAGGTCGATCGCCTACCGGGCGTTTTCTCTGCCGATAGGTGAGATCACGCCGGCCATCGGAATGTCGTCCTTGATCGTGTTCGGCGGGGCCATGGTATTAGAGGGAACTCTCGAGGTCGGGGTCGTCATCGCGTTCGCGCTGTACATGGGGAGCTTCTTCCAGCCCCTGAACATCATCAGCCACTACTATTCTAGCTTCAAGAGAGGGATGGTGTCCGGGGCCCGCATTTTCGAGATCCTGGATGAGAAGTCAGAGGTCGCGGACAGACCGAATGCAGGCACGCTACGACCCATACGCGGCGAGGTCCGCTACGAGGGTGTCGGATTCCACTACGCGCCCGGCCTGGAGGTATTGGACGACATCAACCTGCACGTCCGGCCGGGCGAGACCGTCGCCTTGGTCGGCCCGACGGGCGCCGGCAAGACCACGGTCGTTTCCCTACTGCTACGGCTGTATGAGATCGTACGCGGCCGGATCACGGTGGACGGCCAGGACATAAGTGAGGTTACACGGCGGTCATTGGTCCGCCAGATGAGCATCGTCCCTCAGGAGCCGTATCTGTTCACCGGCACCGTCAAGGAGAACATACGCTACAACCACACCGAGATCACTGACGAGCAGGTCGTCGAGGCGGCCAAAGCGGTCGGGGCCCACGACTTCATCGTCAAGTTGGAGCACGGTTATGATGAGCCTCTCCAAGAGCGTGGCGGCAACCTCAGCGTAGGCCAGCGGCAGCTCGTCAGCTTCGCCCGAGCGCTGGCGGCCGACCCTCGAATCCTGATCCTGGACGAGGCGACCGCCTACGTAGACACCCAGACGGAGCAGCTCATTCAGGAGGCCCTGAAGGAACTGCTCAAAGACCGGACGGCGCTGATCATCGCGCACCGGCTCTCCACAGTAAGAAATGCCGATCGCATCGTGGTCTTCGACGGAGGCCGCATCGTCGAGCAGGGCACCCACGAGGAGCTGATGGCGACGGACGGCCTTTACGCGCGGCTCCAGACTTACGCGGGGGCCGAAGACGGGCAGCATCCACCCTCTCCGACAGGGGGCAAAAGAAGTGTCGCGTAAGGGCGACTCACTCCTCGACAAGCTCCCTTCGATACGTCCCGATGCCGCATCGGGACTACTCAGGGCGAACGGTGAACGTGAACTTCCGTTCATGGTGAGCTCCGACAGGGGTCACGAGTCCTACTCCGACCTGTCGAACCACGCCCCTAATTGCGACTTTTGGTGCAACGCCGCTACAGGCTAAGAAAATGCGCATCGACAGTCTCGACGTCTACCAGGTGGCGATGCCTCTCATATACCCCTGGCGCACGGCCTACGGCGAGGACTATGACGTTCACACCGTATTGGTCAGGGCTACCAGTGGCGAGCACGTTGCCTGGTCAGAGTCGTGCCCGCTCTACGCCCCGGCGTACTCGCCGGAGAGCGCCGGCTCGGTCTTCTATCACGTCTCCGATATCTTCGGGCCTCATGTCGTGGGCCATGAGTACGAGACCGCAGCCGATCTGGACCAGAAGCTCGATATCTTCAAGGGCAACCCTTTCGCGAAAGCGGCGATCGAGATCTGCTGGTGGACCCTCACGAGCGCCATCACGGGCACGCCTCTACATAGGCTGCTACGCGGCGAGACACGCGAGGTCGTGGCCGGGGCCGACTTCGGAATACAGGACTCCATAGATATGCTGCTAGGCAACATCCAGCAGGCTGTCGATGACGGGTTCCCGAGGGTAAAGCTCAAGGTCGCCAGGGGCTGGGACCTTGAGCTGCTCCAGGCGGTGAGGAACACCTTCCCTGACACCACCTTCCACATCGACTGCAACTCCGGATACACGCTGGACGACCTGCCCTTCTTCAAGGCTATCGACAAGCTCGGGCTCGCCTTCATCGAGCAGCCACTGCACCATGCGGACGTGCTCGACCACGCAGAGCTGGCCAAGCAGATCGAGACGCCAATCTGTCTCGACGAGACGATCGTTAGCGTGAAGGCCGCAGAGCAAGCGTTGCAGGTCGGGGCGTGCAAGTACATCAACATCAAGCCCGGACGGATCGGGGGGCTGTCCAACGCCATCGCGGTGCACGACCTGTGTGAGCGCGAAGGGGTCCCCGTTTGGATCGGCGGTATGCTGGAGAGCGCGCTCGGCGTCTCCATCTGCGTGGAGCTTGCCACGTTGCCCAACTTCACCTACCCCGGCGACATCTTCCCGTCTTCGCGCTCCTTCAAGCAGGAGCTCGCCGACCCGCCGGTCGAGATCACATCGAGGAACACGTTCCTGCCATCCACGGGCCCACTGCCCGTTCCCGATCCGGAGCGCCTCGCGAGGCAGACCGTCCGCTCTAAGTCGGTCGGACCATCTTGATAGGGCCTTATGCTCTGTCACCCATCCTATGACTCGAGACATTCACCCCCATCCTAACCTTCCCCCAAGGGGGGAAGGGATTCATCCTCGCCCTTGACGGGCTTTGCACAAAAAATGGGATACCCGCACCTTTTTCCCTCTCCCGTCAGGAGGAGAAGGGAGGGCGGGTTTAGAAACCCGCCCCTACGTCCAGGTTGGAAGGGCCAGGACGGCGTTTCGACGGCTACGAGTAGGACTCCGCAACGACTTTAAGTGCAAAGCCCCCTTGACGGGAGAGGATCGAGGTGAGGGTGGCAGTGCTTTTCGAACTACAGGCGACAGGGCAGTAGGTGCGTGCGTCCTGATCGGCGCCACAACGCTCCCAACCTCGCCTAACGTGTTACCTATGTGCCCGGTCTACCTATCACCAATGTATCCGGTTTGTACCCGCTTACCTCCTGTCCTTATTAAGCCCGAATCCACCGAAGGACACCGATGGACGGCGTGAGGAAAGTGGAAGGGGGGTGAGGGAGCTACAGGGGAAATAGCCTGGGTTCCATTTGGGGTAGGGAGGTCGGCGGACGGTCTTCATCGCCGCACAGGGGCCCCTATGGCCGTCTGCGGGAACTGCGATGCGCGGGATGGCGAGAGAATACGCAGCAGGGAACTCTCTCGGACCGGGCTGGCACGAGTCTGCGGGGATCTTCGGTTGTCCGGTGGGTGGGTCGGTCGCCGACGGTGCCGTCAGGCCGGGAGTGGAATGGCTCGCAGCCGGGCCAAGGCACGGCTGAACTTCTCAGCCCAAGGCCAGCGATCCGGAAGATGCAGGGTCAACCGGCGTGCCGAGCGGGTGAGCCGTCCGGCCAGGGAGAAGAACCGCCGCCGGAGGGTCTTGGTGGTGGCTATCCGCTCTCCCAGACCGATCCGCGCCGTCCAGCGGGCCAGGTTGTGGGCCATCGTCTGGACGGCCAGCCAGGCACCGTTGGCGGCGAAGCGGCCCGAGGGGAGATGGTTCAGCCCGACGCCGTACTTGAGGTCGCGTATGGCATTCTCGATCTCGGCGTGGCGGCGATGGTCAGCCTCCAGTTCGAGCAACTCCCCGTCCCGGTCGGTGATGAAGCCATGATAGCTGTATTTGGCGAAGAGGGCCAGTTGGGAACCGGGCGTCGGCTTCACCCGCCGGACGATGAGCCGTACCGGCGCGGCGTCCGCCTCGGCCTGGAAGGGGGTGCAGGTGGTCTCGGCCACATCGGCGGCACCGTCCATCCAGTAAGGAATCGGCGTCCAGGCATCTTCGGGTATCGCCTCGATGAGATTGTGCAGGCTTTTGTGCTGGCGGATGGTGATGGAGAAGCGGACATCCATCTTGCGGCAGACGGATACCACGCCATGAGTGTAGAACCCGCTGTCGGCCCGTAGCGTGAGTCGTCCGTCGGCCCCGGCGTAGCGCACCCGTCCCACCGTCTCCCGCAGGAAGTGGGCGACGCCGCGGGCGGTGTTGGCCCGGCCCTCGCGCAGCCGGGACATCAGCACGTCTCCGGTGCCGGCGGCGATGGCCGGCAGCGGGTGGTAGCCCCGCTTGCCGGTATAGCCGTGGTGGCGGGCGCCCTCCTTGGCCAGTCCGTAGGTCTCGCAGATGGTGGAGTCCAGGTCAATGGTCAGGGGCCCGTCGCCGGGTCCCGCCCCGGCCTGCCAAGCCCGGGCCAGCAACTCGCGGCTCACCCGGTCGAGTTGACGGACGTGGCCCCACCGGAAGCTGCGCAGGAAGGTGCCCAGGGTGGATGGCGCCTTGACCGTGCCGCCCAGGGTGCAGGCCGTCCCCCCGGTGCGCAACACATCGGCGTCGTCAATGCAGTCGCCCCCAGCCAGCGCAGACGCCACCAGCGTCATCATCTTGTCGCTCGTGTTCGCCCGCCCCGGGGCATCGCCCAGGTCGAGGCGCTGCCGGACGAGTTCGAGCAGGCCGAGGTGCCGCACCAGGGTGGCCGGAAGGAGCAGCCCGGCATTGGCCACCAAGCGGCGGTCGTCGAAGGTGATTTGGGGATCCGGTCGGGGTGGTTGCGTGGCAGCATCTACTGGGTGCTCCTTTTCCGGGGTCGGTTTTTTGCTACAAAACCATTATCCCAGAAGCACAGGAGCACCTTCTTGCCGCCTCAGGACGCTAATCCGACGCCCTCCTTCGGTGGATTCGGGTTAAGAGGGCCGGTTTGAAACCGGCCCCTACGTATGATGGTCATCGACCAATTACGTTGCCACCCACGGCTTACTGTCTCCCTGAGCGAAGCGAAGGGTCTGGGGAGGTTGGGCGGTCCCCGCCACACGGTCAACGTGGCGGCGCCTACGTGCAACGTGACCGCCCCCCAGATCCTTCGTCGCGGACTCCTCAGGATGACATGGTGGGAACTTCACACGGGCGGCCAACTATTTTGTTGATGACTATGAAGGGAGAGGAACGAGGTGAGGGTGAAGATGGTCGAGGGGTCTCTTGACAGCCCACCCCCTTGAAATACAATACCGGCAGATAAGGAGAGCCAAATGATCAACCGAGACCGGCTGGTGGAGACGTTCTGCGATCTGGCGCGAATCGACAGCCCCTCCGGCGAAGAGGAGGCGATCGCCACTGACCTAACACGGCGTCTGGAGGAACTCGGCCTCGACGTGATCCGCGATAGCTACGGAAACGTGATCGCCAGCGACGGCCGCGAGAACCCCATCATGTTGTCCGGTCATATGGACACCGTAGAGCCTGGAAGAGGCATCAGGCCGAAGGTCGACGGCGACCGCATTGTGTCAGACGGTACCACGATCCTCGGCGGCGATTGCAAGGCAGGGCTGTCAGCCATCCTGGAGGCTCTCGAGTCGCTCAAGGAGAACGGCGTTGATCAACTACCCGTCGAGGTCGTGTTCACTCGCGAGGAGGAGATCGCCCTGCTCGGCGCGCAAAAACTCGACCTCACCAAGGTCAGCGCCAGGGAGGCGATCGTCTTCGACAGCGAGGGGCCCGTCTCCACGATAACGTCGTCGAGTCCAACGTACATCGGCTTCGACGTCGAGATCAAGGGCCGAGCCGCGCACGCAGGCGTCGAGCCCGAGAAGGGCGTCTCTGCTATTCGAGCGGCAGCAGAGCTGATAACGAGCCTTCCCCAGGGCCGCCTGGATGACGAGACCACCTTCAACGTCGGGACAATCGAAGGCGGCAGAGTCAGGAACGCGGTGCCCGATGTTGCGTCGATCAGGGGCGAGTTCCGAAGTATGGACCTGGAGACTATCGACAGCCTGCGCCTACAACTTCACGAGACCCTGGACACGGTCCGAGCGAGATTCCCCGAGGCCAGCATCGAGGCCGCGGTCAATACCGAGTTCGAGACCTACTCCCTCGGCGAGGACGACCCAGCCAGGCAGAGGGTCGAGAAAGCGCTGCGAAGTCTCGGACTGAACCCGACGCTCAAGCCTTCAGGGGGCGGCACCGACGGCAATGTCTACCGTCTCAACGGCATCAGCGCAGCGGTAGTTGGTATGGCCGTCTACGATATGCACACGGTCGATGAGTCGGTGGTCATCCCCGAGCTCGTCGAGGCGGCCCGCCTTTGCGAGACCCTCTTGACCGCGTAGGCAACCAAGAAGATGGCACGAGCGCCGTTTCAAGTCTTCGGCCTCCCCTTTCGCAAGAAGAGTGACCGAGTCTTCGAGTACGCGATATTCAAACGGGCTGACGAGGATTACTGGCAGGCCATAGCGGGCGGAGGGGAGGATGGGGAATCGCCGGTCGAGGCCGCGAAGCGCGAAGCCCTTGAGGAGGCGAATATCCCGGCCTCCGCAAGCTTCTTCGCGCTGAAAACGGCGGCGTCGGTCCCGGTTTTTCACTTCAAGGCATGGCGGCTCTGGCCCAAGGACCAATATGTAGTCCCAGGGTACTACTTTGCCATTGAGGGCGCCGATGTCGAGATCGCTCTGTCATATGAGCACTCTGACCATAGGTGGGTAGAATATATCGAGGGTGAGCGTCTGCTGCATTGGGACAACGATAGGACTGCTCTGTGGGAGCTGGACCAGAGGCTACTAAACGACGACCTGCCGCCTCCGGCGTAGTCTGGAACCGCCGGTGGGACTGAAGCAATCCCTCTACCACAACGATGTACCATCGTTGACCCCTATTGCCTATCCGACCCCGCTCCGCCGATTCGAATCCGCATAGCGCGGTAACGCGTGCCAATCGCTGGCCCCGTCAGAAACGGAAGGTGCTTTCACGACCGCAAACGAGCTACCGGCCGACAAAGTAGAAGGGACCCCTGCTCAGTGGCGAGCCCTAGGCTTTCTGGCGCTTGCCGAGCTACTGTGCATGACCCTGTGGTTCAGCGCCTCGGCTGTCGTTCCGACTCTCGAAGAGGAATGGAGCCTCTCAACGACCAGCGCCGCGTGGCTCACCATGTCGGTCCAGATAGGGTTCGTGGCTGGCACCTTTCTGAGCGCCTTCCTGAATCTGCCCGACATCGTCAACACGCGGCGTCTATTCGCGCTGGCGGCGATTCTTGGCGCCGCTTCGAACGCCGCATTTGCGCTGGCCGCCGACGGACTGGCGGTAGGCATCCCGCTCCGCTTTCTCACCGGCATGTTCCTAGCTGGCGTGTACCCACCCGGTATGAAGCTTGCGGCCACCTGGTCTCGGCGCCACCGTGGCGTTGCCATTGGGCTCCTGGTGGGGGCGCTGACAGTGGGCTCCGCATCGCCCCATCTAGTGAACTCTCTGACCGATCTTCACTGGCAGAGTGTGGTGCTCGTCTCGTCAATTCTGGCGACCGCCGGCGCGGTGATCGTCCTCGGTCTGGTCAGGGACGGCCCTTTCGCCACTTCCCAGGCCCGGTTCGATCCCAGGTTTGCAGTCCGTTCTCTGGCGCAACGAGGCGTCAGATTGGCGAATCTCGGCTATCTCGGGCACCAGTGGGAGATCTACGCTATGTGGACCTGGGTCCCAATCTTTCTGGTAGGGGCCCTGGAGTCGCGGTCCTATGGGCCCTCCCTGGCCGGGACTATTGCTTTCGGCGTGATCGCGGCCGGGGGAGTCGGGAGCGTCATCGGGGGCGTGCTCGCGGACCGTTTTGGACGAACGGCCATTGCGTCTGGGGCCATGGCGTTGAGCGGAAGTGCTGCGCTGATAGCGGCCGCCCTCCTTGATGCGCCGCTGGCTGTGCTAGCAACAGTGCTGGTGGTCTGGGGGCTGACCGTGGTGGCTGACTCCGCTCAGTTCTCGGCCGCCATCACCGAGCTGAGCCCGCCGGAGTACGTTGGGACCGCCTTGACAATTCAGACCGCCGTTGGTTTCCTACTAACGTTATTCGCGATCCAACTGGTGCCGATATTCGTGGCCGTTCAGGGCTGGTCTCTGGCCTTCGTTACATTGGCGCTTGGACCCGCGTTTGGCATCTGGGCCATGCTGCGCCTCCGAGGTCTGCCGGAGGCCACCCATCTAGCAGGGGGCCGACGTTGACCGTTTGCAGATCGATCCCTGGAACGTTTCTTGGGAGATGTAATGGAACTTGCCGTCGGACAAAAAGCCGTCAGAGAGATGACAGTGACCGAGAACATGGTACGGCGTATGCCGAGATAACCGGCGACTACAACCCGCTCCATTTCGACGTTGAGTTCGCCGGCCGCACGCGCTTCGGGCGGCTTATCGCCCAGGGCGGCATAACGACCGGGCTTTTACACGCACTCGTAGCGATGGATATGCCGGGAGCGGGAACGGTATTCGTGAACCAGCGGTGGGACTTCCCAAAGCCCGTATACATAGGCGATACGATTCGGGCTGAGGGCACCGTAAAGTCAATACACGAGGACCGGCCCATCGCGGATATCGGCTTCGTGGTCACGAACCAGCACGGAGAAGAAGTCCTGCGGGGCGAGGCGACCGTGTATCAGGCGGAGCCGGCCGGATAGCAGCCTTCACGGTCTTGCGTTGGCGGGTGCCCTACCCTCTTCCTGGCAGCTTGCACATACGTACTTGGATCCTTGTTCCAGCGCGACACCCCTCGGGACGTTGCGCTTGCGACCGCAGACGCTACAGGTGACCGCCTCCAGGGGTGTCTTGCCTGGTCTCGTAGGCTCGTCCCGTGCTCCACGAAATCCCTTGTAGTCAGGGTCAAGGCCCCTCATAGCCTCGAATCGCTCGCGGTCCTTATTACGGCTCACGAATCACCTAACACGAGCAGTCTACTGCACATGATTAATGGTGAGGCATCGGACTGTAGCTCCAGAGCGTCCCTCGATACGTCCCGATTCCGAATCGGGACTACTCGGGATGAACGGGTGTTGGGGGTTCCGTTCGTTACGAGCTCGTCGAACACGAGGGCGCGGAGCAAACATCGAAAACGAGCTGCCCCTCGGCGTGAAAGAGGACTACTGGACCTCGACGACACCACCGGCGCCTTCCAGCTTCTCCTTTACCTGATCGGCTTCCTCTTTACCGATGTCTTCCTTCACGGAGGCTGGAGCGCCCTCGACTAGCTCCTTGGCCTCCTTGAGTCCAAGGGTGGTCACTTCGCGTACGGCCTTAATGACGTTTATTTTGTTGGGCCCGATCTCTTTGAGGAGGACGTTGAAATCGGTCTTCTCCTCCTCAGGGGCGGCCTCCGCCGTGGCAGCTGGGTCGGCGGCCGCGACTGCAACCGGCGCGGCGGCGCTCACTCCAAACGTCTCCTCTAGCGACTTTACCAGCTCCGCCACGTCGAGCACCGACATCTCTTTGAGGGTCTCTACGATATCGTCTTTGGTCAATGCTGCCTTTTTCGCCATTATCTTCTCCTTCGTTTTTCTTACTTTCTCTATTGGGATGCCAGCTAGTCGGCCTGTTTGTCCGCAGGAGGCTCATCCTCCTTGACGGACCCCTCGGGAGACTCAGGCGTCAACGCCTCAGATGTGGCGGGCGCCTCCTTTTCTGCAGACCCTTCCGAAGAGTCAGAGGGCGAAGCCTCCGGCTCAGTCGCCGTGGGCGCTTCCTCCGCCTCAGTCGAGCCCTCTGTTGACTCGGCAGTCGACGCTTCAGGCTCCGAAGCCGTGGGTGCTTCCTCCTCCGATTCGGCGGCCGACGCCTCAGGCTCCGAGGCTATGGGTGGTTCCTCCGCCTCAGCCGACTCCTCCGGAGACTCTGGCGGCGTCGCCTCTGATGTTTCGGGCGCGCTCTCCGCCTCTACCGATGCCTCTGCAGAGTCCGGAGGCGTCGCCTCGGGCTCCGCAGCCGCAGCTGGCTCTTCCTCTGCCGGCATACTCTCGATTCGTCCCTGGAGCACCCTCGCCAGAGCCGATATGGGGGCATTGAGAACGTAGACCAGACTGGTTGCCGGGCCCTGTAGCTGGCCGATAAGCTGAGAGAGCAGTCCCTCCTTGCCAGGCAATGCCGCGAGTTCGGCGATCTCGGCCGGCGAGAGAGTGCGATCGCCCAGCACACCACCCGTGATCTTGAGCGGAGACCTGGTGCTCGTGATGAACGCAATCAGTACCTTGGCCGGCCCCAGCGGATCGTCGAATCCGAACGCGAGCCCGGTGGGACCCTGGACGACGTCTTTGATTAGCGGTCTGCCGGCCGCATCCGCGGCAAGATACGTGAGCCTGTTCTTCACCACACGGAACTCGACTCCACTTTCTCGAAGGGCCCGCCTCAGATTCGTCATGTCACCGACCTTCATTTGAGAGTGGTCGGCGGCGATGGCAACTACGGACTCCTCGATCAGTTTGCGCAGCCGCTCAACGTTCTGGATTTTTTTCTCGGTTGGCACCGTTCACCTCAAAACAAAAATCCCTGAGCGCAGACTCAGGGAACACACAACCTGACCACTAGAGCCAGATTCTTCGTTCGCCTCGGTGGGCTTGGCGATTTAATCCGCCTATGGCGGAGCCCACTGTCTGCGGCAGCCTAGGTTATTCTACTTTCAAAGCCGTCGTGCTGGCAACATCGAGCTTGATGCTGGGCCCCATCGTGGTCGCCAGAAATGCCGACCGTATGAACTGCCCCTTCACGCCGCCTGGCCTCGCGCGGACGATATGGTCCATGACTGTTGCCATGTTATCCATGAGCTGAGAGCCTTCAAAGCTCGCCATGCCGATCGACACATGGATCAGCGCAGTCTTGTCCAGCCTGTACTCTACTCTACCCCTCTTTGCCTCTCCGATGGCCCTAGGAATGTCCTCGGGCGGTACGACGGTCCCGGTCCTTGGATTAGGCATTAGGCCTTTCCTGCCTAGGATCCGGCCAAGCTTGCCAACGCGCCCCATCATGTCAGGGCTGGCGATCGAAACATCGAAGTCGGTCCAACCTCCTTCAATCTTCTTGATCAGATCATCGCTGCCGACGTAGTCGGCACCCGCCTCTTCCGCGGCCGCGACCGCCTCCCCCTGTGTAAACACGACGACCCGGACCGGCTTCCCGACCCCATGAGGAAGCACCGCCACGCCTCGGACCTGCTGGTCCGCGTTCCGCGTATCGGCGCCAGTTCGGAGGTGGAGCTCTACCGTCTCGTCGAACTTCACCCCGGCGGTCTGCTTCGCAAGCTCGATCGCCTCCGCGGGCTCGTATTCCTTGCCCTCTTCGATTGCGGCGACCGCTTCGCGATAACGCTTTCCCCTTTTCGCCATTGGTCAAATATCCTTATCTACGCGGATTCTTCCTCAGAATCGGAGGTCTCCTCCGGAGGAGGTTCTCCAATCATGATCCCCATACTCCGAGCGGTCCCTTCCACTATGCGCATCGCGCCCTCGACGTCGGCAGCGTTCAGGTCCCGCATCTTCTGCTCAGCGATCTCCCTGATCTTCGATTCTGGCACGTAACCCACCTTCTCGGCCTTGGGGCTGCTACTCCCTTTCTCAATGTCAGCGGCCTGTCGAAGCAACGCCGACGCCGGGGAAGTCTTGACCTCAAAGCTGAAGGAGCGGTCCTCGTATACCGTCAGCACCACGGGGACGATCGTCCCCGACTGCGAAGAGGTCCGCTCGTTGTACTCCTTGACAAACGCCATGATGTTGACGCCGTGCTGGCCGAGCGCAGGACCTACGGGGGGCGCGGGAGTCGCCTTCCCTGCCTGGATCTGAAGCTTGATTAACGCGCTAACTTTCTTGGCCAAACAGGCCCCCTACCTTATACTTTTTCAACCTGTAGGAAGTCCACCTCGACCGGGGTCTCCCTACCGAAGAACGAGACCAGGACCTTGACCTTAGACCTGTCGGTGTAGACCTCGTCAACGGCCCCCATGAAGTCCATGAACGGGCCGTCTGTAATCCTCACCATATGCCCCTTTTCGAAGCCCGCCCTGACCCTAGGCTTCTGCGACTCCATCTGCTCCAGGATCGCTTGGACCTCACGCTCCTCCAATGGGACCGGCTTGGGACGTTTTTCGCGCTCGTCCTCTGCCGAAACAAAGCCTGTGACCCCAGGAGTATTCCTGACCACGTACCAACTCTCATCGTCCATCTGCATCTGCACGATGATGTAGCCGGGAAATATCCTACGGGCCACCGGCTTACGGCGGCCGTCTTTTATCTCGATCTCCTGTTCCGTAGGCACAATGACCTGGAGGATCTTGTCCTTGACATCCATCGTTGCGACGCGCAGGTCGAGGTTTTTCTTGACGCGCTCTTCCTGCCCGGAGTAGGTGTGAACGATATACCAGAGAGGGTCGACCTTTTCGACTGTGCTCATCGCGCCTAGCTACCCAATAGTACGCCGAATAGCCTAGCAAAGATGAGGTCGATGAGGCCCAGGAGTATGCCGACTACCGCCGAAACCGTGATGACCATGATCATCAGGCGGGTTGTCTCCTGGCGGTTAGGCCAGGTGACTCTACGGAGCTCTGCGACAATCTCTCCGATGGAGCGGAAATTGAACGCCCGGCGCGAGGCCTCGCCGCCCGGTCTTCCGCCTGGGGCGCTGGGACTTCTCGCCATGCGCTTTACCTAACCTCTCTGTGCAGGGTGTGCGTGCGGCACCGAGGACAGAATTTCCTCAGCTCGAGCCGCTGCGGGTCATTCCGACGGTTCTTGCTGGTTGGGTAGGTCCTCTCCCTGCAGTCGGTACAACCCAGCGTGATCAATAGTCGGGCGTCTTTCCTACGAGGCATCTTGTCTGGTTACCCAAATGCTATTTGACAACGTTCGTGAAGACACCCGACCCTACTGTGCGTCCGCCCTCGCGCACAGCAAAGCGCAGCTGCTCGTCCATAGCAACAGGGGTGGTGAGCTTGACGTTCATCTCGATGTTGTCGCCGGGCATCACCATCTCCACGCCTTCGGGCAGCTCGATTTCGCCGGTGACGTCTGTGGTGCGAATATAGAACTGCGGTTTGTAGCCGCTGAAGAACGGCGTATGGCGGCCGCCTTCTTCTTTGGTCAACACGTAGACCTGCGCCTTGGCCTCGTCGTGGGGGGTGATGCTCCCTGGCTCTGCCAACACCTGGCCGCGTTCGATGTCACCTCGCTCAATGCCCCTGAGCAATACCCCAATGGCATCGCCGGGTTCACCCCCGTCCAGGGTCTTGTGGAACATTTCTAGGCCCGTTACCACCGTCGTTTCCGTCTCACCGAGCCCGACTATGTCCACCGATTGTCCGACCTTCACCTCGCCCTGCTCAATGCGTCCCGTCACGACCGTGCCGCGCCCTTTGATGCTGAAGACGTCCTCTACCGGCATGATGAACGGGCGGTCCACCGGACGCTCCGGGACCGGGATATACTCGTCAACGGCGTCCATCAGCTCCCATATGCCCTTGCCCCACTGCGACTCCCTGGAGAGGTCGTCGGACTCCAGGGCGTTCAGCGCACTCACTCTCACGAACGGAATTTCGTCCCCTGGGAAGTCGTACGAGCTGAGCAACTCCCGCATCTCTAGCTCCACGAGCTCGAGCAGCTCCTCGTCTTCCATGACATCTACCTTATTCAGGGCCACGACGATCGCCGGCACCTGCACCTGGCGAGCCAGGAGGATGTGTTCCCGAGTCTGCGGCATTGGTCCATCCGGCGCGCTTACGACCAGAATAGCGCCGTCCATCTGGGCCGCACCGGTGATCATGTTCTTGATATAGTCGGCGTGGCCGGGACAGTCTACGTGGGCGTAGTGACGGCCTTCGGTCGCGTACTCCACGTGCGTGATCGCGATCGTGAGACCCCGCTCCTTCTCTTCCGGAGCATTGTCGATCGCATCGTACGCCTTGAATTCGGCGAACTGTCGCGACGCCAGGGTCTTCGTAATAGCCGCGGTCAGAGTCGTCTTACCGTGGTCTACGTGTCCGATGGTACCCACATTTACATGAGGCTTGTCTCGTACGAACTTCTGTTTTGCCATTCCTCTCCTCGTCTGTACCTATGCTAAGCCCACAAGCAGACTCGAACTGCTGACCTCGTTCTTACCAAGAACGTGCTCTACCTGCTGAGCTATGTGGGCACCGATTGCCGCAGTCCCTAGAGTTTCCTGCTGTCCCTGGTGGAGGGGGTAGGATTCGAACCTACGTAGCCCTTCCGAGCGCCAGATTTACAGTCTGGTGGTATTAACCGCTCACCCACCCCTCCCAATTAGCCGAAATTAGTGTAGCACAGCAAAAACGCCAATCCAAGACCCTTCGCGACAGCAACACACCTATCTCGCTGCGCTGAAGGGAAAGAAAGCCCCAGAGGGGACTCGAACCCACTAACCTGCCGATTACAAATCGGCTGCGCTACCGTTGCGCCACTGGGGCGTTTTCTGGACCCGGCAGGCCAGCCCGCAACCCCACGGTCTCAAACAAAAAAGCGGGCTAGCCGCTAGTCTATCTCCAACACTAGCCTAACGACAATTCTAGCTGAATGCCAGCCGGCGGTCAACAGCTTTTTGGTCGCGACAGCGGCCCTTTCGGTTCTCGAGGACACGTCGATCTAGTGCAGGAGTAGGCTCACTCATACTGAAAACCTATATCCTTGAATTCTTGTACCTCTTTCTCGAACTCCTGCACCAGTTCTTCATGGGGTTTCCCGATCGAGTGTAACTGGCCGAGGACCTGAATCAGCAATTCCTGAGTTCCCGGACCAATCCTACCACCCTGGAAATACTCGCGAAGCGATTCTTCCGCATCGTCTACTACCTTTCGGAACCACAAAGGTCCGCTATCATGTGGAGTAGTCATGTCCCCCTTTTGGACAATATCTCTGACCCTCCGTCACGTCTAAGAGGTAGCATAGCCGATGAGCTTGTAGGTAAGCTTTGCGGCAGTGAACGCGCAGGCCTCGGGGCCTTCTCCGGGGCTCAGCTCTGTCACGTCGAACCCTACGATCTTCCGCGAACTCGCCACCGCCCTCAACAGCCCGGTCACCTCATCCCACGTCATGCCTCCCGGCTCGGGAGTCCCGACGGCCGACATCAGCGACGGATCGAATACGTCCAGATCAATGCTGACGTACACACGCTCAGAGAGCTTTTCGAGCACCGTCGACACCAACTCTTCGGAGTTCCGATTGGCCGGGGGCCAGAACGTGACAGGCATATCGTCGGAGCGGATGAATTTGCGTTCGCCGGCGCTCAGGCTGCGCACACCTACTAGGACGATGTTACAAAGCTCTCGCACACGACGGGCCACCGAGGCGTGCCCCCAGGGCGTGCCCATATACTCGTCTCGCAGGTCGGCATGCGCATCCAGGTATAGGACCGACAGATCCGGATACAGCTCCTGAAGAGCCTTCACGGCCCCTGTCGTAATCGAATGTTCGCCCCCCAATAGCCCCACAATGTTGCCTGGCTGGGCCAACGAGCGGACGACTTGCTCTACCCTTGCTACCGTTGCCTCAGGCCCGCTGGCGTCAGGCGCTACCTCCGGGGCTGTGTATATCCCCACCTCCGAGATATCGCGGTCCAGCTCCAAGTCGTAGTCTTCGAGCTGTCTAGAGGCGGTTATGATCGCCTTAGGCCCGTGGCGCGCTCCGCCCTTGTACGAGGTGGTGCTGTCGTAGGGGACTGGGACCAGTACAACTCGGGCGTCGTGGGCGTCGGGAGCTTGAGGGGGAGTATTGAGAAACGTATCCCAATACCTGGGAACACCGCCGGGAACGTCATCACCGCGCTCGGACATTGGCCGGGCCACGATTCGGAGCGAGGTTGACCCGCTCGCTAACCATCCCGTGGTACGCCTCTCTGGGAGTGGAATGCTCCACGCCGCGCTCCAGAATCCAGACCCTGGCCTTGGGCAGCGCGAAGGTCTCCTCGACGTCTTTAAGCGAGGTCTCCGCGTCGAACTCCTTACAGGAGAATACGTCGATGTTGACGTACCGCCTGTCGGGGAAAGTGTGCACGCTGATGTGACTTTCGGCTATGAGCACGAACCCCGATAGGCCCCAGTCCTCCGGCGTCTGGCCGCGATACGTGTAAACCTGAGGCGCGATCATCTTGTTCATGCCGATCTTCGCCGGGTACTCGTCCAGGAACCGGTAGATGAGGTCCTCGTCGTTCAGCTTCGCCGGGTCGGAGCCATACCCATCAATTGCCAGATGCACCTAAACACCCTCCGAGCCTGCGTATCTCTACCCTCCCTATTTCGATACGGAGATTTCGTGGGGAGGTAAAGAGACCACAGGGTATCACCGTTAGCGGCCCTGAACAACAATAAGCGGTCCACTTCTCCGGCGCGAGAGCGGGCGGGTTTGAAACCCGCCCCTCCAGGATACTATTCGGATTGTCCACGTCCTCTGACCACTTGGCTGGGTTATCTAGAATATACTGCCTCACGGCGTTCAACTCATCCTCTTTTGGGATGACGTGCTCGTAGTAGCTGCGCTGCCAGACGGGCACGCTGGGCGTGCGTCGGATCTTGTTGATTCGACGGGAGGAGTACGTCTTAAATCCACGCACGATTTCTGGCAGGCCGTGACGCTTTGTGCGGGCGGGTTTGAAACCCGCCCCTACATCAACGTCATCGTGGTGTTTCAACACGATAACTCCGTGAACATGATTGGGCATGACTACGAACGCATCCAGACTTACATGAGGATAGTGATTGGGCAGATCGTCCCAGGAGGCGGCAACAAGTCGCCCGTACTCGTTCGGACTCATTTCCCAATCCACCACATCACCGAACAAGGACCGGCGATCGTGGGTGCAGACGGTTATGAAATACGCACCTGGCTGCGAATAGTCGAAACCAGCCAATCGTATGGATCGTCGATGGCGTCTATTTGGATCGAACGTCACGTTCGAGCCCTGGCGACGCCTTGGCGACGTAGGGGCGGGTTTGAAACCCGCCCTCGGAGTTGTGGATGCTGCTCACCGTTACAGAATGGCGGCCATGGGTGTTTGGGTCGAACTTCACATTGGGCTGCCAACCGACATCTAACGCATCCCCAACGCATAGGAGGAGGCCGCTCCGGGAATCGAGGGAGGGCAGGTTTCAAACCTGCCCCTACGGTCGCAGAGACGGCGGCGGGGCGCATCCCAATGCACCTTGTCCTTATCCACCCCACGTAGGGGCGGGTTTGTAACCCGCCCTTCGGCCAAGGACACGCCCGATCGCCGATAATGCGCCCCACTACATCGTCAGGCGGCGGTAGAGGTAGAGGAGTCGCTGGGGGAGCGAATAGATGTCGTCCAGTATCTCGTACCCCATATCCTGGCACATGGTCTTCAGGTAGTCGTGACCGTTCTTGTCGACGGTCAGGCAGAAGGCCGTAATGTCCTTGTTCTTAGCCTCGTCGAGGGCCATTTTGGTATCGTGGACCGCGTACTCCTTCTCCACCCCTTCCCTGCTGTATCCCCTGTCCTGGGGGCGTCCGTCGCTGATCAGAAACAGGACCTTGGTCCGAGCGTCGAGCGCCTCTAGCTTGGACGTCGCGTGT
Organism: Dehalococcoidia bacterium; assembly: GCA_965237635.1. GTDB lineage: Bacteria > Chloroflexota > Dehalococcoidia > Lucifugimonadales > CAUZJF01 > CBDEFX01. The sequence goes on along the minus strand of CBDEFX010000002.1, from coordinate 1,354,928 downwards.
CTTATGGCCGGGCCCATGCGAGTGGCGTGAAGGGGCGCGATGCGGTCTATCCGCTTCTTGACCCTGTCCGAGAACTGCTCGTTCGTGTCTTTGATAGTGTAGACCTCCACGTTCTCGCGGCCATAGCCGGAGAAGCCGTAGATACCGTACACGTCTCCGATCGCCTCCAGCGCGTTGATCAGCAGCACAACCGCCTCTTTTTCCAGGTCGATAATTCGCTTATAGGAGCGTCTAACCCCCTCTCCTCGGCGGGTCCGCAGCCACACCATGTACTCGACAGGGTCGTCCGGCGCGTCCCAGTCGTCGGCCACCTTCCTGGTCTCGTCGATGGCCTCCGCCGTCGATGCGCTGGTGTCCAGCAGGAAGACCACCGCCACGTCGCGCTGAACCTTGTTTCGTCTCCAGAACAGCTTCTCGCTGGGGCCGACGCCTGTGCGGATATCGACGAACGCCTCTATCACGTCGTCAATGTCGATCTCCTCGCCGTTTTCCAGCTTCCGGACCTTGCGGAACATCTCCGGCACCATCAGCTCAAACTGACGCTTGACCTGACCCACAAGAAGTCCGTAGCTATGTAGTGTGCTTCCGTAATATGTGGCGTCGCCCTCTGCCATATTCTTCTGCCGGACGATGCACCATCGCGGTTTGTAGTCGTCCGCTCGGAAGTCCCATTCGTCATATAGAAAGGTCTGCGGCTCCGTAGAGTCGAGCGCTCCACCCTCATCTTTTACGTGGACAAGGGGCCCCTGGCCAGACTCCGGCGTCAGAGGCGCGTCCAGGCCGGCCTCCTTGAGAATGTTTCGCGCAAACTCGTTGCTAGCCCCCTGAACGTCCCCCTGCGCGTCCTGATAGTCCAGCTCAGCACTAGACTCCAGCATCTCTTCGAGCATCTCCTGCGTGATGGGTTCGGCGCCTGGCTGTCCCTCCGGCGTCTCACCTTGCATTCTTAGCCGCGAGAGGAACTGTGCAAGCTCGGGCTTGAAGTCGCCTCTGAAGTCGACGTCCCGACTGGCACTGTACTCCTCTTCATCCTGTTCGGAAGGGGCACCCGATCCCATGCCTTGGACCAGCGATAGCAGCAACTCTTCGTCATCGCCGTCGACATACTCGTCGTCTGTATCGTCAACATCGACCGACTGCCAGTCGTCGGCCGCAGCCTTCTCGTTCGGGACTTGAGAAAGAATGGCGTAGATGCGCAGCGTGGCCTCTGCAGTGTCTTCTGCGCTTGCACCGATGGTAAGCACCCGCCTGGCTATCCTGGCCACCTTACGAACTTCGGCGACATACTCTAGTGGCGCCTGTAGACCCTTGTACTGCTGAAGGCTGAGCCTGACCAGGAACTCGACGATAGCCTCTCTCATAGGTAGGGTCTGAATCTCCGGCCGTCCCTCTAGCGAGTCCGTTTGGATCCTAAGATATGATGCCTTTAAGCCCGGGTACTCGACCTTTACTCGAGCGTCTAACCGACCGTCCTCGACTACGGTGAATACGTCGAGCGCCAGGCTTCGGTCTTCGAACAGGTTGAAGAAACGCTGCATGTCCGTTGTCTGGCCCGGTTGCTCCACCCCACCTTCGACATCGTCGGCGCGGCTCGATCTCTCTTTTTCGAGTCGCAGGCGGAGATCGCGAAACAGCGTCGACGGCCGATCGAACTCGAAGCGGAAACTGCCGAACTCCAGGTGAGCGACCTGATGCGTCGACACCCCCTTGAACCAGGCGAAGTTCTCATCCTTGGCAGGGTAGCGGTCCACCTGCGAGGGCAGAAACACTGTGGAGCCCTCTGTCGAGGGAGCCTCCTCGGACACCCAGCCGATATTCTTCTCGACAAGCTCTTCAGTGGCGGCGAGCTTCACCTCAGCGCCGGCAAGCGCGCGGCAGTACATCTCCATAACATCCTTAACTCCCTCAAACTCGACGCTCGAGGACAACGCTTCGAGCACCTTGTGTGAGCGAGCCGATTCCAATCTGAAATAGGCGAGCCCGGCGTCGTTGTTCTGCTTTAGGGTGCGCAGTCCTTCCTCGAACCACCTCTCCAGATGGCTCATGCTGACACGGTCCAGCGCGGACGGGCAGCTCTTCATGAACTCGGGTATGGCCAGAGGCGAGACCTTCAGCAGTGCCTCGGCCAACTCCAATAGCGGCGCATGGTAGGCCTTGTCCACCTGAGCCAACGACTGCGACACCTCTACCATTACCGCCGGTACGTTCGTGTGCCCTCTCTCGCGCAGGCCGTTGGCCAGGTTGAGGAAGCGGAGGCGCTGGTCTCGCTCTATTTTTGGAAACGCGACGGCGGCCGCCTCGAACAAGCCTTTCACCTGGCACCAATTCGTCTCCGCGAGTGACGAGCCCAGAGCCACGAAAGCACCCGTGTCGTCGCCCAGCAGCGAAAAGATCTTCTGGCCTAGCTCTAGACACTCCATCGATACGTCGTACGAGCGGTGGGAGAGGGCGTCCAGAAGGGCGGCGAAGCGTTCAAGTTCAGGGACCGTCATGCTCTTGAGGAGCTTCGGGCTCGACCCCAAGAACCTGCATGACAGAGCGCTCGACTTCCAGGTCCCCTTATACAGTCCTCGCCCCAGCTCTGCCCAGCCTTCAATATGGTGAGACCCTAGTCTGGCCAAGGTCCCGGGGCTAGCCTCAAAATAGCAGGCGGCCAGCATCGGGGACTCCTGGCACATAGTTGTGCCGCACTCTGTCCAACTGACGAAGGAGTCGTACGGCACCAGGCGGACGACCTTTGGACTCACCTTGAAGTACTGGTTGGAGGCCTCCCAAGAGCGTGCGGCCTGTTCAGCGAGCCTGAGGCCGGCCACCGCCCAAACCGCAACCTGATCATCGCTCAGGACCGACGACATCTCGCCACGGGCCTTTTGAAACTCGCCCAGGACGACAGGCGGGAAGCGGTGCAGCTCGCTCTCCACCTGCTCTTCGGTCAGGGTTGGTCTTTTTTCCACACGGCCTCCTCGGCCGGAGCGCTGTCTAGGATCTCGATGAACCTGGTGAGGATCTCGGCCGTCGCGCCGAAAATCAGGTGGCCTCCGTAAGCATACGACCTCCGGCTGACCAGCGCTCCCTCGACTATGCGCGTCTCATCTCGGGAGCTCCCGTCGTCAGTCAACACGGAGAGCGGAAGCTCGATCACCTCAGCGACCTCCTCATCGCTCGGCTTGAACTGATAAGCGGTCGGGATAGTGCCCACAAAGGTGCTGACCAAGAAGTTCGAAATGGTGGCCACGTCGTCTAGCTCGCCGAGCACCTCAACGTCTTGCGGCCGGATACCCATCTCCTCGTGGGTCTCGCGTAGAGCGGTGTCCAGTATCGCTCGGTCACCGTCGTCTCTTTGCCCGCCAGGGAAGGAAATCTCTCCTTTGTGATCTTCAACAGAATTGCTCCGCTTGTTCAGGAGGACGCAGTACTCGCCATCTTTTAGATAAAGGAGCAACAAGACGCCTGCAGGGGCAAGCGAGGTATCGTCCAGAGTCTTCTTCGGGTGTCGGGAGAGGAGCCGCCTTACCGAGCCTATTGTGGAAACTTCCATGCGGGTCAGATAGTAGTAGGCAATGTGGGAACTGGCTGCGGGCTCACTCGAAAATGGAGGAGATAACTTCCTCGATGCTGCTCTGGACCGAGTGGTCGTCCGTCACGGCCCAGTTGACCGCAACCTGACAGGCCCGCCTCGGAGTAATGCCCTGGCCAATCAGCTTGCCAGCGTAGATAAGGAGGCGGGTGCTCGCGCCTTCGCCGAGCCCGTGTTCCTTCAAATTGCGTACTTTCTCGCCCAGCTTTGCGAGCTGATCGGCCATCTCCGCGTCCAGGTCGGCCTCATGCTGTATGATCCTCGACTCTATCTCTCTGGGAGGTGGGTTGAACTCTAGGGCTACGAACCGCTGGCGTGTACTGTGCTTGAGGTCCTTGAGCGCACTCTGATAGCCGGGGTTGTAGGACAGCACCAGCAAGAAGCCGTCGGCGGCCTCCAGCAGTTCGCCCTTCTTTTCCACGGGCAGCATCCGCCGATGATCGGTCAGCGGGTGGATCAGCACCGTCGTGTCTTTTCTCGCCTCTACGATCTCGTCCAGGTAGCAGATCCCTCCCGCCTTGACGGCTCGAGTCAGCGGTCCGTCGATCCAGACCGTGCTCTCCCCCTCCAGCAGATACCGGCCCACCAGGTCGCTAGCCGTAAGGTCCTCGTGACAGGCTATCGTCACAAGCGGAAGGCCATGGCCGTCGGTCTCCGCGGAGGCGGCAGGACCCGATTTGGGGCGCTTTTTCACTTTGGTAAGAGGACGACCCATCCGGTATGACATATACTCAACAAACCTGGTCTTACCGCACCCGGTCGGCCCCTTGAACAAAACCGGGATCTTCTGGTCGTAGGCCGCCTCGAACAGCTCTACCTCGTCACCGACCGGAACGTAGAAGGGCTCCTCGGCAAGGTGATACTCTTCCACGATATAGCTGCGGTACAGTGTCTTTGTGGGGGTCGCCATTTCTAACCCATATCCTTCTTAGACAAGGGCACCCGGTCGCGCCACAAAGCCAGCACTCGCTTTCGTAAATCTTCCAGGGTGCCGTTGTTATCGATCACCGCACCGGCATGCTCGATTCGGTCCGCATCGGGTATCTGAGAATCTATGCGGCCGCGGATGGCCGCTGTGTCGAGTCGGTCGCGGGCGTGGATACGGCCTATCACTTTGTCCTCGGGGGCAACGGTCACCCAAACGTCGTCCAGGAGAGACAGCCACCTGACCTCGCGACGAATAGCCTCGACCAAAAGGGGGACTTCTACGCAGACGACCTCAGTCCCAAGTTGCTGGAGGGCTTGAAGCCGTTCCTCGATTACCGAGCGGGTGCGCGGATGCACTATGTCGTTGAGGCGACGCAGGGCTTGCTCGTCTTCGAACACTAGTGCGCCCAACTTGCCGCGATCAACCTCGCCTTCCTCGGTCAGCACGCCGTCGCCGAACTCCTCCACAACCTCCCGCCACCCAGGCGTCCCACGATGGTAGGTCTCGTGCGCGACTCGGTCGGCGCTGATCGTCTCGGCGCCCAGCTCGTTCAGTATCCTGGCTGCCTCGGTCTTCCCAGTCCCGATCCCGCCAGTAAGCCCTATGACAAACATGTCCCCCGAACAGAGCGAGAAGTCCATTCATATTCTAGCAATGGCCTATCAGAAGGGTCAAGGCCGGTCGTCCTCGCTGAGGTATAATTGGTCTAGCTACGAGGAGGAACGGCACGTGACGACCCCTTTCCGGGACCTGCCTAGCGTTGACCACGTTCTCGCCGACCGGCGAATGCAGCGGCTCATAGAGGAGTATTCGCACGAGGCAGTTGTCGGTCTCGTGAGGACTGAGATCGAAGCCGCCCGCGGCGCCCTCAAGAACGGGCACCAGGCACCCGCCGTCGACCAAGTAGTGCTCTCCGTCGAGGAGCGGGCCGCCGCGCGGTGGCGCCCCTGGCCGAGGCCAGTCATCAATGCCACCGGCGTCATACTTCATACCAACCTTGGTCGCGCCCCACTAAGTCGCGACGCGCTCAAGACCATCGAACAGGCCTCCGCTGGCTATAGCGACCTGGAGTTCGACACCGAGAGCGGCAAACGGGGCTCGCGGCAGTCGTATGTCGCCCGGCTAATCTGCCAGCTCACGGGCGCTGAGGCGGCAACGGTCGTGAACAACAACGCCTCGGCCGTCCTCTTGGGCTTAGCGGCAGTCGCCGCCGGCCGGGACGTCATTGTGTCGAGGGGCGAGGCTGTAGAGATAGGCGGCGGCTTCCGCATCCCAGACGTTTTGAGGCAAAGCGGCGCAACGCTGGTCGAGGTGGGCACTACTAACCGCACATACGCAAGGGACTACGAGACCGCTATCTCCGAGAACACCGCCGCCATCCTATCCGTCCACACCAGCAACTTCAGAGTTACCGGGTTTACCCACTCACCCTCGATGGCAGAGCTGGTCTCGTTAGGGAACGGCAAGATACCGGTGCTGCATGACCTCGGTAGCGGCTGCCTGCTCGACACCTCGACGTTCGGACTGGCCCACGAGCCAATGCCACAGGAGAGCCTGGCGGCGGGCGTCTCCCTGGCGTTCTTCTCGGGCGACAAGCTGCTGGGCGGCCCACAGGCGGGCATCATCGTGGGGGACGGAGAGCTCGTCGCCACGGTTCAAAATAACCCGCTGGCACGGGCCGTCCGCATCGACAAGCTCAGCCTCGCTGCGCTTACCGCTACACTGGTCCATTACATCAGGGACGAGGCATTGGAAAAGATCCCTGTCTGGCGAATGGTAGCCGAGTCGGCAGAGAGCCTGGAATCTCGGGCCAACGGATGGACTAAATCTCTCGGAGACAAGGTATCTGTGGTCGCAGGCCACTCGACCATCGGCGGTGGAAGCCTGCCGGGCGAAACGCTGCCCACGTCGCTATTAAGCCTTAACAGCAGCGCTGTCGCTGGCGGAGCCAAGGCCCTAGCCGCCCGACTCAGGAACGGCAACCCTCCGGTGATCGCCCGCATCGAGGACGAGCGCGTTGTCATCGACCCACGCACAGTCCTCCCCGAGCAGGACGATCCACTTCTGACGGTGATCGAACAGGCCCTCACAACCAAACACTGACTCACCACGGGGGACACACAGGGGGTCAGGGTGTCCATATTCTGTGATCTCGTTGTGCTCCGTGGTTATCTCCCCAAAGAGAGAACGCAAACGTGACCCTTTTCGACCACCAGGCAGACAGTAAGCTAAGCCGCGAGGCCCCGCTGGCCGCCAGGATGAGGCCGCGCTCCTTTGACGAGTTCGTAGGCCAGGATCACATCGTCGGTCCCGGCCGCGTGCTGCGCAAGAGCATCGAGGCCGACCAGATACCCTCGATCGTCCTCTGGGGCCCGCCGGGCAGTGGCAAGACCACCCTCGCCTACCTGATCGCAACCCTCACGAAAAGCCACTTCAGCCCGGTCAGCGCCGTCGGCTCGGGCGTCGCCGAGCTCCGCAAAATAGCGGCCGAAGCCCAGGAACGCTTGGGCATGCACGGCCGCCGGACAATCCTCTTTATCGACGAGATCCACCGCTTCAACAAAGCCCAGCAGGACGTTGTTCTTCCACACGTCGAGAGCGGGACGCTGATACTGATCGGCGCCACGACCGAGAATCCCTCGTTCGAGGTTATTTCTCCCCTTCTCTCCCGTGCGCGGGTCTTTACCCTCAACGCACTGACCGACGTGCAGGTCGAAGCGATCGTGGCTCACGCACTGGAGGACGAAGAGCGCGGCCTCGGAGCGAAAAAGCCGCGGCTTAACCCCGACGCCCTCGCAAGTCTCGTCACGCTCTCCAATGGCGACGCTCGAATCGCGCTGAACGCAATCGAGCTCGCCATCGCAGCGACGGAGCCCGACGATCAGGGTGTACGCCTCATCACGCCCGAAACCATCGAAGACGCCATGCAGCAGCGGTCACTGCTCTACGACCGGGCCGGCGATCAGCACTACGACACAATATCGGCGTTCATCAAGTCGATGCGCGGCTCCGACCCGGACGCCGCGATCTACTGGCTGGCTCGGATGATCGAGGCGGGCGAGGACCCGCTGTTCATCGCCCGCCGCTTGGTCATTCTCGCCGCCGAGGACGTCGGTATGGCGGACCCGCAGGCGCTCGGGGTGGCGGTCGCGGCCCAGCAGGCAGTCCACTTCGTTGGGATGCCCGAGGGCCGCATCCCACTGGCCGAGGCCACCGTCTACCTGGCCACAGCCCCCAAGAGCAACTCGGCCTATAAAGCCATCGGCGATGCGCTGGAGGACGTAAAACGGACCCGCAACGAGCCGGTGCCAAAGCACCTGCGCAACGCCGTCACCGGACTAATGCGAGAGATGGACTACGCCAAGGGCTACAAGTACTCCCACGACTACGAGGGGCACTTCACCCCCATGCAGAACCTGCCCGACAGCCTGAAAGGCCGCCGCTACTACAAGCCCGGCGACCAGGGCCACGAGCCCGAGGCCGCCGAACGCCTGCGCCAATGGTGGGGGGAGGGTGGCGAGCCACCGAGCGACGGCCAGGAGTAGATTGATGTCGAGCACTCGACTCGGTCGCTCTGCGTCCTAGACTCTATCAAACTCCTCTCGGGAAACGTGCAGGTCTCGCAGAATCGCCCGAATAGTACCTCGCTTCAAGTCCCTGCTCCCCCAATTCGGGATCGTTGTCCTACCGTGAGTTGACGTGCGAATCCAAATCTCGTGGTCCCCCTTCGCCCACCTGTCGAGCTCGCATCGGAGACGACGCAGCTTCCGAGTAAGCTCCCTGTAGGTCAAACCGCGACCAAGACCTCACTCAGACTCTCCGTGCCGGCTACTTCCTGCGACGCCGATTCCACCTCGGGGGGTAGAGCATCCCCTTTAGCTCGATATGACTCGATAAAAGCCGTGGCCACGCCCTGCAGGTTCTCCAGCGCCTGCGCGGCGGTCTCTCCCCAAGCACGACAGCCGGGCAGAGCCGGGATCTCCGCTAGGTACTGATCTTCTGTATCCTCAGAAGGCTCTCTTAGCACCAGAGGCAACCTGTATAGCTTCATCTTTAGTAACCTCTCTCTTTCCTGCTTACGTGCCTGAGGCCAGCCCGTCTGAGCTCCCGAATACCGACTCGATGACCTCGAGCGCGTAGTCGATGTCGTCGGGGACGATGCCGTAGTGGGTAGCCAGGCGCCAGCGGGCGCTCCGCGGTTGGATGTCGATGCCCCGCTGTTTGAGTCGCCGAGCGAGCTCCAGGTGAGACCCCGCAATCACATCGAAGAAGACGAGGTTGGTCTGGACGCTTTCCGGGTCGATCTCGATGCCCGGTATCCCGGCCAACCCCTGCGCGAGCCTTCGCGCGTTGGCGTGGTCCTCCGCCAGCCGGTCGATCATCGTCTGCAGGGCCACGATACCGGCAGCCGCGATCACGCCTGCCTGCCTCATCCCACCACCCACCGCCTTCCGCCAGCGTCGGGCCTCGTCTATGGCCTCGTGGCTGCCGCATACGACTGACCCCACCGGGGCGCTCAGCCCCTTCGAGAGGCAGAACGTGACGGTATCGGCATCTCTGGCCAGCTCAGCCACGGGCGTCTCCAAGTAGACTGACGCGTTGAAGATACGGGCCCCATCCAGGTGAAGCCGCAGATCGTTGGCCCTGGCCACATCGCCGACGGTCTTCATATCTTCCGGCGTCAATGCGGCGCCGCTACAGGCGTTGTGGGTGTTCTCCATCGCCACCAGCCTCGTGCGAGCGTAGTGGGAGTCTTCGGGGTGGATTGCCGCCTCCAACGCGTCCGTGTCAAACATACCTCCGCTATCGTTGGGAAGGACCTGAACGGCGACTCCTCCGAGCACCGACACGCTGGCCGCCTCAGCGCGGTATATGTGCGACTTGTCGCCTACGATCACCTCCTCGCCACGCTGGCACTGCGCCAGCACCGCGACCAGGTTCCCCATCGTACCGCTGCTGACGAAGACGGCCGCCTCCTTGCCAAACATCTCGGCCGCCAACTCTTCAAGGCGGTTGACCGTCGGGTCGTCACCGAAGATATCGTCTCCGACCTCGGCAGCTGCCATCGCTTCGCGCATCTCAGGCGTGGGATGCGTAACGGTATCGCTACGGAAATCTACCACTCGCATGTTCATATTCCTCCATGGGGCCGCCTAATTCTAGCAATCCCGCTTGTCAAACACTATACCGTCGCCTAACATGGCAGGGCATTTCAAAGTCACTGTAGGGAGTCCTTCGACAAGCTCCCTTCGATACGTCCCGATGCGGCATCGGGACTACTCAGGGCGAACGGCTGGAGTGGACTTCCGTTCATGGTGAGCTCCGACAGGAGTCGCCCCGATGCCGCATCGGGGGACCCGTCGAACCACGGGCCGGCGAGCAGGGCTCTCTGCGATGGGCGCGGGCACAGGATAAAGCATGCGCCAGACCGCCATAGACTTCTTCACTGGCAAGCGCCTCTCGTTGGAAGGCGTAATCACCACGCCGGACTACCCCGGCACAGCGACTCCTGGTGTCGTCATTTGCCACCCACACCCTGCGCTGGGCGGCGACATGGACAACCCGGTCGTGGCCGCCATTGCCCGCACGGCACACCGGGAGAGCATGGCCTGCCTGAGGTTCAACTTCCGGGGCACCGGCCGCAGCCAGGGGGTCTTCAGCAACGGCCCCGAGGAAGAGAAGGACCTGCGGTCGGCCTTCGAATTCCTGAAGGTCTTCCCTGACATACACCCAAAGAGGTTGGCGCTCGTGGGCTACTCTTTTGGGGCCTCAGCGGTCCTCAAAGGGATGGGTCGCTGCAAGAACGCGCGCAGCATGGTCCTCATCGCGCCACCAATCTCGGCGGTGAAACAGTCCCGGATCAAGAACGACAAGCGACCAAAACTGTTCCTGGTAGGCGAGAGGGACCGAGTCGTCCCTTCAACAGAGCTGCAAAGAGCGCTGGACAACGTCCGCCCACCAGTCCAATTCGCCGAGATTCCAGGCGCGGACCATTCGCTCGTTGGGCATGAGCAAGAGGTCGCGGATCTCGTCACGGAGTTCCTCGTTCAGACGCTCTGTGGCTGAGGCGGGGTCATAAAGGCTATAGTCAAGGCAGAGGGGTGAGCAAGGCAGAGGGGTGAGCAAGGCAGAGGGGTGAGCATGGCAGAGGGGTGAGCATGGCAGAGGGAAAAGAGATTCGCGTGGAGCGGGACTCGATGGGGGAGCTGAGGGTGCCGGTGGACGCGTACTACGGGGCCCAGACGATGCGGGCCGTCCTCAATTTCCCGATCAGCAACCTCAGGTTCCCACGCTCGTTCATCCGGGCAATCGGCCGTATCAAGCTCGCCGCAGCCGAAGTTAATCACGAGCTCGGACTGCTTGACGACAGCATCGCCGCCGCCATCGTCAAGACCGCCGGTGAGGTCACCGACGGGGACCTAGACGGCCATTTCGTCGTGGATATCTTCCAGACCGGCTCCGGAACGTCGACGAACATGAACGCAAACGAGGTCATATCGAACCGGGCCGTTGAGACGCTTGGCGGAGAGCTCGGGTCCCGCGACCCCGTACACCCTAACGACCACGTCAACATGGGCCAGTCCTCCAATGACGTGATCCCGACGGCCATACACATCGCGGCACTCGACGGCATCAACGGTGGCCTATCACCGGCGCTCGCCCATCTCCAGGAAGAGTTGGCGCGAAAGGCGGAGGAGTTTATGCCTGTGATCAAGACGGGCAGGACCCACCTTCAAGACGCCACCCCCATCCGGCTGGGACAAGAGTTCCAGGGGTACGCCGGCCAGATCGCGCGCGGGATCGAGCGGCTGAAGGATGCCTCCCGCGGACTATCGGAGGTAGCCCTAGGAGGAACCGCAGTCGGCACCGGTGTCAACACCCACCCGGAGTTCGCCGGCCGGGTCTGCGCCAGGCTGTCGAAAATGCTCGGTACAGAAGTACATGAGACAGACAGCCACTTCCAGGCGCAGAGTTCCCTCGACGGGGTCGTCGAGTGCAGCGGCTCACTGAAAACCATAGCTGTGAGCCTGATGAAGATAGCCAACGACATCCGGTGGCTGGGCTCCGGACCTCGAGCGGGCATCGGTGAGATCGAGCTGCCGGAGGTGCAACCGGGAAGCTCCATAATGCCTGGGAAGGTGAACCCGGTGATCCCAGAATCCGTCTGTCAGGTCGCCGCGCAGGTGATCGGTAACGACGCCGCTATAACGGTCGCCGGGCAGTCCGGGAACTTCGAGATCAACGTCATGATGCCGATCGCGGCGCACAACCTGCTCGAGTCCATCGATATCCTAGCCTCGGCGACCGGCAACCTAGCAGACAGGTGCATCAGCGGACTGACGGCAACGCAGCGAGGGCCTGAAACGGTCGACAAGGGGCTGGCCATCGGCACGACGCTGGTGCCCCACATTGGCTACGACAAGGTGGCGGCCATCGCTAAAGAGGCGCACGATACCGGGGAGTCGGTCCGAGAGGTCGCCGCCCGCAGCACCGACCTGTCGGAAAAAGAGCTGGACGAGATCCTCGATCCCGAGTCCATGACCGAACCTGGCCTCGGCAGCGGACCGTCAACAGGATAGCACTCCAACCAAGAGACCCCGCCAGGTCTGCCTACCCGATTCCAGACGAGACGTAGTATTGGGAGACGACACCGCCGTGCGTCGCACTGAGAACAGGTACTCCTTCTACGTCTCCGCCAGGGGAGACGATTCGTGGTCAGGAACTCTTCCCGCCTTGAATGGTGCAACTGACGGGCCGTTTGCGACCTTAAGCAGGGCTCGCGACGCAATACGCCAGATCAAGACCGACGGCCGGTTCGACCGTCCCGCGACCGTGATGGTCCTGGACGGGACCCTCCATCTCACGGAGCCACTCGTGCTGGGAAGCGGGGACTCCGGCACCCACGACCACCCCATCACCTATACGGCCTATCCCGGTGACAGACCGGTGCTGAGCGGAGGAGTCCAACTCACCGGCTGGAGGCCATACGAGGGCGAGATCATGCAGTGCCGGCTGCCCACCGTTAAGCACGGCAGGTGGTCCTTCCGACAGCTCTTCTTCGAGGATAGGCGTCAAGTCCGGGCCCGCTGGCCCAAGCGCGATCCTGAGGACCCGCTGTACGGCGGTTGGGCCTTCATCGAAGCCACTCTTCCCGAGGCGCATGAGAGCCCGACGACCTTCCGGTACGAGTCGGACGTGCCAGTGAAACCTTGGGCCAAACCCCATCTGGCAGAGGTAAATATCTTCCCCTGGAAGTGCTGGCTGAACGACATCACACCGGTCAAAGGGGTAGATCCCGAGAAGCGTACGATCTCGCTTACCAGAGAGGCCCATCATTCGAAACACAAGCTGACGCAGGGCAACCGCTTCATCGTCGAGAACGTCCTCGAGGAGCTCGACCAGCCCGGTGAGTGGTGCCTGGACCCTGAGACGCAGACGGTGTACTTTTGGCCGCCGACCAGCCCACTGGAGTCGGCTGAGGTCGTCGTGCCCCTCACAGACCGACTTATAGAGCTCCGGGGCACGCCGGACAGGCCGATCAGGCACATCACGATATCCGGTCTTACCTTCGCCCACACGCTGTCGCCGTTCCCGGACCACCAGCACCCAGAAACGTTCCACTCACCCGGCTTGCGTGGCGGCACCGTGCATCTCGAAAACGCTGAGGACTGCCGCGTGGAAAACAACCTGTTCCAGGCCGTCGGCGCCGACGGGATACGTCTGGAGGGGTACAACGCCCGCAACCACATCGTCGGCAATGAGATCGCCGATGCCGGCGCAGCGGGGGTCTCGGTGACGAGCAACGGACCTCAGAATACCGTCACGTGGATGGACCGGGAGGTAATAGCCGAGCGGACGGGCCAGTACGCGACCTTCGTCCGCAACGTCATCTCCAACAACTACATCCATCACGGTGGGGCGATCAAGAAACGTTGCGGCGCGATTCAGGTCTTCGCCATGAACAGCGTCGACAACATCATGTCCCACAACCTCATCCACGACATGTCCGACAAGGGCTTCATGATCAAGGACGGTTTCGGCCGCATCACGATCGAGTTCAACGACATATTCCGGCTCGGGCTCGAGGTCGCCGACACTGGAGCGATTATGTCCGAGTCGTGGTTCACGATCGAGGAAGACGATGAGCTAAGTCGCGGAAATATCATCAGATACAACCGCATCCGGGACGTTCTGGGATGTGCCGCGTACGGCACGCCTCAGCGGCCAGAATATGTCCAGGCCACCAGGGCCGGCGGGAGGATCTGGATGCCCTACTTCACCTGGGGCATCTACTTCGACAACACCGGGATGGACATCACCGTATTCGGCAACCTCGTTATGGGCACCGTCCTCGGCGGGGTCTCACTGCCGGTGGGGAATCCGAAGAACATCGTGATAGAGAACAACATCCTGGTTGACCACCGAGCACGCCAAGCCGACCTTCAGATTGGCCACGGCTGGACAGAAGGCAAGGGAGCGACTGGCAACCGCTTCGTCAGGAACGTTATCTCCTCCACGGACCCCGAGTCAGCCATCCTCAACGTCAACTCGATGACAGGAGAGGCGTTTGCTGAGTGTGACTACAACCTGTACTCCCCCGTGGAGGGACAGGAGCCGATCGTAACCGGAGCACCGAACGATTCCTACGATCGGTGGCGGGATATGGGCTTCGACACCCATTCAATTATCGCCGACCCCTGTTTCGTCGACGCGGCGGGCGGAGACTACCGGTTGCGCCCTGAGTCTCCGGCATTTAAGCTGGGCTTTCAGCCCATCGATTTCGATTCCATCGGGCTTGAGCGACCAGCGGGTCCGGCACACGTAGATACTACCGGGGCTCGATGACCGTGAGCCGCCGATCGCCACCACGTCGGTTCATCGCCGCCTGAATAGGCGATCTCGGATCTTGCTGGCCAAATCGACTTCGCCTGGCCGGCTGGGAAGGGCTACCCACAGGATAAACAGGACTCCGAACACGATTCCGGGAAGTGTGACTTCTAGCCACCAATCTGGCATCTCGTGTGCCCTCCTGCCACCTAGTGGTCCGTGACGTCCGACATAAGGTACGTCGGCGAACGTCCGACAGATTATATCTGACCAACGTTTTCCACATCAAACCCCCGGGAGTCTTGACCAGCCCGCAGGATATGGTTCCGCCCTTCATGTTGGAGCATTCGCCTGGCTACGTGCCAGCGGAGAGTAGCATGCTGTATCAACCGTGGCAACGAGAACGAGGGCACAACGATGAGGCTTGAGGGACCACTGCCGGCCGAGCTTGTCGAGGAGCTGTTCACATTTTGGGGGCGATATTCGGCGAACACAGCGATCTGCCGCCTGAGGTATTTCTGGGAGAGGAAGATGAGCACAACCGGACTTCGGTCTACCTGGACAGACGCGACGAAAAGCTGGCCGGGACCTGCGTGCTCATGGTCTCGAAGGCGGTGCCGACGATCGGTGATATCAGCGCCGTGGCCACCAGCCCACAGTTCCGTCGCTCCGGGATCGCGACCCAGCTATGCCGGCAGGCAGTCGATGATTTTCGAGAGGGCGGAGGGCAGGCGATTTTCCTTGGCGCGGGAATCCCCAACGCCGACAGGATCTACCACCGGTTGGGGTGGCGCAAACTGGCCGGGGCCAACGTGATGGCGAACATCTCCGACCGCGATTCGCCCGAGGCGTTTCTTGTCGATTACTTCCGCGACCTCGGCGCCGCCTCGGCTAGGACCGCTCACCCTCAGGACCGGATTCCGATGATCCCGCTTCTGCACGTCCCTCACAACTGGCAGATGCTGGACTCAAACGTCGGTATGTTCTCAACGCGCTATGCCGTTCAGGGATGGTGCATGTCGTTGTACCGAAGATACGCGGCGGTGGCCGCCGACGGCCGAGGGTCGTGGTTCAGCGCGGTCACCGACAGTGGGCGCGTCGTCGGGCTGAGCACGGCCCGCCTCGACGAGTCAGGTAGGTGTCGCGTGGATGCCTTCGCCCACAAGAACCACGTGATTGTCTGGCACGAGCTTGTTCATGCGGCGACGGACTGGGGAACTCGCAGGGGCGCGTCTTCGTTCGACGCCAGTGTCTCCGTGGAAGACGAGGAGAAGCGGGCCCTGTTCGTGTCGACCGGGTTCCGTGTTCAAGGTCGGGCAGAGCCATTCGACCTTGGAGGTCGGCAGGTGGAGTCGGTACGGCTGAGCACCGACCTCATGTGACAGCCTGTCAGGTCCTGGTGCGCCCCCCGGAGACCGTGGGATACGTGTGTCCATGCTTGGGAACCCAATAGTCGAGCCAGAGCTGCTCGCACTCCGGGCTGTGGAACACCCGGCGCTGCCCATCTTGCACTGACACCCACTGCTTGCCGGGCATCATCTCGCCGCAGAACGGGCAGCTTTGGACATTCGTCTCCCACCAATCGGTCCCTAGCTCTTCCCACTGGCCCACAGTTGCCTCCCTACGATGACCTTAGCATCGCAGTTTCTTGCTCGTTGACGGTATACCGGCCGTTGTGGCGCTCGAGCGCGACTCTGTACACCTCCCGGGCGGCCCGCTCGGAGATGAAGCCCTGCGTGACGTCCTCCAAGACCTGCTCGGTGTCTCTTGCGACAATCTCCCCATATCCACCCCCACCTGGGGAATCCAACAACACCTGATCGCCTGGCCCAACCACGCAGTTGACGAATTTCGCCGCGCTCACGGTCCCATATACCTCCGAGAAGGTGCGGAAACGGTCGTCGCCGTTCTTCTTCACAAGGATCGCGGAGGTTTGGGCGGGGCCACCGCCGAAGAGGCCCCATGGCTGGACCTTCATACGCTCGAAAACTGCGCTGATGTTGATCTCGGCCGGTTCAACGACCTCCAGCACACGCCTTGTGCCCAGACCGCCACGATACTGGCCCGGTCCCGCCGAGTCCCGGACAAGCTCATAAGACAGCGTGTGCCAGGGATAGCGAGTCTCGAAGACCTCAACAGGTGTATTGCGCGAGTTACCGTTTGGGATGATGACAGCATTGTTGCCGTCCTTGTAGTGGCGCGCGCCCCAGCCGACTCCCTCGAAGTGGTAGTTGGCGTAGTATTGCCCCGTTTCAGGATGATGGCCCCCGAAGAGGAAGTTGCACGCAGTGCCGCCCTCGGCCGCCGCTACTCGCTCAGGCACTGCCTTACTGAGCGCCCCTAGCAAAAGGTCTACGATACGGGGATGGGTCTCCGTGTTGCCTGCAACGGACGGGCCCGGATGCTTCACATTCACAACAGAGCCGTGAGGAGCGATGATCCTGATGGGCCTGTAGCACCCCGCGTTGTGGGGGATGTCATTGTCGGTCACCTGAAGGACCGCGTTGTATGTAGCCGATGCTGCGGCGCCGAACGTCGAGTTGATGCAGCCTTTGGCCTGAGGGTCCGAGTCGCTGTAGTCCGCGATAATCTCGTCATCTCGGACCACCAGTGTGACACGAATCCAGGTAGGCTCGTTAGTGACGCCGTCGTCTTCGACGCAGTCCTCGAAGTAGTATTCGCCGTTGGGTATCTCCTTGATCTCCTTGCGCATCCACCGCTCGGCGTGGTCCATCAGCGCCTCATTGGCCTGGTTGATGAACTCGACCCCATACTTGTCCAGAAGCGCCTCGAGCCGCTGCTCGGCGATGTGAAGCGAGCCTATCATCGCATGGAAGTCGCCCCAGCTGTGCGTCGGGGTACGGTGGTTGGCCATGATCATCTTCCATACGTCCTGAACGTACTCACCACCCTTCATGAGCTTTACCGGCGGCACCCGGAGCCCCTCTTGATATACGTCCGTGGCGGTCGCGGCGAAGGAGCCGGGAGCCATCCCGCCGATCTCCGCCAGGTGGGCGATATTGGCGACAAACCCGAATATCTCGCCGTTGCTGTAGACGGGCTTGATCACGGTGTGCTCCGGCATGTGGGCTCCACCCCGGTAGGGGTCGTTGTGGACCACCACGTCACCGGGATCGAAACCGTCCAGGCCGTACTCCGCTATCGTCCATCCCACGGTGTACTGGATTGCGCCCAGCTGAGCGGGGTTGAACTCGGCCTGGGCGATCATGTCGCCGTTGCGGTTGAAGATGACACACGAGAAATCGAGGCCCTCGTTGAAGATCGTCGAGTACGACGTCTTCATCATCGCGATCCCCATCTCACGGCAGATGTTGACCAGGTGGTTGTGGACCACGCTCAGAGTGACCTGATCGATTTTGTGATTAGTCGTCATCTATTCGCCCTGTTAGTCCTTACTGAGATGTGTATTGTCGACGCCTAAGCGAGTAGTCGATCGGGTCGCCTCCTTCCTCTCCCTTCAAGGGAGAGGATTAAGGTGAGGGTGATCCGATAAACCGCCGGAAACGGTCATATAGGGACAGCTGGTGTCGCCTTTCCGTCAAGATCCCCTCATCCTAGCCTTCTCCCGCGAGGGGAGAAGGGTTTCTTGGGACAAGATCGAGCCGGTACTACTCGATTATCAGTAGCCCCCTGTCCGTTACGGAAAGCCGTTTTTCGGCGGGGAGGACCACCGTGGAATCGACGCCGTCGACTATAGCCGGCCCCTTTATCACGGCGCCCGCAGTCAGAGCCTCCCTTCGAAACACGGGACAGTCGAAGGGCCCCATACCCTCGAAATAGACCGGCCTGTTCGCGACGGGCCCGAACCCGTTAGCCGACCCGGGGTCCAGTTTCGGGAGGACAATCTTCGGGGCCTCCCCAATCACGCTGATGTTGAAGTGGACCAACTCCATGATTTCCCCAGGAATGCTGTAGCCGTAGAATGCCTCATGCTGCCGGTGGAATCTCTCGAAAACCTCGGCGAGCGTCGACTCGTTGATCGACCCAGCCGCGATAGGTACATCCTGCTCGTAGTTCTGGCCCAAGTATCGCATGCTGATCGAGCACCGGACCTCCGGAGTCCCGGTGAACCCCTCTTCTCGAAGGGTCTCCAACGCTGACTCCGTAAAGGCGTTGAAGCGTTCGTCTATGCGCCCGATGTCCAGGTCGTTGGAGCGGTAGGCATGTGTCCACGAGCGGTCTACCCGCAGATCGGCGACCAGGGTCCCAAAGGCGGAGGCGAGCCCGGCGTTAGGCGGGACAATGACTCGACGGATGCCGACCGATTCCGCGAGCGCCGCTCCGTGCAACGGGCCCGCGCCACCGAAGGCCACCAGATCGAACTCCCTAGGGTCGATTCCTCGCTCGACCGTGATCAACCGTATCGCGTTCGCCATGTTCTCGTTGGCGAGCTGGACGATGGACAGGGCGGCCTCCTCTAGGCCTATTCCCACACTTTCACCTATCCCGACGACGGCCTCAAAGGCCTTGTCCGGGTTCAGCTTCATCTCGCCGCCGAGGAAGTAGTCGGGGTTGAGGCGGCCGAGCACGAGATTGGCATCGGTCACGGTCGCATCCGTGCCACCTGCGTCGTAGCACGCCGGCCCAGGCTCGGCGCCGGCGCTTTGAGGGCCGACTTTCAGGAATCCGCCCTTGTCTATCCAGGCGATCGACCCCCCACCCGCGCCGATGGTGGTTATGTCTACGAATGGTGCCGCGACCGGTATCCCCCACTCTACCTGGTATTCGGTTGTGTACCCGTACTCGCCGTCGATCACGACGCCAACGTCGGTACTCGTGCCTCCCATATCGAGAGTCACGACCCGGTTGCTCCCGGCGAGCTCGCCGAGATAGCGGCCAGCGATAATCCCGCCGGCAAGACCCGACATAAGCAGCTGAACGGCCTGTTCGGATGCGGCCCCTGGCGCCATATTGCCGCCGTTCGACTTCATCAGTTGCCAATTGCACTTCAGACCCCGTTCTTGGAATCCGTTGTCCAGGTCCTTGGCGAAGCCGGCCACGAGCGGCTTGACGTAGGCGTCAGCAAGCGTCGTGGTGCCGCGCTCGTACTCGCGCCAGATCGGCGCCACACGGTGGGATAGAGATACGGGGATATCCGGGAACTCCCGGCGTAAGAAGTCACCGATCTTCAGCTCATGCGCCGGATTGAGGTAGGCGAACAGCAGATTTACAGCGATCGCTGTTGGGCCTGGGCTCTCGGCGATGCGCTCCGCCACCACACCTCCAATCCGCTCCAACTCAGCGTCTTCCAGTGGCACGATGACCTTCTCGTCCTTTGTGATGCGCTCGTCCACACCTATGCAGTCGCGCCGTTCGACGAACGGGGCCGGCTTGACCCAGTCCAGATCGTAGTGGTGCTCGCGGTGCAGGCGCTGGATGAACGGTACGTCCTCAAAGCCCTTGGTCGTGAGATAGAGCACCCGGGCGCCAGCCCTCTCGTGCAGTGCATTGACCGCTATCGTGCTTCCAAGGATCAGGAAGTTGATGTCGTCGATGTCGACACCCGAGGCAGCCAGGGTGTTGAAGACCCCCTGTTCGGGGTTCCGGGGGGTGGAGGGGCGCTTCGCGACTATCAACCGGTTGCTCTCTTCGTCCACGCCGACCAAGTCTGTGAACGTGCCCCCCGTGTCAATCCCAACACGTATGCCCATGGGCAGAGTTTACCTGTTTGGATGGGCCAGTGCCAGACCCGTTAAGCGCCGCTTCGGAGGCCATGCGGCCCTAGTTGACCGCGTTTCACGGCCCGCCTATAATCGGGCGAACCCATGGATACGGCACGGTGACCGACAGACGAAACAAGCCCTTGTCCTCGCTGGCAATCAACGGCGGACCAAAGGTCCGGACTGAGCCGTGGCCCGAGCGCGGGCAGTTCGGCCCCGAAGAGCGGGCGGCTGTTAACGCGCTCTTCGATGAGTCGATGGCCACCGGGCGCTCGTTCAGCTACAACGGCCCGATCGAAGAGGCCTTCTGCGAAGAGGTAGCCGAGTTCATGGGCGGCGGGTACGTTGACGCCGTCAGCTCGGGGACCAGCGCCGTTTATGTCGCCCTACGCGCTCTAGACATCGAGCCGTTTACCGAAGTCGTCGTAGGCCCGATTACCGACCCCGGTGGCATCATGCCTATCGTGATGCTCAACTGCATCCCGATAATCGCGGACTCCGCTCCAAGTAGCTACAACGTCGGCCCTGAGCAGGTCGAGGAGGTTATCTCACCACTGACCAGCGCCATTGTGATGGCTCACATACCGGGCGAGCCGGCAGACATCGAGGGCATCATGGCCGTGGCCCAAAGGCACCGTATACCGGTGGTCGAAGACTGCGCTCAGGCTCACGGCGCGACGGTGAATGGGCGGCTCGTCGGCTCTTTCGGCGATCTCGCCGCCTTTTCGACTATGAACCGCAAGCACTTCGTGACCGGCGGCCAGGGAGGCCTCGTCTACACCAAGAGCGAGGAGCTATATCGGGCGGCCCGACTGGCGTCCGACCGCGGCAAGCCCTTCTTCCTGCCGGAGGGCTCGACGAACCAGATCGCCTCCCTCAATCACAATCTGACCGACCTGGGCGCGGCGATCGGCAGGGAGCAGCTCAAGAAGCTGCCAGGCATCGTCGAAGGCCGGCGGGCATTTGTCGCCAGGCTCACGGCGGGGTTCGAAGACTTAGACCTTCAATCCGTCAGTGTGCCGCGTCAGATCTCCGGCGCGGAGCCTTCTTATTTCTGGTGGCGGCTCGGGTTCAACGCGGAGAAGCTGATATGTGACAGGGACGCCTTCTGTGAAGCGCTGGTGGCGGAGGGCGTGCTCGTGGAGCCGACCTACTTCATGCCCCACAAGATGGACTGGTTCAAACACCGTCGTGTCTTCGGCACCAGCGGCTATCCCTGGGCGAGTCCCCTATATCAAGGCGCCCATAACAGGGAGTTTCCATGTCCTAACGCAGAGGCGGCTATGGACAGCCACCTGCTCATGACCGTGCACGAGGGCTGGGGGGCCGACGAAGCGGCCGACATACTGGCGGCCTTCAAGAAGGTCGAGAGCGCTTATCTGAAATAGCCAGCCCCAGACCTTTCTCGAAATGTTGACAGCCTCGGCCCCTGCTTCTAGACTACGGCTGCGACCGGCGGCGACGGTGCGGAAGGCACAGGAGGAATAGAAATGACTGCCCAAGAAACTGATCTCGCTGGAAGGATCACTCTCGACGGTGCACACGCAGAGCTGGGTCGGGTGACAAGAGCGCGCCTCGCGGGCCGCGGCCCGGCGATATGGCTGGCAGGCGACCCGGAAGAGCTGAAAGAGTGGATGCCCTTGGGGGCGGCGGGCATCGTCACCAACACCGTTGTCTTGAACCAGATGGTGAAAAAATACGGCAAGATGGTGGACGTAGTAAAGCGCTACCTGGACATCACCGATAAACAGGTGGTCGTGGAGGTCGATGGGCAAACCGCCGACGAGCTGATTGAAGTCGGGCGATTCTTTGCCGCGATGTCAGACCAGGTCATCATCAAGATACCGACTGGCGTCGACGGCCTGCGCGCTCTTAGTACGCTGTCCCAAGACGGCATAGAGACTTTCTGCACGACCGTATTCTCACTAACCCAGGCTGCCGCCGTCGCGCAGGCGGGAGCCCACCATATCCTGCCGTTTTGCGAGCCGGTGAAGGAGATGGGCGGCGACCCGACGCAACTGGTCAGGGAGTGCGTCAAGATGTTCAGTGGCTGGGAGCAACGCCCATACGTGATGGCCGCCCTGGTGCGCTCGGTAGACACTGCCTACGCAGCGTTCCGAGACGGCGCCGACGAGCTAGTTACGTTCTGGACGGTCTACCGGGACATGATGGAGCACCCGTTGACCGACATCTGGAACAAGACCTTCATGGACGAGTGGCTGGAGATGCACGAGGCCGGCAAGCTGGAGGGAGTCCCGGTAAGGCTCAGCCAGTAGTGCTCAGTCAACGGTGTTTGAGGTCGCGCTCCTCACCCCCATCCTAACCTTCCCCCATCAAAGGGGAAGGAATTCATCCTCTCCCTTGACGGGCTTTGTACTTAAAGTCGTTGCGGAGTCCTACTCGTAGCCGTCGAACCGCCGTCCTGGCCATTCCAACCTGGACGTAGAGGCGGGTTTCAAACCCGCCCTCCCTTCTCCTCCTGACGGGAGAGGGAAAAAGGTGCGGGTGTCCGATTTCTTGTGCAAAGCCCCCTTGACGGGAGAGGATTGAGGTGAGGGTGGACACGACTGCGCAGCAGGGCGCCGAGGGCTAGAAGCGCAGAACAAATC
This sequence comes from Dehalococcoidia bacterium, assembly GCA_965237635.1. Taxonomy (GTDB): domain Bacteria; phylum Chloroflexota; class Dehalococcoidia; order Lucifugimonadales; family CAUZJF01; genus CBDEFX01. Next base: position 1,332,305 of record CBDEFX010000002.1, on the reverse strand, counting down.
TGAAGCGACCGTCTTCCTCAAACCAGTTGGGGAAGTTCGTCCCGAACACGCTGTTGAACAGGTTGAAGTGCATACCCCTCTTCAGGGGCGGCTGCCTGTTGTTGAAGTCCAGTAACGACATCTCTCCGGGAGCCACCAGCGGGGCATCGTGGCTCTCAATACTGAAGCGCCTCCTGTCGTCCTGATACTCCACACCAGTCTGTACGGCATGCAACTTGCGGTTCCCGTTGCGAATGACCTCCAATGGAGAGATCGCTTCGCCCATCTTGTCCATCGTCCAGCCGTTCGCGACCGCCGTCCGTGGGCTAAACGACAACCAGAGGGCTTCAGTGGGGCGTGAAGCCCTTTTCTCGAACCACTGGAAGTTGACCAGAACGGCCTTCTCAGAACGCGGGAAGTCGACCTCCATGAAAAGCCGCGCCGGACAGCCGTAGGTGGTCGAAGCCTCCCTCTCCACGCTCATTTCCAGGATGAAACGTACGCCAGCGTTGTCGTCACGCCGCCACATTGTCTTCAGGGCGGCGTGCCAGGTCTTATGAGCCGGGACGGCCGAGTCCAGACCGGGCTTGGAAAAGTCCTTGACAAACCAGTCGTATCTCTCGTCCGGGTATTGGTACTGGTCGAGGAAGCGGTCGTAGTCCTGCTGCGAAAAGACCTCGTAGGTAAACTGTCCTAACGGGTTCCTGGCGCCGGCCCAGTTGTAGCCCGCTTCTCTGTCCACCAGGCGATTAATAGCGCCATGATCGGGGTCGAAGCCGACCTTAAAGTGGGGTGTTTCGAATAGTTGCCCGTCGGCACCAACCTCCTCGAACCCATCCAGGTCAGGGACGCGCGGCTCGGTGCCGTCCAGCCTCTCCTGGACACTACCGTTGAGGGCGGTTTCGCTTAAAGCTGCGATCGCGTCTTCCAGATAGCCCCTCTGTTCCTGCCAGGCGGCTTCGAGCTTCCGGTAGTTCTCCGTCTTCCTGACCCTGGCAAAGGCATCGGCAGTGTAGTTCTCATAGTCGGGCGCGTGGGCCTTCTGGTCCAGTCCCCAGGTATGCTCCGGGATTATCACGAGTGACCTGCTAAAGCTCGTGAACTGCCCCGGCATGGCAGCGGCCTTGCCGTCGGCCAGCAGCTCGTTACGTAAGCGGCAAAGCTCCCGAAACCGGCGGACCTTGGTCGGGTCCGTGCCGATGCCGTGTATCCAGCTGTCGCCAATCTCGTCCGTGACAACAGGCAGATCGAGTCCGTTCTGAAGGATGTCCTCGGCAAAGCCCTCTAGAGTCGAAGCGACGACCTCCGCCCCAACATACCGGTTGCGCAAGTCAGTAAAAACGTCGATCACGTCGTCTCCTGACTGCGGACCGACGTTATCGAGCGTTTGAGCGATCGACATCGCCGTCCTCATTCCAGGCAGGACAGTAAGTCCTCCATATTCCCCCTTCTGGTAGATGACGGTGACCTCTGATCCGTCCGGGCTCCTCCAGACAAAGGCCGGCGGAACATCGGGAGGCGTCGACGAGGGGTTCACCCCGATGTGGAGTACCCGGATTCCGGCCTCAGCCAGCATTGGAACGATTGCCCTGGTGTGTCCCGGCACGTCGGACATCTTCGCGGCGATCGTCTTCTTGCCAAACCTTCGGTCCAACTCCTGCGACAGGCTCAGACCAAATCTAAAGAGAGAGGCGTCCATCATCTCGGTGTACGTCGTGAAGGGGAGGCCGTGCCAGACGACGTCACCGGCATCGATCGCCTCCTCCATCCACTTTCGATTCTCGGGAGACGCCTCCTCTAGGAACTCGTAGATGATCCACGACCCGGTCGTCCAGATGAAGCGCTCGTTGCCTCCGGCCCGCCTGAGAGATTTCGCCATCTCCACGGCTTTCGGAATATAGGACGAGAAATAGTCCTGCTTCACGGTCTCGGCGAAGTCAGTGAACCCTACGTCAAGATGGGTCTTGAATACCAGGTGTATTGTGTCTATATCGTGATTCGCCACCGAATATGACCATCCTTCGCTTGGGTTCAATGCCAGCCAGCATTCCCTCTTGCCAACGCGTTACTTGTTGACTCAATAGTCGACAACAATAGGTGAAATGAAGGGGTCATGACTAACGGACCTCGGATGCGCTGCCAGGGGGACCGACCAAAAGCACACCTCCGTCGACGTAGATCGTCGTGCCGGTGATGTAGGAGGAGTCGTCCTCGACCAGGAAGAGCACCGCCCTGGCGATCTCCTCCGGCGATGCGATTCTGCCGACAGGCACGCGTGCGCTGAACTCCTTGACGAGCGAGGGTGAATCAAGAAACGGCTGGTTCATGGGCGTGGCAACGGCTCCAGGTGCAACGCAGTTCACGGTGATCCCATACTCCGCGAGCTCAACCGCCATCACCTTGGTGAGCATCTGGACCCCACCCTTCGATGCGGCGTAGTGAGCTATGCCCGATCGAGGCATATCCTGATGGACCGACGTAATGTTCACGATTCTTCCCGCTACGCTATCTCGTACCATTGCCTTAGCCGACGCCTGGCTCACGAGAAATGTGCCTTTCAGGTTAGTGTTGATCACAGAGTCCCAGTCCGCGACAGGCAATTCCAAGAAAGGGCGCTCGGTCTGGATGCCGGCGTTGTTGACTACAATGGAGATCTCGCCAAATGCCCTGACCGTCTCCGAGACAACCCTTTCAACCTCCTCCGTCGAGCCCACGTCGCCTGCCAGCGACAGGACCTCCCCGGGCGAGCCCCGCAGATCGGCCGCCAATTGGCGTGCCTTCTCTCCGTCGATATCGACGATCGCCGTCTTGATACCCTGCTGAACAAACAGAGTGGCTATGACCTTGCCAATCCCACTCCCGGCTCCTGTTACCAAGGCAACTTTCGTCATATTTTGACCACTATGAGGAGCGGACCACTTTCACACAGGCAGGCTCAGGGACCTCCGTGATGCGTTCGGTCGGCGTGAGTTTGCCCGTCCGGTCGTCCATTCGGAAAGTCACGATGGTGCCGGAATCCTGATTGGCCACCAGCAGGTAGGTCCCAGTTGGGTCGATGGCAAAGTTGCGAGGTGTCTTGCCCTGCGTCGGCTCGTGGCCGACCAGAGTGAGCTTGCCGCTATCCTGGTCAACCTCAAAGATCGCAATGCTGTCATGGCCACGATTCGACCCGTAGACAAACCGCCCCGATGGTGAAACGTGCACGTCGGCGCACGTGCTCTCGCCCTCAAAGTCCTCGGGCAGCGTGGGGATCGTGTTTAACTCCGTGAGAGTTCCGCTGCTCCCATCGTACGAGAAGGTGGTGAGCGTGGAGTCGAGCTCGTTGATAAGGTACGCGTATCTTCCGGTGGGGTGAAAAGAGAAATGTCGCGGTCCGGCCCCGGGTTTGGCCTGAAACTCATCATGAGGTGTCAGCTTTCCTGTGGCCGAATCCAGCTCGTAGACGACAAGCTTGTCGATTCCAAGATCGGCCGCGAAGGCGTAGCGGCCGTCGGGGTCGAGGTTAACGGAGTGGGCGTGGGGTCCCTCCTGCCTATCGGGATTGACACTGGAACCCTCATGCTGCGCTACGCCGACGGCTTCCGCTAGCCGGCCATTATGTGTCGGAAGGGCACATACAGTTCCGGTATAGTAATTCGAGACCAGCACAAAGCTGCTCGAACTGTCTACGGTCACGTAGCAGGGGCCAGCCCCTTGCGTCGCCTGCCTATTGAGTAGGCTGAGCTCCCCGGTCTGCCGGTTGATGGAGAAAGCGGTCACGGTGCCGACCGACGGATCCGGCACCTCTTCACCCTCGTCGACCGTGTAGAGGTAACGCTGCTGCGGGTCGATGGTTAGGAACGCAGGATTACCTAGACCGCCGACCGTGGAGGTGAGATGCAGCTCGCCGGACCACGGGTCCATGCGGTAGACGTACACTCCTTCGTTCCGGCCTCGGGAGTACGTTCCAACGTAAACGAAAACTGTGTCGCGCGGTCCCACGTCTTGTGTCCCTCCTACTGCTGCGATAGTCGAGGTGTTTCGGAATATGCAGTGGGTTACGGTAGGGGCACGGCATGCCGTGCCCCTACGCCAGCCGACGACCAAACGGCCGTCCGCGTGCGCGCTGGCGATGCCTCGTGCGATTGTTGTGCGAAGCGCCCCCTACCCAAGATCGACCTTGTCAAACAAGTATCGGCCGAGGAACGCCACCAGTCCGTTGGCCGCCAGATAAGCGGTCCTACCGGATGGATCGAATGGCGGAGACACTTCGCAGAGGTCGATGGCTCCAATGATATCGTAGCTGCTGAGCGTTTCCATCGCATGGAGAAAATCTCGGGCGGTGATTCCCTCGAACACGGGGACTCCGGTCCCAGGCGCGTAGGCGGAGTCCACGACGTCGATGTCGATACTCACGTAGACCGCATCTGACCCGTCGGCTGCCGCCTCAACCGCCTCTTCTATCGCCTCGCGGATCCCCCTCTCCCGAATGTCGTTGGCCGAGATCATCCTTAGTCCGTGGGACCGGTATATGCGGTAGATGTCTGCGTCCAGTATGCTCCCGTTTAGCCCGACCCAGGCCATGTTCGCATAATCGATCATCGGATTCTCGCTCAGGCGGCGCACGCACGTGCCATGGTTGTACCTGCCAAGACCCGCGTAGGCGTCGCGGAAGTCGGTGTGGCTATCGATGTGAACGTGGCCGAGTCGAGCACCCGGCTTGCGCTCGGCTATGCCTTGAGCGAAGCCCTCGAAGGCGGGATAGGTGAGGTAGTGGTCCCCACCCAACAGCACAGGTAAAGCCCCTCGCTGCACGATCTCATTCACCCCTGCTGAGATCGATTCGGTAGTCTTCATTATGTCCTGCGGGTATACGGTCAAATCCCCCATATCAACCAGATTCGGCCGTTCCTTGAGTCGCTGAGCGACCTTGGTGTCGACGTTCACAGCCGTTTGCTCGACTCCCGCTTCCTGTACCGCCCGGTAGAACAGGGAGGCCTCGCGGATAGCTCTGGGGCCGTACCTGGTCCCGGTGCGGGTGAGCACGACTCCGTGGTCCATCGGAATACCGGCGACCACCGCCATCCCCTCTTCAATGCCCTTGGGATCAACGACCGGAGCCTTGAAGAAGGAAGGAATGCCCGCGTACGGGGCAACGAATTCTGTTCTATCCATCGGACGACTCGTACCCGGTCATTTGATCGACATACCGCTTGGCTCGCCGCCCTCCATCTTCAGCAGTCTGGACCACGTGTCGTCTGCTACGTCCATCACCCCTTCAGACTGGGCCCGTTCCCTCTGTAGCCTAGCCCGATCGCCGGGAACCTGGACGGCGGTGACACCGTCGCGCGGCTTCGATCTCCGTATCGTCGACAGAAACTCGTCTATTTCCGTTTTCATTGAGTCTCGGACCCCGAACGAGCCAGGATCGATTCCAATCGCGAGGAATCCTATGTCGAACTGCGACTCGACCTGGGGGCCCATACTGGCTGTCACGAGCGCCCCGCTCAGGATCTCGAGCGCGAGACACCAAGCATACCCCTTCGGTCCTCCAAAGGGAATCAGCGCAGCCGCCGCCTCGGGATCGGTCGTGAAGTCGCCAGCCCGGTCGAGGAAGACGTCTTCGGGCAGCCCCCTGTTCTCCAGCGTGGCCTGTCTGATTTCACCCCAAACGCTCGCGCCGGTACTGAAATCGATTACGAGAGGTCCGTCCGACGTTGGGAAGGCGAAGCACAGGGGGTTGCTCCCGAGCATGGCCTCCACGCCGCCGTGGGGGCTGACGGCAGGCGGGCCACCCCCGTTCGTTATTATTCCCACGAAGCCGTCGTCGGCCAGCATTCGCCCATATGGGTACAGTCGTCCAAACCGACTGAAGTTCACCATGCCGACCATAGCCACGCCCGCATGACCTACCTTCGTCTTGAGAATGTCGATGCATTGTGTCGCGGCAATCTGGCCCAGCTCCTTGCGGGCGTCGACGAGGGCAAACGCGTCTGAGTCAAGTGTCTCTCGTGGAGGCCCTCCCCGATTCGCAAGGAACTCGTCCATCAGCAGGAACTTGCCCAACCCATGCGTCGACTTCTTTTCTAGCTCGGCATCAAGGAAGTCGTCAACTAGCAGGTCCGCATGATTCTTGGCGAGGCCCCTGGTCTCGAGCGCCCGGAACATCTTGCTGCGGACCTCGACTATAGGAACCTTGGGCATATTTTCTTTCGACTCCCATTCGCCTGGATTGGCGCGGCCTCACGCAAGTCATTCTAATTGGCTATGGTCTCCCAGCGTGGCAACCGAAAATCCCCTGACACAAATCGATGGCTCTATCATGAATGCGGTTCTCGTGCGATATCGCCCGACCCTTCCAAGACCATTTTGCATAATTCATCTACGGATGTCTCGCCTTCCTGAGGAAGAATATTCATTTGAAGCTCAGTTGCCTCCTGTCTGATCAGATCGTTGTACCAAAGGCTTCGCGCCAGAAAGTTCTCAAGCGCCCGTTCGGGGTGTGGGGAATCCCGCAACCATCCCTTCATCTTCTGTTCGCGCTGCTCTAGAGCGGCGGGCGACGCAACTATCCAACCCGACCAGACGTTGTTCAGTTTCAGCTCAGCAACCTTGCGCGACCGCAGATACCAGCCTTCAATCACGATTACAGATTCAGATTCCCACCTGGCGTGGAACCGAACAACTCGCTCAATGAGCGGCCAGGTGGCTTCGTGCTGCAGCGTCGCATCCGCTTTGAGTTGGTCCACGGGACTATTCGTGTAGTACTCAAGGTAAGGCACTCTTCTCATGACGTGTAGTCCCGGATGAGTCTCAGGGGTTGTTACCGACTGAGCGGCAATTATCAGATCGTCAATGCTGAGAAACGTAATGCCAAGTCTTGCTGCCAGAGCAGACCCCAATGTTGACTTTCCTGCACCGGGTGGCCCCCCGATTAGGAAGACCTTAGTGGTGATGTTTTCCAGGGCAGCTTCTCTCCTGATCAGGCGTGGAGAGAGTCGGCTAAATCCTCTCCCGTCAAGCCTTGCACAAACGTTTTCCGAACCCGTCGGCGGGTGAGGAACCTGGGGTGGAGAGGGCTGAAGAGGGGGACCATCCCTCCCCAGACCCTTCGCCCGGATGCCGAATCGGGACTCAGGGAGACAAGTTGGGGTGACCTCCTGTCCAGGGCCGCCACTGTCCGCTACCAGCGGCCCCAAATCACTGGAACGCGCCCGGGTTCCAGTCCTCGATTAGCCTGAGCTCGTGCATGACGTAGTCGGCCGGCTCGCTCGCCATCCGGTCAAGATCATCACGGTGGCCCAGGCGGCGGAGTGTGTTCCACTGGCTCTTGGTTATGATCCGCCTGTCGATGTCCCAGAACGCCAGCCCGGCCGAGCCCCCGTCATAGGCCTGCCGGGCGCCCTCGATGTAGTCCTTGCCAGGCATGTGACGCGGGTGTATGTCCCCGTAGTACACACAGGTCGTTCTGTCGGTTACGTTCCTGAAGTAGTCGTAGTCGATCACCCTGACCCCATAGCTATTGGTAGGAGGCATCAGGATGTCGACGAGCCCTTCTTGCGCCCAGGTCCGAAGATCGAGCGACGCCGCTCGATTGTGGGCGGCGTTGTGCGGCACATTGGCGACCACGCCAAGTCTGCCGCCGTCAGGCCGTCGCCGGCCGTCGAGAGCCTCGCGCAACTCCCGCATGAACGTCGTCATGTAACTTGTCCAGAGCCTCTCCAGACGCTCGTCCGGAAGGTATTCGAGACCGCCGGCGTAGTCGCTGCTTGCCGAGCTCTTATTGAAATCCGGCTTGCGTCCTCCGCCGTCATCAGGAAGCTCGCGCGGGTCGATGCCGTACTCCCTCTTGAAGTCCTCTATCACCGGCGCTTCAAATAAGACGAACGGGGCACGGCGGGTGTAGATCGGCTGCACGCCTTCGACTCCGTACTCGGCCAGCTCGAGGAAGAGGTCGATGTAGAACCTTCGTACCTCGGGGACCGCCATGCTGAGTCGAATAACGCTGTTGCCCTCTCGGTCTCGGCAGCGCCACTCAGGGTGGTCTCGCCAGAATTGCACCGCCTCGATGGGCGTCGGGGGCGCGATCGCCATCGTACCCATGCGGAATCCGAGGTAGACCTCTATTCCCATGGACTGTACGTGCTCCACCCGTACTTTCACAGGATCGATACCCCTGGCGACGTAGCTCCGAAGACTCTCGGTCGTGCGGCGACCCTGTTCGGTGAAGAACACGTCCTCTCCGGCGCCGTACATCTCACCCACTTTGGTCGGATAGAACATCGAGCCCGCGCCGACACCACCTGCGCCCAAAAACACCTTCCCCACGTCTGTATCGCGCAGCGGCTCATATATCTCCAAGAGGTCGTCCACCGTCCGCGTTCCGTCGAAGAACGCCGACCCGCTATGCCCGTCGAACTCGGCGGCCAGCACTTTCGTATCCGGACTGCCGGCTGCGCGGCGGTACTCCTCGACCTCCTCTTCGGTCATGGGGACCACACGGACGAAGGCTATCTGCCCCATGGTCGGCAGGTCGACCCTGGGGTAAGAGATGACCAGGTCCTGCCCATCGAGCTCCGATGCCTTCCAGAAAACCTCCTCGATGCCGCTATTGCTGCCGTCCACCGCAGTGTTCATCACCGGCACGTCGGTCACGCTCGGGCGCACCTGGTCAAACAGGGCCTCGTCGCCTAGCTTCACCTTTAGAGCAAACGGGTCGTTGAACGGTACACCCATCGATATCGTCCCCCTGTGGAGCCCCAGGTATATGGCATGCCAGCCGCTCGCCTGCAGCGGCAGGCTGACATCCGGCGGGTCCCCGAGCTCCCCTTTTATCAGCATCATGCCCTTGATGTCGTCTTTCGTTTCGTAGGGGACGGTGTACCAGCTGTCTTTCTTGCGCTTGGTACTGACAGCCGATTGGGGCTCACAGCGAGACATATCCGAAATCAGAGTCCCCTCTCGCTGTGGCGTGCTCCAGAAGGTGCCGTGTGTTGGCTCGCCGGTGTTGGGATCCATTTAGCTGCTCCTTTGCTTGGCGGGGTGGGGCCAGTGCAACACCACACGAGGTGCTTGAATATGTAGGGGCACGGCATGCCGTGCCCCTACGTGAATCAACACCCGATGTTCCCGAAAAGGTCCCTGGTCATGCACTAGGCCCGTACTTCAGCCGACCTCGATACGCCGGCGCGAGGTTTAGAGTTACGATCAGTCGTTTGATGCTATCTTGAAGGAGTAGAGGCTGCAATGGCGGCTATAGAAGCGAAGCTTGGCCCCTTTCGCAAGCACATCGGCTGGCAGTTGTGACTTTCCGGCCCAAGAGACCGTATGTCTGGTCGAGTCGCCGGTGAAAGTATCACACGCCGAGCGCTCATACCCCGGCACCACGTCGTCGTCGGCATCGGACAGCTCCACGTCCAGATATCCCTTCGGGTCACAAGCCGCGTTCACGGCAAGCTGACCGCCATCGCTAACGAACGGACGCGTGATCATCAGGCCCTCCCGGACGGTCGAATCGATCGAGACGAAGCCTTCAGGGCGTAGGGTCGCCAGACCGAGGGCGCTCTCACCTCCATTCCATCCAGCGCGGGCCTCCGGCACGTCGAGGCCTTCCTTCTCACCGTACATCCACCAGTCGTGATGGTAGCTGGACCCACCGTAGTAGATGCGTATCTCGTCGTCCAGGAAGACCGGCCTGTTGCACTCCTCGAGCATGTAGCAGTCCCATCCGCCCTCTGCGCTCCGATTGATGAAGGGTTGCCCCCGGCTGACCCAGCTCCAGTTGTAGCCGTCTCTACTGTAGAGCAGGTACAAGTCCTTCGTGTTGTGGGTGCGGTGAAAGATATCGACGAACGCGACATGGAGGTCGCCCATACGAAACCGCACCAGACCGTAAAACTCGTCGTCCAGGCCGTTCTCGACGTCGTCCGGGACCAGCATCTCACGGAGCATGGGCCAGTCGTTGATGTCCCGGGAGTTGGTCGAGAAGATTCGCCGCTTGATCATCCGCCACGGATCGTTCGGGTGATGCCGGGGGCCCCACCCGCCCGCAACGTCGTGTTTCGGATTTAGGGAGGCGTCTTGCATCCCCCTCGCCCGTGTATCTAGATGGTACTCACCGGTTACGGTGTCGGCCGATAAAATGATCACGTCCCCCAGCTGCCGCTGGGTGATCTCGCCGATGCGAAGCGGGGTGTCGTATGGCGTCCAGACGCGGCCGTCGGGCGAGTGGGCCGTGGCAATCCTTGAAGTAGTCTGCGGGTCTCCCTTCTCGGTCCAGTAGATTGCCTTGTAACGGCGGGCCTCGTTGGTCTCGAACGGGTCCTGCAGGACCGAGCAGGCATGTACCTCACCATACTCCTCGTTGCCCAGGCAGATATTCGTCTTGCGGCCGTCGATCGTCCTATAGTCCAGCTCGGGCTTCTCCCAGTGAATGCCGTCCTTGGACTCCGAGTAGAGGTACCGGTGGTCGGTCGTCTTGTGAAAGTCCCAGTGCAACAGGTTGTCTTTGGACGCCTTCATGTTTATGAACGCGTCATAGTCCCAGCCCAGGTCCTGGTACCAGCACTTGAAGATCTGCTCGTGCCCGTCCCAGTGCACGTTCCAGGTGTTGGTGCGGAAGAACACCTGCTGCTCCCAGGGCTTGTCCTTCTTGATCAGCGGGTTCTCCGCGTGCTTCTCCGGCTGGTGCATCGTACGCGTCAGGAAGTTGACCATCTCGATCATGTAGCTGTCGAAAAACAGCTGAGGGACCTGGCCGATGTTGAGGGGTGTGGGCGTAGTTCTCACGGGGCCATCCTTTTCTGGAGGTTGAAGACAGCTAGATATGCAGGTCTAGCCTGGGCTTGATGAGGCGGTCCGGCAGATTCGTCTCGCGCATGAACTCGACCAGAAGCCGGTGAACGTCCTTGGCTGTTTCAGCTTCAGCGGAGATGATGTTATTCAGCTGCGAAGGGTCCGATTTCAGATTGTACAGCTCCGACCGGCCCTCTTCATCGCTGTATAGAAGGGACCACTCGTCGGTCGTGACCGTCGTTACTGTGGAGGAGTGGACCAGCCGTCGCCGAACGCTGTCGACAGAGTGGACATCGTCCCCCGGATTCGCGAACGGCACGGTCGTGACTGTGTAGTCGCGCCCGTTTGTCGAGGGGTCGTTTATTCTTTGCAGCAGCGAGCTGCCTTCGACCCAGGCCGGAATCTCCCTGCCCATGACCTCCAACACGGTTGGCATGACGTCGACGGCCGAGGTCAACCCGCCGTAGGCGCCCGGCGTCGCGCCGGGGACATATACCACTAGCGGCACAAGTGTCAGCTCTTCGTAGAGAGGCGAGAAGTCCCAGCCTGGCTCCGTACCGCCTCCCGTGTACGTGGACCCGTCCGGCAGCTTAACGAATGTCATCTTGCCAAACAGGCCGTCGTGTTCGCCGAAGTAGAAGCCGTGGTCGGAGGTGAAGACGATAGCCGTTTTCTCCATCAGGTCCATGTTCTCGACCAGTCTCAGGAGACGGCCGATCCACGTATCGACCATGGTGATCTCGCCGCAGTAGGAGGCGTACGCCTTGTCGACCTTCTCCTGGGTGTATCCCCCAGCACCGGGCCATCGGCCGTAGACAGGGTTTACGACCTCCCCATCGTAGCCCGGCATGTAGAGCTCGGTGTAGTAGCTGGGCGCGTCCCACGGCTCGTGAGGGTCCCAGGTGTCCAGGTAGAGGAAGAAATCTTCCTTGTAGTGGAGTTCCAGCCACTGCATGGCCCGAGTCATGGTCTGCGCAACGTTGCGGTCGGACTCGAAGCGCCAGGCTTCCCGGGCGTCCAGAGACTCCCGTCCGCCCTTCGGAGGCGCGACTACGCTGTAGGGCTGACCTCGATAGATGAAGAAGGTCTGGAAGCCGCGGTCGTAGTTCATCCCGCTACGCAGGTAGAAGGGAGTGTCGACCATCGCGGCAGTGTGAACGCCGTCCGCAGCCAGTAGCTCGGCGAGGGTCTCGACGCCGTCCGGCAGGGGCTCCCAGCCCATGAACGACATCGTCCAGCGGCCGGTCGCGTGGTCGGCGCGGGTCGGCATCGTAGGGAATCCGGCGGCGTAGTGGCGGTCGAAGCGCGTTGATCTAGCCGCCAGAGCGTCAAGAGAGGGAGTTCGGATATCAGTGTTTCCGTAGGCCCCTAGATGGTCCTGACGGAAGGTATCGGCGACTATCCAGATGACGTTCATTTGCTCACGACCACCGGTTCAGAGGTGCTTGGCAGAGGGCGACGGGCCATCCAGCGCGGGCTTCAGATTATCAGCATCGCCTGTCCCGGTCAAACGTCCCGGACATCGCGAGGGTTGACTAACCCAACGTGCCAGTTTTCATCCGCATATTTGACCCATTGTCGTCCCATGAAAAATAACGCAGATCTATCGGGCGGTAGAGACGCCCCGCTGGGGCGTCTTCGCCCGGCAGAACGCTCATTATCATCCACCGGGGCCCCAGGAACCCGGCGCCGGTGATTTCCCTAACAATGACGCCGATGGATGGGTGGCCGCGGCTTTGCACCAAAAGTCGCGATCGGGGGCCGTGGTTCGACAGGCTCACCACGAACGTAGGTTCAGATTCACCGTTCGCCCTGAACTCCGACAGGAGTCGCGAGTCCAACTCGGACCTGTCGAAGAGCAATTCGGCTCGCGCGGCACATCTTGTGCAAAGCCGGTGGCCGCCGTGAGATAACAACGTTTTCCGAGCCCCGACGCGGCATCGGGGAGAGGAATCTGGGGTTGGGGACTCACCTCTCTAACTGGCCTCGACTGACTGTAGAAACGCCCCCGCCACCCCAGGCCCTTGACGGAGTTTATCCCTTCGAATGACTCAGGGCAGGCTCTGAGCTAGCCGAAGGGTTCAGGGAGACGAAGGGCGACCCGTCGCCTGGCGGCCTCCACACCAGGACCCCTAGACGCAAGACACGGGGCCCGCATGGGCCCCGTGTCTCTCACAGGCTTGTGCTTATGGCCGATCAGCCCTAGTAGGACAGGCCGGTCAGGAAGCTCTCGCTCGTGTACTTCTTGGACTTGTTCCCCGGGTTGCTCATGTTGTCCATTCCGTCCTCGAAGTAGTACATGTGGTTCTTCAGCCCGGCCGCCTGGAGCGGGTGATGCTTCGGAACGTTTCTGAAGTTGTTCCGCTTGAGCATGATGCCCCACTGTAGGCCGGCGAACCCGACGAAGTTCATCGTCATCTTTTCCGCTGCCGCGATCTTGTAGATGTCGTGCGCTATCCTGATGCGTTCGGGAGAGAGGGTGGCGAAGGCCTTCCCCTCCTTCTGCAGGTTGAGCAACTCCATTATCTTGCCGCTGGGATCGGCGGGGAAGTTGCCCTCAGGCGCCAGGGGCAGGTATGCGGGGTCCGGCCCAGTGGGGGCCATGCCCTCCGCGCCCTCTGAATTGACCCACTTCCCGATCAGCGGCCCGATAGGGCTTTGCGGGATATCGGGTGCGAACCCGGCGAACGCGCCTCTCTGCCAGTGGTTCGCCACGGCCCAGTTCCCGCCCCAGGCGTACCCTATGTTCTCCATTAGAATGTAGAGTTCGTTGGCGCGTATCTTCGTGGCGACGCTCGGAGCCAGTTTCCACGCGAGCGTGAGGCCCACTTCCGCCAGATCCTCCTCGATGAGCTGGATAATCCCGAGATACCGGTCGGAAGTGTGGCCGCCCTGCGGGACCTCCATGAAGAGCTCGAAGTTGCCACTGTCGCCGGTCAGGTCGCCGATCCGGTTTCTGATGCCGTCACCATCCGTATCTACGAGACCGATGGCGTCGAGCATCTGCATGGCCAAGGCGGGGTCGTGCTCGATGTCCAGGGTTGCCCACTCGGGCCCAGGGTAGTATGGATGGCTTGGATGCGGTATCGCGTTCTGAGGCGAGCCAAGGCCGAGCAGGACGTTGTCGTTGATCTCTTCCCGGTCGATCGCGTGGGAAAACGCGATCCGGAACTCCTTCGTCCTCAACAGCCTGCCGATCTCAGGGTCCTCGTTGAACGTCTGGTTAAACATGAACCCGACGTCGCCTCCGCCGAAGTCAGTCCACTGGTACAGGCTGTAGTCGCCCTTCTCCATGTTCGACTGGTACAGCGGAAGCTCGCCGACCGCGTACGGTACAGCAGTGCCATCAGATTCGCCGTTCATGGCCCGGAACACCGCGATGTCCCTACTCTCAAACCCTAACGACACGATGCCGTCCACGTACGGAACCTGGTTCCCCTCGGGGTCAAATATCACGTGGTAGGGGTTGGATACGAAACCAATCTTGTCACCGACAGTCTTACCCTCGCTGTGAAGATACGGGCCGACTGCAGGCATGTCTGCGGCCTGGGTCGAGTGTACACTCAGCCTCGTCCTGAGATTTGCGAGCCAGTCCTCCACGTCCGCGTCGTCGATCGACGCCTGCAACGCGGCTGCGTCGGCGTACCCGGGCACCAGCTTGCTGGTCCACTCAACCGGTGCGAACATGCACCAGCCTGCGCAGTAGCTGACGCCGCCCGGCGTCCCGCCTTCGATCGCACCGAAGTTGGGGTTATCGAAGGTGTAGGTGAATGTCAGGTCGTCTACTACCGCGAACTGTACCCCGTTCCCGGTGACCGGATCCCTCCAGCCTGCGGGCACCGTTGGGTGCAGCTCAATGTTGTCGTTGATGGCTTCATGGGCGAACTTCACGGCCTCCATGTCGAGGGGTTCGCCGTTGGAGAACTTCGCTCCCTCTCGCAGCGTAAACGTATGTACCCGCCCATCCGCGCTGGACGAAAAGTCCTTCAAGAAGATGGGTACCTTGGTCAGGTAGTCTCCCGCAAAGTGCACCGCTTCACCTCTGGACAGGACACGTCGGCCCAGAAGGAAGTTGTTCTCGTGCGCCATGCGCCAGGTACCACCGTACTCTCCAATCTCGTCCACCACATCCCAAACCAGGCGGTCTGTCTCGACGGGCACCCTATCGTCCAAGGCTGGAATCGGGCCCTCGTGGCTATTGACCGTGAACGGTGTCCCGTCCTGGACCATCTTCGTGAACCTGGGGTTCTCCTGCCAGGTCGTCGGCCTTGGGCCGTCATAAAGGGAGATTATGGGGAACTCCCCGGCTGCCCATTTCTTGGCCTGATAGGTTCCCTTCTTGGTCCCGGTCCCGATTGCTGCGGCCGGCGGTGGTGCCGCCGGTGGTGGGACCGCTGCCGGTGGTGGCGGGCTATCTGCTGGCGGTGGCGGCACGGCTGCAGGTGGCGACGGGGCCGGTGTCGGATCCTCTTCCGCTCCACCACAGGCCATGGCCGCTATCATAACCAGGCCTACTACCAGCACAATCAAAATCTTCCATTTCGGCATAGCGCTTCTCCCTCCTTCGAGTTTTCGATTGCTATTCTATTCACATATTGGCGATGAAGTCAACCCTCGGCTAGCTAGGTAAGATAGTCCATTTTCAAGCCCGTTTGAGAGAGTCGCCCACAGTCGTTACTCGGGCTGTAGTCACAGCTGGCGCCGGTTGTTGGGACTTGGTGCCTGTGTTACCATGCTGCCAACGGCTACCTTCGATGTGAAAGGCCTACAGCCACCCTCCGACGGACGCCTTAGAAACGTAGGAACGAGGGCCACAACAACAGAGTATGAAGACATGGCCGCTTACATTACCAGGCGGATATTCCTCGCACTTTTCACCACCGTGGTCTTTTCTTTCCTCGCTTTCACGATTATCCAGCTGCCACCGGGCGACTACGTCGACTACTATTCCACTTCTCACTACGCGGAGAGGTACTTGTCGGCGGAATGCTGCGACGAGAAGCAGAAGGAAGAGTTCCGAGAACGGTTCGGACTTAACCAGCCCTTGGTGAAACAGTATTGGGACTGGATCTCAGGCATTGTCCTTCGCGCAGACTTTGGAGACTCCCTTCACTTCGAGCACAAAATCCCGGCCAGGGAGATCATCATTGAGAAGCTGCCTACCACGATCTCCCTGATGGCTTTCACCCTTTTCCTGACGTGGACCCTTGCGATACCTATTGGAATCTACTCTGCAGTCCGCCATCACTCCATCGGCGACTATACCTTTACTCTTCTGGGCTTCACCGGCCTGGCGGTACCCGACTTTCTGCTGGGGCTTGTCCTTATGTACATTTTCTTCGCCTACTTCGACCAGAGTGTGGGTGGCCTCTTCTCGGGCGAGTACACAGACGTACCCTGGAGTTTCGGGAGAGTGGTAGACCTGCTCAAGCATCTGATAATACCCAGCATCGTTCTCGGAACGGCCGGTACCGCAAGCCTGATCCGCATCATGAGGAACAATCTGCTGGACGAACTGGACAAGCCCTACGTGGTGACAGCCCGCGCCAAGGGGCTGCCCGGCTGGAAGGCCGTCGTGAAGTATCCTGTCCGGGTCGCCATCAACCCCTTTGTCAGCACCATCGGAAGTATGTTTCCCACTCTAGTAGGTGGAAGCATTATCGTCTCTGTTGTGTTGAGCCTGCCGACTCTGGGCCCGGTGCTGCTGGACGCGATCACGGAACAAGACAATCAGCTGACAGGGACGATCGTTCTGCTCTTGGGAGTCTTCACCATCGTCGGTGTGCTTATCTCCGACCTGTTGCTAGTCGTCGTCGACCCTCGTATCCGGCTGACAGGCCCCGGACGCTGATCTCATGTCTCAGGCACGTGGGCTCGCATGCCGGCCTTCGCTGATCGGCCGGTGCGGCCTGCCCGCGGTGAAGCTGCGCAGCACGAGCCGGCACCGGGGCGGCAAATAGGGAGAAGAAGGCCTTGGCCGCTTACATCGTGCGGCGCATACTCCTAGCGCTCTTCTCATTACTGGTCATCTCTTTTTTCGCGTTCGTGATTATCCAGCTGCCTGAAGGCGACTACGCCGATTTTTGGGTCGAGCGCTACCGTTACATGGAGGGCTGCGGCGAAGGGGTCGTTTGCGACGACGAAGTAAAAGAGCGGTTCCGGGAACAACACGGCCTGAACCAGCCGTTTTTCAAACAGTACTGGGACTGGATTTCCGGCATAGTCTTTCGCGCGGACTTGGGCGATTCCCTTATTGAGGCTGGGAGCAAGACACCCGTTACGGAGATCATCGCGGAAAGGTTGCCGGTGACCGTCGGGCTAATGGGCTTTACGATACTACTGACGTGGTCCCTTGCGATACCCATAGGTATCTACTCGGCGGTCCGCCACCACTCCGTGGGCGACTACGTCTTCACGTTCATAGGCTTCACCGGCCTGGCTGTGCCCGACTTCCTGCTGGGCCTGGTGCTCCTATACATCTTCTTTGCCTACTTCGACCAGAGTGTCGGCGGCCTGTATTCAGGCGATTACGTCGGTGCGGCTTGGTCCTTCGGCAAGCTCGTCGACTTGCTTAAGCATATGATCATACCAGCCATCGTTCTGGGGACGTCCGGTACGGCCAGCCTGATCCGCATAATGCGAAACAACCTGCTCGACGAGCTGGGTAAGCCATACGTTGTAACGGCTCGGGCCAAGGGCCTGGCCAATTGGAAGGTGATCGCCAAGTATCCGGTCCGGGTGGCGATCAATCCCTTGGTCAGCGCCATTGGGTCCATATTTCCCGCACTGGTAGGTGGGAGTATTATCGTCTCGTTCGTGCTGAGCTTGCCGACGCTCGGGGTGGTCCTGCTACAGGCGCTCCGGCAGGAGGACCCACAGCTCGCCGGCACCCTCATACTGCTGTTGGGAGTCCTCACTGTCGGTGGCGTCCTGATCTCGGACCTGTTGTTGGTCGTCTTGGACCCCCGCATCAAGCTGACCGGTGACGCACGGCGCTAGTCCGGTCTGAAACACCTGGTTGACCAACAGCGTGACTCTGCATGTTCAACGTCGTCGCCCATAGGGGATTCTCAAGCAAGTATCCTGAAAACACCGCGACGGCGTTCTTGAAAAGAAGTCGCCGATGTAGCTCTATTGAATCCCTTCCGAATAAGATGCCGTACTAAGACAGGCGGCCTGCGAGAGCGGCTATGACAAGGTTAATGACAATCGACTTTTCGCGCTGGATGTTGGCACCGGTGGCGACCGTTCTTGTATCCGGCTGCGCCTTCGGAGGCTCTGAGCCCGGCCCGTCCACAGCCAGGGTTGACCCGCCCGTGGCGCCCCCATCGACCAGTGTAGCTACGACGCCACGCCCGATTGTTGAAGCACGCCAGATGCACACAGCGACGTTGCTGAACAACGGTAGTGTCCTGGTAACCGGTGGATTCGACGGGACCAGAGTACTGGGGTCCACGGAGCTGTATGACCCGACTACCGGCCTATGGGCGTCGACCGGGAGTCTGGCCGAGCCCCGCGGTGACCATACTGCGGTACTGCTGAGTGACGGCAGCGTGTTGGTAACGGGTGGCCTGGCGGGCGAGAGGATTACCGGCTCCGCCGAGTTGTACGACCCGTCTGCAGGCGTCTGGTCGCCGCTGGGCAAGATGGCTGAGAGACGACGGGGCCACACATCGGTACCCCTTTCGGACCGCAGAGTCCTGATTATGGGTGGCATCGGCATCGTCGGCGACGAGGGAGAGTCGGGCCCGCTCAACTCCGTGGAGATATACGATGCTTCCACAGGCGCCACGTCGCTGGCGACGGCGATGCTTAATGAGCATAGCCTGCACTCTGCGACGGTGCTCAATAACGGGCTGGTGCTGGTCGCGGCCGGATTTGGTCGAGGAAACGTGCCGGTAGGTGCGGAGGTATATGACCCCGCTACTGAAGTGTGGTCTCGCGGGGGCCGAATGCAACGTATGACTGCCGGGCACACCTCCGTCCTTCTCGGGGACGGCAGGGTCCTGCTCATAGGCGGTTTCGGACGTCCAGACCTGACCACCCACTCGGAGGTATACGACCCATCTACGGAGACCTGGACCTCTGCTGGCCGCATGAAGGACGGACGTATGATGCACACGGCTACGCTGCTCGAGGATGGTAGGGTCCTGACCGCCGGAGGCGCCGACGCGGGCGGGATGGTCGCTAACGCAGAGCTGTTCAGCCCGTCGACCGGGATCTGGACGCCGGCCGGCTCGATGGCGAGCGCACGTACCATGCACACCGCCACTCGACTAACCGACGGCAGGGTCCTGGTCGTCGGCGGCGACGGCACCACCAGCATTGAGATCTACGATCCCGCCAGCGGAAGGTGGTTCTCAAGCGGCCAATAGGTCGCCTCCGTTCCCGACGCCGCGCTACCTTGAAGACACGGCCTCAGCGCAAGCTGTGGTAGACTGTGAACCCGTGACCAAGGAGGCGACCCCGGATGGCCTTCTATATTCTCAGGCGTTCGCTACTAGCCCTGTTCTCGTGCCTGGTAATCTCCTTCATCTCGTTCGTGGTCGTCCAGTTGCCGCCGGGCGATTACGCAGACTATTTTGCCGAGGCGATGATGGGGCGGACGGCCATACTCACCAGTGGACTCGATCAGTGCTGTACCCAAGAACAGGAGGACCAGTTCCGAGAAGACCTTGGCCTGAACCAGCCGTTCCTGAAGCAGTACTGGGACTGGGTGTCCGGCATGGTGCTCCGCGCAGACTTTGGCGATGCTCAGTCCGTCGGGTTGGCCTCGCTGAGCCGACCTGTGAGAGAAATCATTATCGAACGGTTGGGCGTGACGGTCGCCCTGGGGCTTTTCACAATACTGATCACGTGGACGTTATCGGTCCCGATCGGAATCTACTCGGCTGTCCGGCACCACTCCATTGGCGACTACGCCTTTACGTTCCTGGGTTTCACCGGAATGGCAGTCCCCGATTTCCTGCTCGGCCTAGTGCTCTTGTACATCTTCTTCGCGTACTTCGAGATGAGCGTAGGGGGCCTGTTCTCGGGTGACTATACGGACGCGGCCTGGAGCCTGGGAAAGGTCTGGGACCTGATCAAACACATGTTCATCCCGGCCATCGTGCTGGGGACCTCCGGCACCGCCGCCCTCGTCCGAATCATGCGGAACAACCTGCTAGACGAGCTAGGCAAGCCCTACGTCGTAACAGCGATGGCCAAGGGCCTTCCCCACTGGAAGGCTATCGTGAAGTATCCGGCGCGGATCGCGATCAACCCCCTCGTCAGTGGCATGGGGGCCATATTGCCCGCACTTGTGGGCGGAAGCATTATCGTCTCATGGGTCTTGAGCCTGCCCACCCTGGGCGTGGTGCTGCTGGAAGCTCTCAGAATCGAGGACGTGCAGCTGTCCGGAACGATGATTCTGCTGATGGGAGTCTTGACCGTCGTCGGAGTCTTCGTTTCAGACCTGCTCCTGGTTGTCATCGACCCTCGCATCAGGCTGACGGGCCCCAAACGGTAGGTCCCTACTCGACACCGCAACCTGAATATCTAACCGATTGCTCGTAGGCTTCAGCCTCGTCTGCCTCAATGACATTCAGCCCAGACCGCTTCTAGCTGGAGCGGTGGAAGTTGGAGACATGATCCATCAGGAAAGAGAGATCGGAGAAGCCCAAGGGGGCTCGTTCTGGAACGCACCTCAGCAAGACGGAGTCCTCGTCTCCGACCTGTCTCGTTGCGAGCCACGATCGGCTCTCAGTCCCGAACGTAAGAGGGATTGCTGGTACACGGTCCCCTACGAGACGACCGACGGCATCGCCGGCGTGATGCTGGGCAAAGGGGAGCTCGCGACTCCGCCGGACGTCAATCTGGCTCTAGATGCGAAGGGCTGGCAAGCCATCTATCTGGGTCTCTTCAGAGGACACATATCGACGGGCCAGCCGTTCGAGGACCCTTTTGAGCTGAAGGTGAGGCTTAGCCACGAACGGCTCTTCGAGACCGTGCGCCCGAGCGTTGTTGACATGCCTGCGCTAAACGCGTCGGTGCCTGACAGCGAGAGCGCGATCGAGGAGTTCCTCTGGAAGGCATCGGACCTCGATGGGCAAGACCTGGTCATATCGTACCCGCGGACTAGCCGGCCGACGTCGGCGCAGCTAGCCTTCGTACGAATGGTCCCAATGACCGCGGACGAGGTGGAGGAGTATCGCCGGGCCTCCGGAAGTCCTGCCACTAGGGTCCTGGCCGCGACGCTGGACGGACACAGCGGGTCGTCATTCGGCCACGGGGCGCAAACGGTGGATGACCTCTTAGAGATATATGAACCCCTACGCGACACAGATGTAGGAAAGCTGTTCCTGGAGACGGGGTGGGTTGGGGGATCGATGTTTTACCCGACGAAAGTGGGTGAGGTGCGCGGGTCCGGTGAAGATGTACTGTCCACCGAAAGGGACCGGCGCATAGTGGAGAGCATTCGCAGTTACCTCTCAAAGGGCATAGATCCGGTGAAGGTACGAACAGAATACGTCCAGTCCATGGGTATAGACGTGTATCTGGGTTTTCGCCTAGCGCCCATGGCCGGCGTTCCTCCCGCGTGGGAGCCTGTCGCGTTCTGGAGAGACCACCCCGCGCTGCGTTGCGTCGCCCGTGAAGGGAATACTGTACCTCGCCTCAGTCTGGCCTACCCCGAGGTCAGGAAGTTCTACCGGGACCTGCTTCTAGAGCTAGTCGACTACGGTATTGAGGGAGTCCACGTGATCTACACGCGCTGGGCGCCCTTCGTACTGTTCGAGCCCCCGGTAATAGAGGACTACAAGAGGGAATACGGGATCGACCCGCGCGAGGTCCCGGACGACCCCGACGGCCGAGGCCCGTTCACCACTGACGAGCGCCTTGAGACGCTCTGGGCTAAGTACGTGACCACGTTCATGCGGGAGTTGCGCGAGGCGCTTGACGGGCGTCAAAGCCGCGACGGCGGACGACTTGCCGTCGGCGCCAACGTTCTGTACGACGCCGACTACAATCGATCTGCGGCTTTGGACCTAGAGACCTGGGTGCAGGAGGGACTGGTCGACATCCTGCTGCCGGCGACCAACAGCCAAGGAGTGGACTTGATCGACTACGAATACTACAAAGACCTAACCGTGGGAACGTCTACCGTGTTCTACGCCGACCTGCTGCCGCGTCATATGTCGGGCAAGGAGTACGTCGACGCAGCCCGCAAGGCGTATGAGGGGGGTGCGGCGGGGCTATCCCTCTGGGACTGCGACAGGAGGATTATAACCAAGGCCCAATGGAACACCGTCCGGCGCCTCGGTCATCGCGAGGACCTGGCTCAAGGGGCCTTGGACCCCTCGCACTACACGATGCATCCACTCTGGCGCATCGAGGACTGGGGCTCGGTCCGGTGGGTGAAAGAGGGGAGGTCCACCGGCCGGCTGGATCCAGTCGCGTGGCAAGGTGCCGCGGGCGAAGACGCCCCTACGATATCGCGACGCTGAGCGACGTCCACCGCGTCAATGAGAGGGATGGCCCCTCCATCCCTTGAGCATCTCCAGCGCGTGAGGAATGGCTGGGAGCGCGACCTCCAGGCACTCACGGACCCCTTTGGGGCTGCCCGGCAGGTTGATGATCAGGCATCCGGACCTAGCCCCCGCGATGGAGCGGCTGAGCATCGCTAGGGGGGTATTCTTCAGAGTCTGAATGCGTATCGCCTCGCCGATTCCCGGTACATGCAGGTCGATGATGGCCTCGGTAGCCTCTGGTGTGACATCTCGGGGGCCGAGCCCCGTCCCTCCGGTAGTCAGAATCAAGTCAACTTCCCCACTGTCGGACCACTTGGCCAGTTTCTCGGAAATCAGCTCTCTTTCGTCGGGAACTATCTCTCGATACAGCTGAGAAAAGCCCGCCTCGGCCATCATCTCACTGATGACGTCCCCGCTGGAGTCGTCCCGCTCTCCCTTGGCGCCGGCGTCGCTAATGGTGAGGATCGCCAGCTTGAAGTTGGGCTCTTCCTTGACCATGTCGTCTGACCTGGATTTATGACACGTACGTTTTGAAAAAGTCTTAAACTAGTCCGAAATACCCTTGCGCCTCCTCCAGACTCTCTGGGAGACTTCGACCACAAGGGGACTGGGCACGCCTTCCGCATGGTGCTGATGGCCAGGCACAGTCTACCACTTACGGAGACAATGGCGTCGGCAGTCAGCCGGTGGAGATACCCTCGTAATTCCCTCAATGGGAGCATTGCATACACCGGTTATGGCGGGCGAGGTCTTGGCCGCCCTCGAAGTGAAGGCCGGCGGATCGTATATTGACTGCACTGTGGGGGAGGGCGGTCACGCCCTGGGGATTCTCGGCGCGGTCGAGCCCGGTCCAAGGATACTGGGGCTCGACATGGACAGCGAGGCCCTATCGACTGCAGGGAAGAGGTTGGAGGCACACGAAGAGCGGCTTGCTCTCGCCCACGGCAACTTTGCCGACCTCCTAAGAGTGGGCGATGAGCACGGATTCCTGCCCACGGACGGGGTTCTATTCGACCTGGGCCTGTCCTCCCTGCAACTCGAAAGTGCGGAGAGGGGATTCAGCTTCGCCCGAGAGGGACGGATCGATATGCGCTTCGACAATAGGCAGGACCTGACGGCACACCATATCGTGAATAAGTACACGCAGAGTCAGCTTGCGGACATAGTTTTCCAGTTCGGAGAGGAGCCAAGGGCTCGCCGTGTGGCAGCCGCGATCGTCGGGGCCAGGCCGATAGAGACGACAACCGGTCTGGCGAGTGTTGTAGCGCGTGCGGTTGGCCGGCCTCGAAAGGGTCGAATCCACCCTGCCACTCGCACGTTCCAGGCGCTACGCATCGCCGTGAACCGAGAGCTCGACAACCTAAGAACCGGCCTGGAGCAGGCGATCGAGGCTCTGAGGTCGGGCGGCCGTCTGGTGGCAATCAGCTACCACTCGCTGGAAGACAGGCTCGTCAAGAGCATCATTCGGCAGGAGGCCTCCGAATGCATATGCCCGCCAGGCACCCCGGAATGCGTCTGTGGCCACGAGGCCAGCATTAAGGCAATCACGCGCCGTGTGATAAAGCCGTCACCTGAAGAGGTCAAGGCCAACCCAAGGAGTCGGAGCGCCCGTATGAGGGTGGCGGAGCGTCTGTAAGCCGAGGCAAAAAAGTTGATCAGGAAGTGGAGTGTTCTTGCCGGATAGTAACGGAGTAACTGCGATGTCGACACGAACTAATGGCGCAACCCCAACGTCGGCAGAACCAGGGTTGATAGCGGCCCTGGACGTAGGCACCACAAAGGTGTGCGGAATCCTGGGCCGCAAGGCCGGGACGAAGGGCGTCGAGATTCTCGGACATAGCACCGTACCGTGCGACGGCCTGCGAAAAGGTAACGTTTCGGACATAGCCGCCACGGAGAAGGCGGTGCGCCAATGCGTTCGGGAGTTGGAGAGCTCTACCGGGTTCCGCATCGAGTCCGGGTTCGTTGGTCTGACAGGGTCTCACGTCAGCTTCGAGAACCGTCGGGACAGGCTGGACACAGCTGGCGAGAAAGGGGTCATAACCTCCGACGACCTGAACCGTTCACCTCGGACTCTGGACGCCGTCGCGAGTGAGCCAGGACGACAGATCATTCATGCTGTCAAGATGAGCTACTCACTGGATGGCAGGTTTGGAATACGCAACCCGCTCGGCATGCATAGCAACAACGTAGAGGTCGAGACTCACCTTGTAACCGGACGTGGAGCGTTGATCAACAGGCTAGTGGAGGCCGTTGAGAACGCCGGCGTGAGAGTCGACAGCCTGGTTCTGGAGCCTCTCGCGAGCGGCCTGGCGGTCCTGAAGCCACAAGAGAAGGAACGTGGGGCGGTGATCGTCGATATCGGTGGAGGCACCACCGACGTGGTCTGCTTCAGGCAAGGACGAATCAACTACACCGGCGTTATTCCAGTCGGCGGGTTCCAGTTCACCAACGACATCGTGCTCACCTTCAACACTTCTTACGAGGCGGCCGAAGCCGCCAAGCTCAAATATGCAAGTACCGAGGTGCAAGGTCCGGCGATCGACACCGAGGAAATCCTACTCCCTGTGGCCGGCCGAGACACCGATGTGAAAGTGCAACGCCAGGAGATCTGCCAGCTAACCAGAGAACGGGCCCTGGAGCTGACCAGGCTAATCAAGCTCAAGTTGTACGAGCAGGGAGAAAAGCTGTCGGCGGACCGCCTCGTGTTGACAGGCGGGACGTCCAACCTGCCCGGGCTTGCAGCACTAATGCAAAGGAGTCTGGCGATGCCGGTTCGGCAGGGGATACCGATCTTGCGCGGCGCCCTTCCTGAAGAACTCAAGAATTCTGCCTATGCAACCAGCGTGGGAATCCTTCTGTGGGCCATCGCCGAAGGCATGACCGCGAGTGGAGAGCGACAATCTAGTAGCAACGGGACCAAGGAATCGGGGCCAGAGGGATTAGTATCCGGCTTCACGAGACGACTAAGAAACATGAAGCCTTTCGCCCCATTTGCAGCCAGGAAAGGGAGGATCTAATGGTCGTCAACAACAGTGAGCACAGTTCTGCGGCAACTATCAAAGTCGTGGGAGTCGGCGGTGGAGGCTCCAACGCGGTCTCACGGATGTTCAGGGAGAGAATCCCTGGGATCGAATATATGGTGGTGAACACCGACACCCAGGCGTTGCTGCTGTGCGACGTGCCGCTGAGGATCTGCGTTGGTGACCAGGTCACCGGAGGCAAGGGCGTAGGCGGGAACCCGGAGATTGGCATGCGCGCGGCCGAGGAGAGCCGGGAGGACCTGCACGAGGCCACCCGCGAGGCAGACATGGTGTTCATCGCCGCCGGCATGGGAGGGGGGACCGGCACCGGCGCAGCCCCGGTCCTTGCGCAGATAGTCAAAGAGACCGGCGCACTCACGGTAGGCGTAGTCACGACGCCTTTCGCTTTCGAGGGGGTCCGTCGCGGACGCACCGCTGACGAGGGCATCAATCGCCTCAAGCAGCAGGTGGACACGCTGCTGGTCATCCCCAACGAACGGCTGCATGTGATCGCGGATGGCGAGATTACGACCGACAACGCCTTTAAAATGGCCGATGACGTTCTGCGCCTCGGCGTGCAGTCAATAGCTGAGCTGGTGACCGTACCAGGAGACATCAACCTGGACTTCGCGGACATTCAGTCGGTAATGCGCGACGCGGGGCCGGCTTGGATGTCGATCGGATGGGGAGTCGGCGAGAACCGGGCCAAGGACGCCGCGCAGCAGGCCATCAATAATCCGCTCCTGGACGTGTCTATCGAAGGCGCCAGAGGAGTGTTGTTCAACATCACGGGCGGCTCGGACCTGAGGCTCACGGAGCTCCATGACGCGGCCGAGGTAATTCAGCGAGTCGTCGATCCGGACGCCAACATCATCTTCGGGATGGCCACCGACCTGAAGATGGAGAACGAGATCAAGCTCACCGTCATCGCCACAGGATTCCCGACTACGGAACATATCCAGGACAACGAAGACGACCTCAGGGACCTCCTCAGGGAGACCCATGCAAACGGCGACTCTGAACTCGACCTGCCTCCCTTCCTGCGCCGCATCTCCAAGTACAGGAAGGACGGGCAGAAGCCGGTAGCCGTCGGTTAAGACTCCACCTCCCGCTTCTGGCAGAAAAGAAAGAGGGCCGCCCGCGCGTGGGCGGCCCTCTTTTTGTAACGTCCCCCAACGCGTGACCCGATCGACGCAGGCCAGACCGTTGACACCTCAGCCGATTGCTGCTGAAATTGGGGACAATTCCATCGGTTAGCGTAGGGGCGGGTTTCAAACCCGCCCAGTCCGGGTGCCGAAAGGGCATGGCCGAGAATACCCAGACTGATACAGCTAGCGCCTCAGGAGTCGTGTATGAGCCTTAGTGAGCGGCTGTTCGCATCCGCTTACGACCTGCTGAACATGGGGGTCGAAGGTCGGCTGAAGGAGTACCGCCAACAGACGGCGGGTCAGGCCCAGGGTGAGGTGCTTGAGATAGGCGGAGGCACGGGTGCCAACCTGCCCTTCTACCGGCCAGACGTGCGGCTGACAGTGCTGGAACCGAATCCCCACATGGCAAAGCGTTTTCGCCGACGAGCCGCGAGGCTCGGACGACAGGTTACGATGGTTCGCGAGAGAGGTGAAAAAATGTCTTTCGCGGACGAGAGCTTCGACAGCGTAGTAACGACGTTGGTCCTTTGCACTGTGGACGATCTGTCCAAAGTTGTTCAAGAAGCTCGACGGGTTCTGAGGCCGGGTGGGGTGTTCCTATTCTACGAACACGTTCGCTCTGACAGCCTCACGAGGCGCAAATGGGAGGACAGGCTCAACCCGATGTGGCGGTTCGTGACGACCGGCTGCAACCTGAACCGTGATATCGAGGCGGTTGTCCGACAGAGCGGGTTCGGCGCGGTCGACATTACGGCGTTCGATCTGTCCGTGGGGCTTCCGGTCACGCTGCCCAATATCGTGGGCGTGGCCAGGACTTAGAGGCTTAGGAAGGGAGACCCCACCCCAGATTCCTCGTCGTCCCCCGACAAGGCATCGGGGCCGAATCGGGACTCCTCGGAAAATAACCTCGTGGGAACGGCCAACAGGAATCGCAGGTTCGGGCGATAGCCTAGGTCTGGGACTTAGCCACCGGCGACCGCGGGAACGACGCTGATCTCGTCTCCGGACGCCGTCGAGGTGCTCAGCCCGTCAAGAAACCGGACGTCTTCCCCGTTGACATATAAGTTTACGAAGTTTCTCAGCTCGCCCTGCTCGTCGCATATCCGCGCCTTGATCCCCGGGTACTGGTCCTCAAGGTGAGAAACCACCTCGTTAACGCTATCACCATCGGCTGAAACCTTGTCCTGGCCATTGGTCAGACGGCGGAGAGGCGCCGGTACCCTCACCATCACACTCATAGTTGATCGTCCTCCCTAGATGCATGACGCCCTGTGGTGGTCAACGGATGCTACCCCTCTACCACGTCGCCGCTCACCGGGTCTACTCTAACACCGGTGGAGACCACCCAGTCAAGACCTTTAGTTATCTCGTCCTCCTCGCCTTCGAGCTCCAGCACCACCCAGCCCATGTCAGACCGGACGTCAGCCCGACGAACGTTGGTCACGATCTGGAATTTCTTCCCCAACTCGTAGATCACCGGCTCCTTGATAAGCTCCTGACGGAAAGTGAACTTGACTGGCTTTCTGACCATCATTCTCGCACCTGACCTCCGAAAGAACTACACCCGGCCTGCTATGGCGTTCTGAAACGCCTCGTAGGTTGGCGCCGTGCTTACTTGATCTACCAGGCCTTCCACGGCCTCTTGCGTCTTGAGGCCGTTGCCCGTAATGAAGGCCACCGTGAGCTCGTCCTGCTTGATCTTTCCCATCTCGACAAGCCTCTTGAGGCCGGAGATGACCACCCCACCCGCCGTCTCAGTGAAGATGCCCTCGGTCTCAGCAAGCAGCTTGATGCCGTCGACTACATCTTCCTCAGGCGTTGCGACGGCCGTGCCATCCGTCTCCGCGAGAGCCTGGAGCGCATATGCCCCGGCCGCCGGGTTGCCGATAGCGAGCGACTTGGCTATGGTATCTGGCTTGACAGGCTTCACCTGAGTGGTACCGAGGTCGAAGGCCTCTACAATTGGCGAGCAGCCCTCGGCCTGAGCCAGGTGCATTTTGGTCTTGGCCTTGTCGATGAGCCCAACGTCCTGCAGCTCCTCGAGCCCCTTCCATATCTTAGTGTGAAGCTCGCCCGATGCCGCTGGTACAACGCAGTGGGCCGGAGCTCGCCACCCGAGCTGTTCGGCCACCTCGTAGCCGAGTGTCTTGCTGCCCTCGGCGTAGAAAGGCCTCATGTTGATGTTCACGAAGGCCCAGCGATTGTTGTCTGCTAGCTCGCTGCAGAGGCGATTGACCTGGTCGTACGTCCCATCGACCGCTATGAGCGTCGGGCCGTATATCGCGGCCCCAATGATCTTTCCCTTCTCGAGGTCTGCAGGGAAAAAGATCATCGTCTTCATACCCGCCTTGGCACCGTGCGCGGCCACCGCCCCCATCAAGTTGCCTGTCGACGGGCATGCGAGCACGTCGAACTCGAACTCCAGCGCCTTGGTGGTGGTGACCGAGACTGGCCGGTCTTTGAACGAGAAGGTCGGATTCACACTATCGTTCTTGATGTAGAGCTGGTCAAGACCAAGCAACCGGCCCAGGTTCCTCGCTCTGAGCAATGGCGTGAATCCGGTCCCCAGGTCCACGGCATCCTCTGCCTCTACTGGCAAGAAGTCGTGGTACCGCCACATAGTGAGCGGGCCATCTTCGATGCTCTTCCTGCTGACGCTCCTGGATATTGATTCGTAGTCGTAGCTGACCTCCAGGGGCCCGAAGCAGAATTCGCAAACGTTCAACGGCTCTATGGGATACTCGTTGTCACACTCTCGACAACGCAAGCTCTTCACATGGGACAATTAAGGGGCCCTCCATAAAGAAGACGGGAGGCTTGGGTCCGTAGTGGAGCTACCAGGTTAAGAACGATGGTTCGCATAGGAATGGTAGCAACAGCAAATTGGCCTTGTCAAGGAAGACGACCCGTTCGCATCCGGCTAGAAGTGGCGGGTCTCGCACACCGGGTTGTCGGCCCCGCAGCACGCTTTGACTCCGTTCACCCCGAGTAGTCCCGATGCGGCATCGGGACGTATCGAGGGGCGCCACCTCAGCGGGCTTCGGTATCGGACTCGGTACACCTAGCAGCGTTGCAAGGGATAGACGACAGCAGGAACTGTACCATGCTATTATCGGGCACGTCGAAGGAGCCTGGTCGGTAAGGGTTCGGATGACCGACGGAAGTACAACCGTTGTTATAGTCGGGGCGAGCGGGGACCTGACCCGCAGGAAGCTCTTGCCGGCGCTGTTTGAGTTGGGCTGCAAGGACCGATTGCCGCCGGCGTTGCGTATAGTCGGCTTTTCGCGCACCCAGTACTCGGACGACCAGTTCCGCGACCTTATGTGGAAGGGCGTCCAAGAGTTCGGCAATCTGGCGGGTCGCAGGGACGACTGGGATACCTTTGCAAAGACCATCTTCTACGTTCCTGGTGACCTAAGCGACGCGGACGACTTCCGCCGGCTCGGCGAAAGACTCAAAGAGCTCGATGGCGACGCACGACCGGCGAACGTCCTGATCTATCTTTCAATCGCCCCGCACCTATACGCGGCCACCACATTGAACCTGGGGGCGTCCGGCATAGCGCAGGAGGAGAACGGCTGGCGTCGCGTCGTAATCGAGAAGCCCTTTGGGACGGACTTAAGCTCTGCTCTGGACCTAAACCACACTGTCCATCAGGTTTTCGACGAGCGGCAGGTCTTCCGCATTGACCACTATCTGGGAAAGGAGACGGTACAGAACCTGTTGGTATTTCGGTTCGCCAACGCGATCTTCGAGCCTCTCTGGAACCGCAACTACGTGGACAATATCCAGATTACCGTCTCGGAGAAAGAGACGGTCGCTGACCGCGGGGGCTACTACGATAAGTCCGGGGTGATCCGCGACATGGTCCAGAACCATCTGTTGCAGCTGCTCACCATGGTTGCAATGGAGCCGCCGAGTGCCATGGACGCCGACTCCATGAGGAACAAGAAGGTGGATGTGCTCAAGGCCATCCGCCACTGGACTCCAGAGGAGGCGCAGCATCATTCCGCGCAAGGCCAATACTCGGGCTACCTCGCAGAAAAAGGTGTCGACCCCGCGTCCTCAACGGCCACTTATACGGCCCTACGCCTGTACGTGGACAACTGGCGCTGGCGGGGGGTCCCGTTCTACCTCCGCACAGGAAAAGCGCTTGCGAGCAAGGTGTCGGAGATCGTCATCCAGTTCCAGCGTCCGCCTCACGTAATGTTCTCATTGGAACCCGGTCAAGACCTCAAGGCCAACATGCTGTCTATGCGCCTACAACCCGACGAGGGAATGCATCTCACATTCGAGTCCAAGGTGCCGGACGAGGAGTTGGCGATGCGGTCGGTGGATATGGAGTTCCACTACGAGTCCGCGTTCAAGGACCAGGAGATCCCCGAGGCATATGAGCGACTGCTACAAGACGCGCTCGAAGGTGACGCCTCCCTGTTCATTCGCAGCGACCACATCGAAGAGGCCTGGCGGGTGGTCGATCCCTTCATCTATTCTGGGGACGGCTCCGGGACTCCTCCGGTACACGCGTATGCGCCCGGTTCCTGGGGCCCTGCGGTCGCCGACGAGCTGCTTGGTCAAGACGGACGGCAATGGCTGCCGACGTTTGACGCCCATTAGCTGCAGCTCACGCCGCTTCAGCCCGCACGTGCCGCATGAATGCTCCCGCCGACTCCACCTCTCCATTTCCGCGCATTAGTAGCGTTGACGTCCCCTACATTACCGCGGACCAGATGCGCGACGTGGACCGCGCCATGGTGGAGAAGTACGGGATCTCCCTCGTGCAGATGATGGAGAACGCGGGCCGAAACCTGGCGCATCTGGCTCGAGTCCGGTTCTTGAACGGTGACGCTCGGGGCAGGCGGGTTGTGGTCTTGGCAGGCACCGGTGGCAACGGAGGCGGAGGTCTCGTCTGTGCCCGACGACTTCACGGCTGGGGCGCAAGCGTCGAAATAGTGACCACCGCACCTGCCTCCAGCTACGAAGGAGTCCCGGCAAGTCAGCTGGATATCTTGCAGCAGATCGGCATCCCAATTACCCACACGCTTGAGGGTAACAACCTCCCTGAAACGGATCTCATAGTGGACGCGATTATAGGATACTCTCTACGCGGAGCCCCGACAGGCGGTGCCGCCGCGCTTATTCGCCAGGCCAATTCACGCGGCGCCCCTGTACTCGCCCTCGACGTGCCCAGCGGAATCGACGTGACGACCGGCCAGGTGCATGAGCCCGCGATCCGCGGTACGGCCACCCTTACGCTGGCCCTGCCCAAAACGGGTCTGAAGGCGTCCACCGCTCTCGGCTACATCGGCGAGCTCTACCTGGCCGACATCGGGGTACCTCCGGAGCTCTACGTCAACCTCGCCATCAACCACACGGTGGCCTCGGTTTTTGCACGGCAGGACATAGTCCGCCTGACCTGAGCATCTGTCTGCCCGAGGTCTTACACACTTGCACTACCCCGCAGCCGACCTCGACCAAGGCTCAGAGGGGGTCCCACCCCCCCCCCATCTTGAGCCTTTCCAGGAGGTCCAGAAACTCCTGGTAGCTGGACACCTTTGAGACCGTCCTGACGAATGACCCGATATCGGGGAGCAGGCCACGCAGCTCCTCGACCTGGTCGCCGATAGGGCTGACCGATGAGGCGCCCTCGGCATATCTGCTACGGAAGGCCAGGTAGGCCTGGTTCAGCTTGCGAAGGCGGAAGCCGCCCAACCTCAGGTACCACCACCGCTCTTTCATATACTGCTCAGCTTCCTCTATCTCTCCTTGGTCTAATAGCTCCCCGACACGGCGACGGGTCTCCCGCATCTCCCGGGTGAAGTCCGGGAATCTGTCCTCCCCTGACAGATATCGGCTTGCCGACACGCTGAGGTCTCCCCCCATTCGAGCGAATGTCATATCCCCGAGCTCACGCCCCGCCAGGTCCGAAACGGTCTCATTCAGCGTGAACATCTCCTCGGACCGACGAAGGTTCTGGCCAAAAGACTGGAAGATGAAATAGGAGTGCAGCCACTCGTGAGCGGCGGTCTGAAGAACACCTCGTAGGGTGTCTAGGTCGTTAACCAGGGACGGATACGTCGAAAGGCCCGCCAGGTTGTCGACTAACGCTGAGAGGTTATAGTCATTCAGTGTCTCTTTTTCCAGGCGGTCCCGCTCCAGCACATCGAGATCAGGGGTCAACAGCACGGCCTCCAGCAGACTGAGACGGTCCCTACGCGAAGTGACCAGCATAGTCGGCGGCTGGTCGAACCGCACGTCCACGGGAGGAAACAGTAGTCCCCAGCGCGAGTCCAGTCCTGCCTCGCTGAGCAACGCATCCAGCTCCGCCTCAAGGGCCTCCTCGGCCCTGGCTCTCAGGTCTTCCTTGGAGTTCGTCAACTCGACCAGGTAGTCTCGAGACATACGAGCTTCCCTGCCCGTGCTACCACCAGCCAGAGTTGCGCCTCGCCTGGCGAGCACCCCTTCAAGGCGGTCGTCCTCCTTTTGCACCTGGCGGGCGAGTGAGAGGTACTCGTCAAGGATGGCTAGGCGCTCCTCCCGGGACGGTTTCCTTCCAGGCAAGCTTGATTTGTTCGTAAAAACCCCTCGCCAGCCTGGGGCAAGGTGGGGATAATGTAATAAAAGGTCGTGGGCGCTGCGCCTGGCCGAGGGAGGGGAGGATGTTCCGAATACGAGACCCGCAAGAGAGCCTCTGGCAGTCCCGGTTCCTGGTGACGCCGAAGAAGGCTAAGCGCCTGGAGAGAAGTTGGGCCGAGGTTTTCCGAAACGAGGCGCTCCCCCTGATTGACGAGGAGCTCTTTGCTCCGATGTACTGCGCGGACAACGGCCGTCCCAACCGGGCGGTGCAGACCGTCCTCGGGGTCCACCTTCTCAAAGAGATGTTCAACCTCACCGACGGTGAAGCCCTGGAGCAGCTAGAGTTCAACCTGCTCTGGCACCACGCCCTGCGGCTGGACATCGAGGAGACCCACCTGCCCCAGAAGACCCTCCACAACTTCCGAGTTCGCCTGATGCAGCACGATGGTGGCCGGCTGGCTTTCCAGGAGACCACGGACCGGATCATCCAGGCGCTGGGCATACGCACCGGAAAGCAACGGCTGGACTCCACCCACATCATGAGCAACATCGCTACACTCACCCGGCTGGGCCTGTTCTGTGAGACGATGCGGTTGTTCCTGCGGGCCTTGCGCTGGGAGCACCCAGAGCTTCGTCCTGGGGTTCCGGAGGGCCTCCTGGGGCGCTATTTGAAGGAAGAAGACGAGGCGACCCACTACGAGGACGCCCGCACGGGGGAGGGTCGGCGACGCCTTTCGGTCTGTGCCCGGGACCTCTACCGGCTGGTGGACCGGTTCCATGGCACGACTGCTGCCCAGCTGGAGGAGTACCGGCTGCTGGAGCGGCTGCTGCGGGAGCAGTGCCATGTGGGCAAACACCGGGACGGGCGCCCGGGGGACGATGATGACGATGCTGGGGAATGCAAGGTGCCCGTGGCCCTGAAGGACCCGAAGCAGGTGTCCGCCGACTCGCTGCAATCGCCCCACGACCCGGATGTGACCTACAGCGGCCACAAGGGGAAGGGGTACGAGGTGCAGGTGGCGGAGACCTGCCACGAGGAGAACGCCACCCAGCTCATCACCCACGTGGAGGTGACCCCCTCGAGTGGGAGCGACACCGACGTGAGCGTGCCGGTCGTTGACGGGCTCGCGGAGCGGAAGGTCCGACCGGACGAGCTCTTCGCCGACACGGCGTATGGGTCGGGCCGCAACGCCTTCGAAGCCTCGCGCCGGGGAACGGAACTGGTGAGCCCGGTGGCGGGGTCGGCGCCGGGGAACTCGCACGAAGGAGAGCGTGACGGACCACCGCCGCTCACCGCCGCGGACTTTCAGATCGACGTCACAGGGGAGCAGACCACGGTGTGCCCCGCCGGCCACCCGTCCATCGAGGAGTACGAGTTGGAGGATGCGCCGGAGCGGGTAGAGGTCCACTTTGCCGGGACAACATGCGAGCCCTGCCCCTTGCGGTCCCGTTGCCCAGTGAAGCTGGACCGGCGTGCGGGGGACTACGTCCTCAAGGCGGACCTGGTGAAGGTAAACATCGAGCGGCGCCGGAGGGCCGAGGCCACCGAGGAGTGGCGCAAGCGGTATGCCATAAGGGCCGGGATCGAGGGAACGAACTCCGAGCTCAAGCGCGCCCACGGGCTTGGGCGCTTGCGGGTGCGAGGGGGCCGTCGGGTGCGGCTTGCCGTCTACCTGAAGGCGTTGGCGTGCAACTTCAAGCGGATGGTCCATGCACGCCTGGTGGAGATGGAGAACACGGCTCAGCAGGCGGTCGGGACGGTACCTGCGGTCGCGGCCGCATGAGGGCGCCGCTCCACAACTTCCACCGGGTGCCCTGAGCCACGGAAGGGGTACCGCAACGGGATCACGCTTGTCCTGAGCGCGGCAGATGGTGCGGTGAGGCCAGCAGCCGGCATCCCGTGGCCTCCTCCGCTCCAGACCACCTTCGCACGCCAGGGCTCATCTCAAACAGGCCTTGTTACGAGGGAATCAAGCTTTCCCGCAGAAGATTGACCCACTTAAGGGGAAGGTTGGCCACCTCCCACCGAACGATTGAGAAGAGGTGGTCCGACGCCACTGCCCGTCCCGGAGTAAGGTTGAACCTATCCGCCGGCACCAACAGCACCGCCGCTACGACGAGCCCAAGCAGTGCTTTACCCAACCAACCTGACCTAGTCTCGCCTTCGCTCACGTCTACCTCTCAACCAAGTCTCACATAGGGGCATTATAGCGACGCTTGCTATCGGCTAGCGACAGGCGCAGAGGTCGCAATCGCCACGGGAAGTCTGAGATCGATGTAGGATATCCTCTTACAGTGGCAGTACATAGGATTTGACGTTATGCTTATACGCGCCAGGCAGGGCAAATGACCACAACGAAGATACTTGTAGTAGAGGACGAGGCGCTCTTCAGCGATCTTTTGCGTCGCACACTGGAGTCTGACCCCGGCCTTGAAATAGTCGGCGATGCACAGGACGGCGAGACAGCGATCGCCCTCGCTCAGCAGTTGAAACCCGA
Source organism: Dehalococcoidia bacterium (assembly GCA_965237635.1). Lineage (GTDB taxonomy): Bacteria > Chloroflexota > Dehalococcoidia > Lucifugimonadales > CAUZJF01 > CBDEFX01. Next base: position 1,296,801 of record CBDEFX010000002.1, on the reverse strand, counting down.
TGCCGTGATAATGGACATCGAGCTGTCCGGAGAGCTGGACGGAATCGAGACCGCGCTGAAGATCAAGAGCGAAAGGCCGGAGACCGGCGTCGTTATTCTCTCGGCTCACAAAGACCGCCGCTACGTGACTAGTCTGCCCATCGATGAGAGCGCCGGCTGGGCATACCTATTAAAACAGTCGGTGCTGGACGTCGAAACGATAGTCCGTGCGATACAGGGCAGCGTAACGGGAATGGTTGTGCTGGATCCAGAAGTCGTCATGAGCCTGCGGCCAAAGAAGGACTCGGCACTAGGCAGGTTGACGCCCAGGCTTCGCCAAGTGATTGAGTTGATTGCCCAAGGCTATAACAACGTAACCATTGCGCGCGAGTTGACCCTGAGCGAAAGGTCTGTGGAGACATACATCAATCTGATATACCAAGAGTTCCAGCTATCTGGGGAGCCGGACAGGCATGCCCGTGTCAGCGCCACCCTCCTATACCTTGAGGACTCTCAGGACATTGCATGAAGGGCTGACGGTGACATCGTGGTAGCACTATGGAATACCCCACAGACTGGTCTAATCTAGTCGGACCACTGAATCGGGGATACGGATGTTCCGGGTTGTTCTTGCCGACGACGACGAATTCCGTCTGTGGCTGAGATCACGACTGGACGGCAGTGCTGACTTCGAGGTTGTCGGCGAAGCCAGCAGCGGTAGGGACGTGATCGGTCTTGCCTCCCGTCTTAACCCCGACCTGGTGATTGCCGACGTATATATGGATGAGGTGGACGGACTTGACGTGGCTCGCCATATTCGCCGAGAGTTACCGGATGTCAAGGCGGTGCTGGTGAGCGCCCACGCTCAGCGCGTCTACGAGCGACTCGCAACAGAAGAAGGCGCTTTGGCGTTCATCCCTAAAGAGCATCTCTCCGTTGACGCCCTTCGGCAAGCTCTGCAAGAGGAAGCGTCACCGTGATGTCTGTCCCGCTACCCGGAGCACTTCTAATCGTGCACTCTCCGCCGACTACGTCGGCGTAGTCCCGCATCGTTCCGATTCCGAGCCCTTGAGTCGCAGCATCGACGTCAAAGCCATGTCCGTCATCTCGTACGATGAGCCGCAGTCTTCTCTCTGTGTCCGTCTTGACTACCAGCGGAACTTCGTCTGCTCCTGCATGCTTTATCACGTTCGCAAGCGCATTCTCAGCAATCCGGTAAGCTGACAGTCTCACCCGTTCCGAAATCAAATTACTGTCCACACGCTCCCGTTGGACGAGGTCTGGGTCGAGTTCCATCTGAAGATCGATCGCCGACTCGAACTGGTCGCCCAAGGACTGCAGGGCTGGGATGAGCCCGCGGCGCAGAATGGACGGGTATAGTTGATGGGTTATTGGACGTATCTCCGCCTCGATTACATCTCCTATATTCTTGTGTAGACTTTTCAGCTCCTGGGCCAACTCTTCGGAGGAGGCCATTGGCTCCAACTCGCGGACCTTGTGCATCAGCAGGATGAGCCTGTTCTGGACAGAGCCGTGGAGGTGGTGAGCGATGTCCCGCCTCAGAGACTCTGAGACCTCGACTATGCGCGTTCGCGAGCCGTGAAGCTCTTCTGCTCTCGCGAGCGCGGTCGCCTGCTCGATTCGCGCTTCTTCGGCCCTCTCGCGTTCAGCTAGCTGTTGCTTGACTACCGCCCTCTCCCGCGCTCTCGATTGCTGGATAGTCACGTCGGCTACCACGATGAAGCCTGTTAGAGCCAGGAAAAGCCACGCCATCGTCACCAGGGTACCGCGCAGGACCACGCCCTGGGCCTCACCAACCTGGATGGACGCGTTCTCGCCTACGTCGCCAAACGCGCCTGCGACCCCTATGACCTGGCTGAGGACCGCGAACACAATGAGGGCGATGCTTGTGACAACAAACAAGACCGTCAGGCGGTAGTTTTTCAGCATATGGCGACCGTCCCTTGGCGAGTATGTTGAGGCCCAGACCTATTTCGAGCGCGGATCAAGGGTAATGAAGTCGACCAGTCACTTCCGCGCAACGAACACCTTCGACACGTAGTGCGGCTCGATGGACTCGACGTAGAAGCCTGCTTCTGCCAGCGCCTTTGGAATGTCATCCTCTATGTAGTCCTTGTAGTAGGGCTCATGATAGTCCTCCGCGAACTTCCCCATGAATACCGCTAGTTTGTCGCTGTCTACGACCTGGATGGAGTCCTCGATCACCAGCATGCCACCGGGTCGGAGCACCCGATAGGCTTCGGCGATGACCTGCCGCCGGGCGACCTGCGGCAGCTCATGGAACAAGTAAACGCTCGTAACTACGTCGAAGCGGCTGGCCGGGAACGGGAGAATCTCTCCATTTTCCGTGACCAGGCTGACTCCGGGAACGTCCGCAAGGACCCTCCGCGCGACCTGGAGATAGTATGGGCTAAGGTCCAGGCCGAAGAGCCGGAGCTTCGGGTGGGTGGTGGCGATTTGGCGCAATGTCCGCCCGGTGCCGCAACCTATGTCAAGGAGCCGTGTTTCGGAAGGTCTCTTTTGGGCCAAGAAACGAGAGATCGGCGGGATGACCTGACGGCGCATGATATCCGCAGTACCCATGAAGAGGAGCTCTACGGTAAGGTCGTACAGTTCGGCCGAGTGTCGGCTCAGGTAGCCGTCGGTCTGCCAGTGGAAGTTGCGACGGTAGTAATCCGGATAGCGCTCCAGGTCGACACCTGACGGCAGGTCCTGGTGGTCTCTAGCCTGCATCCGCCGTAGCAGCCGGGGGACGTCGCCGATCAGCCGAGGTATTGTGCGGACGTATCTACCGAACGGGACCTGGAAGAGCAGGTCCTTCGGGTACAGCCCTGCCTTCACGTTCTCTAGGTCGCGTTCGAGGAGCCCCCGGAACCGCCCGCGGACCTCCTCGCGAGCCTCTTCGGACGGCCCCTTGCCTCCATACCGGTTGGCGACCCTGTCGAGGACTCGGTTTGCCCCCATCAGGACGTACATGATCAGCCACTGTTGGGCCAGATACCCTACCCGGTCGAGGCGTCCGACAGGCCTAGTCAAGCTCCTTCCCGCGTCCAATCCGTACGAGTCCCTATCCTTACTTCATCCCGAGACGGCTACTCAGGCGAATTATACCGACCGAACCGCTGGCATCCAAGGAGAGGGTCTAGAAGCAGCGACTTCCCCTTAGCCCGAATCCACCGAAGGACACCGATGGACGGCGTGAGGAAAGCGGAAGGGGGGTGAGGGAGCTACAGGGGAAATAGCCTGGGTTCCATTTGGGGTAGGGAGGTCGGCGGACGGTCTTCATCGCCGCACAGGGGCCCCTATGGCCGTCTGCGGGAGCTGCGATGCGCGGGATGGCGAGAGAATACGCAGCAGGGAACTCTCTCGGACCGGGCTGGCACGAGTCTGCGGGGATCTTCGGTTGTCCGGTGGGTGGGTCGGTCGCCGACGGTGCCGTCAGGCCGGGAGTGGAATGGCTCGCAGCCGGGCCAAGGCGCGGCTGAACTTCTCAGCCCAAGGCCAGCGATCCGGAAGATGCAGGGTCAACCGGCGTGCCGAGCGGGTGAGCCGTCCGGCCAGGGAGAAGAACCGCCGCCGGAGGGTTTTGGTGGTGGCTATCCGCTCTCCCAGACCGATCCGCGCCGTCCAGCGGGCCAGGTTGTGGGCCATCGTCTGGACGGCCAGCCAGGCGCCGTTGGCGGCGAAGCGGCCCGAGGGGAGATGGTTCAGCCCGACGCCGTACTTGAGGTCGCGTATGGTATTCTCGATCTCGGCGTGGCGGCGATGGTCAGCCTCCAGTTCGAGCAACTCCCCGTCTCGGTCGGTGATGAAGCCATGATAGCTGTATTTGGCGAAGAGGGCCAGTTGGGAACCGGGCGTCGGCTTCACCCGCCGGACGATGAGCCGTACCGGCGCGGCGTCCGCCTCGGCCTGGAAGGGGGTGCAGGTGGTCTCGGCCACATCGGCGGCACCGTCCATCCAGTAAGGAATCGGCGTCCAGGCATCTTCGGGTATCGCCTCGATGAGATTGTGCAGGCTTTTGTGCTGGCGGATGGTGATGGAGAAGCGGACATCCATCTTGCGGCAGACGGATACCACGCCATGAGTGTAGAACCCGCTGTCGGCCCGTAGCGTGAGTCGTCCGTTGGCCCCGGCGTAGCGCACCCGTCCCACCGTCTCCCGCAGGAAGTGGGCGGCGCCGCGGGCGGTGTTGGCCCGGCCCTCGCGCAGCCGGGACATCAGCACGTCTCCGGTGCCGGCGGCGATGGCCAGCAGCGGGTGGTAGCCCCGCTTGCCGGTATAGCCGTGGTGGCGGGCGCCCTCCTTGGCCAGTCCGTAGGTCTCGCAGATGGTGGAGTCCAGGTCAATGGTCAGGGGCCCGTCGCCGGGTCCCGCCCCGGCCTGCCAAGCCCGGGCCAGCAACTCGCGGCTCACCCGGTCGAGTTGACGGACGTGGCCCCACCGGAAGCTGCGCAGGAAGGTGCCCAGGGTGGATGGCGCCTTGACCGTGCCGCCCAGGGTGCAGGCCGTCCCCCCGGTGCGCAACACATCGGCGTCGTCAATGCAGTCGCCCCCAGCCAGCGCAGACGCCACCAGCGTCATCATCTTGTCGCTCGTGTTCGCCCGCCCCGGGGCATCGCCCAGGTCGAGGCGCTGCCGGACGAGTTCGGGCAGGCCGAGGTGCCGCGCCAGGGTGGCCGGAAGGAGCAGCCCGGCATTGGCCACCAAGCGGCGGTCGTCGAAGGTGATTTGGATCCGGTCGGGGTGGTTGCGTGGCAGCATCTACTGGGTGCTCCTTTTCCGGGGTCGGTTTTTTGCTACAAAACCATTATCCCAGAAGCACAGGAGCGCCTTCTTGCCGCCTCAGGACGCTAACCCGACGCCCTCCTTCGGTGGATTCGGGCTTAGGCCGGAGCGGCATACGCGCATGGCTTCCAATCAGCGTTACCAAGTAGATTAACCGGAGGTAACTGTTCAGACTTAAAGGGATGAACCTAAGACCCCCTAGCGTTGCGAGTGGCAGTGATGTCATAAGGGAGAGGTGGAAGCTGAAGTAGACCTGCAGAGTGCGAGCCGTGAGACGCTGCTGGCGGTGATAGCCGAGTTGCGGCAGCGTGTAGAGGAGTTGGATGCTCAGCTGAGCATCCGCGGCCCGACCGCAGGGATGCCGGGCAACAAGCGGTTCGTCAAGCGGCATCAGCCTGAGAGGAACGGACCCCGTAAGCGTCGTCTCCACGGCTTTGCCCGACGGCGGATGGAACCCACGCAGCGGGTGATACATGCTCCTGAGTCGTGCCCGGAGTGCGGGACGGGCCTGTCAGGCGGCTGGGTTCAGCGGACACGAGAAGTCATCGAGCTTCCGATGGTGCCAGCAGAGGTGATCGAGCACGTCTTTGTGGCCCGGATATGTCCGCTGTGCGACAAGCGGCGGTTGCCTCAAGAGTCGTTGGAGGGCTTAGCAATGGGGCGGCGGCGCTTGGGGGTCAACCTGGTGAGCCTTATTGTTACGCTGCGAGAAGAGGGGCGGCTGCCGGTGAGGAGCATCCAGTGGTACCTGCAAACGGTACATCAGTTGGGGCTGAGCGTGGGCGCCATCATTGACGTAGTACACGCCACGGCCCAACGGGCCCAACCGGTAGTGGCTGAGATGCTGGAGCGCATACGTGGCTCTCCGGTAGTGCATGCAGATGAGACCGGCTGGCGGCAGGATGGGGCCAACGGCTATGTCTGGACCTTCAGCACTCCCACGGAGCGATACTTCCTACGCCGTGGCCGCGGCAAGGGTGTGGTGGACGAGGTGTTGGGCGAGTCCCCCGGTCAGGGCGAGAGCAGACTCTTCAGCGGAGTGCTGGTGAGTGACTTCTACGCTGCATACAGTCACTACCCCGGCCTCAAGCAGCGCTGCTGGGTACACCTGTTGCGGGACATCAATGAGCTTGAGGCGCTGTACCCTCAAGACATGGGCCTCGCCCTATGGGCTACAGCGGTGCGCCAACTCTATGACCGGGCAAAGGCGTGCACTGACGCCCGCAGCCGACCGGCGTCTGGCTCACACCCGTCAGCGTCTCCCAACCAGTTGATGCTGGAGAAACTTCTGCTGTCGCTGTGCCAGCCCTTCTCCAACGACGATACTGCGCCTCAAGCCAAGCTCTGCCGGCGCATAGAACGGTTCATCAAGGAACTGTTCATCTTCGTTTCCCACCCGGGTGTGCCACCCGAGAACAATGCGGCTGAACGGAGCTTACGGCACCTGGCGGTCAGCCGTAAGATCAGCGGCGGCACTCGCTCTGAACGGGGCACCAACACCAAAATGGCTCTCGCATCCCTCTTTGGCACCTGGAGGGCCAACGACCTTAACCCACTCCTCCACTGCCGCAACCTGCTCGTTTCCCCTCAACTCTGAACAGTTACAACCGGATGTGCAAGTTTCTAGATGAGAGCGGGACGGAAGGTATGTTTTCTGACCCCGACGCGGAGTCGGGGTCAGAATCTGGGGTGGAGACTTGGTCAGACAGCAAGGCAGTTACTACCTTTGCGCGATGAGTGGTATAAGAGGAACCCTGGTCTCGTGACCACGACGAGAAGCTCCACCACCCCAGGCCCTTCGTCCCCCGATGCGGCATCGGGGCCGAATCGGGACTCAGGGAGACATCTCGAAAACCCTCACACGGGGTTTGATAGTCTGTCATCGTTGACACTGAGTGTAGCCGTAGCTAAACTCCTGTTTGCATCGTGCCAATAGCGTGAATAGGCAGGTTACGTGAACCCCTTCCTCGCAATCATCCTCGCGGCGTTAATCATAGAGTTTGTGGTTGGCCTCGCCGCGAACGTCTTGAACTTGAGGGCGTTAAATCCCTCCCCGCCCGTGGCTTTGGATAACGTATACAAGCCAGAGGAGTATCGCAACTCTCTTAAGTACACGCGAGCTACAACACGTTTCGAGATCGTAACAAGCTCGTTCAAGCTCATCGTGCTGCTGGCCTTCTGGTTCGCGGGCGGGTTCAACTGGCTTGACCAGGTTGTCAGGGACTGGGGATTCGTATCGACTCTAACCGGCGTTTTGTATATTGGGACCCTGCTGATCGGGTACACGTTGCTGACTCTGCCGTTCAGCATTTATGCCACGTTCGCGATCGAAGAACGGTTCGGCTTCAACAAGACCACGCCGAGGACGTTCGTGGCGGACCAGGTCAAGGCGCTGGCCCTAGCTTTGCTGTTGGGCGCTCCCCTGTTGGCGGCAGTGCTGGCTTTCTTCGGAGTATGCCGGTCCCCTCGCCTGGTTGTACTGCTGGACCGCTGTCAGTCTATTTACTTTGGTCCTGTCGTTCGTCGCTCCCAGGTGGATCATGCCTCTGTTCAACAAGTTCACGCCGATGGAGGCTGGAGAGCTCAAGGAAGCCATCGTTGAGTACGCCCGTTCCGTGGATTTCACGTTCGACAAGATATTCCTGATGGACGGATCGAAACGCACGAGCCATTCGAACGCCTTCTTTACCGGATTCGGCCGAAACAAGCGGATCGCGCTGTTCGATACGCTGGTCGAAAAACATACAGTAGCCGAGATTGTGGCGGTGGTGGCCCATGAAGTCGGGCACTACAAGAAAAAGCACATCCAACAGACCATTATTATCGGGATCGTTCACACGGGCGTTGTCTTCTTCTTGCTCTCGGTTTTTCTCGACAGTCGCGGCCTGTACGACGCATTCTATATGGATGAGATGTCGCTGTATGCCGGATTTCTGTTCTTTGGCCTGTTGTACACCCCGATAGAACTGCTCCTATCCATAGCTACGCAGATGGTCTCCCGAAGGAACGAGTACGCGGCCGACCGCTGGGCGATCGATACGATAGACGAGGCCGAGAGTCTCGTCGCCGGGTTGAAGAGACTGTCGGCCGGCAACCTCTCGAACCTCGCCCCCCACCCTTTCTATGTGTTTCTGAATCATTCACACCCGCCGCTGCTACAGCGCATACAGGCGATACAGGGCGGTGAGGGCTGAGGGCTCGGAGCTATTCGGGTGCACTCGCCATAACGGCCATCATGTCTGAGAACGGCCGCGAGTTGACTGCCAACCAGGCCGACCTAAGTAGCCTGAAAAACCTGTTCCATTCTATTGCATTCTGTTCCACTCAACTGTGGACTGTGGTACACCGCGGTACAGTCCTGGCACAGAACAGGGACAGACCACTTGGGTCTGTCCCACAAACTCAATTATAGCACCTATGTTCGCGGAAGTCGAGTGGTTGACAATCCGAGCTAGCGACTCTTGAGCTACCGGCGGCTGGGCTGGTACCACCCGGCCCTAGAGCCAGCGCCGGACCCTGGCGCGGTACTCGCCGTAGACATCACCGAGTTCGCGCTCCAGATAGCGCTCCTCCCTGCGGATGACCCCATAGTGGACTACCATAAGCACAACGGGCAGGACCACAATCGGCCAGACGGTGTTCACGACAAGGGAGATACCGACGTAAAGCAGGGCCATCGACAGGTACATGGGGTTGCGGGTGAAGGCGTAAGGACCGGTGGATATCAGGACCTTGGTGGGCCGGTAGACGTTGGCATGCTCTCCGAAGCGAGACATCGTGCGCCGGGCCCAGACGACCAGCACGCCCGCTGCCAACACGACGGGCCATCCAGCGGCATGTCCGATCCAGGGCTCTGGAAAGAACCTAAGAGGTTCCCAAAGCAGCTGCAGCAAGACCCCTAGCACGATGGCCAGCGCGAATGGCAGCGGCGGGAAGACGGCGACGTCAGCGTGGCCTGTGGGCCGTTCTGTCGAGGTCTGCATCTCTTACTTTTCACCTTCAGATTCAAATCTAGAATTATGTTAGCTTCAAACCTGCCGAAAGTCATCCGTCAAAGGGTTGATCCTCGGTAATACGAAAGGCGGACACGGTGATCGTACCTTTGGAATACGAAACGAAGCTGAGGTTGGTCGCTAGGCTGGTGATAGGGGTCATCACAATGATGTCGCTCGGCGGATGCGCGGAATCGGCCAGCCCATCGGGGATATCAGAGGCCGCGTCGCCCGCATCGCCGCCGGCAGCAGCATTGCCTTCGGACATGGACCCAGGGAGATGGCGACAGGTTGCCCCGCTGCCCACGGCGCGCAGCGAGGTCGCGACCGTCGCGCTGACGGGCAAGGTCTACGTGATCGGCGGCTTGACTCCGGGTGGGGGCGTAACAGATAAGGTAGAGGCCTACGACCCCGTATCGGACAGTTGGGGGGAACGGGCCCCCTTGCCATGGGCGCGTCACCACGCGGCGGCCGCCGTCGTCGGGGGAAAGATATACCTCATTGGTGGGTTCGGCGGACCTAACAACGTCCTTGAATACGACCCGGCCACGAATACATGGGACGCCATGGCAGGAATGCCCGCAGCCCGAGGGGCGTTGGTAGCCGCCGCTGTGGAGGGCAGAATCTACGCCATCGGAGGCCTGGGCCACATCGGAGGACGCGTCGCGACCGTCGAAGTCTACGATCCTAACAGTGACACCTAGGAAGGGAAGTCGCCCATGTCGACATCCCGCGAACATTTAGCGGTGGGCGTTGTCGATGGAAAGATATACGCGATTGGCGGCCGCCAGGGCGGGGCTAATCTGAATTTGAACGAAGTCTATGACCCTCGAACGGACACCTGGTCTAGCAAGGCTTCGATGCCAACCGCACGCAGCGGCATTGCGGCGGCAACACTGAACAACCGGGTCTACGTATTCGGAGGTGAGGGAAGCAGTGGCACCTTTGAAGAGAATGAGGCATATGATCCGGCCAACGACTCCTGGGAGCAGCTGGCCCCGATGCCCACCTCCCGGCACGGACTCGGCGCCGCCGTCGTTGGAGACACCATCTATGTCATCGGTGGCGGCATCTCGCCTGGCACGTCGATTGGCAGCAATCTCAACGAGGCATTCACGCCATGATAGTCGGCGGCGAAGCATGCAATGCCGGAGCATCCAACCGGTCGGACGAACCTCTCCAATACCTGAGACGAAACAGATACTTTGCACCGGTCGGCAGACCGACAACACCACCTTGACATGGCCTCTTTCCCCGGTTACGATTCAACTGAAGGTGGGGTTGCTCACTCAAGGTCTGACTCCTCTCCCGAGCACTGAACTTCACCGTAATTCGACAGGCTCCACTACCTCCATCGACCACTAGCCAGAAAACCATCGAATGCTCAGGATCAGGAAGCTTTGCAGGGCGTTGCGAAGGGGTGAAGAGGATGTCTGAGCGTTATAAGAGAGAGATCGAAGAGATCTTGCAGCAGGCTAGTGAACTCGGTTCCTCAGCGCGAGCCAGTGGCCCCAAGCGCAACTTCCTCAAGCTCGTTTGGCTTCACGCGATCCAATCCGTGGGTGGCAAGACGTGGTCGATCACTCCTGGGCGTGTCATGCTCGCGGCTGTCGTCCTTGTCCTATCGGCCCTGCTCGTGGGGGCGTTCGGGCTCGGTTTCGCGGGACTCCTGGGATGGGCGGGTCTGATCTTGTTTATCATCGGATACGCCATGTTCTTCGTCCGTCCGACTCAGGTCGAAAAGCGATGGCGTGGTAGAGCGATCGACGAGGAAGCAAGGCCGTGGTGGGAGCGCTTCCGTCGAAGGACGAGGTAACGAGCGAAAGCTAGGTCCAAGTCCGCGTTGTTGATAGACAGAAGAAGGGCCCCGATGCGGTATCGGGACCCTTCTTCAGTTAGCGGTGAGGGCCTGTTCGTTCTAGATAGCGCACTCCCCTTCACCACGTTCCAGCTTGTAGATTACCGTCTTGTCCCAGTCCATGTAGCTATCGATGGTCTCCCTGTTGAGCTCGCCGACCTCCTTGAACTCGGCCAGCAGGGGCTCGAAGGCCGGTGCCCCCAGACGTGCCACAAAGTCCTTGAACAGCTCACCGTCGTTGCGCTCCTCCTGGTAGAACGACAGTATCCGCTTCATGGCGTCTGGCACTCTCTTCGTCGGCACTTTCGTCTTAACTCGCAGGCCGAACCGCGAGTCACCTTCGTCATAGCTGCCGCCGAGGAACAGCTCGTAGGCCGGGACCTGGCCGCCGGGCGCCTTGGCCGCCGCTCCATGGAAGCCGATGTCGGCAACGTGGTGCTGTCCGCACCCGTTCGGGCAGCCGCTCATCTTGACATGCATCTGCTTCACGAGAGGGTCTGAAATGTCCATCTCCTTCAGGGTGTCCCCGACAGCCCTGCCGAGACCCATGGAGGACGTGATGCCCAGCTTGCAGCTATCGGTGCCTGGGCAGCCGACCACGTCGGTGATCTCGTGCGCCCCCGAGTCGCCGAGTCCGATCTCATTCAGCTTCTCCCACAGCTCGAACAGTGCTTGCTCGGGCACCCAGCGAAACGCCAGGTTCTGCTGATGGGTGATCCGCGCGCGGCCACCCGCGTATTTACGGGCAAGATCGGCGAGCTGGTGGAACTGCTCGGCTTGGATATCTCCCAGTGGCAGCTTTACGGTAGCTACCTTGTACCCCGGCTGCTTTTGCGCCTCAACGTTCGACGACACCCAGTGCTCGAACTCGGGCAGATGTCCATTGGTGTGGTAGCCGGCCGGCGACGCCGCGGGCGCATCTTCGGACTCGACCTCTTCGAACAGAAGCGACGTCGGGTCGAACGACTTCTCCGCCCACGGCTGCTTCAGCTCCTCGTCGACCATGCCTCGGAACTCATCGATTCCGATCCGCGCGATCAAGAACTTGATTCGCGCTTTCATCCGGTTCTTCCGAAGCTCGTCAGAGCGGTGGAAGATGCGAATTACCGCCTCGGTGACCTTCAGGAACTCTTCTACTGGCACGAATTCGTAGAGCATAGGCGCCAGCTTCGGCATAATCGACGTGCCGCCGCCGGTAAAGACCTTGAACCCACGCTTGCCGTCCACGATCGCGGGAATGAAGCCCATGTCGTGGATCGAGGTTATCGCGCAGTCCCGCTCGCAACCCGAGAAGGCAGTCTTGAACTTCCGGGGCAACGCCTGGGTGAAGGGGTGGCGGACGAAGAAACGGGCATATGCCGCCGCGTACGGAGTGACGTCGAAGGGCTCGTCTGAGCACACTCCTGCGAGCGGGCACCCGGTTACGTTGCGCACCGTGTTGCCGCACGCTTCCCTAGTGCTCAGACCCACGTCGCCGATCACGCGCATGAACTCTGGAGTGTCATCGATCTTGATGTGGTGATACTGAAAGTTCTCCCGTGTCGTTACGTGGCCCTTCTTCAGCGGGGCAAAGCGTTCGGCTGCCACACCCAATGCGTCCAGCTGGTCAGCCGTGAGACCGCCGAATGGGACCTTTATCCGGACCATCTGGGCGTCCGGTTGCCTCTGGCCGTAGATACCCTGCTTTAGCCTGAACGCCTGGAACTGCGTCTCTTCCCACTCGCCTGCCCTGAACCTTTTTACCTGAAGCTCGAAATCGTCGATCTCCTCAGGGCGCACCTCGATAACTGCCTCTGCGCGGGGTTTCCACTCTGTCTGTGTCATAGCGTTAACACCTCTCTGTGCTGACGGGCCACGAGGCGTGAGCCCTCAGTCTCAAGACGACGCCCCGCTAACATTGAGCGGGGCGCAGCGTTTTCTAAATATGAAGCAGCGTACACCGGCCCCTATGGGCTGTTCATACACTGACAGGTCAATTTCAAGACGATAGCCATAATGTTGTTAGCTAGTCTAACAGCGGGGCCCCTCAACTGTCAACGGATTCTAGCCAGCACCCAAACCATGTCTATCCCGAATCCGTATTTATGTTCGACACATCTAACCAAGAGATAAGGAGTCGGCTTTCGACTCATCGGTGCAGTGGACAGAAATCGAGTTTGCACCACGTTGTGGCCATGTTATATAGTTGAGCGATGGGCGAAAGAGACAGAGTGAGCACCATATCAGCCACACTAGATCGGGCTAGGAGTTGGAGTCGCGCTAGAAGCTTGAAGGGAGCGGTGCTGCCGATCCTGGCGGCCGGTCTAGCGTTGGCCGTGGCGGTGATCGGGGCAATCCTGACGAGCTCGCCTAGCGGAGGCGTGGTGGGCGGCGTTGAGGGCTTGTCGTCGGAGGCGAGCAGGCGACTGGGGGACGTCAGCTTACTCCTTCCGTTCGGAATCGCGTTTGCAGCAGGGATGGTGTCCACAGTCAACCCTTGCGGCTTCCCAATGTTGCCCGCTTACCTTGCGATGTACGTGGGCTCCGGTGAGGACGCCGAGCTCCAGCCATCTACCGTCAACCGACTGGGAAAGGCCGTACTGGTGGGAGGCGTCGTTACAGCTGGGTTTGTCCTCCTTTTCGGGTTGGCCGGAGTGGTCATCGGGGCGGGCGCACGATCAGTACTCGGCGCCGTTCCGTGGATCGGTATGAGCATCGGAGTGCTCCTAGCGCTGGCCGGTGCGTGGCTGCTCAGCGGCGGCAAGATATATAGCGGACTCGCCCAGAAGGCCGCAGCCCGCATCGGAGACCCCACTCAGGTCAGTGTTCGTGGCTTCTTCCTGTTCGGAATAGCATACGCGACCGCATCGCTCAGCTGCACCCTCCCCATATTCATGGCGGTGACCGGCATCAGCCTGGCTTCAGGCGGCTCGCTAGGCTCGATAGGCCAGTTCCTCCTCTACGCCCTGGGGATGGGCTCGGTGATCCTGGTGCTGACGCTGGGGATAGCCCTGTTCAAAGGCACGATCGTCAAAGGGCTACGCGAGCTACTGCCATATATCCAGCCTGCGGGCGCGGGCTTCATGATCCTCGCCGGCGCCTACATCGTCTTCTATTGGCTCACCGCCGGAGGCCTGCTGAACAAGCCGCTGTAAGGTCCTCGGCTCAGCATCAGGCTAGACAACCCGGAACGAGCTGAACTCCCCTCGCGCTTTACTCCAATCGAGGTCTACACCTTGAACATTGGCGTGCGGCGGACCGTCGCGCAGCAACGTCAATAGCCCTTCTAGGGCGGGGCGCGACCCCTCGGCTACGACCTCGACAGCCCGGCCGTCGGGCAGATTGCAGACCGTGCCCACCACCCCCAGCCGTTGAGCGTGGGTCAGCACAAAATCGCGAAACAATACGCCTTGGACACGGCCGCCGACCAGAACCCGGAGTCGGGTGTTTCCACCATCAGGCATCCGAAGAGGTCCTCGTCGGAATGGACAACAGCGTACGGGGCGGTCTAGTCACACTCTAGAGCTCGAACCGGGTGCCGACGCTGTTTGGAACGAATGCGTCTGGGAACCTGGCTGCCAGCGTATGTATTGCACGCCAGCCTGTGCAGTGCCCCGGGACGATAACCTGAGGGGCCATTTTAGACAGGGCCGCACACGTCGCTTCGATTACAGGCTCGAACGCCGGGCCGCTCAGGTGGAAGCCCCCTATGATGGCGTAAAGCCTCGTCTCACCTGTCAGCTTCATCGCGTGGCGTAAGATGTTGATCAGTCCTGAGTGGCCGCACCCGGTAATCACCACCAACCCCTTGCCACGAACATTGAGAATCGCGGCCTGGTCGTCCAGGATCAGCGGGTCGGGCGTCCAATCGCCGTTCCGAAAGGCCTGGTGGACCTGGAAACCTGTCTCGAAGTCTGTCGTACGGTCAACCTCCCCAGTGACGAGCAGGGAGCTGTCAAGCAGGAAAGATGGCTGCCTCTCCTCTATAACCTCGAACCCTGCACCGACCAGCGCCGACTTGCTGGTGGAAAGCAGCTCGAAGGGGTCCCGGCCGGGGATGGCGACTCGCCGCCGGCTCCAGAACTCTGGATGGATTATGACTGGAAGGTTCACCCGTCCTAGGGCTCGGGCGAGGCCGTCCATCCCGGTTGTATGGTCCCAATGACCGTGGCTGAGCACGACGGCTTCGATGTCCTTCGGCGAGACGCTCAGCCGTCGCATGTTCTCGACCAGGCCGTCCGGCGTCAGTCCAGCGTCGTAAAGGACTCGGCGCTCGCGCCCGTTCTTCGCGACGGTAACGAGAGCCGAGAAGCCGTGTTCCGCCCGAAGGGCGTCGAACGCCTCTCCACCCTCGAGAAAGGCCGCTTCCGTCCGGAGCACTCCAGGGCCGGCCATAGGCGGTCGCCTGGCCGGCCCTATGTCCTGCAGCAGCATGTCACAGGCGTTGTCGACCAGCGTTGTGACCGTGACGGAATCGACGGGCTCGAGTGAAATAACTTGCATCGCAGCCTCGCTGTGGAGTTTACGGACCTAAGACGGTGACCGGTCCCGCAAGGGTAAGACCGGCCGTAATATCGGTCAACCCTGCGAACTCTTCGGCATCAAGTCATCGACCGCTGCCGGAAGCCAATGATACAATTGGAACTCGGGGAAGCCAACCACCGCACGGGAGGTGTTCATGGCGGATTCCAACGGCCGCCAGTTCGTCAAATACGACTTCTACTCGGTCGACCCGTTGTGGCGTCGGCTGCCTCCGGAAGAGCAGGAGTTGGACAGGCGAGAGTTCTGCGCCGTGGTCGACGAGCAGGCCTCGGGGATGTTCCTCCGCAGCTTCAGCCTGGTCGGTCTTAGAGGCGACGCCGATTTCATGTTGTGGAAGGCGGCGGACAGCCTAGAGCAACTCCAGGAAGCGGCAACGCACCTGTGGAGCACCCGTCTGGGAAGATTCCTCAGACAGCCCTACTCCTATTTGTCGATGACACGCCAGTCCCAATATGTTGAAAATCACCAGCACGAAGGGCAGAAAGGCAAAAGTCAGAAGCTCAATCCCGGAAATGCCAAGTATTTTGTAGTCTATCCCTTCCTCAAGACGCGTGAATGGTATGTCCTCCCCAAAAAGGAACGTCAGCGCATGATGAAGGACCACTTCCGGATCGGACACGAATACCCCTCGGTCAAGATCAATACTAGCTACTCTTTTGGACTGGATGACCAGGAGTTCGTCGTAGCCTTCGAGACTGACAAGCCGTCTGATTTTCTGGACCTGGTGATGGACCTGAGGGAGACCGAGGCCAGTCGCTACACCCTGAGCGACACGCCGATTTTCACCTGCATCCACCGGCCGATCGAAGAGACCCTCGCGAGCATCGGCGACTGAAGATCGCCACGCAGCTCTTGCCTCAGACTCTGACGCGGACGACGACCGATAATCTTTCTCAAGGAGTGTCTGAATGGACGGTAACACCGTCATCGCTAGGATCCTGAAAGCGGAAGGTGTCGAATGGATGGCCTGCTTCCCGAATCAATGGCTCATCGACGCGGCGGCACGGGAGGGCATAAGGCCGATCATCTGCCGCCAGGAGCGGGCCGGCGTCAACATGGCGGATGGATTCAGCCGGATCACCAGCGGCAAGAAGATCGGCGTATTCTGCATGCAGCACGGGCCGGGAGCCGAGAACGCCTTTGGGGGAGTGGCACAGGCCTTCGCCGACTCAGTCCCTATACTCCTCCTGCCGGGCGGCCAAGCGCGTAGTCGCGTTGGCGTACGCCCGAATTTCGAGGCAGCAGACAACTACCGTGGGATCACGAAATGGGCCGGCCACATCAATCTGGTGGAACGAATACCGGAGATGATGCGACGGGCCTTCACCCAGTTGAAACACGGGCGACGCGGCCCGGTGCTGTTGGAGATCCCGGACGACGTTGGGCTCGAGGAGTTCCCGGGCGACACGATCGACTATACCCCGGTCCGCGAGCACAAGTCGGGAGCAGACCCCGACGATGTGCGAGACCTCGTAACCGCGCTCCTCAAGGCTTCATGTCCGATCATCAACGTCGGTCAGGGCGTCCTTTACGCCGAGGCGACCGAAGAGCTGGTTGAGTTCGTCGATCTGACGAACATTCCGGTGACCACCACGCTGCCTGGGAAGAGTGCGTTCCCGGAAACCCACCCTCTGTCCCTTGGCACGGGGGCCGCTTCGGGGCCATTGGCGGTGGACCACTTTCTGAGGAAGACCGACTTCGTGTTCTGCTTGGGTACAAGCCTGACCCTCTCCAATTTCAATGTTCGAATGCCCCCCGGAGTCACGCTGGCGCAGTCCACCAACTGCGCGGAGGACATCAACAAGGCGTACAGGATAGAGTTCGGCGCCATAGGCGACGCCAAGCTTGTGCTTCGCCAGATGATCGAGGAGGTCAAGAGACAGACCGGTGGCAAGGGGCTCGGAGACGTCAACGGCCGGGTGAACGAGGTCCGCAAGCTTAACGAAACCTTTCAGGCCGAGTGGCACCCGAGGCTGACGTCGGACGAGGTACCCATTAGCCCTTATCGGGTTTTCACCGAGCTGGCGAAAGAGGCAGGGGCCGCCAACACGATTATCACTCACGACTCGGGCTTTCCCCGCGAACAGCTCGTCCCTTTCTGGCAGCCGGTTAAGCCTTGGGGGTATATCGGGTGGGGCAAGTCAACTCAGCTCGGCTACGGGCTGGGCCTGGCGATCGGTGCCAAGCTGGCAGCTCCGGACAAGAACGTAATAAACGTGATGGGAGACGCGGCATTCGGCATGGCCGGAATGGACATCGAGACGGCCGCGCGGTGCAACATAGGGATCCTCACTGTAATCCTTAACAACGGCGTCATGACCCACTACGACAAGTACCTTCCCAACGCCGCGAGGCTCTGGGAAAGCCACAAACTGTCGGGCGAGTACGCCAGGGTGGCCGATGGACTCGGTGCCCACGCCCAACGTGTGGAGACACCCGCGCAGATAGCCCCGGCTATCCGCAACGGGCTCGCCGCCAACAAGGCGGGCCAACCGGCCGTCCTGGAGATCATGACGAAAGCGGAAGAGGCCATCGCGCGATACTGGTGACCCCCCTACTCCTTGCGGCGTCAAGGGCGTTTTGCTATATTTCGCGGGGGTAGCCGCTCATTTCTGGCCTGACTTGTGGGGCTGTAGCTCATCTGGGAGAGCGCGTCAATGGCATTGACGAGGTAGAGGGTTCAAATCCCTCCAGCTCCACCACCGATATCTCATCAGTAAAGACTCCCGACACTGTGTCGGGAAGGTATGGGGGTTCAAGTTCCCCGAACTCCACGAACAGTGACTTTCCCCCACTAAGGCAGCGAAGTCTTCTTGAGGTCTCGCTGAACTCACGATGAGTTGAAGACACGGTGATGAGGCTCAACAGTAGTTGACGTACCTGCCCGAGCTCCAGAACATCAAGGAGGCGAGAGACCGTATCTCGCCTTACATCGTTCGGACCCCTCTCCACCGCTACCGCTCCCTGGACGCGTTGGTCGGCGCCGAGGGCTATGGGAAGCATGAGGACCACCAGCCGTTAGGCTCGTTCAAGCTCAGGGGCGCGCTGAACGTCATCTCGCAGCTTACCGACGAGGAGAGGCGCAGCGGCGTTATCGTCTCATCGACTGGCAACTTCGGACAGGGGATCGCCTATGCCGCCGCGGCCTTTGGACTTGTGGCGAACGTGGTCGTGCCCGTGGACGCCAACCCGGGCAAGGTCGATGCCATGCGGCTGCTGGGCGCCAACCTCGTCTTCCACGGCCGCGACTTCGACGAGTCGCGAGAGCATGCTGAGCGGCTGGCGAGAGAAGAGGGTTACCGCTACATCCACTCGGCCAATGAGCCTCTCCTGGTCTCGGGCGTCGGGACGTATACCTTGGAGATCCTCGAGGACCTGCCCGACGTCGACGTGATAATCGTGCCCGTCGGTGGCGGAAGCGGGGCTGCGGGCGCTTGCATCGCCGCCAAGAGCCTGGACTCACAAAAACAAGTAATCGGCGTGCAAGCGGCCAGCGCGCCCGCAGCCTACCAGTCATGGAAGGGTGGCCGCGTAGTCGAGTCCAGGATGGAGACGGCGGCTGAGGGGTTAGCGACCCGCATCGGGTTCGAGCTGACCCAGCGGATACTCCGCGACCTGCTAGACGACTTTGTCCTGGTCTCGGAGGAGGAGCTGCCGCGGGCCATCGTCCTGCATCTCGAGCATACCCATACCCTTACGGAGCACGCAGGCGCGGCCTCCCTCGCGGCGGCAGTGAAGATCAAGGACCGCCTGAAGGGAAAGAAGGTAGCCCTGGTGATCAGCGGGGGCAACATCACGTTGGACCAGCTCAGGGCAGCTCTGACCTGACCTGACGCCCGCCGAGCGAGCGATTGAGCAAGGCATCGGCAGATGTCTACCGAGGCCCCGCCGAGGCGTAGCTGGTTCGTCGCTCGCCACAACGACAGGAGGAATCAAGGTGTACTGGAAGCAGAGCGAGGCGTCCGACGTCGTGACATCCGGACCTATCCACGAAGGGGACGGCGCAATCACCAGACGCCCCCTCTTCGCCGAGGCCAGCCGCTTGCCAATTCGCCTCGAAGTGTGGGAGCTTGAACTCGGGGCAAGTGAAGGAAGCCACGTCCACAAGGACCCCAACCCTTTGGAAGAGATCTACTACTTCCTCCAGGGTAAAGGGGAGATGCAGGTAGATGGTGAAGATGTACCGATTTCCGCCGGCGACGCTATCATGGTCCCGCCCGGGGCGGACCATGGCTTTCGGAACACCGGGCCCGTACCCCTCAAGCTGGTCATAATCTGGGGCGACCCCCAGGGCCCTTACGCAGAGGCCCTTCTTTCGGCGAGCCGGTAGTATGAACCCAGCGGCAAGTCCTGAGCGCGGTGATTCCGTCATCGTAGTAGGAGCAGGCATTTTTGGCGTGACCGCTGCGCTGGAGCTCCGCCGCCGGGGGTACGGCGTCTCCCTACTGGACCCCGGTCCCCTGCCGCATCCTCTCGCCACGTCCACCGATATCAGCAAGATCGTGCGCATGGACTACGGCGACGACGAGCTGTTTACGGACCTCGCCGAGGAATCGATCGAGGGCTGGGGCCGCTGGAATATAAAGTGGGGCGAGGAACTCTACCATAAAGATGGGTTTCTCATCATGACAAGCAGAGCGATGCGGCCGGGCACGTTCGAGTATGAAAGCTTCGAGCTGTTGAAGCGGCGAGGCGTTGGCCCGGAGCGGATCAGCCCGGACGAGTTGAGGCGCCGCTTCCCAGCATGGGCGTCCGATGCGTATACGGACGGCTTTCTCAGCCCACGGGGTGGCTGGGTCGAGGCGGACAAAGTGGTAGAGCGTCTGGTCGAAGAGGCTCGGGCCGTCGGCGTGTCGGTATCCACCGGGACGACGGTGGTGGGCCTTATCGAGGACGGCCGCCGCACCGTCGGAGTCGTAACCGCAGACCGTACTAAGCGGCGCGCCGACTTCGTTGTGATCGCCGCGGGACCTTGGACACCGCTTTTGTTGCCTCACCTACGGGAGATGATGTGGCCGGTCGGCCAGCCCGTGCTCTACTTCCAGCCCGGGAATGCCGCTGACTACCGGCCGCCCCACTTCCCGCCCTGGGCGGCCGACATATCACGCACTGGATGGTACGGCTTCCCAGCTACGGCGGACGGGGTAGTGAAGGTCAGCAATCACGGGCCGGGACAGCGGATGGCCGTCGACGACCTGCGGGACGTGCCGCCGGCCGAGGAGGCGCGCTTCCGTGAGTTTCTGAGGGATACATTCCCGACTCTTGCTGAGGCACCGCTCGTCGGCAGCCGGTACTGTCTGTATTGCGACGTCTGGGATGGCAATTTCTGGATCGATCACGATCCCGCCCGGGAGGGACTGGTTGTCGCCACCGGTGGCAGCGGCCATGGCTTCAAGTTCGCCCCCATCCTGGGAAGTCTGGTGGCAGATGTGCTCGAGCGGACTTCCAACGAGCACGTCTCCCGCTTTGCATGGCGTCCTCGCGGCGATTATAGGTCCGAGCCCGCGAGGCATCTCGGGTGATAGACGCGGCAGCGACTTACTAGAATAGGCGGCAACAGGCCGCGGGCTCTATTCGGAATAGCCGGGGCACCCAGGGGCCACCCTCTGCTGTGGATCCGTGGGCCGACCTGAGGCTGGAGACCGCCACGACCTAGAACCCGGGGCCGACGTCAGGGTCAACGTAGCCGCGATGGAAGTTCTTGCCCATCAGGTACTTGGTCTCGAGTTCTACGTCTCGGATGTGGGGGAATGCAGGTCCACATATGTTGCAGTGAGGAGTTGTGATGACGTCCGGGTCGACCTCGAGTAGGGTTACCTCCAGGTTGTTTGTTCCTTCCACGGGCCAGTGGTCCCGGTCGAGCCTGAATATGAACCAGTAGCCACCGTTGACTTTGTGACGCGGCGAGGTCATCCGGTATATCTCGTTGATCTTTCGCAGCAGACCGTCCGGTATCTCGTTGCCGTTAAGCTTGAAGCTGAGACGCGACCGCTCCGTAACGTTCTCTATACGAAGACGCAGGAGCACCTCGTGCACGCGCCCCATGTCACCCCACCGTGGAAGGTCGTCGCTGATCGTGATATCAAGCTTGACGGGCTCACCTACCTCCAGGTTTACCGGGAGTGGTTTTTCGCCTTTCGGGTCCAGCGGATTGCCGGTCGCCTTCAGAGTACGCAGAGTGTAGTACTTGTCCTTTGGCGCCATCACATCCGCGTGCGGCAGCTCCCGGAGCTTTTCGTAGAAGGACGCCTGATAGGGCCAGGCGCGGAACCAGTGGCCCATAAAGAGCCCGTCGATGCCCTGCGCCCAGTAGTTGCAGGCTGTCGCGCGTACCATCTCGATCGGCGCCTCGCCGTAGCGGTCTGAGTCGACCATACTGGATATTGCCACGATAACGCGGCAGTCGGACCCCTTGGCGGCCTCCACGAGAGGGCGAAAGTCGGCCATCGTGTTCACCCAGTGCTCCGCGTCGATGTCGTATCCGATGAGCACGTCCACGATGCCTTGATCGATCCACTCGCGAACGTCCAGGCCGACTGCCAGGGACTGTTCCAAGCGGTGCGGGACCCGAATCGCGAGCTCTCGGTCGGGGCCGCTTTTCTTCACCTCCTCATAGACCCTTCTGACCCAATCGGTCATGATGCCGCGTCCGGATTCTACCTCGTCGGGATGGAAGAATCGGGGCCTGGCCTGCAGCTGCAACTCGAACCCGTCCACGGGGTAGTTGTTCAGCACTTCCTCGATTACTGCAAACCGTTCGTTCCTTGCGGCCTCATGTTTGAAATCCAGATTGTCCGGGAAGGGAAATCCGGAACCCAGGTCGCCCCTCGCGCCTATCTCAAGATGCTTGTTCTCATATCGAAAGTTTGAAGAGCGGTCCCAGAGGTGCGTCTCGTGCCGCACGTCGCTACCCCCCTGCGCTATCAGGGACGGATAGAGCAGCATGTTCTTCGCGTGGGCGCGGTCGCAAACGAGCCTGAGAGGATCGTGGCCTGCCTCGATCAGTGACTTCGCGTTCAAATGCGTGCGGTGCCGGGTTATTTTCGGCCACTTGTCTACGTTGTGGCCCCAGAACTCGGCCACCTTCGTATCGTGAAGAAAGACCCGGCCCGCCCCCAGGCAAAACGTCACGGCCTCGATCGATGTGCCGGCCAGCTCGTCGATAGCGGCCTCGTATTCTTCCTTCTGCATAGGCGGCTCGTACATGTAGATCAGCGGGTGACGCCCATCGTGATAGAAGATTATGTTTGGCTTTGGCATTACTGTTTCTCCTTCCGACTAGCGGCGTGATACCCTTCAGTCTAAACCCGAATCCACCGAAGGACACCGATGGACGGCGTGAGGAAAGCGGAAGGGGGGTGAGGGAGCTACAGGGGAAATAGCCTGGGTTCCATTTGGGGTAGGGAGGTCGGCGGACGGTCTTCATCGCCGCACAGGGGCCCCTATGGCCGTCTGCGGGAGCTGCGATGCGCGGGATGGCGAGAGAATACGCAGCAGGGAACTCTCTCGGACCGGGCTGGCACGAGTCTGCGGGGATCTTCGGTTGTCCGGTGGGTGGGTCGGTCGCCGACGGTGCCGTCAGGCCGGGAGTGGAATGGCTCGCAGCCGGGCCAAGGCGCGGCTGAACTTCTCAGCCCAAGGCCAGCGATCCGGAAGATGCAGGGTCAACCGGCGTGCCGAGCGGGTGAGCCGTCCGGCCAGGGAGAAGAACCGCCGCCGGAGGGTTTTGGTGGTGGCTATCCGCTCTCCCAGACCGATCCGCGCCGTCCAGCGGGCCAGGTTGTGGGCCATCGTCTGGACGGCCAGCCAGGCGCCGTTGGCGGCGAAGCGGCCCGAGGGGAGATGGTTCAGCCCGACGCCGTACTTGAGGTCGCGTATGGTATTCTCGATCTCGGCGTGGCGGCGATGGTCAGCCTCCAGTTCGAGCAACTCCCCGTCTCGGTCGGTGATGAAGCCATGATAGCTGTATTTGGCGAAGAGGGCCAGTTGGGAACCGGGCGTCGGCTTCACCCGCCGGACGATGAGCCGTACCGGCGCGGCGTCCGCCTCGGCCTGGAAGGGGGTGCAGGTGGTCTCGGCCACATCGGCGGCACCGTCCATCCAGTAAGGAATCGGCGTCCAGGCATCTTCGGGTATCGCCTCGATGAGATTGTGCAGGCTTTTGTGCTGGCGGATGGTGATGGAGAAGCGGACATCCATCTTGCGGCAGACGGATACCACGCCATGAGTGTAGAACCCGCTGTCGGCCCGTAGCGTGAGTCGTCCGTTGGCCCCGGCGTAGCGCACCCGTCCCACCGTCTCCCGCAGGAAGTGGGCGGCGCCGCGGGCGGTGTTGGCCCGGCCCTCGCGCAGCCGGGACATCAGCACGTCTCCGGTGCCGGCGGCGATGGCCAGCAGCGGGTGGTAGCCCCGCTTGCCGGTATAGCCGTGGTGGCGGGCGCCCTCCTTGGCCAGTCCGTAGGTCTCGCAGATGGTGGAGTCCAGGTCAATGGTCAGGGGCCCGTCGCCGGGTCCCGCCCCGGCCTGCCAAGCCCGGGCCAGCAACTCGCGGCTCACCCGGTCGAGTTGACGGACGTGGCCCCACCGGAAGCTGCGCAGGAAGGTGCCCAGGGTGGATGGCGCCTTGACCGTGCCGCCCAGGGTGCAGGCCGTCCCCCCGGTGCGCAACACATCGGCGTCGTCAATGCAGTCGCCCCCAGCCAGCGCAGACGCCACCAGCGTCATCATCTTGTCGCTCGTGTTCGCCCGCCCCGGGGCATCGCCCAGGTCGAGGCGCTGCCGGACGAGTTCGGGCAGGCCGAGGTGCCGCGCCAGGGTGGCCGGAAGGAGCAGCCCGGCATTGGCCACCAAGCGGCGGTCGTCGAAGGTGATTTGGATCCGGTCGGGGTGGTTGCGTGGCAGCATCTACTGGGTGCTCCTTTTCCGGGGTCGTTTTTTTGCTACAAAACCATTATCCCAGAAGCACAGGAGCGCCTTCTTGCCGCCTCAGGACGCTAACCCGACGCCCTCCTTCGGTGGATTCGGGCTAAAATAACATCGGGAGAGTTACATATGGCTGATGAACAGCTCATTGGCACCTGGAAGCTGGTCTCATATCAGGCGCGGGGTGAGGATGGCCGGGTCAGCTATCCGGTCGGCCAAGACCCCGTCGGATACATCATCTACACCCAGGACGGCTACATGTCCGTCTCCATCATGAGCGCCGACCGCCCAAGGTACTCCTCAACAGACCTGCTTGGAGGGACAGATGAGGAGAAAGTAGCGGCGGCAACCACCTATATCGGATACTGCGGACGCTACGAATTCGACGCCAACCGAGTGCTACACCACATCGAGGTCGCGTTCTTCCCCAACCGGACCGGTACCTCACAGGAGCGCTTCGTGGAGCTCGCTGGCGATAGATTGTCGTTGGTCACACCGCCGATGCTAATAAAGGGCGAAGAGCGGACCGCTTACTTGGTGTGGGAGCGGGCCGTTAAGCCCCAAAGCTCCCAGGCAGGCTAACCTATAGAGGCGGCCAATCGGTCGCGCTCCGGTCGAGGTGCTCACCCCTTGGCCTCACTGGCCGTCGGCAAGCTTGTATCCGAATCCGCGTACTGTGACGATGTACCGCGGCTGAGAGGGGTCAGGCTCGATTCTTAGTCGAAGGCGGCGAATCGACTGCTCGATCTCCTGGTCTCCCACGTCCCCGTCGTTACGCTCAGGCCACCCTACGACCGCGATATCGTCCTTGCTGCACGCCTCTCCCCGTTTCTGGGAGAGCAGGTCGAGCACATCGAACTCTTTGCGGGAAAGAGAAGGCTCGAGCTTTTTCCCCTTAACCCGAATCCACCGAAGGAGGGCGTCGGGTTAGCGTCCTGAGGCGGCAAGAAGGTGCTCCTGTGCTTCTGGGATAATGATTTTGTAGCAAAAAACCGACCCCGGAAAAGGAGCACCCAATAGATGCTGCCACGCAACCACCCCGACCGGATCCCAAATCACCTTCGACGACCGCCGCTTGGTGGCCAATGCCGGGCTGCTCCTTCCGGCCACCCTGGCGCGGCACCTCGGCCTGCCCGAACTCGTCCGGCAGCGCCTCGACCTGGGCGATGCCCCGGGGCGGGCGAACACGAGCGACAAGATGATGACGCTGGTGGCGTCTGCGCTGGCTGGGGGCGACTGCATTGACGACGCCGATGTGTTGCGCACCGGGGGGACGGCCTGCACCCTGGGCGGCACGGTCAAGGCGCCATCCACCCTGGGCACCTTCCTGCGCAGCTTCCGGTGGGGCCACGTCCGTCAACTCGACCGGGTGAGCCGCGAGTTGCTGGCCCGGGCTTGGCAGGCCGGGGCGGGACCCGGCGACGGGCCCCTGACCATTGACCTGGACTCCACCATCTGCGAGACCTACGAACTGGCCAAGGAGGGCGCCCGCCACCACGGCTATACCGGCAAGCGGGGCTACCACCCGCTGCCGGCCATCGCCGCCGGCACCGGAGACGTGCTGATGTCCCGGCTGCGCGAGGGCCGGGCCAACACCGCCCGCGGCGCCGCCCACTTCCTGCGGGAGACGGTGGGACGGGTGCGCTACGCCGGGGCCAGCGGGCAGCTCACCATGCGTGCCGACAGCGGCTTCTATACCCACGCCGTGGTCGCCGTCTGCCGCAAGATGGATGTCCGCTTCTCCATCACCATCCGCCAGCACAAAAGCCTGCACAATCTCATCGAGGCGATACCCGAAGATGCCTGGACGCCGATTCCTTACTGGATGGACGGTGCCGCCGATGTGGCCGAGACCACCTGCACCCCCTTCCAGGCCGAGGCGGACGCCGCGCCGGTACGGCTCATCGTCCGGCGGGTGAAGCCGACGCCCGGTTCCCAACTGGCCCTCTTCGCCAAATACAGCTATCATGGCTTCATCACCGACCGGGACGGGGAGTTGCTCGAACTGGAGGCTGACCATCGCCGCCACGCCGAGATCGAGAATGCCATACGCGACCTCAAGTACGGCGTCGGGCTGAACCATCTCCCCTCGGGCCGCTTCGCCGCCAACGGCGCCTGGCTGGCCGTCCAGACGATGGCCCACAACCTGGCCCGCTGGACGGCGCGGATCGGTCTGGGAGAGCGGATAGCCACCACCAAGACCCTCCGGCGGCGGTTCTTCTCCCTGGCCGGACGGCTCACCCGCTCGGCACGCCGGTTGACCCTGCATCTTCCGGATCGCTGGCCTTGGGCTGAGAAGTTCAGCCGCGCCTTGGCCCGGCTGCGAGCCATTCCACTCCCGGCCTGACGGCACCGTCGGCGACCGACCCACCCACCGGACAACCGAAGATCCCCGCAGACTCGTGCCAGCCCGGTCCGAGAGAGTTCCCTGCTGCGTATTCTCTCGCCATCCCGCGCATCGCAGCTCCCGCAGACGGCCATAGGGGCCCCTGTGCGGCGATGAAGACCGTCCACCGACCTCCCTACCCCAAATGGAACCCAGGCTATTTCCCCTGTAGCTCCCTCACCCCCCCTTCCGCTTTCCTCACGCCGTCCATCGGTGTCCTTCGGTGGATTCGGGGTAAGCCTTCGGGGTTTGCCGTATCCGTTCCTATAGCCTCTCTCGTTGTCCGACTCAGACCTGCGGGCCGACTTCGCCCTTCCTAGAAACTCCGTCACCTCTTCCTCCAGCAACTCCTGGATCAGCCGCTGGACATGGCCTCGCACCCAATCCTCCAACTGCTCCCACTCCGGCCTTGACTCCGACCTGCTCCTAGTGCTTCTCTTTCCCATAGGCGGTGTATCTCCTCTCTTGAGCCTTGAGCCCGTCTTGTTCAGAGAGAGGGTACACCGCCTGACCGTTTACACACTTTTTGAGGATACCTCGTCTGCTTCTCCAGGGAGGACAGGCCATGGGCGGCAGGAGACTCCCGATCGGCCGCGCTCGCCAACCGGATCATGACGAGCTGGTTCAAGCTACATCCCGACCGAGAGTTGTACGAGCTCTGCGACCCACTAGCCGTCGCCGCCGCCATTCAGCCCGACCTCCTCACGTACAAGCAAGCGGCCGTGAGAGTCGAGACCGCAGACGGCGAGCGTCTCGGACAGAGTGTGGCCAACTATCGCGGGGGCCCGGTAAAGTTAGCCGCGGAGGTCGACGTCGAGCGGTCTAAAGCCCTGATCAGACGGCTGCTCACCACAGACGCTGCGTAGAAACCCGCCGTGTCCCAAAGTCCCTTCTCCCCTAGCTCCTTCGGGGTGGGGCGTCCAGCTCGACCGGGCGGAGCGAGGGGCGGGCCGGGCGGGAAACAAGAGCGGTGGCGCGGCGCGTCTAAGTTCGTGAAATCGACCACAACGGCTTTTTATGCCACCATGCATGAAAACCTTGACTCGAAACCGGCTGTAGCACTACAATAGTTGTTGATCAAAACAGTCAACAAATGGCTCGAAATGGGAGGAGCCCGCAGGTGGCCACACCGAAAGTACTATCCCGAAAATCGTCCACATCCGACCTCGATTCTGAGTACAAGTACGGCTTTGTCACCGAGATCGAGTCAGACATCGCCCCGAAGGGGCTGAGTGAGGACGTCGTCCGGATGATCTCGGCCAAAAAGGGGGAGCCCGACTTCTTGCTCGAGTGGCGGCTCAAGGCCTACAAGCACTGGCTCAGGCGAAACAACGAGGAGCCGAGATGGGCCAAGGTCAACTTCGATCCGATAGACTACCAGGACATCCACTACTACGCGGCCCCGGTCTCCAAGGGAGACGGACCCAAGAGCCTCGACGATGTAGACCCAGAGATTGTCGAGACATTCAATAAGCTTGGGATCCCAATCGAAGAGCAGAAGAAGCTCACAGGCGTCGCGGTAGACGCGATCTTCGACAGCGTCTCCGTAGCCACCACCTACCAGACGATGCTGGAAGATGCCGGCGTCATATTCTGCTCAGTGAGCGAGGCCGTCCAGAAGCACCCTGAGATTGTCGAGAAGTACCTCGGCTCCGTTGTCCCATACAGCGACAACTTCTACGCCACCCTGAACTCGGCTGTCTTCAGCGACGGCTCGTTCGTGTACGTCCCCAAGGGGGTGCGCTGCCCGATCGAGCTGATGACCTACTTCCGCATCAACTCCGAGGAGACCGGCCAGTTCGAGCGGACCCTCATCATCGCCGACGAAGGCTCTTACGTGAGCTACCTCGAGGGGTGCACAGCGCCAATGAGGAAGACTCACCAGCTGCACGCGGCGGTCGTCGAGCTGGTCGCCCTGGACGACGCCGAAATCAAGTACTCCACGCTCCAGAACTGGTACCCAGGCGACAAAGAGGGCAATGGTGGAGTCTACAACTTCGTGACCAAACGAGGGAACGCGCTCGGCAGGAACTCCAAGATCTCGTGGACCCAGGTCGAGACCGGCTCTGCGATCACATGGAAGTATCCGAGCGTCATCCTCCAGGGGGACAACTCGACCGGCGAATTCTACTCAGTCGCCCTGGTGAACAACCACCAACAGGCCGACACCGGCACCAAGATGACCCACATCGGCAAGAACACGAAGAGCACCATCGTGGCCAAGGGTATCTCGGCCGGGCATGGCAACAACACCTACCGGGGGCTGGTCCAGATAATGCCGTCGGCGGAAAACGCCACCAACTACACCCAGTGCGACTCCCTGCTGGTCGGCGACAAGTGCGGCGCCCACACCGTGCCCTACATCGACGTACGGAACGCGACCGCCCGCATAGAGCACGAGGCCTCCACGTCAAGGGTGAGTGACGACAAGCTCTTCTACTGCATGCAGCGCGGGATCTCCGAGGAGGAGTCCCACTACATGATCATCAACGGCTTCTGCCGTGGAATCTTCGACGAGTTGCCATTCGAGTTCGCGATGGAGGCCCAACAGCTGCTGCGCGTGAGCCTGGAGGGCGCCGTCGGGTAATGGGTCGCGTAGCATCACATTGCAATAGGGCGGGTTTGAAACCCGCCCCTACCAGACAAGAAGGCCGCGATGAGATGTCCCAAGTTTTGGTGTCATTCTGAGCACTGCAGCGGAGTTTACACTGAGCATGGTCGAAGTGCTCAGCATAGACTCCGCGAAGAATCTAGACTCTCGGAGGTACCGTGGTACGTCTCCCCCGTAGGGGCGGGTTTCAAACCCGCCCTTCCAGACGAAATGCCAGGCAACGACCGTACATGGAATACGGAGGAGTAGCGCTCACTCATGCTTGAAATCCGCAATCTTCACGTATCCGCCAATGATGCAGAGATCCTCAAGGGCGTCGACCTCAGCGTCAACCCAGGAGAGGTCCACGCGATCATGGGCCCCAACGGCAGCGGCAAGAGCACGCTGGCCAACGTTATCGCCGGAAGGGCCGGCTACCAGGTCACGGCGGGCGAGATTCTATACGAAGGGATCGATCTGCTGAAGCTGACCCCTGACCAACGGGCGAGAGAGGGCATCTTTCTGGCCTTCCAGTACCCTGTCGAGCTGCCGGGGGTACGTAACCGCCAGTTCCTGAAAGCGGCCCTCGACGCCATCCGCGTCCACCACGGTGAAGAGGAGCTCAGGGCCAGAGAGTTCGACAAGCTATACAAGGCGAGTGTCAAGATGGTGGGCATTGACGCTGAGCTGGTGAAGCGATCGGTCAACGAGGGCTTCTCCGGCGGCGAGAAAAAGCGAAGCGAGATGCTCCAGCTTGCCATCCTGGACCCGAAGCTGGCCCTCCTCGACGAGACCGACTCCGGGCTGGACATCGACGCGCTGAAGCTGATAGCCAGCGTCATCAATGAGCGTCGAAGCCCCGACAAGGCGATAGTGCTGGTGACCCACTACCAGCGCATCCTCGACTACATTACGCCCGACTTCATCCACGTTCTCATCGGGGGCCATATCCTGATGAAGGGCGGACCTGAGCTCGCTCTTAAGCTAGAAGACAAGGGGTACCGCTGGGTCAGCGAGAACGCTGAGACTGCCGAGAAGGTGAGTGCATAGGGAGGAAAGGCTTTTCGAGCGGGCCGGTGGTTCGACAAGTCCGAGTAGGACTCGCGACTCCTGTCGGAGTTCACCACGAACGGAAAGCCCTCCCCCCGTTCTCCCCGAGTAGGCGCCGGAGGCGCTGTATCGAGGGGCCCGTCCCACGCGATTCGAATGACGCTGAGGCAGTGACAGTAAACAATGGTCCAAACTTTCCCTAGCTACGAAAAGTATGTATCCGACTTCATGGCGTTGGAGCACGACCCGGCCGTAAACGGGCCGGGGTGGCTCAACGACATTCGGAAACAGGGCCTAGAGGCCTTCGAAGGGCTCGGGTTCCCGACCGCGACCCGCGGCAACGAGCGTTGGAAATACACCAACGTCACTCCGATAGCAAAGGCCACCTTCGAGTACCCACTTCAGGCGGACGCGAACGACGTGAGCTTGCGGTCCATCAAAAAAGTTGCTCCCTGGGACGAGAGCTGGGCGCGGATGGTCTTCGTCGATGGCGTCTTCTCCTCAAAACTGTCGACAGGCGCAGGCGACGGAGAGGGGCTGCAACTGGCTAACCTGGGGAGCGCCGTACAGGGAGATGGGGCCGTGGTCCAGGAGCACCTGGGCCACCTGGCGACCGTCGAGGACGACGGGTTCACGGCCGTCAACACAGCGTTCTTGCGGGACGGGGCGATTGTCCGTATACCGGAAGGGAGCGACACAGGAGCTGTGCTGCACCTCGTGTTCGTAAACAGCGGCCGGGCGCAGCCCACCGTCACCCATCCGAGGACCCTGATCGTCGCGGGCCGGCAGAGCAGGCTAACAGTAGTCGAGAGCTACGTCGGCTTGTCTGACACGGCCTACTTCACTAACGCGGTGGCCGAGATAGTCGTAGACGATGGCGCCCAGATCGAGCACTACAGATACCTTGCAGAGAGCCCTAGTGCCTTTCACGTCGGGACCACGCGCGTTCGCCTCGGGCGGGACAGCACGTTTACTTCGACATCCTTCGCGACCGGCGCCCGCCTGGCCAGAAACGATCTCAACGTGCTGCTAGACGCGCCCGGAGGCGCCTGCTACCTGAACGGGCTTTATGCTACGGCGGGAACGAGACACATCGACAACCACATCGATGTCGACCATGCGAAACCGCACACGACAAGCGACCAGTACTTCAAGGGTATCCTCGCCGACAAGTCCAAGGCAGTTTTCAGCGGAAGGGTGCTGGTGAGAAAAGACGCCCAGAAGACATATGCCAAACAGGCGGACAAGAACCTTCTCCTATCAGAGGGCGCCAGGGTGAATACAAAACCCAGCCTGGAGATATTCGCCGACGACGTACAGTGCTTCCACGGGGCCACGGCGGGCGCGATGGCCGAGGATGCGCTATTCTACATGAGGAGCCGGGGGCTGGATGAGGAGACGGCGAAGAAGGTCTTGATTCACGGGTTTGCCGGCGAGATCATCGACCGCGTTCGGGTCAAGTCGCTCCGACGACACCTGGACCGTCTGTTCTCCGGAGCCCTACCGGCCATTCACCAACCGTTCGCCCTGAGCCCGTCGAAGGGCTAGGCAAAGCCGCTCTAAATAGGTAAGAAAAATGTCTGAGCTTGAAGAGCTTTACCAAGAGATCATCATGGAGCACAACCGGAAGCCGCGTAACTTCCGGAAGCTCGAGAACTCAAACAGGTCCGCGAACGGCTTCAATCCCTTCTGCGGCGACACGGTTACGCTTGACCTGATGCTCGACGGCGACACGATTGCGGACATCGGTTTCCAGGGGTCGGGCTGCGCCATCTCACGGGCTTCCGCATCCCTGATGACCGAAAGCATCAAGGGCAAGTCTAGGGGTGAGGCTCAGCACCTGTTCGAAGCCTTCCACCAGTTGTTGACAGGAGGGCCGGAAAAAGAAGTTGACACAGAAGACCTGGGAGACCTGGACGTGCTAGCTGGCGTCTCGGAGTTTCCCACCAGGATCAAGTGCGCCACCCTCTCCTGGCACGCGCTACGCGGCGCGCTCGAAGGACAAGAGGACATGGTCACCACCGAGTAGTCTCCCCCGGCTGTTCAGGAGCCGGAGATAGGAGCGCATATGCACATCCCAATGCAGGTCGACTATGGAGTCAGGGCGCTCGTTGACCTGGCGAAACACGAGCACAAGGGCCCGGTGCGCGCCTCTGAGATAGCCAAACGCCAGGCGATACCAGAGCCATACCTCGCCCAGGTCCTGCATACGATGCACAAGAAGGGGCTGACCAAGAGCCAACGCGGCCCCCAGGGCGGGCACTCGCTGGCTATCGAACCCTCGAAGATAAGCATGGGGATGGTGATGACACACCTCGGAGGCCCGCAGACAATCATCGGGTGCCTCGACGATGCCGGAGGGTGTGACCAGTCTCCCGCGTGCGGCCAAAGAGGTATATGGCGAGAGGTGGAGGACGCCATTCACACCGTTTTGGACTCCACCAGTATCGCCGACCTCGTGCAGCGTAGCCGGGACCTCACAGTCCGGGGTGCGGCCAAGCCTTCGGAGCCGGCTCTGATGACGGCCGGACAGGCCTAAAGAGCGAGAGATGGCTTTCACGGCTGTCGGTCGGCTGGCGGATATACCAACTGGGACAGTCAAGGTCTATAGGGTGCGAGACCGGGAAATCGCGGTCTGCAACGCCGACGGCGTGGTCTACGCCATCGACAACATATGCACCCATGACGACGGACCGCTGGACCAGGGCGAGCTGGTGGGATGCGAGATCGAATGCCCCAGGCATGGCGCCCGCTTCGACGTCAGAAACGGGCAGGTCACCGAGGAGCCGGCCGTAATTCCGGTGGACACCTTTCCAGTGCGGGTCGAAGGCGACATGATCGAGATAGACGCCTGACGCGCCGGTCTTTGTAGAGACGCCCCGCTCGGGCGTCTAAAACCAGACCACCGGCAGGCTATTGCAGGCCAACTGGCTACACCTCCAAGACTCGTAATGTTGGCTTGTCAAGGAATAGAATGCTAGACGGCAAGAACATTCGCGACGATTTCCCCGTCCTGTCGCGGCAGGTCTACGGCAAGCCGCTGGTCTACCTCGACAATGCAGCCACGTCACAGAAGCCTCGGAGCGTCGTCCAGGCGTTGGTGGACTACTACGAAACGTACAACTCCAACGTACACCGGGGTGTCCATGCGCTGAGCATGGAGGCCACCGACCGGTTCGAGGAGGCCCGCCAAAAGGTCGCCACCTTCATCAACGCCGACACCCCGGAGTCGATCATCTGGACACGCGGGACGACAGAGTCCATCAATCTGGTCGCCAACACCTGGGCGCTGGAGCACATCCAGGCAGGTGACGAGATAGTCGTAACCCAGATGGAGCACCACAGTAACCTGCTCCCCTGGCAAAAGGTGGCAAAGGACAGGGACGCTACGCTAAGGTTTCTGCCTTTGACGGAAGACGGCAAGCTAGACCTGCAAGAGGTCGACTCGATTGTCAACGCCCGAACGAAGCTGGTCGCCATCGTGCACGCATCCAACAGCCTGGGCACGATCAACCCGGTGAAAGAGCTCGCCGCGAAAGCTCGAGGGGTCGGCGCCGCCGTGCTCATCGACGGCGCTCAGAGCGTGCCCCACATGCCCGTGGACGTCAACGACCTCGACTGCGACTTCCTGGCCTTCTCGGGGCACAAGATGATGGGTCCCACGGGGATAGGGGTCCTCTACGTCAAGCGAGACATACTCGAAGGCATGGAGCCGTTTCTAAGGGGTGGCGAGATGGTGCTCGAGGTCTGGAACGACCGCGCGACGTGGAACGATCTGCCGATGCGCTTCGAGGCCGGCACCCCCAACATCGCGGACGCCATCGCTCTGGGCACCGCGGTTGATTACCTCACCGACCTCGGCATGGAGAACGTCCGACGGCACGAGATGGAGCTTACGGAGTACGCCCTCATGCGCATGAAAGAGTTCGAGGAGCTGGACATCTTCGGCCCCCGAGACGTCGAGGAGAGAGGTGGCGTAATACTTTTCCACTCCTCCGAGGTCCACGCACACGACTTCGGCACGTTCATGGACCGCCAGGGCATCGCCATCCGTACCGGCCACCACTGCACGATGCCGCTGATGCGCACCCTGAACGTCGCCGCGACCGCCCGAGCCAGCTTCTACGTCTACAACACCGAGAACGAGGTAGACGTGCTGGTCGACGCCACGAAGCAGGCCCTGAGGTACTTCTCCTATGGAGCCGGATGATCTCGACCACCTCTACCGCGACGACATCCTCGACCACTGTCGCCATCCCCGCAACTCCGCCGTAGTCGAGAGCCCCGACATCTCCGCCAGCGCCGTCAACCCCTTCTGCGGGGACGAAGTCTCCCTGCAAGCAGTGCTCGAGGACGGCTGCATATCACGGACAGGCGTACAGGGGCGCGGCTGCGCGATCAATCAAG
This sequence comes from Dehalococcoidia bacterium, assembly GCA_965237635.1. GTDB lineage: Bacteria > Chloroflexota > Dehalococcoidia > Lucifugimonadales > CAUZJF01 > CBDEFX01. Next base: position 1,262,287 of record CBDEFX010000002.1, on the reverse strand, counting down.
CGTCGGCCTCCATGCTCTCGGAGGCGATCAGCAGCAAGACTGTAGAGGAGACCGAGGCCCTCGCAGAGCGCTTCCGGCGCATGATGCGCAGCGAAACTGAGGCAGAGCAAGAGGATCTGGGGACCTTGGGCGCATTGGCAGAAGTACGACAATTCCCTGTCCGCATAAAGTGCGCGCTGCTGGCGTGGTCCGCGCTTGAGGAGGGGATCGAGGACTTCCGAAGAGAGCCAGCCGTCTGAGCGGCCTCGACGTCGACTCTCCTACTCGCAGGGCTAGTTCGTAATCTCATCGGTGGCGTTGGGTACCTATGATAGACGTGCCTCGGCCAATTGACGTTACAGTCCAAGAGGGATACTCTCTCTGGTCACACGTTTACGACGAAGGTAACGCCCTCATCGAGCTGGAAGAGCAGCGCGTGGAGCCCCTCCTGGCAGGACTGAGACCCGGTCGCGCACTGGATGTCGGGGCCGGGACCGGGAGGTACGCCCTCAAGCTAGCAAAGCGTGGGTTTAAGGTAACAGCCGTGGACCCCAACCCGGCCATGCTCCAAGTCGCGAAGAGGTCCGCCGTCAGCGAGCGCCTCGACATCGAGTTCGTTCAGGCCAGCCTTGATCGCCAACTGCCCGTAAATGACCTCGAATACGAAATCACGGTCTGCGCTCTTGTTCTGTGCCATGTCTCCGGCCTCGAACAGGTGGCCCGGGAATTTCACCGCGTTCTGAAGCCCGGCGGCCTGCTGCTCATCACCGACTTTCACCCAGACACGATCGCCAAAGGTGTGCGAACACTCTTTGGTCGGGACGGAGTGACCTACCAGCTGCACAACGAACGGCATACCAGAGAGACCTACCTGAAGTCAGTCGAAGACGCTGGGTTCGAGCTACTCGATGCACAGGATATTCCAACCCGCGAGGCGACAAGAGAACGATTCTCGGACGACTACTGGCAGAGGCTGGCGGACACCAACTTCTGCCTGATCGTCGTGGCCCGGAAGCCTTAAGAGCCGCCTGTTGGCTCGCGACTGGAGAATCTCTGGGTCAGCAGGACTAGTTGCCCATCTCCGTCCGGCGCGTCGACGACCGTCGCCCCGAGACCGGTCCATCGGTAGGCGCTGTTAAGTATGTTCTTACGGTGGATAGGACTGCCCATCCACGCCTCGGCTGCCTCTACCGCTGTCTCATCAGGTGTGCCCACCGGGGCCCGCCTGGCAGGCATGCCGTTCCTCGTGTGCGTTATATAGCCAACCGGTATCTTGAGAATATTCTCGCCGTGAGGGTCGAAACTGTGTTGGAACACGCCGCTGCTGCCCATGAACTCTGAGTGCCGTCTTGCTGCCAATTCCAGGTTGCCATGACCGATCAGTGGGCGCATCCCATTCTCAGCGCGCTTTTCGTTGACGGCGTCGAGTGTCCCCTTTTCTACAGCCGCTATCCAAGCAGGCGTGAATGGCTCGGGTCCGGCCGAGAGTTCCGGCCCGTCGCTATAAGTGCTCAACTCGCATACTGCGGCGGCCGCCTCGTTAGGCGTCATCCCAAACTCTGATGTGCGGTTTAAGAACAGCCAAAGCTCTGATGTCTTGTGAGGACACCTGAACATTACCCGTAGGTCTGCCAGCAGCATGTTGCGGACTTCCGCAGACTCAGCACCCCGGTTCAGGTGAAGAGTCGTCAGCCCAAGGGGAGTGGAAAAGGCAATGAACAGCAACATAGCGAGCAGGAAAATGGGGAACGAGACAAACCGATTTCCACTTATGGCCGAAGGCTGGCGATCGGCCTCGTCTAACGGCGGCCTAGCACATGGCGCTAAGATCTCGACCGCTTCGGCGAGAGCGGTATCCGAAGCAGATGGAAATAGCTGACGCAATCTCTGTGCGGTGTCGTCCTGGCGGCGTAGCATGGCGACGCTCCAACTCTCTCATAGCCATACTATCGGGGGTCAGATGGCCGAGTCCACGCCTTGACTTGCGTGTCAGTCTCCCTCTGGGCTGGTAGCTGGTACCCAAATCCTCATTTCAAGCGAACGGCCGGCTCGTACGTACGGAGACCTACGAACGGAGGACCAAGGCGACGATTGAGCGTGGCAGCCGCGTGTCTTGACGCCCACCGAGAGCAGTCAGTACAATCGCGCCGCGAGACATTGAAGGCTTTCTGTCGGTTCAGAATCCCCACGCGAGGAGGTGCAGAATGCCCCAAGGCCCGGAGACCACTTCTAAACAGCGGGCTCGCATGAGAGGACTGGCGAAGAAACTCCAAGACATCGGGACCACCAGCGAGTTCCTGGACGCCGTAGAGGAGGTGCGGCTGGTCACGTCCCGTCAAGTGGTGTAAGAGTGCGTCATCCTGTTGATGTTGTTTAGGCGGCTGTCGCCTCCGCGAGATCGGCCTCCGGAAGAGCTTCGTTTAGGATCAGAATGGCGGGTGTGAGGTATCGGCGGCCGACGGCCCATTCGTCGTGCTGTTCAGCGAGGACGGGGCCAACCAGGCGACGCACGGCTGGTCGGTTAGGGAAGATGCCCACGACATCGGTGCGACGCCTGATCTCCTTGTTGAGACGCTCCAGGGGGTTGTTAGACCAGATCTTCTTCCAGTGGGCGACAGGGAAGCTGGAGAAGGCCAGGATATCGGGTCCAGCCTCGTCCAGTAGAGAGGCCACCTGAGGGAACCGGTCTCCGAGTTGATCGGTCACCCTATCGAGTTGGGCGTGTACCTCATCGGGGGAGGGTTGCTGGTAGATGGTGCGGACCATGGTGGCCATCCATGGTTGGACTCTTCTGGGTACCCGAGTGAGCAGGTTGGTCATGAAGTGGGTGCGGCACCGTTGCCAGCTGGCTCCGCCGAAGACTGCGGCGATGGCGCCGCGGAGTCCCTGATGAGCGTCCGATACCACCAGCTCCACCCCGCTGAGGCCCCTGGCGGACAGCGAGCGTAGGAAGGCCAGCCAGAAGGCGCCGTCTTCACTGGTACCCACGTCCATCCCAATGATCTCCCGCTTGCCCTCGCCATTGACGGCCGTCGCCACCACCACGCTGACGTTGACGCTCCTGCCGTCCTCCCTGACCTTCTGGGTCAGTGCGTCCAGCCACAGGTAAGGGTAGGGTCCACCGTCCAGCGGACGGCCCAGGAAGCCATCCACCACCACGTCCAGCTCCTGACAGATACGCGACACCTGGCTCTTGGAGATACCCTCACACCCCAGGGCCTTGACCAGGTCATCCACCCGCCTTGTGGATACCCCTTCCACGTAGGCCTGCTGAATGACCGCCAGCAGAGCTCGCTCGCTGCGACCCCGTGGCTCCAGCAGGCTCGGGAAGTAGCTCCCCTCTCGAAGCTTCGGGATGTGCAGCTCCATAGTCCCCACCCGGGTATCCCACGCCCGGGACCGATACCCGTTGCGCTGGGTCACCCGCTCAGGGCTGCGTTCTCCATACTCAGCACCGATCCTCGATGACACCTCCGCATCCATGATCCCCTCTACCAGCACTCTCAGTGCCTCCCGTAGGAAGTCCACGTCACCGTCCATTCCCCCCTTGCGCAATAGCTCCAGCAGGTCCATCCTTCCCTTGACCACTGTTGTCCTCCTTTCTCGAGCTTTCTTCTTTGCCCGCTAAGGATGACGCGGTGGTCTCTCTTTCTCCAGACCCTCTCCCTCTTAACACCACTTCCTGGGATTCTACTGTGCGGGGGGCTAGACCCCGTAAAGCTAGCACGCCTTAAGGCCAACCCAAAGGCTTACCTGCGGGGCAAAGGAGTTCGGATTCCTCGTGACGTCGAGGTGGACTACACGGAAAGCAACTCCTGGTTGGTCTGCTTCTACTACTACTATTGGTACTACCGGGTCCAGTACTGCTACTACGTCTCTTAGACTCCTTGCCAGGGGCTAGCCCCCGAGCACCAGGCGTATCAGAAATTGTCGAAGTGAGCCCTTATGGCTTCGACCGCGTTCTCGGGGCCGAGGACGAGCAGAACCGTGTCGTCCTCCGCATTCAAGAAAGCCTGACCCGCCTGGCCCGGGCTCCTCGTGACGAGATCGAAGAACTGACTGGCATCCCCGGGAGTGTCCCACGCGAAAAGCGCCACAAGTGCACGCTCTCCCGAGGGGCCTTCTAGAAGACTGAATCGGTCGCCTCCCCACCCGGCTGCCGCCTCGATGAAGTCAGCCGACGACAATATTGCTAAATACGCCCTCAGGAAGCTTTCCCCCATCACGCCGTCGTGCTTCTCAAGCCAGTCTGGGCCCAGAGCGCCGGCAAGGTCAGGCAGTAACACGACCACCGGCTCGTCTCCGGCCAGGTAATTGTCAGGATGGATGATCTGTTCGGTAGATGCCGGAGGATTTCGATACACAAGCCTCATGGCTTCCCATTGTCCCGTTTTCCTGAGGGCCGCGATGAAGTTTGTTCCGCCCTGAGGTGCGAACAGGAGGTTACGTCAATAGGTGTGTAAACGACATCAGGCGGCGACCTTCTCAGCCGTTGATTCAATGGCGATTCCATCCGCATACTGTGCACCGAGATAGACGTCTTCGATCAACTCAGGGGCCTTCAGACGCCTGAAGCGCTGTTCGGCGACCATCAACATTTTCCAGATCACCGCTATCGCCCGATCGACCCTCTTGTAGCGCTTGGCGGCATCGGTCCGAAGCCTGAGGGCCGCGAAGGGTGATTCTACCGGGTTCGTCGTGCGAAGGTGCCCCCAGTGCTCCTTTGGGAAGTCATAGAAGGTGACCATGCGGTCCCAGTCCCGCTCCAGGGCCTCTGAGGCCGCCTCGTAGGAATGGTCGCCGCACCACCTGGTGAACACCGTCCTGAGCCGCTCAGCCTCTGTCCGAGTCGGCGCGTAGGGGATAGTACGCAGCATGAGCTTGGCCTGGTCCTGTTGTCGCTTTGGAAGCTTGGCGAGCACGTTTAGGATCTTGTGGTTCCAGCAGCGTTGCTCGGCCGCCTGAGGATAGACGTTGCGCAGAGCTCCCCAGATGCCCAGATGTCCGTCTCCAATTACCAGTCTTGGGCACTCCAGCCCGCGGCGCCTCATGTCCCTGAGCACATCGGACCAGCTCTCTATGGACTCCCTGTATCCGGGAATCGCGCTCACCACCACCTTCCTTCCGTCGCTCAGGGCCGCCATCACCACCAGGATCGCCGCCTTCTCCCGCTCAAGACCGGCCTTGACGTAGACTCCATCCACCCACATGTACACCACTTCCAGGTCATCCAGGGGCCTAGCGCGCCATTGGGCAAGCTCATCGTTCCACTTATCCTTCAACCGGGCTACCGTGCTCGCCGATATCGGTGCCTCTTCTCCCAGCAGTCCCCGCACCGCCAGGTCGAAGTCACCTTCGGAAAGGCCATGTAGGTACAACTGGGGGATCAGCTCAGCAACCTTCCTGGTCCTGTTGACGAACAGCGGCAGCAGCCGGCTCTCGAACTCCTCTTCGGTGTTGCGGACTCGTGGCCTCCTCAGCTGTACCGTTCCCGAACTCAGCGTAAGCCTCCGGGCTCTGCCGTATCCGTTCCTATAGCCTCTCTCGTTGTCCGACTCAGACCTGCGGGCCGACTTCGCCCTTCCTAGAAACTCCGTCACCTCTTCCTCCAGCAACTCCTGGATCAGCCTGGACAGTGGACATGGCCTCGCACCCAATCCTCCAACTGCTCCCACTCCGGCCTTGACTCCGACCTGCTCTCAGTACTTTCCTTCCTCATGGGCGGTCTATCTCCTCGTATCTTGGGCCTCGAGCCCGTGTTGTTCAGAGAGAGGGTACACCGCCTGACCGTTTACACACTTTTTGAGGATACCTCGCGAACAGGGCTCTCCCCCTCACAAACTCAGGGGCGCTTTCGACTGCTAGGCCCCCGACAGCTGGCGGAGAAGCCGCGATACGGTCAGGCGAGATGTATGCGGACATGTACTCCTGTCCAACGGTGTTGGCATCTCCGATTATCAGAGCCTCAAAAGCACTTAGGCGGTCCAGGTCGCTTTCCGCTCTCTTCTCTAGAGCGCTGATATCGAAGTGCTGCTGCAAGAGTGCCATCGCGTACTCGACGACGATCTCGAACTCGTCGAAAATGCCTAGCTCCCCAAACGAGGCGATGTCACCGAGACGGTCGCTGATATACAGCTCTTGGCTCTTTCGGTCGTACCAGGCCGTGCGACCGTCTCCCCGCTGAAACAGCTCGTCAACGGTGTCGAGGCCCAGCTGGATAAGGTCGAGGTCGTCCGGAATTAACCCCAGCATCGAGGCCACGACTTGCTCTCGCATAACCGTCTCTTGGCGACGACGCTCGGCCTCCAGCAACAGGTCTCTGAGCTCTGCCGAAGACACCAACCTGGGGACTACTTGGGCTGTCGGCTCCAGCGTTCTGATCGCATGGACCCTCTGAAATATGGTGCTCAAAACGGGGCTAGGCGTCGATTCTGTTGACCCCACGTTTCCGGGCAACACCGTCGGAATGGAAGTAGCGCCCGCGGGCGTCGGAGTCACGGCCGGTCGTGTTTCGCCCCGTTCTCCTGAGTCGAATAACGCGAACAACGCTACGCCAGCGATCCCTAAGAATGCCACTCCGAGAACTGCCAGGGATAAAGTTAGCCTCGAAGACAGCCGCCTACCCGTCGTCCCATCGGCGCCTGCCAGAGGGATGACCTGATCGACGGCGGTCGCGGGGCCAGAGTCTTCCCCTTTATCTCCACCGACCGATGCAGAGCTCAACGCCTGGACCAACTCATTGGTGGTCTGATAGCGATCGTCAGAGTCCTTGGAGAGCGCTCTCACTAGAATGGCTTCGAGGCGCGCGTCAAAACGCGGGTCGGTGGCCGACGGCAGAGGCACGGGTCGGTGGATATGGGACATCAGCGTCTCAGAGGGAGTGTCGCCACGAAAGGGGACCTGCCCGACCAACATCTCGTAGACGATCACGCTAAGCGAGTAGAGGTCTGACTTCTGGTCTGCCGGTCGGCCCAGCGCCTGCTCCGGGGCCATGTATGCCGGCGTGCCAAGTATGGTGCCCTTCCCTGTCAGATCGGCGCCTCCCTCGAGCATCCGAGCGAGTCCAAAGTCCGAGAGCTTGGGCTTCCCGTTCTCGTCGACAAGCACGTTGGCCGGCTTGATATCGCGGTGAACAATACTCTGGCTGTGGGCATATTCAAGGGCCTGAGCGATTGGGGAGACCCATTCGAGGACTTCTTCTAGCGCTAGTGCGTGGGTTACGTGCCGCGCCAGCGTCCCGCCGGTCACGTATTCCATGACGATGAACGTGAAACCCTTGTCTTCCCCGAAGTCGTAGACCTGGATGATGTTCGGGTGGTTCAGCCGAGCTATCGACTGCGCTTCTTGCCTGAACCTTTCGACAAAGGTCGGGTCCTCGGCTTGGAAGGACGGCAGGACCTTGACTGCTACGTGTCGATCGAGCTCAGGGTCGTACGCCCGAAAGACGGTAGCCATGCCGCCCCGGCCGATCTGCTCCAAGATCTGGTAGCGCCCCAACCTGCTTCCGGGAGGTAAAGAGACCACACAACGCTCCAGATACCATCGAGATCAACAGCCGTTCGATTATAGCGTAATCGACTTAGCAGACCCGAAGGCGTAAAATGGCCCTCATTAACGAAGAACTGTATTCGGTGTTCGGCGTCTCGCGCAGTGTTCCATTGAGCAGTCAGATCCCACAGACCATATGACACCTCGTGACATAGCTCAGAGCATGCGAATTTTCTCGAGTCACGTTTGTATGCTGGGATTGGCCGCGCTGGCAACCGTTGCATGTGCAACATCGGACCCACAGCCGAGCCCGGAGATCGCTCCAAGTCCCCAGGCCACCCAGACCGCGGTCAGTGAGAGCGGACCCGGTCCCGAGGCCCCAGCCCGCTACCAGATCACTCACAGTGACCTCGACGCCGAATTCGTTCTGAGTTGGGACCTGGTTACCTCGAACTGCCCCGAGGCAGGCCAATATCAAGTGTCCGGGGCCTTTGCCCGACGAGGCGAGACCGTCGCTATCTCTCCCCAGGAATCGCTGACTGTGGAGCAAGGTGCTCCGTTCGTCTGGGTCTCCCAGCGATTCGTCCGCGCGGACGACCCCGTCTCGGGCCAGAGCATCGGAGTGACCCTCTCGTTTTTCGATGGACAAGGGACCGTCGGGGAATATCTGAAGGGTCTGGCCGATCAGATGGGGGCTACAGTCTCAGAGATAGGTGACTTTACGGACGCGTCCGTCGACATGGCGGCACCGTTCCAGTCTGCCCAGCGTTTCGCGGCCGGGAACAGGATGATGGTGCATCTGATCGAGACGGCGGCGCCAGGCTCATCTTTCTTCTGTCAACCAGCTGCGCTCGACGAACTTGTGTCGCTTGCGAAGGGCAACATCGCCCTGGTGACAGCTACCGATTCACCCTAGCGGGCCCTTGCGCCGAAAGTCTCGAGCGGAGCCCAATCCCGTTCATCCCGAGTAGTCCCGATGCCCCCATCGGGACGTATCGAGGGAGCCTGCCCCGAACGAGGTCGCACGGACACTGATTGGTGTGGCCCAAAACCCCGAACCCAGTTCCGTTCATCCCGTTGGTCCCGAATAGGCGCCGACGGCGCCGTATCGAGGGGAGTAGTCCCGATGCCCCATCGGGACGTATCGAGGGAGCCTGCCGTGAACGGAGTCGAAGGGGGCCTATCCGGAGCGACATCGAAGGAAACTGGGCCCTAGCGGCACTTCTTGTAAAGCCGCGAGCGGTCGTAGACGCGTCCAGCCGTCGAAAGGGCCTGTGAAGATCAGGCCGCGGGGCCTGGCCCCTCACGTGCGGCAGCCGACCGCCGTCCCCGGCCAAGCGATATGACGCCTTCCCGTGGCAGGAAAAACGCCGCGATAATCGTCGGCGGCAGAAAGAAAACGGCGTGGATGACGACCGCGTAGCCGAAGCCGACCGTGCGCTCGATCCCGAAGAACGCTAGTACGTAGACCACGGCGAACTCGAAGGTCCCCACCGCGCTCGGAGCGCCTGGCACAGTCGTGGCGAAGAAGATCGTCCCCATTATGACCAGCGTGGCGATGATCGGTGAGATCGGAAGATCGAGGGCGACGGCAACGATCCAGGACGTGACCCCGACAAGCATCCAGTAGACCGCGCTGATTAGTAACGACGCGGCGATTCTCAACCGCGCTCGCTCAACCTCCCTTATCGCGGCCGTAAACGCGGCGAGGAACGCAATCCGCTTCACAAAACCCAGGGCGTAGCTGCCCCAGGCCAACAACCTTACAAGGACGATCAAGAACACCGCGAAGCCGATCGCCCCTAACACGTAAGGGGTAAAGTCCCTCAGCTGCGGCACTAGGAAGAATGCGCCGGCTAGTATCATGGTACTCGCGACCACGTCGATGACCCTCTCCATACCCAACGTCGCAAGGGCCGTGGCGCCTCTTATACCGTCTCGCAGTGTCAGTATGGCGAGTTGCGTCACCTCGCTAGCTACCCTCAAGGGCAGCACGTTGTTCAGACCGATCCCCTCGTTCTGGATTATGAACAGTCTGGAGCTGGATATCTGATCGGTCGTGAATAGTAGACGCCAGCGTACCGCCCTCAGGTAGCTCGCGAACATGAAGACGACGACAGACAGAGCCAACAGTGTCATCGACACGCCGGCCAGATTCTCCGCCACGAGGCCCCATTCCACGCCCCGCGTGGCGAGCCAGAGGAGCGCGCCGCTGGCTATGAGCCCGATTGCAATTCTGCCGGTACCGAAAAGCCCGCGTCTCATAATGTCATACTTCTCAGCTTCGCCTGTCTATCGCTTTCGACGTCACTACGGCCCTATCTGACCCAAGTAGTATAATTTAGCCTGCTACCGAATTGCCAGTATAATACGCCCTTCAATAAGCCGTAGCCCTTGTAGCTGCAATGGGCCACAGGAATGCTGACAGACTGCCATACCCATCTGGACGCGTTCACGGACGAGGAGGTCTCGCAGGTCCTGGACCGTGCCCAAGCTGCGGGCGTTCGCCTCGTCATCTCTGCTGGCACCGACGTCGACTCCTCCGCTCGGTCCGTCCAGCTAGCCGGCAGGTTCGCTGACCTCTTCTCCGGCGTGGGAATACACCCCATGGACCTGCATGGCCCCGTCGATAGCGCCACATACGACAGATTGAGGCAACTGGCCAACTCCAACGAGAAGGTGCTCGTGATCAGCGAGATCGGCCTGGACTTCATGGAAGGAACACCCGACCGGCAGCTTCAGTATCAGGCGTTCCGGGCACAGATAGGGCTGGCACGCGAGCTGAAGCTACCGATCATCTTTCACAGCCGGGAGGCGCACAGCGAGACGCTGCGGGTGCTGCGAGAGGAGCGGGCCTACGAGGTCGGCGGGGCCATGCACTACTTCCAGGCCGACATGACAACGGCGAAACAGGCCATCGACCTAGGCTTTTACGTCTCGCTAGCCCGGCCCCTCCTCAGGCTTCCCCACTTACAGCAGGTGGCGGCGGCGCTGCCGCTAGAGCACGTCGTTTTGGAGACCGACGCGGCCCCTCAGCCATTCAAGGCCAAGCGCCAGAACTGGACCGAGCCTCGCCACGTCAGGGATGTCGCCATAAAACTCGCTGAGCTACAAGATAGGCCGGTCGAAGAGATCGAAGCCGTCACCAGCCAGAACTTCTTGTCGCTGACAGAATCGAAGCACGATGTCGTCGAACGATACTTGTCATCCTCTAGCCAGACCTAGCGCTCGGTCAAGTTAGGTTTATCATCCTGAATCCCTTTGGAATGAAGAAAGGTAGCCTCTGTCTCCCTGAACAGAGTGAAGCCTGTCCTGAGCCTGCCGAAGGGGGCCTGGGGCGGCTGGGCATTCCTTTCCGACTGAAACGACAGCTGGCCCGGCCCTCCAACCTGGACGTAGGGGCGGGTTTCAAACCCGCCCTTCCCTCCTGTCCATTCAGGGAGAGGAAAGAGTGAGAGTGTCCCGGTCCTTTCGTGCAAAGCCCTCCAGAGTGACAGGGTTGTTGAAACCAAATGGACCGGGTCCGACATCCGAATAGTCACGCTGACAGGAAGACAGCCCGCAGCACAATGAAGCCGAGGAACCACCCCAAGACCGTCGCCAGGAACGCTCCGAACCAATCGACCTCTCCCGTCTCATGTACGGCCACAACCCCGGTAACAAGGACCCATACGTGGCCCACGGCAAGGGCGATCGGGCCCACCCCCGGCAGTGAAGCCGCCACCAAGAGTACGCCCGGCCCATAGCCTATCCCGAGAGCGCGCAGTATCGGGCGGAAGCCGGCTCGACCGCGCAGAAACCAGGTCCCAGTGGCAAACGCCGCGGCCGCCCAGACTATCCATCCCACCAGAGTGGTCATAATAGCCAGCCAGGTACCCACCAGCCTGTCAACGATACTACCCAGCTCAGCTGCGGGCTTGCCTATATCGGCTAGCGCCCCCTCAAGCCCGAGGCCGATGGCAATACCCACTAGGACCACGATACCTGTGGGATGCAGAATCGCGGTCGGGTCCTCTGCAACGTCGCGGAAGACGCCTCTGTTTAACAGGGCCGCCCGCATTGCGCGGGAGAGCATGTTCCGCATGTCTGGATATCTCCTTGGCGACGAAATCCGGCCGATTGTACCGCAGCGCCCTTGAAAGTCAAGCCAGCCCACCTAGCCTCCGGAACCCCTAAACAAGCTGTCGTCAGTCGCTTTAGCCCGAATCCACCGAAGGACACCGATGGACGGCGTGAGGAAAGCGGAAGGGGGGGGGGTGAGGGAGCTACAGGGGAAATAGCCTGGGTTCCATTTGGGGTAGGGAAGTCGGCGGACGGTCTTCATCGCCGCACAGGGGCCCCTATGGCCGTCTGCGGGAGCTGCGATGCGCGGGATGGCGAGAGAATACGCAGCAGGGAACTCTCTCGGACCGGGCTGGCACGAGTCTGCGGGGATCTTCGGTTGTCCGGTGGGTGGGTCGGTCGCCGACGGTGCCGTCAGGCCGGGAGTGGAATGGCTCGCAGCCGGGCCAAGGCGCGGCTGAACTTCTCAGCCCAAGGCCAGCGATCCGGAAGATGCAGGGTCAACCGGCGTGCCGAGCGGGTGAGCCGTCCGGCCAGGGAGAAGAACCGCCGCCGGAGGGTCTTGGTGGTGGCTATCCGCTCTCCCAGACCGATCCGCGCCGTCCAGCGGGCCAGGTTGTGGGCCATCGTCTGGACGGCCAGCCAGGCGCCGTTGGCGGCGAAGCGGCCCGAGGGGAGATGGTTCAGCCCGACGCCGTACTTGAGGTCGCGTATGGCATTCTCGATCTCGGCGTGGCGGCGATGGTCAGCCTCCAGTTCGAGCAACTCCCCGTCCCGGTCGGTGATGAAGCCATGATAGCTGTATTTGGCGAAGAGGGCCAGTTGGGAACCGGGCGTCGGCTTCACCCGCCGGACGATGAGCCGTACCGGCGCGGCGTCCGCCTCGGCCTGGAAGGGGGTGCAGGTGGTCTCGGCCACATCGGCGGCACCGTCCATCCAGTAAGGAATCGGCGTCCAGGCATCTTCGGGTATCGCCTCGATGAGATTGTGCAGGCTTTTGTGCTGGCGGATGGTGATGGAGAAGCGGACATCCATCTTGCGGCAGACGGATACCACGCCATGAGTGTAGAACCCGCTGTCGGCACGCATGGTGAGCTGCCCGCTGGCCCCGCCGTAGCGCACCCGCCCCACCGTCTCCCGCAGGAAGTGGGCGGCGCCGCGGGCGGTGTTGGCCCGGCCCTCGCGCAGCCGGGACATCAGCACGTCTCCGGTGCCGGCGGCGATGGCCGGCAGCGGGTGGTAGCCCCGCTTGCCGGTATAGCCGTGGTGGCGGGCGCCCTCCTTGGCCAGTCCGTAGGTCTCGCAGATGGTGGAGTCCAGGTCAATGGTCAGGGGCCCGTCGCCGGGTCCCGCCCCGGCCTGCCAAGCCCGGGCCAGCAACTCGCGGCTCACCCGGTCGAGTTGACGGACGTGGCCCTACCGGAAGCTGCGCAGGAAGGTGCCCAGGGTGGATGGCGCCTTGACCGTGCCGCCCAGGGTGCAGGCCGTCCCCCCGGTGCGCAACACATCGGCGTCGTCAATGCAGTCGCCCCCAGCCAGCGCAGACGCCACCAGCGTCATCATCTTGTCGCTCGTGTTCGCCCGCCCCGGGGCATCGCCCAGGTCGAGGCGCTGCCGGACGAGTTCGGGCAGGCCGAGGTGCCGCGCCAGGGTGGCCGGAAGGAGCAGCCCGGCATTGGCCACCAAGCGGCGGTCGTCGAAGGTGATTTGGATCCGGTCGGGGTGGTTGCGTGGCAGCATCTACTGGGTGCTCCTTTTCCGGGGCCGTTTTTTTGCTACAAAACCATTATCCCAGAAGCACAGGAGCGCCTTCTTGCCGCCTCAGGACGCTAACCCGACGCCCTCCTTCGGTGGATTCGGGTTTAGGTTGGCGCAGGCTAACGCGGTTAGAGACCTGGCAGGCGGTGAATAACTGGACACTGAGACAGTATTTTCTCCTCACGACAGGGATGGCCGCAACTGGGGCCCGCACGGGGATCGGGGATTGATGGAATCCGGGTTTCGAGACTCGTCGTTAGGCTTCAGATCCCCAGAAAGGGCTTGACCACGCCTTTCCGCGCAGAGTAGTATCAGCTTTGCTCAAAGTTCAAGGCGCAGGTCGCCCTCGATTGGGCTGCTATGCGGAAATTCCGCTTTCATATGAGCTGACCCGCGTGGACGGAAAATGACCGGGGCACCGTCGCAAAAGGAAATGAATAATCGAACAGTAGTTTACATTTTGTCATCTGCACATTCGGGAAGTACGTTGATCGACATGATGATCGGTGCACATCCCTCCTGTACTAGTCTCGGGGAGTTCAAACATATTGTCGAACGCGTCGCAGATCGATCACACAACATATGTGCTATTTGCAGGGATCGTTGTGCCTACTGGGACCGCTTTACGCAAGTGGTAGAGCCTCCCTATTATCACTCAACCGCCTTTGAAGTATTCGGCACTCCAATATTGGTTGATTCCTCAAAGAGTATGAACTGGATAAGATCCAATTTACCGTATGTCGGCGCAGAGGTGAAGATCGTCAGTATTATCAGACAGGGCCTCGCCACCCTAACAAAAGCAAAAAGGAAACACGGGAGTATTACCAAGAACCACGTTATGACATGGTTGGACGCCAATCTACGGTTGGATTCCTTCATCCGCGATGTCTCGCCCCGGAATAGACTGACCGTGAGATATGAAGACTTATGCGACAACACAGATGCGGTCCTAGCCAGGGTCTGCAATTTCCTGCAAATAAGCTACAAGCGGAGCATAGAACAGTTTTGGACCGCGCATCACCACGCCATTGGAGGAAATGCGAAGCCAATAGCTCTGGCACAGCTTCATTCTGGCACCAGGACCGTTAGCGAGCTCCACCCAGATGTGCAGGACTTCATCAGTCGGAATGGATTCAGCATACAGCTGGATAATCGGTATTCGAATCGTCTCTCTGAGCGAGACAGACTCGTCTTCGAGAAATACGGGGGGTGGCTGGACGCAAGACGCGGATACAGAAGGTCGTCAATAGGAAGCCGTTTTCGCTTTGGCTACTACTCATACCTGGTCAAGAAGCAGTTGAGAGCTCGCGCATCGTTGATCATCAAGAAATTCGGGTCATCAAATGGACTGCCGTAGTCAGGACTCTCGGCGGAGAGGGGTATTGCCTTGTCGTTCCTGCCGGCCGTTTCGTCGCTAGCGCTCAAGGAGTGGGCCGTTGCCGTCAAAGCCCTGGTGAGCGGCAAGCAGATTATTATTCTCAGGAAGGGCGGTATCCACCGGGACGACAAGGAGTTCCGGGTGGTCCACCCAGAGTTCCTGTTGTTCCCCACGTATGAGCACCAGAAGGCCGAGCTGCTCCAGCGCGAATACCAGCACGACTTGGCGGAAACCCTCGGAGAAGACGATGTCGGCAGCCTGGTGACTCTCTCCTGCTGGTGCGAGGTTACCGACACCTTCGAGCTGAGAGACGAGGATGCGCTGGAACGATTATCGCCCCAACACATCTGGACCACCGACTACGCCGCAAAGCGGCTTCACTGGCGGCCTAAGCATCCACTTACCGTCATGCTTCTCAAAGTCCATAAGCTCCGGCAGCCGCAGGCCCTCCCCCTCCTCGACGAGTACGAGGGATGCAAGTCATGGGTGGACCTCGGACAGGAGGTCCCACTTGGATACCTGGCTCCTGTGCTCTCCGACAACGACTACGAAAAGAAGGCGGACGCAATCAGACAGACGCTAGCTGAGACCCCAGCTACAGCCTAGCCCTAGCTTCCCCTGATTGAGTTGTCCGGCGGGAGAGTCCAGAGAGAGCCTGCCCTGCGCATGCCGAAGGGGTTGCAACCCTCTCTGGAGGGGGTCTAGGGGAACCCCCAGAAAAAACAATGATCGGACGGGCAGGTGGGAAAAGAGTCCTTCTTCGGCTCTGCACAAACGGCCACTCTCCAACAAAAATGGTGCTCCACGGGGGTTTCCAAAGGGGGCGACGCCCCCTTGGCGGGGGTGTATGGACCGGACACATGGTGGACGGGTGTTCGGAGACATGGTGGACACATTTGAGTATGTTAGGCATCGTGCCTGAGGTCAAGCTGGGCGATTTGATGAGTGGCGAAGAAGACGTTCCAGACTCCATCGTCAGTTGTCGGCCGAATAGCCACTGGCATGCCCTTGAAAGCCTTAGGTACCTTGAAGATACGGCCAAACAACTGGAGCCTACCTTTGTCGTGAACACGGCGTACCAGGTCAGTTGGTTCGTATTCCAAGGGTGGAAGGACCTCGGGAAACAGTCTTTGGCTCACTTGGTACTTGGTGGCCGGAGTAGCAAGGTCAAGGGCGTCATGGGGCCGCTCCAAGTTGTAGATGTCCCGCCACAGGTCGAAGGCTCTCTGGCAGTGCGCCAGATCAGTGAAGCTGCTCCCCTGCAGCACTTCAACGGTCATGGTTCGGTGGAAGCGCTCATCTTTTCCCTGTGTCTGAGGGTGATAAGGGCGTCCATGACTGACTCCGATGCCCAACCTCAGCAGCCAGACTGTAAAAGGTGTGTAGGGGTGGTCTTGGTCATGGCCCCACGGGGAGCCATTGTCCATCAACATTGTGTTGGGCAGGCCGTAGCGCCGGAAGATAGCCGTCAGGCGCTGTTGCACCATCTCTCCCTGCTCGTTACCGCAGGCCTGCAGCCCCAAGGCAAACCGAGAGTGATCGTCCAGAACAGTCAGAGGGTGGCAGCGTCCTCGGGTAAGGGGGAAGTGGCCTTTGAAGTCCATCTGCCACAGGTCGTTGGGTGCCTGGTGTTCAAATCGCTGCCAGGAACGGTGCTTGGGCCCCTCGGCGGGGTCAATGCGGCCATGACGACGCAAGATCGCCGTGATAGTACTGGGGGCCGGCATGTCCGCCTCAAACACATCCCTGCGCTCCAAAAGCCACCGTCGCAGCTTACGAGCTCCCCAGGCCGGATGGGCCGCACGGGCAGACAGCACCGCCTGCTCAACCTGCGATGGGGTACGTGCAGGCGAGTAGTGAGGCCGCCGCGGCAGCTCGACCAGGCCTGCCTCGCTCCCTTCACGGAAACGCCCAAGCCACTTGTATCCAGTCGTAGGGCTGATCCCGAAGCGACGGCAAAGGCCCCTTTTGTTGGTGCCTTCAGCCTGCGCCAACTCCACGAACTCTCTCCTCTGAGACATAACGGACATCTCCTTCCATGGCATGACCACCTCCTTGTAATGAAGTCATGCCTATTATGGTGTCCACCATGTCCCCGAACATGTGTAAGCTATGTCCCCGGTCTATACACGGGGGCCTGGGGGTTCCCCCCAGCAAAACAACGTTAGGGAGGGCGGGCGGGAAAAGAGTCCTTGAGTTTTTTCATCTACTAAGGTGGTAACAAGTTGCAGCGACCTCCAGTGCAAAGCCTCTTAGATAGGACAGGATTTAGAGCCTGCCCCAGGCGCGGTCGAACGGGTGAGGGTAGCCCGGCAAACCCTCGACAATCACGAACGTTAGTGCTATAATTACCTCAAGGGACAGACCCCAGAGCCTGCACTGAGCTTGTCGAAGTGGACTGTCCCATTTCTGTCCCACGGTGTACCGAAATCCATAGCTGAGTGGGACACAATCGAACAGAATGGGACACTTTTTTCGGAGCGGATGAATCCAGCGTTCTTGAAGCAATAGAAACAGGACACTTTCTATGAAGTATCGAACCCATGGCACCACAGGACTTAAGGTCTCCGAGGTCGGATTCGGCGTCTGGACCGTAGGCACCAACTGGTGGGGCAAGATAGACGAGGAGGACGGCGTCGGCCTTTTGAGGAAGGCGTTCGACCTGGGGATTAACCTCTTCGACACCGCCGACGCATACGGCGACGGTTATGGCGAGGAGATTCTCGCCAAGGCCCTGGGCCGGCAGCACCACGATGTCGTCATCGCAACCAAGTTCGGCTACGACATCTACTCCAATGCTCCCAGGGACGGCCACAAAGAACGGCCGCAGGACTTCTCCCCGGAGTTCATACGAAATGCCTGCGAGCAGAGCCTGCGCCGCCTGCGCACCGATTACATCGATCTGTACCAGCTACACAACCCGAAGATGGACGCCATTGAGGCAGATGACCTCTTCGACACGCTGAAGGCCCTTGTCAGCGAGGGGAAGATCCGCCACTACGGAGTCGCGCTTGGCCCCGATATCGGCTGGTTCGAAGAGGGCGAAGCGTCGATGACAGTCAGGAAGACCAGGTCGATGCAGATCATCTACAGCATCTTGGAGCAAGAGCCCGCGAGGCGCTTCTTCCCGATCGCCCAGGAAGAAAAAACAGGGCTTCTCACGAGGGTACCGCATGCGTCAGGCCTTCTCGACGGCACCTACACCAAGGACACCGTGTTCGACCCCGACGACCACAGGAGCCATCGACGGCAGGAATGGCTATCACGAGGTCTCGAGAAGCTGAGGAAGCTGGATTTCTTGCTCGACGGCATGGGCTCGACAATCGGGCAGACGGCTATCAAGTTCGCGCTAGCCGCGCCAGGTGTGGACTCCGTGCTACCCAACATCACCAACCTGCCGCAGCTAGAGGAGTTCGCCACCGCCCCCGAGACCGAGGACATCCCTCAAGAGTTCCTCGACCGGCTGCACGAGCTTTACGAAGAGGACTTTTCGCTGGAGCCCGTGGCCGAGACGTCTTCGTCCGAGTAGGACTTGCTTTCTTCCTTGCTCACGTCCGGCTCGTCGTCCACGTGCTTGCCGTCTTCGCCACTCACATCCTGCTCACCGGCTACCCGCTCGCATTCTTCCTGGCTCGCATCCCGGTGACTGGCCATCGGCTCTCGCTCTTCGCCACTCATATCCTGCTCAGCGGCTACCTGCTCTTGCTCTTCGCTGCTCGCATCCTGCGGACCGGCTACCTGCTTGCCTTCTTCTCTACTCCTATCCTGCTGACTGTCCGCCTGACGGGCGGTCCCGCCCGGCACCCGCCCTCTCGGCCTTCTCTTTCTGCGCCTCTTCCGACCTTTGGAAACGACGCGTTTCATCTCACTCTCGATCAACCGGAAGTCCCTTTGAGGCAGCAGATGCAAGGTATCGAGGAAAGCCAGCGGCCATCTCTCCGGAGGCCAGCGCTTTACGTACTCCAACCTTGGGGCCAGAACGAGAGCGTCGATGTAGTCCTCTTCTTTGAGCACCAGCGCGGGTGACAGCTTCACTCTGTAGGGGTATATCTCTCGGTCGCCTTCCGATTTCCAGATCGGCTCGCGGTCCTCGAAATATCGAGAGGTTACCGACGCGCTGGCGGCCCACTTCCGCTGGCCGGCTATATAAAAAAGCACCCTGTCGTCAGGGGTCATTCGCTGGGCCCGACGCCGTTGGCGTGACTTAAGCCCGTGAAGCCTGAAGTCCATCCCCTTGCTTATCTCAAAGTTCTCGGGTGTCTGAACGAACATCCAGTAGTTGTGGGCCATTCGGCAAGTCCTTTGACTTCTCTATCTCTTGACCTCTTAGCATTCTACCATCCAGGCTACCGTATGGCGCTGCGCGCAAGTGCAGCCGGTTTGTCCACCCGTATCCCCGAGTAGTCCCGATCCGGCATCGGGACGTATCGAGGGGCTCTCGCCCGACGTACGTCAGGAGACATCTCTCATGATGTTGTACATGTGCAGGAACAGCTTGAACGCCTCCTTCGTGAAGTTGAGTGGACCCACCGTCACGTCGTCGTCAACGTGAAGCTGTACTTCCTTCTGAAACAGAGAGAACTCTGTGTAGTAGGTGTCGGCGCGATCGGCGAGGGCCTCCGAGAGCCGTCGTGACTCCTCCGAGGGGACAAGCCGGTCGGCACGGTCGTGCATGATAAGCACTCGTGCCTTGATCCGGTCTATGTTCGTGCTTGGCGATATTTCTCGCAGAAACTCGGTCGTCTGAGGTGATAGCTGTCTTGCGAGTGCATCGAACTCTTCGAAGGGGACCCCTTTGATGATCCGGTAGGCAGCCATGCCCTCCGAAGACAGGGAATCGACCTCGGCCTCAGCGTCGGCCTCCTCGTTCTGGAAGACCCGGATGAGCAGGTCTCTGTCCGCGTCCGAGGTCAAGCCGTCTATCAGGTGGTTTCTGAACACCCGCTGGGTTAGGTCGTCAGTGTCCCAGGGGGCCACGTAGTCGCCGTAGAACCGGCTCCGGCTGCTTATGGCCTTGAAGAAATCATACGCATCGTAGTAGCCGGCGAAGACGTTGACGAAGCTTACGTGGTCTCGAATACGCTCGTCCTGAGCGGCGACCATCGACATTGAGGCGCCGGTGCATATACCTCCCATGCCGACTCTCTCCGGGTCCACGGAGTCGACGCGTCGAAGGTACTGGAACGCCCATACTAGATCATCGATGTCTTCAGGTACAACGCGTTGCTGGAGCTGCGTCTCCGACCATGGGAGCATAACGACCATGCCCGAGCGTGCCAGTCCTTCGGCAAGGGCCACAACCCTGTCGTCCTCGCTAGGCGGGTTGACGACGACCCCGAGGAAAAACAGCACGGCACTATGCTTCCCCGAGCCGGCAGGCAGTACGAGGTCTGCCGTGCCCTCGCCGTCTGCGGTCGCATACTGGACGCTACGCCAGACCGGGTCTCGAGTGAACCACTCCTGAGGCTTGATGGGAATCGAGGGGAGCACCTGTGGAATGAAGAGCGCCGTACGCACGGCAGCCCGTCCTTGAGGCGTAGTCGTCGCGAGCAGCACAACGCCGACAGTCAGTGCCAATATCACTAGGGCTGCCCTGCGTAGCCAATGCTTCACGGTCTCACCCCACCTACCTCTCCCATCAGCGGGACAGGGGGGCCTACCCGCACCGTCCCGTACGGGGTGTATTATACTTGCACCGACGACGGGTGGTTGCGAACTTTGTCACTCACACTTGGGACCGCGCGCGAAGGTCAAGCCTCGAAGGTCGGAGCTATCATCGTGGCAGCCGGCGACAGCCGCCGCATGCTCGGCCTGGACAAGATCTTTGCCCCCGTCTCGGAGCGTCCTCTGATTAGTTACAGCGTCCAGGTCTTTAACGACAGTCATCTGGTCGGCAAAATAGTCTTGGTAGTCTCATCGGATAACGTCGAGCGAGCCCGGCGTCTAGCGGGGGAGAGCGGCTGGCGCAAGGTGCAAGAAGTGTGCGCGGGCGGTGAGAGCCGCCAGGGTTCCGTGAGACAGGGGCTCGACAGGATGCAAGACACCGATTGGACAATCGTGCACGACGGCGCACGTCCCTGCTTGCACTCAGACGACATATCGAAAGGGCTCGAAGAGGCCAAAGCGACCGGAGCGGCATCGGCGGCCATCCCGGTCAGGGACACACTCAAGTCCGCCGGTCCGGACCAGACGGTGAGAGAAACTCTCGATCGCGATGGGCTGTGGGCGGCCCAGACGCCACAGGTGTTCAGGACTGAGATCCTAACCGAGGCCCACAGTCAGGTCTCGGAGGTCGCCACTGACGATGCGATGTTAGTCGAGCGCATGGGTCGACCGGTCAAGATGTTTATGGGCTCATACGACAACATAAAGGTAACCATGCCGGAGGACATCCTCATCGCGGAGGCAATCCTCAAGGGGCGAACGACAAGAGAGCGTCGACGCAGCCGATGACCACACGCTCGGGTATCGGCTTCGACGTGCACCCGCTGGTCGAAGGACGCCCGCTGATTCTGGGCGGCGTGTCCATCCCCTTCGACCGGGGCCTCGCGGGCCACAGCGACGGCGACGTGCTCACACACGGGATCATCGACGCCCTTCTCGGCGGCGCCGGCTTGGGAGACATCGGCACCCACTTCCCGCCGACCGACTCCCGGTTCGAGGGAGTAGCCGGCTCCGTCCTTCTGCGCGATACGCTCCAACTCCTGCGTGCCAGCGGATGGCGAGCCACTTATGTCGATGCTACAATACTGGCCGAGCTCCCCGTTATGAAGCCCTTTATCGACTCGATTGCCCAGAACATCAGCGCCTCACTTGGCATAAGCCGCAGGCTCGTCAACGTGAAAGCCAAGACGACGGACGGCCTCGGGTTCATCGGCAAGGGCGAGGGGATCGCGTCCCTCGCGGTCGCAACCCTCGAACCGGCCGAATGAAGCTCTACAACACCCTGTCCGGCAAGACCGAGACCTTCTCCCCAAGCGGCGACACCGTGAAGATGTACGTCTGCGGCATCACGCCCTACTCTACGTCCCACGTCGGGCACGCGTTGAAGGCAGTGGTCTTCGACGTGCTCCGCCGCTACCTGGAGTTTCGGGGCCATAAGGTCCAGTACGTCGAGAATTTCACCGACATCGACGACAAGATGATTCAAGCCGCCGCCAGGCAAGGTGTACCAACCGCTCAACTGGCGGAGGACAACATAGCAGTCTACCTCGCAGAGATGGACGCGCTTAACGTCCTACGAGCCCATAACTACCCGAAGGCCACCGAGGAGGTCCCGAAGATGCTTCAGATCATCGGGGCTCTCGTGGAGCATGGGATGGCCTACGCGGCGGACGGCAACGTCTACTTTCGCGTCCGGGAGCGGCCGGACTATGGCAAGCTCAGTGGTCGGAGCCTGGACAGCATGAAGGCCGGCGCGCGGGTTGAGGTCGACGAGAACAAAGAGGACGTGATGGACTTCGTCCTGTGGAAGCGCCACAAGCCGGGTGAGCCGTCGTGGGACAGCCCCTGGGGCCCCGGTAGGCCGGGTTGGCACATCGAGTGCAGCGCGATGTCACTGGCCTACCTCGGGGAGACCATAGACATTCACGGTGGAGGACAGGAGCTGATCTTCCCTCATCACGAGAACGAGATAGCCCAGAGCGAGTCGTACACCGGCAGCGGGCCGATGGCCCGTTTCTGGGTCCACAACGGACTCCTCAGACTAGGCGACGACAAGATGAGCAAGTCGCTCGGCAACCTCGTGACCGTCGGCGAGGCGTTAAAGCGTTTCTCGTCGGACGCTCTCCGCCTCTTCTTCTTGAGCTCACACTATCGGAGCCCACTTAGCTACAGCGACCAGGGTGTCGCCGCGCAGGAGCGGGGTGCCGGACGCCTGCGCAACGCTATGAGCCATAGCGGGCCGCCACGCGAGGGGCCACCTCTCGAAACAGAGACCCACCGAGAAGCCTTCATACAAGCGATGGACGATGACCTCAACACCCCTCGGGCGAGTGCCGCGCTGTTCGACCTGGCACACGACATCAACCGCGCGAGAGAGGAAGGCTTGTCCGTGGAGCGGGCCCAAGACACCTTGAGAGAGCTGGCGGGGATACTAGGGTTGACGCTCGAAGCCCCTACAGGCGAGAGCGAATCGGAGTTCTTCCCCCTCTTCCATCTGATGCTTGACACGAATGCCGAGCTACGCTCCTCCAATAACCAGGAGGTGGCGGACGGCATCAGACAGAGACTTGAGGACCACGGCATCGCGATCGCGGAGTTTCTGGGCAGCGGGGACGAAGAGCCTGAGGGGCCGGAAACGATGAGCGACGACGATATCGCGGCACTCATCGGCGCGTTGATCGACGCCCGGTCGTCCTTGCGCGCGGCCAAGCAGTACGAAGAGGCCGATCAGATCCGGAAGAGGCTCGCGGAGCTCGGCTACGTGCTCGAGGATACCCCCGGAGGGACCGAATGGAAGCGGGGCGTATCCTAGCCTAGCGTTCTGTCTCGCATATCACTTGACACTTCGAGGCCGCCGCAGCGCGGACAAGGCCCATCTAGTGCAGGATAGACGTAGCAGAAGTCGGCCGATGTTGCCCTGAGTCCCGATTCGGCATCGGGACGAAGGGTCTGGGGAGACCCCCCCCAGATGCATCGCGGAGCCTCAGCAAGACACGCTCATTCACTTCCGCCACAGTGTGAAGCCATTTACGAAACCCCGGCCCAGCCTGCAACACACGCAGAGGGGTTACGCCCGTGCAATCTCCTCGCGCAACGTTGCTGCGTTATCCTTCCACCAGGCGAAAAGGATCTGCAGGTCGGTGCCGATGGAGAAGTGGCGCGCGCCCATGTCCAGGTAACGTCTAGCCTCGTCCGGTGTCGAGATCTCGGCCCGAGGCTGCACACCCGCTTTCAGGGCAGTCTGGAACACGTACTCCTCCACCTTCCGGACCTCGGGATCGTGGTGCCCCTCCGGCTTGCCGACGCTCATCGCGTAGTCGCTCGGGCCGAAATTCACCATGTCGACCCCCTTGACCGCGAGGATAGCATCCAGGTTCTTGACCGCCAGCTCCTTCTCGATCATCAGCACAACGACGACGTCCTCCAGGGCCTGCACGTAGGCCGGACTGCCTGCCTCCAGAATAAGCGACGAGAACCGCCGATCGGCAGAGCCGTAGCGGCCGCCCGTCCGAGGAGTATCCGCGCGAACGGCCGAGACACACTCCTCCGCATCCTCCGCGGTCCGGATGTCGGCGAAAATGACGTTTTGAATGCCCATGCCGATGGCCCGCTGCGCAACGTAAGTCCGCAACTCCTGGTCTACCTTGATCATGGCGCTGAGGTCATCGAACAGGTCAACAGCCCGGCCGAAGTTTTCCAACGCGTACAGGTCGTAAGGGGCGTACTCGGCGACGAACTCCACATAATCGATTCCCCCGGCGTGTCCAATGATCTCGACGATACTGGGCCACGAAATGTGGACGTGGGTACTGATACTCGGCTCGCCTGCGTTCAGCAACTGTCGTAGACGGTTCGGTCGCATTTCTTTAATCTCCTGTTCAAAAGCTGGTGACTACTGGTTTGTCACGCGTCAATTGACGGGGAGTTAGGCCCTCCCCCGTCTCCACCACGAACACAACTGAGCAAACTGCTGGGGCTGATCTTCAAGGCCTGGGCCAACTGATCCAAAGCTGATCCTCGGGCCCGGCGTCTCGTTTTGCCTGTTTTGGTTTGTCGCGTCCAAGGTGCGGTCTGAGCGTGAACCCGTGACAACGCGGCTCCTGGAGACAACTACGTCAACTTCCCCAGGTCGTGAAGATTCCGACGGCAAGCTCGACCCAAACATAGATGAGCGCTACCGCGAGCGCAATGCCTGTGATTGCTCGATACTTGGGCATCGTCCTCGCCGCCAGCACAAACACTAGACCGGCGCCGAACACTAGGGTGCCTGCCGCAACGAAATCCAATAGAGTCCAGGCCACTTCATCGGTAAACCGCATCGCCAACCAGGGCACCAGCAATACAAACCCTGTCGCGAGTGCAACCCAGACGAGAACTTTGTTGTGCACAATGCTGTCAGTCTCGTTTTTCCCATTGGAATTGCAGCCCTTATTGATGGTTGCTCCCATCGCTCGGACCCCCCATGGACCCTCAGGACATACCGCACAATATCCAAGTCCTTTTGGTACGGCTGATATTACGGCTCGTGGTAGCTACGACGCAAGACGGCCCCCTTTTGGAGCATAGGTACTATAGCAGGTGCGGAACAGCAGGCTGGGGCGGTGCTTCGCTATGGCGGGTGGAACGGACAGGACCGAGCCGCAGCTATGAGAAGGCGGCCTCGAACACGCGCTCGGTACGTTCCTGTTGTTTCCGGTCAGGACCAGGCGTAAGAGATACGCCGGAGCCGGCACGGGTGGTTGCCAGATGGAAGACCGGCCTGAACGGAGCTTTGGGCTTGATGGCGACGACCGAACGGGCGTCTTTCGTGTCAACGTAAACGGCGTCCAGCATGGCCACCAACAGCTTCCGACGCTCTTCCATGTTGGCACCAGACCATAGCTCAGGCAGCCTCTCTATCAGCTTCCCCGCCTCTGCGGCAGCGGCAGCCTTTGGCACAACGAGGGATTCGAGCTCCATCTCCAGGTTCCGCTTCTGCCGCTTATACTCCTGGTCGTCATAAACTCCATCGACATAGGTCTTGGCGAGTCTCCGAAGCCTCTCCTGGACCTTTCGCCGCTTGGCTTGGACTACTTCGACCTCGTCCCTGGCGCTGATTATCGAGAGGAGCTGCTCTTGCCATGCAGGTCCCAGCTCGATGGCCTCGACGATCCTTCCGACCTGCTCATCAGCCAGGCGGCACGGTATCGAGCCGCCGTGAGCTGGGCATTGGGTGTTACTGCGAGACTCCCTGTGCTCACGGTAGTACCTTCTTCCGCTTACATAGGTCTGTGCCCACATCGGCATCTTGCAGTAGGCGCAACGGATGATCCCTTTCAGAAGATAGTCACGCTCAGGGTGAGGGCTCAGGGTCGTTGATCTGCCGCTGTTGTGCCGCATCTTGTCCTGGACCAGATCGAAGAGCTCCTGGCCAACGACTGGCTCGTGAGCTCCCGGTCGGAGTTGCTTTCTGTGCCTGACAAGACCCGAGTAGAAAGCGTTATGGAGGATGCCCCTCACTGAGGCAGTGGTAAATAGCTTCGGACCGGGCGAGAGCTTGCCATCAGCGCCTGCCAACCGCTTGGTGTTGCGAGTCCGTAAGCCGCTCGCGTTCAGCCACGCGGCGAGCTGGCTTAGTGTGGTCGATCCCGTCGAGTACCGTTTGAACATCTCCCGGACCGCGGCAACCTCGGACGCAATAAGATGAACGCCCCCGGAATGCTCTTTGGGGCATCTGCGCCTGCGCTCTCCGTCCTGGCTCATCCAGCAGGATTCGTATCCGAACGGGATGCCGCCGGTGTGTCTGCCCTCATTGGCCCTCTCATCCAGACCCTTGCTTACGTGAGTGCCAAGCATGTTGGAGAAGAACTGGGCGAAGGACCCCAGAAGTTGAGTCATCAACATCCCCTCAGGGGTCGAGTAGTCGATGTTCTCGGTGATGGAGACGAGAGCAACGTTGTGCATGGCCAGGTTGGCCAGCGACTCCAGGGTGACCCTGAGGTTGCGGGACCATCGGTCAAGGGTATGGACTACGACGATATCGAATTGATCCCTCTTGGCGTCCTCCATCAGTTGGCGGAAGATAGGGCGCTTCTTCACCGACTCCGAGTGGGCCGACTGGCCCTCTTCCCGATAGACCCTGACGGCCGCCCACCCCCGGCTCTCACACAGCTGATTGAAGAGCCGCTCCTGGGCGTTCAGAGAGTGCCCGTCCACCTGTGAGATAGACGATACCCTGAGGTAGGCCACAGCTCGCTTGGAGTTCGCGTCGCTCATTCTTCGTCCTCGTCGTTCGGCCTGCGGGCTGCAACGGCCATGGCCGCATTAGCAAGTGTCTCAAGGAAGTTATCGATCATGATGAGGTCTGTCTCACCGTATTTGGCAGCACCCGGGTTTGTGGCGGTACAGTGTATACGGGAACGTATACACGTCAACCCGTTTTGAGGCACGTTTTGTGGATGTACAGGCGTTTCCAAGGCAGCCACCTAGCCAGCCGACTCTTGTGCGTCGATCAGGCGTTTGAGCGTTGCATAGCCGATACCCAGTTCAAACGCCGCCTTACGTCTCGATAGTTCTCCCGAGCTTAGGCGCTCCAAAATAGCTCCAAAACGACGATCGAAGCCTCGCCGGTCCGTTACCCTGGGCCGGCCAATCCGCTTGCCCTGTCGCCGAGCCCTGTCCATCCCCGCCTTCACACGCTCGCGGATCAGCTCCAGCTCGAACTCTGCCACCGCCGCCAGAAGGTTCAGCAGCAGTCTTCCCACAGCCGTCCCTGTGTCGAACTGCTCTCGCACGCTCTTGAAAGCGATCCCCAACAGCTCCCACGTAGCCAGCGTGTCGTGCATGTCCTTGACCGACCGAAAGGCCCGGTCCAGCCTGAAGACCACCACCGTCTTGAATCGCTTCCTGGCCGCGTCGTCCAGTAGCTCGCGCCAGGCCGTCCGATGGGTCAGGTCTCGCGCAGGGGCGTGGTCCACGTACTCGCGGAAAATCTCCCAACCCTGGGCCCGAACGAACTCTCGCAGTGCCACGAGCTGCGTCTCGGGGTCCTGGTCCTTGTCCAAGGTGGAGACTCTGGCGTAGAGACCGACGCGCATCAGTCCTTCCCTCGCAGCCGGGCCAGCATGCCACGCTTCTTCCCCAGCTCACGGTCCAGACGGGCCAGTTCCTTCTTCCTTTCCTTCAGTTCCTTCTTGACCTCGCCTGTCTCGACCACGCCTTCGCGAACGTCGTACTTGAAGAACCTGCCCAAAAGAGCCCGCTCCCTCTGATCCAGCTCCTCTAGCTTCTTCTCAAGAGCCGCTTCCTTGCGGTCCACGTCGCGTCCCGATTTCTCCAGGGCTTCATCGCGTTTGGCTAGCTCCTCCATACGGCTCTCATGGTCCCGAAGCTTCTCCTCCAATACCTTCTGCATCTCCTCAGGGGAGCCCAGCTCCGCTATCTTTGCTTCCAGCTCCTGGCAGGCCACCTTCAACTCCTCTCCTCGCTGGATGCGGGCCTTGAGCCCGTCGTACCGCGACTGCCATTCGTTGGCCCCCCTGCCCTCTTGCTCGTACTTGATGATGAACGCCCTCAATTCCTTCTCGTGGCTAGCACGCTGGTAGATCCTGCTCATCCGCCCTTCCAACACCTGCACCGTCTCGGTCGACCTCTCGAACTTTTCCGCCGCTGCCTCAACCTGAGGTTTCAGCCTCTCCATCTGCCCTACCAGGTCATCGTGGACAGCCTGCAGAGACTCAGCTTCCAGGATCAGCCGGCGCTGGCCATGGACACTGACGCGCCGGACTCCCAAATCGCTGAAGATCTGACCTCCCACTGACGGCAAGATGAATACCTCGAAGTCGTCAGCGGCCCGATCGGTCACCTCTGTCACCGTGGCCCTGGTCCGCCCCTCGAGCACCATCGACAGTGCCGTCTGCACCAGGCCCAGCCTGGTAGACAGCCCCGTCGTCATCTCCCTTATGGGCGCGGTGGCAGTGATGGCATCTTCTCCAATGGTGGCGGGCAAGGTCGCCGCGATGCGTGCTTCCCTCTGTCTGAGTCTTAGTTGTTTATATGCTTCCACCGCGGGTGCACTCACGATCTAGGAAATAGACGTAGCGATGCTTTCCCGGCTGCGGCAGGGGTCTCAGCGAGACTCCGTTGGTCGCGAAGTGTCGCTGAGAATGGGTCCCGAACATGTAGGCGAGGCTTCGACTGTGGCGAGGAACGCCGTCGCCCAGGTCGTACATAGGCATGGCTGCCGAAATTCCCGAATAAGACCAGCCGCTGGCCTGATAGATGGTTCCCACGTGCCCTACGGATGGGTCGGCGTAGGCAAGGACAAACTTAAGAGACGTGTGCCGCTTCAACGCACGAAGCACGATCCCCAGCACCCGCGACTCGCTGTTCCGCGGCAACCGGTCGGAGAGCCAGAGACGAGTAAGTGTCACGCAGTCTCCCGGCTTGGCTCCTGCGACGAGTTGATAGCCTAGCTTCGGACCTACGCCAAGCGTCAGCACACCCAGGAGGGCACTCCCGAGAAACGCACCGAAGGCAAGCTTCGTGCCACCCGGATAGCTGTGCAGGTAGTGCCCATTTACGATCAGCGGCTTGGCGATCGACTGAGCTATGGGACCCACCCGAATCGCTTGGAGCGTCGCCCTCGGACTCGCACCGGGCCCTGCCTCGTGGAACGAGGCCATGTTGGCTCCCTCACTCGCGACGCCCATCGACTCAGGAATCAAGACTGTCCTCTTCATCTCCGTACTCGTTTGTCTCGCTGAGAACGACCACGTTGCGTCCCTCGCTGTTTACCGTCGTGTTTAGAGGTCCGAACTCCGAAGTGAGTTTGGCCAGCTATTTCTCCGTTGCAGACGTCGAGCACTCGTGTACCTCGGCCCCGCCGTTTACGAGAGTGCTCACCCTGACTTCGCCCCTTTTGGCTACCAGATCCACGGCCCATCGACGGTACCGCGGCTCGGTCAGGCGATTCTTCCGCATTTCCTCAGACCACCCACCCTCCGAAGTCGCGTACTCGGAAGCCGGCGAGTCGAAGGAATCGTCTAGAACATTCGTTCCCCATATATTCCTTACACTTATATGAGGCCTGCCCGCGCGGTCACCGCGTTTTTTCAAGAATTCCTTGAAGGATGTCACGAGCCCCATCTACACGGCCCCCGGGCAACACAATCCTCTGCCCTGATATCGCTGGTAGCGGTCCAGCGCCTGGAAGAGAGATGCCCCGCAGACTTCCATCGACTAGACACAAGGAGCATGCCCGAGTAAAACCCCGGCTGTCGATTCGTCGCCTCGGAGCGGACAGAGCACCTCAGAGATGGCGATCCTCCGGATTCAGGCCACCTGGCATCGGTTCGGTTAGTCCTTGTTCTCCCGCCATGGGCGTATACTGGGACATCCTGGGGCCTTTCGTTAAGATTCCCCATTTCGGGCGGCTTGCGCTTACGTTGCAGACATTCATCGACTTTCACCGAGTTTCCCCGGTGAATCACAAGAAGGCAGAGCGCGTTGGGTCAGCAAGGAAAAAAAACCCCGAGCAATATCAGGAAATTCATAATCGATACGAAACGAAATGCCCCGGATCTGAGCTATCGAGTGATCGCTCAGAAGGTGGAAGCCGAGTTCGACTACAGCCTAGATAAGGGCACCGTCGGCAACATCATCAGACGAAATCGAGCCCGAGTGGTTGGATCGGAGGCGAAGTTGGAGGCCACCGAGGCTCATGTCGCCAACAGAGTAGAATCTTTTATCCATGTTCAAGCCACCACGGACTCCGAAGGAACGGACGTTCTCCCCCAAATCTCAGCAAGCCTGACTTGGCCGATCCACCTATATTGGAAGGTCCAGAATCGAGGCGACCGAACTGTGAGATACATGCAGCTCAACGTCTGGTTGCCACGTGGCATGTTCTGGGATCCTGAGACACCTAATCAAGCGCTCTGGGAGGAACAGGGCGGGGATCAACTTACAGGTTCGCTCAAGGTGTTTCACGAGATCAATGACTCCCACATCGGGACACTTTTCAATCGCTGGTTGATCCGTCTGACGCCGGAGAACGGATTCTTCTTGATCCCGAGCGAGCATTCCTATGCCTTACCACCGATGGTTGTGACGCAAAGGCTATGGGTCGGCGTGAGGGCTGTACCGTGGAAAGTCGAGGTGCCGGGGATGAAGCCCGAGGAGGGAGCGTTGCTGCTCTGGTGTGAACGTAGGCAAGAGGATGCGGCGTATCTGAAGAGCGATCTGATTGGAATCGAGTTTGACAGGAAAGCGGTCGCAGCAGAAGAGCGGCGCATCATAGAGAGCGATTCGCGACGATCACCGCGACAATTCTGATGTCCTGTTCAAAGAAGAATGGTATCCCGGACTTACTTCGGAGAAGATACCCGATCAGGCCTCTTTCGCTATCTAGCCTACGGATTTGGCGTGCCTCCCGAGTGGCTTAGAGCATTGATCTCTGCGGCGCTGGGGGCGCGGTTGCCTTCGCAGGCGAGCAGCAAAAGGCAGTGCCGTCCATCGAAACGCTTTTAGAGGGTCAGGACCTGGCTACATATCACAGTCTGCGAGACGACACCCGGACGAACTTGTCAGACGAATTCGTGCCGCACCTTATATCGCAGGGACTTGATCTAGAGGACGTCAAGAGCTTCTTGACACTAGTAGTACGGGCGGAAAAGGAGGCGTTCGACGCCCACCACGCGACCTATGACCTGGC
Organism: Dehalococcoidia bacterium; assembly: GCA_965237635.1. Taxonomy (GTDB): domain Bacteria; phylum Chloroflexota; class Dehalococcoidia; order Lucifugimonadales; family CAUZJF01; genus CBDEFX01. Next base: position 1,231,265 of record CBDEFX010000002.1, on the reverse strand, counting down.
GATCAGCTCTGATCAGTGGGGCAGTCTACCGGCCATTCCTGATCCTCTGTTTCTTGAATTCTCCCGCTGCTGGATGACCGGCCCCGTCCTCTGGTGGAATACGTCGGTTATACAGTCGTATTCATCGGGGAATTGCGACGATCTGATGCTCCAAATCTGGTCAGGTTCGTGGCTCAGTAAACATGACGGTGGTTCAACTTACTATACTTTGGCGAAATGGCACGCAACGAGTGCATGGACCATGGCCCAACTGCCATATAGTTCTGGGTACTACGATCATACTGGAAGCATGCTAGTTGCACAGTACCCCGAAGGGCCGATTGCTTTACCGACTTCGGACGAGACCACGCGCCTCAATATCTGGGTTGATGATTGATCCGGGCATGGCGGGCTGTTTGCAATGTAGTGGAAGGGTGGTTCTCGTCGTATAATGTCGACATGACCATGCTAAGAAAGTGGTTGTTACTTTCGACCGCTGGCGTGTTCCTGACGACCGGCTGCGGCCGACAGCCGGTCGAGGTCGAAGAGCCGTCACTAGCAGCGCCTGCGCTGTCCGCACCGCCGACGCAACGGGCGGGGGCCGCGGGTCCGTCCGGCGGACTATCGCCGGCGCCTGAGCGTCGGCAGATCGAGGAACACTCTACTACCCTACCGCCTGCCGTTCAGATACTCTCTCCAGAGTACCAGGAAGCCTATCGGCTGCTACCCCAGAGCCCCTGGGCGAGTAAGTACTTCGCCAACAGCTTCGCCAATTTCGACGAGGAGCAATGGGCGAGTATGGCCCCCAATCAATCGGCCATCGGTGTGACCTCGGCAGAGACGCCGCTGGAATGGGAGGACGAGTGGCTGCTCACCAGGATGGTGCAAGACAGCGACGCCGAGGAGTGGCTGCTGTTGAAGCTGGAGGGACTCGGTGAAGAGGCCGTACGAGTACTGGATGCCGCCGAAGACGGGCTCGAGGGGCTACTGAAGCTCGTGGAGATGGGGTGGAAGAACCAGGTGGTGGAGATAGGGCGAGAGTGGCAACTCAGGTTCAAACTGAACGAGAGCGAAGAGGAGATCGTCCGGCTCCTGGCGGTCAGACGCACCGCCAGGGAGATGCAGGACGCGAAGATGCAACTAGGGCCGAAGGAGCTCATCGTACTGTTGAACGAGCTCAGAGTGTGCACGTCTCTTATGGACTTTGTTGTCGGGGGTCAGCATCCGTGGTTCGACGTCGTCTCCGAGGGGCGGTGTGACGTTGACAAGGCGATGAGGCTGGCCCGAGAAGCACTCGAGGCCAACGATGGACACTCGGCCGTCGGCGAAGACTTCTTCCGCGAGGCGGTGGAAGCCCGCGAGGTGCGGGAACAGGAAGCACAGTCAAGCCGCAGCCGGTCAGACTGAGTCCCTTGGGGCTTTCCCACATCGGGAAAGAGGCATGGGTCCATCGATACGGCGGCTTGACGTAGCTCTCAAATAGAACCCTGCGCTCACCACATCATTGTTTCCAGATCTTACTCAGGGTGAACGGGCGACATCTAGACTTCTGATCTGTTTGCATACGTCCGAATCGCATCTGAATCGATCTCCGCCGCCGGAATCGCCCGAACATCGACTGCTTCCTGATTGTGAGTTGGTAGTTTTATCCCCGCTTATTTGACACCTTCCCGGCACGCAACCTCGTCATCACGTGAGAGCCGGTCAGCGAGTGGATACGTTGTCTGGGTTGGAGGCAAACTCACACGGAGGTTAGGGAATGCCTTTTCACATCGGGCCTCCAGAGCTAATAATTCTCCTGGTAATCGTCATGATCATCTTCGGCGTAGGTCGGCTACCTGAGATTGGTGGGGCGCTAGGCAAGGCGATCCGAGAGTTCAGGCAAACGCAGTCGGGAGAGTCGGACACCAGACGCCCTTCCGAGCTCGACTCTGGGATGAAGCCTAAGGGCTGAACGTTCCGAGGACTAGACCGCTCTCAAAGAGGGAGGGGGATTGAGATGCACGCTGAAATGATGAATCGTTCATCAACGATCAGGCCGTGGCTGGACAGGATCGGCGTACGTGCGCTCGTATCTGCGGTGGCCGTGGTCGTGCTACTGGCTACAGCCGTCTGGCTGACTCAGCCCTGGAATTCTGGGACCGAGCAGTCCATATTGCCGGTAGGTTCTGTGGCCCATGCTTCCGGCGGAGAGCCGGTGGAAGCAGCCGATGCGACGGTCGGGCCTGACCTGGACAAGAACTGGTGTGAGAACGCCGACGGCCACTATCCCGAGGGGCAGCCCGTGATGTCCGTCAAGTATGGCCAGCCTGGGTCCAGTGATCGGACAACCAATCCGTCCCCAGGGCATTCGTTGCAGGTGATGGAAATCCTCTGCGTTAGCGAGGACTGGCCAAGGAGGGGCTCAAGGGGCACGGCCGTATGGAAGTCACCGGACTCACCATGGTACGGAAGGTAGGAATAGGGGGAGTAGGGTTTGTGGTGGTCCGACCGAGACACACGTTCACAGAGTTTAGCCAACCTCTCGCCCTGCCGAGTGCTTGTCTATCTATACGCTCCCGCGCAGGCCGACGGCCTGGCTGACCACTCTCGGATAGGTTTGTCAGTGCCAGCCATGGGACTCCGGTATCTGGCCGCCCGAAGGGGACGGTTTTCATGTCCGAGACCATCACGTTCACCGTACCGTCCCACCTCGTTACCTGTCCCTTGACCATCACCACCCCTCTCTCCTTTCGGTAACTGACGAACACGCGAGACCAGAGGCTCATCTGTACCCACCTCGCCCCCGGATGGTCACGGATACCGTGCCTTCCTGGAAATCCACACCTTCCGATCTCTCCTGTGAGGCTAAGCGCCCGCGCTGTGAGTGTGTCCTCGTCTTTGTCGGCCGCCCGAGTGGCCCTTTCTGACAACAAAAAAAGGCCCACATATAGCTGAACGAGCTGAGGCGACCACCGTGCAATACGATGGCCGCCCCTTGCGTTTCGGTCAGCACCTAGTCAGCGGTCCGCGCCGACCAGCTCTTCCTCCCTCTCCTCCTCGGCGTTGACCACCCACTCGAACAGCGACAGTGAGGCCGGTTGCGGCCGCTTGCGGCGCCGGTTCGGCTTAACAGGCTCCTCGGCGAACAGCTCCGCCCACGTGAGCACCGACTGCTCCGCCGCCTCTTCCACTTCCGCGTGGTTGTTGGGTGCCCCTATGTCGAGGGCCACTCCGGTGCCGTTGGTCCCGTTGTCGGCCGAGGCGGACGCCTCGACGATCTCAGGCTCCACCTCAAGTGTCCTCCACCCCTCGTCCACCAGCAGCTCCTCGGCTGCGGCCTCGGCGTCCCGCGCCTGCGCGAACACCGCCTCCACCGTCTCCTCCTCTCCCTCCTCTCCGCTCACGATCTTGCGGGCCAGGGCGAGCATCAGATCGTCCTCGTCGTCGCCATATGCGGCCAGCCCGTCCTCGGGCAGCTCGCCCTCGACCGCCAGGCTGCTCTGCAATTTCTTCGCCACGAGCTTGTGTAAAGGGCGGAGTAATAATGGACTGGTGAGGCGGAGTCGAGCGTTGAGGAGTGGCGCTTGAAAACTGGACCACCCGCCGCCTTCTATAGAGTTGGAGGCAACTCGATGGAAGGTGTGAAGGATGTACAAGGTGGATCTGTACGTGCGAGTGCGCCGGGCCTGCATGGTGGAGGGGATGAGCACGCGGGAGGCTGCCCGAGTGTTCGGTCTGCACCGGGATACGGTGCGCAAGATGCTGGAGTACTCGGTGCCTCCCGGTTACCGTCGGGAACCGCCCCGCCGCCCCAAGCTGGACCCGTACCGCGGGGTGATCGACCGGATACTGGAGGATGACCGCAGTCTTCCGAAGAAGCAGCGCCACACCGCGAAGCGGATCTACGAGCGTCTGAGAGCTGAGCACAGGTTCCAAGTACACGATAGTCAAAGACTACGTGCGCGAGCGGCGGCGGCGGACGCGTGAGATGTACGTTCCGCTGTCTCACCCTCCCGGTCACGCCCAGTGCGACTTCGGCCAGGCCAAGGCGGTGATCGGCGGAGTGGAGCAGACCATCCACTACTTCGTGCTGGACCTTCCCCACAGCGACGCATGCTTCGTCAAAGCCTACCCCGCAGAAACGACCGAGGCGTTCTGCGACGGTCACGTCTCGGCGTTCTCGTTCCTGGGCGGCGTACCCCGGAGCATCCTGTACGACAACACGAGGCTGGCGGTGGCCAGGATCCTGGGAGACGGTCGAAGGAAGCGTACCCGCGTCTTCTCGGAGTTGGTGTCGCACTACCTGTTCGAGGATCGGTTCGGCCAGCCCGGCAAGGGTAACGACAAGGGCAAGGTCGAGGGGCTGGTGGGATATGCTCGCCGGAACTTCCTGGTGCCTGTGCCGTCGTTCCCGAGCCGATCCCTCAGCTTCGTGTGACACCGTGGGTGGCAGTGATGGTGACTCGATCCGAGCGGAGCAGCCCGCGGATAAATGGACAACCTTGGCGGGATTGCCCACTTACCCACAGGCCGGTTGTTATGGACCGAAGGCGGTTCCACATGATCAAGAGTGAGCAGCGAGCTCCCTGTCCGGATAGACAGGTGGACTTGAAGCCTCAACGTACTTTCGGACGGTGATGCGGGATATGCCCAATTCCCGGGCGATTGCCCGAAGAGAAAGGCCTCGACGCTTGGCCCTCTGCACTGCTTTCCAACGGGCTCGCTGACGAGGCGTCGGCGGTCTGGGTGGTTGAGCCTTAGGGTGGACGGCTTCACTCTCGCGATCCGTGGTCAATCTCCCTGCGGCGAGTCCCCGGCCGATCGCGGTCATCGCTCCCAGTCCTTCTCGCTCGTGACCACCGATCCCGTTGGTGTCCATGCCTGCAGCGAGGTTCTCCACGGTGACGCTGCCAAGACCTCGAGTGGCGTTCAGAGTCCGGAGGACACCAGGACGCGGTGGCGCTTCCTGGGTAGGGACGATTTGGTTTTGATAGCACACTACTAGCTTGCCGTCTAATCGCTCTTGGACCACCACGTGCGCTCCAACGTAAGTGGACCGTTCGCTCGAAGGAAGCAGTTGGAGGGTATGCCAGTTGTACTTGACTGTGTTGTCTCTGGCCACCTTGCGGCTATGCTTGAAGCACAGTATGCCTGCCAGGTTCAGGTCCGGATCTGGAGAGCGATATGCGTTGGTGGACTGTGCTGGTGGCACCCCGAAGCGCTTGTTGAAGCGGGTCAAGAAAGCCCACAGGACTTGGTTGGCCTCTGAGATGGTTCTGGCCCCAGCCAGACGTAGTTCGGTCACCAGCCGATCCTGGAAGGTGCCGTTGGCCCGTTCTACCCGACCCTTCGCCTCCGGAGAACGCGCGAAGATCTGCTCCACCCCAAGCTCTGCCATCGCACGACCGAATTGGGTCGGCGCAGGCGATTGATGCGAGCCAGGTACATACTTGAAGACGGCGTGGCGGTCACTGTACAGGGCCAAAGGAACCCCACAACGCCGGATCAGCTCTTGCATGAGGAGGAAATAGCCATGAGTGTCCTCTTCATGGCGAAACAGTGCGTAGGGCACGGTGCTGGTGGCATCATCGATTGCCAACAGCAGGGTGCATCGAGGGCCCCGTTCTTCTAGCCAGGCATGAACGCTGCCATCTACTTGCACCAACATGCCTTCCTGGCTCATGCGCTGGCGACGGACCCGATGCAGTGGGGGTCGACGTCGACGGGGGCTAGCCATGCCGGCGCCTACCAGGATACGCCGGACCGTAGAGCGCCCCAAGACGATCTCTTCCCGCTCTGCCAGGAGCTCGGTTAGGTGCGTATGATTTACTCTTGCATACCGTGTGCGTGCCAGGGCCACAACTTGAGTCCTGGCCTCCTCCGGGATGGAGTTGTTCGCTCGGCGACCTCGGTTCCCATGAGCCAGTGCGGCGGCACCCTCCTTCCGATACTCCGCCAGGATTCGCCAAACGTGGCGTTCACTCACTCCCAGAACCTCTGCCGCCTCATCCACTGATATCTGACCTTTCAGGATACCGTTGAGCACTTGGAGCCTTGCCTGTTCTTTCTGGGTCAATGTCAATCCTTTCATGAACTGACATTTTCCCTGACCTGTTAACTACTGACATAATCGTAGACCATCGACACCCTTTACAGGGCAGTCTGTCGCCTTACGGTCCACCTCTTAAGATGGAGTCTGGCAGGTCTTTTTCCATGCTCACCACATCACCACCATCGATGAACGAGACTATCCCAAATAACCAACAATGTGTTTACCATGTCTCCGAACATGTGTAACCTATGCCCCCGGTCTATACAACTTGTAAGGAGGGTGACCCCATGACCAGATTCACTAGCCTACTCAGGCTGCGCGAGTTTCGTCGTCTACTGCACCTGACACTCATCGCCCTTGGGCTCACATCGGTAGGTATCGCCTGCGGCACTGGGGCCAGCGCTCCGCCCATTGCCACAGTCGCACCCCCAGCCGCCGCCGCACAGGCTCCCCTTGTCGCACCGACCGCCACGGTGACACCGGCGACCGCGGTCGCTCCGGCCGAGGCTCCAGCGTCCGTATTCCAATTTCCGGCTACGCGAACCCCACGGCCTACGCCCACTCCCATCCCCAGGGCAGAGGGAGACATGACGGCGGCCACTCTATATAACCACAGGGCAACATTGCTCGAAGACGGTAGGGTGCTGGTTACCGGGGGCCACGCCGCCACGACGCCCTTCGCCTATATCCTGGCCGGTGTAAAGTCATCAGAGATCTACGACCCGGCTACTGGGCGTTGGTCGCCGACCCGCCCCTCGTTCGAGGGACACAGAAATCACGGTGCGGTCCTTCTCGAGGACGGGAGCGTGCTGGTCTCCGGAGGGTTGACAGGTGGGTTTGAGCGTGGTGGCCACGATTTGCGAGTCGTCTGGTTGGGTTCTATCGCATCCGGGTTCTATCGCATCCGCAGAGGTATACGATCCTTCGACCGAGACGTGGTCACTCGTAGACGACATGCCCGAGGAGACGGGCCATCACTCCCTGGAGATGGCGGAGAACGGCGCGGTGGTGGTAGTAGGCGGGCTGGGAGAATCGGCGGCGCTTTACGATCCCAGGTCCGGCACATGGGCCCCCGCCGGGGGCGCCACGTCACGAAATCTAGAGACACGTATCTGGCACACGGGCGCACTCCTTGCGGACGGAAACGTGCTTTTGATAGGAGGGGCTGACGGCGGAGTTCATATGGACTCAGTGGAGCTTTATAACCCGGTAACGGGGTCCTCGTCAGCGACGGGCAGCATGAGTGAGCCCCGGGCCCGGCCTGCCGCAGCGACACTTGCCGACGGACGGGTACTTGTCACCGGGGGCGAGGGAGGCCGCGGAACCCTCTCCTCGGCAGAGATATACGATCCATCGTCAGGGACCTGGTCTGGGGCAGGGGAAATGGCAGCGGTCCGCGTCGAGCACACGGCGACACTACTCTCGGACGGCAGAGTGCTCGTAGTGGGAGGCACGGCGAGCCAGGCGACGGAGATTTATGATCCGTCGACTGGCGACTGGTCAAGGGCTGCCAATACGATAGAAACCCGCGATGAGCATACGGCGACGCTTCTCCGGGACGGGAGGGTGCTGGTCGTGGGCGGAACGAGGCCTTTCCAAGGTCAGGAGTTCCCGACCGCTTCGGCGGAGGTCTACGATCCCGTAGCCGATACCTGGACCCCATCCACGGAGGCGGCACGGTAGTTGTGGTAACTTGGTAGTCGTCTTCCACAGAGGCAACAAGGCAATGGTGTACAAACTCAAGCCCTTAGAGTTGAGCCTCGACTTCGAGGACCGCGACTACGAGCTTCAAGTGGAATTCGCCAAGAACGGTTTTTTTGCTGCCCGGCTTGATGCTGAACCCAGCTTCGAACTGATTGGCCTTGCCGCCTCTACCCCTGTGATGGGCGATCTCGTCGAAGCTTCCAAGGTCATACGGGTCTTCCTTAAAATCAGGATTTCGAAAGCTGAAGACCATGTCGGAGAGGATGCGAATCATCGCCATAAGGGATGTTTTGCCTGTGCTGTTCTCTCCAACGAGTAGTGTCAACGGCGCAAGGCGGGCGGTCTGCTTCTCGCGGAAGCACCGGAAGTTCTTGAGTGTTATGCTGTCCATGGTAATGACTCCATCGTCACCTCAACGTCCGCAATAGCATAGCATCTATCAGGTGCTGAGCGTCTTGCCTAGGCACGGTTCTGCGTATTGTTCTCCTATAGACTGATACCACGGCACTTGTGCAGTTAAATGCCATTTGCCCTACACCACATTGTAGACGAGCGCAGCCCTAGTCTCAAGAACGAATTATGCACACGCCTCTAAGCCCGAATCCACCGAGGGAGGGCGTTTGGTTAGCATCCTGAAGTGTCCAGAGGGTGCTCCTCTGAATCTGGGATAATGGTTTTGTAACAGCAAAACAGTCCCAGAGAAGGAGCACCCAATAGATGCTACCACGCAACCACCCCGACCGTATCCGTATCGTCTTTGACGATCACCGCCTGGTGGCCAATGCCGGTCTGCTCCTGCCGGCCACCCTCGCCCGGCATCTGGGCCTGCGGGAACTCGTTGACCATCACCTTGACCTGGGCGGCGCGCCGGGCCGGGCCAACACCGGAGACAAGCTGATGACCCTGGTGGCCTCAGTCATGGCCGGCGGCGACTGCATCGACGACGCCGATGTGTTGCGCACCGGGGGGACGGCCTGCACCCTGGGCGGCACAGTCAAGGCGCCATCCACCCTGGGGACCTTCCTGCGCAGCTTCCGGTGGGGCCACGTCCGCCAGCTGGACCGGGTGAGCCGGGAGCTGCTGGCCCGGTCCTGGGCCGCTGGGGCCGGACCCGGCGACGCGCCGTTCACCATCGACCTCGATTCCACCGTCTGCGAGACCTACGGACTGGCCAAGGAGGGCGCCCGCCACCACGGCTATACCGGCAAGCGGGGCTACCACCCGCTGCTGGCCATCGCCGCCGGCACCGGGGACGTGCTGATGTCCCGGCTGCGCGAGAGCCGGGCCAACACCGCCCGCGGCGCCGCCCACTTCCTGCGGGAGGCGGTGGGACGGGTGCGCTACGCCGGGGCCAACGGACGACTCACGCTACGGGCCGACAGCGCTTTGAGGCCCTAGCTGGCTAGCTGGCCTACGTGTGGCCTCTAAGATAGACCATCGGAAGGGTAGGCAACAAGCACAACAGGGTGCCCTCGAAGGCCCTTGCTCCTCCGCTGCAACGAGTCACTATGCACGAACCGAAGCTCTCGGTGGGCTCACAGAGCCCCCAGCCACATTTCGAAGATGGTTCTGTCTACCGCCTACTTCGGCCCACTCGTTCAACTGGGTTGGGCCAGTTCAGATCCGGACGGAGTAGCAGGGTTCGGTGTCTAGGCTGCCCGCCTCGCCAGCTACCAACGGCCCCAACCTCTCCGCCAGTCCCTATGGGGCGCACGCTATTGTCTAAAGATCCACCCCGGCTTGAATGGACCCAGACCGACCGCCCATGAGTATCTGAGTTTTCCGTGTTGTTGGGGAGTCCGTCAAATGAAGGTTCTCGACTTGTGGCCCCAACCGACACAATACAGGAATCGCTAGTCCTGTGTGCTTTGACAGGCTGCCCAACCACATCTTGAAGATGGTGGTATCTACCGTATGCGTTGGTGGGCCTAAGTTGACGGTAGGCAGAACCATCTTCGAGATGTGGATGGGACTGTAGTCTATCACGCCACGTCTGGGCGACGCCATGGGGCCATGCTCTCCAGGCTAGTTTATTTGGCTGACCGGACCGTTCAACCCTAGCGGCCCGGCGACAGCAGCTCGTTGGCGTACTTCGGAACGAACGTCTGCCTTGTGACCTCAACCTCCGAAATGCCGCCAGTTCGATAGGTAGCACATTCGGAGGAGCCGGCCTCGCAGGCATATAGCACAACATTGCCGCCGCGAGCCTTGCGCAGTGAGTATGGCTCCACCCTTTGCACGTCCCCCTCGTAACCCACGTCGACACACAGCCTGTTGGCAGCAGCAAAGCGAATGCGCTCCAGAGTGGAGGCGTTCATGCCCAGGTCCTCGACGGAGCCACCGCCCAGGCCGACGTCGCGAGCTGAGCCGCCCTGGTCCACGGCGCGCCCAAGCCCGATCGACCGCTGCCTTCGCCCAAGGCGCGCCCTGGGCAGGTCCACCGCAGAGTTGAACGCCTGGGGGGGTACCGTGGCCCAGGCCACCGCTACCTCCGCCCAGGCGAACGCCGCGAGCTGAGCCGCCCTGGTCCACGACGCGAGCCGGCCAGCTCCGCCGATGCCGCGGCCGGCCCCACCGATCGCCCTGGACCAGGCCCAGATCCTCGACGGAGCCACCGCCCAGGCCGACGTCGCGAGCTGAGCCGCCCTGGTCCACGGCGCGCCCAGGCCCGATCGACCGCTGCCTTCGCCCAAGGCGCGCCCTGGGCAGCTCCACCGCAGAGTTGAACGCCTGGGGGGTACCGTGGCCCGGGCCACCGCTGCCTCCGCCCTGGTCCACGACGCGAACTGGCCAGCCCCACCGATGCCGCGGCCGGCCCCACCGATCGCCCTGGACCAGGCCCAGGTCCTCGATGGAGCCCCCGCCCAGGTCGTGGTTGTGATCTGTCCTGCCAGCACCGACCCGCTGATCTCGTACTGCATGGTGTAGTAGATATATACTTACCCAGAGGCAGAAATCCACCCATTAGATATTGCATGCACCATTGCATGTTTGCATTTCTGGAGCTCTTCGACCGCCTATTCGCCTTTCGGCTAACCGCCTATTCCGTTCAACTGAGCGTGTCCAGCGATCTCCCTTCGATCGCCTTGATGCTCGGTATCATTGTGGTGGGTCTCGTCGTGGCCCGGGCCACGGTGCGCCTACACGATACCCCTACAAGGAGAGTTGCATGTCCAACCGCGACGGAATCCTAGACTCGCGGTGGTGTTTGCGGTACCTTCGAGAGCGTTGAAAAACCCGCGTAGTGGCCCGGGCCACATCCCCTGCAAAGGAGGGGCTACATGTCCAACCGCGACGGAATCCTAGACTCGCATCCTTCGTTGCGCGTCAAAATGCCGCCGGAGCTGGCGGCCTTCGACCGATGGGACGCCGATCCGAACGACCTGGCGAAGTGGGAGGCGGCTATGGCGGCCTTGGCCCCGGCCGCCGGAGCCGACAATTCCAACGCCAATCACCGCCATCTCTCCACCTCCATTGTATTCAGCTTATTACTGGTATCGAACGGATAAAGTCCGGCTAGATCTCGCTAACACGGCATCTAGCACACATACTGGCCATGATGCCCATGTAAGCGGCTCACATGGGCGCTACTCTTACCGGATTACGACGCTCCCACGCGGCTGATTGTAATAGGGCGGAGTAATAATGGACCGGTGAGGCGGAGTCGAGCGTTGAGGAGTGGCGCTTGAAAACTGGACCACCCGCCGCCTTCTATAGAGTTGGAGGCAACTCGATGGAAGGTGTGAAGGATGTACAAGGTGGATCTGTACGTGCGAGTGCGCCGGGCCTGCATGGTGGAGGGGATGAGCACGCGGGAGGCTGCCCGAGTGTTCGGTCTGCACCGGGATACGGTGCGCAAGATGCTGGAGTACTCGGTGCCTCCCGGTTACCGTCGGGAGTCACCGTCCCGCCGCCCCAAGCTGGACCCGTACCGCGGGGTGATCGACCGGATACTGGAGGATGACCGCAGTCTTCCGAAGAAGCAGCGCCACACCGCGAAGCGGATCTACGAGCGTCTGAGAGCTGAGCACAGGTTCAGTGGCAAGTACACGATAGTCAAAGACTACGTGCGCGAGCGGCGGCGGCGGACGCGTGAGATGTACGTTCCGCTGTCTCACCCTCCCGGTCACGCCCAGTGCGACTTCGGCCAGGCCAAGGCGGTGATCGGCGGAGTGGAGCAGACCATCCACTACTTCGTGCTGGACCTTCCCCACAGCGACGCATGCTTCGTCAAAGCCTACCCCGCAGAGACGACCGAGGCGTTCTGCGACGGTCACGTCTCGGCGTTCTCGTTCCTGGGCGGCGTGCCCCGGAGCATCCTGTACGACAACACGAGGCTGGCGGTGGCCAGGATCCTGAGAGACGGTCGAAGGAAGCGTACCCGCGTCTTCTCGGAGCTGGTGTCGCACTACCTGTTCGAGGATCGGTTCGGCCGGCCCGGCAAGGGTAACGACAAGGGCAAGGTCGAGGGGCTGGTGGGATATGCTCGCCGGAACTTCCTGGTGCCTGTGCCGTCGTTCCCGAGCTTCGATGCCCTCAACGCCTACCTGGAGGAGCGGTGCCTGGAACGGCTGGGGAGACAGCTGCGTGGACACAACGAGACGATAGGCCAGCGGATGGAGCGTGACCTGGAGACCCTGCTGGCGCTCCCCGCCGTGCCCTACGATGCCAGCGACAAGCACGTGAGCCGTGTCAGCTCCCTGTCCCTGGTGCGGTACCGGACCAACGACTACTCGGTGCCCGTGGCCTACGGTCACAGGGAGGTGGTGGTGCGCGGCTATGTGGGCGAGGTGGTGATCAGCAACGGGGCAGAGGTGATAGCCCGGCATCCTCGCTCATACGAACGCGACGACTTCGTGTTCGACCCCATCCACTACCTGCCGCTGCTGGAGCGCAAGACGGGAGCGCTGGACCAGGCTGCTCCTTTGGCCGGGTGGGAGTTGCCGGATGAGTTCGGAGTGCTGAGGCGTCTGCTGGAGTCGAGGATGGGCAGGCGCGGCAAGCGGGAGTTCGTACAGGTGCTACGGCTGATGGAGAACTTCCGGAAGCAGGAGGTGTACGAGGGTGTGCGCGATGCCCTCAGGCTCGGGGCCATAAGCTTCGACGCCATCAAGCACCTGGTGCTGTGCAGGATAGAGGGTCGTCCCCAGAGACTCGACCTGGAGCTGTACCCCTACCTGCCCAGGGTTACCGTGACGAAGACGTCGGCCAGCGACTACATGGCGCTCATGTCGGGGAGCAGGCGGTGAGCGAGAGGTCGACGGTGCTGTTGGAGCACCACCTCAAGGAGCTGAAGCTGCCTACCTTCCTGAGAGAGTACGGCAAGGTGGCCGGCCAATGCGCTGCCGAGGGCGTCGACCATCCAGGCTACCTGCTGAGGCTCTCTGAGCTTGAGATGATAGACCGCCATCACCGCATGGTGGACCGCAGGATCAAGGCTGCACGCTTCCCCGCCACCAAGAGCCTCGACACCTTCGACTTCCTGGCCATGCCGTCGGTGAACAAGCACCTAGTCATGCAGCTTGCACGCTGCGAGTACGTAGACCGGCGGGAGAACGTCATCGCTATCGGCAACAGCGGCACCGGCAAGACCCATATGGCCCTCGGCCTGGGGCTCACCGCCTGCCAGAGGGGGCTGTCGGTCGGCTTCACCACCGCCGCCTCACTGGTCCACGAGCTGATCGAGGCCAGGGACGAGCGACGACTACTCAACCTTCAGAAGAAGCTGGCCCGCCTCAAGCTGCTCATCATCGACGAGCTTGGCTTCGTCCCACTCTCCAAGACCGGCGCGGAGCTCCTCTTCGAGGTCTTCAGTCAGAGATACGAGAGAGGTTCGGTTCTGGTCACCACCAACCTGCCCTTTGACGAGTGGACCGAGGTCTTCGGCTCTGAGAGGCTGACCGGCGCCCTGCTGGACCGTCTCACTCACCGCGTTCACATCCTGGAGATGAACGGGGAGAGCTACCGCCTCAAGCAGAGTAGGCAAGCCGCTCCCGTGCGCGCTGCCAGCGACCCTGCTGACGCATAGACCCGCCGCATTCACTCCAGCTAACGGATCCTCCTGACGCCCGCCGCATGGTGACATTTATGCTGAACACCAACGTCCCGGTGGTACACTTTTACTCCGCCGCATGTGTCGATGGTCTACGATTATGTCAGTAGTTAACAGGTCAGGGAAAATGTCAGTTCATGAAAGGATTGACATTGACCCAGAAAGAACAGGCAAGGCTCCAAGTGCTCAACGGTATCCTGAAAGGTCAGATATCAGTGGATGAGGCGGCAGAGGTTCTGGGAGTGAGTGAACGCCACGTTTGGCGAATCCTGGCGGAGTATCGGAAGGAGGGTGCCGCCGCACTGGCTCATGGGAACCGAGGTCGCCGAGCGAACAACTCCATCCCGGAGGAGGCCAGGACTCAAGTTGTGGCCCTGGCACGCACACGGTATGCAAGAGTAAATCATACGCACCTAACCGAGCTCCTGGCAGAGCGGGAAGAGATCGTCTTGGGGCGCTCTACGGTCCGGCGTATCCTGGTAGGCGCCGGCATGGCTAGCCCCCGTCGACGTCGACCCCCACTGCATCGGGTCCGTCGCCAGCGCATGAGCCAGGAAGGCATGTTGGTGCAAGTAGATGGCAGCGTTCATGCCTGGCTAGAAGAACGGGGCCCTCGATGCACCCTGCTGTTGGCAATCGATGATGCCACCAGCACCGTGCCCTACGCACTGTTTCGCCATGAAGAGGACACTCATGGCTATTTCCTCCTCATGCAAGAGCTGATCCGGCGTTGTGGGGTTCCTTTGGCCCTGTACAGTGACCGCCACGCCGTCTTCAAGTATGTACCTGGCTCGCATCAATCGCCTGCGCCGACCCAATTCGGTCGTGCGATGGCAGAGCTTGGGGTGGAGCAGATCTTCGCGCGTTCTCCGGAGGCGAAGGGTCGGGTAGAACGGGCCAACGGCACCTTCCAGGATCGGCTGGTGACCGAACTACGTCTGGCTGGGGCCAGAACCATCTCAGAGGCCAACCAAGTCCTGTGGGCTTTCTTGACCCGCTTCAACAAGCGCTTCGGGGTGCCACCAGCACAGTCCACCAACGCATATCGCTCTCCAGATCCGGACCTGAACCTGGCAGGCATACTGTGCTTCAAGCATAGCCGCAAGGTGGCCAGAGACAACACAGTCAAGTACAACTGGCATACCCTCCAACTGCTTCCTTCGAGCGAACGGTCCACTTACGTTGGAGCGCACGTGGTGGTCCAAGAGCGATTAGACGGCAAGCTAGTAGTGTGCTATCAAAACCAAATCGTCCCTACCCAGGAAGCGCCACCGCGTCCTGGTGTCCTCCGGACTCTGAACGCCACTCGAGGTCTTGGCAGCGTCACCGTGGAGAACCTCGCTGCAGGCATGGACACCAACGGGATCAGTGGTCACGAGCGAGAAGGACTGGGAGCGATGACCGCGATCGGCCGGGGACTCGCCGCAGGGAGATTGACCACGGATCGCGAGAGTGAAGCCGTCCACCCTAAGGCTCAACCACCCAGACCGCCGACGCCTCGTCAGCGAGCCCGTTGGAAAGCAGTGCAGAGGGCCAAGCGTCGAGGCCTTTCTCTTCGGGCAATCGCCCGGGAATTGGGCATATCCCGCATCACCGTCCGAAAGTACGTTGAGGCTTCAAGTCCACCTGTCTATCCGGACAGGGAGCTCGCTGCTCACTCTTGATCATGTGGAACCGCCTTCGGTCCATAACAACCGGCCTGTGGGTAAGTGGGCAATCCCGCCAAGGTTGTCCATTTATCCGCGGGCTGCTCCGCTCGGATCGAGTCACCATCACTGCCACCCACGGTGTCACACGAAGCTGGAGGTGGGGGATTTCTCAATCATCGAACTGGATAACTATTGGCTTGACACAGCAACCACTGACATAATCGCTGGTCCATTACCCTGACATAATCGCTGGACGTCGACACCGCATGGCCTAATATCCCTCCGCCCTTGACAGCCATCGTCCTCGACGTCGGGAAACTCATCTGTGGCCCGGGCCACAGATGAGTTAATGTGGTACTTACTGTGGGATACGGCGGGCGGACCGACGCCTCACCATAGCTGCGGTTCGAGTCCTCCTGCGTCAGTCTAACCCCGCGCCGAGGGCCGTCGGTCCATGCCTGGCAGCATGGGATTCAGCGCATAGCTCGCGCTTGTAATGGGCCTCCGCCCTCCTCCACGGGTTTGAGGCCGCGCGTGGA
The DNA here is from genome assembly GCA_965237635.1 of Dehalococcoidia bacterium. Lineage (GTDB taxonomy): Bacteria > Chloroflexota > Dehalococcoidia > Lucifugimonadales > CAUZJF01 > CBDEFX01. Next base: position 1,215,308 of record CBDEFX010000002.1, on the reverse strand, counting down.
GGAAAGGCGGTTCACCCCGGGGACACCCGGATGCGGGCGTAGCCGAGGTGATCGATATTGCTGCCCATGCGCGGCGTCCGGCTGGAGTCCTGATAGCCGTATATGCTCACAACGTAATCTGACGGATTGCCCAACGCCTCCGGGAAAGGGAACGTAATAGTGAAGGTGTCGTCACCCAGGGAGTACGTGTTGGCCACCGAGTCTCCAGCGCCCAGCGTCCAACTCCTTCCGTCAGTGAACGGCGGTAGGATAAAGCCTGCAAAATCAGAGGCATCTGCGAGGTGCAACGTGAAGGGTTGGTCGCTGGTCCTTGCCTGCTCGATGGTTTCCGCTGCCAGTACAGCGCCATCAAGCAGGGTTCCGCTGAAGGATACTGAGTGTCCATCGTAGGTTGGATGTTGGTCCCATTGGACTAGATCGTGGCTGGTCAGGTCCACTCCTTCATCGAACGGTCGGTTTTCCGGTGCGTTCAGCGCCCCAGACCAGTGCTTGTCTACTATGGTTTGTAGACCAGCGAACACCTGGCGGATTTCGGCTATGCCGGGCGTGTCACCAGTCTCTTGCGCTGGAAGCGCCACCCGGTAAAGCTCCTGGAGTTTACCGCTAAACTCCATGCTTCCTAATGTCTCCAACATCTCCATGAAGAGATGGCCGCCAAGGTAATAATTGCACCAGTATGCCGATTGGTTAGGGGAAGGGTCCCACATCGCAAGCATCGCCAGGTCGTGGGCGTCGCAGGTGCCGCGTCTGGTTTTGAGCTGCCCACGGCTCAACCCGTTTTCAATACCGTACACATACTCAACCGTATTGGCTACGCCCTCATCAATCCAGCCAGCGTTGCCACGCCAGTAATAATGAGCAACCTCATGGACGAACCCAGCCTGGAGATGCCGCCACTCGTACGTGTCCTGCCGCGTCTCATACTCCGGTGCATAGCTGAAGCCGAATCCATAGTTGGTGCCGGCAAAGCCAGAGGTAATCGCGCCGTCGTCAAAAACGACAATGACGTGCTCGGTGGGCAAGGGCATCTGCATCATTCTTTCAACGAACGCCACCGCCTCTCGCACAATCTCAACAGTCCCGGGCCGCGATTGACTACCAGTGCGGACGATGCTGATTCTCAGGTCCGGCGTCAGTTCCGTCCCGGCCGCGACGGACTCAATGGATGCGACTCCCGGCGTCAGTACCCGGCGGACGGCACCCGCGTCCCCGTAGAGTGTTCCTACGGCGGCGACAAGGGTCGTGTCGGTATCGGCGACCCCCGTTTGGAAGAGGGCCGAGTCTATGAGGGCGGATAGGACGCCGTGCGTCGCCAAAAAGCACATCGCCCTTATCGCCAAGGCGTCAGTATCATCCGTGGATTCGAGGAACGGCATGCGGATAACCGCAGCGGCAGCCTCGACATCATGGTAATTAAGAACGTGAAGCCAGTAGAGAACGTCATATTCCGTGTCCGAGATGGCGTCCTGAACCCAAGGAAGGCGCAAGGCCGCCTGGAGGTTGTCAATTCTGCCGACGCCAAGGTACATGAGCTCATCAATGGCTTTCTCCTCAAGAACCGAGAGTCCGTCCTGGACCCAAGGGAACGCTTCGATTTGGCGGGCGATACCGGGGTAATTTCTGGAGAGCCACCGAGTATGCTGCGTGTCATAGAGTCTTGATAGCAAGGGTATGGGAGTGGGCGTTGGTGTGGGCCGGCGGGTTGGGGTCGGGTATGGCGTTGGTGTGGGCACAGGCGTAAAGGTGGGTTGCGGCGTGTATGTTGGCGCTACCGGGTAGGGTGTCCGGGTAGGCTGGGCTGTCGGCGTGGCATAGGGTGTCCCCGTTGGCACAGGCGTAAAGGTGGGTTGCGGCGTGTACGTCGGCGCTACCGGGTAGGGTGTCCGGGTAGGCTGGGCTGTCGGCGTGGCATAGGGTGTCCCCGTTGGCACAGGCGTAAAGGTGGGCTGCGGCGTGTACGTCGGCGCTACCGGGTAGGGTGTCCGGGTAGGCTGGGCTGTCGGCGTGGCATAGGGAGTGTTGGTGGGTAGGCCGGTCGGCGTAGAGGTGGCGACCACGGGCGTAGAGGTGGCGACCACGGGCGGCCCCTGTCGATCCGCTGTGATCTCAACAGTGCATGCGCCCAATGCCAGAGTGCCAATCAGCATCAACGCGAATACCCTCATTGGCATCAGCTAGCCGTCGCCCCGGGCAGAGAGCCGCAGCATGAACCATACGATAGCCAGAGGGACCAGGGCATAGGCCCACCCGACCCACGCCGCCGCCAGTTTCGTTAGCAGTAGACTCCAGTAAAAATCACCACATTCGGCCCCGGATTGGAACATCTCTCGATTCATGGAATCCCGACTACAGGAGTATGTGGTATCCGAGTACCATTCCATGAAAGCAACCAGAGCCCGCGCGATCGACACAGCGGATCAGCCGACTATCGCCTAGGGGATCACACGGTTAAGAAGCTTATGCATGGCCATGGAGAGGCGCGGAAAAGGAGGCGATTCACCAGCACCAAGGAACCCGATCCATTGTACACCCCGTTGCATATGAGACGTATAAATATCACCCCTTTGTCTATATGACTCCTTGTACAATTGTGCTCCCGGACAGTATATGGGACGGTCGATTACGTGGTCAAGCCCTTCTCGCCGATGGAGCTTGCGGCAAGAATCAGGGCGGCGCTGCGCAGGCGCCTGGATGCCGAAGGGTGTTGGTTCTGTCTGCGGGGAATAGGAAGTCTTCGATAGCGGCCACCGAATGGCTCCAATCACGCAGTCGGGTTCCACTTGCCTCTACAGGGGCGAGGCGAAGATAATGGGGGCTAGGGCTAAGGGCGGGGAGGCGCAGTCGAGGAGGTGGGGCGGGCCGGTTTCCCTTACAGCGGACGAGCCTCCAACCCTGCCAGGCTGGAGGCTCGTCGCGAGTGTACCGGGAGTCGCCGACCGGTTTCCTATAGCCGGACCTCCCAGCGAAAAGTTCGCAATTCAGTCTTATCAGGCCCAGTTGACAGGGATCGAACCAGTCATCGGGGAGACCACTCGTCCGTCCCGGCTCGCTAACTCGAGCTCCTGGAAGGCCAAGCTGGGTTCGGCATCATCGGGTGCCCGACACTCCCGTTCCCAGCGGCCTCGCCTTCTCCGGCAGGGTCTTGTGGGGCATGCTACTGTCTAGCAATCCGAACTCGCTTGAACGAACCCAAATCGACCGCCCACGAGTACCTCAGGTTTCCGTGTCTATTGTGTCCGGCGAATGAAGGTTCTTGACTTTGTCCAGTTTGGTGGGCCAGTTTTGGAGACAGGTTACATGCGGCAACCAGATTGGCGCGATCCCCGCGATTGTTTACAGCTGAGCCAGTACTACGGGTCCCAACAGCCTATACCAGGGACCCGCACGGCTTTGGTCGTCAAGAACGTGGATGCTATTTGAGTGCCATACCGGGCCATCGCCTTGGTGGCTTCTCCCGGTAATATTGCCCTAGCTGTTCTCCAGTCATCAAGGTCGATTTTGCCACCAGATGGAGGGTCAAGCCGGATAATTCTGTCTCTTCCGATGAGCAGACCAGCTTGCCCCAAGGAGTTCATTGACTGGAAGTGCATAGCTGCAAATATGATGCTCGACCATGCGAGTTTTCCTCCTAACCACCTCTGGAGCCGGTTGATGGTATAGGGGTGTTCTCCACATCCTATGCTGAGGACAATGATGTTGTCTCTTTGGGTCTTGAAGCTAGACAAGGCCTCTACTAACCCGATCATGATCGGGTTGTTTGCCCATACACCCCCGTCTCCGAAGGTGTAGCCGTCCTCTATCGGCTTGAGGTAAGTTGAAGCAGCGGACGTAGCCGCCGCTACCTTCGCCATGGGCTCATCACCGTCCTTCTTAAAGTCTGGATGGTGTGGGGTCTTGAAGACGTACACGTCGCTGTATTTCCAGTCTAGTGAGGGGATGCAAAGGCGTACTTGCGAATCCCGGAGTTTCATGCCCCCGAGCACCTCTTCCAATATTCGGTCCAACGGCTTGCGGCTGTAGCCGGTAACGATATATTGAAGGACTTTTCGCATTGATCTCAGTTCAGGTGGGAAGATTTCTTTCCCGCGAATCATGTACAAGTCCAGTAGTTCACTGGCAGTCATGCCGGCTGCCAGTCCAAGGGCCAAGATTCCTCCAGTTGACGTTCCGACTATCAGATCGAAATATTCGGCCACTGAACCACCACCGAGGTATGTGCTCTCCAGCTCCGCGAGTATTGCCGCCGGGAAAATCCCCCTGATGCCCCCTCCGTCTAGGGATAGAATGCGAAACGGCTGGTCCGAGTGCCAGTCCAGCCGCTCGCGTCGCCGATACAAGATTCCATCCGATCTCCTCGGTGGGTCGTTAGTCTCATTCATCCGCACCTCCGCGTTCCAGCGGCGTGTAATATCCACTAGCGAAGTAGGCACTACTAATCCCGGGTGCAATTTCTACTACCGCCATCCTGTGGGCATGTAAGCATTTATCTTTTCTAAATGAGACATCATCTTGTTCCTTGCTCCACCTCTGGGAGGTGGCACTTCTTATACTTTTTTCCACTTCCGCATGGACAAGGTTGATTCCTGCTGGTCTTCCGCATATTCCACAATTCGGCCAAGTATTGTCGGTGTGCCTCAATGGCAGAGTGTGGGTATTCTCCCCACAAATCCTTTCGTGCTGCTTGCAGTCCGTGTCGGTCCACGTATGCCACCCTATAGAAAAAAGGAACCACCAACTCTCTAATGAATTTGGCAACTTCAATTTTGGCTCCCGTTGCTGCCTGGATGCCCAGGCAGCAACGATTCTCCGAAAGACCCGGGTAGCAGTGCATGTCTGCTATATCAGCTATTTGGTGCTTTTCCATGATCTGCTGTATCCGACCGGCAGTTTCTATGACGGGTGGCCAAGGGTTGAAGGCTGAAGGCAGGAATTCAAGACGGATTTCTATCTCGAAAGTGTCGTGAATGGCTTTCCCTTCGCCTTGATCGGTTGACCGTGGTGCGGACGTTAGCCATCCGTTTGTTTTGTCGTAATCCGCGGAGAGTCCCAGTGTTCCCGTGATTCGATGGCTCTTGTGATCGTATGATAAGCCGGGTTGTTCCAGAATGACCGTTTGAATGTCTTCGTCCGAAATGTGGATCTTTCCAGGTTGGAGCACTCGACTTGCCGGTGCCTCCCCGCCCGCATATTGTCGCCTTGGCCGCACAGGGACTACAGGGGTTGCCACTAGTGGCCGGCTATTACCTTGACTACCAGAAGGCTTCCCAGGAGAACTCCCGCCGCCACCACCATTGCCGCCCCTACCACCGGATGACCCATTTCCGAAGTCGTCTCCGAACAGTTCGCGCCACAGTTCGATTGCCTTCTCGCTGGACGGTTCGGCCTTCGCCTGCTTCGCTGTTCGCGCGTACGATTGCACGCGGTTCCTGAAATTGGCGTACCTCCGCTGGTCCCAATGGCGATTGAAGTTTTCCGACGCCAGAACCGGATTCTTTATCTCCGGCATATCGGGATGCTGCTGTAGGTAGTCGTCCATCCGGGTAAGAACGGTAACGAAAATGTCAGCAACTGTACTCACCGATTCCTTCCCTTCATCTGACGCCTTAATGGTGTTGCCGGCAAGGGTGGTCAGCAGGATCGACTTGGCGGTGAAGCTATTCTTGTGGTCCCTGAGATATTTCAGGAACCTGACTACCCGCTTCAGGTTGCCGCCGGTGATGCGGTTTCTCTCGTTGACCCAGTCCCTGTAACCGGTGCCGTCAGTTTCCTCGAATTTGTTGTCAATCCGGTTGCAGACGTAATGCTTGCCATTAATCGTCACCCGTGGCACCACGTCCAGGTGGAAGTCTTCAGCATAGTCAACAGTCACACATCTGGTCTTTAGCCTCAGCTTGTCCGTGTATGTCTTGTTGCCCGCCAGGGTCCGGTTAATCTCGAGGACGTAGTCCTTCGGTTCCCATTCGGGGTTCTGCTTCATCACGATCTGGATGTCGGCATCGTACTCGTCATTCTCATCCACGGGCTTGATAAGAGTCCTCAAGGCGTAAGAACCCTGCGGCTCCATCCTCTCGTAGCCTGGCAGATGGTCTTTGAGGTGGCCATTCACACCCCTGACTCCGCTTTCCAGTCTCTCCAATCTGCTATCGTTAAGGTTGACGTGGTCAGTTAGAAACTCCCCAAATTCCGCGCTGTTTTTGGTCAATGTCAGTTCTCCTTTGGGACTTATAGTATCCTGTAAGGACCTACTCCGATTCTACTCCTAAAGGGTCCTTTTGTCAACTTTTAGAGTAGGGTGGCAATCTCCACATGCGGTAGTGCGGGTGTTGGTGATTCGGGGATGTTCGCTTTCAGGGCCATCAGACCCAGGCATTCGCTTGGAGAGACACGGCCGAAGCAGTTCTTAATTTCACGCACGAGGGGAGCGTTCTTAACAGCGGAACCAAGTCGAAAATGAAGCCGTGGCCATATAGGCTAGGACAATAGTGTCCAGGCAGCCTGCCGAGGGTAGAGTTAAGGGGCCTTCCCTTCCCACTTCAAGAGGTCTCGCTGACCATTTGTCGTTGTTGTGGTGCGGCTATGAGAGGCGAGGCGGTAGTTGGATTCTGGGGTGGACGATCAGTAGAAGCCACGACTTTAGGTCACGACGGCAGAAGACGCCCATACTTCATAGTGGTACCTACGGTGAATGGCCGAGGGCTAACTTAGACCCACGGCGAGGAGAATCGGGGACTGGTCTATTTCTTGCGCTTCACTGCGTCTTTCAACCGAGTCAACTTAGCCTCGGCTTCGTTTATTGCTGCGATCACCGTAGGGTCTTCTCGCATGTTCTCAAGCTCTTCCCATGAGTATCGCCCTAGCTGGTCAGCAAAGGATTTAATATCTATGATCATGCCTTGCCCAAAACTGGCTTTGGTACCTGGGGTGATGGTGGTCGTCCCATTTTTGGGTGGCAGTTTTTCCAATGCACTCGAGATGGTTCCAGAATCGCGGAGGAATTCTTCCAAGGCCGGGTTATGTGGTCCAATTTGCCGCAATGCTCTGACGTCCTTGGAATTGATCATCTTCCCTGCGTTTATTTTCCGAATAAGGGCTGCTTCGACCTCAGGAGTTCGGTATCGTGGCGATATATTATGGATTTCTCGTGCCCATGTAATAGCTGCCTCGGGGTCTTTCAACCCGGTGAGTTTTCTGGAAGTCTCGTACACCACCACCGTTTTATCCAACTCCCTGACGCTAATGCCTAACACAGCTGCGGCTCTAGCGCGGTCCATATGCGTAACGAGGGAGTACGCGACCATTTCCTTTTCCCTTCTAGTCCATTCCTTCCTTTGCCGGTGGATATAGACCCAGACCCTAAACCTTTCCTCATCTGTAAGCGTCCTATTGATGATTTCAACCGGCACCCGGAAAAAACGGTTAACCTCTTCGTCGGAAGCTGCCTGGGCTTTCAAGTCCTTTACGATTTCCTCGCTGTTCGTATACCGTCGTTCGCCATCGATTATCCGATAAACATCTGGGATTTCTGGGTAGGGTTCTACGAGCAATGGCTCGAAGATACCGCCATTCTCCAGGATTTCAGATTTGAGCTGCTGGTCCTCTTTGGGACCTTGTCGCGGCTGATTTGGATTTGGACGCACTTCCTCAAGTGTGGCGGTTCCTCTCTGGGTTTCTAAGGTGTCCCTTCCAAATGTCCTGGGTTGCCACACACCTTCAAGAATGTCTGCCATTTTGGCTCCTTCTGGGACATTGATGTATATTAGTACTTATTATTCCTTTTAGGAGCTAATTGTCAAGAGGACCAGTGCGAGCAGGTTATTTGCCGCGGTTGTACTGATGGCGCATGAAAGGCTGCGGTTGCCGCCAGAGTGTTTCCACAAATGCCACCGCCCTGCGAACGGGACCCTATAGGTCCACCCGAAGAGGCTCGAACTTCCCGTAAGGATCGCTGTGGCAAGGTTCACAGAGTCCCCAGCCACATCTCGAAGATGGTACCACCTACTATCCACTTAGGCCCACTTGAGAAGACTCGCACCAGTAGACGAGTGTATACAAGGCTAGCTGGCTGGTCCAGAGCGGTGCAGCAATTTGGGGGATTCGACCAACTCCTCTCGCTGCCTCCAATTATACCGCCCACGAGTACCTGAGTCCTTGGTGTCGATTGGATAGTTGGGATGGAGATGCCGAAGGGAGAGGCGGATGCCTAGTAAGTCGGTGCAGCGTGATGCTCCTATCGTTTCTCCGCCCCGCCACATCACAATGCAGGAATCGCGAGTCCTTGGTGCGCCGACAGGCTGCCGAGCGACATCTCGAAGATGGCGGTATCTACCGTAAGCGCTGGTGGGCCTAAGTTGACGGTAGGCAGAACCATCTTCGAGATGTGGAGGGGCTGTAGTCTATCACGCCACTGTCTGGGCGACGCCATGGGGCCATGCTCTCCAGGCTAGTTTATTTGGCTGACCGGACCGTTCAACCCTAGCGGCCCGGCGACAGCAGCTCGTTGGCGTACTTCGGAACGAACGTCTGCCTTGTGACCTCAACCTCCGAAATGCCGCCAGTTCGATAGGTAGCACATTCGGAGGAGCCGGCCTCGCAGGCATATAGCACAACATTGCCGCCGCGAGCCTTGCGCAGTGGGTATGGCTCCACCCTTTGCACGTCCCCCTCGTAACCCACGTCGACACACAGCCTGTTGGCAGCAGCAAAGCGAATGCGCTCCAGAGTGGAGGCGTTCATGCCCAGGTCCTGGCTCGTTGAGGATGGACTCACGACTTCTTCGTCCGGGCCAATGGGCATTGGTGTAGAAGATGAAGAGGCTATGCTCCCGTGGAGCCATGTGAAGAACTCCGGAATGGCCGACCAAAAGGACTCGATTGGAGGCACCGCAGGCAGCTGGTGTCCGAGCATGACTTCCCAGTCGCTCTCCATCTCTTCCCTGAATGGCTGGAGCCATTTGATCGCTCTGCTGGGGATGCCGCACCATACTTCGGCCTACGATCATGTCCGTCACTGGACGCATGGGCAATGGGCCATCGGCCCGCAGTATCTCGTCAGGGTCCTGGTGCTGGTCCTGTGGGCGGTCAAGCCCTGGAGGTTCGCGTCGCTGTCGGACCTGTGGGCCGTGGACTGGCCGGGCCGGAGTGTGAAATGGACGAAGCGGCGTCAGCACGAGTGGGAGTCGGACGGCAACTATGGCACGCCGCCGTCGCCGTTCCATCGGCTTCTCACCTTCGCGCAGCGGCCGAACGGACGCGGTGGCCCGCGCCGCCGCGCCCGGGCGAAGTCCTTAGAGGCTCCGGTTGCGCCGGTGCGGGCCTACGAGCTGGCCCAGGGTGCGTCTCAGGTGTGAGTGTGCATTACAGATGGGATGTTGTGTCTTGGGTATCTATGGTTAACCTGGTTATAAGACATGACTGACCAGCCGGAAAGACTGTCCACCGACGAACTGCCGCCGGGCTGTCCGGCCTGGGCCGGGGCGCTGTTTGGAGAGCTTGCGCTGGAAAGCGACCTGACCAGTTACCGCGTGGTCGAGGCCAGGTCGATGGTCAGGGGCGAGTCGCCGGGTCCGGCCCCAGCGGCCCAGGCCCGGGCCAACAACTGGCGGCTCACGCGGTCGAGTTGACGGACATGCCCCCACCGGAAGCTGCGCAGGAAGGTCCCCAGGGTGGATGGCACCTTGACCACGCAGCCTGGAACACCGACCGTCCCACCAGCGCGCAGCGCATCGGCGTCGTCGATGCAGGCGCCGCTGGCCAGCGCGGAAGCGACCAGCGTCAGCATCTTGTCCCCAGTGTTCGCCCGTCCCGGCGCTCCGCCGAGGTCAAGGTGATGGTCGACGAGTTCTCGCAGGCCCAGGTGCCGAGCGAAGGTGGCCGGCAGGAGCAGGCCCGCATTGGCCACCAGGCGATGGTCGTCAAAGAGGATGCGGATACGGTCGGGATTGTTCTGGAGCAGCATCTATTGGGTGCTCCTTGTTTCCGGGCGGGTTTCTGTTCCAAAACCATTATCCCAGATTCACAGGAGCACCCTCTGCCTTCTTCAAGGGCTGTCCCCAAGGCCCTCCTTCGGTGGATTCGGGCTTACACAAGACCAAGCAGAGATCCACGATATTTTTCGGCAGGAGGCCCGAAATTAAGCATTTGAATCGAAGCCGTCATGCAATGAGGAACGGTTCATTCCCGCTTCCAGGTTTTGGGGATACCCCACTTTTTTTATCAGGCGGCTAACAGCACCGAAACCTCGTGTTCCAGGTGTAGCTCGGCCCTCCCCCGTCTCCACCACGAACACGGATACTTTGTTGCTAGACTAAGCAACGATGAGCACTTCCTGTATCTGGCCTATCGGCGAGAGGTTACGAATCTCCACGATGTCCCACGAGCGCATTCCCTCGTGTCCCACCCTGGGGAGCCGATTCACGCCGCTGCGGGCTACACGGGCGGTCGCCAAGCCTACGGTGCTGGTGATTCCACGTTGAACTTTTGAACGCGAACGTTGCCCCTATCTACGACGTAGACGTTTCCCGAGCGGTCCACCGCGATATCAGTAGGGTCCTTGAATTGACCTTCGTTGATGCCTTCCGAGCCCCACTTCATGATGAATCGGCCATCCGCGGTGAACACCTGTACGCTGTGGCCACCGGAATCAGCGATGTACACATTCCCGTTACCATCAATGGCGATCCCGGTTGGTCTCCCGAACTGCCCATCTGCGCTACCCCGGGCCCCCCACTTCCTGATGAATTCGCCATCGGCGGTAAGCATCTGCACCCGGTGATTATGCGTGTCAAGGACGTAGACGTTTCCTAAGCTGTCCAGCGCGATGCCGCCGGGCCCCTCGAATTGTCCGTCGGCATCGCCCAGCGAGCCCCAACTCATGATGAATTCGCCTTCGGACGTGAAGACCTGAACCCGGCTGTTGCGGTTCTCGACGATATAGACCCTTCCCGACCCATCCACCGCGATGTCTTGCGGTTCATCAAGTTGCCCTTGACCGCTGCCCTCTCCGCCCCACTTCCGAAGGAGTTCGCCACGGGCGGTGAACACTTGGACCTGGTCGTTGATAGGCTCTGCGACGTAGACGTTGCCGGCGGTGTCGACCTCGATCCCCCCGGGTCGATCCAGCTGCCGGTTTCCAGCGGATCCTGAGCCCCAATCCCTCTGCTGGTATTCTCCCTCCGCATTGTATACGTGCAAGCGGTCGGTTTCGGAGTCAGTCACGTAGACATTCCCGGAGTCGCCCACGGCGATTCCCCCAGGGTAGAGGCGATCATCCTCGCAATTCGAGCCCCAGTCGGGGAATGCGGTTACTCCTCTGGCCATGAGCTTTGGCGGAGGTGCCTCCAAGACCGTTGTCAAGTCGACGCTGAACTTTTGCACGCGGTTGTTGCCCGTGTCCGCGACAAAGACATTCCCCGAGCGATCTACAGCGATGCCCTGCGCGAGCTCCCACATCCGGATGTGATGGGGCCCAGGGACAAGTACTACAACCTCCTAACCAGGGCCGGCTCCGCGAGTGCCGTGGAGCCGGGGAACGTCAGACATCTCTCGGACGAGGAGTTCCCGAGCGTCAGGCAACTCTCCGCAATCCTGGAGATCGACAAGCCCGTCAAGCTCGAGGTCACCATTAGCGACGACCTCGCGCGATGGGGTCGGGTGGACCGGGTGCACGAGGTCCTGCTGCGCCTTCGCATCGAGTACGTCACCGAGATGGCTCGACTCAGCTTCAAGCTGAACGGCAAGGAGCTGCCTCCGACGCTGATGCGAACGATCACCGAGGTCTACCGGATGGTCTCGCCGCGGTCTCGTGGCAATACGGGCTACTGGTACATATTCAAACTCGACCCCGATCACTGGCCTGTCGAGGGGAAAAACAGTCTGGAGGTCACGCTGCACGAGCTGGACCCGGAACAGAGCGTAGAGCGCCACTGCAAGACATGCCAACCCATGAGGCCCCACGTCCGCGACGTAGAGCTGGAGACCAAGTACCTGAAGGGCTAGAGCTTCCATCGCGGCTTCGTTGATCCGGACCTAGGGGTCTACGAACAGGCCCAGTAGCTGGGCTTTTTCGACGCCGGAACCACTGTTGATATCGATCCCCGTCCATAGCTGGCTTGGGGTTGACACCACCGGTGTCATGCGCCTAGAATGCCCCATCGAAACTGCCTAACGACGAGGGAGGGAAAGAGCATGCCGTTTAAAATATTGAACAAAAAATCGTTGGCCGCACTGATCGTAATCGTAGTTGTAGCAGCATTGACGGCTGTGGCCTGCGGTGGCGATGACCAGGTGTCGACTCCCCCGCCTCCACCACCACCTCCTCCCGCGGCGGTGCCACCACCCCCACCCCCTCCACCACCCGCGGCTGCACCTGCGCCGCCGCCCCTGGCTGCTGCCAGGCCCGCCCCGCCGGTGCGTAGAGTGGTACCCAGGCCCGCGGCACCCGCACCCGTACCTGCAGCAATGCTCTCTCCGACAGGGACCAAGAAAGGTACGTTCGTGTCACCGAAGGAGTTCCCAGGGGAGATCTTCATGCCGTCGTTGTATGACGGTCCTACGCCGACGACCTGGCAGGAGAACCCACGCTTCGCCCAGATGAGGGCGGACGGCGTTCCATTCACCGCCGGCAATCACTCAGGCGTGCTTCCAGAGCTAGAGGCCCGTGTTCCGATAGTGGCTGACCGGCTGATCCACCAGCCATCGGATGAGATAGGGGAATACGGTGGCACCTGGCGGTTGGCCAATAGCGGGTGGCACATAGACCTGGCGAGCTTCAACCCTGCCGGAGTCGTGAGGACTGGAGCGGACGGCGTGAGCTATACACCCTTCGTCATGAAGGAAACTGAGTTCAGTGACGATGGCCGGGTTCTCACCTTTACGCTGCGCCAGGGGCTGAAGTTTTCCGATGGGACGCCCCTCGACATAGAAAGCGTCAAGCTTGCCCATGAGGGGATCAACTTCAACCCGGAAATGTGGGCGGGCGTACAGATGCGCTGCCAGAACCCCATCAGCGGGACCTGGTGCGACTTCGAGGCAATCGACGACCTGCACTGGAGCTTGACCTACGACGGGCCGATGTTCTGGATTCTGGAGGGAGAGCGCGCCCATACGTACCACCAGTACTGCCGGGTCTACTGCGCGTACGCCAGCGAGTACCACAAGCAGTTCATCCCGGGTTACGGGAACGCACAGGAAATCCAGGCAATGATGGACGAGCTGGACGTCGATACCTGGGTAGCCAACTATAAGGCGCGGATCAGCGTTCACGGATACTTCGGCAAGAACGTGCCGGAGGTCGGGTTCTTGATCCAGACCGGTGGCTTGAGCACCGGGGCCACCCAGGTGACCACGGCCAACCCCTATTTCTTCGGGTTCGACCCTGAGGGGAACCAACTTCCGTACGTCGATGGGTCGTTCTCCGTCGGTTTCGAGAGCAGGGAGGTGGCCGTCTTCCGTGCCATGGCGGGAGAGTCGGACGCCCATACGCAGATCTATCGGACCGACGAGCTTCCGCTTTACCAGGAAAGAATGGCGCTCGGCGACTACAGCATATACCCCTGGCCCGACACCGGTGGGACCGATCTGTGGTTGTCGCACAACCAGACGTTCAACGAGGACCCTGAGATCGGCAGGATGATGAGGGAGGAGGACTTCCGAATCGCGCTGTCCCTGGCCATGAACCGAGAGGAGATCAACGATGTGGTGTTCCTGGGTCTGGGCGTACCGTCCAATGCCATCCCCCATTTCACGACACCCTACTATCCCGGAGACCAGTGGAGGGACTTGGACATAGAGCGTAACCTCAGCCGGGCCAACACCATGCTCGATACGCTCGGTTACCGGGACTCGGATGGCGACGGCATCCGGAACCGCAAAGGTGACCTCACCGGCGATTCGGGGAACATAGAGATGTTTATCGAGGTCGACGAAGACAGGTTCGTCACGGGCGCACAGCTGTTAGTAGCGGACCTAGCTGACATCGGGATCCGGCTGGACTTCGCGCTGAACGGTGAGGCGAGCGAGCACGTGTTCCGGGACAACACCCTCTACTTCAGTATGGGTGGCGGCCGTGGTACGGCGAACCCGTTTCACAGACATGATCGATTCCTCCACCCAGCGCGTCCTTCCAGCCTGACCGGCTCTCTGATGGGCGCCTACCTCGAGAGCGGAGGTACGGAGGGGATGTCCCCGACAGGGCCGGACCCAGCCTGGCAGCCACTTGCCCCGGAGGGTACTTTCCCCGCGGACTCAACCGGCAAAGTAACGCAGATGGAGACGATTCTTGACGACGGCTTTGGCTACCCGTTGGCGCATCCGACACGTGTCGCGGCGGGCAAGGAGTACTACGAGCTCACCGCAGAGACGAAGTTTACTACCGGCATGGTCAGCTTTGCGCCGGCGTTCAGAGGAATCCAGCTCAACCGGAACAACTTCCGGAACGTCCAAAAGCACCACTTCACAGCCGCCAACGGTGCCTACGGCTACCTGTACTACTTCGAGGACGGGACAGACAACATGAACCACCCGGGCAACAAGTCCAAGAGGTACGAGAGCCAGAGCTTCTTGACCGGCTTGACATACGACTAGGGTTCGCTGGCCGGTAGGACAGTCTAAGAACGCGGAGCCCCGATGGGATATCGGGGCCCCGTTCTTTGTTTAGCGATTCCGTAGTGGTGCAGGTCGATAACCACGGCGAACCCGTAGATGAGCATACGGACAGGGTCTCACTCGTCGGAGAGGTGGCGTGACGCCACCGGCGGCGGCTGAGTACGACGTTGACAGTGGTTGGGCGACGGACTAGACTCCCTCCGTCGCGGAGTCGTGGCGACCGGACGGGTAGAAGTCGAGAGGAAGTTGGCAGTTGCTAACGGCGGACCGTTACACAGGACGGGTGGTGGTGATAGGCCTCCTGGCACTAGCGCTGCCACTTGCCATCGCTTGCGACCGCTCCCTGGAGCCAGACTCGAGCGAGGGCGACCGTGCGGCTGTCAATGCCCAAGAGCTGGAGGCTGACGTGGAGGCGCCGTCTCCCATCTCGGACTCCCCTACGGTTGTCGCCCCGAGCGATAGTCTCGCATCACTTCCACCCGACGTCTCAGTCAGCCCTTTCCCCACTCCGACGGTGCGGCCGACGGCTAGTCCCGCTCAGGAGCGTCCACGTCCGACGACCGTAGAGCCAACGGCACAGCCGTCTCCGGATGCCTCAACGGAGGACGCTAGCGGCGCAGCAATGTCCTTCACCGACGTCACTGCTGATGCTGGTATCGACTACGCGCACGTGCCTCTGAGGCGGTTGTTCAACTTCGCCTGGCCTGGCTGGATCGCGGGGGGCGCCGTTGCCGAAGACTTCGATGGCGACGGCTGGATCGACCTGTTCATTCTGCGGGGAGCAGCCTCGCCGGCGCTGCTGTATATGAACCAGGGGGATGGGACTTTCGCCAATGAGGCCGCGCCCAGAGGGGCCGCGCTCTCGACCCAATGGGGCATGGCCGCCGCCGCTGCCGACTTCGATAATGACGGCGACATCGACATCGTCGTTACCAACTATATGGCGCCCCACCTACTTCTGGTCAACCTTGGCACGGGCCACTTCGAGTCGATCGACACGATGCTTCTCGCGCCGAGTATCTTCGTCACGAGCCCGAGCTGGGGCGACGTCGATAACGACGGGCTTCTGGAGCTCGCGATCGGCGAGTGGGCGGAGCTAGATACGGTCGGCCAGGCCCCAGGCGAGCCGTTGAGCGCTCTCGATTTTCCGTATCGTCTGTTGTGGCTATACAAGAACAAGGGCGAGGGCGTCCTGGAACCGTACCAGTTCCGGACGGCCGCATCCGACGACACGGACGTTTTCGCTCCCCGGTTCGCCGACATCAATGGCGACCGCCTCGCGGACCTGACTGTCGTGTCCGATTTCAACAACTCGCAGCTTTACCTCAACGTCGGCAACGGTAAGTTCAAGAACGTTACGGCGACCCACGGCATAGGCGCCGAGGAGCACGGGATGGGATCCGCCATCGGGGACTACGATAACGACGGCGACCTCGACTGGTTCGTCTCCAGTATCCTGGATGACAGCGGCAACATGGGTGACAAGGGTTCGGTCGGCAACCGCCTCTACCGGAACAAGGGCGACGGCAGCTTCGAGGACGCCACGGAGGGTGCTGGCGTCGTTGACGGCAACTGGGGCTGGGGGGCCAGCTTCGGCGACCTCGACAACGACGGTGACCTTGACCTCTACCACGTCAACGGGTGGCCTCCCCCGGAGGCCGAGATTGCCGAGCTGTTCAACGACCAGCCGGCGCGCCTGTTCCAGAACCTCGGCGACGGCACCTTTGAGGACGTCGCGGCGTCGGTCGGGGCCGACGACCGTGGGCAGGGCCGGGGCGTAATCCTGTTCGATTACGACAACGACGGCGACCTCGACATCTTCATCACCAACAACCAGGTACTGGAACACGACGGCGGGTCGGACTTGCGGCGGCCTGGGAGGCCCGTGCTACTTCGGAACGACACCGGCAACGGCTACCATTGGCTCAAGGTGACTCTCGAAGGCAGGCCACCGTTTCACCGGAACGGGATAGGCTCGCGGGTCTACGTGACCGCCGGCGGCCGTACCCAGATGCGCGAGCTGCACGCCTCCAGCAACTTCTTAACGCAGGAGCCTGGGCGCATCGCTCACTTTGGCCTCGGCGAGGCCTCCGTCGTAGAGGAGGTCCGCGCCGAGTGGGTCAGCGGCGATGCCACGGTCATGACCGACGTCGCGGTCGATCAAGCGATCTCGGTCCCCGGTCCGACGGGAACGGCCTCGCCGGTCGGGCCCTAGCTGGAACACGGCCTGTTTAAGCTTGAAACGCCCTTGGCTCATCTCGCAGTCGACCCGAAGAAGCCGGCGCCCAGACGGACCGAGGGCAGGTTGACTATTGTGTACTTCTCGGAGTCTTCGCGAATCTCGTACCTCGTGTCCGCCGGCAGGTCCCGGAACTCCTGGAGGGTGTCGCTTGTCGGCCAGTAGACCGTCAGCGACTCTATGCGCTGCGCCGGCCCCAGCCCGATCTCCTGCTCGAGTGTGGACGCGCCGAAACTGCCTCCGCTGCTCACACGGGCGGTGATGCTCCGGCGCCCTATCCCGGTCGAGACCTCTACCCTGATTCGAGCCCCTATTCCGGCGCGATTCGATTCCGCGCCGACGAGATGAACGGACATCCAGCGGTTGCCGTGCCCCGGGTTCTCGTATAGAGCGTTGTAGAAGGGGTTACCGGGGTAGGCGCCTCCAATCTGCGCCAGGATGTCCTGGTCCCCGTCCCTGTCCAGGTCCCCGAAGGCGATTCCGTGGCCTTTCTGCATGTGTCCGAACCCTCCTGAGAAGGTCACGTCGGTAAAGCTTCCGGCCTCGTCGTTCCGGAACATAACGTTCGGCACTAAGGCCTCGAATGAGGGGTATCCGGTGCCCAGGTAGAAGTCGAGACGGCCGTCGTTATCTAGATCGCCGAAATTCGCTCCCATCGCCGGCACGGCCCTGTCGATACCGGCCTGCCCGGTTACGTCGGTGAATCCGCCACGGCCGTCGTTCCTGTAGAGCCTAGGGTAGGTGTCCGGCCCACCATCGACGTCGCCGAGTCCCAGGTAGCTGGCGGCAACGTGTCCGATGTCGGAGGCGTAGCCCCCGACAAAAAGGTCCAGCCATCCGTCGTTGTCATAGTCCCAAAACCAGGTAGGGAAACTGAAGTAGGGCTCCTCGACACCCAACTGCTTTGCCACGTCGGTGAACGAGCCGTCTCCGTTGTTGCGGTAGAGCCGGTTTTCGCCGCCCAGGTTGGAGACGTAGAGATCGGGGTCCCTGTCGTTGTCGTAATCACCCCAGACGGTGCCTTTGCAGTAGCGCAGGTTCGTGACACCGGCATGTGAGGCCACGTCGGTGAAGGTGCCGTCCCCGTTGTTCCTGAAGAGCTGACTTGGGAAGCGGAAAATCTCCGACTCGTTGCAGACGTAGACGTCCAGATCTCCGTCGTTGTCGAAGTCCCCCCAGGCTGCGGTCTGGCTGGGGCTGGCCGGATCGGCAAGTCCCGCTAGGCGAGTCACGTCGGTGAATGTACCGTCGCCGTTGTTGCGGAGCAGGGAATTCCTCATCTGTCCACGTTCGTTCAACCAGGCGCCACGCATTACGAAGATATCCGTCCATCCGTCGTTGTTGTAGTCGGCCTGAACGACGTTCAGACCGCCCAGCTGGTCTTCGAGCCCTGCTTGGCCGGTGTAGTCACTGAACAGGCCGTTGGCGTCATTGTGGAAGTACTTGATCGCCTCGGATGGGTCCCACGACGACGTCACGATATCCAGGTATCCGTCGTTGTCGAAGTCTTCAACGATGCTGCCGCCGGCAGTGTCCAGTGTGGAGATCCCCACCGCTGCGGCTACATTGTTGAACCGCCCAACGTCGTGGTCTCCGTCCAGGGCGTCTCGAGGTACAAGATAGGGAGTGGGCACCCCGGTCGGGTAGGTACCTAGCGTCATATGGGCAATGTTGAGCAGCCACCTGGCCCTCAGGGTTTCCGGCTCGACCTCCAGCAGCTCGAGGAGGTACTTTATCGCGTTTCCGGAGCCAAACGTGTTGCTGTCGACGGCGGAATTGTCCAGAGGCAGCGTGCATATCAGCGCGCCGGCGGGGGTAAGGCGGTTGTCCAGCTCTCCGATCTTGAGGTAGGCGACGGCCAAGTCGATCATGAGCCTTGCCCTGTGCTCGCCGTTCCGGTCGTCCCGATTCTCAGCCTCCAGCGCCTCTTTCAACAAGGCCACAGCCTCGTGAGCTTCGCCGAAGCGGAGGTAGTCTGCAGCCAGCTCTATCCGGGAAATGACAAACGTGTCGTGAAACCGTGGCGAGGACGCCTTAACGTTCTGAACCAGCTGGGTGCGTTGCTGAGTGCCGAAAAAAGGGTCCGCGCTACGCGTCAACGTCTCGAAGTACGCCGCAAGGTCGGCGGCCGGTCGTGCAACTGGAGTCTCCCCGCCTTGCCGAGACAAATGGACCGTCGGCTCCCGCGTAGGAGCGCCTACCGGCCGGGCCTCGGAAGGCGTCGGCGGTGTCACCAAAATGGTTGAGCCGGAGACAGACCTGGCGGCCGGTACGGGTGATGGTGTCGGGCTACTCACACGTGAGGTGGGCGTGGCGGCAAGATCGCGCCCGGTTGCCGTGCTCGGAGGTACCTCAGGCTCGGAACAGGCGAGGACGATGACGCTCAGCATAGCCGCGGGCCCCCAAATGTGCCACGTTACCGCTAGCGAACGTCTCCTGGGACACTCAGATGCCATTCGGTGCCCCTGCTGAAGTGTCTTGGCCCACCACAAGGAACGTCATTTGAGTCGGTGATCTACCTTCGCTAAAAGAAAAGGGTAAGAGAGCCGCGTGTAGAATGCAAGTGGGACTTTTTGGCACAGTGCCGTGACCGTTCGCTACGGCGTCCACGAGTAATGCAGTCGTGGTCTACCTAGGCATCAGAGGGGTTGACAACCGAGGGGGTCGCGAATATGATATGGTCGCCGCGTTGGCGGCGTAACCGAACGCGTTGGCGTGGTCTTTTTGCCTGTCAGTGGTCGGGTCTGCGAAGACACTAGGAGAGGGTCAGATGAAACATCCTGGACGTGGCTACGCTCTAGCGCTGCTGATATCGGTACTCTCGGTCTTCGTTCTGCTCGCGTGCGGGGGACCGGCCGGTAAGCCGGGCCTGCCCGGGCAGCCTGGGTTGCCTGGGGAGCCTGGCGCTCCAGGGCCGCCAGGGCCCCCAGGATCTACAGGCGGTCAGGGGCCGCAAGGCGACCCCGGCTTCGCCGGATTTTCTGGTGAGCCAGGCGAACCTGGCTTTGCCGGGTTTGCGGGGGTCCAAGGGCCGGCAGGGCCGCCGGGTCAAGACACCGCCATGAAGGCCGCGCTCATGGTTAGCGAACCTACAATGTACCTGGACCAAGGCATTACTATATCTGGTTCAGGTTTCAACCCCTGGGAGCCCGTTATCGTCACCGTGGACCTTGGGGAGCCACTCGAGTCGTTCGCAGGGGGGTGGGGAGCGGCCACGTTTAATCCCAGCCTCGGTCAGGTGGACTCCAATTCCGGAGGCGCCTGGACAATGGCAGTCGACGGCCCTCTCACGAACATCAGCGGCATATCCAAGAACAAGGACAGACTGCTAGAGTCGGGCGTGATCACTATACTGGCAGAGGGCCAGGACGGCAACAAGGCCAGCTGGCCGGTCGCGGTCGTGGCCGAGGCGCCGACCGACGGCGCGAATGGCCTTAGGGCAGCGAGCCTGGCTGTGGCTGGCCCAGTAGTGGCGGGGGAGGCGGGCACGGTTTACGGGGCAGGCTTCGGGTCCCAAGAAAGGTTCTCGCTCGTCGCAGTAACCGGTATCGGCAAAGGGACCAGCTTTTCGCCACAGGGCCAGGAGTACGGATTCCACGATCGAGGCACTATTGAAGCCAGTGGCGTCTTCGAACGATTTGGTCTGACGCTCGGTGTGGCTGAAGATACCGGCGCATTCATGGTCGACATATCTCCGACCCAGGCCCCGGGCGTCTACACGCTCGAGGCGGTAGGGGTCGACGGCTCTTATGCCACGGCACCCATGGTTATACTGGCGGCCCAATAGGGTCCGTCCACCGGCGGCTGAAGACCGCTGAGTTTAGTGCAAACGAATGAGCCCCGCTCACGGCCTGAGCGGGGCTCTCTTGTCAAGGCCTTCTGAAGGAGCAGCACACTGGGCGTTCCGATTCGCGGCGACCCATCCTACGACTGGACGGCTCCGGAGATTCAAGAGCGCCTTGGCTGCTCGACAATAGTTTTTCCCCGAGACCGGCTTCTGCCCGTCGAGTACATAGCCAAAATGCGTGAGGCGGGCATCACGTACATCGAGATCATCACGCATGGCAAACCGGGCCAGTTCGATCTTCACAACCGGGCCCACATCTCGCAGATCGTCTCTGAGTGCGAGAGGCAGGGCATGTTCATAGTCTCGATGCACAGTCCCAACTACCTCTATCACTCGGAGGACGAAGACGTCCGAAAGAGCGCCGTGGCTGATGGCGTCTTCGCTGCGAAGGTCGCCGAGGGGATGGGAGCCGACGTGATGGTCTGTCACTTCAAGACCGAAGGGCTATCCGAGAAGAGCGTTGTAGAGATGCTCAGCCAGCTCGAAGCACACTCCATCAAACTTGGCATAGAGAACGGAGACGACCTGGCGGACTACGTAGCCTTCGTGGACAAGATCGGCTCCGACCGGTTCGGGATGGTGGTCGACATCGGCCACACGAAAGACCAGGATGGAGTAAATCCGTTCATCAGGAGGGACCGAGCCCGAGAAACCATGGCCCAGTGCGGCAAGCGACTGATCTCCCTGCACCTGCACGACTGGTCCGACGGGGACCACGTCTCGCCATTGGACGGTAGCATCGAGTGGGCGGAGGTCTTCGCCGCTCTCAAAGACATCGACTACCGGGGCGTGCTGATGTTCGAGGCCGACCACCCTCCTGATAGGCGTGAGCTTGCACCTGATTATGTGCTCGGCAAGGTCGGGGCGTTCCCGGAGGCATTCGTGGAGCGATACGCCGTTACTTGAAGACTCTAGCCGAAACGGGAATACGGAGGTGAACGGAGAAACTTGGTACGATTCTGCTTAATGTTGGCGATGTCGACGCTCTGAGACAGGCCCTTGTTTGGTATCAGAATCTGCTCGGTCTCAACGTCAGGACAGACGAAACCGGTGAGTCGGTTTTCTTTGCCGGGAATGGCGGTACGATGCTGGGGCTGCATACGGGACGTCCTTTGCCGAGCCCCGACCTCCTGACCATCTATTTCGAAGTCGATGATATCGATGCCACTTACAAGCAGTTGAGGGGTAGGGGAGTCGAGTTTACTAAACGGCCAGAGACCGCCGGTGGGGAGGTAGAGTTGCCGAGACCTCTGACCCTATCGGGCACGCGGTCCATGTCATGAGCTGGCCTTCCTGACGCTCCGAGTACTGAGCTTTTCTGCTGCTCTTATTCATGAATGTCTGACCTGACCTCTAGTACAGAGGAACTGTTGTTCATCGGGCATCGAGGTGCTGTCTGGCAGAAAGAAAAGGGGACCGCGTGGGCAACTCGGTCCCCTTTCGGCCATCGGCGGAGAGGCAATCTCCCGACGTCCGCGGTAGTTTGGGCGTTCTAGGTTAACGCTTCCAGCCGGCGGTGTCAAGAGACGGGACGATCGAAGCTAACAGGCGGCAACTAACTCGAAGGCTGTACCACCCACGGGAAAAGCCGGCCACACCTCTTTCGGCGAATTAGCCAGGCCGATAGGCCGGATTCACTGGTGAGGAAGATCACACCCGTCATCGGCAAGACGTTCCCGCTTGTTGAGGCCGCCCAGGCGATCCGCTATCTGGCGGATGGGCGCGCTGTGGGCAAGGTGGTTCTAACAGTGTGACACCCCCAAACGGCATCGCTCCCCAGTCCCGCTCAGCTACGAAAACCGCGTTGTTATCAGCGAGTTCAAGCCTCCCCCGTCTCCACGACGAGCGCGGTAGGGAGTCAGCCTCTTGCCCGTGCGGGCGGAGGCTGAATCGCTTCCCCCACCCCTGCCCCTTGTATAGACCGGGGACATAGCTTACACATGTTCGGGGACATGGTGGACACCATAATAGGCATGACTTCATTACAAGGAGGTGGTCATGCCATGGAAGGAGATGTCCGATATGTCTCAGAGGAGAGAGTTCGTGGAGCTGGCACAGGCTGAAGGCACCAACAAAAGGGGCCTTTGCCGTCGCTTCGGGATCAGCCCTACGACTGGATACAAGTGGCTTGGGCGTTTCCGTGAAGGGAGCGAGGCAGGCCTGGTCGAGCTGCCGCGGCGGCCTCACTACTCGCCTGCACGTACCCCATCGCAGGTTGAGCAGGCGGTGCTGTCTGCCCGTGCGGCCCATCCGGCCTGGGGAGCTCGTAAGCTGCGACGGTGGCTTTTGGACCGCAGGGATGTGTTTGAGGCGGACATGCCGGCCCCCAGTACTATCACGGCGATCTTGCGTCGTCATGGCCGCATTGACCCCGCCGAGGGGCCCAAGCACCGTTCCTGGCAGCGATTTGAACACCAGGCACCCAACGACCTGTGGCAGATGGACTTCAAAGGCCACTTCCCCCTTACCCGAGGACGCTGCCACCCTCTGACTGTTCTGGACGATCACTCTCGGTTTGCCTTGGGGCTGCAGGCCTGCGGTAACGAACAGGGAGAGATGGTGCAACAGCGCCTGACGGCTATCTTCCGGCGCTACGGCTTGCCCAACACAATGTTGATGGACAATGGCTCCCCGTGGGGCCATGACCAAGACCACCCCTACACACCTTTTACAGTCTGGCTGCTGAGGTTGGGCATCGGAGTCAGTCATGGACGCCCTTATCACCCTCAGACACAGGGAAAAGATGAGCGCTTCCACCGAACCATGACCGTTGAAGTGCTGCAGGGGAGCAGCTTCACTGATCTGGCGCACTGCCAGAGAGCCTTCGACCTGTGGCGGGACATCTACAACTTGGAGCGGCCCCATGACGCCCTTGACCTTGCTACTCCGGCCACCAAGTACCAAGTGAGCCAAAGACTGTTTCCCGAGATCCTTCCACCCTTGGAATACGAACCAACTGACCTGGTACGCCGTGTTCACGACAAAGGTAGGCTCCAGTTGTTTGGCCGTATCTTCAAGGTACCTAAGGCCTTCAAGGGCATGCCAGTGGCTATTCGGCCGACAACTGACGATGGAGTCTGGAACGTCTTCTTC
Organism: Dehalococcoidia bacterium; assembly: GCA_965237635.1. Classification (GTDB taxonomy): domain Bacteria; phylum Chloroflexota; class Dehalococcoidia; order Lucifugimonadales; family CAUZJF01; genus CBDEFX01. The sequence continues at coordinate 1,191,529 of CBDEFX010000002.1, read as the reverse complement.
GCCACTCATCAAATCGCCCAGCTTGACCTCAGGCACGATGCCTAACATACTCAAATGTGTCCACCATGTCTCCGAACACCCGTCCACCATGTGTCCGGTCCATACACCCCTAAGGGGGGGGACACCAGCCCGCCTTTTCGGATCACTACGCCAGACTCGCCTCGGTGGGTCGGAGAAGCTTGAGCCCCTGAAACTATCGGCCGCCCGCCACGGTCGGTGAGCAGCAGCTACCGGTGCCAGTCGTACCGGAGTTCTAGTGATCGGTCCTCCAGTGGCAGCTCGACTCGCACCCCTTCCTGGGCAGAGGATAGCTTGAGAGCTATTTCGACCTCGAGGGCCACCGCGACCCGCCTGCCCGAGTTCTTGGGCTCGTCGAGGTTACCGTCCAGGCAGTGGAAGATATCTGTAAACCCATTACTGACCGCAAGTCGATTGGTCATTTGGGGCCCCGGCCACGGTATCTCTACCCGCTTCTTTCCTGCGACGGTGTCAATATCCTGAGAGAGCTTCCAATCGCCGTAGCGGTCCCGATGGAGGACCTCACCTGTGGAGCCGGTGATACGGACGGACTGACCTCCCAATCGGAAGAAGATCGGTTGGCCGTCCACGGTGACCACCATCCCGTTTCCCAGGAACTCCTCGCTGCCTTCAGGCCCTGGAGGCCCATCTCCAATGCCAACTACCCACCCGGGGGCGCTATCCACGAAGTACGACCAGTTCTGATGTTGTGACAGCAGCCCGGACTCAGCCTCCATGGAGATGACGTGTCCTATAGCTCCCGTCGTGACCAGCTCCTTCGCCTTGGCAAATGACGCATGGTTCGTCGAAATGGCACCGCACACCAGTGGGACGCCTGCATCTCGGCAGGCTTTCACCATACGATCCGCCTCGTCAAGCGTATACGCCATGGGTTTCTCGGTCATAATCCCCTTCGCGCCGTTCTCGACGGCCAAGCAGGTCATCTCTGAGCGCCCCTTGGTGTTCGAACAGATGGCAACGATCTCAGGCCTCTCCTTGCGGAGCATCTCAGCTGCGTCGGTATACAGCGCCTTGATGTCATATCGCTCCCCGAAAATCTGTAACCTTCGTTCGTCACGCTCGGCGCCAGCTACGAGATCGACCTCGGGCCGGTACGACAGGGTCTCGGCGAAGGTCACCGGGGGAGGCCGGTGAAAGTAGAACTTGCGGTGAGTATCAACCTTCGGCAGGGGGCGTTCGACATCATCGACATGCCACCGACCCCGGTCGTCTTCACGCCCTCTCTCCTTCCAGCGGGTGCCGATGTCGTTCAGCATCCCCATCCACCCTAACCCGATGATGGCAGCTCGATACTTAGCCATTACGTAGCTTCCTCGTTTCGCCCCCAGCGTAGGCACCGCCGCCGTGACCCAGAAATCCTCAATAGGAAGTTCTTCGCTCGAAATCCGTCCATGCGCCTATCGCAGGTTGTCATGTCGCCTCATGCGGCCTAGTGTCCCGCGACTCGTCGAGGTTCGTGGTCAATCCAGGCCGCAGTTGGGAAGAAACGCTAACCAACGTGGCCGCAAATAGGAATATGAACCCGGCCAGGTAGGCCCAAACCAAAAGGATTACGGCCCGAAGAGAGAGGCCCGTAAAGTATGCTGCGCTCAATGGCGATGCTGCCAACCCAGAAGAACAAGTACTTCATCGACTCGAAAAGGATTGCTGCAAGAATTGCGCCGAATGTTGCGTCTCGCCAAAGTACTGGCGCCAGTGGTAGGTAGCGATAGACCAGCACAAACAGGAGGACAGTAAGAATTAGAGAGAGCAACCCGGACACAGTTCCGCTCAGCGGTCCTCCCACGGATCCTAGGACCTGACCCAAATTCAAAAAGAAGTCCTTTTGGTACGGCTGATATTACGCCTCGTGGTAGCTACGACGCAAGACGGCCCCCTTTTGGAGCATAGGTACTATAGCAGGTGCGGAACAGCAGGCTGGGGCGGTGCTTCGCTATGGCGGGTGGAACGGACAGGACCGAGCCGCAGCTATGAGAAGGCGGCCTCGAACACGCGCTCGGTACGTTCCTGTTGTTTCCGGTCAGGACCAGGCGTAAGAGATACGCCGGAGCCGGCACGGGTGGTTGCCAGATGGAAGACCGGCCTGAACGGAGCTTTGGGCTTGATGGCGACGACCGAACGGGCGTCTTTCGTGTCAACGTAAACGGCGTCCAGCATGGCAAGCAACAACTTCCGACGCTCTTCCATGTTGGCACCAGACCATAGCTCAGGCAGCCTCTCTATCAGCTTCCCCGCCTCTGCGGCAGCGGCAGCCTTTGGCACAACGAGGGACTCGAGCTCCATCTCCAGGTTCCGCTTCTGCCGCTTATACTCCTGGTCATCATAAACTCCATCGACATAGGTCTTGGCGAGTCTCCGAAGCCTCTCCTGGACCTTTCGCCGCTTGGCTTGGACTACTTCGACCTCGTCCCTGGCACTGATTATCGAGAGGAGCTGCTCTTGCCATGCAGGTCCCAGCTCGATGGCCTCGACGATCCTTCCGACCTGCTCATCAGCCAGGCGGCACGGTATCGAGCCACCGTGAGCTGGGCATTGGGTGTTACTGCGAGACTCCCTGTGCTCACGGTAGTACCTTCTTCCGCTTTTATAGGTCTGTGCCCACATCGGCATCTTGCAGTAGGCGCAACGGATGATCCCTTTCAGAAGATAGTCACGCTCAGGGTGAGGGCTCAGGGTCGTTGATCTGCCGCTGTTCTGCCGCATCTTGTCCTGGACCAGATCGAAGAGCTCCTGGCCAACGACTGGCTCGTGGGCTCCCGGTCGGAGTTGCTTCCTGTGCCTGACAAGACCCGAGTAGAAAGCGTTATGGAGGATGCCCCTCACTGAGGCAGTGGTAAATAGCTTCGGACCGGGCGAGAGCTTGCCATCAGCGCCTGCCAACCGCTTGGTGTTGCGAGTCCGTAAGCCGCTCGCGTTCAGCCACGCGGCGAGCTGGTTTAGTGTGGTCGATCCCGTCGAGTACCGTTTGAACATCTCCTGGACCGCGGCAACCTCGGACGCAATAAGATGAACGCCCCCGGTATGCTCTTTGGGGCATCTGCGCCTGCGCTCTCCGTCCTGGCTCATCCAGCAGGATTCGTATCCGAACGGGATGCCGCCGGTGTGTCTGCCCTCATTGGCCCTCTCATCCAGACCCTTGCTTACGTGAGTGCCAAGCATGTTGGAGAAGAACTGGGCGAAGGACCCCAGAAGTTGAGTCGTCAACATCCCCTCAGGGGTCGAGTAGTCGATGTTCTCGGTGATGGAGACGAGAGCGACGTTGTGCATGCCCAGGTTGGCCAGCGACTCCAGGGTGACCCTGAGGTTGCGGGACCATCGGTCAAGGGTATGGACTACGACGATATCGAATTGATCCCTCTTGGCGTCCTCCATCAGTTGGCGGAAGATAGGGCGCTTCTTCACCGACTCTGAGTGGGCCGACTGGCCCTCTTCCCGATAGACCCTGACGGCCGCCCAGCCCCGGCTCTCACACAGCTGATTGAAGAGCCGCTCCTGGGCGTTCAGAGAGTGCCCGTCCACCTGTGAGATAGACGATACCCTGAGGTAGGCCACAGCTCGCTTGGAGTTCGCGTCGCTCATTCTTCGTCCTCGTCGTTCGGCCTGCGGGCTGCAACGGCCATGGCCGCGTTGGCAAGTGTCTCAAGGAAGTTATCGATCATGATGAGGTCTGTCTCACCGTATTTGGCAGCACCTGGATTTGTGGCGGTACAGTGTATACGGGAACGTATACACGTCAACCCGTTTCGAGGCACGTTTAGTGGATGTACAGGCGTTTCCAAGGCAGCCGCCTAGCCAGCCGACTCTTGTGCGTCGATCAGGCGTTTGAGCGTTGCATAGCCGATACCCAGTTCAAACGCCGCCTTACGTCTCGATAGTTCTCCCGAGCTTAGGCGCTCCAAAATAGCTCCAAAACGACGATCGAAGCCTCGCCGGTCCGTTACCCTGGGACGCCCTATTCGCTTGCCCTGTCGCCGAGCCCTGTCCATCCCCGCCTTCACACGCTCGCGGATCATCTCCAGCTCGAACTCTGCCACCGCCGCCAGAAGGTTCAGCAGCAGTCTTCCCACAGCCGTCCCTGTGTCGAACTGCTCTCGCACGCTCTTGAAAGCGATCCCCAACAGCTCCCACGTAGCCAGCGTGTCGTGCATGTCCTTGACCGACCGAAAGGCCCGGTCCAGCCTGAAGACCACCACCGTCTTGAATCGCTTCCTGGCCGCGTCGTCCAGTAGCTCGCGCCAGGCCGTCCGATGGGTCAGGTCTCGCGCAGGGGCGTGGTCCACGTACTCGCGGAAAATCTCCCAACCCTAGGCCCGAACGAACTCTCGCAGTGCCACGAGCTGCGTCTCGGGGTCCTGGTCCTTGTCCAAGGTGGAGACTCTGGCGTAGAGACCGACGCGGGTCAAGGGGCAGCCGCTCCCTTGGACTTGCCGGCCATCTTGTCCAGCAGCCCTCTCTTCTCACCCAGCTGGCGCAGTGAGGTGGACCCCAAAATTCGGACAGGTGGCTAAGAGAGAGTCCCGCTCCTAAAATAGGACGGAAACAAGGAGCAGGACATGAAGCAAACACGTAAGAAGCACAACCCAGTCTTCAAGGCCAAAGTGGCTTTAGCCGCGCTCCAGGGGGAGCACACCATTGCAGAGCTGGCCAGCCGGTTTGAAGTCCACCCGAGCCAGATCCATGCCTGGAAGAAGGCCTTGATTCAGGGGGCGCCGCACCTCTTTGAAAATGGTGCTGGACGCCAGGAGAAGGACCAAGAGGTCCTCACTGCCCAGCTCTACCAACAGATTGGGCAGCTCAAGGTGGAACGGGATTTTTTGTCACGGAGCTTCGGGTTGTGAGCCGGTCCCAACGCCGGGCCATGATTGACCGAGAAGAACCGAAGCTGTCTCTGGTGCGCCAGTGCGCCTTGCTGGGTATCAGCCGCTCCTCGTTGTACTACCTGCCAACCGAGGCCGGCGCCGAGGACTTGGAGTTGATGGCCCTAATAGACCAACAGTACCTGAAGACACCTTTCTACGGATCCAGAAGGATGACTACCTGGCTCAGAAATCACGGACACCAGGTCAACCGCAAGCGGGTCCGCCGGCTGATGCAGCTGATAGGCCTGGAGGCCATCTACCGGCGTCCCAACACCAGCAAGCCAAACCCAGGGCATAAGGTCTATCCGTACTTGCTCAGGGGGCTGGAGATCAACCGGGTCAACCAGGTGTGGGCCACCGACATCACCTACATACCCATGGCTCGGGGCTTCCTCTACTTGGTGGCCATCATGGACTGGCACAGCCGCTACGTGCTGGCCTGGCGGCTGTCCAACACCCTGGAGGTAGACTTCTGTGTTGCGGCTCTGGAAGAGGCCTTGAGCAAGGGTCGGCCACAGATCTTCAACACCGACCAGGGCAGCCAGTTCACCAGCGAGGCCTTCACCAGCATGCTGTTGGCGCAAGGCGTTCAAGTGAGCATGGACGGCAGGGGCCAGTGCATGGACAACGTCTTCGTGGAACGGCTGTGGCGCAGCATCAAGTACGAGGAGGTGTACCTGAAGGCATACCAAAATGGGACTGAGGCCAGAAAGGGGATTGGGGCTTATCTGGCCTTCTACAACCAAGAGCGGCCCCATCAAGCCCTGGGCTATCGGTCACCGGGTCAGGTGTTCCATGCAGTGAGCCCACAAAGGTGTTTACTGGAACTTCCACGAGCCTTACCATCGGATGAAGTTTACGAGACACCCCAGCGGTAGACTCTCTGCGTCCCCGGGGTGGGTGAGCAGCTTTCCCTCGCTCTGTTGGCCCAGTTGCCGGAGTTGGGCACCCTGAACCGTCGGCAGGTCGCCGCGCTGGTGGGCGTGGCCCCCTTCAGCAGGGACAGCGGCACCATGCGTGGTAAACGCACCGTCTGGGGTGGACGCGCCCGGGTCCGAGCCGTCCTGTACATGGCAACGCTGGCCGCTGGTAAGCCCAAGAAGGTGGCCCTCGTTGCCTGTATGCGCAAACTGCTCGTCATACTCAATTCCATGCTCAAGCAGCGCTCTCCCTGGCGCGCTGAGCGCGCCAGCACCCCGCCACTCGTCGGTCACTCATCTTGACTTTCAACACAGTTGCTTGACAGCTCAGAGGACCTCCGGCCTCCCACGTCGTTCTTGGGCTAGGCCGTCCATTCACTGGGTCGCAGCTAGCGTCAGATCGGGGATGTTGCCTTCGATGAGGATGCTGGAGCGATTCCTGCCGATGATCAGCTCCTCCGAAGAGGCGGGAGTTGAGACTATGCGATTGCAGTCCCCGTTACCCCTCTTCATCAGGGACTGGAAGGCGTATTTGTGGAAACTGCCACTCTTCGAGGCCTCGGGCCGAGAGAGCTCTCTTGCATCTCTAGCACTTGACCAGCCCCCTGAGTCGGTAAGGAGCTTCCCCCCGTGCTGGGGTGGGTGATCCTGGGTGCGCGGGAGCGCATTGATGTCAGGGCCTGGGGTCTCGGTTCAGCTTCACCCTGCTGGTGGTTGAACAGGTTGCGATTGGCGCAACTGGCGGACCCCGCTGTCCTCCGCCTCCCTGCGTCGGTTGGCGAATAAGCGGAAGCGTTTACTCGCGGTGAACGATGATCCACAGGCGCTGAGGTACCTTCGCGGTAGGCTCTCCCCCAGTCGTCTGATGGAAGAGAAGCCACTGTAGGGACTCTACAGACGCGGGTTCGAGTCCTCTCTGGTGGGCCTATTTTGACGATAGACAGAACCATCTTCGAATTGTGGCTGGGGACCCTCTGACCATCCCCGCAGGCTAACGGGTTGCACCCCGGAAGCGACAACTCCGTACGGCGGAGCGCTATTTGTCCCTCTGGCTTCTCGTCGCCGCGATGTACGCTTGCGCTTCAGGTAGCAGGCTTCTCATCACGGCTGCCCACTCGGGTGGCTCGTCGCGATTAAGCAAGTTCGCGAGCGTGCAGCAGGCTAGATTGCGCCCGGCCTCCAACTCCCTGTCGAGAGCATCTCGTGAGGGAGACGGGCTCTTCCAATGCACGATCTTCGATCGCACACCATAGAACCCCTTTGCCTGGTCGTATGTCCGCTTCTGCTCCTTGACAGTCGCTCCAAGCAGTCCTGCAGCCCGCTGCGAGAGCTTGTGGCCGGTCCTGCCTCCATAGAGCACTTCCAGCGCGATGGCAAGGTCGAGAATACGGTCTTCCTGTCCGAATCGCCCGCCCGGACGAGAGAACGAGCCAGCCACCCGGCGAATCGCGAGATTCATCGAGCCGACTCTGTCCGGCCACTTGCGCAAGCCGCGGGCCATTCCCAAGAACGCGTCGATATCGCCCTTGGAGAGTTCGTGGCCTTGCGGCCACACGTCGGAGACGAAGCCCTGGGAGTCTTGGGCGCCGAAGGCGAAGTTGGAGTTGATCTCATCGATCCACCTGGCAACGCGGACGTAGCGCGTGCGGGCAAGCAGAGGAACCCGCGCGGCGATTGAGAACAGGTCGACGAGCAGTGTCCTTTCGTCGAACCACCCCTCCAGGTCGACCCGGTATTGGGCAGGAAAGCGGTAGGTGACTTGCACATCAGGTAGGCCAGGATCCTGGTCGAGCGGTGCGACGCCGGGTCCGTATTCAAGGCTGCGCACCAGTACGGCCGCGTCTGGGAGGCTATTCTTCGACATCGGCTCAGGTTCGTCGGGAAGTTCGAACTCGGTCCTGGCGTCCCCGTACGGGGCCACGTACGCACCAGCGTAAAGTTTGAAGCGCGTCTTCACGACCAATCCGTGAATGACCGTAATCTCATGAGCGGGGACGGCTCCATTTGCTCCGGCGGTCAAATAGCGATGCAGGCGCCGAGCAGCCGCCACACCTCCTTCCTTGACGGAGAGTTTCGCGAGACGTTCAACGAGTCCTCTCAGGTTTGAACTAAAGGATCTGCCCAGAACTCTAAATCCGATCGATTCATCCCTTGCCGAGCCCTCTAGCCCGGGCTTCATCAGCGGGTGCTTCCGCAGGATAGCAATCGCTTCGACGGGCTCCGATCTGATCTGAAGATACGACTCTCTAAACTGGATGGATGCTGTCGGATCATGTTTGGCCCGCGCCGCGAGGGCGCCGTATCCACGACGGAGGACTGATCGGCGCTCGGCGCTTGAACGGTATCCACTTGTCTCAACTGGAAGCGGATAATAGGAAGGTTGCGCCTCTGCAGCCACTTGTTCCAAGGCAGCGGCCAAGTCCTTGATCCACTCTGCTTCGTTAAAGGCTTGGCGCATCAATGATGTCCTCTCGGATGGGTACGTGGGCCTGCTTGAAGGCCGTCCCAGCCTGATGGTGGCTCCACTTGGAGAGTGTAGATTCGGGTATTGGCATGTTATTGGCCCAGAGAGCCGGCTTCCTCCTTCCGTTTGCTGAGCGGCCAGACCCTTCGCATCGCCTGAGCGCCAATCATCATCCCTCCGGCACTACCTGGGAGTCGCGGCCCACCGCCACGTCGTCCAGCAGGCCGTTCCGCACAGCCCATATCACGAGTTCCTGCTTGTTCTTGACCCCCAGTTTTTCCTGTATGCGGTAGATGGTGTTCCGGACGGTAACCGTGCTGTTGCCCCTCGCCTCGGCAATCTCCGCGTATGATATTCCGCTGGCGAACAGCGTCAGGGTCTCCCTTTCCAACGCCGTCAGCCTGTCCGAAGCCAGGTTGGAGGCGTCCTCACGATCGCGGCGGAACAACGCGAACACCTCCCTGACCACCTTGTCAGGTAGCCGCAGACGACCTTCAGCCACATCCAGGACGGCTTCCGCCAGTTCCTCCGGCTGTGAGTACTTCTGAAGGTAGCCTGTCGCCCCGGCGGCGACCGCCTCTATCACCGCATCCATCTCACTGGACGCCGTCAGCATCAGCACCCGCGTGCCGGGCAGGAGCTCCATGATCTCCCGGCAGGCATCGATGCCATCCTTGTTCGGCATGATCACGTCCATGACGATGACCTGGGGCTCAAGCCTCTGGACGGTCCTCACCGCCTCCTCGCCGTCTTCAGCCTGCCCCACCACCTCGAAGCGGCCTGAAGCTTCCAGCACCTCCCGCAGGCCGCTCCTCATTATCGGATGGTCGTCCACCACCATCACCCTTATCCGGCTTGCCGATGACATCTCAGCCTCCTCTTTTGTCCTCCTCATAGGGGACCACGCAGGTAACGGCCGTTCCAACTCCATCGTTGCCGCTCTCCACGACAAGGCTTCCGCCCATCCGCTCAGCGTCAGCCTTCATGCCCTTGATGCCGCGGCCGCGCTCGGCGTAGCCGTCGGGAAGACCGATCCCGTCGTCCGAGACGGACAGCCGTATCCTGTCGGCCTCGAACTCCAGCCTGACCTCGACCCCGCCCGGGTGCGCGTGCAGGAAGGCGTTGGTCAGCGCGTTGTGCGCTATGGAGAAGAGACGGGCACGCATCTCAGTGGCCAGCGGGGGCTCGGGCCCCGACTGCGTCATCCTGGCCGGGACCCCTGTGATCTTCTCAAACGTCGCACAGTGCGACCACAGGACGGGCCCCAGCTCCCTGCCCTCGAAGATTCGGCCTGCGTCGATGGGGCGTCTCAAGTCCCACATGGCCGACCTCGACAGCGCGGAGGTCGCGTCCAGAGCGGCCGTCAGCTCCTCGTTCGACTCGCCGGCCAGTTGCTTCGCCCTGTGAATCCCCATGCCGATCATGTAGGCGGTCTGAGCGGTAGTGTCGTGGATCTCCTGTGAGAGATCGACGCGTTCCCGGTGCAGCTGCCGCTCCCGTTCCACCGCAGCCTGCCTCCTGGTGCGTTCGAATCGGGCAATGAGGCTCACCCACAGCACCAGAACGTACATCGCCGCCACTCTGACCAGCAGCAGCTTTTCCTGCTCCAGGCTGAGGTCGAGGCCGGGCCCGGTCGTCAGGCATACGAGCGCGTATACGACGGCGGTCACCGTCGTCCAAGCCAACCCGAACCACAGCGACGTAAAGACCACGGCGAGGAGCGCGAGGGCTGGGTAGTAGGCCAGGAAGAGGAATCCGTGGATCGCGCTCTGGGGGACGCCGGGCGTCGTGATATTGGCCTGGAAGACGATGCCGGCCGTGATCAAAGCAAAGTCCATGCCGCTGAGGAAGAGCAGCCAGCGCCACGTCACCGGCCTGTCCGTCAGCAGCCGGTAGTGGAACAGTCCATTGAGAGCCAACATCGCCGCCGGCAGGAGCGTGTACTCGACGTTGTCGGGATACCAGAACTTGGGCCGGTAGGCGAACTGGAACATGGTGACGAGCCAGACGAACCAGCGGCCCCACACCGAAACCTTCGCGGCATACGGGACCACGTCCGGGTCGGCCCAGACGGCCGGTGAAATCCGCTTCGTCACGGCTCCAATGTCTGCCCTCAGCAAAGTCTGGGCTCCCGGTGCAATGTCACGGACTCTGATGCGCTTCAACATGCTAGATCGAGTACACACTCTCATGGCGGCGTGGCGGTAGTGGAGACCACTGACAACTTACACCAATTGCTCAGCCGCTACGAGAGCACAATGTACCAATCACAATAGGCAAAGTGCTATCTACAAATTGGTAAAAATTAAAGGCCAATTTTTCTATTCTCATCTTTTGCAACGCCGGGGAGGTGTGCCACGCTTGAGAGCCACCTTGCCTGTAGGCAAGGTGCATCTCTTTGCCATGCGAACGACGCACATGACTTGCGAATACAGACGCCATAACCGCACTTCAGGGAGAAGTCGGGTATGTCATGGTCGGAGATTGCCCGTCGCCCGGGGACCCATCGCCGCACCGTATGGCGGTGGAGGGCCCCGGTGCGGGCCGAACTCGCAGCACATCTCGGCGCTGCTCGACATGGCCGGCGCTCTTGGCATGGGCCACCTGCCGAGCGCAGCGACAGCCGGCGAGATGCGTGGAGCCAGCGTTGATGCGGAGTAGCGACGAAACAAATCCTTACGGGCCCGGCAGCAACTGCCGGGCCCATGGGCGCTCCCAACGCCCGACTATCGCCCCACACCCGCCGACCATCAGGCGCCCGGAAGCGCCGCGCCCTTCGATGCCTGCACGGGCCTGCTTCCTGTGGCCCTGGACTACCCCGGACACCGGAGGGACGTTCCTCCAAATCAAATTGACAACAAGGAAAAGAACCATTGCCGCGACTACTCGCAGTTATAGCAATCATCGCCCTGTTCGCAGTCTCCGTTTCGGTGGCACACGCCCAGGCCACCACCCCAACCGTCTCCACCATCGCCGTCACCTCCAACCCCGGCACGGACAACACCTACGCCACCGGCGACACGATAGAGGTGACCGTGACCTTCAGCGAGGCGGTGACGGTCTCGACGGCGGACGGCGCCCCGCGCCTGTCCATCGACATCGGCGGGCAGCCCCGCAACATTCTCTATGACCGCGCCGGTTCGTCCACCGGGCAGTTGATCTTCGGCTACACGGTATTTGCCGGCGACATGGACGCCGACGGCATTGCGGTGAAGGCGGACGGCCTGGCCCTCAACGGCGGGACGATACGGAGCACGGACGACTCCACCGACGCCGACCTGGGCCTAAGCGCCCAGACCTTCGCGGACCACAAGGTGGACACGGAGGTGACGCTGGTCAGCAACATCGGGCAGGCGGACGCAACGGACACGATCACCATCAGCGCCACGGAGAGCGCGGAGGTAACGATCCGTGTACCGGCCACCGACAACGGGTTCGACCTGACGGCCATCATGCTGGATGTGAAGACCGCCTCCGACACGTTGGACCTGACTGTCAACGTGGCCTTAAATGCTGTTTTCGACTATGCCGTTCGACATGAGTCAGAGAGTCTAGACGTAACTCCTAGGGCTACCCAATACACGTTTTCCGGTTCCGTCGGGAGCGCCGGCAGACAGGCCTTTACCCTGGATGCCCCCCATTTCAGGCGGGCCGGTCTGATTTTTGGGAACACCCCAAATGATGCATCGTCCTTTGAGTTTCTCGTGACAATCAGCGGGTCCGGCGAAGGGACTGTTGAGATAGGCGCTACCACGAGCTCGGCAGAGGATACGGGCGTCCAGAGCAATTTCAGCATCGACGATCCGGCTTCCGGGGGCACAGTGCCCCAAATCAGCTTGGTGGGACACGCGGCTGTCGTTCCCTTCATTTATCACGCAGAAGTCCTTTCAAAGCCGCATGACGGCAATACCTACAAAGCAGGCGATCGGATCGATCTGCAATTCGTGGTCCCTCGTTATGTCGACGAAACAAATATCCCTCAGGAAGCGACGTTCTGGTTGGGCAGCGGGGCAGAGCACCGGCGCTCTGCCCGGTATGTGGGATCACCACTCATTAACGTAGACGTACATTCGTTAATCTACTCGTATGAGGTGCAGGCAGGAGACAGCGATGCCGACGGTATCTTGCTGGGTGAAAATGCTCTGGGACGCAACGCGAACTACGACACTGTGGACTATTTCTCGAGGACGCCGGTCGATCTTCACATGCCGGCCATGCAGCTTGGAGCAAACCAGGGAGTCGACGGCTCACAGGCAAGTTCGTGCCAAGACATCCAATGCAACGCGGTGACCGTGGAAACCTGGCGACGAGACACGAAATTGCTTGTCTTACACAGAAACGAATATATCAGCGGCACACTTACAGGGGCATTCTCTATTCCGGGTCCAGCCTCAATCACGCCGTTTGAACAAACTGGATCGTTTTCTGTATCGCCAACATTCAGATACGGAGATGCAGTTTATTTTGTGGAGCAAATCGGCTGGATCGACGGAGCATTTTTCAGGGCAGGCGAGCGATACGAAGAGATTGACATGCTTGTGTATGCCGTTTTCCCCACAATTAGTGAAGGAAACCTTAGTCGACTCGCCCTGACTATTGGCGAGCAAGTATTTGCCTTAAGAGACAGTGATCACTTATCGGTTTATGGGGAAACAGCGTTTCAGTGGGATGCCCCCGACCTTAACTGGATGGATGGGGACGTCCTGCAGGTCAAGCTGATCGAGCTACCCGTAACGGCCACGTTCGACGCCGCGGCTTACGGGTCGGACGAAGGGGGCAGCGTTGATGTAACCGTTACGCTGGGGGCCTCCTTCGACAAGAAGACGGTGACGCTGCCGATTACGGTCACGGGCGCGGGCGGGGCGACCGCCGCGGACTTCTCCGGCGTGCCGTCGGAGCTGGTGTTCGCCCCGGGGGAGACGGAGAAGACGTTCACCGTCGAGCTGACGGACGACGACGTGGACGACGACGACGAGTCCGTGACGCTGAGCTTCGGAACGCTGCCGAGCGCGGTCAAGGAGGGCGGGGACCACCAGACGGCTACAGTTGCCATCCGGGACGACGACGACCCCTACGTGGACGTGCAGTTCCGGGCGGCCACCTACTCGGCGGACGAGGGCGGCACGGCGACGGTTACGGTCACCCTGAGCGCGGACCCGGAGCGCACGGTCATCATTCCCCTCACCACGACGGGGCAGGGCGGGGTCTCCAACGCGGACTACTCCGGGGTTCCCGCCAGCGTGACCTTCAACACCGGGGAGACCTCTAAGACGTTCACCTTCCGGGCCACGCAGGACGACGTGGACGACGACGACGAGAGCGTGAAGCTGACCTTCGGTACGCTGCCCGACCGCGTGTCGGAGGGCACGCAGGCCGAGACGACGGTGAGCATCGGGGACGACGACGACCCCTACGTAGGCGTGGAGTTCGGGGCGGCGACCTACTCGACGGACGAGGGCGGCACAGTCACGGTCACGGTCACCCTGAGCGCGGACCCTGAGCGCACGGTCACCATTCTCCTCATCAAGACGGAGCAGGGCGGCGTCGCGTCCGACGACTACTCCGGCATTCCCACAAGCGTGACCTTCAACACCGGCGAGACATCGAAGACGTTTACGTTCAGCGCCACGCAGGACGAGGTGGATGACGACGACGAGGGCGTGAAGGTGACGTTCGAGATGCTGCCCGACCGGGTGTCGGAGGGCACGCAGGACGAGACGACGGTGAGCATCGACGACGACGACAATCCCCACGTCACCGTGCAGTTCACGCAGGACGAGTACACGGTGGTCGAGGGGAGCAACGTCGGGGTGCGGGTGAGGCTGAGCGCGGACCCGGAGCGGACCGTCAGCATTCCCATCACGGCCACCAACCAGGAGGGCGCAACGTCGGCGGACTACACCGTGCCGGCCAGCGTGAGCTTCGACGCGGGGGAGACGGAGAAGACGTTCACGTTCGCGGCCACGGACGACGATGAGGAGGACTTTGGCGAGTCGGTGAAGCTGAGCTTCGGGACCACGCTGCCGGACAGGATAACCAGGAGCGGGACCGAGGAGACGATCATCAACATCTGGCAGTTCACCGCCCTGGACTGCAGCGTCGCCCTGCTGTGCGCCGACGTCAATTTTGCCGACCGCACCGCACTGGACTGGGCCTGGAACGAGCTCATCTACAAGGCGAGCTGGGACCCGGCTTCCAGCATTAGCGACGACGATTTTGAGTTCGGGGGCCTGGGGTACACCATCCACCGAATCCGCATCATTCCCGGCATCTACCCGGAGATGGACAACACGTGGAGCAGGTCTTTCCAGAACGAAGCGGAGCTGCAAATCAGCATCGCCCGCGGCCTTGAGCGGTCTGCCCCTTCCCCGGACCACTACAGGGACTGGACCCTGTACATCGACGACGTGACCCTGCCGCTGAGCCAGGCGCTCCAGAACTGGCACGAGTTCCGGTGGTACGGGGCCGGAATCCAGAACCTGTTCGCGGACTGGACACCCTCTACGACGAACCGGATCGGCATCATGCGGACGCCCTTCGCGGACCAGCCCCAGGCGGTTGTGCCCGGCGTCCCCAGGCTGGTGGACGCGGACTCGTTCGGCAGCAGCGCGATCTCCGTGCACTGGTGGCTGCCGCGCACCGACGGCGGCTCGGCGATCACCGGCTACAAGGTCCGGTGGAAAGAGGCCGGAGACAGCTGGACGGATGCCGCCGCCGTATCCGAAAAACCGGCGGACAGGGTAAACGCTCTGGCCGGAAGAGCGACGGTGACCGGCCTGACCGGCGGAACGCTGTACACGGTCAGGGTCATTGCGACCAACGCGGTGGGGGACAGCCATCCCTCGGCCGAGATGGTCGCCAGGCCGCAGGGGAGCGTGCCCAGGGTGGCCGAGTCGGTCGTCAACGGCAGTACGCTGACCCTGCGCTACGACAGGTATATGAACACAAGCTCCGTGCCCGCGACCAGCTCCTTCGTCGTGATGGTCAACGATGGAATACGGCCGGTCGACTCGGTCACCATAGTGGGCCGCGAGGTTAGGCTGACCCTCTCCTCCGCCGTATCGGCAGCCGACGAGGTGACCTGGCTCTACCAGGAGCCCGTCGTCACCACCGCGCCCGCGCTTCGCGACACCCACGGCAACTACGCGGCCGACAGGGGACGCTCTGCCTTCCAGGAGGCGACCAACGAAACGCCGCGCTCGTCGCTGCAGCCGTTGACCGCGCAGCTCACCGACGTGCCGGCCTCCCACGACGGCGGGAGCAGCATCACCTTCAACATCGAGTTCAGCGAGTCGGTCTGGGTCGGCCACGGCTTCCCCAGGGACGACCTGCTGGAGGTGACGGGCGGAACGGTGACGAGCGCCCACTGGCTCGACCGGAACACCAGGAAATGGGCGGTGACCATCCGTCCGGAGACGCAGGGCGACATAACCGTCGTCCTGCCGAAGAACCGGTACTGCGTTTCCCTTCGCAGCGATGGCACGCGGGAAGATGACCTCGTGCTGGGCGCGCCCTGCGCGGTGGAAGACCGGCAGCTCACCAACCAGCCGGAAGCCACCATCCCGGGTCCAGACTCTCAGCATCAGGCCGTGAACAGCCCGGCGACGGGCGGGCCCGGCATCGACGGCTCCCTGCGGGCCGGCGAGACGCTCACCGCGACAACTACCGGCATAGAGGACGAGGACGGGATGTCGGGCGCTGTCTTCGCCTACCAGTGGATTCGCCGTGAGCTGGCGACCGTGACCGACACGGACATCGCGGGAGCCACCGGCCAGACCTACACCGTGACCACGGAGGACGAGGGCAAGGGCCTCATGGTGAGGGTGACCTTCACCGACGACGCGGGCAACGAGGAGTCGCTGACCAGCTTCGCGGTGATCGTCTCCCCGACACTGGTTATCCCCGATGATGAGCCTGCGAACACCCCGGCCACAGGCGCGCCCGGCATAGACGGCTCGCCGGTGGTCGGGCGGACCCTGACCGCGACCACGTCCGATATCGGGGACGACGATGGAATCGTCGACGCGGTCTTTGCCTACCAGTGGCTGGCAGACGATGCAGCCATCGAGAACGCGTCGGCGTCGACATACACCGTGGTCGCAGGGGACGTGGGGAAGGCCCTCAAGGTCCGGGTCACGTTCACAGACGACGTGGGCAATGAGGAGTCGCTGACCAGCGCGGCAACGGCGGCGGTGACGCAGCCGCTGCTGACGGCCGCCATCCACGACGCGCCTGAGTCTCACGACGGGCGGAGAAAGTTCACCTTCGAGCTGCGGTTCAGCGAGGAACCCTCGATCAGCTACAAGACGCTGCGGGACCATGCGTTCACGGTGACGGGCGGCGAGGTGACGAAGGCTCGTCGATTGGAGCGCGGCAAGAACATCCGATGGGAGATACACGTCCGCCCGAACTCCAATGCCGCAGTGACCATCCTGCTGCCGGTCACCACGGACTGCGACGCCCAGGGAGCAGTTTGCACAAATGACGGCAGGATGCTGTCCGGCAGGCTGGAATTGACCGTCTCGGGACCGAGCGGGTAGGCGAGCCGCACGGCTCCCAAACACAGAAAGATTTCATACATGGACTTACAGAGGAGAATGATGGAAATATTCGGTCGGATCGCGAGTCGAGACGGCGCGCGCATGGTCCGGGCTCGTACCGGTACCCCGGGAGAGCGGCGCGCAAGCGCCCTTGGGTGGGTGGAAGCAGGCCTGGTTAGGGCACTCCTGATCGTCCTGATCGCCCTGGTTGCTTTGGCGTCCGCGTCCTTCGAGCCCGTTCGACCGGCGAGGGCCCAGACCCAGGAGGAATCATCGGAGACCCTCACACAGCTGATGCAACGACTGTCCTCGGAGGGCATGGCCGAACTCAGGCACCTCACCACATTCTATTCGCCACGTCAGCCTTACAGTCCTGAAGAGCTCGCCGCTGCCGAATACATAGAAGGGAAACTGAAGGCTCTAGGCGGCTATACGGTAACGGTTCAGCCCTTTCGAAGGCGTGGTGAAGAGAACGAAGTGTCGGAACTCTCGCTGGTTGGGTCGCGCGCCCGCGACGTGCGGTCCCAAGCCATGGAGGGCAGCGCAGTAGGTGATGTGACCGCGCCGGTCGTCGCAGTGGGCAAGGCTTTGGCAGGCGATGTGCCGGACTCCGGACTTGATGGGAAGGTCGCAATCATAGAGCGTGGAAGTATCTCATTCGCCGAGCAGGTCAGTCGCGTAGCCGGAGCGGGAGCTGTGGCTGCCATCATATACAACAGCCAGGACAGAGTTTTCAGGAACGAACAACCCTTCTCGGGGTCGCTCATTGAAGGGGATAACTCAGGATCGACCATTCCAGTGGCCACGATTTGGCGTGAGGAAGGGACAAGCCTCCTGGACACGCTAAAGGAGGGCACCGAAGTGCGTGTGAGGCTCAAGGTGACTTACAGGAGGTGGCTGACCTCTAGAAACATCATAGCCGAGAAGGTGGGCACAGACAGCACCGCCGGCGTGGTGGTGGTGGGAGCACACTACGACACGCTGCGCAGTGCACAGGGGGCAAGTGACAACGGCACCGGCGTGGCGTCGCTGCTGGTGATGGCGGAGGAAATCTCCGGCCTGCAGCTATCCCACACGGTGCGGTTCATATTCTTCGGAGCCGAAGAATGGGGCCTTCACGGCAGCGATTTCTACGTGGAGGAGTATTCCGCGTATGAGGAGGGCGCGATCATCGCGATGATCAACCTCACCTCGCTGGGTTCGGGCAGACCCGCGGTCTCGTCCATCGGATCCCGCGTACTCACCGATTGGGTAACGGGAACATTCGCTTCGCAGAACTCTCTTGACGTGAGGTACTGGAACCCGCCGGGGGGTTCCTGCTTCAGTGACCACTGCTTTTTCAGCAGAACTCTCTCCGTACCCACCATCAGCTTCCATGGCGATGACCTGTCGGTGTCGAACTCCTATGACGACGTCATCGACCTGATTGACCCTTCGATAATGGGAACACAAATGGCGGTTGCACTCGAGCTGATCAGGCAGGCGCCGGACATAGTACCGCAACCCCCAGCCCCCGAACCCAAGCCCCCTGCACCCCCCATACCGCCGTTCGCCGCCCAATTCCTTGTCCTGCCGGAGCGACATGACGGTGAGAAGGACTTTTTCTTCTGGCTCTTCTTCAACCAACAGCCAGACGAGCTAGGTCGACGGACGGTGTGGGACGGATTACTGCACATAGCAGGGGCGGACATTGCTGTCGTCAGGCTTTTGACCCCATACACCTTTTGGATTGTAACTGTAGAGCCCACCCAGAGGGGGGATATCACTATCCGGCTACCGCGACGGGAATGCACCGAAGTCGGATCAGTGTGCGCCGATGGGCGGCCGCTCTCGAAAGGCCTTTCGGAGACGGTGCCGGGGCCCGATAGCAGGGTAACGAGCAACCGCAACAGCCCGGCAACGGGCAGCCCCGCCATAGAGGGCTCTCCTGTGGTGGGCCAAGCCCTGACGGCGACCTCGACGGGCATCGCCGACGAGGACGGCATGATGGGTGCGGTCTTTGCATATCAGTGGCTGGCCGACGACGCGGAGATAGCCGATGCCATCGATTCCAGCTACGCACTCTCGGCTAGCGTGCAAGGCAAGACCATCAGGGTCAGGTTGAGCTTCACCGACGACGCAGGCAACGAGGAGTCGGTGACCAGCGCGGCAACTGAGGCCGTGACGGTGGCCAACAGCCCGGCCAGCGGCGCGCCCAGCATCAGCGGGACGGCGCAGGTGAGCGAGACGCTGACGGTGGACACGTCGGGGATTGCCGACGCCGACGGGTTGACCAATGCCAGTTTCGCCTACCGGTGGCTGGCCGACGACGTCGAGATAGCCGGCGCCACCGCCTCAACCTACACCCTCACCTCCAGCGAGCAGGGCAAGACCATCAGGGTCAGGCTGAGCTTCACCGACGACGCAGGCAACGAGGAGTCGGTGACCAGCGCGGCAACTGAGGCCGTGACGGTGGCCAACAGCCCGGCCAGCGGCGCGCCCAGCATCAGCGGGACGGCGCAGGTGAGCGAGACGCTGACGGTGGACACGTCGGGGATTGCCGACGCCGACGGGTTGACCAATGCCAGTTTCGCCTACCGGTGGCTGGCCGACGACGTCGAGATAGCCGGCGCCACCGCCTCAACCTACACCCTCACCTCCAGCGAGCAGGGCAAGACCATCAAGGTCAGGCTGAGCTTCACCGACGACGCAGGCAACGAGGAGTCGGTGACCAGCGCGGCAACTGAGGCCGTGACGGTGGCCAACAGCCCGGCCAGCGGCGCGCCCAGCATCAGCGGGACGGCGCAGGTGAGCGAGACGCTGACGGTGGACACGTCGGGGATTGCCGACGCCGACGGGTTGACCAATGCCAGTTTCGCCTACCGATGGCTGGCCGACGACGCGGAGATAGCCGGCGCCACCGCCTCAACCTACACCCTCACCTCCAGCGAGCAGGGCAAGACCATCAAGGTCAGGCTGAGCTTCACCGACGACGCAGGCAACGAGGAGTCGGTGACCAGCGCAACGACGGGCTTGGTGGCTGCTGCGCCTTCACCGCTAACGGCCACAGTTCAAGACACGCCCGGTTCCCACGATGGACAGAATGCCTTCACCTTCGAGCTGCGGTTCAGCGAGACGCCCAAGGACAACTTCAGCTACAGGACCCTCAGGGACCACGCTTTCACGGTGACGGGTGGCGAGGTGGTGAACGCGCAGAGGGTCAACCCGCCCAGCAATGTCGGGTGGAGGATCACGGTACACCCGTCCGGAGACCACGACGTGACCGTCTCCCTTCCCGCAACAACCGACTGCGCCCACTGGGGCGCCGTGTGCACCGTGGACAATAGGAAGCTCTCCAGCGCCACAGAGCTCACCGTTCCCGGCCCGGTGGAGCAGCAGGTGGTCAACAGCCCTGCAACGGGCGCACCCACCATAAGAGGCACGGTCCAGGTAGGCGAGACGCTGACGGCGGACACGTCGGGCATCGCAGATGCCGATGGCCTCACCAGCGCCACCTTCACCTACGGGTGGCTGGCCGACGACGTGGAGATAGCCGGCGCCACCGGCTCGACATACACCTTGGCCGCGGACGACGAGGGCAAGGCGATCAAAGTGAGGGTGACGTTCACGGACGACGCGGGCAACGAGGAGTCGCTGACCAGCGCGCCAACGGCGGCGGTCACGCAGCCGCTGCTGACGGCCGCCATCCACGACGCGCCTGAGTCCCACGACGGACAGAGCGTGTTCACCTTCGAGCTGCGGTTCAGCGAGACGCCCAAGGACAACTTCAGCTACAGGACGCTCCGGGACCACGCTTTCACGGTGACGGGAGGCGAGGTGGTGAGAGCGCGGCGTCTGGAGCGGGGCAAGAACGTCCGGTGGGAGATCACCGTGCAGCCGTCCGGCAACGCCGGAGTGACCATCGCCCTGCTGGCCACCACGGACTGCGCTGCCGACGGCGCCGTATGCACCGAAGACGGCAGGATGTTTTCCGGCGGGGTGGAGTTGACCGTATCGGGGCCGGGGGGTTAGGCGGGAATGAACACGGCCGGTCCACGCCGCGGTATGGGAACACCCTCTCGCAGGAGGCGGGACTCCGCACGCCTCCGTAATGCCACTACGCAAAAGTAAATAGTTGGACGTAAGGGAGCAAATGATAGCAATGAACAAGCGAATGGAAACGGCAAGTCGGACGCCGCGCCTCGCGCTGGCGCTGCTGGTGTTGGCCACCATCTTGAATGCAGGAGGTGTGTCCGCATCGGATAGTCCTTTGGAGTTGTCCGATTTCAATCGGGGGGGCTTGGAGGTCGAGGCGGCCGCTTTGTTTGAGGCGGGCGGCGCGGGCAGCGAGCCGGCGCTTTATTCGGCGTCGGGATCGAGGTGGACCGGGTCGGGTTCTCTGGTCGACGGGGAGGTGCTGCTTGGCGAGGGCTCAAGCATCGTGAGGGTGATGCTCCCGGAGAGCGACGGCTCTCTTCTGCGGCTCAATGACGACGGTCCCCTGGTGCTGAGGGACTATTTCGGGTCGTCGGGCGACGGCGCGGATTTGACGGTGTGGATTCAGACCGCGCAGGGCGCGGTCAGCTTCGCTGCCAGCGATGTGAGGAGCGTTGGCTCCAGCTATGTGAACTTCAACGTGCCCCAGGCTGCCAGGTCGACGTTGAGCGGTATCGCTTCAGGCGACCGGTTATTACTCCACCCGGAACCCGATGTGAAGACTTTCGGAGTCCAATCGCCCAAATCGTTCAGTTTAGTTCCGAAAAACATCAGGTAAAGTTCACTGGAAACCCGGCGCACTCCGGCACCGGCTATTTCCCCCAGAGTCCGAACGTAACCTTTCGCAGAAACTCGGCCTTCTTCCACGCTCTCCGCGTGTCGTAGAGCGCGGTCCTGCGCCAGCTGATCTGACCGCTCCGGTCGAGGCCCCGCAGCGGCTGTTTCTCCGGCGGAAGCGTCATCCCGCGCTCTTCGAGCAGGGCCAGCTCGACTGCCAGCAGACGCTCCTGGGCCGCCAGCCACGAAAGGCCCCTTCCCTCGTTCGGGTGGGAGTCCTTCAGCCCCCGCCACTCGACGATCAGCGGAAAGGCGTCGCCGAATATCTCCTCGTCGTCATCGGCAGGCTCCCTTGTCGCAAGGTCTGGGTACTCCCGCCGCATCGACGGTTTCGTCGGAGGCTTTCTGCCTTGGCCGGTCGCACTGGCTTGCGCCTCGCCTGAACCCGGCTGGGAGGGACCGGCGCCGGCATGACCGGCCCCGGTCCCCTGGGGGCCGTCACGCCGCAGGGCCGCAACCTGGCCCTCGACGGCAGCCATGCGCCTCCGCAGCTCCTTGCCCAGCTCGTCGTGCCCCTTCTCAAGCGCCTCGACCCGCCCTTCGACCTCCTCGTTGCGCCTGCGCTGCCGCTCGGCCGCCGACCCGACGCCCTCCTGCAACGCCCGCTCCAACGAGTCCCGCACCCGCCGGGACAGCCTCCCCGTCTTGGCGCTGTCGGTCACCGTCTGCGGGTCGATCTCCAACACCCGCGCCGCGCCCTTGTAGCCCTTCTCCCGCACCAGCTCTTGCAGCAGCGCCATGAGCCGCATGTGGTGGATGTTCTCCACGTCCCTGCTGTCCTCGATGCCGTGTTCGGTGGTTCTCATGGCAATTTCCTCCCTCTTTTGACTTGCCCTCAAGTTCGGCTCAGCTTTGGCTTCGTTTTCGACCCCGCCGTTTCCCGGCGTCATGCACCCCCACATCCAGCGCATTTCCCGCCCCGTTTTCCAACCGGCCCGCCGTATTTCCGCCGTGTCTGCACCCCCACATCGACGGCGTTTCGGCGTTTCCAACCGGAACCCGGACTTAACTCCAAGTGTTCACTGTTTACCGCCTGTAGGGGGGTGATTTCCCCTGTTTCAGCTTGCCCACGACCCGCTTTTTGCTTCCCGACAAAACTCAAACTCCTGTACACCCCAATAACAGCACATGAGGGGGCGGTTTGGCAGGAGCTTGAAGGGTGCATTATTTGATGCACCTTCCAGGCAGTTTCCTACCGGATTTCGATTGTTCAGACTCTCTTGCGAGCGCCCCGGTCCGATGAGGCGCAGCAAACCGCAGAGAGGTGGACATCTTGGCGCTGAAATCGAAACTCCGGTCGGCAAGGCGGCTCTTACCCCTGGCAACCGCGCTGCTTTTTGCGGCGCTCCTTGCAATCCCGTCCAGCGGCATCGCACTGGCCCAGGCCCCGCCCGGCAACGAGATCAAGCTCGTCAACGCCGAACGGGACTTCGTGGAGCGCAAGGGCGGCGGCGAGTTCGTCGCCCGGCCCGTCTTCGACCGCCAGCTCGAAACCCTCTTCTACGCCGTCCGGGACGCCGACACCGGCGACTGGATCACCGCCATGTACCGGGTCAAGGGCGGCGAGAAGAAACGTTCGGACGGCTGGGAATACTCCTGGGAGTACCCGGCCCTCGACGAGCAGCCGGACCTCGACCGCGACCGGGCCTACTTGCTGGTCATGCTGGCGGGCACCCAGTCCGGGTTGAGGAGCGACTTCTACGCCGTCGTCCCCATCCACCAGCCCGGCAAGATCTGGGACAAGGTTCTCGCCGCCCTCAGCCCGGCGCGTTGGGCGAAAGCCTTCGCCGGCTGGGTCATCGAGGGAGTCCACGGCACGCTCTGCGGCGTGGTTGAGCGGGCGT
Source organism: Dehalococcoidia bacterium (assembly GCA_965237635.1). Lineage (GTDB taxonomy): Bacteria > Chloroflexota > Dehalococcoidia > Lucifugimonadales > CAUZJF01 > CBDEFX01. Next base: position 1,168,051 of record CBDEFX010000002.1, on the reverse strand, counting down.
CCGGCGAGGACGCCGACAACTGCCGGAGGACATCCGGCCCATGAGCGACATCCTCACCGGCACCCCTCCCGACCTCACCTACGCCAACGAGATGGTGCGCCAGGCGTGGCTGGTCGTCTGGGCCATCACGTCGGGCGCCCTCGTCGTCATCCTGGGCTGGATGGGGCTGAGCTTCATCATGGCCGAGCACCTGGGCCGACAGCAGGCGGGCTGGCGGGAGATGGTGCCGCGCCTGGTGCTCGGCCTGGTGGCCGCCGCATCGTCGCTCTGGTGGTGCGCCCTGATCCTGGACGTGGCCGACGCCGTGTCCGGCTTCATCGCCGTCTCCCTGGGCGTCACGCCCGGAGACCTGCTCCGGGCTCCCCTCAACACCTTTCTCACCTCTGTGCAGGCCGGGAGCGTGGGCATGGCCCAGATACTGGCCCTGCTCTACCTGGTCTACGGCTTCTTCGTCCTCTACGTGATCGTGCAGATGGTGCTGCGCCTGGCCCTCATCGACATCCTGCTGGCCCTGGCCCCGATTGCGCTGGGGCTGTGGATTCTGCCCCACACGGCGGGCTGGGGCCGCCACTGGCTGCGCCTCTTCATGACGACGGTGTTCCAGCAGGCGGTCCAGCTCATCGCCCTGGCCCTGGGGCTCGGCTTCCTCAACCAGTTCGCCTCGATAGCGGCCTTCGAGCCGGTGCAGGACCTGGTCTGGAAGCTGCTCTTGTCCATTGCCTTCGTCTACATGGCAACCCGTGTGCCGTCGATGCTCGGCAATCACGGCACCTTCGACTCCTGGCTCCAAACCCTCTACTTCGGCATGAACCTGCCCGGCTCGATGGTGCGTGCGGCCAGGTCCATCGGGCTGGTGGCGGGGGGAGCCGCAGGGGGGGCCGGGAGGAATGGCCGTTGGAGCGATGGCGGCCAGCGCGGGCCTCTCGGCTGCGGCGTCCGGCCTCAGCTCGGCGGCTTCGTTGGCGACCCCATCGGCTGGCGGGGGAGACGGCGGCGAAGCCCCCAGGAGCAGCGGCGAGTAACGACAACGACAGACAACGGCGTGAGCGGACTCACGTCAACTACCACGCAAAGGAGGGAGGAGCGATGTGCAGCTGACGGAGCGGACGGACCCCGACCAATAGAGACGAGCAAAGCACTCGGAAACGAGAGAGGAGAAACAACGAATGGAACAACTGACGCAGACCATATCGAACCTGGTGGGCATCCTGCTGGGCGTCGTGGGAGCGGTGGGCGTCGGCTTCTTCATCTACGGCGCGTACATGTACCTCACCGCCAGCGGAGCGCCCAACCAGATGGAGCGCGGCAAGAGCGCCATGATGACCGCCCTCGCGGGCATCGTCCTGGCCCTGGTCGCCTACGGCGTCGTGGAGCTGGTGATGAACGCGGTCGTGGACCCGGGAATCGACATCGACAAAGCCCTGCCCGAACCCGAAGCGCCGGACGCCGGCGACGACGGCTAGGCGGACGAGCGGAAGGAGGCAGAAGACATGAGAGAGCACGAAGTACCGACCCACGTGCAAGCGGAGGACAAGGTCCTGCTGGGGTTCACCTTCCCCCAGATCGTGGCGGTGACGGCGGTGTGCGCCATCTCCTACGGCGCATACCGCTACGCCCCCGTCGGCCCGTCCGAGGTGCGCATGGCGCTGGCCGTCGTCCTCGGACTGGTCGGCGTGGCGATGGTGGTGGGGAAGATCGGCGGCCGGCGGCTGCCCCTGGTGGCCGCCGACCTGCTGAAGTACCGGCTGGGGGCGCGGCGCTACGCCGGGCCGGTGGCCCAGCTGCTGAGAAGCGAGCCGCCCGCGCCGGCGCAGCCGGTGCGGAGCGGCCCCGGCCCCCTGAGCCTGATGGCGAAACGCGCCGGGCGCGGGCTGGGAAGGCTGCGCAAGAACAGGAAGACCCGCAAGAACAAAGAGCGCCGCAACGGGCGCATGCGCTGGTTCGGCAAGCGCAGGGGCAAGAACGGCGGGAACCAGCAGAGCCGCGACCACCGGGCTGAGACGCTGGAGACGAGGCGGAGGAAGCCCCGCATGGGCTGGTTCCCGGTCGTGGCCCTAGCCGTCCTGATGGCGGCTGTCGTCGCCGTCCCGCAATCCGCCCTGGCCGACGGACACGAGGACGGGGGCTGGAGCTCCGACGAGATTGAGTTCCAGCCCCCGCAGCCGGTCGAGGGACGGCGGCTCTTCGTCGAGAGGTTGTCAGTAACCGGCGACCGGGCCGCCGTGACCCTGCGGGCCGCCACCGCCCTGGACCTGCGGGTGCGTGCCTTCGGCGGCCCGCAGGGCCGCTCCCTGCGGTTCTGGGGGTCGGCCAGCCTGGACGAGGGGGAGCGCATCGACTACTCCCTCCCCCTGCACGGCCCCGCGCCGTCCCTGACGTTCTCCTGGGAGGACGAGCTGGAGCAGGCCGGGGCCGTCACCGTCGAGGGCGGCCAGATCCCGTACCCGCTTCCCGAAGTCGAGGGCGAGCTTTGCGACCTTCGCATGACTTCCCTGGGCTGGACGCCGGGAGCCGTGAGCGGCGTCATCGAGTCCGAGTGCGAGGTCCGCGTCGAGGAGCCGGTAGAGCTTCAGACGGTGGCCGGACACGCCAGCGTCACCGAGACGGCGCTGATGGACGCCGAGGTGACGGCCATCACGGGGACGGTGGCCGCTGCGACGGGAGCGTCGCAGGCGAGCGTCCCGTTCGTTCCCAACGGCGAGACCCGCTTCCGGCTCGGCGTGCCCACCGGCGAGGCGATTCACGTCGTGACCGTGGACGTGAGCCTGGAGGCGAGCCTCCGAATACCGATGCCCCCGCTGACGCAGCTGACCCACCACCCGGCCCGGGTCCAACACGTCACCAAGACCGTGCACCTCCTGCGCCCGGGGGACAGCGACTACGACAGTGAGACGGTGACGGTCTCCTGCGGTGAAGGCGCCACGTCGTCCGCCACCGCGACGGCCTACGCCTACGTCCCCAGCGTCACCATCGCCAAGGAGGTGACGGTGGACGTCCTCCACCCGGAGCACGTGAAGGCCGAGGTGGTGGAGCGGTCGCCCATCGCCAAGACCAGGAACGAGAGCCTATCCCTGGCGTCGAGCGTCGGCTCGGACGATCCCTTCGAGGCGCTGGTCCTGCCGGAGCCGCAGCCCGTTGACCCGCCCGCCGAGCAGACGCCCGCAGACGGCGACCTGAGCGACTGGTTCCGTATCCTGGGCTGGGAGTGGCCCTGGTGAGGCGCGGGCTTGCGGCAACGCTTCTGGCCGGGGCTGCGCTGGCGACCGCCGGCGCAGCCCCGGCGGAGGAGCAGGCGATGCTGGACGCCTTCGACCGTGCGCTCACCGCGATGGCCTACGCCGCCTCCGGCCTCTGCCTTTTCGCCATCGTCTGGGCGGGCTTCGTCCTGATGGCCGAGGGCGGGGAGGAGCGGGGCGGCGGACGCGCCAAGGCCGCCGTCGTCATGGCGGTGGTTGGCCTGGTCCTGGTGCTGTCGGCCAAGGGCGTGGCCGCGCTGCTGCGCAGCGGAGTCGTCCCCATCCCGTAGAGCTAAGGAGAACACTGAGTTGAAACTGATATTTGGAAAGACGAAACGGCCGGACGCCCCGGCCGAGCCCAAGCCGCCGCCCCCGTTGTCCTACTGCTTCATGCTGTCGCACCTGGACGAGGACGGGCCGGTACGCCTGGACGGGGTGAAGCTGGGCGTGTGCGAGGTGATGGGCCTGGAGCTGGACGAGCCGAAGCTGGGGGCCTTCGCCGGGGCGCTCAACGCCCTGGACTTCCCGGCGCAGCTGCTGGTGCGCCAGCACGCGCCGCGCCTTGGACGACTGCGAGAGAATCTGCAAGAGGCCCAACCGGAGAGCCTGCCCCCGCAGACGAAGGCGGCGTCCGAGTCCCTCCGACGCTTGCTGACCGATCTGGAAAGGCGCGACGGCATCCTGGACCGGCGCTTCTACGCCGCGTGCGAGTTCGGGCGGATTGACGAGCTGCGAGGGCTGCTGGCGCGGGCCGGGCTGTCCGTCCACCCGCTCCGGGGCCGCCAGCTGCGGATGCTGCTCTTGGCCTCAGCCCTGGGCGGCACGCCCGCCGAGTTCGACGAGGACGCGCCCGTCGAGGTGGAGATCAACCGCCGCGACATGCGCATAGGCGGGACCCTCGTGCGCTCCCTCCACCTGGGCAAGTGGCCCCGGTCCCTCGCTCCCGGCTTCCTCCAGGGGCTGATGGCCGCCGGAGCGCCGATGGACCTGTCCGTCCACGTCGGCCCGATTCCCACCGAGCAGGCGGCCAGGACGCTGGAGTGGCAGAAGGTGCGCTTCGAGTCGGCGCAGTCCCTCTCCTTCAAGCGGGGCCGCACCATGTCCCCGGAGGCGGAGATCGCCCTGGAGGACATCACCCGTCTCAGGGACGAGGTGCAGCGGGGCCGCGAGCGGCTCTTCCACGCCTCTCTCTCCGTCACCCTTCACGCGAAGGACGAGGCGTCGCTCAAGGAGATGACCCAGCGGGCGAAGGCCCACTTCGCCGCGACCCTGGGCAAGCTCGACAACCTGGCCTTCCGCCAGCGCGAGGGGCTGCTTTCGACCCTGCCGCTGGCCCTGAACGCCGTCGCCGAGTGGCGGACGCTGGACACGTCCAGCATAGCCCGTCTCTTCCCCTTCTCGCCGCCCGACATGGACACAAGGAGCGGCACCCTCTACGGCATCGACATGCGGGCCTGCTCCCCGGTGGTCTACGACCCGTGGGACGGAACCCACCTGAACGCGAATACGGCGGTGCTGGCCCGCTCCGGCTCAGGCAAGTCTTTCGCCACCAAGCTGGGCGTGCTCAGGGGCCTGACCAGGGGCATCACCGCCTACGTCATCGACCCGGAGGGCGAGTACGCGGACATGGCCCGCGCCGCTGGAGGCAGGGTGCTTTCCCCCGGCGTGCCCGGCGAGGGCATGAACCCCTTCGTCATCGACAAGGGCGACTCGGAGGAGCTTCTCCAGCGCATCGGCAGCCTGAGAAGGCTCATCGAGGTCATGGTCGGAGAGAGTCTCGGCGCGGAGCGCCGCGCCTCCCTCGACCACGCCCTGGCGGGCTACTACGCACAGCCCCGGGAGCGCACCGGCTTCCGCGACTTCTACAAGTACCTCCAAGAGGACGAGGCGGGCGACCGTGGCCCCGAATCGAGTTCGGGGCAGGCCCTGGCCCGCCTGCTGCGGCCCTTCGCAACCGGCAGCCTGAGACACCTGCTCTCCGACGAGGGCGACGACCTGCTGGGCAACGAGGCCCTCGTCACCGTCTTCGACCTGCACCTCTTGGAGCCGGAGCTGCGGCCCGCCGCCGCGATGGTCTGCACCGAGACGGTGTGGGCGGCGGCCGCGCAGGACCCCAAGCCGAGGCTGCTGGTCGTGGACGAGGTGTGGAGCATCATGCAGCACCCCGAGGGCGCGGCCTTCATGGTCAGCATGGCGAAGCGGGCGCGCAAGCACCGCCTGGGGTTGCAGTTCATCACCCAGGACGTCCAGGACCTGCTCTCCGAGGACTCCTCCCGCACCATCACCGGCCACTCCGGTCGCGCCCTCCTCCAGAACGCCGCCTTCAAGCTGCTGCTCCAGCAGGACGCCGCCGCCATCAGCACCGTGGGCGACGCCTTCGACCTGCCCCAGGACCTCCAGCGATGGCTCCTGTCGTGCCCGCGTGGAGACGGCTTGCTGCTGGCAAAGGGCAACCGATTCCCCGTACGCATCGAGGCCACCCCGGAGGAGACGGCGGTCATCGAGTGGCGGCCCGGACACCATTAGAGAAAGGACTATCCCCCATGAAGCTGAACCCGAAGAACATCCTGTTTGGCGGCGACGAAGACAAGAAAAGCCCCGTCCTGCTGGCGGTGACGCCGCCAAGGACCGGGGAGCGCACCCTGCTGGGCGTCGAGAACCTCCTCCAGTCCATCGCCGTCCCCGAACCCTTCTCCCTGGAGCTGGCCGGGGACATGGACGGCGTGACCCTGATGGCCCGCTGCCTCGACGACCAGGTGGTGCGCGGCCAGCTCTCCGCCCACTACCCCCAGGCGCGCATCCAGAAGGTTGAACCCGAGGACGACCCCCTGCGCACGGGCGAGGGGGAGCAGGCGTGGAGCGTGACCCTGCGGGCGGACGGCCCCGAGTACCTCCCCCTCAGAACCTTCCGGGACGACGACCTGCTCGACCCCGGCTCCGACCCCCTCATCGCCCTGATGGGGGCGCTCTCTGCCCTCTACGAGGGGGAGCGCGTGGTGGCGCGGCTACTACTGCGCTCCCTCGGCCCCGACTGGTCCCAGGCCCACATGGACAAGGCCCACAAACAGCCCGGCATGGAGCCGAGGGAACCCGCCTACACGTTCCAGACCAAGCCCCTGCAAATGGACGGGGTGACGATGGCCGTGCTGGGCATCGGCGCTCTGGCCGCCCTCAAGGGCTACCTGTGGGTGCAGGACGGGGAGATATGGAAGGCGGCGGTCCTGGGGATGGGCGCGGTCCTGGGGCTGGGGGTCGGCGGCTTCGCCTGGCACCGCTGGAAGAAGGCCCGCAAGCGCGTCGAGGACCCGCTGCTCATCAAGGAGAAGGTCTCCCGCACCGCCTTCGACGCCGAGCTTCAGATCGTCGCCGTCGTGCCCGCCGGGACGGGGCCGCAGCGCGCCGGGGAGCTTCTCGGGAAGGTCGCCGCCGCCTACCGCCACTTCGACAACCCCGCAGGCGCCCGCTTCAAGGTCGGCGGGGTCCGGCCCATCATGCCCGACCCGGAGATGCTCCACCCGGCAGGCCCCGGCTTGTTCGGCGGGCGCAGCGTGCTGGGCGTCCGCGAGGCCGCCTGCCTGTGGCACCCGCCCGGAGCGGGCGACGAGACGCCCCTGGTGGAGCGGTCCGGCGCGAGGGCGCTCAGCCCCTCGGCCAAGGGCGTCAGGGGCGGCGCGCTGGTGGGCGACACCACCGCAGGGGCGAAGCGGGAGATCCGCTTCCCCGAAGACCTGCTCAGGCGTCACCACCTCTACGTCGCCCGCACCCGCATGGGCAAGTCCACCCTCATGCACCATCTTGTCGCACACAAGTTGCGGGAGAAGGCCGAGGGCAGGGACCCGGACGCCATCGTGGTCATAGACCCCCACACCGACCTGGTGGCCGGCATCCTCGAACACGTCCCAGAGGCGCTCATCGACCGCGTGCGCCTCATCGACCTGTCGGACGAGACCCGCTCCCCCGGCATCAACCTGCTGGACACCCGCGTCTTCGCCGACCGGGACCGAACCGCCGACTCGGTGGTCAGGGTGGCAAAAGGGCTCTGGGAGCAGTGGGGGCCGAGGATGCAGTCCATCCTCGAACAGACCGTCAAGACCCTCCACGAGGCCAACGAGCAGGTGGAGGCCGAGGCCCAGTACACCATCCTCGACGGGCTGAAGCTGCTGTCCGACGACCCCTTCCGCAAGGACGTGCTGAAGAAGGTATCCGACCCCTACCTCCTGGAGTGGTGGGCAAGGGACTTCGGCAGGTGGCACACCCAGTACAAGGCGGAGGCCCTCGCCCCCGTCCAGACCCGCCTCTCCTACTACGCATCCTCCAAGCGGGCGCGGGCCATCCTGGGCCAGCGCCGCTCCACCATCGACCTCCGGAAGGTCATCCACGAGGGCGGCGTGCTCCTGGTCTCCACCTCCCAGGGCACCGTGGGCAGGGACGTGGCCGCCCTGGTGGGCGCGTCCCTTCTCAACCTCGTGGACGCCGTGATCCGGGAGCAGGGGAGTCTCCCCTTGAACAGGCGGCGCGGCGCGCTGGTCGTCGTGGACGAGATGCAGTCGATGCCCGGCGTGGACTACGAAAGCATGTTGTCTGAGCTCGGCAAGTTCGGGGCCTCCTTCATCCTGGCCACCCAGAGCCTGGCCAAGCTGGACGACCTCTCCCGCACCATGCGGGACACCCTGCTGGCCAACGTCGGATGCCTCGCCGTCTTCCAGGTCGCCGGCAACGACGCCAGGACGCTGGTGTGGGAGCTGGGCAAGGAGCGGGTGACCGAGGACGACATCACGTCGCTCCCCGTCCACCACTGCTACGTCCGCGCCACCGTGGGGATCGAGCGGATGCCCGCCTTCTCGATGATGGTGCGCAAGCCGGAGGACGGAGACCCCGCCGTCGCCGCCCGCATCCGCGAGGCGGCCACCGCGTACACCGTCTCGGCCCGCCAGGCGGGCTACGCCGACGCCGACGGCCACCGGAAGGTGGGCGACTACCGCAAGGGCGTCGAAGACCTCGAAAACGCCAGGCGGGAAGAGGAGGCGGAGGAATGAGACCCGAAGGATGTGAGGCCGACCTGTTCCGCGCCCTGGCGTGGATGCCCTTCCTCGACCGGCAGGAGATGGTCGCCGTCTCCGGCTGGTCCAGGGCTGCGGTCTACGAGGCGGTGCAGAAGCTGGAGGCGGGCGGGTTCTGCGCCTCCGTGCTCCACGCCGTTGACCCGTTTCCCTCGGCGCGAAGGTTCCACCTCACCGCCGCCGGGCTGCGCAGGCTCGCCGGGGAGGAGGACACGTCCCTCGACGAGCTGGTGCGCTCCCGCCCCGTCTCAGCCCAGTGGCGGCGCGGCCTGATGGAGCGCCTCGACGCCCTGGCCGCCGTCTATCACCTGGCCTGCCTCCTCTCCAACGTCGCCTTCCCCATACGCTTCCGCTGGTACCGGGCCGTGCGGCTGGACGCCGCCGTGACGCTTCCCGATGGGAAGACGGTCGGCATCGTCAGGCAGGGACGCACCGCCGACCGGTCCGGCTTCGCCAAGCGGCTCTGGCGGCTGCGCGACGAGCCGATGCCCGGAGCGGTGCTCGTCCTCATGGCCGACGACGTGCGGCTCAGGCACGCCCGCAGGCTGCTCTCGACCACCGAGGTCCCGGCCCTGTTCGCCCTGGAGCGCGAGGCGGTCCTGGCCGGAGCGGGCGACCGGATATGGAGCCCGCCCAGGGTCGGCGCTTCCGTCGACCTGCGCTACGTCCTCGACCGGACCGACCCCGGCGGAGCGCTTCCCGTAGAGGCCGAGCCGCAGCGCGTCTCGGCCCCCGACGACATCCCCGACAAAGGGGCGGCGTGGGACATGGCCGACCACCTGCTGCCCGTCTTTCTGAAGCCCGCCGAGAAGCGCGCCCTCGACATGGTGTCCGATTGGCCCTGGATCACCCTCACGGACCTGGCCGGGCTGCTGGGCGTCTCGGTTCCGAGGGCCTCCCAGCTGGTCAACCCGCTGGAGGGCTTCCGCCTCGTGGCCCGGCCCCGCCACGCGGGCCGGCGCCTCGCCCTCACCGACCGGGGACTGACGCTTCTGGCCCGCAGGGACCGCACGTCGGTAGGCGTGGCGAAGCGGCGGTGGAGCGTCGCTCCCGAAGACGCCGACGCCCCCTTCGAGTGGCGCAACCTCACCGGCCGGCGCAGCCGCCAGCTGTTCAGGAACATCGAGCACACCGCCGCCGTCCACGGCTTCCTGGCCGCGCTCACCGCGCAGGCCCCCCTGCTGGGGTGGGAGATCGCCCAGCTCGACCCGCCCCGCAGGGCCTCCCGCCACTTCAGGCACGACGGCGGGATGCGCGCCGTCAACCCCGACGCCTTCGGCGTCCTCACCAGGGACGACACGCGCTGGCCCTTCTTCCTGGAGTGGGAGCGCAGGGCCGTGCGGCCCTCCACCATGTCGGAGCGACTCGCCCCCTATCTGCGCTACTACTCGTCGCACAGGCCCGTCGACGACCACGGCACGCGGCCCTCCGTCCTGGTCGTCTTCGACGACGAGATCGCCCACACCCACTTCCTGCGCGTGGCGCGGGAGGAGATGCGGGCGGAGGGGGTCACCGTGCCCCTGTGGGTCTCCCACCGAGAGGCCATAGACGCCCTGGGGCCGTTGGGACGCGCCTGGCGCACCCCGGCCGAGTGGGAGTCGCCCCAGGCCCTGCCGCCCCCATGAACCAGGGAAAAACGGCGGGAGCTTGAGCCCCGGCGCCGCTCCCGTTTCTACTGAATATCTCTACCGAATACAGGAGAACGAAAGCCATGCGTTCGCGAGACGCCAACGAAGCGAAGGGACGCCCGAGGCGCGCAGGACGGACCGTTGTCCGGCTCGACGCGGCGGCGCTCTGGAAGCGGTTGGCACTGCTCAACCGCTCCCAGAACTGGCTCGCCAGGGAGATCGGGATAAGCCCCGGATACCTCTCCTTGCTGGTCAACGAGGGGCGAGCGCCCTCGGGACGCATCCGATGTCGGATGCAAAAGGCCCTCGGAGTAGAGGACTTTCACGAGCTTTACAGATTGGAGGATGGAAATGACCAACACTAACGTTTCGCCCCGTTTCGACGGGAGCGTAGAACTGACCGCGGCCGACGTGGAGCGCCTGCCCTACGTGAGCCTGCTGCCGGGCGACTTCACCGACCGGCTCGAACGCCTCAAGGAGGCCAGCGGCCTCTCATGGAGCGGCTTCGCCAAGGCCATCGGCATCGACTACAAGCAGATGTACCGGTGGCACAACGATGGCGTCGAGCCGAGCGGGGGCGCCTACCACTCCCTCGTCCTGTTCGCAAGCAGGATACCCGGAGGACTGCACATCCTCTTCGGCGAGGGGTTCCAGATGACCTTCTTCAAGGACTGACCGGCTCGCCCCGCCCGCGCAGGCGCAACGGCGGGGCCTGAGTCGGCATAGACGCCGCCGGGCGCGCGCCCCATCCGTCCGCTCCCGGCGGCGCATCCACCGACCTGTAATGAGAGGCCAGCGGCCCGACGATTCGCCGCTGCGACTACGCACTATGAAAGATGCCACCGGACAGAACGAACACAGCAACCGACAAGGGTCCGCCGGGGATGTCCCGGACGAGACCCTGACCGACCTGCTGTCCTCCTACACCCCGAAGCAGCGGGAGACCTTCCTGAAGGGGTTCCGCATCCTGGCAAAGGTCGCCGTCCGCGCCCACATGGAGCGGCAGGCGCCCGGGTCGACGACGGCGCCCGACGAGGACGGCGAGGAGGAGGGCTGATGGATACCCCTCCAACGCAGACCGACTACACGCCCGTCGCCCTCTACGCCAGGGTCTCCAGCGACCGGCAGGACGTGGACCTGTCCATCTCCGCACAGCTGCGGGCACTCAGGGACTACGCACGGAAGAACGACTACATCGTCGCCCGCGAGTACATCGACGAGGCCGAGAGCGGTCGCATCGCCGACCGCCCGGAGTTCCGAAAGATGATCGACGAGGCTTCCAAGCCCAACGCTCCGTTTGGGGAGATTCTGGTCTGGAAGTTCTCCCGCTTCACCCGCAAGCGGGAGCACGCCGTCGCCTTCAAGTCCATGCTCCGGCGCAAGGGCGTCAGGGTCGTCTCCATCACGGAGCACGCCGATGACACACCGACCGGCAAGCTACTGGAAGCCATCATCGAGAGCGTGGACGAGTTCTACAGCGAGAATTTGGCCCAGGAGGTCACGAGGGGGATGCGGGAGGCCGCCTCTCGCGGCTTCTGGATCGGCAGCAGGACGCCCTACGGCTACAGCAGGATCATGGTGTACGACGGGCCGAAGAAGCGGCCCACACTGGAACCCGACCCCGACGCCTCCCGCGTGGTCAAGCGCATCTTCGACATGGCCGAGGCCGGAACGGGGATGCTGCACATCGCCCGCGCCCTCAACGACGAGGGTATAGCCAGCCCAGCAGGAAAGCTCTGGTCCAAGAACGGCATCCACTTCATCCTCAGAAACGAGGTCTACACAGGGACACTGATCTGGGGCGCCAACGCGAAAGACAAGGCTGAGCCGGTGCGCATCGAGAAAGCGTTCCCCGCCATCATCTCCAAAGCCAAGTCCCAGCGCGTCAACAGCCTGATGCGCTCCCGCGCACCTAAGGTCATCAACCCCCGCAGAGTCGGAAGCACCCACCTGCTCAGCGGCCTGCTCAAGTGCAAGGCGTGCAACAGGGCGCTCTCCGCACAGGTCGCCAAGAGCGGCCAGTTCTCCTACTACGTCTGCCAGTCGATCATGAAGCGCGGCAAGGACGCCTGCGACACTCCCAGGCTCAACGCCCGCCGTTTCGAGGAGATAGTCGTGGGCAAGATTCGCTCCAACGTCCTCACCGACTCCAACATCCGCGCCCTGGCGAAGGTCGTCGACGAGCAGATGGACGGCGTGGCCCGCGAGCAGCGCAAGAGGCTGGAGACCATCGAGGACGAGCTTGAAGACGTGAAGCGGAAGCTGGGCCGCATCTGGCACTTCGTAGAGACGACCGACATTGGCATGGCCGACGCCTCGGCCCGCATCAAGGAGCACCGGGAGCGGCAGGAGCGCCTGGAGGACGCGGCGGCCGATGCCAGGGCCATCCTCTCCCAGCGCAGGACGGTTCTGGACGACGTGGAGACCATCGCGGCCTACGCTCAGGACATGAGCGAGTTTCTGAACGAGAGCGAGTTGACCGAGCGCAGGGCCTTCATCGAGACCTTCGTCAAGGAGATCGTCGTGATGCCGGGCGACGCCCTCCTCCGCTACACCATCTCCATGCCCGACGATAGCCCCATACCCGGCAGGAACGCCGAGGAGATGGCGCTGAACGGCTCGGTTCTGTCTACACGTCTATAAGGGTGAATGTCATCACCTGCACCATTGGTTCCATCGTGAAGCCGTACTCTGTAAGTAGCCATACCTGAGAGCAAAGGCACAACGTGCGCAGCAGCGCCCGTGGGTCTTCTCGCTATTTTGTACCACACTTTGAGCTCCTATAAGTGCCTTAGCAATTTGGTCCCTGCCCCCTGACATATCGAAAGCCTGATTTGTTACGGCGAGCGATTGCACGAATTTTGGTGAGTGGATCTCCTTCCCTAGATGTTCTGCCTTCAAAAAGGCGTTCAGGTCCCCGTTGTGTGTTTCAATGAATGACGTCTCATTGAATGCGGAATGTTGACTAGTGCCTGACGTCAAGTACTGGTCAATAAGCGTGACCGCTCCTTTGGCAAGCCGATCTAGCTGCTCTTCATTTCCCGGAGCCGCGAGCTTTAGAACTACGTCGGTAAGATCACTCGCCAAAACGGCCGGCCTATCGAGTTGAGGAGTGAGCAAAATGACATTGCTCAGCATTCTCACAACAACATGGTAGAACAAGAACCGAGATTGACGCCTACTCGGTTGGTCGGCTCGACGACCGAATCCGATTCCATCAGCGAGTCCCTTGATCTTGTAAGCCGCGTAAAGGTCTCGGGCTCCAAAGCCGAGGGTTCCTTCCGGCCTTGAGATAATGCGCTCATATACAGAACCCTTGGGGGGCAAGAACGGCGCGTTCTTGCCGAAAGCTTGGCCCGGCTCTGACATCCACCCAGCACCATAGACCTTTATCAGATCAAATGCGTTGACGTAATCGTCAAACTCAGGATGACCCGGGTGGTCTTTTTCCCATGCTTTGCGAGCGGCTACGCCGCCCCGCTGAATCTCCAAATATATCCGGTAATCGCTGGCCATCACGGCTGCCCAACCTTGGAAGCCGCTGTTGAGGGCTATGAAATCCTGCTCTCGAATAGAGTTCTGAGAGTTGGTGAATCTCGTGATATTGGTGATTTCAGCTTCGTCGCTACGTACAATCTTGGTGATTACACCACCACGTCTGACTCGCTCTTTCCACTCACTGACGGCCGAATCGCTACCGGTACCTCCGGGATTCATTCTCGGTTCCAGGACTTGCCAAATGGTCTTGGTAGTCTGGCAACCATTCACAATATAGGGGTCATGGATAGCGACCTCTCCATCGTCCGAACGTGAGGAGTAGTCGGATACAACAATTGTGATACCGTTGTTGTAAAGGCCGAATTTTTCCGGATTCTCGTTCAGAGTCCGGGCAATCCCCTTGTTGACCTTCCTATGGCCTCCAAGAAACTGGCGTACGTTCTTTCCGTACAATTGATTCAAGTCGCCGGTCAGATTCTTGTAACTTCGCATGAACTCGAAAAGATCCAATAGGGAAACCGTACCCACCATCAGGCCGGGAGTCTGCTCAACGAACTGTCCTTTTACCGAGACGGATAAATGGGCCGCTTCAACGTCATCCAGGCCTTCCCATATTGTTTGGAGAGACACCTCCTCGACATCGAAGATCGACTTTACCCGCTCTCTGCCGATGAGCTTTATGTTTTCAAGAGCTTGACGTTCCTGATGGGAAATCGGGTCTGTAGTTGCGAAGACTAGGACAATTCTGTCTGCATGTGACGCTTGCTCGAGAAATAGGGCAAGCTTTTGCATTAACTGTTTGGTATCTTGAGACAGGTGTTGATTTTGACCCTGCAAAGTGGTGATGACCTTGTTGCCCTCTTTCAGAATCGTGTCGGTTCCTGCGAATCCAGCCCCATACTTGCTTTGAACCAAGTACCAAATGTCGCCCTCTTCCGAGTTGTCATCGCGGTTGGCGGTATCGGTGTCCGCGCGTTTGAGATAGGCGATGTCAATCCCGCCGTCGCCAGAGCCATCGCAAACCACGAAGTCCTCGTCGTCAGGGGTGACATCCAGCCATTGTGTAACCAACTGGGCTGCAAACCACCGACCCTTCTCCAAGGGCGACACTTGAGCTTCTACGATCTCGGTTAGCCACGCATCGCGGAACTGTTCGTAGCTAACCTTGTCAGCTGCGTCAGCCGTTGTCATATTCTCTCCCCTTAACTAGCCGCATCTTGCGATGGAGTCAGCCATTGTGCTATATTTCTGACATCATACCATAGAGGTTGTCTCCGTGCGAAGCCTCCCATCTCAAATCTTGAGCCACGCCTCCGACTCGCCGGAGGGTACGCTGCTGTGCCCGAGTGCGTTGTTGCACCTGGGCAGCAGAGCGGCTGTCGACCAAGCACTGTCTCGGCTAGCCCGCAAGAGGGAACTCATGCGGGTCTGCCAGGGTGTTTACGTTCGGCCTATCCAGACTCGCTTCGGTTCCCGTCCGCCTGCTGTAGAGAGGGTGCTTGCGTCGCTGTCCGCGCTCTGGGGGGAGACGATTGTACGTTGCGGGGGGATGGCAGCGAATGCTCTTGGACTCACAACGCAGGTGCCGATACGGTCGGTTTACCTGACCTCTGGTCCGAACCGCAAGCTCCAGCTCGGCGAGTTGAAGGTGGAGCTGCGCCATGCCCCTCGTTGGCAACTGACGGCGCCGCATCGGCCTGCAGGCGAGGCGGTTCGTGCCTTAGCCTGGCTGGGTCCCAAGGAAGTGGAGGCGGGCTTGGGCGCAATTGGGCGTAAGCTCTCTGCCGAAGACATTCGAGAGTTGGCTGCGTCGCGGGCTGTGATGCCGGCGTGGATGGCGGAACCCGTGAGCGCGATGGTTGCCGATGCCTGACACGCTGTTTGAATCGCTCTCCCTCGAAGAACGGCGGGATGCCTTGGAGGTAGCTGCCAGCCTCAGCGGAAGACGCGTGCATCTCCTGGAGAAGGACATATGGGTGGTGTATACGTTGCGCGCCCTCGCAGAAAGCCCGTTCGGTGGTGCGTTGACCTTCAAGGGAGGTACGTCCTTGGCCAAGGCATATCATGCCATTCGTCGGTTCTCGGAAGACCTTGACGTCACCTACGACATCCGAGCCATTGCGCCCGACTTGGTGGAAAGGGGTGGGGAGGAGGCTTTGCCAACCACTCGCAGCCAAGAGCGCAATTGGACGCGGGAAATCAGGCGGCGGCTGGCGACGTGGGTGGAGACCCGTGCACTGCCCGCTATCGAGGCTGACCTGTCAGGATCAAACCCATCAGTACAGGTGCGATCTAGGGATGACTCTGTGTTAGTCGGGTATGAGCCGCTATTTGCGTACTACGACTTCGTGAGGCCGGAGGTGACGGTGGAGTTTGGGGCCCGTTCGACCGGAGAGCCGCGTGAAGAGCGCCCGATTGAGTGCGACGCCGCTCTATACTTATCGGAGTGCGTGCAACTCAGTGCCGTCAGGCGCGACGACTACCTCCGCGACGCTATAGTCATGCTGACAGCTTACCAAGTCCGGCAGCAGTAGACTGTCAAGATCCTCGACATCGTCAAGATCCTCGACATGGTCAAGATCCTCGATGTCGCAACTCCCGATGTTGTCGCTCTCGTGCAGGAGGTCGTGCAAGTGGTCGGGCAAGATGGTCCGCTGCGCTGGATCGAATGCGCGCAGCGTAAGGGTCTGTCCGTCGTTCGGGTCCCATTCGTAGCTGTCGACATCGAGTGTCCACAGCAACGAACCGTCATAGTACAGCCCATCGTGGCCGGTTCGACCGAAATACAGCTCCGGACCATGGGAGAGCTCCGCGGAACCGGAGGGCTGCACCTCGAAGACATGTGCGCCGTCGCCGGTGCCGTTCTCCACGAACAGGTACGTGCTCAGATCGGTTGCCACGTCGGACCCGTCCAAGTCGATGATCCCCAGCTGGACCAACTCGTCATGATGCACGCCGACACCGGGAGGGCCAACGACCTCCCACTTGTCGACGCCCGTTTCGATTCTGCGGGCCGCGTAAACCAGTCCCATTCCTGAGTCGGGGCCCGTGAAGCCGGGGTCATAGGCGGCTAGCGCATTCACCCCACGCAGCGAAGCCGCGGGATTGTCCGTCCCACGCAGCGCGAACCTGATGTCGCTCGAGCTGTCAGGGCTCAGCGTCTCCAGGTCGTACGCGTGAGCTGTCCCACTGGCGTCGAGAACGTAAAGGTGCGCGGACGAGGCCGCCAATCCACGCGGCTCGAAGTCCAAGGGCAGGTGCTGCTCGGGCCACATCGCGCTGCCACCGAACATCCAAACAGACGAAAGCCCCCCGCCGTTCGCCGCTATGTACACATGGTCAGCGGTCACATGAATGCCGACCACCTCTAGCTGCGACACGTGTGCGGGGGTTGCGGTGAGAAAGCTGAGTGTGATGGTGGGCGCGCCCGTAGCCGGGCTATTGGGCAGGCTAGCAACCGCATCCGTTGCCGCGCTGGTCAGCGTCTCCTCGTTGCCCGCATCGTCGGTGAACGACACCTGAACCTTGACGGTCTTGCCCTCGTCGGCCTCGGTCAGGGCATAGGTCTTGCCCGTAGCTCCCGATATGTCGGCGTCGTCGGCGAGCCACTGGTAGCTAAAGACGGCGTTGTCGAGCCCGTCGGCGTCGGCTATGCCGGTGGTCTCCGCCGTCAGCGTCTCCCCCACCCGGACGGCCCCAGTGATGGTGGGCACACCCGTAGCCGGGCTATTGGGCAGGCTAGCAACCGCATCCGTTGCCGCGCTGGTCAGCATCTCCTCGTTGCCCGCATCGTCGGTGAACGACACCTGAACCTTGACGGTCTTGCCCTCGTCGGCCTCGGTCAGGGCATAGGTCTTGCCCGTAGCTCCTGATATGTCGGCGTTGTCGGCCAGCCACTGATAGCTAAAGATGGCATTGGCCACGCCGTCGGCGTCGGCTATTCCGATGGTGTCCGCCGTCAGCGTCTCCCCCACCTGAGCCGTGCCGCTTATAGTGGGAGCGCCGGTAGCGACAGAGTTAGTGGGCTTTGGCGTCGGCTCAATCGCTGGTACTGGTATGCCCTCCCAATCCATCAAATGGGTCGTCCTCTGCCAGGCATGCTCGGACCACTCAGACCACCCAACGCTGTTGCCCGCCCTGACGTGGAAAGCATCGTAACTCATATCTTCAGGTAGGCCGGTCGCCACCACTCGAGAGCCGTAGAAGAAGATTTCGATTCCAAGCCCAGCATTCGGCATGTCTGTCCAGCCCGAAGACATATAGAATTGGACTTCGTATCGGTCTGCGCCCGACACATCGTTCCAGTCAACTTCCACCATTCCTTTGTGCAGAGCACGAAGTGTAGGCACATCAGGTGTGGCGGGGGCGGCGTTCTGTGCCGAAACCGGCACGGCCCAGTTAAAGAGAATCCCAATGGCCACCAGCGCGACAATGCCCGCGGTGATCACATTCTTAAATCGCGGCTGACTTAGAAGCCGGAGGGTGCTCCTCTGAATCTGGGATAATGGTTTTCGATGACTTCTTGGAGAACGATATCGAAATCGAGATTCGATCTCCTGCAGCAGGTCGTCAGGTTCTGTTGACCTCATTCCGTTTCGACGTGACGCGAACGCGAGATCTTCCGGTCGAAAGAGCTGCTCTCCCGGTTTCTCCTTGTTCCGTCTTTTCTTGCCTGCTGCTCTCATTCAGCGCAACCTGCCGGCTTGCTTCCTCTTGCGGGTCTTCCGATACGCCTGCCAAGGGACAAGGCGGCTGGCCCCTCCGTCCGGCTGACCGGCCGCACCGCCTGCTGGAGCCTGTCGAAGACCAACTAAATACCTCCCATTCACGGGTTGGGTGACTTTTAATATACGGAATAAGTAGTTAGGGGCTTAGCGCGTCAAGTAGTGCTAAGGCCCGAGATTTGAGTTCCCGCATCTTCGGTGAGGAAACTGTGGAGCGGCGCCCTCATGCGGCCGCGACCGCAGGTACCGTCCCGACCGCCCGCTGAGCCGTGTTCTCCATCTCCACCAGGCGTGCATGGACCATCCGCTTGAAGTTGCACGCCAACGCCTTCAGGTAGACGGCAAGCCGCACCCGACGGCCCCCTCGCACCCGCAAGCGCCCAAGCCCGTGGGCGCGCTTCAGCTCGGAGTTCGTTCCCTCGATCCCGGCCCTTATGTCATACCGCTTGCGCCACTCCTCGGTGGCCTCGGCCCTCCGGCGCCGCTCGATGTTTACCTTCACCAGATCCGCCTTGAGGACATAGTCCCCCGCACGCCGGTCCAGCTTCACTGGGCAACGGGACCGCAAGGGGCAGGGCTCGCATGTTGTCCCGGCAAAGTGGACCTCTACCCGCTCCGGCGCATCCTCCAACTCGTACTCCTCGATGGACGGGTGGCCGGCGGGGCACACCGTGGCCTGCTCCCCTGTGACGTCGATCTGAAAGTCCGCGGCGGTGAGCGGCGGTGGTCCGTCACCCTCTCCTTCGTGCGAGTTCCCCGGCGCCGACCCCGCCACCGGGCTCACCAGTTCCGTTCCCCGGCGCGAGGCTTCGAAGGCGTTGCGGCCCGACCCATACGCCGTGTCGACGAAGAGCTCGTCCGGTCGGACCTTCCGCTCCGCGAGCTCGTCAACGACCGGCACGCTCACGTCGGTGTCGCTCCCACTCGAAGGGGTCACCTCCACGTGGGTGATGAGCTGGGTGACGTTCTCCTCGTGGCAGGTCTCCGCCACCTGCACCTCGTACCCCTTCCCCTTGTGGCCGCTGTAGGTCACATCCGGGTCGTGGGGCGATTGCAGCGAGTCGGCGGACACCTGCTTCGGGTCCTTCAGGGCCACGGGCACCTTGCATTCCCCAGCATCGTCGTCATCGTCCCCCGGGCGCCCGTCCCGGTGTTTGCCCACATGGCACTGCTCCCGCAGCAGCCGCTCCAGCAGCCGGTACTCCTCCAGCTGGGCAGCAGTCGTGCCACGGAACCGGTCCACCAGCCGGTAGAGGTCCCGGGCACAGACCGAAAGGCGTCGCCGACCCTCCCCCGTGCGGGCGTCCTCGTAGTGGGTCGCCTCGTCTTCTTCCTTCAAATAGCGCCCCAGGAGGCCCTCCGGAACCACAGGGCGAAGCTCTGAGTGCTCCCAGCGCAAGGCCCGCAGGAACAACCGCATCGTCTCACAGAACAGGCCCAGCCGGGTGAGTGTGGCGATGTTGCTCATGATGTGGGTGGAGTCCAGCCGTTGCTTTCCGGTGCGTATGCCCAGCGCCTGGATGATCCGGTCCGTGGTCTCCTGGAAAGCCAGCCGGCCACCATCGTGCTGCATCAGGCGAACTCGGAAGTTGTGGAGGGTCTTCTGGGGCAGGTGGGTCTCCTCGATGTCCAGCCGCAGGGCGTGGTGCCAGAGCAGGTTGAACTCTAGCTGCTCCAGGGCTTCACCGTCGGTGAGGTTGAACATCTCTTTGAGAAGGTGGACCCCGAGGACGGTCTGCACCGCTCGGTTGGGACGGCCGTTGTCCGCGCAGTACATCGGAGCAAAGAGCTCCTCGTCAATCAGGGGGAGCGCCTCGTTTCGGAAAACCTCGGCCCAACTCCCCTCCAGGCGCTTAGCCTTCTTCGGCGTCACCAGGAACTGGGACTGCCAGAGGCTCTCTTGCGGGTCTCGCGCTCGGAACATGCTCCCCTCCCTCGCCCGGGCGCTGCCCCAACGCCCCTTCCCCACATTATCCTCCCATTGCCCCCGGAGGACGAGGGGTTTTTACGAGGGAATCAAGTATGGCATTTGGGAGGTAGGGCCAACGTAACGCTCCTTCGCCCCCTCCTCCCCTTACGCGTCACACTACGGGAATCGAGAGGCCTTGGTGCGTCGAAAGGCTGCCGAGCCACATCTCGAAGATAGTGGTATCTACCGTAAGCGCTGGTGGGCGGGCTGGGGTTCGAAGCCAGGACACCCGGATGAAAAGTCGGGCGCTCTGGCCAAACTGAGCTATCGGCCCATGGCTAGAGGCGATGACTGGCGACGGCGCTCCGAACGATGTCTATCTAGAAGAAGTAGAGTCGGACGACGGCTATCACCTCGTCCCTGGTGATGAGGTCGTCGAAGTAGTCATGTACAGCCTGGATGACCTCGTCTCTGTCGATTAGCTCGTCGTGGTCGGTGTCGTAGGTGTCGCCCGACTCGCCCAGGCTCAGGTCGGTCACGGCGATGGTCACTGTGACGGTGGCGCTGGCCCCGGACGGGTCAGTTGCGGTGACGGTGACCTGGTGTTCGTGGTCCAGGTTGTCGGGGTCTTCGAAGTCGAGGGTGGTGGTCGCGCCAACGCGGATCTGGCCGGTGTCGGCGACGACCTCGAACAGGGCGGCGTCGGGGCCGGCGAGGGTGTATGCCAACGCGTGGTCGTCGGTGGCGGCGACGGGGTCTCCCACGTTCCCGCCCCCGGGCGTGTTCTCGGCAACGGAGCGGGTTGTTGTCGCTCCCTCATTGAACATGGGCAGGGCGTTCTGCGGGGTCGCGGACGCGGCTGCCGACCAGGCGCCGGCGCCCCACTCGTTGATCGCCCGGAGCTGCACGTCGTACCCTGTGCCTCCCGTCAGCCCGGTGACCGCGTACTCCAGGTCGCCGGCGCCCGCTGTCCAGACCTCTTCCACAACCGTCCAGTTCGACTCCACCGTCTTGTCGGTGTCGCTCTGAATATGGCGCAGGTCGTAGGCGGTTACCTCCGAGCCGGTGGTCGGGACGGGGGCGGTCCAGGCAACGGCCAGCGACCCGGCGCCGGGGGTGACGGAGTCCACGGTCGGAGCGTCGGGCGTGGGCGCGTGCCCATAGACGATGAGGTTCCACCCTTCGAAGGCGCCGTCCACGACGTGTATGCGGTCCGTCACTCGCAGCTTCCACACCCCGTTGGGGTCTTCGCCCAGGTGCCTTGCCGAGCCGAAGCGGAACGCGCCGCGCAGCGGCACGAAGTCTAAAAATGGGTCGTTGTAGTCCGTAAAGGTGTCGAAGTGGACCGCCAGCTTGGAGATGGCCCCCGACGGCGACTCCAGCTCGATATCCAAGTCCCGGAAAGAGGCGTGCAGGAAGGCGACGTTGACCTCGACGAACTCGGTGAATCCGATGCCCGTGTCGAGTGTGAGCTCGCTGACGACGGTCGTCGGGTCACCGGTGGGCAGGGCGTCGGGGACCAGCTCGCCCAGCTCGCCCGATCCGACCCCACGTACTTGCAGTGGGGGAGCGTTGGTCCATCCCTCAGCCAGGGCGACGGCGGCTCCGGCGTCAACCACGCCGAAGCCGTACTCGTGGTTGAAGTGATAGCGGTCTGCGTCGGTGGCGGAGCGATACCTACGAGCGCCGTCTTCCCAGCCGGAGCTGTCGGCGTCGTTCTTGAGCGCGGAAGCGGCGAGAATCAGCTTCAGGTCCCGCCAGGTCAGGTCCGGGTTGGCACTGCGCATGAGCGCGGCCACGCCCGAGACGATGGGGGCCGCGGCGGAGGTGCCGCCAAAGTCCTTCACGTAGCGATCGGAGTTCTCAGTAGTGAGAATGCCCAATGTTGCGCCGAGAGGGCCCGGACGGTTATTCGAGGGGGCACAGACCCACAGGTTTGCGCCCATTTCCGAGTAACGGGCCCTGCCGCCGACGCTGTTCACGGAGCAGACGGCGGTCACGCCAAAGTAGTTGACGAGCTCGTCCAGGTTCGAGTCGTCTCCCATCAGGTGGCCGTTGCCCGCGCTGAAGACGTAGAAGGTGCCCTTCCCGTCGTAGCCGTTGGTGATCCCCGCGTTCACGGCCGTCTCCCAGAACGAGGTGGCGAAGCCTAGCTCCGGGCCGTCGAGAGACCCCCAGCTGTTGTTGGACACGGCGGTTACAACCGCATTACGGCTCATGGCGTCCGCCCCGTTAATGAGCGACGGATCGGCAAGGAAGTTGTACCCGTAGATCGTGGCTCGCGGGGCCACGCCGCGCACGCCGGCGGCGTTGTCCCGGGCCGCGATGATCCCGGAGACGTGCGTCCCGTGGTGCTCGAAGGGGTCGTAGATATCCCCGGACTCCGTGTAATCATAGTTCAGGGCGGTGTTTACGTTGTCTCTGAGGTCCACGTGGGTCGTGTCCATCCCGTCGTCCACCACGGCCACGGTGACGCCCTCGCCCCTGGCGCCCTCCGCCCAGGCGGACTCGACGTCGATGTTCGTGTAGTCGGGGCTCTCGAGGTGCCACTGGCACGCATACAGGGGGTCGTTGATCTGCGGATCGTTCAACGCGCGGGTCTTCGCTTCGCACTCCTCCGTGTACTCGGTGTACTCCTCATCCTCGTAGGCGTAGATCGTGTAGGGCACGGGACGAGGCGCCAGCTCAGCGGGAGTGGTCACCCGGAGGTAGTACGTGCCCGGGCCGAAGTCGTCCAGAATCCGGAAGCCGTGCCGGAACCGAAAGACGAATCCCACTGTCAGGTGATGGACATTCGCGGAGATCTCCCTGCCTTGGGCGTCCAGCAGGTCGGCGCTGATGGGCGCCAGGTTCGTGGTCCTGGCCTCGATGATCGCGTGCGTCGATTCGGGGAAGTACAGCCTGAAGTAGTCAGCGTCCTCTGCGGTGTCGATCGTACCCCCGGCGGGCGAGCCCAGCACCAGGCGCGTCGCCGTGCCGGTCGAGCTGCCCGGGTCCGTCACCGCTTGGGCGTGCATGGTGTACTCTCCCGGCTCCCCCTCGTAGCTGGCGACAACCACGTAGTAGATGCCCGGGGGCACACTGCTCCGCACACTGAAGTTGCGCAGGCTGCCCGCCAGGAGGCCGTCGTCACTGAATGAGAGCAGGGCCCTGTCGCTGTCATACAGGCCGCCGACCGTATCGTACTCGCCCGTCGCGTATGCCCAGACGTCCGTGGGGCCGGACGCGCCCGACAGGTCGATCTTGAAGACGTCGTGATCGTCGCCGTGTTCGATGCGTCCCGCCATCGACGACCCCAGCGATATGGGCGTGGCCGTGGCGAAGGTGTCGCCGTGGTCGTCGTCAGCCGTCTGAGCCCCTACGACGTCCACGCTCAGGATGAAACAGAAGGCGATCAAGAGGAGTGGGAGCCGCCCCTTTTCGAGGAGATGAGAGATAGGAGATAAGGGTGAGATGGATCTCACTTTGCTTCAACCTCTGTCAACCAGTTGGGGCTGGAAATCAGGACGCCGTCCTGGTCGTCCAGCGCGTTGGCCAGCTCCAGCGACGGGAAGCCCGGTTCGGTCTCGATCAGGAAGCCGTTCAGCAGGAAGCCCAGCTCGGAGACCCTCTCTGCCGGTATCTCGTTCTGGGAGAAGAACCCCCCGACCTGGGCGTCGTCCCAAGCGGGGTCCAGGGCCAGCAGGACACCGCCCGGCAGCGTCATCAGCCCGCCTCCCGATTCGGAGCGGAACACGGGGCGAGCGTCGGGGCTGTGTCCGGCCTGCTTGTGGACGACGCTGTCCTCGGCTCCCTCCGCAACTACAACGTCCTCGGATGTGTTGGCGGCGGTCTTCTGGACGACCAGATCGTTCTGAAGCAACACGCGCATCGTCCTGTCGCCGTCCTCCCATGTGTGGACCGTTCCCTGGTCCAAAGCGGCTGTCGCTTCTGAACGAGTCGCCTGCGTGGAGCGTTCAGTTGGCGGCGGCAACTTGTCTGGCAGCTCGGGCAACTCGATCGGTATGGGCGTGGGTTCAGAGGCCACGATCAGTCCGGTGAGGACTAATTCATACGTGAGCGTACCCACCAGCACCATGGCGATAGCGGCTATGGTTGGAATGACAAGTCTGCCGAGTTTC
This sequence comes from Dehalococcoidia bacterium, assembly GCA_965237635.1. Lineage (GTDB taxonomy): Bacteria > Chloroflexota > Dehalococcoidia > Lucifugimonadales > CAUZJF01 > CBDEFX01. Next base: position 1,143,875 of record CBDEFX010000002.1, on the reverse strand, counting down.
ATGTCGATCCCTTCTTTTCGGAATTATCCGGTCTCCGATTGTACACCGTCAGCGAAAATGGGACAACAGATGGGGTAGAGTAGTTTAGATAGAGGAGCCAAAGATTGTAAAGGGCGGGTGTGAAAACGTACAAGCGGGGTGTCGACGCTCAGCGATTATGTCCGCCTAAGTGTCAAGCAAAAATGTCCTCTAAGTAGATTGCCATGCTAGCAGACTAAGGCACTGCCGACGTTGCGCGGGCGCGCGACATGGGTGGGCTTTCGGCATTCATGTACTTCCTCACGGTGTCTCTGTGTATGCTCAGTTCCCGGGCGATGCCACGGATGGACAGGCCCTTGCGCTTCGCCTTCTGCACCGCCTTCCATCTCACCGTCTGTAGTGGGGTGGGCTTTTCTGGATCGCGGAGTGGCAGTCCTGCGAACTCTTGCGGCGCCGTTGCGGTCAGCATCGTCGCGGAGTCTGTCCGCTTCGAGCAATGTGCCCATTAACTCCACCTCGTCCTCCGACCTCCTGATGACACCGTTGGTGTAGCGGCTCCAACTGTGACGAAGGGCCGGCGTATCTATGATGAGGCCGTTCGCGAAGCCCTGATCGTTGTCTGGGAAGCGTCGGACCGCATCTGCGGGAAGCGATTGAAGGCGGTCCTCCCCAGCCTCATTGTAATCGGGCGCGGTTCGGTGTCGAAAGCAGGGGCCATTTGATCGCTCTGCTGGGGATGCCGCACCATACTTCGGCCTACGATCACGTCCGTCACTGGACGCATGGGCAATGGGCCATCGGCCCGCAGTATCTCGTCAGGGTCCTGGTGCTGGTCCTGTGGGCGGTCAAGCCCTGGAGGTTCGCGTCGCTGCCAGAACCGCGCATTGGCTCTTCTCCTTAACAAGCAGGGAATGGAATACCGGTCTTTAGTCACGTTTGGTGGTTTAGAGGAATCATATTACCCCACATTTCCCAGATCAGCCGCGTAGGTGCGTCGTAATCCGGTAAGAGTGCTGCCTATTTGAGCCGCATACCTGGGCATTATGGGCAGTGTGGGTGCTAGACTGGCCGAGCTAGCGGGTCTAGTTCTGGATACCGCAATCTCGCTGGAGGCACCCAATGGGTGAAAGCTCCGACACCCCTTTGAAGCTCCAATTCGACCGCAGAGTCCGCCTGGATGTTCGTGGCGCTACCATCACCTCGGACGCCGGACTCCTGGCATGCCGCGAGCTTGATGCCGCTCTGGGGCTCACAGAGACAGCCAACAATTATATCCATGAAAGCCGCACCGGCCGCAATGTGCAACACCGGCTGTTGCCCTTGCTCAGACAATCGGTGTATAGCCGTCTCGCTGGCTACGAGGACACCATCGGAGGGGCCTCTACGGGCATCGGTTGACACTCCGAAGGCTACGTTGGATCAAGTCGTCGCTATGCATCCTCGAAGTCGAGGCCTAGCTCCAGGGACTTGAGTTTGTAGACCACTTGCCTATCGCCTCCGTGGAAGATGCCTGCCAGGTTACCACAACTACCGCCCCGCTTCCGTAGACGGCGTCCAGGTATCGACTACCGGGTCGTAGACCTCCGCCGAGGTGGCGGGGAATGGCTGGCGACTAGTGCCGCTCGCGCCGCCCACGACCAGCACCCTTCCGTCGGAGAGCAGCGTCGCCGTATGCCTGTCGCGGGGTTCTAGTGTGCTGACAGCCTTTGACCAGCCGCCGGCCGAGGGATCGTATATCTCCGTCGCCCCGCTCGCTGCGCCCCCTACGACGAGCACTCGGCCGTCCGAGAGCACCGTTGCCGTGTGCTCGTAGCGGGGAGTTGCCATTTGCCCAGCCCCAGACCAAGTCTCGGACGATGGATCGTATATCTCCGCAGAGGAGAGGGTCCCACGGCCTCCGCGTCCGCCGGAGATAAGCACCCGCCCGTCGGCAAGCTCCGCAACAGTAGACCGGGCTCGCGGCTCGGTCGTGCTGCCCGTTGGAGACCACGAACCCGCTACTGGGTCATAAATCTCCACTGAGTCGATCGGTGCGTTTCCGGCCAAACCTCCTATGAAAAGCACCCGTCCGCCTGCAAGGAGCGCTGCACTCTGCCACGAACGTGCGTCAAAATTACGCGATGTGGCTTCCCCAACTGAGGTCCACGTGCCTGAAGTGGGATCGTACTCAGCCGCCGAAGCCCCGAGCCCGCCAATTGCCAACGCCTCCCCATTCTCCAGCATCTCCAGCAAGTGTTGGCCAGTCTCCTCGGGCATGTCGCCAACGAGTGACCACTTCTCGGTGGAAGGCTCGTATACCTCTGCGGATGCGACAGAACCCATCCAGGTGACTCGCCCATCGGCGCCACCAAGCTCGTACTCGCCGGTTAGGCTCCCGGAGACCAGGACCCTCCCGCTCTCGATCAAGACTGCGGCGTGAAAGAAGCGTGGCTCGAACATGGGGCCTGTCTGAGACCAGCGGCCAGTAGACGGGTCGTAAATCTCCGCTGTGGCTAGGCCAGCGAAGGCGAAATCGCCGACTGTTGCGGTCCGCCCCCCGGCAACCAGCACCCTCCCGTCTTCGAGCAATGTTGCCGTGTGGTTATACAGAACGGCCTGCGTCATGTCTCCCTCCGCCCTGGGTATTGGAATAACCGTAGGGCGCGGGGTACGCGTAGGCGGGAATTGGAAAACGGACGCTGGCGCATCAGCGGGAGCGCCCGCGGCAGCCGGTGCGGCAGTGGCAGTTGGTGTCAACGCACCAACCAACGCTGAGGTGCCGGTCGGCTCGACCGCGGCAATGGGCGGAGGGCTGGCCCCCGTACCGCAGGCGACACCCAGCACCGCGAGCCCAACCGCGATCTGCATCGGGTGTCGAACTCTACGAACCTTCGGCTGGCCGAGCATCCTGCCTAGGATCATGTGACTATCCCTTTACCATTATCTATTCCGCCCGTCAGCGGATCAAGTCGAAGTATCTGTCATCGGGGCGTAACGTCCGGGGGCCTGACTAGGTACGCTACCTTGCCCTCCTACGTAGGTTCCTCTGCAGGGCCGTCGTTTTCGTCGAGGAGGTCGGGCTGTAGGGTTTTGAACACTTTTAGAATGACCCCCTCCGTCTCCCGTACCGTCAAGTGCTCCCCCTCCGAAATAGCACCCGAGTCCGACAAGGCGGTCCAGTTTTCGCCTGCCAGATGTACCTCACCTCTTGGCGCAATGTCCATCGTCGCGACACCCGCCTATCCTACAAGGGATGTCGCCGTCGTTGCGACCGTCGTCCCCGCCCTTCGCGATTCCTGCCGACGATCAGCTCCTCCGAAGAGGCGGGAGTTGAGACTATGCGATTGCAGTCCCGGAGACCGAAGGGACGGCGCACTAATAATGAGCGGGGAGGCTTGATTTGGGATCGCGCGAAGCGGGCGTTTTGACGTGGAAGGACACACCGGACACACCGGCATGGGCCAGCGAGCTGCTGGAGGAGTTGGGTGGGGACACTACGAGCATCGGCGTGGCGCACCAGCAGGCGGAAGTCCTGCTGACGCTCCGCATTTTGAATGAGCAGCCCCCGGACGTGTGGGAGGAGTGGGCGAAGTCGCCGCACAGCCCGGATTGGATGCGCTCTGCCATCGTCGAGTATTCGGTAGCGGGGTCTCGCTGGGAGCAGGTCCGACTGCAGGCCGAGCTGGAGCTGGGCGTGGAGCTGCTCGGCAAGATGCTGGAGTCCGGCGCGGAATGAGAGACGACCACCACCGCCGCGGCAAGGCGTTCGAGGATCCCGAGCTCGTCCAGGCCGCCGTGAATCTGTGGCTCAATCAGATGCGCTTCGAGTCGAACGTGCAGGCGGCCGCCGTCCTGGGCGGCTTTGACCGGTCCGCCGTCTGGCGCTGGCGGAAGCGGAAGAGCCGTCCAGACACGACGGCGCTCCGCCGGATGATCCGGCTCTCGCTGTGGCAGGCCGAGGGGTGGCACGCGGCCTGGTTTCGATCTGTCGCCTGGGATGACCTGTCCGTCGAGTTCGTCGAGGGGCGCGAGCTCCCTAACCCGTTCTTTCTGACCCTGCCAACCTCGACGACCAGCGGCGCGACCTTCCCCTTTGGCTCGCTCCGCGACTGCGGGGCGATTCTGCGCGCCCTGATGGACCGGTTCGGTGTCGAAAGCAGTGGCCATTTGATCGCTCTGCTGGGGATGCCGCACAATACTTCGGCCTACGATCACGTCCGTCACTGGACGCATGGGCAATGGGCCATCGGCCCGCAGTATCTGGCCAGGGTCCTGGTGCTGGTCCTGTGGGCGGCCAAGCCCCACAGGTTCGCGGCGCTGTCGGACCTGTGGGCCGTGGACTGGCCGCGCCGGAGTGTGGAATGGACGAAGCGGCGTCAGCACGAGTGGGAGTCGGACGGCAATTATGCCACGCCGCCGTCGCCGTTCCATCCGCTTCTCACCTTCGCGCAGCGGTCGAACGGACGCGGTGGCCCGCGCCGCGCCCGGGCGAAGTCCTTTGAGGCTCCGGTCGCGCCGGTGCGGGCCTACGAGCTGGCCCAGGGTGCATCTCAGGTGTGAGTGTGCATTACAGATGGGAGGTTGCGTCTCTGGTATCCCCTAGATAACCTAGTTAAGAGAGGCATGGCATGACTGACCAGGCGTAAAGACTGACCATCGAGGACATGCCTCCGGACTGTCCGGCATGGGCGGGGGAGCTGTTCGGAGAGCTGGCGCAAGATGGTCTGAGCGTTTACCGCGTGGTCGAGGTCCTGGGGCTGCTGGACGCGACGAGGGGGAACATGACGGGACAGGCGATACAGGGGTGGGGCGAGGACGACGGCACGGCGAAGTGGCTGTCTATGGTCGTCCAGGCCCGCCGCGACGCTGGCGGCCGCTTCGAGGCCGCTCACGTCGTGGCGGAGATCGAGGTCGTTGAGAACATCCTCGGCGACCTGCGGGCCGAGCTGCAGCGGCCTGGGGTCGTCGAGGATGAGCTGGGGCCGGAGGTCGAGCCGGAGGTCGCCGAGCCGGATCGCAACGGCCATGCCGAGGATGACGGCGATAGCTGGCTGCACCCAGATCATCAGGATCATGCTCAAGTTAAACCAAACGGAAAGGGGCAATACCGGGAGAAGAACTGTATTCCTGCAATAATATCTTTGCATTATCATAGAAGCCCTCAGCCGCCGGTGCTATATTACTGCCATTGCAGGTTTGCATTATCCTAACGGCCAAGGCAGGGACGTCCGGCATGACCGTCATTGCTGTTTGCAACCAGAAGGGTGGGTCCGGCAAGACCACCATGGCCATTAACCTGGCCGGCGCATTCGCGGCCGAGGACAAGCGCGTGCTGCTGCTGGACCTGGACCCCCAGGGCAGCGCCCTGGATTGGGGGTCAATAAATCCGGACACGATGCCCCAGGTCGAGGTGGCGGAGATCGACCGGCCGCAGCTGCTGCGTCAGGCCCGTGCCCTGAGAAGGGAGTACGACGTGATCGTCATCGACTGCCCGGCCAAGTTCGCCGACAGCAGTTCCGCCGCGATCCGCGTTGCCGACTTCGTTCTGGTACCGGTGCAACCCAGCCCCTTTGACGTGTGGGCCTCCGACGCCGTGGCGGGACTGATAAAAACCCGGCAGGAGGCGACCGGGGGTGCTCCCCTGGCAGCCTACGCAATATCCAGGGCCATCAGCAACACCTCCCTGCAGCGGTCCATTGGAGCGGCCTTGGAGGGCTATGGACTGCCGGTGCTAAAGGCCGGCACCACGCAGCGGGTGGCCTACGCCACCACCGCGGCCCAGGGGATGACCGTGTTCGATGGACGCCGCACCGTTGCCCGCCGGGAGATGGAGGCGGTCCAAGATGAGATCAAGGAGCTAATTCATGGTGCTGAATCGAAGGCCTGAACGGCAGCGGTCCGGGCGCGGCAGCGCGGCGGACGCGGTCCAAGAGGATGTTCTGCGGGAGGAGACCCGGCAATTGAACGTGGCACTGCCGGTGGAACTGCACCAGCGACTGAAGGTTGCTGCGGTGCAGGAGGGGATTTCGGTGCGGGAATGGACCGCCCGGGCTGTGCTCTACTACTTTGCAAATGCAGATGCATAGATTTGTAGCCATGCATAAAGAGCATCTCCCGGTGGAACCCTTTCCGCAAAGAATTTTGCTATCGCCTCGTTCCAGTCAAAATAAGAGGCCACCAATACACTTCACTTTCCTGCCAGCCCTGGCCCGGTCCTGACCCCAGCTCGATTCGCTCGCTGGCCGAGTCCCCTGATAAGTCCCTTGGGCCAGCATGGACCGCCTGAAGGCCTTTGCCGCAACTCTGCCCTCTCTGGTACTCGGCCAGCCTGCCAACCGGCCATGCTCCGTGCCGAGGCTGCAATTTCCACCCAACCGCTACCTGTCCACCTGCTGGATGGTCCAACGACTGACCTCCAGGCGCTTGGCCAGGTCCCGCTGGCTCACTCCCTTCGACCGCTCTGCCCGGATGTACTCCCGTTGCCGCTCGTTCAGGCTCGGCCGCCGGCCAGGGAACCGCCCCTCGGCCCGCGCCTTCGCCTGCCCCGCGACCGAGCGCTCCCTGATCGAGTTCCGCCACCACTCGCTGAAGGCGAGCACCATCGTGAGCTGGAGCTTGCCGGTGGCCGTGGCCGTGTTGAAATCTTCCGACAGGGACCGGAACTCCACTCCCGCCCGGTGCAGGCCCTCGATCACCTGCAGCCCGTGGGTCAGCCCCCTGAAGAGCCGATCAATGTGGGATTACACGAGATATTGCATAGATGGGCTGCCCACGGTTCGCATTCTTTGGCAGGTGGCGGGCATTTTGCAGCTTTCAGCAATATAATTGGAGCATTCGGTGGTTATTTCTCCTCTCCGTTCGAAGAGATTGTTGATCTTGGAGAAAATCGGTTCAAAGCCCAAAAACGTGATGGGCCTTACACGTACGGTCCACTTGAACTTTACTTTGCAGGTTTGATTCCTCCAGAAGATGTGCCTGACTTTTGGGTCGCATTTGATGGGGAATGCACATCACCTGAGCGACCTTTGACCAATGAGTTGGGCGAGCGTACCGGAGAGGTTCTTGAGGGCACACCCGATTCTGAGTGGTCAGCCTTGACAGCTGGCCGATTACATAGGGCCGCTATGGACTGCGAGCGCTTACAACTCGCGTGCGCACGATCTTGTCCCATACGCACTGGCGGTCGCTGTCCCATACGCACCACAACGCTGCAACGACGAAGGTAAGCCCGAAAATGGCACCGCCCACTTGCTCGCCCAGCACAGCCACTAATACCCCATTGATTGCACCGAAAGCGATGGCACGCACAACCAAGTCCCTGATCAGCATCCAACCCAAGTCGGCCGATTGACCATCGTCACGGATAACGCGCGTACGCAGGAGTTGCTTCGCTGGGCTCTGTCCGCCTCGCGCCACGATCAGGTACCAGATGACCCAGCCGATACCGAGTGTGAGCACGAAGAGGAACCCGTCCAAGACGGCACCGGCAAGTCTGCGACCTTGGCTGGCAAGCTCAGCGTCATTGCTCTTCACGTCGCCTCCTCCTACAGCTCCAGTTTGGATTTCAAGCTGAAAGTTCTCGATTTTGTCAAGTCTGGTGGGCCTAAGTTGACGGTAGGCAGAACCATCTTCGAGATGTGGATGGGGCTGTAGTCTATCACGCCACGTCTGGGCGACGCCATGGGGCCATGCTCTCCAGGCTAGTTTATTTGGCTGACCGGACCGTTCAACCCTAGCGGCCCGGCGACAGCAGCTCGTTGGCGTACTTCGGAACGAACGTCTGCCTTGTGACCTCAACCTCCGAAACGCCGCCAGTTCGATAGGTAGCACATTCGGAGGAGCCGGCCTCGCAGGCATATAGCACAACATTGCCGCCGCGAGCCTTGCGCAGTGGGTATGGCTCCACCCTTTGCACGTCCCCCTCGTAACCCACGTCGACACACAGCCTGTTGGCAGCAGCAAAGCGAATGCGCTCCAGAGTGGAGGCGTTCATGCCCAGGTCCTCGACGGAGCCACCGCCCAGGCCGACGTCGCGAGCTGAGCCGCCCTGGTCCACGGCGCGCCCAGGCCCGATCGACCGCTGCCTTCGCCCAAGGCGCGCCCTGGGCAGGTCCACCGCAGAGTTGAACGCCTGGGGGGGTACCGTGACCCGGGCCACCGCTGCCTCCGCCCAGGCGAATGCCGCGAGCTGAGCCGCCCTGGTCCACGACGCGAGCTGGCCAGCTCCGCCGATGCCGCGGCCAGCCCCACCGATCGCCCTGGACCAGGCCCAGGTCCTCGACGGAGCCACCGCCCAGGCCGACGTCGCGAGCTGAGCCGCCCTGGTCCACGGCGCGCCCAGGCCCGATCGACCGCTGCCTTCGCCCAAGGCGCGCCCTGGGCAGGTCCACCGCAGAGTTGAACGCCTGGGGGGGTACCGTGGCCCGGGCCACCGCTGCCTCCGCCCAGGTCGTGGTCCTGAGCTGAGCCGCCCTGGTCCACGACGCGAACTGGCCAGCCCCACCGATGCCGCGGCCGGCCCCACCGATCACCCTGGACCAGGCCCAGGTCCTCGATGGAGCCCCCGCCCAGATCGTGGTTGTGATCTGCCCTGCCAGCACCGACCCGCTGATCTCGTACTGCATGGTGTAGTAGATATATACTCACTCCAGAGGCAGAAATCCACCCATTAGATATTGCTTGCACCATTGCATGTTTGCATTTCTGGAGCTCTTCGACCGCCTATTCGCCTTTCGGCTAACCGCCTATTCCGTTCAACTGAGCGTGTCCAGCGATCTCCCTTCGATCGCCTTGATGCTCGGTATCATTGTGGTGGGTCTCGTCGTGGCCCGGGCCACGATGCGCCTACACGATACCCCTACAAGGAGAGTTGCATGTCCAACCGCGACGGAATCCTAGACTCGCATCCTTCGGAGCGCGTCAAAATGCCGCCGGAGCTGGCGGCCTTCGACCGATGGGACGCCGATCCGAACGACCTGGCGAAGTGAGAGGCGGCTATGGCGGCCTTTGCCCCGGCCTTGGCCCCGGCCGCCGGAGCCGACAATTCCAACGCCACCGTCAATCTCTAAGCCAGCAAGTCGAAGCTCGTGTTCCAAGTGTAGGTAGGCCCTCCCCCGTCTCCACCACGAACACGGGGATCAGTCAGCCTCTAGTAAGCGACTCACGTCGACGGCGCCGAGTGTAGCAAATCCAAGTCCTTTTGGTACGGCTGATATTACGGCTCGTGGTAGCTACGACGCAAGACGGCCCCCTTTTGGAGCATAGGTACTATAGCAGGTGCGGAACAGCAGGCTGGGGCGGTGCTTCGCTATGGCGGGTGGAACGGACAGGACCGAGCCGTAGCTATGAGAAGGCGGCCTCGAACACGCGCTCGGTACGTTCCTGTTGTTTCCGGTCAGGACCAGGCGTAAGAGATACGCCGGAGCCGGCACGGGTGATTGCCAGATGGAAGACCGGCCTGAACGGAGCTTTGGGCTTGATGGCGACGACCGAACGGGCGTCTTTCGTGTCAACGTAAACGGCGTCCAGCATGGCAAGCAACAACTTCCGACGCTCTTCCATGTTGGCACCAGACCATAGCTCAGGCAGCCTCTCTATCAGCTTCCCCGCCTCTGCGGCAGCGGCAGCCTTTGGCACAACGAGGGACTCGAGCTCCATCTCCAGGTTCCGCTTCTGCCGCTTATACTCCTGGTCATCATAAACTCCATCGACATAGGTCTTGGCGAGTCTCCGAAGCCTCTCCTGGACCTTTCGCCGCTTGGCTTGGACTACTTCGACCTCGTCCCTGGCGCTGATTATCGAGAGGAGCTGCTCTTGCCATGCAGGTCCCAGCTCGATGGCCTCGACGATCCTTCCGACCTGCTCATCAGCCAGGCGGCACGGTATCGAGCCACCGTGAGCTGGGCATTGGGTGTTACTGCGAGACTCCCTGTGCTCACGGTAGTACCTTCTTCCGCTTTTATAGGTCTGTGCCCACATCGGCATCTTGCAGTAGGCGCAACGGATGATCCCTTTCAGAAGATAGTCACGCTCAGGGTGAGGGCTCAGGGTCGTTGATCTGCCGCTGTTGTGCCGCATCTTGTCCTGGACCAGATCGAAGAGCTCCTGGCCGACGACTGGCTCGTGGGCTCCCGGTCGGAGTTGCTTCCTATGCCTGACAAGACCCGAGTAGAAAGCGTTATGGAGGATGCCCCTCACTGAGGCAGTGGTAAATAGCTTCGGACCGGGCGAGAGCTTGCCATCAGCGCCTGCCAACCGCTTGGTGTTGCGAGTCCGTAAGCCGCTCCCGTTCAGCCACGCGGCGAGCTGGCTTAGTGTGGTCGATCCCGTCGAGTACCGTTTGAACATCTCCCGGACCGCGGCAACCTCGGACGCAATAAGATGAACGCCCCCGGAATGCTCTTTGGGGCATCTGCGCCTGCGCTCTCCGTCCTGGCTCATCCAGCAGGATTCGTATCCGAACGGGATGCCGCCGGTGTGTCTGCCCTCATTGGCCCTCTCATCCAGACCCTTGCTTACGTGAGTGCCAAGCATGTTGGAGAAGAACTGGGCGAAGGACCCCAGAAGTTGAGTCGTCAACATCCCCTCAGGGGTCGAGTAGTCGATGTTCTCGGTGATGGAGACGAGCGCGACGTTGTGCATGCCCAGGTTGGCCAGCGACTCCAGGGTGACCCTGAGGTTGCGGGACCATCGGTCAAGGGTATGGACTACGACGATATCGAATTGATCCCTCTTGGCGTCCTCCATCAGTTGGCGGAAGATAGGGCGCTTCTTCACCGACTCCGAGTGGGCCGACTGGCCCTCTTCCCGATAGACCCTGACGGCCGCCCACCCTCGGCTCTCACACAGCTGATTGAAGAGCCGCTCCTGGGCGTTCAGAGAGTGCCCGTCCACCTGTGAGATAGACGATACCCTGAGGTAGGCCACAGCTCTCTTGGAGTTCGCGTCGCTCATTCTTCGTCCTCGTCGTTCGGCCTGCGGGCTGCAACGGCCATGGCCGCATTGACAAGTGTCTCAAGGAAGTTATCGATCATGATGAGGTCTGTCTCACCGTATTTGGCAGCACCTGGATTTGTGGCGGTACAGTGTATACGGGAACGTATACACGTCAACCCGTTTTGAGGCACGTTTAGTGGATGTACAGGCGTTTCCAAGGCAGCCGCCTAGCCAGCCGACTCTTGTGCGTCGATCAGGCGTTTGAGCGTTGCATAGCCGATACCCAGTTCAAACGCCGCCTTACGTCTCGATAGTTCTCCCGAGCTTAGGCGCTCCAAAACAGCTCCAAAACGACGATCGAAGCCTCGCCGGTCCGTTACCCTGGGACGCCCTATCCGCTTGCCCTGTCGGCGAGCCCTGTCCATCCCCCCCTTCACACGCTCGCGGATCAGCTCCAACTCGAACTCTGCCAGAGAGCCCAGGATCAGCGACAATTACTTTTGCCGGTAGACGCTGACTATTCTTGCCGGTCGTGGGGGGAGACCATCTGGTACAGGAGGTACCGGATTGGTCACAGATCAGCAGGTAGTTCTACTGAGGCAGAAGCTAATGGAAGGCAAGAGTCAACAAGGGGCGGCAGCAGCATCTGGTATGAGCGTGCGGACGGCGCGGACGTGGCAGCGAGGCAGGCTGCCGTCGGAGAAGAAGGGCAAGCGGAGGTGGCGAACCCGACCGGACCCGTTCGCCGGGGTGTGGGCCGAGGAGGTCGAGCCCCTTCTGCGGAGCGACGTTGAGGGAGCGCTGAAGGCGACGACTATTCTGGAGTGGCTCGACGAGCGGCATCCCGGCCGGTTCAGTTTGTCGCAGCTGCGGACGCTACAGCGTCGTCTTCGTGACTGGCGAGCGCTGTCCGGGCCGGACCGAGAGGTGTTCTTCGAGCAGGAGCATCCGCCCGGTCGCGAGGCTCAGGTGGACTTCACTCACTGCGGCGAGCTCGGGGTGACGATCTGCGGCGAGCCGTTCGGTCATCTGCTGTTCCACTTCGTGCTGAGCCATTCGGGATGGCGGTACGTGGACATTGCCTACGGAGAGACGTTCGCGGCGCTGGTGAAGGGTATGCAGGGAGCGCTGTGGGAATTGGGCGGTGTGCCGGAGGTGTTACGGACCGACAACCTGTCGGCAGCCACGCACGAGTTGAAGGGAAGCGGAGGGCGCGCTCTGAACGAGCGGTATGCGGCGGTGCTGGCGCACTACGGGCTGCGGTCTACGAGGACGAACCCGAGGTCATCCCACGAGAACGGCGTGGCCGAGCAGGGTCACCACCGGCTCAAGGGCGCGCTAGGCCAGGCGCTGATCCTGCGCAGCAGCCGGGACTTCCGGTCGGTGGAAGCGTACATCTCGTTCGTCCGGCAGGTGGCAGACAAGCGCAACAGGTTGGTCGGGGCGAAGCTGGAGCATGAGCGGCGCTGCCTTCGGCCGCTGCCGCCTGCTCCGGTGCCCGAGTACGTTACCTACCGGACGAAGGTGCGCAAATGGAGTACGGTCCGGGTAGCCAACCGCACGTACACGGTGCCGTCCCGGCTGATAGGTATGGAGGTGGATGTCCGGCAGTACGCCGATCACCTGGAGGTCTACTACAAGGGCAGTCCGGTCGAGCGGATGGATCGAGTGCATGGCGCTGGGGAGGCCGGCATAGACTACCGCCACGTCATCGGCTCCCTGGTGCGCAAGCCCGGTGCGTTCGCGCGTTACCGGTACAGAGAGCAGATGTTCCCCACCGGGACCTTCCGCTTGGCCTACGATGCCCTGCGGGAGTGGAGGGGCGAACGCGCCGACGTGGACTACGTACGCATCCTGCACTTGGCCGCCACGACCATGGAGTCGGAGGTGGACCGAGCCCTGGGGCTGCTGCTCGAGGCGGGCACGCCCTTCGACTACGCGGCGGTGCGGGAGCTGGCGACCCCGGCACCGCCACAGGTCCCTGAGCTGGCCTTGCCCAGGGTGGTGGACTGAGGGGATACCGCAATCGAACCTATTATATCTGGCTTTGGTGGCTTGCTACCACCATTCTACCACCGGCCCCTTTCGAGGGGCTGTTTTTTGCCTTGCGCGGACCCACTTGACAAGTCAAAGTAAATAACAGTATGGTTGTAAGTATATTACTTTATGACTGGAGGGCAGCAATGCCAAAACAGGTGCTTACTTTCAGCCTTGACAAGACGATGGTCGATGCGATGGACGTGTTGGCAAACGGCAAAAACCGTACAGAATGGTTACGGGGTGCCATAAGGGAAGGAATCACGCGGCGGCTCACCATCAACGAAGCGGCCATCACGCAGTTTCACCAGTTGGCTGGGAAAGCTTCGAGACGTGCTTCGGACGTCGGTGACGCCGAGACAGCCGCGGCCGAGCGAAAGGCGGCGGAGAAGTACCTGGCCCTTATCGCACAGCTCGAGGCCGAGAAGCTAATCCTGTACGGCGCTATGGGAGGCGTGTAGTGATGGCGGAAAAAGAAAAACACCCTGGGAGCGTATCAGATGCTGCCACGCAACCAAATTCCGACCCAGGGCGTTTTCCAAAGACCATGATAGCAGAAAATGAACCCAAAACCAACCTAGCGGCCAAACCTTGCGCCGACTGCGCAGTTGAATTCGACGGTGAAAAGCTCGACGACGACGGCCTTTGTTTGTGGTGCGAGCTGATACGCGGAGGGGAAGACCCAGCCTTCATAGCGTCCGGACGTGAGGCGGACGAATGGCTAAAGGCTACTGGCCGCGTGCTGACCGACGAATGGGCCGAAAAAGAGTGGGAGAGGACGATTACGGCAGCCCTCCGCAAGTGTAAAACCTGTACTGAGGATTACTTGCTAACGGTCAACACGCGGCCCGATGGCCGTTGTTGGGACTGCCAGAATCGCCGCATGGGTCTTGACCGGCTCGGCAAGGCGATTAAAGGCGTGGTCGTGGAGAGGAACGCCAAGGGGCTGGCCGGTGCGCTGGCCCTTCTGGTGGTGAACTTGAGGTACAACAAGCGGGCGCACCGCGCCGAGATGCAGCATATGGACAACGAATGGCAGCCCTTCAATGACCGCATCGTTGCGAAGCTGCGGGAGACGCTATCGGAGTGTTTCGTCTACACCGGCCCACCTGGGAAGGATGGCAGCCCAGGAGAGCCCAGGCCCTTGAAGTTTGGGCGCGAGAGCTGGGGAGACGTGCTTAACGTCCTACTTTTCGGCTCCGAAGTTGACCCCTTCATTGAATGGCTAGAGGGCCTTGAGCCGTGGGACGAAACAGATCGCCTTGACGACTGGCTGCCCGAAGTGTTCACGATTAGCGAACGGCTGCCCCTTGCGGAGTGGGCGGGCCGTTTCATGGTCCTGGGCGCGATATGGCGGGCCTACCATCCTGGCCTCAAGCTGGACGAAATGCCGGTACTCATTGGCAAGGGCGGACTCGGCAAGTCCACGGCTGCCCGGTTCCTGCTGCCCGCCGACCGGGGCGAGTGGTTCTCCGATGGCCTGTACCTGGCCGCTGATTCCAAGGTTCGAGCTGAGGCCCTGCAGGGCCGCGTGGTGGTGGAAGCTGCGGAGATGCAAGGGTCAACGCGGGCCGACCTGGAATCCCTCAAGGCGTTCTTGAGCCGCACAGACGACGGAGCGGTGAGACTGGCCTACCGCAAAGACCCTGAGCTACTTTTGCGAAGATGCGTGATTGTTGGGACGGCGGACCGCAACGAACCGTTGCCCAACGACCAGAACCTTAGAAGGTTCGTACCGATCTACCTGGACGCTGGCAAACCGGCAGACATCCGTGAGTACCGGACGGCAACCGGAAACAACTATGGGCGGAGGCCCTGCACCTGTACGGGCTCGGCGTGGAGGCCAGACTACCCGACGACTTGAAGGGCCTACAGTCTGAGGCTACAGACCGAGCGCGGAGCCGTGACACCGTGATTGAGGATGCGGTGTCGGAGTGGACGCGGGGTAACGACGGCTTCACGATGGCCGAGCTCGCAGCGGGTGTCCACCTGATAGATTCCAACGACAAGGGCGCAAAGTTGATTCTCTCGTAAAAAGTCTGTGTAGGTCGAATTAGAACAAACGTACCCACACCTGGGTACAATATACAGTCTCTGTTCCGTACACTACCCCAACATACGGTATCGCGCAGATGTGCTAAATCGCTGGAACTTCCTCAAAACGGGTTTTTACGAGGGAATCAAAGTTACGCATGGCCGACCAGCACAGACTAGGCCAGGTGCTTGAGTCCCAGGGTTACGCCAAACGGCGCGAACTGAGAGGCGGCGTACAGGCTACCCGCTGGTATCGTGAGGACGAATAATGAGGGTGGCACAGTGAGAGGGTGCAAGCAATTCGTATTTGGAATGGCACAGCTTGCACCCTCTTGCACCCTTTCTCTAGGTGGCACACATTTTGGTTTTCGTGGACGGTTTAACACCATTAAAACGCAACTCATAAGGCATTCGGGGTCTCTATAGGAATAGGGTGCAAGAGGGTGCAAGGGTGCAAGCGGACGGTCTAATCCAAAAGCTCTTGAACCAGCGCCGCGTAGCCTGGGTCGGGTGTGTGAGGCACACCGCCATGAACTCAAATGTGGTCCGACCTGCAGAGCGTCGTTGTGTTGGAGAGAGCGAAGGGTGCGCCACCATGCTCAAGAGGCGTGACGTGGTGGACCTCCAGGATGCCCGCCTTGCCGCACCCTTCAGCCTGACAGCGCCAACTATCCCGATCTAGCGCCGCCATCCTCACCCCTGCCCAACGCCTCCGGTTCATCTTCGCCCACTGCCGAGAGCTACCCGACGATGGCATGGGTAGGGCTCCCGTTGTCCGCCTTCGCCCGCCCACGTTGGCCCACGCTGACGGCCAAAATTACCGCGGCTATCGCGTCATCACGCGCCCGCTCCCGACGTCCACCTTCGCCGCCTTTGGCGAGCTTCGCGTTGCCACTAGGGTCACTCACAGTCCGCGCTTCAGCCATGCTGGACCGGAGCAGCAGGCTCTTGACCGGCGTCACGTTGCCATCCAGCGCCGCCCGCCGAAACGAGCGGACATCTTCGGCGCCATCCCGATAGCCCATGCCGCGTTCCACTAGCTGCGTCGTCTTTGGGAAGTGGACGGCCTCCAGGTGCGGCCGTAGCTCGACGATGCGGTAACGGTCACTCACCACGGCGACAGGTGTACCCCAACGGGCAAGCGCAGCCTCAAGCAGGGCCGGTATGTCCGTTGTCCGCTGGCCCATGACCATCAACTCACCTCGACGTGCGCACTCAGAATACAAAGGGCCAACACCATCGAAGAGGCCCCTTTCTACCAAATCAAGCATGGCAGGGAAGCAGGCGAAGGCGTCCAGCCGTCCGCTCTGCGGCCAGTAGGCGCACGCTGCTGACTGAGCATAGGAGCCGCCCAGGTCGAGCCCCAGGATGTAGGGACCGACTGCCTCAGCATCGCCCTCACACCGCGCCCAGGTGTCCGCCGGCAGTAGCAGGCTCTCCGCAACGTCCGAGGTGCCCGTGTTGAGCCGCAATGCTTGGAAGGAGGCCAGTCGGGAGCCGTCGGCCTTAGCCCGTTTCGCCTCAGTGCGAATCACCTTCTCCAAGTCCGGGAAGTGATTCAGGCCAGGGTTCGCACGTAGCCATGTTGAGCGTCTAAAAGGCGGATCGTCCGGTCGGGCCGCGTGTGTTTGCGCATATCCGACACCACCATTTAGTGCCTTGGCGAAGGGGTGAGTCTCACTAGCTGGACGGGTACCGATCCATAAGAGGCGGCTGTCCGGGATTTTGCCCCTGGATGTCTCCAGCGCCGATATCATGGCGTCAAGCTGGTTGCTAGGCCACTGTGCCACCTCGTCGAGCAACAGCAGGTTGGCTTGGAGCCCGTGGAGCCGTTTGGGGTCACTCCCCAGCACACGCACGCTCGCGCCGGTGTGCCGGTCGGTGATAGAGGCTCGGTTGACCGAATCCTGGACGCGGTAGCGATGCGGCTCCGCCTCTACCCACGGGCGCATGAACGACTTTATCAGCCGATAGCCAATCAACGACTGCTCGAAGCTGGAGGCCACCAGAACGCTCTCCGCCTGCGGCTGGGCAAGTGGTCCCACCAGCGCAGCCGTGGTGTCACCCCTGAAGATGGTCCGGTCAACCTTCTCGACAATGCCCTCCCTCATGTCACGAAGGATGGCGTCGGCAAGGCCAGGAACACGGGCCGAATCTTCAATCGAATAGATGCCGTGTACGGCGTTTCTGGTCGGCTTCAACTCGCTTACCGTGAAGCTGTAAGTCGATTCGCCTACAGCTTGCGTCCGTCCGCGCTGTTCACCACTTCCGCCCGCTGTCAGAATAGGGTGCGCAGTCGTGCCAGGTGGGACACTCTCAAAGCTGATGCCCAGGCGCATGGCCGCGCTGTCCGCGAATACCCTATCAACCCAGGAACGCGCCACAACGTCGGAGTCGCCGTCTCGTTTCGCCCTCATTTCAGGTGCCATCAGGTCAAGCGGAAACATGTTCGCTTCAAGGCCCAGGTGAGCGTTAAGCTCGCCCTCGGCGCCGCCCACGATGCCGGTTCCGGCCATCGCCGCGCCGATGTACTTGCCAAAATTGATCTTGGAGCGCAACTCCACCTCTTCCCGTTCTTCCGATGTCTCGGTGACGACCTCGGCCCGCGCCTCCACCTTCTCGGCGACTTCGGGCTCAGGCGCTACCAGGAGCGCGGCGCTCACTTCGATCTCGGCCTGCTTGACTTGCTTCGTCAGTGTCTTCAGGTCATCATCGAAGCTCTCGGAGCGCTTTTCGGCGTCGGCGTCCAGCATCTCATTGAGCTTGACCTTGAGCTCGGATTGCTTGAGTTGACTTTTCTGCAACGTGTCCAAAGTGTCGCCTCCTATGGGGGCTGCCGTCCGTCATTCGGTTGTCAATCTCATACCTTAGCACAACTCGCCACTCCTTGCAATCGCCACTCTCACACAAACGCCTATCCATGCTATTGCAACTCTTTGCAGGTGCCACCAGCCGCATGGATTAGGGACTTGACGCCATTAAGTTAATGAGGGTAGCGCTAGAAGGGTAGGGGGTCCAGGAAGTTGCACCACTCTTGATTTAGCTCCCGCCTTTGGTCCAGCAGGTCGCTTCGGAAATATGCCCTTTCTACTGCGCTACCATAATCGTGGGCCAGTGATATCTCTATGGCAGCGTGGCTTCCGCTTGAACATTCCTCTGCCCAGTCCCGGAAGCTTGAGCGAAAGCCGTGAGGTACGGCTTGTATCCCGCATTTCTTGGCCCGCATTGGCAGGGCATTTTCCGACAATGGGTTGCCGTCAGGTGATGGGAAAATCAGGCCAGACTCGGTGCCCAATTTTTCTTTTGCAGTGCACAACAGGACTGTGGCCTGAATCGAAAGGGGTACCCGGTGGGGTTTGTTGCCCTTCATTTTGTGTGCGGGCCGAGTCCAGGTATCCCCGTCAATCTCGGCCCACGTTGCGTACCTAACCTCACCACCACGGGCAGCAGTCAGAATCATAAACTCAAACGCCAGTTTGGTAGCGGCCCACGCTTCCGAGTCCCGAATCTTTTTGATCGCGGCCGACACCTCTTGATAGGGCAATGCCTTTAGATGTTCCTGAACCTTTGGCATTGGTACCAACGCGCCGTCTATTACTTCACCGGCGGGATTGAACGGAATATAACCCCAAGACACCCCCCACTTGAAAACCGCACGCATACGTTGGCGAACGCGGCGCGCCGTCTCGGGCTTGGTACTCCAGATCGGTTCCAAAACGGTCAGAACGTGCGCCTGGGTTATTTCGTCAATGGGCATATCTAGGATCAACTTGGCGTGGCGTTCCAATGTTTGCAACCACGAGATGGTGTGCTTTTCGTTGCGCCAACGCACGGCGTTGGCCTCGTGGACTTTGTAAGTGACATCGCGGAAGGTGGGGATTACCTTTAGCTGTTCAAGCCTGGCCGCCTTCTCCTGTTCCTGCTCACTCCAAGGATTGCGGCCCTGCTGTAGGGCGTCCCTGTTAGCCGCCGCTTTCTTGCGCGCCTCGGTAAGACTAACGTCCGTAAGGCTTCCCAGGCCTTTATCAGTCCGCATGCCGTCAAGCCGTATCCGTTGAATCCAATACCTTGAACCGCCCGGCGACACCACAAGGTAGAGGCCAGCACCATCGCCATAACGTCCGGGTTCGTTGATTTTGCGTAGCTGCGCTGCGGTGAGATTGCCCATTGTTGCTACCCCCTTTGCTACCACCTACCACCGACTTATACCACCAGTATAAGGCAATTATAGGGTAGAGGCTAGCTACGGGCAAGGGGTTTGGGGAAGGGATTTGGTGGAGATAGGGGGACTCGAACCCCCAACCTCGGCATTGCGAACGCCGCGCTCTCCCAGTTGAGCTATATCCCCACACCGAGAGCCGTCTGGGGCTCGATTATAGGGTCGCCGCAGTCCGAGTGTCAATTTGGTCGCCGGCGTACACGAACGACTGTCTCAGCAGCCAGCAGGCCCACCATGCCGCCGAGGAAGTCGAATCCGAGGTCGATCCAACTTGGGTCTCGGCCCGGCACTAACGACTGGTGTAGCTCATCGGTTACTGCATATCCCATCGTAAATAGCAGGACCGCAACCCAGAGGAGCGGCCCCGCGGGCGCCCGGTAGGACACAAAAAGCCGGTATGCGAGCACGGCCAACACTCCGAACTCGACGGCATGAGCGACCTCCGACAGCCGTAGCGCCCCGACTGGCGGTGAAGCCTGTTCGATCGTCGCGGACGTCAGGCTGGACAGCGCAAATATCGCCGTCATCCAGGCCAGCATTGGGGCCCAGTACCGGATGAATCGTCTGGGCGCGTCTTGATTCGACTGGAACGGTTTCAAGGCCGTTTACCGCCAATAGCGGACGAAGGAAGATTTGATGTACACTCGGCTCACCGTAGCCGCGTAACGGTCTGGGCGCGCGGCCAACATCCCCATTCAAGAGAGGGCCATGCCATCATACCGCCATCTGATAAGCACGAATCAACTCGAAAGGACGTGGGTGGAGTCAGAGCTGCTCCCTCGCAGCGACGAACTCCGTAGAAGCGCGCGACCTGATCAGACTTTGACGGGGCGTGCCCTATATTGCCTGTTCTACGAGCCCAGCTTCCTGACCCGGACCTCGTTCGAGCGCGCCATCGGTCTGTTGGGAGGCGAGGCGTATCACACCGAGGACGCCTCGCAGTTCTACCCCGTGAGGACGCCGGACCACATCGATAATATTATAAGCATCCTGGCCAGCCTCCACGTTGACCTGGTCGTGCTGCGGAACAGCGACGCTGGCATCGTCGACAGCGCAGCGAAGGTCGACGCGCTACCGATAGTCAACGGAGGGAGTCTGGACGACCATCCAACGCAGGCCCTGGCGGATATATGGACCCTCAGTCGAGAGCTCGGTGGCGTGGACGGGATCACCTTGGCTGTGGTCGGTCGTCTAGAACATCGAAATGTCAGCGCCCTATTGAAGGGGCTTGCAATGTTCAACGACATCAAGGTGACGCTTATCCCGTTCAGCGGGCAGGCCGACCCGGACGTCGTCAGCTACTGCAAGGAGAGGGGCATGGAGCTGGTCACCGCGAGGGATGCCGAGGCCATGAGAGATGTGGACGCCATATACCTGAACGGGCCCAGGACCGTGGCGCACGCCCAGCTCATGAGGTCTCGGGGCTCGTTCAACCTGCGGATCGATAAGGACTTCATGTCCTCGCTGAGGCCGAATTGCATCATCCTAGACCCGATGCAGCGCAGCGGTGACTTCGCCGTCGAGGTGCAGGACCAGCGTCTCGCCTTTTACCGTCAGGCCGAGAATGCGCTGTTCGTTAGAATGGCGCTACTGTCCCACATGCTGGGCTACTGAGTCTTTAGGTTTTCGCCTGGGGAAGCAGCCGAGCGGCCGGCCGGTAACCTAGCCAGACCGTGACCCGTTTAAGCGCAGCAGCAATGGTGCAACCGTCGGGCCGAAGGACCTGATGACCTTGCCCAACTCCCGGTGGCCGATAGCCTTTAAAATGGACCCGCTGTGCCAGTCGAACGAGAAGTCGCCCGAGAACAGGAACTCTTGCTCGATCTGGGCCGAGAGGAACCCGTCGAGCAGACGCTCTATCTGGTCGTCGTCGAGGGCTTCGTATAGACGGCGAGCGTAGTAGCCTATACGTAGCTCCCGCCCGAAAACCGACTTCCAGCGAGCCTCATACGCCCCAAGGCCACGGGCAGAGAATTCGCCTGCCACGAACGCCTCGTGTACTACCTCGGCTGCAATTTCGCCGGACAGGAGGGCGTAGTAGATACCTCCGCCCGTCGTCGGCTTGGCGAATCCCGCGGCATCCCCGACCACAACCACGCCGTCCCCGAAAGTCCTCGGCAAAGCTTTGAGAGGTATACCCCATCGCTTTACCGGCTTGATTACGGCCCCGACTTTGCCCTTTTTCTGGAGCGTGGACAGAAAGTCTCCCATGTGTCCGTTGAGCTTCTGGCGCGAGACAAGTCCAAGGAGCGCTGTGGAGCCGGAGACAGGGACCAGCCAGCCGAAGGACCCCGGCGCGATCGCCTTCCCGAGATATATCTCGGTTTCCTCCAGGTCGTAGGCGGTGACCTGTGCCTGGCACCCGACCATGTGGCCGTCTCGTCCACCGTCTGCGAGGCCTGCCATGCGGACCAGCGGCGAAGAGAACCCGCTGGCGACGATAGCAACCCGGGCCTTGTACTCCCCTGAGCCTGCGTGTGACGTTGTCCGAATATCGACGCCGGTCTTCGAGGACCGGACCTCTGTAACCTTTTCACCAAGCCTGTAGTGCGCTCCCGCTTCTGAGGCGCGCCCGGCCAGGCTAGCAACGAACGCCACCCTATCGATGATATAGGCTTGGGGGTCGTCCTTCGCGACTCGATGGCTCTTGCCTGAGGGTGCTATTACGGAGGCGGAGCTCGCCTTCCCGAAGATATGTGCCCTGTCTGGGGGATAGCGCTCAACGCACTCCCGGCCTACGATCCCCGTGCAGAGCTTATCACCGAGGTCCTCCCTCCAATCCAGGACGGCTACTTTGTGCCCCTCCCTGGACAGTCTGTGAGCGGCGATATTGCCCGCCGGACCGGCACCCATTACGATCACATCGTACAAGTGGGGACTCCTTCGGCGGAGATGCTCCGAAAGCACCCGAATGGTATCCTAAACACGACTGGACTGGCAACCTGTGAGCCGCAAGGTCTCGGCTAGTCGGCATATCTTGACAAGGGGATCAAATTTGACCGAGCCGACAAAGAGCCTCCCGTGTTGACCATTAGGAGGGAACCGTCGCAAGCTCGATGAGCTTTGGCTTTCCGAGCTCGAACAGCGCGGACTCCAGGCGCTCTTACCAGAGCCGCCCGGTGAGGCTCCGCAGGATCTCTACAAGGCCTCGGAGGAGTTCAACGCGGGGGCCTTCTGGGAGTGCCACGAGACCCTGGAGGATGTGTGGCGCGGCACACCCTATCCGCTCCGTTTCTTCTATCACGCCGTTATCAAGACAGCTGTCGGCTTCCACCACCTCGGGCGCCACAATCGACATGGCGCACGGACCAAGCTGTCTGACGGGGTGCGCGTGCTCCAGCTTTTCCAGCCAGAGTTCATGGGACTGCGGACCGATCGCCTGCTAGATGACGCTTCCAGGTGGTTGAGCCTGGTGGAGGGTAGGGACCCGGTGGACTGGCCGAAGCTCGACGCGCTGCCGCGTCCTCTCATTAGCAGGACATCGGAGCCGGATTCGGGCAGGCGAGGTCCGGGCTGATCCGTGATTATTGGAGCTCAGCGAAGATCTCGTCGGTCTTGGCCGACATGACAAAGTCGTTGCGGTGTAGCCCCTTGATCTTGTGCGTCCACCAAGCGACGTTAACCCGGCCCCACTCTACGATCAAGCGCGGATGGTGCCCATCCGCCTCGGCAGCCTCGCCGACCTTGGAGGCGAAGTCCATGGCATCTGCAAAGTCGCCGACCTTGAACATCCGGTCCAGCCGCTTGATGCCGCCTTCTTCGGTCAGACGCCACTCGGGAATGGCCTGACGCAGCTCCGCGATCTCTTCGTCCGTCGCTTGAGGGGAGTCTCGCCGGCACGCCACGCACTTTTCTCTGGCCAGAGTCACTTCGAGCCCTCCCTTTGGTTTCGTGTACCCGATATTGAGGCATTATCGTATCACAGCACCGGAGCGCCCAACGCCTGATATAATCGGGCGTGCTCTCGGAAGGCGGAACGAGGAATACTAGGCAGGAAAGGCTAGATCCATGAAAGTCCGCAAGGCCGTGATTCCGGTCGCCGGGTTCGGGACCCGCTTCCTTCCGGCGACCAGGTCGGTCCCCAAGAACATGCTGCCGGTCCTGGACACGCCGGCCATCCAGTATGCGGTAAAGGAGGCCGTCGAAGCGGGCATCGACAAGATCGTGCTGGTCGTGTCAGAGGGCCAGGAGGCCTTTAGCGCCCACTTTGCGCCGATACCCGATCTCGAGGCCGCCCTCGAGGAACGGGGGAAAGATGCCTTCCTTGAGCAAATGCGTGAGATCTCCGATATGGCGGACATCAGCTACGTCTATCAGCACGAGCAGCTGGGACTCGGGCACGCGGTGCTGACCGCTCGGGAGGCCGTGGGAGACGAGCCCTTCGCCGTTTTCCTCCCTGACGACATCATATGGAGTGCGGACCCAACCATCGGGAAAATGACGGACATACTTGACGAGCTCGGTGGCAGTGTCATCGCCGTCAGGGAGGTCCCCGACGAGCGAGTTCCCAGCCTCGGGATAGTCGACGCCAAGCTATTAGACGGCGATGTCTACGAGGTGGCCGGTCTGGTCGAGAAGCCCAACCTGCGCGACGCTCCTTCCAACCTGGCGATTATCGGCAGGTACGTACTCACGCCGCAGGTCTTCGAGGCGCTCCAGAACACGCCGGCCGGAGCAATCGGCGAGATCCAAATCACCGATGCGATCTCCGAGCTGCTGTCGGCCCAAAAGGTGTACGCCTACCGTTTCCCGGGCGACCACTTCGACGTTGGTACGCCTCTCGGACTACTCAAGGCCTCGGCATACGCAGCACTGCAAAGGGAAGACTTAGCAGGCGATTTCAAGGAATGGCTTTCGACAGTTCTTGACCGGCGAGTAGATTGAGGCCCGATAGGTAGGTGCGCCCATCGCCGCAGGCCAGGACTACGGGGCTACGGCGCCGAGAGTGCTCTCGTACTGCTGAAGAGTACCCAACAAGTCTGCCTTGCGCGCCTCAGAAGTGAAAGACGCAGCGACCCCCTGCCGGGTGAACGACAGTAGGTCCCTTGGCCCAAAGCCTAAGCTAGCGGCCTGTTCGTACTCGCGTCCGATGCTTGTACGCATGCGTACCGGGTTGTCTGTGTTCAGGGTCACAGGTACCCCCGCTTCTACGAACCTTTTGATTGGATGCTCTTCCAGTGACGAGACCCCACCCAGTACCACGTTCGCGGTCAGACAGCATTCGACCGTGACACCCGCGCTTGCGATCTGCTCTAGCAAGTCGGGCTCGTGCACAGCATAGACTCCGTGGCCGATGCGCGACAGCCCCGGTGCGCGCATCGCGGCCCTAAGGTTGGCAGACGAAAACTCGCCGGCGTGCGCGGTGATACCTAACCCCGAATCCACCGAAGGAGGGCGTCGGATTAGCGTCCTGAGGCGGCAAGAAGGTGCTCCTGTGCTTCTGGGATAATGGTTTTGTAGCAAAAAACCGGCCCCGGAAAAGGAGCACCCAGTAGATGCTGCCACGCAACCACCCCGACCGGATCCCAAATCACCTTCGACGACCGCCGCTTGGTGGCCAATGCCGGGCTGCTCCTTCCGGCCACCCTGGCGCGGCACCTCGGCCTGCCCGAACTCGTCCGGCAGCGCCTCGACCTGGGCGATGCCCCGGGGCGGGCGAACACGAGCGACAAGATGATGACGCTGGTGGCGTCTGCGCTGGCTGGGGGCGACTGCATTGACGACGCCGATGTGTTGCGCACCGGGGGGACGGCCTGCACCCTGGGCGGCACGGTCAAGGCGCCATCCACCCTGGGCACCTTCCTGCGCAGCTTCCGGTGGGGCCACGTCCGTCAACTCGACCGGGTGAGCCGCGAGTTGCTGGCCCGGGCTTGGCAGGCCGGGGCGGGACCCGGCGACGGGCCCCTGACCATTGACCTGGACTCCACCATCTGCGAGACCTACGGACTGGCCAAGGAGGGCGCCCGCCACCACGGCTATACCGGCAAGCGGGGCTACCACCCGCTGCCGGCCATCGCCGCCGGCACCGGAGACGTGCTGATGTCCCGGCTGCGCGAGGGCCGGGCCAACACCGCCCGCGGCGCCGCCCACTTCCTGCGGGAGACGGTGGGACGGGTGCGCTACGCCGGGGCCGACGGACGACTCACGCTACGGGCCGACAGCGGGTTCTACACTCATGGCGTGGTATCCGTCTGCCGCAAGATGGATGTCCGCTTCTCCATCACCATCCGCCAGCACAAAAGCCTGCACAATCTCATCGAGGCGATACCCGAAGATGCCTGGACGCCGATTCCTTACTGGATGGACGGTGCCGCCGATGTGGCCGAGACCACCTGCACCCCCTTCCAGGCCGAGGCGGACGCCGCGCCGGTACGGCTCATCGTCCGGCGGGTGAAGCCGACGCCCGGTTCCCAACTGGCCCTCTTCGCCAAATACAGCTATCATGGCTTCATCACCGACCGGGACGGGGAGTTGCTCGAACTGGAGGCTGACCATCGCCGCCACGCCGAGATCGAGAATGCCATACGCGACCTCAAGTACGGCGTCGGGCTGAACCATCTCCCCTCGGGCCGCTTCGCCGCCAACGGTGCCTGGCTGGCCGTCCAGACGATGGCCCACAACCTGGCCCGCTGGACGGCGCGGATCGGTCTGGGAGAGCGGATAGCCACCACCAAGACCCTCCGGCGGCGGTTCTTCTCCCTGGCCGGACGGCTCACCCGCTCGGCACGCCGGTTGACCCTGCATCTTCCGGATCGCTGGCCTTGGGCTGAGAAGTTCAGCCGCGCCTTGGCCCGGCTGCGAGCCATTCCACTCCCGGCCTGACGGCACCGTCGGCGACCGACCCACCCACCGGACAACCGAAGATCCCCGCAGACTCGTGCCAGCCCGGTCCGAGAGAGTCCCCTGCTGCGTATTCTCTCGCCATCCCGCGCATCACAGCTCCCGCAGACGGCCATAGGGGCCCCTGTGCGGCGATGAAGACCGTCCGCCGACCTCCCTACCCCAAATGGAACCCAGGCTATTTCCCCTGTAGCTCCCTCAACCCCCTTCCGCTTTCCTCACGCCGTCCATCGGTGTCCTTCGGTGGATTCGGGCTAACCCGACTTCGGAAGCCCGGTCGGCCCAACGGTGCGCCTCTGTCCAATCCGCCTCCGAATCGTAGGGAATGGGCCCGAAGTCGATCCCAGCCAGCCCTTCCTCACGAGCGCGTAGGCAGGCCTCGAACACTTCGGCGACGCCGGGTCGCGTGGGCCAGATTCCTGAGATAATGGCCTCGGCGCGGAAGGTCGGATAGCGTGCACGAACACGCTCCTCGACCTCTCGGAAGACGGCCATGAAGCCTGGCCAGACACCCCAGAAAGCCCCGAACCGATCTCGAGCAAAACGGTGCTGTCTGCCGCAGCCTCTTCCATCGCCTCCGTTAACCATGCGGCAAAATTCACATCGTCGTTGAGCGCGTCCAGCTCGTCATTCTTGTCCAATCCCGACGCTCTGAAGAGCTGCTCAAGCCTGGGCATCCCGGCAGGCCATGCGGCCAGTCGGTTCATCCACCCCTCCCAGTCGTGGGCAGGTCCGTTGGTGCGCCTCGCAATCAGCCGATCGAGTCGCGCACGCGTCTCGGCGTGCATGTGGAGCTCGGACTTTGGGATATCCATTGGTCCTCGATCTGGCTGCTGGCTTATCGTTGGCATACTGGGCACCGTGTCATTCTGAGGGAGTCCCGATTCGGCATCGGGACGACCGAAGAATCCAGGCGTTTCTCAATAAGAGCGACTGTCTGGCAGACAAAGGTCTAGATTCTTCGCTCCGCTCAGAATCGTCCATTCGGGTTACCCCTGGCACCCTGATGAATGAAAGGAGTGGCCTTTGTCTCCCTGAACGGAGTGAAGGGTCTGGGGTGGCTGGGTGTTTCCGCAGCGGACCCGACCGATAGGGATCTAACGGCCCCCACCCCAGATTCCTCGCCCCGATGCCGCATCAGGGCTCGGAAAACGTCGGTTACTCGCGGCGATCACCCACGCATCCGCGTTATTTTCAGCGGAATGACAGGCAGCCCAGGCATTGCTAGGCCAACCAACCCGCTCCTTAGTGCACTTCGACCTCAAGATAAAGCCGTATCGCCTCTTTCATGCGTTCGAGGAGATCACCTATCGATCTCGCCTGCGTGTGGCACCCTCGGAGAGCAGGAGCGCTTGCCACAAGGTAGCCTTCCTCGTCCTGCTCAATGACTACGGTAAACACTCGCGACACGATATCCTCCTGCCTGATGTCAAGTTAACTCTATTCTATTCGCCGAGGCTCTCGTCGAGAAGCTCGATCAGGTCCTTGGCCTGTTTGTCCTCTAGCTTCTTGGAGCTGACGCCCTCCTCGAACATCTGGAGGCAGAACGGGCACGATACGCCCACCGTGTCCGCCCCGGTCTCCAGGAACTGCTCGGTGCGGACGTGGTTCACCCGTTTGCCCCGGCTCTCTTCCATCCACATGTGGCCGCCGCCGGCGCCGCAGCAGAATCCACGCTCGCGGCGGCGTTCCATCTCGACCAGCTTGACACCCGGAATCGACTTCGCTATCTGCCGAGGAGCCTCGTAAACCCCGTTGTGGCGGCCGAGGTAGCACGAGTCGTGGTAGGCCACAGTAGCGTCGACAGTGACGGCCGGCTTGATCCTCCCTTGCTCGATCAGCTCGGCGATGAGCTCGCTGTAGTGCTGCACCTGGTAATCGCCGCCGAGATGAGGGTACTCGTTCTTGATCGTGTTGAAGCAATGGGGACATATGGCAACGACCTTCTTCACACCGTAACGAGTCAGCGTCTCGATGTTTTGTTGGGCGAGGGTCTGATAGAGGTACTCGTTGCCCATACGCCGGGCGGGGTCTCCCGTACACGCCTCCTCATTGCCAAGGACCGCGAAGTCTACACCCGCCCGCTTCAGCACTGATGCCATGGCCCGCGCGACGCTCTGGCTGCGCTGCTCCAACGCCGCGGTGCAGCCCACCCAGAAGAGCACCTCGGCGTCCGGGTGCTCGGCTAGAGTCTTGACGTCGAGCCCTTCGGCCCAGTCCGTTCGACTGTACTGGGTCCCACGCCAGGGATGGCCTCGCTGCTCCATGCTCATGAGCGCGGTCGCAGCCGTCTCCGGCATCTCGGCCCGTTCCATTACGAGGTTGCGACGCATGTCGACTATGGTATCGATGTGCTCCACGCCGACCGGGCACTCCTGCTCGCAGGCCCCGCACGTCAGGCAGTCCCACAGCGCCTCCTCGCCGATCCACGACCCGATCAGAGGCTTCGAGTCCTGCTCGTCTCGCGACTTGAGGATTCCCGGCCCCGTGTCCTCGAGGTGCTCCTTCAGGTTCTCGACGATGTGCATCGGCGAGAGGGTCTTGCCGCTGATGTGCGCCGGGCAGACGTCGGTGCACCGGCCACATACCGCGCACGCGTAGCCGTCGAGCAACTCCTTCCAGGTGAAGTCCTGCACCCTGGTGGCGCCGAACCTCTCGGCCGTCTCCAGATCACGAGGAGTCGAAAGGGTTCCCATCGGCTCCAGGCTTCGGAACAGAAAGCTGAGGGGCGCGGCGATCAGATGCATGTGCTTGGCGAACGGGACGTAGATACCGAACCCGACTATCGTCGCAAGGTGAGCCCACCAGAATAGTCCTTGAAGCCCGTTGGCGGCCTGTTCTCGTACGCCAGCGTCACTCAAAAACGTTCCCAGGGCGGACCCGATGGGTACAGACGCCTCCGGCCCCTCTCCTCCGGATGCGACGTAGAACGCTTCGGTGAGTAACGTCAATACCATCAGCAGGCCGGTCAAGACCAGTACGACCACTGAGTCCCGTCTCCTGGTCAGATCGAACGACAGCCGGTGTGGCCTAGCGACCCAGCGGCGCAGAGCGGCCCATGTCAGGACCACCAGGAAGACGGCCGCCATCACGTCGATATATGAGCCGAAGAGTCGCGCACCAGTCTCAGTCAGGAGCAAAGTGGACAGCGGCCGATCGGCTGAGTCCTCTAGTACGAGAGATGCAATCGGCCGCCAGGCGGTATCGCCGAAGATAAACAGGGTGTAGCTGAGAACGAACGACAGGAAGCCCCAGAAGATGAAAGTGTGTGCCAGCCCCGCCCTGTCCCTAATCAACGAAGTACTCTGGAGCACTTTGGTCTGGCCGAGTACGAGGGGGATGGCCCCAAGGACTCGCCGCACCGGGTGGTCGAACCGGTCCGTCCGTTTGCCCAGCAAGACCAGGCGGACGACTCGAAGGTAGAGAATGAACGCCGAGAGGCCCAAGCCGTAGGCGGAGGCCACGTAGACGGCCACCCAGGTTGGAATCACGCCGAACAGCGAGTCAGGAGGGACCAATTTTCCTCCCGGCGAGTGTTACTTGGCTCTCATGCGGACTTTAGCGTGGAGGATGGGAGAGGGGCGGCTTTGCACTTAAAGTCGTATGCGAGTCCTACTCGTACCCGTCGAACCACCGTTCCGGCCCTTCCAACCTGGACGTAGGGGCGGGTTTCAAACCCGCCCTCCCTCCTCTTTCTTAAGGATGTCCCGTCCTTTTTGCAAAGCCGAGAGGGGCCGAGACGGCACGAGCCCCTCTTTAGTCGCCGAATACCATCAGGACGGTGACAGCCGTCGCAAGCCACAGGACAATGGTCAGTATCAGTGGCACGTCCGTGGTCACCAGGTCCTCCGGGCTTTCGCCCAGATTCCTGCTGTAGACGAGGTACATGAACCTGAAGAGGCCATAAATGACGAATGGGACCGTAAGCATCATTGCGTGGTTCGTGGGGAGATTGGCAGCGGTAAACGTGTAAAGCGTGTAGGCCAGGAGCGTTGACAGCGCAACGATCGCGATGAACTGGTTGAGAAGCGGCTTAGTGTACCGGTCGAGAGTGACACGCTGTCTCCCGGCGGCGCTGCCGGCGAGAGCGAGCTCACTCCTGCGTTTGGCCAGCGCTATGAGCAGCGCTCCCAGACCCGTGCACGTGTACAGCCACGGAGAGACCGGCACCTGGAGGACCGCCGCGCCGGCCACGGCCCGCAATATGAACCCCCCGCTTATGGTCAGCACGTCCAACAGAATGAAACGTTTCAGCAGCAGCGAGTAGGCCGCCATCAATACCAGGTACGCGAGGGCTACCCAGCCGAATAGCGGCTCGAGCACAAAGGATAAGCCGAGACCGGCCCCCGACAGCCCCGCCGCCGCCAACCAGGCAACCGAGACCGGCAGTTGGCCCGAGGCGATCGGGCGAAGCCGCTTTCTTGGATGTTGCCGGTCATGGTCGACGTCCAGTATGTCGTTGACGAGGTAGACAGCGCCGCTGAGCGCCGAAAATAGGCCGAATGCAAGTATCGCCTGGCCGAGCAGGCTCAGCGCCGGACCGGGATCTTCAAGCCATGCTTCGTTGGCTGTGAAGAATAGAGCAAAAAAGATCAGCAGGTTTTTGGTCCACTGTTTGGGGCGCGTGGCAAGGACCAGGGCCTTGGACATAGCAAATAGCGCCGGGACGGCTGACTGGCTCTTCGAGAACTCCACGAGTCGATGATACGCTCTGCGAACGGGGCGGTCAACGCGAATGCGTCCACGCTCAAGACCGGTTCATTCTCAATATGTCGCTCTGCCGACCGTGGTTCAACAGGTCCCCCGATGCGGCATCGGGGCGACTCCTGTCGGAGCTCACAACGAACGGAGATTCACACTCCCGTTCGCCCTGAGTAGTCCCGATGCCGCATCGGGACGTATCGAAGGGAGCTTGTCGAAGGACTCTCCATAGTGCCTTTGAAACAGCCCTCGTGTCCGCCGCGGCGCCGTTTGATTTCTGTGTTGACAATGATAATCGGCTTAGACTATCATTGTTAGCAGTCAGCCGCAGAGAGTGCTAATGGTGCCGAAACCGTGCCTCGCTGTGATCGTCGGGAGCCTGCCGGACACTTTCTGTAGATGTGGCGGTCCGCCAGCGAACCAGACCCCGGACGACGATTCGAGAACCGGTGAATTGCGTCCGCGAGACGGACCGGAAACCAGCCAGACCCTGGCGCTCGGGCTGAGTCAACAGAGCAACCGTTGAGGCAGTAAAGGAGGGAATCGAGTATGGCGACTAAGACCAAGGTCACGTTCAAGCCTTTGGGAAACCGGATTGTTGTGGAGCCGTCGGAAAAGGACGAGCAGGTGAGTTCGGGTGGTATATACATTCCTGATACGGCCAAGGAGAAGCCTCAGGAGGGGAAGGTAGTGGCTGTCGGTCCAGGCAGGATGTCAGACGAGGGGAAAAGGGTCCCGATGGAGATCGACGTCGGAGATACCGTTATCTACTCCAAGTATGGCGGGACAGAGTACAAAGAGGGAGAGATTGAGTACCTTGTCCTGCGAGAAGACGATATTCTCTTCAAGAAGTAAGACAGCATCGAAGTAGAGCCAGAGGAGGAAGAAATATGCCCAAGCAACTGACGTTTAGTGAGGAAGCGCGAGCCTCGTTGAAGCGCGGCATAGACACGATGGTAGATACTATGGGCGTGACCCTGGGCCCGAAGGGACGCAACGTCGTGCTGGACAAAAAGTTCGGGCCGCCGCAGGTCTGCAGCGATGGAGTGACCATAGCTAAGGAGATCGAGCTCGAGGAGCCGTTCGAGAATATGGGCGCCCAGCTGGTCAAAGAAGCGTCTACCAAGACGGCCGATGCTGCGGGGGACGGCACCACAACGGCCGCCGTCTTGGCCCAGGCGATCATCCACGAGGGGTTTAAGAATATCGCCGCGGGCGCCAACCCCATGGGCCTAAAGCGCGGTATCGAGAAGGGCGTTGCGGCGCTGCGAGACTCCATCGAGAAGATGTCAACGCCCGTCGCTGGAAGAACCCAGGTCTCCCAGGTCGCGTCCCTTTCGGCGCATGACGAGGAGATGGGGAACCTGATCGCGGAGGTAATGGAGAAGGTTGGGAAGGACGGCGTGATCACGGTCGAGGAGTCCAAGGGTATCAGCTACGAGCAGGAGTTCGTGGAGGGGATGCAGATAGACCGTGGTTACATCTCGCCGTACCTGGTCACCAACCAGGAGCGGATGGAATCGGACATCGAGGACCCGTACATTCTGATCACAGACAAGAAGGTGTCGGCCGTAGCGGACCTGTTGCCGGCGCTCGAGAAGATCCTACAGATAGGGAAGAACGTGGTGTTGGTGGCCGAGGACATTGAGGGAGAGGCGCTGGCGACACTGGTTGTCAACAAGCTGCGCGGGACCCTCAATGTGCTTGCGGTGAAGGCGCCGGGATTCGGCGATCGCCGCAAGGAGATGCTGACGGACATGGCAATACTCACAGGCGCCCAGGTGATCAGTGAGGAGACGGGGCGTAAGCTGGACTCGGTCGGGGTGGATGATCTCGGCAGAGCACGTCGAGTGATAGCGACCAAAGACGACACCACGTTCGTGGAGGGCAAGGGATCTGAGGACGGGATCCAGGGCCGAATCAACCAGATCAAAGCCCAGGTCGAAGACACGACTTCCGACTACGATCGCGAGAAGCTACAGGAGCGTCTGGCGAAGCTGTCGGGCGGTGTTGCGATCATCAAGGTCGGAGCGGCCACCGAGGTGGAGTTGAAGGAGAAGAAGCTGCGGATGGAGGACGCCCTGTCGGCGACGCGCGCCGCAGTGGAGGAGGGCATAGTCCCCGGCGGCGGGCTTTCCCTGATCCGGTCCAGGTCCTCGCTAGATAAACTGGACCTTTCCGGAGATGAGTTGACCGGAGCCAACATCCTGAGGACAGCGCTGGAGAAGCCCGTGAAGCTGATAGCGGAGAACACTGGCGTCTCCGGAGATGTGATCTTAGCGGAGAGCGAGAAGTCGAAAGGCGACATGGGGTACGACGCCGAGGCGGGGGAGTTTACCAACTTGCTGGAGCGCGGGATCATGGACCCGACCAAGGTCACCCGCGCCGCCATCGAGAATTCCGCCAGCGTCGCCGCCATGGTGCTGACCACGGAGTCCTTGATCACGGACATTAAGGAAGATGCACCGGCAGCGCCTCCTGCCCCGCCAATGGACTACTAGTCGAACCGCGTTTCCTTCGAAATTCGAACGGCTCACTCCGCGTGACGGAGTGAGCCATTCACTTTTGTTCTGGCGCTGTGTTCGCGCCAGCAAAACCGGCCAAGAATCCTTGGCGCGCGCTTGAAATCTGCGCATGTTTTCTGTTGTTATAGTGGCGCTGAATCGAGGCCTGACGATGCTCCCAACGCCCGGCTTTATGGGAACACTGACTTCGCACAAAATGTCATTCTGAAGAATCTAGGTGGTCCAAGCTCGATCGGAGGACTGCCCCTCTCCAGGCCCTTCACTTCGTTCAGGGTGACAAGTTGTAGGCTATTCATTCTGGGAGGACCTTTGTTTACCCACCTCCACGTCCATACTGAATACAGCATGTTGGACGGGCTGAGCCGGATCGAGCCCCTGGTGCAAAAGGCTAAGGACCTGGGGATGGACAGCCTTGCGATCACGGACCACGGCGGCCTGCATGGCGCCATCGATTTCTACCGCACTGCCAAGGCGGCCGGGATCAAGCCGATTATCGGATGCGAGATGTACGTGGCACATGGCAGCCGGCACGGCAGGAGCCAGGAAGACAAGACCCCATACCACCTGACGGTGCTCGCGAAGGACCTCTCTGGCTATCAGAACCTTGTGAAGCTGGTCACTGGGGCACATCTTGAGGGGTTCTACTACAAGCCTCGGGTCGACAGAGAGCTGCTGGAGCGACACCACGAGGGGCTGATCGTTCTTTCGGGTTGCCCCAGCGGTGAGGTGCCGGAGCTGATAGCCCAGGGACGTATGGAGGAGGCCGGTGCGGCGGCGACCTGGTACAAGGAGCTTTTCGGCGACTACTACCTGGAGCTGATGGAGCACGGAGGAGTCGACGAGCTGCCGGCCATCAACAAGGGGCTGATGGAGCTGAATCGTGACCTGGGCATCCCGCTCGTGGCAACCAACGACTCCCACTACGTTCACCAACAAGATGCCGCGCTTCAGGACATCCTGATCTGCATCCACACCAACACCAACGTCAACGACGAGGGCCGCCTCAAGATGACGGAGGACTCCTACTATCTGAAGAGTCCCGATGAGATGCAGGCCTTATACGCGGATGTGCCGGAGGCGATCACCAACACCCAGGCCATCGCCGAGATGTGCAACCTCGAGATCGACCTCACGCAGCTCCATATGCCCGAATACCCTGTTCCAGATGAGCTCTCTGCGGACGACTATCTGGTCCAGCTTTGCAGGGATGGACTAAGTCGTCGCGTTGAGGACGCGGGGGAAGAAGAGGAGCAAAGGCTCGAATATGAGCTGGAGGTCATCAGGCAGACCCGATACTCGAACTACTTCCTCGTGGTCTGGGACATCGCCCGGTTCGCCAGAGAGAAGGACATCTACTTCGCTGTCCGTGGAAGCGCCGCAGGGAGCTTGGTACTGTTCGCGCTAGGAGTGACCGACGTCAACCCCTTGCAGTACAGGATAGTGTTCGAGCGGTTCTTGAACGTCGAGCGCAAAGAGATGCCCGACATCGACATGGACTTCCAGGACGATCGCCGGGAGGAGATCATCGACTACGTAGTCTCGCGCTACGGCCGTGATCATGTGGCCCAGATAATCACTTTTGGGACTCTCGGAGCGCGAGCGTCTATCAGGGACTCGGGCCGAGCGCTGGCGATGCCCTACGCCGACGTCGACAGCATCGCCCGGCTCGTGCCTACCAGGCTGCATATAACCCTGGATGAAACCCTGAAGGAGAGCCCGGAGTTCCGGGAGGTCTACGAGGCCGACGACAGTGTCCGTAGCCTGGTGGACACCGCGCGCGGTCTGGAGGGGATAACGCGGCACTCCAGCACCCACGCGGCCGGAATAGTCATCTCTGAAGCGCCACTGGATACTTATCTCCCGCTGCAGCGGCCGGCCAAGGGTGACGACCAGGGAGTCGTCATGACCCAATACCCGATGGACGACGTTGCTGCACTTGGACTTCTCAAGATGGATCTTCTCGGCCTGATCAACCTCACGATTCTCTCCAGGGCCCGCGACCTCATAGCCACGACCAAGGGCGACAGGTTGGAGCTCCGGGACATCCTCCTCGACGATGCCAAGACGTTCGAGCTGCTCTCCGACGGCGATACGGTCGGGGTCTTCCAGCTAGAGGGTGCTGGCATGACCCGCTACATCAAGGACCTAAAGCCGAGCTCCATTGTCGACGTTGCGTCCATGATAGCCCTCTACCGCCCGGGCCCAATGGAGCATATCGGCACCTTCATCGAAGCCAGACACGGTCGTACGCAGCCACACTACCTCCACCCGGCACTGCGCGGTATTCTCGAGGAGACCTACGGCGTGATCGTGTACCAGGACCAGGTCTTCCTGATAGCCCAGGCCTTCGCTGGGTACTCGCTCGGCGAGGCCGATATCCTGCGCAAGGCTATGGGTAAGAAGATCCCCAGCATAATGGCCCAGGAGCGTGACAAGTTCCTGAACGGCGCCATCGAGCAGGGTCACAGTAGAGAGCTGGCCGAAGAGGTATTCGCCCTGATCGAGCCCTTCGCTGGATATGGCTTCCCCAAGGCCCACTCCGTCAGCTATGGCCTAATCTCCTACTGGACAGCCTACTTCAAAGCCAACTACCCGGAAGAGTACATGGTGTGCCTGCTAAACGCCTATGCGGGCAACTCTGACAAGCTCGCAGGTTCCGTGGCCGAGTGCGGCCGGCTCAAGATCCCGGTCCAGCCCCCGGACGTGAACCACAGCGGAGAGGACTTTACCATCGAGCGGCAGGATGACGGCAGGACGTCCATCCGATTCGGGCTTGCCGTGATAAAGAACATCGGGTCTGCGGCGGTTCGTCCTATCATCGAGGCTAGGGAGAAGGAGGAGCCCTTCGAGTCCGTCGAGCACATGTGCAGGGTCGCCGATTTAAGCGCGCTCAACCGCAAGGCGCTGGAGAGCCTGATCATGGCAGGGGCTTTCGATACTTTTGGAGACAGGGGTGCACTGCTGGAGTCCGTCGGGCGCATCCTGTCACTGGCGCAGAGCGAGGCCAATATGAGAGGTTCCGACCAGGCGTCGATGTTCGATTTGTTTGGCGAGAGTGTCCCAACCCCATTGGCCGCGATCTCCCTGTCGGACGTCCAGACCTCCTCCGGCGAGCGTCGGGCGTGGGAGAAGGAGCTGCTCGGCGTGGCGCTATCCGGCAACAGCCTGTTGCATCAGCTCGCCAACGAAGTCGATTCCAAGACCATAATGACTCGAAGCCAAGTAACGCCTGAAATGGCAGGCCAGAAGGTCGTTCTTGTGGGTCAAGTCGAGAGTGTCGAAAGTCGATTTACCCGGGAGCAGAAACCGTACACCATAGCGTCGCTGGCTCTACTTGACGGCCCTATCGATCTATTCGTCTGGGAAAACGTACAGGCTCAGACCAGCGATCTGTGGCAAGAGGGGACGTTCGTGACGGTCAAGGGCAGTGTGCGCGCCAGAGATGATCGTATCAGCATCTCCTGTCTTGGCGCCGAATTGTATAACGTTCCCGACCCTGAGCGGCCGGTGGTCGAGCAGGAGCGGGCTGCGGTCGAAGCGGACTCGGGCAACGATGCCCGTGTGGGCGTCGAGATCGCAGGGACGGGGACGGTCGCTTCGGCTAAACACGAGATCACGAGCGGCGACGGTCGCGATGGCCATGACTCGCGCGGAACGCAACCCATAGGGACAAGTCTAGCGGGTCAACTCTTACTCACTCTGCGACTACGAGAGACCGACAAGACGACCGAAGACCAACGACTACTGGACGACGTATGGCGGCTGTTGGTGGAGCACCGCGGCGATGACGGGGTCCGCCTCGAGATAGCCATCGACGGGCGCCTTGTTACGATGGACTGGCCGCCACTGAAGGTAAACGTGAGTCCCGAGCTGGAACAGGGCCTCCAAGAGCTGTTGGGCACCGCAGGAAGCGTATCGGTGGAGGGGAGGCAGTAGCGGATGAGGCCCTCTTGAAGTGGATTAGGCTCGCGACAGCGCCGGACCAGCTGCAAGCGGAGATGTGGCGAGACGTGCTCGTGGAAGAAGGGGTATCGGCAGTCGTACGGCCGGCCGACACATCGACGTTTCTTGGCGTCTCCACTTACCCTTGCGGCGTCATGGTGGACGAAGGCC
Source organism: Dehalococcoidia bacterium (assembly GCA_965237635.1). Taxonomy (GTDB): domain Bacteria; phylum Chloroflexota; class Dehalococcoidia; order Lucifugimonadales; family CAUZJF01; genus CBDEFX01. The sequence goes on along the minus strand of CBDEFX010000002.1, from coordinate 1,106,513 downwards.
ATCTCGAGCGCGCCAGGGGGATTATGAAGACCCGGCTAGGTATTCAAGGTGAAGAATAGAGGCTTAGCCAGCCTCAACTTGTGAACATAAGTGGAGCGAAGGGTCTGGGGGGGCAGAATGTTTTGTTTGGCGTGCACGACCCCAGATTCTTCACCCGCCTCCGGCGGGTTCAGAATGACATTCCGGGGAAGGCTCAGACAACCAGCTTCAAGGCCTCGGTCTCGAGCTTCAGCAGCTGGCGTTTGAGTTCGAGTTGGGTCGCACCCTCGCCGAACCCCCTCAAGCTTCCGTCGCTGGCGATGACTCTATGGCACGGAATGACGATCGGCAGCCGGTTATTGGCCATCGACTGCCCGGCTGCTCTTGACGCTTGAGGGCTTCCTGCTTGAGCTGCCAGCCACTTGTACGTTCGGGTCTCCCCTACAGGGATGGAGCGGCACGCGACCCAAGCCGCACGGAGGAAGCGTGGCGCATCGTCGATGTCGACCGGCTCGTCAGCGAAGGTAACCGGCGCGCCCATGAAGTACAACGAAAGGGTGCTTTTCAGACCGACGAAGGCCTCGGGGCGCCGCGCGATGCCGCGCGCTCCTAACTCCAAAAGCGACAGGCATCGGTCAGGCGACGGCTGGGGAAGGGTGGTGCGTCTCAGGCCCTTGGAAGATGCCTGAAGGCCCATCCAACCGAGCGGAGTTTCGAAGAGGTCGTAGTAGAGGCTAGTCATGGGCGCTACACTCGCCCCAGCAGTATTAGCCGTCTCAGCGCCCGGGACAGCAGCCCACCCCTGACACTCTTCCAGGCCTCGCTTAAACCCAGAAGCTCCCCCTCCCCCTCCCCCTGCTCCCTACCGCTATACCGGCCGGCGGCAAACGCCCCGGCGAGCTCCTGCGACCCAGACGCGATCGCCGGAATTGCGTTGCCAATGTTCCCCGCATACTCTGCAGGAGTCTGATGGGACTGTCGCCGGATTCCGGCAAGGGTCCCGAGCCTACTCATCTTCGAGTACGCCCTCTCTGACGGAGTTGCCTTGCCCAGGCCCCAGGTCAGGATGAGCCAGCCTAGTGCCGGTGTCCCGGCCACTACGATCAGCGCTAGCGCAACTGGCAACGTGAGGCTGCGAGGACTTCCGCCGGCTTCCTCGAGTGCTCCACCCGAGATGCCTGCCTCCAGCAACAATTGCTCCAGGTCCGTCTCCTCTGCGATCTCGGCCTCACCATCTTCACAGGCAAACGCTGCAAGGTCAGGGTCCTGGAGACAATCTGGGGAATCTGTACTCAGGCCATTATTCGAGTCCGAGCCGGACTCGTTTTCTGTAAAACCCCCGCGTCGAGGAACGGGCCATACTGGTGTCGGCTCGAAGTCGATCCACCCGTGACCCGGGAAATAGACCTGTGTCCAGCCGTGGCTATCCGAGTCCATCACAACTCTGCGTCCTAACTCATCCAGCTCGCCCGGAGCATAGCCGGCCGCCTGTCGGGCCGGGACATCCGCTGCCCGGAGGAGAACGGCCATAGACGAAGCAAAGTAGTCGCTGTACCCCGTTCTTGTCTCGAACAGGAAGTGATCGACTCCATCCGCGCCTCGGGGAGGTTTGTCGATGTCCTGGGAATACTCAAAATTGCTCCCCCTCAGCAGGTCCTGGACGACCAGCGTCTTGTCCAACGGCGTCTCGGCGCTCTGGGTCAGCGCGATCGCAAGGTCTCTCACGCGCTGAGGCAAAGTAGTTGGAAGCTGAAGGTAGTGGTCTTTGATAAAGCCGCTATATTTGGTCCCGGCGGCCCGCAGGTCGTCGTCGGTGGCCCTTGAGACGAACGTGCGCATCGAGTAGTAGTCGTCGGCCTTTAGAGTTTCGACAAGCCTCCAAGACACCACGTCCGGCAGGTTGGGCTGCTTCCGAGCGAGGGTGATCTTTTCCGGAGCGGTGCCAGTCGCATCGTCGCCCCGGGGGAAAACGCCTGTCAGTACCAGGTCTAGAGGGATCATCTTGTAGATGTGGGACTCCACAAAACCCGCGGGAAGCGGGCTCGAGACCCGCTTGAGCTCCGTCGCCAGGCCTTGGATGTCCTCCGGGAGATGGCTATTATTGGATAGATCGCGCAGGTCGACCTCGAACTCGAGCGGTGCGAGGGTCTCCACCACGGCCTCGCGGTTTATCCAGTCCACGTTTCCGCCTGACAAAACCGTAACGGTATCGAACGTCGGCTGGAGCCGTTGGAACACCGCTTCTCTTTTGAACGACTCCTGGCGAGGCGGAGGAAGGGACTCAGGTCCCACCCGCAGACTCTCAGTCTCCCCTGCGATCCATCCCTCGGAGGTGTACTGGCTGTACGTGCGAGATAGCCAATACGACGGATGGTTGGAGTTGGCTAGAAGGACGACGTCGCTCCCCGGAGAGATCTTTCCTTGAAACGGGAGTGTCTTACCGAAAAACCGCCCACTGAGGTCCTTGCGTGACGGAATACCCGAGAACAGGCGCGCGAACTCGTGCTCCATACTTGCCACGGGGCTTCGTGCCTGATTCCACAGTCGAGCGGCGGCATAGGAGACGTACACGTTTAGCGGCAGCCCGGAGGCGATGATCAGCACAACGACGCTGATCCCCGCGGCGGCCGGAATCGCCACTGATCTGCTAATAGAGGCTGTCCGGAATCTCGTGCTTCGCCACTGGTCCTGGCGCTGGAGTGCGCTGACCCTTGCCACTAGCAACATCGCGAATAGCATGAACAGAAAAAACCGCGGTTCGTTGCCGCTGGGCAGAAAGCTGAGATTCGTCAACATGGCCGTCCCGGCTAGGACCAGCCCCAACCAGATGTGGGTGACTCTGAAGAGAAGCCACGCGCTGAGAAAGCCGAGAAGCCATGCCAAGGAAAGTACGCCCAATGTGAACGGTAGGAGGTCGACGCTGATTCCTCCCGTCGTAGCAGCTTCGTACCATGCGCCGAGTCTGGTCCAGAGTTCTCCGGTCCGGTCTGCCAGCGTTTGGCCCTCTACCAAGGAGGACGCCTGCCAGATGACGACCACGAAGCCGACCGCGAGGCCTGCCACGAACAAGAGTGGCCAAGGGCCTCTAGTCTTTGCGAAAACCAGTCCCGCGAGGCATGACCAGGCGACGATTGGAATCAGCCCAGGTGTCTCGACCCATTCCGCCTGGCGCACGGTTAGCGCTACTACGCCTACGATCCCAAGTAAGAGCAGGAACGAGTCCCATCCCTGCTTGGGCGTGACGCGTTCGACGAGGGCGAGCAGCGAGCGGCCCTCTCCGGGCGGTTTTCCCGCCCTGGCAGGATAGAGAGCCGCTGCTTCGCTGGCACTCATGAGCCGGCGCCGACCTCCAGTTGTTCGGGAGTCGCCAGCTGAGCTCCGGTGTATTGGCGCTCCAGAGAGGTCGCGATGTCGTCGCCCTTCTTGACCACATAGGTTGGAATGCCCGACAGGTAGAGCTCGTCGAGAGCGTCCAGCGAGTTGAGGAACCCACCGAACGAGTTCCCGTCCAGAAGCACCACGGCCACCCTCACTCCCCGCTTGCCGAGCTCCCTCAATGCGATTCCCCACTCCTCGTATGGTGAAGAGGTGATCACGACCAGCAGGCTTTGCGGTCCCCAGACGGCCTCCTCCGTCGCTAGCACCTCCTCGAGAGGAGTGCTGCCCTCGGCCTTGCTCATGGCCAGGTACTGCATCATGCGTTCAAACTGCCCGGCCCCGGTCTCGGCTGGCAGGTAGTACCGTTGGTCTCCGTAGGAGATCAGGCCGATGGGCTCCTGAGAGGCGAGGAACTTCTTGGCGAGCGACGCCGTAATAGAGACGCCGTACTCGTCGGTGCTTTCCTCCAGCTCACCGGACTGGACATCCTTGTGCAGGTCCATCAGCAGCCACAGCTCGCCCGCCCGCCCTAGATCGAATACCTTCGACATCAGTTTCCCCAGGCGCGCTGTGCTATTCCAGTGTACGCGGCTGAGACTGTCGCCGAACGAGTATTCCCTTACGCTTGACGCGTGGGGTGTGACGTTGTGAGTCCGTCTTCTTTCCGAGCTTTCGCCCGAGAGCTCCGCTGTAGGCATATGAAATCCGGATATATTGAAAGTCTTTGGGTAGACCGTCACCGTCTCGGTCTCGCCGAAGAGCACCTCCCTTCGAAACAGCGCGAAGGGATCGGTGTTCGCTACACGTACCGGGCCTAGTTTGTAGACTCCCCGTTTGCGTGCGGTGGCTTGCGTTCTCCAGGTGTTCGACGCATGCCCCATTAGATTGACCACCATTCCGCCCGAGTAGTCAGGTAGGTCGGTCAGGACGTCGATTTCGAGGGCCTGTTTCGGCAGCCAGCTCTTGTTTCGGATGCTGATCTGTTCCGCTATGATGTCCCCTACCGTGGACTGGCGAGTGCGCGACTCGACATTGACCTCAACGGCCCTCACAGTTAGCCAGTTCCACACGTAGTTGACGATCGTCGTAAGTACCAGGACGTAAACCAGCCTGTAGAAGAGGCCGAACCCGGTCGACATCGCTGTAACCAGAGTCAAGGCCATGAGAGCCAAGACGAGGTAGAACCTCTGGAGCGGCCGGGCCCTGAACGGGGCCAAGTTCACCTCCGCAACCACCCGGTGGCCTGGGCGCCGGGGACCGGTACCTCATCGACGATCCCGTTTACAATGTCCTTGCTGTGGGCTCCCCTCATCCTGGCGGCGGCGTTGACGATCAGCCGGTGGCTCAGCATCGGGACTGCAAGCTCCTTCACGTCGTCAGGCAGTACATAGTCCCGACCTCGGACCAGCGCCACCCCCTGGGAGCCGCGGAAGAGGGCCAACGACCCCCGGGGGGAGCTGCCAAGCGACACGTCGGCATGGTCCCGAGTCGCCTTGGTCAGAGTCACGATATACTGCCTGATCAGGTCGTCCACGTATATCGACTTGACCGCCTCCTGGACTTCGATGATTTCGTTGGCTGGAGCCACTTCGTTGAGCGAATCGATTGGGTGTGACTCCTGCTGGTCGTTTACTATGGTCAACTCTTCTTCCGGCGTTGGGTAGCCGAGGTTGATCATCAAAAGGAATCTATCGAGCTGCGCCTCCGGCAGGGGGAACGTACCTTCATACTCGATTGGATTCTGAGTGGCCATGACGGTGAACGGCCGGGGCAGGACGTGGGTGACACCTTCGACGGTAACCTGCCTCTCGTCCATGGCTTCGAGGAGCGCCGACTGGGTTTTTGGCGTCGCGCGGTTGATCTCGTCCGCAAGCACCAGTTGAGAGATAACAGGACCGGCTTTGAACTCGAACTGGGCCGTCTTCTGGTTGTAGATCGAGACGCCCGTTATGTCGCTTGGGAGTAGGTCTGGAGTGAACTGGATGCGCTTGAATTCGCACCCGGTCGACCGCGCCAGGCTTCGTGCCAGCATGGTCTTGCCGACCCCTGGCACATCCTCGATCAAGGCGTGGCCCTGGCAGATGAGCGTGACAACCGCGAGCTCCACTGCTTGACGTTTGCCAACAATTACTTGTTCGATGTTGTCCAGGATCTTTTGTGACACGGCTTTGGCGCGCTCTACATCCTGCAACTGGTCCTCCTCGTATGCTGCTCACTGCAGCGAGACGTTGGGTACGCCCAGACTAAGTTAGATTCCGAGATAACTTACGAAATCCCGCGGCAGTCAGATTCTGTTGTGTGGTGCTTCCCGCGCGGAATCAACGGCCGGACGGCCCAACCGTGCCATCTTAGCCAACGGGTATTGGATTGTCCAGCAGTCGGCGGGGCTTGACACTAGCCTTGATATTTGGGTACACTGGTACCAGTCTACCAGCAGAGGTGTTCCTATATGGCCGACAAGAAGACGACAGAGAGGGACGATCAGGTCCCCGAAGTATTCGTGTTCGACGATCTCCTAGAACCGGCTACTATAGTCCGCCGACTCCAAGGGGCCGACGACCCCCTTTCGAGACACTTCGCGACCCGCTTCAGACCCGAAACGCTGAGACTGGTGAACGACCAAGAAACTTCGAAACCAGTCGCAAGGCAACTCAGAGCAGCTTTGATCGAGGAGTTCAACCGGATTGTGGCAGGCCCCCTGTTCTACGACGCCAAGGCTTTCCGTCAAGTTGATGTGACCGAAGACACCAAGAAATCAATTGACGGCACACCGAAGGGTCGCGACCTGGCACGGCTGAACGCCATGCTTATAGAGGACGCATTCCCGACCGAGCTGCTTCGCACCTACACGAAATGGCCGAAAGTCGCGATCGAGCGTGTGCAGACGGGCGTGCGTATGGAGAAGGGGATGCTCAAGGTCCTCAAGGGCATGGCCGAATACGCCGAAATGAGCCTTGGAGAGCTCCTCGAGGATATCGTCCTGCACGCCTTCGACGGCGTATCAACGTTTGGCGACAAAGCCTCTCATGAGAGGATCGAGGCGCTCAAGAAGGTCTACGGCATGGACTACGACGCCCACTCCGCCTATCGGTTCACAGAGGCTGGGTCTGGCGGTTAGGCGTCGGTAGGGCAAGGCCCGTGGCCAGACCCATGTCCGGCTTCTTGCCGGCGGGGCGTCTCTACGGCCCGAAATATCGTTGCCATTCACGACCCCGGCTTCTCCCCAGTCCCATCCAGCCGACGCTTGGCCTCGGAGTAGGTGTCCGGTGGCAGTGGTCCCCGCAACGATGCTTGCGTGTTTTCTTGAAGATGTTCAGTGTTCTTTGTGCCCGCTATGATCGTGTGCACTGCGGGCTGGGTGAGAGTAAAGCGCAGGACGAAAGCGCTGCGGCCCTCGTCCTCCTTCTCAGCTCGTCGAGGCTCGCGTCCTGAAACCTTTTCCACGTCTCCTCACGGCCACGGCCTTGCCCAGGCTCGCCCTGGGCGACCCCACTGCGAATCACGGTCCCGATCCCTGCCTCAGCTGACCGTGTGATCACGTCCTCATGCTCGCGTTGCAAGGCCGAGTACGGGATCTGAAACTCGTCGAACACGCCCATCTCGATATGGTCCTCGATGTTCGGCAGAGTGGAGGATGAGCCGAGAAACCGGATCTTGCCCTCTCTTTGAAGATCCCGCAAGGTTTCGATGGCCTCTTGTTCAGCGAGTCTCTCCTTCGAGGGACTCCCGTGAAACTGCACGATATCCAGATACTCGGTCTTCATGCGGTCGAGACTCTGGTTCACACCGGCAGCGATGTTCTCACGAGTGTACACGTGCTTACCCTCGGCGATCGCCTCAGGCAGCACCGGACATCCACACTTGGAGGCAAGGTAGAACTCCGGTCTTCGATGGGAGATATATTTGCCAATCAATTCCTCACTTCTGCCATAATCGCTCGATGTGTCGATGAAGTTGACGCCCGCGTCCAGCACGGCGTTCAAGATGGTCTCCGCGTGCTCGTCCTCTGAATCGCGTACGGCCATGGCACCGTAGCCCAGACGAGTAACCTGTAGCTCGGTCCGTCCAAGAATCGCCGTGCTTAGCTCCTTTGTCATTAAACACACCTCATCAAAGGGGGTCTCACCAGTCTATTCGCAGCTTCGTCCAGCGTATTCCGAACTTGCCATTCTCTCGCGACCAATGTGTGGCAAGGAAAGTGCCGTCTTGAAGTCTGATCGCCGTTGGGAAGCCGAACTCGAACCCTCCGAACTCCTGCACACCCGAGTCCAGGCCTTCCGGCCGCTGGCGGCTGGCCTGAGCGTCGTACATGACGTCCTCATAGTGGGCGGTCCACGTCTCCTCGGTGACGGTTACCAGGTCCATCATCACGCCCTGCTCGCCGTAACGGCGGTTGTAGAGCACCAGGAGCTGGTCGCCGCCGAGCGGTACCGGTGTCATGGTCTGCCCGTAGACGCCGGTGGAGACCGGCTCACTCCACCTTGACCCGCCGTCGTTGGAGATCGAATAGCTGTCCGGCTGGTCGACCACGTCGCCCAGCGTCACGGTCCAGCAGGTCGAGATCACGCGGCCCGAGCCGAACTCAGCCAGCTTCTGTTCGAAGTAGCCGAACCTCTTGTTCGGGTCTTGCATGACAACCGAATGCTTAGGCCACGACTTTCCACCGTCGTCCGAGATGGCTACCAGCACCTGCTCACCAAGCCGGTCGGTCGAGGGCAGCGTGGCGGAGGGCGCCAGTAGCCTGCCCGAGGACAGCGGCACTATGCCGTGGCTGATCTCCAGATCATAGTCATCCGGCGTCGGGATGACTTGTGGGGCCGACCATGTGCGGCCGCCGTCTGTGGAACGGCAGAAGACAGGCTCCTTGCGATCCTCGCCAAAGGCTGCACCAGGCTTTGAATACGACCGCGACCCGTAGGCGTAGACCATCGCGCCGTCGGGAGAGATGGTCAGCTTGAGTGCGTTGGTCGTGTCAGGGTCAGAGGTTGGCGGCAGGATAGTGCCCTCAAGGGTCCAAGTCTCGCCGCCGTCCGCTGACCGGGCCCAGTCGCTCCCACCGTTGGCGGATGGGCCGTCGCCAACGCTGAACGAGCAGAGGACATCGCCGTCTGGTAGCTGCACAGCCTGGGGAAACGCTGACTCGCGCTCATCCAGGCGACCTGATCCAAGAATCTCTATCGAGGGCATGCGATCATCCGACCTTAGCGAGCTTCTGGATGCTGCGAATACCGTCGCGGAGGTCCCCCGCATTGTTGAAGGTCGTCCAGGACACCTCACCCATAAAGATGTTCCCTTTGGAGTCCAACGCGAGGCTATGCGGGGCAATGAACTGGCCGGTTTCGAGTCCAAACCCAAGATGGCCTATCCGTGCAAGGCGTTCGCCTTTCGTGTTCATCACGGTGATCCGGGGGCCGATGTTCGGCACGTTGCTGGTGACCTTCATTCCCGAGCCGAGCTCGCCGATGTAGACCTCCTGTTCATCCGAGATATATAGGGCGCAGGGCCGATGGAGGTTCACCCACTGCGTCTCGAAGTTACCCTTTGAGTCAAAGACCTGCACCCGGTGGTTCTCCCTGTCGGCTACATATACGTAGCCTTCCTTGTCGGTCACGATGCTGTGGACGATGTTGAACTCCCCGGGATCCGTCCCAGGCGAACCCCAGGAAAAGAGTGGCTCGCCGTCGGGGGAGTACTTGTGGACGCTTGAGTTGTTATAGCCGTCGGAAACGTAGATTTCTCCGGTCTTGGGGTCGAGTGCGACATCGGTGCACCGGTTGAAGGGCCGTCCACTGTGAGGCTCGGCCGGCTGGCCGGGCACACCTATTGTCATCAGGACCTGGCCATCAAGGGTGCACTGACGGACCATGTGACCCCCGTCGTCGGTACAGAACAGGGTGTCGTCGGGCCCCCATGTCAGGCCGTGGGGTCGCGTAAAGAGCCCTTCTCCCCACGACGACAGAAAGTTCCCGTCGCTATCGAAGACCATCATCGGGTGGTCGCCCCTGTTGAAGACGTAGACACGGTCCTGAGAGTCGACCACTAAGGCGGCGGCCTCACGCAAGGAGTAACCCAACGGCAGGGTCTCCCATCCGACCACGGGCTCGTATGTGAACCGGCCACTCCCAAGCTCGACAGTAGCTACCATGTTGATTCGCCTCCTTGGATTCGGGGTGCGCTGAAGTCGTGACTCCGGTTGGGATTATGACCTCTGTCCGACAGCGAGATCGCAGTGGTGTTCGGGGAAGGTGGCTGTCCGGAGAGCTTGCCGAACGGCTACCGGAGATACGACCGGTAGACCCGAGGAGTGGGCGGCTGGACGACTCGGGAACTAGATCGCAATACCGTAGCCGCGCTTCTTGTCGAGGTTGACAAAGGTCTCGGTCCGCCGAACGCCTGGCACGATTCCCACCTTCGTGCGAAGGAAAATGCCCAGCGCCTCGGCGGATGGCAGGGTCGCCCAGGCGAAGATATCGAAGGAACCAGTGGTGACGGCTAGCCAGCTGATCTCGACCAGCGTTGAGAGGTCGCCGGCCACCTGCTCGATCTTGTCGGGCTCTACTTGTATCCCGACAAGCGCCTGAGACTGGTAGCCCATCTTGGCCGGGTCTGGAAGGGCCACGACTTGTATGTATTCATCCTGGACCAATCGCTTAAGTCGGCGACGGACTGACCCTTCACTGACACCAACCTTTCGGGCGATTCCCGCGTTCGAGGCCCTCCCATCCCGTTGAAGGATCTCGATGATCTTCGTGTCTAATTCATCCATTGATTCCAGCCTCTTTTAAATTAGTATCGTCTTAAAGGTTAAGCTTCTCTACGAATTCTGTCAACGATCCCCCCACTTCAGAAATCGGGGCCGCTTTATTGTGGGTAGCTTGATAGGCTGGGTTGCGTTTGAACGTTCAACGAAGCCGGATAAACGCAACGTAAACCGCCAGCCCGGCGCCTAGTAGATCGAACAGATCGATGGTGCCAACGAAGAACAAGACCAGAGATACGACGACCGCGAGGGCGACCAACACCCCGCCGACGGCTACGAACTGGAGTGCCCGTCCTTGCTTACGGTTAGCAGCAACACTAACGCCTTCAGCGAGCAAGTAGCCAAATCCCCCCATAGCCGCCAGGTAGAGGATCCCAAACAGGAACGGCCGCACGATGAGCGAAAGCGCGAGCCCACCTCCGATACCGATGAGCACGCTCGCCAGGATCGCGCGGGTAAGGAGCGGGGCCGGCACGTCGTAGACGGGTAGCTGCACTCCCTGGCCGCAGTCCGGGCACCGGACTCCCACCGGAGAATGGACCAAACACTGGGGACAGATCAGGTCGTTGCATCTGTTACACCTGAGCCTGGTCGGCGTATCTGGGTGTCTGAGGCAGTAAGTCGTCTCCGCCATCTTTAGCCTAGTTCCTCTCTCCGGAAGCCGGCCTTCTGACCATCCACTCTAGCCTGCGTGCGACGTCCCTGTCCCAAACAAGACGACGCAACAAGACTCCGGGAACGCTATGTCCATCTCTCACTGGGGTCTCCCAATTGGCCGTGAGGCGCTTTAGGACCAATAGCAAAGCGATACCGAATAACATATAGACTAGTTCGGAACTCTGTCCGGAAAGGTAGGCGAGGGGGGGCACTGTCAGCAACGCTACAAGGGTCCAGAAGGCGACGTCGCGTGTCACTAAGCGCCCGAGGACCACAATCAGGACGATTGCGACTAAGATCTCTTTCCACATTAGTAGACCGAGGAGCACGCCGCCGGCGGTGGCCAGGCCCCTACCACCCGTGAAACCGATATAGGGTGACCAGTTGTGGCCGGCGATGGCGGCGAGCCCAACGCCAGCCTGTACAGCTAGGCTCTGGCCCGTCAGGTCTGCTACGACGACCGGGAGCGTCCCCTTTGCCAGAATGTCGAAGACGCCGAGCGAGAACCCGGTCCGACGACCCACATGCTCAATCAGATTCGACGAACCTACGTTCCCGGACCCGTACTCGCGAATGTCTATGCCCTTGAGGTAGCGGGCGACCAGATAGGCTGAGGGGACCGCTCCCCACAGATAGGCTGCAAGAATAAAGAGTGTTGTCTCCACGATCGAAGGCCCGCTTGGAAGGGACCAGGGCAGCGGAACCGGAGGTCCTACGTCGCGCCGGGAGGCCATTTATCGTGAAGTGCGTAAAGCGCATCCACCGTCGCGGTCGGAGGGCCCACCGATCCGGGCTCGGGTTCCCCAGGATTGCCGGAGGCATGGTAATCGCTGCCTCCGCAAGGGACCAGTCCCATCTCCTCAGCTACTCTCGCCAGGCTCTCGACCTCCTCCGGCGAGTAGTCCTTATAGTATACCTCCATCCCGACCAACCCAGCGTCTTTGAGCTCCGGCAGGGTCCTGGTCAGTTTTGCCACAGAGTCGGCATCTGAGCGCTCCATGAAATAGGTCGGATGCGCCATCACCGGTAGGGCCCCGTTCCGGACCAACATCTCGACTGCGTCCACAGGAGTTAGCTTGACACGTTCTACATACGCCGGGCCGTTTCGTCCAATGTACTGGTCGAATGCATCACGAGGATACTGGACGTAGCCGGCTTCGACCATAGCCTGGGCGATATGAGGGCGTCCCAGGGCCGCGCCGCCCGATATCTCTTGTACTCGGTCCCAAGAGATATCGATACCCAGCGTATTTAGCTTGCGGACCATGCTTTCGGCCCTGTCTTGACGTCCAGCCCTCAGCTCTTTCAGGCTTCTCTGAAACCCAGGCTCCTGATAGCGGACGAAATAGCCCAACAGATGTATCTCGCTGCCAGGCACGTCGGTGCTCAGCTCGATCCCTGGGATGACGGTCAGACCGCTAGGCGGCTCGGCAACCTCGAGAGCCTCCGAAATGCCCTCGGTCGAGTCGTGGTCCGTTATGGCGATGGTCCTGAGCCCGCGCCGCGCACAAAGGCGGACCAGCTCAGTTGGAGAGAGGGTCCCATCAGAGAACGTGGTGTGAAGATGCAGATCGACTTCAGCCAAGTTTAGCCCTAGCTTTGTGTCCAGGTTCTGGCGTTGCTGTTCGGCCTGTGAGACCCAACGGCCGAACGGCAGCGGTCAACGGAAAACGGGCGCCGCTCCGAGGGGTCGTCCCGCAGAGCGGCGCCGTTAATGGCCTGCCGGGTGCCGGAAGAGACTACCTGGCGTAGTCGATCGCCCGGCTCTCTCGTATTACCGTGACCTTGATCTGGCCTGGATAGGCCAGGGTTTCCTCGATCTTCCTGACGACGTCCCTAGCCAGCTTGGTCGCGGCCACGTCATCGATGTCATGTGGCTTCACTAGGATACGGATCTCGCGACCGGCCTGGATAGCGTAGCACTTCTCGACACCGTCGAACGCTCGGCCAACGTCTTCCAAGGCTTCAAGCCGCTTGATGTATTGCTCTACGGTGTCCCTGCGTGCGCCGGGCCTGGCCGCGCTGATCGCATCCGCCGCCGCAACTACAAACGACTCCGCGCTGCTATGTACGTCGTCGTGGTGCTCCGCTATGGGCGCACAAATCTCGGCGGGTATGTTGTTCTTGGTCGCGACATCGGCACCGATCTCGGCGTGAGGACCATCTACCTCGTGGGTTAGGGCCTTGCCAATATCATGCAACAGCCCCCCTGTCTTGGCCACCTTTACGTCCGCACCAATCTCAGAGGCGATCATCCCGGCCAGGTGGGCGACCTCAATGCTATGCTGAAGTACGTTCTCGCCGTAGCTGAAGCGGTACTTTAAACGGCCAAGTAGTCTGCCGATTTCGGAGTTGACGCCACGCACGCCAACGTCCATAACGGTCTGCTCGCCCGTCTTCCTGATGGTCTCATCCAGCTCTTTTTCGGTCCTGGCAACGGTCTCCTCGACCCGAGCTGGATGGATTCGGCCGTCGGCGACAAGCTTCGCGATCGCCAGGCGGGCTACTTCTCTGCGTATCGGATCAAAACAGGACAGGGTCACAGCTTCAGGGGTCTCGTCGATAATAAGGTCGACCCCGGTAGCCTTCTCAATCGCTCGAATGTTCCGTCCTTCTCGACCTATAAGCCGTCCTTTCATCTCATCGGTGGGTAGGGGCACGGTGGTTAAGGTCGCCTCTGAGACTACCTCAGAGGCGTAGCGTTGGATGGCTTGGGCTATTATGTTGCGGGACTTTTCATCTGCCTCTTGCCTCGCGGAATCCTCCATGTCGCGGTAGCGGACCGCCAACTCGTGCTGGATATCTTCCTCAGCATGCCGCATCAACTCGTCTTTGGCTTCGCCTTGCGACAGGCCTGATATAGCCTCGAGACTCTCAATCTGCCGCTGCTCCAGGCCCTCCAGCTTCGTCCGAAGGCTCTCAGCCTCCTTCTCCTTGTCGGTGAGCTCCCGCTCTCGGCGTTCCACGTTGTTGGACCGCCGCTCTGCGTTCTCCTCGCGATTAGAGAGACGACGCTCAACTGCCTGTAGCTCTGACCGCCGCTCCCTAGACTCGCCCTCTGCAGCGGATCGGACCTTGAGAGCCTCTTCCTTCGCTTCTAGGAGAAGACTCCGGTGCTCTTCCCTGGCTTCTTCCAAGACCAGCGTGGCTTCATCCTTAGCTGCCTCGTACCGTCTGCCAGACAAAAGCCTTCGACCAAAGTAACCACCAAGTACACCTACTCCCAGGCCGAGCAGGACGGTGACCGCGATGATAATAGTGTCCAATGCGACTCACCTCCTATTCGATTTTCTGGGTCGTTGTAACTAGACCTCCTATACCTCCATGTTAAATCTGACCCCTTTGAGTGTCAAGGAGAGTGGAGTAGGCGAAGCGGCCAGCCGGACCTCAGAAACGCATTAGGAATCGCGGCTCGCGTCATTGACCGGCGCACTCACGTGACCCTATAATCAGGTCGAAGGGATGTAAGGATGTGAGTCGTCGTTCCTAGCACGCAAGTAGCCGCAGCAGCAGGAGCAGCGATGCCGATTCCGGATGGTCATGCACAGGAGGCCTGCGGGGTCGTAGGTGTCTACGCGCCGGGCGAGGACGTAGCGCGCGTCGCGTTCTTCGGCCTATACGCTCTCCAGCATCGGGGACAGGAGAGCGTCGGCATCGCCACCACCGACGGCGAGCGCATCAGGCTGCGCACCGCCATGGGCCTGGTGGCGCAGACCTTCCAGGAAGACGATCTGAGCCGGCTGCCGGGCTACGCGGCCATCGGCCACACACGTTACTCCACCACCGGTAGCAGCAACCTCCGCAACGCGCAGCCTATCCTCTCCAAGGGACCCGAAGTCGAGCTGGCGTTGGGCCACAACGGCAACGTAGTCAACGCTGCTGAGCTAAAGGAAGAGCTGATCGAGTGGGGCTGCACCTTCACTTCCAGCAGTGATTCGGAGATCATAGCGCACCTCATGTCGCATGCCCCTGCGGCTTCCTGGGAGGAGCGTGTGGCCTACTGCATGCGTCGCCTCCAAGGTGCTTACTCCCTCACTGTCTTGACCAACGACGCGATGCTAGGCATTCGGGACCCTCTGGGGGTGCGTCCGTTGTGCATAGGCCGCCTCAACGGTGGATGGGTAATCGCCTCTGAGACCTGCGCCCTCGACCACCTGGGCGCCGAGTTCCTGAGGGAGGTAGAGCCCGGTGAGGCAGTGCTTGTCGATCGTGAGGGCATGAGGACGGTGTACCGGCGCGAGTCGGAGAGGGGCCCTGCCTCGTGTATTTTCGAGCACATCTACTTTGCCAGGCCGGACAGCATGCTCGACGGCAAGCTGGTGTACACGAACCGGATGGCGATGGGAGCGGAGCTGGCGAAGGAGCATCCTGTTGACGCCGATATGGTTATCGGCGTGCCCGACTCCGCAACGGCCGCCGCCGTGGGCTACTCTCAGGAGTCTGGAACACCGTACGGAGAGGGCCTGGTTAAGAATCGCTATGTAGGGAGGACTTTCATCTCACCGGACCAGCGGCTGAGGGACCTTGGGGTGCGCACGAAGTACAATCCGCTGCCCGACCTGATCGGCGGCAAGCGACTCGTCGTCGTCGACGACAGTATCGTCCGGAGCACGACGAGCTCGCCGGTGGTGAACCTGCTGAGGAAGGGAGGGGCCAGCGAGGTGCACCTCCGCGTTTGCGCGCCTCCAATCATGTTCCCTTGCCACCTCGGCGTCGACTTCCCTACGCGCAAAGAGCTAATCGCCGCTAACATGACGGTCGAGCAGATACGTGAGTTTCTGGGCGCGGACTCGCTCGGCTACCTGAACAACGAGGGGCTGCTGCGCGCCGTCGGACTGCCCAGGAACGAGGTCTGCATGGGTTGCTTTACCGGCGACCATCCGATCCCGGTACAGCTCGAGATGGACAAACTGGCGCTGGAGGTTTAGCCAGCGTCGCCGGTGAGACGATCTCATGAAAGCGCTCCTCAGTGCGTACGCTAGACGGGGCCTCGTCGATTTCGCCCGCGCGCTGCTGGACCACGGCTTCGAGCTCGTAAGCACCGGCGGCACCGGTGCGGAGCTTTCGGAAGCGGGCCTCCCCGTAACGCAGGTGTCGGACTTGATCAGCTTCCCGGAGATTCTCGATGGGCGGGTCAAGACCCTGCATCCCAAGATCCACGCCGGGATCCTCGCCAGACGAGGAGTGCCGAATGACACCGCACAGCTCTCCGAGCACCAGATCGACACGATAGACCTGGTGGCCTGCAACCTGTACCCCTTCGTCCAGACAGTCACCGAATCCGATGTAACACTGGATGATGCCCTCGAGAACATAGACATCGGCGGCCCCACCATGATTAGGGCTGCCGCCAAGAACTTTCCCGACGTCGTCGTTGTGGTCGACCCGACCGACTACGGCTGGGTCGGCAAACGGCTCTCCGGCGGCTCGTCGGTCACTCTGGAGGAGCGAAGGTCCCTGGCCCAAAAGGCATTTCAGCACGTGGCGCTCTACGACACCACCGTTTCCCATTACTTGGGCGATGGCGACGGCCTATCGCGGGACGAGATTACTCTGGGCTACACCAAGCTACACGACCTCCGATACGGCGAGAACCCCCACCAGAAGGCGTCGCTGTATCTCGATCCTTTGTCGACCGGTGGTATCGTGAGGGCCAAGCAGCTTCACGGCATCGAGCTTTCGTATACCAACATCCTCGACGCCGACGCCGCCTGGCGCGTAGTGTCAGACTTCTCCGAGCCAGCCACCGCCATCATCAAACACACGAATCCCTGTGGACTGGCTGTTCACGCCGATCAGCCGACGGCGTATCGCCGTGCCTTCGAGGGCGACTCTGTTTCAGCCTACGGCGGCATCTTGGGGTTCAACCGCACCGTGACAGTGGCCACGGCCAACGCCATGCGGGGCATCCTCTACCACATAGTTGTGGCCCCTGACTACGAGCCTGAGGCCGTTGAGATATTGAAAAAGCGAAAACAGCTCAGAGTACTTCAGGTATCACCATCGCAAGAGGTCCTGGACGTGAGGAGGGTATCCGGTGGCGCGCTGCTTCAAACGGCGGACGCGGTCGGGGAGGACGCTTCTGCTTGGGAGGTGGTAACCGAGCGGAGGCCAACCGGGGCCCAGCTAGACGACATGTCGTTCGCCGTCAAGGCGATAAAGCACATCACGTCCAACTCCGTGGTCCTAGCCAACGACAACGCTATGGTAGGCATGGGAGCGGGGCAGCCCAACCGAGTGACCAGCGTTCACCTTGCTCTCCGCATCGCCGGTGACAAGGCGAAAGACAGCGTGCTCGCCACCGACGGGTTCATTCCCTTTGAGGACAACGTCGAGCTGGCGGCCGAGGGTGGAGTCGCGGCTATCGCCCAGCCGGGTGGCTCACTGAGGGACGAAGAGGTGATTAAGGCCGCCGACCGGCTCAACGTCGCCATGGCCTTCACCGGCGTTCGGCACTTCAGGCACTAGGCGTTGACCCGCCGACTCTCTCGCAGCGGCGAGGAGGCCGGGCCGACCTCTGTTGAAATCGTCGTCCCGACGCTCAACGAAGAGAAAGCCCTGGCATCCAACGTAGGTGCGCTCCACCGTTTCCTCTCCACGAGCCTTGGCGACTACCAGTGGCGGATTCTGATCGCCGACAACGGTTCAACCGACTCAACTCCCGACGTTGCGAAGGACCTCTCCCAAGAGCATCGGAACGTGGGGTATATCCATCTCGCAGAGAGAGGCCGAGGGCGGGCCTTGAGTAAGGCCTGGCTGGCCAGCGAAGCCGACATCCTCGCCTACACGGACGTAGACCTGTCGACAGACCTTGGTGCCCTTACCGAGCTGGTCGAAGCCGTCGGCATAGGAGGCTACGACATCGCGGTTGCCTCGCGTCTCGCCAGGGGGGCACAGGTCATCGACCGGCCACGCGGCAGGGAGCTAATCTCCCGGGCATACAGCAGGATCGTTCGGGCCATGTTCCTGCTCCGCATACGAGACTATCAGTGCGGCTTCAAAGCCATCAGCCGCAGGGCGGCACAAGAGCTGGTCCCGCTGGTGCAAGACACGGGGTGGTTCTTCGACAGTGAGCTGCTGATCCTGAGCGTGAAGAGCGGCTATCGCGTCAAGGAGGTCCCCGTCAAGTGGACCGACGATCCGGACAGCCGGGTCAAGATCGTTGGCACCGCTTACGACGACCTCAAGGGGCTACTGAGACTTAGGTTCGGAGGCCTGAGCAAGGCCTCTAGGCTTTTGGCTGACAAGGGGAGTGGAGCCGCCTCCGCCTAGGCTTTCGTCCCCACGAGCCTTAGCGGATTCGCCTTGACGAGCGTTGAGACCTCTTCGGGCTCGAGTCCGGCCTCCAGGAGCGCGGCGATCGCCATTCGCATTCCCTCTGCTGGCGGCGGGTCCATCCACCGGCCAAAGTCGGTAGTAACCACACAGCGCTCTACTCCTAGGGTTCTGACTGAGGACGCTATCGCCTCAGGCGTGGTGTTGTTGACGGAAGGCATGCAGGAAAGGAACGTCCACTCGACGTATACGCCTAGAGCGACCATCTCATGTAGCTCCTCGTCGCTGGCGATGCCTGTTGGGTGTGTAGCGATCATGCGCCCGATGCCTCTGGACTTGGCTGCCTCGAAAAGGGCGAGGCTCTCCGATGGAGACACGTGTCCGGAGGCCAACACCAGATCGCGGTGCTGAACAATGTCCAGGATGTCCTCGACCTCTGCCAGCAGTCCCCCGGAGTCGTCTGTCAAGCGAAGTCCGGGGCCTTGCCCTCGGCTCGTCAGGTAAAAGTCGGCACCCAACGTGGGCATCCAGACCACCCTGGCACCGAGATCGGCGGCCACCTGTACGGCGTCCGGGTTCAGGCCCCCGACCTGCTTGTTCAGTGCGATGGACCCGGCCACCCTGAGGCCCGGGTATACCCGGGTGAGTGCGTGGGCCAACGGCGCGGTGGGATAGTCGTGCGACTTCAATACGAAGCCCGCCATCTCATACTCTTGGGCGTAACGGGCTGCGTCCAGTGCGTCGAGACGCCGGGCCTGACTGGAATCGGGCCCTGCGTGGACATGCAGGTCGAATGCACCCGTCAGTATCTCGTCGACCTTCCTGTTCATGTCTTCGGCAGGCATGTCTTGACTATCCGATTCATCTGCCCTTGAGGCTGAGTAGGCTGACTACGTAATGATACGCATACACCTGTCAACAATGCCACCACGACCTCCGGCTTTCGCCCCAGCCATGCGAGGGATATAATACGACGAAATGACACCGAGGCGTCGTAGCGACGTAAAGGCGTAGAAGATGACTGGCTCAAGGGAAGACCTTCTCGTACAGGCCTCTGCGAAGCGTCACCCCATCGAAAACCTTCTGGTGCAGTTCTCGGTCGTCAGCCTGATGACCATGGTCATCCTTGGCGTCGCCCTCACAGTGATACTCACGACCAGGCTCGACCGTGAATTCGACCTTCTAAAGGCACAGCACGCTGCGATAGGCGAAGAGGTGCAGGGCTCGGCGGCCGGTCTGAGCCCTGCGGAGCTAGATACCGAGCTAAACCTGCTTCGCTGGACGGTCTTCGTATCCGTCGGGGGCGGGTTCATCATTCTGTGGGTTGGCCTTGTTTGGATCGTTTGGGGCGGGTGGCGCACTATCAACAACCAGCAGGCTGTGATGCTGGAGACCAATGCGGACCTGCGGGCTGCCTATCAGGAGATTCGGGACGCACAGGAGAAGCTGGTGCGGACCGAGAGGCTGGCGGCCATCGGCGAGCTGTCCGCCGGTGTGGCGCACGACCTCAGGAACCCTCTGGGGGCCATCAAGAATGCCGCCTACTACATAAAGAAAAAGGCCAAAGACTCGGACCTAGCCCAGAATCCCAGGATCGGCGAGTTCCTGGAAATAATGGAGGAAGAGATAGAGACGTCCAACGAGATACTCGTGGACCTCATGGACTTTGCGCGAGTCAACCCGCCCAACCGCTTTCCGATCCTGGCGCAGACCGTCGTCGACAGCGCCCTGGCCAGGATTCCGATGAAAGAGAGCGTCAAGGTGGAAAAGAATTTCTGGCCCTCACTTCCCCAGCTGTTGGCCGATGGAGAGCAGATAAGGAGGGTCTTTGGCAACTTGATCAAGAATGCTGACGAGGCCATGCCGGAGGGCGGCACGCTGACCATCTCCGGCAAGACCCTCGATGGCTTCGTGGAGCTGCAGTTTACCGACACCGGCGAGGTCATATCGATACCTGACCTGGGTAGGGTCATGGACCCCCTTTTCACCACCAAATCCAAGGGCATCGGGCTCGGTCTCTCGATAGTCAACATGATCATCGGGCGCCACAATGGCACAATGGGTGTGAGTAGCAAAGAGGGGGACGGGACCACCGTCACGGTCAGACTTCCCTTCGAGAACGACGAGGAAGATAAGTAGGAATAGAGGTATGGCAGTCAAACGGCCGACGGTCTTGATAGTCGATGACCGGCCAGGGATTCGACTGACCCTAGAGGGCATAATCGAGGACCAGGGCTACGACGTCACTGCGGTGGAGGACGGATTTCAGGCCATCAAAGCAGCGACGGAGACCGACTTTGACCTGATTTTCCAAATCACCTTCGACGACCGCCGTTTGGTGGCCAATGCCGGGCTGCTCCTTCCGGCCACCCTGGCGCGGCACCTCGGCCTGCCCGAACTCGTCCGGCAGCGCCTCGACCTGGGCGATGCCCCGGGGCGGGCGAACACGAGCGACAAGATGATGACGCTGGTGGCGTCTGCGCTGGCTGGGGGCGACTGCATTGACGACGCCGATGTGTTGCGCACCGGGGGGACGGCCTGCACCCTGGGCGGCACGGTCAAGGCGCCATCCACCCTGGGCACCTTCCTGCGCAGCTTCCGGTGGGGCCACGTCCGTCAACTCGACCGGGTGAGCCGCGAGTTGCTGGCCCGGGCTTGGCAGGCCGGGGCGGGATCCGGCGACGGGCCCCTGACCATTGACCTGGACTCCACCATCTGCGAGACCTACGGACTGGCCAAGGAGGGCGCCCGCCACCACGGCTATACCGGCAAGCGGGGCTACCACCCGCTGCCGGCCATCGCCGCCGGCACCGGAGACGTGCTGATGTCCCGGCTGCGCGAGGGCCGGGCCAACACCGCCCGCGGCGCCGCCCACTTCCTGCGGGAGACGGTGGGACGGGTGCGCTACGCCGGGGCCGACGGACGACTCACGCTACGGGCCGACAGCGGGTTCTACACTCATGGCGTGGTATCCGTCTGCCGCAAGATGGATGTCCGCTTCTCCATCACCATCCGCCAGCACAAAAGCCTGCACAATCTCATCGAGGCGATACCCGAAGATGCCTGGACGCCGATTCCTTACTGGATGGACGGTGCCGCCGATGTGGCCGAGACCACCTGCACCCCCTTTCAGGCCTAGGCGGACGCCGCGCCGGTACGGCTCATCGTCCGGCGGGTGAAGCCGACGCCCGGTTCCCAACTGGCCCTCTTCGCCAGATACAGCTATCATGGCTTCATCACCGACCGGGACGGGGAGTTGCTCGAACTGGAGGCTGACCATCGCCGCCACGCCGAGATCGAGAATGCCATACGCGACCTCAAGTACGGCGTCGGGCTGAACCATCTCCCCTCGGGTCGCTTCGCCGCCAACGGCGCCTGGCTGGCCGTCCAGACGATGGCCCACAACCTGGCCCGCTGGACGGCGCGGATCGGTCTGGGAGAGCGGATAGCCACCACCAAGACCCTCCGGCGGCGGTTCTTCTCCCTGGCCGGACGGCTCACCCGCTCGGCACGCCGGTTGACCCTGCATCTTCCGGATCGCTGGCCTTGGGCTGAGAAGTTCAGCCGCGCCTTGGCCCGGCTGCGAGCCATTCCACTCCCGGCCTGACGGCACCGTCGGCGACCGACCCACCCACCGGACAACCGAAGATCCCCGCAGACTCGTGCCAGCCCGGTCCGAGAGAGTTCCCTGCTGCGTATTCTCTCGCCATCCCGCGCATCGCAGCTCCCGCAGACGGCCATAGGGGCCCCTGTGCGGCGATGAAGACCGTCCGCCGACCTCCCTACCCCAAATGGAACCCAGGCTATTTCCCCTGTAGCTCCCTCACCCCCCTTCCGCTTTCCTCACGCCGTCCATCGGTGTCCTTCGGTGGATTCGGGCTTAGTAATAGATTCCTTCGTACCGCTGATGTCTCGGCCCAGCGGGTGCTCGGGCCAAAGCAACTCGTCTATCAAGGCGTCGGCCCTATCGTTGGGGTAATCTTTCGTCACGGCCTGCTCTTCGATAAGCACCATACGCTCACTTTCGATCTCACGGGCTTCGAAAAGCGAGTTTCTCAGCATGTCTATAAGCAGGTCCAGGACCATCTCCAGGTATAGCCGGGCCACCCTGCACCAATAGACCGTCAGCTCCTGCTCGGTCCCGGCGTTCACTTCACCGCCTACACCCTCCACGGTACCGCTGATCTCACCGGGCGTGGGGCGGCGCTTGGTACCCTTGAAGACGAGGTGTTCGATAACATGGGATATACCGGCGTGTTCTTCTGACTCGTACCTGGAACCGACGCCCACGAAGACGCTGACACACACCGAGCGCGCATGTGGCATCGAGCCGGTCACGACGCGGATTCCACTGTCCAGCGTAGTCTTGCGAAAGGTGGCCACGCCATCCTTGGTGTCGGTGGGCATGGCCCGATTCTATGCGATGCCCACAGGCCCATCAAAAGGTCCCTTTGACACGGTTTGAGGGGTTGTGCTAGGCTTAGCTTGAAGGCTTATGCCCTCAAACCGCTTGAGGTATTCACAACTAGTCCCGCTTCTTGCTGTAGTTTTGCTATTTTCCGTATCCCCTGCTGTATCGTAGACACCGCGCTGGCTGTCGGACTCGAGGAGTGTGAGAACGCATGGCTATTTCCGCCTCTCAGGTCGTATCCGATGTCAATTCCGACCAACGATCATATGGCCGGATTCCCAATGTCCTCGACGTTCCCAATCTTAGCCAGGTCCAGCTAGACTCCTTCAACTGGTTCAAAACTGATGGAATGAAGGAGTTGCTCGAAGAGGTCTCCCCTATCGAGGATTCCCCTGGGGGGCGATTCGAGCTCACGTTCTTGGACCATCGCTATAAGGACCCTAAATACACCGAAGAGGAGTGCAGAGAAAAGGAGATCACATATTCCGCAGCGCTGCACGTCACCGTAGAGCTGCTCACAAAGGCGCCGGGGCCGGCAGAGGGTGAGAGGAAGATCCAAGACCTGTTTATTGGGGACATCCCCATAATGACCTCGACCGGCACCTTCATCATAAACGGGGCCGAAAGAGTGGTAGTGAGTCAGCTTGTGCGGTCCCCTGGCGTTTACTTCACAACCAACGTCGACGCGGCAAGTGGCCGGAGATTGGCCTCGGCAAAGCTCATACCCTCCCGTGGGGCCTGGATGGAGTTCAAGACCAGCAACAAGAACGTCATGTCGGTAAAGGTAGACCGCAAGCGTAAAAGCCCTGTCAGCATGCTGCTCAGGGCGATGGGGTACTCCACCGACGAAGAGATCTCCGAGCTTTTCGAGGATGTAGACGTAGACCCGGACCATCCCTACATCAAGACGACCATTGAAAAAGACACGGCGGTTGACGGGCCTGACGAAGCCCTTCTTGAGTTCTATCGCAGACTTCGCCCTGGCGAGCCGCCTAGCGTCGAGAACGCCAAGAACCTGCTAGAGAACCTGTTCTTCAATCCGAGGCGCTACGACCTGGGACGCGTGGGCCGATACAAGCTCAATCGCAGCTTGGGCCGCGATGTTGGCCTCGATGACCGGACTCTATCTCCGCAAGACATAGTCAGTCTTCTGCGCGTGATGATTCAGATCAACAACGGCGGCCGCTCATCGGACGACATCGATCATTTAGGCAACCGGCGCGTGCGAGCCGTCGGTGAGCTCATTCAGAACCAGGTCCGGGTCGGGTTCCTTCGCATGGAGCGGGTCATCAAGGAGCGCATGACCACTCAGATGGACCCGACCACAACCACTCCCGCGGCCCTGATAAACATCAGACCTGTAGTGGCGGCGGTGAGAGAGTTCTTCGGAGGATCGCAGCTGTCCCAGTTCATGGACCAAACGAACCCGCTTGCCGAACTGACCCACAAACGTCGGCTTTCGGCCCTGGGTCCCGGCGGGCTCTCCAGGGAGCGAGCCGGCTTCGACGTGAGGGACGTGCATCACTCCCACTACGGACGCATATGTCCCATCGAAACACCGGAAGGCCCCAACATCGGCCTGCTGGGGTCCCTGGCTACCTATGCCCGCACGAACGGGTACGGCTTTATCGAGACACCCTATCGCCGCGTCTACAAAGATATCCTCAACACAGATCCAGGCCTGGAGGGCCGGACGTCGACCGAGGACATCGTAGATGACGATGGGAACACCATATTGAAGGCCGGAAAAGTGGTGACCAGCAGGACGAGACCTCGTATCTCGAGGCTATCGGAGCGACGCATCCCAGTGATGCCTTACGTGTCGTCGGACCCGGACGATATCGTCTACGTGGGCGCTGACGAAGAGGAGACAGTCCACATAGCACAGGCCAACTCGCCGCGAGACGAGGTGGGTCAGTTCACCGAGGCCAGGGTGGAGACGCGGATCGGTGAGGGCGTGTCTATGGAGTTGCCTCAGAACGTAGGCTACATGGATGTCTCACCGATGCAATTAGTCAGCGTCTCTACTTCCCTTATCCCGTTCCTTGAACACGACGACGCGAACCGGGCCCTGATGGGCTCCAACATGCAGCGACAGGCTGTCCCGTTGCTGAGGCCCGAGGCCCCGCTCGTTGGCACCGGCATGGAGCGGCGGGTGGCCAGGGACAGCGGCCAGCTTGTACTGTCCAAGACGGACGGAGTCGTCACCGAGGCTTCCGGAGAGTCGGTGGTCGTGACTGACCCGCAGGGCGAGCAGAACCAATACCGGTTGAGAAAGTTCGTCAGGAGTAACCAGGGCACGTGCATCAACCAGCGCCCAATCGTAAACGTGGGCGGTCGGGTCACCGTTGGCGACATACTTGCCGATAGCCTGTCTACAGCTCAGGGTGAGCTAGCTCTCGGTCAGAACACCCTTGTCGCGTTCATGAGCTGGGAAGGTTTCAACTTCGAGGACGCCATCATAATTAGCGAGAAGTTGGTGAAGGACGACCGCTTCACCTCCATCCACATCGAGAAGCATGAGGTGGAGTCGAGGGACACAAAGCTAGGACCGGAGGAGGTCACTCGCGACATACCTAACGTTGGCGAGGAAAACCTGCGGAACCTCGACGAGGAAGGGATCATCAGGGTAGGGGCCGAGATCGGTCCCGGCGACATCCTGGTGGGCAAGATAACCCCCAAAGGCGAGACAGAGTTGAGCGCCGAGGAGAAGCTGCTAAGGGCAATATTCGGCGAAAAGGCCCGTGACGTAAAGGATACCTCCCTGCGTGTCCCTCATGGGGAACGGGGTAAGGTCATAGACGTAAGGGTCCTCAGCAAGGCCAATAACGACGAGCTGCCCCCCGGGGTCAACAAGCTCGTCCGGCTGTGGGTGGCTCAGACGCGCAAGGTGGCCGAAGGGGACAAGATGGCCGGGCGGCACGGCAACAAGGGCGTCATATCCAGAATCCTCCCAGAGGAAGACCTGCCGTTCCTGCCCGATGGCACACCCGTGGACATAATCTTGAATCCCATCGGCGTGCCGGCTCGTATGAATCTCGGTCAGATACTGGAAACGCACCTCGGACAGGCTGCGAGTAAATTGGGCTTCCGGGCGATATCACCGGTCTTCGACGGCGCGCCGGACGTGGCCATAGAGAACGCCCTTGCCCAATCGTGGATCATCAACCAGTCCGGCGCCGTCGATCCAAGGCCGCTGGACGACAACGGTACGTCGCACATCGACCTCAGTGTCACCCGCGCCTGGCTGGCCGAACGCGGATACGACTACGATCGACTCTTCACCGTGGGTAACTCCGGCGAGGCTCGTGAGGCTTGCCTGAGGATATGGTTCCAAGAGGACGTAGGGCTGGATATCTCCGATTACTCAATTGAGGAGATGGAGCGGGAAGCACACCGACTCAACCGTGAGGAACAGTTGGCAGCGCCGATCCTTGGGAAGTCTATCCTCTACGACGGCCAGACCGGTGAACCGTTCGATCAACCGGTTACCGTCGGCTACATCTACATGATGAAGCTGATCCATCTGGTGGAGGACAAGATCCATGCGCGTTCCACGGGCCCTTACTCTTTGATTACGCAGCAGCCTCTCGGAGGTAAGGCCCAGTTCGGTGGCCAGCGTTTCGGCGAAATGGAGGTATGGGCGCTTGAGGCCTACAGCGCCGCATACAACCTACAAGAGATGCTCACCGTAAAATCCGACGATGTCGTAGGGCGCGTAAAGACCTACGAGGCCATCGTCAAGGGCGAGGAGGTGGTCCAGCCAGGTATCCCCGAGTCGTTCCACGTGCTCCTCAAAGAGCTGCAAAGCCTGGGCCTGTCGGTGGAACTTCTCTATGAGGAACCAGAGCAGCTCGCCCTCCCCGAACATACCAACAAGGAGCTGACAGACTCGGAGCCCCCTGTTGAAACGGAGCAGGCCACCTCCACACTCGAGGCCCCGGAGGAGGAGGCTCCCCTAGTGACAGTGCCAGCCGGCGGGACGGAGCAAGCGAGCGACGTGCCCGACGCTTCCAGTCAGGAAGTGGTAGGGACCGATAGCTAGGTGTCCGAACATAGACTACGGCGCCTATCTAGGACTAGAGGCTCCGCCTTACTTGAGTGCCGATCGTTCTGCGATATCCAAGAAGTAACATCGTTTTCCTCAGCATCACGCGCTTTAGGAGTGTGAAGTATGGCCCAAAGCG
Organism: Dehalococcoidia bacterium; assembly: GCA_965237635.1. Lineage (GTDB taxonomy): Bacteria > Chloroflexota > Dehalococcoidia > Lucifugimonadales > CAUZJF01 > CBDEFX01. Next base: position 1,079,866 of record CBDEFX010000002.1, on the reverse strand, counting down.
GCAATGACTTCAATGCGATTCGTATCTCCCTGGCCTCTCCAGATCAGATCAAGACGTGGTCGTACGGTGAGGTTACCAAGCCCGAGACGATAAACTATCGCACACTGCGCCCGGAAAAGGACGGTCTCTTTTGTGAGCGCATATTTGGCCCCACGAAGGACTGGGAGTGTTACTGCGGCAAGTACAAGAAGATCCGCTACAAGGGTGTCATCTGCGACCGTTGTGGGGTGGAGGTAGCCAGGTCCAAAGTTCGCCGCGAACGTATGGGGGACATCAAGCTGGCTGCCCCCGTGGCCCACATTTGGTTCTCCAAGGGGACTCCCAGCCGTTTGGGGATGCTGCTGGAGCTCTCACCGAGAAACCTCGAGAGGGTAATATACTTCGCCCAATATCTGGTTACCAGCGTGGACGAGGAGCTCCGTAAGGCCGCCGTAGAACGCCTGCAGCAGGAGCTGAAGGAGGGCCTCGAGCGGTTGGAGGCGGAGGCCGCGGGCAAACTTGAGCCGACCGGGGACGAGGCGGTGGCCGACGCCGAGGCCGTCGCCGAAGAGGCCAGTTCAAGCGAGAAGCCGAAGAAGTCTAAGTCCAAGAAGTCCAAGAAGGGTGATTCAGACCCGGCCGAGTCTGAGGCTCCGGACATCAAAGTCCTTCTGGAGGATGCTAAGGCAGAGCTGGAAAACGAGACCGTTGGGCAAATAGAGGAGCTAGAGGACCTGCGCGTCGGTCAGCTCCTTACCGAGAGCCGGCACAGGGAGCTCCGCGAGCGGTACGAAGAGGTCTTCAGCGCGAACATGGGCGCCGAAGCCGTGCTCGAAGTGCTGCGAGAACTCGACCTCGACGCGATGCGTGACAACCTCCAGGAGGAGATTCGTTCCACCTCGGGGACGCGCCGAAAGAAGGCCATCAAGCCCTTGAGGGTGGTTGAGGCGTTCAGAAAGAGCGGGAACAAGCCGGAGTGGATGGTCCTCTCGGTGTTGCCAGTGCTTCCTCCTGAATTGCGGCCCATGGTGCAGCTAGACGGGGGCCGGTTCGCCACCAGCGACCTCAACGACCTCTACCGTCGTGTCATTAACCGCAATAACCGCTTGAGAAGGCTTATGGAGTTGCAAGCGCCCGAAATCATCATCCGCAACGAGAAGCGCATGCTCCAGGAAGCGGTCGACGCGCTGATTGACAACGGTCGTCGCGGTCGCGCTGTTTCGGGCAGCCACAACCACAAGCTGAAGTCGCTGTCAGACCTACTCCGAGGCAAGCAAGGACGCTTTAGGCAGAACCTGCTGGGCAAGCGAGTGGACTACAGCGGCCGCTCCGTCATCACCGTAGGTCCCGGCCTAAAGTTGAACGAATGTGGCCTGCCAAGACGGATGGCTCTCGAGTTGTTCAAGCCCTTCGTTATGAACCGGCTGGTCCTAAAAGGCTACGCCCACAACATCAAGAGCGCCAAACGGCTCGCCGAGCGTGCCCGACCGGAGGTGTGGGACATCCTGGAGGACGTCGTGGCGAACACTCCGGTGCTGCTGAACCGGGCCCCCACGCTGCACCGGCTGGGCATCCAGGCGTTCAAGCCAAAGCTAGTTGAAGGGGGCGCTATCCAGGTTCACCCGCTGGTGTGCACGGCCTTCAACGCTGACTTCGATGGCGACCAGATGGCTGTCCACGTTCCCCTATCGGCGGGGGCCGTGCAAGAGGCCAACCGGATAATGCTCAGCGAGTACAACATGCTGTCGCCAAGCTCCGGTGAGCCGATAGTGGCTCCGACCCTCGATATGGTCTTCGGCTGCTTCTACATGACCCTGGTGGCGAAAGACGCGCCTGGCACGGGCCGCAGCTTCGCTAGCTTCGAAGATGCGCGGCTGGCGTACGAGCTGGGGCAAGTCGATCTCCGAGCTCTCATTAAGGTGAGGGAACGGTCGGTGGACAACGGCACGAGCTGGCTAGAGACCACGGTCGGACGAATAATCTTTAACGACGTCTTGCCGCCCGAGTTCGGGTTCCGCAATCAGGAGCTCGACAAAACCGCACTGAAGGACATCACCGCTGAGTGCCACCGTGTGATGGGCATGAGCAAGACTAGCGAAGTGCTGGACTCTATAAAGGACCTCGGTTTCCGGTATGCCTCCAAGTCGGGTACAACCATCGCTATCAACGACATCGAGGTCTCGGACGAGAAGGAGACCATCGTCGGTGATGCTGAGCGCAAGGTAGATTCTCTTGAGCAGCAGTATATGGACGGCCTCATCACTAAAGAGGAGAGGTACTCGAACGCCGTTCAGATATGGACCAAGGCCAATGACGATTTGACCGAGGTCATCGAGACTAATCTGCACAACTACGGCGGCATATACCTGATGGCCACCTCCGGGGCGAAAGGGAACATCGCGCAGATCAAACAGATGGCCGGCATGAGAGGGCTCATGTCCGATCCCAAAGGCCGCATTATCGACCGCCCCATCAAATCGAACTTCCGGGAAGGACTGAGCGTTCTCGAGTACTTCATCTCTACCCACGGGGCTAGGAAGGGTCTGGCCGACACCGCTCTGCGAACCGCGGACAGCGGCTATCTGACCCGGCGCCTAATTGACGTCGCCCAAGAGGTCACGATCACGTCGGAGGACTGCGAGACCGAGGCAGGCATTTGGATCGAGAACCATCCTGATGAGCCACTAGCCAGCCCCTTCGTGGACAGGATCAAGGGCCGGGCGGCCGCGGCTGCGGTGGCCGACCCAACCACCGGCGAGATAATGGTGGACCGGAACGATACAATCGATGAGCAAATGGCCAGAAGAATACTGGAGGCCGAAGTCAGTGGAGTAATGGTCCGCTCACCAATGATATGCGAAGCCGCTCGTGGACTGTGCCGCAAGTGCTATGGCCTCTCCCTGTCGACCTGGAGACCCGTAATGATGGCAGAGGCGGTCGGGATCATCGCCGCCCAGAGCATCGGAGAGCCAGGCACCCAGCTTACGATGCGTACCTTCCACACTGGTGGCATTGCAGGCGCCGACATAACGAGCGGCCTTCCGAGAGTCGAAGAGCTGTTCGAAGCGAGGGCTCCAAAGGGCGAAGCGGTGCTTTCGGAGATAGACGGCCTAGTCGAGGTCACCGATGCACCCGAAGGCCGAAGTATCAGGGTTATAAGCTCAGAGGAGTACAGCGACGAATACCCAATCTCCACAGGCTTCAAAGTCCTCGTGTCCGATAAAGACACAGTAACTATTGGGACAGCCCTTGCTGCCCCCAAAAAGTCGGCCAAAACCAAAAAGACCGATGCGTCTGTCCAGCCTGCCGATATCGCGGCCCGGGTGTCGGGTACTGTTCACCGCAGCAAAGGTACGATCACGATAACCTGGACCGATGAGGAGCAACGAGAGTACATGATCCCGGCGGCAGCCCACATCACCGTGAAGAGCGGTAATCGCGTTACCGCCGGGCAGGCACTAACTGCCGGCCCAAAGAGCCCTCAGCAGATATTGAGGATCGAGGGACGTGAGCCCGTGCAGAGATACCTAATCGAGGAGGTACAGAAAGTCTACCGGTCGCAGGGTGTATCGATCCACGACAGACATATCGAGGCGGTGGTTACTCAGATGCTGCGAAAGGTGCGGATAGACGCTCCGGGGGATACCGACCTCCTTCCCGGTGAACTGGTCGAGCGACACAAATACGAGGAGATCAACGCCGGAATCCTTGCCGAGGGTGGCGAGCCCGCGACCGCAAGTCCGGTACTGCTGGGGATCACAAGGGCATCGCTCAGTATGGACAGCTTCCTGGCTTCGGCATCCTTCCAGGAGACCACCAGAGTCCTGACCGAGTCGGCTATCAACGGCGACGTCGACTATCTGAGGGGCCTGAAGGAGAACGTCATTATCGGCAGACTCATACCCGCTCGATTCGACTTGTCCGAAGAAGGACGTGAGCGGCTGGGACTACCAGACCCTAAAGAGAAGGAGTCGGTAAGTGTCCTCTCTGAGCTAGGCAAGAGGCCGAACCCCTTCGAGCTCGAAGATACTAAGGAGCAAACGCCCTCGCTTTCCAGCGATGTCCCTGCGAGGGATTAGGCGAGCCTGGACATGGGGGTGGCTGCAGACTGGACACTGTGACTGGTTGAGGACTCGTCGACGCTGTTCGCCTGACCAACAGGACGTTTAGGTGGTCAGCCTGTCAGGCCGCCGGTCATTTCTTGACCCCTGCTTTGCGCATTGCTAAACTTGATCCAACTTGGGGGACGTGGCAGGTAGTCATGCATAGCGGGCGGTTAGCTCAGTGGTTTAGAGCGCTGCGTTGACATCGCAGAGGTCATTGGTTCAAATCCATTACCGCCCACCATCCCCTGATTACGTTCTTGGTCTCATTGCGATTGCAGCTGACACCGTGCCTGGGCAGCAGTCCAGAGGGCCAGCAGGAGCTGGCTGATATAGAGCGCGGTATTCAGAGCTTCTTCTGCGGCCCCGTGGTGTAGCGGCCTAACACACCGCCCTGTCAAGGCGGAGATCACGGGTTCGAATCCCGTCGGGGTCGCCAAAGTACGATTTCACGAGGACTCCTGGGCATCTGATCCGCCCTTGCTGCTATCCCCCAGTTGAGCGCTTATGTTCTGGACAGGGATCATTGTAGCTGTCGTCGTCTTCTTGGTAGCCGGTGCTTACTCGATCACAGGTAACTGTTCAGAGTTGAGGGGAAACGAGCAGGTTGCGGCAATGGAGGAGTGGGTTAAGGTCGTTGGCCCTCCAGGTGCCAAAGAGGGATGCGAGAGCCATTTTGGTGTTGGTGCCCCGTTCAGAGCGAGTGCCGCCGCTGATCTTACGGCTGACCGCCAGGTGCCGTAAGCTCCGTTCAGCCGCATTGTTCTCGGGTGGCACACCCGGGTGGGAAACGAAGACGAACAGTTCCTTGATGAACCGTTCTATGCGCCGGCAGAGCTTGGCTTGAGGCGCAGTATCGTCGTTGGAGAAGGGCTGGCACAGCGACAGCAGAAGTTTCTCCAGCATCAACTGGTTGGGAGACGCTGACGGGTGTGAGCCAGACGCCGGTCGGCTGCGGGCGTCAGTGCACGCCTTTGCCCGGTCATAGAGTTGGCGCACCGCTGTAGCCCATAGGGCGAGGCCCATGTCTTGAGGGTACAGCGCCTCAAGCTCATTGATGTCCCGCAACAGGTGTACCCAGCAGCGCTGCTTGAGGCCGGGGTAGTGACTGTATGCAGCGTAGAAGTCACTCACCAGCACTCCGCTGAAGAGTCTGCTCTCGCCCTGACCGGGGGACTCGCCCAACACCTCGTCCACCACACCCTTGCCGCGGCCACGGCGTAGGAAGTATCGCTCCGTGGGAGTGCTGAAGGTCCAGACATAGCCGTTGGCCCCATCCTGCCGCCAGCCGGTCTCATCTGCATGCACTACCGGAGAGCCACGTATGCGCTCCAGCATCTCAGCCACTACCGGTTGGGCCCGTTGGGCCGTGGCGTGTACTACGTCAATGATGGCGCCCACGCTCAGCCCCAACTGATGTACCGTTTGCAGGTACCACTGGATGCTCCTCACCGGCAGCCGCCCCTCTTCTCGCAGCGTAACAATAAGGCTCACCAGGTTGACCCCCAAGCGCCGCCGCCCCATTGCTAAGCCCTCCAACGACTCTTGAGGCAACCGCCGCTTGTCGCACAGCGGACATATCCGGGCCACAAAGACGTGCTCGATCACCTCTGCTGGCACCATCGGAAGCTCGATGACTTCTCGTGTCCGCTGAACCCAGCCGCCTGACAGGCCCGTCCCGCACTCCGGGCACGACTCAGGAGCATGTATCACCCGCTGCGTGGGTTCCATCCGCCGTCGGGCAAAGCCGTGGAGACGACGCTTACGGGGTCCGTTCCTCTTAGGCTGATGCCGCTTGACGAACCGCTTGTTGCCCGGCATCCCTGCGGTCGGGCCGCGGATGCTCAGCTGAGCATCCAACTCCTCTACACGCTGCCGCAACTCGGCTATCACCGCCAGCAGCGTCTCACGGCTCGCACTCTGCAGGTCTACTTCAGCTTCCACCTCTCCCTTATGACATCACTGCCACTCGCAACGCTAGGGGGTCTTAGGTTCATCCCTTTAAGTCTGAACAGTTACCTCCAACCACCGCCCCTCGACAATACCGAACATCCGTGCTATACTTAGCCCGCGGGACAGACCCAGCGGCCTGTCTCATTTTCGTTGCCCGGCTGTCTCGTCCTACACCGAAATTCCTAGCTGAGCGAGACACAATGAGACAGAATGAGACACATTTTTCAGACGCCTGTAGGGACGCATGGCTCGCGCCCGCATCGTAAATCGATGACCGATAGCTACGTCGAGCTCCACTGCCACAGCAACTACTCCTTCAAGGAGGGCGCGTCCTCCCTGGAGGAGATTCTCATGCGCGCCAAGGAGCTCGGATACCGTGCCCTGGCTCTTACAGACCACGATAACCTCTGCGGCGCTATGGAGTTCTCCCGCATCGCCAACAGCGTCGGGGTCCAGCCCATCACGGGTGCCGAGATCACTATGAAGGATGGCTCCCACCTGACTCTTCTGGCCGAGACGCGCCAGGGCTACTCCAACCTCTGCAACCTCATCACCTACTCTCGGATGGGGCAGGACGGCGGTCGTCTCGACCCGCGATTAGACCCTGCACTCCTCTCAGGCCACGCCGAGGAGCTGATTTTACTCACCGGTTGCTCCAAAGGGAGGCTACCCAGCCTCATCACCGAGAGACGTGCCAACGACGCCGAGACAGAGCTGAGAGGCTACATCGAGTGGTTCGGAGCGGGCAACGTCTTCGTAGAGTTGCAGCAGAACTTGGTCTACGGCGACACGCCACGGAACAAGCTACTTGTGCGTCTCGCTAGAAAACTTGGCGTCGCTATCGTCGCCACTAACAACACCCACTACCACACACCGCGCCGCCATCGCCTCCAGGACGCCCTCGTAGCCATACAGCACAACAAGACCCTAGAGGAAACTCACCGTGAGCGTCGGCCCAACGCCAACTTCTACCTCAAGTCCGCAGCCCAAATGGCAGACCTATTCCAAGAGCTACCGGAGGCCGTCCGCAACACGACCTTAATCGCCGAGCGCTGCTCCTTCAACCTCGAGACGAACCTCGGATACGAGCTCCCTGACTACGATGTCCCTTCCGGATATACAGCGCAGTCATTTTTTGAGGAAGTGTGCCACGAGGCAGCGTTCCGCAAGTACAAGTCCATAACCCCTCGAGTCCAAAAGCGGCTGGAAGAGGAGTTTCGCCTGATTAGAAAGCACAACCTCGCCGGCTTCTTCCTCACCTACTATGAAGTGATCCAGATCGCCCGAGAGTCCATGATCGACCTGGGCCTTGCAGACCCGGAGATACCCCTCGAAGACCGGCCTCCTGGTCGGGGCCGCGGCTCCTCGGTAGCCATGCTAGTCGGCTATCTCATCGGCCTTTCTCATATAGACCCCCTGGAGTACGACCTGTCTCTGGGCCGGTTCATAAACGACGACAGCGTTGGCGCCCTCGACATAGACCTGGACTTTCCACGCGACATTCGAGAGGAGCTGATCAAGCGTGTCCACGAAAAGTACGGCTGGAAGCGGGCGCCCCTCACGGGTGCCATATCCACCTACAAGATGAAAGGATGCATCCGGGACCTGGGCAAGGCGCTCGGGCTCAACTCGGATGACATCGACAAGCTCGCAAAGCGCGTCGATACCCGTCACGCCGAGAGTCTCGAGTCGGAGATGACGATCCTCCCAGACTTCCGTGACAAGGTCGATGCTCCCGTGTGGGACATTTTGATAGAGCTGGCCTCGGAGCTTCGTGGGTTCCCCAAGTACCTGATGCAGCACTCCGGCGGCATGATCATCGGCTCCTCGCCGCTAATCGACATGGTCCCGGTCCAGGAAGGGGGGATGGACGACCGCTACATCTGCCACTGGGACAGGGACAGCGTTGCCGACGCGCACTTTGTCAAGATCGATTTCCTGGCCCTTGGTGCTCTGTCACAGATGCAGGAGGCCCTGCAGCTTATCGAGGAGCAACGGGACGAGTTCATCGATCTGTCTCGCATCAGATTTGACGATATGAACGTCTACGAGTCGATCCACAAGGCGGATACGATCGGGATCTTCCAAATAGAGTCCGCCGCACAGATGCAGACCGTCGTCCGGCTCAAGCCCGAGAGCCTCCAAGAGATGGCCTACGAGGTTGCCGCAGTGCGTCCGGGTGTGGGCGTCAACAACGGCGTCAGTCAGTTTATCGAGCGGTATAGACATGGCGCCAAAGTTGAGTATGTGCACGACAAAGAGATACCCGCCCTCGAGCGGACGCTGGGCATCATCCTGTACCAAGACCAGGTAAACGAGCTCGCCGTCCACGTTGCGGGCTTCAGTCCCAAGAAGGCGGACGATCTTCGACGCGCCTTCAGTCGCAAGAACAACCAGGGCCTTCTGAAGCAGTATTGGGAGGAGTTCAGAGACGGTGCGGCAGCAAACGGGGTGCCCGAAGAGGCTGCGAGGGAGATATTCGGCAAATTCTCAGGTCAATACATGTTCCCCGAGTCTCATGCCTACGCCTTTGGCATCACCGCCTACCAGATGGCCTGGATGAAGTACTACTACCCCTTAGAGTTTTACGTCGCCATCTTCAACCAGCAGCCGATGGGTTTCTACAACCTGGAGACTCTGAAGGAAGACGCCAAGCATCACAGCATCCGAGTTCTCAATCCTGACATCAACGAGAGCATGGGGAAGTGCACGATTAAGGACGATGACTCCTTCATACTGGGCCTCATGAACGTAAATGGTCTCGGAGCAGCCAACGTGGATGCCATCATCGAGGCGCGGGAGCGCGGGGAACGGTTCCGTGACCTTGCCGACGCCATGAGGCGTACCGGCCTCAAGCGCAAAGCGGTCGAAAACCTGATCACGGCAGGTGCCTTCGACTCCCTGGTCTCCGACCGCCGATCGGCCTTATGGGAAGTCGGACTCCTCTACCAGCCCGGTGGTACCCAACAGGCGCTCCCGCTCCCCGTCAAGCAGGACATGGCCCAGCTTCCTCTTATGACCGACTGGGAGATAATGCTGGGTGAGTACCGCACTATGGGCATCCACCCTGACAGCCACTTCATGGCCTATCTGAGGGAGCACATGTCAGGCGATATCACGCCAAGCTACGACATCCCTGGCCTGAAAGACGGGACTGAAGTTACGGTTACCGGCCTGGTCATCCGAAGACAGCACCCTGGCCCTAACGCTGTATTCATCACCCTTGAAGACGAGTTCGGCCACATCCCGCTCGTTGTATGGCAGAGGGTCTTCGATCGCTACCGTCTGGTCATCCGGGAGCCAGTCTTGAAGATACGCGGCTTCGTGTCACGACAGGACGGCGCCCTGAACGTCGTGGTCAAGCACGCTGAGGGTATCCCATTCCACCAGCCCCTGCCGACATCAAAAAACTGGGGCTAGCGGCCAAGACCTGCTCAGCACTGTTATTCCTGGACGTTATCTAACTCTTCGCACCTTCGTCCTAGCGCCTGGCTGGGTTCCCATTCCACATAACAAACGGTTATCCTATTCCTCTACCGGGAATAGGCGCGGGAACGTGGGAACGATCAGGCCCGGGAGCCTAAGGAGCGCGAGTGACGGAAGACATCATCGGGATGGACGACATGATGGCCGTCTACGAGGTAACGGACCGGTTCGGCATCGACCGGGAGAGCATTAGCGTGCCTCTGGAGAAGGACGGGAGCGGAGCAGTCACAAAACAGCCGGACGGCGGGGTCGAGATCACGGTCCCCGCAACGATGTCCACCGAGGCTTGGCTGCCCGCCCTCCTTGCCGAGCTGCAGCGGCTTGGTTTCGAGCTGCAAGACGATGAGGGAGGGTGATAGGGTCCCTCGACTCCTTAGGTAGAGGAGTTTCGAATGGTGGCAACCCCCGGTCGGGGGGGCCGTTCTCTACTAGACAAAGGTGTTTTGGAATGTTGACTGTAGGGGCACGGCATGCCGTGCCCTACGCCGGCCGACGGTACCTTTAAGTTCATCTGCTTCTATGTCAGGCTCAGGCGTGCAGCAGCCTGGCGGCGTTCCCGCCCATGATCGCGGCCTTCTCGGCGTCCGAGATCGACGACTCGCGGACCTCTGTCAGCAGGCGCCGGCTCGGCAGCAGCGGGAAGTCGCTGCCAAACAAGACCCGGTCCGCTCCCACCAGCGACGTGACTTGCTCAAACACCAGGGCGTCGTACAGGAAGGGAGATGCGGCAGTATCGAAGTAGACGTTACCAAGGGCCTCTCGGACCTCCGGCATCAGCGCATAGAAGGGAAGCCCACCTCCCCAGTGGGCCAGGACCATCGTGATGTCGGGGAAGTTTTGGACGAACCTCCACAGCACCTCGGGCCTGGTCTGACCTTTGCCTGAATAGGAGTGACCCACCGGCTCGGAGGCATGGGTCGAGAGGACGAGCCCCCGTGTGCCCACAACCTCCATGAGAGGGGCCATCGCGGCTCTGTCGCCGAGATCGAAGCCCTGCATGTCGGGATGCAGCTCACCGGTCCCGCTAAGGCCAGCCTCCGCACACCGCTCGGCCTCGCTCGCCGCCGCATCTTCCCAGGCCGGGTTGACGCCAGCGAAACCCCTGAGCCGGTCCGGGAAACGTTTGACAGACTCGATTATGTAGTCGTTGCTCTCGCGGGCAAGACCTTGATCGGTCCAGCCGATGCCCATGACGACGGACATACCGACGCCGTCCTCGTCCATCGCTTGCACTAGCTCGTCGGCGGTGGCCATCCTGGCCTTCGGGCTCGCGAACAGCTCACCAAACGCGGCGTCGCGTTCGATGTACGCCTGGCGTTGGTCTCGGAGCCACTCAGGGAAGATGTGGGTGTGAAAGTCGATGATCATGGGGTTTTGTCCGCTCGTGTTGTCCTGCCAGTTCCATTTAGAAAGGTCGTCCTGGAGACTGCAGAGGGCAAGTTTGAAACCTGCTCCTACTTGATCCCGACGTCCAGGACCTCGTCCGCCAGCTCTCCAAACAGCCGCGCGCGCTCAAGGGCGCCTGAGTCGTCGAATGGTCCCTCCAAGACGTAGGCGTACCTGGACACGAAGTCTCGAGGGACATAAGACAGAGTCCGTAAGATCGTTCTCTCCGCCCGTTTATCCGCAGGATCATAGGTATCGTTCAGCGCATACAAGATGCTCGCCATAGCGTCAGTCGCTTGAGAAAGAAAGAAGATTTGGAGTCCCGGCCCAAGACGCCGCTCTGCATACTCTTTTAGGGAGGCTGCGTTCTCTCTCAAGATCGGGACGAAATGGCGCAATATGTTCATTTTCAGCGGCCTGGGGTACGTCTCTATTTTCTCTAACCACTTGCTGAAGTTACCGTCCTTGTCCCGTAGTAGCCATGCGCGTTGCAGAAGTCCCGCCAGCGTGTACGGTCTTACAGGCACCTTCTTCGTGGTGATGGCCCCGTCATCGACAATCTCACCAAGCACCTCCGAGTACAACCGTTCCGTCTGATAGTGAACTTCAACGGCGGTTCCGTCGATAACGCCGTTGTCAATTACGTCCGGCATGGCGTTTCCGGCCCAAATGGGATCGTCAGTTGACGGTTCATTGAACTGCCAGTTGGAGCCGATCGGGGAGAGGATTTTCTTTCGGGTGGCGAGAGACAGGATACCAAGGCGACAAATGGCCATTACGTCAACATCCGATCGCTCATCCACGTGGCCGGACGCCACCGATCCGAAGACGAACACGGCTGTAACCTGCGGGTGCTCACCGATGCGGTGGTCGATTCGGCGGGCGATCTCACGGCGCTTCTCGAGGACCATATAGGCGTCCTAGAGGGTGAAGTAGAACGTGGCTCCGCCTTCGACCTGGCCTTCGGCCCATACGTCGCCGCCGTGGCGGCGGACTATGTGGCGCACCGTCGCCAGGCCGACGCCTGTTCCCTCGAACTCGTTTGCCAGGTGGAGGCGCTGGAAGAGGCCGAACAGCCTATCGACCTCAGCCATATCGAAGCCTGCGCCGTCGTCGCGAACGTAGTAGGCCTGCTTACCGTCGTAGGTCATTGACCCGAACTCGATCGTGGCTCTCTCGTGCTTTCCGGTGAACTTCCAGGCGTTGTCGAGGAGGTTCTCCATCATCACGCGGAGCAGCGACTCGTCTCCTTCAACCGCCATTCCTCTGGCGATAGAGAGCTTCACGTTGCGCCTCGCGTGGCTCTTGCGAATCTTTCTGGCGACGGACCGGGCTATGGCATCGAGAGCGACGGGTTCGCGACGGACCTCGCTGTCCATTACACGCGAGAATGTCTGAAGGTCGCTGATGACCCGCGCTATATGCCTGGCTGCCGGTGCCAGCCGTGTGACGAGTACGCCGCCGTCTGAGTCTTGCGTGGCGTTCCGGCCCTCGATGAGAGTCCGCTTGAACACCTCGATCGTTTCGAGTGGTCTACTCAGGTCGAGTAAACCGGGACTGGCACTCTTGGCTTCGGTGACGTCCCTCAGCAAGCCGGACATTCGGACGGCCGTGCCTGACTCATCCCAGATTGCCTGCCCGCGGTCGTTGAACCATCGGTACTCCCCCGAGCCCGTCTGCAGCCGGTAGCGCACATCGTAGGGGACCCTGCCCTCAAGGTGGTCGTCGAGCGCTGTAATGGCCCTGTCGCGGTCCTCCGGATGCAACCGTGCCTCCCAGCCTCGGTTCCCTGAGCGCTCTTTTTCCTCGTGGATGCCCACTAGCTCCTTGAGCCGGGGTGACCACCAGACTTCTTCGTCGCCGATTTTCCAGTCCCAAAGGCCGTCCCCAGATCCGCCGGTAACCAGGTCCAGCCTTTCTACGGCGTCTTGCACCGCCCGCTCGACCTGCTTCGTCTCACGGTAGACCTGTGCGTTGGCCACCGCGCCGGCGATCTGAGCGGCGATCCGCTCTCCGATTGCCACATCCCGCTCGGCGTAGGCGCCGGCCGTGGCCGACCTTAGGCTGAGCATGCCGACAGTCTCGTCTCCCGAGACCAGCGGCATCAGAAGCATCGCCGGCCGCCCGGCGGACGTGTCCTGCAGCAGGTCTGGGAAACGACCCGCCACGGCGCCGACGGACTCTTCAAGGACTGTTACTGCCGAACTTGCCTCCAGTACCCCCTGGGCTGCAGGGCTCGACAGTGGAAAGGCCGTCCCCTGGTCTAGAGTGGAGGTGTCGCCACCCCACACATAGGATGCGATCAGGTTCTCGCGCTGCAAGTCCACGGTCCATATCACGATGCGGTCGAAGGGGATTAGCTCGCGGACCTTTTCAGCCAAGCTCTCATAGACCTCCCCGATGTCGAGCGAGGATGTGACTATGCGGCCCAGTTCGGCCAAAACAGCCGGCTCTTCGCCCTCAGGCTCATCCGTTACTTTGGGGTGGGCGCCGACAATGAGGCCGGCAACCTGGAAGCCGACTCGCTCGGCCAGGGCAAGGTCTCGCTCTGTATAGGCCTCCGCGCCGGTGGGGCTGATGCTCAAGGCGCCCACGGCCTGCCCACCGCTAATAAGAGGTACGTCATGAACGACTGCAGGCCGGCCTCTAGCTGCGCCGTCAGTGAAGAGAACCGAAACTCAGCTTCCTCCTTGGACAAGCCTTGAAGAAGTAGGGGAGCGTTGGTAAGGATAGCCTCTTGGACCGTAGTGCCGGCCACCGGCTCCGGCCCCGTTTCAGCGCCATCCGACACGTCGAGGCCTGAGAGGTGCTCGCGCCTGATGGTCGCCTCTTCCAGATCGACCGTTACGATCTCGATCCTGTCGAACGGTATGAGCCTCCGGACTTGATACGCAAGTACCGTGTACGCTTCCTCGGTGGTCGGTGCGGCAGAGATCGCCCGACCGATCTCTTGGCTCAGCTCGCTCTGGTCGGACTCTAGCCGAAGCTGCGATTGTACCTGGTCACGGGCGACGCCACTAGCGACTGGACCACCGATGAGCAGGGCGATCCGCTTTGCCAATTCCAGATCACCTTCCGTATAGCCTTTCTCACTTCCCGAACAGACGATGAGAGCGGCGACGACCTCGTCGTTCGAGACCGCGGGTGCCACGATGATCGAGCGGACCCCGCCCTGGACGATGAAGGGCCACTGCGGAAACCTGGAGCTTAGCTCTTCAGGGGAGTCGGCCGCGACCACGATGCCCGAACGGGCTTCAACGGTGTCCCGTAGGGCTGCGCCGTCAAACTCATAGGTGGACCCCGCCTCCCAGCCGGGTACACTCTTCCCGCCGACCCATGTGTTGGTGCACTTGCGGGCCTCGAGATCCAACAGCGCTACCGCTATCTGGTCGAAGGGAACGATCAGGCGGACCTGCTCAGCGAGCTTTTCGTAAACGTCGGCGGTCTCGGACGATGAGCCAACTATTCGCCCAAGTTCGGCGAGTGCCGCCAGGTCGTCTGTCTCACTCCGAAGGGTCTTATAGGTTCGTGAGTTGGAGACGGGCGCGGCGAGCCGCTCGCCGATCCGTCTGGCCAGGTCCAGGTGACGCCCTGAATAGGTATTTGGGTAAACGGACGCTAATACGAAGGTGGCAACGAGCTGTCCACTGACGATCAACGGGACCGCGATCACCGATCTGATGCCCGCGTCCAACTCTGGCGACAGACCGGGATAACGGGCGGTCAGCACCTCAAGGGACTCGTAACCAACCAGGAAGCCGGAGTCGGTGCCGATCGCCTGCCCGACGACGGTGCCGGTGAGCGGGCTTACGTCACCGCGGGCCCGCCCCGGAACGTCGAGGCCGCTGGCGTAAGACTCGGTGAATGTGCCGCTTCCCTTGTCGACGTAGCTAACAGATATCCTGTCGAAGGGGATGAGCTCGCGGACGCTCTCCGCAAACGGGTCCCACACGTCGTCGATCGGAAGTATCGAGCTAGCGATCCGACCTACGCTCTCGAGAGCCGTATTTACGTCAGTCCGCTGGCCCGTGGCCGGCTTGAAGCGGTCTCTAATGGAGTCAACTATGCGAAAAATCACTTTTGCCACCCCAGGACTCTTTGCCCTGCGACGGTCCTCACACCTACGACAAGCTAAATGAAACCAATCAATTATACAAGGATGAAAAAGGCCATGAGATGGTGTGTTGTAAAAGTCGCCTCCAATCCACTCCTCGACAATCACGAACATCAGTGCTATAATTGCTCTGAGGGGATAGACCCAGCGCCTGCACTGAGCGCGTCGAAGCATGCACTGAGCTCACCGAAGGGTGGCCTGTCCCATTTCTGTGCCACGATGTCCCACGGTGTACCGACAATCCGTAGCTGAGTGGGACACAACGGAACAGAATGGAACACTTTTTCAGAACCTCACCAACCCCGTTTATCCCGCCTGCCCTGAGTAGGCGCCGGAAGTGGCGTATCGAAGGGAGTAGTCCCGATTCCGCCCCGATGCCGCATCGGGGGGACGTATCGAGGCCTGCCCGGAGTCGATCGAATGGGATACCGGCCTCACTAACCTTCCAGCTCGTGCGCCCCTTCCATATCTCGAAGCCGCCACTACTTTGGTGGAGGCTGCACTTGACAGGATGTGCAAGTAGCCGGGATGCCTGATTTCGTGCAAGGCCGGGGTTCCCCCAACCCCCCACCAGGGGTTCCCCCAAAACCCCCACCAGAGGAGGGTACCACCCCCTCTGGACTCTCCCGCCGGAAGTGGACGATTCAGAATTAACAGGGCTACTACACAAACTACAGTGCAGTTATACTTGGCGAGCCACAAGCTTTTCGTAGCGACTCCGGCCGGCCAGCCCCACGCTGGCGAAATCGAAGCTGGTGACCGATGCGTTTTCAGCATTAGGAGGTAATGATGGTCGTGGTACGTAACTGGAGGGACGCGTCACCGAGGGTGTCCCACGAGAGCAAGATAATCTGGAACATATTCTCTGCGAAGGGCCAGGCCGACAAGACCCCTGATGAGGCGCCGCTGGAGGGGTTGTCCAGCCTCTCAATACACATGATGCAGAGCGGCAAGGAGAGTGACTACCACGAGCATGAGGACAGCGAGCAGGTCTACTACTTCACCGCAGGTCGAGGGAAGATGAAGCTCGATGACCGGATATATGAGGTAAGAGAAGGGGATGCCGTGCATATTCCGCCTCGAAGCAAGCACCAGCTGATCAACGACAGCGACGACTGGATTCAACATCTGATAATCGGGGCCCCGGTGGACCGGAGTTGAGACCATGGCATCCTTCGAACGCAGGTGCCCAGGCGAATACTACCGGTAGTAAGTCACGGGGGAGAACGAAGGTTGCTTTTCCCACCCACCCGCCCCTACCTTTGTTTTGCTTGGGGTTCCCCCCAGACCCCCGCCAAAGGGGCCAAGCCCCCTTTGGAAACCCCCGGCAGAACCAAATCCCGTGAAACTGCTCCGCTGGCCGCTTCGTTGATCGTGGACCAGGACAAGTGTGATTTAGGCCTATGTCGAAAACCAGGTTCAAGCTGATTACAGCAGTGTATCTCGTACTGGTCCGCGACGGCCGGATTCTGCTCCTCCGACGGTCGAATACGGGATACGAGGACGGAAACTACAGTATGGTCGCTGGTCACCTTGAGGATAATGAGACATTGACCCAGGCCACCATACGAGAAGCGCGGAAAGAGGCGGGCATCGACCTGCGGACGGACGACTTGGAAATCGCCCACGTCATGCACAGGAGGACGCCCGGCGAAGACGTCCGCATCGAAGTGTTCATGAGGACAAGGATATTGCAAAACGAACCAAGGAATATGGAGCCAGACAAGTGTGACGACATGGGCTGGTTTCAGATGGACGATTTGCCAGCCAACGTAGTTCCGTACATTCGACAGGCCATTGACAGGATCGGCCGAAACGAGCTCTACAGTGAACACGGATGGTAGCGGCATAGAGATCCTGGATATCGTCCTCACCGTCGCCGTTGGAGTATGGTTGTCGTTTATGGTCATATATCCCAGGCGTTGGGATGACGTGGTTGACCTCGAGCTACGGTTTTGGCGAAGGGTAGGCCTTGCGAAGGTGCTACGAACCGAGTGGACAAGCAGATTCGAGAAAGGCATCGGCTTCAAGATTCTGATTGGCCTCTTGTTTGCATCATTGCTCGTGAACACAGTGCTGACGTTGACAAAGTGATTGGGTCTTAAGGTGACTTCTCGTGCAAAGCCGATGTTGATTATCAGGGGGTAACGATGTGCCAGAGGCTGGGTCCTGTTGTAGACTGGTTGAAAATAGCGCGTGCGGCACGCTCGTGGACTTAGTAGTCGTGTTCCGATCGAAGCATGAAACGGAAGATTCTCATAGTCGACGACCAGTCTGACTCGCCGGAGGTCCGGTCGGTAATCCGACGACTGGCAGAGGAAGACTGGGAAGCGGTGGTCGTCAAGCCGGAGTCGAATGGATGGCTTGTGGGCGAGGAGTTTGAGGCCGCGACGCTCTTCGCAATCGAAGAACAGAGGCCGGACGGAGTCGTACTCGACGTCCGGTTCGGCGACGACAAGGAAGACCAGTTCAAGGGGCTCGGCATCCTGCGGGAGATCCTTGAACAGGCTCCTGGGCTGCCGGTGCTTATGTTCACGCAGTACGCGCAGGGACCCGAACGGGAGGCTGCGGTCAAGGGCACTCTCGACTGGGATGCGCCTGTTGATTTTATCGACAAGATGACGAGCCCGGAGGAGGTTGTCCTAAGCCCGAATCCACCGAAGGAGGGCGTCGGGTTAGCGTCCTGAGGCGGCAAGAAGGCGCTCCTGTGCTTCTGGGATAATGGTTTTGTAGCAAAAAAACGACCCCGGAAAAGGAGCACCCAGTAGATGCTGCCACGCAACCACCCCGACCGGATCCAAATCACCTTCGACGACCGCCGCTTGGTGGCCAATGCCGGGCTGCTCCTTCCGGCCACCCTGGCGCGGCACCTCGGCCTGCCCGAACTCGTCCGGCAGCGCCTCGACCTGGGCGATGCCCCGGGGCGGGCGAACACGAGCGACAAGATGATGACGCTGGTGGCGTCTGCGCTGGCTGGGGGCGACTGCATTGACGACGCCGATGTGTTGCGCACCGGGGGGACGGCCTGCACCCTGGGCGGCACGGTCAAGGCGCCATCCACCCTGGGCACCTTCCTGCGCAGCTTCCGGTGGGGCCACGTCCGTCAACTCGACCGGGTGAGCCGCGAGTTGCTGGCCCGGGCTTGGCAGGCCGGGGCGGGACCCGGCGACGGGCCCCTGACCATTGACCTGGACTCCACCATTTGCGAGACCTACGGACTGGCCAAGGAGGGCGCCCGCCACCACGGCTATACCGGCAAGCGGGGCTACCACCCGCTGCCGGCCATCGCCGCCGGCACCGGAGACGTGCTGATGTCCCGGCTGCGCGAGGGCCGGGCCAACACCGCCCGCGGCGCCGCCCACTTCCTGCGGGAGACGGTGGGACGGGTGCGCTACGCCGGGGCCGACGGACGACTCACGCTACGGGCCGACAGCGGGTTCTACACTCATGGCGTGGTATCCGTCTGCCGCAAGATGGATGTCCGCTTCTCCATCACCATCCGCCAGCACAAAAGCCTGCACAATCTCATCGAGGCGATACCCGAAGATGCCTGGACGCCGATTCCTTACTGGATGGACGGTGCCGCCGATGTGGCCGAGACCACCTGCACCCCCTTCCAGGCCGAGGCGGACGCCGCGCCGGTACGGCTCATCGTCCGGCGGGTGAAGCCGACGCCCGGTTCCCAACTGGCCCTCTTCGCCAAATACAGCTATCATGGCTTCATCACCGACCGGGACGGGGAGTTGCTCGAACTGGAAGCTGACCATCGCCGCCACGCCGAGATCGAGAATGCCATACGCGACCTCAAGTACGGCGTCGGGCTGAACCATCTCCCCTCGGGCCGCTTCGCCGCCAACGGCGCCTGGCTGGCCGTCCAGACGATGGCCCACAACCTGGCCCGCTGGACGGCGCGGATCGGTCTGGGAGAGCGGATAGCCACCACCAAGACCCTCCGGCGGCGGTTCTTCTCCCTGGCCGGACGGCTCACCCGCTCGGCACGCCGGTTGACCCTGCATCTTCCGGATCGCTGGCCTTGGGCTGAGAAGTTCAGCCGCGCCTTGGCCCGGCTGCGAGCCATTCCACTCCCGGCCTGACGGCACCGTCGGCGACCGACCCACCCACCGGACAACCGAAGATCCCCGCAGACTCGTGCCAACCCGGTCCGAGAGAGTTCCCTGCTGCGTATTCTCTCGCCATCCCGCGCATCGCAGCTCCCGCAGACGGCCATAGGGGCCCCTGTGCGGCGATGAAGACCGTCCGCCGACCTCCCTACCCCAAATGGAACCCAGGCTATTTCCCCTGTAGCTCCCTCACCCCCCTTCCGCTTTCCTCACGCCGTCCATCGGTGTCCTTCGGTGGATTCGGGTTAAGCCAGGCACCTACGGCGTCGGCCGAGACACCGCCGCGTGACTTCTTCGGGACGGTGCTATCGGCCGAAGACGGCGTCCTGGTCGTTTCAACCGAACACGCCATTTTCGAGGTTATGGTGACCTCCACGACCGCCATCCGGCTACCCCTAAAAAGGGACGCCTCCCTGCTGGACTTGATCGAAGGAGACGAGGTTGCTATATCGCTCGTCGAGGAGGGCTCGCCGGTCGCGGACCGGATCGTCGTGATCTCCAGCAAGACACGGTACCGGCACATTCCAGGCCGCATCTCAGCAGCATCCGAAGCCGAAGTGACTATCGTTGGGCGCGGAGAGAACGCAGAACCGCAGACATTCAACCTAACGTCGGAGACGCGAGTAGTCAGGCATGGCCGGACAACCGCGTTGACAGAGGGTATGACCGTTGTCGTAGTAGCCGTAAGGGACTCGGACACCGGAGAGCTATCGCCCGACGCGAGAGAGATCTTCGTGATACCCGGGCGGCGGACGCGCTCAGCTGAAGAGCCAACCGACCAGCAACCTTCGGAAGACGAGGCCTCCAGTGACGCGACGATAACCGGAGTCTTCGAGCGTATAGATAAGGACGGCGACTGGATCGTCGGCGGGACCAAGGTCTCGATACGCTCCAGCACCCGCCACGAGCGTGGGTTCAACATAGGGCAGGTGATCCGAATCGACGCAGAGCTGGCGGCCTCGGGGAAACTAGTGGCCCGCGAGGTCTTGTCTCGGGCCCGGTCCGAGGTCGTCGAGTCGAAGACCAGATTGGTCGGCGTATATAAAGGCAAGGACCAGCAGGGGCGGTGGATCGTCAGTGGAAGCCGAGTGGCGGTCACAGTCCGCAGCGATACCGACGGCGAGCCCAGGGTCGGCCAAAGGATCAACGTTACAGCCAGAAGGTTGATTCTCTCGTAAAAAGTCTGTGTAGGTCGAATTAGAACAAACGTACCCACACCTGGGTACAATATACAGTCTCTGTTCCGTACACTACCCCAACATACGGTAGCGCGCAGATGTGCTAAATCGCTGGAACTTCCTCAAAACGGGTTTTTACGAGGGAATCAAGGTTGGACGATGGATCGCTCGAAGCCCGCGAGGTGGAGAACGAAGTCGGCGTACGCCCCGACCGCGACACGAGAACAGTAGACATCGTCGGCAATCTACGCAGCATCGATGAAGACGGCAAGTGGCGAGTCAACGGCGTCGCCATCGCGGTAGACGAAAACACGAAGCTCGACGGCGAACCCGGTGTCGGGAGCCCGGTCCGGGTACGGGCGGTCCGTAGCACGGACGATCTGGTGGCTCAAGCCATCGTGGAGGTCGAGCAGAACGTTGAGCGGGCGACCAGGAAGGTCGACGTCAGAGGCAAGATAGACAGGATCGAAGACGGGAAGGTGTTCTTACGCGGACACAGCGTCGGGATCGAGACGAGCGAACTGACCGAGGTCGAGGGTGAGCTCGAACCCGGCAAGACGGTCCACATCAGAGCGATAATCGATGCGAGGGGTAAGGTCGCGGCCAGAGACGTCGAGGTGAGTGACGAGTCGACGTCGGCGGGCCGCCAAGAAGCCAAACGGGTCAACATAGAAGGCGTCGTCGAAGCCGTCAACGCCGACGGGACCCTGACGGTCAATGGCATAAGGATCAGAAGAGAGCAGCTCGCCGCTACCAGAGGCGACGTTTCCGAGGGTGCGTCGGTCCAGATCGCCGGGGAGTTGCGCAGAGATGGCCTGGTACATGCGACCGACGTGAAGGGCGAAGACAGGGCCGCTACACAAGCGGGGAACGATGTGACGGTCGAGGGAGTAATCGAATCGATTGAGCACGGTGCAGACCAGCAGACGGCGGTCCGTCTGGTAATCGATGGGACGACGGTGGCGCTCCGTGATCTCACCGACGTGAAAGTCCGGCTCCGCCGGGATACGAGGGTGAGGGTCCACGCTGTGATCGTGGACGGTGAGATCATAGCGAGGAAGGTGGAACTGAGCAGGGCTGTCCACCTTGTGAGGCCCGCCGCGGTACACATCTCAGGCAAGATCGAGAGGGTTCAGAGAAGTGCAGCAGGGGGCGTCGCAGCTATCGCAGTCAACGGGGTCGCGGTACACATAACAGAGACGATGGAGGTGCGCGGAGAGCTCGAGGCCGGCGTCGCGGTCAGGATAACCGGCGCGACGCGGGACCGGGCGATAGTGGCCGCCGTGATCGCGACCGCGAGAACCGGTGACCGGCCTCCTACGATTGACAGGCCCGTCGAACCGCCGACGGCGACGCCTCGAGAGATCGAGTTCGCGGGCGTCGTCGAGGCGATCCGACGTGCGGATAACATTCCCCTCGGTGGCATCAAGGTGAGGGGCACTGGATCGTCGTGACAGGCAACACCAGAGTTAGCGGTGTCGTACGCGTCGGCGTGGAGGTCAAGGTCACCGCCAAGGTCGAAGGGCAGGCGATCATTGCAACCGAGATCAAAGGAAGAGCCGCCGAGCGGCTTCAGAGCACCGTTGAGACGAGGACAACCGAGAGATCAACCGACAAGTTAACGGACGATTCTACGACCACCGTCGAGGTGCAGGCGGACCGACGTGCCGGCATCACGACAGACGCCGACTCCGCAGCCGGCGATGAGAACACACCGACAGCCAGTTCAGGCTCAGACACTGGGTCGAATAGTCTAGAGACCGACGGCGAAACCGATACCGACAACGCGACTACGGCGAATTCCTCTACATCCTTGTGGGGGAACTAGACCCCACGTCCTCCCGTCGTTAGGTATCCCGTATTACTACGTTCGGCCCTCTCAGCTGAGGGCCGGTTTCCGTTCACACCGACGTAGTCCGGCCATCCCCCTTTCGGTCGCACAGCGGGGAGTCCTTCCCCCCACAAGGCCGTACGCCATGCGCCCCTACGTGAGGGGCTAACCGCGCTTCGGCGACAATCCCGTTCGGCCAGATGCCAACTACCCCTGTCACGTAACACTGAGGTGGTACCCAAAAACTAGACAACTGGCTAAGAGAGAGTCCAGCTCCTAAAATAACCGGCAACTAACCGACGTGGAGGAGCAGGACATGAAGCAGACGAGGAATAAGCACAGTCCGGCGTTCAAGGCCAAGGTGGCCTTGGCCGCCCTTGCGGGGGAAGAGACCATCGCCCAGCTGGCCAGCCGATTTGAGGTCCATCCCAGTCAGATTCACGCCTGGAAAAGGGCCCTGGCGGAAGGAGCCCCGGAGCTATTTGCCACCAATCAGAAATCCCAGGAGAAAGCCAAGGAAGCTCAGATTAACCACCTCTACCGGCACATCGGCCAGCTGAAGGTGGAACGCGATTTTTTGTCGGAAAGGTCCGGTCTATGAGTCGCAGCATACGGCGAGCCATGATAGACCGAGACCACCAGCAGCTGTCTTTGGTGCGTCAATGTATCCTGCTGGACGTCAGCCGGGCCTCGGTGTACTACCGGTCGGTACCGACCAGGGCAGAAGACCTGGAGTTGATGGCCCTGATGGACCGTCAGTATTTGAAGACCCCCTTCTACGGCTCCAGGAAGATGAAGGCCTGGCTGCTGCAACAGGGCTATCTGGTGAGCCGAAAAAGGGTTCGAAGGCTGATGCGGTTGATGGGTCTGGAAGCCATCTACCGGCGTCCCAACACCAGCAAACCAGCGCCGGGACACCGGATCTTTCCCTATCTGCTGAAGGGAGTGGAGGTTAATCGGGTCGACCAGGTCTGGGCCGCGGACATCACCTACATCCCCATGCCGAAGGGCTTCCTGTACCTGGTGGCCATCATGGACTGGCACAGCCGGCACGTGCTGGCCTGGAAGCTCTCCAACACCATGGACACCAGCTTCTGCGTGGCGGCGTTGGAGGAAGCCCTGGGTAAGGGACGACCGGAGATATTCAACACCGACCAGGGGAGTCAGTTCACCAGTGAGGCCTTTACCCAGACGTTGCAGGAGCAGAGGGTCCAGGTCAGCATGGATGGTAAGGGTAGGTACCTGGACAACATCTTCGTGGAGCGGCTGTGGCGGAGCATCAAGTACGAGGAGGTGTATCTGAAAGCTTACCAGACCGTCGCCGAGGCCCGAACTGGGATCAATGCCTACCTGGAGTTCTACAACCGGCAGAGGCCTCACCAGGCTTTGGGCTACCGGACCCCAGCAGAGGTGTACCAACATGGCCAGGAAGAAAGGGGAGCAGCAGCTGAAGAAGCAGGGCTGCCATCGGGCTTGGTGAAACCTAGCGCAGGGGTGGGAGACTCTCTTAATTTAGCCCTCGTGCTGTCTTAATAATGGGGTCCACCTTAGT
The DNA here is from genome assembly GCA_965237635.1 of Dehalococcoidia bacterium. Classification (GTDB taxonomy): domain Bacteria; phylum Chloroflexota; class Dehalococcoidia; order Lucifugimonadales; family CAUZJF01; genus CBDEFX01. The sequence continues at coordinate 1,056,163 of CBDEFX010000002.1, read as the reverse complement.
CTGCGCCGGCAAAGAGAAGGCCCGGGAGGTGCTCGAGAGCGTGCTGCGGCTGTTGTCCAACTCCAGCACCGATGCGACGTTTACCGACGCCGAGCTGGGTATCGAGCCGATCAGGCGGATGATCAACGCGCTGGACGAGGCGATCGCACTCGAACAGTCAGGATACCTCCGCGCGGCGCTCCAGCTTGAGCGCCGGATAGCCAAGACGTTGGGCCGGCTGGCAGAGCATGCGGAGAAGCAGGGCCATACACGTCTAGCTGAGCACGTGTCCGAGGCCCAGACCCTCGTGCTCCGCTGCATCGACGTGCTGGTGCACGACATCGACTCTGCTGCGGACGGCGCTAGCAGGCTCGACAACCGAGACAAGCTAGTAGACGGCTTCGTTGCGATCCAGACGCGTCGCGAGATCGAAGTCACCGGAGTCTACCGGTCAACCAGCAGCAGTACGGGATTTGGCGGCGGCGTGGGGTCGGGAATCGATACCGAAGTAGTCCAGATTCGCCCTCACCGGATGCCCCGGCAGGTGGGTACCGAGACTCCGACGCAGCTAGGAGACCTTTAGTCTCTGGATTCGCCTCCCCTCTTCAAACGAGCTACGGGCCACTGCGCGGTGGCCCGTAGCTCGTTGCCTTGTGTCCGGGACTCAAGGAGACAAGTTTGAGGTGATTTGTGGTGGAAAGGCGGGGTGTCTAGGTGGTGGACACTGAAGCAGTCGCGTAGTCCCTGGCAAGGTTCTCGCGGCTGGCCACCCCGATGGCCGGAGAGGGAAAACGGCGCTCAGGCGCATCAAATACTCGTTCGGCGAAATCCTCATGTAAGTGCTCAGGAAGCAGCGTCGCAACTGTGTTCCACGGTATCCCCCCCATCCCCTCGACAGACTCCGGGTAGGGACTAACCTTCTCCCACCCCGGAATAAGTGCCAAGAGCGCTCCGAATGTTACTTCCATGATGCCTTGTCCTGGATGTGGATATATGGCCGCTGTTCTTGAGTACCTGCTCAGCGAGCGACGTTGCACTCTGTTTCAGAGGGAACCCCCTCATCCCTTCGGTGGACTCAGGGCAAGCTCACCTTCTCCGCAAAGCCGGGAGAAGGGACAGGAGCGCTCCCAAAGTACCTTATGCCCGGGTCCGCGTCGCGCAGGCGTAGGATGCTCGCCCGCCATGGACCGTCAGAAACCCATGGCAGGCGTGACGGATAGCCGTTAGCTGACGGCTAACTCCTCAAGTGTCTCCGCAACGGTCGGCGACCTATCGGGAGTCCTGGCCTCCACGTCCAGGCCCAGCGCGTCGATTCCTTTGCGCACCTGACCTAGGAGCACCGACAGACGTTCCTCGAGCTCGAACAGGGTCTCTCTCGCGTACTGGTCGGCTCCCTCTCGTCGAGAGCCGGCTGTCGCTTCGGCCTCTTCCAGTATGCGGTAGGACCGCCGCTGGGCGTCCTGGTCTATCTGCTGGGCGTCTTGAAGGGCCTGCTGATTGATCTCTTCGGCCTTCGCCTCAGCCGCCTTCACAATCTCGGTCTCGTCCACCCTGGACTGATGTTCCTGCTGAGAGGCGGTCATCAGCTCCTGGGACTCTTGCTCGGCCGATTCCTTGACTCGGCGGGACTCGAGATGCGCCTGATTGACGATGCTCTCTTTTTGCTTGAGAACTTCTCTTGCCTCCTGGATGTCTGAGGGGACGGAGGACTTCAAGTCTTCTCCCACGCTGATCAGACGGTCCAGATCGATCATCACCCGCCTACGCAAGCCTGGCACACGGGTCGCTGAGTTGGATATTGCCTCTACCTCTTGGATGATCCTTTCGATTTCGATGGTACTCCCCCTTTCAGAGCCTCGCATTCACGAGGCAGCTCTCTAAACTTTGCTTAACGCGGTAGCTACGGCCTCAGGTACTAGCCCTCGAATGTCACCTCCTAGTTTCGCCACTTCTTTGATCCGGCTAGAGTAAACGAACTGATATTCAAGGGCGCTCATCATACAGACAACATCGACTTCCGGGTCCAGATTCCGCCACATCAGTGCCATCTCGAACTCTGTCTCGAAGTCGAAGCCAGCCCTAAGCCCCCTGACAATAAATCGCGCCCCTAACTTCTTTGCGTGAGCCGGCACGAGCCCGCTGAACGGAGTTACGTCGACATTAGGCAAATGTGCCACGGATTCCTTGAATAGGGCCACCCGTCGTTCCGTCGTGAAAAGCACCTGTTTTGGAGGCGAGTCGTATACCACTACGGAGAGCCGATCGAACAGATGTGAGGCCCTGACCGCGATGTCCACATGACCGTTGTGGACCGGATCGAAGCTACCGGGGTAGATGGCGCTAGCCATTAGACGACCCAACCTCGTAGATCGAGACAGCGGTATCGCCGTAACGTCGGTTTTTAGCTCGAACCATGCGGCCATAGACCTCCGCAAGCTGGCGTTGGTAGCGATGCTCAGCTACCACAAGGGCTTTCTCACTCACCAACCGGCTACTGTTCAAAAGGTCCATTAAGAAGTCCCATGGGTCCAGATCGTACGGCGGGTCGATCAGAACAAGATCGTAGCCGCCCTTCACCGATTCCAACCCCTTTTCGACCCTCGCCCGGTACACATGACTGTGGGCGGCAAAGCCCAGTTCGCGTACGGCTTCTCGTATCTCGGCGCACCTGCCAGCGTGGACCTCTACGAAGTCGGCCCACCCTGCTCCTCGGCTGAGGGCTTCGATGCCCAAGGCCCCGGTGCCTGCATACAGGTCAAGGACGCGGTTGCCCTCGACGGCGTCCCGGCCGATCATCGAGAATATGGCCCCTCGTACCCTTTCCGAGGTGGGCCTCAGGCCGGTCGCTTTCGCCGAACGGAGCCTACGGCCCCTGTCCTTGCCCCCGGTGATCCGCGTACGCATCAGCGTCTGCCCACCGCCAATCCAGACGGAATCGTAGCATGAGCTACTCGCCCAGTTAAAGCAGAGCTTTGTCCACTTTTTTAGGAAAAGAGTTAGCCTTTGTACAAAACTACCGTACGGAGGATGCCAGGAAGCCCTAGAGATTTACAAATCCTCTTACGGAGGCTACAATGTATCGTAGGCTGAGACTTGAGCTACCGAGTGGCGGTGGCCTCTCAGCTTTTTCGGTATTGGGGGCAGAGGATGGCGCAAAGGGAAGTCTATTTAACCTCAGAAGGCCAAGAGAACCTCGAAAAGGAATTGGACCACTTGATGACGGTCCGCCGCAAAGAGGTAGCCTCGCAGATCCACAAGGCGAGCGAGACCGGCGGCACCGTAGACAACGCTGAGTACGAAGAGGCCAAGAACGAGCAGGCCTTCGTCGAAGGGCGAATCTCTGATCTTGAGAATATCCTATCCAATGCAGTTGTAGCGTCCAAGGCCAAGAGCTCAAAGGGGGCCGTTCAGTTCGGCTCATCAGTTACCGTCGTGACAGACGGCGGGACTAAGAAGCTTTACAAGGTGGTGGGAAGCGCTGAGGCCGCCCCTCTCGAGGGCAAGATATCCCTCAAGTCTCCAGTGGGGTCTGCTCTTATGGGTCGCAAGGTCGGCGATACTATCGACGTGGAAACGCCTTCGGGCGTCGTGAACCTGACCATCAAGAAGATCAAATGAGGTCCGCGGCCGGGAGGCTGCCAACACTGTGCCGGAAGCAGAGAACCCGCTGCTCAAGGTCCGCCTCGAGAAGCTTCACAATCTGCGAGCAAGGGGCATTGATCCATACCCCCCTCGTTTCGAGCGGACCCACACCAATGCCGAAGCTGTCTCGTACCTGGAGTCTGAGGAGAAACGCCTCGGCCAGGACGGGCGCACCTCTGAGATTTCCGTAGCCGGGCGCATCGTCGGCTTCCGCCGGATGGGCAAGGCGAGCTTTGTCGACCTGCTGGACGGCCACGGTCGGATCCAGGTGCTGCTGCGCGGCAACCTTTTGCAGGACTCCTACGAGGCCGTCAAAGACCTGGATATCGGCGACTGGCTCGGCGCCCGCGGGCCTCTGTTCCGCACCAAGACCAGCGAGATCACCCTCGAAGCGCGAAGTTGGACTCTTCTCTCTAAATCCCTGCGGCCCCTCCCCGAAAAGTGGCACGGCTTGGCGGACGTCGAGACACGCTATCGGCAGCGGTACCTGGACCTCATAGCCAGCCAGGATGCGCGAGATGTCGCCATGATGCGAAGCCGTATCGTGAGCGCGCTCCGTCGCTTCATGGACGGCCGCGGGTTTATGGAGGTCGAGACACCCGTGCTAGTACCGATTGCCGCCGGTGGCACCGCTCAGCCGTTCACTACACACTACAGCTCGTTGGACCGGGACCTATACCTTCGGATTGCCACCGAGCTTTACCTGAAGAGGCTCATCGTCGGCGGACTTGAGAAGGTCTACGAAGTAGGCAGGACCTTTCGCAACGAAGGCATAGACCTCACTCACAATCCCGAATTCACGATGATGGAAAGCTATGAAGCCTTCGCCGACTACGAAGCCGTGATGTCCCTCGTAGAGGAGATGGTGTCCACCCTGGCGCAGGAAGTGCTGGGCTCTACAAAGATTGAGCTCGACGGAGAGTCGATAGACTTGACCCCTCCCTGGCAGAGGCTGAGCTTACGCGAGGAGATCAAGCGACAGACCGGCATAGACTTCCTGGAGTACAGCGATATCGAGTCTCTGCGCACTGAGATGAAGAGGGTAGGTCTCGATGAGGGGCGGCAGGTGAGCTGGGGCGGCCTGATGGACAAGCTGCTGTCAACAGCGGTGGAACCTCACTTGATACAGCCCACGTTTCTCGTCGATTACCCTGTCGAGATGTCGCCTCTCGCCAAGAAAAAAGGCGAGGAGCCTCGTCTGGTCGAGCGGTTTGAGGGGTTCGTAGGCGGGATGGAGATCTGCAACGCCTTCAGCGAGCTCAACGATCCGATCGACCAGCGAAACCGCCTCGAACAGCAGGAGGAGCTACACGCCCAGTTCCAGGGAGAGGACATGGACCGACTGGACGAGGACTTCCTTGTGGCGATGGAGCATGGGATGCCTCCAACGGGAGGCCTTGGCGTGGGCATAGACCGCCTAGTAATGCTCTTTACCGGGAAGCGCTCCATTCGAGAGGTGGTGCTTTTCCCTCAGCTGCGCAGCAAGTAGCCGTTCAGTAGCGAAGGGGCGACCGCGAGCGTGTGAACCCCTCACGAGCACCTCGCATCGTACCTATAGAAGGCTGTTCAGGAGTGCACGATGTCAGAGCTCACCGATTTCCGCCGGTCGAAGGACGACTTCCTGACCCGCGACCACCATTCTCCCCTGACGGATGAACAGCAGCGCAGCTTTTCCGGACTCTCATACTACGATGAGAACTCCGCGTTAAGCCCGAATCCACCGAAGGAGGGCGTCGGGTTAGCGTCCTGAGGCGGCAAGAAGGCGCTCCTGTGCTTCTGGGATAATGGTTTTGTAGCAAAAAAACGACCCCGGAAAAGGAGCACCCAGTAGATGCTGCCACGCAACCACCCCGACCGGATCCAAATCACCTTCGACGACCGCCGCTTGGTGGCCAATGCCGGGCTGCTCCTTCCGGCCACCCTGGCGCGGCACCTCGGCCTGCCCGAACTCGTCCGGCAGCGCCTCGACCTGGGCGATGCCCCGGGGCGGGCGAACACGAGCGACAAGATGATGACGCTGGTGGCGTCTGCGCTGGCTGGGGGCGACTGCATTGACGACGCCGATGTGTTGCGCACCGGGGGGACGGCCTGCACCCTGGGCGGCACGGTCAAGGCGCCATCCACCCTGGGCACCTTCCTGCGCAGCTTCCGGTGGGGCCACGTCCGTCAACTCGACCGGGTGAGCCGCGAGTTGCTGGCCCGGGCTTGGCAGGCCGGGGCGGGACCCGGCGACGGGCCCCTGACCATTGACCTGGACTCCACCATCTGCGAGACCTACGGACTGGCCAAGGAGGGCGCCCGCCACCACGGCTATACCGGCAAGCGGGGCTACCACCCGCTGCTGGCCATCGCCGCCGGCACCGGAGACGTGCTGATGTCCCGGCTGCGCGAGGGCCGGGCCAACACCGCCCGCGGCGCCGCCCACTTCCTGCGGGAGACGGTGGGACGGGTGCGCTACGCCGGGGCCAACGGACGACTCACGCTACGGGCCGACAGCGGGTTCTACACTCATGGCGTGGTATCCGTCTGCCGCAAGATGGATGTCCGCTTCTCCATCACCATCCGCCAGCACAAAAGCCTGCACAATCTCATCGAGGCGATACCCGAAGATGCCTGGACGCCGATTCCTTACTGGATGGACGGTGCCGCCGATGTGGCCGAGACCACCTGCACCCCCTTCCAGGCCGAGGCGGACGCCGCGCCGGTACGGCTCATCGTCCGGCGGGTGAAGCCGACGCCCGGTTCCCAACTGGCCCTCTTCGCCAAATACAGCTATCATGGCTTCATCACCGACCGAGACGGGGAGTTGCTCGAACTGGAGGCTGACCATCGCCGCCACGCCGAGATCGAGAATACCATACGCGACCTCAAGTACGGCGTCGGGCTGAACCATCTCCCCTCGGGCCGCTTCGCCGCCAACGGCGCCTGGCTGGCCGTCCAGACGATGGCCCACAACCTGGCCCGCTGGACGGCGCGGATCGGTCTGGGAGAGCGGATAGCCACCACCAAAACCCTCCGGCGGCGGTTCTTCTCCCTGGCCGGACGGCTCACCCGCTCGGCACGCCGGTTGACCCTGCATCTTCCGGATCGCTGGCCTTGGGCTGAGAAGTTCAGCCGCGCCTTGGCCCGGCTGCGAGCCATTCCACTCCCGGCCTGACGGCACCGTCGGCGACCGACCCACCCACCGGACAACCGAAGATCCCCGCAGACTCGTGCCAGCCCGGTCCGAGAGAGTTCCCTGCTGCGTATTCTCTCGCCATCCCGCGCATCGCAGCTCCCGCAGACGGCCATAGGGGCCCCTGTGCGGCGATGAAGACCGTCCGCCGACCTCCCTACCCCAAATGGAACCCAGGCTATTTCCCCTGTAGCTCCCTCACCCCCCTTCCGCTTTCCTCACGCCGTCCATCGGTGTCCTTCGGTGGATTCGGGTTAAGGCTCGAGCTGGAGGTGGGCACTTTTGATACAGACGAGGCTATCGAGATGCAGACGAGCACTGGAGACGTAGCCTCATATGTGCGTTGGGGAAAGGTCGCCTTCCAGGTCGATGGCGAGCCCGCGGAGCTGACGGTATTCAAGGACACCAGCGGCGGCGAGTTCTTTTTACCATTTGCCGACGCGACCAGTGGAGACGAGACATACCCCAGCGGTCGTTATCTGGAGATTCACGAGCTTCATGGGGGGATAAGGTAGTCCTGGACTTCAACTACGCCTACAACCCGTATTGCGCGTACAACGAGCAGTGGAGCTGTCCGCTAACGCCATTCGAGAACCGGCTTAAGGTGCCGATTCGCGCGGGCGAAAAGAGCTTCAAGTAGCCGAAGACCTGGACGGCACAACGGCGTACGACAAGGCCGAGACGCCCCAGCGGGGCGTCTAAGAACTGCTCTCGCAAACGGGTCGCCTCTTTCCTCTCCCTTGAAGGGAGAGGATTAAGGTGAGGGTGATCCGGCAAATCGCCGGAAACGGTCATCTAGTGACAGCTGGTGTCGCCTTTCCGTCAAGACCCCTCATCCTAGTCTTCTCCCGCAAGGGGAGAAGGGACTTTTGAGACGCCCCAGCGGGGCGTCTCTACGGCCCGATAGATCGGCTGTCAATGATATGAGGGCTTCGCAATTCCGTTCATTTCTCCCCCGTGACGATAGCGACAGTGCCGAGCGCCAGCTTTCGGACGGCCACGTTGCGGAGGCCAGCCTCCTCCATCGTCCTGGCCAGTTCCCCAGCCGTCAGGAATCCCTGGACTGACTCTGGTAGGTAGGTATACGCCTCCCTTTCGCCGGCGAAGATGGCCCCCAGCCACGGCGTAACATACCTGAAGTAGAGGGGAAACAGCCGGCTTATCGGGCCGAAACCCTCTTGCCGGACTATCTCCAGCAGTACGATACGTCCGCCTGCTCTTACCACTCGCGTCAGCTCACGCAGCGCCCTAGGCACATCGATGAAGTTGCGAATGCCAAAGCCGACGGTGGCGCAGGCAAAGTGGTCGTCGGGAAAAGGGAGATTGTGCGCGTCGCCGAGCACGTAGCTCACGCGGTCCGCTAGGCCGTCCACGCTCGCCTTGCGCGCGGCCACCAGCAGCATCTCTTGAGTAAAATCAAGGCCTACGACGTGGTCGACGGAAGATGCATGAGCGACCGCCAGCGCAAAGTCACCGGTGCCGGTCGCCACGTCCAGCGCCCGCCCGGTCGTGCCGTCGACGGCCACCTCTGCGGCCAGGCGACGCCAGGCATGGTGGCGGCCAGCCGTCATGACCGTGTTCAGCAGATCATAGCGCTCGGAGATACGGGCGAACATCTTCGCCACGTACCGCGCACGTTCCTCTCCTGTCAGGTGGGCCATGGCTTTGGGTGCGGGATACGGGGTTCGGGGTACGGGGTAGGGGGTGTGGGACCCTAAACCCCGTACCCTGTACCCCCTACCCTGTTTTCAGCTCTTTGATCGTTCTTGGTAGAGCAGGCAGCAGGTCGCTGGCGAGCATACCGGTGTCGCCTAGATCTTCTCTAACCTTTTCGCCGGCCCTGCCGTGGACAAACACGCCCAGCGCGGCGGCGTCTTCCAGACTTAGGCCCTGCGCAAGCAACCCTGCAATGGTCCCCGCCAGGACGTCGCCGGTACCCGCGGAGGCGAGCCCCGGGTTCGCGAATGGGCTCAGCATGGCCTGTCCGGAGGGAAGGGCTACCACACTGTATGCTCCCTTTAGGACCACGACCTTGTCCCACGTAGTTGCCGACTCGGTAGCTTTTCGGATCCGGTCTTGTTGCACCTGTTCAGTGGATAAGCCGGTGAGTCGCCCCATCTCCCCAGGGTGAGGCGTTACTATCGCGTGCGACCGGAGCTTTTGCCACCAGCCTGGGTCCCGCGAAAGGAGGTTCAGACCATCAGCATCGACGACAGTCGGTGGTAGGGACGCGTCTGAGTACAGAAGTTGCTCCAGGAACTCCCCGGTCGTAGGGGCCTGTCCAAGTCCGCAGCCCACGAGAAGTGAGTCATACTCCGACAATCTTTGGAGGACCATGTCAGCCGCGTCGGGTGAAAGCCCACCGGAAGGGGACTCGGGGAGGGAGAGGTAGGTCGGCTCGGTCGCCTTTGCGGCGACCGCAGAGTGGATGCTCTCGGGGACCGCCAGGGTCACCAGACCGGCCCCTGAGCGCGCAGCGGCGGTTGCCGCGAGGTAAGCGGCACCCACGTAGTCTCTTGAACCTGCCACCACGAGCGTTCGTCCAAAGGTGCCCTTGTGGGCGGAGAACGGCCGCGCTGGGAGCAGTGATGCGGCCCGTGAGTTGGTCATCAGCTCAAGTCCGACGCCGCTGTCGAGGCCGGTGGGCAAACCTATGCCCACGACCTCTACCTGCCCAGCGTGCTCAGCCCCAGGGAAGACATAAAGACCTACTTTAGGGCGGCCCAGTGTCACCGTGATGTCGGCGGCCGGGGACGTTGGGTCAACGTCTCCGGTATCGGCGTTAAGTCCGGACGGTAGGTCCAGGGCGAGGACGCGGAGCTCCGGCCGTCTGGCCTTCGCGGCTGCCAGTTCGAGTAGCGCCTCTCTTATCGTCCCCTCAATGGGCCGAGACTGCCCGGTGCCGAGCACGGCGTCGACGGCCATATGAGCCCCGTTGAGAGACTTTCTGAGGCGAGCGAGACCACCATCCGCCGAGATGAGGTGGATATCCTCCGCGTGCTCACGCAGTATGGCCAGCTTGGGGTCTCTGGCCGGTCGGTCGGTACAGAGGTATATGGTGAGGTGCGCTCCCCAGTCGTGAAGATGCCGCGCCGCCACCAGTCCGTCGCCTCCGTTGTTTCCCGGGCCAATCAGCACGACCACGGGGGTGCCGGTGACGAGGCCCAGGTGTTGCCGGACGCGCCTTGCCATCGCGAGGCCGGCGTTCTCCATGAGTGCGTCGGTCGACACCCCCGCCTGCTGCGAGCGCTCCTCGATCTGGCGCATCTGCTCGGAGGTTACTATCTTCATCGACTACTACTCTTTGAGCCAAGCACCGTCGTCCGACGAGGTCTCCCCCACGACAAACGCTACGGCGTATTCCTCCGAGTGAGAAAGCGACAGCGCTAAGTGGACTATACCCATTCGTTCGGCTCGGGCGAGCGCACCACCCCGCAGCTGGACTGTTGGCGCCTGACCCCTTTGCCTGACGACTTCGATATCCCGCCAGCTAACGCCCCGAATCCCAGTGCCGAGCGCCTTCATAACGGCTTCTTTAGCGGCGAATCGGCTAGCAAGCTGAGGCGCGCGGCCTCGACTGTAGGCTATCTCTCCCTCGGTGTAGATACGTCGGAGGAAGCGCTGGCCGTATTTCGCCGCTACGTCTCTGATGCGGTGTATCTCAATAATATCGACACCACTAACCAGCATTTTATTCCCTTGAGGAGATAAGGTTGATTCTCTCGCAAAAAGTCTGTGTAGGTCGAATTAGAACAAACGTACCCACACCTGGGTACAATATACAGCCTCTGTTCCGTATACTACCCCAACATACGGTAGCGCTCAGATGTGCTAAATCTCTGGAACTTCCTCAAAACGGGTTTTTACGAGGGAATCAAGGTTGTGCTGCAGGCAGGTGGTCTGGGACCGAGTGTCGAATGACCAGGGAGCGCTATAAGGAAGCACCCCGCCCACGCGTGAGAGGTCTAGCCTTCCGACAGACCCGCCCCTTCGAGGATCTGGGGAATCCTGTTCTCCCAGCCGATGGCCATTATATGAACCCCACCGCACATTGGGCGTAGCGCTTCGATGAGGCGTGCACAAATCTCGATGCTGGCCTGGGACCGGTCCTCGGCGTCGTCCATCTGTCGTATTATTTCGTCCGGCACGTGTACGCCGGGCAGGTTCGCGTTCAGGTTTCTCGCCATGTTGCCCGACTTGAGGACGATCTGGCCCGCCAAGACCGGCACGCCGAATCGCTGGGTTCGGTCTGCAAACTTCTCGAACGCCTCAGGTTCGTAGACCGCCTGAGTCTGGAAGAAGACGGCGCCCGCGTCGATCTTTTCCTCCATGCGCTGGACCTCTTTGTCCAGATCGCTAGATCCCGGATTGACTACAGCGCCCGGGTAGAAAGACGGCGCACCTTTGAGGTCGTTGCCGGCGATGTCTTTGCCGGTCTGTAGAGATTTGATGCCATGCAGGAGCCCGATGGCATCGAGGTCCGAGACGGCCGTGGCGTCGGGGTGGTCGCCACGCCCCGGCGGGTCGCCGCTCATGCAAAGGACGTTGTCGATGTCCAGCGCGTGCGCGGCCAGCAACTCCGACTGCAACGCGATCTTGTTCCTGTCCCGACCGGTGATTTGAAGTATCGGCTCGATGCCCCTATCCATCAAGAGATGAGCTACCGCGATCGGCGCCATCGTCATATTCGAGCCGGCAGAGTCGGTAATGTTGAACGCGGTCACCGTCCTGTTGAGTAAGTCCGTTTTCTCGTAAAGCCGGCCCAGATCGGTGCCTTTGGGAGGGTTTAGCTCGCAGGTGACGACGAAACTGCCTGAGTTTACCGCTTCGCGGAATTTGCTCACTGTCGCTGGCCTCGCCTAATCAGGGTTCCCGAGAGCTCTCGGGTCGGCGACATTATAGTCGTGGTACCGGCCAATTGAAAGCGGCTTCATTCTGCAGGGAGCGGCCGTATATAATTGGGGCGGGTCGTCCGATGGAGGTTATTCATCACTTGAAAGCCAAGCTGATCGACGGCATACACCTCGCGGCGGAGATTAGGGACGAGGTGGCGCAAGGGGTAGCGGAAACAAAGAACGAGCATGGTGTCGTCCCAGGACTGGCGGTCGTGCTGGTAGGGGACGACCCCGCATCGGCCGTATACGTCCGCAACAAGCAACGCGCGGCTACAGAGGCGGGCATGGTGGCCGAAGATGTCAGGCTCTCGTCCGACGTCTCCCAAGACGCTTTGCTTGCACAGGTCGAAGAACTCAACAAAGACGAGCAATTCCACGGGATCCTGGTACAGCTTCCGCTGCCCGACCATATCGACAAGAATGCCGTTATCGAAGCCATCAGCCCGGACAAGGACGTCGATGGCCTGCATCCCGTTAACATGGGGCGACTGGTGGAGGGCAGACACCGATTCGTTCCGGCTACGCCGGCGGGCATACAGCAGATGCTCTTACGCAGTGGGTTTGACCCTGCCGGTAAGCACGTCGTCGTATGCGGCCGGAGCGAGATCGTCGGCAAGCCAATCTCGATATTACTGATGCAGCGGATGACAGGTGCCAACGCGACAGTCACTGTTTGCCACAGCAAGACCAATGACCTGGCCTCTGTCACTCGACAGGCAGACATCCTAATCGCGGCGATAGGACAGCCCCTGTTTATCACCGCGGACATGGTTAACGAAGACGCGATGGTCATCGACGTCGGCATCAACCGGGTCGAAGCGCCGAAGCGAAAGAGCGGCTACCGCCTGGTCGGCGACGTGGACTTTGGCCCGGTATCCGAGAAGGTGGCCGCTATCAGCCCGGTGCCCGGCGGGGTTGGCCCAATGACCATCGCGATGTTGCTGAGTAACACCCTCAAGGCGGCCCGACTTTCGGTTGATGGGTGACGGGCGTCCGGAGCTGCAGAGCGGCGCTGGCATGAAGACGAGCGACTTCGACTACCATCTGCCGAAGGAGCTGATAGCTCAGACCCCGATGGACCCTCGGGACCACTCCCGGCTGATGGTCGTCTCCCGGGCCGACGGCTCCATCCAGCACCGCCATTTTTATGATCTGCCCCAATACCTGCGCCCAGGTGACCTACTCGTTTTCAACGACAGCCGAGTATTCCCCGCGAGGCTGCACGGCACACGCTCTGGCACAGGCGGTAAGATAGAGCTTCTCCTACTGCACCGCCTCTCGCCCGGAGTCTGGCGGGCGCTCGCACGCCCTGGCCATGGGATGCGCGAAGGAGACAGGTTCGAGGTCTCGCGCGATGGATACCGGTTGGACGGCGAGGTCCAACGAGTCGAGGCCGGTGGCGACAGGATCATCCGTCTGTCCAGCGAGGAGGACCTCGACAGGCTCGGCGTTATATCTTTGCCTCCGTACGTCCACGAACCTCTGGAAGACACCGAGCGATATCAGACCGTCTACGCCCGTATTACTGGTAGCGTCGCCGCGCCGACTGCCGGTCTGCACTTTACCCCCGGCCTACTGGACAGAATACGCGCTGTCGGGGCTGAACTTGCGTTCGTGACCCTGCACGTCGGTTGGGACTCGTTCCGCCCGGTCAGATCGGAAGACGTTGCGTCTCACGAGCTGCACTCCGAATACTGGGAGCTCAGTCCGGAGGCCGCCGACGCCGTGAACCGGGCCAAGCGCGACGGCCGGAGGATCATCTCCGTGGGCACGACAGCGGTGCGGCTGCTGGAGCAGGCCGCCTCCCTTCAGAGTGGTACTGATCAAGCCGTCGCGCCAGGCTCCGGCTGGGCCGACCTCTTCATCCACCCCGGGCACGACTTCCGGGTAGTCGACGCGCTCGTGACCAACTTCCACCTGCCGCGCTCTACGCTTTTGATGCTCACCAGCGCGTTTGCCGGCAGGGAGCTGGTACTCAGGGCCTATCGTGAGGCGGCCGAGCGTCGCTATCGGTTCTACAGCTTCGGCGACGCTATGGTGGTTATGTAAGGAGGCAACATAGCGCTAACTCAAGCGCAGGAACGACTCCTACAAGCAGCGAGGAGAGCGGCGAAGGAGTTAGAGCTTGGGGGACGAGAACTGCCTCCGCTGATAGGAGAGCTTACAGCGTGCCAGAAGATGGACCTGATGTGGGAGCCGTCAGACGGCTACGATGCTAGATCGGGAGAGCTTCGCGTCCAGATCAAGGCGAGGAAGTCGTGGACGACGCCTGAAGTGAATCCCGCTGGGCGCCTAGGCCGTTTCGGACGCAATAAGGGATACCTGTTTGATGTTGCCATGTATATTGAGCTAGATGACAACTTCAACACAGCCGGCCTGTGGCGTATGGGCGTTGATCAGGTCGAGGCCCTAGAGGAAGCAGAAGCCGCCAAACGCGGTTTGCACGTGCGTACGTTCCGGGGCCAAGCCGACAGGCTGGATTGACAATTAGGCAACGTTGATTCCCTCGTAAAAATCCGTTTTGAGGAAGTTCCAGAGATTTAGCACATCTGAGCGATACCGTATGTTGGGGTAGTATACGGAACAGAGACTGTATATTGTACCCAGACGTGGGTACGTTTGTTCTAATTCGACCTACACAGACTTTTTGCGAGAGAATCAACGTTGGCTTCGCAGTGCGCCTTTGACAACGGTCGTAGGTTGGTTGATATCACCAAGACGACTAGCCCCGACCTCACACACGAGCACCTTGACTAGCTGTCAGCAAAGATAGACGATGTTATTCTCCGCGGGGAGTTACCCACCATGCCAACTGTCATGAGGATAGGAGGGTTTCGTTTTTTCTTCTTCAGCAACGAGCGGGATGAACCTCCTCACATCCATGTCGAGGCGGCGGGCAGGTACGCAAAGTTCTGGGTTGCGCCAGTCAGTCTCGCTGCTTCAGCCAACTTCAGGAGCCACGAGCTAACTGAATTGAGACGGATAGTTCTTGAACAGTCGGATTTCTTGAAGGAGAAGTGGGATGAGTTCTTCGGTAGCCAGGCCACTTGACGCCAAGGCCTCACAGGTGTGGTTCGATAGCGACATGATGCACGTTCGCCTCGTGGACGGGCGGGAGTTAGGTGTGCCTATCGAGTGGTTCCCCCGATTGAGACAGGCTAACGAAGCCCAGAGAGAAAACTGGCGACTGATCGGAAACGGCGTAGGGATTCACTGGGATGAACTCGACGAGGACCTCTCTGTGGCGGGCCTGCTGGAATCCTAGCTAAACGAGGACGGAACGTAATGTTTTCTGACCCCGACGCCGCGTCGGGGGAAGAATCTGGGGTGGGGACTTGGTCATACAGGCAGGCAGTACCCGATTGAATGTACTTGGCAGGCTGGTGGGACGAGGGAGCCCAACCACCCCAGGCCCTTCGTCCCGATGCGGGACTCAGGGAGACATCTCGAAAACCCGCACACGAAGTTAGACGGTCACCGTGCTGCTAGATTCTGCCTGAAATGTCGTGGGCCCGTGTGGTGCTATAATGTATATACAATGATGCACCTCACACTAAATCTTGGTGATGGACAATGATCAAGACCCTTACTCAGCATGGGAATAGTGCCGCTCTGATCATCGACAAGGCGCTCTTGGAAGTCCTGCATATCGACATGACCACGCCATTGGAGATCGTTACCGACGGCGAGAGTCTGATAATCTCACCTGCTCGGGACGGCGAACGACACGAACGCGT
This sequence comes from Dehalococcoidia bacterium, assembly GCA_965237635.1. Lineage (GTDB taxonomy): Bacteria > Chloroflexota > Dehalococcoidia > Lucifugimonadales > CAUZJF01 > CBDEFX01. The sequence goes on along the minus strand of CBDEFX010000002.1, from coordinate 1,040,735 downwards.
TACCGAGGCCCTGGGCCGGGTCAACGCTCGTCACGGCGACACTCTGAGCAAGCTGGCCGACTAGCGGTCCCAGGCTCATGGCGCCGATATTCCTGCGCTTGGCGGACGTGGTCAGGGTCCATGTCGACCAGGTTGAGCGCTATGGCGGCCGGCCTGGGATTCGGGACATGGGTCTTCTCCGGTCTGCCCTGGACATGCCGGGCGCCTCGTTCGGCGGAGAATGGCTGCATCGAGACCTCTATGAGATGGCGGCCGCATACGCCTTCCATTTATCGAGAAACCACCCCCTTTTCGACGGCAACAAGCGCACGGCTCTCGCATGCGCCCTCGTCTTTCTGGAGATCAACGGCGTGCCGATCAAAGACCCGGAACAGCGTTTGTACCAAGCTATGGTGGATATCGCCTCAGGCGCTATAGACAAGATGGGGATGGCAGCCGTTTTCCGGTCCTTGTCGCTGTGAAGATGAATTCCCATGGCATCGGGCGCTGACTCTTCGAGCGTAGTAAGATGCGAGCCCTGGATGGAGGACGGATGTTGCGGATTGGCTCGCTCGCTGCCATATTCGTTGTCTTCTTAGCCGCCTGTGGTGGCGGGACCACCGAGCCTACCCGGACGCCGGCCGTTCGCGAGCCGAGCCCGGCCGCGGTTGTCGTTTCTCCTGCTGTACCGTCACCTGTCGCGGCGACAGCGATTCCGACGACCCAGCCGACTCCTAATCCTGCCGAGTGAGCCGGCCACGATCAAGCTGACGGATCACCCTGAGTTGGGGGCGATTCTCACTGATCCTACCGGCCGCACCTTGTACCTTTCTACCAACGACGAGCGTAAGGTTTCCAAATGCTCGGGAGGCTGCGCCGAGGCGTTTCCCCCACTGTTGACGTTTGGAGACCCGCTGGCCGAGGAGGGAGTGACAGAAGGTGCGTTGGGCACCTTAGACCGACAAGATGGTGCCATGCAGGTCACGTATAACGGCTGGCCGCCCTACTACTTTGCCGCCGACGCCCAGCTCGGCAGCGCAATGGGCCAGGACGTGGGTGATATATGGTTCGCGGTTTCCGTCCACGGCGGCCCCATCCAGGACAACGCCCTGGTGACTACCTCCGAACACCCTGAGCTGGGGACCATTCTCGTCGATGCCAGCGGACGTACTTTGTACCTGTTCACCGTCGATGAGCGGAATGTATCCAACTGCTTCACCGGGTGTGCCAGGGCCTGGCCCCCGCTACTCACAGTGGGCGAACCCGTCGCGGACGCCGGCGTATCGGCTGGCCGGCTGGGCAGCATTGACCGAGAGGACGGCGGCACTCAGGTTACCTACAATGGCTGGCCGCTGTACTATTTTGCGCCGGATGTGAAACCGGGGGACGCCAAGGGTCAGAACTCGGGCGAGATCTGGTACGTCCTCTCTACACACGGCGCGGCTATCCAGCGCAACGCCAAGGCGTCGACCTCCCGGCACCCGGACTATGGGACTATCCTTACCGATCTGATCGGGCGCACCTTGTACCTGTTTACCGACGACGAAAGAGCCGAGCCCACATGTACGCGCGGGTGCGCGCTGGCCTGGCCTTCTTTTCTGACGGTTGGCGATCCGGTTGCCGAGGAGGGTGTGGATAGCGCCTCACTGGGGAGTGTCACCCGCGAGGACGGGTATACCCAGGTCACTTTCAACGGCTGGCCGCTGTACTACTTTGCCGCTGACCCAATACCAGGCGACGCCCTGGGGCAGAACGTAGGCGAGACCTGGTTCGTGGTCTCCGAAGGCGGAGAGGCGGTGACCGCAGTCGTGCCTCCGCCGCCTACCATGGAAGACATGGAGGAGATGGAGCATGTGCCGACGACGACGCCAGCGGTCGTAGCCGCAGCGCAATCGACACCTGTGGCAACGCCCACCACGACTGCGACGCCCGAGCCTACGCCAACTCCTACCGTTGTAGCTGAGCAACCAACTCCGACTCCGACGACCATTCCAACAGTCGCGCCGGCTCCGACTACTGTCACAATCCCGGGCCAGACTCCCGCTCCGACGCCGCCGACGCAAACTCCTGCACCCCCAACGCCGACTCAGACTGCCGCGCTCCCGACACCGACTCGAACTCCTGCTCCGACTCCGTCTCCGGTTCCCCCAACCCCTACTCCTGCAACTGCCCCCGGCCCGCTTCCCAAGGAACAGCAGATCGCGACAATAGAGGACTACTCCGCGAGAGGATTCTTCCCACCCAGAGTCGTGGTTCTCAAGGACGTGCCGTTGAAGCTCTTCATGACGAGGCTGCATAGCGAGCACGTTAATCAGTTTAGGATCGAGCCCTTTCTGCAAAGCACGAACTTTTTCCCTCCTGGGACCTCGGGTGTAGAGGAGTTCACGTCGGACGAGTCCGGAGAATTCAAGATGCACAATGTGGGACACGGCTATGAGGGCGATTTCATAGTCGTAGATAGCCTGGAAGAGGCCAGGGAAGTAACGCCGGAGCTAGGTCTTCAGCAGTTCTCACTGATTCACGACCTCCGACGCGGTCGAATCATACCCGACAGGATCGTCGTCCAGAAGGACATACGGGTCAGGTTCTACAACACTGCCTTAAGGGGAGGAGACACGGTGTCTATCGAGCCCTTCTACACTCCCTCGGCGGACGGGCAGAACGTTATGAGCGGAATCATTACCACGTTCGATTTCGTCCCAAATGCCGCCGGAGAGTTCACAATCCGCTACGCGGAGAGCGAGACAACTGGGACTCTGGTTGTCGAGTAAACCGAGCGGGCGCGGGTGGTATAATCTGCCAGGCTACCCTGTGAGAGGGGCCGCCGAAAACCTGACAGAGGTACCTCATGACACGCGACGATGACCCTGCAGCCGTTTATCGCGCCATAGGCATCAGTCCGATAATCTGCGCGTCGGGCGCCGTCACCCAGTATGGAGGCAGCAAGCTCCGCCCCGAAGTCATGGAGTCCATGAACCAGGCCGCCGCCGTGATGGTCAGCATCGAAGAGCTCAACAGGAAGGCTAGCGAGACCATAGCCAAAGTTACGGGCGCAGAGGCGGGCCTGGTGACCAGTGGCTCGGCGGGGGGGCTCATACTACAGGCGGCCGCCTGCACGGCCGGCTCCGATCCGGTCAAGATGGCGCAGCTACCCGATACCACCGGCCTCAAGAACGAGGTCCTTATCCACAACAGCCATCGGTTCCCCTACGACCAGCTCTACCGAGCCACGGGGGCCGAGCTGGTCGGGTTCGGCGATGGCCGTCGCTGCCATCCGTGGCAGCTCGAGGGGGCCTTTACAGACCGTACGGCAGCGGTCGCTTACGTCCTAGCCCCGTTCATATCACGTCGCGCCCTCACGCTCGAGCAGGTCTGCGAGATGGCGCATGCGCGAGATGTGCCGGTTATAATAGACGCCGCCGGTGCGATTCCTCCCAGGGCCAACCTCCGCAAGTACATATCTGAGGGCGCGGACATGGTCATCTACAGCGGAGGCAAGGGAGTCCGCGGCCCCCAAGGGACCGGAATCCTATGCGGGCGGGCCGACTTAATCGAGGCCGCATCGGCCAACGCCAGTCCGCGTCAGTTCATCGGGCGAGGCATGAAGGTCGCCAAAGAGGAGATCGTAGGGCTTCTTATCGCGTTGCAGCTCTTCCTCGAGGAAGACGAGGAAGCGGAGACGCGGCGCTATCGTGAGATGTGCCAGCAGGTCGTCGATGCCCTAGTCGAGTTTCCCGGGCTCAGGGTGACTATCGAGCATGACGATCACAGCTACCTGATTCCGACGGCGCTAATGACGTATACCCGAGAGTGGAACGGGCCCAGCAGGGACCAGGTGTATTCGGCGATGGCCGACGGCGACCCTCCGATATTCCTCCACAATCTCGGCGCCCCCGATGAGCTGGCGGTCGACCCGTTCAACCTGGATGAGGCAGAGCTTCAGACCGTGATACGCCGGCTGCGCGAGGAGCTATTGGGCCCGACGCGCTGAGGGTTTTCCGCTTAACCGAACCGCCCCATCACCTACCCTGGCAGGATTGTGTCCCGTGTCGGCCGCCGGTCCGGGGTTGCTTCAACTGTCTCTCTGTCGAATGCCATTTGTGTGAGGACGCCGGCGGTCGATGGGCTGTGAGACGCCCCAGCGGGGCCTCTCTACGAGGCGGAGCGCCCATTTTCATCCGAGGTGAACGCCGGATGGGCTGCCCATTGATCGGAAACTGCGCTACGTTCAGGCAGCGTAGTATTGGTAGAGGGGAATTGCAGATGATCGCTGTTCTTAAAGCTAGCAGAGTCCTCGCGGTTGCAGTGGCGCTGTTTGTCGCGTGCGGCGCTCCGGCGAGCCCGGCTTCCGAAGAGGCCACGTCTCCGACCCCGTTTGCCGGGAATCGGGCCGTTGGCGCCCCGGCAGCTCCTCTGCCTACCACAGAGGCGGGCGGGTCGCCCTCGGCATCGCCGACGGCTCCTGCGCCGGCTGATCCACCCACGTCGGGCGCGCCGTCGCCTACAGCGTCTACACCGGACGCCAATGCGCCCGGCCCGACCGCGATACGCCCGACCCCGAGCTCCGTCCCCTCAGCAGCGGCCTTCCCTCCAGGATATGACCCTTCGGCGGTCATGTTCGAGCTGTTCTCCGGCGTAAATCACCCCATCGAGGTCTCAGGACAGACGTTAGACCTGGTCCGAGCGAACAACGACACCTCTCAAGTCCGAGTGATTGTCGAGATCATGCGGTTCTGGGGAGTAACGTTGCGCAGGAATGCATCGAGGACGTTGACGGAGCTCACGGGCCAGGACTTTCGGGGAGCCTCCAACGAATGGAGCAGATGGATGGAGTGGCTGGGACAGCGGCCCGACGAATTCCGGCCGCCCGAAGGCTATCTGAGGTGGAAGATCAATCTGCTTAACATTATCGACCCGCGCTTCGAGGAGTTCCTCGAGTCGGGCGAAGAGACGGCACGCATTGACCTGACAGAGATCGCCTGGGGTGGGGTGCGACCGGACGGCATTCCCGACCTTCAGAATGCGCCGGTCATCCCCGCCGACGAGGCCGGCTATCTGGGCCCCGACGAGCGGGTGTTCGGCGTGTCGATCAACGGGGAGCACAGAGCATACCCGCTGCGGATCGTGAACCCTCATGAGATGGCCAACGACGTTCTCGGAGGCGAGCCCATCGCCCTTGCGTATTGAACGCTCTGCGGTACCGGAATCGTGTATTCCGCCAAAATCAACGACGAGCCCACCACCTTTGGGACGTCAGGCCTGCTGTACCGAAGCAACAAGGTCATGTACGACCGCACCACCAACTCCCTATGGCGCCAGTTCACGGGCGAACCGGTGGTGGGTCCGTTGTCTGATAGCGGCATCAAGCTCCCCTTTTTCCCTGTCCTTCTGACCACGTGGGGGGAGTGGGCTGAGGAGCACCCCGACACGACCGTACTGTCAATCGAAACCGGCGTCTATCCGAGCACCTCATATAGGCCGGAGTCGAACCCGACATCGATCTACTACGAATACTTCAACAGCCCCGGCACTATGTTCCCCGTCCCCGATCGCAGTCCGGCGCTCGACACGAAGGACGTGGTGCTCGGGTTGAATATCGGAGATGCCTTCAAGGCCTATCCGGTCGAGGCGCTCCAGGAGCAGAGGGTTGTCAACGACTCTCTTGGCGGCACCGACGTTGTTGTGGTGGCCTCACCCATATCCCAGGCTGCGCGGGTCTACGAACGGCGTGGACGTTTCTTTGTCCTGAGCGCCGAGGAGTCGACTGGGGGTGGTCTGCTGACCACCCTGGTGGACTCTGACGGCGTCTCGTGGCAGATGACCGAGGACTACCTGCTCAGCACCGCCGACCTTTCTCAGAAACTAGCGCGGCTGCCCACTCACATGTCTTTCTGGTTCGGCTGGTACTCCTTCCACCCCGACACTCTGGTGTATTCCCCCGATACTCCCTGAACCGGGGACCGCGTCCGTCCTTCATCGAGCTAACCCCTGTGCATCCCCACCTCGTTTGCTGCCCGTGCGTGGGGAGGGTGATACAATTCCCTTCGCCTTATCCCGCGCGGTCTCACCCGCCCTGGCTCGACAGGCCCCTCGGTAGGTCCGTCCACGGTGGAAGGACTACTCAGCGTGGACGGGTTTATTGAGCTGGTGGACCGCTATTTGCATTCAAGGAGAAAGGAAATGCTGGAGAGGTTCAAGGTGCCGTTGGAGGACCAGGTTCGCGTGCCGGAGCAGTCGCTTCGTCGTACGGTGGCCGCGATCTTCGAGAAGATGGGCGAGGCGCCCGAGGACGCCGGCGTTGCGGCGGAGACCCTAGTGACGGCCGACCTCCGAGGCGTTGAGACCCATGGCGTCTCAATGATGAGCCGATATGTCGAGAACTACAACAAGGGCTCGATGAAACCCCGGCCAGAATGGCGAATCGAGAGGGAGACCCAGAACACGGCTACTATCGACGCAGACAAGGGCCTGGTCACGTTCCTAGGGTTGAAGGCGATGCGGATAGCGATAGATAAGGCCAGGGATGGAGGAGTCGCGGTGGTGACCATGCGCAACGCAAGCCACTCGGGTCCGATCGGGCACCACGCTATGCTTGCCGCCAGCGAGGACATGATCGGGGTTTGCATGACCTCGTGCGCGCTATTAGTGCTTCCGACCTTCGGTGCGGAGCCCCGGCTCGGGACAAACCCGATGGCGATCGCGGCGCCAGCTCGGAATGAGGCCCCCTTTCTTTTCGACGCCGCCACGTCCGTGATCGCGGGCCAGAAGCGCACCCTCGCCGCCAGAGTCGGCACGACACTGCTGCCCAACTGGACCGCCAACGAGGACGGCAGCCCGATCTCCGAGGAAACTCATGCGCCCGAGCGCGGAAATATCTTGCTACTACCGCTGGGCGGGACCAGAGAGCAGGGCTCCCACAAGGGATACGGACTCGGAATGATGCCAGAGATACTGGCTACGCTTCTCTCGGGCGCGCTGCCCAACATGCTTACCGGCGAGCCCAACGAGGCACACCATTTCTGCGCATACAACATCGCCGCGTTCACCGACCTCGAGGCTTTCAAGGACAACATGGACCGGACGCTGAAGACTCTGAGGACGACCAAGCCGGCGCCCGGGCACGACCGCGTGCTCTACCCAGGTCTTGCCGAGCATGAGGAGGAACAGGAGCGGCGGGCCAACGGGGTCCCGCTGCACAAGGACGTGGTCCAGTGGTTCCAGGACATCGCCGCGGAGTTCTCGGTCCCGAGGTTGGAGACGCTGTAGCCCGAGGAGCCCATCTCCTAAGCTCTCCCGCTTCAATGGTCATCAAAAAAATAGTTGGTCGCCGGTGTGAGGTCCCCGCCATGTCATCCTGAGGAGTCCGCGACGAAGGATCTGGGGGGCGGTTCCGTTGCACGTAGGCGCCGCCACGTTGACCGCGTGGCGGGGACCGCCCAATCTCCCCAGACCCTTCGCTTCACTCAGGGAGACAGTATGCCGTGGGTCGCAACTTAATTGGTTGACGACCATCAAGGGGGGAGAGTAATGGGAATTCCTTCGTTGTCGTGTCCGGTGGAGACGCCCCAGCGGGGCGTCTCTACGAAATCAGGGGGCCCCGCATGGCCGGTCGTCAGGTCGCACTTACGAGCTGAGTCTGCACCAGTTGTGCGTAGAGGCCGGCACGTGCGATTAGCTCGTGGTGCGTGCCCTCTTCCGCCAACCGGCCGGCGTCAAGCACGAGAATGTGGTCGGCATCCCGGACGGTCGAGAGTCTGTGGGCGATCACCAGCGTCGTCCGTCCTCTCTGGAGGCGTCGTAAGACCTCGCGCACCTGCTGCTCGTTGACGGCATCCAGGTGCGAGGTGGCCTCGTCCAATATCAAGACCGGCGCGTCCTTGAGCATCGCGCGGGCGATTGAGATGCGCTGCCGCTGTCCACCCGAGAGCCGTATGCCTCGCTCGCCTACCAAAGTATCGTAGCCGTCCGGCATCGCCTCGACGAACTCGTGCGCGTTGGCCAGCCGGGCCGCCTCCTCGATCTCGGCGTCCGTGGCGTCCTGATTGGCCAGGCGCAGGTTCTCGCGGATGCTGTTGTTGAACAGGAAGGTGTCCTGCGACACGAGCGCAATCTCGCCTCGTAGGTCGTCCAGCTTGAAATCCCGCAGGTCGTGCGGCCCGAGTGCTATGCTGCCGGCATCCGGGTCCCAGAACCTCATGAGCAGGTTGGCGGTCGTCGTCTTGCCCGCTCCCGAGCGTCCCACCAGGGCGGCCGTCTGGCCGGCTTCGACCGCGAACGTCACGTCCTGGAGAGCCGGCTGTCGCCCCAGGCCGTAGGAGAAGCGCACGTGCTCGAAAGATAGCGAGGGCGCAGCCTTCGAAGTACCAGGCCGGTCATTGGTAGGCACGCCTGGGCCATCCCGTACGGTCACCGGCTCATCGTGGACCACGAAGATTCGCCTAGTTGCGGCGAGTGTCTCCATCAGCTGCCTCAAGGTCCTGGCCAGTTCCGTGACAGGGATGAAGGCGGAGAGGGCCAGCAGCGTCGCTAGAGGAAGCTGCGTCGTTCCCATCCGGCCATCCAGCACCAGCCAGACGCCCGTCGCCAGAACAGCTAGGCCTCCAAACGCCGTCACCGCCTCGATAAACGATGCCTGAGCGGCCTGGATTTTCAAGAACCGCAGGTGGTAGCCTGCAGAGCTCCAGCCGCGGGCGACGACCTCTTCGGCCCGCGGGGCACCCTGTCCAAAGGACAGCACCTCCCGCATCCCCTGGACGGTATCGACCATGTGTGCGTTCAGGTCGCCCAACCTGCGGCGGACCTCCTCCTCGAGACGTACCGAGCGCCTCTGCCCGTAGAACGGGCTAACCGCGACCGCTACGAGGAAGGGAGCAAGAACCAGAGCCAACGGCCATGCGACGAATGCGAGAACGGCGAGGACAACGGTGGGCATCAGGACCGCCACGAAGGCGGGTGTGATCGTGTGGGCGAAGAAGAATTCCACAGTCTCAGTGTCCCCGCCCACGACGCCTACCAGGTCGCCGGAGCGGCGGCGCACCAGATAGGCGGGCGCCAGAGGATCGAGCTTTTCATACAGGTCGACCCGCATCTCGGCCAGCAGCCTGTAGGCGAGGTCGTGTGACAGCCACGAACCGGCCCAGGTAAACAGGGCCGTAAGGGGCACGAAGACCGCGAGCAGGGCCAGCAGCGGGCCGATATCCCCACCCGTGAAGACCCGACCGACGAGCAGGGCGCTTATCGCACCGACACCGATCGTGGACCCGTGCTGCGCGATGCCGAGGGCGAAAAACAGGACGAGTTGTCCGCGCCACTGCCGCACGAGCCCCAGCAACCTGACCCAAACCTCGAATCCCCCATAACGGTCCGCTTCCGGCGGGGACGCGTCTATGCCGGCCCGGGGGTGCGCGACGGTCTCCTCTTGTTCATCCGGCGGCGAGGGACGATCGGGCCGACCCGATTCCCCGGCGGCAACTATCAGGTCCTGGCCCGGCGTAGTCTGCTGGTTTGCCATCAGCGTCGCGTACGCCCCACCGGCAGCCACCAGCTCCGCATGTGCGCCGGACTCGACGAGGCGTCCCGACTCCAGGACGATGATCCGGTCGGCGCTAACAACGCTGGACAGCCGGTGCGCGATGATTAAGGTCGTTCTGCCTGCCATCAAGCGGTCAAGAGCCTGTTCAATGACGGCCTCGTTCTCGGCATCGACGCTGGACAGCGCCTCGTCGAGCACGAGTATCGGGGCAGACTTCAGCAGAGCGCGCGCTATGGCGATGCGCTGGCGCTGGCCTGTGGACAGACGGACACCGCGCTCGCCGATTGGTGTGTCATAGCCCTGTGGCAGCTCGGTGATGAAGGCGTGGGCGTTAGACGCCCGGGCCGTGTCCTCCAGCTCTTGCCGGGTCGCATCGGGCTTGCCGAACCGCAGGTTCTCGGCGACCGTCCCATCGAAAACGTAGGTATCCTGTGTCACGACAGCGATCTGCCCGCGTAAGATGTCCAGAGGTAGGTCCCGGATGTCGTGACCACCGAGGGATATGCGTCCGTTTCGGGGGTCGTAGAAACGGAGCATGAGCCAAAGCACGGTAGACTTCCCTGCTCCACTGTGGCCGACCAGCCCGAAGGTCTCGCCGGCATGAAGCGTGAACGAGAGGTCCTGCAGCGCGGGCCGGCGCCCGTCGTCGTAGCCGAAGCTGACCCCTTGGAAGCTTATCTCGGGTGTAAGGGGTTTCTCAGAATCTGGCGGCTCGACGCCATCACCAGATGGTCTGAAGGACTCCCGTATGGTTACGGGGCTGTCGAGCAACGCGAAGATGCCTTCAGCGGCTGACATGGCGATCATCCCTTGGTGGTAGAGGAGCGTAAGCTCGCGCAACGGCCGGAAGACCTCGACGCCCAACATCAACACGATCAGCAGTGGGCGCAGCTCGAGGTCGCCATCGCTGACCCGAATGGCCCCCCAGCCCAGCGCGACGGCAGCGCCTGCGGCGATCCCCAAGACAGTCAGGGCGCCGTTGGTCTCGTTGACGGCCAGCACGCCCATCGTGCTTCGATACAGTCGCCTCGCACTTTTGGCTAGAAGCTCACCCCTCTGCTTGCTCTGCCCGAAAGCCTTCAGTGTAAGCCCGAATCCACCGAAGGACACCGATGGACGGCGTGAGGAAAGCGGAAGGGGGGTGAGGGAGCTACAGGGGAAATAGTCTGGGTTCCATTTGGGGTAGGGAGGTCGGCGGACGGTCTTCATCGCCGCACAGGGGCCCCTATGGCCGTCTGCGGGAGCTGCGATGCGCGGGATGGCGAGAGAATACGCAGCAGGGAACTCTCTCGGACCGGGCTGGCACGAGTCTGCGGGGATCTTCGGTTGTCCGGTGGGTGGGTCGGTCGCCGACGGTGCCGTCAGGCCGGGAGTGGAATGGCTCGCAGCCGGGCCAAGGCACGGCTGAACTTCTCAGCCCAAGGCCAGCGATCCGGAAGATGCAGGGTCAACCGGCGTGCCGAGCGGGTGAGCCGTCCGGCCAGGGAGAAGAACCGCCGCCGGAGGGTCTTGGTGGTGGCTATCCGCTCTCCCAGACCGATCCGCGCCGTCCAGCGGGCCAGGTTGTGGGCCATCGTCTGGACGGCCAGCCAGGCGCCGTTGGCGGCGAAGCGGCCCGAGGGGAGATGGTTCAGCCCGACGCCGTACTTGAGGTCGCGTATGGCATTCTCGATCTCGGCGTGGCGGCGATGGTCAGCCTCCAGTTCGAGCAACTCCCCGTCCCGGTCGGTGATGAAGCCATGATAGCTGTATTTGGCGAAGAGGGCCAGTTGGGAACCGGGCGTCGGCTTCACCCGCCGGACGATGAGCCGTACCGGCGCGGCGTCCGCCTCGGCCTGGAAGGGGGTGCAGGTGGTCTCGGCCACATCGGCGGCACCGTCCATCCAGTAAGGAATCGGCGTCCAGGCATCTTCGGGTATCGCCTCGATGAGATTGTGCAGGCTTTTGTGCTGGCGGATGGTGATGGAGAAGCGGACATCCATCTTGCGGCAGACGGATACCACGCCATGAGTGTAGAACCCGCTGTCGGCCCGTAGCGTGAGTCGTCCGTCGGCCCCGGCGTAGCGCACCCGTCCCACCGTCTCCCGCAGGAAGTGGGCGGCGCCGCGGGCGGTGTTGGCCCGGCCCTCGCGCAGCCGGGACATCAGCACGTCTCCGGTGCCGGCGGCGATGGCCGGCAGCGGGTGGTAGCCCCGCTTGCCGGTATAGCCGTGGTGGCGGGCGCCCTCCTTGGCCAGTCCGTAGGTCTCGCAGATGGTGGAGTCCAGGTCAATGGTCAGGGGCCCGTCGCCGGGTCCCGCCCCGGCCTGCCAAGCCCGGGCCAGCAACTCGCGGCTCACCCGGTCGAGTTGACGGACGTGGCCCCACCTTTTAGCTGCGCAGGAAGGTGCCCAGGGTGGATGGCGCCTTGACCGTGCCGCCCAGGGTGCAGGCCGTCCCCCCGGTGCGCAACACATCGGCGTCGTCAATGCAGTCGCCCCCCAGCCAGCGCAGACGCCACCAGCGTCATCATCTTGTCGCTCGTGTTCGCCCGCCCCGGGGCATCGCCCAGGTCGAGGCGCTGCCGGACGAGTTCGGGCAGGCCGAGGTGCCGCGCCAGGGTGGCCGGAAGGAGCAGCCCGGCATTGGCCACCAAGCGGCGGTCGTCGAAGGTGATTTGGATCCGGTCGGGGTGGTTGCGCGGCAGCATCTACTGGATGCTCCTTTTCCGGGGCCGTTTTTTTGCTACAAAACCATTATCCCAGAAGCACAGGAGCACCTTCTTGCCGCCTCAGGACGCTAATCCGACGCCCTCCTTCGGTGGATTCGGGGTAAGCAGGCCCTGAACGCTATCCAGGAAGTCGGCACCTAGAGCCCCGTAGGCATTTCTCCTCGCGAGGTTGCTCCTGTAGTTCCACCTATGGAAAAGGGACGGCACGAAAAGTGTAAAGAGAGCGAATCCAAGAAAGATCAGAGCGATCTGGAGGTCGAGAATGGCCATGAAGGCGAATATGAGCACGGGCGCTACGGCCGCGACCACTACCAAACTGAGACACTACCGATCGCTTCGTTGCGTATGGAGTAGGTGATCGTGACGCCGGTGCCGAACCCGGCCGCCATTATCACGGTGCTGAGCATTACTCCGAGGATGATCAGCACCGTCTGGCTTTTCCTGCGCGGAATGGGTCGTAGGCCGAGTTTGAGCATGACACGGTTTCGGAGCGCGAGCACCAGGACCACGGCCATTGCCGCCGCGAAGACAGCCAGTAAGGCGATCATGACTATGTCCATGGACAGTCCGAATAGCTTTTCCATTACTCGGCCGCCTCTCCGGGCGACGCCGACTCCTCGACCGTATCCGGTTGGAGCCCATCGTCGGGTATCAGACCGTCCCGCATATTCACTATCCGGTGGGCACGCTCCCCTACTTCCAGAGAGTGGGTCACAAGGATGAACGTCTGGTCATTGGCGCGGTTCAACTCCACCATGAGGTCTACGATTCCGCCCGCGGTCTCGCTATCCAGGTCGCCGGTAGGTTCGTCTGCCCAGATGATCGCTGGATCGTTCACCAGGGCCCGGGCGATTGTGACGCGCTGCCGCTGTCCACCTGACAGCTCTCCCGGAACATGGTGGGCCCGGTCGGCGAGCCCGACCTGGTCGAGCATCTCTATCGCTCTCTTGCGGGATTCTGCGGCGCCCACGCCGGACACCAGAAGCGGCATCTCCACGTTCTCGACCGCAGTGAGCACCGGGAGGAGGTTGTATAGCTGGAACACGAACCCCATTCTGCGGGCGCGGTAGTCGCTGCGCTCGTCGTCCGGCATATCGTGTAGTACGACGCCGTCGATCAGCACCCTGGCCTGAGTCGATCTCGTCGAGGCCGGAAAGGCAGTTGAGGAGAGTTGTCTTGCCGCAGCCGCTTGGCCCCATGATAGAGACCATCTCGCCGCGGGAGACGTTTAGCTCGACGCCCCTGAGCGCTTGGACCTGGACCGTTCCGGTGTCGTACGTCTTGTGGATATCTCCTGCTGCGACCATCAGATCATCCATTTCGTCATCCTCCTACGAGCCACTGCTACTATGAGATGGCGCGCCTTCGTCACAAAGAGACGCCCCAGCGGGGCGTCTCTACGCTGCGTTATGCCAGACGGACGATCCGCGCCGCTTTGATTACCATGGTAGGTATGGGCTCAATCAGTTTCCTGATCTGGGATACAAGTATAGCCGCGACAAAGCCGATCAGAGCCCCTCCCAGAATATCCAATGGGTAGTGGACACCCGCGTAGACTCTGGCGAAGCCATAGAGTCCGGCCACAACAAGGAGGGCGAACCCCACGCGTGGGTTGACGCCCCACACCACGGCGGCAATGGCGAAAGAGACGGCTGCTCCGTTGGACGGGAATGACGGGTCGGTCGGCCTGTAGAACAGGAGGGAGACGTCTAGCTCGTCGAAAGGCCTTACCCTCGCATAGACTGAGTTAATGATCATGACGGCCCAGCTGGCCATAGCCATAGCGGCGAGTGCGACAAAAACCCCTATCTGGTGCCTCTGGCGGACCTCTTTGGCCTGTCCCACGAACCAGAGCCCTAGTAGAGTCAGCGCCAGGCTCACCGGGACCAGATAGTCGCTGACGACCCACTCCACGCCCTTGTCGAACAGAGGGAATTTGCCGACCCAGCCATTTATCCAAAGAAATACGGCTTCGTCCGCGTCCGCCATTCTTTGCGCCAGTACCGAATACTATGCAACAACGCCGTGATGTAATTGCCGTCTTTCAGGGCATCCAGGCCATCGCCCGGGGCCCTCTTGCTGCCGTTCATGCGTGCGTTGAAGACCGAGGATATCCCAAGGGTGACCAAGACGGCAGCCGATGCACTCAGGACGAACAAGACGGCCTGGATGTTGGCGTCCAGTCCCCCCTCGTTGTCGTTCAGGTTGCGGTCCTCCGTGGCGAAGAACCAGACGAACGCAGCTACAGCTAGAGCGGCGCCAAGTAGCCGTGCGACGATAGGCGATTTGAGTATCAGCATACCGTTCAGCTGGCCGATCGACGCTGCAATCTGTATGACGCCCAGACTGGCAACGAAGATGAACAAGAAGTAGTCGATGGCGAATGCAGGCATTGCGTGTCTGGCGGTCTCTTAGCCTTTCAATGAGACGGCCATGCACCAGTCCAGGTACTTCGGGTTTTTGCCCTTGATCACTGAGGCATACATGTCGCTTATCGCTCTGGTGGTGGGCCCTACGTCGCCGTCTCCTATCGGTCGCTTGTCGATTTGACCTACCGGGTGAACGTGTGCGGCAGTCCCGGTCAGGAAGATCTCGTCCGCCAAGTACAGCTCGCTTCTGTGTATCCTGCGTTCCACGATATCGGCGCCCAGCTCTTCCCGTGCCAGCGTCATGACCGAGTCGCGGGTGATGCCGAGCAGACAGTTGTCGGTCTCGCTTGGCGTGGAGATGCGTCCGTTCTGGATGAGAAACAGGTTCTCGCCGCTGCCTTCGGATACGGTCCCGTCGTGGTTGAGAAGGATGGCCTCGTCATAGCCGGTGGTGACCGCCTCGGTCTTGGCCAGGATGCTCGTAGTGTAAAGGCCGCTTAGCTTGACGCCGGTTGGCATCATTGTGTCGTCCGGCCGGCGCCAGGAAGAGGTGCAGCAGCTGATGGCGCCCTCGGTCTCGATGTAGGAGTCCAACGGCACGATCATGAGCGAAAAGTCGCTGGCCAACTCGTGCAATTTGAGGTTGGCAACCTTCTCTTCACTCTTGTATGCAATGGGCCGGATATAGATGTCCTCCGTGTAACCACAGCTCTGGACAAGGTCGACGGTGATCCTGCAAAGCTCGTCGACGTCATAAGGTATGTCGACCATCAAGATCCGGCATCCCCGGAGCAGACGCTCGTAGTGCTCCCTGAGTCGGAAGACGAATATCTGGCCCTTCTCTTCGTTCCAATTGCCACGAACGCCCTCGAACACGGTGGTTCCGTAATGGAGGGCGTGAGTCAGTATGCTGACCTTCGCCTCCGAGACCGGAACTACCCGGCCGCGGAAGAAGGCTAGGGCCTCGGGCATCTCGTGGGCTCCATCAAAGGGCTGACGGACATTATAATCAAACCGCTCTGGCAAAGCCAATGCAGCGCCTCACGGCCCAGGGCCTTTCGGTTTTCCCTGAAGTACTTGGAGGCGGTGTCGTTCCGAGGCTCCGCGAGGAATCTAGACGGTCATCATTAACCAACGTTAACTCACCGCAACCATTTAGATTCCTCGTCGAGGACTTCTCGGAATGACAAGAATCCACAACCGAAAGACCCTACTCACGGCCAGAAACGCGGGCGCGAGCGGCATCGCGTCCCTCGATACGTCCCGATGGGGCATCGGGACTACTCGGGATAAACGGTGGGTGCGTTTCAGCGGGTGGCGAGCCCTCGGTGGGCTCAGGACCGGCTCCCAACGACGAGTCAGCCGAGCCGGACTGAGAGTGAGAACGGCGCTACTGTCCACCCGGCGGACCTTTACACGGACTCAGACCTGCTCTACACTTTGAAAAATGGGTGTCAAGCACGGAGCCCGATGGGAGGTGGGTCATGCCGAGAGGACATGCCGCCAAACGCGAGCCTAAGAAGGCCAAGAAGAAAGAGATAAAGCAGCCGAATTTGTCGTCAGCGGTGTTCGCTTCCGGAGAGGTCGAAGTGATAAAGAAGCGCAGGAAGCCAAGAGAAGAAGAAGACAAGGAATGACTGAGCCTATTTATCGTTGAGCATCGTCGCCGGAGCGGCGCCGGCTTGGCGGTCTACTCTTTGGCGGCGTCCTCGCTTGGCTGCTCCTTTACCTGCTCCAACGTGGCGCTGCCCTGTTCCGCCCCAACCTCACCTTCTTCACTCATTTCTTCGGTCACCGGCTCTGGTTTCGATTCGGGCTCGGGTTCGGGCTCAGGCTCTGGCACTGCCGTTATGCGATAGGCCTGGCTATGGTCTAGAAGCCTACCGATTACGGTCGGAGACAGATCACGAGGATAGGGACTGACCGCCCACCTGGTCGATAGCGCCTCGCTGATTTCTTGAGCGCTCTTGGGTTCGTTTCCACCTGCAAGAATCTCCCTGAAGATGGCCTCCTTGAGCGGTGTGTCCTGCGCGGCGTAATCGGGAGTGTCCGCGCAGTGTTTGGCGATTCGCTTGATGTGCTGTTTGGCGGTCGAGCTTGCTAACGACTCCGCGGTGTCCGCCTGCCGGTCTTGATAACATTTCCTGCCCGCGATGATTACGGACATGGAGCGGCTGCTATCGGTAGCTTCGTCGAGGTCGATGAAATAGCGGGTCTCGTTGACAGGCTCTTCCATGAAATCTGCTCCCCTTTCGTGGTCTAACCGAGCGTACGAGGTTCCGGCCGGTGGCTAAAAGACGACCTCCGGCCAGTCTAGCATCTGGACCTGAACGGTCTCGCCGGTCTCCTTCTTGGGTAGGTCCTCCGGGCAAATCGCGAGGCCGTTGGCGAGCGCCAATGAGGTCAGCAGGTTCGAGCTCTGGTCGCCGGTGAGCCTCGCATAATACGTCCCGCTTCGCTTTGATACTACGGCCCTGGCGTACACCCTGCGTCCGTCGGGATTATAGATAGGCTCTTCCAAAACAGCTTCAATAGCCGGCCTCGGAACGTCTCCCATTCCTAGCATCTTGCTGATGGCGGCGCGTCCGAATTGCTCGAAGGCCACCAGCGCACTTACGGGATTGCCCGGAAGTCCTAGATGAGGAACTGCTCGACCGTCCGGTCGATTCAGCACACCGAAGGCCAGCGGTTTTGCCGGACGCATTCGCACGGACCAGAACTCTATCTTGCCGTATTGTGCGAGAACGTCTTTGACCACGTCGTAGTCGCCCTTGGAGACGCCGGCAGAGGTGATCAGTATGTCCGACTCCAGTCCGCGCTTGAGTTTGGCACGTATCGAGTCCCGGTCGTCCCTGGCGATCCCCAGCATATTGGGCGTGCCTCCCGCGCGCATGACCGCAGCGGCGACACCATAGCTGTTGCTATCGTAAATCTTGCCTGACCGGTACCCATCGGTTGGACTGCTGAGCTCGTCCCCTGTAGCTAAAATAGCCACTACAGGCCTGCGTATCACCCTCACCTCGGACAGGCCCAGCGAAGCCAGAATGCCAATCTCAGCCGGCCGGAGGACTACTCCCTGCTTAAGGACCAGTTGGCCGGCGCGGATGTCCTGGCCGGCAGGCCGAACGCTGGAGCCCTCGTCCACCTCCGCGTAGATGGCGATCTCTGACAACGATGTGCTTGACGAGTCGCGTTCTGTCTCGTCTGTCTCTTCAAAAGGAACAACTGCGTCTGCTCCCGCCGGGACCGTAGCGCCGGTCATTATGCGCATGGCGGTGCCGGGCTTAACGTCGTGTTGCGGTGGCTGCCCGGCCGCGACAGCCCCGACCACCTGCAACACCACCGGCGACGTCCTGGAAGCTCCTCGGACATTGCCAGCCCGGATAGCGTATCCGTCCATCGCGGAATTGTCCATAGGCGGGATGTCGAATCCACCTACCACATCCTCGGCCAGGACCTGCCCCTGTGCCTCAAGGATAGGCTTGTCCTCGGCCTCAAGCACGTCGAAGAAGCCGAGTATGCGTTCCAACGCCTCTTCTACGCTGAGCATGGACTCGTTGTGGTGCCGATGTCCGGAAGTACTCACTGCCTCATCCCCGAAGCTCCGCCCCAACCTCTCGTTGAAGCTGCCGTAGGATATCGCCCTGGGCACGGTCAATCTCCTCGGTGGTGAGTGTAGCCACCGACGACTGGAACACCGTCCTGTAGGCGATCGACTTTTTGCCGGCCGGTATCTCCTGCCCCTGATATACATCGAATGGAGTACTGCGCACCACCAGGTCGTGGCGATCGATAATCGACTGGATAGCGGCAGATGAGACCGTCACGTCAACGATAAGCGCGAGGTCCCGCTCAGACTCCGGGAACCGACTGGTGGTTGCGTATCGGGCAGCATATTCCGGCGCCGCATCATACAGCGACTCCAGATCGATCTCGAACATGGCGGCCGGGCTTCCTTCGAGGTCGAATCTTTCGAGCACCCTAGGGTGTAGCTCGCCGACTACTCCAATCGCGCGCCCTTCACATACCAACCGGGCCGTCTTGCCAGGATGCATCGCAGGGTCGCTGTAGGGCTCGAATGTGACGTCTATGCCCAGCTGGGGGAACAACAGCTCCAGGTGGCCCTTGGCGTCAAAGAAGTCCATGTTGCCCTGGACGCCCAGCCATGATGTCGTCGTTCGTGGTCCGGACAACACGCCGACCACGACTTCCTTTTCGTCAGGGAGGTCTCGCTCCTTGGCCTCCTCCTTTGGCAGGTATATACGTCCAACCTCGAAGATTCTGATGCCCTCGCCCTGAGAGACCCGACGATTGGAGGCGAGAGTCTTGAGCAGGCTTCCACGCAGGCTGGTCCTGAGGACTTGCATCTCGCTGCTCATCGGGTTGGCGACCTTAAGGGGCTCACGAGCGTCGGGCAAGGCACCGACCATGTCGAGAGTCTGGCGATCAGTCAAGGGGTAGGATATGACGTCCTGCATGCCCGAGGTGGCAAGGATGTCCCTGATCCTCTCCCTCAGCTCTCGTTCAGGCCGAGGCTGATGGTGGGGAATCGGCGTGGCCAGCGCAGATGTGGGAATCTCGTCATAGCCGACGATTCGCGCCACCTCCTCCACGAGGTCGTCCTCTATTGCGATGTCAGAGCGCCAGTAGGGTGTTTTCGCCCACAGGAACGGGTCACCTTGCGCCTTTTCGGGCACACTCCCGTCAGGCGAGTCGGAAGTCTCGAAACCAAGAGACTCAAGCGTGTTCCTCACTTGCTCCATAGGGAATTCGACACCGAGGACTTGCTTGAGCCGGCTGCCGGAAATCTTGACCGAGGGCGGCTCTTCTTCCCCAGGATATACGTCGATGATCCCCTGGGCCGCCGACCCGCCCGCAACTTCGAGAATGAGCTTCGTCGCGCGTCTGAGGGCACGAGGTGCGAGCTCCGCCCTGATCCCGCGTTCAAACCTGTACGATGCCTCGGTGCTCAGCCTAAGCGCGGCCGCTGTGCGCCGCGTGTTCACGGCATCGAAGTTGGCCGACTCCAGCAGGATGGACGTCGTACCTTCGCGCACCCCGGTGTCTAAGCCACCCATTACGCCCGCCAGCGCGACCGGGCGGGTGGCGTCGGCGATTGTCAGCATCGGAGGATCGAGCCTACGCGTCTCGTCGTCGAGCATCGCCAGCTTCTCGCCGGGGCGGGCCGCCCTCACGACGATGGTCCGGTCACCAACGGTGTCCAGGTCGAAGGCGTGAAGAGGCTGGCCGTACTCCAACATCGCGTAGTTGGTCACGTCCACTATGTTGTTGATCGGCCGCTGCCCCGCCTTGTTTAGCGCGTCCTGGAGCCAGCCTAGCGACGGCCCTACCGTCACGTCCGTCACAAGGCTCGCGGAGTAGCGGTAGCATAGGTTCGGGTCGGCAATCTCGACCTGCGCCTGCTCGTCTATGGGAGCTCCATCCTCGACATAGCCGAAGTCGGGCTCTGTGACCTTCTCGCCCGTGAGCGCGGCGACCTCGCGGGCGACGCCCAGGATGGACAGACAGTCGGGCCTATTGGGAGTGACCTCGATATCTAGAATGGCGTCCCCCAGGTAGTCAGCCAGAGGCGCCCCGACAGGCGCGCTCTCGTCGAGCACCAGTATCCCCTCGTGACCCTCGCCTAAGCCCAGCTCGAGCTCCGAGCAGACCATGCCCGCCGACAACACGCCCCTGATCTTGGCCGCCTTCAACTTCTCCACCTTGCCGGAGCGGGTGCTGAAGAGCCGCGCACCCTCCCGGGCGAAGGCTATCTTCTGACCTGCAGCGACGTTGGGGGCACCGCAAACCACGGACACAGTCTCGCCGTCTCCCAGATCGACGGCAGGTAGGGTCAAGCGGTCGGCGTTCGGGTGCTTGTCCACCCTCAGGACGCGCCCAACGAGAACCTTGTCCCGGTCCCAGGTCGCACCGGTCTCGTTGATGGAGCCGACCTCGGTGCCGGCCATCGTCAAGCGGTGGGCCAGCTCTTTGGCAGGAAGGGATACGGGTACATACTTTTTCAGCCAGGATAGAGGGACTAGCATTTAGGCCTCAAATAATCGTGAATCGATCATCTCCGTCGATACGCCCTGATGCGGCTCTGCACAAGAAGTCGCTTCAAGTCCTCAGCCCTCGACAATGGCGAACATAGGTGCTATACTAGCTGTTAGGGACAGACCCAAGCGGCCTGTCCCATTTCTTTGCCCGGATGTTCCGCGGTGTACCGGAATCCCATAGCTGAGTGGTACACAATGCAACAAAATGAAACACATTTTTCAGAGCTTTACCAACCCGTTCATCCCGAGTAGTCCCGATGCGACCCCGATGCCGCATCGGGGGGACGTATCGAGGGAGGCTAGCCCGACTGACAGTTACAATTGCCTCAGGAACCGCAGGTCGTTCGCGTAGAAAAGGCGTATGTCCTCGATGTCGTATTTGAGCATGGCTATCCGCTCCACCCCGAAGCCGAAGGCGAATCCGGTGTAGGTCTGGGGGTCGTAGCCTACGCTTTCCAGTACTCGTGGATGCACCATCCCCGCTCCTGCGATCTCTATCCACCCGGTGCCGCTGCAGACTGAACAGCCTTCGCCGTTGCAGTTGAAGCAGTCCATTGAAATGTCGACTCCCGGCTCCACGAACGGAAAGAAGTCGCAGCGGAAGCGCAGGCGGCGCTCCTCGCCGAACATACGTCTGGCGAACTCGTACACGGTCCCCTTGAGGTCCGAGAAGGTGATCCCCTTGTCCACCGCCAGACCCTCTACCTGGAACAGGTGCCACTCGTGGGTGGCGTCCGTAGCCTCGTACCGGTAGCACTTGCCCGGCACCACGACTCGGACCGGAGGCCTGGTGCCCTCCATGATGCGGGCCTGCATCGGCGACGTGTGGGTGCGCAGCAGCATCGGCCGATCGCCGTGCTCGTCCGTGTAGTCGATCCACATGGTGCTCCACATGTCGCGAGCGGGGTGGTGCTTTGGGATGTTGAGCATCTCGAAATTGTAGCGGTCCCACTCGACCTCCGGTCCCTCGGCAATATCGAACCCCATGGACGTAAACACGCTGCAGATCTCACGTACGGTGCGGGTGGTCGGGTGGAGCCCTCCACGGGGCGCGGGCCGGCCTGGGAGGGTTACGTCGATGGCCTCGGCCTCGACCTGGTCGGAGAGATAAGTGTCCTTGAGGTCTTTTTCTCGAGCCGCCAGCCGGTCTTCGAGAAGGCTCTTGGCCTGATTCGCGGCCGCACCAACGAGCCGCCGATCGTCAGAGGGCAGGGAGCCCAGACCTCGCAGTATCTGCGTAAGAACGCCGCTGCGACCAAGGTAGCTGATCCGCCACTGCTCAAGCTGCTCTGAGTTGGTCGCCGATTCCAACTCCTGTAGAGCCTTCGCCTTCACCCCCTCGACCTGGCCAACACCCGCAGTCTGAGTCATGTCCCCCCTCGCGGGGCGGCGGCCTAGCCACCCCACGCCCATTATAGGTTTGGCCTCAGAGGCCGGTCAAGGAAAAGTGATGTTGACAGCATCGCAAGCCACGAATATATTGCCGCTATCCCGCCTGCCCAACCGGTGCGTCCGTGAGGCTCATCTCGCAGGTAGTCCTCGTAGTCGCGATTATCGCCGCCTTTGCCGGAGGGCTATATTTCATTGTTCGAGACTCGGAATCCGGCAGGCGTATCGAGTAGACGATGGCGGCCCTGCCGGGCTTGACCACGACCTCCTTGACGAAGGAGCCGACGAAGGCTTTGGTCTCGGTCAGCTCGCTGGTCTTGAGGAACTCGCTCATCTCGGCGGCGAAGGTGGCGATGGTGTCGGCGCTGTCGAGGAACTGCCGCCTCTCTTTCAGCAGCGCCCTCGCCTCCTCTGCAGCGACCTCCAGCTTCTCCTTGCGCTCCCGGTGCTCCCTGATGCGGTTTGAGGCGTCGGCCATCTCGGTGTCGGTCGTCTCGATGTGGTTCCAGATGCGGGCCAGCCGCTTCTTCACGTCCTCAAGCTCCTCCTCGATGGTCTGAAGCCTCTCCCGCTGGTCGCGGGCCACCCCGTCCATCTCCTCTTCCAGCAGCTTCACCAGGTCTCTGATGTTGGACTCGGTGAGGACGTTCTCCCTGATCTCGTTGACGATGAGCTTCTCGAAGCTCTTGGCGTTGAGCCTGGGGGTCTTGCAGGCCCCCTTGCCGCGCTTGAGCAGGGAGTGGCAGATGTAGTAGGTGTACTTGCCGCTCTTGGCCTCGGCTGCGGTCATGGCCTTGCCGCAGGTCTCGCACTTGGCGATGCCGCTGAGGAGGTAGGGGCTGGAGGCGCGGCGGGGGTTCACCTTCTTCGGGGCGCGGGACCCGAGCAACCTCCTGGCCTTCTGGAAGTCCCGCTTGGAGACGATGGCGGGGTGTGCGTCCTCGACGCGCACGGGCGGCGCTCCGTCTTTGGCGTTGGCCCCCCAGACCAGCTTCCGCGGTTTTTAATAGACACAAAAAACTGCGGTACTCGTGGGCGGTGGGCTTGGATGCTCCTGAAGGTGACATCGCCGAGGCTTCTCGCTAACAACGCCCCGACCGCCAGCCTCCAGGGGACCTTATCCCTGGATGTGAACGTCGCCCGCCCCGGGGACGACTATGACTCAGGTGATGTGCAGTAGTCAAGCCCCAAGAGGTTCAGGTCGTTGGTCTCGACATCCCGCAATCCCGACGGGATGCAGCCTGAGAACGAGTTGCCGGACAGGTGCAGAGCCGTCAGATTGAGGTCTTCAAGCTCCTGTGGTATCCCGCCGCTCAGACTGTTGTCGCGCAGCCACAGATCGTGAATGCGAGGTTTAATCTGGTACAATTACTGGGGCAGGTCAGGGGTACTCGGTAGCTTGGCGGCCCTATTCCTGTACAACCTGCTTAGCCCGAATCCACCGAAGGAGGGCGTCGGGTTAGCGTCCTGAGGCGGCAAGAAGGCGCTCCTGTGCTTCTGGGATAATGGTTTTGTAGCAAAAAAACGACCCCGGAAAAGGAGCACCCAGTAGATGCTGCCACGCAACCACCCCGACCGGATCCAAATCACCTTCGACGACCGCCGCTTGGTGGCCAATGCCGGGCTGCTCCTTCCGGCCACCCTGGCGCGGCACCTCGGCCTGCCCGAACTCGTCCGGCAGCGCCTCGACCTGGGCGATGCCCCGGGGCGGGCGAACACGAGCGACAAGATGATGACGCTGGTGGCGTCTGCGCTGGCTGGGGGCGACTGCATTGACGACGCCGATGTGTTGCGCACCGGGGGGACGGCCTGCACCCTGGGCGGCACGGTCAAGGCGCCATCCACCCTGGGCACCTTCCTGCGCAGCTTCCGGTGGGGCCACGTCCGTCAACTCGACCGGGTGAGCCGCGAGTTGCTGGCCCGGGCTTGGCAGGCCGGGGCGGGACCCGGCGACGGGCCCCTGACCATTGACCTGGACTCCACCATCTGCGAGACCTACGGACTGGCCAAGGAGGGCGCCCGCCACCACGGCTATACCGGCAAGCGGGGCTACCACCCGCTGCTGGCCATCGCCGCCGGCAC
This sequence comes from Dehalococcoidia bacterium, assembly GCA_965237635.1. GTDB lineage: Bacteria > Chloroflexota > Dehalococcoidia > Lucifugimonadales > CAUZJF01 > CBDEFX01. The sequence continues at coordinate 1,016,615 of CBDEFX010000002.1, read as the reverse complement.
CGGAGACGTGCTGATGTCCCGGCTGCGCGAGGGCCGGGCCAACACCGCCCGCGGCGCCGCCCACTTCCTGCGGGAGACGGTGGGACGGGTGCGCTACGCCGGGGCCGACGGACGACTCACGCTACGGGCCGACAGCGGGTTCTACACTCATGGCGTGGTATCCGTCTGCCGCAAGATGGATGTCCGCTTCTCCATCACCATCCGCCAGCACAAAAGCCTGCACAATCTCATCGAGGCGATACCCGAAGATGCCTGGACGCCGATTCCTTACTGGATGGACGGTGCCGCCGATGTGGCCGAGACCACCTGCACCCCCTTCCAGGCCGAGGCGGACGCCGCGCCGGTACGGCTCATCGTCCGGCGGGTGAAGCCGACGCCCGGTTCCCAACTGGCCCTCTTCGCCAAATACAGCTATCATGGCTTCATCACCGACCGAGACGGGGAGTTGCTCGAACTGGAGGCTGACCATCGCCGCCACGCCGAGATCGAGAATACCATACGCGACCTCAAGTACGGCGTCGGGCTGAACCATCTCCCCTCGGGCCGCTTCGCCGCCAACGGCGCCTGGCTGGCCGTCCAGACGATGGCCCACAACCTGGCCCGCTGGACGGCGCGGATCGGTCTGGGAGAGCGGATAGCCACCACCAAAACCCTCCGGCGGCGGTTCTTCTCCCTGGCCGGACGGCTCACCCGCTCGGCACGCCGGTTGACCCTGCATCTTCCGGATCGCTGGCCTTGGGCTGAGAAGTTCAGCCGCGCCTTGGCCCGGCTGCGAGCCATTCCACTCCCGGCCTGACGGCACCGTCGGCGACCGACCCACCCACCGGACAACCGAAGATCCCCGCAGACTCGTGCCAGCCCGGTCCGAGAGAGTTCCCTGCTGCGTATTCTCTCGCCATCCCGCGCATCGCAGCTCCCGCAGACGGCCATAGGGGCCCCTGTGCGGCGATGAAGACCGTCCGCCGACCTCCCTACCCCAAATGGAACCCAGGCTATTTCCCCTGTAGCTCCCTCACCCCCCTTCCGCTTTCCTCACGCCGTCCATCGGTGTCCTTCGGTGGATTCGGGCTTAGGAAGCCCTAAATGAGAGGGATCAACCTATGATCAATGCATCGCATGACGAGGTATCCTCAAAAAGTGTGTAAACGGTCAGGCGGTGTACCCTCTCTCTGAACAACACGGGCTCGAGGCCCAAGAGAGGAGATACACCGCCCATGAGGAAGGAAAGTACTGAGAGCAGGTCGGAGTCAAGGCCGGAGTGGGAGCAGTTGGAGGATTGGGTGCGAGGCCATGTCCAGCGGCTGATCCAGGAGTTGCTGGAGGAAGAGGTGACGGAGTTTCTAGGAAGGGCGAAGTCGGCCCGCAGGTCTGAGTCGGACAACGAGAGAGGCTATAGGAACGGATACGGCAAACCCCGAAGGCTTACGCTGAGTTCGGGAACGGTACAGCTGAGGAGGCCACGAGTCCGCAACACCGAAGAGGAGTTCGAGAGCCGGCTGCTGCCGCTGTTCGTCAACAGGACCAGGAAGGTTGCTGAGCTGATCCCCCAGTTGTACCTACATGGCCTTTCCGAAGGTGACTTCGACCTGGCGGTGCGGGGACTGCTGGGAGAAGAGGCACCGATATCGGCGAGCACGGTAGCCCGGTTGAAGGATAAGTGGAACGATGAGCTTGCCCAATGGCGCGCTAGGCCCCTGGATGACCTGGAAGTGGTGTACATGTGGGTGGATGGAGTCTACGTCAAGGCCGGTCTTGAGCGGGAGAAGGCGGCGATCCTGGTGGTGATGGCGGCCCTGAGCGACGGAAGGAAGGTGGTGGTGAGCGCGATTCCCGGATACAGGGAGTCCATAGAGAGCTGGTCCGATGTGCTCAGGGACATCAAGCGCCGGGGCTTGAGCTGCCCGAGGCTGGTGGTTGGAGATGGACACCTGGGCATCTGGGGAGCTCTGCGCAACGTCTATCCGCAGGCGGCCGAGCAACGCTGCTGGAACCACAAGATCCTAAACGTGCTCGCCAAGCTTCCAAAGCGACAACAGGACCAGGCCAAGCTCATGCTGCGTACTATCCCCTACGCGCCGACTCGGACAGAGGCTGAGCGGCTCAGGACGGTGTTCACCAGGTGGTGCGGCGACCATTCCTACGAGGCGGCCTCAGAGGCCTTGGAGCGGGACTGGGACCGCATGGTCACCTTCTATGACTTCCCAAAGGAACACTGGGGGCACCTTCGCACGACGAACCCGGTAGAATCACCCTTCGCGGCCCTCAGGCTTCGGACCGATGCCGCCAAGCGCTACAAGAGGGTCGATCGGGCGATAGCGGTGATCTGGAAAAGGTTGATGGTCGCCGAACAGCGCTTCAGGCGTCTGAAGGCCCCTGAGTTGATCGAAGACGTCTATCTCGGTGCACAGTATGCGGATGGAATCGCCATTGAATCAACGGCTGAGAAGGTCGCCGCCTGATGTCGTTTACACACCTATTAACGTAACCTCCTGATAAACTGCGCTCCCGACATGTTGACCTGCTCGCATTCGCCAGGGACAACTTCCGCTTGCCGATAGCGGGCCTCGGCCTGAAAGATGTGGCCATGTTCTCCGGATTTGCCAGAACCCACCCCGACATGGGCAGCATTGAGATCCCCCACAGATACCGCCAGTACCTCTTCAAAAGGGATGTGACCGCGAAGCGAGAAATCCTAGACCATAACTCAGATGATTTGCGCTCTCTCTTGCTCGTCTGGAATAACCTTCGTCGAGTCCATTCTACGCCGCATTAGCGACAAGATGGGCTACGACGGCTGGGTGGGCTGCAAGTACAACCGCTTACCACCACCGTCGACGGCCTCGGCTAGGCGGCTCCCTACCTGGGCGCCGAGGCCCCGTAGGGGCACGGCATGCCGTGCCCCTTTTCGTTCGCCCGCGCTCCGACGGCCAGTCCTGAGCGAGGTCGAAGTCCGCTCACCGCGAACGGACTTCACACATCCGATTACCCTGAGGGATGTCAAACAGGACCTTTTAGAATGACCGTGAGTGGACCAAGTAGACCCTGGAAGTCCCCGAACAAGTGTGCTATACTTTGTCATGAGGGACGGACCCCCCGAGTCTGTCCCATTTTTTTGCCCAGAGTGTCCCGAGGTGTCCCACCTCCCCCTAGCTAAATGGGACACAATGAGACAGAATGAGACACTTTTTCAAATGTCGCGACTCACCTGATCGAGCGCCGGTGCTATACTATTCCGAAGCGCCCGCCGGGCCCCGTTTCTCGGCCTAAGAAGCCCTGCGATTCCGGAGGACTGTATGGCAACCGACGTTGTAGCTGGCGTCGACGCCGCCACCGAGCGGTACAAGATACTCGACGAGGTCCAAAAGCGCGTGCTATGGCTGTCCGTCTACATGGTGGACTACGCCAACCACGGCCGCCCCAATCCCACTGGCCTTAAGGTCGGAGGCCACCAGGCCTCCAGTGCTTCCGTCGTCACGATCCTGACCTACCTGTATTTCGAGTTCATGAAGGCCGGAGACCGGATATCGATCAAGCCTCACTCCTCGCCTGTGTTCCATGCCATTCAGTACCTCCTCGGGAACCTCGACGCCGAGTATCTGAAGGCGCTCAGGGGCTTCCACGGCCTGCAAGCGTATCCGAGCCGGACCAAAGACCCGGACGGCGTCGACTTTTCGACCGGTTCGGTCGGGCTGGGCGCGGTGGCCCCCAACTTCGCATGGCTGACGGAAGAGTACGTCCGCAGCCATACGCAGCCGGACAGCGGGATCGACCGTCGCTACATCAGCCTCCTCGGTGACGCGGAGCTGGACGAGGGTGTCGTCTGGGAGGCGATCGCCGAGCCTGCCCTTACCGACATCAAGAACGTCCTGTGGATAATCGACCTGAACCGCCAGAGCCTCGACCGAATAATTCCAGGCATCCGTGTGGAGGTCTGGCGACAGATGTTCCGCGCAAACGGCTGGAAGGTCATCGACGCCAAGTACGGAAAGAAGCTTCAGGCCGCCTACGCGGAGCCGAAGGGCGACCTGCTGCGCGAGTGCATCGACGAGATGTCCAACGACCTGTACCAGCGGTTGGTCCGGGTGGACGGGCCCACCTTAAGAGAATGGCTCCCGCGCGCCAGCCGCTTGCCGGACGACATGGCCCAGTTCATCTCCCAATGGGACGATAGCGAGCTCAGGGCCTTGTTCCACAACCTGGGTGGACACGATTTCGAGGTGCTCGCCGAGGCGTTCGACCAGGTGGACACGACCGGGCCAAACGTAATGTTCGCCTACACCCTGAAGGGCTGGATGCTGCCCTCGGTCGGGGACGCGCAGAACCATTCGGTAAACATGAATAGCGAGCAGATGGAGGAGTTTAGGGCCGACCTTGGCATCTCGACCGAAGAGATGTCGTCCAGGTTGCCGTCCGACTCCGCGGCTGGAAGGCTATGCCTGGATGCCGGCTACCGGCTGCAGCTCAGCAAAGACCAGCGAGTCCCGCCGCCTGAGATGGACATCCCCCATGGGTTCGGCCGCACCTACCAGGGCAAGATGTCGACCCAGCAGATCTTCGGCCTCGTCCTCACCGACATCTCGCGCAACGCTCCCGACGTCGCTGAGAGACTGGTGACCGTGAGCCCGGACGTCGCCAGCTCGACCAATCTGGGAGGTTGGATCAACAAGGCCGGCGTATGGGGTAAAAGAGAGAACGAGTCGATGCCCGAAGAGGACGGCATCAGGGCCCTGCAATGGACCGAGTCCGACCGCGGCCAACACATCGAGCTAGGGATATCGGAGAACAACCTGTTCCTGTGCCTGGGCCAGCTGGGGCTCTCCCATGAGATGAACGGCGAGCTGCTGTTCCCGATCGGCACGCTCTACGACCCATTCGTGCGTCGGGGCCTGGACGCGTACGTCTACAGCGTCAACGCCGGGGCGCGGTTCATAGTGGTCGGGACCCCATCAGGGGTCACCCTCGGCCCGGAAGGCGGCTCACACCAGTCCCTGGTGACGCCCTCTATCGGCGTGGAGCTGCCGGACATCTCCTTCTACCAGCCCTGCTTCGGCCAGGAGCTCGAGTGGATCATCCTGTCGGCCCTGGACAAGGTCCGCCTTCGCGAGGAGAGCGCGTACCTGAGACTGACCACGATGCGGGTCAACCAGGACCTGTTCAAGCCTCCCACAGACCCGGCGGCCCTCGAGCGTCTGCGCCGGCAGGTGATCGACGGCGCGTACAAGCAGGTCGACCGCAGCCGCGAGCCCGGCTACCGTCCCGGCTCGAACGTGGTCCACATCGTTGCCAGCGGGGTGGTCGTCCCCGAGGCCATCGAGGCCAGCCGGCTCCTGATGGAGGAGGGCGTCTTCGCGAACGTGGTGAACGCCACAGGCCCAGGTCCGCTCTACAGAAGATTCCAGGAGACCGTGCAGGCCAACCTTAGAGGGCAGTCCAGAGCGTCGCCCTTCATGGACGACGTCATACCCGTCGCCGAGCGCAACGCCCCCGTCGTCACGGTCATCGATGGGCACCCACACTCGTTGGCCTGGATCGGCGGCGCGCTCAACACAGCAACCTACCCGCTGGGCGTGACTAGGTTCGGCCAGTCAGGCAACCCCGACGAGCTCTACCGTGAGTACGAGATCGACTCCGGCAGCATAATGGCGGCCTGCTTCGGCGCCCTGGGGATCTAGGAGGTTGCGTCGGCTTTGCACGAGTCGCCTCCAATTTGTCTCCCTGAGTCCCCGATTCGGCATCGGAACGAAGAGCCTGGAGAGGTGTGGTCCCTTGTTCCACCTTCACCACCCAAAGGGCTTACCACGAACCGGCAGAGACCACACTCTCCGTCCACCCCGAGTAGTCCCGATTCGGCATCGGGACGTATCGAGGGGCCTGTCCTAGAGTATGGTCGAAGCCTGCACTGAGCTTGCCGAAGTCGGAGCTTGTCGAAAGCCTGCCTATGGCACGAGCAGCGATTTGTATGTAGAATGTGGGTCGCCCCTAAGATCCAAGCACACGCCGACCACCCTCTAGAAAGGTAGGTCCGACACGGCCATGCTCGCCAGACACTTCCGCAATCTGCTGACTTTCATGTCCGCCGCCATAGTGCTCTCTGCACTCGCGTGCGGCTCCGAAGAGGAGCCCACGCCAGTCCCGACCTCGAGCCTTCCACCGACTCCCACCGAACGCCAGCGGCCTGTTCCGCAGGCACCGGCCGCCCCACCCGCGCCGGCTCCGGCCCGGGAGCTTGGGTCGGCAACCCTACCCCAACTACCGGAGGCCTCAGTGAAGCCTAAACAGTACTCCGCTCCGCCGCCTCTGACGATCAACCCCCGAAAAGACTACAAGGCAACGATCCATCTGGAGAAGGGCAGCGAGATCGTCATCCAGCTGTTCCCACAGGAGGCGCCGACGACGGTAAACAGCTTCGTCTTCCTCGCGAGGGATGGATACTACGACGGGGTGACCTTCCACCGCGTACTCGAGGGCTTCATGGCCCAGGGCGGCGATCCCACGGGCACCGGTACCGGCGGGCCGGGCTACACCTTCGACAACGAGCCGAGCCCGAAGAGGCGGCACGACGGGCCTGGAGTGCTGTCGATGGCAAACGCGGGGTTAAGGAACGGCCGCGGCACCAACGGGAGCCAGTTCTTCATAACCTTCGTGCCAGCCGCCGGTCTCGACGGCGTCAACTCCGACGGCTCTCTGAAAGACTGCTCCCGGCCCGGGACGTCCTGTCACACGGTGTTCGGAAGAGTGATCGACGGCATGGACGTCGTCACCAGCATCTCGCTCAGAAACCCGGACACGTCCACCGAGCCTGGAGACGCAATGAGAACGATCACGATCGAGGAAGGCGAGTAGGCGCGGTCTTCACCAAACACGATGCCCCCGCCCGTGTAGAGACGCCCCGCTGGGCGTCTCTCAGACTGTCATCGCGCGACCGGGTCGCCTCCCTCCTCTCCCTTGATGGGAGAGGATTAAGGTGAGGGTGATACGCCCGGCCGCAGCCTGTTTCGAAGCGAGCTAATCCGCCCCGGCGCCCCCCTCAGCAGGCGCGGGCGAAAGCATGAACGTGAATAGCTTGCCCCGCGCGCCGATCCAGGTCCGGTCCTCCAGCGTAGCGTCCCCGATCAGCGGGTGATTGTTGACACGAACGGTCGGCTGCTTTCCAAGGCTGCGCAGCTTTATCTTGCCCCTTGAAAAACTGAACACCACTCCTTCGAACCCCGGGATCCTCAGCTCCTTGCCGCGCACTGAGCCCCTGAACAGCAGGGCCAGGACTGGATGCCGCTTCAGTTTCCCGAAGTCGACCAGCGGCTCGGCGCCGTCATCGTAGATATACCCATGAGGACGAGTGCCGGTGGCGACGTAGCCGGCCACGGCTAGTACGCCACCCACCATCAGGACAGAGAACGCCACCAACCAGGGGAATCCCGACGCTTCCGGCTCAAGCGGCGGCGGCAAAGGTACGAGTTGCGACTGCGGCGCCGGTGCGGGTGCCGCCGGAGCGACGGGGACCGGCTCGACCACCGGCTGGACCAGAGCAGGTGGTGCCACCGACGAGAGTATGAATGAGTCAGACGTAAAGTTGAACGGCCGGCCAGCATACTCCAGGCTGAGATTGAATACCTGGGTGTAGTGTCCGTAAGCGGGGGCCGTGAAGAACACCTCGTACTCCGAAGCCGGACCGTCGTCAAACAATCGCTGAGGCACGAGCTCAAGTGTGCCTTCCTCATCCCCCGGGGACCTGAGCGAGGCAGTCAGCTGGCCGACAGTTACGGGATACGGCTCACCTTGCACGTGCACGAGGACCTTCGCGACCTGAGTCCTCTCGCCCGGCTCGATGTCCTTGAGTTGGACCGGCAGGACCTCGACCGCCGGATAGGCACGTGCCTCGAATGAGGCCGGAGCAGAGATTCTATGGTCGTGATCCGACCAGGACGCCTCAAGCTCAACACCGTACTCCCCCTGGACCCGCAGTGGCGACAATATCAGAGAGAAGTGGCCGTCGCCGGCCGTCGCATCCCCCTGAGTCCCGTCGTCTTTCATCTCGAGCGCTAACATAACGCCCTCTGGAGTCGTGACGTTAGCGAATAGTCGGACCCCTTCCAGCGCGATCGGCTGGCCGCCTTCCTCCACGTAACCCGTAAGAATGGCCGGCTTTTCAAGAGGCAGCGGCGAAGCCGACCTGAGGACGAGGTTGTACTTGTTGGAGGAATACTGCCACGCAGAGACAAGCCCCTCCGCGCCCCGTGCGTCGACCCTCCAGCCTCCCGGCACAGGGTCTATCAGCGTCCATATCACCATATTGGGGGTCTCTATCACGGACGATGCGGTCCGGTCGCCTGCTGACGCCTCAAAGCCCGATGGGTTGCTCAGCCTCAACGAGCCGTAAGGGCTCTCTCGGAAGATCAACACTGTGGTTTCGCCCGTGCCTGGTGCAACGGGGACCACCGAGGTAAACACCTCGTTTGATGACAAGACGCGTTGGCCTACCGGTGCCAACGAGCCTCTCGCATCCTGAGAGAGCAAGGCATCGGCCAACTCCCGGAACCCGTCGGACACGGTAAGCTCAAACGCCTGACCGCCGGACGTCTCGGACACATGTGCGAGGAAGTCCATGACCTCACTGGAGCCGCCAGGCAGGCTGACGCCATTGATCGGCCAACCCATCTCGCCGAAACGGTTTACTAATCCAGAGAGGAGTTCCGACAGTCCATCGAAATCAGCCTCCGGAGAGCTTCCAGTTACAAGATAGACCTTGGAGCCTACACCGGCCCGCCTTCGGTTCATGAAGGTGTGCGCTTCGGCGAGGGCCTCCGGAACTCCCCAGCCCTGCCCTGGAGGCGGAGTTGCTAGCTTGGCAGCCAGCTCGTCTCGCATCTTCTCGAAGTCGGGCTCCTCCGCTACAAACGGTCCCAGCTTAAGCCACGGCTCTTCCGTGCTGATGAACATAATAGGCAGGTCATTCTGAAGGGTCGCAATAAGACTAATGAGAGACTTCGTCCGGTCGGCGCCCTGGTCTGAATGCCTGACGGCGGCACCGTCGACCAGAAAGATAGTCATCTGACGCGAGTCCTGTGAGTCCGCCGATACGCCCTGGGCCAAAGCCAGCTGCGTCACGGCGACTGCGAAAATCCCGATGGTCAATGCTGAGAGAATTCCCCGTTTGTACATCGTCAACCTCCCGTGGCCTTTACCTTAACCACCCGCCAAAAGCGCAGTCAATCAGAAGTCGGTTCAGGTTTTTGGCAGTTATTAATATTTGTCTAAGACTTTTCCAACAGTTGAGACCCCGTGGCAAGTGCTACTGCGACCGCAGCTTTGCGCACGAAGCGCCCCCTTTGTCTCCCTAAGCGGAGCGAAGGGTCTGGGGAGGAATGGTCCCATGTGCACAAGGCCTCCCAGCGCAGCGGAGCCTATGGTAGACTCATCGTTCTGATGGGCCATTACAGGTTGTCATACAGGCATGACTGCGGCCGCGCGGCGGTGGGTGCACTCGTCGTCCTCAGTGTGCTGGCACTTGCGGCCTGCGGGGATGATCGAGGGCCGACCTCCCAGGCCTCGGCCGCCGAAACCGTCACGGGGTTCGTCACCGACGTCGAGGCAGGGTCGATCGTGGAGCTAGACTCCCTAGAAGTGGAGGACGCCGAGGGAGTCGTCTGGCATTTCGTAGCCAGGGGCTTCAAAGGGCTTACACCCTCTCACCTGAGAGACCACATGGTGCAGGGGCTCCCCGTATCGGTGACATACCACAAAGAGAACGGCACCCTTGTGATCGAGGAGATCGCCGACTAGCAAGTGCGGGAGATCCTGACCCCTACCCTACCCTACCCCGCCTATCCCGAGTAGTCCCGATGCCCCATCGGGACGTATCGAGGGACCCCCCTTTGATTAGCTAGCCCGTCACCTGGCGCGCGAGGTCCTTGCCCAACCGCTGGCCATTGTCCGCCAGCCACGTATCCACGCGGTGGAACCAAAGAATGGCAGCGTGGGCGTCGAGGTCTGCCGGATTGTCGGCGTAAACCTTCGTGTTCCACGTCTCCAGCAACAGCCACCAGTAGAGCATCTCCGGTCCCGCCACTATCTCTTCGGCCGGGCTCAGGATCGAGGCGGACGACCTCCCGGATACCACCGAAGCCCCACCCCTGCCGGCAGAGTGTTTCGACTTGTCGCACGCTAGGGGGGTCCATGGGATAGCTGCCTGCTTAACCCCGTGTGCGGGTTTTCGAGATGTCTCCCTGAGTCCCGCTTCGGGGCGAAGCGTCTGGGGTGGTGGAGCTTCCCCGTCGTTGGCCCGACTAACCGAGACTCCTAGAGCGGCGGCTCCGGTGCCACACGTATCCGGACCCCGCCGCCAGTGTTGACAGGACGGCCAGCCAGACAATGGTGCCCGCCGTGGTTTGGGCAAGCGGCCGCTCGACCACATCCACCGGCACGATAAACGTCGCCTCCCCAAGTAACTCGCTTGTGACGCTCACCATCAGCGTCCATGTGCCCGGCGAGTCGACTGTGACATTGGCATCATAGTAGTTGAGGTCTAGAGGGGGATTCAGAGCTAGGACTCTGAATCTAGGGTTGTTCAGGGGGTCGTGCGCTACTATCTCGATGTCGGCATCGACCACCGGCACCAATGTCTCAGCGTTCAAAGGCGTGACGGTGAAATGTATGGTGCCGACCGTCGGCCTGTCCGGCTGTACACTAACGATCACCTCGTACGCACCCTCCCGGCCCCGGTATATCTCTACCCCGTCGCCGTTCGCCAGAGCTTGCTGCCCTAGTGGCGCCATGAAGGACGCCACTAGGGCGATCACCGCAGATAGTAGGAGCCCCGATGCCGCATCGCGGGCCCCTGCGCCAGCCGACAGCACCTTTCCCAAAATTGACTCCTGTTTGCGCACTGGGCCTCTATGCCAGAGCCGCCCTTGAGCATCGAATCGGCAGGCTATGAGCCGAGGACCTCGGCCAGCGCCGCCTCCAGCTCATCCTCGGTCACGAACCCTTCGAACTTGGCAGCGACGAGCCCGTCCCCGTCCAGCAAAAACGTGAAAGGCTCGGAGCGCAGCCCCCACTCTCCCAGGAGCGGCGAGAGCCGCCCTCTCGATAAGTCTCCCTCGATCTCATCGGGGTTGTCGTAGACCTCGATGTGGATGAAGTTGGTCTCCCCGCTATGCTTTTCTTCCAAAGAAGACAACACTGTCAGCTGGGGCCCACAGGTCGCGGTCTGGCAGAACGCAGGAGTGGCGAACGTGACCACTGTCGGCTTACCACTGGAGACCGCCTCTGAGACGGTCACCCGGTAGAGGTCAGGGTCGGGCACCAGAGCGGTGGTGATCTCCTCGAGGTCCGAAACATCCCGGGCGGTCTTGTTCTTGCTGAGTGGCGCCGGCCGTCCTATCCCCGGGGAAGAGCTTTCCTGCTCTACGACAAAGCCCGCCCGGCCCTCCTGAGCAGTGCCGTCTTCTCCAGCGAACTCGACCACAAGCCCCCAACGCCCTGCCTGATCGAAAGAAACGCTCGCGACATATACTCCAGCCCTCCCCGAGGGCCACCTGACGAACCGCGCCTTCGCGTTGGCACTGACCTGTTGCGGCGTGGAGTCGAGATATACGAACGTAGTCGTGGCCTCGGGCACCCTGATCGGGGACGACGCGCTGTCCAGGATGCCGAACGTGAACCGGTTGGGACCGACCGCCAGGTCCGACGCCGCAACGACCACCCTTACATCTGCGGGCGCAGCCTCGGGAACGGATGTGGACGTAGGAGTGGGCTCCGCCGTCGTGGAGCAGGCGACGAGAGCCACCGCGATAAGCGCCACTGCGGCAAGCGCCACCGCGAAAAGCGCCACCGCGGCAAGCGCCACAGACGCCGGTCGGATGACGAAATCGTAGCTTCTACTGGTCAGGGCTTAAGCCTCGGCGAGGGGTTGTGACCGGCAAGGTTGTCGGGCCGGAATCTTAGGGTCGTGCATAGATGCGGAAAAGAGGCCGAAGCGAAATATGTACAACATATCGTGTAACTGTTCAGGGTTGAGGGGAAACGAGCAGGTTGCGGCAGTGGAGGAGTGGGTTAAGGTCGTTGGCCCTCCAGGTGCCAAAGAGGGATGCGAGAGCCATTTTGGTGTTGGTGCCCCGTTCAGAGCGAGTGCCGCCGCTGATCTTACGGCTGACCACCAGGTGCCGTAAGCTCCGTTCAGCCGCATTGTTCTCGGGTGGCACACCCGGGTGGGAAACGAAGACGAACAGTTCCTTGATGAACCGTTCTATGCGCCGGCAGAGCTTGGCTTGAGGCGCAGTATCGTCGTTGGAGAAGGGCTGGCACAGCGACAGCAGAAGTTTCTCCAGCATCAACTGGTTGGGAGACGCTGACGGGTGTGAGCCAGACGCCGGTCGGCTGCGGGCGTCAGTGCACGCCTTTGCCCGGTCATAGAGTTGGCGCACCGCTGTAGCCCATAGGGCGAGGCCCATGTCTTGAGGGTACAACGCCTCAAGCTCATTGATGTCCCGCAACAGGTGTACCCAGCAGCGCTGCTTGAGGCCGGGGTAGTGACTGTATGCAGCGTAGAAGTCACTCACCAGCACTCCGCTGAAGAGTCTGCTCTCGCCCTGACCGGGGGACTCGCCCAACACCTCGTCCACCACACCCTTGCCGCGGCCACGGCGTAGGAAGTATCGCTCCGTGGGAGTGCTGAAGGTCCAGACATAGCCGTTGGCCCCATCCTGCCGCCAGCCGGTCTCATCCGCATGCACTACCGGAGAGCCACGTATGCGCTCCAGCATCTCAGCCACTACCGGTTGGGCCCGTTGGGCCGTGGCGTGTACTACGTCAATGATGGCGCCCACGCTCAGCCCCAACTGATGTACCAACTGATGTACCGTTTGCAGGTACCACTGGATGCTCCTCACCGGCAGCCGCCCCTCTTCTCGCAGCGTAACAATAAGGCTCACCAGGTTGACCCCCAAGCGCCGCCGCCCCATTGCTAAGCCCTCCAACGACTCTTGAGGCAACCGCCGCTTGTCGCACAGCGGACATATCCGGGCCACAAAGACGTGCTCGTTCACCTCTGCTGGCACCATCGGAAGCTCGATGACTTCTCGTGTCCGCTGAACCCAGCCGCCTGACAGGCCCGTCCCGCACTCCGGGCACGACTCAGGAGCATGTATCACCCGCTGCGTGGGTTCCATCCGCCGTCGGGCAAAGCCGTGGAGACGACGCTTACGGGGTCCGTTCCTCTCAGGCTGATGCCGCTTGACGAACCGCTTGTTGCCCGGCATCCCTGCGGTCGGGCCGCGGATGCTCAGCTGAGCATCCAACTCCTCTACACGCTGCCGCAACTCGGCTATCACCGCCAGCAGCGTCTCACGGCTCGCACTCTGCAGGTCTACTTCAGCTTCCACCTCTCCCTTATGACATCACTGCCACTCGCAACGCTAGGGGGTCTTAGGTTCATCCCTTTAAGTCTGAACAGTTACCATATCACATACCCCTTGACTTTTTTCACACCATATGGTAGAGTCCTATCGTTAGTGCTGAAATTGATGAACATCTTCCCCGCATAGATAGATTCTATCTATCCAAGCACTGGTTCCTCCTTGAGTCGGCCCCCGGTGTTGCTGAGCATCGGAGGCTACGTCTTTATTCGTCTTCCTGTTGGTTCTCCAGCCGCCCGCCAACCTCCCTCAAGAACTTCTCCAACTCAGGGGGGAGCGACACCTTCTCCTCCGGCTCTAGACTGACCTGCAAGCGGTCGTATTCGACCTCTAGCCTTTGAATAACGCCCTTGACCTCAGGGTTATTCTCCACCATACGGCTGATGCCGGTGTACTGCTCCTGTCCTCGTTCGGAATCCACCAGAGAGTCGGGAAACCCGTACGCCGCGCTCAACACCTGCGACAGCCGATGAGCCCCAAGGTGGTCCTCGTTCAGCTGAGCGTAGCTCGGCAGATGCACCATCAGAGAGGTGGTCCTGATTCCTGAGTCTTCGAGTTGATCGTTTACTAGGTTTACGATGCTTGTCGGGCCCTGGTAGGTGCTCTTGCGCGGGGAGAACAGGCCTTCTGCCTGCTCTGCCTGGGCGGTGCTAAGAGACCCGGTCACCAACAAGGGACGAGTGTGCGGCACGGAGTCGTACATGCCGCCGACGCGGCAATACTCAGTCACCTCGAAATGTTTCAGCAGGGTGACAACGGAGTCCGTGTAGTCTTCGCTCATCGCATGCGGCTCACGCAGATGCAGGAACAAATGGTCCCTGCCGGTCTCACTATCGTGAGCGTAGCGCACGATGCTGTTCGGGATATCGAGCACGCGGCGGCCCTCGATCACGTGTACGCGCGGTCGGTCCCTAGTGAAATCAAAGAAAACGCCGGGCCGTGCCAGCCTGGCTACCTCATTGGCGCCGAAGTGCTGCTCCAGCTTGGAAAGCACCAGCGTACCGACCCTACCCACATCGACCCAGGACCGCAACAAGGCGAAAGCGAGGGTATCGTGCAACTCCGGCGCCGGCTCCGATATCTCAAACGCGCCAACTCTCATGTGCCAATCGTGCCAGACATAGTCGACTTCTGCAAGTTGACATGGACCGAGTATCCCGAGTAGCCCGTCGGGGCGTATCGAGGGACCGGGCCAACAGAGACCCTCGTACATTCCCACAAGCATCCGATCGGCGGTATAATTGGGAGCCTGGCCCATCACGAGCCTGGGCACCTGGGCCAGATTGCCGAAGCGAGGCTTTGGACATGCCTGATGAGGCGGTACTCGAGATAGAAGGTAGCCCGGACGCTGGCGATCCGATACCGGTCCGCGGACCTTTAACCACCATGGGCCGCCATCCGGATAACGATGTCGTCGTCGCCGAACAGGGAGTCTCCCGAAAGCATGCCGAGATCGTCGCCAAGGACCTCGAATTTCACATTGAAGACCTGTCGACGACGAATGGCACCTTCGTAAACGATAAGAAAATCCCCGCGGAAGGCCATCGGCTGCAAGACGGCGACGGCATACGTTTGGCGCGCAGCAAGGTCTCCTTCGTCTTCCGCTCACCAATGGCAAACACACTGCAGATAACCCTGGCCCACTCACTCGTGGAGACAGTAGGCGTGGCCCCAATGACTCAAGTCGTCGTCGCGCCTCAGGAGACCGAGGACCTCTATAAAGGGACCGTGAGATTGAACCTGCGAGCCGAAGGTGACAAGGCGCTGGTGGTCCAATTCACGCAGCGGCTCAGCGAAAAGCCTGAGTTCCGAGTTCTGAGGCTGTCCAACAACTCCAAGGGGGGAGTGGACGTCTGGCTGGCGCTTCGCGAGCCCCTTTCACTCAAAAGTATGCTCGAAGCCGTCCAGGGTGTAGTCGACATCAGCCCGACCAGCGGACGCGACCTCAGCCCTGAAAGCAGCGACTCCCCACTTACCGTATTCCTCAAGTCCGACGACAAGCGGCCCGAGCCATCAGACTGATGCCTGACGCAACAACCGGCAGTCGTGTTGTCAGGTCGGACCTCAGGTGATCATAGATAGGCGCGTTCGCGTCGCGTTTGCAGTCGTTGTCTTTCTCGTCACCATACTGGTGCTGAGGTATGCGGGCCTATACGATCTCGCATGGTGGCGGGTGATACTGATCGCGTACACGTTCTATGCAACATTCGAGGCGTGGCGAAGAATATGGAAGTAGCGGCCTCCAACTGTCAGGATACTAGATACCCCCGGAGGAGGAAACCATGCACGCGAGCGTGACCACGGCTAAGGTCCAACCTGGCAAAGTAGACGAGGCAATCGCACTGTGGCGGGAATCGGTAGCTCCCGAGATTCCTGGTCTGCAGGGGTCAAGGGAGGCGTACGTGCTCGCAGACCCGAAAGCCAGCGAGGTCGTTGTGATAGTCACATATGACACGGAGGCCGACGCCGAGGCCCCTGTGACCAGCGGCAAGTTCCAGGAGATGGTAGCCCGGTTCGAGGGCCTCTTGGACGGAGAACCGGTCAGAAATGTGTACGAGGTCGGTGTCGTGGTGCGGCCCGCGGGCCCATAGCAGCTAAGGACGGATGGTCATCAGGCAGCCATCCATCCGTCCGTCCGTCCCGAGTACGTGCCGCAGGCACGGTATCGAGGGGAGTAGTCCCGACGCCCCATCGGGACGTATCGAGGGGCATGCGATTACGAGCTGCCCATCGACAGACAGGTTACGGTGCGGACGATCCCGCTGATGCCGTGAATCCGAACTGTGACCAGGTCGCCGACCGCGTTCAAGTCCGGGCCGCTCACGACTGCGATGATATCGTACGGGCCGGTCACGGTGTCCACGGTCTTCACTTCCGATATTCCATGCAACTCTCCGGTCACATCCTGCGTCTTGCCCACCACAGTCTCAATCAAGATAAAGGCCTTGGTTTCCATCGCTCTCCTCCTGGAACGCGTGATGTGGAGGCCCTCGCTCCGTCCCACCAGCGCCGACGCCAGCATTCTATGCGCACCTCGGCGGCCAGTCAACCTGGGTACGTCAGCCGACAAGCCCTATATCGTGCGCCGGACCCTATTCCCAGGGTGCGATTCGTAGGGGCGCAAAGCGTGCGCCCTCTGCCCACATACGACCGCCACTCCTAATCACGCCCGTTCCCTGAACCCTTTGCCAAAGTGGTGGGATTGTTCCCATCTTCAGCAACCATAATATTGAGGTCATGCGGGCCTTTAACAAAACCGAACACGTGTGCTATCCTGGTTTGTGAGGGACAGGCCCGTCGGCAAGTCAGCAACGAGCTTGTCGAGGCGTCCGTTTCTTTTTACCCTGGGGTCCGGAGTCCTGAGCTGGCAAACGTCCGGCGTGATCGTTGAGTTGGCCGAGGCTGTCACATGTCCTTTGGCTTCGGTCACGGTAGCGGGAGACCGTGAATAAAGCCCACCGGTTCAGTTGGCCGTTTCGACCGTAGAGGAGCGGCCACCCAACGGTTGCGAGCGACCGTAAAACGGCTCGCCGGTTCCATCGCTGTTCGACCGTCAAAGAACAGCAGCTCAAAGCGTTCTGCCGGAAAACGCGCCAGCTCCGGACCCATGCAGAAGACAACGCGCCAACAAGTGTCAGAGGCGTGCAGACAACCAAACACCGGCAGACAGAGAGGCTGTCCCCCGGTTGATGGTCCATAATCTCTCCCGCATGCGGCGGACGAGGGATTCCCAAAACAAGACCGTCCGTGGTACAATATCGTCGACTCCGAGACCAAGTTGCACTCGTTCCGCTTCCTGCGTTTCCTGTTATTGACACATGACTCGCACGCGGTGCTTGCTACGGGCTGAGGAGAATCTAATAAGGAGCGCCGCATGAACATTTATGTAGGCAATCTACCGTTTGAGACGACAGAGGAGTCCTTGCAGGTCGCGTTCTCCGAGCATGGAGAAGTAGCCACCGCAAGGGTGATCACCGACCGCTACTCCGGCCGCTCGAGAGGGTTTGGCTTCGTGGAGATGCCGGACAACGCGCAGGCGGAGGCCGCGATAAAAGCACTGAGCGGCCAGGACTTCAATGGCCGAACGCTTACCGTCAACGAGGCCCGACCCAGAGAGGACTCCGGCGGCGGCCGTCGCGGCGGCGGCGGCGGCGGAGACTTCGAACGGCGCTGGTAAGCCCAAGGGCTTACCAGCATTCTGTAGCCGAAGCTTCGGCCGCTCTTGGAAGCGGGATTGGGCCGGGGCCTCGACAAATGAGGAGCTAATAAAGGCAGACTGCTAAAGCGGTCTGCCTTTTTGTTTCCTACCATCGGTAGCCTTGGCGCCACAAGGGCTCCCGACCGCGCTACTCCGGACTGCGAACGACCATGACAGGGCCGATCGCCCTTCGCACGACCTCGTCTGTGACACTCCCAATGATGAGACGCGTCACCTCGGAGTGTCCGTGCGTCGCCATCGCCACCAGGCTGTCGGGAGCCTCATTCGCCACCCGCAGGATCGCGTCAACAGGGTCGCCGTCCAGGACTCGCCGCTCTATCGACGTGACTCCTTCCTTGTCCAGTCTTTCGCCGGCCTCGCGGAGATAGTCAGCGGAGCCCTGGCCCGTATGGACTGGATGGACCCCTTCCGAAGAAGCGTCAACCTCGCTTGTGGCGTGAACGGTGACCAAGGTCAGGCTCATCGATATGACACCGGCCAACGAAACCGCAGGTATAACTACTCGCTCTGTATGCTGCGACCCGTCCAGCGGGACGATCATGGTACTGAGCTTCGCCTCTCCTCTCGAGGTCCCGTCGCTACTTGTCGGAATCACAAGCACCGGGGCAATGGTCCCGTGGAGCACCTTGGCCGTCACACTGTCGACCGGCCAACGTTCCGGACTGTAGTGGCCACGAGTGGGCATGACGATCAGGGTCCCCGGGCTCTGCTCGCCAATGGCAATGATCTGAAAGACGGGGTTGGAGTCGATGATTTGGACGGTCACATCGAGGCCACCCTCCGTGAGGTCGGCCGCAATGCCGTCGAGGTAGCTGTGGACCCTGCCGTGCAGGCCAGTCTCCGCCCGGTCTTCCTCAGATTCCGATGCCGGAGCCTCGGACGCTGAATCGACCGGCTCAGTGACACTGAGCAGCTCAACTCGACACCGCAGCCCCTTCGCCAGCCACCGAACGTACGGTAGCGCCTGTTCAGCCTGGTGTGATCCGTCCAACGGGACGAGGAGGCGGGTGAACGGCAACTTAGACCCCCTTATCGCACCTTCCGCTCCGATGCCCAATCGGGACTACTCGAGTCAACGGCGCACGAGAGCTGGTTTAGTTATATCCGATCGGGTTCCAGCCATCGATGAGCTTGAGCGGGTGCATCTTGTAGTCAGCCGGGGTCAGCGCCATACGGTCCAGGTCGTCGCGGTGTCCCAGCCGCTTTATCGTGTTCCACTGGCTCTTGGTTATGGTCCTTCTGTCGCAGTCCCAGAATGCCAACCCCGCGGCACCGCCGTCGAACGCCTGCCGCGCGCGCCGCACGTATTCGGAGCCAGACGTATGGCGTGGCAGTATGTCTTCGTAGAATACACAGCCAGTCCTTTCGGTTACTCCCTTGAAATAATCGTACTCCAGTGAGTGCGACCCGTCGTCACTCGTGGCCGGCACCAGAATGTCGACCAGCCCTTCCCGGGCCCAGGTCTCCAGGTCGAAGGCCGCCGCCCGGTTGTAAACAGCGTTATGCAGCACGTTGGCCACGACGCCAAGCCGGCCGCCATCACGCCGCCGCCGGCTATCCAACCCCTCACGTAACTCTCTCATGAAGGTCGTCACGTACATCGCCCACTGTGTCTGAAGCCGCTCGTCCTGGGTGTAGCCGAGAGCCGCGGCGCCGGGATGGCGACGTGTGCTCCCCGCCTCTCTGCCGTACAGCGGGCCCAGCCCATCCGGGTCCTCCGGCAGCTCACGAGGGTCGACGCCGTACTCCTTCTTGAAGTCCTCTATCACCGGCTGCTCGAAGAGCACGACCGGGGCGCGGCGGGTGTAGATCAGCTGCACCCCTTCCACCCCGTAGTCCGCCAGCTCCAGGAACAGGTCCACGTAGAACCGCCTGACCTCAGGGTATGCCATGCTGAGGCGAGGTATCGCGTTGCCTTGTCGGTCGCGACAGCGCCACTCCGGATGGTCTCTCCAGAAAGGCACCGGCACGCCGCGCGGAGGAACACTTGCCATGGGACCGCCCATACGAAAGCCCAGGTATACACCTATCCCCATAGACTGTACGTGCTCGACCTGCGCCCTCACAGGATCGATGCCCCTTGAGACGTAGCTACGAAGAATCTCGGCACGGCGACGGCCCTGCTCCGTGAGGAGGGCCTCCTCACCCTCACCGTGCATCTCGCTCACATTGGTCGGATACCACGTCGTTCCGCCGCTTCCCGTGCCCAGAAACAACTTCCCGACGTCGGTATCCCGCATGGGTTCGTGTAGCTCTAGAAGGTCGTCGACCGTCTGCATCCCGACGTAATCGTACCCACTACCTCCATCGTACTGAGCGGCCAGGACCTTCGTTAGAGAACTCCCGGAGGCGTTGCGATAGTCCTCCACCTCCTCTTCCGTCATCGGTACCAGCCGAATGAAAGCCAGCTGTGCCGCGTTCCGAACTCCGGCCCTCGGGTACGACAAGACCATGTCCTGCCCATCGAGGTCGGACGCCCTCCAGAAGAGCTCCTCGACGCCGTTTTCACTGCCAGGTACCGACGAGTTCAGTCGAGGGGTATCCAGCACGGTCGGGCGCACGGTGTCGAACAGCCCGTCATCGCTCAGCTTTACCTTGAGCAGACAAGGGTCGGCGAACGGCTGGCCGACCGACGCGCCTCCTCTGAACAGCCCCAGATAGATAGCGTGCCATCCGTTAGATTCCAGCGGCAGACTGACATCTGGGGGGCTCGAGAGCTCCCCTTTTCCGATCAACACTCCATTGATGCCGTCCTTCGTCTCGTAGGGAACGGTGAACCAGCAGTCCTCCCTGCGTTTGGAGCTGACGGCCGAACTGGGATTGAAGCGGGAGAGGTCCGATATGAGGACACCTTCCCGTCGAGGCGTGTTCCAGAAGGTGGCGGCTGCGTCATTGGGCACGTTGAACTCCTTCAGTCCACGGACGGCAACACCTGGACCCGAAGCCCCCCCTGAAGGCTCTAGCGGTCGAGACTGGCAGCCCCGGCTGAGCGGGCCGCGGCTCTGCGAGGGCCGAGCAGCCGGGCGACGTCGGACCGGGTAGCTTCGTCGACGTCGGTCTCGAAATGGAGCTCGCCGCCTTGAAAAGAAGCGAGCGGCAGGCCATCCCGGAACACGACCCGGTTACCCAGCATGGCGGGTACCCGCGGGCCGGAGGTCAGGATCCCGGTCACGTTGAGAGGGTCACAGGCCGAGACGACTACCGGCCGTGAGTCCGGCTCAGCTTTGCGGACGGCTCGTAGTGTCTGAACCGCCTCCGGCAAGGCGAACTGCTCGCCCACGAAACGCGCTACGAAGCGCCCACCCCGGATCTCGCCTCTAGCCTCCGCGCGGCGGTAGACCTTGAGGAGGTCGCGCCAGCGCGGGGCCGTCGGCTCCCGGGCCAGGAGCTCGGGGAAGACGACGCCGTACCGGTGCAGTATCTGGACGGCTCGGGCCTCGATCGGGTCCTCGGCACCGGGACCTTCGACTAGAACGCCATGGGAATCGCCGTTCGTCGGTTTTTCGAGGGCCCGACCAGACCCGTTCGGCTTGCCGTTGCCGGCCCCGTTGTGTGGCCCGTGGCCGTCTTCACGGTCCCATGAGTGCGCAGTGTTCGCCTCAAGCAGCGACCACCGGCTGGTCGGCCGCCGCCTCCTGGGACTCCTGCGGTAGCGCGACGATCGCTCCGCCCTCCTTGTGGTCCCATCCACCAGTCCACGCAGGGCGCCGAAGCCGTCCGACGTTACCAGCCCGGCGGCGGCGAGCTGCCACAGGGTGCTCTGCACGTCGGACGTAAGGCGACGGGTCCCCGACGCGATGTCCGGCAGGAACGATGCGCCATGGCGTGACAGGAATTCGAGGACCTCGCCCGACGCGCTCAGCGGCTCGTGCTGGCGTGATTCAAGCGCCTCCAGCAGCCAGAGCAAGGCCTCGCGGAGCCCCAACGAGATTGGCACAGTGCGGGTAAATGTGGCCCGGCTTACGGGAGTGTCGCCGTTGGTCGGGCGGCGGCTGAACCGTCCCCACACCACCTCCCCGGCCAGACAAACGTCATCGAGCATCGGTGGCTTGTACCCAGCGACTCGGGCGGGCAGTATTTCGGACTCCCAGGCGCCGGACGCCGCCTCGAACCCCTGTAGCTGCTCGATGACTTCGAGCAGGCCACTTTCGGCCTGCGCCTGGCCCGCAGGCGCCACATGCTGCCAGCGGAACAGGAACCGGATGAAGGTGGCGGCTGGTACCGGCTCTATCTCTTTTCGCAGCCGCCCGATGGTGTCCCTGTGAATCCTCGCCAGGATCCGCCGGTCACAGAACTCCTCCCGGTCTTCTCCCGGTGTGAAGCGCCCACGCAAGACGTTCCCGACGCCTTCGAGATATGCGAGTGCGATGTCGACGGCCGCCTGCCTCATGCCTATGGCCTCGGCCAGATCGGACGGCGTGAACGGGCCCATGCACTCCACCCGCCCGCGGACAAGCGCAACCTCGGCGTCGTCTTGAGTCGGGGCCTCGCCCTCGTCAGATAGAGTCTGAGGCATGCGATCAAAGCGCGCGTCGGGAAACGCTGCGAGCACCATAGGAACGGATTCCGTCGCCACCCACGCAACGCGGCCGTCGCCGTACTCCGCCCGCACGGCACGCCCGTCTTTGGCGAGGGACTCGAACCAGGCGGGAAAGCGCCCGGCCTCGACTGTCCCGGCCCGAGCGACATCCTGCTCAGGGAGCATCCCCAGGGTCAGCAGGGCATCGTGGAGCTCATCGGCGTCCCGCACCAGCGGCCAGGCGTCACGCGCCGCGTTCTCGATCGCCGTCACGTCGAGCGCGGACAGATCGCTGGCGTCTTCGGGTAAAGCACGGCGCAACGCGACCGCCCTTGAGCGGCGCTCCTCCAGAGGAGCGTCGTCCAGAAAGGCATAGGGCATCGCGTTGAGGATCTGGTGGCTGAACACCGAGGGCTGGGTCGTGTCGCGCGCGAATACCTCGATCTCGCCCTTCTCTATCCCCTCGAGAACGCTCGCCAACCCTTCCACGTCCATCGCCTCGGTAAGGCAGTCGCGCATGGTCTCGAAGACCAGCGGGTGGTCCGGGACCTCAATATCGCCGGGAGGGGCGTTGTCCTGGCAGGCGACCTGCTCGGGGAACACAGCCGCGAGCAGGTCGTCGGACCGCATTCGCTGCAAAGGAGGCGGGACTTTGCGTCCACCTGAGAACCGCAGCAGCGCCAGGGCCCGAGACGCGTCCCAGCGCCACCGGACGCCGAAGATG
Organism: Dehalococcoidia bacterium; assembly: GCA_965237635.1. Lineage (GTDB taxonomy): Bacteria > Chloroflexota > Dehalococcoidia > Lucifugimonadales > CAUZJF01 > CBDEFX01. The sequence continues at coordinate 993,741 of CBDEFX010000002.1, read as the reverse complement.
GGGGCCTGAAGGATGGCCTGGGTCAGCACTTTCTCGGCCTTCTCAGCGGAGATGTATTTGAAGGTGTCGGAAATGGGGAACGACAGCGACGGCCCTAGGGACAGGTTGATGCCGTCCTCGGTGGCGGCCGCCTGTAGCTCGAAGTCGAAGGCCCGACAGATATCCTTGCGGAGCGCCATTCCCCAGGCGCGGTTTATGTGCGAGCCGAACGGGGAGTGGATTATGAGCTGCATGCCGCCCGCCTCGTCGAAAAAGCGCTCGGCCACGACACGACCCTTGGTCGGCACGGTGCCCAGTATGCGGACCCCTTCCTCGATATAGGCGACGGCCTGCTCTGCTGCCTCGGCGGAGAACCCCACGTCATCGACAAGCCACTTGGCGCCGTCGCCTCCGTCCATACGCTTGTGGATCTCGTCTCTCAGGTCCGACACCTCGTCGGAGAGCTCGTTCGTGCGTCCGGGGGCCTCGCCGAGCCAGAACGGTATGGTCGGGGCTGATCCCTGGGCGTCCTCGACTCGCACGCGGCCGCTCTCGACGCGCAGGATGCGCCAGGGTGTGTTACCGAGCAGGAACACGTCGCCACGCATGCTCTCGATGGCGAAGTCCTCGTTCACCGTGCCGACGAAGGTGTTCTCCGGCTCGGCCACTACATCGTAATCGGCGTTGTCCGGGATAGCCCCGCCGCTGGTCAGCGCGGCCAGACGGGCGCCCCGGCGGCCTCGCAGCCTGCGGTTCACGGCGTCGTGGTGAATGTACGCTGAGCGCCGTCCGACACGAGGGGCGACCCCACGGCCGAGCATCTCGACGACCTGGTCGTAGCGCTCCCGGGGAAGGTCCCGGTACGGATAGGCGCGCAAACACAGGTCGTAAAGGTCGTCCTCGTCCCACTCTTTTGCAGCGCACTCGGCGACGATCTGCTGCGCGAGAACGTCGACTGGCCACGGCGGTATCGCCAGCCGGTCGAGGTTGCCCCGCTTGAACCCGCGGATCATCGCCATGCACTCGATCAACTCGTCGCGTGTAAATGGGAACAGACGGCCTTTGGGCGTACGCGTCAGCGAATGGCCCGAGCGGCCGACCCGCTGGAGCATCAGCCCAATGGACCGTGGCGAGCCCACCTGGCAGACCAGGTCCACGGCGCCGATGTCTATGCCAAGCTCTAGAGACGAGGTCGCCACACAAAGCCTGACCAGACCCTCTTTAAGGCGCTGCTCGGCCTCGTGGCGCGTCTTCTGCGACAGGCTGCCGTGGTGCGCCACAACGGCGTCCTCGCCCAGCCGCTGCGACATTTGGTGGGCGACGCGCTCCACGAGCCTACGTGTGTTCACGAAGACCAGAGTGGTACGATGCGCCTTGACCAGCTCGGCCATTCGGTCTAGAGTCCTGGCCCACTGCTCGTGGGTGGCTATGGGCCCAAGCTCGTCCTCAGGAAGCTCCAGGGCGAGGTCCATCTCACGCACGTGGCCGGTGTCCACGACCAGGCAGTCGGCGGCGCCGTCCGCGCCTATCGACCGGTTTCCAACCAGGAACCGGGCGACCTCTTCGATCGGGCGCTGGGTGGCCGATAGGCCGATGCGCGTCACCCGTTGATCGGCCAGAGCGCAGAGCCTTTCGACGGACAGGCTGAGGTGCGAGCCGCGCTTGTTGCCGGCGACCGCGTGCAGCTCGTCCAGAATGAGGGTGCGGACGCCCTGCAGGCCCCGGCGGCCGCTCTCGGAGGTCAGCAGGATATACAGGGACTCGGGCGTCGTGATCAGTATGTGAGGCGGCCGCTTCGCCATGGCCTGACGCTGACTGGCCGGGGTGTCGCCCGTGCGCACCGCAGCCCGGATCTCGGGAAGCGACGCGCCGGCGGCCTCCGCCAACCGGTTGATACCGGACAGCGGGTCGGAGAGATTTCGTTCGATGTCGTTTGACAAGGCCTTGAGCGGAGATACGTAGACGACCTCGGTCCGCTCAGGCAGACCACCGTCCAGTCCGGCACGTACGAGGCTATCCAGGCACGTCAGGAACGCGGCCAGGGTCTTGCCTGACCCGGTGGGGGCCGCGATCAGGGTGTGGCGACCCTCGGCGATCGCCGGCCAGCCTTGAGCCTGGGCCTCTGTAGGCGCATCGAACCGCCCTTGGAACCATTCCTGCACCAGCGGATGAAACTGAGAAAGGGGCATCGAGACCAGACCTGTCACAAATGAAATAGTCAGCCGTCGGTTAGGTTGAGACGCCCCAGCGGGGCGTCTCTATGCGGGAGCGCGCTGCCCTATTATAAGGCTTTTCGTGTCCGCACGCAGTATCATATCAGAACGGACGTTTCCCGGCTACATTGTGAACATATGCAACTCACAGGGGTACAATAACGTTAAACAATATGTAAGCCGAAGTTAGGGAAAGAGCACAAACATGAGACCGCCCGCCTTGGGAACACCGGACTACACAGAAGCCGATCTAGATTTCGTGATCAACGAGGCCGCTCCCGGCGCGACGGACACGGAGCGCCTAAAACGGCTCATAAGGGAGGACGAGGAGTTCCGCAAGGCCTTGGTAGGAGACGAGAAGGTCTTCGAAGGGGTCATGAACGATGAAGAGGTCTTCCTGAGGATCTCGCCATCCCTCTACTTTGAGGTCCTTCTTCGACGCGCCCTCAAGGAGCTGGTGACGGCCACCCACACGACGGAGCGGTCGGGTAGTCAGAGTATCCCAGTCTTTGACGTCAGAGACTTAGTCGACCTGCTAAGCGGCCCCAAGCTGCTGGAGTACCTGGCCCAGATGCTCGCGTCCTTCACGAAGGTCCACAGCTATGTGGCATCGGTACGGGTCCGACGAGGCGTCCGCAGGCGGGTGCGACACAACGACATGGATATCGACAGCCTGCTGCGGTTGTGCGCTTCTGCCGACGAGAGAGACCGGCTCAGTTTCTATAAACGCATCGCAGACGTGTGCCTCTTCGTGTCCGGAGTCTTCCCAAAGCATGCTACCTATGAGTCCCGATTCCCGGCTTCCGGGCAGCCGGTTCCGCGGACGATCGGCCGATTACAACGCAGCCTGGAGGACTACGAGACGGAGGGACGGAGGTTCTACGGCCTCGCGCAGCAGCACCCAACAGCCCAAGCACTCGATCTATCGGATGTCTTTGGCCTCCTCCGCCAGCACTTTACGTCGGCCCGCAAGCCGCTGAGCTTCATCGCGACCCACTACTTGCACCCCGGCAGGCACCAGCCCTTCGGCGCCCTGACGAGCTGACCAGCCAGCCCTCCTACTCGCCCCGCCCACGCGACGAGGAAGCCCTGACCTCGACCCCTGCCACTTCCTCGGCGACCTTCACCGTGGCGCTCTGGTCTTCGTCGCCCAGGCCCATTTGCATGGCCAGCGTATGGACCTCATGGGCGGCCTGCCCGATAGTGTTGGGGGACCCTAGGGAGTCGGCCAGCCGTCCAGCGACCCCAAGATCCTTGTGTGCCAGGGAGAGCTTGAAACGCGCCTCGAAGTTACGAACAAGTACACGGTCCTTGAAGGTGTTCCTCGCATGCCATGTATCCGCCGCAGTGTTGATCAACACCTGGCGCAGAAGGCCGGCCTCCAGACCTGCTGCGGCTCCGAGGGTGAAAGCCTCGCCCAAAAGAGCAGATATTGAGCAAGAGACGAGGTTGTTGACTAGCTTGGTAGTCACTCCCATCCCGAGTGGCCCGCAGTAGAACTGCTCCGACCCGAGAATATCGAGTACGTCTTTGCAGCTCTCGACAACCCGCTCGTCGCCCCCGATCATGAGGGTCAGGTCGCCAGCTGCAGCCGCTGCGGGCCCTTTGCCGACGGGTACGTCGAGCATGTGCGCTCCCTTGGCGGCGACCGCGGTACCCACTCTGCGCGTGGTGTCCGGGTCTACCGTACTCATCTCTATGAACGTCTTGTCCTCACTGAGGCCCTCCACGACGCCATTCGAGCCCAGCGCAGCCCGCTCGACGCTCTCAGGGGTCGGGAGGGAGGAGATGATGACATCACAGCGCTCGGCTAGCTGCTTACAGGACTCTGCGGCAGACGCGCCCTTTCCTACAAGCGCGCCGACCGCTTCTAGGCTCAGATCGTAGACCTCCAGTTTATAGCCGCTATCGAGGAGGCGGGCAGCCATTGGCGCGCCCATCTGCCCGAGTCCAACGTACCCGATTCGCTGATGAGTCATTTTCCCATCCTTACCTTTTCGTAAGCCTTCGATATCTCGCTCTGCTGACACGTGATTCGACAAGCTCACCACGAACGGTAATCTTCACAAATCCGTTCGTCGCTTCGGCAGGCTCAGCACAGGCTCTGAGCGTGTCGAAGGACGTCCGTATCGGCCTTGAAACGCCTCTGTGCCGCCGCGATCTATTGACACGAAGGCCTGCCTGCGCTAGACTCCCTGCTAAGAGAATACATACCCGGGGGGAGCTTGGGAAGCCAGGCTGAGAGGTCCCAACGTGTTGGGACGACCCCGTGACCTGATCTGGGTAATGCCAGCGTAGGGATGAGGTAACGTCTGTATAGATTAGGCCTCCCGGATCAGGGAAGGCCTTTTTGGTGTTTGCGGGATTCGAGTCCGGGGTGAGGTCAAGGTCATGATTAAGCTTCGAGCGATGACGACCGTAGCGACGGTGCTCGTCTTGCTGGCGATGGCCTGCGGCGAGGAGGACACGGCCTCAACCGCCGTGCCTCCGGCCGCGACGCCCACGCCGTCCGAGCCACGTGAGCTGAAGGTGCTGAGCCACGACAGCTTCGATATCGGCGACGAGGTGATCCGGGAGTTCGAGCAGGCCAACAACGCCAAGGTCGTTATTCTCAAGGGCGGCGACGCTGGGGAGGTCCTGAACCGCGCCATCCTTGAAAAGGGAAACCCGTCCGCAGACCTGCTCTACGGCGTGGACAACACCTACCTGACCAGGGCGCTGAGGGAAGAGATATTCGTCGTGTACGAGTCACCGCTGGTGGCCAACGTACAGGAGCAGTTCATCCTGGACGATACCTTTCACGTGAACCCCGTGGACTATGGCTACGTCAACATCAACTACGACAAGGAGTACCTGGCGGAGAACAACCTGACGACACCCACCACGTTGGAGGAACTGACCCAGCCAAAGTGGAAGGGCAAGCTTGTGGTGCAGAGCCCGCCGACATCGTCGCCCGGCCTCGCCTTTCTAATCGCCACGGTCTCGTACTTCGGGGAAGACGACGACTACGACTACCTCGACTTCTGGGCGGACCTGCGGGCCAACGACGTGGTGGTGAAGGACGGCTGGAGCAACGCCTACTACACCGATTTTACCAAGTACGGTGGCGACCGACCGCTAGTCGTGAGCTACGCCACCAGCCCGGCCGCCGAGGTCTTCTTTTCGGAGGGCAAATACACGGATCCTCCGACGGGCAACCTGCTGGTCGACCGGGGCACTTTCCTTCAGATCGAAGGGATCGGCATCCTCAGAGGCACCAAGGTCTTGGACCTCGCTCAGCGCTTCGTCGACTACGCTCTGGACAGGCGCTTCCAGGAGGACATCCCGGGCAAGATGTTCGTCTACCCGGTCAACAGCCAGGCCCAGACCCCGGACTTCTTCAGCTTCGCCCAGGTGCCGACCCTGCCGGCGGACATCGACCCCGCCACCATCGACGAGAAGCGGGAGGAGTGGATAGACGCCTGGACGAAGGTCGTGCTCCGCTGACCGGAATGAGCCGGCTGAGGCTTGGTCGCTTTCTGTTGGTCGTGCCGCTTGGATATCTGGGCCTCTTCTTCCTGTACCCGCTCGTAGCGATCCTTGGCCGAAGCCTCGTCGGTGAAGGGGGGCTCGACCTCGGACCGTTCGGCTCCATATTGGGAGACTCGTACTACCTAGGCCGTATCTGGTTCACCACCTGGCAGGCCCTCGTCTCAACGCTTCTTTCTGTGGCGCTCGGACTGCCTGTAGCCTACCTCTTCGCCAAGTACGAGTTCCCGGGCAAAGGCCTTCTGAAGGCCGTGACCACGGTCCCCTTCGTGATGCCTACGATCGTCGTGGCCATGGGGTTCGTGGCCCTCTTCGGATCACAGGGCGTCGTGAACTCCGTCCTGATGGACACCTTCGACCTCAGTGAGCCCCCGATCAAGATCACCAACACGCTGACGATCATCTTCATGGCCCACGCCTTCTACAACTACGCCATCGTGGTACGCATCGTCTCGGCGCTGTGGGCGAATCTCGACCCCTCTATTGAGGAGGCGGCCAAGGTGTTGGGCGCCGGACGAGTCCAGACCTTCTACCATGTGACTTTGCCCCTGCTGCTGCCCGCGATCGCGTCCTCCGCGCTGCTGGCGTTCGCCTTCTCGTTCACCAGCTTCGGCGTCGTGCTCATCCTGGGCGGAGCGCAGCTCGCCACGCTCGAGGTCGCCATATACGAGCTCACGGCCAAGCTGTTCCGGCTGCCGCTCGCGGGCGCTCTGGCGGTCATCCAGCTCGTCTTCACGTACGTCTTTCTGCTGCTGTACACGAGGCTTCAGGAGTCCAGCGCGGCTCCCATGAATCTGACGGCCCGAACGGCCACCGTTCGCCGCAAGCTGCGGGTCGGCGACAGGGTGTTCATATTCGCCATGCTCTTGTACCTGCTTGTCGTTCTGTCGCCGCTCATCGCGCTGGTAGTTCGGGCGGTCTCGGCAGCCGACGGCTACACTCCTGCCCACGTCGCCAACCTGTTCTCCGACGAACGGGGTTCCTACTTCTACCTCTCGCCGGTGACCGTCATGTGGAACTCGGTCAGGTTCGCATTGGCGACTGTTGCCATCTCCCTGGTCCTTGGGGGGACCGTCGCATACTTCCTCTCGCGGCCAGGCCGACGCGGGACGAGCGTTGCCGACGCCCTCTTCATGCTGCCGCTAGGCGTCTCCGCGGTGACCCTGGGATTCGGCTATCTGATAACGCTGAACCGCCCGCCGCTGGACCTTCGAGGCTCGTGGCTAATCCTGGTCATCGCTTACTCGTTGATAGCGTATCCCTTCGTCATCAGGAGCCTTCTGCCGGTGCTGCGAGGCATGAACCCGAACCTCAGAGAGGCGGCCAGGGTCCTGGGCGCCTCTCCGGCACGGGTTTTTTTGTTTGTCGATCTGCCGATCATCGCCCCGGCGCTTCTGGTCGGAGCCACATTCGCCTTCGCTGTCTCGATGGGCGAGTTCGGGGCCTCTTTGCTGCTCGTGCGGCCCGAGTTCACGACTATGCCGGTCGCGATCTTCCGATTCCTCGGCCTGCCCGGCGCCGCGAACCTGGGCAAAGCGCTGGCAATGAGCAGCCTGCTCATGGTCGTAGTCGCCCTGGGATTCGTTGCTATCGAAAGGTTTCGCTACAGGGGCGCGGGCGCTTTCTGATGGCGCTCCTCGAGGTCTCCGGCCTCTCTAAGTCCTTCGATATAGCCGTGGCCGTCGATGGGGTCTCCTTCGTGGTCGAAAAGGGGGAGATCCTGTGCCTGCTAGGACCGAGCGGCTCGGGTAAGACCACGCTCCTTCGACTCATCGCCGGGATCGACGAGCCGGACGAAGGGACTGTCTCCATCGACAGCGAGCCGCTTGGTGGAGTCCCCGCGCAAGAGCGGGGTTTCGGCCTGATGTTCCAGGACCTGGCGCTGTTCCCTCATATGGACGTGTTTGGAAACGTGGCGTTCGGACTGCGTATGCAGCGTCTGCCGAAGGCGGCCGTCCGGGAGCGGGTCCACGAACTGCTGGCCCTGGTCGACATGGCCGGCTTCGCCGAGCGAAAGGTCCACGAGCTCTCCGGGGGCGAACGGCAGCGTGTAGCGCTGGCGCGGTCGCTGGCGCCGGCCCCCCGGCTTTTGATGCTCGACGAGCCCCTGGGAGCACTGGACAGGGCCCTGAGGGACTCGCTTCAGGTCCAAATGCGCGCCATCCTTAAGAGGGTGGGTGCGACAGCTATTTACGTCACGCACGACAGGGACGAGGCCTTCGCAATGGCCGACAGGCTGATGTTCATGAACGAGGGCAAGATAGTCCGGACCGGTACCGCCAAGGAGGTCTTCGACGACCCCGGCGACGAGTTCGTTGCCCGGTCCCTGGGGTTCAAGAACATTATGCGAGGGGTCGTGCGGCGCCATGGCGAGACCACTGAGATCGAGTGCGCTGTCGGAACTCTCACCCTGAGCCAGCAATCGGCGCCTGAGGGTGAGAACACGCTGCTAATCAAGGAGAGCGGGATAGCCGTGGGCCTGACGGTCGACGACGGACCCCCGGAGAAGAACACGCTCACGGGGACCATCGTGGAAAGGGTGTTCCGGGGCAGCGAGTACGAGCTCAAGGTCAGCGTCGGAGAGGGCGCTCTCTTCTGCCGTTTGCTGCCGGACCTCTCCGGTGCCATACTAGAGCCGGGCCAGCAAGTTTCGCTCCTTGTCGACCCCGCCGCCTTCAAAGTCCTGAAGGGCGCCTAAGCTCGCGAGCCTTTTAGCGGAGTCCCTCGGGGAGACGGACCACCATCCTGCCTTCGGCTGGGTTGACCTCTAGGACCACGTCCTCTAGGGCAGGAATCAGGACCTCTTTCTGACCGGCATCCCGGACCACGTAGACGTCGTTGGCCCCGGTGGACAGCACCTGGGTTACAGCTCCGAGATACTCGCCGTCTTCGCTCCAGACGCCCATGTCGATGATCTGAAAGTAGTAGTAGGTGCCCTCAGGGAGAGGTCTTGTCTCATCCCTTCGGATGGAAAGGATCGTTCCTCGGAGCGACTCGGCCTGGGTACGATCGTTGACCTGGTCGAGCTTGACAACGAAAGCGCCCTTGTGGCTTCGGGAGCGGACTACGCGTGTTGGACGGCCATCGAGCAAGAGGACGCTTCCTGGAGAGAAGCGCTCGGGGAAGTCGGTGGATGGCTCTACCTTGACGTCGCCGAGAAGGCCCCACGGCCCAGTGACCCGGCCGACGACGACTGCATCCTGGGAGTTGGGGCTAGGTACTTGGTCTGGAAGGGGCAACTGGGGCAATGACGTGGGTAGAGACAACGCAGTCTGGCTAGACTATCTCCAGCATTGCGCGGGTGCCTTGTTTCACGGCGGCTACCCTGAGGAGGACTCTAATCGACTGGGCCACTCGGCCTTGTCGGCCGATGACCTTTCCCTTATCCTCGGGAGCCACCTCAAGCCTCAAAATGATGCGTCCATCTTCATCTTCCTCCGTGACCTTGACGTCGTCGGGGTGTGAGGCGATGGACTTGACGATATACTCGACCAGCTCTTTCATTCCTGCTTGACTCTTTCGAAGATTCCCATTCGCTTGAATATCCGCCCGACCGCCTCACTAGGCTGAGCACCGACTCGCAGCCACTTCAGCGCTTTTTCCTCGTCGATTACGGTCGTTGGCGGGTCGGTCAGCGGGTCATGATGGCCGATCTTCTCCACAAAGGCCCCATCTCGCGCCGCCCTTGAGTCGGCTACCACAACTCTGTAACTCGGCTGTTTCTTAGCCCCTACCCTTCTGAGTCTAATTCGAAGCACTTCGCAAATGTCTCCCTGAACAGGCGTTCTCTTACCCTACCGGTAGATTCTAGCCGCTTGATTCCGTTAATGTCAATGTGATGGGCACGTCAGGGCGGGGCTTCAAGAAGGAAATTGCACCCCGAATTCCCCGTCATTGACCCTACTGATTGTGGGCGCGGCATGTTATAATCCGGCCAATCGAGACCTGTCTTTCGACGGCCTCCCACTTCCGCAAACTCAGTGCGGAGGAGGGAGGGCGGGTTTGAAATCCGCGCCTACGTCCAGCTTGGAAGTCTAGACTTCCACTTAGCTCGGGACAGGTCCCTCGATACGTCCCACGGGGAATCGTGACTACTCGGGATAGACGGATTGTCCCGATTCTGAACTTCTGAAGTATCCGAGGTACTACGATATGAGAGTGGTCTTTTTGGAGGACGTGACCGGTGTCGCCCAAGGGGGTGACGTCAAGGAGGTCAAGGCCGGGTTCGCGCGTAACTACCTGATCCCAAAGCGTCTGGCGACGCCTATCACGAAAGACGCGTTACAGCGTGTCGAACGGCTGAAGAAGGAAGCCGAAGCGACGCGGACCAAGACGCTAGCGGATATGAAGGATCTCCGCGAGGCGCTTGACGGCGCCCAGCTAAACGTAGAGATGAGGGCCGGAGCGAGCGGCCGCCTGTACGGGTCAGTGACAAACGCCATCGTTGCCGAGGGGCTGGCGAAGATTGCCGAGCGAGAGATCGACCGACGGACGATCTCGATTCCCGAGTCGATCCGCGAGGTTGGACTTTTTGATCTCCGGATAAGGCTTCACGCAGAGGTGGAGACCGACATCAAGCTTCTGGTCCATCCGGCGGGCACCGACCCTGTTGAATTCCTTGAGAGCTTCGAGGCGGCCCGGGAGGCGGAGGCCGAGAAGGAGGCCGGCGAGTCGTCCGACGGGGACGTTGCCGTCGCGCAGGTAGAAGCCACCGAAATCGAAACGGACACGCCAGCCGAAGACACGGCCGCCGTTGATGAGGAGCCTGACGACACGGTCGCAGAGCAGGAGGCCTCCAAAGCCGTTGCCGAGGCGCCCCATCAAGATGTCAGTGTTGCGGAGGAAGAGGCGCCAGAGGCCACTGGCGCTAAGGAGACTCCGCCCGAGGCCGAGGAGCAGCCTGACGAGGCTGTCGCAGAGCAAGAGGCCCCTGAGATCGTCGCCGAGGCGCCGCCTGAAGATGTGAGTGTTGCGGAAGAAGAGAAGGCGGACGAGGATGGCGAGACTCGCGAGGGCGCTTAGGCGTTAGCAGCAGGGCGCCCCCCGAGTGTCCCGATGCGACATCGGGACACTCGGGGTATTCGGTGTGCGATGGCCGTCGCCTCCCGCATACGCCGAGTAGGTTCTAGTTTCATGGTTCCGAGACGGATGGTCTGTCCTGTCCCTCGATACGTCCCGATGGGGGCATCGGGACTACTCGGGATATTCGGTGGGTGGTGGCCGTCGCCTCCCGCACACCGCGAGTAGGGTGCTAGGATCGTGGTTCCGAGAGGGATGGTCTGTCCTGTCCCTCGATTCGTCCGGATGGGGTATCGGGATATTCGGTGGGTGGTGGCCATAGCCTCCGCATACCCCGAGTAGGCGCTTCTTAGCGCCGTATCGAGGGGCGTTCGCATGGCTCCCTCGATACGGTCCCGATGAGGGCACCGGGACACTCGGGACGGACGGGGTTGGGGTGGTCATCCTCACCCTCGCCCGTAAGTGAAGGGATCGAGAGCAGGGCGCAAGCCTTGCGCCCCTACATAAGCCGATGCCATGTTCGCGAGAAGGTCTTCTAGTCATATACTAGGTTTCATGGGGAAAGCAGGCCCTTTCGGTCAGGGCCGCGTGGGTTTATCAAGGGACTGGCCCCCCGAGTAGTCCCAATGGGGCATCGGAACTACTCGGGGATGACGGAACTGGGTAGAACCTTCGGAAGCCCACACTCGACAGGCTTGGTGCAAGCTTCTGTAAGCTATGAGCGTAGAGCACCGTAGACAAGGATAAGCTGAATTGTACGCCGAACGACTACTGCCTCATAACCCCGAAGCCGAGGAAGCAGTTATCGGGTCGATGCTGATCGATAGTGACGCTTGGACCAAGGCCACGCCGATCCTGAAGGCGGCTGACTTCTATATTGGGAAGACTCGATGGTGCTACGAAGCGTGCGAGGCCTTGTCTACCAGGGGAGAGGCGATAAACCAGGTGACGGTTGCCCACGAGCTGTCTCAACAAGACAAGCTGGACGAGGCGGGAGGAGCCGCGTACCTGGGGCACCTGGTCCGCTCGATGCCGACGTCCGTGCACATTGAGCACTACGCCCGGATCGTACAGCGCACTTCCGTTATGCGACAGCTCATAGGAGCCGGGGGTGACATCGCATCCATAGGCTACGAAGAAGGTGCAGACGTCGACGCGGCGCTCAGCATGGCCGAGGAGCTCTTGTTTCGCGTGCGGACCGGGCGAGGCACCCGCGACTTCCTGCACATCAGAGAGGTTCTCGACGCCCATATGGAGGAGACGGCGACGATCGACCTAGCCCAGGACCGGCACATGGCACCGGTGCCTACCGGTTTCACCAGTCTGGACAAGCTGCTCGGAGGAGGACTGCACCGGTCGGACCTTACGGTGCTCGCCGCCCGGCCCAGTCTCGGAAAGAGCACTCTGGCATTCAACATAGCTCGATACGCCGCAGAACAAGGGGCCACGGTAGGCATATTCAGCTTGGAGATGAGCGCTCAGCAGATAGCGATTCGGCTGCTTTCGAGCGAGGCCAGCGTCGATAGCTATCGCATGCGGCTGGGGATGGTGAGCGAGGCGGAGCACCGGCGGGAGATGAACGCGATTGGGGTGCTGTCGGAGCTGCCCATCTACATTGACGACACCCCGATTCAGTGGATTGTAGAGATGCTGGGCAAGGCGCGGCGCCTTCAGACCGAACGCGGGATCGATCTTTTGATCATCGATTACCTTCAGCTGATACGTGACCCGAGCCGCAGAACCGAGAACCGAGTACAAGAGATGGCCGAGATATCCCGTACGTTCAAGGGCATCGCGCGAGACCTCGACATCCCGGTACTGGCCTGCTCTCAGCTCAGTCGCGCTCCGGAGCAGCGACCTTCCCACCGCCCGATATTGTCCGACCTGCGGGAGAGCGGCAGCATAGAGCAGGACGCGGACGTGGTGGCGTTCATATATCGGGAGGACGCCTACACAACGCGGGATGAGTGGGAAAAGCGAAACCCGAGCGAGCCCTACCCCGAGAACATGGCCGAGATCATCATAGCCAAACACAGGAATGGGCCGACGGGCACTATCCCGCTGTACTTCCGAAACAACCTGGTCCGGTTCGAGAGTCTGGACCGGCCTGTTCCTTCCAGGGAGTTCGCGTAGATGACCTTCGCCGGGTTTCCCCCGAAGGTGCGGTTTACGCCGGTACCCAACCCTCTGTTCGGCCCCCTGCTGGAGCAGATCGACGACCTGGGGGAGCTCAAATGCACCCTTCGGCTGATATGGCTCCTGCACCAGAAAAAAGGGGTCCCCAGATACGTTACACTCGACGAGCTCCTGGCCGACGGTGTTTTAGTGCGGTCGCTCGGGGCCGGGAGCAGGGACGCCCGTTCAGAGATTGAGAGGGGTCTAGAATTGGCTGTAAAACGCGGCTCCTTCGCCGCGGGGCCGCTAGGCGGTGGCGACCCGGCGCAGCAGGTTTACGTGCTGAACACAGAAAAAGACAGAAGGGCGTTGGCCGAGGCCCGTGTTGAGCGGTCCAACGGAGAGACGTCCAGGGCAGAGACGTGGGAGGGCGCGACCGAGCGTCCCAACATATTCGTTCTATATGAGGACAACGTAGGAATGCTCAGCCCGATGGTCTCCGAGGAGCTCAAAGAGGCAGAGGAGCTTTACCCGCAGAGCTGGATAGAGGACGCCTTCCGGGAGGCGGTCACAAATAACAAACGTAGCTGGAGATACATCGCCGCGATACTGGACCGATGGGAGCGAGAGGGCAGGAACGATGGAGGAACTGGGCGATATCCTAGAACGGCTGGATACGAGCAGCACCAACGACGATAGCGACGGTGCGGCGCCGCCGGGTCCGGCCGACGAGTCCGAACCTTGCGAGATCTGCGGAGGCCCGGGTTGGTACACGGCCGACGTGCCTGTGGGCGACCCTGCATTCGGCAAGGCGATCACGTGCCGGTGCCAAGAGGAGCGGCTCGAGCAGGAACAGACCGACCGGCTGCTCCGCTACAGCAACCTTGGGGCACTGACCCGGTTCACGTTCGACAGCCTGGAGCCTCACGGCCAGTCAGACGACCCTGAAAGCCAGAGGCAATTCACAGATGCGTACAGTGCCGCGGAGAAGTATGCGGAGAGTCCCAGCGGCTGGCTGGTCCTGGCGGGCCCCCACGGCTCAGGCAAGACCCATCTTGCAGCTGCGATCGGCAACAGGTGCATCGAACGCGGCCACGTAGTCTTTTTCTCGCACGTGCCCGACCTGCTCGATCACCTGCGAGCCACCTTCGGCCCGACCAGCGATACGGCATATAGCGAGCTGTTCGAGCTGGTGAGCAACACGCCGCTGTTGATACTCGACAGCCTCGGCTCCCACAGCACGACCGCGTGGGCGGATGAGAAGCTACGGCAGATCATCAACCACCGCTACAATGCCCTACGCCCGATGGTGATCACGACGACGGGCCCTCTGGACGAGCTAGACTCCTACATACGAAGCCGGGTGCAGACACCTGGGCTCAGCCACGCCATCGAGCTCAGGAGCCGGGTGCCCGACCGCTCCGACCGTCTGGGACAGATCCCGAACCGGATGATCGAGTCCATGGCCTTCGAGAGCTTCAACGTCCGAGGCAACAGCCCCACCAACGACCAGCGACGCAGTCTGGAGCACGCGCACAAGTTCGCCAGTACCTATGCGGCAGACCCTGACGGGTGGCTTACGATTTTCGGGGATACCGGCGTGGGCAAGACGCATCTGGCAGTCGCTATCGCGATCGAACGGCTCAAGCTGGGGCACTCCGTGTTCTTCATCATGGTGTCCGATCTTCTAGACCACCTTAGGGCCACGTTCGAGCCCCACAGTGGTGTCACCTACGACCAGCGGTTCGAGGAGATAAAGAACACGCCTCTTCTCATCCTGGACGACCTTGGGCGGGAACGAAGCAGTCCGTGGGCGGACGAGAAGCTGCACCAGATGATCGTGCACAGGCACAACACGCGCCTGCCTACGATAATTACGACCATGATCGACTTTACGCGGCCCGAGGAGCAGGGCCCGATAGGTTCGAGAATCCAGGACCCCTCCGTGGGTGAGTTGATCAGGCTAGACGCGCCTGACTACCGCAATAAGCAGCGCAGTCCGAAAAGGGCTGGACGTCCGCTGGCGAGAGCGAGGGCCAGGCGGTAAGCAGAGCGGGCGCACGCCGTGCGCCCCTACCTATCCCGTCTCCTTCCGAAGGGGCTTTGCGCAAGAAGTTGCTTCCAAGTTCCGCCCCTAGACAATCGCGAACATAGGTGCTATACTTGGTCCGAGGGACAGACCCAAGCGGCCTGTCCCATTTCTTTGCCCCGCTGTTCCGCAGTGTACCAGGGTCCCTAGCTGAGCAGGACACAATGGAACAAAATGGAACAGATTTTTCAGCGTCTTTTTGTTTTTCTTCTACAGGGTGCGACGAATAACCGCCACGCCTGATTTCTGTGCAAGGCCCTCCCGGGAGATCAGGCCATGTCGGGACCTCGTTCTGAAGGCCCCCCCCCTTTTGTACCCACAGAAGGAGACGCCCCAGCGGAGCCTGATGCTCCTATAGATGTCAAGGAGTGCTGTGGGATAGGGCTGAGTTCCGTAGGACGGAGAAGACCTCGCGAGCGACATAGCGTTTGAGGCAGCGGATCACCTCAGCCTTGCTCATTCCCTCGGTGGTGCGACGACGCATGTATGCCTGGGTCCGCTCATCATGACGAAGTCTGACGACAACAATGCGATGGAGTGCCGCGTTGGCCTGGCGGTGGCCGCCTCGGTTGAGCCGATGCCTGTTGGTCTTGCCGGAGGAAGCAGGGATGGGATTGACACCGCACAGGGAGGCGAAGGCAGCCTCGGAGTGGAGGCGGTCAGGGTTACTCCCGGCAGCAATGAGGAGGGTCGCCGCCGTGTCTGGTCCTATGCCGAAGCCATCCACCAGGGCTGGGGCTGCCGTCCGTGTGAGTCGTTGGATCTCGGCCTCCAGGTCCTTTATCTCATTACCGAGTTGACGGTAGCGACGGGCAAGGGAGCGAAGAGCATACTTGGCCGCCGCGGTGGGACCCTCCATACGACCAGGCCGGAAGCTCTTGGACCGGGTGACAAGGGCAGCAGCGGTGAGGCCAGTGAGGTGCTCACGAAGCCGGGCCGGGGCCGTGACAACCAGGGCCTTCATCTGGTTGATTGCCTGGGTGCGAGCCTTGACGGCCGAGTCCTTGGTGCTCTTGAACATACGGGTCATTTCGACTTCACCCTCACCTGACTTGGGAGTGGCATCGGCTACTCCGGCAAGCACGGCACGCGCTGCCATCTCCGCATCAGTGGGATCGCTCTTCCCCTTCCGATAGCGGGTTGACCGGTCGGGCCGGTTGACCTCCACTACGGTATGGCCCCTACTGGTCAGGAATCGGGCGACTCCGGCGCCGTAGGAACCGGTGCCTTCAATCCCGAAGGCATGAATCTCTCCCAGGCCCCGGGACCACCGTTCGAGCTCCTCATACCCATGGGTGGTCGCCACTGTGTGAAGCTCCCCCAGGCGGACCCCCTGACGGTCAATGGCCACCGCCACATGCTCATCCTGGTGGGTGTCGACTCCGACGACCAGCTCAACACCACGACTACCTTTATGACCGACGACTCCTGTCATTTCTACCTCCCGGAGGATTGCGCGCCGGCCAGGTGAGCGGACAAGACTGCGATGGGGCGTGGGGCCAGGCTCCTATAAGGTCACTGCTCGCCTTGCCGAGGGCACTTCTGGCGCCACCTCGAATCGAGTCGACAGATCAGGCTGAAGGCATGATGCCAGTCTCAGAAAGGGTCAGGCCCGAGCCGAGGTGACCCGGGATTCATCATCGCAGTCTCAGAAGTCTGACGTCCTCAAAGTCGTCGATTTCAGGGTGTCGGCTTCCGCTGACATGACGATATTCTCTGACGTATTCTCAAGCTAGTCATGCCGTAAGACACCAGAATCGGCCTGCACCGCGTAGCGCGAAACCGGGCAATAGGCTTTGTGAGACAGGCTCAAAAGGGAAGTTACACGGAGAACAGGGTGATCAGGGCCGGTGGCGGTCGCAGCGCGGCCACATCGGAACAAGCGATTCTGAGGCCCTCGGAGGCGGTGCCGGTAAGGGCGAAGGCCCCTACAGGATGGTGGGGTGCGTGACGGCGCGAGTGGCGTGGGCGGACCCCTGGGCATTGGCAACCAGCGTCGTGCGAGAAGGCTGAGTCGGGGCCGGTGCAGTCAGTTCCAGGTCGGACGCCGACCAAGGCGGTTCGACTGCACGACGGAGCCCGGGTCGAGCCGCTGTGCGGGATCACGTTGGCTCTGAAGGACCTGAGGCTCGACTCAGGCATGGTGTGTGAGGGGGGCCTGTGGACGTGCCGGGGCTCGTGCAGAGGCCCCCCTCGCAGGGCCTGATATTTGGCGAACCGGTTGTGGTGTGATACCCGTGTACAGGGATTTGAGTCCGGTGGACGGGTTGTAATCGAGGTCGTGGGCAAGCTGGCGTAGGCGTGGAACGCCCCCCTACAGCAACCGTGTTGGAAGTCAAGAGGAATGAGAGACGACTGTCGGAGTCATGGCGCGCCAGGGAGAGCGATGTCTGAGCATGGAGTTGAGGATAACAAGCAGTTTGCGCATACACGCGACGAGGGCCACCTTCTTCGGCTTACCAGCCGTCAGCAGCCTCTGATAGAAGTCACGGATGATGGGGTTGTAGCGAGTCGCGGACAGCGTGCCCATGTAGAGGGCGGCCCGCACTCGGGAGCGTCCGCCCCAGACGGCGCGTTTGCCCCGCAGCGTGCCGCTGTCCCGGTTGAAGGGAGCCACGCCCACCAAGGCGGCGACTTGCCTGCGGTCCAGCGTGCCCAACTCCGGCAGGTAGGCCAGCAGAGTGAGGGCGAGCTGCTCTCCCACGCCGGGAACGGTGCGCAAGAGGTCATCCTTCTCCCGCCACACGGGACTCCGGCGGAGAGTCTGGCGCAGCCCTTCGTCAAGGTCGTCCAGCTCCTGCTCCAACCAGACGATGTGGGCCTCGATGCGGGGGCGGACGGCGCTGATGGCGGTACTCAGGCGGTTCTTCTCCGACACCAGCATGGTCATCACCTGGTGTCTGCGGGCGGTCAGCGAGTTGAGGGCCTGGGTCTCGGCGTCTCTCAAAGGTCGCACGAAGGGACGAACGGCGTCGGCGAAGTGGGCCAGGATCGCCGCGTCCAGAGCGTCGGTCTTGGCCAGAGTCCCGGTGGCCCTGGCAAAGTCTCTAACCTGGCGAGGGTTGACGACGACTACGGGCAGCGCCGCAACTGCCAGGGCTGCCACCAATGGCAGTTCCAGGCCGCCCGAAGCCTCCAGCAGCACCAGGGCGGGGTCCAGACCCTTCATCTGGGAGACCAGTTCCCCAACCCCGGTCTCGTCGTAGGAGACAACCCATCTCTGACCCGTAGGACGGACGGCGACGTCCACCTGGGCCTTTGCTACATCAATGCCCACGTATGTCGGCTTCTGTTCCATCTATACCTCCTGTGTGAAGCTTTGGCCCTTCCTTGCACGATGCGGGCTCGATTGGCCCAGGCAACCGTTCGGGCTCTAACCCGTGGAGGATGCGGCGACCCTCGCTGTAGGACGGTCTTCGATGACCAAGAACATATCGGTCTGCCGCACCCCGATCCACCTAAGCCCGAATCCACCGAAGAAGGGCGTCGGGTTAGCGTCCTGAGGCGGCAAGAAGGTGCTCCTGTGTTTCTGGGATAATGGTTTTGTAGCAAAAAACGGCCCCGGAAAAAGAGCATCCAGTAGATGCTGCCACGCAACCACCCCGACCGGATCCAAATCACCTTCGACGACCGCCGTTTGGTGGCCAATGCCGGGCTGCTCCTTCCGGCCACCCTGGCGCGGCACCTCGGCCTGCCCGAACTCGTCCGGCAGCGCCTCGACCTGGGCGATGCCCCGGGGCGGGCGAACACGAGCGACAAGATGATGACGCTGGTGGCGTCTGCGCTGGCTGGGGGCGACTGCATTGACGACGCCGATGTGTTGCGCACCGGGGGGACGGCCTGCACCCTGGGCGGCACGGTCAAGGCGCCATCCACCCTGGGCACCTTCCTGCGCAGCTTCCGGTGGGGCCACGTCCGTCAACTCGACCGGGTGAGCCGCGAGTTGCTGGCCCGGGCTTGGCAGGCCGGGGCGGGACCCGGCGACGAGCCCCTGACCATTGACCTGGACTCCACCATCTGCGAGACCTACGGACTGGCCAAGGAGGGCGCCCGCCACCACGGCTATACCGGCAAGCGGGGCTACCACCCGCTGCCGGCCATCGCCGCCGGCACCGGAGACGTGCTGATGTCCCGGCTGCGCGAGGGCCGGGCCAACACCGCCCGCGGCGCCGCCCACTTCCTGCGGGAGACGGTGGGACGGGTGCGCTACGCCGGGGCCGACGGACGACTCACGCTACGGGCCGACAGCGGGTTCTACACTCATGGCGTGGTATCCGTCTGCCGCAAGATGGATGTCCGCTTCTCCATCACCATCCGCCAGCACAAAAGCCTGCACAATCTCATCGAGGCGATACCCGAAGATGCCTGGACGCCGATTCCTTACTGGATGGACGGTGCCGCCGATGTGGCCGAGACCACCTGCACCCCCTTCCAGGCCGAGGCGGACGCCGCGCCGGTACGGCTCATCGTCCGGCGGGTGAAGCCGACGCCCGGTTCCCAACTGGCCCTCTTCGCCAAATACAGCTATCATGGCTTCATCACCGACCGGGACGGGGAGTTGCTCGAACTGGAGGCTGACCATCGCCGCCACGCCGAGATCGAGAATGCCATACGCGACCTCAAGTACGGCGTCGGGCTGAACCATCTCCCCTCGGGCCGCTTCGCCGCCAACGGCGCCTGGCTGGCCGTCCAGACGATGGCCCACAACCTGGCCCGCTGGACGGCGCGGATCGGTCTGGGAGAGCGGATAGCCACCACCAAGACCCTCCGGCGGCGGTTCTTCTCCCTGGCCGGATGGCTCACCCGCTCGGCACGCCGGTTGACCCTGCATCTTCCGGATCGCTGGCCTTGGGCTGAGAAGTTCAGCCGTGCCTTGACCCGGCTGCGAGCCATTCCACTCCCGGCCTGACGGCACCGTCGGCGACCGACCCACCCACCGGACAACCGAAGATCCCCGCAGACTCGTGCCAGCCCGGTCCGAGAGAGTTCCCTGCTGCGTATTCTCTCGCCTCCCGCGCATCGCAGCTCCCGCAGACGGCCATAGGGGCCCCTGTGCGGCGATGAAGACCGTCCGCCGACCTCCCTACCCCAAATGGAACCCAGGCTATTTCCCCTGTAGCTCCCTCACCCCCCTTCCGCTTTCCTCACGCCGTCCATCGGTGTCCTTCGGTGGATTCGGGCTAAGTGAAGTGATTGTTTCACACCAGAACCAACATACAAGGAGGTAGCCTGCGAGCACTTTGTCTCCGGGGTTCCTTCCACGGGGTTTGGACAACGCCCCCTGTGAAAGTTGATTCTCTCGTAAAAAGTCTGTGTAGGTCGAATTAGAACAAACGTACCCACACCTGGGTACAATATACAGTCTCTGTTCCGTACACTACCCCAACATACGGTAGCGCGCAGATGTGCTAAATCGCTGGAACTTCCTCAAAACGGGTTTTTACGAGGGAATCAAAGTTGCGGAAGTGCAATCGGGAAAAGTGGGTGCGAGTGGACAGTGCGCCCTACGAAAGTTGTAGAAGTGCAATCGGGGAGGCCGAAGGCGTGAATGAACAGGAATTCTACCCCGAATCGAGCCGGAGTCTGGACAGCCTGCGGCATATGCGGCTGTTGGCGCTGCTGCGCGACATGATTGACGACGGGGGCAAGGTGAAGGCGGCGAAGGCGTTGGGCGTCAACTACCGAACCGTGTCGAAGGCGGTCGGGTCAGGCACGCTGACCGACCGCATGTCGGACGCATTGGAGCGGCACCTGCTGCTGGGCGGCAGCCGAGCCGCCCCCCAGCAGCGGGATCGGGTCGATGCGTTGGTGGAGCGGGTGTCTGCTTTGGAGCGGGAGCTGCGCGGCGGACTCGAAGCCGTCGTGGGAGAGGTCAAGGCGTTCAGGGAGGAGCACGCAAGGTCGATGCGGCACGTGGAGCGGCGGCTGGTGCGGTTGGAGGCGGGAAGGAGCGAGTCCGAGACGCCCTCTCCGACCGGAGCAGAGACTGAGCCGACGAAGCGAAGGTACGTTCGCCCCAGGCTGTACCCCCAGCTGGTTACCCAAGAGGCCGAACCCGACGAAGACCTGGTGTACGGAGACGCCACGCCAGCGATCGTCGAGTGGCGGAAGGTGAGGGCCGAGTTCCTGAAGACCGGCACCACGCTGGACAGGACGGAGGTCCAAGAGCGGATGTTGGAACTGGAGCTCGCCATCGTCGAGGAACACGAGCTGACGCTTCCCCCGGCTTCGTTCCCCTGGGACCAGTTTGACCGGCGGGATAAGGTCTGGGAGTTGACGCAGGACCTCAAGCGGGTTCGGGCGGAGCGCAACCGGGCGTTGCTGCGGCGGTGGCTGCGCCGGGTCCTCACCGCCGGACTGTGGCGGAACTGATTTGGGAGGCAGACATTGTTCTTGGTAACTGTTCAGAGTTGAGGGGAAACGAGCAGGTTGCGGCAGTGGAGGAGTGGGTTAAGGTCGTTGGCCCTCCAGGTGCCAAAGAGGGATGCGAGAGCCATTTTGGTGTTGGTGCCCCGTTCAGAGCGAGTGCCGCCGCTGATCTTACGGCTGACCACCAGGTGCCGTAAGCTCCGTTCAGCCGCATTGTTCTCGGGTGGCACACCCGGGTGGGAAACGAAGACGAACAGTTCCTTGATGAACCGTTCTATGCGCCGGCAGAGCTTGGCTTGAGGCGCAGTATCGTCGTTGGAGAAGGGCTGGCACAGCGACAGCAGAAGTTTCTCCAGCATCAACTGGTTGGGAGACGCTGACGGGTGTGAGCCAGACGCCGGTCGGCTGCGGGCGTCAGTGCACGCCTTTGCCCGGTCATAGAGTTGGCGCACCGCTGTAGCCCATAGGGCGAGGCCCATGTCTTGAGGGTACAACGCCTCAAGCTCATTGATGTCCCGCAACAGGTGTACCCAGCAGCGCTGCTTGAGGCCGGGGTAGTGACTGTATGCAGCGTAGAAGTCACTCACCAGCACTCCGCTGAAGAGTCTGCTCTCGCCCTGACCGGGGGACTCGCCCAACACCTCGTCCACCACACCCTTGCCGCGGCCACGGCGTAGGAAATATCGCTCCGTGGGAGTGCTGAAGGTCCAGACATAGCCGTTGGCCCCATCCTGCCGCCAGCCGGTCTCATCCGCATGCACTACCGGAGAGCCACGTATGCGCTCCAGCATCTCAGCCACTACCGGTTGGGCCCGTTGGGCCGTGGCGTGTACTACGTCAATGATGGCGCCCACGCTCAGCTCCAACTGATGTACCGTTTGCAGGTACCACTGGATGCTCCTCACCGGCAGCCGCCCCTCTTCTCGCAGCGTAACAATAAGGCTCACCAGGTTGACCCCCAAGCGCCGCCGCCCCATTGCTAAGCCCTCCAACGGCTCTTGAGGCAACCGCCGCTTGTCGCACAGCGGACATATCCGGGCCACAAAGACGTGCTCGATCACCTCTGCTGGCACCATCGGAAGCTCGATGACTTCTCGTGTCCGCTGAACCCAGCCGCCTGACAGGCCCGTCCCGCACTCCGGGCACGACTCAGGAGCATATATCACCCGCTGCGTGGGTTCCATCCGCCGTCAGGCAAAGCCGTGGAGACGACGCTTACGGGGTCCGTTCCTCTTAGGCTGATGCCGCTTGACGAACCGCTTGTTGCCCGGCATCCCTGCGGTCGGACCGCGGATGCTCAGCTGAGCATCCAACTCCTCTACACGCTGCCGCAACTCGGCTATCACCGCCAGCAGCGTCTCACGGCTCGCACTCTGCAGGTCTACTTCAGCTTCCACCTCTCCCTTATGACATCACTGCCACTCGCAACGCTAGGGGGTCTTAGGTTCATCCCTTTAAGTCTGAACAGTTACGGTCCACTACTTCCCAACGATGGGTGCAGACAGTGGGGGGTTCATGCTAGCCGACCTGGACAGCCTTCTTGCGCACCTGAACATAGTGAGCCTCGTGACTGTGATCAGGCCCAACGAACTTTTCATCACCGAGGGAGGTTACGTCAATAGGTGTGTAAACGACATCAAGCGGCGACCTTCTCAGCCGTTGATTCAATGGCGATTCCATCCGCATACTGTGCACCGAGATAGACGTCTTCGATCAACTCAGGGGCCTTCAGACGCCTGAAGCGCTGTTCGGCGACCATCAACATTTTCCAGATCACCGCTATCGCCCGATCGACCCTCTTGTAGCGCTTGGCGGCATCGGTCCGAAGCCTGAGGGCCGCGAAGGGTGATTCTACCGGGTTCGTCGTGCGAAGGTGCCCCCAGTGCTCCTTTGGGAAGTCATAGAAGGTGACCATGCGGTCCCAGTCCCGCTCCAAGGCCTCTGAGGCCGCCTCGTAGGAATGGTCGCCGCACCACCTGGTGAACACCGTCCTGAGCCGCTCAGCCTCTGTCCGAGTCGGCGCGTAGGGGATAGTACGCAGCATGAGCTTGGCCTGGTCCTGTTGTCGCTTTGGAAGCTTGGCGAGCACGTTTAGGATCTTGTGGTTCCAGCAGCGTTGCTCGGCCGCCTGAGGATAGACGTTGCGCAGAGCTCCCCAGATGCCCAGATGTCCGTCTCCAATTACCAGTCTTGGGCACTCCAGCCCGCGGCGCCTCATGTCCCTGAGCACATCGGACCAGCTCTCTATGGACTCCCTGTATCCGGGAATCGCGCTCACCACCACCACCTTCCTTCCGTCGCTCAGGGCCGCCATCACCACCAGGATCGCCGCCTTCTCCCGCTCAAGACCAGCCTTGACGTAGACTCCATCCACCCACATGTACACCCACTTCCAGGTCATCCAGGGGCCTAGCGCGCCATTGGGCAAGCTCATCGTTCCACTTATCCTTCAACCGGGCTACCGTGCTCGCCGATATCGGTGCCTCTTCTCCCAGCAGTCCCCGCACCGCCAGGTCGAAGTCACCTTCGGAAAGGCCATGTAGGTACAACTGGGGGGTCAACTCAGCAACCTTCCTGGTCCTGTTGACGAACAGCGGCAGCAGCCGGCTCTCGAACTCCTCTTCGGTGTTGCGGACTCGCGGCCTCCTCAGCTGTACCGTTCCCGAACTCAGCGTAAGCCTTCGGGGTTTGCCGTATCCGTTCCTATAGCCTCTCTCGTTGTCCGACTCAGACCTGCGGGCCGACTTCGCCCTTCCTAGAAACTCCGTCACCTCTTCCTCCAGCAACTCCTGGATCAGCCGCTGGACATGGCCTCGCACCCAATCCTCCAACTGCTCCCACTCCGGCCTTGACTCCGACCTGCTCCTAGTGCTTCTCTTTCCCATAGGCGGTGTATCTCCTCTCTTGGGCCTCGAGCCCGTCTTGTTCAGAGAGAGGGTACACCGCCTGACCGTTTACACACTTTTTGAGGATACCTCTTTATCAGGGCAGTCCCCCCGCAATCCAAGCCTTCGCCAGGCATTATCGATTTCGACCAGGTCTGCGGCTGTGCCGTTCCAAGTAGCAACCTTGTAGTCTGGAAACGCCTTGAGCAGCTTAGCGAGTTTAGTCATTATCCTCTTCTCGTCGGCAACGCTCTCTGCGAACTCTTGATAGAGAGCGGTTTCCTTGCCATCTTCGACGGCGAGGACGCCAACCACAAAGACGTATCGCCCCAGCCACGTCTCGTATTCCAGGTCAAGAATCAAGGCGCGCTTGTTATCAGGTACGGGGTCGGTGCCCACAACCTGCGGTCTGCCTGTAAGCCAGGCCTCGCCATGGGCCTGCATGTTGCGCAGTTGCTTGAGGCTGGGAGTATACCGATCTATCCGGCGCCACCTGCTGTGGAGGTCTACGACATCTGCCGCGGCCAAATCCGAGACGTTGTTCATGCCGAGTTGCCGGAGGCGTTCGCGCCTCTGACTGCCTATATCGTAAATAAGGGATACGTCGCCCAGTTTGTTGATAACCTGGAAATGCTCTTTTCTTAATCGGCAGGAGTAACGTTCTTGAACTCTTGCGGGTTCGGTACCGTCATTCTTTGCCGTTCGAACGTCAGCAACTAGCCTATCTAGTTGTTCAAAGAGTGGCCTACCGAGGGGAACCATCCTGCGTTCACCGGTGCCGGACTGAGCCAGACATAACCCTTTCGTCGTCGTTTGTCTCCTGCCTGGGCAGAATTCAGCAGTCGGTAGTAGAACGCTAGCTCCAGCTCGTCCGACGGTCGGAGTTCGCGGTGAGACTTGATCTCGATGGGAATGAGCTGCCCCTTCTCTACAGACACTACGTCAGGTATCCCCGTGAGGCCCAGATCGTGGTTCCTGAATCGGGCAAGGATTCTCACCATGCCGTCACGCTGACGCGCCGCTTTGACAGAAACCTCCACTTTAACCTCTTCCTTAGCTAGAACCTCCTCTTCGACGCTAATACCGCTGTCAAGCAAGCGAACGAGTTCGGGCGACATGAAATCGTTGTATGGGATCTTATCTCGGTGCGCCAGGAATACGCGGTATTGGCACCGCGTGAATTGGATAACGTCCGTCTTGGTGACCCACGGCCCATCTCGGTCAACTTGCCATCTGCTGTGCCCGAGATCCAGGATCGGTATTCCGGTCATCGTCTCCAAACCTCCGGCAGCGCCTTGAGGAAGCCGAACCTAGCCCTGGGCGCCCAGGTAGTCGGCCGCCCAGCCGAGGCCGTCAGTAGTCGTAGTCAGCGGTTTGTACTCGCAGCCGACCCATCCGTCGTAGCCCATCTTATCGAGGGCGTCGAACAGGAACGGGTAGTTGATCTCGCCGGTGCCGGGCTCGTTGCGACCCGGATTGTCGGCGATCTGGAGGTGGCGGATGACGTCGAGGTTGGCCTCGATCGTTCGCGTGAAGTCGCCCTCCATGATCTGCATGTGGTAGACGTCGTACTGGAGATAGAGGTTCACGGAGCCGACCTCGTCAATGATCGAGAGTGCCTGTGCTGTATGCGTGAGGTAGAAGCCGGAGATGTCGCGGGTGTTGATGGGCTCGATCAGCAGCCGAATCCCGGCCTTGTCCAGCTCCTGGGCGGCGTACCGAAGGTTGGATACGAACGTCTCACGGAGCTCGTCCGGGCTTGCGCCCTCCGGCGGGATGCCCGCCAGGCAGTTTATCTGCTTGCATCCCAGGGCGGTAGCATACTCGATCGCGCTGCCGACGCCATCCTGGAACTCGCCTACTCGGCCGGGCAGGCACGCGTTCCCACGGTCACCGGCATCCCAGTCTCCTGGGGGAAGATTGTGGAGGACCTGAGTTAGTCCGTTGTGGTCCAGCTGTTCTGCGAGCTGTTCCTTGCCATATGGATATGGGAACAGGTATTCGACGCCCTTGAAGCCAGCCTTCGCGGCCGCTTCGAAGCGGTCCATGAAGTCCACTTCGTTGAAGGTCATGGTCAGATTTGCAGCGAATTTCGGCATGTTACACCTCGTGGTCGTCGGTCGGATCGTTTTGACGGCGGCCCGGCATACCATACAGCCGGACCCCCTCATCCTAACCTTCTCCCGCCAGGGGAGAAGGGACTTTGGAGACGCCCCAGCGGGGCGTCTCTACAGGGCCGGGTGCCTTAAGATCAACGCCACCTACGTAGAGTCAGGTTCAGATATCTCGACAAACTCCAGCCAGTTGCCTTCCGGATCCTGGGCGTAGCATACACCGGTGCGGCTGCCGTTGGGGCCATCTTTGAATTTGGGCGCCGTGACGAACCGGACGCCCTCATGGGAGAGGGTGTCATAGAGATGCTGCAGATCATCGACGTTGAAGCAGACGTGGGCCGCGCCTAACTGGTCCCTCTCCAGATGTCCCTCGGGGCTTTTCGGCTCTATGAAGTGGACGAGCTCCAGGACGTGCTCGCCTCCGGGTCTGCCGATGAAGACGAGCTTTCTTCGAGCGCCTGGTATCCCCGTGTGGTCGCCATCGGGCGGCGCGACGCTGTCTACCTCGCGCACGACCTCCAGACCCAAGCTGTCGCGATAGAACTTCACCATGCGGTCAAGGTCTTTGACTACAAAACCGGAGTGATTGAACCCCGTGACCATTTCGTGAGGCCTCTCAATTGGTGGACTTGAGGGTTGGAGTGTAGTCGAGTCCGGCCGGCCCCTGCAAGGAGGGGGTGAGGTCTCTCGATACGTCCTTCCACGGTTGAAGGACTACTCGGGGTGGCCGGTGGTGATACGTCGCCCCGCCGATGGTCCCAAGTGGCCCCGCAGGAGCTTTGCACAGAAAAAGGATGGGACGCCCTCGCCTGTTTCTTCTCTCGTCAAGGGTCAAGGGAGAGGAGGGAGGGCGGGTTTGAAACCCGTCCCTACGTCAGATTGGAACGGCTGGGACGGTGGTTCGACGGCAACGAGTAGGACTCGCACGCGGCTTTAAGTGCGAAGCCCCCCGCAGGGGTGTATCGAGAGGCCGTCCCAAACCTCGTACTGCACAGCGAATTTACAAGACCGGACACTAGCGTGTATCCTTTGTAGGTTAATACCATGTCAATTACCCGAATTATCGACTCGCCCTTCGCTTGGGCAATTGCCGGATTTATCATCGGACTGGCCCTGGGCGTGACGCCCTTGTCCGTTTGGCTTCTGGCGATCGGCCTGGGCGGGTTCCTTGTCTACCTAAGAATGCATGGGCCTGCCGAGCAGTCGACGGAAGGCTCGCTCTTTGCCTCCGGGCCGGCTTTCATGATGTGCTGGATGTTGGGGTTCGTGGTCCGGGGCCTCGTCTTTTGACCGTCGGGGACAGAACAGTCCAGGCATCGCTGTTCGTCACCTGCATCGCAGACCAGTTCTATCCCGAGGTTGGTGAGGCCACGGTCCGGGTACTTCGCCGTCTGGGGGTGGACCTCGATTTCCCCGGAGGGCAGACGTGTTGCGGCCAGCCGGCGTTCAACTCGGGCTTCTGGAGTGACGCTCGGCCGCTCGCCAAGCGCTTCCTCAAGCAGTTCCGCGACAAGCCCTATATCGTTACGCCCTCGGGGTCCTGCGCCGCCATGGTCAGGGTTTTCTACTCGGAGCTGCTGCACGACGATCCGGCCCTTCTGGAGCAGGCCCACGCGGTCGGCCCGAAGGTCTACGAGCTGTCCGAGTTCATTGTTGACGTGTTGGGCGTGACGGATTTTTCTGCGTTTTCGAGTGGTGCAGCTGCGTCGCCGACGCGCAAAGTCACCTACCACGAGGCGTGCCACCTGAGGCGAGAACTGGGTGCCACAACCCAGCCACGGACGCTGATCCGCTCTCTTCCCGGCGTCGAGCTTGTCGAGATGGAGCAGCCCGAGGTCTGTTGCGGGTTCGGGGGGACCTTCTCCGTCAAGTATGCGGACATTTCGGCAGCCATGCTGCAGGACAAGATCGACCGCGTGCGTGCGACCGGCGCGGATGCGGTCGCTGCATGCGACAGCTCTTGTCTCATGCAGATCGCGGGCGGAATGGAGAAGCAGGGAGTCGAAACTCAGTCCTTGCATTTGGCACAGCTGCTGGATGAGGCGACCGAATAACCCTCACCCATTCGGGCAAGCTCAGGGCAGGCCTTAATGCTCTCCCCTCCGAGGGGACTTTGCACAAACAATGGGATACCCGCACCCTTCGGCGGGGCTCAGGGCAGGCTCTTTTTCCCTCTCCCGTCAGGAGGAGAAGGGGGGGGGGTTGAAACCCGCCCCTACGTCCAGGTTGGAAGGGCCAGGACGGCGGTCCGACGGCTACGAGTAGGACTCCGCAACGACTTTAAGTGCAAAGCCCTTTAAGGGAGAGGAGATAGGGGACCGCATCGGAGTAGGGGCATGGCATTGCGGTGCCCGTCTTGAGAGTCCGTTCTCCCCTCGCGGGAGAAGGCTAGGATGAGGGGGTCTGACGGAAAGGCGACACTAGCAGTCAACAGATAACTGTTTCCGGGGGGCGAGCCGGGGATCACCCTCACCCTTCGGCGGGGCTCAGGGCAGGCTCTTAATCCTCTCCCTTCAAGGGGGAGGAGGGACGCGAGCGGGGCCACGTTAGGGATGAGCGACCAGTAGCGGGATACTGATGGAACCCAAGACAGCCGACTTCAACCAGACAGCGTCGGCCGCTCTGCAGGACGAGAAGGTCCAGGCGAACCTGGGTCGGCTCTACGAGCGGTTCGATAAGCCCCGAATGCGAGCGGCTGAAGCTACGCCTGGCTGGGAGGAGATGCGGGACAGGGCGCAGGCCATCAAGGCCCACACCGTGGAAAACCTGGACTACTACCTCGAGCTTGTCCATACGAACGTCACGAAGGCCGGCGGCAAGGTCTTCTTTGCTCGAGACGCCGAGGCGGCGAACCGGTACGTTCTCGATCTGGCCCGAGCAAAGGGGGTCAGGTCGGTCATCAAGGGCAAGTCGATGCTGTCGGAAGAGATGGGGCTGAACGAGCGGTTGGAGGGGGCGGGGGTTGAAGCGGTTGAAACGGACCTCGGGGAGTACCTTATCCAGCTTGCCGGCCAGACGCCGTACCACATCATCGCTCCGGCGATGCACCTGTCCAAGGAGGAGGTCTCGACCCTGCTCCATGAAAAGGCAGGCGCTCCACGGCATGAGGGGATTGAGGAGCTGGCCGGCGAGGCGCGCCGACTCCTACGGGACAAGTTCATCCAGGCCGACATGGGGATTACGGGCGCCAACTTCGTCGTGGCTGAGACGGGCACGCTCGTTCTGGTCACCAACGAGGGAAACGGCCGGATGTCGAGCTCGATGCCCCGAATACACGTAGCGATCGCGGGCATGGAGCGGATAGTCCCGTCGATGGAGGACATGGGTACCTTCCTTCGTCTGCTTATCCGCTCGGCCACGGGGCAGCGCCTTACGAGCTACGTGACTACTGTCAATGGGCCTAGGCGGGACGACGATGAGGACGGGCCCGAGGAGTTCCACCTTGTCATCGTTGATAACGGCCGCTCGCGGCTCCTGGCAGACCCGCAGATGCGAGAGGCCCTGAATTGCATACGCTGCGGGGCGTGCCTGAACGCGTGCCCTGTCTACGGAAAGGTCGGGGGGCATGCCTATGGGTGGGTCTACTCCGGCCCTATCGGCGCCGTCGTGTCGCCGGTGCTGACCAGCCTTCCGGAGGCCAAGGACCTGCCGTACGCATCCAGTCTCTGTGGCGCTTGTCGAGAGGTCTGCCCGGTCAAGATAAACATCCCTCGGATGCTGCTGCACCTTCGCAACGAGGTCACCGAGGGCAGGATGAACCCGGACGACAGGGACGTTTCGCCTTTTGAGAGACTGGCGTTCAAGGGATGGCGTCTCACAGTCGCCAACGCGTTCTTGCTGAATGTAGCCAATCGGGTCGGGCGGATCGCACAGTGGCCGTTGCGGACAGAAGGGCGGCTGCCTGAGCTTCCGCCTCCGCTGTCCGGCTGGACGAAGTACAGGAACCTCCCAGCCCTCTCTTCCCCGTTCAGGGCCCGCTGGCGAAAATACCTGCGGAAGGGTGGGTGACACGTTGTTCAAGGCGCGCGGCGGCCGGTTGGTGGAGGCCGACCCCAGTAGCCCGGAGGAGTTTCTGCGCAACATCCGTCTCGCGCTTGGGCGGAAGCCGGGGGCGGGTCCCGGGCACGTCCCTGAGGACACGGCATTTTCGCAGGACTCGTCCTCCGTAGAGGCGCGCGCCGAGTCGGCGTTGCGAGACGCCGAGGCGAGGGCCGATGAGCTGCTGTCCCAGCTTGAGGAGTCGGCTGCACAGATCGGCTGGAAGGTCGTCAGAGCGGCCTCGATGAAAGAGGCCGCCACGCGGGTGGGGGAGATCGTAGAAGGGCTACAGGCGCGCTCGATCGTGCGCTCCACCCATCCGGTGCTCGACCGCGTGGGCGTCGATGCCTCGCTGCCGGACGACACCGAGATGCAGGTCGTCGCCCTCACGGACACGGGCGAGGTGTCAACTGCGCAGCAACGCTCGGCCTTTCGCCAGCGGATGATAGGCACCGACCTCGGGATCACGGGCGTCGACTACGCGATCGCGGAGACCGGAAGCTGTGTGGTGGTAGCAAGGAAGGGCGTCAGCCGATTGGTCTCGCTGCTACCGCCGGCGTATGTAGCAATCGTAGAAAAAGGTCAGGTGCTGCCCAGCCTGGACGAGCTTTTCACCCTACAGCGGCAAGGTTTCATCCAAGGCGAGAACGGCAGCTACATGAACATCATATCGGGCCCGAGCCGGTCGGCGGACATCGAGCAGACCATCGTGGAGGGTGTCCACGGCCCGGGCGACGTGCACATGATCCTGCTGGGTTAGTGGCCTCTATCGCTCCGCGGCGGCCCTTCGAGAATCGAGATAGGCCCTCAGAATGACGGCGGCGGCAGCCGCGTCGGTGCGGGCCCTTTCCCGTGCTGGCTGCACCCCAGCCTCCCTTAGAAGTCGCTCGGCCTCCGCCGTCGAGTATCGCTCGTCCAGCATTGTTACCGGCACAGCGGCCCGGCCGGAAAGGCTTTCGGCGAATCGGGCGACCTTTCTTGCTTGCGGGCCACGCTGACCGGAGAGCGACAGCGGGAGTCCAACGACGATCTCCTCTACGGCGTGCTCGTCCGCCAGAAGGAGCACGACTTCGATATCCTCGGACTCCGACTTGGTGCCGATGGTCGTTAGGGGGGTTGGGACGAGGCCTGTCGGGTCGCTGACCGCGACGCCGATTCTCTTGTCCCCGACATCGAGCGCCATGACTCTCAAGAGCCGGCGCCCTTATCTCGGACGATACCGGGCACCAGGCCAAGGGCCTCATCGAGCTTGTCCGCTCGTCGGCCGCCGGCCTGCGCGACGTCCGGCCTCCCTCCGCCACCACCCTGGATAACCTTAGCAGCGCTCTTGACGATCTTGGAGGCGTCGAGGCCGCCGTCGACCAGATCGGCGGTTACCATCGCGACCATGACCGGACGGTCTTCGACCACCGAGCCGAGCACCACGACGCCGCTGCCGAGCTTGTCCCTGAGCCAGTCGCCTATTTCACGTAGGGTATCGACACTGGATCCCGCGACATTGGCCGTCAGTACAGATACGCCGTCGATCTCCTGTCTTAGCTCGAGGAGGTCTGCGGCGGCGGTCAAGGCTAGCTTTCGTTCCAGGGCTTCGTTCTTGCGTCTGGCTTCGTCAAGATCGTCCAGCAGGCCCTGGACCTTCTGCGCGATATCGGGAACGGTGGTCTGAAGGGTCGAGGCAAGAGACGCGGTCGTGTTAAGCCGGCCGCGAACCTCGCGCTCCGCCGCCCGGCCGCTGACCGCCTCGATTCTACGCATACCCGCACCTATGGAGGACTCACCCAAGACATACACCGCTCCCAGCTCACCGGTGCGCCGGACGTGGGTGCCACCGCAGACCTCGAAGCTAAACGTGCTGCCGTTCGCAATCTCTACGAGTCGCACGTTTTCCCCATACTTGTCTCCGAAGAAGGCCAGCGCCCCGCGCTGGGTGGCCGCTGAGTAGGCATCCTCGCTCCAGTGCACCTCCGCGTTCTGGCGGACCTTTTCGTTCACCAGCCACTCGACGGACTCGATCTCGTGGGCCGACATGGGCTCGACATGACTGAAATCGAACCGCAGCCGGTCGGGTGCGACCAGGGAGCCTGCCTGGCGCACGTGGGCGCCGAGGACCTGCCGGAGCGACGCGTGTAGAAGGTGGGTCGCCGTGTGGTTACGGGCGGTATCCTCCCGCCGCACGGCGTCCACGTGCGCGTCCATGGTCTGGCCGAGCGACACCTTACCCTGCGCCACCTTGCCGAAATGGACGACCAGGTCCGGCATCACCATCTGGGTGTCAGCGATCTCGATCTTGCCGTCGGGCCCGACCAGCTGCCCGGCGTCGCCGACCTGGCCGCCGCCCTCCGGATAGAACGGTGTCTCAACGAGCACGACTTCCGCTTCGGCGCCTTCTCGCACCTGGTCGACCACCTCGCCGTTCGAGATCAAGCCGACGACCACAGAAAAGGCTGTGAGCTGCTCGTACCCGAGGAAGCTGGTGGCGCCGACGCCCAGGCTCTCGTAGAGGCAGATCTTGGCATGGTCCGCCCCGAACCGAGCACTCGCCCGGGCCCTCTGCCTCTGGGCCTCCATCTCGCGCTCGAAGCCCTCGAGGTCGACCTCGACGCCCTTCTCTCGCGCGATCTCCTGGGTCACTTCTGCTGGGAAGCCGTACGTGTCCCAAAGCCGAAACACGACTTCGCCAGGCAGGGTGCCATGCTGGTCCAAGGCTTCGCCCAGAATGGCTTCGCCGTTCTGGAACGCCAGGTGGAATTTCTCCTCTTCCAGTCTCAGGACAGTGAGAATAAAGTCCTGGTAGCCACGGAGCTCCGGATACGCGGCGCCCATCTTGTCGATCGCGACCGGCGCGAGCTTGTCGAGGAACGGGCCGTCCATCCCTAGGCGGCGACCGTGGCGTATGGCGCGCCGTATCACGCGGCGCAGCACGTAGCCCCGGCCCTCGTTCCCGGGGACCACTCCGTCCGCAATCAAGAATATCGCGCTCCGGCTATGCTCAGCCACGACCCGTACGGCGTAGTCCGTGTCTCGGGCCGCTCCATACTTCTCTTCGGTCAGCTCCTCGACCCTTCGTACCAGAGGGACAAACAGGTCCGTCTCGTAGATCGTGTCGACGCCTTGCAGGATGGTCGCGGCGCGCTCGAGGCCCATGCCGGTGTCGATGCTGGGTGCAGGGAGTGGAGTACGCGTCCCGTCCGGGTGGTGGTAGAACTGCATGAACACCAGGTTCCAGAGCTCGACGAACCGATTGCAGGTGTCTCCGTGCTCGTTCATCGTGTGCGTGCAGTTGGGTCCGCAGTCGTCCTGACGGCAGCCCCTGTCAGGGCCGAAGTCAAAGTGCAGCTCGCTGCATGGACCGCAGGGGCCCTCTGACCCGTGAATCGGCGGCCCCCACCAGTTGTCCTCGTCGCCGAACCGGTAGATCCTGCCCTCTTGGATTCCGGCCCGGGTCAAGAGCTCGAATGCCTCGTCATCGCTGTCGTGGACCGTTATGGCGAACCGCTCTTTTTCAAGGCCAAGTCCCTTTGAGACGAACTCCAGAGCGAACTCAATAGCCTCTGCCTTGAAGTAGTCTCCGATGGAGAAGTTGCCGAGCATCTCGAACAGCGTGAGATGGGTGGCGTCGCCGACCTCGTCGATATCGACGGTCCGGAACGACTTCTGAGACGTGGTGAGACGCGGGTTGGGCGGAGTCGATTCGCCGGCGAAGTATGGCTTGAACTGCACCATGCCCGCGTTGGTCAGGAGCAGGGTGGGGTCGCCCACCGGTATGAGGGATGAGCTGGCCCTCCTCAGATGACCTTTGGACTCGAAGTAGCTTAGGAACGCTTCTCTGATGTCGTCGCTGTTCATCTACTGGCCTTAAACCTCAACCTTAGAGGATACGCGCTCGTATTCTGACACTCGTGACATGGGTTCTGAGCCCCCATCCTAACCTTCCCCCTCAGGGGGAAGGGATTTGTCCTCTCCTTTGACAGGAGAGGATTGAGGTGAGGGTGAAAAGGCCTTTACGACCCTGACCTCGATTCTAGTTGAGGCTCTCTTGGAGTGTCAACGAAGGGGGCGGGTTTGAAACCCGCCCCTACCCGGCCGGCGGCACCTTGCCAAAAGGCTTCCGCACCCGCGGCCGAATGTGGGCTATAATGGCTTCCAACGTCGGGTGGTGAGGACCAATACCCCCTCGGCGGCAGGTGGCCACAGTATGGATATCCAAGGTCAGGAGCAGCAATCTGCCATCAACCAAGGTGGCGATGCTGGTGCCGTAGGACGGGCGCCGTTGCTGGGGCCAAACACCGTGAAATCGTGGCTCATCCTGGCCGGCAGCCTGGGGATGGCGCTCGCTATCTACTACGGCTTCATCGGCAGTAGCTTTGTTGACGTCGTGGCCGCGTGGACGGCGAGCTGGACGAGCGAAGGGCTGAACCTGCTCGGCACTTCGACAACCGTCCGGGGCACGATACTTTCCTCCGACAGCTTCGCGGCCAACATCGTTGCCGAATGCACGGCGGTCGGCCCCCTGGTGCTGTTCATCGGGGCCGTTATTGCCTATCCCGCGCCTTTGAAGGCCAAGACCGTTGGAGCTTTGATCGGGCTGGTAGTCCTGACTGCGGTCAACCTGCTGAGGATTATGAGCCTGTTCTGGATAGGGTCGGCCTACCCCGAGTATCTCGACGTCGCCCACTTGTTGGTATGGCAGACAGCCATCATTCTGCTGGCGATCGTGCTATGGCTCTTCTGGGTAGAGAGGTTCGCGGGTGCTCGGAACCAGTAGGCTGCTGAACTTCTCGTTCAGAGCCCTCATCCTTCTGCTTCTCCTCCCCATGCTCTGGCTCACGGTCGCGGACCGGTACAACGAGGCCCTGGTGGCGCTGGCTGGGACGTTGCTTCCGGGCGATCTGCTCCTGAACGCTGTCGGGAGCCATATACTCATCGAGCACGCACGGTTCAACTCGCCGATCTCGATCGACGGATTCACACTGCACTACGGGCTGATTCTCCTCGCGACGCTGGTGTTGGCGGCGGTCGGAATCGGCTTTGTGGCGCGTATGGGCTGGCTACTGGGGATGGGTGCCGGGGTATTTCTGATACACGTGATTGGCGTGGCGCTGCTGGCGCGGGGTGTCGGGTGGGCGGCGGCCGGTGGCTCGGCGGAGAGCTCGGGCACGCTGGTATTCAGCCTGTTCGTGGTGTTCTGGGGCCTGACTCCCGCCGCTATCGGCGCGGCCTGGTGCTTCATGTACTGGCTGCCGCGAGCGTCTGTGCAACCACGGCAGGCTGCGGAGTCGACGTCAGGCGGCGGGCTCAGCGGGCTCGATGGCAGGCCGCCGCAAGGTGGTGAGGGTGATCGCAAACCCGAGAGCGAGAGCCCAGGCGAGAGTCAGGAAGGACAGGACGGCGAACACGGGCCAGAGCCCTTGGCCGGCCAGGGCCAAAGCCACACCTACCAACGCAGTGGTGGCGCCCAGGATGACGGCGGCCCAGCCCACCCAGGTGGAGTACAGCGGGCCACGGGTCATACCTAGGCCCAGAACGGCCAGGGACAGCCAGTAGACCACGATGGACATGTTTTGCAGCTCCAGAGCGGTCCGATACTGAGATAACGCCACGTTGAACAGCAGGGTCTTGTCTGCCCCCACGGCCCCGTCCAGGTCCCTGGCAACCGAAGGTAGCCCGAGCCCAACCGCGGCCAGCTCGACCGTCCACAGCGCGGTCCCAACGATCAGCCCATACAAGCCTAAACGGGTCCACGCGGCGGCAGCTCCGGCCGGCGTGGACCGGTGAACCCCCACGACTCCCACCATTATGGCCCAAAAGCCGGCCGCGAGAAGCAGATTGTCAACCTTCCATAGGACCGCGTTGCCGGCGATGCTCTCGAAGTACTCCTCCAGGGTATCCTCGCGCCAAACGATGACCTTCAGCGCGCTGAACACTATTAGGACGACGGCGCCCACCATCAGAGCGACCCCGCCGATCTTCTGAGTCGGGTCTGGGTCGCCAGCCGGTGCAGGCCCTTGTTCCATGGTCTCTCCTAACGCGTATCCAGGTACGGCGGAATTATACACCCGGCGTCAGAGTCGACAAAGCGGCCCGGGGGCGACATTTCGGCTGCCTCCGGCACGTTACAAGCGCCCATTGAACGATTTATTTCGTTGCGTTAACATATTTCGTATTACGCGAACAGTTTGAGGCGCATGCAGGAACAAGTAAAGAAGGCCCGCGTCGGGCGTTTCGTTGAGCTGATGGAACAGGTGTCTGTCGAGATGCGGTCGCGCTTGCCGGCCGCCTCGTCCGATCCGGAGCTTACGATGTCGCAGGCCCGCACTCTGTTGCTGCTCGGCCACGGGCACACTCGGATGACCGACATTTCGACCTACCTGGGCCACGGCATGTCTTCGGCCTCTGGCATGATCGACCGCCTCGTGAAGAAGGGACTGGTCGAGCGTGCCGAGGATGATACAGACCGCCGTGTGGTGGTGTGTGGACTGACGCTCCTGGGCAGAGAGGCCGTGGAGCGGTTCTGGCGCGTCGGCCGCATGAAGTTCGAGGCCCTGGCAGAGGTCCTGTCCGTGGACGAGCTCGACAAGGTGCTGCCGGCGATGGTGATTCTTTCTGAGGCTACCGCGAGGTTGGGGGTGACTGAGCCTATTGAGAGATCCCCCTCATCCCAGCCTTCTCCCTCCAGGGAGAAGGGATAAGAGCGCTGCTTGGAATCATCGACGGTACCGGACTATGAGGGACCATAGTTGAAGATACTCTGGCGTTTGACGGGATATGCGTGGCGGTATAAGTGGCATCTGGCCGGTGCATACGCCACGATGGCGGCTGCCAGTGTCTCGGCTATGTTCGTTCCGC
The DNA here is from genome assembly GCA_965237635.1 of Dehalococcoidia bacterium. Classification (GTDB taxonomy): domain Bacteria; phylum Chloroflexota; class Dehalococcoidia; order Lucifugimonadales; family CAUZJF01; genus CBDEFX01. Next base: position 956,546 of record CBDEFX010000002.1, on the reverse strand, counting down.
TGCTTCTGGGGACCGCCATCGACGAGGCTCTGGCCACCGGACTTCGCAGCCAGTTGCTGCTGCTGGCCGGAGCGATCGTTGTTGTGAGTCTGCTCAGGGGCCTGTTCGCATACGGCCAGACCTACCTGGCCGAGGCCGTCTCCCAGAGGGCGGCATACGATCTGCGAGACGACTTCTTCAGGAAGCTGCAGAGCCTCAGCTTTGGCTTCCACGACCAGCAACAGACCGGCAACCTGATGTCGAAGGGCACGGCGGACGTCGAGGCGGTGCGGATGTTCACGAGCTTCGGCCTAGTCCGCGGGCTCTCGATCTTCGTCATGATCGCGCTAGTGGCGGCGCTGATGCTTGCAACGAACTGGCGGCTCGCGATCGTGAGCATGGCCTTCGTGCCGGTCGTCATCTGGCGGGCGATCCTGATGTCGAGGAGGCTACGCCCCACCTGGATGCAAGTGCAGGCCGAGACTGGAAAGATGACCTCGGTGTTGCAGGAGAACATCGCGGGAATGCGGGTGGTCAAGGCGTTCGGCGCGGCGGAACACGAGGAGGCCAAGTTCGAGAAAAGGTCCGCGACTGTCGCGCAGCTTACGTACTCGGCCACGCGAATGTTCGCGTCCCAGGGTTCACTGATGGCGTTCATCTTTACAGCGGCGCTGGGGGCGATCTTGTGGTTCGGCGGGAGGGAGGTCATCGCGGGCCGGCTGTCGGCCGGCGACCTGGCGGCGTTCATACTGTACATGGGTATCCTACAGATGCCTGTCCGAATGACAGGGTGGATGGTGAACACCTTCACCCGGGCCGCGTCCTCCGGGCAGCGCATCTTCGAGGTGCTTGACGCCGATTCGCCGGTCACCGAGGCCCCGTCAGCCGTGTCTATGCCTCGGGTAATGGGTCGCATCAGGTTCGAGCAGGTCGGCCTCAGCTACGGCTCCGGCTCGGCAGCGCCAGCGCTGCACGACGTCGACTTTGAGGTCCAGCCAGGACAGATGGTCGCGGTCCTGGGTGGCCCCGGCTCAGGCAAGAGCACGGTCGTCCACCTCATCCCGAGGTTCTACGACGCTTCGTCGGGCCGAGTGTCCATCGATGGCATCGACATCCGCGACGTTACGCTGGCGTCGCTGCGGAAGAACGTGGGCATCGTTCTGCAGGACGTCTTCGTTTTTGCGGCCAGCATCAAGGACAACATCGCCTACGGCGTCGATGACGCGCCGATGGACGAGGTAGAACGGGTCGCCAAGGTCGCACAGCTCCATGATTTTGTCATGGCCCACCCACGTGGCTACGACACATGGGTCGGAGAGCGAGGGATCACCCTGTCCGGCGGCCAGCGGCAGCGGCTGGCGATCGCGCGGACCCTCTTGCTGGACCCGCCCATTCTCATACTGGACGACTCGACATCCAGCGTCGACGTGGAGACTGAGTATCAGATCCAGCAGGCACTTGCCGAGGTAGTCAAGGGTCGGAGAACCTTTGTCATCGCCCACCGCCTCTCGACGGTGCGAAAGGCCGACCTAATCCTGGTCCTGGAGGAGGGCGCAATCGTCGAGCGCGGGACACATCAGGAGCTGCTGGCGCAAGACGGTTTCTACCGCCGGATACACGATCTCCAGCTTCGGCCGCAGGAGGACGAGTCCCCTGCGCCCGGCCCCGCAGCGGTAGCGGGAGGTGATGCCTGATGATGATGCACGGGGGCTGGGGCCGAGGCCGGTTTGGAGGTCGGATGGGCCTCGACCAGGATGACGATCCGGACGAGGAGATCTATGACCGACAGGTGGTGCTCCGGCTGGCGGGATTCCTGCGCCCGCACTGGAAGCGACTGGCACTGACCGTGATTACGATGCTCGCCTACACAGGCACGATCGTGGCCCTCCCGTGGCTCGTCAAGCTGATAATAGACGGCTATATAGCGGAGCGAGACATCTCCGGACTGAACGTCGTCGCGCTCATATTCCTTGCGGTAGCGGCGCTCCAACTGCTCACGAACTACGTGCAGCTGCGCAGCATGGCCTTTGTGGGGCAGCGGGTGCTCTTCACGCTCCGCGCCGTGCTCTTCCGACACATCCAGCGACTGTCCATGTCTTTCTTCGATCGCAACCAGACCGGACAGGTTATGTCACGCGTCCAGAACGACGTGCAGGCGCTGCAGGAGTTTCTCTCCATCGTGATCTTGACCCTCGGGGACGTGTTCAGCATCGGGGGCATCGTCGCGGCGATGGTGCTGATGGACTTGGAGCTGGCGCTGATAACCCTTTCGGTAGTGCCGCTCCTGTTCGTCATGCTTACAGTCTGGCAGCGATACGCGCGGGGGTCGTTCGCTCGGGTGCGCGAGGCCATAGCCGGCGTCAACTCCGGGCTTCAAGAGAACATCTCGGGCGTTCGAGTGGTCCAGAGCCTCAACCGCGAGCAGGCGAACATCCGGCGGTTCGGCGAGGCCAACCAGGAGAACCTGGGCGCCAATCTGCAGGCCAGCCGCTACTTCTCGGCCCTTATGCCGTCGGTGGAGGTGCTGAGTGCTCTGGGTCTAGCGTTGGTCGTGTACTTCGGGGGCGCGATGGTACTCGAAGGGTCCGTGGAGGTGGGTGTGCTGGTCGCCTTCGCGCTGTACATTCAACGTTTCTTCGACCCGGTCCGGAACCTGACGATGCAATACGGCTCGCTCCAGCGGGCGATGGTGTCGGGAGCCCGCATCTTTCGGCTCCTAGACGTCGAGCCCCAGGTGCAAGAGGCGACGGACGCAAAGCAGCTTCCGCCGGTGCGAGGCGAGGTCGCGTACGAGGGTGTGGGGTTCCACTACGAGGAAGAATCACCCGTCCTTCAGGACGTAGACCTCAGAATCGGCGCCGGTGAGACGGTTGCGCTGGTGGGGCCAACGGGTGCCGGGAAGACGACCCTGGTCTCGCTACTGATGCGGCTCTACGACGTCACCGAGGGGCGCGTATCGATCGACGGCCACGATATCCGGGAGGTCACGCTCGACTCCCTGACCAGCCAGATGAGCGCCGTGCTCCAGGAGCCCTACCTCTTCTCAGGCACCGTGAGCGAGAACATCCGCTACAACCGGACTGAGGCCACGGACGACGAGGTGGTGAGAGCAGCGACGGCCGTCGGGGCACACGAGTTCATCAGCAGGTTGGAGCACGGCTACGACACGCCGCTAGAGGAGCGGGGTGGTAACTTGAGCATCGGCCAGCGGCAGCTAATCAGCTTTGCCCGCGCTCTGGTCGCCGACCCTCAAATTCTCATCCTGGACGAGGCAACCGCCAACATCGACACCAACACCGAACGGCTGATCCAGCAGGCGCTTACCGAGGTGCTGAGGGGCCGCACGGCGCTCGTCATCGCCCACCGGCTGTCGACTATCAGGAGCGCCGACCGCATCGCGGTCCTGGACGAGGGCCGAATAGTGGAGCAGGGCACCCACTCCGAGCTTATCGCTCGCAAGGGGCTCTACTCTCAGCTGTCTTCGTTTACCGCCGACGGCGGAGATGGGGATCGTCCACCCGAACGGGGTGAGGGGCGGAGGGGAGGACGGCGGTCGGGCCGGCCCCGTAGACCGCCGCAGTGACCCTTTCACCTACGTGTAGCCGGGCTGCGTCATACGCTGAGGCCGGACACGCGACGTACCACGGGGGGGCTACTGGTCGTAAGTCACAACTGAAATCAAAGGTTCTTCTTCCCACCCGCCCGCCCTCACGATGTTTTTCTGGGGGTTCTCCCAGACCCCCTTTTTCCAGAGAGGGTTGCAATCCCTTCGGCAGACTCTCTCTGGACTCTCTTGCCGGACAAGCCGAATGAAGTGTGACTCAGGATAGTCAAGCATTCTGGAGTGAATCGACGTGAAGGGCCAGATTATTCACAACTGGGAGGAACACTATCGTGCGGGCAATCCGCCGTGGGAGGACAATCGGCCGAATCCGTCCTTGGTGAGTCTTGTCGCCGACCATGTCCAACTGTCACACACCTTGTTGGAGGTAGGCTGTGGGCACGGTCACAATGCGATCGCATTGACGAAGCTGGGGTACCGAGTGATAGCGACCGACATCTCGAAAACGGCAGTCGCCCGAGCCTTGAGCTTGGCGAAGGAACAGAACGTTCGGCTCGACTCCCGCGTGCTAGACGTGTTCAATCCCGGTCTGCTTGAACATCCGATCGATGTGGTGTACGAGAAGGGTGTTCTTCATACATTCTTCAGCGCGACATCGAGAGAGAGCTACATCAAAGCAGTTTCCGAACTGCTCCCCGAGGGAGGACTTTGGATTTCAGTATCCGGTTCTGCCGAAAACGCGGACCTCGAAGACGATCCTGACAGACACAGGTATCCGAGGCTGAGGCTATCCGACATTGTGGCACCTGCGGAAGTCTGGTTTGAGATCGTTGAGGTCACTCAAGGAGTCTACGGCCTTGAAGATCAGCGAGCCTTCAAAACGTGGAGCTGCGTTATGAGGAGACGCGGGTAGAGTCTGCTTGGACACGCATGCAGACGCAGTTGGCCGCCTTACGGCTGCCGGCTGGCAGCCCAGAGCGGGACCTCCCGCACTCCTCGAGGTGAGAGCGCGTAGATGCCATTCGAGGGCCTATCGAACCATCCGTAGACATCTCTGTACAGGATGTCTCTGGCCTTTGGGTCTCCGATCGCGGTGGCGACCTGAGAGGCCTTGGTTGGACCGTTGGTCTGGAGGAACAGAGCGATCTCTAGCGCCCGCTGACGGTACGCCGTCATGATACCGTTCCGGACGGATGCCCCGCCGAGGTTTGGATCGCCAACCCGCCTCACGAATTCGCCGAGTAGCAGTTCTCGCCGTCTCCTGGACCGCCGGGGCCGGTATTCTCCGGGATCGAGGACGGCGTCGACGCCGTGTCGCTCGACGTCGGGATCGACCACCAGCAGGCCAAGACCAAGCATCCTGAGCAGCTTTACGGTCTGGCGCCTTCGCCTCCTGAGGCTATGGTTCCCGACCGGTACCCCGACATACACCTTCGACGTAACGGCAAGCCTCTCGACCGCCTGCAGTATGAGCTCGAGGTTCAGGGACAATTTCAATTCGACGACGACCAGTTCTTCATCACCGCGCACGGCGGCGACGTCGCAGTCCCTCACCTCGCCCTTGACCTCATAGCCCTGCGACTCCAGGAATCGCTTCACAGGAAGATACAGGTCGGACTCGCTCAGTGGGCCTCGCTTCATGGGCTTGTGGGGTACCGGGTCCGGATATTCGCGCGTGCAAGCCAGCTTGCGTTTCCGGAGTAGGACGGACTTTCGCTCATTTTGCGGCCAGCATGTTACGGAGGGAATAACAGCTGAGGCGGAGAACACCAAATGCTCGAGGGGCCACCCGCACAACTACGGCTAGAGTTTGCCTCCTGGCGTTCGAGAAGCATCGGCAACGAGGGAGGCACGACCTCGAGCAGCACTGGACCAGCCAAAAAGGCCGCCTCGGTGACGTTTCTCATTTGGCGGGCTGAAGCCCTTGCCGAGGCAGCTCGGGGCGTTATCCCGCCTCTCGGTCGTTGATTGTCCGCTCGTCAAGCCCCCACCATTCGTCGAAGAGCACTACGGCCTGCACGTAGTGGATTATCAGTCCAACGCCCCAGAAGAGCAGGGGAATGTAGAACCAGAGGGTGTCGTTGTCTTTTACAAAGTAGGTCAGAGCGTTCCAGGACCCCAGGAAGGCGTTGCCGACCAGGTAGGCTGCGAGGTGTGCGACCACCGCGCGCACTGCCCGGGCTTTTTCTATCTCTTTCCTGGCCTGACTATAATGTCCGATCCCGTCATCCGGCACGCGGTAGTCTCCTCAGTGCAGCGATACGCTGCTTGGTCGCTCGGTAGGCGCGATCGCTTTCAGCCGATTTTGGATAATCAACCGCCTTTGAAAACACGTGAATAATAGCACACGGCTCGGCGAGCAGGCGTCGGAGAGGAGTTGGCGAGCGGAGCAGTTAGGCGGCTACGATGTCGAGAATTCCACTGGGGCGGTGCCGGCTAGATATGGAACTACCCCCACCCCCAGGCCCTTCGTCCCGGTGAGGGACTCAGGGAGAGGAGCTGGCGAGGGGCCTTTGGGCAGGTGGGTGGTCTCATGTCTAGCCAACCGCCTAGATGCTTCACCCGCCTTAGGCAGGTTCAGCATGACATTTCGTGCAAGGCTCTATTGAGGAGCCTGATCGACCTAAAGCCCTATTCCGGCGTAGATTGATGCTGTGTCCACGTGTTGCCTCAGGAGCTCGGTGAACCTGTCGAGCTTTGCCGGGTGGTCGAATCTTGCATCGCCCAGTACAGTGTTCAGCGAGTTCATCGTGGTCAGGGTGTCAGACTGGACGACGGCGACTGGGACCTGCTCCTGCTCGGCCTCGTATTGGACGTACTCGATAGGCTCGATGCCTTGGGTGAGTAGGAGGCACGATGTCGGTGTTCCCAGGGCCGCCATCTGGATATCCGGGCGGTCGCCGCGGACGATGACGGCTTTGTCCTCCCACAGTCCGAAATAGAGCTTGCCGGAGTCGAGGCCCATTCCCCCGACCAGGAGGTGTTCGACCAGTCCGTCAGCCGAGTCCTCGCCGGCGATGAACCGGCCGTCCAGGTCCGACACCAACTGGCGGGCCGTCACGCCAAGCAGTCTGCGGTCCTCCGGAATTGTGCCTAGAGAGACCAGCCCCTCCGAGCTCATAGAAGGCAGCAGACCGTTGGTCGTACTCGTGCCCACATGGCGGGTGAGACCATTGACGATGAAGCCCAAAATGCGCTCTCCGAACAGCTCCCGCCACGGGGACAAGTCCGACGCGTGGAGATCGGGGCGGTACCGTGAGATCACGAGAACCCTGGCATCCAGTGTGTCTACCAGCTGCCGGGAGGCTTCCTTCGAAACTCCCGGTGCCTCTTCGATCAGCAGTACGTCTAATTCTTGTGCGATCTTGGCGGACGAGTCCCTGATCTCTTTGGCGAGCTTAGGGGTCAGGTCTCCGTCGAGTGGTGGGAAGGGCCAGTCGGTCGTCGACTGCCCGAGAAGACTCTGGTAGATGCCGGTGTCCGGGTCGGTGTGGGACGGGTCGGCCGCCGGCGCGGGCTTGAACACGGCGGCCCGTTTGCCCTGCTGTATCAGCTCGTGCGCCAGTGTGGTGCACGACGCCGTTTTCCCGGCGTCTCGCTGGTCAGATGCTATGTAGAGTACGTTCACCAGCACAGTTCCTCGGCTATCGGTGATGGTCTGTTCGCCCACGCATTCGGGCGCCCTGCGGCAGGAATTATAGCAGAAGGACACGTGGCCCGGCGTGCGCCCACAGAGCCCTCGAACGGGTCCTCGATATGGTAACCTTAGTGAACGTCTTCGGGGGTGTTGAAATGTGGTTGTGGGACTTCAGATTAAGGTGCCGGTGTCTGCTGATCGCCGTAGCTGTGGTTACGTCGATGTTGCTGGCGGCCTGTTCTCTCGGGGACGAGATACCTACTGTCGAACGGCGGGCACAAGAGATCAACCGGGTAGTCATGTGCCCGGTCTGTCCTGGGGAGTCGATCGACCAATCCCAGCACCCTTTGGCGAAGCAGATGCGGGCCATTGTCACCGAGAAGCTTGCCGAGGGATGGACCGACGACCAAGTCAAGGGCTACCTCGTAGAAGGCTACGGCCCTATGGTCCTGCTGGAGCCGCCGCGAGAGGGAGGCAGCCTTATCGTGTGGCTCGTGCCACCGGTCGCGCTTGGCCTGGGTGCGGTGTTGCTGTTTGCCATCTTTCGACTGATGCTCCGGCCACAGCTCGCGAGAGAGGAGAACGGCGACGCCGCCGGGCTTTCAGAGGATGAGCGGGCCGAGTACGTTCGACGTATCGAGGCAACCATAGCGTCCGATACGGGTGGCGAGGCCGCAGTCGGGCCGCCGGATGCGGAGCCGGAGCGCGCGAATTGATCGTAGACGCCGGCTTCGTGGCCCTGCCCATCGCTATGCTGGTCACCGGATACGTCGCGGTGGGGTCGTTCGTTGGAGCCTGGCAGAAGCTGCCCGCGCTCGTCCTGAGCGCCCGCTACGGACTCTTCACGGTCCCGATATTGCTATTGGTCTCCACCGCAGCGCTCGTGTACGCCTTTGTCGGCCACGACTTCTCGGTGAGGTACGTCGCAGAGAACAGCAACCTGGCGCTGCCTGTCCAGTACACGTGGGTCGCCTTCTACGCCGGCAACGCCGGCTCGCTTTTATTCATCACCGTCGTCTTCTCCGTGCTGTCGGTGCTCGCGGTGGCCGGTATGGCGAGGAGGCTGCCGTACACGGCCCCCTATACCACCGGGCTACTGGCCCTGGTCCTGACGTTCTTCCTCGGCGTCATGGTATTTCTAGTGAACCCCCTGGAGCGGCTTCCTGTTGCCCCAGTGGACGGCCAGGGCATCAACCCGCTGCTGGTCCATTTCGGAATGTTCATCCACCCGCCCGTGCAGATGACGGGTCTGATCGCGGTCGCCATACCTTTCAGCATTGCTATGGGTGCTATGATCGCGGGCCGCGGAGGTCGAGACGAGTGGGTGGACATGGGCAGGCTATGGGGCATGATCTCATGGCTGGTGCTGACGGTCGGCCTTATCCTGGGAAGCTGGTGGGCGTATACGATTCTTGGTTGGGGCGGATACTGGGCCTGGGACCCGGTCGAGAACTCGGCGTTGATGCCCTGGCTGGCCATGACGGCCTTCGTCCACTCAATCATGGTGCAGAAACGCAGGGGCATGTTCCGGATGTGGAACATCGTGCTGATCGCGCTAGCATTCTCGCTGGCCGAGATGGGGATGTTCATCAACCGCGGCGGCCCGGTGCCGTCGGTCCACTCCTTCGCCCAGTCTACTCAGGGGTGGCTTTTCTTGTTCTTCATGGCGTTTACCCTGCTCGGTTCGCTGGCGGCGTTCGCGTGGCGTATGGACACCCTGAAGAGCCAGCGAAGGCTGGACTCGCCAGTCTCGCGGGAGAGCGCTTTCCTCTTGCAGAACGTGCTGTTCCTGGCGGTGGCTTTCGTGACGCTATGGGGCACCATATACCCAGTCATTTCTGAAGCGTTTCAGGGAGTGACCATCACGGTGGGCGAGCCGTTCTTCAATCAAGTCAACGGCCCTATTATCTTGACCCTCGTGTTTCTGATGGGGGTCGGGCCACTCCTACCGTGGCGGCGGGCGAACATGCGGACCGTGCTTTTGGTACTCAGATACCCTCTCGGTGGAGCAGCCGTCGTCGCCACCGTGCTGGCGATAGCCGGGATTCGGCAGCCGGTCGCGCTACTGGCGTTTGCCCTGTGCGCGATGGCCGTCACCGGAATTGTGCACGAGTGGGTCCGCGGGACGCTGTCACGACACCGCAAGGGCGAGAGCTACCCACTAGCCTTCGCCCGGCTGCTCGGCGGGAACCGTCCGAGGTACGGTGGGTATGTAGTCCACATCGCCATTTTGATGCTGGCGGTCGGCGCCATCGGCTCGTCCTTCTTCGCCGTGCAGCGCGATTTCTCGCTGGCCGTGGGGGAGGCGGCATCCTTGGGCAAATACACGTTCAGATACATCGGCCTTGGACACGCCGACCTGGCCGATAGGGACGAGTCGGTCGCGAGATTCGACGTGTTCGCCGGTGGGAAGCCTCTAGGAGTGATGCAGGCGAGGCAGACCTTCTACCGTGACTTCAACATGGCCGCCACCCGTGCCGCCATCAGGAGCACTCCGCTGGAGGACTTCTATATAGTGCCGTCCGAGTTTGCCGACGATGGAAGGGCTGTTTTCAGAGTCTACGTCAACCCGCTGGTCTGGTGGATGTGGGCGTCGGCGCCGGTGCTTCTGCTGGGAGTTGGGCTGGCGATATCGCCTCGACGGCTGCGTGCGCCCGTGGCCGTTGCCGTGGCAGCGCGTCCGGAGGTGGCGAGGGTGTGATGGGAAGCAGCCTCGACCCCCTCTCTAACTCTCCCCCGTCGGGGGAGAGGATAAATCTTTGGAGGCTGATTTGCTGGTCTTGATAGCGCTTCTGCTGGCCCTTATTCCCGCAGTTGCCATACTGTACCCTTTCTTGCGAAGAGCTGAAGGGTGGCGTGTTCTCGAGGACGAGGGGTCGACGTCGTCCGGGCTGTCGCGCCGGTGGGAGGCAGCGGTTGCCGGGCTCAAGAACACCGAGCTGGAGCGGGCCATCGGCAACCTCGCTGACGACGACTACCTCCGGCTCAGGGACGAGTATATGACGGATGCCGCTGTGGCCATGAAGGCGATGGACATGGAGGAGGAACAGCAGCGCGAACTCCTGTCGACAATCGAGGAAGAGGTCCGGAACGTGAGGGAGCGCGTTCTGGGTGGAGACGACAACGGACGGTCGAGTCTTGGCTAGACTTCGAGTGATTATGGGGTCTGTGATGTTGGGGACGACTGCGGTCCTGCTCGCCGCACTGCCAGTGGCGGAGGCCCAGCAGCCAGAAGCGAGTCGCACGATTGAGGGGGATATTACTAACGGCACGGACGCAACGAACACCTCTTCGGGACTGACGGCCGTCCTGCACCGGGAGGGCCCGACAGGTCACGATCACCTGGAGGCGGTCGCAGACGCTGAGGGGCACTTTCGGTTTGGCGATATCGAGTACGACGCCGAGACGCTTTATGCTGTCTCGGTCAAGTATCAGGGAGCGCTCTACGGCAGCGACCTGGACCTGTCCGAGGGTTCACCCCCGCCTCTTTCGCTGACCGTCTACGAGGCGTCGGCGTCGCCGACACTACTATCGGTGCCGGCAGCTTCGTTCTTGATCGAGGCGGTCGACAAGGCTTCCCAGACGCTGTGGGCGCTGGAGATCGTAAAGGTCAAGAACGATACTGATACAACGTACGTGCCGGGCCCGGAGCCGATGAGCCTTCTGCGGTTCAGTCTGCCCGACGGAGCGCAGGGCCTCCAAGTGGACACGGACCTGATGGGCGCCGATGTGCTTCAGGTCGACCGCGGGTTCGCGTTGACGGCTGCCGTGCCTCCCGGCGAGCACGAGGTCTTATACGCGTATCACTTTCCCTACTCGGGCAGTGAGATTGCCCTCGGGAAGTCTCTGCCGTACGGGGCCGAAAGCGTCCGGGTGCTGGTCCCGTACGGGGTGGTGGGAGTGTCGAGCGATCAACTGGGAGAGCCTGAGGTCGTCAACGTCATCGGACGTTCGTACGACCTGCTGAAGGGGTCCGACTTGCCACGGGGCTCCCGCCTGTCGTTGGACCTGAGGGGGCTTCCGGAGGCGTCCTTTCGAGATCGGCTGGACCGGCGGATCGAGGAGGTGCGCCTGGAGTACGTCGCGCCAGCGGGTCTAGGCCTGTTGATGGCCGGCCTGATCGCGTTCGCGCTGTGGAGGCGCGGCGTCGGTCGCAGGGTCCCAAGTCCGGCGGTCGTGGGGCGAGGGTTGGAGAACGCCGATCGGAGCGCCGTCATGGAGGCCATCGCGAGGCTGGACGAAGATTTCGAGCAAGGTAGCCTCGGCGAAGAAGAGTATAGACGGAAACGCGCAGTCCTAGCGGCGCAGGTGGCGGCGCGATCCGGTCATCGTCGCACAAGCCTCGACTAGACCGTATGCGTCTCCGCCTCTGGATCCAGGGCACGGGCCGCGTACTCGGTGGCCAGCATACCCATGACCACTGAGTCGAACCTCGAGCCCTCGTGAGGGCGGCTCTTTCGCAGCGTGCCCTCGTGTACGAAGCCCAGGTGCTCGCACATCGCCAGCGCGGCGGTGTTGTACTCGGGGACGTCGGCCCACACCCTGTATAGTCCCCACTCATTGAAGGCCATCTCCAGCGCTGCCCTCATTCCAGCAGTCCCGTAGCCCTTGTGCCACATGTCCTTGCGGCCGATTATTATGGAGATATGGCCGTCGCCCAGCGTCTCCTCGATGGCGACGTGGGCCTCGCCGATGTGGTTGCCGTCGTCCGTGTAGATCGACAGCATCCTGTGCTCAGGATCGCTGAAGACCCGTTCCCACTCCTCGTCCGATGCCCGCTCCATCTCCTCGGGGTGATACCCCAGGTGCGCCGGGTCGCCGTAAGAGTACCGGCCGAACCAGTTCTCGGACACCTCCTCGTCTCCCAGCCACTTTCGAATCCGGCCGACATCGTCCCTTGTGACCGTTCTCAATGTCACGCTCTGGCTCGGCATTTTTCTCCCCTCACTTCAACCGGGCAACGATTCGAGCATTATCTTTCATTCGCCCATGGGGCGCCAGCACCTGACAATCGTCGTGACCGCCTAGCGGAAGGACAAGCCAGACGACCTCAACGAGGCGACAAAAGGAGGGCAAGCGTCGTGAGTCGGAAAGGGGATTTAAGCCTTCACTATTCGAGGCCGGTCAGCAACGGCAGCAGAGCTTGACATCGTGCACCCAGGACCACCGGCTAGAAAAGCGTAGAAGGGATTCTTGAGGGACTGTAGGTCAAGGTCGGTGTCAAGGAGACGGTGTTCCGCGCTTTCTTTCAGATCAATTTGCAACATTTCTTGAATTTAGCGCCGCTTCCGCAATCGCAGGGGTCGTTTCTCCCCAGCTTGCTCTTTGCATCCGTGTCAGAAAGTGGCAACACCTGATTTGTAAACGCAGGCATCAGGATGCGAACACCAGACAGATCCAAGGGCGGATAAAACGGGCCTGTGATTCCAGACTGGATGTCGTCATGGGCCTGTTTTACGGCGTGCTATAGGTGGTCTAACGAGCCCATATTCTCGGACGAAACAACGGACATTGTCGAGTCAAAATCGAACACAAGAGGGTCGTCTAGTAACGCGCTGTAGCCAACGGCTCCTCTCGAGATTACGACCGAGGTGCCGAGATGCACGCGACCGGATGGGCTAGGTCGATTATCACCGAAGAGCTGGCGAACCGCTGATTCCGCGTCCGATGATATTGTCTGTGACAACCTCTTCACTTGTTTTCTTGCCAGTTGTATTTCCTTGTCGGACTGCATCGACTCGCGGATTGAGTCTGGCGGGATGAGCCATTTCAGTTCAACAATGTCGAGACGACCATCTTCAGTGTCCAATATGGCAACGTCAACGTCGCCGACAAGCTGTCCTCCTCCGTCAAACAGGTCTTGATTCGTAGCGACAGCATAACCGTGCCTCCGGAACGCTTCGGATAACTGTTCGGCCAAAGGGTGCTTCTTATGTGGGATGACAGTCGCTCCGTATCGCCCGGGATCACTCACGGCAAGGTTTCGGAAGAAGCAGGCTTCCCAGTTTGCTGACTCAACCATGAAAGGCGCGCATAGTAAGGATGTAGAAGACGGAAGTGGACACAAAGGGCGAGCGATAATGTCTGGGTGCATAGCGTCGGGCCTAAATACCCAATCGGCCAGAACAGTACTCGCTACTCGAGCCGGAACCCCTGAGTGATCCGAAACGATAGACGCCAATTCCGATAGGCCGAAGCTCAATAACAGAGATAACAGTGGGAACTTGGGCGAGGAAAGGTTTTCATGCTGCTCGGCTTCGAGGGAGTGACGCGCGAGGAAACCATGCAGAGCCGTAAGCGTTTGCAGCTCTATCCATACTTGATAAGCCTCACCGATGGTGTACGATCCACATGAGACCTCACGAGGGATGATGGATTCGGGAGTCTTCGCTAGTACCAACGACTTGACACTATCATGTGCCTGTCGGGTCGTTCTTTCTACCGGCCACAAAATCGAAGTAGGGCCGCTTCCCGCCGGGAGGCCTGCTGAGAACCACGAGGCCTCGATGTAAGTTGCCGCACCAGAACTCTTGACCGCGTAGCCTAGAGCATCTTCCGCAGCCCTGACGTGTATGATACGGTTCAAGAAAGACGCTCTCGCCAGGTCAAGAGACGGATAGTCGAATCGAACAGTCCTCCCTTGAATATCTGCCTTGAGGTAGCCTTGGTACATCTGCGGGAATGCCACTGCGGCAGCATAATAGCGGGCGCTGAACGCAAGACCGTGTTCAACATCTGCAAGCAGTCTATCTTCACCTTCTTGATCCAGGTGAAGGGCGCTAGGGCTCGTGGAAGCCTCACAGATCTTAGGTACTATGACATCTAGCGATTCCTTGATGCTTGTTGGGACAATCAAGCCCGCTCCCGGGACAGCCTGGGACGGCAACGTCCAGAAGTAATACATGTATTCAGCATATGCGAGCGTGTATGGAAGGGCGAAATCCAGAGACCATTCCAGTAAGGGCAAGTTCATGAGTGTGGCATCGAGGTGCGCTTCTACTTCGAGTACCGAGCTAAATTGGAGAGTCATTTGGGGACCCCGATCGCCTCAGCGAGAGTTCGCGGCCGCACGTAGTTCTTCATTCCAGACGTTAGCCAGGAGCGCTGTGCCGGCCTCAGCGCGGCCTAGATAGCGCGATGACGATCCCGCGATGGCCTGACCCGCTGCGTTCCGGTCATGCCAGATGCTCAATTCCGTTCAAGCTCGGAGTACTTAAGACTCTCTCACGCAGAGGCGCAAGACCTTGCGCCCTACCGAAACGAACGCAGGGCGCTTACCGCCTCTATGTGGCAGGTGGTGACTTACTCCGGGAAGACCTTGACCGTGCCGTAGAGGCCGTCGTAGCCGGGTTCAATCAGGATGTCGCGGGCTCGGACTCTGGCGACGCCTTCGGCGACTCGGTCGCCGGCCACCGCGCCGACATCGGGGAGCGGGGCGTCGGTTAGCACGGACAGCTCGTTGCCGAATTGGGACACGAGTTTGTCATACAGGGTTTTGGCCTTCTTGGTGTCCGGGCCGCTGTCCAGGGCCTCTGAGATGATCTGTCTGAGGGACACCAGGTTCTTGAATGGCGGCCGGCCGTTGTCGCCCCGCACGAGCCCATCGGGGTCCGTCGATGTCTTGACGTTCCTGCCGCTTAGCTCGTCGACTCTCTGCATCACTCCCAGGGTCAGGCGTCTGCCGCATTTGGGGCAGGTTTGACCGTTACGGCTGACCTCGTGGGGTGAGTAGCGGACCCCGCAGTTTCGATGGCCGGAATGGTGGTATTTGCCCTCCTCCGGGAAGAACTCGACGGTGTACTCGATGCTCTGGGTCTTGAGGGACTCGACCAGGCCGTCGTAGGTCGGCTCGCCAGGCAGGACCGTCAGCTCGCGGCCAAGGTTGGGTAGAGAGTGAGCGTCGGAGAACGAGACGATCGAGAGGTCGTCCAGCGAAGGGACACGCCAGTTCATCGCCGGGTCGCTGGAAAGGCCGGTCTCGACCGCGTAGACATGGCCCGCTAGGTCGCCGAAGCACTCGTCCAGGGAGTCGAATCCCGACTTGGAGCCGTAGAGCCCATACCAGGGAGTCCAGAGGTGGGCGGGAATGAGCAGGCACCGGCTGTCGATGTCGAGAAGGGTTCTAAGCAGGTCTCTAGGCGAAATGTGCAGGATTGGGCGTCCGTCGCTGCTCAGGGCTCCCCTTCCGGCGAGCGCCGTGTTGATGTGCTCCACCGTCTGGAAGCTTGGTGCGAACAGGAGGATGTGGACTCGACGGCTTCGGCCGTCTTGCTCGGCAATGCAGTTTACCTCGGTGCCGAGGATGAAGAGTACGCCGTCGTACTCGAAGAGCCCGTCGCCCGTCTCGCGGAGCTTGGTGCGGGTCTCCTGAAACCACGTGGGGTGGGTGAAGTCGGCGCTCGATAGCAGGTCTATGCCCTTGATCTTGGCCCAGCGCGACTGGTTCTCGAGGGTGAGCTGCTTGCTGGTGCCGCGCGAAAACGGGGAGTGGAGGTGGAGGTCGGCCACGTAGCTCATGCCGCGATTCTAACAGACGGGCTTCGCACAAGAAGTCGCCTCCAAGGTGTCTCCACCTCGGGGCTTGCACCAAAAGCGTCGAGGTGGTCCGAATTGCTCTTCGACAATCACCTTTCTACTTGGATCACGGTAGGCCCCCTTCGACTCCGCTCAGGACAGGCCTCGACACATCCCGATGCGGCATCGGGACTACTTGGGATTAACGGTGGTCTTGAACCTACGTTTGTGGTGAGCTCCGACAGGAGTCGCCCCGATTCCATCGTGGGACATGCCAGGCCACGTAGTGGGATTGCGACTTTAGTTGCGAAGCCTATCAACGGGACGGGGAAGGGCGGGTTTGAACCCCGCCCCTACGTCCAGGTGGGAGAGCCAGACGGTGGTTAAAGGGGTGCGAGCAGGACTCGTATACGATTTTTAAGTCCAAAGCCCGCTTCGGCGCGGCTCAGTGCAAGCTGTGGCCCGACTCGTCAGGGGAGAGGCTTGGAGTAGGGTGGTCCCGCGTCCAGCCAACCGCCATCCAGGGGGGAGTTGGCTCGACATGGGACCACCCGTCCCCAGACCCTTCGCTCCGCTCAGGGAGACAATCGGTGGCGAGTTCTTGTGCAAAGCCCACTCAGGGTGACCGGTCTTGAGCGAATTGTTGCGCAGAGCCGTTCTTGGCGGCGTGGAAGGGTAGGGCGGTGGGGTCGTGGGTAGGCAGCTACGGCGCGCCTCCGGACCCTGCTAGCGCAGACTTCAGGCGCTCGATTTCTTGTTTCAGACCGGTGGTATCGAGTCCGAGCTCTGCAGCGCGGTCAACGTCCTGTTGTGCCTCTGCATCCATGCCTAAGACGGTGTAAGCGACAGCCCGGTTAGCGTAGGGCTCGACGTAGCCGGGGGCGACTAGGATGGCCTCGTCGAAGGCTGCGATGGCCCGATCGAGGTCGCCGAGGGCGTAGTAGGCGATGCCCCGCCCGTTATACGGCTCCGGTGTCAGCGGCCTTATTCGAGCGGCCTGACTGAAGTCGTAGATAGCCCGATTGGACTCGCCCTTCTCGAAGTGAGCAAGCGCCAGGTCGTAGTGAGCCTCGTAGAAATCGGAGTCCACACGGATGGCCTCTAGATAGCCTGTGATGGCGTCGTCGTTCTGGCCGAGCGCGCGGTAGGCACGGCCTCGGTTGTAGTAGGCCTCGGCAAGCTGTGAGTCGAGCTCTATCGCCTCAGTGAAGTCCTGGACGGCCTGAAGAGCATTGCCCAGGTCCAGGAAAGCTGCGCCACGGTTGCTGTAGGCCGCGGCAAGCTCCGGGTCCAGGCGGATGGCCTCGTCGGTGTCCTGTACGGCCTCGTCTAGCCGCCCCAGTCTGCGGCGGGCCTCGCCGCGGCTGCTGTACGCTGCGGCGTACGCGGGATTGAGACGGACGGCCTCGTCCAGGTCTGTAGCTGCCTGCTCGGGCTGGTCCAGGTCGAGATATACTTCACCGCGGTTGTAGTGGGACTGCGCGGACTGAGGGTCGAGGCGGATAGCCTCGTCAAGGTCGGCTATGGCCTTTTGGGAGTCGCCGAGCCTATGGTGCAGCGCCCCACGGCTGCTATGAGCTTTGGCGAGATCGAGGTCGAGGCGGATTGCCTCGTCGTACTCAACTAGGGCATCTTGCAAGCGGCCCTGCTGCTCGAGGTCGACGCCCGCGGTGTGACGCTTATCGGCATCGCTCGGTCGGCCACATGCTGCCAGCGTCAATGATAGCGCTGCGAGTGTCACCAGCATCATCCATGCCAGGTGGCTCAGGCGCCCTGATGGGTGAAAAGGGCGGCCCGCCGGTCGGAGACGCCCCAGCGGGGCGTCTCTACACCCCGATAGATCGGCACTATTCTTCATGGGAAGGATCAAAGAGCGCTTCATTTTTCGTCTCGGATGCGGCAGTCGAGCGGGCGGGTTAAAGCACGCCCATACCATTATAGCTGTGCTTGTATTACGTCTCAACAGTCTGTCGTGGATGCGGAGGGCATTTCAAGTCGTTGAGTGGGGATGGGTCCCTCGATACGTCCCGATGGGGCATCGGGACTACTCGGAATATACGGGTATGTGAGGGTTCGCGAGGTCTACGGGATGGTCGTCGCCTCGGTTTTGGGGAGTACAGGGAGCTGGGGGCCCGTGGTGCGGGAGAAGAGGCGGTACAGCTAGGGGAGCGCGGCTATGACCACGACTTCGATCAGCATGCCCTCATCGACTAGTCCGTTTACGACCAGCAGGGTGTTGGGGGGATTTTCGCCGTTGGGATAGACCTCGTCGAATACCGCGCTCCGTCCGTCCATGTAGGGCCCAACGGACTCCTGCCCGACGATGCAGGTGGTTACCTGGACGACGTTCGCGAACGTCGCGCCCGCGCTCTCGAGAATCTTGCCGATGTTCCGGTACGCCTGGCGAGTTTGCGTCGCCATGTCGCCCTTGCCGACGAGGTTACCGTCCTCGTCCAGTGAGACCTGGCCTGCGAGGAAGAGGAGCTCGGATGCCTTGACACGGGCCATGTGTGAGTAGCGGCCGACGGGCGGGTGCACTCCGGTTGGGCTTGAGAGGGACCGTTGTAGCTGGGTCATGGTTTGCTCCTAAGGACAGAGGATTAGGGAGGCGCGTCGCCGTCGGCCGGCGCCTTTTCAAGCTAATTACAGGGGCCCTTCGACAAGCTCCCTTCGGTACGTCCCGATGGGGCATCGGGACTACTCAGGGCGAACGGAGTGTGAATTTCCGTTCGTGGTGAGCTCCGACAGGAGTCGCGAGTCCTACTCGGACCCGTCGAACCACGAGTCACTAAAGCGCGCTATTGAAAACGAAGAGGCCCTGGTCACGAGTGCCGTCAGGCGGCGACGGCGACCGTGTCCATCAGCTTCCTGATGGCAGCGCGCATCTCAGGTGTTACGGCGGCGTCGCGCGATGGCAGACGTGAGTGGCCCCCGGGAAGCCCGACGAAGTCCATAAAGGGCTTGACGAAGACGCCTTCGCCTCCGGTGGCCCCGCGGATCGCACCAGTTATCGCGTCATATGGGACCATGAATTCATCGTATAGCCGTTGGGCCTCGATGTAACGCCCCTGGTCCATCAGGTCTGACACCTTCCAGTCCATGTGCGGATAGAAGTTCGGGACGTGGCTGATGTAGGACCTACAGCCGAGGATGTGTCCGAATATCGTGAGAAGCCCGTTGTTGACTAGGGCCGCCCGCGGAGCGAAGCGGCGTATCCCTTCGACGTAATTCTCCATGTCCGGCGACCCCCATTTGACGGCGACCGTGTTGGGAATCTGAAGCAACCTCTCGGCCACCGCGACGGGCATGTCGTACTTCGAACCGCTGTACCAGTGGCTGTACGCCGCGAACGGGACATCCGTGTGGCGCGCAACCTCCTCGACCCATGCGACAAGGTCGTCGGCCGACACCGTGTAGTAGTAACCCCCGCTCATCTGGACCGCGTCGATGCCCGTGTCCTCGCAGAAGTTGCACAGCTCGATAGTCTGGCGGATGTCTGTGCTCTGCACGCTGGCGATGATCGGTATACGGCCGGCGGAGACCTCCGCGACGGCCGCGATAACCTGCTTGCGTTCCTCCAGGGTGAGCACGGTGAAGTCCCCGCCGGAGCCTGCGGCGATGAAGATGGTGTTGCCCTGGCGGGCCCCCTGGTCGATCATCCACTGGACGTTGGACTTGGTGGTGTCGATGTCGAGCGCGCCATCGTCTTTGAATATGGTCGCCAGGGGCACGCATACACCCTGAAACCGGGCCTTCGCCTCTTCAACCGTGAGCATATTGTTCTCCTTGCGAGAGCCGAAATCTAGTGGCAAGCCACGAGGGAACGAAGGTTGCTTTTCCCACCCGCCCGCCCTGACCGTTGTTTTGCTGGGGGTTCCCCCCAGACCCCCGTGTATAGACCGGGGACATAGCTTACACATGTTCGGGGACATGGTGGACACCATAATAGGCATGACTTCATTACAAGGAGGTGGTCATGCCATGGAAGGAGATGTCCGTTATGTCTCAGAGGAGAGAGTTCGTGGAGCTGGCGCAGACTGAAGGCACCAACAAAAGGGGCCTTTGCCGTCGCTTCGGGATCAGCCCTACGACTGGATACAAGTGGCTTGGGCGTTTCCGTGAAGGGAGCGAGGCAGGCCTGGTCGAGCTGCCGCGGCGGCCTCACTACTCGCCTGCACGTACCCCATCGCAGGTTGAGCAGGCGGTGCTGTCTGCCCGTGCGGCCCATCCGGCCTGGGGAGCTCGTAAGCTGCGACGGTGGCTTTTGGACCGCAGGGATGTGTTTGAGGCGGACATGCCGGCCCCCAGTACTATCACGGCGATCTTGCGTCGTCATGGCCGCATTGACCCCGCCGAGGGGCCCAAGCACCGTTCCTGGCAGCGATTTGAACACCAGGCACCCAACGACCTGTGGCAGATGGACTTCAAAGGCCACTTCCCCCTTACCCGAGGACGCTGCCACCCTCTGACTGTTCTGGACGATCACTCTCGGTTTGCCTTGGGGCTGCAGGCCTGCGGTAACGAGCAGGGAGAGATGGTGCAACAGCGCCTGACGGCTATCTTCCGGCGCTACGGCCTGCCCAACACAATGTTGATGGACAATGGCTCCCCGTGGGGCCATGACCAAGACCACCCCTACACACCTTTTACAGTCTGGCTGCTGAGGTTGGGCATCGGAGTCAGTCATGGACGCCCTTATCACCCTCAGACACAGGGAAAAGATGAGCGCTTCCACCGAACCATGACCGTTGAAGTGCTGCAGGGGAGCAGCTTCACTGATCTGGCGCACTGCCAGAGAGCCTTCGACCTGTGGCGGGACATCTACAACTTGGAGCAGCCCCATGACGCCCTTGACCTTGCTACTCCGGCCACCAAGTACCAAGTGAGCCAAAGACTGTTTCCCGAGATCCTTCCACCCTTGGAATACGAACCAACTGACCTGGTACGCCGTGTTCACGACAAAGGTAGGCTCCAGTTGTTTGGCCGTATCTTCAAGGTACCTAAGGCCTTCAAGGGCATGCCAGTGGCTATTCGGCCGACAACTGACGATGGAGTCTGGAACGTCTTCTTCGCCACTCATCAAATCGCCCAGCTTGACCTCAGGCACGATGCCTAACATACTCAAATGTGTCCACCATGTCTCCGAACACCCGTCCACCATGTGTCCGGTCCATACAGCAGGGGTCTGGGGGGAACCCCCAACAAAACAACGGACAGGGCGGGCGGGTGGGAAAAGCCACGTTCTTTTCACCCGTGACTTGCAACTCAACAAATTTTCACAAGCTGTCGTGATGCGGAGTCCTTCCTAAAGTAATCAACCGAGGAGCTACCGCTAAAGCTCTTTGATCGCCGACGCAAACGCCTTCAGCGTCACATCAACGTCTTCTTCGTCGTGGACGGTCGACACATAGTATTTGTTGTTGGTTTTCAAGATACCGCGCTCCAGTAGAAGCCGGTTGAGCTGGACTGCTTTCTGCTGGTCCCTGCCCAATGCAGAGCGGTAGTCGCTGACTTCGTCTTCGACGAATAACACTTCGAACATTGGCGCTTCGCCGACAACCCGGGCCGGAATCTCAGCCTCGTAGAGAAGCTGCTGAAACCCGTTCTTGATCTTCCCGCCTGTTGCGAAGAGTCGCTCGTAGGTGCCCTCACGCCGGAGGATACTGAGGGTGGCGAGGCCGGCGACGGCGGCGACCGGGTTGCCGTTGAGCGTCCCCTCTTGCCAGACATACGCCCCGCCTTCGTCATCGGCGGGAGCGAAGCCGTCCATTATCTCGGCCGTACCGGCGACCGCGCCCAGAGGATAACCGCCGGCCAGAACCTTACCCAACGCACATAGGTCGGGCACCACTCCGTAGTACTCCTGCGCACCGCCGTAGGCGAAACGAAACCCAGTCACGATCTCGTCGAATATCAGAGGCAGCTCGTAGGTACGGGTGACTTCACGGAGGCCCTCGAGAAAGCCCGGTTTGGGGGGAATGACACGCTGCATGGGTTCGACTATCACGCCGGCGAGCTCGTCGTGCTGCCGCTCGATGATCGCCGAGGCAGCCTCGATGTCGTTAAACGGAGCTATCAGCACTTCAGACTGTATCGACTGGGGAATTCCCGAGGAATCGGGCGTCCCATGGGGGAAATGCAAGGGGTGAGCGGGCGCGACGCTCATAAGCCCATAGTCGTTCATGCCGTGGAAGCCACCCTCGAACTTCAGGATCTTGTCCCGGCCCCGGAAGGCCCGCGCAGCCCGCATCGCAAAGAATGTGGCCTCGGTGCCGGTGCTGGTGAACCTAACCTTCTCCGCGCAAGGCACCGCGTTGACGATCTCCTCGGCCAGGCTAATCGCGTGTTCGTTGAGCCCAAAGAAGGTCGAGCCTCCCTCGACCTGCTCTTTGACAGCGGCGACCACCTCCGGGTGGGCATGGCCGATCAGCATAGGGCCGGAGCCCAGGCAGTAGTCAACGTACTCGTTCCCGGTCAGGTCCCAGACCCTGGAGCCTAGCCCTCGACTGACCACCAGCTCCATGGTCACGGTATTTCCGTTGCTGCCTCCGGGCAGGTACCTCCGGGCCCTTTCGAGAGCTTCCTGCTCGCCGGCTCCTGAATTTCTCTTGGACAAGTACTCCTCCTCACGAGGCCCGTACCACGACAAGTCGACGGCGACCACTTTTACCGAGGGAATCCGTGGGGATTATATCAGAGCCCAAGCCTGAGGCGAACCGCGGCCAGTCTGCTAGATGGTCATCAACAAAATAGTTGGCCGCCGGTGTGAAGTTCCCACCATGTCATCCGGCTTTGCACAAGAAGTGTCGAGTGGTCCGAGCCGCCCTTCGACGAGCTCAGGGGGAACGGTGAATCTGAAGCTACGTTCGTGGTGAGCCTGTGGAACGACGATCCCGGTTGCGATTTTAGGTGCAAAGCCATGTCATCCTGAGGAGTCCGCGACGAAGGATCTGGGGGACGGTTCCGTTGCACGTAGACGCCGCCGCGTTGACCGAGTGGCGAAGACCACCCAACCCTCCCCAGACCCTTCGTCCCCCCGATTCGGCATCGGGGCCGAATCGAGACTAAGGGAGACAGTACGCCGTGGGTGGCAACTTAATGAGTTGATGACCATGGTGCAGACCGTGAAACGACCTGTCATCAAAGTGCCACCCTCGACATTTCCGAACAACCGTGCTACCATATTTCTATGGGGACAGACCCGAGCTCCTGCACTGAGCTCGCCGAAGGGTGGCCTGTTCCATTTCGTTGCCCAGGTGTTCCGCAATGTACCGAGCTCCCTAGCTAAGTGGGACACAATGGAACAGAATGGAACACATTTTTTCAGGTCCTTACGCGCCCCACATCCCCAGCGAGGTCAGCTACGATTGATACTATGAGTCGCTTATGGTAGGATGCCAGCCATGACCAAGGAGGCTGCGGGGCCCGAAACGAAGAGGTCGCGGTGGACCCTGATCACCAACCACGGGCTGGTGCTCAGCTACCTTGCCCACCACCCGAGTCATACGGCCCGGGAGATCGCGAATCACGTCGGAATTACCGAGCGGACGACCCACAAGATAATCTCCGACCTGGAAGCGGCAGGGTACATCGAACGCAGTAAGATCGGGCGGAGAAACCTGTATCACGTGGACCCCAACCTTCCGCTTCGCCACCACACCAAGCAGGACATCCTTGTTTCGGACCTGTTGGACGCGCTAACGGCCCGGCCCACGGCCACCGACACCGCTCTTGAAGCATCCGTGACAGGTTCGTAGACGCCTCACAGTCTTGTGTCCCAGCCAGTTGACCGCCAGATGGCAAAGTGATACGATGAGGACGGCTAGTTAACGTGCAAGGTTGATTCCCTCGTAAAAACCCGGTTTGAGGAAGTTCTAGCGAGTTAGCACATCTGAGCGCTACCGTATGTTGGGGTAGTATACGGAACAGAGACTGTATATTGTACCCAGGCGTGGGCACGGTTGTTCTAATTCGACCTGAACAGACTTTTTACGAGAGAATCAAGGTTGCATATGAAGCAGTCCAACCCCCGGGAGGCACTTCCTTCGTGATCCAGATCACATCAATGGCTGCCGAGAAGCTGCAAGACGCCCTGAGCGAGGAAGGCGAGGAAGGCTCGCTTCTGCGTGTAATGGTGATGCCGGGTGCTAACGGCGGTTTCCAGTACATGCTCGGGGTCGAAAAGGAGGCCAAAGAGGACGACTTCATTATCGAAGCCGAGAACATCCGCGTCCTGGTGGACTCCGAGAGCGCGCCTCTCGTGGAAGGTGCCCAGATCGACTACGTCGAAGGCCTCATGCGAAGTGGGTTCGTCATCAGCAACCCGAACCTCCAGGGCGGCGGTGGCGGTTGCGCCTGCGGTGGTGGCGGAGGTGGTTGTGGCGGTGGCGGATGCGGCTGTGGTGGCCACTAAAACACACCAAGTACCGACCAATAACGAAAAGCATCGAACGGGACGAGGTACCTCGTCCCGTTTGTGCGTCCAGGGCCTGAGCAACACCGTCTAGCGTGAGCGCACGTGGTCTTTCGTGCCCTTGACCAGCTGCAGTCCGACCCGCTCCAGGGGTTTGTTACTCTCGTTTCATTCTGTTTAGCCCTAGCCGCGGCTATCACAGTCCACGAGTTCAGCCATGCTCTGGCCGCCACGTTGCAGGGGGACTCGACAGCAAGAAATCAAGGACGACTAACCCTGAGCCCTCTGGCTCACCTCGACCCGGTAGGCAGCTTCATGATCCTGTTCGCAGGGTTTGGATGGGGCAGACCTACCCCAATCAATCCTGTCTTTCTGCGAGCGGGGCAGCGGACGGGGATGGCAGTGGTGGCCCTGGCGGGTCCCATATCCAACGTGCTGGCCGCCATGTTGGTTGCGATACCGATCAACTTCGGCCTTGTTGAGGCGGCATATGTCTGGTCGCCTGAATTTCTCGGCGAGGCCGGCGACATATTTGGGTACGTGCTGGTCTCCGTCATCTTTTGGAACCTGTTGCTGGCGGCCTTCAACTTGATCCCGGTGGCCCCGCTCGACGGATTCAAGGTCGCACTTGGCGTCCTGCCAAGGGAGGCCGCCTCGCAGTTCGCCCGGCTAGAACGCGTCGGTCCCGCGATTCTGTTCGCGGTGATCTTGCTGGACATCTTTGTCCTAAGGCTGGGAATCCTTGCCGGTGTGATTCGGCCGACGATCGACATCTTGGCCCGGCTGGTCTTCTGGTAGACAGGCCGTCGAGGAATCTGATATCAATAGTGGACGCGCACCTTCGTAACGCCGCCCTAGGAGAGATCGTGGACCGCATCACCATAATCGGTCTGAGGCCAATCGGAGTCTCCATCGCACTGGGCCTCAAGAGGGCTCGGCTTGCAGACACCGAGGTCGTCGGAACCGACGGAGACCGGGAGTCGCTCTCGAGGGCTTCGAAGATGGGGGCGGTTGACCGAACGGCGGGCAACCTGAAGTCGGCCCTCGAAGGGGCCCATCTGGTCGTCCTGGATATCCCGCTCGCCGACACGAGAGAGATGCTCGAAGCTATCGGCCCGATACTGGAAGAGGGCTGTGTCGTGACCGACACAGACACAGCCAAAGTACAGGTCATGGAATGGGCGGAGAGCCACCTGAGTCCAGGGTCCAGCTTTGTCGGCGGGCGACCGTTGCCGAAACGATCCGTGACTAGCGTCGATGACGCCGACGCGGCGTTGTTTGACGACACCGACTACTGCGTCATCCCTGCCAAGTCGGCCAGCCCGGACTCAGTCAAGACTGTAGTCGGCATGGTGGAGATGCTCGGTGCCAAGCCTATGTTTCTGGACGCCCACGAGCACGACTCCTACGCCGCGGCCATGGCCCAGCTACCGGTGATATTGTCGGCAGCGCTGGTCAACTCCGCCAGCGGAAGCCCTTCCTGGAGAGAGATGCACCGACTGGCCGGACCAGAGTTCCGAGGCATCTCACAGCTCGCGGCCAACGACCCAGAGGACAGCTCCGCCGGGTCACTGGCTACGTCCGATGCCCTTGTCCACTGGATCAACCAGATGACCGCCGAGCTGAACAGGTTCAGCGACCTGATCAAGGCTGGGGATGGCCTGCTGGATACGTTCGTCCACGCCTGGGAGGAACATGCCCGGTGGGAAGCAGGAGCCGTGGCAGAGGAACCGGGGTTCGACGTGCCTTCTCCGGGGAAGACGGTGGCAAGTAGCCTGTTCGGCAAGCGGCTTACGGACCGGTACCAACAGCTCACGGGGGCCAAGAGACAGCATCAGTGAAAGTACCCCGGCAAGAGCTAGTGCTTTTTCAATGTCATTCCCACGAATAGCGACGATCTATCGGCCGTAGAGACGCCCCGCTGGGGCGTCTCCGCCCGGCGGAACGCCTTTCATCCTTTAGGGCGCCGGAGGCAATCGGCATGGATGATTCTGAGGAGGCCCGATGCCGAATCGGGGTTCTCAATCACATCTGTCGTATCAAGTGTGACCTAGGACCAGCATCCTCCGGCATCCCCTCATGAGACAGACCGTACGCCCCTCTAAGCGAATAGAAGGCACGATCACCCCTCCGGGTGACAAGTCGATTTCGCTGCGCGCGCTGCTTCTGAACTCTATCTCCACCGGGACGGCCCACATCGCCAACCTCTGTGTCGGCGACGACCGGCGCTCGATTCTCCGCTGCCTTCGCGGACTAGGCGTGCCCATAAGACTACACTCCGCGTGCCCCATCACCCAAGCAGAGGAGTGCTTCGAAGTCCGAGGGCAGGGTCTCGATGGCCTAAGCGAGCCCACTTCGGTGCTGAACGTCGGCAACAGCGGGACCACCATGCGGCTAGTGTCCGGCGTGCTTGCGGCGCAGCCGTTCTTTAGCGTCATTTCCGGGGACCGGTCTCTCAGATCGAGGCCAATGGACAGGATAGTCAAGCCGCTCACCCTGATGGGGGCTCAGATCATTGGGCGGGACGAGGGCTCAATGGCGCCCCTAGCGTTTCATGGCGGCACTTTAAAGGGCATCAACTATTCGCAGCCCGTGGCCAGCGCCCAGGTCAAGTCCTCTCTCCTTATAGCCGGCCTGTACGCCGAGGGGCAGACCATCATCGACCAGCCCGCAGACTCCCGCGACCATACCGAGCGCATGCTGAGCGCCATGGGCGCGGCAATCGAGCTCAACGGGCCGCGGGTCGCGGTCCAGCCCTCAGCATTGAAGCCGATGGACATGACAGTCCCTGGGGACATCAGCTCGGCCGCCTTCTGGCTGGTCGCGGCTTCCGCCCATCCGAACGCGCGGGTCCGCATCGAAAGCGTCGGCATCAACCCTAGCCGTAACGGGGTCCTGGACGTGCTCAGGGCGATGGGAGCGCGTATCAGGGTCGAGAACGTCCGTGAGGAGGCGAACGAGCCCGTGGCCGACCTCGTGGCAGAGTCGAGCGACCTCGTCGCTACTGAGGTACGCGGCGACGTCATCCCAAGGGTTATCGACGAGCTGCCGGTGCTCGCCCTGGCCGCGTGCTTTGCGAAAGGCACGACTGTGATAGGCGACGCCGCGGAGCTGCGTGTCAAGGAGTCAGACCGCATACGCGCTACAGTGGAGGGGCTGTCGTCCCTTGGGGCCGCGGGAATCGAGGAGCGGCCGGACGGCATGGTCATCCAGGGTGGACAACGATTGACCGGGGGCACGTCCGAGAGCTACGGTGACCACCGAATCGCCATGACTATGGGGGTCGCTGGAATGCTAGCGAACGGGGAGACGGTCGTCGATGGAGCCCAGGCGGCGAGCGTGTCATACCCCGGATTCTGGGATGCCCTTCAGTCGTTTGGCGAGTCTGATCGAGAAGTACCGTGACTGCCTCCGGGAGCACAACAGGGCCACCTGCCCCTATGCTCATCGTCATATCGGGACCCTCGGGCGTGGGCAAAGACGCTATCCTCTCACGCATGAGAGAGCTTCGGAAGCCCTACCACTTCACCATCACCACCACCACCCGACCCCGCCGACTAACAGAGACAGACGGTTCAGACTATACATTCGTGTCGAGCAAGAAGTTTCGGCAGATGATCGACGGGGGCGAGCTCTTGGAGTGGGCGGAGGTATATGAGAACCTCTACGGGGTGCCAAAGGCCCAGGTGGTCGCCGCATTGAGGAAAGGACACGACGTCTTCATCAAGGCCGACGTCCAGGGCGCGGCTACGATCAAGACCCTCGCAGCGGACGGCCTGTTTATCTTCATCGCTCCGCCAAGTACGGAGGAGCTGGCCGACCGCCTGAGCCTGCGCATGACCGAATCTCCGGAGGCGCTGGAGTTGAGGCTACGTACCGCCGAAGCTGAGATGGCGGAGGCATCCAAATTCGACTACACCGTGGTCAATTACCGGGACCGGCTCGACGACACGATTCGCGAGATCGAAGACATAGTCGCCAAGGAACGGCGCAAGGCCCCAATCAGAAAGACGCCCCTCCTGGCTGGCTAACGGACCTTGGTTGGGCGGCGTGGAGCCGCCCTCGACTTGTGTTACACTCGCCGACGCAATCTTAGACGGCTCCCCGAGGGAGATCCATGCCATACGAGTTTATCCATTATGAGAAGGAGGGGCGCGTCGCACGGGTGACGATCGACCGGCAAGAGAGGCTCAACGCCCTACATCCGCCGGCGAGCGCCGAGATGCGAGATGCCTTCTTGGACTTCCGCGACGACCCTGACGTCTGGGTGGCCATCGTTACAGGCGCGGGCGACAGGGCCTTCAGCACCGGCAACGACCTCAAGTATACGGCCGAGCATGGCCGTCCGAATGAACGGTACCCAGGTTCCGCAACGACTCCGTTTGGAGGCATCACGAGCGACTTCACATGCTGGAAGCCGATCATCGCCGCCGTAAACGGGTACGCAGTGGGCGGCGGCCTAGAGATAGCTCTAGCGTGTGACATTATCGTCGCCGCCGAGCACGCCCAGTTTGGGCTACCGGAGGCTAGGGTCGGCGTGGTGGCGGTAGCGGGTGGCGCGCACCGGCTGCCGAGGCAGCTTCCTCCCAAGATCGCCATGGGAATGCTCCTCACCGGCAAGCCGATCTCCGCACAGGAAGCCCACCGGTGGGGACTCGTCAACGAGGTGACGTCCGCGAACGAGCTGATGAGCACCGCCGAGCGATGGGCCGGCGAGATAATAGAGGGCGCTCCGCTATCGGTCCGCGCCGGCAAGCAGATGGCGATCGAGGGGTTCGACATGCCTCTTGAGGAAGCTATGAGCCGCAGCTACAGCGAGTACGAGAAAGCCCTGGCCTCCCACGACTATGTCGAGGGCCCGCGTGCGTTCGCTGAGAAGCGGCCGCCGAGGTGGGAAGGGGTTTAGGGTACCGGGTTCGAGGTACGGGGTACAGGGTGTAGGGTAAAGGCAAAAGACTTGGAGAACGAAAGAAACTTGTCTAAGTCCAACGCGGTCATGCTGCCACCGAATGTGCGGCCGGTCAGGTACGATTTGACGCTGACGCCCGACCTGACTGAATTCACGTTTCGAGGTATCCAGACTGTCGAGATAGAGGTCCTCGAGCCGACGTCCGCAGTCGTGCTCAATGCGGCGGAGCTAGAGATCCAGTCGTGCAGGCTGTCCCTTCGCGATGGCTCTAGCCGCACGCCTGTTGAGATCCGTCTGAAGGAAGCCGAGGAGACGGTGACGTTCAGGTTCGATGAGCAGCTTCCGACTGGCCCTGCAGAGATGGAGATTGAGTTTACAGGAGAGCTTAACGACAAACTGCGGGGCTTTTACCGGAGCAGCTACACCGACCAGAACGGCAAGCAGCGATTCCTCGCAACGACCCAGATGGAGGCCACCGACGCCCGGCGGGCGTTCCCATGCTGGGACGAGCCGGCACTGAAGGCCAACTTCCGGCTAACTCTCCTTGTCTCTACGGACCTGGTGGCGGTGTCGAATATGCCTATTGTGGCCGAGACCGAGGAGGCGTCGAGACGGAAACGGGTTCAGTTCGCCGAGACGCCGGTGATGTCGACCTATCTGCTCGGGTTCGTGGTGGGCGACCTCAAAGCTATTGAGGAGCGAGCCGCCAACGGGACCCTGATACGTGTCTGGGCAACCGCGGGCAATGAGGAGCGAGGGCGTTTCGCCCTTGGGGTCTCGGTCAAGCTACTCGCATATATGAACGACTATTTCGGCATCCCCTACCCTCTCGAAAAGCTCGACCACCTTGCGATTCCCGACTTCGCGGCCGGCGCCATGGAAAACTGGGGCGTAATCACCTACCGTGAGAACGCGCTTCTGGTGGACCCACAACAGAGCTCAGCCGCCACCCGGCAGCGGGTTGCGAGCGTCGTCGCCCACGAGATGGCGCATATGTGGTTTGGAGACCTGGTGACCATGGCCTGGTGGAACGACCTTTGGCTAAACGAGAGCTTCGCCTCCTGGATGGGAGACAGATCGGTGGACAATCTGTTCCCCGAGTGGGAGACGTGGACCCAGTTCGTCTCTGAGGACACCAACCGCGCACTGAGCCTCGACGGGCTCCAGAACTCACACCCTATCGAACAGGAAGTGAACCATCCGGCTGAGATCGGCCAGCTCTTCGACGCGATAAGTTACAGCAAGGGCGGGTCGGTCCTACACATGCTGGAACAGTTCCTCGGGGCCGAGGCGTTCCGGCAAGGGCTCCACCAGTATCTAAGCGTCCACCAGTACGCCAACGCCGCTACAGCCGATCTGTGGAGCGCGCTCGGCGAAGCGTCCGGCCAGCCCGTTGGCGCAATGATGGACAGCTGGGTACAACAGACAGGCTATCCGGTCATCGACGTCCGGGCGACTCGCGGTCAGGATCGGATTGAATTGGCCGCTTCGCAGGGAAGGTTTCTCTATGAGAACGTGCTGGGCGCCCGAAGTGGGGACGATACCTTGTGGCACGTACCCCTAAGGGCGTCGACATCAGGAGAGGCGCAGCCTTCCTCCATATTGATGGACGGTCGGACCGGCAGCTTAGACCTGGACGTCGCCCCCCCCGAATCGAAAGACGCGTGGTTCAAGGTGAATCCAGAGCAGAGCGGGTTCTACAGAGTCAATTACGCGTCCGAGGACTGGGACAGGCTGCGTCCGGCCATCCAACAACGGCTCCTCCCGCCGGCAGACAGGCTGGGCCTCCAGAACGACGCCTACGCCCTTTCCAAGGCCGGCTTCCTGCCGGTCACTCAGTTTCTGGAGCTCGCCCAGGCCTACACCGACGAGACGGACGCATACGTGTGGTCCGACCTGGCGGCAAACCTCGGCGGCCTCGACACCGTACTGTCCGATGAGCCTTATTACGATCGCTTTCAGGAGTTCGCACGACAGATCTTCCGGCACGCGGGACGGCGGGTCGGCTGGACGGTCCGACCGGATGAAAGCCATCTAGACGCCCTGATGCGGACCACGGTGCTCTCAGGCCTCGGCAAGTATGATGACGAGGAAGCCCTAGGGGAGGCCAGCAGCCTATTCGCCAGCTACGCTCAAGACCCGAACAGCGTTCACGCAGACCTGCGTAGCGTAGTGCTCAACCTGGCAGCAAAGCAGGGCCACCGGACTTCCTATGACACGATTTGGGAGCTACAAGAGCGCGCCACGTTGGAGGAAGAGAAGGTCCGCCTGCTGACAGCCTTGACCCACTTCGAGACGGCTGAGCTTCTCAACGAGACTCTCCGGCGATCGCTATTACCGGACGAGGTACGTGCGCACAATACGGTCAGGATAGTGGCCCGAGCGGCGTCCAACCGGCACGGCCGCGACCTCACGTGGGAGTTCGTAAAGGCCAACTGGGAGGAGTTCGACCGCCGCTACAGCAAGGGCGGCTTCGGCCTGATGGAACTCGTGTCGATCACCGCGCGCTTTGCAACGCAAGAAAAACTGGACGACGTAGCGAAGTTCTTCGAAGACCACCCGACACCTGCTGCCGAGCGGACGGTCCGTCAGTCGCTCGAACGGGTCAGGCTCAACATCGCCTGGCTGGAGAAGAACCGCAGGGAGCTTGCGGACTGGTTTAGCGGCTAACCTTCGCCACCCGCCACCTACAAGATGGTAGGGGCACGGCATGCCGTGCCCCTACGTGAGCCTTGAATGCCATTCGCCAAAGACACGGCTGTTGGCCGCTAAGCCGCTTCAGTTGAAAAGACTGGCCGCCCCATGACAGGGCGGCCAGTCGTTACGACCTCGTTGGGCCAGACGTGACACACAAGCCGCAGCGCGGAATGAGCTTGGTTGTCTGTCTAGCTGTTCCAGATGGCCGTGTAGTCCGAGTCCCCTGGGACGGCGTGGGGGCCGCCCGGGCTTCCGCTACCGCCACCATTGGTGGCGTGGTCGGGGACACTAACGGGAGAGTTCGCCGGATCGCCGGCCTTTCCCGGCAGAATCGACGTATCTCCCCCGGCGATCGTGATGAAGTTCGCGTCCGAGTGCGCCGTGGCCGCGTCCGACACCGGCAGGACCGGACAGACGAAGTCTGCAAAAGCGGGAGCGGCGCTAAAAACGAAAATCCCGAGTATCACTGGTATCAAAGCCAGCTTCCGAAACTTACGCATGAATGTACCTCCTGTTGGGTACTGTCATCCAGATTCGAGTCCGCCGCGCTTTGGTCGCCCACCGAGGGGTGAACGATCAAATTGTAGGAGGTACTTATTGCGACGGTCTTAAGAAGATTAAGTTTTTCTTACAGGCATCGGCCAGGTCATCGCAGACGGCGCTGACTACGAATCCTTTCCATCGTACAGCTCCTCGGTCAGGCGGCCCTCCTGCAGCTTCAGATACTGTTTCTTGGTCATCGGCGGCCGGCTTTCGGCGATGACTTCCTTCGCTCTTGCGGCGTCGTTTGACAGCAGGTCGATCACCGCCATTGCCATCAGCTTGGCGGGATTGACGACCGCCTTCTCGTAGTCGTCAACCAGGTAGTCGACACCGTGGCCGTTCCCGACCGTGCCTCCCGCGTAGGGGTGGACCGCGGGCATGATCTGGCTCAGGTCCCCCATGTCGGTCGAGCCACCACGTGTACGGCTGTTCGGATACATAACGAAGTTTCGGTCGCCGACCATGCTAACGGCGTTTTCTCTAATCACCCCCATCATCGTTTCGTCATTGATCATCGGCAGGTAGCCTGGGATGGTCACGATGTTGACCTGAGCGCCCATGGCCATTGCGCCGGCACGAAGACTCCTGTCGACCTTCATGTTGGCGTCGGCGACCGCCTCCGGCGTCCGACCGCGTACCCGGCCTTCGTATCTGACGTCTGCGGGCGTCGAGTTGGCGGCATCGCCCCCAGCTGTCAGTATGCCGTGCAGCCGCACGGCATCGTCATCTCTAAGTGTCTCCCGCTGTGCATTGATCGCGTTGAGCGCCACCAAAGCCGCCTGAAGCGCGTTCACTCCTCGATGTGGTGAGCCACCGGCGTGTGCCGCCTTGCCAATGAACCTGACGTACTTCACCAGGTGACCGGTGCTGGTACCGCCCACCGAGAAGCTCCTGTCCTCGGGGCTGGATGACGTGTGGACCATCATTGCCATGTCTACATCGTCGAAAGCCCCCAGGCGGACCATCTCTTGCTTGCCGGACATAAGTCCAAGCTTGCCCTCCCGGTGCAGGTCCCACCGGTACTCAACGTCTATGAACTCCTCCGCGGGCACGGCCATCAGCGCTACCCTTCCAGAGAGCTCTTCCAAGACACCCGAGGCCATCAGACCAACCGCGGCTCCAAGCATGGTTGCAACCTGACAGTTGTGTCCACAGGCGTGGGCGGCTCCCGTTCGGGGGTCGGCATTGGGATGGCCGGGGACCTTCAGCGAGTCCAGCTCGCAGATCACCGCGACGCAGGGTCCCGCTTGCTTGCCATTCAAAAAGCCCTTGATGCCAGTGAACGCGATCCCCACTTCGTGCTGGACGCCCAGCTCACTGAGTCTCTCGCTGACGTACCGGGAAGTCTCGACCTCCCGGAATCCTATCTCGGGAGTGCGAAGGATGGTCTCGGCGGCCGTAATCAGCCATTTACTGCGCCGCTCGATTGCCGACTGTGCGATTGCCTTCAGCTCTTCTATGGTCGTCAAATGGACTCCTCGCCTTTGGTCTGCCCCACCAGGAATATTTCGGCGCTACTCGACCAGGAAGACCTCTTCCTCTAATACTGGTGAGGCCTTCAGTATGCGATAAACTGGACACCGTGCTGCGATCTCCGATATGCGGCCCCTCTGCTCTTCAGAGAGGTCGCCTTTTAACAGGATGCGCTGGCGGACCACTTCCGAGTAGCCCTGACCGCCGGCCTCTTCCCGCTCGGAGTCGCGACCGATTACGCGTCTATGAGTGCTCTCTACCTCTATCGATTGAAGGGGCCAGCCTTTCCTCCGCACATACAGGAGGATCGTCATCGCTGTTCAAGTGCCAAGCGCGGCTAGAAGCAGCTCGTATGGGCTCGGCCCCTTACCGTCGCCGCCCTTGTCCACAGGCTCGTCCGCTATGAGCTCGTGTGCGGACGTCACGACGACCTGTTGCAGATTTTCGAGGCTCTTGACAGTTACGGACGTCATTGGCTGTCTCCTTGCGTGGGTTCGTCAAGTTGTTGGGACGACATGGCTCATTGCCTGTTCTTCACGGCCTTCAGATAGACTCCCTTGGGACACGGATTGAATGAATATAGTCACTCGCTATCCCGCAGTCAACCACACCTACGCCCGGTCCGAATCGCGTTTGCGCACCTGCAGAGAGGAGCTGTTGCGTGCTATTCAGTCACGGGCGCCAGACCTATGGCCGTACGGCCCTACGTATTCCGCAAGTAGTTGCTTCGCCGCCAGCGTGACTCGCTCGTCCCGTGCCAACGACAGGACCTGCTCCAGGTCCCCTATCGCTCGGTCCCCGTCGCCGGCGATCAAATAGAGCTGGGCCTTCTCCATATAGTACCTGGGGGCCTCGGGCTGCAGCTGGATAACAGCAGACATGTCCTCGATAGCGGCGATCAGCTGGTCGACCTGGAGGTTAACCATAGCCCGGTTGTAGTGCGCGTCGGCGAGCTCGGGATCAAGCTCGATAGCCTTGCTGAAGGTGAGCATCGCGGCGTCGTAGTCCTCGAGGGCCGCGTATACCAGACCACGGTAATGGTATGCGACAGCCAGGTCCGGCTCAAGCTCCGTTGCTCTGGCCAGATCTTGCAGCGCACTGGGCAGATCCCCAAGGGCGTAGAGAACATAGGCGCGGCGAGTGTACGCGTCGGCGAATCCAGGGTCACTGTGAACTGCATCAGTGTACGCTTGGCCCGCCTTGAGTAGGTTGCCCAGATCCTCCAGCTCGACCCCTTCCTGGTACGACCTTTGGGCCTCCGCCTGTCGGGAGTCGCCGGTCCCGCCGCAGCCCGTCAGAAGCCATAGCACTAGTACCGTGTCAATATGAATATGATGGATAGATGTGTTGAAGTTTAGTGCGAGCGTCCTGAGTGGAGGAACGCCAGTCTATGACGGCGACAGCCTCATTGCGCTCATGTTCCAGCGCCGAGACCTCTCGCTTCAGTACCACCTCGTCGCTGATTCGACGGTTGAGACACTGGTTGCTGAAGACGCTCAACTCTATCTCAGCCATGTTCAGCCAACTGCCGTGTACTGGAGTGTAGTGGAACTCCAGGCGCTTGGCGATCCGCCGCGCTTCGGCTGGCTCGAAGACGTCGTACAACGAACCCAGCTTGTGAGTGTTGAGATTGTCCAGCACCAGCCGTATCGTTTTTGTATGAGGGTATGCCTCGTCTGCCAGCCACCTCATCTGATGTGCGAAGTCCACAGCAGTGCGACGCTCGGTCACCTCGACATGCCTCCAGCCAGCTTTCGGCTCACAGAACATGAACAGGTTTCGGGTCCCGTTTCGCTTGTACTCGTAGTCATATCGTTCCACTCGACCCGGCCTGGCCCCGATGGACGGTCTCTTGTCGGCCACCAATTGCTTGGACGTCTCGTCGAAACAGACCACGGGATGGTCGGGGTCGTAGTCTTCATGGTACAGGTCCAGCACATTCTCCATTCGAGCCACGAACTCCCCGCTCACCTCCGGGATGCACCATTCCTTCTTCGTCCACGGCTTGAGTTCGTTTTTTTGAGCGTCTGGCGCACCGTCTCGAGGGAGATGCTCTCGGCAAACCCCATCTGGACCACCTTGTCGGCAAGCAGTTGCAGCGTCCAGTGCGTGTGTCCTTCGGGCGCATCGCTGCAGGCAATGGCGACTAGGTGCGCTTCCTGCCTACCGTCCAACTTGCGCCTCTGTCCTGGTCGCGGGCGTTCAATGAGCGCACTGTCGAGTCCTTCCTGTACAAACTGCGTGCGCACACGTCCCACCGTGGAGGCGCTTATCAATAGTCCGCTGGCGATGTCACGGTCGATCAGACCTTCGTCTGCCTTCAGCAACACCAGCGCTCGCTTGACCTTACGGGCCGAAGTCTCCCCACGACTCGCCATCTGCTTGAGATGTGTCCGCTCCGACTCGTTCAACTCCACCTTGTACTTGAGAGCAGGCATGTCTTCGTACGTCCTCCTTATAGGATCATACACAAGACTAACCTATTTCTTATATTTGTCACATACACATGGAACCGGTACTAGTAGGCTCAGACTGACAAGCAGGCAGACGGGTTTCCGACCCTGCCCGCTCGGAGATCGAGATATCATCATCCCTCCAAGAAGTCTCGGGACTCCTGTCATTCTACGTCGCGCCCAGACCCTGGTTCAAACGTCCCTCGATACGTCGGAGAAGTCTACTCAGAACATGCTGGGTGCCCAAGAGGCTATGGTATACTCCGCACCGAGCGCCGCGCGGTAAACTAGGCGCTCCGGAGGAAAGGGCAATCAGTAAAACGGAGGGCAAGAATGGCACCAACCGAGGACCAGGTGCGCCTGACTTCGCTGGCCAGTTGCGCCGGTTGAGCCGGCAAGTTTAGTCCAGACGACCTGGCGCAGGTGCTGCGCCAGCTGCCGGATACAAGCGACGACCCCAACCTGCTGGTCGGGCTCGCCACGGGCGACGACGCCGCCGTCTACCGGTTGAACGACGACCTTGCCTTGATACAGTCGGTAGACTTCTTTCCGCCTATTGTGGACGATCCCTTCACCTTCGGGGAGATTGCCGTCGCCAACGCCCTGAGCGATATCTACGCCATGGGCGGTCGACCTCTGCTGGGCCTCAACATCGTCGCGTTTCCGCGCGACCTACCCAAGGAAACCCTAGGGACGGTCCTCAAGGGTGGCGCGTCGAAGGCCCGAGAGGCCGGCGTGCTCATCGTAGGCGGGCACACCCTCGACGACAAGGAGCCCAAGTACGGACTGGCCGCCACCGGTCTCGTGCGGCCGGGACTTCAGGTGACCAATGCCGGTGCCAGGCCAGGCGACGTCTTGATTCTGACCAAACCCCTTGGGACCGGGATCATCACGACCGCAGGGAAACGACAGCAGGCAAGCCCTCAGGTCCTGGACGGAGCTATAGAGAGCATGAGGGAGCTAAACCACGCAGCTTCAGACGCCATGACACAGGTGGGCGTCAACGCATGCACCGACGTGACCGGCTTCGGTCTCGTCGGGCACCTTCTTGGGATGCTCACGGCCAGCCACGCCAATGCCAGCATCAACCTCGGCACAATACCTTTCCTCGATGGCGTCTGGGCGCTTCTCGAGCAGGACATCGTGCCAGGCGGCACGCGCCGCAATCTGCGCTCGGCCGACAGGGACGTCACCTGGGACGCAGCAATCGACGATGCAACAAAGTTGGCCCTTTGCGACGCCCAGACGTCAGGCGGCTTACTTATCGCAGTGTCGTCGGAAAAACGCGACGTCCTGCTCGGCGAGCTGAAGGCCGGCGGCGTGAAGACGGCCGCGATTGTCGGCGAGGTCCTTCAGCCGAGCTCACTTGGCGACCGCCGCCTCGAGGTGAAGCCGTAACGCGCGCAGGTCTCACAACGTTACCGGCGGTGTTCTCCGTGGTTTGCGTAGGAGCATTGCTCACGACTTACGGAGGACCGCCGGAAGAGCCCCAGCCCACCAATACCCCCACCTCCGCCCGTCCGACACCGACCGGGACACCAGCGGCAGCCACCCCTTCCGCCCCAGCGACACCAACAGCAACAGCACGACCTGATCCCTTTCCGACGGCCGAGCCGACGACAACAGCCACACCTACGCCAAGTCCACTCCCATCTCGTTCTCCGACAGCCTCTCCTACCCCAACGCCCACTCCGATGGCAGAGCCGACCATCAGTACCGCCCCAACACCCACACCGTCGCACACGGCGGCACCGTCACCGACCGCCACCCCAACCGCAACGCCTTCCGCTCCGCCTACTCCCCTGCCCTCGCCCACGGCGACGCGAACTCCTGCCCCGACGGCCACGGCTACACCGCTACCAAGCCCAACCCAGACTGCAACTCGCTCGCTGACGCCGACTTCGCCACCGGTGCCGACTCCAACGAGCCCCACGGCTGACACGCCGACGCCGACTCCCACAATCCCACCGGCCGGCGGGCCAGACGTGCAAATTGCGTGTATATTCTTCGACGGCGCCGTCCCGCGGTCCGAATCGGATGAGTATGTCGAGATAGTCAACGTCGGTGACGCGCCGCAGGCCCTAGAGGGCTGGCGTCTGCTGGACATCACGGACGACAGTCCGGAGTTCGTCTTTCCGGAGCACCTTCTGGGAGCGGGCGAATCCATACGCGTGTACACAGACGAGGTCCATGAAGAATGGGGTGGCTTTAGCTTCGAGCGCGCCACCGCCATCTGGAATAACGACACCGACGACCCTGACACGGCGGGGCTATACGATCAGGCTGGCGAGTTGGTGTCGACGAATGGCTACCCGCCGGGATGTCAATAGTCGACTATGTGCCCTTTTTAAGCCGACCTAGCACATGCGGTCAACCGTTTATCGGTGGGGCGGCGATAGAGCCGTCCGCCCGGATCTTCACTAGATCCCGAGTTCGAGCCGCGGCTTCAGAAGATGGTCTGGAACACTGGTATCGCGCATAAATTTGACCAGGAACTGATGGACCTCTTTCGCCACCTCGGGCCGACGGGTGATGACGTTGTGGTGCTGACCCGGGGCCGAGCTCAGGTCGTACAGCTCGGACACGCCCGCGTCCACACTATATAGGAGCGACCATTGGTCTGTAGAAATAGTAGTAATAGGAGAGGCCGCGAGCATCCGAAGAAGGTCGTCAACGGAGCGCACCGGATCGCCGGGGTTGGCAAAGGGTACGGTGCTGACAACGAACTCTCGGCCCGGCCCGGACCCCCCGTCGCGGATAGTGGGCAACAAGGACCGTCCCTGGACTTCGCGGGGGACCTCCCGGCCCAGGATGTCGAGGACTGTCGGCATGAGGTCGACGGCCGAGGTCAGTTGACTGCGTGCTCCAGGCGCGGCTCCCGGTATGTAGACAAGAAGTGGGATCCGCACGACCTCTTCGAACAGCGGTGAGTGAGTCCACGTGGCGTCTGGGTCCCCAGAGTCGAAGACCGAGCCGTCAGGCCGTTTGTCGAATGTCAGCTTTCCGAAGAGTCCGCCGTGCTCGCCGAAGTAGAAGCCGTGGTCTGACGTGAAGATGACGGCCGTCTTGTCCATTAGTCCCATGTTCTCGACGGTTCTCAGCAGGTAGCCAATCCACGTATCGACCATCGTAATCTCGCCGCAGTAAGTGGCGTGGGCTTTCCTAACTCTCTCCTCCGTGAAACCGGGTACGTTCCTGCCAGTGGGCGTAGATTGGGTCGATCACTTCTCCGTCGTATCCCGGTCAGTAGGGCTCTGTGTAGTATTCGGGCGCGTCCCACGGTTCGTGGGGGTCCCAGGTGTCGACATACAGAAAGAAGTCTTCCTTGTAGTGGTGCTGGAGCCACTCGGAGGCTTTCGTAAACGTTTGTGGGGCGTTGCAGTCGGACTCATGCCTCCAGGCGGCCCGGATGTCTTGAGATTCGTGCCGGTGGATGTACATCATCTCTTCTGGGAACTGAGCGTCCTGGCCTGGGTGGAAGAAAAAGGACTGAAATCCTTTGTCATAGTTCATATCGCCGCGCAGGTAAAAC
The DNA here is from genome assembly GCA_965237635.1 of Dehalococcoidia bacterium. Lineage (GTDB taxonomy): Bacteria > Chloroflexota > Dehalococcoidia > Lucifugimonadales > CAUZJF01 > CBDEFX01. Next base: position 916,834 of record CBDEFX010000002.1, on the reverse strand, counting down.
GGCGTGTCCGTGACCGCCGCCGTATGATATCCAGCCTCGGCGAGAATCTCCGCCAGTGTCGTCTAACCTTCGGGCATGGCCTCCCATCCCATGAACGACATGCTCCACCGGCCGGTGGCGTGGTCGGCGCGGGTTGGCATGGTCGGGAAGCTCGCGATATAGTGCCGGTCGAAGCGGACTGATCTAGCGGCCAAGGCGTCGAGGATGGGCGTGCGGATCGTCCTGTTGCCATATGCCCCTAGATGGTCGGGGCGGAAGGTGTCTGCCACTATCCAAATGACGTTCATCCTAGGCTAGACCTCGTTCAGTATATTGCCACGCTTTCTTGCGCACGGGATCACCGCATCGCTTCATTGTACCGCCACCAGTCCAGGCGACTCTCGGGGTCGGACTCATACAACGGTTGCAGTGTGTGCAGGACCTCGAGAGCGGAGCGGCGACCCGTTTCCAGGGCGCCGTGCACGCAGGCGGCAAGGCCCCGCGTGTGCGTTGCCTCACCCGCCCAAAAGAGGGGAGGCGTGGGAGCCGCAAGATCGGCCCGCAGCTGGTGGCCACCGACGGGAACACAGCTCTGCGTACCCATGGTCCACGGATCGGAAGCCCAGTCTACCACTTCTAGAGAGACCAGCTCCGATTCGAGGTCAATTTGCAGAAACATCTCTCCGAGCACGTCAAGAAACAGTGAGCGGACCCTTTCCACGTCTCCGCTGAGCTTTTCCGCGTGAGGATATGCTATGCCCGCCGCCAAAGCGGGCGGTCCCTGCCCGTGCGCTAGCAAAGCAACAAAAGTCCTGAATGGAGACGGAGGCGCGCTCCGGAAAAAGGGTACGCGGCCAATAGTGTTCTCCCACCATGGACGGCCGAACTCAGCGATTACTCTGACCGTGCCTCCGCTCCGGATCCCCCGAACCGCGGCCAGCTTGAGTTCCGGAAGCGGAGGATGGAATTCAACAGTGCCCTCTTGCAGAACGCCGACCGGCAGGGTAAGGATGGCCGACCGGGCCCGGAACTCTGACCCGTTGCCGTGGACCACCACGCCGCCAGCCGACCAGTCGATGCCGCTGACCGGCGTGCTCAGATGTACGACGGTGTCGATGGGCCGGCTAAGCTCGCGCCATAGCCGGCTGTAGCCACCGACGATCTGGAAGTTCGGGTTTCCGGGCCTGGAAACGCCACCGATCGGGTCTCTGTTGCTGTCGTGCACGTGCCAAATGTCCGAGGCACTCTTCGCACTTAGCTCCTCAGGCGCCATAGGGACCAAGCCGCTTAACATGAGCTCGGCGGCGCTCAGGTGGGCGCCCTTGAGCCCGGCATTGATCAGGGCCTCGCGAAGACTGATTGAATCGGGGTTCGGCTTCCCCAGTGCCTCTTCCAGATGCTCGAACGCCTCGTTGTCTACAGGGTCGCCGCCCGACAGCCACTTTCCGTCTCGAAACGTTGGCGCGGTGCCTACCCACGGCGGTGTTACCGCGTTCGTCTTCAAGCCGAGTCTGGCGATGAACTCCCACGTGGCCACGGTGGGCCCATGAACATTCCGCGCCCCGCGCTCTACGACCGCACCACCCGACAGCGTCGTCGATCGGGCCCGACCGCCGATCTCATCGCGGGCCTCCAGCACGATGACGTCCCGCCCGGCCTCTTTGAGGGTGACGGCGGCCAGTAGTCCCGCAGCGCCTGCGCCGACCACTACGCAGTCGTGGACGATCGGCATCGCACCTACCTCGCTAATCCGGACTTTCTATCGCGGCCACGAGCCAAACAGACGACGCTTCGTGGATCACTGGAGCAGCTCTGCCAGTGCACAGCGGCAAGCCGGCGCGCGGTGATAGCCTGCTCCAGGCCTAGGAAAACAGCTGCGGGCGACGAAGCCGGGGAACCAACGACGACCTCTGAAGCGCTCTCGCTTTTGTTCGGGGTGAAATATATCACTTCCAGGCTGGAGGTGCACAATCGACACGAGAAACAATGGCCTCCAGGGTGCATCTTCTTGGCCAGCTGAAGAAGTGCGAAACAACTTCTGCGCGCCGGTACTTCGCTGGGAGTGGCGTTTCGGTATGTGCAGCCAGCGAGTGTAGATCAGCGAATTTCCCTGGGCTGTTTGATAAATGACTGATTGTCATTCATAATAGGCCGCATGGTTACTGAGCCGCGTACATTGAGCGAGGCCGAGCGCCGGCAGCAGATCCTAACGGCTGCTCGGTCTGTCTTCGAAGAAAAGGGGTACGAGACCGCCACCGTATCGGACATCGTCCAGCGGGCCGGCGTGGCACAGGGTACTTTCTACCTCTACTTTCCATCCAAGAAGGACGTGGTGGTTGGCCTCGCCCGAAAACCGATGGAGCTTGTGGCCCGAGAGCTGCGTTCGGTGGCCGACACGGTTACATCCTTCGAGGATATGCTGCGCGCCATGGTGAAGGCCGGGTTCGCAGTAGCCGGCGAGTATCCGGACCTATGCCTGCTCGTGCACATGAGCGACGAGAGCATGACCGAGGCCAAGTCGACCGATGCGGGCAGGGACATCATGTCTCAGGGCGAGAGCACGTTCGAGCAAGCCGTGGCATCCGGCCAGTTGGCCGACGTCGAGCCCAAGATCGCCTTTGAGATGTTTCACTCGATCCTGACCGGCGCCATGAAGAACGCGTGTGCCGGACAGCCAAAGGAACGCTTCGACGAGATAGAGACCGCCGTTGCCGATACCGTAGTCAGGGCCTTCGTGAAGAGCTAGCAAAATTTTTGAGCGCCGGTGACTAAGTGTCAGTCATAGACAGAGGAGGAAGTAGCTTGCAGCGACCTTTGTGTTCTCATTAACGACCGATGAATGACGCTCGACAATACAGTAATACAGACGCAGGAGGAGGTTAACCAGATGGATACGACAAGCACAGTCACGGCCGTGACTGACGAGGAGGTTACGTCAATAGGTGTGTAAACGACATCAGGCGGCGACCTTCTCGCTAGTATACTCCCGTAGCCCCGAGCGCTTAACCGGCGTTGCAGCAAATACGTTGTTCAGCAAAGATCACCTCACGGTACGAAAGACAATCCTCGCAGCCTGATAGTTGCTGTAGTGGTATTCATTGTGATTCCTACCGAGGCTGCCGAAGCTACCATCAGCGATATAACGTCCCTGGGTACGCCCTCTGCCTCGTCCGTCTTTTCCGGCTACTCCGTTTCGTCGGGCGTAGACGGAAACCCGGCCACCGATTGGTATTCCGATAGTTGCGGCGGAGGGGCAGGGAGTGAAGGAGCCAATACCGAGAGCTACTACTGGGAGCTTTCGCAGGACCGTCAACTGACAAGTGTTGAACTCGATCCTGAAAACCTTGACGGCTTCGGCTTCGAAAAGATCAGGTTTCGCATCTACAATTCTCTGTCGGTTATGATTTACGAGTCGCCCGAGATAGGTCTCGCGGCGTTCGACGTCGCCATCCCTCACAGCCTGGCATCGGCTCCAGTCGGGAACAAACTGGAGATTCTTTTAATCAACCACGAAGACTGTGCTTGTGGAGGATTTAGAGAACTACGTGTCTTCGGATCTACCACGCCACTTCCGGCCACGGGAGGCCTCGGCTTGCTAGCTATGGCTGTAGTTATGGCCAGTGCCTTTGTTTGGTGGGCTTCAGTCCGACCGAAGAGAAGAATAAGAGCCTAGCCAACAGATTGCTGGCTTGGGCAAGCCCTAGCCTTCGGCATGCCCCGTTAGCATCACGGCGAAGCCTATCGGATGACGACGCGCCCTGTCGTCACACTACAGGTCGGAGACGCGCCATCGCGAGTTGAGTCCCGGCATGACAAGAGATTCTACCCCTAGGCGATACGGAGATGAAATAAAAAGGGTGCTGATAACAGGTGCCGCTGGCACGATCGGTCAGGTGCTGATGAAGCGCTTGGCCGATGCGTATGAGCTGCGGGGCCTGGACACTCGGCCTGCGGAGAATGTGGCGACCGCCAGCATCGGGGAATACCAGACCCTTCTTTCCCACATGGAGGGTGTGGATGTTGTAATTCACCTCGCTGCTGCTCTCAAGTCCGACTCCTGGCCCGACCTGCTCCGGGACAACATCGTAGGCACTCGAAACGTCTACGAGGCATCGAAAGCGCAAGGCGTGCGCCGCGTCGTGTTCGCTAGCTCGCATCAGACGACACGGCTGTACGAGGATGATGAGCCCTACGTCTCGGTGTTGGCTGGGAGAAGGCCACCGGATGGCATGCGGCCGATAACCGTAGACCTGCCGTTTCGCCCCAGCGGGTTGTTCGGGACCAGCAAGGCGTTTGGCAAGATCCTGGGCCGGGCTTACGCCGACCATTACGGGCTCTCCGTGCTGTGTATCCGTATCGTTCAGGTGAACCGCGAGAACCGTCCCCACGGGCCTAGGTGGTTCAGTCACGATGACGTTGAGCAGATGGTACGGCGTTGTATCGAGGCGAAGGACATCAAGTTCGGCGTTTACTATGGGGTCTCTGGCAACAGCCACGCTGTGTGGGACATCTCAAACGCAGAGCGAGATCTCGGGTACCGGCCGCGGGACAGGCATGAGTGAAAGGAGTACATAGTGGCCGACAAGCAGTTCTTTTTCCTTCATCCCGCATGGGGACAAAAGACCCCTGAGGGAGGAGGGGGATGGAGCGTCGCTGACGCCGAAGGCGAAGTCCGATTGGCCCAGGCCATGCGCGTCGACGACACGGTCTATGTCGGCGGACAAGTCGCATGGGACGAGAACGGGGAAGTCGTCGGCAGGGGCGACCTTCTAGCGCAGTCCAGGCAGGTGTTCAAGAACATCAAGGAGGTCCTGGAGCTGGCCGGAGCTTCTCTTAATGATGTCGTGCGCCTAACGATGTATTTCATCGACATGAGTGACATCCACGCCTTCCGCCAGGCGCGAAGAGAGGCGATGCCCGGTGTGACGTGTCTTACCACGGGCGTTCAAGTCGCCCGCCTGACCCAGCCGGACCTCTTGCTTGAAGTTGAGGCCATAGCGATGGTGTAATACCACGTTAGTGTCCGCAGCCGCGGCCTGCTAGGAGGGCCAAAATGTCTGAGGACTCTCGAGTTGTGCACACTGCCAAGGGAAATCCTGGTGGAAACCCTTCAGGAGTACCGGATAGACCCTGGTCGATTGAAGCCTTATCAGACGGAAGGTGGGGTCCTGTGCTGACGCTACAGGTCGGTGAAGCACAGTAACGGACCGAGACGCCCCCATTGGCAAGAGAATCCACCCCGGGGCTATATCCTTGCATAGACTCACCCAAGGAGGTACGCGCATGGGAAGCGAAGCGCAGAAGCAGCCAGGAAGTCTGAGGACGTTTGACGCCCCGGTGTACGGGTCTGACGAGGCGATCGCGGCGATGCGACCGACCTACAACCTGGGGGGCGCGCCAGAGCCGTCCGTTGACGAGCTGGCGGCCATGCAGAAAGGCCCATATATTCTGCACGCGCGAGGAGGCAAGCTCAGCAGGGTGTCGGCAGAGAAGACGCTGCTGCCGCGTGATCCCAAGGGAGCCCCCCAGGGTATGCGCGCCGCGATGACCGCGGACGGGACAGTCTACTTCACTCAGCAGACCCTTCAGTCCAAATCGACCGACGGCGGTCGGACGTGGAGCACACGCGAGCTGACACCGGATGCATCGCTGAACAGATCATTCCAGGTCCTGAAGGACGGCACATTTGTGGCGGTGCAAGGAGGATTCGAGGAGGACCAAGCTCTGGTGGTGGTGCAGACATCGAGCGACGGAGGTGAGACCTGGGAGAAGGTATCTGAGGTCGACAACCCGGCAGCCTGCCCGGTGCGGTATGCCAGCTTCATCTGCAGACTTCCCGACGACACTTTGATATTGCCCGTTCAGTCCCGTTACCCGTGGAACCAGGACCCGAACTACGTACACCGGTCGACGAACGGGGGCAAGATGTGGAGCGGACCGACGGGTACTTACGCCGAGCCCGCGTTTGCGGAAACCCATTGGGTTGGGCCCAACACCGGGCCGGGCTTTCTTGGGGCTTGCTGCTACGAGACCATGATAGCCAGGATGGCCTCTGGCAGGCTGCTGGCGGTCATCCGGTATCACGGGCCGGTGGTCCCGCAATGGCCGCTGATCGATCCGGGCGAGCACTCGTACTACAAAACGGTATTCCTGGCGGACTCGGAGGACAAGGGCAAGACGTGGAAGAACTTGCGCCCTCTGACCAACGTGCACGGTCAGTGCCGCGGCTTCGCTGCTGGCCTCAGCGATGGCTCGGTGGTCGTCACACACGATCACCGCTATCCGCCCGGGACTCCAGGAGGCAAGGCCACGGTCAGCCATGACGAAGGCAGGACATGGGAGGACGAGGTCTACCATCTCTACTTCGCAACCAAACCCGGAGGGCTAGCTGGCTTCAGCGAAAGCGTTGTGCTGGAGGATGACACGATCCTGACTCTTGCCGCCACGACCGACGTGGGACGTCTGAAGGGGCTCACGGCCAGCACCACAGGGAATTCTCATGTCAACATGATAGGCAACACGGATGCCTGGGCGATACGGTGGAGGCTCGATCAGAGCTAGGGCGACGTGCTCCGCTTCGCGGCGGGCGCGGCGTCGACGTTGCGTCGGCATACTACGGCGTGGAGGTGAGCACCAAGTGAGCGACTTCTGGGTCCAGGATGGTGATACTATCCTGTTCACCGGGGACAGCATAACCGACTGCGACCGCAGCGATGAGCACCCCCCCGCTTGGCAACGGGTACGTGCGCCTATTCGGCGAGCTGGCGACCGCCCGGTTCCTGGAGCGCCGCATCCGTTACGTCAACATGGGCATCCCCGGCAATACGGTGGTAGCTCTCCAGGAGCAGTGGGGGACCGACGTGCTGGACCAACGGCCGGACCGGCTGTCCATCAAGATTGGCATCAACGACCTGAGCCGTAACGTTCGTGGCGACGAAGGCGTCGCTGGGCTGGCGCGGTTCGAGGAGGCATACGACCAGATACTCGGTATCACCGCTCAGAAGCTGGGCTGCCCAGTCGTGCTCATCACCCCGTTCTATCTACCCACAGACCACGCCGAGGGCTCGTTCGAGAGCAAGGTGGCTGGGCTGCTGCCCGAGTACATCGCTATAGTCGAGGCGATGAGCAGGAAGCACGGTACGCGGCTGCTGAACGTCAACGACGTGTTTCAGGAGCAGCTCCGCTACCGCGATCTCTCGGACTTCGCGGACGGCCAGTAGCACGCCACCCAGACTGGGCATATGGTCATCGCCAGCGCGCTGATGGAGCTGTTGGCCGCCTGAGAGGCGTTGAGGGCAGCTGTCCCTCATCCGCCGCTTCGTGGACACAGACCACCGCAGGCGCACGGCTCAGAAGGCACCAACTCAGATAGGGGCTTTGCTTCTTAGCCAGTCTGTCATGACTATGCGGGATACTCCGGATATCTAGCTTGGGTGGGTTTGCTCTTTCTGAATAACACGACGTTCTGCCTAGGAAATAGCGCTTTCCACGAGTACCGTTCGCCGATCCACGACATCGCCTTCCGGCTGTAGAAGCTTACGTGAGTGGGGTCGCGATGGTAGTACCAGTCGGGGAACTCTTCCCAGTCGTCGAGCATACCGGTCATGATCCCAAGCCAGCTCGAGGCCTTCAGCACGGAGTCCAAGGTGTCGAAATCCCGGCGCGGCTTGGCGAAATGCTCGGCAGTCTCGGTGCAGGTCACGAAGCTGTACCGCTCTTCGAGGGCCGACCTGCTCGGCTGAAAGAATGGGTCGTAGGTCCGGACGCGAAGCCCTTCATCTCGCATCATCGCGGCGAGCGCTGGCCCTGGCCCAGCGCCGTAGTCGAGCGCGTGAGCGCCCGGAATCAGGTGCGGCCGCAACTCATCGAGAAGCCGTGACAGGAACGCGCGATATTCGGGGTCGTCAGTGTCGTTGTTGTGTGAGAGATATCGCTCTAGCTGGGCTTCAGGACTGACGTGAAACTCGTCCGGCACAAATACCAGGTCGCAGATCCCACATTGGTAGAAGTCCCGGCCACCGGCGTGATCGCGCTGGACATAGAGCAGCGCTGTCTCCGCAGACAGGCAGAGTGGACACTCTCTCGCCCCGATATCGCCCATTTCAAAATCCGTCGCCCAAACGATGATCAGTCATCGACGATGCGGATGTTATCGACGCCTCAGAGCACCGTCAACCAGCGGTCGCGCTCGTTCTTTTTGCGCGAAAGTCCTCGGACCCCTCGTCAAGGCCGCCCAGCCTCGAAGAGCGATCTAAACTTGGCTTCAGAGCGAATGGGGTTGACAGTTTCCGCTAGTTCGGATTGATATTGTGCCAACGCAAGCCGAAGCTGATACTTCGCTTTCGAGATGGGTCGTAAGGTATTTGGGATAGTCTACTCAAGCCCTATGGACGAAGACAAGCTTAGCACTTCCCGGCAAGTGTTGAGGTGATAGCATCGCCTGGCTGAACATAGGACAGCCGTGCTGTGGTATCGTCACGCTGGTGTGTAGTCATGCAGTAATGTTGGCAACCCTGGACATATCACTATATGAGTGGACGGGACCCTCTCTCTTTAACTTCTGAGCCGCAATCCGTTCGCAGCTCCTACAGGATCGTCGAATACGACCTACAATGGCCGGTCCTTTACCAGGACGAGAACGCCCGCATTGTCGAGGCGTTGGCCATCGATCCCGATCGAGTCGAGCACATCGGCAGTACCGCCGTCCCAGGCCTTAGCGCCAAGCCCATCGTCGACATGATCGTCGGCATCCCCTTCATCCCACTCGGCATCCCCTTCATCCCACAAGGGATAACGCGGGTGAGTATGTCGGACCACTGGACTGAGACGATCCTATTCCGCGACTACTTGAGATCAAACCTTGAGATGGGGTAGAGGTACCTGGAAGTGAAGCGCTTAGCAATGGCTAACCTAAATTCACAAGATGACCATAGGCGAATCTGGCGGGAAATGAGGGCCAACTCTAGCCCAAAATGAATGATTCGTTTCTACCCGGCTGTGGTCTCTCTAAGGGTCGGGTACCGCCGTAGGGAAAAGAGTTACTAGTGTCGCGGTGACGCGATAATGTGAAGTCAGTATCATTGTATGCGAAGTGAGGTGGTCTCGTTTGTCTGAACAGCGCTGCCCGGTTTGATAAGTGGAATCGCGCTGCCGTGCGTTAGGCCGCCGCGGACTCGGCAGGCGCTCTGTCAAAGAACTGGTCCGGCGTCATTCCCCCAAGGCTCGAATGGGGCCGTCCGGCATTGTAAAACTCGAAGTACCGCCCGAGTCCAGTTCTGGCTTCCGGGACCGATTCGTAGGCTCTCAGGTACACCTCCTCGTACTTGACGCTCTTCCACAACCGTTCGACGAACACATTATCCTTCCAGCTCCCCTTCCCGTCCATACTGATCTGGATCTCACTGGCTTTCAGCAGGCCGGTGAAGGCGTCACTTGTGAACTGGCTTCCCTGATCTGTGTTGAATGTCTCCGGCGCGCCGTGGCGTCCCAGGGATTCTTCGAGCGCCTCCACGCAGAAGTCTGTGTCCATTGTGACCGATACCCGCCAGGCCAGCACCTTGCGGCTATGCCAGTCCATCACTGCGGCTAGGTACACGAACCCCCTGGCCATCGGAATGTACGTGATATCCATTGCCCACACCTGGTTGGGCCTGCTCACCTCAAGCCCGCGCAGCAGGTACGGATACACCGTATGGCCGGGCCGTCGCCGGCTGGTGTTGGGCTTGCGGTACAGCGCCTCGATGCCCATCCGCCGCATCAGTGTGGCGATGTGTCTACGCCCGGAGGAGAGTCCCTCCTGGCGGAGCAGGCCTCGCATCATCCTACTGCCTGCAAACGGATACTCAAGGTGCAGCTCATCGATACGGCGCATCAGTCCGAGACCGGCTTCGCCCACCGGCCGTGGCCGGTAGTAGATGCTCCCGCGGCTGATGCCCACTGCCTTTGCCTGGCGGGCGAGAGGCAGCTTGTGATCGCGGTCGATCATCGCCTTGCGCCCGGCAATCCCGCCTTCGTGAGCGCGGACTCTAAAAAATCGTTCTCCAACGCAAGCTCACCGATCTTAGCGTGAAGGACCTTCATATCTACCGGCTTTTCAGCCTGCCCTGTCCCGGCCCCAAATAACTGCGCCGCCCGATCCAGCAACTGGGTCTTCCATTGCGTGATCTGGTTCGGGTGCACATCGAACTGGCTTGCCAGCTCCGAAAGTGTCCGGTCGCCGCGCACTGCGGCAAGAGCCACCTTCGCCTTGAACTCTGCCGAGTGGTTACGGCGGGGTCGTCTGCTCATCTCTCGCTCCTGTCTCCGAGAGCACTATCATGCCCTCAATCAGGCAGCGATTCCACTTATCCCCCTGTTCAGATTTCCGGAGCCACTTCTAAGCATATATGTATGAGCGGGTGAGCTAGGTCCGGACACCGACACTTCCCCCCCCCGACACATCCTCCTTAACGACGCCCCCCTCAGTCCTGCCTTTCTCTAACCTCGCCTTCCTGATACACTCGCCGACGGGCTGGGATACCGGAATGTGCTAAATGACTAGGTACGCGGTTCGCAACACGTTCTCTCCAGAAGGTGACTCGGTACCAAGGAGGTATGGCACGGAAGGGCAGGACCCGACTGACTCACGAATTCTGGGTAGCCGAACCAGAGAGGCTTCGCAGGTAGCCGCAGCCAGGGAGCGTCTGCTCGTACACCTGAGGGAGGTCCGGCCTGACGACACCCTGGACGACCGCGCCTTCCGCCGGCGGTACGCGAGCGTCTTCAGCTCTCCCGATATCAGTGGGGCGGTTGACGTAGTGATAGGAGCGCATACGTTCGGCCTCCGGGCCGAAATCGAGCAGCTCGTCCCATTCATAGAGAACCTTTCCAGAGATGAGACCCTTCGCCGCTTCGAGAGGCTTAGCGAGTGGAAGGCCAACAGCGCAGACCAAAAGCGAGCGGGAGTCACCCTGACGCTGGCGATAGCCAACTTTCTTGCCGGTGAAGCGGACTTCGAGTCGCTTCTGGCCGAGCTGGACCGGCTCGCCAAGGAAACGCGAGATGGGCGATTTGACGCGCGAAATGAAGTACAGAGGGACATCGAGTTCGGGCTGTTCACCTACCAATACAACCTGTCACGTGCGACGAGAGGTACCTATGTGGAGAGGTACAAGCTGTTCAGCGAGCTAGGGCATCTGCCGGCGGCGAGTGAGGAGGAGTTCTTTCTCAGTGACGAGCATATCGCGGAGGCAAAACGGGCCGGGTTCGAGGCCGCAGCACTTCTGAAGTTCTTGAAGGACTTCCGCGCAGGCACGAGCAAGCCCATTGTGGTCGTGGGCAACGACCGATATGGCCGGCAATGGGTGGTGGAGCCTATAGCGGACCTCCTCGGGGATGGCTTCTCTGTCCGGTATGACCGAGTGGCATCGCACGGGTCGATGAGACTGACGGTCCCTTCCGCCAGGCACTTCGAAAAGGGACGCGGCGCTGAGGGCCCCTCGTCCTCCAACGCGTTCCCGCGGGAGTTCGTTCGAGAGCTCAGTGAGCGTATGCCTCACGTAGTTGTCGTCGACGGGAAGAGCCCACGGCTCCCGCACGGCTTCATGAGCCTCTCTCGGGCACACACGGGCTACGCCAACTGGTTTGTCGCGTTCAACGACGCCCGCGCCCAGGGGGACCTGTCCCGATACCGAGACGAGAGCTGCCTACCACCGGACCACATCGATGACCTGATGAGATGGCACCAGTTCGTCGCCCTGAGGCGACAGCTCCGAGAGTGGGTCATCGCCGGGCCCACATACAAGGTGGCGTTGTGGACTCCTGAGCCCACCGAGTTTGCGAAGCTGGGCGAGGTCACCGTGCCCAATCGGCCACCGGACCTCGATAGCGACGAGCCACAGGTAGTCCTGGCAAACCCCATCGTCTATCGGACCGAGGGTGACAACCTGCCAGAAGCCCTCCGCGGGACCACACCGTACTATTTCGACGGTCCGGAGCATCACGTCAAGGAAGAGATGGTCCTCGGGTTTGGGCGCTACGGCTTTGAGCCCAGGATCGAGGGTCACATGACGGCAACGTTCGTTACCGGGGTCCAGAAGCGCATTAACGAAGAGGCGAACAAGCTGCTCGATGGAGAGTGACCGGGGCAGTCCGGCACTTCGCACGGCAGAAGAAGGAGACCCGATGTATGGTCCTATTGCGGATTTTCGGAAGCGGTTGAATGCCGGGGAGACGCTTATCGGCACTGCAGTGACTGAGGTATCCTCAAAAAGTGTGTAAACGGTCAGGCGGTGTACCCTCTCTCTGAACAACACGGGCTCAAGGCCCAAGAGAGGAGATACACCGCCTATGGGAAAGAGAAGCACTAGGAGCAGGTCGGAGTCAAGGCCGGAGTGGGAGCAGTTGGAGGATTGGGTGCGAGGCCATGTCCAGCGGCTGATCCAGGAGTTGCTGGAGGAAGAGGTGACGGAGTTTCTAGGAAGGGCGAAGTCGGCCCGCAGGTCTGAGTCGGACAACGAGAGAGGCTATAGGAACGGATACGGCAAACCCCGAAGGCTTACCCCGAATCCACCGAAGGAGGGCGTCGGATTAGCGTCCTGAGGCGGCAAGAAGGCGCTCCTGTGCTTCTGGGATAATGGTTTTGTAGCAAAAAAACGGCCCCGGAAAAGGAGCACCCAGTAGATGCTGCCACGCAACCACCCCGACCGGATCCAAATCACCTTCGACGACCGCCGCTTGGTGGCCAATGCCGGGCTGCTCCTTCCGGCCACCCTGGCGCGGCACCTCGGCCTGCCCGAACTCGTCCGGCAGCGCCTCGACCTGGGCGATGCCCCGGGGCGGGCGAACACGAGCGACAAGATGATGACGCTGGTGGCGTCTGCGCTGGCTGGGGGCGACTGCATTGACGACGCCGATGTGTTGCGCACCGGGGGGACGGCCTGCACCCTGGGCGGCACGGTCAAGGCGCCATCCACCCTGGGCACCTTCCTGCGCAGCTTCCGGTGGGGCCACGTCCGTCAACTCGACCGGGTGAGCCGCGAGTTGCTGGCCCGGGCTTGGCAGGCCGGGGCGGGACCCGGCGACGGGCCCCTGACCATTGACCTGGACTCCACCATCTGCGAGACCTACGGACTGGCCAAGGAGGGCGCCCGCCACCACGGCTATACCGGCAAGCGGGGCTACCACCCGCTGCCGGCCATCGCCGCCGGCACCGGAGACGTGCTGATGTCCCGGCTGCGCGAGGGCCGGGCCAACACCGCCCGCGGCGCCGCCCACTTCCTGCGGGAGACGGTGGGACGGGTGCGCTACGCCGGGGCCGACGGACGACTCACGCTACGAGCCGACAGCGGGTTCTACACTCATGGCGTGGTATCCGTCTGCCGCAAGATGGATGTCCGCTTCTCCATCACCATCCGCCAGCACAAAAGCCTGCACAATCTCATCGAGGCGATACCCGAAGATGCCTGGACGCCGATTCCTTACTGGATGGACGGTGCCGCCGATGTGGCCGAGACCACCTGCACCCCCTTCCAGGCCGAGGCGGACGCCGCGCCGGTACGGCTCATCGTCCGGCGGGTGAAGCCGACGCCCGGTTCCCAACTGGCCCTCTTCGCCAAATACAGCTATCATGGCTTCATCACCGACCGGGACGGGGAGTTGCTCGAACTGGAGGCTGACCATCGCCGCCACGCCGAGATCGAGAATGCCATACGCGACCTCAAGTACGGCGTCGGGCTGAACCATCTCCCCTCGGGCCGCTTCGCCGCCAACGGCGCCTGGCTGGCCGTCCAGACGATGGCCCACAACCTGGCCCGCTGGACGGCGCGGATCGGTCTGGGAGAGCGGATAGCCACCACCAAGACCCTCCGGCGGCGGTTCTTCTCCCTGGCCGGACGGCTCACCCGCTCGGCACGCCGGTTGACCCTGCATCTTCCGGATCGCTGGCCTTGGGCTGAGAAGTTCAGCCGTGCCTTGGCCCGGCTGCGAGCCATTCCACTCCCGGCCTGACGGCACCGTCGGCGACCGACCCACCCACCGGACAACCGAAGATCCCCGCAAACTCGTGCCAGCCCGGTCCGAGAGAGTTCCCTGCTGCGTATTCTCTCGCCATCCCGCGCATCGCAGCTCCCGCAGACGGCCATAGGGGCCCCTGTGCGGCGATGAAGACCGTCCGCCGACCTCCCTACCCCAAATGGAACCCAAGCTATTTCCCCTGTAGCTCCCTCACCCCCCTTCCGCTTTCCTCACGCCGTCCATCGGTGTCCTTCGGTGGATTCGGGCTTACGCTGAGTTCGGGAACGGTACAGCTGAGGAGGCCACGAGTCCGCAACACCGAAGAGGAGTTCGAGAGCCGGCTGCTGCCGCTGTTCGTCAACAGGACCAGGAAGGTTGCTGAGCTGATCCCCCAGTTGTACCTACATGGCCTTTCCGAAGGTGACTTCGACCTGGCGGTGCGGGGACTGCTGGGAGAGGACGCACCGGTATCGGCGAGCACGGTAGCCCGGTTGAAGGATAAGTGGAACGATGAGCTTGCCCAATGGCGCGCTAGGCCCCTGGATGACCTGGAAGTGGTGTACATGTGGGTGGATGGAGTCTACGTCAAGGCCGGTCTTGAGCGGGAGAAGGCGGCGATCCTGGTGGTGATGGCGGCCCTGAGCGACGGAAGGAAGGTGGTGGTGAGCGCGATTCCCGGATACAGGGAGTCCATAGAGAGCTGGTCCGATGTGCTCAGGGACATGAGGCGCCGCGGGCTGGAGTGCCCAAGACTGGTAATTGGAGACGGACATCTGGGGAGCTCTGCGCAACGTCTATCCTCAGGCGGCCGAGCAACGCTGCTGGAACCACAAGATCCTAAACGTGCTCGCCAAGCTTCCAAAGCGACAACAGGACCAGGCCAAGCTCATGCTGCGTACTATCCCCTACGCGCCGACTCGGACAGAGGCTGAGCGGCTCAGGACGGTGTTCACCAGGTGGTGCGGCGACCATTCCTACGAGGCGGCCTCAGAGGCCTTGGAGCGGGACTGGGACCGCATGGTCACCTTCTATGACTTCCTAAAGGAGCACTGGGGGCACCTTCGCACGACGAACCCGGTAGAATCACCCTTCGCGGCCCTCAGGCTTCGGACCGATGCCGCCAAGCGCTACAAGAGGGTCGATCGGGCGATAGCGGTGATCTGGAAAATGTTGATGGTCGCCGAACAGCGCTTCAGGCGTCTGAAGGCCCCTGAGTTGATCGAAGACGTCTATCTCGGTGCCCAGTATGCGGATGGAATCGCCATTGAATCAACGGCTGAGAAGGTCGCCGCCTGATGTCGTTTACACACCTATTAACGTAACCTCCAGTGACTCTTGCGGACCCGCTAGTGAGTGACGCCCTATCCGACTCCGTGGATTTTCTTTGGTACGATCAGGAACACTTCGCGATGAGCCCGGAGGTACTGAGGATGCACCTGATGGCGGCACGTGGAAAGGGACTCGCGGGCATCGTCAGAGTCGCAGAGGGCTCTAGGGCGTTCATTAAGCCGGTCCTCGATGGAGGAGCGAGCGGGGTAATCGCACCGCAGGTCCGAACGGTCGAGGAGGTGCGCCAGTTCGTCGCAGACTGCCGCTACCCGCCGGTCGGCAGCCGTGGATACGGCCCGCTTACTCCGTCGAACTACTTTCGAGATAGCGTCGCCGAGCACGTTCAGCACGCCAATGAAGGCGTCTTCGCTGCGATCATGCTTGAGACGGCCGATGCCGTGGAGGCAATCGACGAGATTGTAGCTGTGGCCGGACTCGACTCAATTGTCATCGGCCCAATGGACCTATCCGGCTCACTGGGGGTCCTGGGCGATGTTGAACATCCAACGGTCACAAGCGCGATGGAGAGGGTCATCTCCAGCGCTAGGGCCGCGGGAGTATACGTCGGCGCTGGAATGGGACTCGATGTCGACTACGGTCTGACTCTTGCGCGTCGTGGGGTTCAGTGGTTCCAGATGGGCCTCGATATCACAGCCATGATTGAAGGGGTGGACAGAGCAACTGACGAGATCCGAAGTAGGTTGTCTTAGGGCGAACTTCCATCTACGTACCTAACCGAGTTTTCGAACTTCTGAGCAGATTCTGTCGAGAGGGATTCCCACCCCCGCTTGGGTTCGACGTAGGCCTTAGCCCGAATCCACCGAAGGACACCGATGGACGGCGTGAGGAAAGCGGAAGGGGGTGAGGGAGCTACAGGGGAAATAGCCTGGGTTCCATTTGGGGTAGGGAGGTCGGCGGACGGTCTTCATCGCCGCACAGGGGCCCCTATGGCCGTCTGCGGGAGCTGCGATGCGCGGGATGGCGAGAGAATACGCAGCAGGGAACTCTCTCGGACCGGGCTGGCACGAGTCTGCGGGGATCTTCGGTTGTCCGGTGGGTGGGTCGGTCGCCGACGGTGCCGTCAGGCCGGGAGTGGAATGGCTCGCAGCCGGGCCAAGGCGCGGCTGAACTTCTCAGCCCAAGGCCAGCGATCCGGAAGATGCAGGGTCAACCGGCGTGCCGAGCGGGTGAGCCGTCCGGCCAGGGAGAAGAACCGCCGCCGGAGGGTCTTGGTGGTGGCTATCCGCTCTCCCAGACCGATCCGCGCCGTCCAGCGGGCCAGGTTGTGGGCCATCGTCTGGACGGCCAGCCAGGCGCCGTTGGCGGCGAAGCGGCCCGAGGGGAGATGGTTCAGCCCGACGCCGTACTTGAGGTCGCGTATGGCATTCTCGATCTCGGCGTGGCGGCGATGGTCAGCCTCCAGTTCGAGCAACTCCCCGTCCCGGTCGGTGATGAAGCCATGATAGCTGTATTTGGCGAAGAGGGCCAGTTGGGAACCGGGCGTCGGCTTCACCCGCCGGACGATGAGCCGTACCGGCGCGGCGTCCGCCTCGGCCTGGAAGGGGGTGCAGGTGGTCTCGGCCACATCGGCGGCACCGTCCATCCAGTAAGGAATCGGCGTCCAGGCATCTTCGGGTATCGCCTCGATGAGATTGTGCAGGCTTTTGTGCTGGCGGATGGTGATGGAGAAGCGGACATCCATCTTGCGGCAGACGGATACCACGCCATGAGTGTAGAACCCGCTGTCGGCCCGTAGCGTGAGTCGTCCGTCGGCCCCGGCGTAGCGCACCCGTCCCACCGTCTCCCGCAGGAAGTGGGCGGCGCCGCGGGCGGTGTTGGCCCGGCCCTCGCGCAGCCGGGACATCAGCACGTCTCCGGTGCCGGCGGCGATGGCCGGCAGCGGGTGGTAGCCCCGCTTGCCGGTATAGCCGTGGTGGCGGGCGCCCTCCTTGGCCAGTCCGTAGGTCTCGCAGATGGTGGAGTCCAGGTCAATGGTCAGGGGCCCGTCGCCGGGTCCCGCCCCGGCCTGCCAAGCCCGGGCCAGCAACTCGCGGCTCACCCGGTCGAGTTGACGGACGTGGCCCCACCGGAAGCTGCGCAGGAAGGTGCCCAGGGTGGATGGCGCCTTGACCGTGCCGCCCAGGGTGCAGGCCGTCCCCCCGGTGCGCAACACATCGGCGTCGTCAATGCAGTCGCCCCCAGCCAGCGCAGACGCCACCAGCGTCATCATCTTGTCGCTCGTGTTCGCCCGCCCCGGGGCATCGCCCAGGTCGAGGCGCTGCCGGACGAGTTCGGGCAGGCCGAGGTGCCGCGCCAGGGTGGCCGGAAGGAGCAGCCCGGCATTGGCCACCAAGCGGCGGTCGTCAAAGGTGATTTGGATCCGGTCGGGGTGGTTGCGTGGCAGCAAGAGCCTCCTCCGCCAGATGGAGAGCCTTGGCATGGATGTCAGTGACTTTCTGCTCATGGACGCTCTCCGCGTCTACCCTTTGCAGAGCAACACACAGGGCGACCCGTTAGAAGCGTATGAGACGCTGTCGCGCCACATGGAGACGCTCAACGATCACAAGGTCGTCATATTGGACTCATTGAGCACGTTCATCACTAAGTCAACGGCGGACCAGATACTGATGTTCTTTTCCCGGTGCAAGTCTCTCTGCGACTCTGGCAGGACGATAATCACCACGGCGCACTCTCATGCCTTCGAGGAGAAAATCCTGACGCGAGTGCGGTCTGTATGTGACGCGCACCTGAAACTCCTAGTCGAGCCCGGCGCTTCGGAGCTGGTCAAGACGATGGAGATCGCCAAGGTCAAGGGGCCGAGCTCTCCACCGGCAGCATCATAAGCTTCTCTATCGAGCCTGGTATTGGGATGAGGGTGATCCCAATATCGAAGGCGCGCGCTTAGCAGATCACCAACAAGGGGAGCCTAGTAAAAGTCGTGACGACCGTGAGGGAAGTAAACGGCGGGACCGGGGCCCACGCTCATTCGAGTGGGGACCCGTTCGACTGCCCTCTGTTCCGGATGCTTCCCTCGACTCTTCAGCAAGAGTCAAGGGAGACGCCGCATCTGTGGTCGTACCTGCACGGGATACGAGTGGACGAGGTGGGGGTACCGGAGTACGCGGAAAAACTCGATGAGGATCATAAGGACCTACCCCAGCCCAACATCCTATACCCTGTCGGCCAGGGAATATTCATACACATTCGATGCAACATGGCGGACGCGCGGGACGACTACATGACGGTCGAGCCTAACAAGATGCCGCGCCTTCCCGAGCTTATCACGCAGGTGGACATCCGACTGATAGAGTTTGCCGATGCCCTGAGGACTGCCGAGGACCCTGAGCAGCGGGCCGAGATCCTTCTGGGCATCGTCGATGAGATCTGCGAGGCGGGAGAGGAAGGTCTCGGGCGGCTCAAGAGGCTTTTCAATAGAGGCAACGCAGACAAGTTGGTGGTAACGCCCCTGGAGCTCATGGGGATCAGGTATATAGTCCTCAGAGACAAGATGGGGCTCGGCACGCTGCAGCCCATGATAGATGACCCCTACATAGAGGACATAAGCTGCAGCGGCGTCGGCTCACTTTTCGTTGAGCATAAGATCTTCGGAGGCCTGAGGTCGGAGGTCTCGTTCGAGGACAACGATCAGTTGGACCGGTTCGTAATCCGGCTTTCAGAGAAGATCGGGAAACCGGTCACCTTCCGGGAGCCGATAGTGGACGCTATGCTCCCCGACGGGTCGAGGGTAAACATCGTCTTTGGCGGCGATGTCTCCAAGCGGGGCAGCAACTTTACCATACGTAAGTTCGCCGCTACGCCGATAAGTGTCCTGCAGCTCATCGACTACGGGACCATGAACTACGAGGTCGCCTCGTACCTCTCCTTCCTGCTGAGAGAGGGGATGAACCTGTTCGTGTCCGGTGAGACAGCCTCGGGTAAGACTACGCTCCTCAACGCGCTGTCCACGTTCATAAGGCCCGACGCCAAGATAATAACCATCGAGGACACGCCAGAGGTACAGCTCCCGCACCCGAACTGGACGAGAGAGGTTGTGCGGGGCAGCACCAAGGAAGATGCGACCTCGACGGTGTCGATGATGGACCTGCTAAAGGCAGCCCTCCGGCAGCGTCCCAACGAAATCATCATCGGCGAGATCAGGGGCGAGGAGGGCGCTATCGCCTTCCAGGCGATGCAGGCGGGTAACGCAGTCCTTGCTACCTTCCATGCATCCAGCGTGGAAAAGCTCATCCAGCGGCTGACGGGCAACCCTATCAATATTCCCCGGACCTACATAGACACCCTCAACGTAGTCGTTACCACCAGCTCGGTGACGTTGCCCAACGGGAAGCTGGTACGCCGGATCATCAGCATAAATGAGATCGTAAGCTACGATCCGAGTACCGACAACTTCTCATACGTGGAGGTGTTCCGATGGAGCCCTTACACGGACACGTATGAGTTCGTTGGGTACCAGAATAGCTATCTACTGGAGCAGAGGATCGCCCCGAAGAGGGGGATATCCCCTAACAACAGGCGCAGGATATACGGTGAGATCGCGCAACGGGCCCAAATCTTGAAGAAGCTGCACGAAACGCAGTACACGAACTTCTATGGCTTCTACGACGTCCTCTCCAAAGCATATCGAGAAGGTCTCCTCCGATAACATAGTTATAAGCTTCGACCTTCTCTCGAACCTCGCCTACATGGCCAACCTCTCTGCCGCCAAAGCCCCCAGGCAGATGATCATCCAAAAGGCTGGAGAGCAGGCGCACCTGAAGACGTCAGTCATCTTCGAGGGTGTCCATCTGCTCGCCCAGCGGCTGGGTGTGGAGTACACTCGTGCGCTGCAGCTAGTCGCCGAAAGGACCCGTGCTTCGAACCTAAAGAGCCTCTTGCTTTGCTTCGCCAGCAGCATAGCGTCTGGCGAGTCGGAGCATTTTTTTATTCGTGAGGAGTCGAGGATAGAGCAGGGCCGGTACGCCAACGAGTACGCCAGGAGTATTGAGAACCTCAAGAAGTGGACCGACGCTTTCGCCGCGATGATGGTCTCCGTCACCCTGATCGTGGTCGTAGCCATGATATCCACCCTGCTTGGGTCGATGGGGAGCGGCTTTATTGTTGTCGTCGGGTTTACCATGTTCTTTATCACAACCGGCGGAGTCTTCGTGATCCTGCGCACCGCGCCATATGAGGCGACCACTTACGACGGCGATACCGACGGGCCGCCGAATCGGGCGAGAGCTAGGTTCTACCTGCGTATCCTCGTTCCTTTTGGCATCTTGGCGGCATTCGGTTTGGGTGAGGTGGTCTCGTTTGTCTGAACAGCGCTGCCCGGTTTGATAAGTGGAATCGCGCTGCCGTGCGTTAGGCCGCCGCGGACTCGGCAGGCGCTCTGTCAAAGAACTGGTCCGGCGTCATTCCCCCAAGGCTCGAATGGGGCCGTCCGGCATTGTAAAACTCGAAGTACCGCCCGAGTCCAGTTCTGGCTTCCGGGACCGATTCGTAGGCTCTCAGGTACACCTCCTCGTACTTGACGCTCTTCCACAACCGTTCGACGAACACATTATCCTTCCAGCTCCCCTTCCCGTCCATACTGATCTGGATCTCACTGGCTTTCAGCAGGCCGGTGAAGGCGTCACTTGTGAACTGGCTTCCCTGATCTGTGTTGAATGTCTCCGGCGCGCCGTGGCGTCCCAGGGATTCTTCGAGCGCCTCCACGCAGAAGTCTGTGTCCATTGTGACCGATACCCGCCAGGCCAGCACCTTGCGGCTATGCCAGTCCATCACTGCGGCTAGGTACACGAACCCCCTGGCCATCGGAATGTACGTGATATCCATTGCCCACACCTGGTTGGGCCTGCTCACCTCAAGCCCGCGCAGCAGGTACGGATACACCGTATGGCCGGGCCGTCGCCGGCTGGTGTTGGGCTTGCGGTACAGCGCCTCGATGCCCATCCGCTGCATCAGTGTGGCGATGTGTCTACGCCCGGAGGAGAGTCCCTCCTGACGGAGCAGGCCTCGCATCATCCTACTGCCTGCAAACGGATACTCAAGGTGCAGCTCATCGATACGGCGCATCAGTCCGAGACCGGCTTCGCCCACCGGCCGTGGCCGGTAGTAGATGCTCCCGCGGCTGATGCCCACTGCCTTTGCCTGGCGGGCGAGAGGCAGCTTGTGATCGCGGTCGATCATCGCCTTGCGCCCGGCAATCCCGCCTTCGTGAGCGCGGACTCTAAAAAATCGTTCTCCAACGCAAGCTCACCGATCTTAGCGTGAAGGACCTTCATATCTACCGGCTTTTCAGCCTGCCCTGTCCCGGCCCCAAATAACTGCGCCGCCCGATCCAGCAACTGGGTCTTCCATTGCGTGATCTGGTTCGGGTGCACATCGAACTGGCTTGCCAGCTCCGAAAGTGTCCGGTCGCCGCGCACTGCGGCAAGAGCCACCTTCGCCTTGAACTCTGCCGAGTGGTTACGGCGGGGTCGTCTGCTCATCTCTCGCTCCTGTCTCCGAGAGCACTATCATGCCCTCAATCAGGCAGCGATTCCACTTATCCCCCTGTGAGGTGGTACCCAAAAACTAGACAACTGGCTAAGAGAGAGTCCAGCTCCTAAAATAACCGGCAACTAACCGACGTGGAGGAGCAGGACATGAAGCAGACGAGGAATAAGCACAGTCCGGCGTTCAAGGCCAAGGTGGCCTTGGCCGCCCTTGCGGGGGAAGAGACCATCGCCCAGCTGGCCAGCCGATTTGAGGTCCATCCCAGTCAGATTCACGCCTGGAAAAGGGCCCTGGCGGAAGGAGCCCCGGAGCTATTTGCCACCAATCAGAAATCCCAGGAGAAAGCCAAGGAAGCTCAGATTAACCACCTCTACCGGCACATCGGCCAGCTGAAGGTGGAACGCGATTTTTTGTCGGAAAGGTCCGGTCTATGAGTCGCAGCATACGGCGAGCCATGATAGACCGAGACCACCAGCAGCTGTCTTTGGTGCGTCAATGTATCCTGCTTGACGTCAGCCGGGCCTCGGTGTACTACCGGTCGGTACCGACCAGGGCAGAAGACCTGGAGTTGATGGCCCTGATGGACCGTCAGTATTTGAAGACCCCCTTCTACGGCTCCAGGAAGATGAAGGCCTGGCTGCTGCAACAGGGCTATCTGGTGAGCCGAAAAAGGGTTCGAAGGCTGATGCGGTTGATGGGTCTGGAAGCCATCTACCGGCGTCCCAACACCAGCAAACCAGCGCCGGGACACCGGATCTTTCCCTATCTGCTGAAGGGAGTGGAGGTTAATCGGGTCGACCAGGTCTGGGCCGCGGACATCACCTACATCCCCATGCCGAAGGGCTTCCTGTACCTGGTGGCCATCATGGACTGGCACAGCCGGCACGTGCTGGCCTGGAAGCTCTCCAACACCATGGACACCAGCTTCTGCGTGGCGGCGTTGGAGGAAGCCCTGGGTAAGGGACGACCGGAGATATTCAACACCGACCAGGGGAGTCAGTTCACCAGTGAGGCCTTTACCCAGACGTTGCAGGAGCAGAGGGTCCAGGTCAGCATGGATGGTAAGGGTAGGTACCTGGACAACATCTTCGTGGAGCGGCTGTGGCGGAGCATCAAGTACGAGGAGGTGTATCTGAAAGCTTACCAGACCGTCGCCGAGGCCCGAACTGGGATCAATGCCTACCTGGAGTTCTACAACCGGCAGAGGCCTCACCAGGCTTTGGGCTACCGGACCCCAGCAGAGGTGTACCAACATGGCCAGGAAGAAAGGGGAGCAGCAGCTGAAGAAGCAGGGCTGCCATCGGGCTTGGTGAAACCTAGCGCAGGGGTGGGAGACTCTCTTAATTTAGCCCTCGTGCTGTCTTAATAATGGGGTCCACCTTACTGTTCAGATTTCCGGAGCCACTTCTCTGCTTCTATTCATCCTCACGATCGTCGTTACGTTCGACTCAAAGCTTAGGGAGGTGTCGGAGGGCATTGTGGGGGAGGCGACGTCCGCTGGTTCCGCCAGCCTCCCCGGGCTGACCATGTTCCAGGCCCAGGACTTGACGCTGACCACGGCGATGATTACGATGGTTATACTGATGCTGACAGTGGCGAACGCCCTGGCTTCCAAGTTTGCGGACGGCGGCCACAACCTCAAGATATCGTTTTCCTTGGGCCTGATGAGTCTGATCTCTGGCGTCAATATGATTCTCGTTCCCCGGGTAGGTGGCGCACTCCTGGCAGGATAAGAGACTGAGAGTATGGGACTTTTAGATAAGTATCTCCTAGGCAAGAAGGGCCGCGCGGATGGCGTCCAGCCACCTCAAGTGCCAACAAACAATGACTCTGATGACGCGCTGAACTTAGAGGCGGCGTACGGGCTGGGCGGAAACGTCCCTGCCACAGAGCCCGCAATCCCACCGCCAAATCCAAGCCCCTCCGGGGTGGGCGCCGTCGCAGAGCCGACAAGCCCACCGCCGGCACCGGTCGTCGGCGGAACGACTTACGACGTCGAGCGGCCTGCTGACCCCACCGACTCTGTGACGCCACAAGTAGGTGACCAGGAGCTCCTTGACAGCGGTCTCAGGGAGCTGTTCACAGAAAATCTGTCCACGTTGGACCCCCAATTGGAGACGTTGCTGGGGAAGGTAGGGAAGATTGAGGCGCGTGACCTCGCCGAAGGTCTCAGGCAGCTAGCCAGGTCTATTGGGGCCGATTCGCGACCCGGAACTTCGGGAGGCTGAGGAAACCCTTTGTGGGGATGGTGGCAACAAGCTCTTCAACAGTAGAGCAGCCGGATTCCTGGGAGCGATTCAAACAGCAACTAGCGGGTCTGGTCGCCAACATCGGTCGCGTCGTAGTAGCCTCAGATCACACAATCCGCCTCAGCCTGCTGGCGTTATTCGCCGAAGGCCATGTCCTAGTCGAGGACCTCCCTGGGGTCGGAAAGACCCTCTTGGCCAAGACGATAGCGAGGTCGATAGGGGCCAAGTTCACCCGCATACAGTTCACGCCCGACCTGCTCCCCGCAGACATAACTGGCACCTCCATATTCGACCTTGCCGCCAGTCGATTCGAGTTTGTCCCCGGGCCCGTTTTCGCCAACGTAGTCCTGGCCGACGAGCTAAATCGAGCGGGACCCAGGACTCAGTCAGCCTTGCTGGAGGCCATGGGTGAGGGCCAGGTCACGGTGGACGGGGCTGCGCACCCACTGCCACGTCCTTTCATGGTGATCGCGACTCAAAATCTTGCGGAGAGCCATGGCATATTTCCCCTGCCCAACTCTCAGCTCGACCGGTTTTCCATCTTCATGCGGCTAGGATTCCCCAACCGGTCCCAGGAGCTCGATATTCTGGACAGATCGGAGCAGAGAATGCCCGAGGTTGATCCCGTTCTGACGCCCGAGGCGATAGTCGACATGCAAGCGACGGTGCGCCAGGTACGTGCGGCACAGCCGGTCAAGGAGTATATACTCAATATTCTTGACGGCTCCCGCAGACACCCAGCCATCTCCCTTGGGGCGAGCCCCAGGGGAGGTACCTTCCTGCAGCGGTGCGCACAGGCATGGGCTGCGTTCGCCGGGCGGAGCTTCGTGGTGCCCGAGGACGTTAAGGATGTGGCTGTGCAGGTCCTCGCTCACCGCGTAATTCCGCGAGCGGGCGAGCAGGCGCCGGCCTCGGATGCCATCGACGAGGTCCTAGACTCGGTCTCCGTGCCGATGTAGGCGGCCGTCTGTGTTCACGAAAAGAGCCGTCGGGTTCCTGCTGCTTGCGGTGTTCCTCTTTTTTCTTGGCGGCGCCACCAACGTGGGCTGGGTCCGCATAGTCGATGCCGTCCTATGGGGGATGCTTGGACTATCGCTTCTGCTGCAGTGGCTCTCCGTAGCAACGGTAGAGGCCCGCCTGCGGCTGGTGAAGACCGAGCACTCTGACGGTCCCGTCAGCCCGATGGAGGACGACGTGGTCGAAGTGGAGCTGGAACTGGTGAACAGGCGGTTCTGGCCTCGCTTTTTCGTGTCTGCGGCGTATGAGGCCTCGTTCGAAAGCCCAGGCTCCCTATCGCAACGATTCTTTGTCGCTAGCTTGAGTGGGCACGGCACGGTCAAACTGGCGAGCAGAATGGAATGTCATCGCCGAGGGTTACACCTTTTCGGCCCGGTTACCATCGAGTCCCAGGCACCTTTCGACCTATTCCGTCGCCGGAGACGAGTTCAGGCGCCGTTCTCCTTGCTGGTCTACCCTAAGGTCTACCCGCTCGACCGCTTGGCGCTGGCGGAGGGGGCAACCGGTCCGTCGGAACGATCACGGAGGGCCAGGACCGGGCAAGAGATCGTCGGCTCGAGACCCTACACCGGTGGGGACTCCCTCCGACATATCCACTGGCGGAATACAGCCAAGCTGCGCAGGCTCGTAGTGAAGGAGATGGAGGACACTTCAGATAGATCCGTCACCATCGCCTTTGACGTCCGTAGGAGCATCGGCCAAGGCCGCGAAACGACGCTAGAATACTCGATCAAGCTGGCCGCCGCCGTCGGAGTCCATGTCCTGAAGCTGGGAGAGCCGGTCCGGCTGGCGGCCGGTAGGCTCTATGGAGAATGGACCGAGCCGGAGCCATTCTTGCGAGAGCTCGCAACGCTAACGCCTTCGGACGCTCCGACCCTGTCTGAACTGCTGCAGTCAGTACCGACTCACTCGACTGTAGTCACGGTATCAGCCGCGGTCGACCGCGATACGGCCCAGGCGCTTAAGCATACCGTTACCCGAGTGCCAAGCCTCGCTGCGATTGTGCTGGAGGGGTTCGACGAGTCGGACGAGCCAGCCGGGCTGGCGGCTCGGCTCAAGGGCGCCGGAATCCGAACCGTTGTCTGCCGCCGGGGTAGACTGACTGAAGCGATCGACGCGTTGGAACAGGTCGGGCTCCCGCCGGCCCCAACAGTCGACGCCAACGTCCCATCGACTGTCGGCCGGGTTTAGGCGCAGCCTGGGTAGCCAGCGATTCGCCCGAGAGCCGGCGCTGATTTTGGTGAGATGACGAACCTACTGTCAAAACATTCGCTAAGACGTTTCAGGCCGTCCCGATTGTTCTCTGATCGGCTCGAGAGCTCACCGCGCCTTCGATTTCTGGTCCTGCTCACCGCGCTCTGGATCACATTTTCCCTCGGCTGGGTTACCGGCAGACCTGGGATACCATTGCTGGCATCACTGTTGCTCGTCGTCGGGCACCTGACAAGCTGGCGGTGGCCGCGATCGTACCGAAGTCTCCGTTCTGTCGCAATAATCGTTGCAATCGTGGGCCTGCCAATAGCGATGCGAGGTGATTTTGTAAGTGCGCTAACAGGAGACAGGCTACCGATCGCCGAATCCTTGCTGTTGATTTGTGGCATAGCTAGCTTTCGCGTCGAGACTCGTGGCGGCCTGTATGCACAGTTGGCCCTCAGTGGCCTCATATTCTTTTTGGTTAGTGAGCGGTCATTCGATCAAAGCTTTGTGCCGTTCCTGATCGTGTTCCTGGGGCTGTTTCTAACATTCTTTGCCATGGCGTTCATAGAAGACCAGCTTAGCATGGCCCGTCAGACACACTGGCCCGGGGGAGCCTTCGGCAGACTCTGGTTCTGGCTGGGAATCGTCGGGGGAGGTCTGCTGGTGTGCTCGGCCCTGGCGTTTTCTTTGCTGCCGACCGACTACCGCGGCCGGCCTGGCTCCCAGCGTCTCGGCGTCGTGCCCTTCATGGGCGAGCTCGGAGCCGGCGCCTCCACGGGCGCGGCAGTAACGCCACTCGCTCCCGGAGATCAAGATGGCGACGAGTCGGACCTGACGGGGGTCGGCGACGTACCGGACGGCACCGGACTAGACCTCAGCGCTCTCAGAGAGTTTGCGGCCGAGGACTTCGAGGGCCGAGAAACGACTACAGACCCTCGTGACACCGTAATGCATGTGCGCAGCAAGGTGACCAGCTACTGGCGCGGTCGACTATTTGACGAGTTCGACGGACAGACGTGGTACGCATCCAAGTCGCCATTACTAGGGCGAGCTATCCGCTATCACAGGGACTACTACTGGCAGGCGTTCTTTGTCGAACAGGAGCAGCCTGGCTCACTTTTTGCAGGGTATAACCCGATCTACATGATTGGTCCGGACCAGGTCGGCGGCGGGGCTTCGCTACCTGCGGGGACAGCTTACTCAGTCCTGTCTCAACGCCCCAGCCTGTCGGCCACCTGGGTGCGCCGCGACATCGCTGGCCGTGGCGGCGAGCAACACCTGTCTTTGCCGGCCACGTCGTTGCCGCTCCGACAGATGGCAAGGGAGATCGTGGGCGATGCAAGAACGCCTTTTGAGCAGCTGTGGCGCATTGTGAGTCACCTTCGTTCGAATCACGGCTACGATACCGCGGCTGCCGACCAGCTGCAGCTATCGGGATCCATAGACGGGTTCCTGTCCAGCGGTCGTGCTGGGACGAGCCTCGACTTCGCGACCGCTACGGTGCTTCTTGCGCGAGCGGTCGGACTCCCGGCCCGGCTGGCCGTGGGCTACCTCCCAGGGAGGTTCGATCCGTTTAGCGGGACGCACAATGTCCGGCGACGCGACGCCCACGCCTGGGCCGAGGTGCGTTTTGCCAGGAACGGATGGATCGCATTCGACGGTACTCCTAGGCCGGAGCTGGATGTATTCACTTCGGGAAACCTGCAAGCCTTCGGCGGCAACTCTTTCATATTTCAGACGAAAGTGGGAGGCGGCCTCTACCAGATCGTCCAGTCCGGGGCCTCGAACGCGATAGATCGCATAGCGGATATATTGAAGAGCCGGGGCTGGACCTTCGGGGTGGTGGCGGAGCCATTGTGGCCTCTCTCTTAGGCTGGCTCGTTGTTTGGAGGCTCCGAAACAGGTCTAGGAGAAGGGAGGAGGAGTGGAGTTATACCCGTTTGCCGGGTGACGCGCGCCGCGAGATCTTAAGGACCTACGTGCGAGTTGAGCGTCTGTTGGGCCGAAAAGGGCTGCGGCCTAGGGGCCGAAGTCAGACGCTCCAAGACTACACAACGGCTGCTGGCCGTCGATCTCGAGTGGTTCACCAGGGCGGCATGGGTTGCGGCCTATGATCCGTCGGGGCCTGGGCCCGGTCTGGTGCGCGAAGCGGCGGAGCGTCTCGCTCGGCTCGCCGGCCGAAAGGCTCGCCTACTTCAGGCCGACATCCCGACGAGGTGATCACGGGTGTACCAGTCCTCTCGGGGGAAGTACGATCGGTCCTTTGCATTATGGCGAGACCAACAGGGGTTTTCGCGTCTCGAATCGGCGGTTGTTTTCGCGGCCTTCGTTGCACTTAGTGCCGGGTTTGTTTACTTCGTCCTCACAGCCGGGATCCTGACCGCTGAGGGGAGCAGGACTGCGGTCCTCGGGGCGCTACATCAAACGACTGGGCAGCTCGCGCTGAACGGCCAGCCAACGGGAAAGCCGACCTCCGACAGGACCGGCCTGGACCGCTTGCGGTTTCAGGCAATCAACATCTCACCAAGTTCGGTGGGCGTGGACGTGTCAAACGAATTCGCCAACGTGAGATACATAGACGGGAATCAGCTGGAGATTATTGCGTCGTCCGACTGGACCGCGACCTGGCAAATTGGCTCCGGCATCACGTTGGACCGAGGCAAGATTGTCGAAATCAGCGTGGACTTGAGGGGCCTGGGAATCGCGCTCGGACCGTCACAGGAGTTCACGCTGGAGCTTCTTCCAAACCAGGGGACTGGGCTGTCGTTCACCAGGACTACCCCACGGAGGTTCGACGACGTAGTAGTCCTGCGGTGACCACGTAGTCCACTTGGGCTGCTACTACGTATCTCCTTCCGGAACCTTTCGTCCCCGGGCGAGGTCGGGTGATATGAGCTGTAGAGGTCCCTCAGTTATAATTGACCTTCGTTGTCGCTCCGGCAGTACGAAGAGCCGTGTGGATTCCTGTTTTGAGCGCGAATCATGAACGATGATTTCCACGATCAAGTAGATTCTCTTGTAAACAACATCCGGCAGGTCGTGGTGACGAGCCCGGACGTCATTCGGATGGCTGTACTGGGACTGCTGTGCCAGGGCCACGTCATGGTGGACGACTTCCCCGGCGTGGGGAAGACCCTG
Organism: Dehalococcoidia bacterium; assembly: GCA_965237635.1. Taxonomy (GTDB): domain Bacteria; phylum Chloroflexota; class Dehalococcoidia; order Lucifugimonadales; family CAUZJF01; genus CBDEFX01. The sequence goes on along the minus strand of CBDEFX010000002.1, from coordinate 887,432 downwards.
TTGTCGAAGGCCCTGGCCCAGTCGCTCCGGGCGAGCTTCAAGCGTATTCAGTTCACGCCGGACCTGCTGCCCACCGACATTACCGGGTCGTCAATCTACAATCCGAGCAGAGGCGACTTCCAATTCGCGGCAGGACCTGTCTTCGCCAACATTGATTCTCTCGTAAAAAGTCTGTGTAGGTCGAATTAGAACAAACGTACCCACACCTGGGTACAATATACAGTCTCTGTTCCGTACACTACCCCAACATACGGTATCGCGCAGATGTGCTAAATCGCTGGAACTTCCTCAAAACGGGTTTTTACGAGGGAATCAACATTGTCCTGGCAGACGAAATAAGCCGCTCTAGTCCCAGGACCCAGTCTGCGCTGCTAGAGGCCATGGGAGAAGGCCAGGTCACCTCCGGACGGCGTCGCTCATCCGCTGCAAAGCCGTTCTTCGTCATAGCGACCAGGAACCTGGCAGAAACACACGGTACCTTTCCGCTACCTCTGGGGTGGGGAGGCACCCCTCCCCAGACCCATCGGCCTGGGAAGGCCTCAGAGCCTGCACTGAGCTTGCCGAAGTGGTGACAATCGGCTGATTCTTAGTACGCCTGTGCTGTAGTGGCCGGTGGCCTGCCGCTGCGGCGCCTCCATTGTGTCAGATCATATGTGAGGCAGTACGCTGGCTACTTCCTCTTACGGGCCTTCTTTTTCTTTTCCGGCATATCGCCTACCCACTTGAGAGAACGCTCCACCCAGCCAAGGACCCTCTGGGAGTCCTCACGCCACGCTGACGGGAGCACCGCGTACTCCTTCATAGGCCTGCCCGTCATCGGCTCCAACAAAGAGGCGCCCTCCTCCTCTAGAAACTCGGCGCGGTCCGCGTCGGATAGGCGAACGAACAGCTCGTTGCCGAAGAGGCCGATGAACATGTTACCGTTCAGGAACGCGGCCTCGTTCCCGAACATCGGCCGGACCTGGACGCGAGGGTCGTCCGGAACGACAGACTTAAAGAAAGCCTTGGACACCTCGTCGGGACGTGGCATGGACATGGGCCCGCTCCCTCTTATAACCGTGGCCGGTGGTACCTCAAAGGTCAAGATACCAGAGCATCTGGATTTCGTCAGGTGACTCGGAATATGCACCCGGGTGCATAGCTCGAAGCTCGCATCCCTGCTCCGCGTAGAATCTGCATGCTGGAACGTTGATATTCTGGGTCTCGATCTTGAGCTGCCGGCACCCCTTGCTGCGTGCCCATTCGGCGGAGTGCTGGAACAGCAGTGAGCCGACCCCCTCCCGGCGGTGGTCAGGATGGACGCGGACGTCCCAAAGGCAGGCCAGGTCGGTCCGCCCCTCTAGCATATAGAGGCCAGGGGTGTTCCACGCGACCACGGCGCCACCGAGTCGGACCTTATCATCGAACGCCGAGGTGATTACCCAGTTTGAGATGTCCCACCTTCGAGGCCATCGCGTCGGTCCTTCCCCCTTATCTTGATCGTAGTCCTGGATGTACGGACGCTGGACCTCTTCTTCTGCTATGACCCAGCCGCCCAGCCCCTTGTCGGCGACCTCGATTCGATACCGGGACTCGACAGTGAAGGCGATCGGCACCGTGCCGTAATCTGCCAATGCGGAGGTCAGTTCCTCTAGGAGTTCGATCGGCACCACATCACTCTACTTGGTCGCAACGAGAATCGGCATCCAGCGTGTCTCAGCAGACCGGCTGCTGCCGTTGTCGCCATCTATGGTCGTGATTTTGCGAAATCCAGCGTGCTTTAGCATCTTCTCTAGCTCATGCCTGAAATAGAGGCGCATCCTCATCGTATGGACCTGCTCCTCGACAACGCGTCCGTCGCTGACCGCCCTGTATCGTATCAGGGTTGAGGTCAGCTGCTCGGCCTGGTCGATCTGCTCGATCATTCTCTCTTGGTGGACCTCCGTTCCGTCAGTGCGGACGACCACGCCTTTGGACATCCATCGGCCCACAGCATCTTCGCTCAGTTCCTCATTGGGATCATCAAGTGACAACCCCAACACGCCGCCTGCGAGAAGATGGTCGTTGAAACGTTTCAACGCTTCCGCCGCCTCTTCGCGGTCAATGATCAGGTGAAAGGAGCCGCCCGGGACGATAATCGTCGAGTAACGATTCGGGAGATCGAGCTCCTGCATACGCTGCTTGTAGAAGGTGGGTGTCAGTCGTTTCTTTGCTGCTCTGTTGCGGCAAATAGACAGCATCTCCGTGGAACTGTCAACGCCTTCGATGTCGACGCCGGAGGCGAGGTAGGGTACCAGGAGCCGGCCCGTTCCGCATGCGACATCCAAGACCCTTCCGGGGTGCTGCTCGATCAGCCTTCTAAAAGCCTCGTGGTCCCACAGCGGCGGCTCACCGGCAAAATCATCCCAGGTCGTTGCTGCGAGGCCGGTCCAGTTCATTCAATTGCCAGCGGGTTGAGACGGCGGGCCAGCCCCGCCAGGAAGGGACAGTAGCGTTTAAAGCCGAGGCGCTCGTAGATACGCACCGCTCCCACATTCTCCTGCTGGACGCTAAGAACAATGTCCCGGACGCCCCTGTCAAGAAGCTCCGCCGCAACAGCGGCCGTGGTCGCGGTGCCGTAACCCGCCCGACGGTGGTCTGGGTGCGTGAAGACGCCTCCGATTGTTCCGACGCCGTAAGTCTCGCTGACCAGATGCGTGCCCGCGACTGCTCTGAGCTGGCCGTTCACAAGGACCCCGTAGCAGACGCCGTGACGAATCTGGTCGTCGATGAACGGGTTGCCCCTCCAATGCGAGTAGAGCTCAGCCAGTTGGCCAACGTAGTCTTGGGTGAGCCGGACGCACTCGCCCGGCTTACGCCTGAAGCGACCGTGGTCCAGCACCATACGCCACTGCTGACCCTTGTGTTCCCAGGTGTAGGATTCGTCGGTCACAGCCTCATGCTCCGGTCGGCCCATCAAGAAGACCCTCTCCGGGCACAACTGTTCCTCCAGGATGGCTCGTAATCCATCGCTGTCACCCATCAAGAACAACACTGGGACCTTGATGCCCTTGAAGTGGAGAGCGAGTGCCCGCACTTTGGCCGTCGGCTTCCGCGACCGCCCACGTGCTCTGCGCGAAAAGTCGAGGATCGAGGTCGATGGCGTACGCTGCCCAGGGGCGGTCGGTCTCCAAGAAGGGTTGAATCAGGGACCGGTCGAACGTCTTACTGGTCTTCCACGTGGTCATCCCGTGATCATGACTCCTCTGGGAGAAGCATCTGGTGTTGTGGTGGCTTGACGCCGGACCACCCCGTCCCCAGGCCCTTAGTCCCGATGCCGAATCGGGACTAAGGGAGACGATTTTGAGGCGACTTCTTGTGTAAAGCCGCTCGGTGGGGCTACGAGAAGCCGAGTTCGTCAATGGCGGCGCGCAAGTCAGCCGGCAGCGGGCCGGCCAGGGCGGCCTCGACGCTGTCCTCGAGCTCCGCGACTTTCCCCACGCCCAGAAGTAGAATCGTGATGTCGCGGTTGGCCAGGGGGTAGCGCACGACCAGGTCCACCATTGACAGGCCGGAGTCCCGCTGCAGGTCGTACAGCTTCTCCAGGCGGCCACGGACCTCGGGCGTCACCCATGCGGGCGGTGTGTCGAGCCAGTCCGCCTTTCCGAAGCCGGGGAAGCACGGATGGAGTACTCCAGCACTAACGAATGCCGCTCCCTTTTCACGCGCCAGTGGAATTGCCTCTTGAAGCGAGCGGCGGAACAGCAGGTTGGAGTGGTATGCGATCAGGCAGGCGTCGACGTCTACATGGCGGAGAACGTGGGCGACCTGGTCGGCTTCGTCACCGGTGATCCCGATGAACCGACAAAGGCCCTGGTCCCTGGCGTCCCTAAGCACCTGCATCACCGGCGCGTTGGCAAAGTCGTAAGACTCGTTCGTGTTGAAGAGCTGCGCATCGGGTGCGTCGTCCTCCCACCAGCAGGACCATTCAGACATGTGCACCTGCAACACATCAACATTGGTCCGCCGCAAGGAACGGAGACTTTCCCAAAGCTGAGTGCGAAGGGCGTCCTTTGACCGGAAGTCCTGAGGGTTAGCCAGGTATCCCAGCTTGGTGGCCACCATGTACGGCTCTGTCCGTCCCTGCAGCGCCGCACCGAGGATCACCTGTGACGCGCCTCGTCCGTAGATCGGAGAGGTATCGAAGTAGTTGATACCGAGCTCCAGCGCCCGCCGGACGGTCGCCTCGCCATCGGCGACCGAGTACTTGGCCAGGCTCGCGGCCCCAAAGCCGATGGCCGTCACCTGTTCGCCGGTATTCCCGTAGGGCCTGAGTTCCAGAGTCATTTTCAACTGTGATGCCTTTCCGAAGGAGCCTCCGGTCTGCGCACTAGCGAGCCTCTTCAAGAAGCCGCATATGGTCATCCGCGAGCCGCCAGCCCGAAGCCCCGCAGTTCTCTTCGGTGCGTTGAGCGGAGTTGGACTTAGGTATGGCGATAACGTTGTCTTTGGAGATACACCAGTTCAAGGCGACCTGTGCCACGGTCTTGCCGCTTGCTTGTGCCACCTTCTCCAACGCCTGACCCTTCAGTCTTGACTTCAAGTTTCGCATGCCCTCGGCCAGAGGGCTGTAGGCGATGACGGTCACGTCGTTCGCCTGAGAAAAGGGCAGAATCTCACGTTCAATGCCCCTGTCGGCGAGGTTATAGACGACCTGGTTGGACACGATCTTGTTCCCAGTGGCGGCCTGGGCCTCCTTGAACTGGGCCACGGAAAAGTTGCTCACGCCGATGGACCGGACCTTGCCATCCTCCACTAGCTTGTCCATCGCCCGCATGGTCTCCTCGATTGGGACGGACGAACTGGGCCAGTGGAGCTGGTACAGGTCTATGTAGTCAGTTCCAAGGCGCTGTATGCTTTTGTCGGCTGCCCGGAGCATGTCGTCGTACTTGAAGTGGGAAGGCGACACCTTGGTCGCGACGAAGACATCCGGGCGGATCGACCTGACGGCTTCGCCGACCGCGTCCTCGGTGCCGTAGGACTCCGCAGTATCGATGAGGAAGGCCCCAACCGAAATGCCCTTCCGTAGGGGCTCGACACCTCCCCTGTACTGCCAGGTGCCCAGACCTATCTCAGGCACTTTGACGCTTGTGTCGCCTAGCTGCTTATAGTCCACCGTAGGCCCTGCGGTTTCATCGGGGTCCGATGCAATGAATTTGCGTGTCGGCCTCACAGCCACGGGATATCGGACGACTTATGAGCAAGGACTCGGAGCCGGTCCTCGGGCGTAATGAACTTCTTGATACCCGAAATGAACTCCTGCAGGGTCTCATCCACTGTGGCGCTTGTTGTATCTAGAGTGAATTTGTGGCGTATCAACGAGACGTCGTACTCATCCTGGAACTTGCTAAGGACCAGTTCCGCGTCTTCTCCTTTGAAGTGTGTAGCTTTGTGTCTCCCTGGGAAGATGCTTTTGCCTTCCCGCTTGCGCTGTCGTATCACCTCCGGGGACGCCTTCATCATGACGAGTATCATTTCCGGCATGGTCTTTAGAAGCTCCTCCTCCATGTGTCGGGCCATTGCGTGGCGGTCGGCGTACTGGCCGGGCCCGCCGTAGCCGTAGTAGAGCGGAGCAAAGACCGCATCAGCGTAGAACCAATCGATCAAGAAGAGATCAGGCCCCGTAAGATACCCACTATGCAGCTTGTTGCCGATCTGGTAACGCTGGTAGTGCTCCAGGAGGCCGGGATTGAGGTCGAGCATCTGGCGTTCGGACAGCTCCTTGTGGTCCTCGTGACCCACCGCGTGTACCACATGGGGCACAGTGAAATGGTCGTGGAAGTTCAGGTGAGGCGGCTCGTGGAACTCGCTGCCGGTCTGATCGGCCCACCACCTCGAGATCTCCACACCAAGGGTCCGCTTGCCGGCGTATTCACAGCCCATCAGCGTTAGGCGCATCTCAGGGTCTCCTTGGCGCGACGTTTTCTGTATGGTTCAGGACGCCAGAACATCGTACCTTGTGTCGGTGACGCACGCAATATCGTGGTACGAGCACCATTTGATGTGGGTCGACGAGTCGCAGTATAATCACGTTCAGGTGGCTGAGGCGTTCCAGAGGACGGAATTTCGGGCGGTTAGCTCAGTGGTTAGAGCGCTTGCTTCACACGCAAGAGGTCCGAGGTTCGACCCCTCGACCGCCCACCATTAAGGGCATCAGCGCGCCGAAGTGGCGGAACGGTAGACGCGCTACGTTCAGGGCGTAGTACTCGCAAGGGTGTGTGGGTTCGAATCCCACCTTCGGCACCAGTTTCTATAGTCTGACGGCTCCGTAGCTAAGAAGAGGCGCCTTGACGGGTGGCTCTTCTGTTTTTGCCGACATCTTGCCGCGTTTGCTTCACTCCTACCGCTGCATCGTCTTTATACCCCTTGACGTGCCCCGTCTCAAGAGAAGCGTAGGGAAACCCACATCAAGACCCCTGAGCTACTTGAACACCCAGCTTCACACCCGATACCGTGGTCTCTCGTTATGGCTGAGTTCACGCGATACCCGACGCCTGACGAGGCGAGTCCATGCGGCCTCTGTGCAACAGGGGACCTGGCAAGACAAAACAACGGTCTTGGAGTCTGGGCTGAGTGCTCTCGATACTCCCTGCCACTGGTCGTCTTGAAGCGACATTCAGGGAGCCCAACGGCGGGAGAGTGGCGTGACTTGGAAGTTGCGGCCAAAGCGCGGTTTCCTGAGTACCGCTGGCGACGCCCCATCGACGACAACTCCCACTTCTATTTCCACGCCGTCGACACGAGAGGCGAGTGCAATATCGACCACACAATCGTCGATTAGGCTACCCCGGCTCAAGCGCCCGATTCCTCTACCAAACCACGAATCCACAGCTAGATATCCATGTCATGTCAGGATTCTCTGTTCCGTAGCCAGTTGGCGTACTCGGGCAGCGACAGGGCATTCTGCCTCCACTCGTCAGGGAAGGGCGGTTTCATTCCTTCCCACTGGTCAGGGTCCGGGGGATTCACGGCCCTGGTCCATTGCTCCAGGTAGTCGACCCTCTGCTTGAATTCGCGAAGCTTCGGTAGTATTTCCTCAGGGGGCCAGCCTTCGAGAACCAGCTTCTCCAGCTTACCGCGTATGTCCTGGTAGGCCGGGTCTTCTGCGACGTTGTGAAACTCTCGCGGGTCCTCCTCAAGGTTGAACATCTCCGACGGCTGCCCATGGTAGTAGTTGTATTTCCAGACTCCCTGTCTCACCATGCGAGCTACGATGGCAGATTCCCCGGGAAACCTGCGATAGAGCTCCGAGAACACGGCGCGTTCATCAGGCCATTTCTCCCCTTTGATCAGAGAGTCCAGACTGCGGCCCGCTAGCTTCGGAGGAGGAGGGGCGCCCGTCCAGTCGCATAGCGAAGGGAGCACGTCCACCAGGCTGACTGGCTCTGCGACTCTTTTGCCCTGTGGAAGCCTGCCGGGGAAGGAGACTATGAGGGGTATGTGGCTTGCCCCCTCGTAAAAGTTGTGCTTCCACCACATGCCGTGCTCTCCGGCCATCTCCCCGTGGTCCGTCGAGTAGAGGGTGAGGGTGTTGTCTTTGAGCCCGTTGTGCTCCAGGGCATCGACGAGCTGTCCGATCATCCTATCGGTAAAGGTGACAAGGCCGTAGTAGGCCGTCCTCGTCCTTATCACGTCCTCCAGCGGTATCGACTCCAGGTCCGCTGCGATGACCATCTCCCGGTTGGATGGGTGCAGCGATTCAGGATGGTCGTCAGGCAGGAGTGGCGCATCTATTTTGCCGTCGTAAAGGTCATAGTCCTCCTGCGGGCAGGCGAACCAGTAGTGGGGTGATGAAAAGCCGACGACAAGACAGAACGGGTCCCTATCGGACACTGCCGAACGGTCTCTGATGAACTCCAGCGCGGCCTCCAGGACCGCGGCGTCGTAGTCCAGGAATTGGCTCCAACCGGGCCCGGAGAAGGTGGTTATGGCGGGACGATAGAAGCCTTCCATGCCGGTGAGGTACGTCGTATCTTTTACTCTGACCCACCACTCGTTGGCACCCCCGCCCCAATATGATTGGGAGACGTCGCCCACCAGCCGGTCTTTGAAACCGTGTCTCTGGTCAGGCCCATTCCAGTGCGCACGTCCGTTGATGACGACCTCGTATCCCGCGATACCCAGGGCGTGGGCGAAGGTCGGGATATCGGAGGCCAAAGCGGCGGCGTTATCCCAGCACTCGATGTCATGTGGGTATCGCCCCGTCATGAGTGACATTCGGGAGGGGGCACACACCGGGAGTGGGCAGTACGCCTGCTCGAATAGCGCTCCCTCGGCCGCCAACCTGTCGATATTCGGGGTTCTCACGACAGGATCGCCGTAGCAGCCGGTGATCGAGGCGCTATGCTGATCGGAAAGAATGATCAGGATGTCGGGTTTCTGGTCGCTCTTCTGAGACATTCACTGACCTCCACTCTGGCCCGTCATTGTAGCTCTCGGAGCCGTCCATGCCGCAATGAGATTTGGACACCCTGAAGAGGGAATCTCAGGACTCCTTTCCCGCCCGCCCTGGCCGTTGTTTTGCTGGGGGTTCCCCCCAGACCCCCGCTCCTTCGACTTCGCTCAGGACAGGCGCCGGGGGCGCGCCCCCTTTGGAAAGGGAATTATATACAAACTTACCTGGGAACGGAGGCGAACGCGGAAGCTATGGGATAGATCACCAGGGAGGATTTTCGGCTTCGGAATCCATTCCACCTAGAATGTCTGGGATGTTATCTACTGCCTGTGGTTCCTCCGTCAATGTCCACATTCCCCTACCACAATTCTTGAAACGTTGGTCAGTGCTGAGATAAGAGCCTATTGAATTGACCGGCTTACTTCCGCCAACATGAACTCCACGTTCAGTAACTTTCCCCAATATGGCCATGCGGTGCAATGGGCGTTCTGACAATAGGATATCGTAGATGGCATCTGTCAGTTCTTGAGCGTAAGTACTGGCACGCCGTCCACTAGCAATCCCACTTGAACGCTCTTGGTTGAGACGGATTACTAGATGAAGTGCTTCAAATTCCTTGTCGATTTTCTGTTTCTTGGCTTCCAGTTCTTTGAGCAAGGCTCGTAAGTCCACGGCTGTAGACTGCTGACCCATAGCGTTCCTCCTTTAGTGTTATAGCCAATTTCCCTTAAAATCTTGAATGTCTTAGCTATTGACCCGACTCTCCCAGTGTCTAGGGTTAGTGGCGGAGGGTGGAGGGAGATTCGAACTCCCGGTAGGTGGTACTATCACCTACAACGGTTTTGGAGACCGTCGTTTTAATCCGCTCAGCCATCCACCCATCAAAGTGCCCTGATTAGGGGCGCACTAAGAAGGGCGACATCGCAATTGGCTCCAGGCAGGTGTTCTAGCACCTGCATTGGATTTGAGGCCAGCCCCCTGCTGGGGTGTCGTCCTTCTTCCCTATTCTAGGAGCGCAGCATGAACGGCAAGAAGCGTGCTATACCGGAGCAGGCACGGCGGATAATCGGAGCGCTGGTCAACACGCCGCCAGTGAAGAAACCAGCGCCTCGTAAGAAGAACCGCTAGGCTTCTTCCTGCAGCGTTGCTCAGCCGCCTGCGGATAGACGTTGCGCAGAGCTCCCCAGATGCCCAGATGTCCGTCTCCAATTACCAGTCTTGGGCACTCCAGCCCGCGGCGCCTCATGTCCCTGAGCACATCGGACCAGCTCTCTATGGACTCCCTGTATCCGGGAATCGCGCTCGACCACCACCTTCCTTCCGTCGCTCAGGGCCGCCATCACCACCAGGATCGCCGCCTTCTCCCGCTCAAGACCAGCCTTGACGTAGACTCCATCCACCCACATGTACACCCACTTCCAGGTCATCCAGGGGCCTAGCGCGCCATTGGGCAAGCTCATCGTTCCACTTATCCTTCAACCGGGCTACCGTGCTCGCCGATACCGGTGCGTCCTCGTCCCAGCAGTCCCCGCACCGCCAGGTCGAAGTCGCCTTCGGATAGACCGTGCAAGTACAGCTCGGGGATCAGCTCAGCAATCTTCCTGGTCCTGTTGACGGACAGCGGCAGCAGCCGGCTCTCGAACTCCTCCTCGGTATCGCGGACTCGCGGCCGCCTCAGCTGTATCGTTCCCGAACTCAGCGTAAGCCTCCGGGCTCTGCCGTATCCGTTCCGATAGCCGGTATCTGAGTCCGAGTCGGATCTGAGCGCCGACTTCGCCCTTCCTAGAAACTCCGTCACCTCCTCCTCCAGCAACTCCTGGATCAGCCGCTGGACCTGGCTTCGCACCCAATCCTCCAACTGCTCCCACTCCGGCCTTGACTCCGACCTACTCTCAGTACTTTCCTTCCTCATGGGCGGTCTATCTCCTCTCTTGGGCCTTGAGCCCGTGTTGTTCAGAGAGAGGGTACACCGCCTGACCGTTTACACACTTTTTGAGGATACCTCAATTGGGTTTCCCAGACATGCACACTGGTATATTCTCTAAGGCGTCCATACTGCTGCCTGCCGTAGCTGCGATAGCGGTAGCTGTCGCGTGCGGAGGGGACCCGGAACCGACACCCACCCCCGAACAGCCGACAGCGCCCTTAGCCGTCTCTCCGACTGCGGTCCCTGCTACCGTGAGCCCAACCCTAGAGGCGCCAACCGCGACTCCAGCTGTAGTGGCCGCCACCGCCACGACCATGCCAGAGGCGCCGACGCCGACTCAGGCGCCAGCCGCCAGCCCGACTCCCGCCCCACCGACCCCAACACAGACGGCGGAACCTGTCGCTGACACGGGCACAATCGAGATTCAGGTCACCGACCCGCCACCACCGGACGTCGAGCAATACCTGATTACGCTGAGTAGCGTCGAAGTTAACAAAGCCAAAACGGGCGCAGGCAGCCCGTGGGTCACCATCGTGGAAGGTCCTGTGGACCTGGTCGGGGTGAGCGAGCTGCTGGGGGACGCCACCGCGGAGCCCGGGACCTACAGGGTGATAAGGATGCTCGTCGATGGAGTCGAGCTCAAGATACTGAACGTGGATGACCTCGTAACCGCGAAGCTGCCCAGCAACAAGATCCAGTTCGCGCGATCCTTTGAGGTAGAGGCGGGTCAAACCACGGAGCTGCTCGTCGATTTTGAAGGCGACCGGTCGCTGACTGTGACAGGACGGGGCGAATATATCTTTAAGCCGGTAGTCAAGTTGTCGGTGCCGGTCGAGGGTGGCAAGCCCGGCCCCAACGTTGTCACCGAGGCTGAGGAGCAGGAAGCTCCAGAGCCGACAGCTACCGCTGAGCCGACAGCTACCACCGAGCCGACGGCTACGACCGAGCCAGTCGGTACCGTGGAGCCGACATCCACGGCGACGCCGTTGCCGACCCCAACGCAGACCGCTACGCCCCTGCCGACGGCAACTCCCACGGCGACCCCTGAGCCCACACCAACGAACGACCCGCTTGGCGAGGTATTTTTCCTCGATATTATCGCTCCACAGCCTGAGCCCGATGATGACGTCATCTTCGTAACCACGCCTTCGATACTTGTCTGGGGCTGGACGAGAGTGGACGCCGCGGTGACCGTCGGGGACCAGTTCCTGGAGGTTGACGAGGACGGCAGGTTCGAAGGGACGGTTGAGCTAGCAGAGAGGCCCAATCTGATCGAAGTTATAGCTAGCGTGGGCACTGGAGAGGAAGAGTCCGATGTCCTCATCGTGTCCTACGAGCCGGAAGAAGAGCAGTAGGGGGACAGCCATGAGGGAGTGGTGGACCGCAACAATCTCCGAGGGCGTCAAGCCTTTCGTCGCTGGCTTGATGGTGCTGTCGATCGTTGGGGTGCCGCTTGTTCAGATAGCCTCCCAGCGAGGGGTGTCCGAGGCTGCGCCAGCACAGCAGGTACCTGAGGGACAGCTCAAGCGTAAGACAATCTCGGGCACGGTCGAGGCGGTCGGTGCCTCGTCGATAACCATCAGGACCAGCCACGACACCGTGTTGGTAGAGGTTACAAGCGAGACAGTCATCAAGCTTCGCCCCGAGTCTGACGCGGGGATAGCCGGTATCAGCGTTGGTGACAAAGCCGTCGCTTTTTCGAAGCGGCCACCGAAGGTGAAGTCCCCGGAGCCCGACTCTCCGCCCCCAACAGCGACGACTACGCCAACGGCGACCACCACGCCAACGGCAACTACCACGCCAACGGCGACCACCACGCCAACGGCGACCACCACGCCAACGGCGACCACCACGCCAACGGCGACCACCACGCCGACGGCGACCACCACGCCGACGGTCCCAGAAGAGCCGTTCCGAGAGATGGTCGCGACAGTAATTATCGTGCACCCGAAGAAGAAGACGGGCTCCCACAATCGAGACATGGTCCACTGTGATACAGGGGGTGGCGGCGAACCTGAGAACGGCGGCGGCAACGGCACGACAACCAGTGCGACAGCGACTAGGGCTTTCTTGCCGCCCTCGCTACACGAAAGAGTGATCGCAGCTAGGTCAGCACCGCTGACGGCCGGCGGATTCGGTGGGCTGCTGTTCACCGGCGCCTTACTGCAAGTCGCTACCCCAACGGCTACGACCACACCCACCGCTACTACTACGGCTTCTGGAGACGTTGAAGAGGACTGCATCTAGCTGGTGCGCGGCAATAAGGTCGTGTCCGCCCAACAGGCTGCGAAGATAGCCGAGCGACTTGATCGGATTGCGGCGAAGCTCGAGGCCCAGGGCACCCGGGAGGCCGGACGGCTGGTGCGGCTCCAAGAGCGGATCGACGAGCGGGAGGCCAAGGTCGTGGAGCGGGCGCAGAAGGCAGCGGAGCGCAAGGAGGCGCGCGCTGACAAGAGCAGCGGGCCACCTGACAAGGGCGACAAGGGTGGCGGCAAACCCGACAAGGGCGACACCGGTGGCGGCAAGCCCGACTCGTAGCTTGGACTGACAGACCTGCTCGTAGTTGGAGTGCATCGCCGAGGGCTGAGGCTCAGGCGTTATCTAGGCCTGTGAGAAAAGGGCCTCCACGTCACGTCTGCCTGGCATGGCCTCTTGTGCGCCCGGCCTGGTTACGGCCAGCGCCCCGGCCGCAGCGCCGAAACTGACCGCGTCATCTAGTTCCGCACCCTCCGCCAGCGCTACCGCCAGGGCCCCGCCGAAGGCATCACCCGCCGCCACAGTGTCCACAACTTCGACTTCATACGGGGCACCGTGACCGCTTCCGCTACCAGAGGCGTAATAGGCACCCCGCTCCCCAAGCTTGACCACGACCACAGGCACTCCCAGCTGCCTCAGCGACTCGGCAGCCGCGCGCGCCGAGCCGACGTCGGTGACCTCTATACCGGTTAGAGCCTCGGCCTCAGCTTGATTAGGGGTGAGGATATCGAGAGCCGAGAAAGCATCGGACGAAACGTCCCCGGCAGGGGCCGGGTCCCAAATGACCCGAACTCCTCGCTCCCTCGCGGACCGAGCCTCGGCGAGCGAGATGGGGAAAGGGACCTCCATTTGCAACAGCAAGGAGTCCGCTCCTTCGAGGGCCGACTCTGTAGCCCGGAGCTGGTCCTCGTCGCACTCCCGCCCAGGGTGCAGGCCGTCCCCCCGGTGCGCAACACATCGGCGTCGTCAATGCAGTCGCCCCCAGCCAGCGCAGACGCCACCAGCGTCATCATCTTGTCGCTCGTGTTCGCCCGCCCCGGGGCATCGCCCAGGTCGAGGCGCTGCCGGACGAGTTCGGGCAGGCCGAGGTGCCGCGCCAGGGTGGCCGGAAGGAACAGCCCGGCATTGGCCACCAAGCGGCGGTCGTCGAAGGTGATTTGGATCCGGTCGGGGTGGTTGCGCGGCAGCATCTACTGGATGCTCCTTTTCCGGGGCCGTTTTTTTGCTACAAAACCATTATCCCAGAAGCACAGGAGCACCTTCTTGCCGCCTCAGGACGCTAACCCGACGCCCTCCTTCGGTGGATTCGGGGTAAGAGGGCGGGTTTGAAACCCGCCCCTACCTGTGTTGATCGTTGACTGTAGGGGCGCACGGCTGAGCCTGTCCCATAAAGGCGTTGTGTCCGGCCACAAGAAGCCCATCCACGCGTTCGAATCTGCAGATCTGGCGGGCCTAGTGAGTCTGAGCAAGTAATGGCTGCGGGAACGATAGCAGCCTGGTCCATCGAAAGGCTGAGAATGCGGTGGATCTCGGGCGCCGGCTCGAACTGGTCGTGGTGCGGGTACGCCATATGCGCCAGAGGGTGCGCAGGTTAAACGTTGTGGCCAACAAAGCCCATTCAGCCGCGACGTTGGCACTGCCCCGCAACAAGAATCTACGTGCCCCCCGTTGCTCTTTGAGGATCCCGAAGACGGGTTCGACTAGCTGCTTTCTGTGCTTGTAGGCTTGTTTGGCTTGGTCAGTGGACATCCAGGTCCGATGACGACGCAGAGCAACTTCGTGAGGCCCTATTTCCAGGCCACGTCCATGACGGCCGTCCCTGGTACAGACCCCGAAGGCAGGGCACACCCGGCAGATGGCCCCAGAGGCTCGGTACACTCGCATGAGTGTACCCCTGGTGCGCTTGAAACGGGTAAAGGGCAGTCTTTGGCCTTGGGGGCAGCCATAGCTGTCGCTCCGATCGTCGTAGGTAAAGCGGTCCTTGTGATACGGGTGCTCCAATGCCTGTCGTTGTGCCTCCGGCATTACCACCTGTTGGCCTCTACGGACGCATCCATCCAGGTTGTTCCCAGAGTGATAACCACCGTCGGCCAACGTCATATGCGTTCTGGTACCTGTCATCTCCTCTGCCTGTTCCAGCATCGGAGCCAATTGAGCATAGTCATGAGGTTCATCGACCACATCGGCTGCGGTGATGAACATACCGGTCACTCCCAAGGAAGCCTCTACAGGCGAGACCATCGCCTGGGCGTTGTAGCCGGGCACGATATCTTGACCACTCTTCATCAGCCGAGCGTCTTTGTCAGTGAGGTTGATGCGCTCTTGCTCCTCTTGGCCCGCAAGCTCGTCCATCGCTTGTCGTATCTGCTCTCTCAGGGTCTCGTTGTCGGCCAGCTCCTGTGGCAAGTGTGCAGGGACAGCATCCTCTCCCGCCTCGTTCTGAGCCACAAGGTCGCTTATTGCACCTTCCAGCCGGTCCAACAGCCGGCGCAATCCCTCGGCATCGTAGGTCCTATCCTTTGCTGCATTCGCACCGACCTTCGTACCGTCTACTGCTTGCACCGCCAGGTCAACCAAGCCCATCGTCAGGTAGTGTCTTAGGGCCGCCGCGGAGTAATCAGTACGTACGGCTTAGCGCAAGACTGCGTGGTCACTGGCAGAAGGCGGTGAAGAGTATTCTAAAGGGACTTACCCGCTTGTGTGCCGGAGACGGGGCCGGAGCAAGCGTCCCGAGGTGGATAGCTAGCATGACTGTCGACGAAGCAGCACGAATATTAAGGGGAATGTATGATGCTGGCGAGGGCAGAGGCCTGATGGTGACAGCAATCCATCTGTTCGGAATCCGATATGCTGATGACCTCTCTCGCTTGTCTATCAAGGAAATTCTTTTGCATGCTGGAATGAGCGAAAAGTACCAAACGGAGGTTTATAAGGGGATTAGGCTTGCGGGGTACGTGAAGGTAGTGAACGACTTTCCGTGAATAGCCCCGCACAGACCGAGTTCTGGTACACAAACGGGTAAGTCCCATAGAATATTACGATGTAGAAGAAGACGGTTTGCACTCCCTGGAGTTCAGTGCCGACGATATTCTGCTTGATAATCACGCCGCGCTAAAGGGTCTTTCCTTCGTCGGCAAAGTTACAGAGGTTTGATCGCGAAAACGGAGCTGTCGCGATTGAAGAGACGAAGCCCCCCGTCTCAGCTTGACCTAAAGGTATCGGCGCGATAGACTTTTACAAAGGAGGCAAGCCATGCCTAGAGGACCTAACGGAGAGAAGCGGCCAACCGACCCGATAGCGCGAGCCGTACACGTCGCCAAGATAGCCACGGGCCAGATCGAGGACGAACTACCGTCTGCGACGCGCAGGGGCGGGCTGGTCGGCGGCCCGAAGCGCGCCAAAGCCCTGTCGCCAGAGAGACGGTCGGAGATAGCCCGTATGGGCGCGGAGGCCCGCAAGCGGAAGGCGTCGACGGCTTAAGTGATACAAGACGAATTGCCGGACGATCTACGCGGTCGGCTTCTGGCTATCGAGTTGGCTATTGGGCTCGTATTGACGTCCGGGGATCGCTCTCAATTGCTCAAGCTCATCCGCAAAGAGAACTTGGAGAAAGCCTTTGAGGCCACCCTTGACTCCGAGGTGAGTATGCTCCTCTTCCGCGAGGGATTCGTGAGCACCATTCACACGATTGTCTCCGGTTCCGAATTCTGCGATGGCTTGCTTCAAGACTAATCCCCTCCTCTTTCCCTGCTAATTCGTATCTGAAACTAATCGTAGGTGCTTGACTTTTGCTCCCGTTTACGATACACTTACTGTATCACGAATCGGAGCGGAAGGTATGAACAAACTATCTATCGAGAAGCGGGTACAAGCGCTGAATATGCTAGTAGAGGGGTCGTCTATGCGGTCTATCGAGCGCGTAGTCGGCGTGAACATCAACACCGTCATGAAGCTCCTCGTGGACGCGGGCGAGGCCTGCCTCGCCTATCACAACGAGGCCGTCCAAGACGTACATGCCAGCCATATCCAGTGCGATGAGATTTGGTCGTTCTGCTACTCCAAGCAGAAGAACGCGGATCAGGCTGCTGGGGTGATAGATGTAGCTGGTGACGTGTGGACGTGGACAGGCATCGACTCCGATACCAAGCTCGTTGTTTCTTGGCTCGTAGGCGGGCGCGATTCAAGCTATGCGCTGGACTTCATGGACGACCTCCGGGGGCGGCTCGCCGACCGCGTCCAGCTCTCTACGGACGGCCACAGGGCTTACCTGGACGCCGTAGAGGGGGCTTTCGGCGGAAACGTAGACTATGCCCAGCTAATCAAGGTCTACGGTCAACCTACGGACGAAGAAGAGCGCCGACGCTACTCTTCGGCCAAGTGCGTCGGGACGCGCAAGATACCCGTATCCGGGGCTCCGAACATGGCCGAAGTCAACACCAGCTACGTAGAGCGGCACAACCTGACGATGCGAATGTCGATGCGCCGGTTCACCCGCCTGACCAACGCCTTTTCCAAGAAGGTCCAGAACCATATCTACGCGCTGGCCCTATACTTTGTCTGGTATAACTTCTGTCGAGCCCACAAGAGTCTTGGGGGCAAGACCCCAGCGCAGGCGGCGGGGCTGGCCGACTCTCCCCGCGATATGCGTTGGGTCGTGGACCTGATAGACGCGAGGGCTCCGAAGCCGAAACGCGGCCCGTACAAGAAAGCGGGAGCGAGCGAGCGTGTATAGCGTATTGACAGTGCGTTCGGCGTGCTCGCGAGGCCAGCCGCCAATCGCGCCGGGCCGGGGGTAGGCAAGCGCGCGATCTCACGCTAGAATGGTTGCCCAAGCGTACCAACTCGCTCCAAAATGTATAATGTTTGGCAGGAATAGCAGAAACACGGGGGGGGGTATTGGAGCCATGACTGAGAGAATCGGTCTTGCCAAGGAGTTTGACTACTATCTGGCGAATCAAGACGACCTGGTAGCACGATACGACGGCAAGGTTATCGCGATCAAGGACTGTATCGTCCTAGGCGCGTACGACAGCCACATCGAAGCCGTGAGTGAGTCACAGAAGACACACGAGCTAGGGACGTTTCTGGTTCAGGCCGTGAGTCCCGGTCCCGACGCGTACACCCAGACGTTTCATTCGAGGATCATGAGGCTCTAGTGCCGGGGTCATACGCATTCACCGCGACCGTAGACGGACGGTCTAGTGTCCTGAAGAGTTTATGCGACATTGAACCGGCGCCAAGCATGCCGGGAGCGTTCTGTAGATTTGGAGCCATCTGGGACACAGGCGCTACCCATAGCTCGATCACACAAGAAGTAGTCGACCGGTGCGGGCTAAAGCCAATAGGCAAGGTCAAAGTGGCCCACGCGGGAATCGACGATGAACCTGATGAAACCGATCTCTATATGGTCAACATCCGGCTGCCGAACCAAGTCACTGTGGCGAACGTTCCGGTAAGCAGGGGCGGATTCAGCGGCGGGGATGTGCTGATCGGCATGGACATCATCAACACCGGCGACTTCGCCATCACCCATGCAAAGGGTCAGACGAAGTTTACATTCCAGATTCCGCCGCAGGCGGACATCGACTTCGTTCAGGCGCAGCCGTTGCCGCCGCCACAGAATCGCGAGGAACGACGTGCGCGGAACCGCATGAAGCGCCGCCGCTAAGGGGGGGCGCTGTGCACCCTCAACAGCCAGCGGTCTTCGGCTTCGCGTCATTGAGTCCCTCGTCCTCAATGTCGCTATTAGGTCGGCGTACCGGAGCCGCTTCCCCGACGAACGAAGGCCCCGAAGTTCCCGCCGGGGAACAGAAACAGAAACATTTCAAACTAAGACACTACCCATCGTCACCGCCATACGCACCGTACGCTTGAACAACTTCCTGATAGCTTGACGATGTCCTTTGTAGAACCTCCACAAGGTGTTGTGGTCCGGATGCTGCCACCCTGTCAGCCAAAGATACGGTATCTGGTCCCGGCAAGCCGCCTCCAGCTTGCGGCACGAGCGTGCCCCCGTCATGAAGCCGTACAGCCATACGCTCAGCAGCGCGCGAGGATGGTACGCCGGTGCTCCCAAAGACTCCCCATCTATCTCAACACCAAGGTCAGCCCATCCGCGCCGGTCCAACGCGTCTACGAACTCAGCAACAAATCTTGCCGGATGGTCAGGGGGAACCAGCTCGTCAAGCGTTGGCGGCAACATCCACATCTGCTCTCGGCCCTTCGCTCGAAGTGGCATCGACTTCACCCCCTAAGCCCGAATCCACCGAAGGACACCGATGGACGGCGTGAGGAAAGCGGAAGGGGGGTGAGGGAGCTACAGGGGAAATAGCCTGGGTTCCATTTGGGGTAGGGAGGTCGGCGGACGGTCTTCATCGCCGCACAGGGGCCCCTATGGCCGTCTGCGGGAGCTGTGATGCGCGGGATGGCGAGAGAATACGCAGCAGGGGACTCTCTCGGACCGGGCTGGCACGAGTCTGCGGGGATCTTCGGTTGTCCGGTGGGTGGGTCGGTCGCCGACGGTGCCGTCAGGCCGGGAGTGGAATGGCTCGCAGCCGGGCCAAGGCGCGGCTGAACTTCTCAGCCCAAGGCCAGCGATCCGGAAGATGCAGGGTCAACCGGCGTGCCGAGCGGGTGAGCCGTCCGGCCAGGGAGAAGAACCGCCGCCGGAGGGTCTTGGTGGTGGCTATCCGCTCTCCCAGACCGATCCGCGCCGTCCAGCGGGCCAGGTTGTGGGCCATCGTCTGGACGGCCAGCCAGGCACCGTTGGCGGCGAAGCGGCCCGAGGGGAGATGGTTCAGCCCGACGCCGTACTTGAGGTCGCGTATGGCATTCTCGATCTCGGCGTGGCGGCGATGGTCAGCCTCCAGTTCGAGCAACTCCCCGTCCCGGTCGGTGATGAAGCCATGATAGCTGTATTTGGCGAAGAGGGCCAGTTGGGAACCGGGCGTCGGCTTCACCCGCCGGACGATGAGCCGTACCGGCGCGGCGTCCGCCTCGGCCTGGAAGGGGGTGCAGGTGGTCTCGGCCACATCGGCGGCACCGTCCATCCAGTAAGGAATCGGCGTCCAGGCATCTTCGGGTATCGCCTCGATGAGATTGTGCAGGCTTTTGTGCTGGCGGATGGTGATGGAGAAGCGGACATCCATCTTGCGGCAGACGGATACCACGCCATGAGTGTAGAACCCGCTGTCGGCCCGTAGCGTGAGTCGTCCGTCGGCCCCGGCGTAGCGCACCCGTCCCACCGTCTCCCGCAGGAAGTGGGCGGCGCCGCGGGCGGTGTTGGCCCGGCCCTCGCGCAGCCGGGACATCAGCACGTCTCCGGTGCCGGCGGCGATGGCCGGCAGCGGGTGGTAGCCCCGCTTGCCGGTATAGCCGTGGTGGCGGGCGCCCTCCTTGGCCAGTCCGTAGGTCTCGCAGATGGTGGAGTCCAGGTCAATGGTCAGGGGCCCGTCGCCGGGTCCCGCCCCGGCCTGCCAAGCCCGGGCCAGCAACTCGCGGCTCACCCGGTCGAGTTGACGGACGTGGCCCCACCGGAAGCTGCGCAGGAAGGTGCCCAGGGTGGATGGCGCCTTGACCGTGCCGCCCAGGGTGCAGGCCGTCCCCCCGGTGCGCAACACATCGGCGTCGTCAATGCAGTCGCCCCCAGCCAGCGCAGACGCCACCAGCGTCATCATCTTGTCGCTCGTGTTCGCCCGCCCCGGGGCATCGCCCAGGTCGAGGCGCTGCCGGACGAGTTCGGGCAGGCCGAGGTGCCGCGCCAGGGTGGCCGGAAGGAGCAGCCCGGCATTGGCCACCAAGCGGCGGTCGTCGAAGGTGATTTGGGATCCGGTCGGGGTGGTTGCGTGGCAGCATCTACTGGGTGCTCCTTTTCCGGGGCCGGTTTTTTGCTACAAAACCATTATCCCAGAAGCACAGGAGCACCTTCTTGCCGCCTCAGGACGCTAATCCGACGCCCTCCTTCGGTGGATTCGGGCTAAGTCGGTCTGACTCCAATGAGTGTACACTCCGTCAAACCCATCGCTCGACTTATGAGACAGGCTCGGCCTTGCGCCCTACACCGAAGGAACGGTTCGATGCGGGTGTCTCGTCCATGCCTATCAGACGCGTTTAGTCGAGGAAGCCCCGGCGGAGCAGGTCTTCGAGCACCTCAGCGGGGCCGTCCTCTTCCATGGGCGGGGCGATCCGGTCGGCGACACCCAGAACTTCGGGCGCCGCGTCGGAAACAGCAACACCCAGACCGGCCCAACGTAACATCCCAATGTCCTCGTACGCGTTACCGAAGGCGACGGTCTCGTCCTGGCGAATCCCAAGATGACGGCACAGCCAGGCGAGAGCCCTGTGTTTGCCAGCCTCGGGGTGCAGTATCTCGCAGAAGTACGGCAGTGACCTGGTGACGTGAAGCTGGGAATCTAACGTTGCACTTAAGTGAGAGTAAAGCTCGTGAATGCCGTCGTCCTCGCCTACGGCAACCAGCCGGGTCGGCCTCTTGTCAACGAGAGCGACGAGGTCTGGGACGACGTGTACCCGCCCCTGGTTTCGCTCGGCGTATGCCTCTACCCAGGGCGTACGCATGTTCACGTAGACTTGATCGTCGTGGTACGCGAGTACCTCCCGCTTCCATATGGAAAGGGCATCGAGCGCCGCTAGCGACATCTCACTGGTCAAGGGCCGGTGCCATAGAACTTCGCCTGTCGCTGCGTTGCCAACGTGGGCTCCCTGGTACGAGACTATCGGCGATGTGATATTCAGGTCAACTGTGGCCTCCAACGCGGACGGGAACATCCTCCCCGTGGCCAGGGTGACGACCACACCAGCCTGGGAGGCCATATCGACCGCGCGACTGGTCCTAGCCGAGATCGGTCGCTCGGTGCTTCGAATGGTCCCGTCTATGTCCAGCGCGATCAGCCGGTAGCCCATTTATTCGAACGTGTCAGTCTGCCGTGTTGTGATAGTATTGACCTCTACCATGGACAGGGGAGGACGGTCTATTGAAGCTGACTCCTCGCAGAATTCTGTGGGTGATAGTGGTCCCGGTCTTCCTGTACGTCCTGGTCCTTGCCGCAAGGGGCGTCTGACCTACCCCTTGCGCAACCGGGTACAGAGTCAGCTTCACCGTCGTCTATTACCCGTTGGCCGCAGTATAGCAGCAGATTGCCGTTTTTCGGCAAAAGCGCGGGGTGACGTGAATATAGCGGCGGTCCTATCGGGTGTTAGGAAGATAGACTAAACGTATGACTGTGAGCCGAGCACAGATGTCGTATGTTGACGGGCCCGCCGCGTTGCTGTCGACGAGCATACCCACGTTCATAAGGTGGGCCGTGTGGGCTACCCCTCGACAGGGATGGACGACGTTCGCGCTATGGTTGGCTGTCGGCGGCGTGGTCGCCTGGACGGTCAAGGGAGCGGCAGTGGCGGAAACTCCCGGACTGATGTCCGTGATCGTCGCTTCCTCGCTGGTCGGCATGCTCCTCTCAAAGGCCAAGGGGCCCAGGCCGCTGATACATCTCGCAGCTCTGGCAATTGGTCTTGGGTTCGTGCTGTGGCAGACATTATTGTTAATAGAGGCCCAGCCCCTGGGAGGACGGGTCGGCGAGCTCTGGGACCGGCTGGGGGAGTGGTACGAGGCAGCCGCGATAGCAGGTTCGAGTACCGATCTGCTACCTCTTGCGGCGGCCGTGTCGGCAGGGGTCTGGCTTCTGGGGTATGTGGGTGCCTGGTTCATCTTCAGACGCAACAACGTGTGGGTCGGCCTGCTGGTCCTGGGCACGGTCTTCATGACCATCCGCGAGTACACCGACGACTCCTCCCTGTGGGCATTCTACTTGTTCTTGTTCCTTGCCTTGCTGCTGGTGGCACGGGTGAGCCTGGTACAGCGCGTTGACCAATGGAAGATGGCCAGAATATCGTCAATACCTGGGACAGCGAGAGTGTCCTTGGGTGTCACAGCGATAGCTTCCGTGTTGCTACTCGGTGTTGTGGCCAGCCTACCGGAAAATCGGGGAGGATGGGCCACTGTTAATGACCTTTGGCAGCTGGCGAGGTCCCCCGTCTACTGGATAGAGAACAAGATCGATCGCATGTACGGGACTTCCGGGGCGGCGTTAGGAGGCCGATACTTCGAGGACCAGATGTCATTCGAGGGACCCAGAGCGACCGAGGAGGAGCTAGTTTTCGTGGCAGAGTCCGAGCATCCGTCCTACTGGCAGTCTCAGACGTATAGCCGATACACGTCTGGCGGATGGGCCTCTGACAGCACAGAGAGGGGGACCACGGGACCCGACTCCCTCGCCCCGCCGCCCCATGACCCGTCCAATCGGGTGGAGGTGCTTCAAGACCTCCAGTTGACCCTTGGGACCGAGAATCTCCTGTCCGGCGGAAACGTCGGGTGGGTAAGCCGCGGGGCCGAGTTCGAGACCTTGAAGCCCAAGCAGTTTGAGATCAACCTGTTCGATACTTTCGCCGACGACGAGCTGACGGCAGACGTACAGAGACTCGCCATGGAGCTGCGGCGGAGGTTCATCCCGCTTCCCCGCGATTTCGTCGAGTCCCAGGTCTCCTCCATGCTCCCGCTGGACCTGCTGCTCTTGGACACGTCAGTGCGAGGGGACAGCGTGGGCAGGTCAAGCCTCGAGAGTGTCACGCTCAAGCGCACGGAGCCGGACGTGCCGGACATCGTGTCATGGAGGTCGCTGGAAAGGATCGACGGGGGCGACTCTTATACTATGCGCTCATTCGTTTCTAAAGCCAGCTATCGGGACCTGAGGACGACCCCGATGAACTACAGTGGCTTCACCATGGACCACTATTTGACGCTTCCTGCGGAGCTACCCCGGCGGGTACGCGAGCTCGCGATACTGGTGGCCGGCGACGCGCAGGCGCCAGTCGACCGAGCGCTACGCATTCAGGACTTCCTACGAGGTGACAGGTTCACCTATTCTGTGGACATCGAAAAACCACCCGGGGGAGTTGACGGCGTCGACCACTTTCTGTTCGAGAGCGGAACGGGCTACTGTGACTACTTCGCCTCAGCCATGGTGGTCATGCTCCGTGCGGTTGGTGTCCCTGCCCGGCTCGCGGCGGGGTATGCTCCCGGCCACCCGGTAGACGGAACAGACCAAAGACGGGTGATGACGACGGACAGCCATAGCTGGCCTCAGGTCTATTTTCCAGACCACGGTTGGATCGACTTCGAGCCCACTCCGAATCGGCCGGTCCCAGACCGGGGCCCCGAGCACGCCGACCCGCAGCTCGACTCTACGTCAGGCGCGGAGCGCCTGAACACGCAACAGGGCCTGCTGGAGGCGTGTCTCGAACAGGACTTCCTCTTCCCGATAGACGAAGCGCGGTGTGCTGCTCTTGTTATGGAGGCGGGACTGGGTCTGCCAGGCACTAATGGCCTTTCCAACCCTGCGCTGGATGGTGGAACCTCTAATGAGGCTTCTGAGCGCTCGACCGGCCCCGTCGTCTTGGTCGTCGTCGCCGGAGCGGCAGTCGCAGGACTGTTCCTTATCGGGTGGCTTGTCTGGACGTTGAGCCTGCCCAGAGCAACGGTGGTCGAGGCGGTCTACGCCAAGATGACTAGGATGGGGACCCTCGCCGGAATCAGGCGGCGACCCAATCAGACCCCCATTGAGTATGCCGCGTCTCTGGGCATCGCAGTGCCGAGTATAGAGACCGGCGCTCACGCAATCGCCAGCGCCTTCGCGGCGGACCGTTATAGCACGCGGGATATATCGGACGAAGAGAGCAGCGACCTTCACACAGGCTGGAAGAGTGTCCGAGGGCATCTTCTGGCGCGAATGTTCCGTAGGCTCGTGCGGCCGGACAATTAAGGCCCTCGATACGGTTGACAGCCCGGGTTTTCGTTCCCTAGAATGGACTAGCAGTCTTCGTCTGGGCCAGCTAGAGGGCTACGTAGACGCCGTAGAGGGGCGTCAAGTATCGACCCGCCGCCAATAGATAACCCGCTCCACGCATCCGAGGCGTAGCCGTCGACCGTAGTAGCATATTGATGGAGGGCAGAGTTCAATAGATGGCAGAGGAACAGGGGCCGGCTACCGATGACCTGACAATTCAGGTCCAAGGCGTTACCAAACGCTTCGGCGCCAATATCGCCGTGAACAATGTATCGTTCGACGTGCGGAAGGGGGAGGTTGTTGGATTCCTGGGCCCCAACGGCTCAGGCAAAACAACAACCATGCGGCTACTTACGTCGTTCTACACTCCAGACAGTGGGACAATCCTCATAGAGGGTGTCGACAATCAGGAACGCGACGTGGTGACCAGGCGCATGATCGGCTACCTGCCCGAAAACAACCCCATCTACGGGGACATGCTGGTCAATGAGTACCTCGGATTTGTGGCCCAACTCCGAGGGATGTCCAGGGAAGATCTGCGGGCCAACATGGATATGGCGGTGTCGGAGACCGGGATAGAAGACGTGTATTACAGGCCACTCAATCAATGCTCCAAGGGGTACAAGCAGCGGGTCGGACTGGCCCAGGCCATTCTACACCGCCCCGACGTCCTGATCATGGATGAGCCGACGGAGGGGTTGGACCCTAACCAGCGGGTCCCCATTCGAGAATTGATCAGGTCCGTGGGAGAAGACCGCACTGTGCTCCTCAGTACCCACGTGCTGCAAGAGGTCGAAGAGACCTGCGACCGCCTTCTGATAATCAGCCGCGGGCGCATAGTCGCGCAGGGCACCGTCCAGGAGCTCCTAACGCAGGCCCAGAGTGAGCGTTTCGTCGATCTGGAAGTGGAGGGCGACGATGTGGAGGCGGCCCTCGGCCGTCTGCGCGGCATAGAGTCACTTGAGAAAAGGGGCCGGATCGACGGTCGCAAACGGTACGTCATGTCGGTGTCGGCCGACAAGGACGTTCGTCCGGGGATCTTCAAGCTCGCGAAGCAGAAGGGCTGGGTAATCTGGGAGCTACACCAAGAGACCGCGAAGTTGGGAGACCTGTTCCACTCCTTGACGGCAGCGGAAGGCGACCAGGAGCAATAGGGCAAGAATGAGATCACTCGTCTCCCTAGTGCGGAAGGACCTGAAGGGGTACTTTGACCAGCCTACCGGGTACATTCTTCTAGTCATATTCGTTGGTGTAGCCTCCTATCTCTTCTTCTTTCAGGCGCCGCTTTCCTCTCAGGAAGCCTCTGTAAGGCCCCTATTCGAATCGATCATGCCGTGGATGCTGGCCGTGTTCGTCGCGGCCGCCACCATGCGGCTCGTCGCGGAAGAGCAGCGCGACGGAACACTGGAGATCCTCCTCACCCAGCCGATCAGAGGCTGGATCGTCCTCATCGCGAAGTTCCTCTCCGGTCTCATCTTCGTGGGCGTCGGCATCCTGTTCACGATCGGCGCCCCGTTGGCTCTGGCAACTGCTGGGGACCTGGACATCGGAGCCGTCATCGCCCAATACGTGGGCACCTTCTTCCTGACGGCCTCTTTCGTGGCCATCGGCCTATTTTCGTCCAGTCTGACGAGAAACCAGATCGTGGCTTTTATCGTTTCTCTGACCGTGATCCTGATCCTCTTGTTTGGAGGGTTGACCTTCGTCTCAGTGGCTCTGCCATCGAGGCTCGCTGTCCTGGTCCAGGACCTGAGTCCGGTAACACATTTCTCCATCATGGCCCGGGGCGTGATCGACCTCAGAGACATCCTCTACTTCGTGGCCCTCGTCTCTGCGTTCCTCTTCGGGACGTACCTTATGATCCGGGGCAAGAGCGTCAGCCACCGCTCGCCTCTCTACCGGAACCTGCAGCTGGGCGTCGGTGGCCTGGTGATCATGAGCCTGCTGGTCGGCTGGTTCGGCCGCTCGATCGAGGGACGGTGGGACCTGACCGAACAGAAGCTCTTCACCCTCAGCCCTGCGACTGAAGAGCTTCTCGCCGACCTGGACGATGTAGTCATTATCAAGCTGTTCGAGTCCAGGGACCCGCCGGTGCAGATCGCCCCAACGACGAGGGACGTGCGGGACTTTGTGGATGACCTGGCTGCGAAGTCGGACGGAAAGGTGAGGGTCGTCAAGATCTTCGCGGACGAGAGCGAGGAAACAGAGCTCGAAGCTGAGCAGAGCTTCGTACCTCCCGTGCCGTTCAACATCGAGACCCAGGGCGAGCTGGGGATCAAGGTCGGCTACCTCGGGATGGGCTTCACATATGCGAATCAGCAGGAGCCGATCCCGTTCGTCGATTCCCTTGACGGGCTCGAATACCGGGTGGCAAGCACTATCTATAGAGTGACCCAGAAGGAACAGAGGAACGTGGCCGTCCTTTTCGGCCACGGTGAGAAGCGCCGGGACGCGATGCTCCAGTCTTTTAGGAACTGGCTCGAGCGAAACCACGCGGTTACCGAGATCTCGGACCGGCAGGGAGGCGGCCTGGGACCGCTCCACGGCCAGTTCGTCGACGTTCTCGTTATCGCCGGCCCCACCGAATTCATGGACGAGATCGTGAAGGATGATATCGACACTTACCTCGCTAACGGCGGCAAAGCGCTGATACTGATCGATCCTGTCAATGTCGACCCGAGGCGCGGGACGGCTGAGCCTAATGAGTTCAGCATGGCAGACTATCTGGAGCAATACGGCGTGAAGGCCCGTCGCAACGTTGTGTTCGACCTGGAGTCTAATGAGACCGTGACCTTCCAAGGCCGGTTTGGGCCGGTCTCCCTGCCGTTCCCATACTGGGTATCGGTCCCAACCGTGGAGAACCAGATCTCGGGTGGAGGGGGAGCATCGGTGGTATTCCCGTGGTCCAGCTCCCTTGAGCTTATCGAGCCCACCAATAAAACCGTGGACCGGGAAGTAACGCCGTTGCTGGAGACCTCCGAGAATGCGGGTCTAGACTACGACTACCGGGACATCACTCCCCAGTCGGCCCGTCTGGAGGGGGTCTCGGAGGACGAGTTGGGGCGCAGGCTGCTAGCGGTGGCGCTCACGGGCACCAGATGCCAGCCCGGGCTCGTGACGTGCGACAAAGACCTTGACAGGCCTTTCCGATTGATAATCGCGGCCGAGTCCGACTGGATAAGCGAGTCGATGGTGAACCAGTATCCGCAGCACCTGGCGCTTGGCTCAAACTGGATCGACTGGCTCATGCAGGAGGACGCGCTCGCCACCATACGCTCAAAGGGCACCTCCAGACGACCACTGACCTTCGGCAACGATGTCATTAGCGCCAACGCCCATGTCAACCTCGTCCGCTACAGCAATGTGGTCGGGGTACCGGCGATCTTCATCCTGTTGGGCTTGGTGAGGTACTTTATGCGTCGTAACACGACACGCAAGGTGTATACCCGTGACCG
Organism: Dehalococcoidia bacterium; assembly: GCA_965237635.1. Taxonomy (GTDB): domain Bacteria; phylum Chloroflexota; class Dehalococcoidia; order Lucifugimonadales; family CAUZJF01; genus CBDEFX01. The sequence goes on along the minus strand of CBDEFX010000002.1, from coordinate 859,523 downwards.
GTAGGCATGTCGGCTTTGTTCTGATTGCGCTGATACTCCTCGGCGTCGCCGCCCTGGCGGCCCGTCTCGTGACTACCGAAGCTCAAGTGCCTATCCTTAGCGGGGTCCGTCCGCTTGCCCCGGACGTTATCGACAAGGTCGTAATGCGGAACGATCAGTTCGAGACGATACTGGAGAAAAGAGAGGGGGGTGAGTGGTGGGCCGGTCCCTACCCGGTGCTCGACTTACGGATGGAAGACCTCTGGCAGGTGGCCGGCAAGATCGATGGCGCTGAGCTGACGTCGAACAACCCTCTTAATCATGCCCTTATGGGCGTATCGCATAAGAACGCCACCACGCTTCAGTTCTGGCGAGGAGACGAGCTGCAGGCCGAGTTCTTGGTAGGCGACCAGAGCTACGCGCCGCTGGTCGAAGAGGAAAAACCAATTCAGCCCTGGTCCGCCTACGTCCGGCGGTGTTTCGTCCGGCCTCCGGACCGGAACGAGGTTTACGGCTTGTTTTGCCCGTTCCCGGATATCTTCGGCCCAGATACGGACCGCTGGCCCGAGCGCCGTCTGGCCGAAATACCCCGCGAGGAGGTGGAGGTCCTCACGTTTACGTATCCAGACGAGGAGTTCGACCTCAGAGTAGACAGATCGGTCTGGGTCGTGGTAAGCCCAATTGGGGCCGAGCCAGCTGACCTCAATGTCGTCCAGGACTACCTGCAGTTGCTTGAGTTCGGACAGATTTTCGGCAGCCTCCTCACCCCCGCTGAAATGGAGGGGCTTGACTTCAGTGAACCCGATGCCCGTTTGGGGGTTGGAGCTAAAGCCGGCGCGGCGACCAAGTCGGTCCTGCTCCTGTTCCTGGAACAGCCTGCAGTCACTGAAAGAGGGGAAGAGGAGTTGCCGGCCTACTACGTGAAGGATGCGGAGAAGCCTTACGCATACCTGCTCAGCGGCGAGAGAGCGAGCCAGGTGCTCAAGAGGAGGCACGACTTCTTCCAGCCGACTCCACTTCCCACCCGCACGCCGAGGCCCGCACCTGCGCCGGAACCCACTCCGGCCGCTCCAGAGGCCGAGGCGCCTACAGTCACACCTACCCCTACACCGACCTCCTAGTGCGTGTCTCAGAACGGCCGGTGGTTTCCTTCCTCTCCCTTGATGGGAGAGGATACAGGTGAGGGTGCCCCCTCATCCTAGCCTTCTCCAGCCAGGGGAGAAGGGACTTTTGCGCCCCATCACCAGCGCTCGGATGACACCCTCGGGACAGTCGTTGGCCTGTTCGAACAGGCGGTCAGCGCGCTCTGACGGCGTCTTTAAACTGACCAATAGCCTGCGCCAGCGCCTTTCGCTTTAGGGCGATGTCCACGCCGACAAAGAGGACCCGAACACCGAGGGTCTGGTAGTGGCGGGCCTGCTCTACGCTGGAGACGGCCATCACGGTAATCTTGCCGGCCTCCGACGCAGCGGTAAGGACCCGGTCCACCTTCGGAGCAAGACTCGCCACGACTTCGGCGCCAAACTGTCCGAGGCTGACAGACCAGTCCATCGGGCCGATCGTCACCGCGTCGATGCCCTCTATCCCGAGGACCTCGTCGAGGGCCTCGTAGCCCTGGTCGCTCTCGAACATTACCATCAGGCGTGTCGCGTTGTTGGCCTTGCGCAGGGTCTGCTCTGCGTCCGTCAGAGCGAAGCTGGTGCTCGCGGTGGTCGACCCGACGCCTCGCTGTCCCAGCGGCGGAAACTTGCCCAGCTGCACGAACTCGGCGGCCTCGCTGGCGGCTCTCACGTCTGGCAGCGTCAGGACCTGCATTCCTCCGTCGAGAAGCCGCTGTATGTTCGTGCGCGTGAGCTCGGTGATTCGAGCGAGGGGCACCATCCCAAGGTGAGTGATCGTCCTGCCGAGCCGGACCGCGTCTTCGACCGACTGCGGGCCGTGCTCCAGGTCGAGCCACACTATGTGGTAGCCCTCTTGGGCCATCAGTTCGATGTCCGTAAGGGTGGCGTCTCGACAGATCACGCCGTACAGTACATCATGCTCGTTTAACAGGTCGCTTAGCCGGTCGGTCAACATTTACTCCCCCATCCGCTGTTCGATCGCCGGTAGTATAGCACTCCGACGTGTGGTCCAAGCCGGCGCGTGGTTCGACGGGTCCCCCGATGCGGCATCGGGGCGACTCCCGTCGGGGCGCACCACGAACGGAGATTCGACACCCGTTCGTCACTTCGGCAAGCTCAGCGCGGGCTCTGAGCTGGTCGAAGCGTGCCCTGAGCGAAGTCGAAGGGGACTCCATGAGTGACTTTGAGACGGTCGTAGCCGGCCGGCGCCTCTTGAACCTAAGGGCCACAGAGTGTAAGTTAGCCACTGTGAGCAATATGACGAGGTCGAAGGCATGAGTTCAGCAACAGAAGGAACGATCGTGTCGCTGCAGCTAAACGTCGGCCGCAGACAGCCCGCTGAGGTGGTCGAGAGCGCCGTCCTCGCGGCGGGCGAGGGCATCCAGGGGGATAGGCATGCCACCGGCTTGAAGCGGCGCGGCTACCAAGTGCTCTTGATCGACCGCGAGACCCTGGAAACCCTTGGACTTGCCCCCGGTGTAGTCAAGGAGAACGTCACAACCTCAGAGATCGACCTGGGCTCTCTGACGGGAGGTCAGCAGCTGAAGCTCGGTGTCGAGGCTATCGTCGAGATATCCAAGCCCTGCGCGCCTTGCTCTCGAATGGATGAGATCCGTCCAGGGCTCCAACAGGAGCTGGAGGGCCGACGGGGGATGCTAGGCTTCGTGTTGCAGGGTGGGACAGTCCGGGTCGGCGACCAGATACAAGTGGTCTAGAGAAGCATCGCACCATCCGGATCCACGTTTACGCCACCGGCACTGGCGATTCCCCGACAGCGTCCAACCTACGTTTGGCCTCTTCATAGACCTCATCAGCTAAGGGGCCGCTCAACACCGCTTTTACGTTCTCCGCCAGGTGGTCGAGGTTCGTAGTGCCGACGATGTTGGTGTGCGTATAGGGGTGCGACAGGGTGAAGCGGGCCATGAAGGCAGTACGACTCTCGTCTTCGGCCCGCAACTCGTCCAGACTCGCTCTCTCGAACTTACCCCACTGAACGGGGTTGCCCTTGCCCGCACTAGGCTCGCCCAGCGCCACTCCGCCCCGAATGACGATCCCAGCGCCCGCCTCTGCCGCCTGCGTAATCCAGCCTTCATGGTCACGCTCGAGCGCCGAGTACGGAAGCTGGAACACGTCGAACACGCCCCACTCCAGGTAGGTGGGTAGGTCTGGGAGGTTCGTCGACGCGCCAATCCAACGCACCTTCCCCTGCTCACGCATTTCGGATAGAGACTCCACCAGTTCCTCCCGCTCGCAGTCCTCTACGGTTGCGCCGTGAAGCTGCATCAGGTCTATGTGATCAGCCTTCAGCCGGTGGAGGCTGTCGTGTAGATTGCGGAACACGTTCTCCTTCGTCCAATTATGCCCAGACTCAGAGCCGCCACACTTGGTGGCCAGGTAGAACTCCGACTGCCGGTGCGAGATGTACCGGCCGATCAGCTTCTCGCTACTGTTGTCGTCGTCATAGGTCAGGCCGTAGTCGTCGGCGGTGTCTATGACGTTTATCCCGGCATCGAGAACGGCGTTAAGGACTGCGTCCCTCTGGCTATTGTCCATGGGCTTACGGTGCCCGGCGCCATATCCAAGCCGGGTTACTTCCAGTCCGGTGCGGCCCAAGACCGCGGTGGGTAGGGGCTGTGCCATCTTTTGGGCTCCTTGCGGCTACAGCGGCGAGTGTAATCAAGCGTGCACCCGCTGTCAACGGCCGTCAGGCCACGGGATGCGCTTGACTCTGTTGAGGTATGCGGCTAGCCTTGGTGTCACGTTTGACCGAGAGGGGAGCCGTGTCCGACAGCGATCAGTCCGGTATGGTCCAGACAGTGCTCGGTCTGGTTCCGCCGGAGAGTCTAGGGCCGACCACCACGCACGAGCACCTGCTGATCAACTTCGAGGTCATGTTCCACGCTCCTTCCGAGGCGAGCGAAAGGTACAAGGCGTTCCAGCCTGTTTCTATGGAAAACCTGGCATGGATCGGCTACGACCCCTTCAGGAACCTGGACAACTGCCGCCTACTGGACGAGGACGTGGCGGTCTCGGAGGCACTACGCTACAAAATGGCGGGTGGAGGCACAATGGTCGATGCCACGACTATCGGCATCGGGCGCGACCCGCTTGCCCTCGCGCGTATCTCCAGGGTAACCGGCCTCAACCTCGTGATGGGCGCCGGGTACTATGTCGATGCTGCTCACCCCGAAGGGATGGACGACAAGACCGATTCCGACATCGCCGAAGAGATGGTTGCCGACATCACCGCCGGAGTCGCCAACACCGGCGTCAAGGCCGGGATCATCGGCGAGCTGGGCTGCTCGTGGCCGGTGACCGAGAACGAGCGAAAGGTGCTCCGCGCTGGCGCCCAAGCCCAGCGCGAAACCGGCGCCGCTATTCTCATTCACCCAGGCCGCAACAAGACGGCTCCCTTTGAGATCATCGACGTCCTAGCAGAGGCGGGCGCCGACGTCAGCCGGGTCATCATAAGCCACCTGGAGCGGACGATCGCCAGCGCGGACGCCTATATCGAGCTCGCCCAAACAGGTTGCTGCTTGGAGTTGGACCTTTTCGGCTGGGAGACGTCCAACTACGCGTATTCAGAGATGGACATGATTAGCGACGCGCAGCGGATGGACATCATCCAGCGGCTCATCGAGGAGGGGTTCTCGTCTCAGATAGTCATCGCGCATGACATCTGCACCAAACACCGTACGACCAAGTATGGAGGCCACGGCTACTCCCATATCCTCGAGAACATCGTCCCTAGGATGCGGAGTCGAGGGATCGACGAGGCGGACATCCAGGGCATGATTGTATCTACACCGGCGCGGCTCCTGACCCTCGTCTGAAGCATTCCGGCCGACGGCTCCATTCCAAGGTACCTAACTCGCGAGTGGCGAATTCAAGGAGGATTCAGAATGGACTCGCCGGAGGAAAAGATAAAGCAGCTCGGACTAACGTTACCCAAGTCATCTTCGCCCGTAGCCAACTACGTTCCATCCGTCAGGACCGGAGACCTCCTGTTTCTTTCAGGATCTGGACCCGCCCAGGCCGACGGCGTCAAACTGAAGGGCAAGCTGGGCAGAGACCTCAGCGTCGAGGAGGGGTACAAGGTGGCCCGGCTCGTGGGTCTGAACCTCATCGCTCGCCTGAAAGAGGACCTCGGGGAGCTCAACAAGGTCAAGCGTGTGGTCAAGCTGCTGGGCATGGTCAACGCGACGCCGGAGTTTAATGAGCATCCCGCGGTGGTCAACGGATGCTCCGACCTTCTGGTAGAGGTCTTCGGCGACCGTGGCCGGCACGCCCGCTCGGCGGTCGGCATGAGCAGCCTGCCATTCGACATACCAGTGGAGATCGAGATGGTCGTCGAGGTGGCGAGCTAGGGCCTTTTCCGTTGTGTCACTCTGAGCTTGGCGAAGAATCTAGGCGTCTGATGGCCGGACAGCCGACATTGGTTGAATGATGGCGTCATAGAAACGTCTCAGGGGTGTGGGAGGCGTTGATGGCTGGACGGATCGCGTTGGTAGGCGGGGACGAGTTCAGGGCCGGGTGTGAAGCGATGGACCGGGTGATCCTGGGGGCCACCGGCGTAGACGAGCCTACCGTATCAATAGTACCCACGGCCGCCGCACACCAGAACCCATCGATGGCGGCGTCCAACGGAGTCACCCATTTTACGGGACTTGGCGCGAGGGCCTCGGCTCTCATGGTCCTCGAGAGGTCGCAGGCAAACGACGAGGGACTGCTGTCTCCGGTCGACAGCGCCCACGTTATCTATCTGACCGGTGGCGACCCGAGCCATTTACTCGAAATACTCAGAGACTCGCTTCTCCTCGAAAAGCTGCGGGCCGCGCTGGCCCGAGGCGCTACTGTCGCTGGCTCGAGTGCAGGCGCCATGGTACTGGGGTCGTGGATGCGTTTTCGCACCTGGACGGAGTGCCTCGGCATCGTGAAAGGTGTCGCAGTCCTGCCCCATCACGAGCGGAGCGAGCCGGCTAAGGTAGCAAAGGAGATGGAAGGGGCGACCCCGTCAGGTGTTGTCGTACTTGGTATTGATAGTGAGACAGGCTGCCTCACCTGCGCCGACGGCTGGCAAGCCCTTGGAAGCGGTGCCGTCACGTTATACTCGGAAGGCCGGTGGGCGCGGTACAGCGATGGCGACGCTGTGCCACTCGAGACCCACATTCACGACGACGTCTAGAAGGAGCGGATATGAGTGGACTGTACATCGTCGGCTCAGGGGACCCTGTCCCATCGCGGGACCGGTTCGGCTCCTCGTACGTGCTGCGTATCGGGGACGAGCACCTGATGTTCGACTGCGGCCCGGCCGCCACCTACAAGCTGGTGAAGATGGGCATGACCCCGATGCAGATCGACCGCCTGTTCTTCACACACCACCACTTCGATCACGATGTCGACTACCCCTGCTTCTTGCTCACCCGTTGGGACTGGGGATCGGGCCAGGAGACCAGGCTGCAGGTGTACGGACCGACCCTTACCGAGCAGCTCACCGAGCGCATATTGGACGAGGAGATCGGGGCCTTCGCACACGACTGGAAGGCCCGTGTGAACCACCCACTCAGCCTTGCGGCCTACGTCAACCGCGGCGGCGTGCTGCCGAGAAATCCACCGGCCGTCGACGTTCAAGACGTCGGCCCTGGCCCGGTAACTCAGGGAAAAGACTGGGAGATCGTCAGCGCACCGGCTGAGCACGTGCAGCCCTGGCTGGACTCGCTGGCTTACCGCGTGAATTCAAGCGAGGGCAGCTTCGTTTTCACCGGTGATACGACTCCCTGCGCGTCGGTCGCGGAGCTCGCGAAAGACGCAGACGTTTTGGTCTTCGTCTGCGCCGGCATACAGTCCGAGATCGACGGCACGCCGCAGGGGCAATATATGTGCGGCACCACAGGCGCCGCTGAGCTCGCGCAGGAGGCGGGCGCTCGGAAGCTCGTGCTCGTGCACAATACGAGCATCAGCGGTCAGGCCGTCATGCCTCGGGCCATGGCCGACGTGGCCAAGGTATACGATGGTCAGGTTATTATGGGCGAGGAGCTCATGGAGGTGCCGCTCTGACCCCCTAGTAGTCAGGTTGTCGGATCACGGCCCAAGTTGTTCGGCACGCCTGATTTTACTTGTCCGGGCGGGAGAGTCCAGAGAGGGTCGCCACCCTCTCTGGTGGGGTGTATGGACCGGACACATGGTGGACGGGTGTTCGGAGACATGGTGGACACATTTGAGTATGTTAGGCATCGTGCCTGAGGTCAAGCTGGGCGATTTGATGAGTGGCGAAGAAGACGTTCCAGACTCCATCGTCAGTTGTCGGCCGAATAGCCACTGGCATGCCCTTGAAAGCCTTAGGTACCTTGAAGATACGGCCAAACAACTGGAGCCTACCTTTGTCGTGAACACGGCGTACCAGGTCAGTTGGTTCGTATTCCAAGGGTGGAAGGATCTCGGGAAACAGTCTTTGGCTCACTTGGTACTTGGTGGCCGGAGTAGCAAGGTCAAGGGCGTCATGGGGCTGCTCCAAGTTGTAGATGTCCCGCCACAGGTCGAAGGCTCTCTGGCAGTGCGCCAGATCAGTGAAGCTGCTCCCCTGCAGCACTTCAACGGTCATGGTTCGGTGGAAGCGCTCATCTTTTCCCTGTGTCTGAGGGTGATAAGGGCGTCCATGACTGACTCCGATGCCCAACCTCAGCAGCCAGACTGTAAAAGGTGTGTAGGGGTGGTCTTGGTCATGGCCCCACGGGGAGCCATTGTCCATCAATATTGTGTTGGGCAGGCCGTAGCGCCGGAAGATAGCCGTCAGGCGCTGTTGCACCATCTCTCCCTGCTCGTTACCGCAGGCCTGCAGCCCCAAGGCAAACCGAGAGTGATCGTCCAGAACAGTCAGAGGGTGGCAGCGTCCTCGGGTAAGGGGGAAGTGGCCTTTGAAGTCCATCTGCCACAGGTCGTTGGGTGCCTGGTGTTCAAATCGCTGCCAGGAACGGTGCTTGGGCCCCTCGGCGGGGTCAATGCGGCCATGACGACGCAAGATCGCCGTGATAGTACTGGGGGCCGGCATGTCCGCCTCAAACACATCCCTGCGCTCCAAAAGCCACCGTCGCAGCTTACGAGCTCCCCAGGCCGGATGGGCCGCACGGGCAGACAGCACCGCCTGCTCAACCTGCGATGGGGTACGTGCAGGCGAGTAGTGAGGCCGCCGCGGCAGTTCGACCAGGCCTGCCTCGCTCCCTTCACGGAAACGCCCAAGCCACTTGTATCCAGTCGTAGGGCTGATCCCGAAGCGACGGCAAAGGCCCCTTTTGTTGGTGCCTCCAGCCTGCGCCAACTCCACGAACTCTCTCCTCTGAGACATAACGGACATCTCCTTCCATAGCATGACCACCTCCTTGTAATGAAGTCATGCCTATTATGGTGTCCACCATGTCCCCGAACATGTGTAAGCTATGTCCCCGGTCTATACATGGGGGTCTGGGGGATACCCCCAGGAAAACACGGTCAGGGCGGTCGGGTGGGAAAGACTACCTTTTGCTTCCGCTGTGCGTGAAGACTAGTTGCCAGGAGACTTGGCGTTGAGGCTTGAGAACAAGGTAGCGTTGGTGACGGGAGGTGGCTCTGGCATAGGGCGGGCCTCCGCGGTGCTTTTCGCGAGTGAGGGCGCCAAAGTGGTCGTCTCTGACCTCAAAGAGGCCGCCGCTCGAGATACGGCCGAGCAAATCAGGGCTGACGGCGGTCAGGCCACCGACGTCGCCGGTGACGTTTCCGATAGCACCGACACCGAGTGGATGGTCCGGGCCGCGGTGGACGGCTATGGCAAGCTGGACATCCTAGTCAACAGCACTGGGATCACCTCACGCGCGTTTGGCCCCGATGCGCCTCCTGATGAGGTGTGGGACCGCGTCATCGAAGTCAACCTCAAAGGCACGTATCTGGCCTCCCGATACGCCGTGCCCGAGATGGTGCGCGCTGGCGGGGGCTCTATAGTAAACATTGCCTCGATTTACGGCCTCGTCGGCTACCCCGCCGACCTTCCAGCCCGAGGCGTCCCCGGGTTCAACCCGTACCCGCCCGCCAAGGGCGGCGTGGCGCTGCTCACCAGGAGCCTGGCTATCGCCTACGCCAAAGACAACGTCAGGGTCAATGCCATATGCCCTGGTTTTCTGAGGACCGCGATGACGGAGGGACTGACCAGCGATCCGGAGGTACTGCGCGTCGTCGAGCAAAAGCACCCTATGGGGCGCCTGGGCCGCCCCGAAGAGGTCGCCTACGCCGCCCTTTATCTGGCCTCGGACGAGTCGTCGTACGTCACCGGTACCGCGCTCGCCGTCGACGGCGGCTACACAGCCCAGTAGGGGCCCCGATGCGGCATCGGGGCCCTACGCCAGCTAGGAGGCGCACACGGGCGAGGGATGCCCAAGTGCGAACATGAACACAGAACAGACTCACGACCTAGTTATCTCTAACGGCAGGGTAATGGACCCGGAGTCGGAGTTGGACGACGTCCGGAGTGTCGCGATCGACGGCGGGACCATCAGTGTCATAGCCGCTCAGCCGCTTCTCGGCCGGGTCGAGATAGACGCCGCCGGACACGTGGTCGCCCCTGGCTTCATCGATATGCACGCCCATGGGCAGGACCTTGAGAACTATGAGGTCCAAGCCCGTGACGGGGTCACCACCGCCCTGGAGCTGGAGGTCGGCGTCGGCGACGTCAACCGGTGGTACGATCGACGAGAAGGTCACGCGCCCATCAACTACGGGGCCAGCGTAGGTCATATCCCAGCTCGCATAGACCTCATGGGAGATCCCGGAGAGTTCCTGCCAAAAGGCGACGCCGCCCACCGTAGCGCTTCGGACGACGAGATCGACAACCTGAAGGACCGGATCGATCGCGGACTGCAACGCGGTGCGCTTGCAGTCGGGTTCGGTATCGCGTACACGCCGGCCGCCTCCCATTGGGAGGTGACCGAGATCTTCCGAGTCGCGGCAGAGCATCGCGCCGGGTGCCATGTGCACATGCGCGGCGGCGGCACCGTGGAGCCGGGGAGCAGCCTGGAAGGGCTTCAGGAAGTGATCGCAGCTTCGTTGATCACTGGCGCTCCACTACACGTGGTACATATCGCGAGCAGCGGTCTGCGGGCGACACCCCACCTGCTCCAGGTGATCACCGAGGCCAGGGAGCGCGGGCTCGACGTAACCACCGAGTGCTACCCATACGCCGCCGCGATGACCCATATCGATTCGGCAAGTTTCGACGAGGACTGGCAGCTGAGAAAAGGCATGGACTACGGCGACCTGGAATGGGCGGAGACAGGGGAGCGGCTTACTGTCGAGAGCTTCGGCCGTTACAGAAAGACCGGAGGCCTCGTGATCATGCACATGATCCCCGATGAGGTAGTCGAGCTCGCGGTATCCAGCCCGCTGACAATGATCGCCTCTGATGGCCTGTTGCAACGCGGGAAAGGACACCCGCGAACGGCGGGCACCTACTCGCGAGTGTTAGGAAGGTTCGTTCGCGAAGCTGAGTCGATAACCTTGATGGAAGCCCTGAACAAGATGGCGTTGATGCCGGCGCAGCGGCTGGAGCACCGGGCCCCAATGATGAAGCGCAAGGGCCGTGTCCAGGTCGGTGCCGACGCCGACCTCGTGGTGTTCGACGCCCAGCGGGTAATCGAGCGGTCGACCTACCAGGAGCCCGCGATGCCGTCTGACGGGATCAAGGATGTGCTGGTGAACGGAGTCCCAGTCGTGAAGGGCGGCCGGCTGCAAGAGGGCGTGACTCCGGGTCAAGCCGTTCGAGCGCCGACGTCGTAACGGAAGACAACGACTGCTCGACCCCCCAATAGATGAGGTGGGCTTTCGTCCTGTCCGGCCGCCGGTCGAACTTCCAATCTTCCACCCACTACCAGACTTTGGTAGCGCCACTAACTCTCGTTGGTATCTTTGTAACTTCCATAGGCACCTCGCGTTTAATAAAGTATGAGCAGTGAAAGCGACAGGAGGTGCGTGATGGCGGACCAAACGGATGACCCAAGGACCGAAGCCGCACTCGATGTGCTGATCTTCGAGCCGGCTGCCCTACGCGAGACCCAAGCCGCAACCCGGGCCTCCGAGGTAGAGCACATTAGGCCGGAATACCGGGACAGACTGGCGCCTCTGGAGTCGGACGGGCTCCTGGCCGTCGGCGTCCGGCTCATTTTGGAAGAGAACGGCTTCACGCAGCGTATCCTCAGGGAGCATTGTGGATGTCTGGTGTGTGCACAGCGGTGCTCGCTTTGCGATCAGAGACTTCAGGAGCGCGCGTGACGGTAGGCGGCGCCGACGTTGAACAAGCGGAACGGGGTAGGTATCATCAAGACTGAGCGCCATGCCTACCAACGTGCCGCCGCAATATCGCGAAGCGGAAGAGCGGTTTCGCAGGGCTGGGACCGTCCCAGAGAGGATAGCCGCCCTCCAAGAGATGCTCGCGATACTGCCAAAGCACAAAGGGACAGACCATCTGAAGGCGCAGCTACGCGCTCGGATGTCCCGGCTTATGGCGGAATCGGAGGGGCCGTCGCGCGGCCCACGCACCGGTGGACCCGAACCGTTCTCGCTACCCAAGGAGGGTGGAGGAAGGGCGACTCTGGTCGGTCCCACTAACGTGGGCAAGTCCCTACTTCTCGGCAAGGCCACAGGTGCTAAGACCAGGGTCGGCGCCTATGCCCGGAGCACGCAAGAGCCGGTCCGCGGCATGCTGCCTTACAAGGATATCTACATCCAGCTCGTCGACACCCCTCCGATCTCCAACCCGAGCACGCAGAGCCGTCTATACGGGCTGCTGCGCAACAGCGACGTGTTCGTCATAGTCGTGGACCTGGGCCTGGATGCGGTCGGACAGGTGCGAACAGTGTTCTCAGAATTGGAGCGCTGGGGCTTTCGGATGCTGGGGTGCCAAGAGGAGGGAGACGAGGAAAATCCTCAGTTGACCAAGGCAACGGTCCTGGCGGGGAACAAGGCGGACCTGCATGGCTCCCTGGACCAGTTCCAGGAGCTCGAGCGGACGTTCGGGGACCATTACCCGGTCGTGATGGCAAGCGCCGAGGAGGAGGTCGGCTTGGAGGAGCTAGGTGAGGAGGTATTCTCGGCCCTGAAGGTGATTCGCGTCTACACCAAGTCACCTAGACAAAAACTGGAGGAGTTCGAGCGTACCGATCCGCTGGTACTGCCTCTGGGCAGCACCGTCGCCGAGGCGGCTGAGCAGTTGCATAAGGACTTCGGCCGGAAGCTGAAGTACGCTGTTCTATGGGGCCGGTCCGGCAAATTCGACGACCAGCGAGTCGGGTATGGGCACCAGCTCGCGGACGAAGACGTCATCGAGCTGCACGTCTAGCGCCAAGCAGCACGAGTCCTCGAGATGGCGACACAAGACCCGTTGGCTCCACTACACGAGTGCTGAGTCAGTTGCCGACACCAGGTGCGACAGGGTACTATGTAAGGTGAAGGCGAACACGCCTTCGGCTTTGTGCGCTTGTAGCTCAGTTGGATAGAGCGCAGCCCTGCGGAGGCTGAGGCCGTGGGTTCGAGTCCCGCCAAGCGCGCTTATTTCGGACATATATTAGAACGGGCCCCGTCCCGGTGCGGATACCACCCTCATCCTGATACTCCCCCCTCGACGGCCCGCAAGGGCGATTAGCTCAGTTGGTTAGAGCGTCTGTCTTACACACAGAAGGTCGGCGGTTCGACTCCGTCATCGCCCACACCCCCCTTCGTCGCACAGAGAACGAGCTCCCGGCCGCGAAGCCTACCCGACATGAACAGGTCCCCCTGACCCGTGCGGACTCCTATCCCCGGGGCGTCGGCTACGGCTCCGCGGTTTCATTCAGCTGAGCGCGGAAGCTTCCTTGCCGGCAACTCGGCCCTCACCATAGTCCCCTCACCAAGGACTGAGTCGATAGTGAGCGTCCCTCCGAGCCCCTCCACGCGTTCTCGCATGGCTGGCAAGCCTACACTGCCCGCTCCGGACATCACCATCCCAGCGTCGAAGCCCACCCCCTGGTCTTCGATCACTACCCTCAGGAGGCCATCGCGGAGCGCGAGAGCCACGTTCACCTTGCCTGTCTGTGCGTGACGGGATACATTCGTAAGGCCCTCCTGGACAACCCGATAGACGGTATTCTCAACCTGCGGCACCAAGCGATCGTCCAGGCCGCTGTGCTCGAAGTCGACACGCAGGCTACCGTTTCCTGCGTGGTAATCAACGAGCCCCTCCACTGCCGGGACCAAGCCGAAGTCGTCAAGAGTCGAAGGCTGTAACCGCAAGGAAAGATCGCGGACCCGTGACAGGAGACGGTCTACGATCTCAACCTGGCGTTTCGCATTTCGCTTGCCCGGCAAGTCCGACTGCGTGGCCTCTTGATCTAACGCAAACTTGAGCCCGGTGAGTTCCTGGCCGAACTCGTCATGCAGTTCCCGTGCGAGGTTGCGGCGTTCTTCTTCTTGTAGGTCCAACATCCGTAGCTGTAGCGAGCGTAACGCTTCTCGGGAGCGCTCAAGGTCCGTCGCTTGTTTTTCAGCCCTAGCTTTCATGTCCCGAGTCAGCCCAACGACATACCCAACCAACGCCTCTGTAGCGCTACCGAGCACACTCGATGGCCTGAGAACGTCGACTTGTTCCGCGCCGGTCACTAATTGCAGAAGGAGCAAATTCACTGGAAAGGTTGCTAGGCCGGCGATCACGCCCGCCCTAACACCAAAGAGCTAGGCCGCCGCGATCACCGGGACGGTCGAGAATACCCCCGCCAAGATGCCTACGCTGTCGTACCCCGGGCCGTACGCCAAGAAGTAGACGACGGTCAGACCCGCCAGTACTAGGGCTCGCGACCGGAAAGACATCAAATGAAACATAAGCTGGACGAAATAGGTGCTCTTTTTCCATCGTCGCAGACCATCGAATACCCCTCTTCTAGACAGTCTCCCCAGGAAATTACCTATCACGCTTGCTGTCTGCCGGTCAAGTACTGATTCCCTCGTAAAAACCCGTTTTGAGGAAGTTCCAGCGATTTAGCACATCTGCGCGCTACCGTATGTTGGGGTAGTGTACGGAACAGAGACTGTATATTGTACCCAGGTGTGGGTACGTTTGTTCTAATTCGACCTACACAGACTTTTTGCGAGAGAATCAAGTACTGCTTCTTGGCTTCTTCTTTAGGAGAGCGCTACATTGTTAAGCGTAAGGTGCTACTGTGGCCGTGCGTCAAACGCTGTGGCACAATCTCAGCTGGCAACTGTTAGTATTTGATACGCTATCATTGGGGCGAGGGCCTGGGAATCGCGTGGCGTCGCCTGGGAGATGACAAACAGACACTCTGAGATCCGGGAGGGGAACAGAATTTGGTCGACAAGCTGGTAATCTATACTCATCCCGACTGCGACTACTCGGACGCGCTCAAAGAGGAGCTAGCGTCCTTCGGTGCCGGCTACGAGGAGATCGACCTCTCGCTGAACCCGGAGGCGTGGACAAAGGTAGAAGCGCTGACCGGCGGCGAGCGTATCACGCCCGTTTCGGTGGAAGGAGACCTGGTTACGGTCGGCTTCCACGGGGTCGGTTGAACCTTCTAGCAGGGAGCCGTCGGCTCCCTCAGCCGACCGGGCCAGCCCTACACTCACACATTCAGACCCACGGCAGTCGAACATTTCTCAGAGTGACACCCCTTCGTCCCTTTCCTTGATCCTCGCCCGCCAGACAGGTGGGACCCCTACTCAGCGATTCTGAGATGGCCTGCTAGGGCATTGCCTATTCCTGAATGGTCGGCTAGAGTACGTCATAATGATATGGGTAGGCAGGATAATAAGCATACCACTGGGAGTGGTCTTCTTCGTACTCCTTCTGGTTACGCTGGTGTTGTTGCAGATCAACGCCACCTTCCTGGACCCGAGCTTCTACCCCAAGGAGCTTGAGAAGGCGGACATCTACAGGTTCGCCCTCGTCGATCTTCTAACCTCAGCCATCGACGAGTACCGGGAGCAGGAGCCGCCCGAGGGACTTGACGAAAACCCGCTGGTTACATCCGGGTTGTCTACCGAAGACATCGTCTCGTCCGTCAATAGAGCGATACCCCCCGGATGGATACAGGAACTTGTAGAGCAGTCCTTCGATGAGGTCGGGCGCTATCTAACCGGGGAGCGCGACCAGTTCGCGGTCACCGTCAAGGCCGGGGACCAGGTGGTCATCGTGAAGGATGAGGTCAAGGCGCTTCTGAGGAAGGCAGACGCCTACAACCTACTGTACGACCAGCAGGTGATCCCCACGGTCGAGGATGCCGTTGATCAGGAGCTACCCCTTGGGGTCGAGCTGTCCGCCGATCAAGTGATCACCGCCGTTCGCAAGGTGGCCCCTCCGGATTGGGTGCAGGAGCAAGTTGAGTAACTGTTCAGAGTTGAGGGGAAACGAGCAGGTTGCGGCAGTGGAGGAGTGGGTTAAGGTCGTTGGCCCTCCAGGTGCCAAAGAGGGATGCGAGAGCCATTTTGGTGTTGGCGCCCCGTTCAGAGCGAGTGCCGCCGCTGATCTTACGGCTGACCACCAGGTGCCGTAAGCTCCGTTCAGCCGCATTGTTCTCGGGTGGCACACCCGGGTGGGAAACGAAGACGAACAGTTCCTTGATGAACCGTTCTATGCGCCGGCAGAGCTTGGCTTGAGGCGCAGTATCGTCGTTGGAGAAGGGCTGGCACAGCGACAGCAGAAGTTTCTCCAGCATCAACTGGTTGGGAGACGCTGACGGGTGTGAGCCAGACGCCGGTCGGCTGCGGGCGTCAGTGCACGCCTTTGCCCGGTCATAGAGTTGGCGCACCGCTGTAGCCCATAGGGCGAGGCCCATGTCTTGAGGGTACAACGCCTCAAGCTCATTGATGTCCCGCAACAAGTGTACCCAGCAGCGCTGCTTGAGGCCGGGGTAGTGACTGTATGCAGCGTAGAAGTCACTCACCAGCACTCCGCTGAAGAGTCTGCTCTCGCCCTGACCGGGGGACTCGCCCAACACCTCGTCCACCACACCCTTGCCGCGGCCACGGCGTAGGAAGTATCGCTCCGTGGGAGTGCTGAAGGTCCAGACATAGCCGTTGGCCCCATCCTGCCGCCAGCCGGTCTCATCTGCATGCACTACCGGAGAGCCACGTATGCGCTCCAGCATCTCAGCCACTACCGGTTGGGCCCGTTGGGCCGTGGCGTGTACTACGTCAATGATGGCGCCCACGCTCAGCCCCAACTGATGTACCGTTTGCAGGTACCACTGGATGCTCCTCACCGGCAGCCGCCCCTCTTCTCGCAGCGTAACAATAAGGCTCACCAGGTTGACCCCCAAGCGCCGCCGCCCCATTGCTAAGCCCTCCAACGGCTCTTGAGGCAACCGCCGCTTGTCGCACAGCGGACATATCCGGGCCACAAAGACGTGCTCGATCACCTCTGCTGGCACCATCGGAAGCTCGATGACTTCTCGTGTCCGCTGAACCCAGCCGCCTGACAGGCCCGTCCCGCACTCCGGGCACGACTCAGGAGCAGGAGCATGTATCACCCGCTGCGTGGGTTCCATCCGCCGCTGCCGCAACTCGGCTATCACCGCCAGCCGTCTCACGGAGCAGGTCTACTTCAGCTTCCACCTCTCCCTTATGACATCACTGCCACTCGCAACGCTAGGGGGTCCGTCTGAACCCAAGTTGAGTCCGTCCTCGAGGGTCTGAGGTGGTACCCAAAAACTAGACAACTTGACGAAAATAACCGCTTGTTAAGCACAGTCCGGCGTTCATCCTTGGCCGCCCTTGCGGTCGCCCAGCTGGCCAGCCGATTTGAGGTGTCTTCACGCCTGAAAAGGGCCCTGGCGGAAGGAGCCCCGGAGCTATTTGCCACCAATCAGAAATCCCAGGAGAAAGCCAAGGAAGCTCTTAACCACCTCTACCGGCACATCGGCCGCTGAAGGTGGAACGCGATTTTTTGTCGGAAAGGTCCGGTCTATGAGTCGCAGCATACGGCGAGCCATGATAGACCGAGACCACCAGCAGCTGTCTTTGGTGCGTCAATGTATCCTGCTTGACGTCAGCCGGGCCTCGGTGTACTACCGGTCGGTACCGACCAGGGCAGAAGACCTGGAGTTGATGGCCCTGATGGACCGTCAGTATTTGAAGACCCCCTTCTACGGCTCCAGGAAGATGAAGGCCTGGCTGCTGCAACAGGGCTATCTGGTGAGCCGAAAAAGGGTTCAACTCGGCTGACTCTGGAAGCCATACCGGCGTCACCGCAAACAGCAGGATCGTGAAGGGAGTGGAGGTTAATCTCGACGGTCTGGGCGCACTCTGCCGAGGTTCTACCTGGTCAGCTTCTGGCACCTCCAACACCATGGACCCTTCTGCGTGGCGGCGTTGGAGGAAGCCCTGGGTAAGGGACGACCGGAGATCAACACCGACCAGGGGAGTCAGTTCACCAGTGAGGCCTTTACCCAGACGTTGCAGGAGCAGAGGGTCCAGGTCAGCATGGATGGTAAGGGTAGGTACCTGGACAACATCTTCGTGGAGCGGCTGTGGCGGAGCATCAAG
This sequence comes from Dehalococcoidia bacterium, assembly GCA_965237635.1. Lineage (GTDB taxonomy): Bacteria > Chloroflexota > Dehalococcoidia > Lucifugimonadales > CAUZJF01 > CBDEFX01. Next base: position 841,875 of record CBDEFX010000002.1, on the reverse strand, counting down.
TACGAGGAGGTGTATCTGAAAGCTTACCAGACCGTCGCCGAGGCCCGAACTGGGATCAATGCCTACCTGGAGTTCTACAACCGGCAGAGGCCTCACCAGGCTTTGGGCTACCGGACCCCAGCAGAGGTGTACCAACATGGCCAGGAAGAAAGGGGAGCAGCAGCTGAAGAAGCAGGGCTGCCATCGGGCTTGGTGAAACCTAGCGCAGGGGTGGGAGACTCTCTTAATTTAGCCCTCGTGCTGTCTTAATAATGGGGTCCACCTTAGTCACACCCTATCTTGTGAGGTGGTACCCAAAAACTAGACAACTGGCTAAGAGAGAGTCCAGCTCCTAAAATAACCGGCAACTAACCGACGTGGAGGAGCAGGACATGAAGCAGACGAGGAATAAGCACAGTCCGGCGTTCAAGGCCAAGGTGGCCTTGGCCGCCCTTGCGGGGGAAGAGACCATCGCCCAGCTGGCCAGCCGATTTGAGGTTCATCCCAGTCAGATTCACGCCTGGAAAAGGGCCCTGGCGGAAGGAGCCCCGGAGCTATTTGCCACCAATCAGAAATCCCAGGAGAAAGCCAAGGAAGCTCAGATTAACCACCTCTACCGGCACATCGGCCAGTTGAAGGTGGAACGCGATTTTTTGTCGGAAAGGTCCGGTCTATGAGTCGCAGCATACGGCGAGCCATGATAGACCGAGACCACCAGCAGCTGTCTTTGGTGCGTCAATGTATCCTGCTGGACGTCAGCCGGGCCTCGGTGTACTACCGGTCGGTACCGACCAGGGCAGAAGACCTGGAGTTGATGGCCCTGATGGACCGTCAGTATTTGAAGACCCCCTTCTACGGCTCCAGGAAGATGAAGGCCTGGCTGCTGCAACAGGGCTATCTGGTGAGCCGAAAAAGGGTTCGAAGGCTGATGCGGTTGATGGGTCTGGAAGCCATCTACCGGCGTCCCAACACCAGCAAACCAGCGCCGGGACACCGGATCTTTCCCTATCTGCTGAAGGGAGTGGAGGTTAATCGGGTCGACCAGGTCTGGGCCGCGGACATCACCTACATCCCCATGCCGAAGGGCTTCCTGTACCTGGTGGCCATCATGGACTGGCACAGCCGGCACGTGCTGGCCTGGAAGCTCTCCAACACCATGGACACCAGCTTCTGCGTGGCGGCGTTGGAGGAAGCCCTGGGTAAGGGACGACCGGAGATATTCAACACCGACCAGGGGAGTCAGTTCACCAGTGAGGCCTTTACCCAGACGTTGCAGGAGCAGAGGGTCCAGGTCAGCATGGATGGTAAGGGTAGGTACCTGGACAACATCTTCGTGGAGCGGCTGTGGCGGAGCATCAAGTACGAGGAGGTGTATCTGAAAGCTTACCAGACCGTCGCCGAGGCCCGAACTGGGATCAATGCCTACCTGGAGTTCTACAACCGGCAGAGGCCTCACCAGGCTTTGGGCTACCGGACCCCAGCAGAGGTGTACCAACATGGCCAGGAAGAAAGGGGAGCAGCAGCTGAAGAAGCAGGGCTGCCATCGGGCTTGGTGAAACCTAGCGCAGGGGTGGGAGACTCTCTTAATTTAGCCCTCGTGCTGTCTTAATAATGGGGTCCACCTTACTTGTGGGCAGCAAGGACACGTTCCAGATCAACGTGCAGGTCGCCGACAGAGCGGAGATCGCCCTCGACGAGATCAAGAAGCTACTGCGGGATACCGATGCGTACGGGCGACTATTCGACGAACAACTTGAACCTCGCATCGTAAATGCGATGGATATGGAACTGCCTCTCGGCCTGGAGGTCAGTACCGACCGAATAGTAGAGGCGGCGCGAGTCATAGTACCTCCCGACTAGATGCTGTTGCAGGTGGAGAGCGCGGTCGACGAGGCAGGCCCTTACATAGTCGGCAAAAGAGACTCGTTTGAAATAAACGTCCAGCTCGCAGACCGGGCAGAGATCGCGCTGACCGAGGCCAAGGACCTGCTAAGCCCGAATCCACCGAAGGAGGGTGTCGGGTTAGCGTCCTGAGGCGGCAAGAAGGCGCTCCTGTGCTTCTGGGATAATGGTTTTGTAGCAAAAAACGGCCCCGGAAAAGGAGCACCCAGTAGATGCTGCCGCGCAACCACCCCGACCGGATCCAAATCACCTTCGACGACCGCCGCTTGGTGGCCAATGCCGGGCTGCTCCTTCCGGCCACCCTGGCGCGGCACCTCGGCCTGCCCGAACTCGTCCGGCAGCGCCTCGACCTGGGCGATGCCCCGGGGCGGGCGAACACGAGCGACAAGATGATGACGCTGGTGGCGTCTGCGCTGGCTGGGGGCGACTGCATTGACGACGCCGATGTGTTGCGCACCGGGGGGACGGCCTGCACCCTGGGCGGCACGGTCAAGGCGCCATCCACCCTGGGCACCTTCCTGCGCAGCTTCCGGTGGGGCCACGTCCGTCAACTCGACCGGGTGAGCCGCGAGTTGCTGGCCCGGGCTTGGCAGGCCGGGGCGGGACCCGGCGACGGGCCCCTGACCATTGACCTGGACTCCACCATCTGCGAGACCTACGGACTGGCCAAGGAGGGCGCCCGCCACCACGGCTATACCGGCAAGCGGGGCTACCACCCGCTGCCGGCCATCGCCGCCGGCACCGGAGACGTGCTGATGTCCCGGCTGCGTGAAGGCCGGGCCAACACCACCCGCGGCGCCGCCCACTTCCTGCGGGAGACGGTGGGACGGGTGCGCTACGCCGGGGCCGACGGACGACTCACGCTACGGGCCGACAGCGGGTTCTACACTCATGGCGTGGTATCCGTCTGCCGCAAGATGGATGTCCGCTTCTCCATCACCATCCGCCAGCACAAAAGCCTGCACAATCTCATCGAGGCGATACCCGAAGATGCCTGGACGCCGATTCCTTACTGGATGGACGGTGCCGCCGATGTGGCCGAGACCACCTGCACCCCCTTCCAGGCCGAGGCGGACGCCGCGCCGGTACGGCTCATCGTCCGGCGGGTGAAGCCGACGCCCGGTTCCCAACTGGCCCTCTTCGCCAAATACAGCTATCATGGCTTCATCACCGATCGGGACGGGGAGTTGCTCGAACTGGAGGCTGACCATCGCCGCCACGCCGAGATCGAGAATGCCATACGCGACCTCAAGTACGGCGTCGGGCTGAACCATCTCCCCTCGGGCCGCTTCGCCGCCAACGGCGCCTGGCTGGCCGTCCAGACGATGGCCCACAACCTGGCCCGCTGGACGGCGCGGATCGGTCTGGGAGAGCGGATAGCCACCACCAAGACTCTCCGGCGGCGGTTCTTCTCCCTGGCCGGACGGCTCACCCGCTCGGCACGCCGGTTGACCCTGCATCTTCCGGATCGCTGGCCTTGGGCTGAGAAGTTCAGCCGCGCCTTGGCCCGGCTGCGAGCCATTCCACTCCCGGCCTGACGGCACCGTCGGCGACCGACCCACCCACCGGACAACCGAAGATCCCCGCAGACTCGTGCCAGCCCGGTCCGAGAGAGTTCCCTGCTGCGTATTCTCTCGCCATCCCGCGCATCGCAGCTCCCGCAGACGGCCATAGGGGCCCCTGTGCGGCGATGAAGACCGTCCGCCGACCTCCCTACCCCAAATGGAACCCAGACTATTTCCCCTGTAGCTCCCTCACCCCCCTTCCGCTTTCCTCACGCCGTCCATCGGTGTCCTTCGGTGGATTCGGGCTTAAGGAAACAACATCACACATCCACCTCCTTCCGCATTCTGCTAAGCGCGCCCTTCATGAACATACGTTAGATGCAACAGGTCGGATTCGGGTTCCCACTTACCGTTGCAAGTCATGGCCTAAAGCTCGGTATATTATATCCCTTGACATGGTCCATATCAAGTTCTATAATCACATCGACGGTCTGGATGTGACGAGGACGGTATGTTCTAGCAATGTCACCAGATTCATTGAGCCCCCATCTAACTAAAAGAACGACCGAGCCCTCGGTTGGGTTAGCGTCTCCTTGTCAGGAGGGTCGACAGGACCCGACGCTGACCCTTCATTGGACCTTGCTGGCATGAAAGCTTGGGGTGTCACTTCACGGGGCGAGGCGACGACAGACGAGCAGGGTGGCGTCTACATCATTAGCGTGGCGGCCCGTATCCTCGAGATGCATCCGCAGACCCTTCGCAAATACGAGCGGGCCGGGCTTGTCAGTCCTTCCCGAACCGTGGGCATGCTGCGCCTCTATTCAGAGGAGGACATCGCCCGGCTGAAGCTGATCAAACATCTTGTTGGAGACCTCGGCCTGAACCTAGCAGGCGTCCAGCTTATACTAGAGGCGTTCAACCACATGCTCCGAATACGGACCCGAGTCAACGCGGTCGGGACTCGAGAGCTAAGGCATTTTCTGGCGGAGAGCCTGGATGAGATGTTCGAGCTGCTCCATGCCCATCTGCCAGACTCTGGCGCTGTGGGAGGACCATAGGCGTGAAAGTGGAAGACGAGTCACAAAGAGGACCTGGGCCTGATGAGGAGGCTCATCAGCCGGAAGAGGTTGACGTCACGCCCCTGCTCCTCACGGAGCAGCTTTTAGAAGCGCAACGGGAAAAGGACCAATTCCGCACCATGGCCCAACGGGCCCAAGCCGACCTTGTCAACTACAAGAATCGCGCTCTCGCGGAAATGGAAGAGATTAGGCGCTCGACCAACTCCCAGCTTCTCCTCAAGATGCTGACTACCGTCGATGACTTAGAACGGGCACTGTCTCTGGTGCCGCAAGATGCCGTCGCCCCCGGATGGCTTGACGGGCTCAACCTTGTGTTGAGAAACATCAACCAGACCCTAAACTCCGAGGGGGTCACCAGGATAGAGGCTCAGGACCGTGACTTCGAGCCCCGGGAGCTCGAGGCCGTTCAATACAGAGAGACGAGCGATGCCGAGGAAGGCAAAGTGATCGAGGTCATCAGAGACGGCTACAAATACCACGGCAAGGTCCTACGGGCCGCCCAGGTAATCGTCGCCAAAGAGCCTGAAGGACCGGAAGTAGAACCAGAAAAGACCGAGGAGGAGGCCCAGTAATGCCAAAGGTTCTAGGAATCGACCTAGGGACAACCAACTCGTGCATGGCGGTAATCGAGGCAGGCGATCCGCGAGTCATAGAGAACGCGGAGGGAGCACGCACGACCCCGTCGGTCGTGGGAACGAATCCGAAGACCGGCGAAAGGTATACAGGTCTGACTGCCAAGCGCCAGGCCGTGACCAACCCGGAGAACACCATCTTCTCCGTGAAACGGTTCATGGGCCGGCGTTTCGACGAGGATACTATCCAGAAGGATATGAAGCTGGTCCCCTTCAAGATGGTAGAGCACACCAACGGCGATGCTCATGTCGTAATGGGCGACAAGAACTACGCACCGCCCGAGGTTTCGGCGATGATTCTCCAGAAGGTCAAAAACGACGCCGAGGCCAAGCTGGGTGAGAAGATCACCCAGGCCGTCATAACAGTGCCGGCGTACTTTAACGACAGCCAGCGCAACGCCACCAAAGACGCAGGTCGGATCGCGGGACTAGAGGTATTGCGCATCATCAACGAGCCGACAGCGGCCTCCTTGGCCTATGGACTCGACAAGAAAAACGATGAGACTATCGCAGTCTTCGATCTGGGTGGAGGTACCTTCGACATCAGCATCCTACAGCTTGGCGAGGGAGTGTTCGAGGTCAAGGCCACCAACGGTGACACGCACCTCGGCGGCGACGACTTCGATCAGCGCATCGTCGACTGGATAACCGGCGAGTTCCTGAAGGAGCAGGGCATCGATCTCAGGCAGGACCGGATGGCCTTGCAGCGTCTGCGTGAGGCGGCTGAGCGGGCCAAGATCGAGCTCTCTACCCTGACACAGACCGAGATAAACCTGCCGTTCATTACCGCCGACTCCGCCGGACCCAAGCACCTGGTCATGACGCTTACGCGCGCGAAGCTAGAGCAGCTTGTAGGGAACTTGGTCCAGAAGACTATAGACCCCTGCAAACAGGCTTTGGCCGACGCAGAGGTAGCTTCGGGCGACATTAAGGAGGTAATCCTGGTCGGCGGGATGACCCGGATGCCGGCAGTCCAGAAGGTGGTGGTCGATCTGTTTGGCAAAGAACCTCACCAGGGAGTGAACCCGGACGAGGTCGTTGCCGTCGGCGCGGCCATACAGGCCGGCGTATTGCAGGGTGAGGTGCAGGACATCCTCCTGCTCGACGTGACGCCGCTGACCCTCGGCATAGAGACCCTTGGCAGCGTGACGACCCCACTCATCCCCCGCAACACTACAATACCGACGGCCAAGTCCGAGATATTCACGACCGCCGCCGACGGTCAGACCAGCGTCGAGGTGCACGTGCTTCAGGGCGAACGGTCCATAGCCACTGAGAACAAGACCATCGGTCGGTTCATGCTGGACGGGATCCTGCCGGCCCAGAGAGGGACCCCCCAGGTCGAGGTCACGTTCGACATCAACGCGGATGGTATCCTGGACGTCTCGGCCAAGGACAAGGGGACAGGCAAGGAACAGAAAATCACCATCACGGCCAGCTCCGGCCTGTCCAAGGAAGAGATCGACGCCATGATCAAGGACGCCGAGGAGCACGCCGAAGAGGACAAGACCAAACGTGAAGAGGTGGAGCTACGCAACGGTGCGGAGAATGCGGCCTACGCTGCCGAACAGCTGCTCAAGGAAAACGAGGACAAGGTCCCGGCAGAACTAAAAGACGAGATCGAAGGGAAAATCGCGGCCGTACGCACTGCCCTCGCAGGACAAGATACCGGACAGATCAGCTCGGCTGCGGATGAGCTGCAGACAGTGCTCCAGCAGGTTGGACAGGCTGTCTATGGCCAACCCGAGGCACCCGGGGACGGCCCATCAGAGGACGGAGACGGCGCGACAGGCGGTGACGGCGAATCGGACGAATCAGGCGACACCGTCGAAGGAGAGTATCGCGAGGTGTAGGGATGCTACTCCTTGGAAACGACGTCGAACGGACCGGCTGTCCCCCGAGAGCAACACGTTTTCCGAGCCCCGATGCGGCATCGGGCGAGGAATCTGGGGTGGGGGCGGTTGCTATGGACGACTCCAATGGCCGCTATTCGCGGCAGCACCTTGAGAACTTTGCGGACTCCCGCTGTCGTCCTTGACGTTCGGCACCTGGATGGAATATGCTATACGCAATGAGTAAGCCGAGTTCATACATGGGTACGTACTGGTACTTTTATTTTAGCAGGCACCAAGCTGCCGGTAGAGGGACTGTGCGCGCGACCTAGACTCAGCTAACCAAGACAACCAAACACGAGGACCCCAACCGGCAGCGGTTGGGGTTTTTTGATGCCCAAAAGAGGCAAGGGTGACTTACGAAAAGAACGGCGAACGAGGAAGGACCGCCAAAATGCAGAAGACAGCTACAAGGGACACTCGTCTCAGCAGCGCCGAGCCGTTAATCACGCCAGCCGAGCTCATAGAGCAGCTGCCGATCCCGTCCGAGGTCGAGCAGACGGTCTTAGAAGGGAGGGAGCAGGTCGAGCGGATTATCGATGGCAAGGACAACCGGCTGATGGCAGTCGTCGGGCCCTGCTCGATCCACGACGAAGAGGCCGCGCTTGAGTACGCCGGCCGAGTCAAGGACCTCACCAAGAAGCTCAGCGATCGACTCCTGATCGTGATGCGAGTCTACTTCGAGAAACCGCGCACGACCGTCGGGTGGAAAGGTCTTATCTACGACCCAAACCTCACCCATACCTTCGACATCGCGTCGGGCCTGCGTCGGGCTCGTGCCCTTCTTTTGAAGATTGGAGAGCTGGGGGTATATGCCGGCACCGAGTTTCTCGATCCCATAGTGCCCCAGTACATCGCCGGACTGGTCTCCTGGGTGGCCATCGGCGCTCGCACCACCGAGAGCCAGACCCACCGACAGATGGCGAGCGGCCTCAGCATGCCGGTCGGATTCAAGAACTCGACCGACGGAAGCACCCAGGTTGCGGCCGACGCCATCACCTCGGCGAGGTCGCCCCACGCTTTTCTCGGCATCGACCGTCACGGCCGGAGCGCTATTGTCCACACGACCGGCAACCCATACGGTCACATGGTCCTTCGAGGCGGCAAGCGGGGCACGAACTATGGCAGAGAGGCCATCGCCGAGGCACACAGACAACTTACGGCGGCCGGTGTCCGATCTCGGCTTCTGGTGGACTGCAGCCACGGGAACTCGAACAACGACCACAAAAGGGAAGCGACCGCATTCCGGAACGTCGTCTCGCAGCGTGCGGCCGGCAACACCGGTATCATCGGATGCATGCTAGAGAGCAACCTGTTCCCCGGCAAGCAGAGGCTGGAAGGCGACCCATCGGAGCTCAGGTACGGCATTTCGATCACCGATGACTGTATCGGTTGGGACGAGACCGAAGAGCTCCTGACCTGGGCCCACAGCGAACTGGGCTGATCGGTCCGAACTGCTCGGCGGACGCCGGGGGCCCGCTCGCGAGAGGCGAGGAGAAGACGACTTACGGTAGTTCCAGCGCCGTCCGTCCCAACTCGTACAGCTGCAGAACCTCACCGGCCGACAGCTCTCTTTGAACGAAGAAGGGGCCGAGTGGGCCGCCAGCCATGCGGCCGTTGAACGGTTGATTGCCACTCTCGTCTATTTGCCCGAGCTGCATCCGCGCCGTACTACGCCCCATGGCGACATACGACGCGTTATTGGTAGCACTGCTAGCCTCAACAGAACCATCCGTGTAGAGTGTGGCCCCATTCATCGCCGTCGCACCGCCAGTCGCGTCATAGGTGAGCACAATGAACAGCCACCTACCTTGGGGCACCGCAGAGTCTGATATTCTGGACACGTTAACGCTCGCCGACTCGTCACGGGCATAGAAAGCTAGAGTATCGCCACGTTCTATCTGCAATAGCCACTCACGTTGGCTCCCGGTCCATTTGGTGAGAATGTTGCTTAGGGCCGGCGTATCTGTAATACGAACCCACGCCCCATCGACATAGGATTAGGCCCACTGTCATCCCTACTCCAATATGCGTTGTCAGGGCTATCCGCCTCTTCGTCGGCTCCATCGAACTCCACATACGGCACGAGACCCTTATAAAAGAGCCGTTCATCTGAAGGTCGTGCATTCTCATTCCAAGTGAAGACAGCCTGTAAGCCGTTAGTGCCCGGAACGGTAGCAAAGTTGTCTCCAAGGCTACCGGACGAGTCGATTAGCGGAAGAATCGTGCCGGTGTCGCCTAAAATGTCGAGGACATCCTGATAAAGGGGAGCTGTCGGGCCAGGCGCACCAACGGGCGCGGGGGGGAACAGAACCCGACTGCTGCTCCAGTGCAGCGACCCGGCCCTCCAGGTCTACAAGAGCGGCGGCCGTGGTCGTATCTGGATCCCCGGGAGGGCCAGGAGGACCTTGGGACCCGGGTGGACCCTGTGCACCTTCGGGGCCTCGCGCACCTTCATCGCCTTGCGGGCCTCCGGGACCCTGAGGGCCTTCGTAGCCTTGTAGGCCTTGCGGGCCCTCCGGGCCTTGGATACTCCACTGGATCTCGACTTCGTTCTTACGGCAGCCTTCGCTTTTTCCCTCGCCGCCGCTGGATTCGTCGCCGGAGTCCTCAGGTGCCGGGTGACTTAGTAGGCGGAGTTTTCCTTCCTTGTCAACGCACCCTAGGATGGTGTCTGGACTCGTGGAGGCGGCTTGGAGTAGCGCAGCCCCCGCGACCGACGCGGTGGCCACAACGAGAGCCCAAGTAACAAAAACTCTCCTCACGTTATCGACGCCTGGCCTCAACGACAAAATTTATACCCTCAAGCCGCGCTGGTTACGACGCTCGGCGACACCAGTCTAGGGCGGCCCCAGATACCGTTCAACGCGAGTTTGGGCCTCGTATAAACCATTATGACGGTAACGAAGCAGACCTTGCGACATGTAGATTCCTTCACTAGCATATTGTAGCTGAAGGCGGTATTAGCGGAATCATGCTAGCACGATGCTGACGGAGTCGGAAACAGTTTCCCAACCTTCGCGAGGGGTTTAGATAAAGCCGCTAAAATCGGCTGGTTCGATGCAGTCTGGGATCGAACCCGCCATCCGCCTGAGGCGGATTAACACCCGTCTCCTCTTGAAGCGGACATAGGTGGCCCTAGGTTGAGGAACATGCACGGAAAAAGCCGTCGGCGCTCGGCTGTGGCTCCGCAGGCTGACTTAGAATTAGCTACGGATATGCCGAAATAGTGGGTGTACTGAGATAAAACGCGGCTCAGTTCACCCTCTTTATCCACTCCCTGCGCTGTACTCAGTCCAGCTAGCAACCCCTCACCGAGCCCAGGTACACCCCAATATAGGGCTGACCCTTGACTTCCCTTCGCTTATAGTAGTATACTACTATGACATTTAAACAAAGGGGTTGAACAATGGCAGACCACGACGACAACATCACGCCTGACGATCTTCCTGGCACCGGCAAGCCGTGGGAGCCCGATTACTCGCACACAGACCCCGACATCGACATGAAGGGACCGCACCTTCACGGCTGGATACTTCAACACGACCCCGAGACGTTGTCACCGTTCTACATACCCCTGCCAAGAGCCTACCTGAGCCGCACCAATGCCACCTATCACATCAAGAAATGGGCGGACCCCGAACATGGCAGCGTTGGCTTTATGGTGATCGAGTGTAAGGGCGATAACGCGGCTTGCCCATCCTGGCAGAAATACCGGAGGTACAACCCCCAATGAAGACCACCATCTCAGGACTATCAAGGGCGGCGGCGACGGCGGAGCTGCACATCACACGAAAGACACTCCTCCTCTGGACGGCCAAGGGACTGATAGCAGCCGACTCATGGACTTCCCCAGGCGGGAGGACCTATGTCGGATATGCGCCCGCCGACGTGAGGCGCTTGGCACGGGAGATGGGGTTGGCGTGATGGTAGCTCAACAAGCAACGGCGCCGGAATCAGCGGCGCCGTACTCAAAACACAACAGCCTTCTCAAGGCTATCACGCCTGAGCCTGAGCCGTCTACGACGTGCGCCTATTGTTCCGAAGGTGTCGACGTCTACCAGATGGCCGACTCGTGGATTTGCTTGAACCACATCCGGCTTGTGGTCACCCTTGCGGCCTGTGACATTTTCAACGGTGACGTCACCTACACCCAGGCGTTCGAGGATACGCTATGGTGAACGGCGCAAAGCCCCCCAAAGAATGTCTGACGGCGGTATCGGAATTCCCCTTTAACCCGAATCCACCGAAGGAGGGCGTCGGGTTAGCGTCCTGAGGCGGCAAGAAGGTGCTCCTGTGCTTCTAGGATAATGGTTTTGTAGCAAAAAACGGCCCCGGAAAAGGAGCACCCAGTAGATGCTGCCACGCAACCACCCCGACCGGATCCAAATCACCTTCGACGACCGCCGCTTGGTGGCCAATGCCGGGCTGCTCCTTCCGGCCACCCTGGCGCGGCACCTCGGCCTGCCCGAACTCGTCCGGCAGCGCCTCGACCTGGGCGATGCCCCGGGGCGGGCGAACACGAGCGACAAGATGATGACGCTGGTGGCGTCTGCGCTGGCTGGGGGCGACTGCATTGACGACGCCGATGTGTTGCGCACCGGGGGGACGGTCTGCACCCTGGGCGGCACGGTCAAGGCGCCATCCACCCTGGGCACCTTCCTGCGCAGCTTCCGGTGGGGCCACGTCCGTCAACTCAACCGGGTGAGCCGCGAGTTGCTGGCCCGGGCTTGGCAGGCCGGGGCGGGACCCGGCGACGGGCCCCTGACCATTGACCTGGACTCCACCATCTGCGAGACCTACGGACTGGCCAAGGAGGGCGCCCGCCACCACGGCTATACCGGCAAGCGGGGCTACCACCCGCTGCCGGCCATCGCCGCCGGCACCGGAGACGTGCTGATGTCCCGGCTGCGCGAGGGCCGGGCCAACACCGCCCGCGGCGCCGCCCACTTCCTGCGGGAGACGGTGGGACGGGTGCGCTACGCCGGGGCCGACGGACGACTCACGCTACGGGCCGACAGCGGGTTCTACACTCATGGCGTGGTATCCGTCTGCCGCAAGATGGATGTCCGCTTCTCCATCACCATCCGCCAGCACAAAAGCCTGCACAATCTCATCGAGGCGATACCCGAAGATGCCTGGACGCCGATTCCTTACTGGATGGACGGTGCCGCCGATGTGGCCGAGACCACCTGCACCCCCTTCCAGGCCGAGGCGGACGCCGCGCCGGTACGGCTCATCGTCCGGCGGGTGAAGCCGACGCCCGGTTCCCAACTGGCCCTCTTCGCCAAATACAGCTATCATGGCTTCATCACCGACCGGGACGGGGAGTTGCTCGAACTCTTAGGCTGACCATCGCCGCCACGCCGAGATCGAGAATGCCATACGCGGCCTCAAGCCCGGCGTCGGGCTGAACCATCTCCCCTCGGGCCGCTTCGCCGCCAACGGCGCCTGGCTGGCCGTCCAGACGATGGCCCACAACCTGGCCCGCTGGACGGCGCGGATCGGTCTGGGAGAGCGGATAGCCACCACCAAGACCCTCCGGCGGCGGTTCTTCTCCCTGGCCGGACGGCTCACCCGCTCGGCACGCCGGTTGACCCTGCATCTTCCGGATCGCTGGCCTTGGGCTGAGAAGTTCAGCCGTGCCTTGGCCCGGCTGCGAGCCATTCCACTCCCGGCCTGACGGCACCGTCGGCGACCGACCCACCCACCGGACAACCGAAGATCCCCGCAGACTCGTGCCAGCCCGGTCCGAGAGAGTTCCCTGCTGCGTATTCTCTCGCCATCCCGCGCATCGCAGCTCCCGCAGACGGCCATAGGGGCCCCTGTGCGGCGATGAAGACCGTCCGCCGACCTCCCTACCCCAAATGGAACCCAGACTATTTCCCCTGTAGCTCCCTCACCCCCCTTCCGCTTTCCTCACGCCGTCCATCGGTGTCCTTCGGTGGATTCGGGCTTAGCCGCGCCCTAGCCCCCGGCATCCGCACGGCTGCGCTAAGTCTCCCCAGGGGCGAAGGGAAATCTACCCTGGCAGCCTACATCCTTGAGAGGTGCTTGACGCCTGGGGATAAGTGGTTCGAGGAAGGGGCGGAATACCTACTGTGCGCGGCATCGTTGGAGCAAGCAAGGAACGTCTACCGTCCGATACGCGCCGAGCTCGAACCCACGGGCGACTACCGTTTCATAGACTCCGTGACACGCCTGGGCATCACCCACAAGCCGACGAATACCAAGCTAAGGGTGATGAGCTCCAACGGCAAGACGGCGTTTGGAATTATAGGAAGCCCGATTTTGGTAGCCGATGAGCCTGGGGCATGGGAGATCATCGGCGGCGGACTCATGTACGACGCCATCCAGACGGCCCAGGGAAAGCCGCTATCGAGCCTACGGGTGATCTGCATCGGGACACTTGCGCCCCTCGGCGCTCCGGGGCATTGGTGGTATGACTTGGTGGATGCCGGTACTCAGGGCTCAACGTTCGTTCAATCTCTTGTGGGCGATGCTGAGACGTGGGATCGCTGGCCGACCATCCGCAAGGCCAACCCCTTGAAATCGAAGTATGCCGAGAGTCGAGCCGTGCTGCTAGAGGAACGGGACGCGGCGCAACGGGATTCAAGACTCAAAGCCCGCTTCCTCAGCTACAGATTGAACGTCCCGACGCAGGATGAGAACACACTGTTACTCACGGTTGATGATTGGAGGTTGGGAACGTCGCGGCCAGAGGGTATTCCGTCCGGCAAGCCCATTGTTGGCGTGGACCTGGGCGGCGGTCGAGCATGGAGCGCGGCTGTCGCCGTGTGGAAATCGGGCCGCATGGAAGCAATCGCCTGCGCCCCAGGAATCCCGGACCTGGACGCACAGGAGCGACGGGACAACGTGCCGACAGGGGTTTATACCAAGTTGGTGGCTAACGGCTCTCTATCGCTCGCTCAGGGCCTCAGAGTCCAGCCGCCGAGCGCACTGTGGGAAGCCATTTGCGACAAGTGGGGAGCGCCGGTCAAGATCGTCTGTGATCGATTCAGGCTCTCCGAGCTGCGCGACGTCGTGGGAAACGCCTGTGCCATCGAGCCGCGTGTCACTCAGTGGTCCAGTAGCAGCGAGGACATAAGGGCTCTCAGGAAGATATGCCGCGATGGGCCGCTCTCCGTGGACCCTGGGAGCCGTAATCTGCTAGTGGTGTCCATGAGCGCCGCGATGGTAGAGAACGATAAGGCGGGCAACGTGCGGCTGATTAAAAAGGGCTCAAACAACAAGGCCCGTGACGACGTAGCGGCGGCGGCGGTTTTAGCTTGTGGAGCCTGGGAAAGGGCCAGCTCCGCGCCGGTCCGTAAGCTGTCCTATGCCTCAGTGTGACCGCTCCTTGGTACCTCTCCTAGATACTTTTGCTTGACTTTCATCCTTGAATCCTATACCATGGCATCATGTCTAGGGCTATCAGTTCAGACGGCCTAGAGATGCGTCCCGCCGTTGCGCCGACCGAGAGCGGCTTTCGTTCTTGGAAAGAGTACATGGCGGAGCTGCATCGAGACACCAGCGTTAGGACGGTCGAGACGCGAGACGGACACACGATTCACTATAGGCACTACTACCCAGGAGATGCAGACTATGACACCTATTCAGAAGATTCAGGTTCGCATGAGCGAGACGCGGAAGAAGGTCAACGACCTGGCAGCGGCGGAAAGCGAAGACGATATCTCTCAGCGTGAGAAGTTGGTCGATGAGCTCAAGGCCCAGGAAGTCGAGTTGAGGGCGACCATCAAAGCCGACGACGACGCCGACACTACCCCTGAGACGCGGGAATGGGCAGACGTCAACTCCCGCTTCGACCTGGGGGAGATGTTCACCAACGTCATGGAGCATCGGGCCTCCGCCGGCGCAATCGGTGAGGTCCAGTCCGAACGCGGCCTAGCACCCAACGATATACCCACTGAGATGTTGATGGAGCAGCGGGCCGTCACGCCTGCACCGTCCGACGTGGGCCGGACTCAAACGGAGATCACGGGCTTCGTGTTCCCGCAGTCCGTTGCGGCCTTCCTGGGCATCCAAAGCCCTGTTGTCCCAGTAGGTGACACGGCTTTCCCGGTGCTGACCAGCGACCCTGCGGCGGGTGTGCCAGCGGAAAACGCTTCACAGTCTGAGACTACCGGCGCGTTCACCGCCGACGTGCTCACCCCTGGCCGGATTCAGACGAGTTTCTTCTGGTCGAGGGAAGACGCGCAGCGCATGGCGGGCATGGGCGACGCGCTCCGTGAGGCCCTGCAAGGTGGCCTTGCTGACAAGCTCGATAAAGAGATCATCCAGGGCACCAACGGCCTCTTGACCGGCACCAACTTGGACAACCACGCACGGTCAGCGGCCAGCGATTACGCGCACTATGTAAGCTCGCTGCTGTACGGGCGGGTAGACGGGCGGTACGCTTTCGACCTGTCCGACATTCGCGTTGTCATGGGCTCAGACACCTTCGGCAACGCAGCGACGAAGCTTCCGGCAGACGGAGAGCAAAACGCGCTGGCACGCATCCGCAACGATTCGGGCGGCGTGAGGGTGTCGGCCAACGTCCCGGGCGAGGCTTCCAACAAGCAGAACGCCATCGTGAGGCGTGGAAACCGGCGCGACATGGTAGCTCCGGTGTGGGGCAACGTGACGCTGATTCCCGACGAGATCACCCTGGCCGGCAAGGGCCAGATTCAGCTAACGGCGGTCATGCTCCACGCGGTCAAGATTCTCCGCAAGGGCGGCTTCCACAAGCAGGAAACCAACCACAGCTAAAGTGGGGCGCCTCAACCGCTTAATCGAGATTCAGCACCGCACCGTCACGCGGGACTCCTTCGGCGGTGAAATTGAGACGTGGGTACATCTGGCGAAAGTGTGGGCCGAAAAGGTTCAGGTAAAGCCCGCCGAGCGGTTCATCAAGACTTCCGCGAGAACGCTCAACACTTCCACGGCGCAGTTCAAGATTCTGCAACGCGGCGACTTGGACGAAACGATGCGCGTCATTGACGACTACGGCGTCCGGTGGGACATCATCGGCATAATCAAGAACGACCGGCTTTACCTCACGCTCAAGTGGCACACATAACATGAGCGTCACACTCACCCTGGGCCAGCTTGCGAATCAAGTACGGGTATCGGTGACTGCGTCTACCTCAGACGTGCCGCCGTACTACGCCAGCATCCTTTTGCCGAATTTGGCGGCGGCAACTAAGATGATCGAGAGTCGGGCACCGAACGCGCCGGAGGATGCAATGAACAAGGCGGCGGCGCAGATCGTCGGTTACTGGCTGGAATCTCCGCCGTCGGCCCCCCAACGGTTCGGGTACAACGCATGGCTTCACAGTGGCGCGGCTCAGATTCTCGCACCCTTCATTGAGCGTCGAGCGGAGGCCATATGAGGATGTGGCCCTTCGGCAGGTTCGAGCACCGAGAGTCGGCAACAGACGCTATCGTGTCGGCGCTGATATCCCAGGCGGGCGGCTCTAGTGTTCCGCCATCGGTCGAAGCCCTGGGAGCTGTAGAGGCGGCCGCTGGCTTATGGTCCCGTGCTTTCGCATCGGCAACCGTTGCGCCTGCTACCCCTGCAACGATGCCCCTCACGCCGTCCGTGCTGGCCGCCATCGGTCGAGGTCTGGCCGTTCGCGGAGAGGCTGTCTTTGCGCTGGACGTGAACGGAGCGGTCGAGCTCACCCAGGCGAGCTCATGGAAGGTGTCCGGCGGGACCCGTCCGGAATCATGGCGTTACGCCGTCGAGCTACCCCTAGCGTCTGGCAAGGTGATCAAGCGAACACTCCCCGCCAATGCGGTCTTACATCTTCGCTACGCAACGCAGCCTAGCAAGCCCTGGGCCGGTATCTCTCCCCTCGGCATGGCCGACGAAACGCGAGCTCTGGCGACGTGGATCGAGCGGCGTCTAGCTGAGGAAACCAGCACCGCAACATCCTACGTGCTCCCGCTTCCCGAAGCCGCCGACGTCGCCAAGCTGAAAGCCGATATCAAGTCTGGTCGTGGTCGGCTCCACATCGTCGACACTACAAGTACCGGCTGGGGCGACGGGACCGCCGCGGCGCCGCAAAGAGACTGGAAATCAAACCGGCTCGGCGCCGACCCGCCTGACTCTCTCGGCAAGCTCCGCTCCGACGTCAAGGGTGACATCTTCGGCGTCTACGGTATTCCATCGAGCATCCACGGCACAGGCGGCTCGGCCAGGGAGTCCTACAGGCAGTTCCTGAGCTCCACTATCCAACCCCTGGCAAAGCTGGTCGTCGAGGAATTAACCGTCAAGCTCGACACTCCAACTCTGGACCTGGACTTCACAGAGCTTAGGGCGGCTGACATAGCTTCGAGGGCGCGAGCGTTCAAGCAGTTGGTGGAGGCTGGCATGGACGCAGCTAAGGCGGCGGCTGTGACCGGACTGGACTGATGCCGCTTCCCCAATGCCCACGTTGCCGCGGGGTGATGTTTCAGCACCACGAACGCGAGACCTTCTGTGTGGTATGTGGCCACGTCGATTACGGCGTTCGGGTACTGCAACCCTCCGACCGCCAGCGGATTGCTAACACCCAGGCCAGTCGAAACCTTAGAAAGGCATCGACTGGCGGCATATCCCCAGCACGTAATCACCCCTGGCGGATGCCGAGAGGTGTGAGTGTAGTATAATTGCAGTGGTGGTGCGGACATAAGCATCCCGCACCGTCTCCTTTTGGGCGAGACGCCGCTAGGGTAACACCTAAGCGGCGTTTTCTTTTGCCCCTCTCAGGCTAGTAACGCATTCAGTAACCAGAACCCCCAAAGACGGCTCTACAGATACGGATTCGGGCTAGTGTTGTAGTTCAACCATTCGGGGACTGCGAGGGCGCGATGCTGCGTGCGGGGAACGTACATAGTGCACACATGTGGAGGCAGGTGCTGGAACCGATCCTGTCCCGCTACGGGGCGACAAGAGTGCGCCGGTACTTTCGCGCCGACGCCGCATTCGCTAAGCCGGACATCTATGAGTACCTGGAGGAGCGGCGAGTCTTCTACGCAATACGGCTGCCGAGCAACAAGGTGCTGCAATGGGAGATCGCTCCACTGCTGATACGACCTGTGGGGAGGCCGCCGAAACGTCCAGTGATCCTATACGACGACTTCTGGTATCGTGCCGGGAGTTGGGACCGCGCGCGGCGGGTGGTGGCCAAGGTGGAGTGGCATAGGGGAGAGCTGTTCCCTCGGGTGGCCTTCATCGTCACGAACATGACGGCTGGCCCGGAAGGAGTGGTTCGATTCTACAATGGACGAGGGACAGCCGAGCAGTGGATCAAAGAGGGGAAGTACGCGCTGAACTGGACTCGGCTGTCCTGCCATCGGTTCGTGGCCAACCGGGTGCGTCTGTCTCTGTTCATCCTGGCGTACAACCTTGGGAACTTCCTTCGCCGGCTATGCCTGCCCAACGCGGTCAAACACTGGTCGCTGCGGAGCGTGCAGGTCAAGCTGATCAAGATGGGAGGCCGTCTGGTGCGGCACGCGCGGCGATTGATCTTTCAGTTGTCCGAGGTGTCGGTTCCTCGACGGTTGTTCCAGGGAGTGTTGGATCGAATCGGCCGATTATCGCCGGCGCCAAGCTGAGGGAGAATACAACCACGATCTTGCCAAGAGGGAGAGCGCGCTCCAGGGAGTCGGCTTGTCTTCAATGCGCTTTCACCCCATTGGCAGGGAGCCGAAGGCGACAAAGACGGACAAGAAGGGTGGTCAACGCCTACAAACGCATCCCTAATCGGATAGACCGACCATTGACTGGCCTTGCAGGACCTGACTATGATGCAACTATCTCGTTTGGGCTGCCCTTTGAGCCTGAAGACTGCCAATATGGGAAATCCCGGTTAAGATGCTCCTGGACGACCACGAGAAAGGCACGCGAGGTCGAGATGGCGACATATAGCGCGGAGTGGCGGGAAGAGGGCGAGACGCTGGTCGAGTTCCTGGAGGCTAGGGCTAGGGCCTTCGGTCCCCGGCCCGCGCTGCACTTCAAACCGGGATTCAGGTATCTGACCTGGTCGTACCAGGACCTGTGGGATGGTGCGGGCCGGGTCGCCAGTTTCCTCCAGAGCAGAGGCGTGGAGAAGGGAGACCGCGTTCTCCTCTGGGGGCCCAACTGTCCCCAGTGGGTACTGGCCTTCTTCGGTTGCGTCCGTGCCGGAGCGGCCGCGGTGCCGATTGACCTGCGGAGCAACGCCGACTTCGTGGACAGGGTGTCTTCCAGGACCCGGCCCAAGCTGGCCTTCGTATCCAGCGTGACGCCGGACCGGCCCGACGGATTCGAGGTTCCGGAGGTACGCTTGGACGATGTCGAATCGGAGTCCTCTCAGATGGGAGAGCCCCGCCCCGTCGCTCTGGGTTGGGACGACCTGGTCGAGATCATGTTTACCTCCGGTACTACGGGAGACCCGAAAGGCGTGATGCTCACGCATGGGAACCTTCTGTCAAACATGGTGGGAGTCACCCGGCACGTTCCAGGGAAGTCCACTGATCGCCTGCTGTCGATACTCCCGCTCAGCCACATGTTCGAGCAGATGGGCGGTCTGCTCGTGCCGCTGAGGGCCGGCTCCAACATCACCTATCTCACGAGTATGCAGCCCACCGTGTTGGTGAGGACTGCCGGCGAGCGCCGTGCCACGCTCATGCTGCTTGTACCCCAGGCGCTCGACCTGCTGATGAAAGGGATAGAGCGAGAAGTCGCAAGACAGGGCAAGCAGAAGCTCTGGGCCCGCTCCCTTGCCGTCGCGCAGCACCTGCCGACCTGGGCCCGTCGGATTGTCTTCAGAAGAGTCCGGAAGCGGCTTGGAGGCGCTCTCGACATCATCTTCACGGGCGGCGCTGCGCTCGACGCCGATCTCGGAGCGAAGTGGGAGAAGCTCGGCGTCACGATCATCCAGGGATACGGCGCCACTGAGGCCAGTCCCGTCATCAGCTGTCACACCGTGGACCAGCCCGATTTCCGCTCCACAGGGCCTCCAGTCCCAGGAGTGGATGTCAAGATCACCAGTGATGGGGAGATCCTTGTCCGGGGCCCCAACGTGACTCAAGGTTATTGGGAGGCGCCGGACCGAACGGCGGAGGCGTTTTCCGACGGGTGGTACAGGACGGGCGATCTGGGGTTCATCGACGGAGAGGGATCGTTGCACGTCAGGGGTCGAAAGAAGGACATGATCGTCCTGCCCAGTGGGCAGAACGTGTACCCGGAGGATATCGAAGCCGTTCTCGTCAGGCATCCGCACATCGCGGACGCGACGGTAGTGGGTCTCACGAAGGGAGACAGAGTAGAAGTCCACGCTGTACTCCTCATGGAGGAGCCCGACAAGTCAGACGAAGCCGTCTCGTGGACCAACAACCATCTCGCAGAACACCAGAGGATTCGCGGCCACACAGTCTGGCCGGAGGATGACCTCCCTCGGACTCATACTCTGAAGGTCAAGAAGACGGTCGTGGTGGACCGCCTCACGGGGGTGACGGCTATGCCGTCGAAGGAGACCTCAGCACAGACGCCCGAAGTCAGCCGCAGCGCCGTTGAGCTTATGGTGGCTGAGATAGCCGGCATCCCTCCGGCTAAGGTCAGCGCCGGCATGGCGCTTGACGACGATCTGGAGCTTGACTCGCTGAAGCGGGTCGAGCTTCTGTCGGCAATCGAGGAGGGGACCGGCGTCTACGTCGACGAGACTCAGATCAAACCTGGCACGACCGTGCAGCAGCTGCACAACCTTGTCGAATCGGGCTCGCGGGCCGCCGTGATTAAGTTTCCAGGCTGGGGCATGTCGCTGTGGTGCAGGGGACTCAGGGGTCTGCTGCAGAGAGGCCTGGTGTTTCCCGCCATGACGCTCGCGTACAAGACCAGGGTGTACGGCGCCGAAAACCTGGGTTCCGGCGGCGCGGTGATGATCGCCGCGAACCATACGCTGCACCTCGACAACGGGATCATCCTGAAGTCGATCCCGGCCCGTTTCCGCCGCCGCCTAGCCATCGCCGCGTCCGATCACATGTGGCGCAGCCCGATACGCAGCCTGGCGATACCGCTTCTGGGCAACGGATTCCCCTTTTCCAAGGAGGGAAATGTCCGGAAGAGCCTGGAGAATCTGGGCCGCATCATTGACAGAGGCTGGTCTGTGCTGATCTACCCCGAGGGAGAGTTGACCGTGGCGGGGCCAATGAAGCCCTTCCTGGGCGGGACCGGGCTCATCTGCGTCGGAGGCCAGGTACCGATCGTTCCACTGCGATTGAAGGTCAGGCGCGCCGGGTTCCCGTCGTACTTTCCACTACTGCGGCGAGGCGATGTCGAGGTACACTTCGGGAAGCCGCTCAGGTTCGAGCCTGGAACTCCGTACGAAGTGGCAACGGCGGAAATTGAGAAGGCAGTCCGGGCCCTGTAAGCTGCCAGCCGGGGCATGACTGCTGCCGGCTTCGCTACTCCATTTGGTCCCAGTTGTATCCGGTCTTGAGCTCGACTTCCAGCGGAACGGTCTCAGCTCCATTGCGGAGGGCATCAGGTCGAGCACGAGGTCGCGCATCGAATCCAGCTCGGCGGGACCTGTCGAACTTCTTTCGAGAATTCGTTCAGTCTCGTGGTGGTACGGTTGTTAAGCCCGAATCCACCGAAGGACACCGATGGACGGCGTGAGGAAAGCGGAAGGGGGGTGAGGGAGCTACAGGGGAAATAGTCTGGGTTCCATTTGGGGTAGGGAGGTCGGCGGACGGTCTTCATCGCCGCACAGGGGCCCCTATGGCCGTCTGCGGGAGCTGCGATGCGCGGGATGGCGAGAGAATACGCAGCAGGGAACTCTCTCGGACCGGGCTGGCACGAGTCTGCGGGGATCTTCGGTTGTCCGGTGGGTGGGTCGGTCGCCGACGGTGCCGTCAGGCCGGGAGTGGAATGGCTCGCAGCCGGGCCAAGGCGCGGCTGAACTTCTCAGCCCAAGGCCAGCGATCCGGAAGATACAGGGTCAACCGGCGTGCCGAGCGGGTGAGCCGTCCGGCCAGGGAGAAGAACCGCCGCCGGAGGGTCTTGGTGGTGGCTATCCGCTCTCCCAGACCGATCCGCGCCGTCCAGCGGGCCAGGTTGTGGGCCATCGTCTGGACGGCCAGCCAGGCGCCGTTGGCGGCGAAGCGGCCCGAGGGGAGACGGTTCAGCCCGACGCCGTACTTGAGGTCGCGTATGGCATTCTCGATCTCGGCGTGGCGGCGATGGTCAGCCTCCAGTTCGAGCAACTCCCCGTCCCGGTCGGTGATGAAGCCATGATAGCTGTATTTGGCGAAGAGGGCCAGTTGGGAACCGGGCGTCGGCTTCACCCGCCGGACGATGAGCCGTACCGGCGCGGCGTCCGCCTCGGCCTGGAAGGGGGTGCAGGTGGTCTCGGCCACATCGGCGGCACCGTCCATCCAGTAAGGAATCGGCGTCCAGGCATCTTCGGGTATCGCCTCGATGAGATTGTGCAGGCTTTTGTGCTGGCGGATGGTGATGGAGAAGCGGACATCCATCTTGCGGCAGACGGATACCACGCCATGAGTGTAGAACCCGCTGTCGGCCCGTAGCGTGAGTCGTCCGTCGGCCCCGGCGTAGCGCACCCGTCCCACCGTCTCCCGCAGGAAGTGGGCGGCGCCGCGGGCGGTGTTGGCCCGGCCCTCGCGCAGCCGGGACATCAGCACGTCTCCGGTGCCGGCGGCGATGGCCGGCAGCGGGTGGTAGCCCCGCTTGCCGGTATAGCCGTGGTGGCGGGCGCCCTCCTTGGCCAGTCCGTAGGTCTCGCAGATGGTGGAGTCCAGGTCAATGGTCAGGGGCCCGTCGCCGGGTCCCGCCCCGGCCTGCCAAGCCCGGGCCAGCAACTCGCGGCTCACCCGGTCGAGTTGACGGACGTGGCCCCACCGGAAGCTGCGCAGGAAGGTGCCCAGGGTGGATGGCGCCTTGACCGTGCCGCCCAGGGTGCAGGCCGTCCCCCCGGTGCGCAACACATCGGCGTCGTCAATGCAGTCGCCCCCAGCCAGCGCAGACGCCACCAGCGTCATCATCTTGTCGCTCGTGTTCGCCCGCCCCGGGGCATCGCCCAGGTCGAGGCGCTGCCGGACGAGTTCGGGCAGGCCGAGGTGCCGCGCCAGGGTGGCCGGAAGGAGCAGCCCGGCATTGGCCACCAAGCGGCGGTCGTCGAAGGTGATTTGGATCCGGTCGGGGTGGTTGCGTGGCAGCATCTACTGGGTGCTCCTTTTCCGGGGCCGTTTTTTTGCTACAAAACCATTATCCCAGAAGCACAGGAGCACCTTCTTGCCGCCTCAGGACGCTAACCCGACGCCCTCCTTCGGTGGATTCGGGCTTAGGAGTCGACGGCGGGGTTATTCCGTCCGCGATCTTGATTAGCAGGCGGCAATGATCGCTTGCGCCCCACTCTTCGACAGAATTCATGGCCCGCACCGTGATGTCCTCGTGAAAGCCGCGGGAGGCGAAGACGTAATCGAGCTGATTATTGCTTGCCGTCTCCGGGTTCTTACCGGGGAGGTAGTACGTGACGACGTTACGGGAGTCCGCGGGTTCGCCCGTCGCCGGTGTCTCCGCTTGCCGACCATGCGGCGCCTGCGGCCCCATGAACTCCAGCCCAGTGGCCGCCATCCTCTCGAAAACGGACCGGTATCGTGCCTCCCAGTAGGGGTCGCCGCCATCACCATAGCCGTGCGCGATATTGAGATCGCCGGCGGCCAGTATGCGATGCGTCTGCGGATTTTCGTGGCCGATGAAGGCCGAGAGATCCGAGATGATTCGGTGGACGGAAGAGTCCGCGTAGCCAAAGCTCCACGCCGTCTTGACGCTTGGATGCGACCCGATCCACCGGGCGTACATAGAGACAGCAATGAACGGCTCGATTGAGCCGTCGCGGGGCGTGACTCGGGCGGCGGCGATGGTGCCGATGCCGCTCACTGCGACCTCGTCCTCCGCCGGCTGCCACACGGGGCCAACCTGACGAAACCACTCTACGTCCACCCGGTCGGAGAACCGCACGACCATTGGCCAGCGGTCGTACAGAGTTCCGGCCCCCTCAGCGTTCCACGAATGGGAGTCCCACGACCCTTGCGGGCCAATGTCCGGGTGGCCAGAGTGGTCAGCGGGAGGGAGCGTTGCGTCCCGCAGCCGAGCTACGTCGTCTGGTGGCGGAGCAGCCTCCTGTAGCAAAGCTATGTCCGCGTCCATCCGCAGAAGCTGGCGCCACGGCTCGTGTCGCGTCGCGATGTTCCAACTCACTACTGTTACAGCCAATGTATCCTCCGATGGTCTTGTCAGGGCCCTACCATATATCCTCTGTGGTCCATCTCGCGGGAACGCCGACACTACTGGAAGTGCTGGACAGACAAGTCGGCGACGACGCCGAAATGGTCTGACAGCTTCCTCCCCTCGTGGATGTTGCTGATCACACTCAGGGAGCTAACTGCCCAATCCGTACTCAGTGCAATGTGGTCGATGCTTCTACGTCCCTGGAAGGCAAGTCCCGACGTAGCTATTTGCATGCTCGGCGAGAAGGCTTTCCGAAGTGCCAATCGAAGCTCAGGACGTGCGCGGCTGCCCGGCCCCACAATCTGATTGAAGTCCCCCATCACTATCAGACGCTTCACATCCACCCGTTCGAGAACCTCAGTGAGACCCCCCAGGTACTGTTCATGGTCCTCCCACGGCACCCTGCGCTCCACCTTACGGTTAGCCTCAGTCCGTGATCCGAACCAGGGGATGCAGATTCCAATGACGGTGACCTCGCCCACTGACGTTTGTGTGACGCCAGACACGAACCGTCTGGGCGGCATCGAGTCGTTTCCATTGTCATCGACTTGATTCCAAGGTTCCCTCGACCAGAGCATGACCTTCCGCCGATCTTCCTTGACCGTGTACCCGTAGTCCGGCTGCGAGCAGATCGTGTGCCCATGTTGAGACAGCAGCCCGTCGTGTGTCTCGGTGAGACAGGCTACCTCGGGGGCATGTCGGCCAATGCGGCTCAGGATTTCAGCGGTTAGCCGTGACTTGGGCGTAGCCCACGCGACATTCCAGTTGACCACTCTCAGAGACATGGCTCTGCTCTCTCCTCAAGGCCCTCTGCGACCATCTTCCCCACAGCGTCCGGGGCGATGGCCGACTGGCCCCAGTTGTAGGCCCGGTCAGACCTCGCGGTGGGGACCGACCACAGCAGCTCGCTGTCAGGATCAGCCCTGGCCTCGGCCTCAAGCTTCGAGAGGAACCATGTGATCCCGTCTGCATGTTTCGTCTGCCGCGCCCACGTGTCGATGCGGTGACCGACGTGCCGTCTCCGGCCCTGACGGTCGGTGGTGAGGGCTGTGCTCCAGATGCCCCGTGTCGTAGGGATCTGAGCACGGTCTCTGTGAGTGACGTGGCGTATGCCCTCGGATGACAGGGTGTAGCGAATGTCTCCGCGTTTTCCCCGTCGCTCGACCAAGCCCCAGGTATCGACGAGGCTGTGCATCATCTGGCTGACACGACCTTCCGAAACACCGAGCCAGTTGGCAAGGTGCTCACGGTGGCCGTGGACCTCGGGCTGCTGTTCGCGGTCCCGCTGATCCTCGCCTTCGGGCTGGCCATCGCCTCAGGCCTTGCCCTAGCCACGACCCTCAACATGGCCTTCGACTTGCCTACTCAGTACGGGACCACTCGTTTTGTACCCGTCTTGGCGACAATGCTGATGGTTGGCATGGCGGCAACCATCCTAGTAGCGGTATGGGCAACCCGAATGCCGCCGCTGGTGACAGACCCCGACGCAGTGACCGCATAATACTCAGCATCCACTAAGGTAAACGCATCGGCGCTCACGATAGGTGCTTGGGCAAACGGTCATGCAATTCGACAAGACTAATCATGATTCCCTCGCAAAAAGGCCTGTTTGAGATGAACCCTGGCGTGCGAAGGGGCCTGGAAGGGAGGAGGCCACGGGATGCCGGCTGCTGGCCTCACCGCACCATCTGCCGCGCTCAGGACAAGCGTGATCCCGTTGCGGTACCCCTTCCGTGGCTCAGGGCACCCGGTGGAAGCTGTGGAGCGGCGCCCTCATGCGGCCGCGACCGCAGGTACCGTCCCGACCGCCCGCTGAGCCGTGTTCTCCATCTCCACCAGGCGTGCATGGACCATCCGCTTGAAGTTGCACGCCAACGCCTTCAGGTAGACGGCAAGCCGCACCCGACGGCCCCCTCGCACCCGCAAGCGCCCAAGCCCGTGGGCGCGCTTCAGCTCGGAGTTCGTTCCCTCGATCCCGGCCCTTATGGCATACCGCTTGCGCCACTCCTCGGTGGCCTCGGCCCTCCGGCGCCGCTCGATGTTCACCTTCACCAGGTCCGCCTTGAGAACGTAGGCCCCCGCACGCCGGTCCAGTTTCACTGGGCAACGGGATCGCAAGGGGCAGGGCTCGCATGTTGTCCCGGCAAAGTGGACCTCTACCCGCTCCGGCGCATCCTCCAACTCGTACTCCTCGATGGACGGGTGGCCGGCGGGGCACACCGTGGCCTGCTCCCCTGTGACGTTGATCTGGAAGTCCGCGGCGGTGAGCGGCGGTGGTCCGTCACGCTCTCCTTCGTGCGAGTTCCCCGGCGCCGACCCCGCCACCGGGCTCACCAGTTCCGTTCCCCGGCGCGAGGCTTCGAAGGCGTTGCGGCCCGACCCATACGCCGTGTCGACGAAGAGCTCGTCCGGTCGGACCTTCCGCTCCGCGAGCCCGTCAACGACCGGCACGCTCACGTCGGTGTCGCTCCCACTCGAGGGGGTCACCTCCACGTGGGTGATGAGCTGGGTGGCGTTCTCCTCGTGGCAGGTCTCCGCCACCTGCACCTCGTACCCCTTCCCCTTGTGGCCGCTGTAGGTCACATCCGGGTCGTGGGGCGATTGCAGCGAGTCGGCGGACACCTGCTTCGGGTCCTTCAGGGCCACGGGCACCTTGCATTCCTCAGCATCGTCGTCATCGTCCCCCGGGCGCCCGTCCCGGTGTTTGCTCACATGGCACTGCTCCCGCAGCAGCCGCTCCAGCAGCCGGTACTCCTCCAGCTGGGCAGCAGTCGTGCCACGGAACCGGTCCACCAGCCGGTAGAGGTCCCGGGCACAGACCGAAAAGCGTCGCCGACCCTCCCCCGTGTGGGCGTCCTCGTAGTGGGTCGCCTCGTCTTCTTCCTTCAAATAGCGCCCCAGGAGGCCCTCCGGAACCACAGGGCGAAGCTCTGGGTGCTCCCAGCGCAAGGCCCGCAGGAACAACCGCATCGTCTCACAGAACAGGCCCAGCCGGGTGAGTGTGGCGATGTTGCTCATGATGTGGGTGGAGTCAAGCCGTTGCTTTCCGGTGCGTATGCCCAGCGCCTGGATGATCCGGTCCGTGGTCTCCTGGAAAGCCAGCCGGCCACCGTCGTGCTGCATCAGGCGAACTCGGAAGTTGTGGAGGGTCTTCTGGGGCAGGTGGGTCTCCTCGATGTCCAGCCGCAGGGCGTGGTGCCAGAGTAGGTTGAACTCTAGCTGCTCCAGGGCTTCACCGTCGGTGAGGTTGAACATCTCTTTGAGAAGGTGGACCCCGAGGACGGTCTGCACCGCTCGGTTGGGACGGCCGTTGTCCGCGCAGTACATCGGAGCAAAGAGCTCCTCGTCAATCAGGGGGAGCGCTTCGTTTCGGAAAACCTCGGCCCAACTCCCCTCCAGGCGCTTAGCCTTCTTCGGCGTCACCAGGAACTGGGACTGCCAGAGGCTCTCTTGCGGGTCTCGCGCTCGGAACATGCTCCCCTCCCTCGCCCGGGCGCGGCCCCAATGCCCTTTCCCCACATTATCCTCCCATTGCCCCCGGAGGACGAGGGGTTTTTACGAGGGAATCAATCATGATAAAGCTCAATTGAGCCTCATCCGGTCTGAAAACCCCTTCACGGGAAGTGCACGCTAGTCATGACAGAGGGTCATCTCGTGATTCACTTGCGCAGATGAATATCCACAACGAACAAGGGTAGATAATCCCAGAGGGCGGTCGAATCCATCCGCCTAGTACCACAAAAACTGGGCTGAAAACAATGGCTTGCAGGGCATTACCTTCAACTTTCTCGGCTTTCACAATGGACTATTGGGCCATTGCCGCCGGGGAACGGAATGAAGCCGCAGCAACTGGGGACGCGAAGCCAGACAACGACAATGTCGACAGACGGCCGGCACCTACTCGACGCTCTCAGCCAGACGCCCTTCGTCGATTCCGTGGAGCTGGCGCTCATTCTCGGCGAGCCGCACGCCACGGTCCACCGAGCCCTGGCCGGCCTGCTGGCCGACGGCATCGTCGGGCGCGTGAGCCACGGCACCGCCCACTTGACTTCGAGCCAGAGGTATCACCTTACGGCTAACGGCATCAGAGAGGCCGCGGAACTGCTCGGCTTTGCGACGCCCTCGGACTTCGTGCGGGCCTACCCCATGTCCAGGGAGTGGCTGACGCTGCTCATCCGCCGGACGGACGCGGTGGCCGCCGTCTACCGCCTCACCGCCTCGATGTCCCCCGGCATCGACGGGCTCCGTTCGCACGTGGAGTTCCACCGCCGGGGCCGCTTCGACGCCACCATCACCCTCCATGACGGTCGGACGTTCGGAGTGATCCGTCAGGGTCTGGCCCTGCGACGGCGGTCACTCTACGACCGTCTGAGAGCCATAGCGGAGTACGACTATACGCGCCGCCCTGATACGATCTTGGTCCTGACCCCCAGCGTCTGGGAACAGAGGCTGACGACGAGGTTCTGCATGGAACGGAATCTTGAAGACTCCTACGTCGGCGTGGAGTCTCGGAACACACTCGAAAGACGGGACCGCCACGTCTGACAGCAGACCTCGGGCGTGTTTAGTGGCTCGTACTACACTCTCGATTTTGTGAGTTCACAGGGCGGCACCAGCGGAAGACTCTTTACCGAGTCGCCGAGTCGGAAGCGGGCCTCCATACCCCGTCCCGAGCGGATGGTGCAGGCTGCGCCGACCTTCGGCATCAGCCCATCGGAGAAGCGGACGCTGGATCTAATCACCGACCACCCGATGATCCCCCAGCAGCGTCCGGGTGGCCCCCTGACAGCGGAGTATCCTGAACTCCGCCTGGCGCTGGCGGAAGAGCAGCAGCACAGCGTACAGCAGCGTGACTGCCCCCATCCCGGCGGCCGCCGTAGCCATCACGGTCAGGTAGGGGTAGAAGACCAAGGTGTCTTGGGTAATCCCGGAAGACAGTGCGGTTCTCGTCGTTATGAACAGGGCCTCGCGCATGTTCCGCAGACCCTGTATGACCCGACGCATGGAGTCGCGGTCGCCGTCGGCGGTGACCAGAAGAAAACCGAACACCGCCGAGGCGGGGTGCTCATCTACGATTAGCACGGCGTCATCGCCCTCCCCGGGAATCCACGACGCCGTGACCTGTCCACCGACGGGGTGGGTACCGCTGATGGTCTCGTCCGGACCGGGAATCCACACGGGTACCTTCATGGTGCTGCCCGGTCCGGTGGGGACCTTCCGGTAGCCGCTCATAACTTTTAGATCGGCGTTCACCGTCACGGCAGCCACTTCGGCGGGGCGTTGCAGGTAGATGCTCCCAACAGTGCATGGCGCGTCGAACTCGACCGAGCCCGGCACGCCATCGCAGGTCATGGTATGCACCCACATACTACCTCCGTACACCATACTGCTGTACACGACCCGGGTGACGCCGTCGTAACCGGCCACCTCGGCGGCGACAGGCTCGAGTGGGGTGAAGCCGTAGGCGTCCAGCCGAGCCGCCACGTCGAAGGTCTCGACGTCGGGTGGGGGCCGGTCGAAGTTCGAGTAGACGACGAACGCGACCAGGAAAGCCGCTACCGCTGTGGCCGACACCCCCAGCAAGGCATCGCCGCCTGACCGCGACATCCTCGATCCCGCCACCTGCGCCCGCGTCCACTTCACGATACCCCGGCCGACAACGGTGACTACGAGTCGAGTCAACCCCAGGAGGCCGACAACGCCCAGGACTATTCCGCCGGAAATTAGCCAAACCGACAGCGTGAAGTCCACATCGCCGGCCGAGAACACGGCGGCGGCGGCAGCCGGTAGGCAGGCCACTGACAGGTAGGTGAGGTAGGAAATGCGTCGGGGGCGGTCCCTCCGCAAGGTCCCAACTGGGTCTTGGCCGGCGCGGCGGGCAACCAGGGTGATACTCGCCAAGCCAATCACGGCGGTGACCACAGGTAGGACACCGGCGTACGCAATTGGAAGAAGCAGATCTCTCGTCCAGTATGAGCTCCCGGCAAGGGTGAACGAGCCCGAAGACGACATGACCGCGGCGTAGGCAGCCGAGCCCAGCAAAGCGCCCGCCAACAGCGGGACTGCCATATCGGACATGATTACCACGGCCAGATGCCGAGGCGGCGTACCCAAAGTTCTCAGCAGGCCGTACCGCCGCGACCTGGCGTTGAGATGCACGACGGCCCCGGCTCGCGCCAACGCCACGGACGGGAGCACAAGTATGAGGATGCCCAGTACAACGAAGCTTGAATCCCTGGGATAAGACCAACCCTCGCTCGAATCCACAGGCCTGAACGATGACTCGGCGCCGGGCGGCACCGTGTCGATGAACTCTACGATCACCATCTCACGCGGGTGGGCCAGCGCCGTGTTCGGAAGTGCCCGAGCCGTCCGGCCGCCCAGCCACGCGTCCAACTCACCAGTCCAATCATCTTTGAGCTGAGCGAGCACCACCGGAGAGGCTATGACTGTC
The DNA here is from genome assembly GCA_965237635.1 of Dehalococcoidia bacterium. Lineage (GTDB taxonomy): Bacteria > Chloroflexota > Dehalococcoidia > Lucifugimonadales > CAUZJF01 > CBDEFX01. The sequence goes on along the minus strand of CBDEFX010000002.1, from coordinate 811,154 downwards.
CCGCTCTGCTCGACCTGCGGGATACCGGGAAGGTCGAGCCGCTGACCCGTTTCGCCCGCTAAGACCGTGAAGACCAGTGGTCTATAGCCGGTGGCCTCCAACCTGGTTGCCCTCAGCGGCCTTTCAACCTGGCCAGCGCGTTCCGCCTCGCTGCGGGGCCCGTCCGTCCCGTCCCGAAGCAAGGCTGTCTCCTGCTGAGCCTGGAATCCAAACCCGATTCCCAGCGCAAGCGAGAGCCCGACACATGAGATAGCGCCGACCGCTATCAGCGGGATCCATGAGGAGAGCGACCGCCACGACCGGGGCCAGAGCAGCCTGAAGAAGATCCTCATGTTGCCGTACACTCTTCTACCAGTCTGCCCTCATCCAAACGGAGCACGCGGCCACACTTGCCCCACACCGAGGGATCGTGGGTAACGATCAAGACACCGACCCCGAACTCTCCGGCGATTCGTCGCAGTTCACTGACCACGAGGGCGGAGTTCTCCTCGTCTAGGGCGCCGGTCGGCTCATCGCAGAATACGATACTCGGATTCATCGTCAACGCCCGGGCTATCGACGCACGCTGCAACTCTCCGCCTGAGAGCGTTGACGGATACTCCTTCGCCAGAGGGCCAAGCCCGAACCGTTCGAGCAACTCGTGGGCCCGACCCTGGGCTTCACGAGGCTTGGTCTCAGACACGACGAGCGGCACCGCAACATTGGCGCCGACTGTGAGGTCGTCCAGAAACGCCGGGAACTGGAAGACGAAACCGCACGTCGCTCGACGGACCAGAGTGATCTCCGGCTCGCGCAGCTTCCAGATATCGGACCGGTTGCCCCAGTCGACGGTGCCTCCCTCCGGTTGTCGGAGGCCAGCCAAGGCGTAGAGCAGAGTCGACTTCCCCAACCCACTCACTCCCACAACCGCGAGGACCTCACCACGATAGAGCTCCAAGTCTACTCCGTGTAGGACACTCCGCTCGCCAAAGCTCTGCTTCAGTCCCCGCCCCATAAGAGTCAGCGCTTCAGTGGTCATGTCAGCCTTCCTCAATGTGCCATGTCAACCGATAATCACAACCCTAAGGTTGATTCCCTCGTAAAAACCCGTTTTGAGGAAGTTCCAGCGCTTTAGCACATGTGAGCGCTACCGTATGTTGGGGTAGGACACGGAACAGAGACTGTATATTGTACCCAGGCAAGGGTACGGTTGTTCTAATTCGACCTGCACAGACTTTTTACGAGAGAATCAAGGTTGCATCACCAGCCGGAACCTAATCACGCCCTTGTCAACGTAGCTGTTGACGTTGTCGTGTGGACGAGCTGAGCTCACCAAGAGCGCACGCACGAGGTTTTGACTCGGCGCCGTCTGGAATTCATGCCTTAGAGCCGCTTCCATGCGCGCGGCGATATGAGTCACCTGCGCGGCCGCGAAGCTCGTACCGCAAACGGCACGGAGCAGGCGTCCAGTAGCGAAGTCCCGATTGAGTGTCGGCTCACCGAGCTGGAGATCGTTCCTTCTCCAGCTGGGGGCCCCCATAATCGAGTCGAGTGCAAAGTTTCCGCCGGATGCCACCACCTCCGGTTTGATGGCGCCAGCAACACCAGGCCCGCATCTAGTGAACGGGGATGGACATCCCTTGGCCGAGGCTGCAAGCTGGGTGCCCAGAGCAAACATGCTAGGGTCTCCCCGGCGGGCGACGGAACCCACCGTAAGACTGAGTGCAGAAGTGGCGGGATCTATCAGCCTGTGTTGGGGCTGCTTCAGGGACCCGGCCACCTGCTCCTTGAACTGAGCTGAGTTGACAGACGTCGGTATGGCCGGGTCGGGCACGTTTCCGGCTGAGACGACAATGACAATATCCAGCGTTTTAGCCAGTTCATCGAGCAACTCTGCCCAGGGCAGCTGTCGTCCTCCTGCGTAAAGCCTGTCTCCGTGCCCTATCGAAAGGTTGAAGACGCGGCAACCATACTCACTGTGGAAATACTCTATCGCCCGCTTGAGTTGCTCCTCGACGCGCTCTTCGGCGGGGAATTCGGTGTCTGGCGATGTTGGATCAAGCGGGTTCAACTCATTCCGCATTACCTTGGCCGAGTAGAGGTTGACCTGGGGCAGCCATTCGTTCCCCGGCAATCGGCGAGCGATGTCACCATATACGACAAGCCCTCCAACCTGAGTGCCATGGCGGTTCAGGTCTACCGGTGTGGCTTCGCCGGAATCGAAATCCTCTGCCGCAACTACTACCCCTCTCAGCAAGGGGTGACCGGCGGTGACGCCCGAGTCCACAATGCAGGCCAGCGGACCGTTCGCCGGAACCGGCGGTAAGGGGTCTGGCGGCAGAACCCGGGACTGCAAGTCGAAGGAGTCCTCCGGCGGCGGATTCGGGGGAAGGTCTACCAGGGAAACCACGTCGAGTTGTAGAAGCTCGTCCAAGAGACTCTGATTTGCTTCCACCTTGACAAGAAACAGGCTTGGCGTAATCAAGGGGTCCTAAACCCGAATCCACCGAAGGAGGGCGTCGGGTTAGCGTCCTGAGGCGGCAAGAAGGTGCTCCTGTGCTTCTAGGATAATGGTTTTGTAGCAAAAAAACGGCCCCGGAAAAGGAGCACCCAGTAGATGCTGCCACGCAACCACCCCGACCGGATCCAAATCACCTTCGACGACCGCCGCTTGGTGGCCAATGCCGGGCTGCTCCTTCCGGCCACCCTGGCGCGGCACCTCGGCCTGCCCGAACTCGTCCGGCAGCGCCTCGACCTGGGCGATGCCCCGGGGCGGGCGAACACGAGCGACAAGATGATGACGCTGGTGGCGTCTGCGCTGGCTGGGGGCGACTGCATTGACGACGCCGATGTGTTGCGCACCGGGGGGACGGCCTGCACCCTGGGCGGCACGGTCAAGGCGCCATCCACCCTGGGCACCTTCCTGCGCAGCTTCCGGTGGGGCCACGTCCGTCAACTCGACCGGGTGAGCCGCGAGTTGCTGGCCCGGGCTTGGCAGGCCGGGGCGGGACCCGGCGACGGGCCCCTGACCATTGACCTGGACTCCACCATCTGCGAGACCTACGGACTGGCCAAGGAGGGCGCCCGCCACCACGGCTATACCGGCAAGCGGGGCTACCACCCGCTGCCGGCCATCGCCGCCGGCACCGGAGACGTGCTGATGTCCCGGCTGCGCGAGGGCCGGGCCAACACCGCCCGCGGCGCCGCCCACTTCCTGCGGGAGACGGTGGGACGGGTGCGCTACGCCGGGGCCGACGGACGACTCACGCTACGGGCCGACAGCGGGTTCTACACTCATGGCGTGGTATCCGTCTGCCGCAAGATGGATGTCCGCTTCTCCATCACCATCCGCCAGCACAAAAGCCTGCACAATCTCATCGAGGCGATACCCGAAGATGCCTGGACGCCGATTCCTTACTGGATGGACGGTGCCGCCGATGTGGCCGAGACCACCTGCACCCCCTTCCAGGCCGAGGCGGACGCCGCGCCGGTACGGCTCATCGTCCGGCGGGTGAAGCCGACGCCCGGTTCCCAACTGGCCCTCTTCGCCAAATACAGCTATCATGGCTTCATCACCGACCGGGACGGGGAGTTGCTCGAACTGGAGGCTGACCATCGCCGCCACGCCGAGATCGAGAATGCCATACGCGACCTCAAGTACGGCGTCGGGCTGAACCGTCTCCCCTCGGGCCGCTTCGCCGCCAACGGCGCCTGGCTGGCCGTCCAGACGATGGCCCACAACCTGGCCCGCTGGACGGCGCGGATCGGTCTGGGAGAGCGGATAGCCACCACCAAGACCCTCCGGCGGCGGTTCTTCTCCCTGGCCGGACGGCTCACCCGCTCGGCACGCCGGTTGACCCTGCATCTTCCGGATCGCTGGCCTTGGGCTGAGAAGTTCAGCCGCGCCTTGGCCCGGCTGCGAGCCATTCCACTCCCGGCCTGACGGCACCGTCGGCGACCGACCCACCCACCGGACAACCGAAGATCCCCGCAGACTCGTGCCAGCCCGGTCCGAGAGAGTTCCCTGCTGCGTATTCTCTCGCCATCCCGCGCATCGCAGCTCCCGCAGACGGCCATAGGGGCCCCTGTGCGGCGATGAAGACCGTCCGCCGACCTCCCTACCCCAAATGGAACCCAGACTATTTCCCCTGTAGCTCCCTCACCCCCCTTCCGCTTTCCTCACGCCGTCCATCGGTGTCCTTCGGTGGATTCGGGCTAAGGCGCTGTCGGTTCCGCCGCCATCCGCTCAACGGGATGTGGTTGGCGATCGACCACCAAACTGGACAAAATCAAAAACCTTCGTATTGCGGTTCAAGTTGGCCGCCTGACAGCGACCCCACGAAGCTTTCTTATTGAGCGCTGCTGAATCTGTGCGCCGCGATGAAGGCCCTAGGAGCCTGAAAGAAGCGGTATTAAACTCTGCTAACGGGCTCGAATTGTTGATTAAAGCCAGGCTGGCGAGAGAGCATTGGTCGCTAATTTTTTCTGACATAGACAAGGCCAACTATAAAGTACTTTCAAAAGGGAATTTTATATCGGTAGATTTCCCGAAGGCCACTGCCCGCTTGGAAGAAATTGTCGGAATACCTATCGACCAGGTGTTCAAACCTCATTTAGAGGGCCTTCGTAAGCTGAGGAGCCGGCTTACTCACTTCACAGCGATACTGGATCCAGCACAAGCAAAGTCATTAGTAGCTAAGTCGATGAATTTGTGCGTCCAGTTCTGTGAGCAGGAAAGTATAGTATCCGGCGACGTAGAGAGCAAGGTAGGAGAGATTCACAGAAACCTTGCCGTTCTTCAAGAATTTGTAGACGATCGTATGGCTAGTATTTCACAGGGTTTGAAAGATTACGAAGATATCTGGGAATGTACTGAGTGTTGGCAAGAAGCACTAATTGCTAACGGAGGCGATGTAGCCTGCGCCTTTTGCAGATGTAAAGCTGATCCACAAGAACTGGCTGAAAGGAATGCAGATACCCTTTTTATCGAAGATTGCCCAGAATGTGGCGAGGAATCAACCTTTACCCTCGTCTTCTACAACAATGATGGTGACGGAAGATGGGTCTGCTTTTCCTGTGGTCTGAGCGGTGATGAATACGACCATTGTATAAGGTGCGATCAGATGGCAAGTTTCCCAGACCAAGACGATGTTAACATCTGTAGTAACTGTTGGTCAGATATGATGAGGAGCGAGTGATATCCTCATGATCCCCAAAGCCTGCAAGCGCCTCGCCGAAGTTGACTTCCCCATTGCGGAGGTGTCCCGGCACGCGGCGCGGGAGAAGTCGATACGGCATGGGCACCCCTCGACACTGCATCTGTGGTGGGCGCGGCGACCACTGGCGTCGTCGCGGGCGGTGCTGATAGCGTTGCTGCTACCGAACCCGTGCGACGCCAACTGCCCGCCGTCGTTCAAGACTGATGCTCGGAAAGCGCTGCTCGCGATGAAGACCAGGCCCTCCGGCTGGGACGAACAGGTCAAGACGGACGAAGGTTTGCGGCGGGCGCTGCTGAGATTCATCGCCGACTTTGCCAACTGGGACAACGCCGCCAATCCCGACTACCTGGAGACGGGCCGGGCGCTGGTGCGGGCCGCTCACCCGGAGGAGACGCCCCTGGTGGTCGACCCCTTCGCGGGCGGTGGCTCCATTCCCTTGGAGGCACTGCGCCTCGGCTGCGAGACCTTCGCCAGCGACCTCAACCCCGTTGCCTGCCTCATCCTCAAGGTGATGCTGGAAGACATCCCGCGCCACGGTCCTGGCCTTGCCGACGAGCTGCGGCGGGTTGGCGCGGAGATCAAGACTCAGGCAGAGAAGGAGTTAGCCGATCTCTACCCCAAGGACCCGGACGGAGCGACGCCCATCGCCTACCTGTGGGCGCGGACTGTGCGCTGCGAGGCCCCCAATTGCGGCGCTGAGATTCCCTTGATGCGGTCACTGTGGCTTTGCAGGAAGCCCAACCGAAAATGGGCGCTGCGTCCCAAGGTGGAGCGGGATGACGTCGTTCTGCCTCGTGTGGAATTTGAGATATTCGAGCCGGAGTCCGATAGAGAGGTCACCGGTGGGACAGTGGCCCGCGCCAGGGCAACCTGCGTCTGCTGCCGCGCTGTGCTGCCGCCTGAGCGTGTACGGACCCAGCTTGCGGCACAGCGCGGTGGCGCGGATGCGGTATTCGACGATGACGGCAGCCGCGTAGGCGGCGCGCGTATGACGGCGGTGGTGACCCTCACCCCTGGCGAGCAGGGCCGACACTACCGGCTGCCCACGGACGCCGACTACGCGGCGGTGCGCTTGGCGCAGCAGCGGATAGCGCGCATCATGGAGGAGTGGGAGCGAGGCGGACGGCAGGGCCTCTGCCTAGTGCCGGACGAGCCGACCCCGGCTGGCGGCGGCTCTGGTGCGGGTCGCGCCTTCAGCGTTCAGCGATACGGGATGATGCAGTGGGGCGACCTGTTCACGGCACGGCAGAAGGCGGCGTTGATGGAGTTACAGAGGCTGGTTGCAAACACTGAATCGAGCTTTGTACGAGATGCTTGCGGGTTGGCTATCTCAAAGCTGTCTGAACTCTCAAGCTCGATCTGCGCTTGGGAGCCTGTAGCCGAATGCACGAGGCACGTCTTTGGTCGGCAAGCACTCCCAATGTTGTGGGACTTTGGAGAGGGTGTCCTTACGTCCTCATTGAGCGGCAGCTTCGAGGTTTCCTCAGGGAATGTTGGTTCCGGGATGGAATCTATCTGGCCAGTTGAGAAATCGTCTTCGCCGCAGATTACCGACGCCACCAACCATCCGCTTCCTGACGAGTCGTCGCAGGTCTGGTTCACCGACCCTCCCTACTACGATGCCGTCCCCTATGCCGATCTCTCGGACTACTTCTTAGTGTGGCTCAAACGAACGCTGTCCGATCATCCGCTGCTGAAAGACCCGTTTGACTCGGAGAATCCGCTCTCACCAAAGACTTCGGAGGCGGTGCAGGACGAGACCAAGTTCAATGATGGCAGGCCGAAAGACCGCGCATGGTTTGAGGAGACCATGGCAGAGGCGTTTGCCGAGGGTCGCCGCGTGCTGAATGATGAAGGCGTAGGCTCGGTTGTTTTCGCGCACAAAACTACCGAAGGTTGGGAAGCATTGTTGTCGGGGATGATTCGCGGCGGCTGGACCATTACCGGCTCCTGGCCTATTGCTACTGAGATGGCTTCACGCCTTCGGGCCAGAGACTCGGCGGCTTTGGCCACCAGCGTCCATCTCATCTGCCGCCCACGTCCTGAGAGTGCGCCGGTAGGCGACTGGGCCGATGTGCTGCGCGAGCTACCGGAGCGCGTTGGCGACTGGATGCAGCGGCTGGAAGGCGAGGGTGTTCGCGGCGCGGACCTGGTGTTTGCGTGCATCGGGCCGGCGCTAGAGATATACAGTCGCTACTCCAGCGTGGAGACGGCGGAGGGTCGGGTGGTCGCCCTGCCGGAGTACCTGGAGAAGGTCTGGGAGGTGGTGGGCAGAGAAGCCCTGGAGCAGGTGCTGGGCACAGCGGAGGCGAAGGCCCGCAACGGAGCGGCCGGGGCGCTGGAGGAAGACGCCCGCCTCACGGCGCTGTTCCTCTGGACGATGCAGAGCACATCGGAAGACGGTTCCCCGGGCAATGAGGCCGACCCCGACGATGATGAAAGTGACGAGGAAGAAGACGACGAGGCGCCCCGCAGGAAAGCATCTGGATACAGCCTGCCTTTCGATGTGGCCCGCCGCTTCGCTCAGCCCCTCGGCATCCACCTGGATGAATGGGAGTCGCGCATCATCAAGACCGAGAAGGGCGTGGTGCGGCTGCTGCCCGTCTCGGAACGGGGAAAGCAGCTCTTTGGGGAGTCCGGCGTTGCCGCCGCAGCCGACGAGATGGACGCTGCATCGAATGCTTCACCCCAGTTGAGTCTCTTCCCGGAAGATGCGCCGCCGGTGCGGGGCCGGGCACGGCGGCGGGGTAGGTCGGCGACGGTGACGGCTGATGGGATAGAGCCTACGCTGTCGGCGACGACGCTCGATCGGGTCCATGCCGCCATGCTGCTACAGGCGTCGGGCCGCAGCCAGGCGTTGCGCAACCTGCTGAGGGCGGAGCAGGAGCGCAGCCCCGACTTCCTGCGCCTCGCCAACGCCCTCACTGCCCTCTACCCACGCGGCAGCGAAGAGAAGCGCCTGCTGGACGCCATGCTGCTGGCAGTGCCCCGGTAGTAAAGACGCCATGAACTACGGAAGGAGAGAGCTATGACGGCCAACCATGAACTGCTTAAGCGCATCACAGCACGCCCGGACGTCTTTGGTGGGAAGCCAGTCATCCGAGACATGCGGATATCCGTGGAGCTAATCCTGAGCCTGATGAGCCAGGGAGTCACCCTGGAGGAACTCCTGGACGACTATCCCGACTTGGAACCGGAAGACATACGTGCCTGCACGGCTTATGCGCACGCGGTCATCGCAAGAGACACCCTGGCCTCCGTCTCGGTTGCCGAGTCGTGAGGTTTCTCGTAGATCGATGCGCGGGACGCCGATTGGCGGAGTGGCTCCTCAACGACGGACATAACGTGCTCGAAGCTCGAACTCTCGGCCCTGATCCTGGAGACAGGACCTTACTGGAGCTTGCAAACTCGGAAGATCGAATTCTGGTCACAATAGATACGGACTTCGGGGAGCTGATTTATCTGCATGACGTCCCCCACGCTGGACTGCTCCGCCTGCCAGACGTGCCGGCGGAGCAGCGCCTCGCACTGGCGGCCGAGGTGATCAATCACCATCGGCAGGCATTGGAAGACCGTGCAGTAGTGACAATACGAGGTGGGCGAATTCGGATTTCACATCCGCCAACGCTTTGAATGAGGGGGTAAGAGTCTTGCCGATGGAACCCTGGTACAAAGTAGTAACTCTCCGGAAGGAAGTCCGCGAAGGGCGCTCCTTCAGCCCGGACGAGTTCGCCATCGCCTTGGAGCAGGTGGTTGCAGGGACTGCGCCGCCGGACTACAGCGACTCGGCGCAGTTCTTCTCCCGCACCTGCTTCACGCGCGCGCTGACGGAGCACTCCGGCATGGTGCTGCGACGCCTGTCCGGTAGGACGGAGAACACCGCTCCAGTCCTGACACTCATCACCCAATTCGGCGGCGGAAAGACCCACACCCTCGCCTCGCTGTATCACCTCGCCAATGCCGGACGGGATGCTGGCGCTTTGCCCGGCGTCTCGGAGCTTCTGCGGGAATCAGGAATCTCTGAGGCCCCTGCCGCTCGTGTCGGCGTCTTTGTTGGCAACGCCTGGGATCCGTCCGAGGGGAAGGAGACCCCCTGGATCGATTTGGCCCGGCAACTGGCGGGCAATGATGGCGTCGCCGCCCTCGGCAGCGCAGCAGAAACAACACCCCCTGGGACCGAGGCATTGGCAAGGGTGTTCGCCGCAGCCAATGCGCCCGTGCTGCTCCTGTTCGACGAGGTGCTGAACTTCGTCAACCGCCACCGTCCCATGGCCGACTCCTTCCATGCATTCCTTCAGAACCTCACTGTCGCCGTCACCGGTTCGACCCATGCGGCTGCGATCATCAGCCTGCCCCGCAGTCAGATTGAGATGACCGAGTGGGACCAGGAGTGGCAAGACCGCATCACTAAGGTCGTGCGCCGCGTCGCTCGCGACCTCATCGCCAACGACGAGTCGGAGATCAGCGAGGTCGTTCGCCGACGCCTGTTCGAGGACCTGGGTAGCGAGCGTGTTCGACGACGCATCGCCCAGACCTTCGCGGACTGGTGCTTCGAGCGTAGCGCGCGCCTTCCCTCGGAGTGGACGGCCGTGGACACGGCTACTAAACCCGAATCCACCGAAGGACACCGATGGACGGCGTGAGGAAAGCGGAAGGGGGGTGAGGGAGCTACAGGGGAAATAGCCTGGGTTCCATTTGGGGTAGGGAGGTCGGCGGACGGTCTTCATCGCCGCACAGGGGTCCCTATGGCCGTCTGCGGGAGCTGCGATGCGCGGGATGGCGAGAGAATACGCAGCAGGGAACTCTCTCGGACCGGGCTGGCACGAGTCTGCGGGGATCTTCGGTTGTCCGGTGGGTGGGTCGGTCGCCGACGGTGCCGTCAGGCCGGGAGTGGAATGGCTCGCAGCCGGGCCAAGGCGCGGCTGAACTTCTCAGCCCAAGGCCAGCGATCCGGAAGATGCAGGGTCAACCGGCGTGCCGAGCGGGTGAGCCGTCCGGCCAGGGAGAAGAACCGCCGCCGGAGGGTCTTGGTGGTGGCTATCCGCTCTCCCAGACCGATCCGCGCCGTCCAGCGGGCCAGGTTGTGGGCCATCGTCTGGACGGCCAGCCAGGCACCGTTGGCGGCGAAGCGGCCCGAGGGGAGATGGTTCAGCCCGACGCCGTACTTGAGGTCGCGTATGGCATTCTCGATCTCGGCGTGGCGGCGATGGTCAGCCTCCAGTTCGAGCAACTCCCCGTCCCGGTCGGTGATGAAGCCATGATAGCTGTATTTGGCGAAGAGGGCCAGTTGGGAACCGGGCGTCGGCTTCACCCGCCGGACGATGAGCCGTACCGGCGCGGCGTCCGCCTCGGCCTGGAAGGGGGTGCAAGTGGTCTCGGCCACATCGGCGGCACCGTCCATCCAGTAAGGAATCGGCGTCCAGGCATCTTCGGGTATCGCCTCGATGAGATTGTGCAGGCTTTTGTGCTGGCGGATGGTGATGGAGAAGCGGACATCCATCTTGCGGCAGACGGATACCACGCCATGAGTGTAGAACCCGCTGTCGGCCCGTAGCGTGAGTCGTCCGTCGGCCCCGGCGTAGCGCACCCGTCCCACCGTCTCCCGCAGGAAGTGGGCGGCGCCGCGGGCGGTGTTGGCCCGGCCCTCGCGCAGCCGGGACATCAGCACGTCTCCGGTGCCGGCGGCGATGGCCGGCAGCGGGTGGTAGCCCCGCTTGCCGGTATAGCCGTGGTGGCGGGCGCCCTCCTTGGCCAGTCCGTAGGTCTCGCAGATGGTGGAGTCCAGGTCAATGGTCAGGGGCCCGTCGCCGGGTCCCGCCCCGGCCTGCCAAGCCCGGGCCAGCAACTCGCGGCTCACCCGGTCGAGTTGACGGACGTGGCCCCACCGGAAGCTGCGCAGGAAGGTGCCCAGGGTGGATGGCGCCTTGACCGTGCCGCCCAGGGTGCAGGCCGTCCCCCCGGTGCGCAACACATCGGCGTCGTCAATGCAGTCGCCCCCAGCCAGCGCAGACGCCACCAGCGTCATCATCTTGTCGCTCATGTTCGCCCGCCCCGGGGCATCGCCCAGGTCGAGGCGCTGCCGGACGAGTTCGGGCAGGCCGAGGTGCCGCGCCAGGGTGGCCGGAAGGAACAGCCCGGCATTGGCCACCAAGCGGCGGTCGTCGAAGGTGATTTGGGATCCGGTCGGGGTGGTTGCGTGGCAGCATCTACTGGGTGCTCCTTTTCCGGGGTTGTTTTTTTGCTACAAAACCATTATCCCAGAAGCACAGGAGCACCTTCTTGCCGCCTCAGGACGCTAACCCGACGCCCTCCTTCGGTGGATTCGGGCTAAATCGCCGAGAGGGAGGGATGTTCTCAGGAGCCGCTTCGAGGCGTGCTATCCCTTCCATCCCGCGACCCTCTCCGTCTTCCAGCGGAAGTGGCGCGCCCTCCCCCAGTTCCAGCAGACACGGGGCGCGCTGGCAATGCTGGCGCAATGGATTTCCTGGACCTCACAGGAGCAGTTCCGGCAAGCGCGGACGGAGCCGCTTTTCACCCTTGGGTCCGCGCCTCTGGACGTACCGGAGTTCCGCGCGGTGGTCCTGGGACAGCTGGGCGAGTCCCGTCTCGACGTAGCCATAGACGCAGACCTCGCTGGGGAGACGGCGCACAGCAGTGCCCTGGACGCAGATACCAAGGGGGCTCTACGCGCCATCCACCGCAGGGTTGGCACAGCGATCTTGTTTGAGTCCTCCGGCGGACAGGTCGACAAGGTGGCACACCTGCCGGAGCTGCGATTCGCCCTCGGCGAGCCGGAGGTCGAAACGACTACCGTCGACAATGCTGCCTCGGCCTTGGAGAAGTCCGGCTTCTTCATGCGCAAGGTCGGTACGGACGGCTATCGCATCCACCATCAGGCGACGCTGCGGAAGGTGGTCAGCGATCGGCGCGCCTCCCTTGACGAGGAGACAGAGATCAAGCCTGCAGTCCGCAAGGGCGTGCAGGAAGAATTCACCCGCGGCGCACCGGTTCCCGTCAACTACTTCCCGGAGGATGGCGACGCAGTGCAGGACTCGCCCCGCCTGACGCTGATCGTCCTGGACCCTGCGGAAGAGTGGCGGGGGAGCGACCAGCTTGCAGAACGCATTGGCCGTTGGACCAGGGAACGTGGGAAATCCCCGCGACTCTACCCTGGGGCATTGGTCTGGTGCGCCAGGAAGCCGGGGCGTGAGCTGCGTGAGAGCGTCGAGTTGTGGCTTGCCTGGCGAAGAGTGGCCCAGGAGGTTTCGCAGGGCATTCTTGACGCTGAGTTTGACCAGGCGGAGCGCGCCGATTTGCAGGCCAGGGTCAGGGATGCGGAAGAGGCGGCCAAGGACGAGGTATGGGCGGGGCACCGCTTCGTGGCACTGGGGGATACGCAAGCATCAGATGGGCTGAAGGTGATCGACCTCGGCGCCGGCCATTCCAGTGGGAGCGAGACGCTCTGCGGGCGCGTTATCGCTGCGTTGAAATCGGGGGCGTTGCTCAACGAGTCCGTGGGCGCAGGGTACATCGATCGACATTGGCCGCCAGCGTTCAAGGAGGCGGGAGCCTGGCCGCTAACCAGTTTGCGCCAGAGTTTCTTGAACGGAGCTTTGACTCGACTGATGGACCCGGACGCCGTGCTTCGACGGCGGATTGTGGAGTTCGTCGATGCAGGAGACTTTGGGCTGGCCTCAGGAGATAAGGGAGGCGGCGAATATGAAAGGGTGTGGTACAGGGAACCGATAGGGACGGATGAGGTAGCTTTTGAGTCTGGGGTCTTTCTGTTGACCAAGGCCAAGGCTGAGCAACTTCGGAAGACACCCGATGACACGAAGCCCGCGCAACCGGACCCTCAGCCTAACCCCGAATCCACCGAAGGAGGGCGTCGGGTTAGCGTCCTGAGGCGGCAAGAAGGCGCTCCTGTGCTTCTGGGATAATGGTTTTGTAGCAAAAAAACGACCCCGGAAAAGGAGCACCCAGTAGATGCTGCCACGCAACCACCCCGACCGGATCCAAATCACCTTCGACGACCGCCGCTTGGTGGCCAATGCCGGGCTGCTCCTTCCGGCCACCCTGGCGCGGCACCTCGGCCTGCCCGAACTCGTCCGGCAGCGCCTCGACCTGGGCGATGCCCCGGGGCGGGCGAACACGAGCGACAAGATGATGACGCTGGTGGCGTCTGCGCTGGCTGGGGGCGACTGCATTGACGACGCCGATGTGTTGCGCACCGGGGGGACGGCCTGCACCCTGGGCGGCACGGTCAAGGCGCCATCCACCCTGGGCACCTTCCTGCGCAGCTTCCGGTGGGGCCACGTCCGTCAACTCGACCGGGTGAGCCGCGAGTTGCTGGCCCGGGCTTGGCAGGCCGGGGCGGGACCCGGCGACGGGCCCCTGACCATTGACCTGGACTCCACCATCTGCGAGACCTACGGACTGGCCAAGGAGGGCGCCCGCCACCACGGCTATACCGGCAAGCGGGGCTACCACCCGCTGCCGGCCATCGCCGCCGGCACCGGAGACGTGCTGATGTCCCGGCTGCGCGAGGGCCGGGCCAACACCGCCCGCGGCGCCGCCCACTTCCTGCGGGAGACGGTGGGACGGGTGCGCTACGCCGGGGCCAACGGACGACTCACGCTACGGGCCGACAGCGGGTTCTACACTCATGGCGTGGTATCCGTCTGCCGCAAGATGGATGTCCGCTTCTCCATCACCATCCGCCAGCACAAAAGCCTGCACAATCTCATCGAGGCGATACCCGAAGATGCCTGGACGCCGATTCCTTACTGGATGGACGGTGCCGCCGATGTGGCCGAGACCACCTGCACCCCCTTCCAGGCCGAGGCGGACGCCGCGCCGGTACGGCTCATCGTCCGGCGGGTGAAGCCGACGCCCGGTTCCCAACTGGCCCTCTTCGCCAAATACAGCTATCATGGCTTCATCACCGACCGAGACGGGGAGTTGCTCGAACTGGAGGCTGACCATCGCCGCCACGCCGAGATCGAGAATACCATACGCGACCTCAAGTACGGCGTCGGGCTGAACCATCTCCCCTCGGGCCGCTTCGCCGCCAACGGCGCCTGGCTGGCCGTCCAGACGATGGCCCACAACCTGGCCCGCTGGACGGCGCGGATCGGTCTGGGAGAGCGGATAGCCACCACCAAAACCCTCCGGCGGCGGTTCTTCTCCCTGGCCGGACGGCTCACCCGCTCGGCACGCCGGTTGACCCTGCATCTTCCGGATCGCTGGCCTTGGGCTGAGAAGTTCAGCCGCGCCTTGGCCCGGCTGCGAGCCATTCCACTCCCGGCCTGACGGCACCGTCGGCGACCGACCCACCCACCGGACAACCGAAGATCCCCGCAGACTCGTGCCAGCCCGGTCCGAGAGAGTTCCCTGCTGCGTATTCTCTCGCCATCCCGCGCATCGCAGCTCCCGCAGACGGCCATAGGGGCCCCTGTGCGGCGATGAAGACCGTCCGCCGACCTCCCTACCCCAAATGGAACCCAGGCTATTTCCCCTGTAGCTCCCTCACCCCCCTTCCGCTTTCCTCACGCCGTCCATCGGTGTCCTTCGGTGGATTCGGGCTAACCCAAGCACTACGACTGAGCCGGATTCCCCGCCCGGTCCTGGCGAAACCCAGGTCGGGCTTCCCATCCAGACTGGTCAGAGAGCGACACTGCGTATCAAGGGAACCGTGCCCCCGGAAGTCTGGAATCGGCTCGGAACGCGATTCCTGCCGAAGCTGCGTTCTGGTGATGACTTGACCGTGGGCGTCGAGTTCTCAGTGAGCGTCGACGCAGGCCTGGCCCAAGGCTTCCAGTTGGAGCTGCGGCAGGCCCTCGCCGATCTCGGGCTTCAAGAACAGGTGTCGGTAGATGAGTCGGAACGCTAGAGGCGCAGGGCGCGCTCCGTCCCTAGTGTCCAGCGGCAGGAGCGATCAACCCCAACAGCCAGACTGATGTCCAGCGGATGAAGCGATCAACTCCAATCGCCGGACGGGTGTCCAGCGGGCGAAGGACCAACGTCAAACTCCAACCGCCGGACTTGGACCGAGGACGGAGAGCTACGTCAAATCCGCCGGTTCGATCCGCGCTGCCTACGAAGGACCAACGTCAACTCCGCTTCAGCAGCAGTACCCTCGTGGGAGACCGGGGGAGAGCGAATCATCCTCCGGTCATGCCCGTGCAACAGGGATCACGCACCCAGGTTTCTATGGTCGGAAACCTTGGAAAAAGCCTAACAGTGCAATCATTATCACGGCTCGGAGACCGGCAAAAGAGGGCCTGGGGGACCCCTTCGGCAAACTGCCGCCAAATCGTTCACAAAACTTCACTGGCAACCCTTCGCACTCCCGGCCCGGCTACCGCCACAGGAGTCCGAAGCTAAGCCTGTTCAGAAGCTCCCGCTTTCTCAGCGCTCTCCGCGTGTCGAAGAGCGCCGTCTGCCGCCAGTTGACCTGCCCGTTGCGGTCGAAGCCCCTCAGCGGAAACCGAGCCGGGGGGAGGGTCATGCCGTGCTCCTCCAACAACGCCAGCTCCAACGCCAGGAACCGCTCCTCGGTGCGCAGCCAGTCCAGGCCCTTCCCCTCGTTGGGGTGCGTCGCCTTCAGCTCCCACCACTCGACGATCAGCGGCCACGCCTCGCCGAACACCTCCTCGTCGTCCTCGGCAGGCTCAAGGGTCACGAGGTCGGGGTACTCACGCCACAACCTGGGTCTCGGAGGCGGCTTCCTGCCCATGCCCGACGCACCGGCCTCCGAGCCGTCCGCTTCCGCCTGGGAGGGACCGGCCCGGTCCCCTGTGCCCCGTCCCGACGCAGGGCTTCGACCCGGCCCTCGACGGCGGCCACGCGTCTCCACACCTCCTTGCCTAGCTCGTCGTGCCCCTTCTCATGCGCCTCGTGGCCCTTCTCCAGCGCCTCGACCCGGTTCTCCAGCTTATCGTTGCGCTCCCGCTGACGGGCCGCCGCCGACCCGACGCCCTCCTGCAACGCCCGCTCCAGGGCCTGCCGCACCCGCCGTGACAGCTGCCCGGTCTTCGCGCTTTCGGCCACCGTCCTCTGGTCTATCTCCAGCACCCGCGCCGCGCTCTTGAAGCCCTTGTCCCGCACCAGCTCTTTCAGCAGCGCCATGAGCCGCATGTGGTAGACGTTCTCCACGTCTTTGCTGTCCTCGATGCCGTGTTCGGTCGTCTTCATGGCTCTTTTCTCCTTCCCAAGACTTCACCTGAGTTTCCGGTCAGATGCGGTCCGGCCTTTTCCCCGGTCTATTGCCGCGTTTTTGGGGCCGTAACGCACCCCCACTTCAAGCGCCTTTTCCGGGGCCTGATGTCATTGAGACGCCGCTCAGACGGTCCCGCCGATGTCATTACCCACGTTTGGCGATGTCATTGCCGTCCGGAACGTACTCTTACTGAAAGTGTTCACTGCTTACGTCCTGTAGGGGGGCGATTTACCCCTGTTCCAGCTACGAAATCACGACTCTGGCCGCTCTGTTACCAAACTCAAACTCCTGTACACCCCCAATACTGCACGAAAGGGGCCAAAAAAAAGAGGGTCTATAGCCCCCCGCATCCCTGCGCAGAGCCACGGGGGGAACGGCCCGTAACGCCCGGCATCCTTGCGCAGAGCTATGAGGGGTCTTTTTTCTCGTTTGATTTGTTCACACTTTTTTGCGACTGCCGCGGTCCGGTGAATCGCGGCGAACGGAAGAGAGGTGAACGAGTTGGCGTTGAAAGCAAGACTCCGGTCGATAAGACGGCTCTTACCCCTGTCAGCCGCGCTGCTGTTGGCGGCGCTTCTGGCAATCCCCGCAAGCAACATCGCCCAAGCCCAAGCCCCGCCCGGCAACGAGCTAACCCTCGTCAACGCCGACCGGGACTTCGTGGAGCGCAAGAAGGGCGGCGAGTTCGTCGCCCGCCCCATCTTCGACCGGGAGATCGCGGACCTCTTCTACGCGATCAGGGACGCCGACACGGGCGACTGGATAAGCGCCATGTACAGGGTCAAGGGCGGCGAGAAGAAGAGGAGCGACGGCTGGGAGTACTCGTGGGAGTACCCAGACCTCGACGACCACCCCGACCTCGACCGCGACCGGGCGTACCTGCTGGTCATGCTGGCCGTCGCCGAGGACGGCAGGAGGGGCGACTTCTACGCCGTCGTCCCCATCCACCAGCCGGGGCGCATCTGGGACAAGATTCTGTCCGCCCTCAACCCCGGACGCTGGGCGAGGGCCTTCGCCGGCTGGATGATCGAGGGCGTCCACGGAACCCTTTGCGGCGTGGTGGAGCGGGCCTCGGGCGAGGACGCCGACAACTGCCGGAGGGAACCCGGCGCATGAGCGACATCCTCACCGGCACCCCTGCGGACCTCACCTACGCCCACGACCTGGTGCGCCAGGCGTGGATGGTCGTCTGGGCCATCACCTCCGGCGCGCTGGTGGTCATCCTCGGCTGGATGGGGCTGAGCTTCATCATGGCCGAGCACCTGGGGACCCGTCAGGCGGGCTGGCGGGAGATGATCCCCCGCCTGGTGCTGGGCCTGGTGGCCGCAGCGTCGTCGCTCTGGTGGTGCGCCCTGGTCCTGGACGTGGCCGACGCCGTGTCCGGCTTTATCGCGGTCTCCCTCGACGTCACCCCCGGAGACCTGCTCCGCTCCACCCTCCGCACCCTGATGATCGGCGTGCAGGCCGGGAGCGTGGGCATGGCCCTCCTGCTGGCCGTGCTCTACCTCGTCTACGGCTTCTTCGTCCTCTACGTGATCGTGCAGATGGTGCTACGCCTGGCCCTCATCGACATTCTCTTGGCGTGGAGCATAACCCTGCGGGCCGACGGCCCCGAGTACGTGCCCCTGAGGACGTTCCGCGACGACGACCTGCTCGACCCCGGCTCCGACCCCCTCAGCGCCCTGATGGGCGCGCTCTCGGCCCTGGAGGACGACGAGCGTGTAGTGGCTCGGCTGCTTCTGCGCTCCCTCGGCCCCGACTGGTCCCAGGGCCACATGGAGAAGGCCCACAAACGGCCCGGCATGGAGCCGAGGGAGCCCGCCTACACCTTCCAGACCAAGCCTCTGCAGATGGACGGCATCACGATGGCCGTGCTCGGCATCGGCGCGCTCGCCGCCCTCAAGGGATACCTGTGGGTCCAGGACGGGGAGATATGGAAGGCGGCGCTCCTGGGAACGGGAACCGCCCTGGGGCTGCTCGCGGGCGGCTGGGCCTGGCACCGCTGGAAGAAGGCCCGCAAGCGGGTGGAAGACCCGCTGCTCATCAAGGAGAAGGTCTCCCGCATCGCCTTCGACGCCGAGCTTCAGGTCACGGCGATCATGCCGGAGACGACCCGGCCCCAGCGGGCCGCCGAGCTCCTGGGGCCGATAGCCGCCGCCTACCGCCACTTCGACAACCCGGCCGGGGCGCGCTTCAACGTCGGCAGGGTCCGGCCCGCCGCGCCCGACCCGGACATGCTGCACCCGTCAGGCCCCGGCCTGTTCGGGAGGCGCAGCGTCCTGGGCGTCCGCGAGATCGCCTGCCTGTGGCACCCGCCCGGAGCCGGCGACGAGACGCCCCTGGTGGAGCGCTCCGGCGCGAGGGCGCTTCTGCCTTCTGCGAAGGGCGTCAGGGGAGGGGCGCTGGTGGGAGACACCACGGCGGGCAAGCCCCGGCCCATCCGCTTCCCCGAGGACCTGCTCAGGCGGCACCACCTCTACGTCGCCCGCACGCGCATGGGCAAGTCCACCCTCATGCACCACCTCGTCGTCCACAAGATGCGGGAGAAGGCCGAGGGCAGGGACAACGACGCCATCGTCGTCATCGACCCTCACACCGACCTGGTGGCCGGGCTGATGGAGCACGTTCCGGAGCCGCTCATCGACCGCGTGCGCCTCATAGACCTGTCCGACGAGTCCCGCTCCCCCGGCATCAACCTGCTGGACACCCGCGTCTTCGCCGACCGCGACCGCACCGCCGACTCGGTGGTGCGCGTCGCAAAAGGCCTGTGGGAGCAGTGGGGGCCGAGGATGCAGTCCATCCTGGAGCAGACCGTCAAGACCCTCCACGAGGCCAACGAGCAGGTGGAGGCGGAGCAACAGTACACCATTCTCGATGGGCTGCGGTTGCTGTCCAACGACCCCTTCCGCAACTCCGTACTGAAGAAGGTCTCCGACCCCTACCTGCTGGAGTGGTGGGCCAGGGACTTCGGCAGCTGGCACCGCCAGTACCGGGCCGAGGCCCTCGCCCCCGTGCAGACCCGCCTCTCCTACTACGCATCATCCAAGCGGGCCAGGGCCATCCTGGGCCAGCGCCGCTCCACCATCGACCTGCGAAAGACGATCCACGACGGCGGGGTGCTTCTCGTCTCCACGTCCCAGGGCACCGTGGGCAGGGACGTGGCCGCCCTGGTGGGCGCGTCCCTGCTCAACCTCGTGGACGCCGTGATACGGGAGCAGGGACGGCTGCCCCTGAGCAGGCGGCGGGGCGCGCTGGTGGTCGTGGACGAGATGCAGTCGATGCCCGGCGTGGACTACGAGTCGATGCTCTCCGAGCTTGGCAAGTTCGGGGCCAGCTTCGTGCTGGCCACCCAGAGCCTCGCCAAGCTGGACGACCTCTCCCGCACCATGCGGGACACCCTGCTCGCCAACGTCGGGTGCCTGGCCGTCTTCCAGGTGGCGGGCAACGACGCCAGAACGCTGGTGTGGGAGCTGGGCAAGGACCGGGTGAGCGAGGACGACATCGTGTCCCTGCCCGTCCACCACTGCTACGTTCGCGCCACCGTGGGCAAGGAGCGGATGCCCGCCTTCTCGATGATGGTGCGCAAGCCGGAGGAGGGAGACCCCGCCGTCGCCGCCCGCATCCGCGCAGCGGCGTCCGCCTACACCGTCCCGGCCCCGCAGATCGCCTACGGCGACGCGGAGGGCGACCTGAAGGTGGAGGAGTTCCGCAGGGCCGTCGAAGACCCGAAAAGCAACGGTGAACAGCAGCAGAAGCCGGAAGCGGAGCCGGAGCGCAGGAGGCGGCGGAGCAGACGGAGGGCGGCTGCCGACGCCGGCGGAGCGGAGGAGGTGCGGGAATGAAGCCCGAAGGATGCGAGGCCGACCTGCTCCGCGCCCTGTCGCGGATGCCCTTCCTCGACCGGCTGGAGATGGTCGCCGTCTGCGGCTGGTCCAGGGGCGCGGTCTACGAGGCCGTCGAAAAGCTGGAGTCCGGGGGGTTCTGCGCCTCCGTGCCCCACGGGACGGAGCTGCTTCCCTCCTCCCGGAGGTTACACCTCACCGCCGCAGGGCTGCGCAGGCTCGCAGAGGAAGAAGAAACGTCTCTCGACGAGCTGGTGCGCCACCGTCCCGTCTCCGCCCAGTGGCGGCGCAGCCTGATGGAGCGCCTCGACGCCGTGGCCTCCGTCTACGGCGTCGCCTCCACCGTCTCCAGCCTGGCATTCCCCATCCGGTTCCGCTGGTACCGCTCCATCCCCCTCGACGCCGCCATGACGCTGCCCGACGGGAGGACCGTCGGCATCGTCCGGCAGGGACTGACCGCCGACAGGTCGGGCTTCTCCCGGCGGCTCTGGGGGCTGCGCGACTGGCCTATGCCCGGAACGGTGCTGGTCCTCATGGCCGACGAGGTGAGGCTCAGGCACGCCCGAAGGCTGCTCTCCACCACCGACGTTCCGGCCCTGTTCGCCGTGGAACGCCTTGCGGTCCTGACGGGGGCGGGAGACCGGATATGGAGTCCGCCGAAGGTCGGCGCCGAGATCGACCTGCGCTACGCCCTCGACCGGGTGGGGCCGGGCGGACAACTTCCAATAGAGCCGGAACCGCAGCGCGCCGACCCGCCCGCCGACTTCGCCGTCGAGGGTCCGGGGTGGGACATCCCCGACCACATGCTGCCGGTCCTTCTCAAGCCCATAGAGAAGCGCGCCCTCGACCTCATCTCCGACTGGCCCTGGATCGCCCTCAAGGAGCTGGCCGGGCTGATGGGCGTCTCGACCCAGAGGGTCTCCCACGGCGTCATCCCCCTCGAAGGCTTCGGCCTCGCGGCCCGGCCCCGCGACGCGGGAGAACGGCTGGCCCTCACCGACCGGAGGCTGGCGCTGCGCGTGGCGCGGGAGGAGACCCACGAATCGAGAGTCAACGTGCCCCTGTGGGTCTCCCACCGAGAGGCCGTAGACGCCCTGGGGCCGATGGGACACGCCTGGCGCACCCCCGGCCGAGTAGGAGTCGCCCCAGACCCTGCCGCCCCCATGAGCGACGAGGGACGAAGACTCATGCCTTCACAACACACCCACAAGCGGAAAGGCCCCCGGAGGCGCAGAGGACGGATCGTCGTCCGGCTCGACACGGCGGCCGTCTGGAAGCGTCTGGCTCTGCTGAACCGCTCCCAGAACTGGCTCGCCAGGGAGATCGGGGTCAGCCCCGGCTACGTGTCGATGCTGGTCAACAAGGGGCGCTCGCCCTCCGGTCGCATCCGCCGCCGGATGCTCAAGGCCCTGGAAGCAACCGAGTTCCAAGACCTATTCAGATTGGAGGAGAGAGATGAACAACACTGACGACTCGACCCGTTTCGACGGGCTTGACAACGACGGAGCGGACGGGACCCAGCCCCTCGAGAGCGGCGTCCTGCCGGAGGACTTCGGCCAGCGCCTCGAACGCGTGAAGGAGGCCAGCGGCCTCTCATGGCGCGGCTTCGCCAAGGCCCTCGGCGTGTACCCCAAGCAGCTGCGAATATGGCGCAGGAAGGGCGTCGAGCCCTGCGGGGGAGCCATGCTCTCCATAGCCCGCTTCGCCTCCGGGATACCCGGAGGTCTCGAGATCCTCCTGGGCGAGGGCTTCCAGATGACCTTCTTCAGGGAGGGTAGCTAGACCAAAGGCCCCGCCGGGCGCACGGCGCATCGGCGGCACGGCGGGGCCTGAACCGGCATGGAGGCCGCAGGCGCTCGGCCCTTCCGTCGGCGCCGGCGGCCCGGCCGCACAACCTGCAACGAGAGGCCGGCGGCCCACAGAGACGCCGCTGCGACCACGCAACATGGAAGACGCCACCGGAAAGAACCAACCGAATAGACGGCGGAGGACAGCCAGGGACGAGCCGGAGCTGAGGGTCGTCGGCATCGACGTCAAGCCCGCTCCCGATGCCCAGGCGCGGCTGCGCCGCCTCTTCACCATCCTGGTCGAGCTGGCCCAGGACGACCCTCCTCGCCCAGAGACGGACCCGCAGCCGGACGGCAGAGAGGAGGAGCGCTGATGGCCTTCTCCCCAACCCTCACCGTCCTCAGCCTGGGCGGGGGCGTCCAGTCCTCCGTCATGGCCCTCATGGCGAGCGCGGGCGGCTTCGACCGCATCCCGGACTGCGCCATCTTCGCCGACACCCGCTGGGAGCCTCCCAGCGTCTACGAGCACCTGGAATGGCTGTCCAGCCATCTCACCTTCCCCACGTACGTCGTGGACAACGGGCGCAGCCTCCGCGAGGACGTGAAGGCCCTCACCAACCACTCAGGCTCCCGAAACTACGTGGACTGCGATGATGTATCCGGGCTATCCCGGCTCGGGTCTGACCCTCTACGTGGATGGCTGAGATGCCTTCGGTATGATCTGTCGACTCGATCTGGGTGGCCCTCCCATGCGGTGCCGACGGCCTCGTCGAGCTGTGACCTTATAGGAGCTTGGCCTCACGCCCCATCGCAGTCTTGTCCGCTCACCCGGCCGGCGGCCATCTTCCAGCAGGAGGTGGAAATGACAGGAGTCGTAGGTCACGAAGGTAGTCGTGCCGTTCAGGTCATCATCGGAGTCGACACCCACCAAGACAGGCATGTTGCAGTAGCCATTGACCGGCAGGGCGTCCGCCTCGGCGAGCGGCACATGCCGGCAACCATGTTCGGGTATGGGGAGCTCGAGCGATGGTCACGGGGACTGGGAGAGATTCGAGCTTTCGGGATTGAGGGCACGGGTTCCTATGGGGCCGGAGTCGCCCGCTTCCTGATCGGTCGAGGCTACGCCGTCGTCGAGGTCAATCGTCCTGACCGGTCGACCCGCCATCGAAAGGGCAAGAGCGACCCCACCGATGCTGAGATGGCGGCGCGTGCGGTGCTTAGTGGAGTGGCCGACGCCACTCCCAAGTCAGGCGAGGGCGAAGTCGAGATGATCCGCATGCTCAAGAGTACCAAGGACTCGGCTGTCAAGGCTCGTACTCAAGCCTTCAACCAGATGAAGGCGCTGATCGTCACGGCACCGCCCGAGCTTCGCGAAACCCTTGATGGTCTCGCCGCCGGTGCCCTCATGGCGCGCTGCAAGAGCTTCCGTCCCGGTCACCTAGACGGTCCCAACGCGGCAGCCAGGTACACGCTTCGCTCTCTCGCCTGTCGCTACCTCCAACTCGGTAAGGAGGTCCACGACCTGGAGGCCGAGCTCGATCGACTCATCCGGAAGGTAGCGCCAGCCCTGGTCAGTGTCTTCGGCATAGGACCCGACTCGGCGGCCAACCTCCTGATCGCTGCCGGGAGTAACCCTGAACGTCTCCACTCAGAGGCTGCCTTCGCCTCATTGTGCGGGGTAAACCCCATACCCGCCTCCTCCGGCAAGACCAACCGCCACCGGCTCAATCGCGGTGGTGACCGTCAGGCCAATGCGGCTCTCTATCGCATCGTTCTCGTCAGGCTTCGCCATGATCACCGGACTAGAGCATACATGCGACGCCGCACCATGGAGGGGATGAGCAAGAGTGAAGTGATCCGCTGCCTCAAACGCTATGTCGCTCGCGAAGTCTTCTCGGTCCTGCAAAACTCTGTGGAGATAGTCCGACGGGCGGCTTGACATGTATAGGAGCATCATACCCGTCTACCTGAAGGGACACGCCGGAGAGGGAGACGGCATCGGCAGGCGCCAGTGCACCGACAACTACAAGATCAGGCCCATACGCCGCAGAATACGCGAGCTGCTGGGACTCAAGCCCAGGCAGCGAGTCCCCAACGGAACCACCGTCGAGCTTTGGCTCGGCATCTCCACCGACGAGGCCATCCGCATGAGGACCTCCCGCAACAGCTGGATAACCAACCGCTACCCGCTCATCG
Organism: Dehalococcoidia bacterium; assembly: GCA_965237635.1. Classification (GTDB taxonomy): domain Bacteria; phylum Chloroflexota; class Dehalococcoidia; order Lucifugimonadales; family CAUZJF01; genus CBDEFX01. The sequence goes on along the minus strand of CBDEFX010000002.1, from coordinate 786,910 downwards.
AGGCGGGCATGTCCCGCAAGGACTGCGCCGACTAGTGGGCCGCCCGCTACGACAGGCCCCTGGAACGCTCGGCCTGCGTCGCATGTCCCTTCCAGTCCCGCAAGCGTTGGGTCGAGACGAAGCGACGGTGGCCGGAGCTGTTCGCCGAGGCGGTGGAGATCGACGCCAGACTGCGGGACGGGCTGGCCCTGGACAAGACGCCGTACCTGCACTCGCTACGAATGCCCCTGGCCCAGGCGGTCGCGCACGACGAGGCGGAGTTGGGAGCCGATGGGCAACGGGACGGGTTCGGCAACGAGTGCGAGGGACACTGTGGAGTCTGAGCAGGGCCGTCAACAGGTGGGCGATATGCCGGAGAAACCGGAGCAGCGAGCCGTGAGGAAGACAGCGACGACCGGCGGGCTGGACGCTCCGTACCGAGCTGTCTTCGGAGACGTGTCGAAGATCATCGACGCGGCCAGGGACTCGGCCGCCCGCTCGGTGAACGCCGCCATGACCGCCGCCTACTGGCTCACCGGACGCCGCATCGTCGAGTTCGAACAGTCGCGAGAGGAGCGGGCCGAGTACGGGGCCGCGCTGGTCGAGAGGCTGGCCGAGGACCTGACCGCGCGGTTCGGACGCGGTTTCTCCCTTCAGAACATCTACAACATGCGCCTGTTCTACCTCTCATATCAGCCCGACCGGATTCTCCGGACACTGTCTGGAAAATTGGCTCTACCCCCACGACAGCAGATTCTCCAGACGGCGTCTGGAGAATTCAATCCCCCATCCGTCGAGGTGGGCTTCGACGACCTTCTCGCGGCCTTCCCGCTGCCCTGGTCCGCCTACGTGCGGCTGCTGTCGGTCAGGAACGAGAGCGCCCGCGAGTTCTACGAGACAGAGGCGCTGAGAGGCGGATGGTCGGTCCGCCAGCTCGACCGGCAGATAGGCTCCCAGTTCTACGAGCGCACGGCCCTGTCGAAGAACAGGGCCGCCATGCTGAGGAGCGAACGGAGGGAGCGTCCCGACGACATCGCGCTTCCCGGCGAACAGATCAAGGACCCCTTCGTCCTGGAGTCCCTCGATCTCAGGGACGAGTACTCAGAGAGCGACCTCGAAGAGGCCCTCGTCCGACACTTGGAGACCTTCCTCTTGGAGCTTGGCGACGACTTCTGCTTCATGGGCAGGCAGAGGCGTCTGCGCGTCGGCGGCCGGTGGTACCGGGTGGACCTGCTGTTCTACCACCGGAGCCTGAGATGCCTCGTGGTCATCGACCTGAAGATCGGGGCGTTCACCCATGCCGACGCCGGGCAGATGCACTTCTACCTGAACTATGCGCGGGAGCACTGGGCGCGAGAGGGCAAGAACCCGCCCGTCGGCCTGATCCTCTGCTCCGAGAAGGACGAGGCCCTCGCCCGGTACGCCCTTGAGGGGCTGTCGAACAACGTGATGGCTGCGGAGTACCGGATCGCCCTGCCCGACGAAACGGTCCTGGCGGCGGAGCTTGACCGGGCGAGGCAGGCGATGGAGCAGCGCGCAGACGCTCTTTGACGCCACCCTGTTCAGCGCGGTAAAATGGCGGGTAGAAAGTTGGCCCGGCGATGCTATCAACATCCCGGGTCATGGCGTCACCTGTTGGAGCAGGTGATGCGAAGTAATTGTACTACTCGCAGACCCGCTCCCGACAGGAGGCGGGTCTTTTTTTATTTTCAAGGGATTCGAGAGGAGGAAATCATGGCGATGAGAACCGATAGGAAGACGGGAACGAAACGGGCGGCCATCTACGCCCGCGTCTCGGACAAGAGCCAGGACACGGAGGAGAAGACCTCCATATCGGAGCAGATTTCCGACATGGAGGCGCACTGCGAGCGCCGGGGGCTGACCATCACGGCCCGCTACCAGGAGGTGGGCAGGGGATGGTCGAAGAATCGCCCCGAGTTCCAGAGGATGCTGGCCGACGCCAAACGGGGACGCTTCGACACCATAGTCTGCTGGAAATCAGACCGCCTCAGCCGGGGCATGTACCCCGCAGCCGCCCTCATGGAGGTCATCGAGGCGTACCAGATTGATCTCGAAGCCGTCTTGGACGCCATCGACATGAAGACCTTCGGCCTGATGGCGGCCATCGGCAAGATCGAGCTGGACAACTTCAGGGAGAGGGCCTCGATAGGCAAGCGCGGCGCGGCCAAGCAGGGCCGCATCCCCGTCAACAACGTCCCCTACGGGTACAGACTCGGAGAGGGCCGCAGGCCGGTGGTTGAGGAAACCGAGGCCGAGGTCATCCGCCGCGTCTTCCGCATGTACGTCCGTAAGGGGATGGGGGCTCGGGTCATCGCCAAGCTGCTGACCGCCGAGGGCGTACCCACGCCCAGGGCCGTCGGAAAGTGGTACGACGGCACCGTCACTCGCATCTTGAGGCACGAGGCTTACAGGGGCACCTGGTGGTTTGGCAAGCGCCGACACGTCGCCACCGAGCACGGGACGAGGAGATACGACCGGCCCGAGGACGAGTGGGTCGGGGTTCCCTTCCCGCCGGTGGTGGACGATGAGATATGGGAGCAGGCGCAGGAGGCCAAGAAACAGCGGCTGACCCGTTCGGGCCGCAACACCAAGCTCTTCTATCTCTTGCAGCATCTGGTCAGGTGCGCCGAGTGCGGGTATCTCATGGGCTGCCGGGCCAACAGACGCCAGACCTCCAGGCGAAAAGGCAAGGACTATATCTACGATCTGGACACTCCCCGACGCTACTACAACTGCTACGGGATGCTGAACGAGGGCGTGAAATGCCGGGAGCACTCGCATATCAGGGCGGAACAGCTTGAAAAAGTGGTCTGGGGCGAGGTCAAGAGGTTGCTGGAGAACCCTGGCCTGATCGTCGCCAGCATCGAGGCCATGGACTGCCAGGCGGACGGCGGCGGATTGGCCGACGAGACAGCCAAAGCGGAGCGGGACCTGCAAAAGGTCCAGATGGAGGAGGACCGGGCCATCAGGCTCTTCGTGTCGGGAAAGATCACCGAGAAGCAGCTTGACCACCAGCGCAAGTTCATCACCGAGCGGTTGGAGACTCTGCGGAAGGTGCTGGACGACCACCGCGCCCGGGAATCGGCGCAGCTGGAGAAGCGGGCGTTGGTCGAGCACATCGTCGAATGGACTCGGCGGGCCGGAGACAGGCTGGATAGCCTGTCGGACGAGGGACGCAGAGAGGTGCTTGAGCTCCTTCTGGACGGGGCGACCATCGACCGACACAACAAAGTCAACCTGACCCTGGCCATCCCGACTGAGGATGTTGTGTCGATTGCAGAACGGAGTCCGACGTCTTCGATCAACTCAGGGGCCTTCAGACGCCTGAAGCGCTGTTCGGCGACCATCAACATCTTCCAGATCACCGCTATCGCCCGATCGACCCTCTTGTAGCGCTTGGCGGCATCGGTCCGAAGCCTGAGGGCCGCGAAGGGTGATTCTACCGGGTTCGTCGTGCGAAGGTGCCCCCAGTGCTCCTTTGGGAAGTCATAGAAGGTGACCATGCGGTCCCAGTCCCGCTCCAAGGCCTCTGAGGCCGCCTCGTAGGAATGGTCGCCGCACCACCTGGTGAACACCGTCCTGAGCCGCTCAGCCTCTGTCCGAGTCGGCGCGTAGGGGATAGTACGCAGCATGAGCTTGGCCTGGTCCTGTTGTCGCTTTGGAAGCTTGGCGAGCACGTTTAGGATCTTGTGGTTCCAGCAGCGTTGCTCGGCCGCCTGAGGATAGACGTTGCGCAGAGCTCCCCAGATGCCCAGATGTCCGTCTCCAATTACCAGTCTTGGGCACTCCAGCCCGCGGCGCCTCATGTCCCTGAGCACATCGGACCAGCTCTCTATGGACTCCCTGTATCCGGGAATCGCGCTCACCACCACCTTCTTTCCGTCGCTCAGGGCCGCCATCACCACCAGGATCGCCGCCTTCTCCCGCTCAAGACCGGCCTTGACGTAGACTCCATCCACCCACATGTACACCACTTCCAGGTCATCCAGGGGCCTAGCGCGCCATTGGGCAAGCTCATCGTTCCACTTATCCTTCAACCGGGCTACCGTGCTCGCCGATATCGGTGCCTCTTCTCCCAGCAGTCCCCGCACCGCCAGGTCGAAGTCACCTTCGGAAAGGCCATGTAGGTACAACTGGGGGGTCAACTCAGCAACCTTCCTGGTCCTGTTGACGAACAGCGGCAGCAGCCGGCTCTCGAACTCCTCTTCGGTGTTGCGGACTCGCGGCCTCCTCAGCTGTACCGTTCCCGAACTCAGCGTAAGCCTTCGGGGTTTGCCGTATCCGTTCCTATAGCCTCTCTCGTTGTCCGACTCAGACCTGCGGGCCGACTTCGCCCTTCCTAGAAACTCCGTCACCTCTTCCTCCAGCAACTCCTGGATCAGCCGCTGGGCATGGCCTCGCACCCAATCCTCCAACTGCTCCCACTCCGGCCTTGACTCCGACCTGCTCCTAGTGCTTCTCTTTCCCATAGGCGGTGTATCTCCTCTCTTGGGCCTTGAGCCCGTGTTGTTCAGAGAGAGGGTACACCGCCTGACCGTTTACACACTTTTTGAGGATACCTCCTGACGAGAAGAAGCACAGACGTCGCTACCTGACCCTGGTGGTCCTATCGATCAGTCTGATCGTAATCGCTCTCGACGTCACGGTCCTCAACGTGGCCATTCCAACACTTCAACGAGAGCTAGGCGCGTCGGCCTCGGGGCTTCAATGGATCATAAACGCGTACATACTCGTTTTCGCCGGGCTGCTCCTGACGATGGGCTCGCTTGGTGACCGGTTCGGCAGGCTGCGCGCGCTCCAGGCCGGCCTAGTGGTCTTCGGACTGGCGAGCCTGGCCGCCGCCTACTCGCAGACCACCGGCCAGCTGATAGCCGCTCGCGCGGCGCAGGGCATCGGCGGCGCCATGATCATGCCGTCCACCCTGTCGGTAATCGTGGACGTGTTTCCACGGGAGGAAAGGGCCAAGGCCATCGGGATCTGGGCGGGCGTTGCCGCCCTCGGGATCCCGCTGGGTATGATCGTCGGCGGATGGCTTCTCGAGAACTTCTGGTGGGGCACAGCCTTCCTAATTAACGTCCCCGTCGTCATCGTCGCGCTGGTCGGCGGCTGGGTGTTCGTACCCGAGAGCCGCGACCCCGAGGCACGCCGCATAGACATCCCCGGCGCGGCGATATCGATGCTCGGGCTGGCGGCACTCATCTACACCATCATCGAAGCGCCCGAACGAGGATGGGCCGCGCCTCTGACACTGGCGGGGTTCGCGTTGACCGGCGTCCTTGGGGTGGTGTTCGTGCTCTACGAGCTTCGCACGAAGGAGCCGATGTTGGACGTGCGTTACTTCGCAAACAGCCGGCTCTCGGCCAGCGCGGGCTCGATAGGCATCGCGTTCATGCTCATGCTGGGCACGATGTTCTTACTGACCCAGTACTTACAGTTCGTCCAGGGATATTCGCCGCTAGACACAGGCATTAGACTGGTGCCCATGGCATTCGGGTTCATGCTCGGCGCGCCTGTCAGTGCCAGGCTCGTATCGCTCCTTGGAGCCAAATGGACGGTGGCCGGCGGACTACTGATTATCGCAGGCTCGGTGGGCTCGGTGGCGATGCTTGATACCACGACCGCCTACTGGGTCGTGGGCAGCCTGCTACTCCTTTTCGGGATCGGAGGCGCCAACACTATGGCCCCGGCGACCGATGCCGTGATGGCAGCTCTGCCCGAGTCGCACGCGGGCGTGGGCTCCGCACTTAACGACACCACTCGTCAGGTCGGCGGAGCACTTGGGGTCGGCATCTTCGGGTCGATCTTCAACTCGCTCTACTCATCCAACGTGACCTCGGCGATCGCCGACCTACCCGCAGAGGCCGCCTCGCTGGCCAAGAACTCTGTCGGCGGTGCGTTTCAAGTAGCGGCCGATCTAGGCGAAGCGGGCGCGGGAAGTCTCGTGCAGGCCGCCAACAGCTCGTTCGTCGACGCCACCGGCATAGTGTTCGTGATCATGGGCACCATCGGCTTCGTCGGCGCCCTATTGACGATCCGATTCCTGCCGGCGCGTGACATTGGCGACGACACGGTCGTCGCGACCGACCCCGCTCCAGCCGGCGCCGCCTTGGACCCCGTTCCCATCAGCGGCGAGGACGACTAGATATCCACAGCTAGAGGTCGGCGCTCAAGCTTCGGCCTTCCGTGTCAATAGCGTTTGAGAAGGGACCGAGGACGCCGGCTGGCCCGAGCTACCCTCGGCCTATGTAGGGCATCTTGGTCGCCATGATCGTGACGAACTGTACATTGGCGTCCAGAGGCAGGTCCGCCATATGGACTATCGTTTCGGCGACGCGGTCCACATCGAAGGTCGGCTCTGCCATGATAGAGCCATCGGCCTGCGGGGCGCCGGCGGAGATTGGAGCCGCCAAATCTGTCGCCGTATTACCGATATCGATCTGGCCACAGGCGATGTTGTACTTTCGGCCGTCCAGCGAGGTCGACCTGGTGAGGCCAGTGATCCCATGTTTGGTGGCCGTGTACGGGGCCGAGTCGGGTCGCGGCACGTGAGCCGATATGGAGCCGTTGTTGATGATCCGTCCACCCATGGGAGTCTGCGCTTTCATGATCTTGAACGCTTCCTGCGTGCACAGGAAGGGCCCGGTCAGGTTGGCGTCGACCACCGCCTGCCACTGCTCGTAGGTCAGGTCTTCTAGATGCCCCCGCGGCGCGGGACGGCCCGCATTGTTGAATAGCACGTCGAGCCGGCCGAACGCTTCCACAGTCTTGGCAAACAACGCCTTAACAGATTTAGGGTCGCCGACATCCGTTGGGACGGCCAGAGTCCGGTCCTTGGCTCCTGCCTCCTGCACAGTCTCCTCCAGAGGCTCCGGCCGGCGACCCGCGATGGCGACGGAGTAGCCGCTTCGCAGCAAGGCTAGCGCCGAATGCTTGCCGATCCCAGACCCCCCGCCAGTTACGATAGCTACCTGCCCCTTTGAGGTCATCAGTCCTATCTCCTGTGCGCCCAAGAACTATTCCCGCGACACTTACTCGCGGTTCGCTATGGTACTACTTTCATGACATTCGTGGACTCGAGAGTCTGAAAGAGGTGCTAGCTCCAGGAGTGAGGTACCAGTGCTCACCTGACGAGTGCACCTGGCGTATAATTCGCCCATGGTTGATTCGGCAGAACAGACGATCGCTACGAGCCCGCTACTCGAGACCAAGCTCTACATCCCCAAGTGGCGTACCGGTCTAATACCGCGTGCGCGCCTGATCGAACACCTAGACCGGGGGGGCGAACGCAAGCTGACCCTCGTCTCCGCGCCAGCGGGTTGCGGCAAGACAACAGCGCTAGCTGAATGGGTCCATTCCGTAGGGGCACGGCATGCCGTGCCCCTACAAATATCATGGGTCTCGCTTGATCAAAGCGACAACGACCCCGCGCTTTTCTGGGCCTACTTCATCGCCGCACTTCGGACGATACGGCCCGGAGTCGGCGAGCGAGCTCTCTCTCTGCTGCATTCCCCTCAGCCACCACCGATCGAGGTGTCCCTGGGTGCCCTACTCAACAAGGTCAGCACGACTTTGCGTGACCCTTCGACGGGTCCCCCGATGCGGCATCGGGGCGACTCCAGCCGGAGCTCAGGGCATGGCTTTGTGGTAGTGCTCGACGACTACCACCTCATCGACGCCCAGCCCGTCCATGATGGGATTACCTTTCTTCTCGACCACCTGCCGCCTCAGATGAATCTTGTCATCGCCAGTCGCGCCGATCCGCCGTTGCCGCTGAGTCGCCTCCGAGGTCGCGGTGAGCTGATCGAGCTAAGGGCCTCCGACCTCAGCTTCACATCCGACGAGGCGTCCGCCTTCCTCAGCCAGTCTATGGGCTTTGGCCTGCCGGCGGGTGACGTGGAAGCTCTGGAGGCCCGGACCGAAGGCTGGATTGCCGGGCTCCAGCTAGCGGCGCTCTCGATGCAGGGGCGGGAGGATGTATCCGGGTTCGTAGAAGCTTTCGCCGGCGACGACCGATACATCGTGGACTATCTGGTCGAAGAGGTCCTGCAGCGTCAGCCCGAACACGTTCGGAGCTTCTTACTGCAGACCTCGATTCTCGACCGGCTGAGCGGTCCACTGTGCGATGCGGTTACCAACCGGGAAGATGGCAAAGAGGTACTGGAGGCCCTGGAGCGAGGCAACTTGTTCGTCGTGCCGCTGGACGACAAGCGCCAGTGGTATCGCTATCACCACCTCTTTGCAGACGTTCTCCAGGCGCATTCGATGGAGGAGCAGCCCGAACAGGTACCTGTCCGGCATCGGCGGGCGAGCGAGTGGTACGACCACAACGGGATGCGGGCTGACGTCGTCCGCCACGCTCTCGCCTCCGAGGACTTCGAACGAGCGGCGAGTCTGGTCGAGCTGGCAGCAAGAGACATGCTCGGCGGTCGCCAGGAGCCCATGCTGTTTGAATGGTTAAAGGCGCTGCCGGACGAGGTGGTCCGCGTCAGACCCGTGCTCAGCGTGTACTATGCCTTTGCCTCGCTCAGTGGGGTGGGGTTTGAGGCCGCCGAGGCCCGCCTTCGTGACGCCGAACGGTGGCTCGATAGTCCGGTGGACAAGGGTGAACGACCGGAAGCCCCATCGACCGAGATGGTAGTCGTGGACGAGGAGGGTTTTCGGTCTCTGCCTGGATCGATAGCCATCACCCGGGCCTATCAAGCGGGTGCTGTCGGCGATGTGCCAGGGATCGTGAAATATGCCCGTCAGACACTCGGCGTCTTGCCTGAGGGTGCCTACTTGTGGCGTGGAGTTGGAGCTGGTCTCCTGGGGATCGCGTACTGGACTGCCGGAGAGCTAGAGGCGGCTCACCGGACCTTTGCAGACGGCATGGCTACTTTGCAGACGGCCGGCGAAGTCCGTTTCCAGATCATGGGCACCCCCGTCCTGGCTAACATCAGGACGGCGCAAGGCCGTCTCCGCGACGCACTAAGCACATATGAGCAGTCATTGCAACTCGCCGAGGGTGAGGACGAACAAATACGCCTGGCAACCGCGGACCTACACGTTGGGTTGAGCGAACTGCGCCGCGAGCAGAACGATCTGGAAGCCGCCACACGGCACTTGCTGACAAGCAAGGAGCTGGGCGAGTACGCCGGGTTACCGGAATACCGGCATCGATGGTACGTTTCTATGGCACGAATGAAAGAGGCCGAAGGAGACTTGGACGGCACTCTCGACCTGCTCGAAGAGGCGGAGCGCCAGTATATCGGGGGCCCCGACCCCGACGTGCGCCCCATTGGGGCGTTGAAGACCCAGGTGTGGGTTGCGCAAGGCAGGCTGGCCGAAGCCACGGGCTGGGTGCGGGAGCGGGACCTGTCCGTTGACGACGACCTCAGCTACGTGCGCGAGTTCGAGCACACTACCCTGGCGAGGGTACTCATAGCCCGGTATAGGAGCGAACGGGACGACCGCTCCATCGATGAGGCAATCGGACTGTTGGAGCGCCTCCTAGAAGCGGCGGAACAATGGGAGAGGACGGGGAGCGTGATCGAAATCCTGGTAATGCAGGCGCTCGCCCACGAGGCTCGGGGCGACATACCCTTTGGTCTGGTGCCGCTGGAACGTGCGCTGACCCTGGCCGAGCCGGAGGGCTACGTCCGAATCTTCGTGGACGAGGGGGACCCCATACACAACCTCCTTCGCCACGCCGCTGCTGGCGACATAGCGAGCTCCTACGCCCGACGACTGCTGTCGGCGTTCGACAAGCCTGTTCAGCCCGCGCCCCGCAGAGTCAAGGCCACCTCAACGGGTCTCGCCGAGCCGCCAACAGGACGGGAGGTCGAGGTCCTGCGCCTTGTAGCGGACGGAATGAGGAACCAAGAGGTCGCTGATCATCTGTTTATCAGCTTGGCCACTGTCAAGCGTCACATCGCGAACGCCTATGGCAAGCTGGGCGCAGGCCACCGGACCGAAGCCATTGCCAGGGCAAACGAGCTGAACCTGCTCTGAGAGTCCGACTTCACCTATCGAGTGCGTCAGGCCTGGCGGTGCACATCTCCGTCTCCTGATATCACTCCGTCTCAACTCATCTCCCACTGCACCCCCACAGTTACACCCCCGGCTGCACCTTTCGAATGATTCGACGGATGACCATCGGCTGTAAGCTGTTCCCATGAAAGAAGACCGGACCAAAGCAGCCCGGGAGGAATACTTATGAAAGCGATTGTAAGCACAAAAAGCGAACCACCCGACGTTCTTCATCTCAAAGAGGTGGAAAAACTGAGGTGGTACCCAAAAACTAGACAACTGGCTAAGAGAGAGTCCAGCTCCTAAAATAACCGGCAACTAACCGACGTGGAGGAGCAGGACATGAAGCAGACGAGGAATAAGCACAGTCCGGCGTTCAAGGCCAAGGTGGCCTTGGCCGCCCTTGCGGGGGAAGAGACCATCGCCCAGCTGGCCAGCCGATTTGAGGTCCATCCCAGTCAGATTCACGCCTGGAAAAGGGCCCTGGCGGAAGGAGCCCCGGAGCTATTTGCCACCAATCAGAAATCCCAGGAGAAAGCCAAGGAAGCTCAGATTAACCACCTCTACCGGCACATCGGCCAGCTGAAGGTGGAACGCGATTTTTTGTCGGAAAGGTCCGGTCTATGAGTCGCAGCATACGGCGAGCCATGATAGACCGAGACCACCAGCAGCTGTCTTTGGTGCGTCAATGTATCCTGCTGGACGTCAGCCGGGCCTCGGTGTACTACCGGTCGGTACCGACCAGGGCAGAAGACCTGGAGTTGATGGCCCTGATGGACCGTCAGTATTTGAAGACCCCCTTCTACGGCTCCAGGAAGATGAAGGCCTGGCTGCTGCAACAGGGCTATCTGGTGAGCCGAAAAAGGGTTCGAAGGCTGATGCGGTTGATGGGTCTGGAAGCCATCTACCGGCGTCCCAACACCAGCAAACCAGCGCCGGGACACCGGATCTTTCCCTATCTGCTGAAGGGAGTGGAGGTTAATCGGGTCGACCAGGTCTGGGCCGCGGACATCACCTACATCCCCATGCCGAAGGGCTTCCTGTACCTGGTGGCCATCATGGACTGGCACAGCCGGCACGTGCTGGCCTGGAAGCTCTCCAACACCATGGACACCAGCTTCTGCGTGGCGGCGTTGGAGGAAGCCCTGGGTAAGGGACGACCGGAGATATTCAACACCGACCAGGGGAGTCAGTTCACCAGTGAGGCCTTTACCCAGACGTTGCAGGAGCAGAGGGTCCAGGTCAGCATGGATGGTAAGGGTAGGTACCTGGACAACATCTTCGTGGAGCGGCTGTGGCGGAGCATCAAGTACGAGGAGGTGTATCTGAAAGCTTACCAGACCGTCGCCGAGGCCCGAACTGGGATCAATGCCTACCTGGAGTTCTACAACCGGCAGAGGCCTCACCAGGCTTTGGGCTACCGGACCCCAGCAGAGGTGTACCAACATGGCCAGGAAGAAAGGGGAGCAGCAGCTGAAGAAGCAGGGCTGCCATCGGGCTTGGTGAAACCTAGCGCAGGGGTGGGAGACTCTCTTAATTTAGCCCTCGTGCTGTCTTAATAATGGGGTCCACCTTAAACCTACTCCAAAGGACAACGAAGTACAGGTAAGAGTACTCGCGGCAACAGTAACTGTAGGGAACGTGATACTTCGTAGGCTCCCTCTGTTGTTCTGGCTCCCCTTGCGAGTGTTTATGGGTCTCAAAAGAAAGAAGATACCGGGGCATGAGTTCGCCGGTGAAATTGAATTAGTGGGCAAGAATGTAAAGCTATTCAAGAAAGGTGACCAAGTTTTTGGGACTACCACCGGACTGAGTTATGGTGCGAATGCCGAGTACGTATGTGTGCCTGAAGAATGGGCGGCTGGGGCGATGGCAATAAAGCCGGCCAATATGACCCACGAGGAAGCCACCGCCGTGCCCGTTGGGGGAATGGCAGCACTGCATATTCTTAGAAAGGGGAATATCCAGGCCGGACAAAAGGTCCTTATCTATGGAGCTTCTGGGAGTGTAGATACTTTCGCTGTACAGCTTGCCAAGGACTTCGGGGCGGAGGTGACCGGAGTATGCAGCACCAGGAACTTAGAATTGGTGAATTCTCTGGGAGCCGACAAGGCAATTGATTACACCAAAGAGGACTTCACTAAAAGCGGTCGCACATATGATGTTATTTTTGACGCCGTAGGCAAGAGTTCGTCTTCACGGAGCAAGAGATCGCTAAAGTAAGGATGGACTCTATCTTTCCGTTAAATCCTCAACAAGCGAAAAGACCGGAGAGCTGGTTTTCCTGAAAGAGCTTATTGAGGCAGGGAAGATAAAATCGGCGATAGATAGATGCTATCCGTTGGAACAGGTCGCCGAGGCTCATAGCTACGTTGAAAAGGGGCACAAAAGGGGAAATGTAGTCATAACCATGAAACCTACTGATGAGACCTTATAGAACACCCGCAACCCTTCCCCCCTCGGTTCTGTGGCAGCCGCCAATTTGGTGATAAGATATCCGGACTCAAGACGACTCGTCGGGGTGAACGAAAAATGACACAGGCCGCAAGGTCAAGGAAGGGCGATGTCCTTGTCCTAGTGGGAACTCGTAAGGGTGCCTTCATCCTGTCCAGCGACGAATCGCGCAAGAGCTGGTCTGTCTCAGAGCCACACGCCGCCGGCACGATGTCTTCCACATCGCGTACGACCCGCGGGATGGCGGCACACTACTGGCCGCGATCAACAGCCCCGTATGGGGCCCCGAGATCCGTATGAGCCGCGACCTTGGAGCGACCTGGACGGACTCGAAGGATGGGCCGAAGTTCGACAGCGCCAATGGCACCACTGTTAAGCGGGTCTGGCACGTCGAGCCTGGACGAGATAGCGAGCCGGGCGTCGTCTACGCAGGGGTGGAGCCCGCTTCGCTGTTCCGCAGCGAAGACAGCGGAGCAACCTGGTCCGAGGTTTTAGCCCTTACTGGCCACCCGACTCGTGAAAAGTGGGTACCAGGTTTTGGGGGGCTTTGCCTCCACAGTATCGTGCTGGATACTTCGTCCGCCGACCGCATGTGGGTTGGTATCTCGGCCGTTGGGGTGTTCGTGACCAACGATGGGGGCGAGACCTGGCACACACAGAACACTGGTGTACGCGCCGACTTCCTGCCAGAGCCCTTTCCGGAGTTCGGACAGTGCCCTCACAAGCTGCTGGCGCACTCATCGAGGCCGCAATTGCTGTACCAGCAAAACCACTGTGGCGTCTTTCGGAGCGACAACGGCGGAGAAGAATGGGAGGACATCAGCGGAGGCCTGCCTTCGCGGTTTGGATTCGTCCTCGGGCTCCATTCCCGTGACCCAGATACGATCTACGTACTACCTGAGGACAACGCGACGGTTGACGACGCCGGGGGCTTGCTGCGCTACGTGGCCGACGCGAGCTTCCGGGTCTTCCGTAGCCAGACCGGCGGCAAAGACTGGGAGCCGCTTACAGCCGGCCTGCCCCAGCAAAACGCGTACCTCCACGTTGGTCATGTCCGCTGAGGCGGTCCTCGATGTCGGCTGCGGGACCGGAGCTTTACTTCATCGGGCCCGGGAGGAGAGTCACCAAGGTCGGCTCTACGGAATTGACCCGGCTCGTGGGATGCTCGAGCAAGCGCGCAAACGCTCGGACATCGAGTGGATTCTTGGCGACCTCACATCGGTGTCCTGGGAGCGCGAGTTCGACCTGATCGTGATGAGCGGCCATGCCTTCCAGGTGTTCGTTGAAGACGATGAGTTGCGGACCGCACTCGTGGCGATCCGTTCCGCTCTCACGGAAGATGGCCGCTTCGCGTTTGAGACCCTCAACCCTCTGGTCCGCGAATGGGAGCGCTGGGCCACGGAATACACAACCCAGGTTACCGACAGCACCGGAGCGGTTGTTCGGGCGGAGTGCGAGGTCGAGCTCCCCATTGAAGGAGACGTGGTTCGCTTCAGCTACACATTCACAAACTCGAGCTGGCGCCAACCGCAGGTGAGCCGCAGCACTCTGAGGTTCCTTGACGTGGATTCGTTGTGCCTTGGCCCGGCTGCGAGCCATTCCACTCCCGGCCTGACGGCACCGTCGGCGACCGACCCACCCACCCACCGGACAACCGAAGATCCCCGCAGACTCGTGCCAGCCCGGTCCGAGAGAGTTCCCTGCTGCGTATTCTCTCGCCATCCCGCGCATCGCAGCTCCCGCAGACGGCCATAGGGGCCCCTGTGCGGCGATGAAGACCGTCCGCCGACCTCCCTACCCCAAATGGAACCCAGGCTATTTCCCCTGTAGCTCCCTCACCCCCCTTCCGCTTTCCTCACGCCGTCCATCGGTGTCCTTCGGTGGATTCGGGCTAACGCACGGCAGCGCGATTCCACTTATCAAACCGGGCAGCGCTGTTCAGACAAACGAGACCACCTCTGAGGGTAGGTCTTGACGACCTACCCTCTACCTTTTGGAGTAGGCCGCTCCTGCATAATCAGCCGGGGACGGCATCGGCAAGGGCTTGCCAATTTCGACATAACGCTTCAGGGCCGCGAGTGGCCTTGCCGTAGTAGGTCAACATAGTACATCCGTCATCGTTGGATTAGTACATTAGCACCTCACCAGCATCCTCCGAGACCGCATAACCTCATTGTCAACTACTGGGAGGTGACTAAGAATGCTTGGGACCAAGAATCGCAATATCAAGATCCTCGGTGCTACATGGCTTGGGGTCGGAGCCCTCTTCTTTGCTCTAGTATTAAGCCCGAATCCACCGAAGGACACCGATGGACGGCGTGAGGAAAGCGGAAGGGGGGTGAGGGAGCTACAGGGGAAATAGCCTGGGTTCCATTTGGGGTAGGGAGGTCGGCGGACGGTCTTCATCGCCGCACAGGGGGCCCCTATGGCCGTCTGCGGGAGCTGCGATGCGCGGGATGGCGAGAGAATACGCAGCAGGGAACTCTCTCGGACCGGGCTGGCACGAGTCTGCGGGGATCTTCGGTTGTCCGGTGGGTGGGTCGGTCGCCGACGGTGCCGTCAGGCCGGGAGTGGAATGGCTCGCAGCCGGGCCAAGGCGCGGCTGAACTTCTCAGCCCAAGGCCAGCGATCCGGAAGATGCAGGGTCAACCGGCGTGCCGAGCGGGTGAGCCGTCCGGCCAGGGAGAAGAACCGCCGCCGGAGGGTCTTGGTAGTGGCTATCCGCTCTCCCAGACCGATCCGCGCCGTCCAGCGGGCCAGGTTGTGGGCCATCGTCTGGACGGCCAGCCAGGCGCCGTTGGCGGCGAAGCGGCCCGAGGGGAGATGGTTCAGCCCGACGCCGTACTTGAGGTCGCGTATGGCATTCTCGATCTCGGCGTGGCGGCAATGGTCAGCCTCCAGTTCGAGCAACTCCCCGTCCCGGTCGGTGATGAAGCCATGATAGCTGTATTTGGCGAAGAGGGCCAGTTGGGAACCGGGCGTCGGCTTCACCCGCCGGACGATGAGCCGTACCGGCGCGGCGTCCGCCTAGGCCTGAAAGGGGGTGCAGGTGGTCTCGGCCACATCGGCGGCACCGTCCATCCAGTAAGGAATCGGCGTCCAGGCATCTTCGGGTATCGCCTCGATGAGATTGTGCAGGCTTTTGTGCTGGCGGATGGTGATGGAGAAGCGGACATCCATCTTGCGGCAGACGGATACCACGCCATGAGTGTAGAACCCGCTGTCGGCCCGTAGCGTGAGTCGTCCGTCGGCCCCGGCGTAGCGCACCCGTCCCACCGTCTCCCGCAGGAAGTGGGCGGCGCCGCGGGCGGTGTTGGCCCGGCCCTCGCGCAGCCGGGACATCAGCACGTCTCCGGTGCCGGCGGCGATGGCCGGCAGCGGGTGGTAGCCCCGCTTGCCGGTATAGCCGTGGTGGCGGGCGCCCTCCTTGGCCAGTCCGTAGGTCTCGCAGATGGTGGAGTCCAGGTCAATGGTCAGGGGCCCGTCGCCGGGTCCCGCCCCGGCCTGCCAAGCCCGGGCCAGCAACTCGCGGCTCACCCGGTCGAGTTGACGGACGTGGCCCCGCCGGAAGCTGCGCAGGAAGGTGCCCAGGGTGGATGGCGCCTTGACCGTGCCGCCCAGGGTGCAGGCCGTCCCCCCGGTGCGCAACACATCGGCGTCGTCAATGCAGTCGCCCCCAGCCAGCGCAGACGCCACCAGCGTCATCATCTTGTCGCTCGTGTTCGCCCGCCCCGGGGCATCGCCCAGGTCGAGGCGCTGCCGGACGAGTTCGGGCAGGCCGAGGTGCCGCGCCAGGGTGGCCGGAAGGAGCAGCCCGGCATTGGCCACCAAGCGGCGGTCGTCGAAGGTGATTTGGATCCGGTCGGGGTGGTTGCGTGGCAGCATCTACTGGGTGCTCCTTTTCCGGGGCCGTTTTTTTGCTACAAAACCATTATCCCAGAAGCACAGGAGCACCTTCTTGCCGCCTCAGGACGCTAACCCGACGCCCTCCTTCGGTGGATTCGGGTTAAGTGACCTCCTCCCCCGTCTCCAGGGCCAAAGTGCTTTGGGGCTATTCGAAAGTGGAGATGCATGGTGGATCGTCGCCCTAGTGTTTCTCGTGATCGGAGCCATTTGCACAGTCAGCGGACTGGGACTTCTGCGGCGCAACCCGGTAGCGCGCCCCTTTTTGATCATATCGTCGATTGTCCTCGTCCCTTTAGTCGGGTTGTTGGTCCCGATCTTGCTACTGGCGCCCAGCTTATGGCTCACGTTGTCGGGAGGCGGCAAGGAGGCGTTTGAGAGCTATGTGGCGAGAGCGAACGGATGAGAAGGGCCAGGCTCAAAGCACAGGCGCCCGACGGTGCGGAGCAGGAACCCTAATGAATAGCTGAGTCAAACAGGATGGACGAAACGGAGGAAAGTGAACGAATAGTGGCAAGATCAAGAAAAATTGGAGTGCTCTCCTCAGCAAAACTGCTGGCTGGTTTAATGGCACTTGTAGGTTTGGTTGCCGGGATCCTGTATTCATTTGGTGGAGCTACGATTGACATACTCGTAAGTAACGGGTGGATCACCTCCGCGTCGACGCCGGGAGTAGGCTGGGGTACAGCACTCGCATTTTTGGCACTCATCGCCATGCCAAGCATGATTCCCTCGTAACAAGGCCTGTTTGAGATGAGCCCTGGCGTGCGAAGGGGCCTGGAAGGGAGGAGGCCACGGGATGCCGGCTGCTGGCCTCACCGCCCTATCTGCTGCGCTCAGGACAAGCGTGATCCCGTTGCGGTACCCATTCCGTGGCTCAGGGCACCCGGTGGAAGTTGTGGAGCGGCGCCCTCATGCGGCCGCGACCGCAGGTACCGTCCCGACCGCCCGCTGAGCCGTGTTCTCCATCTCCACCAGGCGTGCATGGACCATCCGCTTGAAGTTGCACGCCAACGCCTTCAGGTAGACGGCAAGCCGCACCCGACGGCCCCCTCGCACCCGCAAGCGCCCAAGCCCGTGGGCGCGCTTCAGCTCGGAGTTCGTTCCCTCGATCCCGGCCCTTATGTCATACCGCTTGCGCCACTCCTCGGTGGCCTCGGCCCTCCGGCGCCGCTCGATGTTCACCTTCACCAGGTCCGCCTTGAGGACGTAGGCCCCCGCACGCCGGTCCAGCTTCACTGGGCAACGGGATCGCAAGGGGCAGGGCTCGCATGTTGTCCCGGCAAAGTGGACCTCTACCCGCTCCGGCGCATCCTTCAGCTCGTACTCCTCGATGGACGGGTGGCCGGCGGGGCACACCGTGGCCTGCTCCCCTGTGACGTCGATCTGAAAGTCCGCGGCGGTGAGCGGCGGTGGTCCGTCACCCTCTCCTTCGTGCGAGTTCCCCGGCGCCGACCCCGCCACCGGGCTCACCAGTTCCGTTCCCCGGCGCGAGGCTTCGAAGGCATTGCGGCCCGACCCATACGCCGTGTCGGCGAAGAGCTCGTCCGGTCGGACCTTCCGCTCCGCGAGCCCGTCAACGACCGGCACACTCACGTCGGTGTCGCTCCCACTCGAGGGGGTCACCTCCACGTGGGTGATGAGCTGGGTGGCGTTCTCCTCGTGGCAGGTCTCCGCCACCTGCACCTCGTACCCCTTCCCCTTATGGCCGCTGTAGGTCACATCCGGGTCGTGGGGCGATTGCAGCGAGTCGGCGGACACCTGCTTCGGGTCCTTCAAGGCCACGGGCACCTTGCATTCCCCAGCATCGTCGTCATCGTCCCTGGGTCGCCCGTCCTGGTGTTTGCCCACATGGCACTGCTCCCGCAGCAGCCGCTCCAGCAGCCGGTACTCCTCCAGCTGGGCAGCAGTCGTGCCATGGAACCGGTCCACCAGCCGGTAGAGGTCCCGGGCACAGACCGAAAGGCGTCGCCGACCCTCCCCCGTGCGGGCGTCCTCGTAGTGGGTCGCCTCGTCTTCTTCCTTCAAATAGCGCCCTAGGAGGCCCTCCGGAACCCCAGGGCGAAGCTCTGGGTGCCCCCAGCGCAAGGCCCGCAGGAACAACCGCATCGTCTCACAGAACAGGCCCAGCCGGGTGAGTGTGGCGATGTTGCTCATGATGTGGGTGGAGTCCAGCCGTTGCTTTCCGGTGCGTATGCCCAGCGCCTGGATGATCCGGTCCGTGGTCTCCTGGAAAGCCAGCCGGCCACCGTCGTGCTGCATCAGGCGAACTCGGAAGTTGTGGAGGGTCTTCTGGGGCAGGTGGGTCTCCTCGATGTCTAGCCGCAGGGCGTGGTGCCAGAGCAGGTTGAACTCTAGTTGTTCCAGAGCTTCATCGTCGGTGAGGTTGAACATCTCTTTGAGGAGGTGGACCCCGAGGACGGTCTGCACCGCCCGGTTGGGACGGCCGTTGTCCACGCAGTACATGGGAGCAAAGCGCTCCTCGTCAATCAGGGGGAGCGCCTCGTTTCGGAAAACCTCGGCCCAACTTCTCTCCAGGCGCTTAGCCTTCTTCGGCGTCACCAGGAACTGGGACTGCCAGAGGCTCTCTTGCGGGTCTCGTATTCGGAACATCCTCCCCTCCCTCGGCCAGGCTCAGCGCCCACGACCTTTTATTACATTATCCCCACCTTGCCCCAGGCTGGCGAGGGGTTTTTACGAATAAATCAAGCATATTTGCCACGTTTGGACTTGTAGCAGGAGCTATTGGAGCTTTTCTATATAACCTGGTTGCAGGAAGGGTTGGTGGAATAGGTCTCTCCTGACGGAGACCTCACGTATAAAGCGGGGGTAGGCTGGCGCGTTGCTGGGATGGAGACGACGGCCTCGGCCATAAGGGTCCCATAACGGGTCTTAGATACAAGAGGCTTCGGCAGACAATTGCTGAGGCCTCTTTTTGTAACCTGGCGCAGACGGGGGAGGGCTAAACCAGAACGTTCCAGAATTCTTGAGAACGGGCTCTACGCGGTCATTTCAAAAGGTGGACTCCCGCCGCGTCAGCTATCTCCGAACGGGAGCCCCCATTGGAGCGTAGCCAACCGAAGGTCAAGATCGGTCGTTCCAGAACGGCCGGTTTAGGAACCCCGAAATCGAGGGTTAAGGCGTATCCAGGACACCACTCTAGGTTGCTCGCAGGGTTGGCGCTACTGAGCAATCGTCGAGTCCGTGGAGCCCCGAGCCCGCGGCACGCTGCTTAATCTATCACCGCCAGCGCGAGCAGAGCCGCCGAGGTCAGTCACATCACCGAAGAACATTCGACCGTGCAGTCCGAGCATTCATTCAGAGCACGCCTCGCACATCGTAGGCGTCAACAAGACCCTTCTACGTCCGGGTCGTCAACGACTCCGCCTAGAGCCTGAACTAACGGGCGGAAATAACAAGGCAGACGCGATCTCGAACCGCGTCTGCCTTGTGTTTGGTGCTGCGGACCTGGCCGCCCGCTCATGGGCTCCGCTTCTAACTGGAGAGAGAAGTGGCCGGTCTTGATGAGGTGCTAGCTTACCAGCGGCCGCCACCACCGCCGCCGCCAAAGCCCCCTCCAGAACCGCCCCGGTCCTCTTTCGGTCGGGCCTCGTTCACTGTCAGGTCGCGGCCGTTCAAGCTGGTGCCGTTCAGTGCGGCTATGGCGGCCCGGGCTTGCGCTTCGTCTCCCATCTCCACAAACCCGAATCCACGGGACCTGCCCGTTTCGCGGTCCGTGATGATTCTGGCAGAGGTCACCTCGCCATGGGCGGCGAAGGCTGCCTGCAAACTGGTCTCGGTCTCGTCAAACGAAAGGTTGCCTACGTAAATGTTCATGCAACGCTCCTTGTGTGTTGGATCTCCTCATCAACGGCAGCGTCGCATGCGAGACGAGAGCTAAGAGAACAAAGCTGGAGAAACGCAGAAGCGGAACGATTTTGCCTCTTGATAGCGGAGTCACAACTAGTGTAACACGTTTCTGCCGCGTTGGGTATTTTCAGGCCTGAAATCTGGTCGGGCTCGGGCCATGCTGGATGAGGTGTACGTAGACACGAAGGAGACTCGCTGCATAGTCGCCGAGGGTCGCTTGGGGAAGACTTATCGACGGCTACCTAGCGCGATGTGCTGCCGGAGCGGGATCCCGCCAGCCGGGACGCCGCCTGCGAGCGCCGTTTGGGTTGTTATGATTGCCCTTTCGTGGCTGGGTCGATTCGGCAACCGGCCGCGCATTTGGCCTTTGACGGCGTTTCGGGTTCCTCTGAGCCTGCTCATCATAGCGATGACGCGGGGCGTTTCGTTGGGACTGGCGGCGGCTCCTGGACGGCTCGACCTCCGCTGTTAAGCTGCCGTAGTCGAAATTAGGCAGGCGTCGTCTTTCAATCCGCGCTCCTAGCACCGCTTCGATCTGGCGCACCAGCACCTCATCCTCTGGCAGAGTGAACGTGAAGGCTTCGCCCCTCTGTTCCATCCGGCCGGTGCGCCCAATGCGATGGATGTAGGCGTCGACCGTGTTAGGCATGTCGAAGTTGATCACGTGTGAGACCTCCGACACGTCGATGCCTCGTGAGGCTAGATCGGTCGACACCAGTATGTCGTACTTACCGTCGCGAAACCCGTTGATGGCCTGCAGCCGGCGGTTCTGAGACATATTGCCCTGCAACGCGGCCACGCGATACCTGGCATTCTCAAGGTCTGCGGCCAACCTGCGCGCGCGGTGCTTGGTGCGGGTGAAAATCATCACCCGTCCCATTGCCATCTGTCGCAGCATATTCAGCAGCATCTTCGTCTTGAGAGTGTCCGTCGCCGGATAGAGGGCGTGAGAGACTGTCTTCGCTGGCTCGATAATGCCTATCTGCACGGTGGTCGGGTCATCGAGAATGTCACTGGACAGGGCCCGGATTTCGTCAGGCATGGTGGCGGCGAAGAACAACGTCTGACGCTGTTCCGGAACGTGGGTGAGGATGCGGCGGATATCAGGCAGGAAGCCCATGTCGCACATGGTATCGGCCTCGTCCAGCACCAGCACCTCGACCCTGGCAAGATCGATACTGCCGTCGTTAACGTGGTCCAGCAGGCGGCCGGGACAAGCGACAACAATCTCAGCACCGCGATTCAACGCCACGACCTGCCGCTCCTTGCCCACGCCACCATAGATGGCGACGCTGCGGATCTTGGTATGCCTCCCCAAATCGACGGCCGCGTGATAGATCTGGTCCGCAAGCTCGCGGGTTGGAGCGACGATCAGAGCACGCACCGGTCCCAGGGGGCCTGTGATCAGCCGCTGGAGAATCGGGAGCATGAAGCCGGCGGTCTTGCCGGTCCCGGTCTGCGCCAGCCCCAGAACGTCACCCCCTTTGAGGGCGACGGGGATAGCCTGCTCCTGGATAGGCGTTGGGGTACTGTAGCCTGCGCCCTCGATGCCGGCAAGCAAACGTCGGTCGAGGTTGAATTCGTCGAAATTCACTGAGAGTACTCCTTGACTCCATTGAGCCAAGTTACACTCTCAGCCCGATGATACGTCTTCTGGTAGGCCGCCGTGCAGCTTGTACAGCGACCGGAATGTTCGCCTCGATGCATAACTACTATAACTGTAGAAGCCCCGTCGGGGCAATGGCGTGGCGTTCCGTAGGGTGTAATTACGTGTCGCTGAGTGGACTACTCCCCGGCTGTATACAAACGCCGACCGGTCCCAAGCCTATCAATTTGGAGCCTTGCCATCCTGGCCAGCCTATTCGCCCTTTCAGTGCCGCTTGCACTGCGATTCCGCGCCCTTCGCACAGGCAGCTACACCTAGGCCGAAGGCCGTGCGTCGTCCTGAGGTGCATGTTCGTATCGTGTTCGTGGTGGAGACGGGGGAGCGTCGAGCTCCACCTACTTAAAAAGTTCCAAAAGCTTCTGTGCGCCCTTAACTCGCTGGGCGTGGCGTTCTAAGTAAGTGGAGACTGGGTACCCGAGAATCTTGTAATCTGCGCAAACTAGGAAAGTTCAAGGCCTCCTCGCAGCAGATTCAATCCCTCACGAACGGAACGATATCCTGGCGAATCGAGCCCCCCCCTTGACAACTGACTGACCCTCAGTCATAATAGTGAATGCGGCAACGAATAAGAGGAGAGCGCGGTGAGTGCGACCAGGGCAAGAAGGACCGAAAGCGAACCAGTGCGAAGGGCACAGCTACTCAGAGCAGCTCGAAAGGTGTTTCGCGCAAAGGGGTACGATGGAGCGAGTGTCTCTGAGATAGTGCGTGAGGCTGGGGTGGCCAAAGGGACTTTCTACCTCTACTACCCGTCGAAGAGGGACGCCGCCGTATCGCTGCGCGACGGGCTCATGGAAGCTATGGCCCAGGCAGCGGCCACCGCTGTGAAATCGCACACGTCTTTTAAGGACCGGCTCCAATCGCTGATCGCAGCAGGCTTCAAGGTAGCTCGAAGGAACGCTGACCTCTTCAGACTGGCGTTCATAGGAGCTGACGAGACACACCCGGAGATGCACAGCGAGTCACCGGAGCACGCCTCGTTCCTGAGAGCTATTACGGATCTCTTCAGGGATGCGGTGGACGCGGGAGAGATGGAGGCGATGGACCCGGAGATCGCGGCTCGGCTGGCAACCGGCTTGCTTCAGCATGCCATGATCGAGGCCTTTGTTTTTGGTGAGGGGGAAGAGTCGGACCGGCTTGAGCAAGGCGTTTCCGCCTTGCTTCTGAATGCGCTCAGACGAAGAACCGGATGAGAGGCTTTTGTATCTTAGTGACTGACGGCCAGTCAGTCCACCAGATGAAATCGTTGAGAAAAGGGAAAGTCAGATGAGAACAGCAGAGAGAAACGGGAATAGGGTAAGGAGTCAAGAGCACCGAAAGGAGTCAATCATGGACGGCATCACCACCCAGGAACTGGCGCAGTCGCGCATTCACCGGATGCGCTGGTGGACGCTGGCAGTAGTTTCGGTCACTGTAGTATTAGCCCGAATCCACCGAAGGACACCGATGGACGGCGTGAGGACAGCGGAAGGGGGTGGGTGAGGGAGCTACAGGGGAGATGGCCTGGGGTTGGGGTAGATGGGAGGCTGGCGGACGGTCTTCAGTCGCCGCACAGGGCCCCTAAGGCCCTATGCAGGAGTTGCGATGCGCGGGAATGGCGAGAGGATACGCAGCAGGGGACTCTCGCGACCGGGGTGGCGCGAGATTGCGGGGACGTTGAGTCAGTTGCAGGCTGGCCGTCAGGCCGGGAACGGAATGGCTTGCAGCCGGGCCAAGGCGCGACTGAACTGGGTTTCCCAAGGCCAGCGCCGGGGGAGATGCAAAGTGAGGCGGCGCGCCGAGCGGGTGATCCGTCCCACCAGAGCGAAGACCCGCCGCCTGAGGGTCTTGGTGATCACGGTCCGCTCGCCCAGACCAATCCGCGCCGTCCAGCGGGCGAGGTTATGCGCCATCACCTGGACCGCCAGCCAGGCGCCGTTGGCGGCGAAGCGCGCCGACGGCATGTGGTTCAGCCCGACGCCGTACTTGAGGTCGCGTATGGCGTTTTCGACCTCGGCGTGGCGGCGATGATCGGCCTCCAGTTCCAGCGTCTCCCCATCGCGGTCGGTGATGAAGGCGTGATAGCTGTATCTGGCGAAGAGGGCGAGCTGGGAACCGGGCGTCGGCTTCACCCGCCGGACAATGAGCCGCACCGGCGCGGCGTCCGGCTTGGTCTGGAACGGGGTGTAAGTCGTCTCGGCAACATCGGCGGCGCCGTCCATCCAGTAGGGAATGGGAGTCCAGTCCTCCTCTGGTATCGCCTCGATCAGGTCCCGCAGGCTGGCGTGCTGGCGGATGGTGATAGAGAAGCGGACATCCATTTCCCGGCAGGCGGCAACGACAGTGTGGGCGTAGAAGCCGCTGTCGGCCCGCACCGTGAGTTGTCCCCTGGCCCCGCCGTAGCGCACCCGCCCCACCGTCTCACGCAAGAAGTGGGCGGCGCCACGGGCGGTGTTGGCCCGGCCCTCGCGCAGCCGGGACATCAGCACCTCGCCGGTGCCGGCGGCAATGGCCAGCAGCGGGTGATAGCCGCGGGCGCCGGTATAGCCGTGGTGGCGCGCTCCCTCCTTGGCCAGTCCATAGGTCTCGCAGATGGTCGAGTCCAGGTCGATGGTCAGGGGCGAGTCGCCGGGTCCGGCCCCAGCGGCCCAGGCCCGGGCCAACAACTGGCGGCTCACGCGGTCGAGTTGACGGACATGCCCCCACCGGAAGCTGCGCAGGAAGGTCCCCAGGGTGGATGGCGCCTTGACCACGCAGCCTAGAACACCGACCGTCCCACCAGCGCGCAGCGCATCGGCGTCGTCGATGCAGTCGCCGCCTGCCAGCGCGGAAGCGACCAGCGTCAGCATCTTGTCCCCAGTGTTCGCCCGTCCCGGCGCGCCGCCCAGGTCAAGGTGATGGTCGACGAGTTCTCGCAGGCCCAGGTGCCGGGCTAGGGTGGCCGGCAGGAGCAGGCCGGCATTGGCCACCAGGCGATGGTCGTCAAAGAGGATGCGGATACGGTCGGGTTTGTTCTGTGGCAGCATCTATTGGGTGCTCCTTGTTTCCGGGCGGGTTTCTGTTCCAAAACCATTATCCCAGATTCAGAGGAGCACCCGCTGGCTTCTTCAAGGGCTGTCCCCAAGGCCGTCCTTCGGTGGATTCGGGATTAGCAACTATCGACGAGACGATTCTCAACGTGGCTATCCCTTCGCTGCAACGAGACCTGGGAGTGTCGGCCTCGTCGCTGCAGTGGATGCTCAACTCGTACATGCTGGTCTTCGGTGGCTTGCTCTTGACGATGGGCGGTTTCGGCGACCGGTTCGGACGGGCCCGGATGCTGCGTTATGGGCTCGCGGTGTTCGCCCTTTCTTCGTTTGGCGCGGCGCTGGCTCAATCTCCGGCACAGCTGATCGGTGCCCGGGCAATCATGGGCATGGGCGGAGCGATGATGATGCCGGCGACCCTCGCCGTCATAGCGAACGTGTTCAAAGAGAAGGAGATGCCGAAAGCGATCGCGATATGGGCGATGATGGCAGGCATCGGCGTCGCGCTTGGACCGACCCTTGGAGGGGCGCTGCTCAAGTACTTCTACTGGGGGTCAGTGTTCCTGGTGAACGTGCCGATTGCCGCGATCGCGATTGCAGCAAGCCTATTCCTCGTGCCGGATAGCCGAGACCCTGAGAGCAGGCCACTCGACATTCCGGGCGCACTTCTATCGATGGGAGCGGTCTCTGCTCTGATCCTCGCCGTCATCGAGGGTCCCAATTGGGGGGCCACGTCCCCGCAGCTCGCGATTACGGTAGGCACGGCTGTCATCTTGGGCTTGGGCTTCGTCCTGCGAGAGAGGCAAGCCGCATACCCGTTGCTGGACTTTGCGCTGTTCCGGCTGCCGCGGTTTTCGACCGGAGCAGCCGCGGTAAGTCTGGCGTTCTTCTCAATGGTCGGCTTCATTTTCGGCTTCACGCAGTACCTCCAGTTCGTTCAGGGACACACTCCGCTGGCCGCGGGAATTCGATTCCTGCCGGCGGCGGGGGGCTTCATGCTCGGCGCCATAGCCAGTGAGGAGTTGGTGCGCCGCTTCGGCACCACAACGAAGCTAAAATATTGCCTACCAAAGCTACCGACTCGGCTCAAATCTTCCTGTATGATTCTTTTGTTACCCGCTTTGAGGTAACAAAGAGGGTAATAAAAACGGGGTTTCAAGGCCCTGGGTAACAGGAAGGGAGCGGATATGCCAAAGCTGGACTTTCAGACCATCAAGCACCTAGAGACCGCGGGGCGGCACACAGACGGTGACGGACTTTCACTGCTAATCAAGGCCACTGGCCGCAAGAATTGGGTGCAACGCCTCCACCACGACGGCAAACGGCGTGACCTTGGCTTAGGCTCATTCCCAGACGTTGGGCTGTCTCTAGCAAGGGACAGGGCGCGTGAGAACCGGACGCTAGTAGCAGACGGCAAGGCACCGCTTTCGGGCCAGATGTTCAAGGCGGCTACGCCGAAACCACAGAGAATCTCCGAGCCTACCCACCTGTTCGAGGATATAGCAAGGGCCGCTCACCAACATCTAATCGCTAGCGGACGGTTGAACAATCCCAAGAACAAATCCAATTGGCTGAATCGGGCGGAGAAATACCTGTTTCCGGTGTTTGCTGGCATCGAGATAGGCAACATCACATCCGACCAACTTCTGGACTTGCTCGAGCCTATCCACAACACCAAACCTGAAACCGGACGCGCGCTAAGACTCATCCTCAAGCGCGTATTCAACAGGGCGAAGGTCCGGGGCATCATCGAGAGCAATCCACTGGACGGCGTGGCGGAGGAATTAGGGACACCTGGGAAGTCAAAAGTACGGATGAAGTCCCTACCCTATGACCAACTTTCGGACGCCCTCACGCTGATAGACGAAACTAACTCTAGTCCGGCCACCAAAGCCGCCATTCGATTCATGGCCCTAACCGGCGTTCGGGGCGCGGAAGTCAAGGGCGCGACATGGAGTGAGTTCGACCTGGACGCCGCGACGTGGGAGATACCCGCCGAGCGGATGAAGATGAGACAGGGCCACACCGTACTCCTCAGCCGGCAGGCCCTTGAAGTCCTCGAGACCATGCGCGAGACCTACGCCGATGAGATTGTCTTTCCGTCGGTTCTGTCCACTAACGGAAAGTTGAGCGAAAATGCCCTCACCCGAC
The DNA here is from genome assembly GCA_965237635.1 of Dehalococcoidia bacterium. Lineage (GTDB taxonomy): Bacteria > Chloroflexota > Dehalococcoidia > Lucifugimonadales > CAUZJF01 > CBDEFX01. Next base: position 759,856 of record CBDEFX010000002.1, on the reverse strand, counting down.
CTTTCAAGTTGTGCCAGATTCAGGCGGTGCCTCATGGTATGAGGTCTTCCTTCCGAACATGGGCCGCGGAGCACTTCGGCGTGGCCTACCGTGACGCGGCGGAGCAAGTTCTGGCCCACAAGACCGGCTCCGCCATCGAACAGGTTTACAACCGGTCTGAGTACATGGACCAGCGCCGGGAGCTGCTACAGGCGTGGGGTGACTACCTCAGCAGCTAGCACCTACATCTTGTGTGTCGTCGAGCCTCCGGTACACCACCGGGGGCTCGTTTTATTTTGGCCGATTTTGACAAGGCTCCCGGGCTATGGTAAGTTTTAACCATACTGATTAGCGCGAGGTAACGATCAATGAGCAACATGAGGGTTTGGCCGGTTGATGGCTCTCACTTTCACGCTTGGATACTCAAGCATGACAGAGAGACTAGTTTTGTCGGGACCGAGTTCGAGATCACCGTGGACTGGCCAGTGTACAAGGCGATACCGGCTCAGTTCCACAGCCGCAACAACGCGGTTTATCACGCCAAGCGAGATGCTGACATGACCTTGGGCAGCGCGGCCTACATGGTAAAAAACTGCAAAGGTGGAAGGTCTTGTCCATACCATCAAATCATGCAGGATAAAGACTGCGGTTGCCCACAGTGCCGGAAAGTAGGGTGAAGCATGACCACTGACACAGATCGACTACTTAGCCCGAATCCACCGAAGGACACCGATGGACGGCGTGAGGAAAGCGGAAGGGGGGTGAGGGAGCTACAGGGGAAATAGCCTGGGTTCCATTTGGGGTAGGGAGGTCGGCGGACGGTCTTCATCGCCGCACAGGGGCCCCTATGGCCGTCTGCGGGAGCTGCGATGCGCGGGATGGCGAGAGAATACGCAGCAGGGAACTCTCTCGGACCGGGCTGGCACGAGTCTGCGGGGATCTTCGGTTGTCCGGTGGGTGGGTCGGTCGCCGACGGTGCCGTCAGGCCGGGAGTGGAATGGCTCGCAGCCGGGCCAAGGCGCGGCTGAACTTCTCAGCCCAAGGCCAGCGATCCGGAAGATGCAGGGTCAACCGGCGTGCCGAGCGGGTGAGCCGTCCGGCCAGGGAGAAGAACCGCCGCCGGAGGGTTTTGGTGGTGGCTATCCGCTCTCCCAGACCGATCCGCGCCGTCCAGCGGGCCAGGTTGTGGGCCATCGTCTGGACGGCCAGCCAGGCGCCGTTGGCGGCGAAGCGGCCCGAGGGGAGATGGTTCAGCCCGACGCCGTACTTGAGGTCGCGTATGGTATTCTCGATCTCGGCGTGGCGGCGATGGTCAGCCTCCAGTTCGAGCAACTCCCCGTCTCGGTCGGTGATGAAGCCATGATAGCTGTATTTGGCGAAGAGGGCCAGTTGGGAACCGGGCGTCGGCTTCACCCGCCGGACGATGAGCCGTACCGGCGCGGCGTCCGCCTCGGCCTGGAAGGGGGTGCAGGTGGTCTCGGCCACATCGGCGGCACCGTCCATCCAGTAAGGAATCGGCGTCCAGGCATCTTCGGGTATCGCCTCGATGAGATTGTGCAGGCTTTTGTGCTGGCGGATGGTGATGGAGAAGCGGACATCCATCTTGCGGCAGACGGATACCACGCCATGAGTGTAGAACCCGCTGTCGGCCCGTAGCGTGAGTCGTCCGTTGGCCCCGGCGTAGCGCACCCGTCCCACCGTCTCCCGCAGGAAGTGGGCGGCGCCGCGGGCGGTGTTGGCCCGGCCCTCGCGCAGCCGGGACATCAGCACGTCTCCGGTGCCGGCGGCGATGGCCGGCAGCGGGTGGTAGCCCCGCTTGCCGGTATAGCCGTGGTGGCGGGCGCCCTCCTTGGCCAGTCCGTAGGTCTCGCAGATGGTGGAGTCCAGGTCAATGGTCAGGGGCCCGTCGCCGGGTCCCGCCCCGGCCTGCCAAGCCCGGGCCAGCAACTCGCGGCTCACCCGGTCGAGTTGACGGACGTGGCCCCACCGGAAGCTGCGCAGGAAGGTGCCCAGGGTGGATGGCGCCTTGACCGTGCCGCCCAGGGTGCAGGCCGTCCCCCCGGTGCGCAACACATCGGCGTCGTCAATGCAGTCGCCCCCAGCCAGCGCAGACGCCACCAGCGTCATCATCTTGTCGCTCGTGTTCGCCCGCCCCGGGGCATCGCCCAGGTCGAGGCGCTGCCGGACGAGTTCGGGCAGGCCGAGGTGCCGCGCCAGGGTGGCCGGAAGGAGCAGCCCGGCATTGGCCACCAAGCGGCGGTCGTCGAAGGTGATTTGGATCCGGTCGGGGTGGTTGCGTGGCAGCATCTACTGGGTGCTCCTTTTCCGGGGTCGTTTTTTTGCTACAAAACCATTATCCCAGAAGCACAGGAGCGCCTTCTTGCCGCCTCAGGACGCTAACCCGACGCCCTCCTTCGGTGGATTCGGGCTTAGACGGCGTGAGGTCGAGCAGCTAGTGGGGCTCTCCCGGAGCGCCATCTACGCCAAGATGGGACGTGGGGAGTTCCCCCGGCCTAAGTCCATCGGTCCCGATTCCGTCCGATGGCTTCATAGTGAGGTCGTGGAATGGATACAGGGACTAAAGAGCGCGTGATGGTAGCAGAAAAAAAGGTCGCTCCGTTGCGAGCAGAGCGACCCAACCAACACCAACAACACTTCGAGTCTACCACAACGTGCGCCTTCTGTGGAGGCGACCGGAACATCTACCAGATGGGCGACAAGTGGATATGCACCGACCATCTAGCGGCGTCGGTGGCGTTGGCCGCCTGCGACGTTTGGCCCGATCTGGTGTCCTACTCCCGCGAGTTTGAGAGCGTGATCTATGATTAAGCCCGAATCCACCGAAGGAGGGTGTCGGGTTAGCGTCCTGAGGCGGCAAGAAGGTGCTCCTGTGTTTCTGGGATAATGGTTTTGTAGCAAAAAAACGGCCCCGGAAAAGGAGCACCCAGTAGATGCTGCCACGCAACCACCCCGACCGGATCCAAATCACCTTCGACGACCGCCGCTTGGTGGCCAATGCCGGGCTGCTCCTTCCGGCCACCCTGGCGCGGCACCTCGGCCTGCCCGAACTCGTCCGGCAGCGCCTCGACCTGGGCGATGCCCCGGGGCGGGCGAACACGAGCGACAAGATGATGACGCTGGTGGCGTCTGCGCTGGCTGGGGGCGACTGCATTGACGACGCCGATGTGTTGCGCACCGGGGGGACGGCCTGCACCCTGGGCGGCACGGTCAAGGCGCCATCCACCCTGGGCACCTTCCTGCGCAGCTTCCGGTGGGGCCACGTCCGTCAACTCGACCGGGTGAGCCGCGAGTTGCTGGCCCGGGCTTGGCAGGCCGGGGCGGGACCCGGCGACGGGCCCCTGACCATTGACCTGGACTCCACCATCTGCGAGACCTACGGACTGGCCAAGGAGGGCGCCCGCCACCACGGCTATACCGGCAAGCGGGGCTACCACCCGCTGCCGGCCATCGCCGCCGGCACCGGAGACGTGCTGATGTCCCGGCTGCGCGAGGGCCGGGCCAACACCGCCCGCGGCGCCGCCCACTTCCTGCGGGAGACGGTGGGACGGGTGCGCTACGCCGGGGCCGACGGACGACTCACGCTACGGGCCGACAGCGGGTTCTACACTCATGGCGTGGTATCCGTCTGCCGCAAGATGGATGTCCGCTTCTCCATCACCATCCGCCAGCACAAAAGCCTGCACAATCTCATCGAGGCGATACCCGAAGATGCCTGGACGCCGATTCCTTACTGGATGGACGGTGCCGCCGATGTGGCCGAGACCACCTGCACCCCCTTCCAGGCCGAGGCGGACGCCGCGCCGGTACGGCTCATCGTCCGGCGGGTGAAGCCGACGCCCGGTTCCCAACTGGCCCTCTTCGCCAAATACAGCTATCATGGCTTCATCACCGACCGGGACGGGGAGTTGCTCGAACTGGAGGCTGACCATCGCCGCCACGCCGAGATCGAGAATGCCATACGCGACCTCAAGTACGGCGTCGGGCTGAACCATCTCCCCTCGGGCCGCTTCGCCGCCAACGGTGCCTGGCTGGCCGTCCAGACGATGGCCCACAACCTGGCCCGCTGGACGGCGCGGATCGGTCTGGGAGAGCGGATAGCCACCACCAAGACCCTCCGGCGGCGGTTCTTCTCCCTGGCCGGACGGCTCACCCGCTCGGCACGCCGGTTGACCCTGCATCTTCCGGATCGCTGGCCTTGGGCTGAGAAGTTCAGCCGCGCCTTGGCCCGGCTGCGAGCCATTCCACTCCCGGCCTGACGGCACCGTCGGCGACCGACCCACCCACCGGACAACCGAAGATCCCCGCAGACTCGTGCCAGCCCGGTCCGAGAGAGTTCCCTGCTGCGTATTCTCTCGCCATCCCGCGCATCGCAGCTCCCGCAGACGGCCATAGGGACCCCTGTGCGGCGATGAAGACCGTCCGCCGACCTCCCTACCCCAAATGGAACCCAGGCTATTTCCCCTGTAGCTCCCTCACCCCCCTTCCGCTTTCCTCACGCCGTCCATCGGTGTCCTTCGGTGGATTCGGGCTAAGCTTTCACACAAAGAGACGAAAGGGGCGAAACCACTCTTACGATATACCCTGGGTATCGACGTGGAGATTGGGCGCGTCACACGCGATTTCAGCAAGTCCCCACAAACTGAGGTCGTTATTGACGTGGACAAGAGGCTCTCCCCTGAGCGTTCGGGCCGCGTCTTTCGTGGGCGGCTCGGGCTGCTATCGCGCTCAGGTATCAAGGGCTGTGTCGATACCTGTAAGCGGCGTGTTCCTGATACCCCGTGGGACGACGTGATTGACGACGTGTGCGACCGGGCGTTGAACAATCAGCAGCAACGACTCGCCCCGGATGTCGTCGGGCTGCAAGAGCCCAAACGAGAGCGGCCAGTCTATCAAGTCTGGCCCCTGCTGCCGAGCCGACAGCCGACGATCATCTACGGGCAAGGCGGCATAGGCAAGTCATGGCTTGCGCTCTATCTGTGTGCCCTTGTGAACCACGGGCTCACCGTGAACGGGCTAAATGCCGACGTGGGGAATAGCCTCTACGTCGATTGGGAGACCGACAAGGCCACGGCTGAAGGACGCGCCTGGGCGATCAAGCGTGGTGAGCCACAAATTGCGGACGATTGGGGTTTGAGGTATCAGTCGGCCCAGGGTCCGCTCGTGGACTGGATTGACACCCTGGCGAACCATGTAGCAGGGGAGAAGTTCGATCTGGTAGTCATTGATTCCGTGGGTATGGCCCTGGGCGGCGACGCGGGAAACGATGAAAAGGTACTGGCGTTCTTTACGGCTCTCCGCCAACTTGAAACCACGATTCTACTCATAGACCACATGACCAAAGGGCCGGACTCTCAGGAACGGGGCGCGTTCGGGAGCACCTACAAACGCAATCAGGCGCGTAGCTATTGGGAGATGCGTCAAGCAGCGGATGGCGAAATGACGATGGGACTCTACCATCGCAAGACCAATTTAGGACGCCTAAGCCCCCCCCCGTCGGTCTGAGCCTAGAGATCATCGAGGACGACGACTACACCATTCGGTCGGCGTCATTCAGCCGATGCGACGTGACGGACGACCCTGAGCTAGCAAAGGGCCTAAGCGCCCCCATACGCATCCTAGCGGCCCTGAAACACGGCGCTATGGACCTAGAAAGCATCTGTGAGGCCCTGCAAGACATACCCAGGGCCACCATAGAACCTAACCTATCGAGGATGGTCCAGAAAGGGCGACTCGTGAAGCCCGAACGCGGCATGTTTGGTCTGACTGTCCAGTGAAAAACTTACATGTAAGTTACTCGTAAGTTACACAACCCTATACTACGTATAGAGGGTTGTTGTGTAAGTTTGGTGCAAGGAAGGGAGAATCCGATGGACGAACAGCCGACAATCTCAGATGAGTTACGGACACAGTTACAGCAAGTCTTCGCATTGGGATTCCTTGACGCGATGGCAGGCAGTGAGGTCATCGACGACGACCTGATACCAACACAGTTCGGCGCCGAGCTCATAGCGATGGCGACTCAGGCCATAGAGGCCAGCGAGAGCGTGATAGCCCCCCTCTACATCGAGACCCCCCATGCGTGCTATCAGGCAACGTACACCGTTGGATTCACAGCTATCGGACGCACGTCGGGGTTGGGGCCCCTGACGTACAGGCGCTCCGCCTCGTCGAGCAGGTCGAGAGAGCCGTCCAGGTCTCCCTGGGCCTCTTTTATTCGTGCCATAGCAACGTACCAGCGATGCTGGTTTTCCGGCATCCCCGCGTACTCGCCCAGCTCCTTGCTTCTCAGCAGTTGCTGTGTGGCGGCCTCCAGATCGTCACGCTCACGGTACAGCTCACTCAACCCCACATACACGTCCGCCGTCCCCCATACAGGCTCGCCCTGCTCCGTCGCAAGCTGCAACGACTGCTCATATTTTCTTACAGCCTCGTGGAGACGACCTTGCGTTACCCTTATGTCAGCCAGGACAAGTGTGCCAAGTATTACCCAATGGGTGTTGCCGGCCATATGAAAACTAGCCATTCCATCGGTGAAGGTCCGGTGAGCCGCCTCCAGGTCTCCGCTGGTCCAGCTCGCGATCCCCAGGAACGCAGCTGCAGTTCCCCGCCCGAGATGGTCACCCTCAGGCAAGAGATCCAGTGCCCGCCTAGCGTATTTCACGGTGCCGGGCATATCGCCGAGAGCCCCGGCATGATAGGCGCGGACGACGGCTATCGCTCCCGGTAGAGACCGAAATGCCTCTTCGTCCACGACTACCATCTCGTCCGATAGGGCTTCCGGTCGCTCGCTCGCATCTGCCGTAGCGTCGAGCCACCGTTCGGCGTCCCGCATGCGGGCCTCGGCGGCCTCCGACCCGACGCCAAACGTAAAGGCGTAGTACACGCTGAGCACAGGCCTTGCGTGGAACAACTCGTCCGGTAGCGCCTTTAGCCATCCAAGCAGCGTGGGCTCCTGACTACTGCCGAGCATGTCTTTTGCCGCCAGCTCGACGAGGCCCGCAGCTCGCTCGAAGTCCTCGCCGGCAAGAGCGTGGCGGACCGCGTCGGCCGGCAGACCGTTGTGCTCGTACCACTCGCTCGCCCGCCGATGCCGGACAGGTACTTGAACGGGCTGCTCCTCCATCATGCGCGCATGGAGAACGTCTGAGAAGAGGTGGTGATAGCGATACCACTGGCGCTTATCATCGAGCGGGACGACAAACAGGTTGCCTCGCTCTAGGGCCTCCAACATCCCCTTCCCGTCTTCCCCACCGGTGACGGCATCGCACAGCGGGCCGCTCAACCGGTCGAGAACGGAGGTCTGCAGCAAGAAGCTTCGGACACGTTCCGGCTGACGCTGCAGGACCTCTTCGACCAGGTAGTCCGCGATGTACCGATCATTACCTGCGAAGGCTCTTATGAACCCGGGAACGTCCTCTCGGCCCTGCATCGACAACGCTGCCAGCTGGAGCCCCGCGATCCAGCCTTCGGTCCTCGTCTCCAGCGCTGCCACGTCATCTGTAAGCAGGTCCAGGCCCATCACCTCGTTGAGGAAAGCGGCGGCCTCCTCGGGGGTGAAACGCAGGTCGGCGGCCCGCAGCTCAGCCAGCTCGCCACGACCTCGCAGGCGACTGAGCGGCAGTGGCGGGTCGGCGCGGCCGGCGATGACAAGATGCATCTGCGGCGACAGATGGTCAACAAGAAAGGTGACGACGCCGTGGACAGGCTGGGCGTCGATAACGTGGTAGTCGTCAAGCACCACCACGAAGCCATGCCCTGAGTCCGTCGAATAAGCCTGCCCTGAGCTCCGACTGGAGTCGCCCCGATGCCGCATCGGGGGACTTGCCGAACGGTCCTCGATCGCATTGATTTCATTGATCAAGGTCGTCAAGACCGCCTCAATCGGTGGAGGCTGAGGCGAATGCAGCAGAGAGAGCGCGCTCTCTCCAACACCGGGCCGCACGGTCTGCAGTGCAGCGATGAAGTAGGCCCAGAACAGCGCGGGGTCGTTGTCGCTCTGATCGAGCGAGACCCATGCTGCAGGCCGCTCGTTGGCCGGCGTAGCTGCCACCCATTCGGCTAGCACCGTACTCTTGCCGAAACCCGCTGGCGCGGATACGAGGGTCAGCTTGCGCTCGGTCCCCTGGTCCATGCGTTCGACCAGTCGCGCACGCCGTACCAGACCAGTACGCCACCTGGGGACATAGAGCTTAGTCTCAAGTAGCGGGCTTGTAGCGACCGTTTGTCCCGGCGAGTCAACCATAGGCGAATTATACGCCAGGGCCGCTATGAAGCCATGAAGCAAATGAGAGTGTCACTGCATATGAGGGAGATTGAAGACATCATGGACTCCCTGATAGCAACCCAATTCTCGTAGCTCAGAACTAGGTGGGAGCAATGGCAGTTGGGCTGGGTTGTTATGGTGGAGACGGGGTCACAACTACACTGGGTCTATCTCCCGGAACCGGTTGTTAGATACAAAAGGCCTCATCAGACGATTGCTGAGACCTCATTTTGTAGCTTGGTGGAGACGGGGGAGGGTCGAACTCCCCGTCCAGAAGAGTCCTAGGCTAGGATGTCTACAGGCTTAGCTGGTGCTTTATGTCTCGCTCCTACGGCCCTGACCAGCGAGGGACCTGTAGCAGCCAGCCGATGGTACTTGAGTCCTTCGTATCGGCGTCTGTCGGACTGCACCTCGAATGTCGTCGCCTAGCCGCCACCTTCGAGGAGAGGAGACGGTAGACGTCACGGCCGTTTAGGCCGCGAGGGCTAGCTCTTGCTTGCCAGTTACTGTTTTGCCATCTTTTTACGAGGTGTGATGGCGCCTCGGCCTGCAATCCCGCAGGGACATCCCCTGTCGAACCCACGCGTCCCCATTGGAAAGCTTGAGTCTATTTTATCATATGGGGGGAGGCAGCCATCGGGCACCAACCACCGGGTCTGGCCACGTTCGTTGTCGTGATCCGCTCGTGAGTGGCTCGTTGACCGAGAACCCTGCAAACTGCTACGATGTGTGAAAAGGTTCACCAAGTCGAGTCCGTTCAACGGAGTATCAAGCCCATGCGACCAATTCTGACCCTCATATTCCTTGTCGTGGTTTCGCTGGTGCTGGCCGCATGCGGCGGCAGCGAAGAGGCGACGCCTACCGCGGCACCTGCTTCGCCACCACCGCCTGCCGCTGCGCCTGCCCAGACGCCCACTGAAGAACCAACCGCCTCCTCGCCGGCCGACACCACGCCGTCCAACGATGAGGGTACACAAGTCACAATTATCAACGGAGATCCCGGTGGAGATACCAAAGCGTACGCGTTCGTTCCGGCCGAGCTTACGTTCGCAGTAGGTGAGACGGTTACCTTTACGCTAAAGGCCGAGTCCGAAATACATAACTTCAGCATCGATGCACGGGAGGTAGACGAGGACGTAGACGGAGGTGAGGAGGTCGATGTTACCGTCACCTTCGATGAGGCTGGCACCCACAGGTTCTACTGCCTATTCCACGAGGCGAACGGGATGGAGGGAACGATAACGGTCCAGTAGTTAGAACTCTAGATCCCTGGCAGATATGAGACGGACGCTCCGGCTGGCCGGAGCGTCCGTTCTGTGTCTTGGCCACCGGAGCGTTGACGGCCGTTAGCGGCGGCTCTATACTACCCATACTAATTTGGGGGTGGCGGAATGCGGCTATCTTGCCTACAAGAGAATCTCGGTCGAGGGCTGTCCACCGTAGGGAGGGCTGTGGCAACGCGGACGACTCTCCCAATAACACAGAACGTATTGATATCCACGGACCAGTCTAGGCTGAAGCTTGCCGCCACGAATCTCGAGATCGCCATCAGCACCTGGATTGGAGCCCAGATCGAGGAGGAGGGTTCCATCACCATTCCAGCCCGGCTCTTGACCGAGTTCGTAAATTCTCTGCCTCCTGAGAGAGTCGACATAGTCTCGTCCAACCAGCCGACAAGCCTTGCCGTGAGCTGCGCTCGGTTCGAGGCCAATATCAATGGCACCGACGCAGATGATTTTCCTCCGATACCAACGGTGGAATCCGGGGTAGTGGGAAGAGTCGAGGCGCAAGTACTCCGGAACGCAATCGCACACGTGGCGTTCGCTGCTGCCACAGAGGACTCTCGACCTGTCTTGACCGGCATAAAGGTCGAGATATCGGGCGATGAGTTCACGTTCGCGGCTGCCGACGGCTTCAGGCTGGCGGTCTACAAAGGGAAGCTATCCGGCCCCACCTCCGAGGACGCCAGTTTCATCGTCCCGGCCAGAGCGTTACAAGAGGTCAACCGCCTGATCGGAAACCAGGAAGCGCCGATCGAGTTTACTGTTACTGCCTCCAAGAGCCAGGCCCTCTTCCGGCTGGACGACATCGAGATCGTGACACAGCTCATTCAAGGTACGTTCCCGAACTACGCGCAGCTTATTCCCCAGTCCCATGACACGAAGGTCGTGGTCGACCTGCCCGAGTTTCTCAGGGCCACAAGGACCGCCTCGATCTTCGCAAGAGACGGCAGTGGAATAGTGCGCCTACACATGACGGGCGGGGCCGACGATTCTCCAGGCAAGCTGTCAATCTCGTCCAAGGCCGAAGAGCTCGGTGACAACCAGGGGGAGGTCGATGCCCGTGTGGAGGGCAGCGAGGCCAAGATCGCCCTGAACAGCAAGTACCTGGCGGAGGTACTAGACGTCCTCCAAGAGGGCGAGGTAGCTCTAGAGACGACGAGCCCCTCGAGTCCCGGTGTGCTCAGGCGTGTGGGCGACGATCAGTACGTCCACGTCGTCATGCCGATGTTTGTTCAGTGGTGAGTACAAATCGCGGATATCCTTTCAGAATCGCCTTCGCAATCCCCCGTGTCCGGAGCCGTGACATAGTCGCAGCCGGGTAGCCACACCCGGCGTTGAGACAACTGGCTTCCTCTGCTTGGCCGCCGCTACGCTCTGGTCTTCGTTTGGCGAACTTCCCTGAGCCCTAAATCCAAACTGATCACCCCTCGCGATTGAACTAGTGGTCTGTGCTAGAATCCTAGTGGGGTTGCGGGCTACAATACCGGCATGAGTGCCGGAGGCCAGTACGACCTAGTCCATCCGAACGCGAGGGCCGTCAACTGCGCCAACAGCCTGTGGTTCCGGTTCGGCGAGGAGCCGGAGTTCCGGGATCGACTCGACCTGCTTTACCCACGAGTCACTCCGCTCCTAGATGTCACAACCAACCAACTGATCCCGACGTCGAGCCTACAGGACCACGCCGCAGAGTGGAGGCGCTTGGAGGCCGCCATGGCGGAGTTGAACGAGTCTCCTGAACTGTTAGGCCAAGTAGAAGAGTTGCGAGAATTCACCTACTCGTGGGGGCTGCGATGCGACTGGGCACCTTATTCACTACTCCACACATTGGGGGAAGCACATGGGCAGAGGACCCGGTGGAGGGCTGATCGTGAAAGGTATATGGAAGCCGGGCTTCAAGATCCCTACATCGATCTGCGAGAACCCGTACCACGGTGGAGCGGACCTGATCCAACCGCTTCGGTGCACTCAGGACTGATAAACCCCAACTTCGGGGGATACGCAGGCAGGTTCTATACGACTCCTGAGGGGCAACCAGCGGGCTGGAGATTGGCCGAGGGCCAACCCCGGTACGTCTCTATACAGGGCCGGGCTGAAGGGGGCCACCGTGCCAGACGAGGCGACTCCACAAGACTGGGAGCGTGAAAAGCAGCACTACGACGAGAGACGCGAGGAGATTAGGCGGTACTTCAAGAGCCAGGGTATGGTGGAGCCCGAAGAGCGCCGTGGCGGACCGGATCTGGATGAGGTCGTGGAATTGCTGTTCCATCGCATCAGGCCGCCAGGTATGTCGTGGGCCGAACTGGCCACTTGGAAGAACTCAGAGCTCCAAAGCCGACGGGAACACCTTGAACGGCTAGCGGAAAAGTACCCGGATGACGCCCCCGATATTTACGAAGAGCTTAGTATGGTTCACAAAGACTATAGCCATTCGGCCATCGCAGACCATGTCAACAAGCTGAGGGGATCGCTGCTTATCGCCCGCCAGCCAGATATGCAGGAGCAGTTTGGCTAGATTCATCCTTCTTGAGTTAGGGCCTCCTCTCTAACTTAAGCTGACAACCCCAGGCGTATATGGAAAACTGCCGTTAGCGACAATGCTAGCGGCGGTTCTGTTTTCTTGAACTTCGCATGAGCACATCAATACCTACATATCTCGACGGCAAGCTCACTGTACAAGATGTTGCGAGGCTTACGGGACGGCACCAGGAGACGATTCGGCGCTGGCTTCGGGAAGGCAGACTAGATGCTGAGAAGGTTGGCCTGGTCTGGCTTATCGACGTTCTCGACCTTCAACGCCTTATGGACTCCGATGGGCGAAAGGTATCTACCCTTGACTAGGCCCCGCCCCAATGGACGAGCTCGCTCAGGAGCGCCACGCGTCGGGAATCCCTTGGACATTCGAGTCCGGTGGACGCATGGTGATCGCGTAGTAGCGTGGGATAGGCTCTGGAACAAGGTCCTCCGGGACGTCCTTTCCGGTGACGAAAGCACCACCACACCAAAAGGGCTGGAGCAGCAAGATGTCTGACAAGCTCGGCACCGATGTCGCGCTCAAGGACGCGATATCGATAGCAGCGGCACTGTTGGAGTCGGCTCCTGACTCCGCCTATCTGGAGGTTAGGGTCATACTCTCTGCAGGATCGGTGGTCCAGCGTTTCTTCTCGGTCAGGGTAGTCAAGGGAAAAGGTGACTGGGCGCACCACGTGGAAGAGTTCGATGGCCGAGGCAACGTGTACTACGACGTCGTACCGAGAAAGCACCACCGCGGCACGGCCGAGGCGTGTGGCCCCGCCTCAGCCACCTGGAGCGACTTCGACTCTGGCGCGCCGCGGGCCCTTCCTGTGGCGCCATCTGTGGTGGTGGAGACCAGCCCTGCGAAGTTTCAGGCCCTTTGGCTGCTGGAGACCCCCTGTGAAGACCTAGACCGCGTAGAAAGTATCAACCGGGCCATAGCCGCACATCACGGAGGGGATGGCAACGCGTGTGACCGCGCCAGGGTGCTCAGATTGCCAGGGTTCCAGAACCTTAAGTACTACACCCGACCCTACGCCCGCGTCGTAGTCTGCCGGACCGATCAACGTTTCTCGATAGGGGACCTGGAGGAAGCCTTCCCCGCCGTAAGGGTAACGGCTTCCGCGTCGTCGTCGAAGAGGGGCCAGTATCCTGAAGCTCCGACATGGTTAACACTAGTGTTCGAGGCCATCAACGATTTCCTGGCCACCGGCGGCTTTGCTCCACAGCCGTCTGGCAACGCTGGAGTTCTAGCTCGTTGCCCTCTCCACGAAGACCATCATCCCAGTCTGTCACTTCACCCAGTTCGGGGCTGGAAGTGTTGGGCAGGTTGTGGACAAGGGAGGCTAACGAAGCTGGCGTCAAGGTTAGGTGTCTCAGTTGGAGGGCTCGGTGAGCAAGGATAATCTTCTAGCCCAGCGAGCAGTCGAAATGGAGGACGTCCGTCCCAAGATTCTGGTCTCGGGGCGTCACATGCGCGACATTACTGCCGAGTGCCTACACTTGATGCTGTCGGCCAATCAACCCAACCCTAGATTCTTCCGTCTTGGGGATGTCCTCGTCGAAGTACCCGAAGGCTTCGACGGGATCGGCAGCCGCCACTTCACGAATACATCTCTCAAGGGCACGCTTGATAGGCTGGCCAACTTTGTCAAGATTGACAAGGACGACGAGAAGCCTGCGCGGCCCCCCAACGATGTCGTTGCTGATATCTTGAGCCTCGCTAACCCTCCGCTACCAGTTCTCCAAGGGGTCATTCAGGCGGTCACGTCCCGTCAAGTGGTGTAAGAGTGCGTCATCCTGTTGATGTTGTTTAGGCGGCTGTCGCCTCCGCGAGATCGGCCTCCGGAAGAGCTTCGTTTAGGATCAGCACGACAGGTGTGATGTATCGGCGGCCGACGGCCCATTCGTCGTGCTGTTCAGCGAGGACGGCGCCAACCAGGCGACGCACGGCTGGTCGGTTAGGGAAGATGCCCACGACATCGGTGCGACGCCTGATCTCCTTGTTGAGACGCTCCAGGGGGTTGTTGGACCAGATCTTCTTCCAGTGGGCGACAGGGAAGCTGGAGAAGGCCAGGATATCGGGTCCAGCCTCGTCCAGTAGAGAGGCCACCTGAGGGAACCGGTCTCCGAGTTGATCGGTCACCCTATCGAGTTGGGCGTGTACCTCATCGGGGGAGGGTTGCTGGTAGATGGTGCAGACCATGGTGGCCATCCATGGTTGGACTCTTCTGGGTACCCGAGTGAGCAGGTTGGTCATGAAGTGGGTGCGGCCACCGTTGCCAGTTGGCTCCGCCGAAGACTGCGGCGATGGCGCCGCGGAGTCCCTGATGAGCGTCCGATACCACCAGCTCCACCCCGCTGAGGCCCCTGGCGGACAGCGAGCGTAGGAAGGCCAGCCAGAAGGCGCCGTCTTCACTGGTACCCACGCCCATCCCAATGATCTCCCGCTTGCCCTCGCCATTGACGGCCGTCGCCACCACCACGCTGACGTTGACGATCCTGCCGTCCTCCCTGACCTTCTGGGTCAGTGCGTCCAGCCACAGGTAAGGGTAGGGTCCACCGTCCAGCGGACGGCCCAGGAAGCCATCCACCACCACGTCCAGCTCCTGACAGATACGCGACACCTGGCTCTTGGAGATACCCTCACACCCCAGGGCCTTGACCAGGTCATCCACCCGCCTTGTGGATACCCCTTCCACGTAGGCCTGCTGAATGACCGCCAGCAGAGCTCGCTCGCTGCGACGCCGTGGCTCCAGCAGGCTCGGGAAGTAGCTCCCCTCTCGAAGCTTCGGGATGTGCAGCTCCATAGTCCCCACACGGGTATCCCACGCCCGGGACCGATACCCGTTGCGCTGAGTCACCCGCTCAGGGCTGCGTTCTCCATACTCAGCACCGATCCTCGATGACACCTCCGCATCCATGATCCCCTCTACCAGCACTCTCAGTGCCTCCCGTAGGAAGTCCACGTCACCGTCCATTCCCCCCCTGCGCAATAGCTCCAGCAGGTCCATCCTTTCCTTAACCACTGTTGTCCTCCTTTCTCGAGCTTTCTTCTTTGCCCGCTAAGGATGACGCGGTGGTCTCTCTTTCTCCAGACCCTCTCCCTCTTACACCACTTCCTGGGACTCTACTGCGGTGTGTATTCTCCAGCGGTTCGAGTAAGTTCGATCTAGTCATGGGGGGCAAGTATGACGTCCCGGGCTCTGGAACCATTATTCGAACCGAGCATGCTATCGGAAGTTTGGGATTCGGTGGCTACGGCGGACTGATCGACCCGAACGGCGTCATCTGGTCGGCCAGAGGTCTACTGAGGTGGGACACAGCCCTTACGTTGACCGGGGTAAACGGTGACCCTGCCGGCACTTCGATAGGGCCACCGGCAACTAGTACAAACTGGGCTGGCCAGTTCTCTCCCGACAGCTACGGATTGCGTATCGACAGTCAGGGCAACGTGTGGAATACCCAGCTGAACGGGAACCTAATCAATAAGTATGCGCCCGACGGGACTTTCCTTGGCGGATTCCCGCACGGGGCAGGCGCCGGACGCGCCCAAGGCTGCGTTGTCGACGGCAACGATCATGTTTGGACTGCTCATTCGCTGGACCCCAATAGAAGAACGATCGGCCATCTCCTGAACGACGGTACTTTCATAGGCAATGTAGTTCTCTCAGACCAGAATGTGGGCCCGACCGGAGTTGCTGTCGACAGTGCCGGCAAGATCTGGGCCACTGGATACAACAACGGTAAGGCTCATCGTATCGATCCTGCTCTGGGTCCCATCGGCGGCGACGCGGTGACTCCGGTAGGTGCAGAAGACCTCGTAGTGGTCGTTGGAGGGAGACTCTACAACTACAGCGACATGACGGGAAGCACGCTGACCGCGGCGCCCAACAGCGGCGCATGGACGGTAACCTACGATAGCGGGATAGTAGGTGCAGAATGGGGCGCCGTCAGTTGGACTTCTTCTGAGCCGGCAACCAGCTCCATTGCGGTTACCGCCGCGAGTAGCGCGGACTGCGTTAGCTTCGGCGCGTCAGAGGCCGTCACCGACGGTGATGACCTAAGTGTGGCGGACGGGCAGTGCCTCAAGGTCGTCGCGAGTTGGACCAGGGCTTCGACTGGCGAGACCCCGATCCTGTTCGATCTGACCATCACCACTGCCAGTGGCGGTGGGTTCACGACGGCGAAGGACGTCAGCGATATACGTTGCGAAATTCTAGACAATGTCTTGGTAGTGGTGCTTACCGGCGCGTACCCCTCGATCGACTACTACTGCGACATTGACATCCACTCATTAGGGTCAATCCCGGTACATATCGAGTCACTCGAATACTAGACGCCAGCGGTTGAGCCGATCGGCTCCGTCGGCTTGCCTGCTAGCACTACCGTGGAGATTATCGGTTCGGAGACTTGGCTAGGTTCTCAGCTCCATGCTGGAGACGAGGTGCTTGGCACGCTGCATGTCCACCTGGACAACGATGCAGAAGAAAATAAGACTTACTCGTTCGCGTGGGAGGTCACGGCGGTACAGTTCAACGAATCGCAGTTCCCACCCCCACCGCCCTAGACAAGCCGCACCGAGGCTAACGACGAAAACATTTTCGGCGGAGGAGACCAGAGGTTGAGTCTCCCCCGCCGAAATGCGTCTAGTCTTGTGGTTCTAAGGTCAGCGTCGAGGGTATTGCGAAAACTCGTCAGGCCGACGGCGGAAGTCTTCGATTGTGTAGTGCTTGAGACATCGTATTCCTGAACTGAGCCCCAGAGTAGACACGCCAAGTTCGTAGTATTATAATCATGGTTATATATGGATAAAGAAAGAAATGTCTAACGAGTTGAGCAGCAGATATCTGACCTCCCGGGAGGCAGCCATTCTGCTGGGTGCAAAGCACGTGACAGTTTCGCAGCTCTGCCAACACGGCCGGCTCCCTTCGCACAAGGTCGCCAACCGCTGGCTAATTCCAAGGGCCGCGCTAGAGGAGTTCGCCGAGACCTATCAGCCCAAGAGAGGCCGTCCGCGTACCAAGCGCAAATACACGAAAAGGAGTGCGAGATGGTTCCAGCTAGAGCGTTGATATACAGCCGGGTGTCGACAGATGCCCAAGAGCGTGACGGCACCTCGTTGGAAACCCAGGAGAGGGCAGGCCGAGAACACGCTCAGGCCAAAGGCTGGGTCGTGGCTGAAAGCATCAAGGACACGGCAAGCGGGTCCAATCTTGACAGTGAGGTGGTACCCAAAAACTAGACAACTGGCTAAGAGAGAGTCCAGCTCCTAAAATAACCGGCAACTAACCGACGTGGAGGAGCAGGACATGAAGCAGACGAGGAATAAGCACAGTCCGGCGTTCAAGGCCAAGGTGGCCTTGGCCGCCCTTGCGGGGGAAGAGACCATCGCCCAGCTGGCCAGCCGATTTGAGGTCCATCCCAGTCAGATTCACGCCTGGAAAAGGGCCCTGGCGGAAGGAGCCCCGGAGCTATTTGCCACCAATCAGAAATCCCAGGAGAAAGCCAAGGAAGCTCAGATTAACCACCTCTACCGGCACATCGGCCAGCTGAAGGTGGAACGCGATTTTTTGTCGGAAAGGTCCGGTCTATGAGTCGCAGCATACGGCGAGCCATGATAGACCGAGACCACCAGCAGCTGTCTTTGGTGCGTCAATGTATCCTGCTGGACGTCAGCCGGGCCTCGGTGTACTACCGGTCGATACCGACCAGGGCAGAAGACCTGGAGTTGATGGCCCTGATGGACCGTCAGTATTTAAAGACCCCCTTCTACGGCTCCAGGAAGATGAAGGCCTGGCTGCTGCAACAGGGCTATCTGGTGAGCCGAAAAAGGGTTCGAAGGCTGATGCGGTTGATGGGTCTGGAAGCCATCTACCGGCGTCCCAACACCAGCAAACCAGCGCCGGGACACCGGATCTTTCCCTATCTGCTGAAGGGAGTGGAGGTTAATCGGGTCGACCAGGTCTGGGCCGCGGACATCACCTACATCCCCATGCCGAAGGGCTTCCTGTACCTGGTGGCCATCATGGACTGGCACAGCCGGCACGTGCTGGCCTGGAAGCTCTCCAACACCATGGACACCAGCTTCTGCGTGGCGGCGTTGGAGGAAGCCCTGGGTAAGGGACGACCGGAGATATTCAACACCGACCAGGGGAGTCAGTTCACCAGTGAGGCCTTTACCCAGACGTTGCAGGAGCAGAGGGTCCAGGTCAGCATGGATGGTAAGGGTAGGTACCTGGACAACATCTTCGTGGAGCGGCTGTGGCGGAGCATCAAGTACGAGGAGGTGTATCTGAAAGCTTACCAGACCGTCGCCGAGGCCCGAACTGGGATCAATGCCTACCTGGAGTTCTACAACCGGCAGAGGCCTCACCAGGCTTTGGGCTACCGGACCCCAGCAGAGGTGTACCAACATGGCCAGGAAGAAAGGGGAGCAGCAGCTGAAGAAGCAGGGCTGCCATCGGGCTTGGTGAAACCTAGCGCAGGGGTGGGAGACTCTCTTAATTTAGCCCTCGTGCTGTCTTAATAATGGGGTCCACCTTACATATCGCTGTACTTCTCGACGATATTGAGAAAGTCGGAGCGACTTTAGAGTTCGTCACCGAGGACTTCGAGAACAGCCCTGTGGGACGCCTGATACTCAACGTCAGGGCGTTTGCAGGTGAGGTAGAGCGGGAGAAGATTGCAGAGAGGACGATGAGAGGTAAGGTGGAGCGGGCCAGGTCGGGAAGACTTCCTCAGGGCACCGGCAAGGGCTGTTACGGATACGTGTACAACAGAGGCACCGGCAAACGCTCAGTTGTCGAGTCACAGGCGAGGGTCGTAAGGAGAATCTTCGAGGAGTTCCTGCGTGGAGTCCCAATCGTACGAATCGCGAATCGACTGAATTACGACGACATCCCAAGTTTCGCAGGTAGCAAGTGGCACCCAGCTACAGTACACAGAGTTCTGAGGAACGAGACCTACACAGGGCGCACGTTCTATCGACGCACTTCTAAGATCAGAGCGAGCAACGGTCGCGCCGGCCGATCTAGCCGTACAGTCCAGCGGCGGCCTCCATCGGACTGGATTGAAGTCGAAGGAGCGTCGCCACCAATCATCGACAGCGACATCTTTAGTGCAGCACAGAAGGCCCTGGACGACCCCGAACGAAGGCGACAAGGGCGCAAGAAGTACGACTATGGGCTATCGGGTCGAGTCAAGTGCATGCGATGTGGCAAGGCGATGGTTGGCCAGACACTCAAACAACATTGATTCCCTCGTAAAAACCCGTTTTGAGGAAGTTCCAGCGATTTAGCACATCTACGCGCTACCGTATGTTGGGGTAGTGTACGGAACAGAGACTGTATATTGTACCCAGGTGTGGGTACGTTTGTTCTAATTCGACCTACACAGACTTTTTACGAGAGAATCAACATTACCGGTACTACAGGTGCCGGCGCGCCTTTGCTGGTCCCAGGCATGATCGCTGCCCTACCCTCTACGTGAACGCGGAGGCGCTCGAGGAAGCTGTCAAGGCACAGGCCGTGGAGGTCCTAGCTGATCCTCGGCTTATCTTATCCAAGGCGAATCGACTAGCCTCCCAGGGGCCCACCGCCGCTAATGAGGGAGCAGCGAAGAGTCAGCGCGAGCCTTGAGAACCAGAGGCGGCGCATGCTCAGGCTCTACCAGATGGGTGAGATCGACGACGACTACCTGCAGACCGAGAGTCTGACGTTGCGTGGCAAGATGACCGAACTCCAGGACTTGCTCGCAAAGGCTCCGCCGCTCATGCCCGTTCCCGACGAGAGTCAGCTCCGTGAAGTAGCCACCGCCGTTGGCCAATGGGTGAGGGATGCCAAGGAGGTATCCTCAAAAAGTGTGTAAACGATCAGGCGGTGTACCCTCTCTCTGAACAACACGGGCTCAAGGCCCAAGAGAGGAGATACACCGCCTATGGGAAAGAGAAGCACTAGGAGCAGGTCGGAGTCAAGGCCGGAGTGGGAGCAGTTGGAGGATTGGGTGCGAGGCCATGTCCAGCGGCTGATCCAGGAGTTGCTGGAGGAAGAGGTGACGGAGTTTCTAGGAAGGGCGAAGTCGGCCCGCAGGTCTGAGTCGGACAACGAGAGAGGCTATAGGAACGGATACGGCAAACCCCGAAGGCTTACGCTGAGTTCGGGAACGGTACAGCTGAGGAGGCCGCGAGTCCGCAACACCGAAGAGGAGTTCGAGAACCGGCTGCTGCCGCTGTTCGTCAACAGGACCAGGAAGGTTGCTGAGCTGACCCCCCAGTTGTACCTACATGGCCTTTCCGAAGGTGACTTCGACCTGGCGGTGCGGGGACTGCTGGGAGAAGAGGCACCGATATCGGCGAGCACGGTAGCCCGGTTGAAGGATAAGTGGAACGATGAGCTTGCCCAATGGCGCGCTAGGCCCCTGGATGACCTGGAAGTGGTGTACATGTGGGTGGATGGAGTCTACGTCAAGGCTGGTCTTGAGCGGGAGAAGGCGGCGATCCTGGTGGTGATGGCGGCCCTGAGCGACGGAAGGAAGGTGGTGGTGAGCGCGATTCCCGGATACAGGGAGTCCATAGAGAGCTGGTCCGATGTGCTCAGGGACATGAGGCGCCGCGGGCTGGAGTGCCCAAGACTGGTAATTGGAGACGGACATCTGGGCATCTGGGGAGTTCTGCGCAACGTCTATCCTCAGGCGGCCGAGCAACGCTGCTGGAACCACAAGATCCTAAACGTGCTCGCCAAGCTTCCAAAGCGACAACAGGACCAGGCCAAGCTCATGCTGCGTACTATCCCCTACGCGCCGACTCGGACAGAGGCTGAGCGGCTCAGGACGGTGTTCACCAGGTGGTGCGGCGACCATTCCTACGAGGCGGCCTCAGAGGCCTTGGAGCGGGACTGGGACCGCATGGTCACCTTCTATGACTTCCCAAAGGAGCACTGGGGGCACCTTCGCACGACGAACCCGGTAGAATCACCCTTCGCGGCCCTCAGGCTTCGGACCGATGCCGCCAAGCGCTACAAGAGGGTCGATCGGGCGATAGCGGTGATCTGGAAAATGTTGATGGTCGCCGAACAGCGCTTCAGGCGTCTGAAGGCCCCTGAGTTGATCGAAGACGTCTATCTCGGTGCACAGTATGCGGATGGAATCGCCATTGAATCAACGGCTGAGAAGGTCGCCGCCTGATGTCGTTTACACACCTATTGACGTAACCTCCTCAGGGTCTCGTTGTCGGCCAGCTCCTGTGGCAAGTGTGCAGGGACAGCATCCTCTCCCGCCTCGTTCTGAGCCACAAGGTCGCTTATTGCACCTTCCAGCCGGTCCAACAGCCGGCGCAATCCCTCGGCATCGTAGGTCCTATCCTTTGCTGCATTCGCACCGACCTTCGTACCGTCTACTGCTTGCACCGCCAGGTCAACCAAGCCCATCGTCACCGCCATACGCACCGTACGCTTGAACAACTTCCTGATAGCTTGACGATGTCCTTTGTAGAACCTCCACAAGGTGTTGTGGTCCGGATGCTGCCACCCTGTCAGCCAAAGATACGGTATCTGGTCCCGGCAAGCCGCCTCCAGCTTGCGGCACGAGCGTGCCCCCGTCATGAAGCCGTACAGCCATACGCTCAGCAGCGCGCGAGGATGGTACGCCGGTGCTCCCAAAGACTCCCCATCTATCTCAACACCAAGGTCAGCCCATCCGCGCCGGTCCAACGCGTCTACGAACTCAGCAACAAATCTTGCCGGATGGTCAGGGGGAACCAGCTCGTCAAGCGTTGGCGGCAACATCCACATCTGCTCTCGGCCCTTCGCTCGAAGTGGCATCGACTTCACCCCCTAAGTCGGTCTGACTCCAATGAGTGTACACTCCGTCAAACCCATCGCTCGACTTATGAGACAGGCTCCAGTGGTCAGCCCGACGCCAAGGGCCTTGGATCACCAGCTGGCAAGGTTGAGGACAATATCGGCAACACGAGCCCTCGACCCGAAGCAGGAGGAGAGGACGCTCGGCCTGCGGAGAAGAGTCCGAGAACCGAGCCAGAATCCAGGCCCGCAGGCGCTACGTCTGGAGACTTGGGTCGCGGATCTCAGTTCCCCACCGCACCGCTGGGCGCTCGGCCCAAAGCCAAGGGACGCGGACCTTCGGCTGACAATGATGAGGGCCACCTCGACAAGGACGTTCAATCCGCGGAAACCGGACCCGTGGCTGGGCCGGTGGCAAAGGCCCAAGAGGGTCCCCCTGAGGGCGGAGACCACGGACCAGCCGCCGACGGGAGCAAAGACAACCCCAATAGGGATACTCATGCTCAGGCTCCGGACAAGGGACGCGTAGCTGAGCCGGCAGCGACAGCCCACGAAGGTCCGCCTGAGGGCGGAGACCACGGACCACCCGCCGACGAGAGCAAAGACAACCCCGGTAAGGGCGCTCAGACTCCGGCTCCAGAGGAGGAACGCGGGGCTCAGCCGGTAGCGAAGGCCCAGGAAGGTCCCCCCGAGAGTAGAGACCAGCGACCACCGGTTGACAACGGTCAAGGCGACGCGAGCAAGGACGCCGAGCCTGCGGAGAAAAGCCACGGGGCTCAGCCGGTAGCGAAGACCGGAAAAGGTCCGTCTGAGGGTGAAAACCACGGACCACCCGCGGACCAGAGCAACGACAACCCCGGTAAGGGCGCTCAGTCCTCGGGCGAGAGACGTAAGGCTCAGCCTGTAGCGAAGGCCCAGGAAGTTCCGCCTGAGGAAGGAGATCAGCGGCCACCCACCGGCAATGGTCAAGGCGACGCCAGCAAGGACGCTCAGTCCTCAGACGAGAGACGTGGGGCTCAGCATGTAGCGAAGACCGAGGAAGGTCCGCCTGAAGACGGGGGCCAGCGATCCCCCACCGGCAATAGGCACGGTGACGACAGCAAGGACGCTCAGTCCCCAGACGAGAGACGTAAGGTTCAGCCCGGTAGCAAAGGCCCAGGAAGGTCCTCCTGAGGACGGATATCAGCGGCCAACTGCCGACAATGGTCAAGGCGACGCCAGCAAGGACACTCAGTCATCAGACGAGACACGTGGGGCTCAGCCGGTAGTGAGAGCTCAGGAAGGTCCGCCTGCGGAAAAAGACCAAGGACCACCGGGCAAGGGTAAGGGTAAGGACAACGCCGGCAAGGACGCTCAGTCCTCAGAGAAGGGACGCGAGGCTCAACTGGTAGCAAAAGCGCTCGAAGGCCCCCCTGAGGTCGGAGACCTAGGACCACCCGCCGAGGAGAGCAAAGACAACGCCGGTAAGAGCGCTGATTCAGCAAAGAATGAGCGCCGGGCTCAGTTGGTAGCTAAGGCCCAATACGATGAGTCCGACACAAGTGGTCAGAAAGCTACCGCTCCGTCCAACCGCCGTCGATAGCGTAGGATCCACCTGTGATAGAGAGTGCATCCTCTGACGCCAGAAAAACGGCCAGCCGGCTATCTCCTCGGGCTCTATTAGGTGCTTGATCCGCCATGGGCTCGAGCAACACTTTATCTAGTACTCCATCCTCAGCGATACCGCGGGCGTGTCCCTGACTCGCTACGCCGCCAGCAGGACGGCCGTGTCGAGTTCCAGGCATCGACGGATCTCTGGCGCCAAACCGAGCGCGCCGTCGACGCATCCGGATGCGCCCACAGTGAGTGACGGCAGCATTAGCGGCCCGTTGCCCGTGAGGCAGACAAAGCCCATCTGAGCGAAGTAGTGAGTGCCGATAAACTTGAAAGACGAGTGCTCGAGCCCGACGAGCTGTACGTTTTCCTGGATCTTGGCCATATGCTCGGATGTGATTTCGACCTGCGTGACCTGCGGCAGGTTATACACGAACAGTGGCAGGTCCGCGGCTGCGGCCACGACTCTATAATGCTCGACTATATCCTCGTCGGTAACCTGGAGAGCTACCATACAGAGAGTCGATGATGGTCTTTCGAACATCAGGTCGCGGGCGTCAAAAGTAACCAGGGGTATCAGCGGGCGCCTGGCCCACCCAGACAGACACGCCACGATTCCGGGTACAGTGGATACTCTGGACGAAGGTCTCTTTTGCTGCACTATATCGTCGACCAGGCTCTGCGGTTCGCCACCGAATAGATCGAGCCACGCCTGGCTGGGTTTGATGGGGGAAATGTTGGTCAGATATAATCTGTCGAGGGGACGATGACGTATCTTATTACGGATGTTAAGGACTACCAGGTAACAGGAGGGCACGGGACATGCCAGATTGGTGGCTGGAAGCTACCCTTCCCGTGTTCGTATTCGGAGTCTTGTTGGTCCTATGGGTTGCTCTTCCTGGCCGACCGGGGGAAGTCGACTTGGCCACCAAGATCCGAGACCGCTTGACCAGACGGCGCTGACGCGAGGTATGTATCCCTTTCCGCCGACTGTGACCCGTCGGATTCAGTTCGCATTATGAGTGGCATGACAAGGGCCTTAGCGGGCCTGCCCCTAAAGATTGGCTGGCCGTCGCTCGGCACGGCGCTACAGAAGAAACGGGCCGTCGGGCTCGTTCTCTTCCTGGTGATCCTATCCCTGTTTTTCGCCTTTAACCGTTTCCCCAAGCTGGACATCGTGGGGGGCGACCTTGATGTGGTCACAGCCACGGAGGTCCAGTGCTTCCAGGGGTTCTGTATCGAAAGGGAGCCCGGGTCCAACTTCCTCACAAGATGGTGGGTCTTCTCTGTCACTTATCTGCGGCTAGTCACCGTAGGCATGATGTTTGCCTTTCTGGTGGCCGGTCTTACGGAGTCATTTCTGTTCCCTGACTCCAGCGGGACGAGGTATATCTCGGGAGGCACGTTTAAGCGAACGCTCAAGGGTCTCGCCGTCGGACCGGTGATGAATCTGTGCTCCGCCTGTATCGTGCCCGTCTCCCGGGCCTACGAGAGGAGGGGAGGCGGGATCGAGGGCGCTATCGCGATGGTGCAGGGGTCTGCCACCCTGAATATACCGGCTCTCGCGATGGTCTTCTTCGTCTTTACGCCGCTGCTTGGCCTAAGTCGTCTCGTTCTGGCCCTCGTAGGAGCCCTGATTCTGGGCCCTATCGTAGTGTTCGCCGTGCGGAAGAGCAGACGAGACGAAGATGCCGGACCGGGTTCACTGCCGATTCAACAACATCAGGAGACTTCTCCATGGGGGCCGGCGCTAACGGAGGCCTTCCGAGACTGGGCGAGAACGAGCATCGGCTACCTGGTCCGTATGGGGCCCATAATGATAGCGGCGGGATTTGCCAGCGGCCTGGCGATCCAGTGGATAAGTCCCGAGACGGTCTCCCGTTACCTGGGGAACGACCTCATGGGAGTCGCGATTGCGGCTACTCTAGGTATCGCCATCAATGTGCCGCTGCTTTTCGAGATTCCTCTTGTAGCCCTCTTGTTGCTTCTCGGAATGGGCACAGCCCCAGCCGCCACGCTCCTATTCGCCGCAGCGGCCGGCGGCCCGGTAACCTTCTGGGGGCTGGCCAGGATTATGCCGAGGCGGGCGACGGTCGTGTTTGCGGGGGCGACCTGGGCATTGGCGGCGATCGGAGGGATGGCTGTACTCGGCATCGGCGCGCTCATCTGGGAGGAGGCCGACGTAGTGGGCCTCCGAGGAGCCGAAGCCGCCCAGACCTCGGACGCCTCGACCTCGGAGGCCCCACCGCCTAGCCGAGAGTCGAGCACGGCGGATGAGACACCTTCCTTCATCGACGTGAGCCTCGCCGCAGGTATAGACTTCGTTCATCGGAGAGTCAACGGAGGAGTCGTAGCCGGCTCACCGGGCTCGGAAGTCGACGATAAGGGCTCCTACCTTGACGTAAACACCGGGGCGGGCGCCCTAGTCCTCGATTTCAACAACGACGGATTCCAGGACATCTACGTCACTAACTCCGAGGGCCCGAATGCCCTCTACCGCAACGAAGGGGACGGGACCTTCACCGACGTGGCCGTTGCCGTAGGCGTGGATGACCCACAAGGCGTGGGGAATGGGGGTTGCGCCGCCGACTACGACAACGACGGTGACCAGGACCTGTTCGTCACAAGCTTCGGCTCGAGCAAGCTCTTCCGCAACAATGGCAATGGGCAGTTCACCGATGTGACCGGCGTCGCCGCAGTCGACAACCAAGACGTAACCCACCGGTCTACCGGGTGCGCCTGGGGCGATTACGACCGGGACGGCTCTCTGGACTTGATTGTCGTCCGCCATCTTGCAACGTGGGCGCCCGAGTTCCTCAACGATAG
Organism: Dehalococcoidia bacterium; assembly: GCA_965237635.1. Classification (GTDB taxonomy): domain Bacteria; phylum Chloroflexota; class Dehalococcoidia; order Lucifugimonadales; family CAUZJF01; genus CBDEFX01. The sequence continues at coordinate 733,583 of CBDEFX010000002.1, read as the reverse complement.
AGTTCCCTATGCGGAGAATGTCAGAAGCCTCGCCCTATATCACAATAACGGTGACGGGAGCTTCACAGACGTCACGCCCCTGCTTGGGGATACATTGGCCTTGCGCGATGGCGACGGCAAGGTCATCAACAACATCTCCGGAGCCGGGTACCAACCAGGGTGGGTGGACTTCGACAACGATGGTGACCTGGACCTGTACGTCGTCAACGACTACGGGCGAGTAGTCCACCCCAACGTTCTGTGGCGGAACGACGGCGCCGCCGAAGACGGGAGCTGGGAATTCCTTGATGTCTCCGAGAGCTCCGGGGCAGACGTGATTATCGATGGAATGGGCCTGGCCATAGGAGACTACGACCTCGACGGCTTCCTCGATTTCTACATGTCCAATACGAATAGAAACGCTCTATTGAGGAACAACGGCGATGGCCTGACGTTCACAAACACCACCGTCGAGGCGGGAGCTGAGATCGGGATCAAGAACAAACAGAGCGTCGACTGGGCGACCATGTTCTTCGACTACGACAACGATGGGCTTGAGGACCTATACATCGTCAGCGGGTTCTTGAAGGGCCTCCTTCACGGCAACCCGGTCCAGCAGCCGAACATCCTGCTCCGAAACAAAGGGGATGGGACGTTTAGCGACGTCTCCTCGGGGAGCGGTGTGGACGATGAAGGAATCGGGCGAGGCGGCGTCTACCTCGACTTCAATAAAGACGGCTGCCTCGATCTGTTTGTCGCAAATCTGGGGCAGAGTGCCAAGCTATTCCAGAACGCATGTGGCGACAACAACAACTGGCTGGAAATCAAGACCGTCGGCAGCCTCAGCAACCGGGATGGTATCGGCGCCAGGATAACGATGGTCGCCGGAGGGACGACGCAGATCAGAGAGATATCCGGCGGCTCGAGCCAGATGGGGCAGAACATGATGGCCGCACACTTCGGGCTCGACGCGTCGGCTGTGGCGGACTCGGTGACAATCACATGGCCCAGCGGCAAGGTGCAGACCTTGACCGACGTGGATGCCAACCGGCGGCTCACGGTCATCGAGCCCGAGTAGCGCCTTCCCACGGCCTAGGTCATCGCCCCGAGGGTTATTAGACCCGGGATCACGATGGCGAGCCCAACTATCTGGTTGGGGGCGAGCCTCTCCTTGAAAATCAGCAGCCCGCCCGCGATAGGCACGATGGGGTAAACGCTGAACGTCGCCGCAACGATCGATATTGAACCGATCTCGGCGCCTCTAGCGAACGCAAACAGCCCAACCGTCTCCAGGGCACCGAGAAGCACTACGCTTAGCACCGTCCTGATCGTAAATCCCTGCCACGACCACATCCGGGCTCTTATCTGAATGAGGGTGAGTATCGCCAGGGTAATGACCTTGGTCAGGTACCCTGGCTGGAACCACCCGAGTTTCTGCGACAGCGAGCCCATGAGGTAGGCCCAAGTGCCCGCTCCCAGCATGGTGGCGAACGCCAGCAACGGGCCTGTGCCGATAAGGCGACGTCCGCCGTGTAGCTCCCTGATGTCCACCGACGTCATAGCCACTCCGGAAACGGTGATAACGATGCCGACCACCTGCCCGCTCGTAAGGCGCTCCCCTCCCACCACGACCGCCAGTAGGATCGCTGCCAGCGGGGTGGCGACGATGGGACTCACTACGGCCACCGGCCCAATTTGGAGCGCCTTGTACAGCACGGTCCGAGTTACGATTACCAGCAAGCTCAGGAGGAACAAGTCGCGCCAATCTCCAGGCGACACGCCGCTGAAGTCGAAGGCGAAGGGCAAATAGGTGGTCGAGAGCACGACGGCTACGACGTGGGTCGCCACTATAACCCGAAAGATGCCGATCCTTCTCGACGTCGAGGCCGCCAGCAGGTCGGCTACGCCAACCGTAAAGGCCGAGATGAGTCCGAATAGAAAGCTCTGAAAAACCAATAGCCTTTCTGCCGCGACTGCGCGCTCATTCCGGGACTACAGGTATCGCCGTCTCGACGTTGATCGGCGGCGCGGAATGGAGAGGGTTGTGGCGACTATACCATGAGGCTCCGTGACATCGAAGTCGTAACCCTTTAACACGCGAGCCCGTGAGGAAGTGTAGACTACTCTTACTTCAGACAGGGCCGATGCGGATATCAGGCTACCGATAACTTGGGAGCGAGGAACTGGGAGCACCGATGACAGAACAGACCGGAAAGGTCCAGACGGTGCTCGGGCTTATCGAGCCTGACCAGCTCGGCAAGACTCACACCCACGAGCACCTGCTGGTTGATCCGACGCCCGTGTGGGGGCCACCTGACGACCCCGTCGCCCGCGAGAAATACTACGCGCCAATGAGCCCGGAGGCGCGGGCCTGGTTCATTCACTACGACTACGTGAACAAGGACAACTACACCCTTTCGGACGTCGACGAGGTCTCGGCGGAGCTGAAACGTTTCAAAGACCACGGCGGAGGGAGCGTCGTCGAGGTCACTTCAAGGGGCCTTAGGCGTAACCCCACAGGCCTGGCGGAGATCTCACGCAGGACTGGGGTCAACGTCGTCATGGGGTCATCCTACTATGTCGGCGAGTCTCACCCCGCCGATATGGACCAACGTAGCGAAGACGACATCGTCGAAGAGATCGTACGGGACATCACCGAAGGGGCCGACGGCAGCGACATCAGGGCCGGCATCATCGGCGAGGTCGGCAGCCAGTGGCCCATGACCGCCAACGAGACCAAAGTACTGCGGGCCTCAGGCCGCGCCCAACGCGCCACCGGCGCGGCGTTGATCATCCATCCCGGCCGCGACGAATACGCCCCGATTGGGGTAATCGATATCCTCAGCCGCGTAGGGGCCGACGTCCACCGCACTATCATGTCCCACATGGACCGCACCGTCGCCCAGCGAGAGACCATGAAGCTCATGGCCGAGACCGGCTGCAACCTGGAGTGGGACCTGTTCGGCCGCGAGGAGTCGTGGTATGTGCCCAACCCCGCCTTCGACATGGCCAACGACGCCAGGCGTATCGACGACATCAAGTGGGTCATCGAGCAGGGCTTCGGAGACCAGGTCGTCGTCGCGCATGACATCTACTCCAAAGACCGTACCCTCAGGTACGGGGGCCACGGCTACTTCTACATCCTGGCCAATACGGTGCCGAGGATGAAGATGCGCGGCATCGGCGAGGAGGCCATCGAACGTATCCTCGTGGATAACCCGGCTCGCATCCTCCCTTTCGCTGCCTCGAAAGAAGACTAAGGGTGAGAGTTGGGCTGAAGACTGCCAAGGCAGGACTGAGGAGGGAGCTGTGATGCTGAGATGACCGGTCAAGTCGATTGAAATGGCGGACGGCCAAGAGAGTCTGCTATGGTCGTCGCTTTACCGGCATCTTCCGTCAACATCAGATATACGACCGCATGTGCGTCCTGGCCGGTGTCAGGATCGGTCAAATCGCCTCCCCAAAGCACGGTTGTCGCCTGCTCTTCGGGACCATTCAGAGGCTTATCCGAGAGTAGGTCCGACAGCGTATGTAGGGCCTCGAGAATCATGTGTCGGGTCTGGTGCTGTGTCAGCGCCATGGCTCCTCCCGGCTCGGTAGCAGTAGCTTCAGGTTCAAACACCGTTCACCCCGAGTAGTCCCGACGCCCCATCGGGACGTATCGAGGGGCCTATGCCCGACCCTCTGTGATCTTCTTGATGTGCTCCGCCTCGCTCTCCTGGACGGCCCGAAGGTCGGCCTCGGAGACTGCTATACTATCGAGCCGCTCCGACTTGTTGCGGACGAAGGCTTCGGCGTACGGGCTGCCGTGAGTCCAACCAACGCCGCCGACCCCGATTTCGATCCTTTTTCTGGCGAACTCCAGGGTATGGCCCTGGCTCTCGTACAGCGCCTCTGCCTGGACCCTTTGCTCGTGCAAGCTGCTGATATCCACGGTGAAGTCCCACTCCTCGCGGTTGAAGTAGACCCCGGGGAACAGCACTGTGGCGATCTTGTGGGCTTCGGCATCGGTCATGTGGCCAGGGTCGGCAGCCAACTCCTGCGCCTTCAGAGAGGCCACACTGGTCTCTATGTGATCGTCGGGGACCGGACTTATACGGCCCCGATGAGCTACGTTATAGGGGCTCTGCGTTATCATCACGTGCGGGCGCACCTGTCGAATGATATCCGCGAGTTGGTTCGTAGCCCCTGCGGACTGGCTCGACGCAAACGGCTGTGGATAGCCGAGCGTGCGGACGTCGGTCACTCCAAAGAGGGCGGCCGCTTCGATGAGCTCCTGCCTCTTCTTTTCGATGTGCTTCTCCTGCCCCCCGCTAACGACGGCGGGGTCTCGCTCCTCGGGCGGCTTGGCCATCTCCTCCTCGAGTAGCACGTTATGCATCGAGGCCCCCGTCGTCACGCACACGACGGTCACAGGGTCGCCCATGGCCGAATGAATGCCGCAGGTGCCAGAGAAGTGGGTGAAGTCGTGTGGGTGGGCTACCACGCCCAGGAATCGAAGCTGTTGTCGGTCCATAGTCACTCCTTTGTGTTGTTATCGCGAGACCGGAACGGGCCCAGACTAACCCAATTGGGACGCATGACGCAATACGGAAGGCTTCCTACTTCAGGGAGGGCTCTGTGGTAGAGTGCGACGTATCCAATCTCCCCTTCTAACGTCCCACGATCTTCTAACTGTCAGCCGAGTCAGCTACAATTCTAGTCCATGGCAGCTGCTGCGCATCCCGACATGCATTTGTAAAGCGTGGAGGAGCTGATGTTTCAACTCCCCAACTGGGTCACGTTCCCCGAAGACGACTGGACTCGGATCGCGCCCGTCGAGGCCGGCCTGGACGAGGACGGCTTCGTTCGGTTCCTCGGCAGGCTCGACGTGCGGGGCGCTTCCTTCGGTGGCGAGGACCACAGCGGCAATAATTGGGGAATGGTCCTGACGAGGGGCGGCTACCTTGTCCACGCCTGGGGCGACCGCGACTACAGGTTCCAGACGGCTTCGGTCGGCAAGGCCTTCGCCCGGGCTCTCGTCGGCCTCGCGGTAGAAGACGGCCTCATACAGCCGGACGACCCCATTCGAGAGACGTGGACCGGCCACGGAGAGCTATCGCACCCACACAAGTATCTCGACCAGGGGCATCACAAAAATCTCACCTGGAACCACATCCTCGGACCTCGGGACGATAACAAGCACTACGGCGGCTTCGCCATCGAGCTGGGAAACGACTGGAGGCTGGGCCGTGAAGCCGAGAGCGCCGTTAGCTGGACCTTCCCAGAGTGGGCCAAGTGGACAGGCGATCCCTTCCACGACCTCTACTCGCACATAGAGCCCGGCACGGTCGGCCACTACAGCAGCGCGGGCTTTTGGCGTCTGGGGCAGGCGCTGACGGTCCTTTGGGGTCGGGACCTGAAAGACGTGCTGGACGAGAGAATATTTAGCAAGATTGGCGTACGCGCCGACCGCTGGGACTGGTCTGCAGGGAAGGCCGTGAAGGACAACAAGTACTTCTACCCCGCCATCCCCGACACATATACTTACCTTGATCCGCCGTACGAGATCGGTGGCAACGTCGTCAGGAGTGGCCCGGGATGGGTGATCATTAGTGCGTCTGACCTCGCCCGCTTCGGCCACCTGGTTGCGACGCGTGGGCTGTGGAAAGGCGATCAGGTCCTAAGCCACGAATGGCTGCGAGGGCACAGTGGAGGTAACCGCAGCGGAGTCAGCGGCGAGAGTACACACTACACGGCGATCGGGAGGGTCACGACCGAAGGCATCGACTATCCCGACTCCAGCGGTAAGTCCAGCCTCGTGCCGGAGCAGCTTTTCGTCGGGCCAGTGCGGGTATAATCCGCGCTGACAAGGAGGCATGCCATGCGACTTGAAGGGAAGGTCGGCCTGATCACCGGCGCTGCTACCGGGGTAAAGGGAGAGCTGATGGGGTTTGGTGGCGCCACAGCGTGGCTTTTCTCGGGCGAGGGGGCGAAGGTGGTGGTTACCGACATCAATGAGACGTCGGGAGAGAAGACCGCGGCACAGATACGGGAAGCCGGCGGCGAGGGAATATTTGTGCGGCTGGATGTGACGAAGGAGCAGGACTGGGCAGATGCTATTCAGACCACGGTGTCAATGTATGGCAAGCTGGACATCCTGGTCAACAACGCCGGAATCGGTGCGGCCTCTCCTCTCGAGGAGACCACGGTGGACCAGTGGGACCTGCAGCTGGACGTTATGGCCAAAGGTACGTTCCTGGGCACGAAACACGCCATACCGGAGATGCGAAGGGCGGGTGGAGGCTCTATCGTGAACGTGTCCTCGATATTCGGCATGGTGGGCAGCCTAGCAGACAGCGTGTACACAGCGGCCAAGGGTGCAGTTCGCACTTTCACCAAGTCGGCCGCGGTCCAGTACGCGAAGGAGGGGATAAGGGTCAACTCGGTGCACCCTGGTTGGGCGCTGACGCCACTGTCGGCAGAGTCGTTCTCGGACCCCGCAGTGCTCAACCCCAAGCTTGCCACCGTGCCGATGGGTCGGCTGGCGACAGTCGATGAGGTCGCTTACGGCATCTTATATCTGGCCTCTGATGAGGCCTCATTTGTAACGGGGGCCGAGCTCGTAATAGACGGAGGAAGGATAGCCTAGTAGAGGCTTTGCACAAGAAGTCGCCCTCAACTTGTCTCCCTGAGTCCCGATGCCGAATCGGGACTCAGGGAGACATCTCGAAAGCCGGACAACGGGTTAGTTCGAGTCCTTGAACTCGGGGATCACGTACTTTCCGAAGAGTTCGATGGACTTCATCACTTTTTCGTGAGGGATGGTCTCGGTCTGCATTATGATCATGAGCTGGTCGACGCCAGTGGCCTCATGCTTCTTGAGGGCCTCAATGCAGCTATCAGGGTCGCCGGCGATGATCACGGCCCGGTCACACAGAGTGTCGGCGTCCAGTTCGTTCCAGATTTGGTGCGCCGTAGCCCCACCGCCCGAAAAGTCCAGGGCTCCCTCCGGAACGCTCTGATCGCCAAGGTCCACGTGGCGGGAAAAGCCCTGACGCAGATGCTCGGGGACCCCACCCCACTGATCGAGCAGACGCTCGTAGACATCCTTCTGGTCCTGGACGTACGGCCTGTCGGGGCCGAAGAAGTTCTTGATTGATCGAGCTCCTAGGTCCCTGGCCTCCTTGTTGTCCTCAAGGCAGACGCCCAGGGTAGCGCTGGCCCACTGGTCGTTAACGAACCCGCCGACCGGCTTGGCGTGCCCGACCTTGTCTTTATAGGCCCGCACGTAAGGCTCCAAGGCCGACGGAGCGCTGGCGCCGAGGGCCAACACCCCAATTCCTTTCTCCGCAGCGATCTCGTAGGTGGTTGGCTGGAGGGCGGCGACCCAGATAGGGGGATGGGGTTTCTGGTATGGTTTCGGCAGCACCTGCCTCGACGGGAAATTCCAGAATCGACCCTCCCACGAGAACCAGTCGGACTGCCAGATCTCGGGTATCATCGTGAGAGACTCCTCCCACATGTCGCGGCTGTCCCTTGGGTCGATGCCCATCGCTGTGACCTCGTAGGCTGCAGAGCGTCCCGTTCCAAAGTCGACCCGACCCTCGGAGAGATGGTCCAGCATCGCCACACGCTCCGCCACGCGGGCGGGATGGTGATAGGGCAATATTACAACGCCGAGGCCCAGCCTGATCCGTTTGGTGCGCTGGCTCAGGGCGGCAAATACGAGGTCCGGGGATGGAGAGGCCGAGAATCCTGTAAGGAAGTGGTGCTCGACGAACCACAGATAGTCGAATCCCACCTCGTCGGCCAGGATGCACTGCTCCATGGTCTCGGTCAGCACAAGGTGATCATCGAGGGCAGGTCTCTGCATCTCATACTGCAAAGCCAGTTTCATACCCTATTCCCCCTCGATCTTGTCATAATGGCCAGCGCATTGCTCTTTGTGTCCCCGAAGTCATCGGCCAACAAATTGCCTCCACCCTACCCGAAAAGCCCTTGGGGCGTCTAGCTATGCGGGCAGAGAGGTAATCGTGGACACGAGGAAGTGCTGTTGGCCGAACAGAGCGCCTAGGGTGTAAGGTAAGGGTTCCAGCGGCCGGTCGGCGGTCATGGCATGAGGCTGAGGGACCATGGCACGGACAGACGAATTCGGGCAGATCATCATCCTGAACGGGGTGCCGCGATCGGGTAAATCGAGTATCGTCAAAGCCATCCAGGAGACCTTCGAAGGTCCCTGGATGAACCTTGGCGTAGACACGTTCAAAGAGTGTGTAACTCCGGACCGCTATAGTCCGGCGATCGGGCTGCGCCCCGGTGGACAACGCCCGGACCTCGAACCGCTGGTCGTCGTATTTTTCGCGGCCATGTACGAGTCCATCGCCGCCCACAGCCGACTAAGGCTGAACGTTGTGGTCGACGTCGGCCATCACGACGACTACTCGACCCCTCGGAATATTCTCCCGGATGCCGCGCGCCGTCTGAGTGGGCTGCCAGTGCTGTTCGTAGGGGTCCGCTGCCCTGTCGAAGTCATCATAGAAAGGCGACGAGCCACAGGTTGGCATTCTGGAGCATCACCGGAGCCAGATGTGCTAAACGAGGTCCGTCGTTTTCAACGTGAGGTGCACATTCCCGGTGTATACGACCTTGAGGTCGACACCTCGTTATTGAGCCCGGGCGAATGTGCGGAGGTCATTCGGCAGCGGGTCGTGGACGGTCCGCCGCCTTCAGCATTTCAACGACTTGCCGTGATGGCTGCCGGGGAAGTCCGACGCCAGCAGATGCGCCGAGCCAGTGACGTTGAAGTCTTTACAGGGGGTGAATGATGGATGTCTTCGAGGCGGTGAGGACCGTACTCGCGGTCCGCAACTACCAGAGCAGTCCAATCCCGGAAAGCGTGATCCGGCGTATCGTCGAAGCCGCGAGGCTTACCGCGAGTAGCATCAATGGCCAACCCTGGCACTTCATCGTCGTCCGAGAGCGCGACACGCTCCGTCAGCTAGGCTCGCTGGTGAGTAGTGGGCGATATACCGCTCAGGCCGACTTCGCCATCGTTGTCGCAATCGACAAATCGTCACCGTACGGTCTATCCGACGCCAGCCGTGCGATCCAATCGATGGTGCTGACAGCGTGGTCCGAAGGCGTTGGTTCGAACTGGACAGGATGGATTGGAATGACCCGAGTTGCCGAGCTCCTAGGCGTTCCAGACACTCTGGACGTTACAGCCGTTGTACCGTTTGGTTATCCGGTCCAGCGACTGACAAAGGGAAAGAAAAGGCGCAAGGAACTCTCAGAGGTGGCCCATCTCGAAAGGTTCGGCCAGCCATTCAGTTAACAGGCACCCGGCCCTTCAAACCTGCCGACAGAGTGTAGCCGATTCTTGTGTAGAGACGGTCACATGAAACTCGATGGGTTCCAGTCTTCGATGAGCCTGAGCTGGTGCATGAGGTAGTCAGCGCCCTCTCGCTCCATCTTGTCCAGCTCTTCGCGGTGGCCCAGTCGCCTGACCGTGTTCCACTGGCTCTTGGTTATGCTTCTCCGGTCTGTGTCCCAGAAAGCCAATCCGGCAGCACCCTCTCCATACGCCCGTCGGGCGGCATCAATGTAGTCCTTGGGGGGCTTGTGAAGCGGCAATATGTCCTCGTAGAAGACACAGTCTGTCCCCTCGGTCGCCTTCCTGAAGTACTCGTAGTCCACGGGCTGCGAGCCGCTCGGCGTCGCGACGAGGATGTCTGCGAGCCCCTCTCGCGCCCAAGTCTCCAGGTCCAAACCACCGGACCGGTTGTAAGCAGCGTCACCCAGCACGTTGGCCACGATGCCAAGCCTGCCACCGTCGGGCCGCCTCTTGCTGTCAAGCGCTTCGCGCAGCTCCCGCATGAAGGTGGTCACGTACTTCGCCCAGTGTCTCTCCAGCCGTTCGTCATGAGGGTAGTCGAGCCCTGTGGTCGCGCCCTTTAGTCGGCCATGACCGTCCGGGTCTACCGGCAGCTCCCGAGGGTCGACACCATACTCCTTCTTGAAGTCCTCGATCACCGGCGGCTCGAAAAGGACGAACGGCGGCCGGCGCGTGTTGATCAGCTGCACCCCCTCCACGCCATAGTCGGCCAGCTCCAGGAATAGGTCTACATAGAACTTTCTCACCTCCGGGTAGGCCATGCTCAGGCGGGTTATCGAATCGCCATCCCTGTCTCGGCATCGCCACTCCGGGTGATCTCTCCAGAACGGCACTCGCCGCCCGCCGGGAGGAGCGGCCGCCATCGGGCCTCCCATGCGAAAGCCCAGGTAGACCTCTATCCCCATGGAATGAACGTGGTCCACCTGTGTCTTCACTATATCGACGCCTTGCGAGGCGTATCCACGAAGAGCCTCCCCCCGGCCGCGAGCCTGTTCGGTCATGTGTACCTCGTCCCATGCCCATTCCATCTCGCTCACCTTGGTCGGGTACCACATCGACCCTCCGGCTCCCGTCCCCAAAAACAGCTTTCCCACGTCGGTATCGCGCCACGGCTCGTGTAGCTCGAGGAGGTCTTCCACCGTCTCCACTCCGACGTAGTCGTGCGCACTGCCCCCGTCGTACTGCGCGGCCAGGACCTTCGTATCTTGACCGCCCGACGCCTGGCGATACTCCGCCACCTCCTCGTCGGTCATCGGCACAAGACGGACGAACGCCAGGTGCGCCGCCGTCTGGACACCGGCCCGCGGATAGGACATCACCAGGGACTGACCGCCGAGTTCTGACGCCTTCCAGAAGAACTCCTCGATGCTGTTCTCGCTTCCCGGTATCACGGTATTCAAGGCAGGCCGGTCCTCCACGCTCGGGCGGACCATGTCGAATAGGTCATCGTCGCTCAGCTTGACCTTCAACAGACAGGGATCGTGGAATGGCTTGCCTATCGCTATGCCTCCCCTGTAGACCCCCAGGTAGATAGCATGCCAGCCCCTTGGCTCGAGGTCTAGGGTGGCGTCCGGTGGGCTGGCCAGGGCCCCTTTCCCCAACAACACGCCCTTGATGCCGTCCTTCGTTTCGTACGGGAGGGTGTACCAGCAGTCTTCCTTCGGCTTTGACAAGACGGCCGACTGCGGTTCGCAAACGGAAAGGTCCGATATAAGAATGCCCTCACGCTGCGGTGCGCTCCAGAAGCTCCCACCCGTCTCCTCGCCAGGGTCACTCGTCCTTGAGCTCATGCGGTCCCTCCTCGTTGGTTCGGAGTGTTACGCCCCTCTAAGTGTAGCTGCCGGGGCTCAGCAGACCCCCTGGGTGCCGGGACCCAGGGGGTGGCCGCCTCTTCGGCCGTTTGCACCCGTTCGGAGTCGTCGCTTCCCAGCCACCTGTAGGTCTCGGGGTACAGCGTCAACGACCTGTCCTCAAGCGGCAGCCTTACTGGCACATTCCCGGACGCAGCGGACACCTTGGCGGCAATGGCAACCTCCAGGGCCTGCCTGAGGTCGTGGCCTGAGATCCGCAGCTCACTGCCGGTCCTCACAGCGTCCAGGAACGAGCGGAGCGCCCCGGTGAGGTAGTAGTAGCGGTCCCATCGATACGGCTTGTATCCGGGTTCAATACGGACGCGAGCACCGTTTTCGTCGAATCCCTGGTATATCTCCGGCGGCGCCCAGTTCCACCGGATGAGTGTATCCTCAGTCCAGATGTCCACCCCACCGTACGGGGTCTCTTCTCCGAATACCGGCACTTCCATTCCGTCACTCATCTTGAACATACCGTTGACAATCAGCCCGCTGTCGCCGTCACCCTCCAGGACTTCTTAGGGTTTGCCCCAGGTGATCACTTCCGAGACCTCGGCGCCGGCCAGCAGTCTGAGAACCGAGATGTGCTGGCATCCTCCGCCGGAGATCTCACCGCCCCAGCGATGCACACTGGCGCCGACCACCTCTCCGAATTTGCCAGACCGGATCCAGGAGCCGGCCTCCTGGACCTCGTCCATCGCCCGATGCAGGTTGCCTCCGGAGAACACGACTCCCCGCGAAGAGCATGCCTCCACCATCTCGTCGGCGTCCGATAGAGTGGCCGCGATTGGCTTGTCGGTGGAGGCTCCCTTTACGCCGGCCTCGGCGGCCGCGATCACCGCGTCCTTGACGTATTTGACCGGTAAAACAACCGAAGCGACGTCCGGCACGATATCTCCGAACAGCGCCTCCGCGTCCGGATAGAGCGCCTTCACCCCAAAGCGTTCGCCAACAACCTTGCGGCGCTCCGGATTGTGCTCTGCAATCGCGACTATCTCGGTATCGGGGTAGGTGGTGTAGGCCTCCGCGTAGATCTGCCCAAGGCGCCCACATCCGATTATCGCGACCCGAAATCTATCATCTGCCATTTTCTTTTTCTACTGCGCCGTCCAACCGCCGTCGATAGCGTAGGACGCACCTGTAATAGAGCGCGCATCCTCTGACGCCAGAAAAACGGCCAGGCCTGCTATCTCCTGGGGCTCTATTAGGCGCCTGATCGCCATGGGCTCGAGCAACACTTTATCCAGTACCTCGTCCTCGGCAATACCGCGAGCGCGAGATTGGCCGCCTATCTGGTCCTCCACCAATGGGGTCCTGGTGGTCCCCGGGCAGATCGCATTGACCGTCACGCCGTATGTCCCGGCCTCCAGGGCAACGGCCTTTGTGAGACCGATGAGCCCGTGCTTTGCAGCTACGTACGCCGACTTATACGGGCTGGCTACGAGACCCTGGACAGACGATATGTTGATTATCCGGCCCCAGCCGCGTTCTTTCATCCCAGGAAGCAGGTGCTTGGTGGTCTGGAACGGGGCCACCAGCGACACTTGAATGAGCTTGGACCAGACCTCCTCCGGGAACTCCTCCACAGGCGCGATGTGCTGGAACCCGGCGTTGTTCACCAGGATATCGACGACGCCGTGCAGCTCGGTCGCCTGCCGGCAGAGCTCGCGCGTCTCGTCCATATCCGAGAGGTCGGCCTCTAGGAAGGTCCCGCCCAGCTCGTCCGCGACCTGACGGCCGGTCTCCTGGGCGTCGTTGACCACGACCCGCGCGCCGCCTTCCGCGAAAGCCATTGCGATCGCCTTGCCGATACCGCTGCCGGCCCCCGTGATCAGGGCGACCTTGTCGGTAAAGGGCCTCGCCGAGGTCATGCGTTAGTAACCCTTACGAGATAGTCCGGCGATCTCCTGATATCGAAAGCAGTCGACGACATGGTCGTTGACCAGTCCGGCTGTCTGCAGGAAGGCGTAGCAGATGGTCGATCCGACGAACTTGAGCCCCCGCCTCCGCAGATCGGCGCTGAGCTTGTCTGAGAGGTCCGTTTTTGCGGGGAGGTCCACCAGGCTGGCCCAAAAGTTCCGGACCGGCTTCCCATCGACGAATCCCCACAAGTATGCATCAAAGGATCCGAACTCTTGCTGAATCGTGAGAACTGCCCGAGCGTTGACCACTGCTGATTCGACCTTCAGGCGGTTTCGCACGATCCCTGGATTCTGAAGCAGCATCTCCTTCCGCTCCGCGTCATACACAGCGACCTTCTCGATATCGAACTCGTCAAACGCCCTTCTGTAATTTTCCCTCTTCCGTAAGATCGTCTGCCAGCTCAAGCCGGCCTGAGCGCCGTCCAGAATAAGCATCTCGAAGAGCGCCCCGTCGTCGTGGACCGGGACACCCCACTCCCGATCGTGATACTCGGTCATGAGCGGGTCTGAACCTAGCCATACACAACTCGTCTTCATGCCTAGCCCCTTAAATAGGCGGCAATTCGGACAGATCGAGTGCTGCGCAAGTCTCGGGACCCCTTAAGTAACAGCGTACTGGTCGATGTAGGGGCAGGTTTCAAACCTGCCCCTACGGTGATAGGGGCACAACACCTGCTCTCCAAAACCACGTTCTTTTGATGCAGCATCAGGCGATTCTGAACGAGTAGAGGCTGCAATACCGGCTGAAGAGGCGGAGCTTGGCGCCCTTGGCAAGCACCTCCGCCGGTAGCTGCGACCTCCCACCCCAGGACACCACGTGCCTCGCAGAGTCGCCCCGGAACGTGTCGCACGTGGAACGTTCGTAGCCGGGCACCACGTCGTCATCGGAGTCGGACAGCTCCACGTCCAGATAGCCCTTTGGCTCGCACGCGACGTTCATGAACAGCTGGCCGCCGTCGCTGATAAAGGGGCGCGTGATCATCAGGCCCTCGCGGACCGTCGAGTCTAGGGAAACGAACCCCTCCGGCCGGAGGGTCGCCAGACCAAAGGCGGTCTCGCCTCCGTTCCATCCGGCTCGTGCCTCGGGCACGTCGAGCCCCTCCTTCTCGCCGTACATCCACCAGTCGTGATGGACGTTGGCCCCGCCGTAGTAGACACGTATCTCGTCATCCAGGAACAGCGGCCTGTTGCAGACCTCCACCATGTAGCTGTCCCACCCGCCCTCGGGACTGCGGTCGATAAAGGGCTGTCCCCGGCTGACCCACTCCCAATGGTACCCGTCGCGGCTGTAGAGCAGGTAGAAGTCCTTTGTGTTGTGCGTCGTGTGAAAGACATCAACGAACGCGACGTGGAGGTCGCCCACTCGGAACCTGACCAGACCGTAGAACTCGTCGTCGAGATTAGCCTCTACGTCGTCGGGGATAAGCATCTCACGTAGCATGGGCCAGTTATTGATGTCTCGAGAGTTGGACGAGAAGATCCTGCGCTTACCCATCCGCCACGGATCATTCGGATAGTAACGGTCGCCCCATCCTTCGACTACGTCGTGCTTCGGATTACGCGACGTCTGTCCCATCCCCCTTGCACGTGTGTTGAGAAAGTATTCGCCCGCGATCGTGTCGGCGGACAAGATGATCACGTCACCCAGCTGCCGCTCCGAGATCTCGCCGATCCGCAGCGGCGTGTCGTATGGTGTCCATACGCGGCCGTCGGGCGAGTGGGCGGTCGCGATCCTCGCGGTCGTCTGCGGGTCCCCTTTCTCGGTCCAGTAGATCGCCTTATACCAGCGTGTCCCGTCGGTCTCGAACGGGTCCGGCAGGACCGAGCAGGCGTGCACCTCGCCGTACTCCTCGTTGCCCATGCAGATGTTCGTCTTGCGGCCGTCGATGGTCCGGTAGTCGAGTTCCGGCTTCTCCCAGTGAACGCCGTCCGCCGACTCCGCATAGAGGTACCGGTGGTCGGCGGTCTCGTGAAAGTCCCAGTGCAGCGCCCCGTTTTGTGCGGACCCCCCCATCTTCATGAATGCGTCATAGTCCCACCCGAGGTCCTGGTACCAGCATTTGAACAGCTGCTCGCGCCCATCCCAATGCACATTCCAGGTGTTGGTGCGGAAGAACACCTGCTGCTCCCAGGGCTTGTCCTTTTTGATCAGCGGACTCTCAGCGTGCTTCTTCGGCTGGTGCATCGTACGGGTGACGAAGTTGACCATCTCGATCACGTAGTTGTCGAAGAAAAGCTGGGGCACCTGGCCGATGTTCAGTGGCGTGGGTGTAGTTCTCACCAGAAAGTACTCACCGTGAGGCTACCTCGCTTGAGCAGGGGCGGAGCGTTGTGCGGAAGGGTCAGGGTCTAAGAGAACTCTTCGAGGCTGTCTCGCCGGGGGGCCTGGCCGGGCTGTGCGGGCCCCATTCTGCGCTTGAATCTCTCGTAGTCGCGCTTCAGGTTCCTGTCGTTGGGGGCAGCCCAGATCGTCGCGGCGAGCGCGATCGGCCACGATATGACGAACGCGATCGACATTCCAATGCCGACTCCGCCCAGAAGATTGCCGTCCTCTCCTCCTCCTACCGCGAGGCCGAAGGCGAAGTAACGGACCGTCATTACGGCCAGCGACATGAACATGAACAGAGGTGCCAGAACAACACAACTGATCAGGTAGAAGACCATGAAATGCAGCACATAGCTGCCCACGTCTTGAATGAAGTCCTTCATGCCACTCCTTCCACCGACAACTCCCCCTCACGGACCCAGCGGGTTGACCGACTGCCTACCTAAGATGAGTATAGTCGTCCACCCTGATGGCTGTCAATCGCCAGGGGCGCGGGAGGAAGGCTCCTGCGCCGTCTTCTGCGTCGAGCGATTGGCCAAAGTCGATGGTAGATTTGCTGCGGGAAAAACTGAGAGAATGTTGCCGTATAATCGAGGCCGCACCGGCCTACGATAATCTGAGGAGGAAACATTGGCGGCGACAGACACCGACAACTGGAGTCCTGGGGACCCCATCGGCTACATCACCGAGGAGGTCTCGGAATTCGAGACCCATCCGTACGAGGGTGAGCGGTACGAGTCTTCGGTACCCGACACCCTGGACGTGCAGGAGCGCGCTCGACTGGCCATCCACTGCATGACCGAGGCAACGGACCCGCTCGCCGACTATGAGCCGTATTGGAGCGTGTACTTCCGCACCAACCCGCCGCTGATGGTCCACAGCAGCTGGCACGGGTCGACCCTGCCTAAATTCATGGAGGCCGTGCCGCTCATGCGGATCATGAGCGGCAGCGACCAGAACATGGAAGTGGAGAGCAAGTAGATGGAGGTCGCGTTGAAGAGCCAGGGGCCCGATGGGCTCGTCTACACCCCGACGCGCGGCCGCCCTTGGGCATACTGGTCGACGATGATCGACCAGCCAGACCGCGATGGCGACATCGAGGGCGCCAGGGTTGAGACCGACCAGCTGATTTCGCCCTTTGGGAACGGACGTATGCTCAGCACTATGTCGTTGTTCGCGACTCGGGACGGTGGGCCGCTATGGAAAGACTCAGTCCGGCGATTGGTGGACGGGCTCGCCGAGCTGGCGGTCGATGCCGGCGATTTCGTCTACTTCTGGCCACACATCGAGCTCGGGGCTCTAGGGCCACCTACCGAGGACCTGATGCCGGCCAAGGTCGGCCATGACGGCTACTCCCACGTGATACACGGACTCGCCCATGCATACCGGTTGCTGGGCTATGAGCCGGCCCTGACGCTGGCGCAAAAGGCGATCACCTTTATGCGCCGCTACTTCTTTGAGGCAGACGGTAGCTTTCTGTCAAGCCCCGGCAATCCTGTAAAGGCCCACTTCCATGCGCACTCCCACACGCTCGTGGCAATGCAAAAGTATGCCATAACGACAGACGACGAAGAGTTGACCGACTTCGTGGTCCGCAGCTACGAGCGGGCGAAGGCTTATGGCGCCGGCGTAGACTGGGAGGAGGGCGTGGCCGTGGGAACCCAGGGCGCCAACCTGATCGGATACTTCCCCGAGCTGTTGAACAGCCCCGAGTGGGAGGGCTCCGAGCTCTGCGAGGTAGCGGATATGGTCGCGGTGGCTTTGGCCCTGTCCGAAGCAGGGACTGCGGACTATTGGGACGACGCGGACCGCTGGATTCGCAACATGTTCGCAGAGGGACAGCTAATGTCCACCGACTGGATATACCACCTGCCGGAGGCCGGGTTGCAGAACCCCCGACCGGACTCTCTCGCGCCATCGATGGTCGACGCCTACAGCTCGACCGACCGAGTTCCGGAGCGGAACCTGGGGGCCTTCGCCGGTTGGCCGGCGGCCAATGATTGGTTTGTGGGGAACGGCTCCGGGATCATGCACTGTTGCACGGCGAACGGCGCCCGGACTCTGTACTGGATCTGGGACCTTGCCCTACGCCACGAGAACGGCAGGCTGCGGGTCAACTTGCTCCTGAACCGCGCATCTCAGTGGGCGGACATCGACAGCTACATTCCGTACGAGGGCAGAGTGGACGTGAGGGTTACAGCAGCCCGTTGAGCTCTCGGTGCGTATCCCCGAATGGGTTGCTCCGCGTGACACGCGCTGCCGGGTCAACACCGAGGAGCGAAGGGTATCTTGGGATGGGCGTTACGCGCTGGTCGGCCCGGTCAAGCCGTCAGATGTAATCACCCTGACATTTCCCATAGCCGAGCGAACGGACATCCTGCACATAGAAAAACAGCGGTTCAGTCTTGTCCGTAAGGGCAACGACGTTGTGTCCATCGATCCACCCGGCCGATACCACCCTCTATATCAGCGTCGGCACTATCGCGACGACACTACGCGTTGGCGGAAGATGGAGAGGTTCGTGTCGAGAGAGAGTATTCGCTGGTAGTTGTGGGTTGCTAGAAGCCGCCTGTCGTCGGTAGCCAACGGCTAGCCGGTGGTTAGCCGTTCATGGTTCGACAGACTCACCACGAACGAAGAGAGAGAGAGAGCCGTTCGACCTGAGCCCGTCGAAGGGCCCCACGTCTCACTTGCGTTCCTACCTTTGCTCTCGTACCATTCTACCCGTTTGAACGCCCTCGGCCCTTCGAAAGACTGCGTGCAGTTGCAAGGAGACACCCGCATGGCCAAAGGCCTGGAAGAAAGGCCTCTGATCTTTACCGATGATGGTTGGATCATGCTACACGATCCCCCACTGACCCCTGAGGTCATCAGGGAGAAGGTGGTGAGGTCGTTCGAGGGGACCCGTGCGGCTCTCTGGTGGAGCGTCGGCGACCACGAAGTCTATCACTATGAGACACAGGTCGGGGAAATCCTGGGGGAGGGGTACGATTCTCTCTGAGTTCTCCGATGCCACGGCGAGGTCGGCCGAGAACACCAGATACCTCATGGAGACCGCCGGTGGGCCGGTGACGGTGCTGTCCGAGCTCTGTCGGGAGGCGGGCCTAGAGTTCTTCCCTCGGGTCAGAATGAACAGCCACTACCTCCATAGCGACCCGAGATCGCCGGAATATGGCAAGTTTCGTGTTGAGCACCCTGACCTCCTCATAGGCAGGCCGGGCGAGGATATTCCCGAGGGGACCATAGACTGGGACATCAGGACAGGAAAGGACTTCGCCTACGCTGCGGTTCGCGACTATATGTACTCAATAATCACCGAGCTGTTCGAGCGGTTCGACGTCGACGGGGTGGAGATTGACTTCAACCGCCATCCAGCCTTCTTCCGACGTGAGGAGTCGTATCAGAACAGGTACTTGATGACAGACCTGGTGAGGCGTGTGAAGGAGAGGATGAAGGAGGTGAGTGCGGAGAGGGGGAGGGACCTGGAGCTGGCGGTCAGAGTCCCCCCGACGATCGCCGACTCCACCAAGATAGGGCTCGACGTGCGACAGTGGATCGACGAGGGGCTCGTGGATATTGTTGTCGCCGGCAAGGGCTCGATCCCGTTCGAGATGCCGATCGGGGAGTTCGTGGAAGCGGCATTGGAGACCGACATTCCAGTATACGGGTGCATCGAGGGCCTGAAGCCGGTCATCGATGAAAACCCTATCAGGGCCCTGGCCGCTCGCATGTGGCGAGCAGGCGCGCGGGTCTACCTCTATAACTACTACACCCTGCCTGCCGAGTGGAGACGACGCATGCTGCCGCAGCTAGCAGACCCGAAGAAGCTGGCCAGACTTGATTCTCTCGTAAAAAGTCTGTGCAGGCCGAATTAGAACAAACGTACCCACGCCTGGGTACAATATACAGTCTCTGTTCCGTATACTAGCCCAACATACTGTAGCGCTCAAGCGTGCTAAATCGCTGGAACTTCCTCAAAACGGGTTTTTACGAGGGAATCAGACTTGATAAGCGATACGAGATTGACCACACCGACCGGATAGCGTATGGAGGCCACGGAGGCACGTTCCGCAACTCGGTGCCCTCTGCTCAAATCCCGGTCGTCTTGGACGAGACCCTAAACGGTGAGGGGCCGATTCTCCGGATGGACGTCGCAGACGACGTCGAGGCCGCGGCTGCCGACGGCTCCCTAGGCCCGTGCGTTCTAGCGCTCTTGCTGGACAGCTTCACGCCGCTCGACGAGCTCGAGGTACGGCTCAATGGGGAGGTTTACCCCTGGACATCGGGCAGAACGTCCTATCTGCCCTGGCCCGGAGCGGTGATGGTCAACTGGCCGTCGATGGGAGGCAAACGGAGCGTTCAATTCGACGTCGGCTGCCCGCTGTTGAAGCAGGGCGAGAACGAGGTCGAGGTCCGGCTGTCGTCGTACGGCCCCCGCCACTCCGAGACCGACTACTCGGGATACCCTGGGGCCGGCCTGGTCAAGCCTGCGGTCCTGATAGGCGTAGAGATTACCATCACGTATGTCAAGAATTGATGCTTTGGTGGGGCTTCGCACAGGAAGTCGCATCCAACTTGTCTCCCTGAGTCCCGATTCGGCATCGGGACGAAGGGCCTGGGGAGGGGTAGCCCCATATCTAGTCAGCAACACCCCAGATGCTTCACCGGCCTCCGGCGGGTTCACCGTGACATTTTTTTGTGCAAGGCCCATTGCCAGTGAGTCCTATTGACTTGGGTGTGAGGGCAGTGGGTATGACGAGAAGCCTGCAGGACCCGCCCGTCGTGATAGGCGTCGAGGTGACGATCACCGACAGAAACGACTAAATACAATCCGATAAGTTATTCGGAGCAACAAATACGACGCCCGGAAAAGACCAGAGTCATTCTGAGGAGTCCCGATTCGGCATCGGGATGACGAAGAATCTAGGCGGCCGCCAATGTCAGTCAACGGCGTGTCTAGCGGCCATGCTTAGATTCTTCGCCCTATCGGGCTCAGAATGACAGCAATAGCAATCGTGAATATGGCAACCACTCAAACGAACCCATCTGATCGTACTTAGGATGATCCGTCACCGACGCCGGAGCGGTTGACAGTGTCGCAGGACGTCTCTAGACTGCTACTATCCGGTATCGCGGTCTGTGAGGCGGCTCGCCTGATTGCCGGACCACTGCCATCGTGAGGGATAGTCGATGATGCCGATGTTGCGGGAACAGTGGGTCCAGTACCTTCTCGGGGGCGTTGGTATTTTCCTTGTGGGCTTCGTGGTCGGCTTTATCAACTCGCGGGTGGTAATCCCGCCGGAGCGCCCGGACCGGGTCGTGCTGAACGCCGGCTCAGCGGAGCTCTTCAAGCGGATACCCCTCACGGATGCCGGTGCCATAGCGGAAGGATGGATCGATCCGTTCCGATGCGTTGCTACGAAAGACGCGCGTCCTCGCAGGACTCCGGGCAGTTTTTTCAGACTGGGCCCAGGAAGCGAGATGCCCCCCTATCTGCTCCTGTACACAGCTGATGGTCCGCTCCTGGGCATCTACTTCTTCAGTGAGGCTGAGATGCCTCCGCCATGGGAACACGACCTGGACGGACTCATAGAAGTTGAGAACATGAACTTCGAGCAATGGGGCCTTCACCTGCAGGTGCGGGACAGGTTCGAGGCCTGTGGTCCCATCCGCCACCTAGCTACGGGATAGCGTCGCGAGCGTCGCGCCCTAGCTTGAGCACACGTGGACGTTGTGATAATCTGTGAATAGGACTCTAGAGTAGCTACGTCCGCGATTCCGAGGGTAGAGTGGGGCTGTGAGACTGGCCGGACCCTACCAACCCGGGGAGGTGGTAGAGCCATAGGCGCATACATAGTAAGGCGTACGCTGTTGTCGGTGTTCACGCTGTTTACGATGTCCTACCTCTCTTTTATCATCATCGAGTTGCCTGAGGGCGATTTCGTCGACTTCTACGCACGTTACGTGGAGCAGCAAACGGGAAGGAGGGTCTCGCTGGATGACATGGTCGAGATGCGAGAGTCCTTCGGTCTGAACAGGCCACAGATAGTCCAATACTGGGACTGGATCTCCGGGGTAGTTACCGGCGACTTTGGCTACGCCTATCTATATGGCGACCTTCGCACGCCGATCAGGGACCTGATCGCCGAACGACTGCCGACCACGATATTCCTCACGAGCGTTACCGCAGTTTTTGTCTTTGTGCTTTCGATACCGATTGGGATCTACTCGGCGGTCCGGCAGCACTCTATCGGTGACTACACGTTCACTCTCCTGGGTTTCACGGGCCTTGCTGTGCCCGATTTCTTGCTGGGCCTTGTGTTGATGTACCTTTTCCTGGCCTACTTCAATCAGAGCGTCGGCGGTCTGTTCTCAGGCGAGTACCAGACCGCTCCCTGGAGCGTCGGCAAGGTGCTGGACCTGATGCAGCACATGATCATACCGGCTATCGTAATTGGCACCGCCGGACTTGCCGGTGGTATTCGCACGATGCGCAACAACCTGCTGGACGAGCTATATAAACCCTATGTAGTGACGGCCCGGGCCAAGGGGATGGTCAACTGGAAGATCATCGCGAAGTACCCTGTGCGGGTGGCTATCAATCCACTTGTCAGCGGCATTGGAGGCACGCTGCCCGGACTGGTGGGTGGCACCATCATCGTTTCTATAGTGCTGAGCCTCCCGACCCTGGGGCCGTTGCTGCTATTCGCCATACAGGGCCAAAACAACCAGCTGGCCGGGACCATCGTCCTGTTCCTCGGGGCACTCACCGTTGTCGGAGTGCTGATCTCGGACCTCCTGCTTGTCCTAGTGGATCCGCGCATCAAGCTGACCGGCTCGGCCCGGTAAGCCGTCCGCCTGCGCTCCTACTTGGCAACGTAGCCGCCGTCCACCGCCATCGGGTGCCCAGTGACGAACGAGGCCTTGTCAGAGCATAGCTAAACTACGGCCTCGGCGACCTCTTCCGGTGTCCCTGCCCGCCCCACCGGCTCCATCTCGGCAGCCGTTCCTCTAAGGTCAGGGGGCTGCGCGTAGATCCGCTCCATCAGCGGCGTCTCGATAAAGCCTGGGCACACGGCGTTCACCCGGATGCTCTCCTTCGCGTACTCCAAAGCGGTTGCCCTCGTCAGCCCGATAACGCCGTGCTTGCTGGCGACGTACGCGGGCTGACCAACGAAGCCAACCAGGCCGGCGATCGACGAGGTGTTGACGATAGCGCCTCCGCCTTGCTTGAGCATCTCGGGGACCTCATACTTCATGCACAACCAGATGCCCTTCAGGTTGACGTCGATAGTCAAGTCCCAGGTCTCCTCGAGTGCCTCAGGTCCGGGAAGGTGTATTCACGTTCTATCCCGGCGTTATTGTGCGCGCAGTCCAGACGACCATAGGTCTCCACCGCTTTATGAACCAACGACTCTACATCGGCCGCGATCGACACATCGGTCTTGACGAAGATCGACTCGCCGCCAGCGTCCCTGATTATACGGATCGTCTCTTCAGCCCCTTCCACGTCCACATCGGCGACGACTACCTTCGCCTCCTCTGGCGAACGCCACCGCACAGGCCCTGCCGATACCAGTGGCCGGGCCGGTCACTATAGCGACTTTGCCCTCGAACCAAGCTGTCATTTGATTGCCTCCCTCGTATGTGCTTGCTCCCAATAGGCCGATTTTCACCTACGACCCGCGGCGGCGTCCGGCCAGGACGGCCTTATCTGGATTTGACCGCGACAGGATATCCGATTTCGAGGTTGACGATGATCACATAGGTGTTTGACCGGGTCGGAGCGTGATGGTAAAGTCTCCTTGAGGCTTCGTGTACTGCATGGTGCGGCGTCGTTTTCGCGATTGAATCGCCTTCCAGGGCGTCCGTAAATGGGCATCAGATGGCACGTAGTAGTCGCCTGGCTCTGATTCCTCTTCTCACCGCTCTGGTGCTCGGATGCGGTGGGGGCGACGCTGAACCTACTCCTCCCCCGGTCCCAACAGCTACCGCCTCACTGCCACTTGCCAAGCCCGGTCTACTACACCAAGCCAGGGAGACACATACCGCCACGATACTGGCTGACGGCAGAGTGCTGATCACGGGTGGGTTCGACAGCGATCTGATGGCACTGGCCTCGGCAGAGGTGTTCGACCCGGCGACCGGAAACTGGACCAGAACAGGCGATATGGTGGTCGGGCGTGCCCAGCATACAGCCGCTCTGCTGAACGACGGGCGGGTTCTGGTTATCGGCGGCCTGGGTCCCGACTACAATTTGCTCAACTCGGTCGAGACCTACGACCCGGCTACCGGCGTCTGGTCACAACATATGGGCACTATCATACGGCGGCGAGGTCATACGTCAGTCGGCCTCGTAGACGGCAGCGTGCTCACAATGGGCGGTGTCGGTGAGCTGGTCCAACAAGAGTTGAGTCGCAATCAAAGGGGCCAGCCCCTCCGGACTACGCTTGAGCGCGAGTCGTCGATCGACGCAGGGTCCGAGATACCAATATCAGCGGTCATGTATGATCCGTCTACCGATTCCCTAGCCGATGCCGGCGCCTTGCTTGAAGGACGGAGCGAACACACCGCCACGCTGCTCTCAGATGGCAGGGTCCTTGTGATGGGCGGATTTGGGCCGAGGCAGAACGCCGCTCGGATGGAGATGTACGATCCCACCACCCAGAGCTGGTCTCCAGCCGGTCCTGAGTTCAGTTCCCTAACCGTCGCGCATTCGGCTACGCTCCTCAACGAGGGCACAGTGCTTCTGGCGGGCGGCATCCGGTCGGGCCTCAAGGTCTCAGTCCACGCAGACGTCTACGACCCGGCGACCGAGGAGTTGACGGCAACGCACCCTATGCGAGAGGAGCGAATGCGGCACACTGCAACGCTCCTAAAAGACGGCAGGGTCTTGATTGTTGGCGGGAGCGGCAAACCGGGAAGCCTCGCCACCGCAGAGCTGTTTGATCCCATCGCACGGGTGTGGTCCCTGACTCGCTCAATGGCGCAGACCCGAGCGTTTCACACAGCCACACTGCTCAACGACGGCAGGGTGTTGGTCGTTGGTGGCAGCAGGAACACGATTACCGAGATCTACGACCCCGTGACCGGAAGCTGGTCAACAGCAGGTTCATAGCTGAGGGCGCTCCGGCCGGAGGCGGGGACGCACCAGCGGGGCGTCTCTACGGGACCGTAAACTCCGCCACCACGCTACCGCCGTCATCTTGGTCTGAAAGCGAACACTGCATTTGGTATTGGCCCGAGCCCAGCGGCTGAGTGAACGCGAGGTTCGTCTGCTCGCCGGACGCCAATGTATTGACATAGCCCACGATTTGCGTCGTGCCCTGGCCCTCCGGAACCCGGGACAGAGTCATCCAGAAGGGTTGGCTGCCCACGTTAGCCACTTTGAGCGCGACGTTTGCCGGTCGTTATCGCGCTCGGGTCAAACACCACCGCGCACCCGTCTACCTGGACATCCACCCCGACCGTGCTGCCCTTGATCCCAGGAGCCATCTGCTCCTCACTGTCGATCTTCCAGACGCCTTCTTCTTTCACCAGGTGTTCGATGACGGAGCTTCGCTGGGTCCCGAGACCGTACATCACGTGGATCGATGCGGTGTCCTCCGACACAGTCGTATCCTGGACTCGGCGAACCGCGATTGTATGCGCCCCAACGGACGCCGGAAGAGACAGGACCGATTCTGACTTCCCGTTTTCGGTGAAGCCTGCAGAAAACAGCTCCTCGTCCTTTCTATTCCAGGCACGGAAAGCGGCGAATACGGCTGCTTGTACCTCGGCCTCATCGACCTTCTTCTGAAGACCCTCCACGGTCGTGCGCTCTTGTGCTATCTGCGAAACGAGGGCGGCCTGCTCCATTTCGGCGTTATCGGTGGCCTCTATGAGGGCCGTTTCGGCATTATCAGCTGCTTCCCTGAGGGCATCTATGTCCGTGCTCTCCCCTTCCAGCTCAGACTCGAGAGACAGCACGCGCGCTACCTCGTTTTGCAAGTCCTTCTTGACAGCCTCGAACTCCTCTTCAGAAACCCCGCTGCTACACGAAGCGCCCGCAAGCGCCAGTACCACGACTGCCGCGATTGGGACCAACCGCCACTTCAGACCGGCTCTACGCCCTGACATGACCTCCCGCCTTCTGATTCCGCTACTGTGCCACCGGCGTCGCTGCTCGAATACAGAGGACCTGACAGCACACCCCCGGCGGGCGCACGCCATGCGCCCCTACAGACAGACGTTGGCCCGTAACTGTTCAGAGTTGAGGGGAAACGAGCAGGTTGCGGCAGTGGAGGAGTGGGTTAAGGTCGTTGGCCCTCCAGGTGCCAAAGAGGGATGCGAGAGCCATTTTGGTGTTGGTGCCCCGTTCAGAGCGAGTGCCGCCGCTGATCTTACGGCTGACCACCAGGTGCCGTAAGCTCCGTTCAGCCGCATTGTTCTCGGGTGGCACACCCGGGTGGGAAACGAAGACGAACAGTTCCTTGATGAACCGTTCTATGCGCCGGCAGAGCTTGGCTTGAGGCGCAGTATCGTCGTTGGAGAAGGGCTGGCACAGCGACAGCAGAAGTTTCTCCAGCATCAACTGGTTGGGAGACGCTGACGGGTGTGAGCCAGACGCCGGTCGGCTGCGGGCGTCAGTGCACGCCTTTGCCCGGTCATAGAGTTGGCGCACCGCTGTAGCCCATAGGGCGAGGCCCATGTCTTGAGGGTACAACGCCTCAAGCTCATTGATGTCCCGCAACAGGTGTACCCAACAGCGCTGCTTGAGGCCGGGGTAGTGACTGTATGCAGCGTAGAAGTCACTCACCAGCACTCCGCTGAAGAGTCTGCTCTCGCCCTGACCGGGGGACTCGCCCAACACCTCGTCCACCACACCCTTGCCGCGGCCACGGCGTAGGAAGTATCGCTCCGTGGGAGTGCTGAAGGTCCAGACATAGCCGTTGGCCCCATCCTGCCGCCAGCCGGTCTCATCCGCATGCACTACCGGAGAGCCACGTATGCGCTCCAGCATCTCAGCCACTACCGGTTGGGCCCGTTGGGCCGTGGCGTGTACTACGTCAATGATGGCGCCCACGCTCAGCTCCAACTGATGTACCGTTTGCAGGTACCACTGGATGCTCCTCACCGGCAGCCGCCCCTCTTCTCGCAGCGTAACAATAAGGCTCACCAGGTTGACCCCCAAGCGCCGCCGCCCCATTGCTAAGCCCTCCAACGGCTCTTGAGGCAACCGCCGCTTGTCGCACAGCGGACATATCCGGGCCACAAAGACGTGCTCGATCACCTCTGCTGGCACCATCGGAAGCTCGATGACTTCTCGTGTCCGCTGAACCCAGCCGCCTGACAGGCCCGTCCCGCACTCCGGGCACGACTCAGGAGCATGTATCACCCGCTGCGTGGGTTCCATCCGCCGTCGGGCAAAGCCGTGGAGACGACGCTTACGGGGTCCGTTCCTCTTAGGCTGATGCCGCTTGACGAACCGCTTGTTGCCCGGCATCCCTGCGGTCGGGCCGCGGATGCTCAGCTGAGCATCCAACTCCTCTACACGCTGCCGCAACTCGGCTATCACCGCCAGCAGCGTCTCACGGCTCGCACTCTGCAGGTCTACTTCAGCTTCCACCTCTCCCTTATGACATCACTGCCACTCGCAACGCTAGGGGGTCTTAGGTTCATCCCTTTAAGTCTGAACAGTTGCGTTGGCCCACACCCCTCGACAATAGCGAACATAGGTGCTATAATTGCTCTGAGGGACAGACCCCCTAGCGCCTGCACCGCGCGCGGCGAAGTGGCCTGTCCCATTTCTGTTCCACCGCTGTTCCGCAGTGTACCGAAATCCCTAGCTAAGTGGGACACAATGGAATAGAATAGGACACATTTTTTAGGACCCCGAGACTAGAGGCCAGGGCCTTTCATTTTCACATCCTCGCTTGGTTGACTCGCGGTTCGGCAGGCTCTGACGTGACAGCTTAGCGAGGGGTGTTTTGCAGTGTTTCGGGAAGATCCCCCTCATCCTAGCCTTCTCCCTGGAGGGAGAAGGGACAAGAGCGCTCCCGGAACTGTCCGATGTTCGGTTTGGATTGAGGTCACTCACCACGAACGGACACTTACCGTGGGACCACTCGCGGGGTGAACGGTGGTCTTGAAAGCGAGAGGCCCCCCCGATTCGGCATCGGGGGGGCCTCGACCTATCGTCGTCCTTTCAGGCGACCGACTCTAGTCGTACGTCAGTCCCGTCAGGAAGCTCTCGCTCTTGTACTTCTTGGACTTGTTCCCGGGGTTGTTCATGTTGTCCATGCCGTCCTCGAAGTAGGTCTGGTACATGGAAAACCCGATGGCGTCCCAGTTCTGATGCTTGACCACGTTCCTGAAGTTGTTCCGCTTGAGCATGATTCCCCGGAACGCCGGCGCAAAGTGCACCAGACCGATGTTGAACTTGTACTCGGCTCCCAGCTCGAAATACTTCTTGCCCTCGGCTACCCGCGTAGGGTGCAGCAACTCGTAGTTCTGGCCTGCCGTAAGAGTTTCTCCCAACTGCGAGAGTATGCCATCAGAGTCGGCAGGCCAGGTGCCCGCCGGCGCCGACGGCTGGTATGCCGGGTCCGGACCGGTCTTGGCCATCCCCTCTGAGCCCTCGGTCTGAAGGAACTTAGAGATTAGGGCAGCAACCAACCCAGGTCCGTGAACTGTGCCAGCAGGGTAAGCGTGGAACGGGTTCGGGTTGCCGTGGCCTCCGCCTACGCCGAGGTAGTTGGTATTGTCATTCCAGTGCCGAGCTTCGTTTTCGTCCGGAATCCAGTCCAGCCCGATACCGATGTCCGCGAAATTCGATACCAGTATGTCCCCCAGGGTGTACCACCGGTCGCTGTTTATCTCCAGGAACAGCTCTATGTCGCTCCCTCCGGGGAAGTTCCGGGTGCCGTCGCCGTCCGTGTCCCTATAGCCCAGGCCGTCCAACAAGGAGTTGGCCCTGGCGACGTCTTGCACAGCGTCCACGTTCCGGTAGGGGACCTCGCCCGGAGAGTAGGGTGTCGTCGGGTTGGGTATCATGTTGCCGGGTGTGCCCAGGCTCAGGAACACGAGCTCATTGATCTCTTCCCGGTCCATGGCCAGAGACAGCGCGATACGGAAGTCCTTCGTCCTCAACGCCCTCCCGATGTCGGGGTCATCGTTGTACGTCTGGTTCGTCCGGAACCAGGAATCACTCCCTGCCATGTCGGGCCAGGGGTACAAGCTGTAGTCGCCGCTCACCAGGTTCTGCTGGTATAGCGGTAGCTCGTCGGTCCGATAGATCTGTGTGTGCCCGTCCGACTCACCGGCCATGGCACGGAAGACGGCCACCTCCCTGCTCTCAAAACCGACCGATGCCGTCCCGTCCAGGTAGGGCATCTGGTTCCCTTCCGGGTCAAAGACGTGGTAGTAGGGGTTGGACTCGCTGTTCAAAAAGGCCCCCACGCTCAGGCCGGAGGTCTGGACCCACGCCCCGACTACCGGCTGAAGTCTGTAGTAAGGGCCATGCACGCTGACCCTTGACATGAAGTTGCTGACCCAGTTGTCCACGTCCAACTCGGCCATCGCCGCCTGTAGCGAGGCCGGATCCGCGTACCCTGGGTGGAACTGCTTTAGGAACTCGCTGGCGTAGACACACGTACCTCTGCACTGATAGTGGGTCGCCGCAGCGCCCTCTCCCTCGAGAACGATGAAATTCGGTGTGTCAAACGTGTACGTATAGGTCCAGTCGTCGAGATAGTCAACCCTGCACTGGTTCCCCGTAATCAGATCCTTGCATGGGAAAACCGGGCTCGCTCTATACTCCCGGTTGTTCATGATATCGTCATGAGCGAACCGGATGTTCTCCATGTTCAGGGGCGAGCCGTCCGACCACTTCATCCCCTGGCGCAGGGTAGCGGTCATTACCGTGCCGCTATCGTCCATCCCAATGTCCTTGTAGACGTAGGGGGTCATAGTCACGCCGTCGTTGCCCCACTTTACGACTCCGGCAAGGGACAAGGTCCTCATGTCTATCTGCCAACCGCTGTTGGCCATCCGCCAGATGCCGCCGTACGCCCCTATTTCATCGGGTACCTGGTGGACCAGCCGGTCCGCCACTATCGGTACGCGGTCATCCATCGCTTGAAGGGGGCCCTCGTGATTGCCGTAGTGTCCTTCGGCCTGGCCCCAGTTCGCTCCGCCCGCTGCGGCCGCGGCGAACCTGGGGTTCTCCTGCCACGTAGACGGCATGGGGCCGTCATACAACGCCGGCATGAAGACCTCGCCAGGGAACTGCTTCGGGGGCACGTACGTCCCCTTCTTGGTCCCGGTCGGAGAAAGCATTGCACCAGTCGGTGCCGATGGGGCCGTCGGGGCCCTCGGCTGCACCTGACGTACCGGAGGCTGTGCGGCCGGCGCTCGTGGCGCCGCGGGGGCCGCGACGGTTGTCGGTGGTGGCGGAGGGGCCGGGACCGCGGCAGGTGGCGGTGGCGGCGGAGGTGGCGGCGGGGGACCCGCTGCTGGCGTGTCCTCCTGGCCACAAGCGAGCGCGACGACGATCACAAGCGCCACGACCATGCCAAGTACCAACCTTACATCGAGTATTCTAGCCCACATGTTGAACACTCCTTCGCTTGCTAGATTCGCTAGCTTCGATTAACGCTTTGGCATTCTAATCACATCGCATTCCTGCTGTCAACCCTCGTACCACTAGGCACCCCGGTAATTCCGGACAATAATTATCCGCCAAAGCATGCATTGGCCATGCGGGAAGGAGTTCGAGAGTTCACCGGACGGGTCCCTCGATACGTCCCGATGGGCATCGGGACTACTCGGGGTAAACGGATAAATACCACTACCAGTCGACCCACTCTTTCGGCACGAACCGCTCGACCTTTCGCAACCCGGGCGAGTCCTGCCGGTAGTGCTCACGCTTGAAAAGTGGATAGTGACGGCCCGGCGGGTCGATTGACACGACCTCGTTGCCCTTTCGTAGCAGTGTGTACGGCTCCTTTTCGATAAAAACGACGTCCGTGCGCTCGCTTATCGGGAAGGTCAAAGTGGCTACTTCGCCGGGGTTCACTTGACCGACCTGGGCATACCTTCCATTCCATCCAAGGCGGCGCTCCCCTCCGCTCACCTCGCAGCGCGCTTCATCGGGACTGACCCATTCGGGAATCCGCATCTCGAGGTCGACCGCGTGCTTGATCTTGACGTCTACGCGGCCCTGATATGGGATGTAGCTGTCTATGTCTGCCCACGGCGAGGCACGGTTCAGGAGCAGGTTCACGCGCAGCTTGCCGTTCTGATGGCGCAGGACGCGCTCCCATATCCAATAGAGCGCCCGCGCTCCGTTGACAGTGCAACATTGCATGGTGGCGAATTGGTCGCGTATGCCCCACTCGTTGGGGGTTGGCCAGCCTGCGAAGGCCCCCAGGCTGCGCTCCGCCACCCGGTCCGTAGTAACGTAGGGGTTGGCCGGAGGAGACGGAGGGTCGGGTTTGATCAGATCAGCATGAGGGAGGCTATGGACCCAGTCGGTGGAGGTGAGCTGCCCTTCGACCAGCATGTTGCGTATCCATCGGTCTGCGTCGTCCCAGTAGTCGCCGAGCCCGGCCTCGGACAGCTTCATCGCGAGGGCGATCATGTCGCTGACCTCGCAGATCTCGGAACCATGCGGCCTGTCACTGCCCAGGTGCTCAGGAAAGTATCCGATCAGAGATCCGCCAGGAGTATTCACATACTCGTCCCAGCCACGCCAGCCTCGCCCGTCCAAGTTGGCTCCCGAGTCTCTTGCCCACTGGAAGCTGCGCACCACGAACTCCATAAGCTCCTGGTCGCCGGCCGTCTGGGCGTAGTCCTGCATCGTTAGCAGACCGTGCGAGTGGGTATGGAAGTGTGCCATCCTCGGATTGCCGGGCGTTGAAAAGAAGGTCCCGTCGGGACCGAAGTAGTTGCGGCGCAAGTAGTTGATCACTTTGCCCGCCAGATCCAAAGCCGGCTCGTAGCCCAGCAGAAGGTAGGCGTGCACCAGCCCATGTGGGACGACCGAGCTCTCGCCGTTGATCCAGGGGGTGGGCACTCTGCCGTCGGCCGGACCTCCCTTCAGGGCGAGCTGGATCGTCGGCCAAAAGTAGGCCATGTCCCCGGCGTCGACGGCCAGCTCGATGAGCCCGTCCACCAACCGACGAGTGGCGTCACGCCACAGCGGACCGCCATCCCTCCGTGCAAACAGGGACATCGTGCTCAGAGTGCGACCGTTGCCGAACGCGCTTATCTGCTGGTCCCCGTGGACTGTGTAGTCGGAATTGTCCATGAGGACTGCCGTTTCCCAGTTGGCCCAGGGTCGTCCGCGCGTCGGGGTATAGGCCAGCCCGTCTGGCCCCTGCATCTTCAGCGTTACCTCCATCCACCGACGGTCGACCTCCGTGTTCTGCCGGCTGCCAGTCATGATGCGCATGAGTGACACAGACTCCGGGTACTTCGAGAACACGGAGCCGTGCCAGGAGTTGTGGACCATTACCGGCGGGTCGTCGCGCAGGCCGATGATGTAGTAGGGCTCGTAGTCGGCCTCGGGGTCCGTGGCCTCAGTCATGTTGTGGATGGCGAACTGCGCACGCTCCTGCAGCTCAAGTGTGTCAGGTACAGTGACCTCGTAGCGCTCGCCCTCATATTGGGGCACCTCGAAGTCGGGGATGTCCGGCGTGATATAGCCGATAGGGTCGCCGGGCTTTCGGGTCTCTCTCCCTTTGGTCGCCATTCGATGTCTCCCTTGAGGTGGATTTTGCGCGAGCAGTCGACTTATTGCCACTTTAGCAGATGGAAAAGTCGAGGACTCTTTTCCCACCCGCCCGCCCTGATCGTTATTCGGTTGGGGTTCTCCCCAGACCCCCGCCAAGAGCTTTGCACAAAAAAGATGGACACCCGCACCCTTCGGCGGGGCTCAGGGCAGCCTCTTTCCCCTCTCCCGTCAGGACGAGAAGGGAGGGCGGGTTTGAAACCCGCCCCCTACGTTATGCAAAGCCCTATGAGGTAGTTACATGGTCCGTCCGTGAGCCCGCCGTTCGGGCCGAGCAGGTTACCGCGTATTCCCGCCTACCAATCGACTTGCTGTTTGGGGATGAACCGCTCGATCTTCCGCCAGCGGGGTGAGTCCTGCCGGTAGTGCTCGCGCTGGTAGAAGGGGTAATAGCGCCCGGGCGGGTCTATGGACACGACCTCGTTACCCTTGCGCAGCAGCGTGTACGGCTGCTTCTCTATATGGACGACATCGGTACGCTCGCCTATGGGGAAAGTCAGTGTGACTACTTGTCCTGGGTTGACCGGTCCGACCTGGGCGTAGCGTCCGTCCCAACCGAGGCTGCGTTGCTCACCGTTCAGCTCGCAACGCGTCTCATTGGGAGTGACCCACTCGGGAATCCGTATCTCGAGGTCGAACGCCTGCTTGACGTTAACGTCCAATCGGCCCTGATAAGGGATGTAGCTGTCTATATCCGCCCATGGGGAGGCGCGGTTCAGGAGCAGATTCACGCGCAGCTTGCCGTCCTGATGACGCAGGACCCGCTCCCATATCCAGTAGAGCGTTTGGGCTCCCGTTATCGTGCAGCATTGCATAGTGCCGAATTCGTCGTGTATGCCCCACTGGTTGGCAGCGGGCCAGCTGGCGAATGCCCCCAGGCTACGCTCGGCGACTCGGTCAGTATTCACGTAAGGGTTTATGGCCGGAGGCACCTCGGGTGCCTGTTTGATCAAGTCCGCGTGTGGCAGGTCGTGCACCCAGTCGGTGGACGTTAGCTGTCCTTCGACGAGCATGTTGCGTATCCAGCGATCGGCGTCGTCCCAATAGTCTCCTACTCCGGCCTCTGAGAGCTTCAGAGCCAGAGCGATCATGTCGCCGACCTCGCAGATCTCCGAGCCGTGAGTCCTGTGGCTGTTCAGGTGCTCCGGGAAGTATCCGATCAAAGAGGCACCGGGAGTCTTGACCCACTCGTCCCATCCGCGTTGCTCGAGGTTGGCCCCCGAGTCTCTGGCCCACTCGAAGCTGCGCACCACGAACTCCATCAGTTCGTCGTCTTCTGCTGTTAGAGCGTACTCGAACATGCCCAGGAGGCCCTCCGAGTGAGCGGTGAAGTGGGCCATAAGAGGGTTGCCCGGGGTCGAGTAGAACGTGCCATCATCGCCGTAGAAGCTGCGCCGCGCATAGTTGATGATCTTGCGGGCCAGGGTCATCGCAGGCTCGTAGCCCAGCAGCCGGTAGGCATACACCAGTCCGTGGGACACTCGCAAGCTCGAGCTATTCACCCAGGGTGCGGGCACCTTGCCGTCTGGTGGAATTCCCTTTTTGGTACCCTGGACCGTCGGCCAGAAGTAGGCGAAGTCTCCGGCGTCGACAGCCAGCTCTATGAGCCCGTCGACCAATCGACGAGTAGCGTCCCTCCACAGTCGAGCGCCGTCCCGTATTGCGAACAGCGTCATCGTCCTCAGCGTCGGGCCGTTGCCCATCGCGGATATGAGCTGGTCCCCGTAAACGCGATAGTCGGCGTCGTCGATCTGGGTCGTTATCTCCCAGTCGGACCAGGGTCGCCCTCGTTTCGGGGTGTAGATGAGCCCGTCGGGGCCCTGCATCTTGAGCGTGACTTCCATCCAGCGGCGGTCGACCTCGGCGTTCCGCTCGCTGCCGGTCATGATGCGCATGAGGGTTACCGACTCCATGAAATTCGCCAGAGTGGCGGCGTGCCAGGAGTTGTGGAGCATCACCGGTGGGTCATCGCGCAGGCCGATGATGTAGTAAGGCTCGTAGTCGGCCTCGGGGTCGGTGGCCTCGGTCATACAGTGGAGGGCGAGCCGGGCACGCTCCTGTAGCTCCAGGGTGTCGGGCACAGTGGCCTCGTAGCGTCCACCTGTGTATGGAGGCACCTCGAGGTCGGGGATGTCAGCTGTGACGTAGCCTATCGGGTCGCCCGGCTTCCAGGTCTCAGGCTCTGTCGTCGCCATTGGGATGTCTCCCTCGAGGTGGCTTTGCACAAGGAGTCGACGCAGCTTGTTACCACTTTAGCAGATGAAAAACTCAAGGCTCCTTCCCGCCCGCCCACCCTATCGTTGTTTCGCTGGGGGTTCCCCGCAAACCCCCGCCAAGGGGGGCGTCGCCCCCTTTGGAAACCCGGCTATGGGCAACATTTATTTGTAGGAGTGGCTTTTCGTGCAAAGCCCGTCAAGAGGAGCAGGGAGGGCGGGTTTGAAACCCGCCCCTACGTTATGCGAAGCCCTATGAGGTGGTTACAGGTTGGAAAGTCAGGACGGTGGTCCGACCCACTTCGACAGGTCCGAGTAGGACTCGCGACTCCAGTCGGAACTCAGTGCAGGCTTCGACGTTGCTCGGCACAGGCGGGTACGAGTAGAACCTTGCATGCGACTTTAAGTGCGAAGCCCGTGCGGGACAGGCCCGGTAGTTTTGACTATGAGACCATGCTCTCGTAGACGCCGAGATCAGTGTCGACGAAGTCGCGGTGGAAGTTCTTGCCCATCAGGTACTTGATCTCCATCTCCACGTCGCGTATGTACGGCGTCGCCACGATCAGGTCCGGATGGTCTTCGTGGAAGGTGACCTCGACTGTGTTGGTCCCCTTGACCGGCCAATGGTCCCGGTCGAGCTTGAAGATGTACCAGTAGGCGCCCATTGCGCGGTAGCGTGGGGCGGACATCTTGTAGACCTCGTTGATCTTGCGGAGCAGGGTGTCCGGTAGCTTCTTACCGTTCAGCTTGAAGGTCAGCCGCGCCAACTCTGTGACGCCAGCGACCCGGACCCGTAGAAGCACCTCGTGGACCCGTCCCGCCTCGTCCCAGCGTGGCAGGTCGTCTGTGATCGTCAGCTCGACCGTTGCCGGCTCGTCGGTCTCGAGTGGAGTCGGCAGCTGGAAGGCTGTAGGAGCGCCAGGAGTTGTGGTGTTGGTCTCCGTGAGAAGGAAATAGAACTTGTCACGCGGCGCCATCACCTGCGGGTGCGGCACCTCGCGCACGCGTTCGTAGAACGGGGCCTTATACGGCCACTGTGAGAACCAGTGCCACA
This sequence comes from Dehalococcoidia bacterium, assembly GCA_965237635.1. GTDB lineage: Bacteria > Chloroflexota > Dehalococcoidia > Lucifugimonadales > CAUZJF01 > CBDEFX01. Next base: position 698,089 of record CBDEFX010000002.1, on the reverse strand, counting down.
GCTGAAGCCCATCGACTCCCTGGTCCCAATAGTTGCACGCAGCTCCTCTTATCCCCGAGACGGGCGCCTGGCTCAGGCGGTCCGAATGGATGTAGCTGGTCAACGCTGCCACCACACGGCAATCGGTCCCCTCTGCCAGCTCGACTAACGGCCGAAAGTCGGCATTCTGGTTCAGCCGGTAGTTGGCATCCATGTCGTGCCCGATAAGGACGTCCACCAGCCCCTGCCGTGTCCACTCTTTCAGGTCCATACCGACCGATTCGCAATGCTCCATGTCCAACGGGACTCGGACGACCAGCTCACGGTCGGGACCGCTCTTCTTGACGGCGTCGCTCACCCGCCGTATCCAGTCGGTCAAGATCCCCCGTCCTTCCTCCACCTCGTCCGGGCGGAAGAAGTAGGCGTTTGCATGCATCTGCAGCTCGAACCCGTCCACAGGATAGTTGGTCAGGACCTCCTCTATGATGGCGAACCGCTCGTCCCGTGACTCTTGACGCTTGAAATCGAGCAGAGTCGCGCCCGGGAAGCTTGGATCGAGGTCGCCTCTCGCACCGATCTCCAGGTGCTTATTCTCGAACCGAAAATCTGAAGAGCGATCGAACAGATAGCTGTTGGTGCCATCCTTCAAGGCGGCCTGGTAGTCTTCAAAGGAGCTTAGAGGTCGCCGTGTATCGCTGCCCCACTGCACGATGAGTGAGGGATAGAACAGGATGCCGACCTCGTGAGCGCGGTCGCAGACGAGCCGCAGCGGGTCGTTGCCTTCCTCTATCAAGGCCTTGGCGTTCATGTGGGTACGCTGACGGGTGATCTTCGGCCACTTCTTCACGCTGTGCCCCCAGACCTCCCCCACCTTCGTGTCGTGCAGCATGACCCGTCCCTCGCCGAGACAGAACGTTACTGCCTCGATCGGCGTTCCAGCGAGCTCGTCGATCGCCGACTCGTATTCCTCCTTGCGCATCGGCGGCTCATACATGTAGATCAATGGGTGGCGTCCGTCGTGGTAGAAAAAAATGCGTGGCTTAGACATAGTTCATCTCTCCTTTGTACCTGAAGAGTTGGAGTCGACGTCGACGCTGTCGCGCTTTTCCGGCGGCCTGTCCGATGCTACCGCGACGACCCGCTGAGCTTGATCCGAGGGTCGACAACGACGAGCAACAGGTCCGAGATCAGGACGCCGACCACTGTCAAGGCCCCGAGCAGCAGGATTATGGTCCCCGACAGGAACTGGTCCTCAGACTGGAGCGCAATCAGCAGTATCGGGCCCAGGGTCGGTAGGCTTAGCACGATCGAGACGATCACGGAGCCGCCCACCAGCCCGGGCAACATGCCTCCGATTCCGCTGATAAATGGATTGATCGCCACCCTGACTGGATACTTCGCGATGACCTTCCAGTTGACCTGCCCCTTGGCCCGCGCTGCCACCACGTACGGCTTGTAAAGCTCGTCCAGCAGATTGTTCCGCATTGTGCGTATCAGGCCGGCAGTACCGGACGTGCCCAGGACGAGGGCCGGTATGATCATATGCTGCATCAAGTCGAGGACCTTGCCGACGCTCCAGGGCGCAAACTGGTACTCGCCCGAGAAGATGCCGCCAACGCTCTGGTGGAAGTACGCCAGGAATAAGTACATCAGCACAAGGGCCAGTAGGAAGTCGGGCACCGCAAGGCCAGTGAAGCCGAGGAAGGTGAAGGTATAGTCTCCGACGGAGTGCTGCCGCATCGCGGAGTAGATTCCGATGGGTATAGCAAGCGGCCACGTGATTACTATCGTGAAGAACGTTAGCAGGATAGTGACGGGCAGGCGCTCGGCGATGATCTGCCGGATGGGCGTCTTCTGGTCCGCTGGGCGGAAGGAGACGCCGAAGTCCCCACGAAAGATCATGGGCGAGACCCAGTTCCACCATTGCAGCACGATGGGCTGGTTCAGGCCGAAATCTTCTCGGAGCTCTGCTTGCTCCTCCAAGGTGACCGGCCTACTCCACTCTCTTTCCGAATGGTCGGCGTAGTAGTCGACGTAGTCGCCGGCCGGCAATTGGATGATGATGAAGGAAAGGAACGAGACCATCGCGAGCGTGAACACCGCCAGGAGAATGCGTCTTGCGATGTACGGCATCATGGCTCTACCACCTCACCGGGAGTTGTCGACATACTCACAAGTTAACACCTGCTCCCGGTTTTCTCAACCGGTCGAAGTCTCAATAGAGAGGCCCATACACCGCTCCGAGCCGCGGGCATGCGAGAGTTGTTGACCAGGCAATTTGACGCTGCTAGACTGCTGGCGATCAAACGCGCATAGCAGCCAAAAGCAGAGGAGGAGTGATGGACCGCAACGAGCTCAAGGAGAGGCTAAGGGGGTGCATCGTGGCCGTGCTGACCCCTTTCGACGACGAGTTCGAGGTCGACTACGGGCGCCTGGCTGAACTTACCGAGTGGTGGATTGAGTCTGGCCTCGTGAAGGGCAAGGCGGTCCTCAAGGTCGCCTCGGTCATGGGAGAGCTGCCCCAGCTATCGGACGCCGAATGGCCTCCGCTGGTGCGCACAGTGGTGCAGGCGGCAAAGGGGCGTGTGGACGTCATGGGCGGGATCCACACAAAAGACACCAAGCGCACGATCGAAGATGCGAAGCTGTGCCAGGACCTTGGGGCGGTTGGGCTGCAGATATCCCCGCCTGTCTTTAACGACGTCACTCAGGACGATATCGTGCGGTACTTCGACGATGTATCGAATGCCATCGATATCGGCATCATGGTCTATCACACCCATTGGCTGCCGAGCGGGCGCATAGAAATCGACACCTTCAAGCAGTTCGCGAATATGGAGCACGTAGTCGCCGTCAAGTGGAATACGCCGCCAGACGTCCCGTATGAGCGGATGGAGGAGCTCGCGTCTGACTTGAATATCCTGGACAACAGCAGCCAGCCGGGGCGCTGCTACAAGCACGGCGGCCGTGGGTTCATGGACCACCAGGCGACCGCGTATCCGGCGCACGACCTGAAGGTCCTGGAGCTTCTGGAGGCCGGGAAGTATGACGAGGGTCAGGCGCTGTGGGAGTCGGTGGCCGTTCCCTTGCGCCAGTTTTACGACAAGATATCCCTCAGGTCCGGCGGCTCTGCCCGGAAGAAGAAGGGCGTCATGGCCGTCATGGGCCAACCTGTAGGGGCGATGCGGCCGCCCTCCCTTCCACTGAACGATGAGGAGATGGCCGAGCTGCGAGAGCTGCTGGTGGGTCTCGGATGGCCCGTTCCCGAACAGGCCGAGGCCTCTGCGGTGGCTGACTGAGCCGATGTGCAAGCCTCCGGATGCGAATGCCGGCACAGCATGTTTTCTGACCCCGACGCGGCGTCGGGGGAAGAATCTGGGGTTGGGAATCCGCCAGTGACAAGGAGAGAGCCCTACCGCCCCAGGCCCTTCGTCCCGAAGCGGGACTCAGGGAAACATCTCAAAGAATCCGCGGATTGCGTTAGCTAATCCCATCCCCTACCGAGGAGTGATTTGTTGCCGAAGTATCGAGCCGCCATCATAGGTATCGGATGGATGGGGTTGCTGAACGACATCGGCACACGCTGGACGGAACCGGGCCCATACGGCGACCGGGGGAAGTGGCACGTCGACGACGTCGACCGCCCCATGCCGAAGGTCGACGTTCATCGCAAGTTCTACTTTCACTTTGAACCCGCCGGTAACCTTCGCCGAGGCCCTGGCAAACCGGCCCGAGGTCGACCTTGTAGCCGGCGCCGAGCGCGACAAAGAGAGGCTTCAGGTCTTCGGTGAGCGCTATGGGATCAAGGCTCTCTACACGGATGCGGCCGAGATGCTTCGGAATGAGAGGCCTGAGATCGTCGCGATCCCGTCGAACACCAAGGACCGCCCCAGGCTCACGGTCCTCGTCGTGGAGAACGGCGCCAAGGGGATCATGACCGAGAAGCCGATGGCCTACACTCTCGAGGAGGCGGACCGACTGGTCAAGGCATGCGCCGACGCCGGCGTGCCCCTAGTGTGCGGGGCGATCTCGACCAACCACCCGTCGTTCGCCAAAGCCAAGGAGCTGATTACCACCGGGGCGATAGGAGATGTCGTCTCCATCGAAGCTCAATCGGACCATCTGTCGCAGCACCAGAACTGGTCGTACTTCATGGACAGCGCTCCCGCGTGGGTGATTAGGTACCGGCGACACGCCGCCGGGGCCTGAGGGCAGTGAGGAGTTCGGCGGACAAGGGATGATGGTTACCGAGGACGGCGAGGCCGTCTTCTTCCGTAGAGGGGGCCCCGGCCTTCGAATCACGGGCACGGAAGGAGAGATCCTCCACCAGCACGTGAAGCGCGATTGGGAGCTGTGGCAGGAAATCGAGACATCTGCGGGGAAGCAGCGTGTAGCGATGCCATGGCCGGAGCCCCAGCATAAAAGCGTATCAGTTGTTAGCCACGGGCTTAGCGATATCTTCGATTGCCTGCACGGCAAGCTGGACGAGCCCAAGAACTCCGGCAGGCGTGTCGCAGTGGCGCTGGAGGTGGAGGTCGCGCTTAAGCCCGAATCCACCGAAGGAGGGCGTCGGGTTAGCGTCCTGAGGCGGCAAGAAGGCGCTCCTGTGCTTCTGGGATAATGGTTTTGTAGCAAAAAACGGCCCCGGAAAAGGAGCACCCAGTAGATGCTGCCACGCAACCACCCCGACCGGATCCAAATCACCTTCGACGACCGCCGCTTGGTGGCCAATGCCGGGCTGCTCCTTCCGGCCACCCTGGCGCGGCACCTCGGCCTGCCCGAACTCGTCCGACAGCGCCTCGACCTGGGCGATGCCCCGGGGCGGGCGAACACGAGCGACAAGATGATGACGCTGGTGGCGTCTGCGCTGGCTGGGGGCGACTGCATTGACGACGCCGATGTGTTGCGCACCGGGGGGACGGCCTGCACCCTGGGCGGCACGGTCAAGGCGCCATCCACCCTGGGCACCTTCCTGCGCAGCTTCCGGTGGGGCCACGTCCGTCAACTCGACCGGGTGAGCCGCGAGTTGCTGGCCCGGGCTTGGCAGGCCGGGGCGGGACCCGGCGACGGGCCCCTGACCATTGACCTGGACTCCACCATTTGCGAGACCTACGGACTGGCCAAGGAGGGCGCCCGCCACCACGGCTATACCGGCAAGCGGGGCTACCACCCGCTGCCGGCCATCGCCGCCGGCACCGGAGACGTGCTGATGTCCCGGCTGCGCGAGGGCCGGGCCAACACCGCCCGCGGCGCCGCCCACTTCCTGCGGGAGACGGTGGGACGGGTGCGCTACGCCGGGGCCGACGGACGACTCACGCTACGGGCCGACAGCGGGTTCTACACTCATGGCGTGGTATCCGTCTGCCGCAAGATGGATGTCCGCTTCTCCATCACCATCCGCCAGCACAAAAGCCTGCACAATCTCATCGAGGCGATACCCGAAGATGCCTGGACGCCGATTCCTTACTGGATGGACGGTGCCGCCGATGTGGCCGAGACCACCTGCACCCCCTTCCAGGCCGAGGCGGACGCCGCGCCGGTACGGCTCATCGTCCGGCGGGTGAAGCCGACGCCCGGTTAAGAGCTGGCCCTCTTCGCCAAATACAGCTATCATGGCTTCATCACCGACCGGGACGGGGAGTTGCTCGAACTGGAGGCTGACCATCGCCGCCACGCCGAGATCGAGAATGCCATACGCGACCTCAAGTACGGCGTCGGGCTGAACCATCTCCCCTCGGGCCGCTTCGCCGCCAACGGCGCCTGGCTGGCCGTCCAGACGATGGCCCACAACCTGGCCCGCTGGACGGCGCGGATCGGTCTGGGAGAGCGGATAGCCACCACCAAGACCCTCCAGCGGCGGTTCTTCTCCCTGGCCGGACGGCTCACCCGCTCGGCACGCCGGTTGACCCTGCATCTTCCGGATCGCTGGCCTTGGGCTGAGAAGTTCAGCCGCGCCTTGGCCCGGCTGCGAGCCATTCCACTCCCGGCCTGACGGCACCGTCGGCGACCGACCCACCCACCGGACAACCGAAGATCCCCGCAGACTCGTGCCAGCCCGGTCCGAGAGAGTTCCCTGCTGCGTATTCTCTCGCCATCCCGCGCATCGCAGCTCCCGCAGACGGCCATAGGGGCCCCTGTGCGGCGATGAAGACCGTCCGCCGACCTCCCTACCCCAAATGGAACCCAGGCTATTTCCCCTGTAGCTCCCTCACCCCCCTTCCGCTTTCCTCACGCCGTCCATCGGTGTCCTTCGGTGGATTCGGGGTTAGCTTTCTTCGGCACCGGGCGGCGTACGGGTAGATCTGCCGCTCGAGGACCGGTCGCTAGGGCTCGCATACGACTGGCACCGGTAGGCGTCAACGTCGCCTTCTACAAGGGCTGGCGTCAAAAGTCGTGCCCTGGGGCCGTGGTTCGACAGGCTCATCACGAACGTAAGGCCAAAGTCACCGTTCGCCCTGAGCTTGTCGAAGGGCGACCCGCCTCGCGCGATGCGTGTTGTGCAAAGCCGTTGTCATAGGGGCTGGCGTCCGGCGAATCCCGTGGACAGCTCGTGCCAGAACCGGACCTCGGGCTCACCTACAAGCCAGCAGAGAAACACTACCCGCCCCTCCTTGACGTGGGGGAAGTCCACCAGTCCCTTCTCGATGTCCTTGATGACCGCCCCCAGATCGCGAATCGGCTGGACCTCCGCTTCGATTTGCTCGGACGCTTCCTTTAGAGCCTGCTGGCGTGAGGCCAATTCCTTACTTGCTGTCGGGCCACCGTTCGAGCGCATCCGACGCTGCAAGTCCCGGATTCCTTCGTACAGCTCTTTAGCTTTTTCACGCAGCGGGGCGACGGCCCGGAAGGTCTCTTCCAACCGGCCGACCAACTCTTGCGCCTCTTCCAACGTGAAGTGTCTATCGGGCATCGGCGACCTGCGTATCGGCGACTACGTTGAGGCATGCATTGTAGGGCATCGTGAAGAGGCCGGGCAACCGACCCCAAACTCGTGCGCGAGAGGAGTCGGGGAGCAGGTAGTCCCACGCCTGAGTTCGTTGAAATACGCCCCTCACGTTGGTAAGCTATGACAGTACGGACTGATCGGACCAGGCGGTGATTTGCGATGAAAGAGGTCTTTCGCGAGGCGGTGAGTGAGCTCGGAAAGGGTAACCCCGTGGTCGTCGCCACCGTCGTGCGCACAAAGGGGTCGACTCCTCAGAAGCCCGGCGCCAAGCTGTTGGTCCGCGCGGATGGTAGCGGTGTCGGGACCCTGGGCGGCGGCTGTGTGGAGGGCGACATCTGGTTTGCCGCCAAGCAGCTGATGAAGCGGGGAGGGCCGGCCGAGCACAAGGATTACGAGCTAAACGAGGAGCTTGCTGCCGAGGATGGGCTTGTGTGCGGCGGCACGATGTACTTCCTTGTCGACCCGATTTACACACCCGACCAGTACCTGCCTTTCGCCCAGGAGATCGACAACGCCTACGGAGGAGGATCCAGCGTTGCGCTCGCGAGTCTGATAACGCCCGCTGAGGGGAGCTCCGCAGTCACGGGCGCCAAGCTGCTCATCCGTGAGGACGGGACGACAGAGGGGACGTTGGGCTGGTCACAAAGCGACCGCGCGGCCGTCGAGAAGGCGCGCGAGCTCATGGTCCACGGCAGGAACGAGTATGCGACCACCCCTGACGGGGCAGAGTATTTCATAGAGGCGTACACCACTCCACCGCAGCTTGTGCTCTGTGGTGGGGGCCACGTATCCAAGGCCATCGCGCCGCTCGCCAAGGCAGTCGGATTCCGGGTCTTCATCACCGACGACCGAGAGGAGTTCGCCAACAAAGACCGCTTCCCTGAGGCTGACATTGTGGTGGCCCTAAAGCCTGAGGAGGCCCTACCGCAGCTTCCCATCAACCAGAACACCTTCATTGTCATCGCGACGCGAGGGCATCGATACGACAACGTGGCCCTCGCGGCTGCGGCGAAGACCCGGGCCAAATACGTAGGCCTGTTGGGGAGCAAGCGCAAGACCATACTCATCTACGAGGACCTCCTCCGAAGTGGCGTTCCGACGGAGCGTGTCAAAGAGATCCGCTCACCCGTAGGCCTCGATATCCGCGGCAGAACGCCCGAAGAGATCGCAGTGAGCATCATGGCAGAGGTCCTGATGTTCCGTCTCGGCGGCACTGGCCTTCCTATGAAGATTGAGGAGTGGCGGATAGACCGCATAGCCGAGAAGCTAGAGGAGGCGGTGGCTGTCGCCCCCTAGCCGTGGTCTCCGCCCGCGCGTTTCCGCTATCCTGATCGCCGCAGGCGAGTCCACCCGGATGGGACGCCCCAAGCCGCTGCTGCCATGGCATGACATCCTTCTCGTCGAGTACCAGACCTCCAATCTGATCGAGGCTGGCGTGGCCGAGGTCGTGGTTGTTCTGGGCCACGAGCATCAGCTGGTCGCTCCTCACATAAGGGGCCCTGCGGTCCGCTACGTTGTCAATTCCGACTACCGCCAGGGCAAGGCCACCTCGATCAGGGCCGGACTCCGCTCAGCCGACGCGCAAGCCGACGGAATACTGCTGCTGGCTGTGGACCAACCCCGCCCCTTTGCATTGGTCGAAGAAATCATCGAAGCCCATCATCGCCAAAAAGCGCTGATCACCTCTCCCAGGTACCAGGGGCGCGGCGGCCACCCTCTCGTTTTTTCTCATTTACTCAGAGGTGAACTGGAGGGCGTCACCGAGGAGAGACAGGGGATCAGGGAGGTCTTTCGGTCGCGTCGTGGAGAGGTCAACGAGGTCGAGATCGAAGACCCGATCGTCTGCCTCGACCTGAACAGCCCCGAGGAGTACGAGGAGGCGAAAATGCGGTACGGGGCATAACGGGCCACCGCCTAGTCGTTGCGAGTCAACGTGGTTTAGTGAAACGTCATTGGTATGAAAATAGGGTTGTAACAGCCGGAAGCCCCCTCATCCTAGCCTTCTCCCCCGCAGCGGTGGAGAAGGGATAAGAGTTCGGCCCATTTTCATCGTTCAGGGTGTCGGAGACAACCGGCAGGGACGATTCTGACGAGTCCTTCCTTTGAAGGACCAGGAGGAATCTAGAGCTGGGTGTGCTGGCCAGTTGGAGTTGTATGGCCCCCGCCCCAGGTTCCTCGCCCCGATGCCGCATCGGGGCTCGGAAAACATACCTACTACTCGGTGGAGCGACGACTTCTATCAGATACCGCGCTAATCGCCGACCGAGGCGGTCTGCCCTTCCAGCGTGATCGGGGCTTTGGCCCGTAAATGCTTGTCGAACCAGGCTAGCATCCGATTCAGGTACTCTTGCCGCATCCTTGGGTGGCCAGCCCGAAGGAACCCGTGGTTGGAGCCCGGAAACCGGACGAACTCGACCTCTTTATCCAGCCGTTTCAAGGCCACGAAGTACTCCTCGCTCTGCCCAATGGGGCATCGCAGGTCGTCCTCGCCGTGCATGAGGAGCACCGGGGTCTCGACATCGGGCGCGTACGTCAGAGGCGAGCGCTCGACCAGGACGTCGAAGGCGTCCCCTGGCAGACCTCCCCACTGGACCTCCCCAAAGCTGACGCCGATGTCGGAGGTACCGTACATACTCCATAGGTTGATGCACGGAGCGCCGACCACGGCCGCGCCAAACCTGTTGTCGTGCCCGACTATCCAGGCGCTCATGTACCCGCCATAGCTGTAGCCGTGCACGCCCAGCCGGGACTCGTCGACGTAAGACCGCGAGCACGTCTCGTCGACCGCGGCCATGATATCAAGGTAGTCCTCACCGCCCCAGTCGCGTAAAACAGCCTTGGCGAAATCGGGGCCGTATGAGGACGAACCTCTCGGGTTCACAGCCAGGACGATGTAGCCGGCGGTCGCTATGACCTGCTGGTCGAGGTCGAAGGCGTCCGAGAACCTCCCCTGCGGCCCGCCGTGGATATCGAGAATGAGAGGGTAGCGGCCGAAAGGGTCGAAGTCCGGTGGCAGGAGCACCCGCGACTCGATATCCTGTCCGCCGCGAGGAAGCGAGAACTTCTCCATAGTCGCCGGCGGATGGGCCTCAAAGAACTCATGATTTAAGCTCGTCAGCCGCCTCTCGGAACTCGTCGCCATATCGATCAAGAGCAGGTCGCCAGACGAGTGCGGTGTGGCGACCACGACCACCGCGTGGCGTTGCGCGCCATCGACCGCAACGTCTGTGTACATGCATCCGCCTCCGGAGATGGTCTCCGGCTTGCCATCATCGGCATTGACGGTGTACAGGTACGACTCACCGCGAGAGTCCCCCACAAACACGATTCCTCTGCCGTCGGTCCACGCCAGGCCGGCTGTCATGACAGGTGCTATCGAGCCATCGATCAACTGCCGAGGGTCCCGGTCGTTGTGTAGTACAAACAAGCTCCATTGCCGGGACTCCCACATCTCGGGGTCATCGCTGCCAATCACGGCGAGCTTGTCGCTCTCAGGGGCCCACGCTATCGCGCCGACGGCGTACAGTCCCTCAGACCACCGTGTCGGGGACCCGCCGTCCGCCGAGATCACGGACGCATCGGTGAAGTGGGTGTAGTCCCTATCGTCGCGCCGGTCGGTCACGTACGCGATTCGGGTGCCATCGGGAGACCAGACCGGGGCGGTATCGTCGCCCTCGCCGTCCGTGAGCTGGCAGCTGTCGCCGGTCCCAACGTCGACGACGAACAGGTGGCGGAACGCATCCCCACGCCAGCCGTCCGAGTCGAAGCGGTAGCGGATGCGACGGGCAACCCGGACGCGAGGGTCCTTTTTGGGGTCGTGGTCATCGGGGAGCCGGTCAGGGTCCACGTCGGAGACAAAGACCAGACGGCTTGAGTCCGGCGACCAGGCGTGCTGACTCACTCCTCCGAGAACGTCGGTGATCTGGCGCGCCTCGCCGCCTGAGGCCGCTATGAGCCAGAGCTGCGTCCGGTCTTTTTCGTCCTTGCGTACGAAGGCGATGGACTCCCCATCGGGAGAGAACCGGGGTGCGCTGTCGGACTTGCCCTGCGTGAAGGCGAGCGGATCGCGGTCCGGCAGCGACATTACCATTATCTGGGAGCGGGTCTCGTTCTGCTCCTTGTCGGCCTTCGATCTAACGAAGGCCAGACGAGAGCCGTCCGCCGACAGCGAGGGCTCCGACACGGTGGTGAGATCGTAGACGTGCTCCGGCGCAATGGCCTTCGTCAAGGTGACCCTCACCCAGCGGGATGTGACATTAACAGGCTGGGGACGGAAACAAGACGCTGATGGATCGGATCGACTTGGAGGCGGAAAGTCTCGAGGGCTACAGCCCCGAGTAGCACCCTCGTATCCTCGTCACCAAATACTGTTAGTACTGGATGCTCCCGCCCATCGAGGCGCAACATTGCGTCACCCATATCGAATTGTACCTGTCTCCCGTCGGCTAGCTCGAACGGCGATGTTTCAGTAACCACGGCCTCCAAAGACTCGAGGACCCGCCTCGGGACAACGAGATATGTGGCTCCTGTGTCAACCAGCGCCTCCAAGGTCTCGAACCTGCGTCCGTCCAAGTCTCCCACTTCTATCGTGACGCTAAAGGTGCCCATCGTCCAACCTCCTAACCCTTCAAGTATACCCCGTCGGGGTCGACCTCCTGACGGAGGATCCGGAGCTCTTGCTCGTCCGGGGCATCGACTGTCGTCACGTCTGGGGCCACCGGTGGCTGGAAGCCGGTGTTTTCTAGTACGTCGTCGAGCGTCACGCCTGGCATCAGCTTGTCGATTCTTAGTCGGCCGACCTTCTTGTCGATAGACATTACCGTCATGTCGGTGACGGCGACGATGTCAGGGTACGGGACCGGGAGACCCACCTTCTTCCTGCCGTCGGGCCCGTCGATGTAGCCGGGGCTGGTGATGAAGTCGCAGCGCTCGGGGAAGCGGCGCTTGTCGTGGCGGGCGATGATGAGGACCTTCTTCGCGTGGGACGCGATGTCATTGGCGCCACCGCTTCCGGGGAGCCGGACCTTCGGGCTACGGTAGTCGCCGATGACAGTCGAGTTGACGTTGGCGAATTGGTCGATCTGCGCCCCGCCGATAAAGCCGACGTCGGCTAGGCCACGCTGGAGGACTCCACCGAGAGCCTCGAGCAGCGAGCCCAGCTTGACCGCGCGGTACATCACCCTGGCGTCGGACACCGAGGAGGGGGTCCCGATCACCTCCGGGGCCATCGGGCCGGTCTCCACGATGTAGCACATGCGGGGCGCGTGATTCTTCAACGCCAGCAGGCTTGCCACCATCGGCAGCCCGGTGCCAACCATGACGATGTCGCCGTCCGCGATGTACCGGGACGATTCGACCATCATCAGCTCTTCGAGACTGTAGTTGTTTTCCATCTAGCCGTGTGCTGAAAGACCCTTTCGACCATCCCCCTCGGCCCCTTCCTGGCCAGGAAGGGGGAAGAAAATTATGTCAGAGGGACACCCTCAGACTCCCGGCCCTTCGACTTCGCTCAGGACAGGCGCCGGGGCTACGCCCCTCTGCACTCCACGTTTATCATCAAGCTGCTGGCTACCTCAAAGGACCAGATGCATTGAGTCCCTCAACTCCTTCAGTCTATCTGCTCCCGTCGCCTTCGACAGGAAGTCGTCAAAGGTCTCACAGCCGTAGATGTTGTCCTGGAGGTACTGTGCATACACTTCGCCGCCTTCCCGGGCGCACTCCTGGTAGTGCCTGAGGTGCGCGTCATCGTGGTCGTAGTACCGGTATGTCGACGTCGGGTACGCCCCCCATCGCTGCTCAACAACGGCATCGACGAATATGTAGGGGATGGTGGTGCGCTCCGGCTCGCGCCTTATGGAGTCCGAGCTGACGATCTCTTCGCAGCTTACGATCACCGACTTGGACGCCCTGGCCATCTCGGAGTCGTGGGTCGTAAAGCCCTCGATAATTACGTTGCCCATCTCGTCCGCTTTCTGAGCGTGTATGATCGACACGTCCGGGTTCAGAGCGGGCACGAGAACGACGGGGTCGCCGGCGTCCCACGGATTATCGATTACCTCGAAGGGTTTGTGCCCGTCGAAGGACTTTTTGTTGAGCAGATCCGTGCCCAGGAGGCTCTTGGAGGGCATGAACGGCAGGCCGAGGGAGCCGGCGAGAAACCGCAGGGCCATGGTCAGGTGGCTGTAGTCCTCGACCTCCAGCCGGCCTTCCTCGATCGCCCGGCGCCAGCGCATGGTCGCGCCGAACTGCTCCAGGTTACCGGTCCCGCACTCTGTCCGTTTGACGAGACCCGCTCCAACCATGATGTCCATGGACATCGACATGCTGCAACCGACGAGTGTCAGTCCCTTCTTCCCCTGCCGGACGATCTCGTGAGCGAGGGCCATACTGACGCGGCCGGTGGTCTGCCCCCCGATACCCAGGGTCGCGGCATCGGAGACGAACCGCTCGACCGCCTCGGCGGCGGTCATCGTTTTGGCGAGTTCGCGGAATGTATCCTTGGTCATCGAGTTTCGTTCACCCGGTTCGCGGCGCAAGAGCGCGGAATGCCGCGCGTATTGTACCAAACGGTCGGCCCAGAAAGCCTGGGTGAGGTTGGGAAAAATTTTACGTGCAACTGTTCAAGAAGCCGCTGGGAGATCGATAAGGTGGCCAGACCACATCGCAAAGGCCGGCTATGGTGAGTATTTCAGCCACCGTCTCGGACACAGCCTCGGCAAGGAGGCGCACGGGAACGCGGTGAACCTGGACGGTTTGGGAGACGCGCGACACGCGCCCGGTGGTCCCCGGCGTGGCGGTGACTATAGAACCGGGAATATACCTGGCGGGTAAGTTCGGCGTGCTCTCGGAGATAGATGTATATATCGCTGAGCACGGGCCCGAGGTGACTACTGAGGTCCAGCGCTCCGTGGTGCTGATACAGGACTAGCTCGCCCTTATTGAGAGGTAGCGGCGGGCCGACCCGTGGTATCATCCCGCTGCAGCGCACAGCAGCGCGAGTTGAGCATGCGCGGCTCAGTGCGCCGACCGCCGAGGCGATAGGACGACTATGATTCCCGGGCCGATATCTGACTCGACTGCTGCACCCACGTTGATACTGGTCCTGATCGGTATCGCAGTCGTGGGGTACTTTGGCATGGGTCTATTTCTCAGCAGGCGGAAGGCCCGCGCCCATACAAAGGTCTCGGACGAGCGGCTCAGAGGACCTCCTCTGGGACCCGCTGCATCAGGAGCTGAGTGAGGTCGTTGCCTCAGACGGTGCGATCACCGATGCGAATTCGGCGTGGGCGCGGATAGGCGGACTAGCCAAAAGAGAGACCGGCGCAAAGTTCCGCGCGCGCCGGCCACGCCTGTTATTACCGCAACTAGTACCGTGTCAATATGAATATGATAGATAGATGTGTTGAAGTTTAGTGCGAGCGTCCTGAGTGGAGGAACGCCAGTCTATGACGGCGACAGCCTCATTGCGCTCATGTTCCAGCGCCGAGACCTCTCGCTTCAGTACCACCTCGTCGCTGATTCGACGGTTGAGACACTGGTTGCTGAAGACGCTCAACTCTATCTCAGCCATGTTCAGCCAACTGCCGTGTACTGGAGTGTAGTGGAACTCCAGGCGCTTGGCGATCCGCCGCGCTTCGGCTGGCTCGAAGACGTCGTACAACGAACCCAGCTTGTGAGTGTTGAGATTGTCCAGCACCAGCCGTATCGTTTTTGTATGAGGGTATGCCTCGTCTGCCAGCCACCTCATCTGATGTGCGAAGTCCACAGCAGTGCGACGCTCGGTCACCTCGACATGCCTCCAGCCAGCTTTCGGCTCACAGAACATGAACAGGTTTCGGGTCCCGTTTCGCTTGTACTCGTAGTCATATCGTTCCACTCAACCCGGCCTGGCCCCGATGGACGGTCTCTTGTCGGCCACCAATTGCTTGGACGTCTCGTCGAAACAGACCACGGGATGGTCGGGGTCGTAGTCTTCATGGTACAGGTCCAGCACATTCTCCATTCGAGCCACGAACTTCCCGCTCACCTCCGGGATGCACCATTCCTTCTTCGTCCACGGCTTGAGTTCGTTTTTTTGAGCGTCTGGCGCACCGTCTCGAGGGAGATGCTCTCGGCAAACCCCATCTGGACCACCTTGTCGGCAAGCAGTTGCAGCGTCCAGTGCGTGTGTCCTTCGGGCGCATCGCTGCAGGCAATGGCGACTAGGTGCGCTTCCTGCCTACCGTCCAACTTGCGCCTCTGTCCTGGTCGCGGGCGTTCAATGAGCGCACTGTCGAGTCCTTCCTGTACAAACTGCGTGCGCACACGTCCCACCGTGGAGGCGCTTATCAATAGTCCGCTGGCGATGTCACGGTCGATCAGACCTTCGTCTGCCTTCAGCAACACCAGCGCTCGCTTGACCTTACGGGCCGAAGTCTCCCCACGACTCGCCATCTGCTTGAGATGTGTCCGCTCCGACTCGTTCAACTCCACCTTGTACTTGAGAGCAGGCATGTCTTCGTATGTCCTCCTTATAGGATCATACACAAGACTAACCTATTTCTTATATTTGTCACATACACATGGAACCGGTACTAGTCTCCTGCGTCACCTGAGCAGCATTGGCCACGGCCGGCCTGTGGTATCATCCGCGGAACAGGCCTGCATCCGGGGCTGAGCTTGCTGGGCCGCCCGGCGCGCCAACCGCTGAGGGTGATTGGTAGACATGTACCTCGAGCCACCTAATCCCTTCGTTATGGGCACCATAGCGCTCGTCCTCGTCGGCATCGCCGTGGCGGTCTACTTCGTCACCGTGCGGAAGGCCGGAGCACTCAAGAAAGTCGGGGACGAGATCGTCGAGGGTCGCCCGGAGCGGCTCAGAAAGATGCTCTGGGACCCGATGCTTCGGGAGCTGGGTGAGGTCGTTGCCTCCGAGGGAGAGGTCGCGGACCCGAAGTCGGGATGGGCCCGAATCAGTGCTTTTGCCAGAAGGGAATCCGGCACGAAGTTCCAGCACGGAATGGACGAGTACGTTCGGCAGCGCCGGAGAGTCGCCGATCTGGCAGAGAGGCTACCCCAGACCGGGCCGGTTTCTGCCGAGGTAGGGGCTGAGAGAACTAAACTGGTAGAAACCGCCGAGGAGCTGCTACAGCAGGTGCACGCCGCGCTCCAGAGTCAGCCTCCGACCCCTGCGCCAGCGGTCGACATCCGGAATCAAGCACCGACCTGGAAAAAGTATGAAGGGCTTTAGCCTCACGCTCCGTCAACCCTGGAGTACTAGCTTGGAGAATCAGACCCCCGCTCGGGCGCTTCGGCCTGCTGAGGAGTTCTGGGCAGCCTGAGTCTCAGCAGGACGACGGTCGCTACCAGTCCCATGGCTCCTCCGTACACGAATGCGCTTTGGGTCCCGAACCGGTCGACGATCAGCCCGGCCAACGCTGGCGAGAAGGTGCCCAGGAACGCGGCACCGTACACGAGCGAGGCGACCGTCGATTGGATGTATCCTCGGCTGGCGTCCATCGCGGCCGCGATGAATATGTGATGCAGCGAAAACCTGAAAGCGCCCAGTCCGACTACGATTATGGCCAACGTCACGGGAGTGTCGGCAAACGCGAGGGCGAAGGAGAGTACGGCCGACGCCGCCACTCCAGGGACCAACACGGCCATGCGGCCCAGCCGGTCTGAGATGACGCCCATCGCCGGCTGGACACCCAAACCCGCCAGCTGGGCTAGCGAAAGGTAAATGGCCACGCGGACCTCTGAGAACTCCAGGTCCTCCCTGAGATAAACTGGAAGGAAGCCGGCGACCGCCGTCTCAGAGGCGCTGCGTATCGCCGTAACCAGGACCAGCAGTAGTATGGCCCTATCGCTCAGCAACGAGACCAGAGAGAGAAAGTACTCGCGCGCCGATGCTGCACCCAGCTCTTTGCCGGGCAGCGGGCGCATCATAGCCCACATCAGAAGGCCAGCCAGCAGAGCGGGAAGAAGACTCCACTGCATCACATCGCGCCATGACATGATCACCAGGAATCCCGCTGCGGCGAGGGGTCCAAGGACCTCCCCCGCGATACCTCCGGTGCCATGCAGCGAGATCGCGAAGCCGCGACGATCGGGGAACCGACGCGACAGCTCGCCGATGGCAGGCGGGTGGAATAGCGCCGGCCCTAGGCCCATCAGGAGCATCACAGCCAGCATTACCCAGTAGCTCGTTGCACGTCCGGCAAGAAAGAAGGAGAAGCCAAGCAGTCCTAGCGACAGCCCGAGGATCAGGGGCGCCTTGGAAGTGAACCTGTCGCCCAGGTAGCCGGCCCCGATTGTGGTCCCCCAGGAGGTCACCTGCCGGGCGGAGATCAACGACCCGAACTGGGCCCCGCTGAGGCCAAGACCGATCTTGATCTCGGGCAGAATCAGCGAATGGAGTCCCGCGTTATATATATGCTTGATACCATGTCCAAGGACAACCGTCGCCATCAGCACATTGCGGCCACGCTTTACGTCTGGCGTGGGTCGGGTAGGCCTCATTGGTGAATAGACCCTCTTCGCAGGTTCGTCAGATTGACAGACAAGCGCGAGTATAGTGACAGGCCGGAGACAGGGTCAACGTGTATGGGGGTCGGAGACTGACCTAAAGGGCATCGAGAAACCATGACTCGGATCATTCTAGTCAGGCACGGCGAGACCGAATACAACGCCCGCGAGGTCTTCAGAGGGACGATAGACGTCCCTCTAAACGAAGTCGGCCGCAGGCAGGCGGAGCTCCTAGGCGCGCACTTTGCCGATATGCCTTTAGACGCTATATATTCGAGCCCGCTCAAGCGCGCTCTCGAAACGGCGGACTCTGTTGCCAAACGCCACAAGATCGAGATCATCAGAGCGGACGGGTTGACCGACCTTAACTACGGTGAGTGGGAAGGTCTCACGCGAGACGAAGTCCAAGAGAGATACGGGCCGCTTCATGAGCGGTGGCTGAAAGACCCACACCTTGTGGAGATGCCTGGAGGAGAGAGCCTGGCCGCGGTGAACCGGCGATCGGTGCCGGTGTTGGAGGCCGCCGCTTCAGAGCATGAGGGGACGGTCTTGCTGGCGTCGCACCGCGTGGTCCATAAGGTCTTGATTTGCCATATGCTCGATCTCGAAGTCTCCAGCTTCTGGGAAGTGCGTTTGGACTTGGGCGGCTTCACGGTCTTTGATTACGACAGCGGAAGCTTTGCTCTCGTCAGCCAGAACGACGTTTCGCACCTGGCTGCCATGGGGACCCCGTCGCGCGCCGACTTCTGAATCGTACGACGCCCCATGCCTCGGCGTTCAAGGTTCGACAAGTCCCCCCGATGCCGCATCGGGGTACTTGTCGAAGGCCCGATGACTTGTGCAACCAATCTCTAAGCCCGAATCCACCGAAGGAGGGCGTCGGGTTAGCGTCCTGAGGCGGCAAGAAGGCGCTCCTGTGCTTCTGGGATAATGGGTTTGTAGCAAAAAAACGGCCCCGGAAAAGGAGCACCCAGTAGATGCTGCCACGCAACCACCCCGACCGGATCCAAATCACCTTCGACGACCGCCGCTTGGTGGCCAATGCCAGGCTGCTCCTTCCGGCCACCCTGGCGCGGCACCTCGGCCTGCCCGAACTCGTCCGGCAGCGCCTCGACCTGGGCGATGCCCCGGGGCGGGCGAACACGAGCGACAAGATGATGACGCTGGTGGCGTCTGCGCTGGCTGGGGGCGACTGCATTGACGACGCCGATGTGTTGCGCACCGGGGGGACGGCCTGCACCCTGGGCGGCACGGTCAAGGCGCCATCCACCCTGGGCACCTTCCTGCGCAGCTTCCGGTGGGGCCACGTCCGTCAACTCGACCGGGTGAGCCGCGAGTTGCTGGCCCGGGCTTGGCAGGCCGGGGCGGGACCCGGCGACGGGCCCCTGACCATTGACCTGGACTCCACCATCTGCGAGACCTACGGACTGGCCAAGGAGGGCGCCCGCCACCACGGCTATACCGGCAAGCGGGGCTACCACCCGCTGCCGGCCATCGCCGCCGGCACCGGAGACGTGCTGATGTCCCGGCTGCGCGAGGGCCGGGCCAACACCGCCCGCGGCGCCGCCCACTTCCTGCGGGAGACGGTGGGACGGGTGCGCTACGCCGGGGCCGACGGACGACTCACGCTACGGGCCGACAGCGGGTTCTACACTCATGGCGTGGTATCCGTCTGCCGCAAGATGGATGTCCGCTTCTCCATCACCATCCGCCAGCACAAAAGCCTGCACAATCTCATCGAGGCGATACCCGAAGATGCCTGGACGCCGATTCCTTACTGGATGGACGGTGCCGCCGATGTGGCCGAGACCACCTGCACCCCCTTCCAGGCCGAGGCGGACGCCGCGCCGGTACGGCTCATCGTCCGGCGGGTGAAGCCGAGGCCCGGTTCCCAACTGGCCCTCTTCGCCAAATACAGCTATCATGGCTTCATCACCGACCGGGACGGGGAGTTGCTCGAACTGGAGGCTGACCATCGCCGCCACGCCGAGATCGAGAATGCCATACGCGACCTCAAGCCCGGCGTCGGGCTGAACCATCTCCCCTCGGGCCGCTTCGCCGCCAACGGCGCCTGGCTGGCCGTCCAGACGATGGCCCACAACCTGGCCCGCTGGACGGCGCGGATCGGTCTGGGAGAGCGGATAGCCACCACCAAGACCCTCCGGCGGCGGTTCTTCTCCCTGGCCGGACGGCTCACCCGCTCGGCACGCCGGTTGACCCTGCATCTTCCGGATCGCTGGCCTTGGGCTGAGAAGTTCAGCCGCGCCTTGGCCCGGCTGCGAGCCATTCCACTCCCGGCCTGACGGCACCGTCGGCGACCGACCCACCCACCGGACAACCGAAGATCCCCGCAGACTCGTGCCAGCCCGGTCCGAGAGAGTTCCCTGCTGCGTATTCTCTCGCCATCCCGCGCATCACAGCTCCCGCAGACGGCCATAGGGGCCCCTGTGCGGCGATGAAGACCGTCCGCCGACCTCCCTACCCCAAATGGAACCCAGGCTATTTCCCCTGTAGCTCCCTCACCCCCCTTCCGCTTTCCTCACGCCGTCCATCGGTGTCCTTCGGTGGATTCGGGCTAAGCCTTCGGGGTTTGCCATATCCGTTCCTATAGCCTCTCTCGTTGTCCGACTCAGACCTGCGGGCCGACTTCGCCCTTCCTAGAAACTCCGTCACCTCTTCCTCCAGCAACTCCTGGATCAGCCGCTGGACATGGCCTCGCACCCAATCCTCCAACTGCTCCCACTCCGGCCTTGACTCCGACCTGCTCTCAGTACTTTCCTTCCTCATGGGCGGTCTATCTCCTCTCTTGGGCCTCGAGCCCGTGTTGTTCAGAGAGAGGGTACACCGCCTGACCGTTTACACACTTTTTGAGGATACCTCAATCAAGGACTCGACGGGCCGCTACTAAGGTGGACCCCATTATTAAGACAGCACGAGGGCTAAATTAAGAGAGTCTCCCACCCCTGCGCTAGGTTTCACCAAGCCCGATGGCAGCCCTGCTTCTTCAGCTGCTGCTCCCCTTTCTTCCTGGCCATGTTGGTACACCTCTGCTGGGGTCCGGTAGCCCAAAGCCTGGTGAGGCCTCTGCCGGTTGTAGAACTCCAGGTAGGCATTGATCCCAGTTCGGGCCTCGGCGACGGTCTGGTAAGCTTTCAGATACACCTCCTCGTACTTGATGCTCCGCCACAGCCGCTCCACGAAGATGTTGTCCAGGTACCTACCCTTACCATCCATGCTGACCTGGACCCTCTGCTCCTGCAACGTCTGGGTAAAGGCCTCACTGGTGAACTGACTCCCCTGGTCGGTGTTGAATATCTCCGGTCGTCCCTTACCCAGGGCTTCCTCCAACGCCGCCACGCAGAAGCTGGTGTCCATGGTGTTGGAGAGCTTCCAGGCCAGCACGTGCCGGCTGTGCCAGTCCATGATGGCCACCAGGTACAGGAAGCCCTTCGGCATGGGGATGTAGGTGATGTCCGCGGCCCAGACCTGGTCGACCCGATTAACCTCCACTCCCTTCAGCAGATAGGGAAAGATCCGGTGTCCCGGCGCTGGTTTGCTGGTGTTGGGACGCCGGTAGATGGCTTCCAGACCCATCAACCGCATCAGCCTTCGAACCCTTTTTCGGCTCACCAGATAGCCCTGTTGCAGCAGCCAGGCCTTCATCTTCCTGGAGCCGTAGAAGGGGGTCTTCAAATACTGACGGTCCATCAGGGCCATCAACTCCAGGTCTTCTGCCCTGGTCGGTACCGACCGGTAGTACACCGAGGCCCGGCTGACGTCCAGCAGGATACATTGACGCACCAAAGACAGCTGCTGGTGGTCTCGGTCTATCATGGCTCGCCGTATGCTGCGACTCATAGACCGGACCTTTCCGACAAAAAATCGCGTTCCACCTTCAGCTGGCCGATGTGCCGGTAGAGGTGGTTAATCTGAGCTTCCTTGGCTTTCTCCTGGGATTTCTGATTGGTGGCAAATAGCTCCGGGGCTCCTTCCGCCAGGGCCCTTTTCCAGGCGTGAATCTGACTGGGATGGACCTCAAATCGGCTGGCCAGCTGGGCGATGGTCTCTTCCCCCGCAAGGGCGGCCAAGGCCACCTTGGCCTTGAACGCCGGACTGTGCTTATTCCTCGTCTGCTTCATGTCCTGCTCCTCCACGTCGGTTAGTTGCCGGTTATTTTAGGAGCTGGACTCTCTCTTAGCCAGTTGTCTAGTTTTTGGGTACCACCTCACTACCACCGTACTAACCTTATAATGTTTGGCGAGATTATGGTAAGGATCACTCGATTCCCTGGCCGTGTTCCACCGTTCGTGTAAGTCCTCAATCGGTACGAGGAATTCAGCTGCGATCTTGTTGCAGATTTCCTCAACCGTATGGTCTGTAGGACTTAGGTCTTGGAGTTTTGACAGACCAGACTCACCCACAAAAATATGAGATAGTTCATGGGCTAGAGTGAATATCTGGGCAGTCTTGTAGTCGGAGTTGTTGACAAAGATGAGGGGCGCGTACTCATCGACCAACGCAAATCCTTGGAATTCTTCTACATCCAACTTACGGCGAGTGTTGAGAAGTGGCTCCGGAAATCTGAACAGGGGGATAAGTGGAATCGCTGCCTGATTGAGGGCATGATAGTGCTCTCGGAGACAGGAGCGAGAGATGAGCAGACGACCCCGCCGTAACCACTCGGCAGAGTTCAAGGCGAAGGTGGCTCTTGCCGCAGTGCGCGGCGACCGGACACTTTCGGAGCTGCCAAGCCAGTTCGATGTGCACCCGAACCAGATCACGCAATGGAAGACCCAGTTGCTGGATCAGGCGGCGCAGTTATTTGGGGCCGGGACAGGGCAGGCTGAAAAGCCGGTAGATATGAAGGTCCTTCACGCTAAGATCGGTGAGCTTGCGTTGGAGAACGATTTTTTAGAGTCCGCGCTCACGAAGGCGGGATTGCCGGGCGCAAGGCGATGATCGACCGCGATCACAAGCTGCCTCTCGCCCGCCAGGCAAAGGCAGTGGGCATCAGCCGCGGGAGCATCTACTACCGGCCACGGCCGGTGGGCGAAGCCGGTCTCGGACTGATGCGCCGTATCGATGAGCTGCACCTTGAGTATCCGTTTGCAGGCAGTAGGATGATGCGAGGCCTGCTCCGCCAGGAGGGACTCTCCTCCGGGCGTAGACACATCGCCACACTGATGCGGCGGATGGGCATCGAGGCGCTGTACCGCAAGCCCAACACCAGCCGGCGACGGCCCGGCCATACGGTGTATCCGTACCTGCTGCGCGGGCTTGAGGTGAGCAGGCCCAACCAGGTGTGGGCAATGGATATCACGTACATTCCGATGGCCAGGGGGTTCGTGTACCTAGCCGCAGTGATGGACTGGCATAGCCGCAAGGTGCTGGCCTGGCGGGTATCGGTCACAATGGACACAGACTTCTGCGTGGAGGCGCTCGAAGAATCCCTGGGACGCCACGGCGCGCCGGAGATATTCAACACAGATCAGGGAAGCCAGTTCACAAGTGATGCCTTCACCGGCCTGCTGAAAGCCAGTGAGATCCAGATCAGTATGGACGGGAAGGGGAGCTGGAAGGATAATGTGTTCGTCGAACGGCTGTGGAAGAGCGTCAAGTACGAGGAGGTGTACCTGAGAGCCTACGAATCGGTCCCGGAAGCCAGAACTGGACTCGGGCGGTACTTCGAGTTTTACAATGCCGGACGGCCCCATTCGAGCCTTGGGGGAATGACGCCGGACCAGTTCTTTGACAGAGCGCCTGCCGAGTCCGCGGCGGCCTAACGCACGGCAGCGCGATTCCACTTATCAAACCGGGCAGCGCTGTTCAGACAAACGAGACCACCTCACTCCGTTGAAGACAACCAGCACTCCAGCGGACTCTATGTGGTCCCGAAGGGTTCGTAATGCATTGGTCCAGCTTCCTTCCACCGCCGCCCAACCTCCGCTGAGTTGCAACGCATCGCTCATTGCAGCGGCAACTTGTGACGGAGATGAGTCCAAACTGGATGCCCCTACGAATTCCAGAGATGGATCTTCTTGGCTTATCATCTCCTCTCTCATCCAGGCTTGATTCCCTCGTAAAAACCCGTTTTGAGGAAGTTCCAGCGATTTAGCACATCTGCGCGCTACCGTATGTTGGGGTAGTGTACGGAACAGAGACTGTATATTGTACCCAGGTGTGGGTACGTTTGTTCTAATTCGACCTACACAGACTTTTTACGAGAGAATCAGGCTTGGCGGAGCTGCATCTGGTAGACAGTATCCAATAGGTTCGGACTAGGCCGCTGGGGCGAGACG
Source organism: Dehalococcoidia bacterium (assembly GCA_965237635.1). Taxonomy (GTDB): domain Bacteria; phylum Chloroflexota; class Dehalococcoidia; order Lucifugimonadales; family CAUZJF01; genus CBDEFX01. The sequence goes on along the minus strand of CBDEFX010000002.1, from coordinate 674,359 downwards.
CCAGTGCGCGTGCGAAAGTCCGCGATGGGCAAACTGTCATCGGGAGGTTCGGACAGATAGAGATAGCCGACGGGGGTAAATGTATACTTAGCCAGGTCATCCACCTCGTTGAAGGTGATCCTGCCTGAGTGCTCCCATTCCGCTATGTCCTGGGTTTGGAGCTTGAGGTTGGCCGCGAGTTGTTCACGTTCCAGACCGGCCCGCTCCCGCGCCCATCTCAGAACTTTGATTCCCTCGTAAAAACCCGGTTTGAGGAAGTTCTAGCGATTTAGCACATCTGAGCGCTACCGTATGTTGGGGTAGTATACGGAACAGAGACTGTATATTGTACCCAGGCGTGGGCACGGTTGTTCTAATTCGACCTGAACAGACTTTTTACGAGAGAATCAACTTTGGGCTGCAAGGTGATGCTCTCGTCTAGCTTTGGCATCAGTCAGAGCCTCCTCCATTCGCATTACTCGTGGGACACCCCAGCCCTACCTCCCCCGACATCAACCTCGGCAACAGCGTAACCCTCAGTCGACGTCCTGGGCCTACTTGTCTGTTGGCGACCAACTCCGCCGCCAGCCGCGCCAGGGGAGGCGTCCTGCCGTGCGCCACCTGCCAGCCGAGACTAGACAGCCAATCAAGGGCGGCGGCTTCAACGTCCGCTTCGGTGATGGTGGTCATAGGATTCCTTGTGGGGACAGCTTAGCGATGAATTCTTCGGGCTTCATTACAACTATTTCGAGTTGTGCTTTCAGTTCAGGGGCGGCCCTGAGAATGTCTTTGTCCCAGGTTAGAAAAACGTCACGCCCGGAGAGGTAGTGACCGTGGACATGGTCCCAATCTCGCCAATCCGGTACAGACTGACCTTGATGAGCGAGATTGTGAGTGACTGACCTCGAAGACATCCATGAATATGTCGCTGCCAAGCATATCCCCGCTATCCAGTGCGAACACATCTAGTCGGAAAACTGACCCAGCCAGGTTGACCCCTATTTCATGCAGCTTGTCAATTCGGTCCGCAAGAGGTGGATGAGGAACGTCCTCATAGATGCGCCGTGTAACCGCCAAGTTAATGAGTTCGTCCTCTGCGAAATCAAGCAACGCCTCCACAATGGCAACTCGCGCCCGTTGCTCCAGTATTCTTGCACCACATTCGTATCGAGGGTCACTGTTGTCGTCACACTACGTTTCCCTGAGACTATGACTTTTCACTCACCCCCACCTCACCCGAAACCAGCTTCGGTAGCAGTGTTTCACGCTGTGCAGCTAGAATCATGTTCTCATTTCGTGATGTCTGCCGAACAATGGGGCCTACGATCTCGGCAAATGTGGTCAAAAGAGGTTCACCCGGCCAGATAGCCATCTCTTCTTTCAGGAATCGCGTCGTCTGAAAGTTTGCGATGCCGGTACTCTGAAGTTGGTAATCCCACATCTTTCCGGTGGAGTGTAGGAAGTCAAGGTGCCCTGAGGCAAGCAGCCCGTCTCTCCAACTATTCGGACGGAATCTCCTGCAGAAGCTCGCGCAGACTACAGTCCCGGGGAATCTACGAAGTACATCCCGTGTCATCATCAAAGAACGACCTGTGGATTGCGTTGGACTACCTCCGGACACTTCAATGATGATGTCGCCATCCTTGAGCATCCGTCGCTCTGCTTTCTTCTTTGTTGTGAATCTCAGTGGTACTGATCCACTTCCACCTTCTGCGAGAGCGGACAAGTCAGTCCCACGAATTATTGACACCGGCTCTGTATGATCTACATCTGGGGTCTCCTTACCCCAGTCACCGCCAATCACATCGTCCAGTAAAGTGCCAAACGCCCTCAACTCCCACCCTTCCGGCACTTCCCCAAGCTCCGAGTCCACCAGTTGGTCGGGGAAGAGGTCATAGAGCTCCGCCGAGAAGCCGGGGAGAGACTCGCCGCGCCACCAGCGGCCGTCCATCTTGGCCCGTACCGGCTCGAAGTCCACGAACCACGACTTGAACAGCGCCCGTGCTATGGCCTCCAGCGTCTCGTTCATCCGCCGGTTCAGCTCGATCTTGTCGTCCAGCGTTCCGAGGACGTGAGAGATGGCGCGCTGCTCAGTTATGTCGGCTGGATAGCGCACTGCCGCTTGGTGAAGGTGATTCCGGTTCAGGCCCGGTACTGCTGCTTTGTCCGAGTAGGCAGAAAAATCGAACCCACGAAGGAAATAGCTGATGAACCGTGGATCGTTGCCCTTGAAGTCGCGGACGTACAGTGTTGTGTTCAACGGCCAAAAGTCACTTGGGACGAAGAAGACCTCTCCCAATGTGCCGTACCGACCGGTCACGACCCCAGGACCTCTGACTTTGGCCTCTGTGTGGTAATACGTTACGCCGGATGAGGAAACTAGCGGTACGGAACCTGGGATACGCTTACGCTGGGGAAGGTCATACCCACGCTTAAGCTCAATCACTTCTCCCAGACTAGCTTCTTGCCACCCACCCGTCGCTTGCTTAGCTCCCTGCTGCACCACTATGTAGTCCCGCTCTATCTCCCTGTGGAAGCTCTCCGGCAGCATCGCCCAGTCGTTTGCCTGTATCAGGATGGGGATGTTCGACTTCTCAATCGCCTCCAGCAGGTCATAGAAGCCGCCATCCAACGGTTCCTGGGAAGGGCCGCGCAAAACCAGGTCCAGGTCGCTGCCCTCGTGACTCTCGCCGTTCACCCGGCTGCCATAGGCCCATACCTCAATGCCGGGCACGTGCTGGCGCAGCAGCGCCTCAAGCTGGTCCCGGTAACGGCGCGGCAACGCCAGCCGGTCAGTCATCCTCCCCCTCCGCTATGACCCTTGCAAGCTCTCTGGCGTCCGTGATGAAGTCCGGCAACAGCTTCAGCGTCGTCTCCGCGAACCTCTCTCCATAGTCGTGGGCAGTGTCGTTCCTGTTGTCCCGGTAGGCAAACCAGCGTTCGCAGGCTTCCACGGATATCAGGTCATGCTTGGCGGCGTGCCGGAAGGCGTCCTTGAAGGTCAGCCGGTCCGCCTGCCTGTTGCTTGCGAAGTAGGGCCGCAGCCGCTTCTTGAGCAGGCTGCCGGACTGCTCAAGCACGATTTCGAACTCCTTTACGGAAGCGGCGCGAAAGATTTCATAGAAAGTATCGCCCGGTTCACGCTGCTGCAACTGCTCGAAGGCCGACTCCAGCGTATTGATGCAGCGGACGAGGAAATCCGTGTTGATGGGCATTGGCCTATTCTCCCGTCCCGAATCCCAGGCGGGTCAGGTTCGACTCTATCTCCGCGTCCAACCGATGTGCCTCGGTTTGCTGCTCCCTCCATTGAGTGGAGAGTCGGGCCATCTTCTCCTCGAAGGGTTCGCCGTCGTCCTCTTGGGGCGCGGCGCCGACGTAGCGGCCGGGAGTAAGTACGTGCCCGTGCTTGCGGATCTCTTCCAGCGTTGCACTCTTGCATAAGCCGGGAACGTCGGCATACTGACCGGCGCCGTCCTGCCCGCGCCAAGCGTGGTACGTGTCAGCGACTCGTGCGATGTCCTCCGGGGAAAGGTCGCGGCGGGTGCGGGCGATCATGTAGCCCAGCTTGCGGGCGTCGATGAAAAGCGTTTCGCCCTGGCGGTCCCAATACTCTCCGTCACGACGCCCTCGGGACAGGAACCAGAGGCAGGCCGGTATCTGGGTCGAGCGGAAGAGCTGGCCTGGTAGGGCGATGATGCAATCCACCAGGCCGGCTTCGATGATGTTCTTACGTATCTCGCCCTCGCCGGACTGGTTCGACGACATGGAGCCGTTGGCAAGGACGAAGCCCGCCGTGCCCCGGGGTGCGAGGTGGTACAGGAAGTGCTGCACCCACGCGAAGTTGGCGTTGCCAACCGGTGGAACGCCGTGCTCCCACCGTTTATCGTCACGTAGCCGCTCGCCGCCCCAGTCGGAGACATTGAAGGGCGGATTGGCCAGGATGTAGTCGGCCCGCAGGTCGGGGTGGCGGTCGTTGTGGAAGCTGTCCCCGTGCTCGACCTGGCCCTCGATGCCCCGGATCGCCAGGTTCATCCTGGCCATGCGCCAAGTCGTGTAGTTCGACTCCTGGCCGTAGATGGAGATGTCCCCGCTGGCGCTTCCTCCGTTGCCGTTACCGCTGGCGTGAGCGCTTATGAACTCAACCGACTGGACGAACATGCCCGAAGAGCCGCAGCAGGGGTCGTAGACCCGGCCCTGGTAGGGCTCCAGCATCTCAACCAGGAGGCGTACGACGCTGCGCGGAGTGTAGAACTCGCCGCCCTTCCGGCCCTCGGCCAGGGCGAACTGCTCCAGGAAGTACTCGTAGACGTTGCCCAGCACGTCCGTAGCGCGGGCCTCGGCCCCACCGACCTTGATGTTGCTCACCATGTCGACCACCTGCCCCAACCGGGTCTTGTCCAGGGCGGGCCGGGCGTAGTCCTTGGGCAGCACGTCCTTGAGTGCCGAGTTGTCCCGCTCGATGGCGATCATGGCATCGTCGACTAATCGCCCGATGGTGGGCTGGCGAGTCTGATTCTTGAGATACTGCCAGCGGGCCTCGGGAGGCACCCAGAAGATGTTCTCAGCGATGTACTCGTCCCGGTCCTCGGCGGCGTTTTCACCCCATTCGGCGAGCGCCTCAGCGTGGCGCTCCTCGAAGGCGTCGGAGATGTACTTGAGGAAGACCAGGCCGAGGACGACGTGCTTGTACTCGGCGGCGTCCATGCTGCCCCGCAAGGCGTCTGCCATCCGCCAATATTCAGGCTCGTGGCCCTTGAAAGCGTTGTCGCCGCCCGATGCGTTTTCCAGTTTAGAGTTCCTCCGTCTCCGTCGTGTCGTCGTCATCGAACCTTGCTCCCGCGCTTACTCTCGGAACGCCACCTGTCCACCTCATGTTTGGGATTCTTGCCCTCAGGTCCGTACCCATGCTGCACCAAGAACCCCGGAACGCCACCATACTCGACCGAGATCACTGCGGACTCGGCAGCCTTATCATGACCCGGCAGGAAGAATGCCCCAATCGTCGTCTCTGAGCCGCACCCACACCAACATTCGCCCGTCGGCAGCAGGCGTTTGGTTGGAGCCATTTTCGGTTGCCTCCTCGAAGCTCTTACTCCATAGTCTTGAGCACTATTCAAGGATATGCTCCTAGACTTGCCGAGTCAATGGGGAAACAGAAGCTCGGTTCCACCATGCCTGATTGAACGCTCTTAGGCAGTAACGCTATCGCATCAGTTCCGCCACAGTCCGACGGTGAGGACCCGGCGCAGCCAACGCCGTAGCAACGCCCGATCCCGCTCCGCCCGGACCCGCTTGAGGTCCTGCGTCCGCTCCCAGAGCTGATCCCGCCGGTCGAACTCGTCCCAGGGGAACGAAGCCGGAGGCAGCGTCAGCTCGTGCTAGCTGTACTTGCACGGTCTATCCGAAGGCGACTTCGATCTGGCTTTGCGGGGGCTGCTGGGAGAGGACGCACCGGTATCGGCGAGCACGGTGGCCCGGTTGAAGTCCAAGTGGAACGATGAGCTTGCCCAATGGCGCAGCCGGCCCCTCGATGACCTCGAAGTGGTGTACATGTGGGTGGATGGAGTCTACGTCAAGGCTGGTCTTGAGAAGGAGAAGGCGGCGGTACTGGTGGTGATGGCGGCCCTGAGCGACGGGAGCAAGGTGGTGGTGAGCGCTATTCCCGGATACAGGGAGTCCACAGAGAACTGGTCCGAGGTGCTCAGGGACATCAAGCGCCGGGGCTTGAGCTGCCCGAGGCTGGTGGTTGGAGACGGACACCTGGGCATCTGGGGAGCTCTGCGCAACGTCTATCCGCAGGCGGCAGAGCAACGCTGCTGGAACCACAAGATCCTAAACGTGCTCGCCAAGCTTCCAAAGCGACAACAGGACCAGGCCAAGCTCATGCTGCGTACTATCCCCTACGCGCCGACTCGGACAGAGGCTGAGCGGCTCAGGACGGTGTTCACCAGGTGGTGCGGCGACCATTCCTACGAGGCGGCCTCAGAGGCCTTGGAGCGGGACTGGGACCGCATGGTCACCTTCTATGACTTCCCAAAGGAGCACTGGGGGCACCTTCGCACGACGAACCCGGTAGAATCACCCTTCGCGGCCCTCAGGCTTCGGACCGATGCCGCCAAGCGCTACAAGAGGGTCGATCGGGCGATAGCGGTGATCTGGAAAATGTTGATGGTCGCCGAACAGCGCTTCAGGCGTCTGAAGGCCCCTGAGTTGATCGAAGACGTCTATCTCGGTGCACAGTATGCAGATGGAATCGCCATTGAATCAACGGCTGAGAAGGTCGCCGCCTGATGCCGTTTACACACCTATTGACGTAACCTCCATTCTTCCAGCCTCTCCGTGCAACTTGCACCATCCGATAGGGGCCTTTGCTCACGACCCCCGGTACTCCCCGGTACGCAACTTGTCCTTCTCGACTACGGCCCTTGCATCCACCTCGTGGAAGGAACCCCGGAACCAGATTGCTCGCTCTGATTTAGCAGGGAGGTTACGTCAATAGGTGTGTAAACGACATCAGGCGGCGACCTTCTCAGCCGTTGATTCAATGGCGATTCCATCCGCATACTATGCACCGAGGTAGACGTCTTCGATCAACTCAGGGGCCTTCAGACGCCTGAAGCGCTGTTCGGCGACCATCAACATTTTCCAGATCACCGCTATCGCCCGATCGACCCTCTTGTAGCGCTTGGCGGCATCGGTCCGAAGCCTGAGGGCCGCGAAGGGTGATTCTACCGGGTTCGTCGTGCGAAGGTGCCCCCAGTGCTCCTTTGGGAAGTCATAGAAGGTGACCATGCGGTCCCAGTCCCGCTCCAAGGCCTCTGAGGCCGCCTCGTAGGAATGGTCGCCGCACCACCTGGTGAACACCGTCCTGAGCCGCTCAGCCTCTGTCCGAGTCGGCGCGTAGGGGATAGTACGCAGCATGAGCTTGGCCTGGTCCTGTTGTCGCTTTGGAAGCTTGGCGAGCACGTTTAGGATCTTGTGGTTCCAGCAGCGTTGCTCTGCCGCCTGCGGATAGACGTTGCGCAGAGCTCCCCAGATGCCCAGGTGTCCGTCTCCAACCACCAGCCTCGGGCAGCTCAAGCCCCGGCGCTTGATGTCCCTGAGCACCTCGGACCAGTTCTCTGTGGACTCCCTGTATCCGGGAATAGCGCTCACCACCACCTTGCTCCCGTCGCTCAGGGCCGCCATCACCACCAGTACCGCCGCCTTCTCCTTCTCAAGACCAGCCTTGACGTAGACTCCATCCACCCACATGTACACCACTTCGAGGTCATCGAGGGGCCGGCTGCGCCATTGGGCAAGCTCATCGTTCCACTTGGACTTCAACCGGGCCACCGTGCTCGCCGATACCGGTGCGTCCTCTCCCAGCAGCCCCCGCAAAGCCAGATCGAAGTCGCCTTCGGATAGACCGTGCAAGTACAGCTCGGGGATCAACTCAGCAACCTTCCTGGTCCTGTTGACGAACAGCGGCAGCAGCCGGCTCTCGAACTGCTCCTCGGTATCGCGGACTCGCGGCCGCCTCAGCTGTATCGTTCCCGAACTCAGCGTAAGCCTCCGGGCTCTGCCGTATCCGTTCCGATAGCCGGTATCTGAGTCCGAGTCGGATCTGAGCGCCGACTTCGCCCTTCCTAGAAACTCCGTCACCTCCTCCTCCAGCAACTCCTGGATCAGCCTCTGGACCTGGCTTCGCACCCAATCCTCCAACTGCTCCCACTCCGGCCTTGACTCCGACCTACTCTCAGTACTTTCCTTCCTCATGGGCGGTCTATCTCCTCTCTTGGGCCTTGAGCCCGTCTTGTTCAGAGAGAGGATACACCGCCTGACCGTTTACACACTTTTTGAGGATACCTCATGGACCTGCCAGGCATCCATTCTTCGAGATACTTATTCTCCGAAATGATCGACAGCTTGCTGGTTTCCTCCTTTTGCTCGTTCAAGAATTGGGATTTAGAGTTTCCTGCTTCTATGTCAATGATTGACAATAGGTTGCTCTTCTGCCTTGCGAATGCGACTTTGGCCCCTTCATTGAACTTCACTACTGGACCCATATCAGGGTTGCCGGCTCGTTCATAGATGGCCCTGGTCACTTGGTCTGGATCATGTTCAGCCCAACCGCCTGTTGTCGCATCTGGAACAAAGGCTGTACGCGCAAGTCCCCATTCCGTACTGAAATGTTCTCCAGGTGGAGGCGTCCGAATGTCTCCATAATACACGTTGGCGTGATAACCAAGCGGGGAACCACTCCATGCCTCGTGGGCGTCCTCAGCTGCTGTCTTGAGTCGTTCGAGAGGTTGCCAGATTTCATCACTACGACCGACTGCAGCGAGTTGCTGTAGTTCAGCGACGATGGTGAGCAGTTCATCATACGAGTCAGTCATTGTGCATCGCCCACATTACGAGTACGGCTATGCCGCTCGGTCCATTGACTGCCGGCGTAGTACTCCGCCTGTTCCTCCCGCACCGTCATAGGCTTGTCATCGCGTCCACGTTCAGCCAGTAGTGCTGCACCTTGCTGACCTCATGCCAGGGAAACTTTGCCGGGTCTTGGATGGGTTCCTGCAACTGCGGCTCGCTAGCGCAGTTGGTGACGATGTAGAGCCAGTAGCAGTCCCTGCGGTCCTCAGCCACCCGGCGTTCATTGGGCGTAAGCAGAATAGTGCCCGTGGCTGCCGCAAGACCCTTCACCTCTATCAGGCGCAGTTGGCCGGACTCCACATCCAGACTGGTTACGTCGTAGCCCAGGTTCTTCTCGTGGACGTCGGTGACCTTCCGCCCTTGGGCGGTCTCATACTCCATGACCACCCGCATGGCGGTCATCTCGGTTTCGGAGTTGGGGCGCAGGCGGCGAATATCCGCAGCCTCCCTTTCAGGGTGCGGCAGGATCAGGACGCTGGTCAGCCGCTCAACGCCTTGAAGGGTGAGCGCCCGCTGTTGCGTGAGCTCACGCCGGCGCCGCTCCCGGCGCGCCATCGCCTCGTCGTGACGGGCCTCGGCCTGGGCCAAGCGGCCCTCTGCGCCGGCGACTTGATTAGCCGTATCCTCGGTGGCGCGGCCGATCTCCTGGTCGGTACGCAGCAGCACCTCGGTGAGGGACAGTTCGACGTGATCGGCGATTCGCTTGACCTCGGGAAGACCCTCGGCGCGCACCTCGTCCATGAACGGCGTGAAGGCGTGCTCATTTAGCCAAGCGGTGGCCTCCGGCATGGAGACGATGGGAGGAAGGCCGCCCGGCGTGGCGGCCGGGCTGAGATTGCCGAGGATGTCCGGCTCTCTGAGGCGGGGCTCGCCGCCCTCTGACAGCTCCACGGTGAAAAGCCGTTCGTGGATGACATGGCCGATGCCGTCTACGATCCGTGCGCGGTAGAAGTCGAGGCGCGCCGGGGTCTCATGCTCCAGGGAGTGGAAGCAGGCGCCCTTGGCGAAGGCTTCCTGTCCCACATCGAAGCTGTGTCGTCGCAGGGCCTCGAACAGGGGGTGTCCAGGGGTGACCCATTCCAGGTTGTGTGCCTCAGCGGTGTCCCGGTCCGTCGAGAGGCGCGGGTAGCGATTCACCAACTCAGGAAGACGCCATTCAGGATCGCGCTCGTACCTCTTCAAGGCTGTCGGCGTCCGGCCCGGCTCGAAGGTGTGCTGCATGTGTCGCACCGGATCGAGGGAGAGGGCTGCGTTTCCGGCGCTCTCCGATAGGAAGCGTGCTATGGTTTCGGGCACCACGCGACGCTCCTGGGCGCGGGCGCGGCGCTCCACCAGCATGGCAAGATTGAAGCCCTTGGATGCCAACCCCTCTAACGCGGTCTGGCAGATGGTGCGGAAGCGGTCCTCGTCCACGTCCCGCAGGAGCCGGTCTTCCAGATCTGCGTCGCCCAGACGACCCGCGTAGTAGTCCCGCAGGACTCGTTCGACATGGGCGGCGGGTAGAACCTCGCCGACCACGTTGAACACAGCGTCGTCGTCCAAGGCGTCCCGTATCTCTTGGAGCTTGGACAGAAGCCGCTGGAGCACTCGTCCCTCGATGGTATTGGCGGCGACAAAATTGAAGATGAGGCAGTCGAAACGCTGACCGTAGCGGTGGATGCGGCCCATACGCTGTTCCAGCCGGTTCGGGTTCCATGGGATGTCATAGTTGAATAGGACGTGGCAGCACTGTAGGTTGATGCCTTCTCCCGCCGCCTCGGTCGCCACCAAGATCTGGATGTCGCCGTCGCGGAACTGCTGCTCGGTATAGAGCCGCGACCCCGGCTCGTCGCGCGACCCCGGCTTCATGCCACCGTGGATGCTCCCCACCCGGAATCCCCAGGCTTTCAGTCGTTCCATAAGGTAGTCGAGGGTGTCCCTGAACTCGGTGAAAATCAGCAGTTGCTGGTCTGCGTCCTCGAAGAACCCCTGCTCTTGTAGTATTTCCCTGAGCTTGGTCAGCTTCGCTTCGGCCTCCGATCCCACGACGGACATCGCACGTTCGGCGAGGCCACGCAGCTCTGCGATCTCCCTACGGACCTCCTCGGTATTGCCGGCCAGCGTGACCGCCTCCAGCATTCGCTCAAGACGCTCGCGCTCGGCGTCTTCCAACTCCTCCAAATCAGGGAGGTCGGGCGGCGCGGCTCTCGCTAGCTCCTGGGCTTGCTTGAGACCGTCTTCCAGCCGCCTTGCCCGGTTCTCCAGCGACCTGCGCATTGCGTAGGCGCTGGAGGCGAGCCGCCGCTGGTACAGCGACATGAGGAACCCGACCGCACGGGCTCGCCGGTCGTCGCCCTGGGCTGCGGCGCGTGCGCTCTGCCGCTTTACGAATCGGGTGACCTCCTCGTACAGGGTGAATTCATCTCCATCAATAGCGAAGTCGACCGTGCGGGTGATCCGCTTGGTGAACACCGGTTGCGCCGCCCAGGCCCCGTCGGGCTGCCGCTCCGGGAAGTAGACCATCGCCTCCTTGGTCCTCCGTAGATAGAAGGGCGCCCGCCGCCGTTCCATCGCCTCGCGGATGGACTTCACGTCGGCGTAGGCGTCCCGGTCGAGGAGTTGCAGGAAGAGGGTGAAGTTAAGCGGGTCACCCTTGTGCGGCGTGGCGGTCAGCAGCAACAAGTTGTCCGCGCTGTCCCTCAGAAGCTCGCCGAGCCTGTATCGTTGGCTCTTGTGCGTCTCGTCGCTCGCCGACATGCGGTGCGCCTCGTCTACGATCACCAGGTCCCAGCGCACCTGCCTCAACCCAGGCAAGATGTCTTCCCGCTTTGCCAGGTCTAGAGACGTGATGACCTGTTTCTGGCTCAGCCACTGGTTGACGCCGAACTGGTCGCGGATGTCGCCACCCTTCAGCACCAGGAACTGCTGGTCGAACTTCTCCTTCAACTCCCGCTGCCACTGGAAGGCCAGGTTAGCCGGGCACACTACGAGTATCCGCTCGGCAAGACCCCGGAGCTTGAGCTCGCGGATGAGCAAGCCAGCCATGATGGTCTTGCCGGCCCCGGCGTCGTCTGCCAGCAGGAACCGCACGCTGGGGAGTTTCAAGAAGTATTCGTAGACCGCTTCAAGCTGGTGCGGCAACGGGTCCACTCGCGAGATGGATAGGCCGAAGTAGGGGTCGAACTCGTGGGCGATGCCGAGGGAATAGGCTTGAAGACCGAGCTTCAACAGGCTTCCATCGCCGTCATAGGGCCAAGTGGCATCGGCGATGGTCAAGTCCGCGAGGTCTACTGAAGTCAACGTAACCCGCCGGAACCGCTCGGTCCGCTGCCCGACCAGCCCTGCCTCCACGGAATCAGGGCCGTTTGGACGCACAGTCTCCACGCGCATGGGCTCGTTGAACAACGGCCCGGTAAGCACCTGGCCGTAACTGTTCAGAGTTGAGGGGAAACGAGCAGGTTGCGGCAGTGGAGGAGTGGGTTAAGGTCGTTGGCCCTCCAGGTGCCAAAGAGGGATGCGAGAGCCATTTTGGTGTTGGTACCCCGTTCAGAGCGAGTGCCGCCGCTGATCTTACGGCTGACCACCAGGTGCCGTAAGCTCCGTTCAGCCGCATTGTTCTCGGGTGGCACACCCGGGTGGGAAACGAAGACGAACAGTTCCTTGATGAACCGTTCTATGCGCCGGCAGAGCTTGGCTTGAGGCGCAGTATCGTCGTTGGAGAAGGGCTGGCACAGCGACAGCAGAAGTTTCTCCAGCATCAACTGGTTGGGAGACGCTGACGGGTGTGAGCCAGACGCCGGTCGGCTGCGGGCGTCAGTGCACGCCTTTGCCCGGTCATAGAGTTGGCGCACCGCTGTAGCCCATAGGGCGAGGCCCATGTCTTGAGGGTACAACGCCTCAAGCTCATTGATGTCCCGCAACAAGTGTACCCAGCAGCGCTGCTTGAGGCCGGGGTAGTGACTGTATGCAGCGTAGAAGTCACTCACCAGCACTCCGCTGAAGAGTCTGCTCTCGCCCTGACCGGGGGACTCGCCCAACACCTCGTCCACCACACCCTTGCCGCGGCCACGGCGTAGGAAGTATCGCTCCGTGGGAGTGCTGAAGGTCCAGACATAGCCGTTGGCCCCATCCTGCCGCCAGCCGGTCTCATCTGCATGCACTACCGGAGAGCCACGTATGCGCTCCAGCATCTCAGCCACTACCGGTTGGGCCCGTTGGGCCGTGGCGTGTACTACGTCAATGATGGCGCCCACGCTCAGCTCCAACTGATGTACCGTTTGCAAGTACCACTGGATGCTCCTCACCGGCAGCCGCCCCTCTTCTCGCAGCGTAACAATAAGGCTCACCAGGTTGACCCCCAAGCGCCGCCGCCCCATTGCTAAGCCCTCCAACGGCTCTTGAGGCAACCGCCGCTTGTCGCACAGCGGACATATCCGGGCCACAAAGACGTGCTCGATCACCTCTGCTGGCACCATCGGAAGCTCGATGACTTCTCGTGTCCGCTGAACCCAGCCGCCTGACAGGCCCGTCCCGCACTCCGGGCACGACTCAGGAGCATGTATCACCCGCTGCGTGGGTTCCATCCGCCGTCGGGCAAAGCCGTAGAGACGACGCTTACGGGGTCCGTTCCTCTTAGGCTGATGCCGCTTGACGAACCGCTTGTTGCCCGGCATCCCTGCGGTCGGGCCGCGGATGCTCAGCTGAGCATCCAACTCCTCTACACGCTGCCGCAACTCGGCTATCACCGCCAGCAGCGTCTCACGGCTCGCACTCTGCAGGTCTACTAAGGTGGACCCCATTATTAAGACAGCACGAGGGCTAAATTAAGAGAGTCTCCCACCCCTGCGCTAGGTTTCACCAAGCCCGATGGCAGCCCTGCTTCTTCAGCTGCTGCTCCCCTTTCTTCCTGGCCATGTTGGTACACCTCTGCTGGGGTCCGGTAGCCCAAAGCCTGGTGAGGCCTCTGCCGGTTGTAGAACTCCAGGTAGGCATTGATCCCAGTTCGGGCCTCGGCGACGGTCTGGTAAGCTTTCAGATACACCTCCTCGTACTTGATGCTCCGCCACAGCCGCTCCACGAAGATGTTGTCCAGGTACCTACCCTTACCATCCATGCTGACCTGGACCCTCTGCTCCTGCAACGTCTGGGTAAAGGCCTCACTGGTGAACTGACTCCCCTGGTCGGTGTTGAATATCTCCGGTCGTCCCTTACCCAGGGCTTCCTCCAACGCCGCCACGCAGAAGCTGGTGTCCATGGTGTTGGAGAGCTTCCAGGCCAGCACGTGCCGGCTGTGCCAGTCCATGATGGCCACCAGGTACAGGAAGCCCTTCGGCATGGGGATGTAGGTGATGTCCGCGGCCCAGACCTGGTCGACCCGATTAACCTCCACTCCCTTCAGCAGATAGGGAAAGATCCGGTGTCCCGGCGCTGGTTTGCTGGTGTTGGGACGCCGGTAGATGGCTTCCAGACCCATCAACCGCATCAGCCTTCGAACCCTTTTTCGGCTCACCAGATAGCCCTGTTGCAGCAGCCAGGCCTTCATCTTCCTGGAGCCGTAGAAGGGGGTCTTCAAATACTGACGGTCCATCAGGGCCATCAACTCCAGGTCTTCTGCCCTGGTCGGTACCGGCCGGTAGTACACCGAGGCCCGGCTGACGTCCAGCAGGATACATTGACGCACCAAAGACAGCTGCTGGTGGTCTCGGTCTATCATGGCTCGCCGTATGCTGCGACTCATAGACCGGACCTTTCCGACAAAAAATCGCGTTCCACCTTCAGCTGGCCGATGTGCCGGTAGAGGTGGTTAATCTGAGCTTCCTTGGCTTTCTCCTGGGATTTCTGATTGGTGGCAAATAGCTCCGGGGCTCCTTCCGCCAGGGCCCTTTTCCAGGCGTGAATCTGACTGGGATGGACCTCAAATCGGCTGGCCAGCTGGGCGATGGTCTCTTCCCCCGCAAGGGCGGCCAAGGCCACCTTGGCCTTGAACGCCGGACTGTGCTTATTCCTCGTCTGCTTCATGTCCTGCTCCTCCACGTCGGTTAGTTGCCGGTTATTTTAGGAGCTGGACTCTCTCTTAGCCAGTTGTCTAGTTTTTGGGTACCACCTCAGTCCGGCGTTCAAGGCCAAGGTGGCCTTGGCCGCCCTTGCGGGGGAAGAGACCATCGCCCAGCTGGCCAGCCGATTTGAGGTCCATCCCAGTCAGATTCACGCCTGGAAAAGGGCCCTGGTGGAAGGAGCCCCGGAGCTATTTGCCACCAATCAGAAATCCCAGGAGAAAGCCAAGGAAGCTCAGATTAACCACCTCTACCGGCACATCGGCCAGCTGAAGGTGGAACGCGATTTTTTGTCGGAAAGGTCCGGTCTATGAGTCGCAGCATACGGCGAGCCATGATAGACCGAGACCACCAGCAGCTGTCTTTGGTGCGTCAATGTATCCTGCTGGACGTCAGCCGGGCCTCGGTGTACTACCGGCCGGTACCGACCAGGGCAGAAGACCTGGAGTTGATGGCCCTGATGGACCGTCAGTATTTAAAGACCCCCTTCTACGGCTCCAGGAAGATGAAGGCCTGGCTGCTGCAACAGGGCTATCTGGTGAGCCGAAAAAGGGTTCGAAGGCTGATGCGGTTGATGGGTCTGGAAGCCATCTACCGGCGTCCCAACACCAGCAAACCAGCGCCGGGACACCGGATCTTTCCCTATCTGCTGAAGGGAGTGGAGGTTAATCGGGTCGACCAGGTCTGGGCCGCGGACATCACCTACATCCCCATGCCGAAGGGCTTCCTGTACCTGGTGGCCATCATGGACTGGCACAGCCGGCACGTGCTGGCCTGGAAGCTCTCCAACACCATGGACACCAGCTTCTGCGTGGCGGCGTTGGAGGAAGCCCTGGGTAAGGGACGACCGGAGATATTCAACACCGACCAGGGGAGTCAGTTCACCAGTGAGGCCTTTACCCAGACGTTGCAGGAGCAGAGGGTCCAGGTCAGCATGGATGGTAAGGGTAGGTACCTGGACAACATCTTCGTGGAGCGGCTGTGGCGGAGCATCAAGTACGAGGAGGTGTATCTGAAAGCTTACCAGACCGTCGCCGAGGCCCGAACTGGGATCAATGCCTACCTGGAGTTCTACAACCGGCAGAGGCCTCACCAGGCTTTGGGCTACCGGACCCCAGCAGAGGTGTACCAACATGGCCAGGAAGAAAGGGGAGCAGCAGCTGAAGAAGCAGGGCTGCCATCGGGCTTGGTGAAACCTAGCGCAGGGGTGGGAGACTCTCTTAATTTAGCCCTCGTGCTGTCTTAATAATGGGGTCCACCTTACTATGCCCTCCCTATCTGGACTCTTCGAAAGTGTGCGTCAGCTATCGGCAACCAATGCACTCGCGGGTTCGGCGATCCAGTTCGGCATGATTGCCCGCAACGACGCCAACTCCTCAAGGTCTTCGGCGGAGAGCTTGCGCCCAATCACGTCCAAACTCGCCTCCACCTCGTCAGGTCCCAGCCAGGACAGCGCACGAACCGCCTCGCCTGCGGGTCGGTGCGGTGCGGCCAGTTGCCAACGGGGAGCATGCCTCAGGTTCACTGTCAACTCGCCGAGTGTCAGCTTGCGATTGGGTCCGGAGGTCAGGTACACGGACTTCACTGGCATCTGGGTGGTGAGTCCCAAGGCGTTCGCCGCAGTGCCGCCGCAAGGGACTATCGTCTCGCCCCAGAGTGCCGATAGTGATGCGATCACCTTCTCAACGGCAGGAGGGCGAGGACCGAAGCGGGTCTCCACGGGGCATACATAAATGCCGTGGCAGACTCGCAACAAGCTTCCCTTCTTAGCGAGACGGGACAATGCCTGGTCGATGGCTGCTCTGGTTCCCAGGTGCAGCAGCACCTTCAGATGCATCAGCGCGCCTTCGGGCAGGGTAGCGGCATAGGTCATGATCTGTTCCGGCGAACTCGGCATCGGCACAACTCCCCTTGAATGTCAGAATTGTAGCACTTACACTAACGCCCATCAATGCCGCAACATCGGTTGTGCATGTGGGTTCAAGGGAACAGAAGGACCAGGGGAGGTTGTCCCTGTCCGACTACGTGATCAGGAGTGCTGCTGGAGGGTGACCCCTGCCGGAATCCATCTCAACCGGAACGTCAACGCGATCCGGTTTGTAGTTTTATAGAGCTGGGAGGAATTCTCCGTCTTACGAACCAGACGGCATGGGCGGCCACAAGTGCCGCCCATGCCGTCCTGTCATAAACGTGCGGTAGCAGACCTTGGTGAGCCTCCCAGGCCCAACCACATCTCGAAGATGGTACTGCCATACCGTCCAATCAGGCCCGCTCGCGGGGGATAGAACCACATTGGGCTTCGTGATCAATCGTCAAGCCCAACCGCCCATGTATACCTGATTTTTTTGTGTTGATTGGATAACCGATATCCTCGCCCAGGAGGTTGTCCGGGGGATGCGGGAGGCCGCGTCGAGAGGGTTCTGGGTGACCACCTACGCACCCTACGGCTACAAGCGGGTCCACGTCCAGGATGGGGCCGCGAAGCGCCCCAAGCTTGAGCTGAACCCGCCCGCCGACGCCGTGGTCAGACGGGTCTTCGACATGGTGCTACAGGGCAAGAGCATCCTCGACGTGACCAAGACTCTCAACGCCGAGGGCATCCCCACCACCAACGGCAAGAAGTGGCTCAAGACCACCATCCACACCATGCTCTCCCACGAAGCCTACACCGGCACCCTGGTCTGGGGAGCCAAAGCCAAGGACGGCGCGCCGCCCGTGCGCGTCGAGGACGCACACCCCGCCATCGTCTCCAAGCGGGACTTCCAGAAGGCCAGGAGGTTGCTCGGGTCCCGCGCCCCGAAGAAGGTGAACCCCCGCCGCGCCTCCAGCCCCTACCTGACCTTCCAGGATACCGTTGAGCACTTGGAGCCTTGCCTGTTCTTTCTGGGTCAATGTCAATCCTTTCATGAACTGACATTTCCCCTGACCTGTTAACTACTGACATAATCGTAGACCATCGACACCCTTTACAGTCCAGTTAGGTGGGCCTTTTGTGACGGTAGACAGCAACTGTCTTGGACGTCAAGGAGAATGCGTGACGGGGCTCAGGCCGCTCCAGGGAGAGCGATGCTTGAGCATAGAGTTGAGGATGACGAGAAGCTTGCGCATACAGGCGGTGAGCGCCAACTTCTTTGGCTTGCCGCAGGCCAACAGTCTCCGATAGAAGTCCCGGATGATGGGGTTGCAGCGACTGGCTACCAGTGCTCCCATGTACAGGGCAGCTTGAACTCGGGCACGCCCACCCCAGACGGTACGTCTGCCCCGGAGGGTGCCACTGTCCCGATTGAAGGGAGCGACCCCCACGAGGGCGGCGATATGCCGGCGGTCCAGGATGCCCAGTTCCGGCAGGTACGCCAGCAGCGTGAAGGAGACTTGCTCTCCAACGCCGGGGACCGTGCGCAGGAGATCGTCCTTGTCACGCCATACTGGACTCTGACGCAGAGTCTGCCGCAGGTTCTTGTCCAGGTCGTCCAACTCTCGTTCCAGCCAGGCAATGTGGGCCTCAATCCGGGGACGGACGGCAGTTGCGGCGCTCAGACGGTTCTTCTCCGAGACCAGCATGGTCCGTACCTGGTGCCTGCGGGCTACCAGCGAGTTGAGGGCCTGGGTTTCGGCGTCTCGCAAAGGACGTACGGGCGGTCTGACGACTGCAGCGAAATGGGCGAGCACCGCTGCGTCCAAAGCGTCGGTCTTGGCCAGTTTCCCAGTGGCCCTGGCGAAGTCCCGCACCTGTCGCGGGTTGACGACTACCACCGGGACTGCTTCGGCTGCCAGCGCAGCTACCAGGGGCAGTTCCAGACCACCAGAAGCTTCGAGCAACACCATGACCGGTGCAAGGGTCTTCAGACGAGATACCAGTTGACGGATTCCTGCTTCGTCGTGAGAGACCTTCCATCCGGCGCCTGAGGGGCGGACGGCGACATCCAACTGGACCTTGGCCACATCGACGCCGACATAGGTCGCTTCTGGTTTCATGAACACCTCCTGCGAATTGCTGGCCCGTCCTTGCACGATGCGGGCTCGGTTGGCCCAGGCAACTGTTCGGGCTCTATTCAGGAGGAGTGCGGCGACCCTCGCTGTCTAGCGGTCTTTCTCGACCACGAACCAGTCGGTCTGCCGCACCCTGCTCCCCAACCAAGATATAAGAACCATCTTCGAGGTGTGGCTGGGGGCTCTGTGAACCTACCGAGGCCGGCTGCACGACAGTTGTAGCGCCAAGCCAGGCGAGTACCCGGTCAGAGTTAACCATGATGTCAGCTACACCGGTGCTCTAACCACGACCGCCATCACGCTCCTGCGACTCATCGAGCCGTCCGCCCTCAGCGCAATCCGGGATTGGGTGGAGCACGGTGAAATTCATCTCCCTATCTGATAATCGTCCAAGAGGCCGTTACGCACTGTCCACACCACAAGCTCCTGCTTGGTATCGATGCCTAGCTTATCCTGGATGCCATAGACGCCGTTGCGTATCGTCACCGGCTGGTTGCCCCTAGCTTCAGCGATCTCAGCGTACGACAGGCCCCGCGCAAACAGCGTGAGTATCTCCTGTTCCCGCGTGGTCAGCCTATTCAACCCGTGGGTCGGTTGCGGCGCCCCTGCGCGGAGTCCGGCGAACACGCGCCTGATCACGTCGCCGGGTATACGGTACTCTCCCTCCGCAACGTCGCGGACGGTACGCAGCAGCCTATCCTTGCCGGAGTACTTCTGAAGGTATCCAGTCGCGCCAGCGGCTACCGCCTCCATCACCGCATCCTCCTCCGATGCGGCCGTCAACATCAGCACCTTCGTGTCCGGGAGCGCCTCCGTGATCTCGCGACACGCGTCGATGCCGTTCTTGAGAGGCATCATCACATCCATGACGATCACGTCGGGGTTGAGATTCTGAGCGACCCTCACCGCCGCCGCGCCGTCTCCGGCCTCACCCACCACCTCAAAGTCTCCGGCCCGTTGGAGCACCTCTCGGAGGCCGTCGCGCATGATCTCGTGGTCGTCCACGAGCATCACCCTGGTCTGTCTGTCCGCCGCCAAGCTACGCGCCTCTTCGTTTCGTGTCATACGGAACCACGCAGGTTACGGTCGTGCCGCGCCCCGACTCGCCCGGGCCCGCTTCGAGGCTGCCGCCCATTCGCTCAGAATCCATTCTCATCCTCCTGAAGCCGTGGCCGCGGTCTTCGTAGTCGTCGGGGAGGCCAATCCCGTCGTCCGATACGGACATTCGGAGCCCATCGCCATCGAAGCTCAGCGTAATGGCGACCCTGCCGGCGCGCGAGTGCCTAAATGCGTTGGTCATGGCGTTGTGGGCTATCGAGAAGAGCAGTCCCCGTGTGACGGTGGAAAGCCGGGGCTCCCTGCCGGACTGGACCAGCTCGGTGGGAATCGACGCGATCGTGGTGAAGGTGGAGGCGTGCGACCTCAGCACCCGGCTCAACTCCCTGCCCTCGAATATGGGTCCGGCGTCGATGGGATGCCTCAGCTCCCACATGGTAGATTTCGACAGGGCGTGCGTCGCCTCCAGCTTGGCGATCAACTCGTCGCGATTCTCGTCGTCCTGGGCGTTCGCCAGCTCGATCGCCGTCTCCAGGCCTAGGCCGATCATGTAGACGGACTGGGCGATGGTGTCATGAATGGTCTGCGAGAGCTCGATCCGCTCCCGCTGAAGCTCCCGTTCCCGCTCCACTGCCCCTATCCTCCTGATCCGCTCAAACCTGGAGACCAGATTGACCGCTGCGACGACCGCGTACATGACGACGATCCTGGTGAACAGTACCTTCTCCTCCTTGATCTCGAAGTCGACGCCCGGCTCCATCACCAGGCTCAACACCGCGTACCCCACCGCGACCATCGTGACCCAGGCGAAGCTGAGCCTGAACGACGTGAACACCACGGCGAACATAGCGAGGGCGGGGTAGTACAGCACGAAGAAGGTGTTTTGAAATCCACTGGATGAGACCACGATGCCAGCTGTAGCCGTCAACACGTCCATTGTGCTGAGAGCGAGCGCCCAGCGCCGCGTCACCGTCCGATTCGACCGGATGCAGTAGTGAACGTAGCCGTTGAGGGCCAGCAGTGATACTGCCAACAACGTGGTCGGAATATAGACCGGATCCGCGAAGTTGGGCCGGTAGTTGAACTGCAACAGCCAGGCTATCAGGAGAAACCATCGCACCCATACCGAAATCCTCAAGCCGTACCGCAGGTCGTCCGGGTCGGTCCGATCGACCGCCCGGTGTGACTCTGCAACCGCATCGTGTGGCGTGGTCTGCAAATCCAAGCCTCGACTCTAGTAGTGTACGCCGCTCGGCGGCGTCGGCAAGGTTCAACCATACCCCATCGGACAGGTACAAAAGTACCCCTCCAATTAGGTACAAACGAACCTTACGGCGCGTCATGTGGAGGGCTAATGTAGCCGCAATTGTTGGCGCTTCATCTCGCACCAGGAGGAGAGCGGAAATGTCAAAGTCCATCATCAGCCTGCTGGTCGGCGGCGTTGCACTCTTGGCCATACTCCTTGTCGGGTTTTCTGACGAGCCAAGCCCCACGCCGTCGGCTGAGGCCGAGTGGCACTTGCTGCACATTGAGGCCTATCGCGCCGCCCAGGCTGGTGTTGATACACAGCCCAAGGACGATGTCATGGTCGACAACCCCACTATGAACGCGGTCGGAGACGATTTCGTAGAAAAGTCAAGGGAGGCTGCCGCCCGGGTGCCCAGGGACGTCCGTCAACAGATGCCGGAGCCAACGCCGTTATCCCTTGACGAGTACCTGACGCTCTGCGCCACGACGGAGCAGGAACTGGCGGATGACGCCACCTTTGGTGACCTTTCTTCTCTAATTGCGGCGGATGCGGATAGATTGGAGGCGCTGACCCCGCCTGCCCAACTGTCTGAGTGGCACTTGCTGAACATTGAGGGCTTTCGCACGATCCAGGCTTTTGTTGATTTACAGCCCAAGGACGATGTCATAGACTTCATCCGCTTCTTCCTAATGGCGACCATATCAGCCGCTTCAGAAGAAAAGTTAAGCGAGGCTGCCGCCCGGCTGCCCGAGGACGTCCGTCAACAGATGATAGAGGCTGGCTGTATAGACCCAGAGGATGTGCCAGACGACCGCGAAGATGCGACCGACGATCACGGCAATGACATAGACGACGCCACCGCGATAAGAGTGGGAGCCGATGTTCGGGGAGCACTGGACTACGATGGTGACATCGACTTCTTCCGTTTCCAAGCCGAGCGAGGACAGAGCTACCAGATAGACGTGGCGCCGGGAACGCTGGACGACTCGATAGTAAGCCTGTTCGACTCCGACGGGTGGCTGGACACTAACGACGACTACGGGGATACCTTGGCCTCGCGCCTCTATTGGAACGCTCCCAGTTCCGGCGAGCGCTACGTTGCGGTTGAGGGCTACGGCCTAGGGTCTTACACGCTGACGGTGTCCCTCATCGTTGACGACCATGGCAACTCGGAGGGGGACGCCACCGCGATAAGAGTGGGAGCGGATATTCGGGGAGCGCTGGACTACGATGGTGACATCGACCTCTTCCGTTTCCAAGCCGAGCGGGGACAGAGCTACCAAATAGACGTGGCGCTGGGAACGCTGGACGACTCGATAGTAGACCTGTACGACGTCGACTGGTCGTTTCTGGACAGCAACGATGACTACGAGACCTTTGCGTCGCGCCTCTATTGGGAAGCTCCCAGTTCCGGCGAGCGCTACGTTGCGGTGTATGGCTACGGCGTAGGGACTTACACGCTGACGGTGTCCCTTGTTGACGATCACGGCGACACGGCTGAAGACGGCGGGAGCGTGGCCTCGGACCGGGCCGTGCTGGTCGCCCTCTACAACGCCACGGAAGGCGGAAGCTGGACCACCAGGACGAACTGGTTGAGTGGCAGGCCCCTTGATGAGTGGCACGGCGTCACCACGGACAGCGGCGGCCGGGTTACTGCGATGAACCTCTCGTCCAACAGTTTGTATGGGGCGCTCCCGGCCGCGCTGGGCGACCTCACCAACCTGGAGTCGCTGCGGCTCTCGGACAACCCGTTGACGGGGCCGATCCCGGCCGCGCTGGGCGACCTCTCCAACCTGCGAGCGCTGAACCTCGGGAGCGAGGGGCGCGGCAGGTTGACCGGGCCGATCCCGGCCGCGCTGGGCGACCTCACCAACCTGGAATCCCTGTGGCTCGGGTGGAACGAGTTGACGGGTCCGATACCGGCCGCGCTGGGCGACCTCTCCAACTTGGTAGAGCTGGCCCTCCCGGTCGGCCAGTTGACGGGTCCGATACCGGCCGAGCTGGGCGACCTCTCCAACCTGCAATGGCTGGACCTCTCGTTCAACTACTTGACAGGGCCTATCCCGGCCGAGCTGGGCGACCTCTCCCTGGAGACGCTGGACCTCGGGGGGAACCAGTTGACAGGGGAGATACCGACGGAGTTGGGCAGCCTCTCCAACCTGCAAGGGCTGTCACTGTGGGGGAATCAATTGACAGGGGAGATACCGACGGAGCTAGGCAGCCTCTCCAACCTGGCGTGGCTGGACCTCGGGGGGAACCAGTTGACTGGGGATATACCGACGGAGCTGGGCAGCCTCTCCAACCTGCAAGGGCTGTACCTCTACGACAACAAGTTGACCGGGGAGATACCGACGGAGCTGGGCAACCTCTCCAACCTGGAGACGCTGGACCTCGGGGGGAACCAGTTGACTGGGGATATACCGCGGGAACTGGGCAACCTCTCCAACCTGCAACAGCTGGGGCTTCATGGCAACCAGCTGACCGGGGAGATACCGACGGAGCTGGGCAGCCTCTCCAACCTGCAAGGGCTGTCACTGTGGGGGAATCAATTGACAGGGGAGATACCGACGGAGCTAGGCAGCCTCTCCAACCTGGAGACGCTGGACCTCGGGGGGAACCAGTTGACAGGGGAGATACCGACGGAGTTGGGCAGCCTCTCCAACCTGCAAGGGCTGTCACTGTGGGGGAATCAATTGACAGGGGAGATACCGACGGAGCTAGGCAGCCTCTCCAACCTGGCGTGGCTGGACCTCGGGGGGAACCAGTTGACTGGGGATATACCGACGGAGCTGGGCAGCCTCTCCAACCTGCAAGGGCTGTACCTCTACGACAACAAGTTGACCGGGGAGATACCGCATAGTTTAACGGGGCTAACATTGCTGGCGGGGTTTGTCTTCCATAACAACTCAGGGCTTTGCGCGCCGGTCGACGAGGCATTCCAAACATGGCTCCAAAGTGTATCCACCGTCCGGGGCAGCAGCTGTGCACCGATGGACTCGGCAGAGGACCGGGCGGCACTGGTCGAGCTTTACAATGCCACGGGCGGGGCGAGTTGGACGAACACCACCAACTGGCTGAGCGACCGGCCAATTAGGGAGTGGTACGGTGTCAGCAATGACCCCGACGGACGGGTCAGTGAGCTGTTCCTCTCCGGCAACCAGTTGACTGGCGAGATACCGCCTGAGCTGGGCGGCCTGTCCAACCTGACGTATCTGGCTCTCGCCGACAACGGGTTGACGGGAGAGATACCGACGGAGCTGGGCAACCTCTCCAACCTGACAGTGCTGACACTGGAGAGGAACCAGTTGACTGGAGAGATACCGCCTGAGCTGGGAAACCTCTCCAACCTGACAGTGCTGACACTGGAGAGGAACCAGTTGACTGGAGAGATACCGACGGAGTTGGGGAACCTCGCCAACCTGCAGGAACTGTACCTCGGCGGCAACCTTTTGACCGGATGCGTCCCCGACGGACTGCGCGACGTGCCGAATAATGACATTGCGAGACTCGGTCTGCCGTTCTGCAGCGAGCATCCCTGCGTTAGCGGGGGCGCCGTGGTGGATGCGACTAACGCTGGGCTGAAATCTGATTGCGGGATGCTGCTGGCGGCGCGGGACACGTTGGCTGGGACTGCCTCACTAAACTGGTCGGCGGACACTCCTATCACGGAGTGGAACGGTGTCGTGCTTGGTGGAACGCATGGACATGTGACCGAACTCGACCTTGGTGCTTTGGGTCTAGACGGGAGGATACCGACGGAGTTGGGCAGCCTCGCCAACCTGCAAGAGCTGTCCCTCTGGGGCAACCAGTTGACGGGCGAGATTCCGCCTGAGCTGGGGCGCCTGTCCAACCTGACGGAGCTGTGGCTCCAGGGCAACCAGTTGACGGGCGAGATACCGACGGAGTTGGGGAACCTCTCCAACCTGACAGGGCTGTACCTGGTGGGGAACCAGTTGACGGGCGAGATACCGCCTGAGCTGGGCGGCCTGTCCAACCTGACGTATCTGGCTCTCGCCGACAACGGGTTGACGGGAGAGATACCGACGGAGCTGGGCAACCTCTCCAACCTGCGAGAGCTGTACCTGGGGGAGAACCAGTTGACTGGAGAGATACCGACGGGGCTGGGCGGCCTGTCCAACCTGACGTTGCTGTGGCTCCACGGCAACCAGTTGACGGGCGAGATTCCGCCTGAGCTGGGCGGCCTGTCCAACCTGACGGAGCTGTGGCTCCAGGGCAACCAGTTGACGGGGGAGATACCGACGGAGCTGGGCAGCCTCTCCAACCTGCACTCGCTGGACCTTGGCGGCAACCGGTTGGCGGGGGAGATACCGACGGAGTTGGGGAACCTCTCCAACCTGACAGGGCTGTACCTGGGGGAGAACCAGTTGACGGGAGAGATACCGACGGAGCTGGGCAACCTCTCCAACCTGCAAGGGCTGTACCTCTGGGGCAACCAGTTGACGGGCGAGATTCCGCCTGAGCTGGGCGGCCTGTCCAACCTGAAGGAGCTGTACCTCTGGGGCAACCAGTTGACGGGCGAGATTCCGCCTGAGCTGGGCGGCCTGTCCAACCTGACGGAGCTGTGGCTATACGGCAACCAGTTGACTGGAGAGATACCGACGGAGTTGGGGAACCTCGCCAACCTGCAGGAACTGTACCTCGGCGGCAACCTTTTGACCGGATGCGTCCCCGACGGACTGCGCGACGTGCCGAATAATGACATTGCGAGACTCGGTCTGCCGTTCTGCAGCGAGCATCCCTGCGTTAGCGGGGGCGCCGTGGTGGATGCGACTAACGCTGGGCTGAAATCTGATTGCGGGATGCTGCTGGCGGCGCGGGACACGTTGGCTGGGACTGCCTCACTAAACTGGTCGGCGGACACTCCTATCACGGAGTGGAACGGTGTCGTGCTTGGTGGAACGCATGGACATGTGACCGAACTCGACCTTGGTGCTTTGGGTCTAGACGGGAGGATACCGACGGAGTTGGGCAGCCTCGCCAACCTGCAAGGGCTGTCCCTCTGGGGCAACCAGTTGACGGGCGAGATTCCGCCTGAGCTGGGGCGCCTGTCCAACCTGACGTATCTGGCTCTCGCCGACAACGGGTTGACGGGTGAGATACCGACGGAGTTGGGGAACCTCTCCAACCTGCAAGGGCTGTACCTTTGGGGCAACCAGTTGACGGGAGAGATACCGCCTGAGCTGGGCGGCCTGTCCAACCTGACGGAGCTGTGGCTCCAGGGCAACCAGTTGACGGGAGAGATACTGACGGAGCTGGGAAACCTCTCCAACCTGACACGGCTGTACCTGGGGAGGAACCAGTTGACGGGAGAGATACCGACGGAGCTGGGCAGCCTCTCCAACCTGCAAGGGCTGTACCTCTGGGGCAACCAGTTGACGGGAGAGATACCGCCTGAGCTGGGGCGCCTGTCCAACCTGACGTATCTGGTGCTCTTTAGGAACGGGTTGACTGGGGAGATACCGACGGAGTTGGGAAACCTCTCCAATCTGACAGGGCTGTACCTGGGGGAGAACCAGTTGACTGGGGAGATACCGACGGAGCTGGGAAACCTCTCCAACCTGACAGTGCTGACACTGGAGAGGAACCAGTTGACTGGAGAGATACCGACGGAGCTGGGAAACCTCTCCAACCTGCAAGGGCTGTACCTGGACGGCAATTCGGGCCTTTCCGGACCATTGCCCGGCTCCTTCACCAGCCTGACCTCGCTCACCCACCTAGATTTGAGTGGCACGGGGCTGTGTGCGTCAACAGACGCCTCATTCCAGGCGTGGCTGGAGGACATCGCCATTAGGCTTGGCGTCGTCAACTGCGTGAGCAGCGAGGACCCCCTGATTGACCGGTACGACGCCAACAACGACGACGAAATTGAGAGGTCCGAAGTCTTTGCGGCGATCAACGACTACCTGGATGGAGGTGCGGGTGCGCCTACTAGGGCTGACGTGTTCAAGCTCATAGAGCTGTACCTGGGAGACTAATTAGAGAAGGATACCCGGGGTTCCGCAGATCAAGTGCTGCGGAACCCCCCGCGCCAGCACAATTGAGAGGACGAGCTTGAACAAAAAAATATTGACAGCAATGACAGCGATGATAGCTGTTGCGATGGCGGGTGTGGTACTTCTTGTGGGCGTCGCCTCGGTAGCCGCGCAGCAGAATAATGAGCCCAGCGCCACCCGGAGCTTCAACCCGGCATCGGTGGCCCCCGGCGGGACGGTGACGGTCACCATCCAGGTCGCCAACTACGGGGGCATTGGACGGGTGACGGAGACGCTGCCCGCAGGGTTCGCCTACGTAGAAAGCAACCACGACTCGGCGGGAGTGAATGTGAGCGGCTAGGAGGTCCGGTTCACGCTGCAAGGGGATTCCTCCGTCGCCTACACGGTCACCGCCTCCAGGACGGCGGCGTCCTAGGCTCCTTCGGTCGGCCTGTCGGGACGTTGCTAGCGAGAAGTCTCGGCGCTGTCACCTTCAGCAGCCTCCAGGCCCACCCCCCACGAGTACCGCAGTTTTTTGTGTCTATTAGAAACCGCGGAAGCTGGTCTGGGGCGCCTCGATTGAGGGCAAGGCCGGCCCGGTGCGGGTGGAGAAGGCGTTTCCTGCCATCGTCTCCGAGGACCAGTTCCACCGCGTCAGAAAGGTTAAGAGCTCCCGCTCTCCCAAGGCCATCCACCCCCGCAGGGTGAGAAGCTCCTTCATGCTCAGCGGGCTGATCAGGTGTAAGACCTGCAACAGGGCGCTCACCGGCCAGTTCGCCAAGAGTGGAAAGTACGCCTACTACGTCTGCCCGTCGCTCGTTAAGCTGGGCAAGGGAGCCTGCGAGACCCCCAGGCTCAATGCCCGACACTTCGAGGAGTTGGTCGTCGGCAGGATTTGGTCCAGCGTCCTCGCCTATAGCAACATGGGCGATCTGACGCAAGTCGTGGCCCAGGAACTGAACGCGATGGAGCACGAGCAACGGATAAGACTGGAGACCATCGAGTCTGAGCTCGCGGACGTACGTCGCAGGCTGGACCGGGTCTGGAGACTTGTGGAAACCACCGACGATCCCCCCATCCGGCACGGATCTCCGGATCAGGGTCAACAGTGACCGGAGGAGGCGCCTAGAGGCCTCAGCTGCGGAGGCCAAGGTCATCCTCTCTCAGCACGAGACGGTAAAGGACGAGGTGGAGGACATAGCGGTCTGCGCCCGGGACATGACTGAGTTTCTGAAAGAGAGCGAGTTGCCCGAGCGGATGGCCTTTGTCGAGAGCTTCGTCAGTGAGATTTTGGTTATGCCTGGGAAGGCCATCATCAACAATTCCATTCCTGTACCCGCCGATAGCCAGACACCAGGGACGTGTTTCGACGAGGTGTCCCTGAGTCGTTCTGCTAGGTAGGCTGTGGATGGTGGTGTCCACTAAGGTCTTTAAGCGCCAGTTGCTCTGGGTTCAGCGAACAGGAGCTACCGCGCTGGACCAAGGAGTTCCACCTAGTAGTCGCACAGGTCGCTAGGCGTGGAGTCCGGGGGTCTCGTCATGCCCCATAAGCGCAGTCCGTTGGGTAGGCTTGACTGTGCCGTGACTCGAAAGCCGAATCGCTCGTAGTAGCCAAGATTGTGCGGCGCGGACGTATCGAGGAATGTGGGTAAGGCCTGTTCATCGATTCTCTGGAGCATAGCGCCAAGCAAAGCCGTCCCCAAACCTTTTCCCTGCTCTGAAGGCTCGACGCCGATGGTATCCAGATACCAACATGGGTGCGGCGGGTCTAGCTCCGCAAGTAAGCGACCTAAGGCACGCCTGCGCCGATAACCCGAGAGACCCAGGCGGATAGGAGCGGCGATGAGGCCTGATCGCATCACTGTAAGAATGCTGTGCTTGACCTGTAGGGGAGGTTCCCAAATCGCGACAGCCCGTACGGTAGAGCAGGCGTTCCCGTGTACCACTTGGACTAGCCACCCTGACCGAATACATGCACGGATGACTGCTCCCCAGTACCAGATTAGTTTCGCGTGTCGCCGGGCGTCGCGTGGAAGCAGGTACTCGAAGCGGGGAGCGTCAGCAAATGCGTTGGCCAAGACCCTTTGCGCCGACGGAACTTGGTCTGCACGTATGGCCGATATCATAGGCTCAGCCATGAATCACGCTGGACCCAATGGTCAGATTAGAGATCGGGGGCTCTGAGGTGCTTCGCGTGCCACTGGTAGCCCGACCTGGGACCCTCACAAGTCAAGGTACCACAGGAACTGGACCTCGTCGGGATGCTCAGAGTACATGCCGTGGTGAATGCCCCTTAGCTCACATCCCTTGGAAGCGTAGAAACGGCAGGCAGGCACGTTAATGTCCTGAGTCTCGATCTTGAGGCGGCTGCATCCCTTCCGCTTTACCCACTCCGCACACCTGTCGAACAACTGAGAGCCAATTCCCAACCGACGATACTCGCTGCGGACCCTGATATCTCACAGCACGGCGAGGTCCGTTCTCGCCTCCAGCATGTAGATCCCCCGGAGTGTCCCAAACGACAATGGCGCCGCCGACGCGGTGTTGTGCATCGTAGGCGGCAAAGACCGTCCAATTTAAATTCCGAGCTTGAGCCATCCCGTGGGATGCTCTACCTCATCGTAGTCCTTCTCCCATAGCGGATTGATAGGCTCCTCATTCTGGATCCAGCCTCCCAGACCTCCATCGACTAACTCGGCGCGGTATCGAGAGCACACCGTAAGGATCATAGGCACTTGGGAGTAGCCTTGAAGATCGTTCGCGGTCTTTTGCCGAATAGCGATATTCATTGGTCGCGCGGATTACTAGACCGCGGTGTCGCCGACGGCGCCGCGTGCTAGGCGCCGACGAGGTTTAGCTGAGCGGTATCTGTCCACTGCTCGGGGCTTCCGCTCTCCAGATTTGGGCCTGTCAGGGTTTGTGCAGGAGATAGATGATGGACTCCGGTACGCGCAGATTGTCGCTGATGTAAGGATACTGCTCGGCTTGCTCCCTAGTCGGCGTCGGCTCACGGAGGTCTTCGAGTGTGAACCTGACCTCGAAGAAGGTGCGGATGTGCGTCGACAGTGTCCGGTGGAAGTTGGTCCAAGCCCGAATCCACCGAAGGACACGGATGGACGGCGTGAGGACAGCGGAAGGGGGTGGGTGAGGGAGCTACAGGGGAGATGGCCTGGGGTTGGGGTAGATGGGAGGCCGGCGGACGGTCTTCAGTCGCCGCACAGGGCCCCTAAGGCCCTATGCGGGAGTTGCGATGCGCGGGATGGCGAGAGGATACGCAGCAGGGGACTCTCGCGACCGGGGTGGCGCGAGATTGCGGGGACGTTGAGTCAGTTGCAGGCTGGCCGTCAGGCCGGGAACGGAATGGCTTGCAGCCGGGCCAAGGCGCGACTGAACTGGGTTTCCCAAGGCCAGCGCCGGGGGAGATGCAAAGTGAGGCGGCGCGCCGAGCGGGTGATCCGTCCCACCAGAGCGAAGACCCGCCGCCTGAGGGTCTTGGTGATCACGGTCCGCTCGCCCAGACCAATCCGCGCCGTCCAGCGGGCCAGGTTATGCGCCATCACCTGGACCGCCAGCCAGGCGCCGTTGGCGGCGAAGCGCGCCGACGGCATGTGGTTCAGCCCAACGCCGTACTTGAGGTCGCGTATGGCGTTCTCGATCTCGGCGTGGCGGCGATGATCAGCCTCCAGTTCGAGCAACTCCCCGTCCCGGTCGGTGATGAAGGCGTGATAGCTGTATCTGGCGAAGAGGGCGAGCTGGGAACCGGGCGTCGGCTTCACCCGCCGGACAATGAGCCGCACCGGCGCGGCGTCCGGCTTGGTCTGGAACGGGGTGTAAGTCGTCTCGGCGACATCGGCGGCGCCATCCATCCAGTAGGGAATGGGAGTCCAGTCCTCCTCTGGTATCGCCTCGATCAGGTCCCGCAGGCTGGCGCGCTGGCGGATGGTGATAGAGAAGCGGACATCCATTTCCCGGCAGGCGGCAACGACAGTGTGGGCGTAGAAGCCGCTGTCGGCCCGCACCGTGAGTTGTCCCCTGGCCCCGCCGTAGCGCACCCGCCCCACCGTCTCACGCAAGAAGTGGGCGGCGCCACGGGCGGTGTTGGCCCGGCCCTCGCGCAGCCGGGACATCAGCACCTCGCCGGTGCCGGCGGCAATGGCCAGCAGCGGGTGGTAGCCGCGGGCGCCGGTATAGCCGTGGTGGCGGGCTCCCTCCTTGGCCAGTCCGTAGGTCTCGCAGATGGTGGAGTCCAGGTCAATGGTCAGGGGCCCGTCGCCGGGTCCCGCCCCGGCCTGCCAAGCCCGGGCCAGCAACTCGCGGCTCACCCGGTCGAGTTGACGGACGTGGCCCCACCGGAAGCTGCGCAGGAAGGTGCCCAGGGTGGATGGCGCCTTGACCACGCAGCCTAGAACACCGACCGTCCCACCAGCGCGCAGCGCATCGGCGTCGTCGATGCAGTCGCCGCCTGCCAGCGCGGAAGCGACCAGCGTCAGCATCTTGTCCCCAGTGTTCGCCCGTCCCGGCGCTCCGCCGAGGTCGAGGTGCTTCCGGAGGAGTTGGGGCAGGCCAAGGCGTAGGGCGAGGGTGGCGGGCAGGAGCAGGCCGGCATTGGCCACCAGGCGATGGTCGTCAAAGAGGATGCGGATACGGTCGGGATTGTTCTGTGGCAGCATCTATTGGGTGCTCCTTGTTTCCGGGCGGGTTTCTGTTCCAAAACCATTATCCCAGATTCAGAGGAGCACCCGCTGGCTTCTTCAAGGGCTGTCCCCAAGGCCGTCCTTCGGTGGATTCGGGCTTATCTCAAGAACTACGCTACATTTGCCAGCACCCTCGGCGACAAGCGAACGCCGGGCAAACAGGAGATCATCTGCCTGGACGCTAAACCGATGTTGTTCCGACTCCGACAGTTCGACTCGTCTCATATCCACGTCACGAAGTCGTGGATTGGCAAATAGCTCCCCCATATTGACGACCTTAGCGCCGCGCCCGTGGAATTCTTTCTTCTTGTATACGCCGTTGCGTACTGGCTCGGCGAGAAGTTGCGAGAACGGAGTCTCACGCCGCTCGCCCGCCAGAGTTCGGTTAGTACTCTCTTGTACAACGACATAGTCGTGCTGGATCTGGCGATGGAACCTCTCGGAGATCGTGTGCCAGTCGAGCACGTCCACCCGCATGGGCAGGTCGGACTCCTCGAAGGCCTCCTTCAACCGGCTGAGCGCCTTCTCATCCACCGGCCCCTCACCGACTACGGCGAAGTCGAGGTCGGAGTAATTCTTGGCTGTCCACGTCGCTCGGGAGCGGAAGGCTCTCACCTCGCATTCTGGCGCGTGCTCCGCGAGGATGGCCTTGACCGTTTCAAGGTGATTTGGGTTCAGGTCAATCATCCAATCCCCTTTTACTGGTCACAGGGTGGTATTCCAAGAGCGCCGACCTGCCCACCACCTCGACTATGCGAACCGACGCCTCCCTACCGTCGGCATCGGTGAGACTCAGGAGCTTTCCGAGGGAGAAGTGAACGGGTTGCTGCATTCCTTCGTTGTCTTGTTGGGGAAGAGGGCCAGTACATCGGAACCGGGCAGGGGCTGGCCGGCGGACCGCACGGTTATGACGGCGCGGGCGGGGCTCTGGCCCAGCTTCGCCGCGGGGATGATGATGAGGACTTCCGAGTTGTCGATCACGCGATACTCAGGCTGCTTGCCGGAGAGCTCCCGGGTCTCGCGCATGATGATGCGAACGCCGTCACCGCGACGCTCCATGAAGAACTGCCGGTCCTCCGATCCCCGGATTCCCCCCCACCGGCATACGTGCCAGCACGGAGGTCAAGGCTTCGTTGCGCGTCGCCTGGCGAGCTTCCATGCTCTCCAAAGTCAGGTTGTTCGGCAGGGAGCCCGGCGATTGGATCTCCAGGCGGTCTTCAAACATCGAGAGCCGTATCCTGATGCCGGATATCGAATAATCACGATGCACCACGGCGTTGGTTATGGCCTCGAACAGCGCCCTCTCGCTGTACTGGGGCAGATTCACGCGGCCCGGGTCCTTGCGTGCCGCGACGCGCATGTGTCTCATGGCAAAAGCTACGGCGTCGCCTATCTGCCGGTTGATCGGGCCGGTGATTTCCTGCGCGTCAATTTGGCCGGAGGCGCGATCATCTCCACGATAGCGGGTCGCCGTGATGCCGGCGTTGGCCAGCCACTGCTCGGGACTTCGGGTGCCTAGCAGCACGCCAGCCACCGTAGCCCGCAGAATCCCCGCGTCGTCATTGGCCAGCAGCGCCAGCTTCACTAGCGCCGACTGCGGCTCCGCCGCGCCCTCCGCACTCAACAAGGGTCTCCAAAGCGACTCGTCCAGGGTCTCGAATCCGGTGCCAGGGACGGTCTGCTCGTCGTACGAATGGAACCGCCCCTGTCCCCTCCGCTGCGCCAAGCGCAGCCGCTCGTCGCTCGTCATCCTTCGCTTCGAGCCGCCGACGCGAACGTAGCTTCCGCCTGGGCTGTCATGCTGAGAATCGCCTCCCGGTATTTCTACCAGCATGAACGGCCTGCCATCGAGCTGCCTGTGATAGGTGCGGATGCGAACAGCCGGCCTAATGGAGTCGGTGCTGGTCTCGACCAGGAGGGAGTCCAGAGCGACGATCTGCTCGCGCGACATGCCCTGGACTTCGCCGTCGTCGGTGACGCCGCAGAGAAGCACGCCGCCATCCGCATTGGCAAAAGCGGCGATCTCATCCGCCAGGTCCTCGCGGCTCGGGCTTCTCGGTCTGTTACCAGCGAACTGGATCGCCTTGAATTCCCAATGGCTGTCTTCGGCCAACTGCAGCTGCCGTCTGATTTCTTCGTCGCTGTAGGTCATAGCCGAGCTTCTCCGGTAGTCCCTGGGAACGGTCGACAGAGCTTCAGCAGCGTCTCCTCACTGAGTCCAGGGCAGTAGTCCCGCAGGATGTCGGGGGTGATCTCGCTAATGCGCAGTCGCCGCTCCAGTCGAATGCGTTTGACAGCGTTCGGCAAATCGTCCACTAGAGGCCTAACGAGGTCCTCTGCCGCGGCATACAGACCTTCGTGATGCTCCGCTTCCGGGACGCGACTGTTCTGGTACCAGGCGGCAAGCCCCTCTTCTAGCCAGTTGGCGGGGCGTCCGTCTGCCCTCTCATTCCAAGGATCGAGCAGGTGAAAGCACTCGTGGGCAAGCTGCCACCTGGCCCGGACCGGGTCTATAAGTGCATTTGGTCCCAGCCTGATAACGATGTGTCTGGAGCGCCTCTCGGCATCGTCCGGCGCGATGCCGGTATCTGGAAACCAGAGGTGTGGAGGCTTGCCCTGCGACCTGTCGATGCCTACCAGTGTAAAGGAGCGATCACGTGGTCCGAATCGGCGCTCAATATCGGCCAAGAATTGGCTGGCATATTCCGGGAGCGTCATCGGACTGTGGCTGCCATCCTCCCAAAACTCGGTCGTGAACAGGGAATCGACGCTCATGGGCTATCTCCAAATCCCAGCCGCGTCAGGTTCGCCTCAATGGCCGCGTCCAGCCGCTGCGCTTCGGTCTGCTGCTCGCGCCACTGGGCCGCGAGTCGGGCCATCTTCTCCTCGAAAGGAACCCCGTCGTCGGGTTGCGGCTCGGCCCCGACGTAGCGACCGGGCGTGAGGACGTGACCGTGCCTCCGAATCTCCTCCAGCGGCGCGCTCTTGCAGAATCCTGGGATGTCGGAGTACTCGTCCAGGCCCTCCTTCCCTCGCCAGGCGTGGTAGGTGTCGGCGACACGGGCGATGTCCTCTGGTGACAGGTCCCTGTGGGTGCGGTCGATCATGTGGCCCAGCTTGCGGGTGTCAATGAACAGGGTCTCTCCCTGACGATCCCGGTGCTCCCCGTTGCGGCGGCTCTTGGACAGGAACCAGAGACAGGCGGGTATCTGGGTCGACCGAAACAGCTGGCCCGGCAACGCTATGATGCAGTCCACCAAGTCAGCTTCGATCAGGTTCTTGCGAATCTCACCCTCTCCAGACTGGTTCGACGACATGGAACCGTTGGCAAGGACGAAGCCGGCAATACCGCGCGGCGCAAGGTGGTACAGGAAGTGCTGCACCCAGGCGAAGTTGGCGTTGCCCACGGGTGGCACGCCGTACTCCCACCGCCTGTCGTCCCGCAGGCGCTCGCCGCCCCAGTCGGACACGTTGAAGGGCGGATTGGCGAGGATGTAGTCGGCCCGCAGGTCAGAGTGTCGGTCGTTCTGAAAGCTGTCGCCGTGCTTGATCTGCCCCTCGATGCCACGGATCGCCAAGTTCATCCTGGCCATGCGCCAGGTGGTGTAGTTAGACTCCTGGCCGTAGATGGAGATGTCTGTCTTAGCCCTGCCACCGTTGCCATTGCCGCTGGCGTGAGCTCGGATGAACTCGACCGACTGGACGAACATGCCGGAAGAGCCGCAGCAGGGGTCGTAGACCCTGCCCTGGTAGGGCTCCAGCATCTCGACGAGGAGGCGCACGACGCTGCGGGGCGTGTAGAACTCGCCGCCCTTGCGACCTTCGGCTAGGACGAACTGCTCAAGGAAGTATTCGTAGACGCTGCCGCGCACATCAATGGCGCGGGCATCTGCTCCGCCCACCTTGATGTTGCTCACCATGTCTACGACCTGACCGAGGCGAGTCTTGTTGAGAGCGGGACGGGCATAGTCCTTGGGCAGCACGTCCTTGAGCGCCGTGTTGTCCCGCTCGATGGCGACCATAGCGTCGTCCACCAGTCGGCCAATGGTGGGTTGGCGCGTCTGGTTCTTTAGGTACTGCCAGCGGGTCTCGGGCGGCACCCAGAAAATGCTCTGGGCGCGGTACTCGTCTGGGTCTTCGGGGTCCGCGCCCTGTTCGACCTCCGCCTCTAGTTGTGCGTGGGCCTCCTCGAAGGCGTCGGAGATGTACTTGAGGAAGATGAGGCCTAGGGCGACGTGCTTGTACTCGGCGGCGTCCATGCTGCCCCGCAGGGCATCGGCCATGCGCCAGTACTCGGCCTCGCGGCCGGTGTTAGTGGCGTCATTGTCTTGCCTTGCCTTGCCTTGCCTTGCCTTGCCTTGCCTTGCCTTGCCTTGCCTTGCCTTGCCTTGCCTTGCCTTGCCTTGCCTTGCCTTGCCTTGCCTTGCCTTGCCTTGCCTTGCCTTGCCTTGCCTTGCCTTGCCTTGCCTTCTGAGTCGAATTCACAGCGCTTACCTCACTCGATTTCCCTTGGCTCGCCAACCTGCCCTTGCAACTGCGTGACCAGCCCCATCAGCTCGTCGCGCTCAGAGGGAGGGAAGTCTTTGGCCTCACACACAGCCAAAGTATAAAAACTTGTTCAGTACCCCACAACCCCCCCTACCGACGCCGATCCCGCTAATCAATTACGTTCTCGTCTTTGGAGGACGCTCGGGAGAAAATAGAGGGGTGGCGCCGACACTACAACGGCGAACGTCCCCACAGCGCCCTGGGCAACCTCGCCCCGGAGGCCTTTGCACTGGTGGCCACAGCAGGGGTTCAATGACCCACGAAACTAACATTACGACTGGTACAAAGAATGGGGCAAGACCATACTCACCTAGTCAGTGGGCATGGTGGGCCGCCTCGAGAACGAGTCGACAGATCGCTTCGATGGCATTGTGCCGCTTCCATTTAGGTCCAGGCCTGAGCCGAGGATGCCCGAGTATCGCAGTCCCATTATCGCTGACGGCCTACAAGGGATAATCCCTCTCACACTACTGGGCGGTCTGCTCAATGGACTCGGCGCAGTGTACTTCAGATCTCGCTTGCGCCCGTGACCGAGCGGAGGCATAGTGCCGATTGTTGGCTTGATGCCCGGAGGCCCTTCGGCGTCGTTGCTACCCGGTCTCGGCGCCTATCTTGCTGCGCCGGGATCGCCACACCCTAAACTGAACGAACCGATGCTAGGAGGACCACTGTCGCAAGGCCGACTAGGGAACCCAGAGATATTGCTATCTCAGTAGGCTGGTAAAAGCGGTGAGTGGTTATCACAGGCGCGGGCGCTGGGTCTAAGCCAACTCGATGCGTTAGCACAGGCAATATGCAACAAATTGCGCCGAAGTATGACGCAAGCATGACTTCGAACCATGAGATGGCAAGAAATGGCGTCTCGCCGTCAAGCACGAACATACTAAAATGCAACAACGCAATGATCGCGAAAGTGAACATCGGCAGGTATATGATGATGGATATAAGGGCGTTTTTCAGGTCGTACTTGATCCTCAACCTGAACACTAGGCCATGAAGCGCAGCGTATACGAATACGGATCCCAATAGCATCGGCAATCCGAACTTTAACACTATGTCACGGAAGCCGTCAGGCACGTCGAAGAATAAGGAAGCCATGATTGCCGCCACTACGAACAGCAAGAGCGTCAAGAAAGGGAGTAGCATAGAAATAACCACTTGCTTCAGCGTACGGGCCTTCCTTGGGGAATAGTCGAGCAAGAGCAGTATCCTCAGATAGTGACGAATCCTGGAGTTGGTGGCCGGAGTTGGCCAGCTGTTGAGGAAGAGCAGCCTGTTCCTTAGCCACTTGAAGTAGAGAATGAATGCGATCAGGATGATGCCCAGGATCGACGCGACAGTAATCCGGTTCTCATTCCAGGTTGACGGCGGTACCAGGCTTACTACGGTATAAGCGAGGAACAATAGGACAATCAGGTGAGGCGCTTTGGAGAGCAGCCGTCTCATACTTGCGCTCCTGTTACGGTATGATCAGGCTCGGTTTCGGCGTTGTTCTTCCTTCGCCGACCTCTCCGGCGCGGCGCGGGGCCGCTGCCATCTTCCCAGAAGAAAACCACGTCCCCTAAGCGGTTCACGACGAGGCTCTTGCCCAACAGCTGAGTTGCCGCACCGAGGCAGCGGCGAATGGCAGCTGTGGTTTTCCCTTCGTCCGGGATGAGCTTTCCGGCTTGACCTGTTTCGAGTTGTTCGATGTAGTCCATGTACTGGCGCGTTATCCCGCCACGCTTTCCGGTGCCATTGGAGTCGTTTGGAGGCAGCTTCCGGTAGGTGAAGAACCTGAGAGAGATGTAGATGACGGTCCCTCCCACGAGACCCCAGAGCAGCGCCACCGTAAGCCACGCATCGAGCCGCAGACCCCAAATGAGGCCGCTGCCCAGCGCCCAGGCTGCTCCCGCTAGACCCGAGCCAACGAAGGCTCTCGCCAGAAGCTGCGCGTTAGTGGTCTTGCCCTTTGGCCTGAGCCTCTTGATGAAGAACTCCTCCGGCTTCCACACATAGGGGAAGATTACCCCGAATGCGGCGCACGCGAGCGACATGCCCGCCACCAGCTTCAGGAATGCGATGGGCCATGTCTCCCGCTGTACCAGGAACGTAAATATACTCAACAGCATGTAGGCGAAGGCCAATCCGCCGATCACGTAACCGATCTTGCGGAGAGACCGCCTCATCCTCTCAGACCTTGTGATGTCCTCAGGCACTTCATTCACCTAGGCGTCTTTGTCACTTTAGGAAGCGCCCATAGACCATCATCTTACCATTTCGGAACATAAAACCTGATGGACAGGGACACCCTGATTGGAGATAATTCAAACTGGCCGCTTCTTCCTGGGGAACAGGGTCCGGTCTTCGTAGTTCCCGTATCGGCTTTCTCCATCGGGCTTATCCGTGACGGCGGGGCAGGCTCCACCACCCTGTGACCAGCCACCTGAAGTGGTCGAGGGGGGTGAGCCAGTGTCCGGCTCCGGGAAGAGTTGATGCCCCCTCCTCTAACCCTGTTCGATTTCTGCGACGCTATCATGCCGAGGCTCCGGTCAGCACTCACACTTGATGTGCGAAAGGATGGACTACATGAACGAACTCGTCATCCAGACAGATGGGCTGACTAAGCGGTACGGAGACATCCTGGCCGTGAACGACCTCTTGCTGGAGGTGCCGCGAGGCCATGTCTTCGGCCTTCTGGGGCCAAACGGGTCGGGCAAAACGACCACTATGGGCATGCTGCTCGGGCTGGTGAAGCCGACAGGAGGCAGCTTCAGCCTGTTCGGTGGTCGTATACCGCATCGGGATGCGCTCCATCGCGTCGGCGCCATCGTGGAGACCCCCTCGTTCTATCCCTACCTGTCAGGCCGAGACAACCTCGCCTACTACCAGGGGATCACCGGTAGGGGTGATCGCAAGGAGCTGGACGATCTGCTTGACAAGGTGGGTCTTGCCGACCGAGCACACAGCCGGTTTCGCACCTACTCCCTGGGCATGAAGCAGCGTCTAGGATTGGCCTACGCGCTCCTTGGTGATCCTGAGCTTCTGTTCCTGGACGAGCCGACCAACGGCATGGATCCTGCGGGCATGGCCGAGGTGCGGGAGATGATACGGGACCTGGGTGCAGGTGAGCGCACGGTGCTGTTGTCGAGCCACCTGCTGCACGAGGTGGAGCAGGTGTGCGACAGCGTGGCCATCCTCTCGAAGGGCAAGCTCATCGCCCAGGGCAAGGTCGCCGACCTGGTGCATTCCCGAGCGGGCGAGCGGGTGCGCTTGCGTACCACAGACAACGCGAAGGCCATCGAAATCCTGTCGGCGCTGGAGTGGGTTGGCGAGGTGGCGATGGATGGCGAAGTCGTAGTGGTGACGGCTCCGAGCGGGCGAGGGTCGGAACTGAGTGTGGCCCTGGGTCGCGTGGAGGTCTACGTCACGGAGATGGCAGCCGACGAGATGTCGTTGGAGCAGTACTTCCTGGAGATTACTGGCGACGAAAAGAAGGGCGCCGAGTGATAGCCCAGGTGCTGCGCCTCACCCGCTGGGAGTGGTTCAAGCTCCGCAAGAGATGGATGCCGTGGATACTCCTGGCCGTTGCTGTAGCTATTACACAACTTTCCATCTGGGGTACGTTCTTCTCGTATGGCAACGTAGTCAGAGCGGACTTTGAGGCTTATCACGGACCAGTGAGCGCGGATGGCTTGGCCTCCGTTACGAGGTTTGGATGCGCCGAGGTAGACGACGCATCCATTACCGCCGCGATGACCCGTGTCCCAGAACAGGAGCGGGAACGCGTACTCGCGGAGATTGAAGCTGGTCGAGAACACTGCCCTGATCTGCTTGAGGAAGTAGAGCGGGAACGTCATCGTTTACGCCAGTTCTTTGTCCTTCCGGACAGCATTTCCAATGGCCTGGCCGTTGCCCAAACTGTTGGCGTCATCCTCATCATGATCCTGGCGGGGTCGGCGATGGGCGGCGAGTACGGCTGGGGCACGTTACGGACGGCCTTGACCAGGGGTATCGGCCGTTGGCAGTTCCTGAAGGCGAAGGCGTTGTCGGTTCTGCTATTGGCCGGACTTGGTCTACTTGGAGTATGCCTAGCCGTTGCAGCAAGCAGCCTGATAGGCGCTTCGCTCATCAGCGAGGGCAGTGTCGGGCTCGCTGGATCGGGCGAGTGGTCCACTGCGCTCACCCTGTTCGGCAAGACACTCTATGCGATCGTCCCATATGCCATCCTGGCGCTGTTCCTTGCGGTGCTGACATCTTCCGCGAGCATGGGCATTTCCATCTCCCTGGCGTACTACTTCGTCGAGCTGATACTCGTCGGCATCCTGACGAACTTGTTCGACTGGTTCAGCAACGTCTCGGACTTCCTGCTAGGTCCTAGCATCGTGGCCTGGATGACCGAAACAGGAGTCCAAGCAACGGGTGGCGACGCCGCTCTGTTCCCTCTACAGAACCTGCCGAGCCAGTTGCACGCTTTCCTTGTCCTGACGGCATACATCGCCGTGCTCGGCGGTGCGGCCCTCTGGCTCTTCCAGTGTAAGGACATCGCGGGAGCGAAGGGCGAATGATAGCCCAGGTGCTGCGCCTCACCCGCTGGGAGTTGTTTTGGTTGTGACCCTGGTGGTCGTTCAGGCCACCCTGTGGGGTTTCTACGCTTCATATGGGAACGTGGGCAACGAATACGCTTCTGGTT
This sequence comes from Dehalococcoidia bacterium, assembly GCA_965237635.1. Lineage (GTDB taxonomy): Bacteria > Chloroflexota > Dehalococcoidia > Lucifugimonadales > CAUZJF01 > CBDEFX01. Next base: position 633,731 of record CBDEFX010000002.1, on the reverse strand, counting down.
ACCCCGGAGTGCCGGATGCGCGTGGAAGGGCTCCCACAGTCACGATCACATGCGCCGATATCCTGGACGGGACCGCCGCCGCCAAGGCGGAGAAGGTCTCTGAAGAGTTCCGAGAGGAGGCCCGCAAGTCGCCACTACGGCGGGAGCGCTGTCTGAGTATTGTTGAGCAGATAGAGGATGACCGGGAGCGCCACCGGGGGTTCTTCGTCCTTCCGGGGAGTCTCGCCAACAGTCTCGGAATCGCCCATTACATCGGCGTCTTCCTCGTCATAGTCCTGGGGGCGTCCTCGATGGGGGTCGAGTACGGCTGGGGCACCCTGCGTACAGCGCTGGCAAGGGGTACCGGGAGGTGGCAGTTCCTGGGGGCAAAGGCATTGTCACTCGTGCTATTGAGTGCTGCCGGGCTGCTCGTCGTTTCTCTGACCGTCGTGGTCAGTAGCCTAATCACCGCTTCACTCACATTGGCCGATGGTGGCGGGATGGTAGGTGCTGGTCAATGGTCCACGGCGGCGGTGATGTTCGGCAAGGTGGTCTATGGGCTGGTCCCCTTCGTCATCCTGGTGCTGTTCTTCACGGTACTGACCTCGTCATCCAGCATGGGGATCGCCATGTCTGGTGCGTACTACTTCGCCGAGTTCCTGCTCGTCCGCATCCTGGGTGGCCTGTTCGATTGGTTCAGCAATGTCACCGACTACTTGCTTGGAGCCAACACGACCACTTGGATGACCACTACCGACGTGGTAACAACCGTAGGTAGCGCCTCGCTGTTCGACATTACTGACCCGCCGGGCACGTTACACGCCTTCCTCGTCCTCACTGCGTACATCGTCATCATCGGGGCGGTCGCCTTCTGGCTCTTCCAACGCAGGGACGTCACCGGAGCGAGGGGAGAATGATTGCCCAGGTGCTGCGCCTCACCCGCTGGGAGTTGTTCAAGGTCCGCAAACGGTGGATGCCGTGGATACTCCTGGCGATCGCCGTGGTCATGACCCAGCTCGCCCTATGGGGCGACTACTCCGCGTACCGAAATGTTGGCAGGTATGAAGGCATCTGGGGTGTCACATTCTCTGAAGAGAACAGCGTCAGTATCACAGTCGATATCACATGCGTCGACGTGGTAGAGGGCAACGTCGATACCAAGCTGGCGCTCATTCCGGAGCCGGCGCTCTCCCCGTGGAGTAGCCGCGTGAGCGCACTTGAGGCGGTAGAGGAGGCACGGGCGAGTGGACATTGTGAGGAGGTCCTCGAACGCCACGCTCAGGAACGCAAGCGATACCGAGAGGGCTTTGTCCTTCCTAGCAGCCTCCCCAACGGCCTCGGCGTTGCCAACTTCTACGGGATCCTGCTCATCATGATCCTGGGAGCGCTCGCGATGGGAGTCGAGTATGGCTGGGGCACGTTACAGACAACGCTTACCAGAGGTATCGGCCGCTGGCAGTTCCTGGGAGCAAAGGTATTGGCTCTCTTGCTGATGAGCAGCGCGGGGCTCGTCATCGTGGCCCTGCTCGCCGCGGTCAGCAGTGTGGTCTTCGCTTCACTCATACTAGGTGACGGCGGAGGGCTTGCCGATTCCGGCAAGTGGTCCTCGGTGGCGGTGATGTATGGCAAAGCGATCTATGGGCTGGTGCCGTACATCGTGCTGGCGCTGTTCATGTCAGTACTGACCTCATCGTCGAGCATGGGGATCGCCACCTCTCTGGCGTATTTCTTCGTTGAGATCACGACCATTCAGGTCCTGGGTAGGCTGGCCTGGTTCAGCAACTTCTCTGACTTCCTCCTAGGCCCCAGTATCGCTGGCTGGATGTCCGAGACTGGGGTCCGCAGCAATACATGGATAGCTGAAGTTGGAGCATTCACTCGGAGTTTCGGTCTGGTGAAGGTCAGCGAGTTGCCGGGTCAGTTGCACGCTTTCCTTGTCCTGACGGCATACATCGCCGTGCTCGGCGGCGTGGCCCTCTGGCTCTTCTACCGTAAGGACATCGCGGGGGCGAGGGGCGAATGATCGTCCAGGTGCTGCGCCTCACCCGCTGGGAGTTGTTCAAGCTCCGCAAACGGTGGATGCCGTGGATACTCCTGGCTGTGGCAATTGTGGTTGTTCAGGCTACCCTGTGGGGCTTCTACGCCGCGTACGGGAGCGTGGATGACCCGGAGATCATCGTCTACCACGGACCGCTGGATGAGGACGGCTGGAGTTCCCGTACGGCGTTCTCATGTGACGATGTCGATGACGCCATGATTGAATCCGCCATGGAGCGCGTGCCGGAGGAGGAACTGGAGAGCGTACTCGCCGAGATTGAGGAGCAGCGTGAGTGGTGCCCTGGGGGGCCTGCAGGGGCGGCGGAACGTCAGCGTCACCGGGAGGTCTTCGTTCTTCCGGGCAGTCTCGCCAGCGGTCTCGGAGTCGCTCATTACATCGGCGTCTTCCTCGTCATGATCCTGGGAGCGTCGGCGCTCGGCTCAGAGTACGGCTGGGGCACCTTGCGAACCGCACTGACGGGGGGTACCCGCAGATGGCAGTTTCTGGGGGCGAAGGCGTTGGCGCTCGTGCTATTGGTTGTAGCAGGTTTGCTTGCTGTATCGGTGACCGTAGCGGTCAGCAGTCTGATCGCCGCTTCACTCACGCTGGACGACGGCGGGTGGCTCTCCGATACCAGTCGGTGGTCGACGGTGGTCGTGATGTTTGGCAAGGCGGTCTATGGGCTGTTGCCATACGCCATTTTGGCGCTGTTCCTTACCGTAGTGGCCTCATCGTCAGGCATGGGCATCGCCTTCGCTGCTGCGTACTACTTCTTTGATCTCATACTCGTCCGTATCCTGGGAGGCCTGTTCGACTGGTTCAACAACGTCTCCGACTTCCTGCTTGGAACCAACGCGGCCGCCTGGATGACGGAGACCGGTGTGGAGACGACCGGCGGCAACGCCGCGCTGTTCGACATCAGCAGCCCGCCGGGAGCCCTGCGTGCCTTCCTAATCCTGTTGGCGTACGTTGTGGTACTGGGAGGAACGGCGCTTTGGCTGTTCCAGCGCAAGGACGTGACAGGAGCGCGGGGCGAATGATCATGTTGGTGCTTCGCCTCATCCGTCGGGAGTGGTTCAAGCTACGCAAGCGATGGATGCCCTGGATACTCCTGGCCATCGCACTGGTCATGCCCCAGCTCCTCCTATGGGGCGACTATTCGGAGTACCAGAATGTCCGCAGATATGAAGGCCTGTTTTGGAGCATCGAACTCTCTGGAGAGATCCTTGTCCGGCTCACATGCGTGGACATAGTAGAGGGCACCGTTGATGCGAAGCTAGCGCTCATACCGGAAGAGGCCCGACAGAGCGCCCTTGATGCGATGGAGGAGAGGCGAGCGATCCGGGGCTGTAAAGAGAACCTCGAACGGGACGCTGAACAGTACACCGAGCGCCGTGGCTTCCATCGCGTGGGCTTTGTCCTTCCGAGCAGCCTCTCCAATGGCCTCAGCGGTGCGACCTCCATCGGGATACTGCTCATCATGATCCTGGGAGCGTCCGCCATGGGCGTCGAATACGGGTGGGGGACACTGCGGACGGGCTTGATCACGGGTATTAGTCGCCGGCAGTTCCTGGGCGCAAAGGTAATGTCGCTGCTCCTGCTCGGCGCCGCCGGGCTCACCATCGTTGCTCTAAGCGTCCTGGTCGGTAGCCTGATCTACGCTTCGCTGGTTAGTGGCGACGGCGCGGGAATCGCGGACTCGGGCCAGTGGTCCACCGTCGTGGTCATGTTCGGCAAAGCGGTCTATGCGCTGGTTCCCTACCTCGTCTTGGCGCTGTTCCTATCGGTGTTGACCTCATCATCGAGCATGGGAATCGCGTTCTCGCTGGCGTATGTCGTCGTCGAGATCATACTCCTTCAGTTCCTGAGCGACCTGTTCGACTGGCTTGGCACTTTAACCGACTTCATGCTTGGCCCAAACATTGCAGGCTGGATGACCCAAGCGGGAGTCCGCAGCAACTCATGGATAGCCGACGCTGGAGTCTTCACCCAGACCGGCGGCCTGGTCAGGATCAGCGAGCTGCCGGGCCAGTTGCATGCTTTCCTTGTCCTCACGGCATACATCGCCGTGCTCGGCGGCGCGGCCCTCTGGCTCATCCGGCGTCGAGACATCGCTGGAGCGAAAGGCGAATGATAGTGCTGACCTGCCCCCCCCAAACTGATCCAGGTCTAATGTTAGACATGGTCAGACATGAAAGGGGGCGAAATGCCGAGGAAGAAGCACACGCCAGAGCAAATCATCACCAAGCTGCGTGAGGCCGAGGTGGCGATGTCCACAGGCAGCTCGGTGGGCGAGGTCTGCCGTCAGATCGGAGTCACCGAGCAGACCTTTTATCGGTGGCGGAATGAGTACGGCGGCCTGAGCATAGACCAGGCCAAACGGCTGAAACTGCTCGAGGCGGAGAACAGCCGGCTCAAGAGAGCCGTCGCAGACCTGATACTGGATAACCAGATATTGAAAGAGGTGGCGGAGGGAAACTTCTGAGCCCGACCCGTCGCCGCCAGGGTGTTAACCTTGCAATAGAGGTCCTTGGTATCTCGAAACGTCGGGCCTGCAAGGTGCTCGGTCAACCTCGGTCCACCCAGCGGTACGATCCTGTCTCTTCAGACCACGAGCGGTTGCTCACAGAGGAAATCGTAGAGCTTGCAAGGGAGTTCGGCAGGTACGGATACCGGAGGATCACAGCTCTGCTTCAACATCGTGGATGGAGGGTGAACCACAAGAGGGTGGAGAGGATCTGGCGACGGGAAGGGCTAAAGGTGCCCAGCAAACAGCCTAAGAAGGGACGGTTGTGGCTGAACGATGGGTCATGCATGAGGCTGAGACCTGAGAGACCGGACCATGTATGGGTCTGCGACTTCATCTTGGAGAGGACTCGGGATGGCAGAGCCGCGAGGTTGCTGACGGTGATAGACGAGTACACCAGGGAGTGCCTGGCGATCAAGGCAGAGCGTCGCATCAGGGCGATCGACGTGATCGCCACACAGGCAGACCTGATGGTGACCCGGGGAGTGCCTGAGCACATCCGCTCCGACAACGGTCCCGAGTTCACGTCCAGAGCTGTGCGAGAGTGGCTAGGGAACGTTGGGGCCAAACGCTATACATCGAACCGGGATCATCGTGGGAGAACGGCTACGTGGAGAGCTTCAACGGCAAGCTGAGAGACGAGCTGCTGGACCGAGAGGTCTTCAACAACATACGGTAGCGCTCAGATGTGCTAAATCGCTAGAATTTCCTCAAACCGGGTTTTTACGAGGGAATCATAATCTATGGCTTTGACCATGAGCAGTTCATAGAGAACGGCGAGTGGAATGAGAGCCATGATGTCGGAGGGGCCAATTCTACTCGAATCCACGCCGGCATCACATTCCCCGCCTAAAGCACGATGATTCGGCGGGCCAAGGAGTCAAACGCTTCCATCGTCCGCTCCTTTCCGCCTGGTGATAATATAGCCATCAGGGCATGTTGTCTGAGCTGTGCAGTCTCGTATTCGAAAGGAGACCGGTGGCGTTGCTGAGACTCTTAAGAGCCTGTCTGAAAACTGCCTGGTGTGTCCGTTCGCGCCCTTCGACAGGCTCAGAGCGAACGGTTTTCGGGTGGGCGATTGGTGCAGGCGGTAGCTTTTGTCTGGTGTTGGCCGCGGCCTGCGGTCCTTCAGAGGCACAAGGACCAGGTGCTTCATCGCCGATGCCTGGGGCCATCGTTACGCCGGCAGCGGGGCAGCCTGTCGTCACTCCAAGAATCGACGATGTGGCGCCGGAGGAAGTCGAATCGCTGCTCTCCGGCGACGTCCTGGACCGCTTCAGGGAACTACCAACGGACTATCAGGAAGCGCTGGCGGCTTACCTTGCATTCGGTCTTTCGCCCGACCTGATGCCGGTGGTGGCGGAGCAGAAGATGGCGCAGTGGCCGGAAGACCCAGCGCCATTGCGAGACTTGCTCGGCCCGGACCGCTATGTGAGCTTCGAAAAGCTCTACGGGCCGAACCCACGAGCGCCGTACTACGCCTACTTCCTTCTCACCTACTACGTCTACGTCCTGAACACCGAGGACTCCCCGGATGGCCAGAGGCAGGCTGTCAGGGGACTGGTGGACGCTTTTGGCGACGCACCATCGGAGTCCGTGCCAGCGACCGTGGCCGCGGAACCCTCGGACGGAGAGACCGACGTCTATGATGTCATGGACGAGGAGACGGCCCAGCTATTCGAGGAGCTGTCGTCCGGTGGGCAGGACCTTATGATGCAGATATGGGAGCGCATGATGACGGAGGGCGCACCCCGTCACGCCTGGGAAGGGGAAGTGGCCAATCACGTGCGAGCGATACACGAGGCCGAGTACGGCGAGAACGGAGAGGGACAGGCGCGTAAGGTACGGGTCCCGAGGCCTCCTCTCGAGAGTGTTCTCACTCCCGCTGCGTTGGCCAGACTTGACCAGCTCGGCCCCAGCTTTCAGCAGGCCATTCGGGCGCCATTCGTCGGCGCGAGCGACATAGACATCAAAACTCTCGCGATCATGTTCACTCAGTTCGAGATCTTCTTGTTGAAGACCCCTCCAGGGCTCGAGCTGCCAGCTATCGAAGCCCACCTTTCCGAGCAAGAGCTAGCAGACCTCAAGGCACTTCCAGAAGATATCCGGAATACAGTCGAGCCCATCTATCACGACGGGCTCGTACAGTGGTTCGCCGGGCTTGCGATCTATCCGTCCTTACCCACGATGATCATGCCGGACGAGGAGGTGCTTTCAACACAGGCGAAACGCGCCTTGTCGTTCGGGAAAATCCGCGATCAGGCGGGCAGAAGGAATTCTGGCGGACTATCGCCGGCGTCTGAGCGTCGGCAGATCGAGGAACACTCTATTCCCCTACCGCCTGCCGTTCAGATGCTTTCTCCAGAGTACCAGGAAGCCTATCGGCTGCTACCCCAGGGCCCCTGGGCGAGTAAATACTTCGCCCAGACCTTCGCCGATTTCGACGAGGAGCAATGGGCGAATATGGGAGTTCGTCTCATAGATCGGTGGGCGAGCTGACTAACACAGGTGTGGGAGCGATGGGCCTCAAGAGAGGTCGGCCCGCCCCCAGTTCCACCGGCCGCTTGTCCTGTCCATCAAGGAAGAACTGACGTACAGGCGCTCCGCGATGGTCCGGGAGACAGCGGTGCGGCTGTACGGCGTGTCATGGATGATCCCGGAGAGGCTAGCACCCAACCGGTCAAACTGCCCTCGTGCTACTACGAAACCAACCACTCCCTGACGGACGGGGCGTCTTTGTAGTTCCGCTGCTGAATGTAGCGTACGTCCCATGGATCAGTTCCTATTTCCTGGAACTTTTCGTACGCACACTTCCCGAATACGACGATCTTGTCAGGTCTGAGGTGCTCCAACTGGAGCCTCGTCGATGTATCGAATGCATGTCTGAACGCCGGGACAATTCGGTCCCCGCATGTCGCCAGCGGAATCAGATTGAGACTGAACATAAGATCGTGGGGCTTATCGAGTGTCGTGGCCCGACTGCTTATATTAGGACCTCCCAGCGAAAAATTCGCAATTCGGTACGCTCCGGCCCGCTCACGGGGGTTCGAACCACACGAGGCCCCATGGAACTGTTGGCAACTGACGGGGAGCATACCACCGGAATTGGGAAAACTCGTCAAACTAGAGGGATTAAGCGTGTACGACAACGACATTACGGGATGCATACCCACCGCGTTACTTGAGAGACCGTCACTGGATGTTGACCACGACGATTTGAGGGAACGATAGAGTGGAGGCGATATGACAGCAACTCGTCGCTTAGGAGGGGTCTTGCTGCCACCGGCCCGTCGCCGGGGGTACTGGCGCAGCCTGGTATGTCTTGCGGCCATCGCCCTTGGGGGCGGCGGTCGGGACGTCGCTAGCGAGAAGTCTCGGCGCTGTCACCTTCAGCAGCCTCCAGGCCCACCCCCCACGAGTACCGCAGTTTTTTGTGTCTATTAGAAACCGCGGACCCTGGTTTGGGGTGTCGATGCCAAGGACGGAGCGCCGCCGGTGCGGGTGGAAAACGCCTTTCCCGCCATCGTCTCTCAGCAGGAGTTTCGACGGATCACCCGCTCCCTTCGCTCCAAGGCCCCTGCCAGGGTAAACCCCCGGCGGGCATCCAGCCCCTATCTTCTCAGCGGCTTGGTGAAATGTGAGAGGTGCGGAAAGGCGCTCACTGCGGCTGAGGCCAAAAGCGGCAAATACAGCTACTACGTCTGCCACTCCCTGCTGAAGAAGGGAAGGGGAACCTGTGAAGAAGGGAAGGGGAACCTGCAAGACTCCTCGCCTCAACTCCAAGCGCTTTGAGAAGCTGATGATCGACCAGATTCGCGCAAACATCCTCACTGAAAGCAACATCCGGGACCTGGTTAGACTGATGGGCGAGGAGATGGACGGGGTGGCTGCTGAGCAGCGGGAGAGGCTGGAAAACATCGAAGCGGAGCTTATCGAGGTGCGGCGGCGCTTGGACCGGGTGTGGCACGTCATCGAGAATTCGAAACTCGACATATCCGACGCCACCTCCCGCATCAGAGAGCACCGGGAGCGTCAGGAGAAGCTGAAGATCGCCGCAGAGGAGGCCAGGGCATTGCTCTCAGAGCGCCGGGCCGTGCTGGACAACGTGGACACCATCGCCGCCTTCGCCGAGGACATGGGCGACTTCCTCATGACCAGCGAAATCACCGAATCGAGGGCCTTCATCAAGTCCTTCGTCAAGGAGATCAAGGTCAAGCCAGGAAAAGCAACGGTCTACTACACCATCCCCACACCACCGGATAGCCCGATAGGGGGCGGAGACGCCGCAGAGGTGGCTCTCCACGGCCCAGTTCGCAGTTCAGTACACGGTGGTGGGCCCGGCAGGGATCGAACCTGCGACCAATCGGTTATGAGCCGACCGCTCTACCACTGAGCTACGGGCCCCTGGCTACGATTCGTAGCCTAGCCGACGGTATTCAGCGTGTCAAGCTGATTCTAGCGTCAACTCTCAGAAGGCCCTGTTGACAGGTGCGTGGAGGAGCAGTTACATTTCGGCGTGCTCCGGCCGGCAAGACCTGTCCCACAGTCTCGCATAGAGCAACACGATGGCAGTCTCCAAGAAAATCAAGAAATTCATGGAGCAAGGCTCCTGGATACGAAAGATGTTCGAGGAGGGCCTCGCCCTCAAACAGAAGTACGGCGAGGAGAACGTCTTCGACCTGTCGCTGGGGAACCCTATTGTCGAGCCGCCACCGGAGTTCTTCGATGAGCTTCGCAGGATCGCCGAAGACCCCTCCCCTGGGATGCATCGCTACATGCCCAACGCAGGCTACGTTGAAACTCGAGCGGCCGTAGCGACACAGTTGAAACAGGAGACAAGCCTCGACTTCACGGCCGAGCACATACTGATGACGTGCGGCGCTGGCGGCGCTTTGAACGTGGTGATGAAGACCCTGCTGGACCCAGGCGACGAGGTGGTCATCTTCGCCCCTTACTTTGTCGAGTACATGTTCTACGCCGACAACCACGGCGCCTCCTGCCACGTCGTACCGCCGAACGCCGGCTTCCTTCCCGACCTCCAAGCCTTCGAGGCCAGCATAACGCCAAGGACCCGAATCGTCCTTACCAACTCTCCGAACAACCCCACAGGTGTCGTCTATAGCGCGGCGGTCTTGTCGAGGCTGGCAGAAGTCATCCAACGGAAGGAAGAGGAGTTGGGCACCGAGATCTTTCTGGTGAGCGACGAGCCCTATCGGAAGATCCTATTCGACGGAGTACGGTATCCCCAAATCTTCGAGCACCATCCCAGAGGCATCGTCGCTACGTCCCATTCGAAGGACCTCGCCCTGCCTGGAGAGCGCATTGGCTTTATAGCAGTCAGCCCCGAGAACGAATCGGGGGCCGGGCTGATCGATGGACTCACTTTCTGCAACAGGACGCTAGGCTACGTTAACGCCCCGGCACTGATGCAGCATATAGTAAGGCACCTTCAGTCGGTGACGGTCGACGTGTCCCAATACCAAGCCAAGCGTGACTTCCTATACCGGAATCTGATCGAGATCGGTTACTCGGTGATTAGACCTGAGGGCGCGTTCTATATGTTCCCCAGCTCTCCGATCGAAGACGACGTCGCGTTCGTCGACGAGCTGCGAAAGCACCGGGTCCTCGTTGTACCGGGCAGCGGATTCGGAGTCCCAGGCCATTTCCGCATCGCGTACAGCGTGAACGACGCCACCCTCGAAGGCTCGCTCCCGGGCTTCCGATCGGCCTTTGAGCGCTTTAGCCACTAGCCTCTTGCCCTTCGAGAGCTTTGCACAAGAAATGTCGCGTGGTCCGAGCCGCCCTTCGACGAGCGTAGGGCGAAAGGTAAATCTGAAGCTACGTTCGTGGTGAGCTCCGACAGGAGTCGCCCCGATGCCGCATCGGGGGACCTGTCGAACCACGGTCCCGGTTGCGACTTTTAGGTGCAAGCCCCCTTCGAGGGTCTTGCATAAAATCAGCCATGCCGGTTACTTGCGGCACGCCATGCGCCCATACAGGGATGGGGAATGTCATCCTTGAAAATTCGTTGTCAGTGAGGCCAGCCTCCCTCGATACGTCTTGCTGCGGCGTCGGGACTGCTTCCCTCGATGCGGCGCCTCCGGCGCTTACTCCCGATGAACGGGGGCGGGTGAGGATCTGAAAAAAGTGTCTCATTGGGTCTCATTCTGTCTCACTTAGCTAGGGCTTTCGGTGCTCCGTGGGACACTTGGGGCAAGGAAAATGAGACACTCCGCGCGGGTCTGGCCCTTGGAGCAAATATAGCACGTATGTTCGCCGTCGTCGAGGGCCGTGATTGGAGGCGACTTCTTGTGCAGAGCCCCCTTCGAGGCGTACGAGCTCACAGGAAATGCCCTCTTGCCTACGTAGGGGCCGGTTTCAAACCGGCCCTCTTAATTAGGCAGGCACGTCGTCTTTGAGCCCGAACCCTGTGACAGGCACCAGGACCGACTCACTAGAGCCGATGACGCCCTGGTCGACGAGCTGCGCGAGGCCGGCGAACGCGGCCGCGGACGTCGGCTCCGCAAATATGCCTTCCTTCTTTGCCAACATCTGCTGCCAGCGCAAAGTCTCCGAATCGTCGACTGCCACCGCCACGCCGTTTGTGGCACCGAGCACACGGAGCATCTCGGCGCGCCTCGCCGGAGCGGCGACGGCGATCCCTCCCGCCACCGTGCCGGCTGCAGTTTCCCGGTTCCACTGCTCACCCCTGTAGGCCGCGACGACCGGCATGACCGAGCGCGACTGTACGACGTGCAACCGCGGCACTTCCACAATGTTTCCCGCGTCTCGAAGCTCGGCAAAGCCCTTCCATGCCCCGATCAGCAACGAGCCGTTGCCCACGGGGAACACCATGTGGTCCGGCATCTTCTCTTCATCGCCGAAACGTTGCGCGACCTCGTACGCAAAGGTCTTAGTGCCTTCCAGGAAGTAGGGGCTCAACGCATGGGAGGCGTAGACAAGCCAGCGCTCCTCCTTGGAGTAGGCCACTGCAGCCGCTGCCACCTCCTCTCTGGACCCATCTATGGAGTGCAGTTGGGCTCCATAGACCGCGATCTGCCTCACCTTGGCGGCGGGCGCGGTAGACGGGGCGAAGATATGCGCTGTGATGCCGTTCCGGGCGGCATAGGCCGAAATAGATGCCCCCGCATTCCCGGACGAGTCTTCGACTACCTCCGCCACCCCATGCTCTCTTGCGACGGCCATCATGACCGCCGAGCCTCGGTCCTTGAATGAGCCGGTCGGGTTTAGGTACTCAAGCTTCCCCCACAGCCGTTGCAGACCGAGAGCGCCACGCACCGCTGACAGGTCGACACACGGCGTCTCACCCTCGCCTAGGGTTCCTGCGGAGCTAACCTCGTGAAGCGGCAAAGGGACCGCTGAGCCAGCCGCGAGGGCGGCAGTGTCGCCTCCAGTCGCTTGCAGGTACTCAACCTCAAGAGGCGTCCCGCACTCGCGACACCATAGAGTCTCCATATCCGCAGAATGGCGCGCGGCACAAGCTGTGCATCGAAACGCTATGTGAGACATACCGGACCTCTTGTTGACTCAAACCGGCGGAACGCGAGCGTGGCAAACTCCGGCTCTAAGTGCAATCAAGCAAGAACCTTGCGGCCAATCTGTTATTGCTTTGAAAAGAGCGTCAATGGGTGGGTGATCGCCGTAAGTAGACAGAATGTTTTCCGAGTCCCGATGCGGCATCGGGGCGAGGAATCTGGGGTGGGGCTTCGGATCCCCAACTCGTCGGGACTGCTGCAGGAACGCCCAGCCACCCCAGGCCCTTCACGGAGTTTATCCTGAGCCAGCCGAAGGGTTCAGGGAGACAAGGCTACTAATTTTGGCCTATCAAGGTGCCGGGAGCAATCGGCATGGAAGGTTCTGAACCGTCGAATCCTTTCAAACGACAGGCGACCGCCCGAACGAACGCATGCGGAGCCCGGTCAATTAGTACTCGAGCTGCCTCTCCTACTAGATAGCATGCTAATAAGCCCCACGATCCCAACCACGACCCCGCCCGCGATGAACATGAAACCGACCGCGTCGATCAGCCAATCGATGAGCTCCCAGCGGAGCACCAGACCGATCACTAGTAGTAGACCTCCGGCCGCAATCAGACCGGTACCATTAAGCTTGCTCATCGAGACACCTCCTCAATTGGTATTATCAATCCGTCAGTCAGTTAGCTGTATTTTCGATAGTTGGAACGATATCCTGTCCGAGCCAGGATAACGAGACGGTCCAATATCCACCCGCCCGCTGAATATCACCTTGACGCCGTCTTGCCTGAACACTTCAGGCATGTCCGAGACCGAAAGCAGCTTGACTTGGCTGAAGTCTGTCGTAGTGCCCTCTGACACGACCGTCGTCTCCTGCTGTTGCCGGTTACCCTCATCTGACAGGGCCAAAGGCACAAGCGTTATTGATTTGTCGGCGTCCGGGACGATCACATGTAGAGAAACATCGGGGATGACTCGAAACTTCAGCTCGAAATTGTCCTCCGGGTCTCGGTAGGGCTCGAGGCCATCGACTGCCCGAATCGTGCCTGCCGCATTCTGCACGTTCGAACCGAGAGCAAATGAGGTTGTCTCGGGCGTCGCGTTTCCAGGGGCGACCGAAGGTGATTCCTGATCACCACATCCAACGATCGTCCAAAGGACGACCGCGATAAACGAAACTGTCAGCCCGAGTCTCAACTGCGAACTCCGTCTCACAGCGATCATGCGCCAGCGCTACTGCTTGTCCGAACCCTCGTCGGCCGGCTCATTTAGAAGGTCTTGCAACTCCTCCTTAACCCTCCTGATCTCCTCGACCTTGGCCGACATCCGCTCAAACAGCGGAGCCCTAGCCTTGATCCCCTCCCCAATCAGGAAAGCGGCAGCCTCAGACCTGCTGCCCACAACGCCAGCGTCCACGAGCTCATCCAGTCGGCCTAGACTCTGTTTGTTGAGTCTGACCATGACTACGTTCTCGCGGGCCGACAGTGCACCCTGCAACGTCTGTTTTAGATTTTCACCGATCGACTCCGACTGGTGGATCGCGTCGGCCGCTGCAGACTTCGCCTCATCAACGATGACCTCGATATGCTCCGATATACGCTTTCTGCCCTTGCCTTTTTCAGTCACTTTAGTGCCTCCTTACGTGCTTACCCGTAAGCATACACCAAGGTTACCCATTTGTCAAGTGTTGAGAACGGCCAGGAAGGAACGTCTGAAAGTCGACGACTGGCGGCTATGGAATCGGCTGTAGGGACCGCCCGAAGTCAGTTGGCGGCCAACTACTTCAATTCCAGGGGCAGTCCAGATACCAGCAGGTAGACCCGCTCGGCTTTGGCGGCGACCATCTGGTTCGCTTTCCCTAGAATGTCTGTGAACTGGCGCCCAAGACGATTAGTTGGTACCAGCCCCAGACCCACTTCGTTGGTAACGAGGATAAGAGTGGTGCCGCTGCGATCATGCCAGTCGAGCAAGCGATCGACCAGGACCCGAATCTCCTCTTCAATTGCTCGGCCCGTTTCCCGGCCTTCCCTTGCTAGGAGCAGGTTGCTCACCCAGAGGTTGAGACAGTCCATCAAGACGACCCATTCGCCTTCTGAGGGCTGAAGCGTGTTAGATATCGCCTCCGGGAGGCCGGTGGGCTCTTCAAGAGTACGCCAGTGACCCGGCCTCGAGGCCCGATGCCGCTCGACCCGCTCCGCCATCTCTTCGTCCTTGACTTCAGCGGTGGCGACGAACAGGACGGGCCTCTCCAGGCCTGACGCCAGCTTGAGGGCGAAGTCGCTTTTGCCTGCTCTTGTCCCCCCTGTCACAAGAATTAGCTCGTTCTTCACAGGCCTGTATCTCCCTTGTCGATTAGACCCCGAACAGCTGCTCGTGCACGGGGACGACCATTCCGTAAGATATCAAAACGAAGCCCACGACAAGGGCCACCACTTCGATGATCTCGTTTATCGCGCCGTAGGTGTCCCCGGTTAGGCCGCCCAGGAGCACCACCATTCCTCTGCCCAGCAACCAGGCCACGCCGGTGGCAATCGAGAAAATCAGCACCCCTCCGACACCTCCTAGTGCCAGCGAGGCGACCAGGGCGATCACCCCTGCGACAACCGTCGCCCAGACTCTCGGCCCCTCCTTGAACGGCACTCCGAGACCGTCAGGCCGCGCGTACGAGAAGGACGAGATCGAGACCACCATCCCCCACCTGGAGGCAATCGGGAAGATGATCAGTACCAACACCATGTCGTATCTGGCCAGGGACAGAAGCGACGCGAGCGCCGTCCACTTCAGCAGGACCACGCTGATCGCGCCTGCCACGCCGAACGCTCCGACCTGGGTGTCTCGCATGATCTCCAGGCGGCGTTCTTTGGTATGACCGCCGAGCAGCCCGTCGCACGTGTCCATCAGGCCATCGAGATGAAGTCCACGGGTCGCGACAAGCAGCGCGACCACGAGGACGGCGCCGATCATGACATCTGGGAATACCGGGTCGAGCCCGATGGCCATTCCAGCCATTAGCAGGCCCAGTAGAGCCCCGACCAGGGGGTAATAGGCCCGTGAGGCGCTAATCTGGGCGTATGACGGGCTCTGAACGCCGACCGGCAATATGGTCAAGGAACTGATCGCTACTCGAAGGGCCATCAAGGCAGCATCCCCCGATATTCCCGGGTACGGCTAGCTTCGATCTGAGACCCCTGCGTCGGTGAAGGTCGCCATCTCTGCCATGCACTTGGCGGCTGCTTCAACGAGATGCATCGCCAGCGCGGCCCCGGCACCCTCGCCGAGACGCATGTCGAGCTCTAAAAGCGGCCTCAGTCCAAGGTGCGACAGGACGGTCCCGTGACCTGGTTCCGCCGATCGGTGCGCTGCGATCAGGTAGTCTCGAGCGCACGGGCAAAGAGTACAGGCGATCAACGCGGCGGCCCCGGACACGAACCCGTCCAATACCACGGGCCTTCTGGCCTCCGCTCCTCCGAGGACTACTCCGGCGAGGAAACCGATCTCGAAGCCGCCTACCTTGGCCAGCACGTCTATTCCGTCCGCAGGGTCGGGCTGGTTTACTTCCAACGCCCGCCGGACGACGTCGGTCTTGTGACGCAGACCGCTCTCAGATACCCCGGTACCCCTTCCGGTGGTCTGGTCGGGGTCGGCCCCGGTTACGACAGCCGTTATCGCGCTGGACGCCGTAGTGTTGCCAATACCCATATCGCCTGTTCCGAGGATGTCGACTCCGCCGGACACCTTCTCCGCGGCCACGGCTATTCCGGCTTCGACAATCTTGACCGCATCAGATCGTGACATGGCTGCGCCTTTAGCGATGTTGGCAGTGCCTCTCCCTACCCTAGCCAACTCGAGCTTTGGGTGAGCCGGAAGGTCCTTGGCGACACCCGCATCCACCACCACTACCTCGGCCCCTACCTGGCGCGCCAGAACGTTTATAGCCGCGCCGCCGCCGAGGAAATTCGCGACCATCTGTGACGTTACTTCCTGGGGGTAGGCGCTTACTCCCTCCGACACGACGCCGTGGTCTGCGGCGGCTAGGATGACCAGCTTACGGCGGATGACGGGGGCGGGCTCCTCAAAAATCCCTGCCAGGCGTACGGAAATCTCCTCGAGGTACCCCAGACTTCCTTCAGGTTTGGTAAGACTCTGCTGCCGCTCCCTGGCCGATTCCATCGCGTCGTCGTTTAGCGGCTCGATGTTACTTACGGTCTGTTCTAGGCTAGCCAACACGCCCTCTATTGAAACAGGTCCGGGTAGATCAGCCTGGCCAGCTGCTCGATCGCATCCGCGTACCGTGGGCCTGCCACGCTGATGATATCGGGGTCTATCGTCTCTATTCTCTTGTCGCGTACAGCGGCTACGTCCGTTAAAGCGGGATCGTCGTAATAGGCCTGCTCGAGGTCAGGGTGGGCGGTAATTATGAGCTCAGGGTCTCGCTCCACTATTACTTCCCTGCTCAGCTGCGCGTAGCCCGAGACCTCGTGGGCGATGTTCTGGGCCTTCAGCAAGTCGTAGACCTGGCCAACGAGCGTGTCTGGGCCGGCTGTCCAAAACCCAGCAGACGCGTCGTGGAAAATCCTAGGGCCTTGCTCGAGCGACGCAATCCTCGCTCGCAGCTGCTCTATCCTCGATTCGAATGTCTTTGCCGCCTCTTCACCCGCCCGGACACTCCCGGTGATCTTTCCCCACAGACGCATCCGCTCCGAGATCCCGTCGATGTCCTCTGGCTCACTCAGATAGAGCACCTTCTGTCCCGCGTTTTCAAGAGCAGGGACAGAACTGCTAAACCAGATGTTGACCAGGTCAGGGTCCAGTTCCACTATCTTTTCGATACTCACGTCGAAGAAGCTACCAACCCTGGGCACCTCATCGATTTCGGGTGGGTACGTAGCAAAATCATGGGTGCCCACAATGCGCTGTCCTTCCCCGATCGCGTAAAGGACCTCTACTGTTACAGAGTCGTAGGCCACGATTCGCTCAGGAGGCTCGTCAAAAACGATCTCCCTGCCATCGCTGTCCGTGACGGTGACGGGAGAGAAGGTGTCGACTGCAGTGGGCTCGACTGTTGGAGTGGCGGAGGTGACTGACCCTGTTGATTCGGTGTCACAGGCCATGCCCACAGCAAGCGACAAGGTACAGAGCCCGACAAGCAGTCGACGGCTATTGGCGACTAGTCTTGAAACAGAGCGAGCTAAAAGCAAGGCGGAGCACCTCCATTCAGTCTGAAGGAGAACAGAAAAAAGCCTGACCTTCTCGGTCAGGCTTCTGCGCCAAACGACATACACCCTTCCCTCGAAGTGCATCTAGTCAAACCCGAGGCAGGTCTCCTGGCTTCTGGCTTTTCTAGCTCCTCAGCCTTCCCAACCCTAACCTTAGGATCAGTGACCTCGCTTCACGCGAGTTGAGAAGCTTTCACCAGTTACAGTGGCGGGGCCGCACCGGACTTTCACCGGTTTCCCTCTTCGGCTTCTTAAGCCACCTCGGGCGGATATTAAGTTGTCATTCACGCCCCTCGTGGGAGCGCTCCAGTATATTAGTCCTGTTTGCGCCGAAAAACAACTCGTGGCGTTAACCTCCCGGGCTTCTCCAAGTCGCTGGTTGTTGCCCGTATCCGGCTTTGTACAAGAAGTGCCGCACGAGCCGAATTGCCCTTCGACAGGCTCAGGGCGAACGGTGAATCTAAACCTACGTTGAGCCTCTCGAACCACGGCCCCCGATCGCGACTCTTGGTGCAAAGCCCCCGTATCCTGAGCCTGCCGAAGGATATGGGATGGCCGGGCGTGCGCAATCTGCGGTAGAACCACCCCACCCCAGATCCCTCGTCGGAGGCCTCCTCGGGACACCGTTGCCGAGCTAGCGTTTCGCTGCTGAGAGGCTCGTCCAAAGCATGTACTGAATGGCTATAAGCCCTGATTGGCCCTCTGCCAGCCCACGGTGGCCGTCTGTTGTCTCCCGCGAGACCCTTGCGGCCCGCAGCCCGTGCATGTTACGTTGGCTTAAGTGGGTAGTCACGGTCACACCGGCAGTACACCGACTCGCGGCCGATCCAGAGAAAAAGACGTGGTTGACGCAGAAGCCCTCTTAGCCAACAGGCCCGTACAGGTAATCGCTGTCCTGATGATGTTCGCGGCGGTGTATGCCATCTTCTACAAACCGGTATTGAGAATGCTTGGTGAGCACCCGAACGCCGATAACGACGGTGCCGGCACAGGACAGGCAACCGAGGCCGATCGGCACCAGTCGCAGTCCACACAGGCACCCGAACGCATCGCGGCCGAGCCTCCGACTCGACACCCGTGGTACCGCGACCGCCTGCTGCCGCTGACGATCGCGACGGTGCTCATCATTGACCAGGTCAGCAAGTACCTTGTCAGAGCGAACCTGGCCCTCTACGAGTCATGGCCCCGAGATGGCTTTTTCAGGTTTACCTATGGGACGAACACCGGTACCGCGTTCGGCCTGTTCCCCAATCAGACAGTTGTACTAATCGTAGCCTCTTTCCTAGCTATCGGGTTTCTCTTCTACTTCTACAGGTCTCAGGCGTTATCCAGCAGAGTCCTCAGACTGGCCATCGGCCTGCAGCTAGGCGGAGCGTTCGGCAACCTCGTCGACCGCTTGAGAGGCGGGGCTGTGACCGACTTCATAGATGTCGGCTGGTGGCCGATATTCAATCTCGCGGACTCATCCATTGTCATCGGTATCGGGCTCTTGCTAGCCACGGTGATGGTCAGTAAAGAGCCGGAATCGGACCACCAGCACGCCAGTCCGATAGATGAGTCAGGCGATCCAGCAGAAGACCCCCTCAGTGAACCGGACTCGTAGGTTCGACGCTGGCAGCGGGCGGCTGGACAAATTCCTCGCGACCGAGTGCCCCGACCTTTCGCGCGCACAGCTTCAACGGCTCATCCTCGAAGGCCATGTCACAGTAAACGGGCTCGCGGCCAAGCCCTCGTCGGTCCTCCGGTCTGGCCAACGCGTCAGCATAACCGTTCCGGAGACTCCTTCCGACGGGCTCTTACCCCAGCACATTCCCCTTGTTGTCGTCTATGACGACCGAGACGTTCTGGTCATAGACAAGCCTGCCGGGCTTCCCGTCCATCCAGCGCCTGGGCACCGAGACCGGACGTTGGCCAATGCCATACTGGCCCATAGCCCGGATATCGAGGGAATTGGAGACCCTGGAAGGCCGGGTATCGTCCACCGGCTCGACAAGAATACGTCAGGCCTGATGGTAGTGGCCAAGAACGAGAACGCCCACGTTCACCTGTCTCGGCAGTTCAAAGAGCGCCAGGTCAGGAAGCTGTATCTCGCACTGGTCCAGGGCCGCGTCGACCCACCGGAGGCGACCATAGAGGCACCCATAGGCCGACATCCCAAGGACCGAAAGCGGATGGCGCCGGTGAGTACCGGCAGGAAGGCGACGACTCAGTACAAAGCCATCGCCTTTTTTCGCGAGTCAACACTGATCGAAGCTAGGCCGACCACTGGTCGCACCCACCAAATCCGAGTCCACTTAGCATCAATTAGCCACCCGCTGGTAGGCGACTCCAAGTACGGCAAGGCGCACCCCCTGCTCGACCGCCATTTCCTTCACGCCCACCTGCTGGGCTTCCAGCTCCCGTCAACCGACAAGCCCATCGAGCTAAGGTCCGAGCTACCGGCTGATCTAAAAGCTTTCCTCGACTCCCTGACCCCGTACCCCTGACCCCGTACCCCTGACCCCGTACCCCTGACCCCGTACCCCTGACCCCGTACCCCTGACCCCGTACCCCTGACCCCGTACCCCTGACCCCGTACCCCTGACCCCGTACCCCTGACCCCGTACCCCTGACCCCGTACCCCTGACCCCGTACCCCTGACCCCGTACCCCTGACCCCGTACCCCTGACCCCGTACCCCTGACCCCGTACCCCTGACCCCGTACCCCTGACCCCGTACCCCTGACCCCGTACCCCTGACCCCGTACCCCTAACCCCGTACCCCTGACCCCGTACCCGTACCCGTACCCCTAACCCTGTACCCCTACTCCAGCAGCAGAAGCAGAAGCAGGTACATCAGGCCGATCCCGACCACCACCATGGCGAACTGGACCAGCGAGCCCGGCAGCCCGTGTTCGTGGTGGAGCTCTGGTATCAGATCAGAGCCAGCGATGTAGATAAATCCCCCGGCTGTAAAGGGTAGCATGAATGCCGTGTAAGTCCCGACGGCCGGGCCGAGCAGCAGTGAAATGACGACTCCCACGATTGCCAGTATCCCGAAGAGGAAGTTCATCACCAGCGCCCGTCTGGGGGTAAAGCCGCCATGCACGAGGATGCCGAAGTCGCCCAGCTCCTGCGGGATCTCGTGCAGGGCAACCGCCACCGTTGTCGCTAACCCGATGGGCACGCTCACCAGGTAGCTCGCGCCCATGATCAGCCCATCAAGAAGATTGTGGACCCCATCCGCTACGAGAGCGTTGTACGCGACGGGATGTGTCGGATTGAGCGACTGCGCATGGTGTTCGTGGTGCCAATGAAGGAAACGCTCCAGGAGAAAGAAGAAGAGTATACCCAGGATCACATACAGCGAAGTCAGCGCCGCCGAAGTCGACTCTTCGAAGGCCTGCGGCAGCAGATGGACCAGAGCATCGCCGAATAGACTGCCGACCGCTAGGCTGATCAGGACTGGGACCACCTTGTCGAGCCGCTTGACGCCGACCATAATTGTGACGATCCCCACCAGAGAAATGAGGCTGACCAAGGACGCGCTGGCCAGAGCATAGACCCAAGGACTCATCGTCGAAGCCTGTTATTGATACTTTGTCTCATTTCCCGACACCCCCTACAAGCACACGAGAATCGAAGGGATAGTCAGCCTACGCGGCGGACTGGGCCAGGCACTGCTGGCAGGTGATGTAGAACTCTATGCGATGCCCTACGATTTCGCCCGAGATGTCGTCACCGATAGCGCGCAGAAGACGCTCAATGGTGACAGCCCTGAACTCGCCTACCGTGCCACACTTCACGCAGACGGTGTGATGGTGGTGCTCGACGCGGGCGAGAGTGTACTTCGGCGCGCCATTTTGAAGGGCCAGCTTGCAGACTACACCAGCATCCAGCAACAGCTTGATGGTCCTGTAAACGGTGGCCCTACCGACTCCTGGAAGCTCGGCGGTGATCTCCTCGGCGCTGAAGCCTTCCTCTTTGTTCTCCAGCAGACCGACCACGTCACGTCGCGGCCCCGTTGCGCGGTAGCCGCGGTCCTCGAGGACTTCAAGAAGAGCAGGTTTCGCGTCGTAGGTCGCCTTCATGATACCTTGTCTCACTTATTGTCCCGATGTCGAAACGCCAGAATGAGGGGACCGAGACACCGTATCACTTACGGCCGTCAATTTGCAAACTGGCCCACAACTCGTCTCCCTGAGTCCTGATTCGGTATCGGGACGAAGGGCCGAGGGACGGGTGGTCCCTCTTCGAGTCGGCGCCACCCCAGGTTCCTCACCCGCCTGAGGCGAGTTCGGAAAGGGTTGGGGTGTCAGAGGGAATCAAGCCTCACTGGGAGCCGGTCGCTCCGGCACCTCGCTAGGCGCCCTCGGGCAGGAAGGGCTCAATCAACGTGATCTCGCGGTGGGCCTGGTGGCCCCGGAGGAAATCGACATTCTCCTTCCACCAGTCGGTTCCGTAGAAGACGGCCTCCTTTGGCTCGATCTCCGCCTTGCTGCCATACGTACGAATCCAGATGAACTGGGTCCGCTCCTCGTTCACCCAGACGGTGTGGACCCCGATACCGGCTTCCTTCACACGTGGCACGAGCTCTTCACGGAACAGCTTTAGCCAGCTGTCCATCATACCCTTGTTAATCGTGTAGATCCGCAACTGACCGACCATTGTAAGTCCTCCCCTCAGGTTGTTTGCCATTAACAAAGACGGGCCAAAGTCTAGCACGCTGGTCGGGACATTCAAAGGGGTCGGACCATTGGAGGCCTGAGGTCCCCCATTTGCCATACGAGCGCCGGTCAGATAGTATGTGCCCACCCTAGTATGAAGGAGAATCTTGTGGAAGCCTACTGCATGAAATGTCGAACGAAACGGGAGATAAAGAATCCGACGCAAGTAACCCTCAAGAACAAAAGGCCCGCTACTCAAGGCACATGCCCCGTGTGCGGGACGAAGCTCTTTCGCATAGGAAAAGCGTAGCGCTCTCCGGTCTTTTTTACACACTGAGCATCGCACAGACCGCCTCCACCTCGCTCTCAGGACGTCGCGCCCTCGATCCTCTTGTCCGTCGGCACTGAGAATGATCGACCGTGTCCGCGTAAGATACGCGCCCAGCCCCACTGGCGAGCCGCACGTCGGCAACGTGCGTACCGCGATCTTCAACTGGCTTTACGCCCGGCACCACGGTGGCTCATTCATCGTTCGAATCGAGGACACCGACCAGGCGCGTAAGGTCGAAGG
The DNA here is from genome assembly GCA_965237635.1 of Dehalococcoidia bacterium. Classification (GTDB taxonomy): domain Bacteria; phylum Chloroflexota; class Dehalococcoidia; order Lucifugimonadales; family CAUZJF01; genus CBDEFX01. Next base: position 611,259 of record CBDEFX010000002.1, on the reverse strand, counting down.
CGCCACCGAAGAGCTGCTGGAGGCGCTGCGGTGGCTCGGCCTGCAATGGGACGAGGGGCCTGAAGCCGGAGGCGACTACGGCCCCTACTTCCAGTCCCAGCGGCTCGACCTCTACCGAGGCGCCGCAGACAACCTTCTGGAGAGCGGAAACGCCTACCACTGCTACTGCTCGACCGAGCGTCTGGCCGGGATGCGGGTGGAGCAGATCAAGCTGAAGCAGACCCCGGGCTACGACCGGCTGTGCCGATACCTGAGCGACGGCGAGCGGGAATCACGAGAGAGGAGCGGCGGCCCCTCTGCGGTCCGCTTTGCGATGCCTCTCGCGGGCACAACCGAGCTGGACGACATCATCCGCGGCCACGTCTCTTTCGAAAACAGCCTCATAGACGATTTCGTCATGCTGAAGACCGATGGGTTCCCCACCTATCACCTCGCAAACGTGGTCGATGACGACGCTATGAAGATAAGCCATGTGCTGCGCGGCGAAGGATGGCTGTCCAGCACCCCGCGCCATGTGCTCATCTACGAGGCACTGGGATGGGAGCCTCCGCTCTTCGCCCACCTCCCCGACATCCTGGCTCCCGACAGATCAAAGCTGAGTAAGCGCCATGGAGCTGCGTCGATACTGGAATATCGGCGGCTAGGTTTTCTACCTGAGACCATGGTCAACTTCCTCGCCCTCCTTGGCTGGTCGTTCGACGACAAGACTGAGATTCTCTCCATTCAACAGCTAATCGATCACTTCTCTCTGGAACGTGTGTCCAGGTCCGGAGCCATATTCAGCGCCGATAAGCTCAACTGGATGAACGGCCACTACATCCGCCATGCCGCGCACGATGAGCTAGCGGACGCCCTGCTGGAATTCTGGACCCGCTATCCGCCGCAGGAGATACCCGACCTGCCCGACCGGGCGTACCTGCTGCGGATCGTTCCACTGGTCCAAGAGCGTCTGAAGACGCTGACAGACGCGGCCACGCTCGTGCAGTTCTTCTTCAAGCCGGCGGTCGAGTATGAAACCGGCGAGCTCGTCCACAAGGGCATGGACACTGAGGGCACAACCGTAGCACTTCAAAGATCGCTTGCCGCGCTTGGCGGCTTGGAAGAGTTCGATGCACCGTCGATCGAGGGCGTGCTGCGACCACTCGCCGACGATCTGGGAATCAAGACCGGGCAGCTACTAGGTGCGCTGCGAATCGCGACCACCGGCCAGAAAGTAGCGCCCCCGCTCTTCGAGACGATGGAGGTCCTTGGCCGAGAGCGTTCGTTGGCAGCCATCAAGGAGGCGGTTGAGCGGCTCTGAACGGTCGCCTGCCGACCTGCCCACCGCCGAAGGCAAGAAAGAAACTTTCCTTGACGCCCTCCAGGACGCCTCCTATACTCAGTTTGCCGGATACACTGGTACTTGAGGGCGGCAGCCGTGTCATCTATACAAGAAAGGCTACAGGAAGACCTTAAGGCGTCCATGCGGGCAGGAGACACGATCCGCCGGTCGCTTATCCGCTATCTGCTGTCGAATATACACGCCGAGGAGATCGCTCGCCGGTCTGCACCGGACGACGACTCGATCATCGATCTGCTGGGTAAACAGGCGCAGCAACAGCGCGACAGCATCGAGGCGTTTCGCAAGGGAAACCGGGAAGACCTGGTCGAGAAGGAAGAGGCTGAGCTCGCCATGATCCTCGAGTATCTGCCGGAGCAGATGTCCGAGGACGAGATCGCTGCCCTCGTACAGAAGGCCGTGGAGGAGGTCGGCGCCACGGGCCCCCAGGATATGGGCAAAGTAATGGGGAAAGTGATGCCGCAGGTCCGGGGCAAGTCAGACGGCCGCACTGTGAACGGAGTGGTCTCGAATCTGCTTAAAGGACTGTCTGGCTGAGGCATGAAATTCGGCGTGGTCGTCTTCCCCGGGACGTGGAGTGACGCAGACTGCTTCCATGTGGTCAAAGACGTGCTGCGTCAGCCGGTTGAGTACGTCTGGCATAAGGAGACCGACCTGTCGGGCTTCGACTGCGTCATCCTGCCCGGTGGCTTCTCGTACGGCGACTATCTGAGACCGGGAGCGATTGCTCGCTTCTCGCCCGTCATGACAGCGGTGAAAGATTTCGCCGAGGAAGGCCGGCCGGTGCTCGGTATCTGCAACGGCTTCCAGGTACTCTGCGAGGCCGGGCTGCTGCCCGGCGCCCTTATGCGAAACGCTCATCTACAGTACCGGTGCCAGTGGGTCCACCTCCGCGTCGAGAGCGCTTCGTCCCCATTTACCCAGGCGGCAGCCGAGAGGCAGGTCCTGCGCATACCCATCGGCCATGGCGAGGGCAGCTACTTCGCCGACCCAGATACAGTCCGACAGCTGGAGAGCGAAGGCAGAATTCTCTTTCGATACTGCGCACCGGAAGGCGACATCACGGAGGAGGCAAACCCGAATGGGTCTGTCGGCAACATCGCGGGCATCACGAACGCCACTGGAAACGTGCTGGGAATGATGCCGCATCCGGAGCGGTGCTGCGAGGCCCTGGTCGGCGGTGAGGACGGAAAGCTGGTCTTCGAATCATTGCTCCGTGATGTCGAAGCACCTGCGGTAACAACCGCTGGATGAGGTAGTCTGACGCAGCGATTCAAGGCCAAGATCTTCAAGCAAGGCCCGAACCCGTACGTCGACGTCCCGGAGCGCGTTATCAAGGCATTTGCTAAGTACGAGCGTGCAGGCAGGATCAGTGCAGAGGGCACGCTCAACGACACCCCGGTCCGGGCCACTCTGGTACCGGTGGCCAGGGGGCGGCACAGGCTCTACGTCAACGGTGGCATGCGAAGTGCCGCAGGGGTCGGCGTCGGCGACACGGCCTCTTTCGCGCTACTCGCGGTTAGCCCCGGCACCGTAAACGCTCCCGGGGATGTGGCCACGGCCTTGCGAAACGAAGCCGGAGCGATGGCCGCCTTTGAGGCCTTGCCGCCGTCTCACCGCCAGGAGCTCCTGCGCTATGTCGACGACGCCTTGATCGCCCAAACGCGCGAGCGGCGCATACAGAAGACCATCGAGCACGTCCTTGGGAAACCAACACCCTCGGATCGGCGGAGACCCGACCGCCCGCTGTGGACATGCCCGAATTGTGGGAACGAGTTCGTAAACAAGAACCAGTACCACTCCTGCAACAGGTACACACTGGCCTCTTTGTTCGAGGGCAAGCCCGACCACATCAAGACCCTCTTCGATCGCTTCCGCGATATCGTAGAGGCCTGTGGCCCGGTGAAGGTGGTTGCGTACCATGATAGTGTGGGATTCATGGTGCGAGTGCGCTTCGCCAGAGCGGTACCGAAGAAACGGTGGCTCGACATCGGTTTCTGGTTGACCAAGCGCGTCGAGGACGTCAGGTTCCACGAAATCGAAACCCTGGACCCCAACACCCACGTCCACCTCCTTCGGGTCACGGAGGTCGACCAGTTGGACGACCAGGTAAGCGAGTGGACCAGGGACTCCTACGCGGTCGGCCACCAGGAGCATCTTGCGTAGCGAGCGCAGGCGCGCTAATCGCAGCAGCACAGGGACAACATCTAGAGGTCTCGTGAGTATTCGGATTAACTCCCATGTCGGTAGTTTCTAGAAGATACCGAGAAGAAACAGGATGTTTTCTAACCCCGACGCCGCGTCGGGGGAAGAATCTGGGGTGGGGGACTGGCCACAGTGAGGCAGTACTACCGTTACGTAATGAGCAGTCATGACGGAATGCCTTAGTCTCGTGACCGACGACGAAACTTCCACCACCCCAGACTCTTCGTCCGCCTGAGGCGGACTCAGGGAAACATCTCGAAAGGCCTGCACACGGGGCTAGATATGGCTGTCTCGAAAAAAAACCTCAACGAGCTGGCCCTCTCTGAGGGCGAGTATGAGGCGATCGTGGAGCGGCTCGGACGAGAGCCCAACGCCCTCGAGCTGGGCATGTTCGGCTCGCTATGGAGCGAGCACTGCGCCTACAAGCATTCCAAGCCGTTGCTCAGAATGCTATCCACCGAACACCCGAGACTCCTGGTCGGCCCCGGCGAGGAAAACGCGGGAGTCGTCGACATAGGCAACGGCCTTGCGATCGTGATGAAGATCGAGTCCCACAACCACCCTTCCGCCATAGAGCCCTATGAAGGGGCCGCGACCGGCGTAGGCGGGATCGTGCGTGACATCTTTGCCATGGGTGCCAGGCCTATTGCCTTACTCAACTCCTTACGCTTCGGCCCACTATCGGAGCCACGCAGCCGACACCTGTTCGGGGGGGTGGTTGCAGGGATCTCGGGCTACGGGAACTGCATTGGTATCCCTAACGTCGGCGGGGAGCTGTCCTTCTCGCCGTCCTACTCCGGGAACCCCCTCGTCAACGCCATGTGCGTCGGCATCCTTGAGGGGAGAAGAGTTGTGCGGTCGACCACCGGGAACCCGGGAAACCTGGTGATGCTGGTGGGCGCGGACACCGGCCGCGACGGCATCCATGGCGCATCCGGGCTCGCGTCCCGGACGTTCGAGGAGGATAGAGAGCTGCGACCGACCGTGCAGGTCGGCAACCCATTCCTCGAGAAGGTGCTGATCGAGGCATGCCTCGAGGTCGCGAGCTCCGACCACGTTGTCGGCATCCAGGACCTCGGAGCCGCCGGACTGGCCACGGCCACCGTAGAAGCGGCGGACAGCGGAGACGGCGGAATAGATATCGACGTCTCTAAGGTGCCACGGCGGGACGCCGGGATGACGCCCTACGAGGTCATGCTCTCTGAGTCGCAGGAACGAATGCTCGTCTTTGTGAAGCCGGGACACGTGGGGCAAGTTAAAGAGATATTCGACAAGTGGGACCTCACCTCCACAGTAATCGGCGAAGTTACAGACGATGGCATCGCGCGAGTATTCGAGGGGGAGGCACTGGGAGGAGAGCTGCCGGTCCGCCTTTTGACCGATGCTCCCATGTACCGCGTCCAGGGCGCCAAGCCAGATAGTCTACGCGAGCTGCAGAGCTACGACCTGGACGGCGTCCCGTTGCCATCTCACGGAGCCGGAGAGGTACTACTGCGCCTCCTCGCATCCCCGAACATCGCCAGCAAGGAATCGGTCCACCGCCAGTACGACCATCAGGTCCAGACCAACACGGTCTCGGGGCCGGGGGCCGATGCCGCGGTCCTGCGCATCAAGGGCACGTCCAAGGGCATTGCACTCGCCACCGACGGTAACGGCCGCTACTGCTACCTCGACCCTCGCGCCGGCGGCGCGATTGCAGTAGCCGAGGCCTGCCGAAACGTCTCCTGCACCGGGGCCGAGCCCATCGCCCTTACGGACTGTCTGAACTTCGGCGATCCCGAGCAGCCGGAGGTGGCCTACCAGTTGGAAGAGTGCATCAAAGGGATTGCGGAGGCCAGCGAAGCATTGAACGCGCCTGTTATCAGCGGCAACGTAAGCCTCTATAACGAGACCCAGGGAAAGACTATCTACCCCACTCCCATCATTGGCGCGCTGGGCTTGCTTGATCACGTTTCCCAACACGTCACCACAGCGTTCCAGGACCCGGGAGATGTGGTCATACTTCTGGGAGCTTCAGAAGTGCGAGGGGAAGCCCGTTCGTTGGCCGGTACCGAGTATCTAGAGCTGGTGCACGGGACCGTGGCCGGTAGGCCGAGCATCGACCTGGACCTGGAGCGCGCGGTCCAAGCAGCCTGTCGCCGAGGCGTCGCCGAGGGCGCGCTGAAATCGGCCCACGACTGCTCGGATGGTGGACTCGCCGTAGCACTGGCCGAGTCCTCCATCGCCGGTGACATCGGATTCCGAGGGACATTCGACGTTACGGGAAGATGGGACGCCGCCCTTTTCGGCGAGGACCAGTCGCGAATCGTCGTGACCCTGAGCCCCGACAGACAGGTGCGCCTGGAAGAGATTTGCGAAGAGGAAGGAGTGTCGTGGACTGTCCTCGGGCACTTAGAGGGTGACTCCCTGACGATACCCGACGACGTCGACCTCGCGCTCGATGAAATTGCTGCCACCTGGCGCGGCGGCTTACAGCAGGCATTGGACAGTCCGTCGTCCTAACCCAGCTTAGCTTGACACCCCGATGCCCGCGATGCTAGATTGAAAATAAGGCTAGCAGCCATAGAAAGTGGCTGTTAATGCTCGATTAGCAAGGGGGTCATTTGCCAAGGTACGATTACGAGTGTCAGACCTGCCACCACGTTTTCGAGGTGAGACAAGCCTTTTCATCGGAGCCGGTAGCCAACTGCCCCAAATGTAACAACGGAGCCCGACGCCTGATACATTCGGTCCCCGTCGTCTTCAAGGGCAGTGGCTGGTACGTAAACGACTACGGAAAGGGCGGCGGAGCGTCTGGCTCCAGCTCGGAGTCCAAGGCGTCGGCTTCGGAAGGCGACTCCAAGTCGGACTCCAAAGCTAAGTCCGACTCGCCCAAGAAGGATGAGCCCAAGAAGGAGAGCGCGGCCAAGAAATAGAAGGCCGTAAATTCATTGCGCGCCGTGGTACAACGGGTCTCCAACGCCTCTGTGACCATCGGCGCGGAACAAGTCGGCACCATCGGCCGTGGGCTGGTGGTACTGTTGGGTATCTCCCGGACCGACACTGAGGATGAGGCCCAGCACGTAGTCGGCAAAGTCGTAAACCTCCGAATATTCGACGACGATGCAGGCAAGTTCGACCGCTCGGCCCTCGACATTGGGGCCGAGCTTTTGATTGTCAGCCAGTTCACCCTCTATGGCGACACCCGGAAAGGGCGCCGGCCCAGCTTCATAGAAGCCGCTCCGCCGGACCAAGCGGAGAAGCTGTTTGACCAGACGGTCGAGCTATTCAGGCAGACCGGCCTCGGCGTGGAGACAGGCCGGTTCCAGGCCCATATGATGGTCTCGATCAACAACGACGGTCCCGTAACCGTCATGCTCGATTCAGCGGACAGAGAACGGCCCAGAAGGGGCTAATGGGCCTGCTCGCTTTGCACTTAAAGTCGTACGCGGAGTCTTACTCGTGCCTGTCGAAACACCGTCCTGGCCTTTCCGAACTGGATGTAGGGGCGGGTTTCAAACCCGCCCTCCCTCCTCCTCTTGAACTCTTGAACGACGGTCCCGTAACCGTCATGCTCGATTCAGCGGACAGAACGGCCCAGAAGGGGCTAATGGGCCTGCTCGCTTTGCACTTAAAGTCGTATGCGGAGTCTTACTCGTGCCTGTCGAAACCCCGTCCTGGCCTTTCCAAAACTGGACGTAGGGGCGGGTTTCAAACCCGCCCTCCCTCCTCCTCTTGATGGGAGAGGGGAAAAAGAGCCTGCCCTGAGCCCTGCCGAAGGGTGAGGGTGTCCCCCGTCCTTTTTGTGCAAAGCCAGGGCCAGCTCGCTCCTTCACCTCACGCCGGTATGCGGTTCCTCGCCATGAAAAAGCCAGCTCAGGAAGGACATTCTATTGGGAGCAGACCCCCAGGAAGCCTACCTGAAGTACCGGGTTTTCTAAGCCCGGTTCATGTCAACGAGGCGACCAGAAACCCAGGTATCCGTCGCCTATCACTTGGAAGGTCGGATTCGTCGGGTCTGTAGTCAGCACGATGATCTGGTCAGCCGGCTGTCGCGAAGCGGCTGAAACGGCCCCCGTGGCGGTCCTTCCCGCTATCACCAACGATTGGCTGTCTGGAGACCAGACAGAATGTGAGTGGGCGTACTGGTTGAAAAACTGCACCATTACCAGCTGGTCGGCAGAAGGAAGGAAGTCGGCAAGCGGCTTCCGTCCGCCCCGTTCAAGATGTTCCACCGCAGGACACCCGGCGCCTCGGTAAGCGTTAGGTAGGCTAGCTTGGTGCTGTCCGGCGACCAGAAAAACGCGATCGTCGGTTCCTCGATCTCAACCGTGTACGCCGAGCGGTCCGGGGAGAATAGACGTACGCCATCATAGACCCGCAGCACGACCGGCGAGTAGAAGGCTCGCCTGGGACGGCCCCGGGTGATGGCAAGTGCACTGCTGTCAGGCGACCATAGGAACGCGGTGTTTCCCGACACTTCAGTGAGCGGCTGGGGCTCACTGCCGGCCTCTCTGCCGGACGTGTACAGGCTGTAGCCCTCCGAGATTCGCCCGGAAACGAAAGTCATCGCGCTGTCGGACCGCCTCCACGCTGGCACGTTGTACCCTGGCCCATCGTACGGGATGGCAAGTCTCCTGGTTGTGCCGTCTTCGGCGGTTATCAGAAAATGGTCGACCCCTTGGTGCACCAGCAGGTATCGCGAGTCTGCCGACCAGTCGAACCACATCGGGCCGCCGTCCATAGTCGGTCTCGGCCCGACAGCGTCCTCCTTGTCATCCAGGTATAGCCTTAAGTCGCCGGCCATGCCACCGATAAAAGCCAGGTGTTCGCCGTTGGGAGACCAGAATGCATAATGCGGCGCGTTGTGGGCCACGAGCGAGTTGGGCCCAGACTGGCGAACATGCAGCTCGCTCAACTGCCCGCTTCGTAGGAGTAGAGACCTATCCTCGGCTCACCCTGGCCTTCCGAAACTACACCTGAAAACACCAGCGTCCGTCCGTCCGGCGACCATGTGGGCCAGGCAAACGACCCGTCTTCAGGCGAAATCGTCACCGCGTCCGAGCCGTCCGGCTGCACCGTCCTTATCTGCCGCTCCAGCGTGGCGTAGGCAATTCGATTGACTGCAGGGAGGGCCTCCCCGTCAGACGAGCTCCTTCCCTCCATCACGAGGACAACGGCAGTAACAACCAGCACCAAGAGCAGCACCAGGAGCGTATAAACCCTGGGCTTCAGTTCCGACTCCATCATCTCTTGTTTTTCTTTGTCAGTTGCATACCGACACCCCGGTACATGAAATCGGCTCTCTGCCGGGTAGAGACGCCCCGCTGGGGCGTCTCCGCAGTCCGATAGATCGACGCTATTTTAGCGATGACACCCACGATCAGCCTCAGTCTCACCGTCGCGCTGCCTACACCACGTCCAGACTGATATCGAGCGCGCTTGGGGAGTGGGTCAGCGCCCCCACGGATATCAGGTCTACCCCCGTTGCGGCCACCTGGCGGACGTTCTCGAGGGTAATCCCACCAGAGGCCTCCATCACCGCCCTACCCTCGGCCAGTTTGACAGCCTCGGCCATCTTTTCAAGGTCCATATTGTCCAACAAAAGGATCTCCGCCCCGCCATCAAGGGCCTCTGTCACCTGGTCCAGGTCCTCGACCTCCACCTCGACTCTTACCGTATGAGGGGCACCGGCGAGGGCCTTCCTTACGATCTCTGCGAAGCCGACGCCCTGACTACGAAGAGCCTTGATATGGTTGTCTTTGATCAGTACACTGTCACCAAGGTTATATCGATGGTTCCTTCCTCCCCCGACCCTCACGGCATACTTTTCAAGAGACCGAAGCCCCGGCGTTGTCTTCCGCGTATCCAGAATACGAGCCCGATAGCCCTCGACCGCCCTGACATACCGCCTAGTCTCGGTGGCGATCCCGCTGAGGCGCTGAAGGAAATTGACCGCCGTTCTCTCGGCCTTGAGAATCGACGAGACTGGACCGTCGATCTCCGCTATGAAGCTTTCCAGACCTAGCTCGGCGCCGTCCTGTAAAAGCCCCGTTGCATCGAGGCTGGAATCCAGACGACGGAACACAGCCAGAACCACGTCCACGCCCGCCAGAACGCCCTCGGCCTTCGACATCACGACGGCCTTGCCCCTCAGACCGCCGGGAATGAGGGCCTCGGTCGTCGGGTCGCCGGCACCGAGGTCCTCCGTCAGCGCCCGGTCGATAAGGGCCTCTATTTCAGGCGTGATGTCCATCTTACTGACAAGTAGGGTGCGCTTTTTCAGGCCGTTACGTCGGCCATTTTATCACGCAATGAGCCCTGGAAAGCATCCCGTGTCAAGAGAGGTCGATCCGTCTGATAGACTCACGACGGGTCGGACCGAAGGATGAGCGTGGAAACCCGGACGGGCGTCGACGATAAGGACCAGGCAGGATGGCAGGACCGGCTCTCTAAACGACCGAGAGCATCCTGTCCAGGGCGACTCTCGCCTCATGGCTGGTGTCGTCGTCGACCTTGATCTGGTTCACGGCCACGCCCGCGTTCAGGCCGTCCAGCACCCACGACAGGTACGCGGGGTGAATGCGGTACATGGTCGAGCACGGGCAAACGACCGAGTCGAGACAGAAAACGGTCTTGTCGGGGTTCTGTTGTGCCAGGCGGTTGACCAGGCTGATCTCGGTCCCGATCGCCCAAACGCTACCGGCCGGGGACTCGCTGACCGACTTGACGATAAACTCAGTCGACCCGTTAAGGTCCGCTGCCTCGACCACCTCCAGGAAGCACTCGGGATGTACGAGGACCTTAACGTCCGGATGACGCCTGCGCGCCTCTTCGATCTGGCCGACGCTGAAACGGGTGTGGACCGAGCAGTGTCCCTGCCATAGAATGACCTTCGCACGGCGAAGCTCGTCCTCCGTATGGCCGCCCAGCGGCTTGAATGGATTCCACACCACCATTTCGTCCAGCGCGATTCCCAGCTTAAACGCGGTGTTCCTGCCCAGGTGCTGGTCAGGCAGGAACAGCACCCGGTCGGCCTGCTCGAACGCCCACTCAAAGGTGGCCGTAGCATTGGACGATGTGCAGACGATCCCGTTGTTTCGGCCGCACAGCGCCTTGATCGCCGCCGTCGAGTTCATGTACGTGATTGGAACAATGCCTCCGTCATCGGCCAGCAGGTCGCTCAGATCGTCCCAACAGTCTAGGACGTCATCGATGTGCGCCATATCGGCCATGGAGCACCCGGCAGTCAAGTTCGGCAGTATGACCCTCTGCTCGGGGGCGCTCAGGATATCCGCTGTCTCTGCCATGAAGTGGACACCGCAGAACACGATGTTTTCGGTGTTCCTTTGAGAGGCTGCGTACTGCGATAGCTTGAACGAGTCTCCCCGAATGTCCGCGAACTTGATGATCTCGTTACGCTGATAATGATGGCCCAGGACGACCAGCCGCTCGCCGAGGGCCGACCTCGCTTCCGAAATACGGACGTCCAGCTCCTCAGGTGTCATCTTCAGATAGGAGATCGGAATCTTCTGCCACCGGACCCCGGACTCGAACTCCTCTTCCAGAGTCTTGGACTTGAGCTCCTCGTCCGTCTGACAGAAGGCCGATTGCTCGATCTCTGTGATGGGGATAGTAGGTTCCCTAACCTGCGTTACTACCAATGTGACTCCTCCAGTAATCCCTAAGCCGCCGAGACGACCGCCCCCTGCAACGACCAGGGGCTCGTCTTCTCGATTCTCACGTCGACCACGTCGCTAACCCGGTCCTGACCATCTTCCATGTACACGAGCTTGTCGTTACGGCTGCGTCCCTCAGCCTTCCCCCGTTTGACGCCCTCGACGAGCACCTCCAGCGTCTGGTCCCTCAGCCGCTCATTGATTTCGCTCTGTATACCCGCCTGCAGCTCCTCAATGGCCTTCAGACGGGCCTTCTTGTCTTCTATCGGGATGTCGTCATCAAGTCGGCGCGCGGCGATCGTTCCCTCGCGAGTTGAGTAGGCAGCCGCGTGTACCTTGTCGAAGCGTACGTCCCTGACCATCTCCAGGGTGCGCTCAAACTGCACGTCTGTCTCGCCAGAGAATCCCACGATCAGGTCTGTACTCATCGACACTTTCGGGACCCGGTCTCGGATCTTCTCGACAAGCCCTCGGTACTCGTCGTTCGTGTACCCCCTGCGCATCTTGCTCAGAACATCGTCGTCGCCGGCTTGGAACGGAAGGTTGATGTGCTCGCACACCTTATCCAGTGCAGCTACGGCGTCGATTATGTGGTCACTCATATTGTTAGGGTGGGAGGTCAGGAAGCGGACACGTTCGATGCCGTCTACCTCGTCGACTGCTCCCAGCAGGTCGCCCAGGTCAGGAGCGTCCGGTAGGTCGTGGCCGTAGGAATCGACGTTTTGGCCTAGCAGTGTGACCTCTTTGACACCCTTCTCCACCAGCACGCGGGTCTCCCCGACGATGTCATCTATCGTGCGACTGACCTCTCGCCCCCGCCGGTACGGGATTATGCAGAAAGTGCAGAACTTGTCGCAGCCGTGGATGATAGGAATATACGCCGTGACAGCAGGCCGTGCGGTCAGCGGCCCGATACATCCCTCGGTGTCGACGCCCATCCGTCCACCAAGCAGGTCGATCAGCGGCTCGTACTGCTGGGGCCGCATGAAGACGTCGACGTAGGGAAAGCGCTGCTCCAGCGGTGCCGTCTTGGGCCCGACCATACATCCCATCAGCGCCACAACCTTGTCCGGGTTGCGTTCTTTGATGGATTTCAGTCCCGTCAGCATCCCGACGACCTTATCCTCGGCGCTCTGCCTAACCACGCAGCTATTGAGCACCACCACGTCGGCGTCTTTCGGTGAGCTGCTCGACTGGAGGCCCATCTGACCAAACGCGCTCTCTAGGCGCTCGGAGTCGGCCTTGTTCATCTGGCAGCCGATAGTCCAGATATAGTAGCTTTGCATGTCCAACTCTGGCGGAGGGAATGGGATTCGAACCCATGAGAGGGATTACTCCTTCTAAGCGCTTAGCAGGCGCCCGCACTAGGCCACTATGCGATCCCTCCACTTTGAAGACCAATATATCAGAGGTTCACCTATGCCGCAACGATAATGTTTGTGAAATCCGGCACTATTAGCCGATGCGGTCAGGAAAGCGTAGCCCTTTCCGCCCGTCGAGATTTTTTCCTTCCACCGCCGTTTTTATCGATGATGATGCCAGCAACTTCCGATAAATTTTTCACAATTAAGCGTAATCTTGTAGGTCATCAACGCCAACAGGTTGATAGATGGGGAGTGCAGAGGGGCAAAGCCCCTTGCCGGGAGTCTGAGGGTGTCCCTCAGATATCATTTCATTTCTTCCCCCTTCCTGGACCTGTATGGACCGGACACATGGTGGACGGGTGTTCGGAGACATGGTGGACACATTTGAGTATGTTAGGCATCGTGCCTGAGGTCAAGCTGGGCGATTTGATGAGTGGCGAAGAAGACGTTCCAGACTCCATCGTCAGTTGTCGGCCGAATAGCCACTGGCATGCCCTTGAAGGCCTTAGGCACCTTGAAGATACGGCCAAACAACTGGAGCCTACCTTTGTCGTGAACACGGCGTACCAGGTCAGTTGGTTCGTATTCCAAGGGTGGAAGGATCTCGGGAAACAGTCTTTGGCTCACTTGGTACTTGGTGGCCGGAGTAGCAAGGTCAAGGGCGTCATGGGGCTGCTCCAAGTTGTAGATGTCCCGCCACAGGTCGAAGGCTCTCTGGCAGTGCGCCAGATCAGTGAAGTTGCTCCCCTGCAGCACTTCAACGGTCATGGTTCGGTGGAAGCGCTCATCTTTTCCCTGTGTCTGAGGGTGATAAGGGCGTCCATGACTGACTCCGATGCCCAACCTCAGCAGCCAGACTGTAAAAGGTGTGTAGGGGTGGTCTTGGTCATGGCCCCACGGGGAGCCATTGTCCATCAACATTGTGTTGGGCAGGCCGTAGCGCCGGAAGATAGCCGTCAGGCGCTGTTGCACCATCTCTCCCTGCTCGTTACCGCAGGCCTGCAGCCCCAAGGCAAACCGAGAGTGATCGTCCAGAACAGTCAGAGGGTGGCAGCGTCCTCGGGTAAGGGGGAAGTGGCCTTTGAAGTCCATCTGCCACAGGTCGTTGGGTGCCTGGTGTTCAAATCGCTGCCAGGAACGGTGCTCGGGCCCCTCGGCGGGGTCAATGCGGCCATGACGACGCAAGATCGCCGTGATAGTACTGGGGGCCGGCATGTCCGCCTCAAACACATCCCTGCGCTCCAAAAGCCACCGTCGCAGCTTACGAGCTCCCCAGGCCGGATGGGCCGCACGGGCAGACAGCACCGCCTGCTCAACCTGCGATGGGGTACGTGCAGGCGAGTAGTGAGGCCGCCGCGGCAGCTCGACCAGGCCTGCCTCGCTCCCTTCACGGAAACGCCCAAGCCACTTATATCCAGTCGTAGGACTGATCCCGAAGCGACGGCAAAGGCCCCTTTTGTTGGTGCCTTCAGCCTGCGCCAACTCCACGAACTCTCTCCTCTGAGACATATCGGACATCTCCTTCCATGGCATGACCACCTCCTTGTAATAAAGTCATGCCTATTATGGTGTCCACCATGTCCCCGAACATGTGTAAGCTATGTCCCCGGTCTATACAGGACAGGAAGGGGGTCAGGGGGATGGTCGAATGGGTTTCTGCGCCGCGCTGGTAACGTGCTTTAGAGAGAGCCCAGAGGTTCAATCGGAGGAGAGCGTCAGGCGGTCGATACGGTAGTATCTACGTCTAGCCGAGTCTATTGCAGAAGCGCAACCCCGACGGCGACAAAGGCCAGCACCAACGCGACCCCGGACACCCAAACAAGCACCGTCGCGCGAGCAGAAACGACCCGTAGGGCCTGCGCCAACTCCTCGTTCCGAGCTGCAATTCGCGCGATGAGCTCGGCCTGCCGTTCCTGGTCGGCATCGAGTCCGTCGAGTCGTACCCCGACGTCCTCGGCTGTAGAGGAGTCTCCGCTCCTCCTCTCGCGCACCGTCTTGTAGAGCAGCTGTGCCTCCCGACCAATCGGGAGTCCGATCGCGAGGAGCCTCAGCGCACTCAACGCAGTCATAACCATCTGCGGTCCCCCTTAGCCCGAATCCACCGAAGGACACCGATGGACGGCGTGAGGAAAGCGGAAGGGGGGTGAGGGAGCTACAGGGGAAATAGCCTGGGTTCCATTTGGGGTAGGGAGGTCGGCGGACGGTCTTCATCGCCGCACAGGGGCCCCTATGGCCGTCTGCGGGAGCTGCGATGCGCGGGATGGCGAGAGAATACGCAGCAGGGAACTCTCTCGGACCGGGCTGGCACGAGTCTGCGGGGATCTTCGGTTGTCCGGTGGGTGTGTCGGTCGCCGACGGTGCCGTCAGGCCGGGAGTGGAATGGCTCGCAGCCGGGCCAAGGCACGGCTGAACTTCTCAGCCCAAGGCCAGCGATCCGGAAGATGCAGGGTCAACCGGCGTGCCGAGCGGGTGAGCCGTCCGGCCAGGGAGAAGAACCGCCGCCGGAGGGTCTTGGTGGTGGCTATCCGCTCTCCCAGACCGATCCGCGCCGTCCAGCGGGCCAGGTTGTGGGCCATCGTCTGGACGGCCAGCCAGGCGCCGTTGGCGGCGAAGCGGCCCGAGGGGAGATGGTTCAGCCCGACGCCGTACTTGAGGTCGCGTATGGCATTCTCGATCTCGGCGTGGCGGCGATGGTCAGCCTCCAGTTCGAGCAACTCCCCGTCCCGGTCGGTGATGAAGCCATGATAGCTGTATTTGGCGAAGAGGGCCAGTTGGGAACCGGGCGTCGGCTTCACCCGCCGGACGATGAGCCGTACCGGCGCGGCGTCCGCCTCGGCCTGGAAGGGAGTGCAGGTGGTCTCGGCCACATCGGCGGCACCGTCCATCCAGTAAGGAATCGGCGTCCAGGCATCTTCGGGTATCGCCTCGATGAGATTGTGCAGGCTTTTGTGCTGGCGGATGGTGATGGAGAAGCGGACATCCATCTTGCGGCAGACGGATACCACGCCATGAGTGTAGAACCCGCTGTCGGCCCGTAGCGTGAGTCGTCCGTCGGCCCCGGCGTAGCGCACCCGTCCCACCGTCTCCCGCAGGAAGTGGGCGGCGCCGCGGGCGGTGTTGGCCCGGCCCTCGCGCAGCCGGGACATCAGCACGTCTCCGGTGCCGGCGGCGATGGCCGGCAGCGGGTGGTAGCCCCGCTTGCCGGTATAGCCGTGGTGGCGGGCGCCCTCCTTGGCCAGTCCGTAGGTCTCGCAGATGGTGGAGTCCAGGTCAATGGTCAGGGGCCCGTCGCCGGGTCCCGCCCCGGCCTGCCAAGCCCGGGCCAGCAACTCGCGGCTCACCCGGTCGAGTTGACGGACGTGGCCCCACCGGAAGCTGCGCAGGAAGGTGCCCAGGGTGGATGGCGCCTTGACCGTGCCGCCCAGGGTGCAGGCCGTCCCCCCGGTGCGCAACACATCGGCGTCGTCAATGCAGTCGCCCCCAGCCAGCGCAGACGCCACCAGCGTCACCATCTTGTCGCTCGTGTTCGCCCGCCCCGGGGCATCGCCCAGGTCGAGGCGCTGCCGGACGAGTTCGGGCAGGCCGAGGTGCCGCGCCAGGGTGGCCGGAAGGAGCAGCCCGGCATTGGCCACCAAGCGGCGGTCGTCGAAGGTGATTTGGATCCGGTCGGGGTGGTTGCGTGGCAGCATCTACTGGGTGCTCCTTTTCCGGGGCCGTTTTTTTGCTACAAAACCATTATCCCAGAAGCACAGGAGCGCCTTCTTGCCGCCTCAGGACGCTAACCCGACGCCCTCCTTCGGTGGATTCGGGCTTAGGCGGACGAAGGGCCTGGGGTTGTGGGGTTCTTTCGTCCCACAAATCGGACAGGTCTATCCAATTGGAATTTTCCGTTTCGATGAGCTCGACCTTCTGACTTCGACGCCACCCCTTAATCTGCTTCTCCACTGGTTCTGGCGGATTCCAGGCTCTCAGTGGCTTGCCAATACACGAGCCTCAAGACATTGTACCTCTTGGTGAACCCTGGCATCAGCTTGTGTCGATGCTCATATAGTCGACGGTCCAAGTGCTAGTCACGCCAGTGTAAAGCGTTCCTCGGTAACTACTCATGATGTAAAAGTGTACTGACTCACTGCATGACCCAAATCCCCACCCCAGATTCTTCCCCCGACGCGGCGTCGGGGTCAGAAAACGTCCGGTCCGCCTCGTTCTTATTTATGAACTTGCACATGGGTTAGGTGGTGACCTGGGTAAATGCTAGGACGGTGTCTGGGGAGCCGATTCGACCGCTAGCCCCTGGACGTGAACTCTACGGTCAACACCGGCCGGTTGGCCTCGTTGTCGTTTTCCTTGCTGTCGAACCGCTTCGAAGTCTGATTCTCTGCCTCGTCGCTGAGAATGATCCACCCGAAGTTTGTCGAGGGGTCATCGAGCCAGTCCCGTACGTCTCTGACCAGCTGGTCTGATCTCCACGTGAAAAACCCAGGGTCGCTGACGTCCGTCTCGGCGCTGGCCACCGACGAGAACTCACCCCCTGGCGTAGCCCACACCGCCGTATCGAAGAAAGTATGCACCCAGGTGGCATCCCCTGTAGCTGCGGCAGCGCCCCCGCCCCCACCGCTGCCACCAGGATTGAGCGAGGCTGCAGAGAGGCCCTCTCCCCAGTCGGCCGCCAGCCTGTGTAGCTTGACTGTTTGCGGTCCAGCTTGGGTTCGGGACAGGGAAAGCTTGAGCCTGACGCTCGTGATCGTCGAGCCAGCGGGGATGCTTCCTGCAACATCGAACGCGATTAGCCCGCGACGAATCTCGCCACCGTTGGTCGTACCCGCAAAGAAATGCTGCCCAGCGCCGTTGCTTAGTGAGCCTGGTTCACTCTCGAAGAGCGTGTTGTCTTTGACCGGGCCGATATCGATGCTCTCTGTAGTGACGACCGGTGTAGCAGTCGGAGCCAGCGTAGCAGTTGGAGCGGGTGTCGCGGTGGCCGTTGGAGTCGGTATCGTCGTGGCCGTCGGACTGGGTGTCGCAGTAGCTGTTGGACTCGGTGTTGCGGTGTCGACGGCTGCCACGGCCTCTCCGCCGACGGGTGTCGCGGTAGAGGTCCCCATTTCTGGAGTGGCTGTGGCAGTGGGGGTTGCTGTTGGCGTTGCCGTAGGCGCCACCGTTTGAGTCGGGGCCGGTGTTGGTGTGGGAGTCGGCAAAACGGGCACAGCGGTCGCCACTGGCGTGTGTGTGGGAGTCGGCTCTTCTGGCTCCGGACTCGCTGTCGATGTTGGCAACGGGGTCGCGTCAACCTCTGGCTCGGGAGTTGACGTCGACGCCGGTGGAGGAGGGGCGGCAGCCACTTCGGCAGATGCAACGACGGTTATCGAGCCCGCCATCCCAACGTCTCCCTTGTCACCGTGGAACCGGCAGAAGTAGGGGAACTTCCCTACTTCGTCGTAGGTAAACTCAAAAGAGTCTCCCTTGCTCATTCCGCCGGAGTTGAAAGTGTCATCGTCCGCCGTGACCGTATGCTTCGGGGCCTCGTTGTTGACCCAGACAACGGTCCAGCCCTTGCCGATCGTCAGGTTTCTTGGCATGAACAGGAATTTGTCGATAGGTACGGTGACCGTCTGCGGCTCGTCGCTTGCCTCAGGCACTTCCCCGAGGATAAACGGCATCGCTTCCATGCCCACTCGTTCCGCCTCTGCCCGGATCTCGGTGATCCCTTCCGTGTTCGCCTGTTTGGCAAGCGTTATCACGGCCGTGCCCAGGTCTTCGACCGGTATAAGCTCGCTGGATTCGATCACTGAGATGGCGTCTGAATTGACGCTCTGCAGCTGGTCTCGTACCTGCTCAACGAGGTCGGCTATGCGTCGGTCGGCCGTGGCGTCGTCGACCTGTCGCAGGTATACGAGAAGACCTGTCCCGTCGCCCGGGTCCTCGACGGTCCCGTCTTTGTCAAGGTCGCTGTAATGCTCACCGGTCCGTCCCTCGATTAGCAAGACCAAATGCTCGGCGTGTCGCTTCGCCGTGCCCAGGTTACCTCTGGAGATAGCGCGTTCGAGCTCGTCCGCGTGGACCACCAGGTCGTCTCCGGCTTGACGCAGCTGCGCTGTAGGCCCTGGGGTGCTCGCTGAGTCCGGCTCCAGGTAGCGGTAGTAGTAGACGGCAAAGCCGCCGATCGCGATTGCCGTCCAAAGCACAAGGGTCGCCCGCATCAGGAGCTTGAAATTGCGGATTCGAAATCGCCGTGGTATCAGCTGGGTGCGCATCCGCAGTATGAGGTAGATGCCCGACCCCTCGGCCACCAGACCCATCGTTCCATGAATCATCATCAGCTGCGCGACTATTCCTGTGGTCGTGCGCCCCTCGACGACGTAGTTGTAGAAGCTCGTGGTCATCACAAAGAAGATGAAGAAGAGCTGGGCCAGCACGACAGCCGTCTGCATATTGGCGTGCTTGTTGCCCTGCTTCGTACGGGCAAAATAGAAGCCGACCCATAGGCCGGCAAGCATGAGCACCTGTGCAACCAGGTTTATGTCAGCGGCTAGTCGTGTACCTAGTAACGCCTGCATTCAACAATCTCCTTGCAACGGTAGGTAACTAGGGCTTGTCGGGGTGAGGGTATCAGACGGCGCCTGAACGGTCCGTCGGGGACCTCGTGTACCGGGTCCGCATCTATCTACGTGCCTGAGACGCTGCCCGGTTCTAGGTGGATTTCGCGAGATCAGGTTGTGGAGCGACGTCTCAGCGACCTATAGAGCGCCACAGCGTACACAAGACAGAACGCGAGCGCGACAAGCCCGTCCGATAGGAGCGTCCCAGACCCTCGGACTCCCTGAAATACAAGATGGACCGCGGCCAACAGCAACAGGATAGTAGCCATGACCCCGAAGGCTGACGCCGCGACGGTGTGAGTAAACCCACTGGGCATCCAGGAGGCCACGATTCGGATGTTCGCCCATCGACCGGCAGCGTAGATCACTCCTAAGCCCGAATCCACCGAAGGAGGGCGTCGGGTTAGCGTCCTGAGGCGGCAAGAAGGTGCTCCTGTGCTTCTGGGATAATGGTTTTGTAGCAAAAAAACGGCCCCGGAAAAGGAGCACCCAGTAGATGCTGCCACGCAACCACCCCGACCGGATCCAAATCACCTTCGACGACCGCCGCTTGGTGGCCAATGCCGGGCTGCTCCTTCCGGCCACCCTGGCGCGGCACCTCGGCCTGCCCGAACTCGTCCGGCAGCGCCTCGACCTGGGCGATGCCCCGGGGCGGGCGAACACGAGCGACAAGATGATGACGCTGGTGGCGTCTGCGCTGGCTGGGGGCGACTGCATTGACGACGCCGATGTGTTGCGCACCGGGGGGACGGCCTGCACCCTGGGCGGCACGGTCAAGGCGCCATCCACCCTGGGCACCTTCCTGCGCAGCTTCCGGTGGGGCCACGTCCGTCAACTCGACCGGGTGAGCCGCGAGTTGCTGGCCCGGGCTTGGCAGGCCGGGGCGGGACCCGGCGACGGGCCCCTGACCATTGACCTGGACTCCACCATCTGCGAGACCTACGGACTGGCCAAGGAGGGCGCCCGCCACCACGGCTATACCGGCAAGCGGGGCTACCACCCGCTGCCGGCCATCGCCGCCGGCACCGGAGACGTGCTGATGTCCCGGCTGCGCGAGGGCCGGGCCAACACCGCCCGCGGCGCCGCCCACTTCCTGCGGGAGACGGTGGGACGGGTGCGCTACGCCGGGGCCGACGGACGACTCACGCTACGGGCCGACAGCGGGTTCTACACTCATGGCGTGGTATCCGTCTGCCGCAAGATGGATGTCCGCTTCTCCATCACCATCCGCCAGCACAAAAGCCTGCACAATCTCATCGAGGCGATACCCGAAGATGCCTGGACGCCGATTCCTTACTGGATGGACGGTGCCGCCGATGTGGCCGAGACCACCTGCACCCCCTTCCAGGCCGAGGCGGACGCCGCGCCGGTACGGCTCATCGTCCGGCGGGTGAAGCCGACGCCCGGTTCCCAACTGGCCCTCTTCGCCAAATACAGCTATCATGGCTTCATCACCGACCGGGACGGGGAGTTGCTCGAACTGGAGGCTGACCATCGCCGCCACGCCGAGATCGAGAATGCCATACGCGACCTCAAGTACGGCGTCGGGCTGAACCATCTCCCCTCGGGCCGCTTCGCCGCCAACGGCGCCTGGCTGGCCGTCCAGACGATGGCCCACAACCTGGCCCGCTGGACGGCGCGGATCGGTCTGGGAGAGCGGATAGCCACCACCAAGACCCTCCGGCGGCGGTTCTTCTCCCTGGCCGGACGGCTCACCCGCTCGGCACGCCGGTTGACCCTGCATCTTCCGGATCGCTGGCCTTGGGCTGAGAAGTTCAGCCGTGCCTTGGCCCGGCTGCGAGCCATTCCACTCCCGGCCTGACGGCACCGTCGGCGACCGACCCACCCACCGGACAACCGAAGATCCCCGCAGACTCGTGCCAGCCCGGTCCGAGAGAGTTCCCTGCTGCGTATTCTCTCGCCATCCCGCGCATCGCAGCTCCCGCAGACGGCCATAGGGGCCCCTGTGCGGCGATGAAGACCGTCCGCCGACCTCCCTACCCCAAATGGAACCCAGGCTATTTCCCCTGTAGCTCCCTCACCCCCCTTCCGCTTTCCTCACGCCGTCCATCGGTGTCCTTCGGTGGATTCGGGCTAAGGGTGGACGGCTTCACTCTCGCGATCCGTGGTCAATCTCCCTGCGGCGAGTCCCCGGCCGATCGCGGTCATCGCTCCCAGTCCTTTTCGCTCGTGACCACCGATCCCGTTGGTGTCCATGTCTGCAGCGAGGTTCTCCACGGTGACGCTGCCAAGACCTCGAGTGGCGTTCAGAGTCCGGAGGACACCAGGACGCGGTGGCGCTTCCTGGGTAGGGACGATTTGGTTTTGATAGCACACTACTAGCTTGCCGTCCAATCGCTCCTGGACCACCACGTGCGCTCCAACGTAAGTGGACCGTTCGCTCGAAGGAAGCAGTTGGAGGGTATACCAGTTGTACTTGACTGTGTTGTCTCTGGCCACCTTGCGGCTATGCTTGAAGCACAGTATGCCTGCCAGGTTCAGGTCCGGATCTGGAGAGCGATATGCGTTGGTGGACTGTGCTGGTGGCACCCCGAAGCGCTTGTTGAAGCGGGTCAAGAAAGCCCACAGGACTTGGTTGGCCTCTGAGATGGTTCTGGCCCCAGCCAGACGTAGTTCGGTCACCAGCCGATCCTGGAAGGTGCCGTTGGCCCGTTCTACCCGACCCTTCGCCTCCGGAGAACGCGCGAAGATCTGCTCCACCCCAAGCTCTGCCATCGCACGACCGAATTGGGTCGGCGCAGGCGATTGATGCGAGCCAGGTACATACTTGAAGACGGCGTGGCGGTCACTGTACAGGGCCAAAGGAACCCCACAACGCCGGATCAGCTCTTGCATGAGGAGGAAATAGCCATGAGTGTCCTCTTCATGGCGAAACAGTGCGTAGGGCACGGTGCTGGTGGCATCATCGATTGCCAACAGCAGGGTGCATCGAGGGCCCCGTTCTTCTAGCCAGGCATGAACGCTGCCATCTACTTGCACCAACATGCCTTCCTGGCTCATGCGCTGGCGACGGACCCGATGCAGTGGGGGTCGACGTCGACGGGGGCTAGCCATGCCGGCGCCTACCAGGATACGCCGGACCGTAGAGCGCCCCAAGACGATCTCTTCCCGCTCTGCCAGGAGCTCGGTTAGGTGCGTATGATTTACTCTTGCATACCGTGTGCGTGCCAGGGCCACAACTTGAGTCCTGGCCTCCTCCGGGATGGAGTTGTTCGCTCGGCGACCTCGGTTCCCATGAGCCAGTGCGGCGGCACCCTCCTTCCGATACTCCGCCAGGATTCGCCAAACGTGGCGTTCACTCACTCCCAGAACCTCTGCCGCCTCATCCACTGATATCTGACCTTCCAGGATACCGCTGAGCACTTGGAGCCTTGCCTGTTCTTTCTGAGTCAATGTCAATCCTTTCATGAACTGACATTTTCCCTGACCTGTTAACTACTGACATAATCGTAGACCATCGACATCTCTTTCATACTTGACGATGAACTCGCGCAACTTCTTGTCGAGTTCCGCTTTATGCCGTATCTGACGGACTCTCACCCTCAGTTCATTCACTCTCTCGGCCAGGCCCTCGAACCTCCTATACGCCCCTGTATACCCGCCTTCTCGATCACACGGCCCACGAACTCCTTGTCGCTGATGAATCCCCTAAGGTGCCTGCCGTCCTCGGGGCAAACGAGCATGACGAAGGGCTTTCCCGACTTGCGGCCCGTGGCCGGGCGTACCGTCAGCGGTGTAAAGGGCGGAGTAATAATGGACCGGTGAGGCGGAGTCGAGCGTTGAGGAGTGGCGCTTGAAAACTGGACCACCCGCCGCCTTCTATAGAGTTGGAGGCAACTCGATGGAAGGTGTGAAGGATGTACAAGGTGGATCTGTACGTGCGAGTGCGCCGGGCCTGCATGGTGGAGGGGATGAGCACGCGGGAGGCTGCCCGAGTGTTCGGTCTGCACCGGGATACGGTGCGCAAGATGCTGGAGTACTCGGTGCCTCCCGGTTACCGTCGGGAGTCACCGCCCCGCCGCCCCAAGCTGGACCCGTACCGCGGGGTGATCGACCGGATACTGGAGGATGACCGCAGTCTTCCGAAGAAGCAGCGCCACACCGCGAAGCGGATCTACGAGCGTCTGAGAGCTGAGCACAGGTTCAGTGGCAAGTACACGATAGTCAAAGACTACGTGCGCGAGCGGCGGCGGCGGACGCGTGAGATGTACGTTCCGCTGTCTCACCCTCCCGGTCACGCCCAGTGCGACTTCGGCCAGGCCAAGGCGGTGATCGGCGGAGTGGAGCAGACCATCCACTACTTCGTGCTGGACCTTCCCCACAGCGACGCATGCTTCGTCAAAGCCTGCCCCGCAGAGACGACCGAGGCGTTCTGCGACGGTCACGTCTCGGCGTTCTCGTTCCTGGGCGGCGTGCCCCGGAGCATCCTGTACGACAACATGAGGCTGGCGGCGGCCAGGATCCTGGGAGACGGTCGAAGGAAGCGTACCCGCGTCTTCTCGGAGCTGGTGTCGCACTACCTGTTCGAGGATCGGTTCGGCCGGCCCGGCAAGGGTAACGACAAGGGCAAGGTCGAGGGGCTGGTGGGATATGCTCGCCGGAACTTCCTGGTGCCTGTGCCGTCGTTCCCGAGCTTCGATGCCCTCAACGCCTACCTGGAGGAGCGGTGCCTGGAACGGCTGGGGAGACAGCTGCGTGGACACAACGAGACGATAGGCCAGCGGATGGAGCGTGACCTGGAGACCCTGCTGGCGCTCCCCGCCGTGCCCTACGATGCCAGCGACAAGCACGTGAGCCGTGTCAGCTCCCTGTCCCTGGTGCGGTACCGGACCAACGACTATTCGGTGCCCGTGGCCTACGGTCACAGGGAGGTGGTGGTGCGCGGCTATGTGGGCGAGGTGGTGATCAGCAACGGGGCAGAGGTGATAGCCCGGCATCCTCGCTCATACGAACGCGACGACTTCGTGTTCGACCCCATCCACTACCTGCCGCTGCTGGAGCGCAAGACGGGAGCGCTGGACCAGGCTGCTCCTTTGGCCGGGTGGGAGTTGCCGGATGAGTTCGGAGTGCTGAGGCGTCTGCTGGAGTCGAGGATGGGCAGGCGCGGCAAGCGGGAGTTCGTACAGGTGCTGCGGCTGATGGAGAACTTCCGGACGCAGGAGGTGTACGAGGGTGTGCGCGATGCCCTCAGGCTCGGGGCCATAAGCTTCGACGCCATCAAACACCTGGTGCTGTGCAGGATAGAGGGTCGTCCCCAGAGACTCGACCTGGAGCTGTACCCCTACCTGCCCAGGGTTACCGTGACGAAGACGTCGGCCAGCGACTACATGGCGCTCATGTCTGGGAGCAGGCGGTGAGCGAGCGATCGACGGTGCTGTTGGAGCACCACCTCAAGGAGCTGAAGCTGCCTACCTTCCTGAGAGAGTACGGCAAGGTGGCCGGCCAGTGCGCTGCCGAGGGCGTCGACCATCCAGGCTACCTGCTGAGGCTCTCTGAGCTTGAGATGATAGACCGCCATCACCGCATGGTGGACCGCAGGATCAAGGCTGCACGCTTCCCTGCCACCAAGAGCCTCGACACCTTCGACTTCCTGGCCATGCCGTCGGTGAACAAGCACCTGGTCATGCAGCTTAAGCGCTGCGAGTACGTAGACCGGCGGGAGAACGTCATCGCTATCGGCAACAGCGGCACCGGCAAGACCCATGTCGCCCTCGGCCTGGGGCTCGCCGCCTGCCAGAGGGGGCTGTCGGTCGGCTTCACCACCGCCGCCTCGCTGGTCCACGAGCTGATCGAGGCCAGGGACGAGCGACGACTACTCAACCTTCAGAAGAAGCTGGCCCGCCTCAAGCTGCTCATCATCGACGAGCTTGGCTTCGTCCCACTCTCCAAGACCGGCGCGGAGCTCCTCTTCGAGGTCTTCAGTCAGAGATACGAGAAAGGTTCGGTTCTGGTCACCACCAACCTGCCCTTTGACGAGTGGACCGAGGTCTTCGGCTCTGAGAGGCTGACCGGCGCCCTGCTGGACCGTCTCACTCACCGCGTTCACATCCTGGAGATGAACGGGGAGAGCTACCGCCTCAAGCAGAGTAGGCAAGCCGCTCCCGTGCGCGCTGCCAGCGACCCTGCTGACGCATAGACCCGCCACATTCACTCCAGCTAACGGATCCTCCTGACGCCCGCCGCATGGTGACATTTATGCTGAACACCAACGTCCCGGTGGTATACTTTTACTCCGCCGCATGGCCTAATATCCCTCCGCCCTTGACAAGCGGTGTGCTGCAGACAGGACAAGGTACGTTATTCATTGGTCTGGCTCCCTGCGAGGTACTGGCGGCACAGCGCATACAGGGCGTTGCCTCGCTTGTTGGGGTTGGAGCCTTCACCTGTGGTGCCTGCCACAGCCAGCTCTATCGCTTCCTCGATCACCTCGAGCTGAGAGGGCACCAGTTGGAACGTCAAGTGCCTAAGTCTCGCGGCCTGGGCTTGATCCCACGCTTGAAGGTGCTGTGCCATGTCTGCCTCGCCGAGCGACACCAAGGCGGTCAGACTCTCGGAGCTGTCCGGCAGCAGGGACATAACCTCCGACTGGGGGATGGAGTTGAGCACTTCTCGGACCAACTCCGCCTTTAGGCCGAGGTCGTCAGTCCCTTCAATTCGATTTAACCCCTGGGCCAATAGGCGTGCATGTGAGTCGTCGAGATCCAAAACGACGCAGGGCGCGGTCTGTACATTCGAGTCCTTTAGGACCTGGAGCCGTTGGTTGCCGGACAGGACCTCGTAGGTGTCATCTCCCAGTGTTCGGACCACCAGGTTCGAGACGAGGCCGAACCGCGAGATGCTCTCGCGAAGACGCATCAGCATGGCTTCGTTCATGACGTTGGGATTCCACGGGGCCTCTTTGAGCTGGTCGATCGGCAGGTCAGTGATGTTCAATTGAAGGCTCCTTTTTGGGATAGGGCATCACAGCCACCCGCAGCCGGTCCGCACATGACTTGTCGATCGGGTACAGGTATCGATGCCTAGGGGTTTGACGCAGGACCGTAACGGCGATCCCATGGTCTTCGAAATGCCTGACCGAGTGGGAGCCGTAGGCATGGCCAAGGCTCCTGGAATGGCGGGCTACGCCGTCGCCGATATCGTAGAGGCTCGCGGCTGATGAAAGACCGGTGTAGATCCACCCCGCCGCCTGGTAGATGGTTCCAATATGCCCCTGAGAAGGATCAGCGTAGCTCAGGATGAACTTCAGCCCTGTGTGCCGGCGGAGTGACCTGAGGACAATGCCCAGCACTTTCGATTCGCAGTTCGCAGGCATCGCATCGTCCATCCAGAACCTGGTTAACGTGGCACAGTCTTCGTTCCTGGAATTGGAGATCAGCCTGTGCCCCTCCTTGGGTCCAACCCCCAGGGTCAGTGCCCCAACAAGCCGGGTTCCATGGAATGCACCAAAGCTGAGCATCGTGCCGCCCGGCATGCTATGAAGATAGTGCTCCCGCACCAGTAGCTGTTTAGCCAACCTGTGAGGTATCGGTCGGATCTGCAGGTCGTGGAGCGCCGCCCTCGGACTCGCACCGGGCCCTGCCCCCAGGCCGGAGGCCGTGCTGGCTCCCACACCCGCGGCGCTAGTTTGGAGACTCCTCGATATTGAACTCACGATTCTCCTTCAGCACGACTACCGATTGTCTGGCAGAGTTGCGTCTGATCCGCAGCGGGCCGAACTCCGAGGTGAGCTTTTTCAGATATCGAGTTGTAGTCGTGGTAGAGCAGTCAAAAAGCTCGGCCCCGCCGGCAACGATCGTCTTCAGCAAAACCTCGCCCCGCTCAGCAACTATCTCCAAGCACCACTGGCGAAAAAACGGCTCGGTCTCCTGGTTCTTTCGTAGTTCCTCTGACCCCTCATCTGCTGAAGCGGCATATTCACCTGCTGAACCTCGCAGATTGCCCAGAACATCCGATCGGTCGCTCGCGCTCTCATGTGTATCAGGTGGACCCTGCCTAAATCGGCGGGGGGTTCATAAAATCTTTGAACGACGTGATGATCGCCATTGCCCTGTCCCCAAAGCCTCGACATTGCCCGTGCGGGTATACGGAGCACACCTATAGCTTAGAGGACGATGGAGGTCATAACGCAGCAGAAAACGGGGTGCCGAAAAATGCGGTCTTAGCGAGTACGCGGTGACCTTGGAGGCTCTAGATGCAATGTCTTTCTGAGCTGATTGGTTCTACGTTGCACTAGCGACATGTCTTCGTTGCGGTTGCCCGCCACTTGCAAAACAGACCGTTTCAGGTAAAGGCGGTCAAAGAGCATATTGAAATCCAAGACTTTCCATTTGTGACCGTGCCGATACCCAAATTCGTGAATTCTACGGCGAAACTCGCCCTGGAATGCCGCGCCTGTGGCGGTGCGCATCTCTCTCAGCGACATAGCGAGTAATAGCCGTTCAGGAAAGCGGTGGGTAGAAGGCTGGCTGGCGTTTTCCCCATCCGAGGCTACTGTCACCGTCAGATGAGCGGGAAACAGCGGTCCCCAATGGTCCTCTCCGATATGGCCCCGGCCTTGAGCGCAGGGTCAACGGCGTGGGCAGCCACCCCAAGGAGAGCTTGGCATCCCTCGAGGCCATCGAGGCCGACAGCGCCACATTGAACGGCGGCGGCAGAGTTCGCAAGCCTCCGGCATCGCCACGCAGGAAACCCACGCCGCGACAGAGGGTCCGGTGGAAGGCCGTGCAGCAGGCTAAGCTTCGGGGCCTCTCCATTCGGGCAATCGCCAGGGAGTTGGGCATCCACAGGAACACGGTCCGCAAGTACGCCGAAGCCAAGAGCCCGCCCATGATGCCCACCAGGGGCAGGTCCCGCGTATCACAGTCCGGTCGTATGACAGCGGCCTAGATGGACATTTCCCCTGACCACTTAGGCGGACATAATCGCTGGACATCGACACCCTTGACAGTTTATCCAATCGACACAAAAAGTTTAGGTATACGTGGGCGGTTGGACTTGGACCCAGCTGACTATCGACTTTGCCTAGCCGCCCCTCCGGACTGCCGCCTACGCTTTGCGCCGTCCCGGAAGCGCGGCGTGGGTTCCGATGACTGTAGATTGTCAGCGAAAATGAGACACACCAGGAGGTAGAAAAATCCAATAGTTTGAGGTGAGGTTAGCCTCCTGGATGAGGTAGGAGTACTCAGAGAGAGTGGCATCGAGCACTTGAAGACCACCTAGGAGGGGGCAAGCCTCCATGGAACCGTCCTACTTCCCAGGAAGTTCAGAACCTTCTGCTGGCAGCCCGGGAGATGCCGGAGCTGAGCTGCCAGCAGTTTACAGCATGGGTCACCGACAGCATGGGTTTCTCGGTACCAGAGTCTACGGTCTACCGCATCCTCCGGAGGGAGGGTCTGGTGAAGAGGCCTGAGACACGGCTGGCTGCAGGCAAGGAGTACCACCGCAAGACCACAGGGCCTCACCAGATGTGGGACACCGATGCCTCCTACTTTAGGGTAGTGGGCTGGGGCTACTACTACTTGGTCACCGTGGGCATCAAGCACACCCTGGAAGTGGTCGATAGCCCCGACAAGATTGCTAATACGTCCAATGTATTTTTGACCAGACAACGGCCTACGGTCTCAGCCAAGTATGATTCCCTCGTAAAAACCCGTTCTGAGGAAGTTCCAGCGATTTAGCACATCTGCGCGCTACCGTATGTTGGGGTAGTGTACGGAACAGAGACTGTATATTGTACCCAGGTGTGGGTACGTTTGTTCTAATTCGACCTACACAGACTTTTTACGAGAGAATCAAGTATGTGGCCTCCCACTATCGGAACCTTCAGTGCTGAGCCTTCCCCAACATGAAGCAGTGTCTCTTCTACTAGGTACCGGCCACGGGGCCACGCCGATGAGCACCAATGGGACCGCCGGAACCCCGCGCCCTTGCCGGAGCACGTTCAGCAAATCCCGTTCGTAGTAGGGAACGCCCGACGACATTTCCCGTTCCAACTTCTTCATGGGAAGTATCTCGATACCCACGTCGATGATGTCCGAGACGTAGAAGCTGAGATGCTTGACGAACAGGTCGTGTGCGACAAAGGCATATTTGCCAAACTGGACTTCCACCGCGACGCGATCCTTCACGAAGTCAGTCTGGTTGTAGGACATTATGGGCGTCTGCCCAGCTTCCTCAATCCTTCGTCTCTGCTCGTTCTCCGACAGTCCGTAGACACCGCGCAGAAGCTTCTCGTCGTCAGTCACCCAGAAAGTGTTCCGGCGTTCACTCCACCCTAGCGTACGGAGCCCGTCCTTGAACGCTTGATTCATGTCGGTGGGAGAGAACAGGGTTCTCCCTCGCATGGTCTTTTCCTTCGAGACCTTGGTCCGGCATGCGAAGGCATCCACCTCTGCTATCACGATTTGCACTTCTTCCCACAACTGCTTGCGGTGAACGAGCAGGTATTCCTCGCCGTTCAGGTGTGAGTAGCGAGCCTTGACCTGCATCAGTGCCCTCCATTGGGCTTCGCAGGGTCATAGATGGGCTTCCCCATTGGACGAGTGCGGAGATTACCAGTGTGCAGTTGGAGCACTCGTCGCCGGGCAATATTCACGTATTCCGGAACAATGTCACAGCCATAGGCGGTACGACCGTGCATGAGCGCGGCAATGACGGATGACCCGACTCCCATATAGGGATCGAATACCGCGTCTTCCGCATTCGTCATGGAAAGGACGAGGCGCTCCACCAGCTCAACGAGGAACTGGCAAGGATGGATCGTCTTCTCAGGGTGGTTGTTCTTGACATTCGGGAACTCCCATACATCGCTCGGGTTCTTCCCCTTCGGGTTTCCCGACAGCTTGCCGATGTTCGGACCCTTGAAGTGGCGCTTGGCTGGATACTTCGACGGAACCCTGATTGGGTCAAGGCTCCATGTGTAGTCGTCGTTCTTCGTCCACCAGTTGATGGTCTCGTACCGCCCGGACAGTCGCCTTGTGGAGTGAAGGCCGTGCCCGAAGTGCTAGACGATCCGGTTGCGGAGCTTGAGCCCCTGGTTCCGGAACACGGGATAGAGGACGGCGTCGAGAGGGACTATCTCTCCGTTGTTGACGTAGTTTCCGACCTGCCAGCAGATCGACCCCTGAGGATGGAGAACACGGACGCATTCGCTGATTACGCACTCCTGCGCCTCAAGGTAGTTGTCGAGTGAAGTCTTAGCCTCGTAGTCCTTGCCCAGATTGTAGGGCGGCGAGGTGACGACCAGCTTCATCTGGCCATCGGGAAGCCTCGCCGTAAAGGCAAGGTTGATTCTCTCGTAAAAAGTCTGTTCAGGTCGAATTAGAACAACCGTGCCCACGCCTGGGTACAATATACAGTCTCTGTTCCGTATACTACCCCAACATACGGTAGCGCTCAGATGTGCTAACTCGCTAGAACTTCCTCAAACCGGGTTTTTACGAGGGAATCAAGGTTGTCTTCGCAAGCCAGGACGACTTGGTCGGTGGTGGTCACCCGAGGATCCGCTGGTTCCATAGAGGCCAAAGCCACCTTCCCCGATGTTGCTCCCGTGAAGGGTTGAGGCTCTTTGGTATGTTGCATAGTATATTCCTCTATCTCACCACGCACCTTGAATCACCTCCCGATGCATCTGCCGCTTGCCAACAACCCGGCGATTACGGAGCGCATCTCGTCAAGAGTGATTTAGCTTGGAGAGGACTCGCTGCCAAACGGGAGCTTACTCCACCGTATTGCCATGATTCGCAATCCCTCATCATTTATGGTGTCTATACGGCTAAAGCGAATCTAACGGGACCACTAGATCATTTGCCTGACTTGGCCAGACTTGGGGTCGTAGCTGCTGGCGAAGACAAGGAGATCGTCGCGGCTGACAAACCATTGAGTACCGTGGCGAACTGCTGGAAGACGCTTGGAGCGGATGTTGCGTCTCACCGTTTCTTCGTTCACTTTGAGATACGTCGCAACTTGAGGGACCGAGAGTTCTTCTGTTAGCTGCATTTCGCTTCACCTAGTTAGGCCTGCTGTGTAGTGGTCTTATACTACAATACCCCCTATATTATGCAAGGCAAGTTGAGAAGTGGCTCCGGAAATCTGAACAGGGGGATAAGTGGAATCGCTGCCTGATTGAGGGCATGATAGTGCTCTCGGAGACAGGAGCGAGAGATGAGCAGACGACCCCGCCGTAACCACTCGGCAGAGTTCAAGGCGAAGGTGGCTCTTGCCGCAGTGCGCGGCGACCGGACACTTTCGGAGTTGGCAAGCCAGTTCGATGTGCACCCGAACCAGATCACGCAATGGAAGACCCAGTTGCTGGATCGGGCGGCGCAGTTATTTGGCGCCGGGACAGGGCAGGCTGAAAAGCCGGTAGATATGAAGGTCCTTCACGCTAAGATCGGTGAGCTTGCGTTGGAGAACGCTGTCGGCCCGTAGCGTGAGTCGTCCGTTGGCCCCGGCGTAGCGCACCCGTCCCACCGTCTCCCGCAGGAAGTGGGCGGCGCCGCGGGCGGTGTTGGCCCGGCCCTCGCGCAGCCGGGACATCAGCACGTCTCCGGTGCCGGCGGCGATGGCCGGCAGCGGGTGGTAGCCCCGCTTGCCGGTATAGCCGTGGTGGCGGGCGCCCTCCTTGGCCAGTCCGTAGGTCTCGCAGATGGTGGAGTCCAGGTCAATGGTCAGGGGCCCGTCGCCGGGTCCCGCCCCAGCCTGCCAAGCCCGGGCCAGCAACTCGCGGCTCACCCGGTCGAGTTGACGGACGTGGCCCCACCGGAAGCTGCGCAGGAAGGTGCCCAGGGTGGATGGCGCCTTGACCGTGCCGCCCAGGGTGCAGGCCGTCCCCCCGGTGCGCAACACATCGGCGTCGTCAATGCAGTCGCCCCCAGCCAGCGCAGACGCCACCAGCGTCATCATCTTGTCGCTCGTGTTCGCCCGCCCCGGGGCATCGCCCAGGTCGAGGCGCTGCCGGACGAGTTCGGCAGGCCGAGGTGCCGCGCCAGGGTGGCCGGAAGGAGCAGCCCGGCATTGGCCACCAAGCGGCGGTCGTCGAAGGTGATTTGGATCCGGTCGGGGTGGTTGCGTGGCAGCATCTACTGGGTGCTCCTTTTCCGGGGCCGTTTTTTTGCTACAAAACCATTATCCCAGAAGCACAGGAGCGCCTTCTTGCCGCCTCAGGACGCTAACCCGACGCCCTCCTTCGGTGGATTCGGGATTAGACCTCGTCCGGAAGGCTTATTGCTATCGTGGACATAGATTCTCCCAGTACTACCTCGGTATGAAAATAGTATGATAGATTCGGTAGGTCTAGTAAAGAGCTTCTTCGCGAGCCGGAGAGCCAGCCGTTCGTCTCTTCAATCCTAACGCTGGTCAGCCCTCTGCTATCATAAGTGTTCCCAACGGCAGGCCAATTTTCCAACCCGCTACATGATATCAAGATTAGCCTCGCACGCAGGTGGAGGACGGTCTTAAGGAGCCAATGGCACGTCCTAATTCTGACGGCATAACGGCGACGACGGCCCCCGAGAGCCCTGCTATCGAAATCCGGGGTCTGAGCAAGTCGTTCGGCAGGACGCCTGTGCTGCGGAAGCTTGACTTGGAGGTGCCGTGGGGCGAGGTCCTGACGGTCCTGGGGCCGAACGGGTCGGGCAAGACGACCCTGGTCAAAGTGCTCGCGACATTGACCAGGCCCGATGAGGGCACAGTCAGTGTGGCTGGGCTAGACCTGGCCAAATCGGGCCAGGGGATCCGCAGCATCGCCGGCGTCGTCACCCACGAACCCCTTATGTATGATGAGCTCACCGGCTACGAGAACCTGCGGTTCGTCTGTCGGATGTTTGGGCTAGACCAGGCGGACGACCGCATCTCATCGGTAGCCGAGCAACTCGGGGTCACAGCTCGACTGCAGCAGCGGGCCGGCACCCTATCCCATGGCATGCGCAAACGGCTAAGCATCGCTCGGGCGCTTCTCCACGACCCGCTGGTCCTATTGATGGACGAGGCCGACAGTGGGCTCGATCAGGAGGCCCTAGCGATGCTCGATGGTATCCTGTCCGAGCCGACGCGGCCCCTCCGGACCGTCTTAATGACGACCCACAACCTGGAGCGGGGCCTGGCGCTAGGTCGCGGACTGGCGATTCTGGCGAACGGCGGCATAGCCTATCACGGGCCGATCGATTCCTCCTCGACCGCCGATTCTGTCAAGGAAACGTACTTTCGCCATACTGGAGCTGCCCTGTGAACGGCTTCTTGCGACCCACGATCGCCGTCCTCTGGAAGGACATTGTCCTTGAGGCGCGAACGAAGGACATCGTGGTCGCGGTGCTGGTCTTCTCTCTGCTTGTCATTCTGGTCTTCAACTTCGCCATCGAGCCCGCACCTCACATGGTTGTTCTGGTCGCTCCAGGGATCCTGTGGGTCGCGTTCGTATTCGGCGGCGTCCTGGGGCTGACGCGCTCTTTTGCGCTCGAGAAGGAGAATGGGAGCTTACACGGCCTCATGCTGGCGCCCGTGAGTCGGGACACCATTTTCTTCGGCAAGATGCTGGCGGTTTTCTTGCTCATGTTGCTGGTAGAGGCGATCGTTCTTCCTATATTCGCCGTGCTGTTCAATCTGTCACTGGCGGTGCCCGAGCTGGTCCCTGTGGCTGTTCTGGCGACCCTGGGGACCGCGACCGTCGGCACGGTCTTTTCGGCGATGGCGGTCAACACCCGGGCCCGCGAGGTGATGCTGCCCATGCTCTTTCTCCCCGTGGCGCTTCCGATCATCATCGCGGCAGTGGAGGCCTCCGGTGTGGTCGTTCGAGACGGTGGGTTAGGCGACCTGGCTCGCTGGCTTCCTTTCTTGGCCGCGTTCGACGCCATTTTCCTTGTTGTGTGTCCCATCGCCTTCCACCTTGTCGTCGAAGAGTAGAAAGACGCCCCAGCGGGGCGTCTCTACGCGGCCGATACAGCCCGAGAGTCGAGGTCGGCTGATGCCGGTGAACGGCTTCGTGAAGCCGTTCACAAAGATTTTAGGTTTGACACGCCCAGTCGCCTGCTGATATATTATTGGTAGGCGAAGACAACCATATGAACCCCTAATCGCCCGGATGGCGTGAGCCCCGGGCGGTATGTTGGAAAAGGCCGAACGAAGGGCTCGACTCGGAGGGACTTGTTGAAAAAGACTGACTTTGTGGTCCGGTTCGCGGGGGAAGGTGGCCAGGGTCTATTGACCTCCGCTACCGCCTTCGCCCAGGCCCATACTCAGGTAGGCTACCACTCCCAGACATTTGCCACGTTCCCTTCCCAGATCACCGGCGGGCCAACATGGATGCAGGCGCGGATATCGACGTCGGAGATCCTGAGCCGAGGCGACGACCTGGACGTGTTGGTCGCGTTCAACGAGGAGGCCTACAAACGGCACAAAGATGAGGTGCGCGAGGGCGGCGTCGTCATCTATAACTCCGGCGATTTCGAGCTGGATGACGAGACCGACGCCCTCGGCATGAAGTTCGAGACGCTCGCCAAGTCCACCGGAAACAACAGGGCCGCGAACTTCGTCGTTATGGGCGCGCTGGCGCACCTGGCCAACATACCGGTGTCGATGTTCGAGGATTTCAACAGAAAGAAGTACACGAGGGGACGTCCCGGTGACGACCACATTATCGAATCGAACAATATGGCCCTGTCGCTAGGCCGGGACGAAGCGATAAAGAGCGGTTTTAGCCTCGGCCAGTTCGCCGATCCGATCAAACCAGACTACGAGCAAATTCTGATCAATGGTAACGAGGCGATATGTCTCGGCGCGTGTGCCGCCGGTCTCGAGTTCTACGTCGGGTACCCCATTTCTCCCGCCAGCTCCATTCTGATGTGGATGCAGCCTAACTTCGTTGGTCCTGGACGGTTCGCTTACCAGGTCAGCTCCGAGATCGAAGCCATTACGGCGGTAGTGGGGGCAGGCTACGCTGGTGTCAAGGCGATGAGCGCGACTGCTGGGCCTGGGCTGTCTTTGATGAGCGAGGGACTGGGTCTGGCTTGGATGGCGGAGATCCCTCTAGTGGTTGCTAACATTCAGCGCGGTGGACCGTCTACAGGGCTCCCGACGAAGACCGAGCAGTCGGACCTGCTCGCGGTGTTGACGCCTGCACACGGAGACGTACGTCTGCCCGTCATCGCGCCAGGTACGGTCGAGGAGTGCTTCTACGCCGCCGTGCAGGCCTTTAACTGGGCCGAGAGGTATCAGGGGCCGGTGATCCTGCTCAGCGAGCATGCCCTCTCGGAGCGACAGCAAAACATCCCGAAGCCCGATCTCGGCAAGCTGGCGGTCGAGAACCGACAGATCTATGCGGGCGACAATGGGTACCGGCGCTACGATGGGGTCGAGCTATCACCGATGCCCGTACCGGGCAGCCCCGGCAGCTACGTAGCCAACGGGAGCGAGCACGACGGTGTGGGCGACACCACCCATTTGGGCGAGCGTCACGTCGAGATGACCGAGCGCCGCTTCGGCAAGCTCAAGTTGCTGGAGGACGGGACTTACGAGCGCCGCAACGCGGATGCGGCCGTCGCGGTCATGCCCTGGGGCGGTTCTAAGGGACCGGCCCAGGCAGCCTACCTGCAGCTCATCGCGGCCGATGAGGACGTTGCATGGTATTACACAATGTACCTGAACCCTCTGCCGCCAGCCCTACTTGAGGAGCTGAGGCTCAAGGAGCTTGTCTTGGTGCCTGAGCTCAACTACCAGGGCCAGTTTTCGTCGATACTCCGTTCGTTTGGCGTGCGCGCGGAATCGATAACCCAGTACACGGGGCTGCCGTTCAAGGTCACCGATCTCGTCGAGCGGTTGGCTGAGAGAGTCCAAGCAGAAAGGCAAGAGAGAGTCGCGGTATGAGCAAGAAGAACCCAGAGTACGACTTCGAGTGGTGCCCCGGCTGTGGTGACTTCGGCGTCCGGCGTGCCCTGGAGGCCGCCGTCGCTCAGCGAAGGATCGAGACCGAGCTGCCCGCCGAGAACAACGTTGTGATAGCCGGAATAGGATGCTCCGGCAACATGGTCCACCTATTGGAGGACGACGCTCAACCCTACGGGTTCCACGGGATTCACGGCAGGACGCTACCCGTGGCCATGGGGGTCAAGATGGCGAAGGCCGACCTCAACGTTGTCATCGTGGCCGGCGATGGAGACTTTCTCAGCATCGGCATGGAACACATCGCTCCGCAAGCCGCCCGCAACCTCAACGTTGCCGCCGTAATAATGGACAACGCCGTCTACGGCCTGACCAAGGGACAGGGGTCGCCTACTAGTGAGCTCGGGCAGGTCACCACCTCAACTCCCTATGGCAATCCGATCGAGCAACTCAACGCGCTCAGGCTCTACCTTACCCTGGGCGTCTCCTATGTGGCGTCGGGCATCTCCAGTAAAGTGAAAGCCCTGTCCGAGATGATCTACGATGCGATGAATCACCCGGGCTTCGCGGTGGTGCACGTGCAATCGCCGTGTACCTACTTCCACGACACTTATGACCAGCTGAAGGGCAACGCCAAGAAGGGCATCGAGCCGACCGCCTGGGCTATCCCCGACGACCACGACCCTGGGGACCTGGCAAGCGCCCACGATGTCGTCAACACAGATGGAGTGCCTCTCGGCCTGGTCTACCGCGACGCCGAACGGATGACCTTCGACGCTCGTATCGAGGATATGGCGCGAAAGGCCAAGGTAAGGTCTGCCCAGCAGATGGTGGACTTCTACGCTATCTAACGGTCGCTGATCCAATAGCGCAGTGGAGAGCCCCGACTATCGCCGGGGCGTTTTCATTCTTGCCCCCGAGTCGCGGCAACGTAGCCGGCCAGGTACTGGCGTAGGAGGATCCGTGCCCTGTGCAGCCGCGATTTCAGGGCCGAAACCGTGATGTCGAGAATCTCAGCCGCCTCAACGTTGGAGAACCCCTCGACGTCTCTAGTGACTACCGCGGCACGCAGGTCCGGCTCCAGCTGGTCGATACCCCCCTGGATCTTCTCCCCTAGCTCTGTGTTCACGGCCTCTTTGTGGGGCGAAGCGTTCCAGTCGACAACCTCGGTGTCCTCGAGGCCTGTCTGCGTCAGCGTCCGTGCGAGCTTGGTCTTCCGCAGCCTCATCAGTGCCGCGTTTACGGTGATCCGGTATAGCCAGGTCGTGGCGCGAGACTCCCCACGGAAGCGGCCGAATGCTCGATATGCGGAGAGGAACGCGTCCTGCGCAACGTCTTCGGCGTCCTCGGGATTGCCCATCATCTTGAACGCCACGTTGTAGACAAAGTTGGAGTGCTCCTCGACAAGAGCGTCAAACTCCGTTGTCGTGGACTCATCGAGGGGCCCGGCCGCTTTTTGAGACTCGTCAGTTGGGTCTGGTTCTTCGGTCATGTACCAAAGGGCAACAGGTGAGGATTGGTGTTTGCTCGTGCGGAACCCAAACCCGAGAGGCTGCATCCAAGTTGTAATGAAGCCCAGACAAAAGTAAAGCGTGGTATTGACCGCTGGCCTGACCTGCAATAGAGCATTGGCGGTACAGTGACGCTGGGGCACAGGTGGAGTGTTAGATGATCTCGCGCATCTCAAGACTGTTCAAGAAGGAACAAGACGAGCCCGAGCACGGCGAGTTCCGTAAGCTATCCTCAGATTACATCGACGGAGAGCTGGACGAGGCGGAGGTCGCCAAGGTCAACGAGCACCTGGAGTGGTGCCCCCCCTGCCAGTCTTTCTTCGCCACGCTTAGGGCAACCATAGGACTCCTCGGATCGTCAAAGAAGCAAGAGGCGTCGCCCTCGTTCCGCAAGCGCCTGCGCGAAAGGCTTCACAGCGAAAGCGGTCAGTAACACGGACTGACATTTCGAAGGTCTAGCACCCCTCTCCTAAGCCCGAATCCACCGAAGGACACCGATGGACGGCGTGAGGAAAGCGGAAGGGGGGTGAGGGAGCTACAGGGGAAATAGTCTGGGTTCCATTTGGGGTAGGGAGGTCGGCGGACGGTCTTCATCGCCGCACAGGGGCCCCTATGGCCGTCTGCGGGAGCTGCGATGCGCGGGATGGCGAGAGAATACGCAGCAGGGAACTCTCTCGGACCGGGCTGGCACGAGTCTGCGGGGATCTTCGGTTGTCCGGTGGGTGGGTCGGTCGCCGACGGTGCCGTCAGGCCGGGAGTGGAATGGCTCGCAGCCGGGCCAAGGCGCGGCTGAACTTCTCAGCCCAAGGCCAGCGATCCGGAAGATGCAGGGTCAACCGGCGTGCCGAGCGGGTGAGCCGTCCGGCCAGGGAGAAGAACCGCCGCCGGAGGGTCTTGGTGGTGGCTATCCGCTCTCCCAGACCGATCCGCGCCGTCCAGCGGGCCAGGTTGTGGGCCATCGTCTGGACAGCCAGCCAGGCGCCGTTGGCGGCGAAGCGGCCCGAGGGGAGATGGTTCAGCCCGACGCCGGGCTTGAGGTCGCGTATGGCATTCTCGATCTCGGCGTGGCGGCGATGGTCAGCCTCCAGTTCGAGCAACTCCCCGTCCCGGTCGGTGATGAAGCCATGATAGCTGTATTTGGCGAAGAGGGCCAGTTGGGAACCGGGCGTCGGCTTCACCCGCCGGACGATGAGCCGTACCGGCGCGGCGTCCGCCTCGGCCTGGAAGGGGGTGCAGGTGGTCTCGGCCACATCGGCGGCACCGTCCATCCAGTAAGGAATCGGCGTCCAGGCATCTTCGGGTATCGCCTCGATGAGATTGTGCAGGCTTTTGTGCTGGCGGATGGTGATGGAGAAGCGGACATCCATCTTGCGGCAGACGGATACCACGCCATGAGTGTAGAACCCGCTGTCGGCCCGTAGCGTGAGTCGTCCGTCGGCCCCGGCGTAGCGCACCCGTCCCACCGTCTCCCGCAGGAAGTGGGCGGCGCCGCGGGCGGTGTTGGCCCGGCCCTCGCGCAGCCGGGACATCAGCACGTCTCCGGTACCGGCGGCGATGGCCGGCAGCGGGTGGTAGCCCCGCTTGCCGGTATAGCCGTGGTGGCGGGCGCCCTCCTTGGCCAGTCCGTAGGTCTCGCAGATGGTGGAGTCCAGGTCAATGGTCAGGGGCCCGTCGCCGGGTCCCACCCCGGCCTGCCAAGCCCGGGCCAGCAACTCGCGGCTCACCCGGTCGAGTTGACGGACGTGGCCCCACCGGAAGCTGCGCAGGGAAGGTGCCCAGGGTGGATGGCGCCTTGACCGTGCCGCCCAGGGTGCAGGCCGTCCCCCCGGTGCGCAACACATCGGCGTCGTCAATGCAGTCGCCCCCAGCCAGCGCAGACGCCACCAGCGTCATCATCTTGTCGCTCGTGTTCGCCCGCCCCGGGGCATCGCCCAGGTCGAGGCGCTGCCGGACGAGTTCGGGCAGGCCGAAGTGCCGCGCCAGGGTGGCCGGAAGGAGCAGCCCGGCATTGGCCACCAAGCGGCGGTCGTCGAAGGTGATTTGGATCCGGTCGGGGTGGTTGCGTGGCAGCATCTACTGGGTGCTCCTTTTCCGGGGCCGTTTTTTTGCTACAAAACCATTATCCCAGAAGCACAGGAGTACCTTCTTGCCGCCTCAGGACGCTAACCCGACGCCCTCCTTCGGTGGATTCGGGCTAAGCCTCTCCTCCGAATGCAAGGGCCGTGACTGACCGGCGTTCAGCCACCCTTGTGCCTAAGCGTCGAACAGCGTCGGTCTACGGAAACCGCGTCGGTCGATAGGGCGCCAGAGACGCCCCAACGGGGCGTCTCTACACGACGGACCGCACTCCCTCATCTATCAAACCGTGCATTAGGGCGAGTGCCATTGGTTAGAACGGGCAACGTTGAAGGCTTCGGTGTTCGACTGGAAGTGAACTTAGGACAGAGTCCAGGGACGTCGGGTCGTGGCCCCGGATAGACTTAGCTAGCGGAGATGTACTTGGACGGGCATTTGACGATCACGTTCTGGCTCTCGAAGAACTCATCCGTGTTGTAGGTGCCCTCGAGTATTATCTCGGAATGCTCGTTAAAGAAGAGGTCCGGCACCACTCCCTCGTGAACGGCTTTTAGGACCTGCCCGCCCTCAGTTAGGGAGAAGTGAGCCTGTGTTGAGCCCGGGTCGCGCTCGAAGGAGCCTGGAATCAACTTGCCGCTAACGCGCACCAGCCTGGCGTCTTCAGTGGGCCCAGCCGCTTGAAGCTCGCTCACCGTGAGGTAGTACATGGTGGCGCTCTGGAAGGCGATGAAGCCCAAATACCCGAATGCCCCGAAGAGCACCGCGAGGGCTACAAACACCTTCAGCCGATTGGAGTAGTGGGTCGTTCCATCGGCTTGTGGCTCGGGATATGCTGTCATCGCTCGTGAAGTCTGGCCCATCCTAGTCGTTTTCCTGGCTGGACGCGGACTCTTGCTCTCTCCGTTCCGACCGCTGCTCAATCTCCGACAGCAACGCTCTGAGCGCGTCTAGCTCACGCCGCATCTCTCGCTGGCGACGTGACGTGTAGAACACGTAGCCGAAAAACACTGCCCACGTGACTATGAAGACCGCGAATAGAGAAGGTAGCGCCGCTTCCGGGTCCGAGTCTTCGCTCTCCTGGGGCTGAAAAGTCCCCGGCACCGACCCATCAAGTCCACCGTTGGAGGCGTAGGTCGTGCTCAGGCCCGAGGAGCCAGCTCCGATACTGCCTATCAGCGCGGCAACCAAAAGCCATCGCCCAACCGGCGCCCTAATGGGCATACCTATATAGCTCATCGACCGCCGCCTCCGCACGCCTGAGCGCATATCGCTCGATCGTTATGTACGCGTACAGAACGCTGAAGGTTATCAGCGAGACCAGCAGTGCCAATTCCATTGACGATTCCAGGGACGATTCCGGACCCGACAGCGGACCGGTCACCAGACTCGGATGTGCTGCGCGCCACCAGTCCGCTGCCTTGTAGATTATGGGAGTGTCGATGGCCCCTATGAGCGCGACGACCGCACCATATCTCGCGCCCTGGGAGCCCTTTGGGCCGTAGGCTCTGAGCATCAGGTAGCTGACGTACACGAACCACAGTATCAGGGTGGTAGTAAGCTTCGGGTCCCAGGTCCACCAAACTCCCCAAGCCACCTTGTTCCATATGATGCCGGTGACCAGGGTCAAGGTGATCAGTACCGCGCCAATCTCAGCCGCCGCGAAGGCCAGGCTGTCCCACTTCTCTTTCCGAGTATAGAGGTGCATCGCGCTGGCGAAGGCGACCACTACTATGGAAAACAAGCCCAGAATCCCAACAGGAACGTGGAAATACATGATGCGGTAGGACACGCCGAGAGTTCGTTCGGTGGGCACCCACATAAAGACCAGGTACAGCGTCAGGGCCATCAGGACCGCGGAGGTAACGAGCAGGCCGTCCGTGAGAACCCTCCCCCCCGTGCGTTCAGATGGTGGCGCCGAGGCGGCTATCTGTGCCATGTGTGCAATCTATCACAAACTGTGACCTTTCACCACAACCGAGATCGCAAGAAAGGGTGCAGGGACTACCAGTTGGTGAACGCCCCGTCGTTGCGGCGCAGCACCGGAGGCCAGCCTCCGGGCTCCGTTCGCCGGGACTCGGCCACACTCTCGTCCATCTCAACGCCGAGCCCCGGTTGATCGTTAGCGACCGCATAGCCGTCTCGCCAGTCCACCTGCAGCGGGAAGAGGTCGGTCTCGAAGGTGCCGGGCCGCCTGGGCATCTCAAGAACTCCTACGTTTGTCGACGCCATGCACAGCGCCGTACAGGCCGCGGCGCTCACAGGGCCGAGGGGGTTGTGTGGCGCTATGTCAATGTAGTGAGTCTCGGCCCAGTGGGTTATCTTGAGCGCCTCTGTCAGCCCCCCGACGTTGCACACGTCGATCCGCGCGTAGCTGATGAGCTCCTCCTCGATCACCTCGCGAAAGGACCACTTACTCGCCCACTGCTCACCAGCGGCGAGCGGCAACCGGACGTGTCGGGCTAACGTCCGGTAGCTGCCAGGATTCTCGGCGCGCAGCGGGTCCTCGATAAAGAAAGGCTTGTACGGCTCCAGGTCTTTGCATAATGAGATGACGTGCGCGGTGTCGAGCTGCGTATGGACGTCGAAGCAGATCTGGACCTCGGGCCCAATGGCCTCCCTCACGATCGCCATCTGCTCCTCCGCCAGGCGTATTGACTCCACCGGTTCCATTCGCCCGTCCTCCCACCGCTCCTTGCCACCCCCCGACTCAGGCAGACTAAAGCGGACGAACTTCCACCCCTCGCCAACCGCCCGCCGGCAGCTTTCCACCAGGTCTGCGGTGTCTTTGCCGTCGTTGTGAGGGTAGCAGACCACCTTGTCGCGGACCGGCCCTCCTAGCAACTTGTAGACCGGCAGGCCAGTCGCCCTGCCCTTGATGTCCCACAGGGCAATGTCGATCGCGCTTATGGCGTTGCAGTACACCCGGTCCGCGGGGAAGAATGAGCCCCGGAACATGTGCTGCCAGAGACGCTCCGTGCTGAACGGGTCCTGCCCGATGACCAGCTCGGACAGGTGCTCGACCGCCTTTTCGACGGCTGCCCCCCAGTATCGATTACCGACCTCCCCAAGGCCGTAGATCCCAGCGTCGGTCTCAACCTTCACGATGAAGAACCCGGCCTCGCTCTCGCCCTCGGCGCCGACGTAGTAGCTTTTGATCTGGGTGACCTTCATCTACGGAAGCCTCCTAGCGTCGCTCAGACGACAGCGACTTGAGCGCGTCGCGCCCTCGGGAGCACCATAGTCCACGCAACGGAGCGTGGTCAAGAGTATTCTCGCCCATGAAGGGCTGCCGAAACTGGTAAACTGGAGCCTATGGAGCGGTCGGAATTCGAGAAGCTGGTGCGAGAGGCCGTCGACGGGATACCTGAGGGGCTTAGCGCCTACCTGGAGAACGTCGATCTGGTGGTCGAGGACTGGCCGGCGGACGACCATCTCGGAGGGCACGTGGTCGAGGACGGGGACTTTCTTTTGGGCCTATACGAAGGAGTCCCGCTCACTGAGCGCAGCGACTACGGGATGGTGTTGCCTGACAAGATAACCCTATTCCAGAAGTCCATAGAGGCTATCTGCTCAAGCGAAGAAGAGATCATCGAGGAGGTGCGGAACACCGTGGCGCACGAGGTCGCCCACCACTTCGGCATCGACGACGACCGGCTAGAGGAACTCGGGGCTTAGGCTCTACTCCTCCTTGAGGTGCTTGAAGAATGCGCGGGCCTCGGTGCCGCCTTTCTTCTGCCACTCTCTACGAGCCGTATCGATTTCAGCCGGCTCTTGTTCGTCCATTTCGGCTTCTTCGAGCCATTGCTTCAGGGCTTCTTCCACTATGTCCTGCATGCTTCGTTCGGACATAGTCGCCTCAGCTTCCACGGCTGTGACGAGAGACTCGTCGCCCAACACAACAGTCACTTCTCTCATAACCTATCCTCCATCAAGACGGTCCACCGCTCGGGCGAAGCCGCGTTGTCCGCAGCTGTGGAGTTTCGTCGCCATGCTTCGAGGCCACGTAGAGCCATCCTTCCATCGCGTCCTGTATCATCTCCCACGCCTGCTCGAAGGTATCGCCCTCGGATACGCACCCCGGAAGCTCGGGGACCGAGACGACAAACCCGCCTTCTTCGGCCACCTCAAACTCGTACTCGATGTTGTCTCTGATTATCTTCAGTTTGTCTTTGGGCGCCAGTCTCTGCATGTTCCCGTTCTCCATCACTCATCATACCAGGTAGATCAGCTTCATCCGGCCTGTCTGCTACCCGTCCGAGGGCCCAAAGAGGTCCTCGACGTCGCGTTTCACCTGGGCTGCCACCTCGCGCTCGTCCTTCCAGCCCAACTCCCGATAGGAGTCGGGCGTGCCATAGTCGCGGACCCTGATTACGACCGGCATCGGCAGCGCATGCCCAAATGCCAGCGCCTGCTGCTTGGACTCCAACCGGGACAGGACTGAACGGAGACTTCGGCCACCCGAGACGCCTTTAAGGACCGCGTCCACGTCCCGTTCGCTGTCGAGGAGGCAGGTGATCTTGGTACCCAACTGGCTCATCACCTCGTCGTCGATGCCGCTGGGGCGCTGGTCCACCACCAGGAGAGTGACATTGTACTTGCGCATCTCCCTGGCGATGGTCCCGAATATGGTCTGGTCGGCTACTGCCGGCGTGAGGAACTTGTGGGCCTCCTCTATGGTTATCACTAGGGGCTTGGGCTCCTTGCTCCGGTCACCCGAGGCCTTCTCTTTGCGCTCCACATACCTCCTGTGGATGCGACGCGTCAGCAGGTTCGCGACAAGTATGTAGGCGGCTAGATCGCTGCCGTACCTGCCGAACTCGAGCACCACGTGGACGCCCCTGTCTAGGTATGTCAGGACCTGGTTCACGGAGTCGTGGGCGGACTTGTCGTCCATGAACTCGAACCGCTCCAGGCGCGACAGCCGGTTTTGCAGCGCAAGCAGCGCGCCTTGATTGACGTTCAGCTCGTCGGCCAGCTCGCGGACTGCCTCCCGTCCGCTCAGGGACAGGAACTCCTTGAGCCAACGTCTTCCGAAGTGACGTTGCAGTGAGTACGCGGCGTCGGAAGCGACCTCCGATAGCCCCAGCGTCTCCCTCAACATCAGGATGTCCTCCGGCTCGATCTCCTCGTAGCCGATCCGCACAACGTAGTCCGGGGTGAGGCCG
This sequence comes from Dehalococcoidia bacterium, assembly GCA_965237635.1. Lineage (GTDB taxonomy): Bacteria > Chloroflexota > Dehalococcoidia > Lucifugimonadales > CAUZJF01 > CBDEFX01. The sequence continues at coordinate 566,452 of CBDEFX010000002.1, read as the reverse complement.
CGCCTCTTTGAGCTCTCTTCGTCGAGGGAGAATACGGCCACCCGCGACGAGAAGAGCTGCTTCAGCCCCTTTACTTCAGTCCCGCCCTCGCTGGCGCCTCTCCATCCATACTCGCCCTCCATGTCGAACACCAGGTTTACCGCGTGGCCGCCCTGTAGAACGCCGATCAGCAGAAGCCTGGTCAAGAAGGTCTTGCCGGTGCCGCTCTTGCCGAATACTCCATTGCTTCGCTTCACAAGCTCCTCGACGTTGAGGCACAGCTTCGTCTCCATATCCAGCGGGTTGCCTATCCAGAAATGGCGCTCGTCCTCGGTCCCGAACACCGTTTGGATGTCCTGTTCGGACGCTAGGGACACCTGAGAAAAGTGTGAGGGCACAGTCTTCGCCGGCTGGGGACCCTCGAGTGCCTGGGTGGGGTCGTCGACGCTACTCAGAATTAGGGTCGGCTGTACCTCGATGGCGCCGAAGGCCGTCGTACCGGATACGACCTGGGCGATATACGGGTTGGACACGTCGGGCGGGTTTAGGCTGAGCGTTGGGTCTGTTGCGCCCAACGAGACACCGGATATCTGGCCGAAAAACCTGCTGCGCTGGCCGTCGATCGCCACCAGAGTACCGACCTTGATCTCTTCGACCGACGTTCCCTGGTCGAGCCTTACTTGGACGCCATCGGCCAGGGACCCGGCCAGCACCACACCGATTCTCGCCTCCCCGGTTGCTGGTGAGTGATCGTTCAAGTTGACAGTCTCCTCAAAAGTCCGTTTAGCCGCGGCAATTGGCCGGCCAGCAGCGTGGCGAGTTCCTTGCCAGCGGAAACCAGAAACGTGTCCGGCTCCGGATGAGCGACGCTGGCGCGGCGCAGGAACGAAGCCGTCACGTCGTCTGCGGAGCCGGCGGGCGATGCAAGCAAGATCGACAAGAAATCGAGGGAGCCGGTGAACTCGCGCACCTGGTCGAGGTCGCACTCGTATACGAACGCATGAATCCTGGGCGGCATTGGGGCCAGGTAGCGGCGAGTCAGCCCGTCTGACTGGTAGCCGACCACGACCGATCTGAACTCAGTCGCTAGCAGCCGGTTGAGCTGAGGATTTTGCTCGTACACGGCCTCCTCCGCCTCTTCCCCCTCGCCGACGGCCACTGGACGGCGGCCAGGGTCGATGCTTTGGGTCGTGACCTCGCCCACTACGCCATAGATGGGCTCGTCACCCCCGCACCTTACCAGCGCGCCTAACGTTGGTGACTCGTATAGCCGGTGGCTCTGGGCCACGAACTCAGTAGTCGAGGCCTGTACCACCTCGCCCACGGCCCTCGGACTTACCCCCTCTCCCTTGAAGGGAGAGGGCTGGGGTGAGGGTGTGCTACTCATAGCCAGCGCAGCCGCTTCGAGAGCGCCTTCTCCGAGGTGTAGACGGGCATTCCCTGCTCGTTCAACGCCTGGTCTACAAGCTCGACGAAATGTCGTCTATCGGCACCGCCGACCGCGGCCTGCTCGTGCGCCTCCATAAGGGCAACCGGATAGCCACGGCCGCGGCGGCACTGGTCTACGACCAGAGAATGGACTAGACTCAGCAGCCCTTCGTCGTCAGCGACCCACGACGGCACCTCGACGCGCCCGATCTCCTCCCCGCCGTTGATGTAGAAGAAGTCGACTCCGTGTCCCTGATAGTGGTTGTCGACGATCGGTGAAGAGATGCCGAACAAGGCCGAGCGTTCACCTGGTGCAAGCATACTCGCGAACAGCTCGCGGTCGAGTACCCCACCGACGCACCCGTCGCACGGCTCGCGGCCTGCGCCGGGGAGGCCGCAGCGAGACTCGGAATCGGATAAGCCATATGAACAGACCATCAGACGCAACGCTCGCATGACCTCGGCGCTGCCTGGGAGGCTTATGTAGCTCGCCACGGCAAGAGGCCGGTCCTTGGCGATCTTTCTCAGCTCTTCCAGAGCCTGCACGAACCCCTCTTCGATCAGCTCACGCGGCACGAAGTCGTAGAAGCCGTGTCCTACCAGTCCGAGCATCACCAGCGATCCATCGAGCAGGCAGATCGTAGGCGTGTTTGGAGGCAGCTCGCGCGCGACCTCGACCAGCGCCCTTATCTCCTCGACGGTTCGCTTGGCACCCAGCACGACGCCCTCGATGGCCTGCTCTCTGTAGCTGGAGTCGTCGCGTATCGCAAGCTCATCGTTGCGCGCGTACAAGCGGGGACGACTGAACAGCCGGGCGTCTGGCAGTGAGCCGTAGGTCAAAACCGATACGCCTACGTTGATCAAGAAGCAGCGCACCGGCAGGTGCCGGTCTACGTCAATGTGCGAGCCGTCGGTGGCTACCACACAGAAGTCTGACAGCAGGGGCGGAGGTGGGCGACGGGACCGTGAGTCCTCCAGCACACTTGGGACCGCCCAGCCATCCACTCCTTGCTCCCGCCGTGAGTTGTAGCTGTCTAACGAGAAATCACCGATGGCGCGCAGGGCCGCCTGCAGCCACAGTTGGCGGTCGCTCTGGCGGGTCTTGAGCTCTACCGCCATACCGTCGATTTGCAGGGCAGTCTTACCCAGGTCTAACGACACTAACCGATCTCCAAGCGGTCGCCCTCGATCTCGATAGTGCGGTTTTTGAACCTCAGGACCGCCTTCGTGGAGCGGCGAATCTCCCTGTATAGCTGGTCCATTCGACGGTCCAGATCGGACTCAAAACTGCCCGGGGCCGGTCTTCGGGCCGCTCCGCCCCATAGGCCTGGCTGAGGAAGCCCCTTTACGAACTCGCTGAACCGATCAAGGAACGCGTCGAATGTACGGTCCGATAGAGGACCGATCGGCGTCGAGTCAACTGGGTTAACGAATACAAGGTTCAGACTCAGCTTACCGTCGGCTTCGAGCTTAGTCAGGACGAGTATCGGCTGAGGCCGCTGGTCGAACTGCGCGCGTGTGTCTTCGTCGCTGCGGGCTACCTCTCTGAGTGCGGCCTGCAGCACTCGCAGCAGCGATGAGAGGAACGACACCGGGACTCTCCCAGGGTGCAGCTCGATCATCAGTTGGTCTACGTCGGGCGCCTGTCGGCTCTCGTCCGTCAATTGCTATCCTGAACTACGAAATCTGCCCCGAGTGGAATCTCAAGCGGCTGGGAGTCCCTACCCACGTGGCACCCTATCCGACCTAGTGAGAGCGCGAACGCTACCGCAGTACGCGAGCGTCCCCGACCCGCTTGGTTATTCGCTGCTGGTCCAGGTATTCCAAAAGAGCGAGTGCGTACTTGCGACTGGTACCGAACGTGGTCCTAACGTCGGCGACTGTGATCTCGCCTCGTTTTGTTATCTCAGCAGAGATCTTTTCGACCATCTCCTCGTAGGCTGAGGTGGCGAAAATCACGGAGTCGCTCACCTTTACCACCTTGCCCTGGTCGGCCAGTAGAGTTAAGACCTCGGCGTCAACGGGCGAGTCGGTCGGGGGAGAGTAAGGATTGGACTCGAGCACCTGGACATATTCCTCGGCCTTCTTGCCTTGGTCGTCGGAGAGGTTCCGAGCGTGCTCCGGACGCCGTAGCACGAGGCCATCCTCCACCAGCACGCCGTCTTCCCGTAGTTTCGGCAGAGCATTGTTGAAGACCTGAGGCGCCATTCGGAGGCGGCTTCGCAACTCTTCCTTGGGTGTGCCCTTCCTGAGCGGGAACCGCTCATGGTAGTCATTGAGGAAACTGGTTGTACTGTCCGCCAACGACGCCCATCCGGCCGCAGTAAAGACGATCGCCCCCTTGCCGATTGTCCCGTTCCCAAGGATGACCACCAGCTTCTCAGCAGCCATCTCCTTCAGAGCGGCTCGCGCCGCGGCCGGTTGAAGGTTTGCGCGATTCACCAGCTCAGTAAACTCCGTCGCCTCCGAGACCTCAATGCTCTTGACGAGCACTTCCCTGTCCGACCCCTTCTCCATAACCGCGAGGCGTTCCAGGATAGGGGCGTGCATGCGGCGGTGCCGGCGGGCGTGCGGGTCGACAACACTCCCTCCGCCAAGGGTCGTCCGGTTGGACCTTATGACGAAGTAGTCTCCCTTGACGACCCCTATCGAGTCGTCGAGCTTCAGCTGCGCCCAGGCAGACTCGCCAGGCTCCACAGTCTGTCTGTCGAGCAGCCGGACCCGAGCGACCGACTCGCTACTGCCGGTGTGCAACGTCGCGAACGTGTTGTGCTTCAAAGGGCGCGGCGCGTCCGGGATTATCTTGAGGCGAACGTCGAGAGCGGTAGTAGGCTTCAGCCATCCCGGCGTCGTGAGTACGTCGCCCCGGCTCACGTCTTCTTGAGCGATGCCTGCTAGATTGGCCGCGACCCGGCTCCCCGGTTGTCCCTGGTCAACCTTTTGCCGGTGCGTCTGAAGACCTCTGATCCTCGTGGTGCCGGTGGTGGGGACCAGCTCTACCTCCTGCCCAACGCTAAGCCTGCCGTCGATCAAGGTGCCCGTCACCACAGTGCCGAACCCTGACATCGTGAAGGAGCGGTCGATGGGCAGCCGCGGCCGGCCCAGGTCTTTTTTCTCCCCAGCCTCCTGGAGCAGGCCCTCGACAGCGGTCACGAGGTCGGGCAGCCCCTGTCCGGTCGTTCCCGACACGGGAAGGATAGGCGCCCCCTCAAGAGTGGTCCCTTTCAGCACCTCTTCGACGTCGGCAGTGACTAGCGCGACCCAGTCGTCGTCGACCAGGTCCCTCTTGGTCAAGGCAACGAGGCCCCGGCTGATGTTGAGCAGGTCCAGGATCGCCAGATGCTCCCTCGTCTGAGGCATGACGGACTCGTCGGCGGCGACAACCAACAGGGCCAGATCGATACCCCCGACCCCGGCCAGCATGTTGTTGACGAAGTGCTCGTGGCCCGGCACGTCGACTATGCTCACCTCGTTGCCATTGGGGAGGCGCAGCCAGGCGAATCCAAGGTCGATGGTCAGCCCCCGCTCCTTCTCCTCGCGGAGCCGGTCCGGGTCGATGCCAGTCAGCGCCTGGACGAGGGTAGATTTGCCATGATCAACGTGCCCGGCGGTGCCGATTACGTACACGGGAAAAGACCCTGTCGTTTGAGGTTGCCGCTAGGATAGCACAGGGGTCTAGGACGGACAATCGAAGGCTTGCCTAAACCGTGGCCTTGGCGTAATCGAAGAACCGGCTAAAGACCTCGTTGCCGAGCAGGCGGCCCCGGCCGGTCAGCCGGACAGCGCCGTTGGCCGCCTCCAACAGGCCGATGGACTCTAGCTCGCTGAGGGTGTCACTGTAGACGTCAGCGGGAGTCTCGCCAAAACGCCGGACGAAAGTCTCGATCTCGATACCCTCGTTTAGCCGCAGGCCGAGCATCATCGTCTCGGCTATCTCGAGCCGCCGATCGATTGGCTCGACTTTCTCGACCACTGGGACCTGGGCCCACGGACCCTTGTCCTCTCCCCCTTCGAGGGGGAGAGTTAGAGAGGGGGTGAAACCTTCCAGCCTGTTGACGTACTCCTTGGGCGACTTGAGGTTGTAGAACCTGTGGCCCGCCAAGTACGAGTGAGCGCCGGGGCCGACGCCTAGGTAGGGCTGGTTCTTCCAGTAGGTCAGATTGTGTAGGCTCTCCATACCGGGCCGTGCCCAATTCGAGATCTCGTAGTGCGCGTAGCCTCCGGCCTGCATCGTCTCCTCGGCCATCAGGTACATGTCGGCGGCCAGGTCCGAGTCCGGACCGGGCATGTCGCCGGACCTTACCCAGCGGTCCATCGGAGTGCCCGACTCAAGGGTGAGGCAGTACATCGAGAGGTGCTGCGGCTCCAACGCAGCGGCTTTTGTGAGAGTCTGCCCCCAGTCATCGAGGCTTTGATGCGGTACGCCGTACATGAGGTCGATGCTGACGTTGTCGAACCCGGCTTGCAGGGCCATGCGGTAGGCGCCGATGGCCTCCGTTGCGGAGTGGCGTCGCCCCAATAAACCGAGAAGCCGGTCGTCGAGGCTCTGGACTCCGATGCTGAGCCGATTTACCCCGAGCTCGCGGTACCGCTGAAGCTTCTCGTCGGTGAAATCGCCGGGGTTGGTCTCCAGCGTAATCTCCGCTTCGCGATCGACATCGAATCCGGCGCCGATGGCCTCTAGAAGTGAGCCGATGTCCTCGGCGGGTAGGTAGGAGGGAGTACCGCCACCGAAGAACACCGTGCCGACGGACGGATGGTCTAGGAGGGGCCCCCACAAGTCGATCTCCGTGCGCAGGGCCGCCACATATCCGGGTATGAGAGCCTCTATGCCGGCGTAGGTGTTGAAGTCGCAGTACGGGCACTTGGTCTCGCAGAAGGGGATGTGGACGTAGAGGCCGATCGACTCCTGCGTGCGAGGCTCAGATACTGAAGAGGACATTCATGATATCTCCGTCCGCTACAACGTATCCCTTGCCTTCCTGGCGGAGGACTCCCCGCTTGCGGGCTTCGGCGATGCTGCCACATTCGTCCAGGTCCTCGAAGCCGACCACCTCGGCCCTTATGAATCCTCGTTCGAAGTCGGAGTGGACCTTGCCTGCCGCCTTTAGGGCCGTGATGCCTCGTGGCACCGTCCACGCCCTGACCTCGTTCTGATTCCCTGTGAAGAAAGTAAGCACGTCGCAGACCTCGTGGGACAGCCCGATCATCTGGTCCAGGCCGGACCCTCCGACGTCCAGGCTTTCTCGGAACTCCTGCTCTTCCGCTGGGTCCATCTGGGCCAGCTCCATCTCAAGCTTGCCGTACAGCACCGTCTCTCCGGTGTTCGGCCCTGCGATAGTGGACGAAAGGCGGTCGTCCAGAGCCTCCGTTTCGGATGTCTGACCCTCCGCCGCATTGATGATGATTATCAGCGGTTTGGCTGTAAGGAACTGGTAACCCACTAGAAGTCCGGCCTCGTCCTGACTAAGGCCCTGATCCCTGAGTGGCGTGCCGTCCTCCAGACCCGCCTTCAGTCGGTCCAGCAGTAATTGCTCTTTGGAGATCGCGTCTCGCTCGGGGGCCTTGGCCCCTTTTGTACCCTGTTCGAGCCGGTCCAGCCGCCTCTCTAGTATTGCGAGGTCCATGATCGTGAGATCGAAGAGCACGGTCTCCACGTCACGGAAGGGATCGATACTACCTTCTACGTGGCTGACGGCCGGGTCTTCGAAAGCCCGGGCGACAACCATCAGGGCGTCTGCGCTCTGTAGATAATTCAGCAGCTCGGAGGCGATGCTCTGTGTCGAGTCCGCGCCCTCTAGTGGGGCCGGCAGGTCGACGTAGCTCACCTCTGCCGGAACGACCCGCCGAGGCTTGAATACATCTGCCAGTCTGTCCAGACGGTTGTCCGGGACTTTGGCTACGCCTATATTAGGCTTGCCGTCGAGTCTGGAGTACGTCGCAACGTCTGCCTTCCCCCTGGTGACAGCGTTGAAAATCGTGGTTTTGCCGCTTCCTGGAAGTCCGACGATGCCCACTTCCATGTTCCCACCAGACAGGGAGACCGGCCAGACATTCGGTCGCGAAGAGCGAGCAGCGACCGGCCGTTAGTCGAAGTCCGGGACTTGCACGACGTGGACGAGCTAGCGGCCCACGCTGCCTTCGTCATCCTCGATGCGGTACGACCCTTCGATGATGGTCGCTTTGGGGTCCTTGGGCTGATCTTCATCGCGACCCGCTGGCGGTCGCCCTAGATGTTCCAGGACGACATCTTTCGGGGCGATGGCAAGGAACATCGCCAGCGAGATGACGATCACCAGAATGTCGTCTATTCGGCCCAACGCTGGTAAGATGTCGGGAACGATGTCGAAGGGCAGGATCAGGTAGACGATCGCGGCTGGAAGGATCAGCTTGGTCCTAATCGGCACTCGCCGGTCCGCCATAAGCCTGAATACCAGCCGTGGCACGCCCGTCGTATTCAACAGCATGAGAAGCGCTCGCATCAGAGCTCGTCACACTCCCTTCTCTCTAAGTACCATTATACGCGGTTGCCACGATGGAGGGAACTACACACCTTGATCTACCTGCTGTATGGCGACGATGAGTTTTCCCTTAGCGAGACTCTGTCGTCCATGAAAGACGGTCTGGGGCCTGCAGACCTACGGGACGTCAACATAACCGAGCTCGATGGGGCCAACTTGAGCTTCGACCTGCTGGCCGCTACTTGCGATACGGTGCCATTTCTGGCCGAGAAGCGACTTGTCGTTGTGCGCGGCCTACTGTCGCTTTTCGAGAGACGGCCCCCCTCCAGGTCCCGCCCCACCGGCTCAGAGGAAAATAGGCCTGCATCGGAACAGTGGAAGGGCCTGCCGGAGTACCTGTCCAGAGTGCCGGAGACTACCGACCTGGTATTCGTCGACGGCCGTCTAGGTGCGTCGAACCCTCTCCTGTCTTCCATTCGGGGAGCGGTCACAGTGCGCACTTTTCCCGTGCCGAGCGCAGGCGAACTCAGACAGTGGATTCGCGCGAGGGCGGCGACCGAAAGCATCGACATCGAGCCCAGGGCGGTCGACACGCTTGCCGCGACGATCGGCGGCGATCTGAGGGTGATGGCTTCGGAACTCAAGAAGCTGTCGCTTTACCGTTGGGGCCAGTCCATCCGACACGAGGACGTCGAAGAGATGGTCTCCTACTCGAAGGAGGCCAACATCTTCGCGGCGGTGGACGCAATGTTAGAGAGCAGGCCCAGTGTCGCTATCAGACTGGTACACCAGCTGCTGCAGTCCGGCAGGCCGCCGGCTTATATCCTCTCCATGGTAGCGCGCCAGGTGCGCCTCCTCATCCTGGCAAAGGACCTCAAGGCTCAGGCAGTTCCCGTCGCCGAGCAGGGACGGAGGCTGGGACTCGCCGGCTACCCACTGAAGAAGACACTGGAGCAGGAGCGAGGATTCAGCGTTGACCGACTGGCCGAGGTCCACCACAAGCTGCTGGAAGCCGACCTCAGTATCAAGACCACGGGAGCGCCGGAGGAGCTGGTCCTGGACTTGCTGATCGCCGAGGTCGCATCCAAGCCTGCAAGAGGCGGACGATCGACGCAGGGACGCGGGGCTCAGGTAGCATCCAGGTGATTTGCCTCCGCCGGGACCTTGATACTACACGACTCAACTTCCTTGACGGAGCAGTGTCAACCGAGGTATAGTATTTGTGTTGGTTTGAGTCTGCTTCTGGAACCTTTCGATGTCGAATTGGCATCTTACAGACATATGGTCCAGCATGATTCCATTCCCACGTGACAGGTGATGAAAAGATGGTCTTGAAACCAGACGATTTTACCGAACAGGCCCAGGAGGTCATCGGCAAATCTCAGGAGGTCGTACGCAACTACCGGCACAGCCAGTGGGACGTCGAGCACATCCTGCTAGCGCTTCTTGAGCAGGAGGAGGGAGTTCCGGCTGAGATATTGCGGGAACTGGACGTTTCAGTTCCTTCGATGCGCGCTCGGCTGCACGAGCTTCTGGAGCAGGGGCCGAAGGTTGAAAACGAATCGTCGCAGATCTATGTGGCTCCGAGAGCGACCAAGGCGCTGGAGCGTGCCAAAGACGAGGCCAAGCGCCTCAATGACGACTTCATCGGCACGGAGCACCTACTCGTCGCCGTCGTCCAGGAGGACCAGGGCGACTCCGCTAAGGTGTTGGCGGAGTTCAAGGTTGAGCTGGAAAGCGTATATAAGGCACTGCAGGGCGTTCGGGGCAGCCATCGGATCACGGACCCGAGGGCGGAAGGACGATACAGGTCTCTTGAGCGCTATAGCGTCGACCTCACCCAACTGGCGCGCGATGGCAAGCTGGACCCGGTGATCGGCCGAGACGTCGAAGTCGCACGCGCCATGCAGACGCTCATTCGTCGTACCAAGAATAATCCGGTGCTCATCGGCGGTGCCGGCGTAGGCAAGACGGCCATCGCCGAGGGCCTGGCCCAGCGAATCGTGTCCGGCGACGTCCCAGACGAGCTGGGGGGCCGCAGGGTCCTGGCCTTGGATATGGGCGCCATGGTCGCCGGCAGCAAGTTCCGCGGTGAGTTCGAGGAACGGCTCAAGGCGGTCCTGGACGAGATCAAAGAGGCCCAGGGCGAGATCATCCTGTTCATCGATGAGCTCCACACCGTAGTAGGCGCGGGAGCCGCCGAGGGCGCTATCGACGCAAGCAACATGATGAAGCCGGCGCTTTCGCGCGGCGAGCTACAGGCTGTTGGCGCCACCACAGAAGCCGAGTACCGCAACTACATCGAAAAGGATGCGGCGCTGGAGCGGCGCTTTCAACCCATCCTGGTCGAGGAACCGGATGAGGAGACCGCCGTCGAGATGCTACATGCCCTACGGCCGAGATACGAGGCCCACCACAAGGTTTCTGTGACCGACTCGGCCCTGGAAGCAGCCGCCCGGCTCAGCAAGCGCTACATCACCGATCGACTCTTGCCAGACAAGGCGGTCGACCTTATCGACGAGGCCGCGAGCAAGATCCGCATCGATGCACAGAGTATGCCCGGCGGACTGAAAGAGAAAGAGATGAAACTCCGCCAACTCGAGAACGAGGAGGAGGCCTGCGCCCAGAAGGGTGACTACGAGCGGGCAGCGGAGCTGCGCTCGGAGAGGCTCCGGCTCCAGGATCAATACGATAGCGAGAAGGCCGGACTCTCGAAGGATGGGGACCGGGAGATGACGGTGGATGCGGAGGACATCGCCAGCCTTGTAGCAAGCTGGACCGGCATTCCAGTCGACAGATTGCTCGAGGGCGAGGCTGAGAAGCTTCTGCAAATGGAGGAGCGCCTCCACGAACGGGTCATCGGCCAGGATTCGGCGATCAAGGCCGTGTCCGACGCCGTCAGGCGGGCGAGGGCCGGCCTCGGAGACCCCAATCGGCCTTTCGGAAGCTTCATCTTCCTGGGTCCTACGGGCGTCGGCAAGACAGAGCTGGCCCGCGCGCTCGCGCAGTACCTGTTCGACGACGAGCAGAACATGGTACGTGTGGACATGTCCGAATATATGGAGAAGCACACTGTGTCGAGGCTGATCGGTGCCCCGCCTGGGTACGTCGGCTTCGACGAGGGCGGACAGCTCACCGAGGCGGTGCGGCGGCGCCCCTTCCGGGTCGTACTGTTCGACGAGATCGAGAAGGCGCATCCTGATGTGTTCGGTATCCTACTGCAGATACTTGAGGACGGGCGTCTCACCGATGGGCACGGCAGGACTGTGGACTTCCGGAACACGCTTGTGATTATGATCAGCAACCTTGGCACCGGAGAGGCGGGCCGCGAGCCGTTCGGGTTCCGGCTCGACGCAGACAACACGGGTGAGTCCGTCAGGCTGCGTTCATCCATCGAAGACGCTCTGAAGAAGACGTTCAGGCCGGAGTTCATCAACAGGGTAGACGAGATCATCATCTTCGACCCTCTGGCACCCGAGCAGCTACAGCAGATAGTGGACCTGATGGTTGGCGAAGTCGAGACCAGGCTTGCCGGACACGAGGTTTCGATCACGCTGACATCGGGCGCAAAGGAGTGGCTCGCCAAAGAGGGCTACGATCCGGTCTTCGGCGCGCGACCGCTGCGCCGGGCCGTGCAGCGGTACGTTGAAGACCCGATGTCCAGGAGTACCCTCTCGGGCGAGTTCTCAAAGGGCGACAAAGTCAGCGTCGACGCAGATGAGAACGGGCTGACCTTCGCCAAGGTTGAATCCAAAGTCGCCGTGGCTTAGCACGCATAGGAAGCTTTTTAGGAAGTAGCGTGGCCTGGGTAGGGCCCCGATGGTGCATCGGGGCCCTACTTATTTACCCTTCAGGTCTGGCCAGGCTGATCAGTCGTTGCTCTAGCAGAGCCTGGCCCTGGCTGGAAATAGAGGCGTGATCTGCGTCACGGACCGAGCCGTTGACCGGTAGTCGCGGGTCGGATAGAGTTGGCACTGACTTTCCCGCTAGGCAGACTGGCGTAGGAGTTCAGTCAGCAAATGCGTTGGAGACTCTTACCGATGTCATTTCGTCCACCCGAGACGATGGAGTGTCGCTCTGGAATGACGGGCACGAGACGGCCTGCGAAGAGTAGGCATGCCTCCTGAGACAGCGGGAGGACTCCAAGGGCCAGCCAGCCGCTGGTCCCAGAAAATCAGACTGCTGCAGGTTGTGGCGCTGGTTGTCGCGGTGGTGCTGCTGGTGGTGCTGTGGCTTCTTAGGGACAGGATCAGCGGCCTGGAGGTGGTTGGATACCCCGGCATATTTTTCATTAGCCTTTTAAGTAGCGCAAGTATCTTGATCCCGGCGCCGGGACTGCTCTCCGTCTGTGGACTCGGCCTGGTGCTGAATCCCATGGCCATAGGCTTGATTGCAGGGGTGGGCGAGGCCATAGGCGAGATGACCGGGTACGCCGTTGGATTTGGCGGCCGTGGAGTTGTCGAGACGAACCGGTTTTACCCTAAGGTACACACTTGGATGGAGCGGCGTGGGACCATACTGCTGTTTGTGGCGTCGCTGATACCAAATCCCATCTTCGACGTCATAGGTGTCGCCGCGGGCGCGGCACGTTTCCCGCTGGCCCGGTTCCTGGTGGTAGTGTGGGCCGGAAAGACGCTGAAGGACCTAATGGTCTCCTACGCTTGTTTTCAAGTTGCAGAGCTCCTTCCGCTATTCGACTAACGCCCGAGATGTCTATTCTCATAGCCCTGGTCGCCGTCGCACAAATGCGACTTCGCTATGATGCCATCCTGGCTAAGGTTACCCCGACTCCACCGAAGGAGGGCGTCGGGTTAGCGTCCTGAGGCGGCAAGAAGGCGCTCCTGTGCTTCTGGGATAATGGTTTTGTAGCAAAAAAACGGCCCCGGAAAAGGAGCACCCAGTAGATGCTGCCACGCAACCACCCCGACCGGATCCAAATCACCTTCGACGACCGCCGCTTGGTGGCCAATGCCGGGCTGCTCCTTCCGGCCACCCTGGCGCGGCACCTCGGCCTGCCCAAACTCGTCCGGCAGCGCCTCGACCTGGGCGATGCCCCGGGGCGGGCGAACACGAGCGACAAGATGATGACGCTGGTGGCGTCTGCGCTGGCTGGGGGCGACTGCATTGACGACGCCGATGTGTTGCGCACCGGGGGGACGGCCTGCACCCTGGGCGGCACGGTCAAGGCGCCATCCACCCTGGGCACCTTCCTGCGCAGCTTCCGGCGGGGCCACGTCCGTCAACTCGACCGGGTGAGCCGCGAGTTGCTGGCCCGGGCTTGGCAGGCCGGGGCGGGACCCGGCGACGGGCCCCTGACCATTGACCTGGACTCCACCATCTGCGAGACCTACGGACTGGCCAAGGAGGGCGCCCGCCACCACGGCTATACCGGCAAGCGGGGCTACCACCCGCTGCCGGCCATCGCCGCCGGCACCGGAGACGTGCTGATGTCCCGGCTGCGCGAGGGCCGGGCCAACACCGCCCGCGGCGCCGCCCACTTCCTGCGGGAGACGGTGGGACGGGTGCGCTACGCCGGGGCCAACGGACGACTCACGCTACGGGCCGACAGCGGGTTCTACACTCATGGCGTGGTATCCGTCTGCCGCAAGATGGATGTCCGCTTCTCCATCACCATCCGCCAGCACAAAAGCCTGCACAATCTCATCGAGGCGATACCCGAAGATGCCTGGACGCCGATTCCTTACTGGATGGACGGTGCCGCCGATGTGGCCGAGACCACCTGCACCCCCTTCCAGGCCGAGGCGGACGCCGCGCCGGTACGGCTCATCGTCCGGCGGGTGAAGCCGACGCCCGGTTCCCAACTGGCCCTCTTCGCCAAATACAGCTATCATGGCTTCATCACCGACCGGGACGGGGAGTTGCTCGAACTGGAGGCTGACCATCGCCGCCACGCCGAGATCGAGAATGCCATACGCGACCTCAAGCCCGGCGTCGGGCTGAACCATCTCCCCTCGGGCCGCTTCGCCGCCAACGGCGCCTGGCTGGCCGTCCAGACGATGGCCCACAACCTGGCCCGCTGGACGGCGCGGATCGGTCTGGGAGAGCGGATAGCCACCACCAAGACCCTCCGGCGGCGGTTCTTCTCCCTGGCCGGACGGCTCACCCGCTCGGCACGCCGGTTGACCCTGCATCTTCCGGATCGCTGGCCTTGGGCTGAGAAGTTCAGCCGTGCCTTGGCCCGGCTGCGAGCCATTCCACTCCCGGCCTGACGGCACCGTCGGCGACCGACCCACCCACCGGACAACCGAAGATCCCCGCAGACTCGTGCCAGCCCGGTCCGAGAGAGTTCCCTGCTGCGTATTCTCTCGCCATCCCGCGCATCGCAGCTCCCGCAGACGGCCATAGAGGCCCCTGTGCGGCGATGAAGACCGTCCGCCGACCTCCCTACCCCAAATGGAACCCAGACTATTTCCCCTGTAGCTCCCTCACCCCCCTTCCGCTTTCCTCACGCCGTCCATCGGTGTCCTTCGGTGGATTCGGGCTTACCCATGAGCTGGACGGGACGTAGTCGGTTGTTACGCGCATCTTACCGCCCCCCTGTATCCATGATGACCCGCCCGCTCCCACCACGATGCCGCTCTCGTGCTGGCTGAAGCGTTCCTCGCACACCAGGTCAACCCGGGCCTCCCGCACGTCCACTTCGCCGTTCGGGCTCAGGTCAACGTGGATGTCGATCGTATCTCCGAGGTCGTATTCGCGGTCCTCGAAGTCAAAGCTGAGCTCTAATGGTTTGAGTTTAAAGACCATTTGTCGCCTCCTACGAGCGGCCCTCTCTGGGACTACACCCTATTCGCGGGGGTCTGCCGTTGCGCTTTGAACGCCTTCAGAATGGCCGACTCTCCGACTCGGCATCGGGCACCCTGATGATTCAGAACCGCGCCTTGCCGGGCGGAGACGCCCCAGCGGGGCGTCTCTACGGCCCGATGGATCGTCGCTGTTCGCCACGAGAATGATCCGTCTGGTCGTCACTTAGATGACCGAGTCCTGGCCTTCGGCTTCGACATGCGAGGCTTAGCGCTAAGGCGTCCTTCGACGGGCGCCAGCGGCAGTTTCACTTTCACCTTTCGTTGCCTCTTCTGGTCACGGCCTCGTACGACGTTGACCGACGCCACGAGTGTCCACTTGAAGCTCCAAGAGGCTTCAGCGTCGCGCTGGAGGTCCATGGCTTCGTCCAGGTGGATCGGCGGCTGCGGCTGAATCTGTAGCCTCGCGCTGTAGGCAGTTGGCTCGCCCGAGCGGAGCGTTCCGTCCTGGAGCAATACGACGCTGCTGTGCACGTAGGACTCCGCCCGCTGGTCGACCCAGGAGCTAGCCGGGACGTAGTCGGTGCTCTTGAACGAGTTCCCCCCTTGTATCAGACCGGACCCTCCAGCCGGGATCACAACCCCTCGCTGATTTCGGGAATAGACCTCCTCGCACACCAGGTCGACCCGGGCCTCCCGTACACTGACATCACCAGCGGGCTTCAGATTGACCTGGATGTCGACCGTGTCGCCCAGGTTGTATTCGCGGTCCTCGAACTGGAAGCTCAACTCCAACGGTTTGAGTTTATAGACCATTTTTCGCCTCCTACCAAGGCTGTTTCATTTCCGATATCTCTCGCCGCTGGTCCGTGGTTCGACCCTTCGACTTCGCTCAGAGCCTGCCCTGAGTCGACCGAAGGGACAGGCCCTTCGATACGTCCCGATGGGGCATCGGGACTACTCAGGGTGAACGGGATGCGAGGTTCCGTTCGCGGTGAGCTCCGACAGGAGTCGCGAGTCCTACGAGGACCCGTCGAACCACGATTCAGCAGAGTGGGTATTTGAAACGACTGCGTCTCCTAGGCGGGTTCTTCTGCGAGACTGCCGTTCTCCTCGAGCGCATCGGGCTGTGGAGCCTTGAACACCTTCAGGATGACCCCTTCCGTCTCAAGCACCGTCACTTCGTCGCCCTCTGAAATCGTCTCTTCTGTGTCTGCCACGGCGGTCCACTTTTCGCCTGCGACGCGGACCTCTCCCTTCGGCGCAATGTCCGTGGTCGCGACTCCCGACTGGCCGACCAATGACATCCCCGTCGTCTTGGCTGTCGAGCCGTCCCTTCGCGCCGCCATTATGTCACGGGCAAAGAAAGGTGAAGAACGCGAAAACCGAGGCGGCGACGCCCATCAGTATCCACGGGTTGACGCCAAGGTTTGGTGTCTCGATAGGCTGTGGCTGGAACCCAGGTAGAGTAAAGTCTCCAAATATCAGGAACCCTCCCGCCAAGAAGCTGATCACACCTAGTACCCCGAAGACTGTCGTGCCTGGGATTACGGCTACCTCGAAATAGAACAGCACCATGGCCACGACGATCAGCGCAAACCCTGCCCAGTTCACCGGTATCTGCCGAGGTATCCTCAAAAAATGTGTAAACGGTCAGTCGGTGTACCCTCTCTCTGAACAACACGGGCTCAAGGCCCAAGAGAGGAGATACACCGCCTATGGGAAAGAGAAGCACTAAGAGCAGGTCGGAGTCAAGGCCGGAGTGGGAGCAGTTGGAGGATTGGGTGCGAGGCCATGTCCAGCGGCTGATCCAGGAGTTGCTGGAGGAAGAGGTGACGGAGTTTCTAGGAAGGGCGAAGTCGGCCCGCAGGTCTGAGTCGGACAACGAGAGAGGCTATAGGAACGGATACGGCAAACCCCGAAGGCTTACGCTGAGTTCGGGAACGGTACAGCTGAGGAGGCCGCGAGTCCGCAACACCGAAGAGGAGTTCGAGAGCCGGCTGCTGCCGCTGTTCGTCAACAGGACCAGGAAGGTTGCTGAGTTGACCCCCCAGTTGTACCTACATGGCCTTTCCGAAGGTGACTTCGACCTGGCGGTGCGGGGACTGCTGGGAGAAGAGGCACCGATATCGGCGAGCACGGTAGCCCGGTTGAAGGATAAGTGGAACGATGAGCTTGCCCAATGGCGCGCTAGGCCCCTAGATGACCTGGAAGTGGTGTACATGTGGGTGGATGGAGTCTACGTCAAGGCTGGTCTTGAGCGGGAGAAGGCGGCGATCCTGGTGGTGATGGCGGCCCTGAGCGACGGAAGGAAGGTGGTGGTGAGCGCGATTCCCGGATACAGGGAGTCCATAGAGAGCTGGTCCGATGTGCTCAGGGACATGAGGCGCCGCGGGCTGGAGTGCCCAAGACTGGTAATTGGAGACGGACATCTGGGCATCTGGGGAGCTCTGCGCAACGTCTATCCTCAGGCGGCCGAGCAACGCTGCTGGAACCACAAGATCCTAAACGTGCTCGCCAAGCTTCCAAAGCGACAACAGGACCAGGCCAAGCTCATGCTGCGTACTATCCCCTACGCGCCGACTCGGACAGAGGCTGAGCGGCTCAGGACGGTGTTCACCAGGTGGTGCGGCGACCATTCCTACGAGGCGGCCTCAGAGGCCTTGGAGCGGGACTGGGACCGCATGGTCACCTTCTATGACTTCCCAAAGGAGCACTGGGGGCACCTTCGCACGACGAACCCGGTAGAATCACCCTTCGCGGCCCTCAGGCTTCGGACCGATGCCGCCAAGCACTACAAGAGGGTCGATCGGGCGATAGCGGTGATCTGGAAAATGTTGATGGTCGCCGAACAGCGCTTCAGGCGTCTGAAGGCCCCTGAGTTGATCGAAGACGTCTATCTCGGTGCACAGTATGCGGATGGAATCGCCATTGAATCAACGGCTGAGAAGGTCGCCGCCTGATGTCGTTTACACACCTATTGACGTAACCTCTATCTGCCCCATCCCGACGAAAGCCAGCACCAAGAGCGCGATGCCGGTGACCCCTGGCAAGATCAGCCCGACCCCTATAACGAACTCCAGGAACACCCCAATCACTCCAAGGGCCAGCAGCAAGAGGATGATGGTTGGGTTCGACAGGAAGCTCAGGACGCCCTCTAGGAGGGTCTCCTCTATTTTCACGACATCCAGCCCCTCGGTCTCGAGGTCGACGACGCCTCCTCCGATCTGCACGGTCATACCGTTGAGCTGGGCCATCAGATCGTCCATGTTCTCAGCGATCAGGTCGATGATCTCGTTTTCAAGCGCCTCGGACGCCGAGTACGAGGTCGCCTTCAGGACGGTAGCCTCCAGGGCCTCGGCGTTGCGGCCCCGTCTTTCGGCGATACTGCGGATTAGAGCCGAGGCGTCCTGCTTAGCCTTGGACTCCAACGTTGCGGGAAGGTCCCCACCGGCGCCGACGGGAGTGGCCGCGCCGATGTTGCTGACGGGCGCCATGGCCGCGATGTGTGCCGCCGCGGTTATGAATGTTCCGGCAGACGCCGCCCGAGCGCCCTGCGGCGATACATAGACCACGATGGGGACGGGTGGATCCAGCATCGACTCGACCATCTTCCTGGTCGACTCGAAAAGGCCGCCCGGGGTGTCCAGAGTCACGATCAGCAGCCGGGAGCGGTCGTCCTGGGCTTTGTCGATAGCGCGAGCCAGAAACCGAGCGGTGGACGGCTGAATGACCCCGTCGATTTCAACGAGCGAAGCCTGAGGACCGGCAGCCGTTGCCACGGAAGCCCCCTGCAAAACGAACCCGCCGCCGAACCCGAGAACGATCAAGACAACGGCGATCTTGTGTCTCATGGTAGTTCCATCTCCTCCGGCGGCTTTGCCTCGAAAGTGACGATCGGGAACCGTGGTTCGACAAGCTCTCAAGTAACTGCTCACCGTGCGGCGTTGTTGCAGCGTTTCAGACGGGAACCCTCATCCTAACCTTCTCCCGCGGGGCGGGAGAAGGGACAAAGAGTGCTCCCAAAGTTACTTTCATATGTCCGGTCCGCACTGCAGACATAGTGTTGCCCACCACGAACGTAGTCTAGAGTCACCGTTCGCCCTGAGTAGTCCCGATGCCGCATCGGGGGCACGTATCGAAGGGGGGTTGTGGCAGGGCGACTCGCCTCACGCGACACTTCTTGGGCAAAGCCCCTTTTGTCAGTGTTGTTCTTGTTCAAGCGCCGGGCCCGGACCCCGTTTTTCTCTTTGGCGTCGACAATCGTGGCTTGGCGCCGACGCGGCCCCCGACCGCCGCCTGCGGGAGCCTGACCTTCACGGCCCGTTGGACCTTGGGGTCTCGGCCTCGCACAACGTTGACCGTCGCGACGAGCGTCCACTTGAACGTCCACGAGCTCTGAGCGTCACGTTGAAGTGCTTTAGCGTCCTCGAAATGCAGAGGGGGAGTCGGCTGGACCAGCAGCCTGGCCGCGAGTATGCTCGGGGCGCCTCCGGCCAGTCGTCCCTCTTCCAGGATCGAGACCGTGCTGTGAACGACCCTCTCCTCGCGTTCCGTCCCAACGCTGCGTGTGCTACCTGAGATCCCGCCTCCGGCCCGGCTGGCCTGTGAATAGGTATCCGGAACGAATGTAGTCCCTCTCTGCTTGTAGCGCTCCTCGCACACTAGGTCGACGCGGCCGCCTCTGACTTCCTGGTCCCCGTTGGGCGTCAGCGTGACCCGCACGTCAATCGTGTCGCCAAGCTCGTAGCTCTGGTCAGCGAAGTCTAGGCTCAGCTCCAAGGGCTTGAGTTTGTACACCATTGCAACCATACCTCCGGTTTCACTCGCCAGCTGCGGACCCCGTTCTTCTCTTCGGTGTGGACATGCGTGGCTTGGCACCGACGCGGCCTCCAGCTGCCGCCTGCGCGAGCCTGATCTTCACCGTTCGCTGTACCTTTGGGTCTCGGCCGCGTGCGACGTTGATCGTCGCCACCAGTCTCCATTTGAAGGTCCAGGAGCTCTGAGCGTCGCCCTGGGGCGCCATGGCCTCCTCGAAATGCGGAGGGGGCGTCGGCTGGACTAGTAGCCTGGCTGTACGCGTACTTGGAGTGCCGTTCCTAAACCGGCCAGGTTCCTGGAGCGAGACCGTGCTATGCATGACCTTCTCCTTGCGATCTGTCCGAACCTCGCGCTTGCTACCTGTCATCACGCCTCCGGGCATCGCAGCCTTATGGAGCCTCTCAGGAACGAACGTAGTCCCCCTTTGGCTATAGTGTTGCTCGCACACGAGGTCTAGGCGGTAGCCGCGATCCTCGAAGTCGAGGCCCAACTCCAGGGGCTTGAGTTTGTAGACCACTTGCCGGTTACCTCCGTGAAGGCTGCCAGGTTACCACAACTGATACCGGTCAGAAGAATCTGGGGCTAGGCGTTTCTGTCAGCCGTCCCGACCAGTCGAAGGATCCGAGGCCCCACCCCAGATTCCTCGCCCCGATGGGCATCGGGACTCGGAAAACATCCTGTCTGCTCATGGCGATCACCACCCATCGACGCTATTTTCATAGCGATTACATCGTTCAGACTTATCTGGACTGGCGACTATCGCGCGGCCTCCGTAGATGGCGTCCAGGTATCGGCTACTGGGTCGTAGACCTCCGCGGAGGTGCTGGGGAACGGCTGGCCACGTTCGGGGCTCGTCCCACCCGCGACCAGGACCCGGCCGTCCTTAAGTACCGTTGCCGTGTGCCCCAGGCGCCCTGCTATCGTGCTGGCGACCCTGGACCAGATGCCCGTCGAGGGATCGTATATCTCCGTCCACCGGTTCGGGCCGTCTCCTACGACGAGCACTCTCCCGTCCGGGAGCACCGTCATCGTGTGGAGGATCCGCTTCGTCGTCATCTCCTCAGCCCCCGACCAGGTCCCGGACTGTGGATCGTATATCTCCGATGTGGCGACGCTCCTGAAGCTGATTCCGCCGAGGCCGCCGGCGGCGAGCACCCGGCCGTCCGCGAGGACCGCTACGGAAGGCAATAGCCGAGGCCCGCTCAGGCTGCCGGTCGGAGACGCCGAGCCCGTGAGCGGGTCGTAGAGCTCCACTGAGTCCATCATCGAGCCCCGCTGCGCCCTCCCGTCCCACCCGCCTATGAACAGCACCTTGCCGTTCCCAAGTAGCACGCTTCTGTGCTCCAGGCGTTTCTGATACTTACTAGACGTTGCCGGTTCGCCATCAGAGGCCCAGGTGCCGGAAGACGGGTCGTAAAGCCCCCCTGCCGAGGGCCCGAGCCCACCTATTGCCAGCACCTTGCCGTTATCCAGCATCTCTAGCAAGATGGCCGGTCTCATGCTTTGCGTGCCGATGAGGCTGACCGTCTGCTCGGGCATGTCGCCGACGAGCGACCAGGTCTCGGTCGTCGGGTCGTACACCTCTGCGGAGCCGATAGAACCCACCCAGTCGATCCACGCACCCTCCGGATTAGTCCCAAACTCATCGGTCAACCCGCCTGCGACCAGCACCCTGCCGTCCTCGAACAGGACTGCACCGTGATGTCTGCGTGCGTCGAACATCGGGCTTGTAGGCGACCAGCGGCCGGTAGATGGATCGTAAATCTCCGCCGAGGCCACACCTGGTGGTAATGAGAATTGGCTCCCCCTCCTTGTGGTCTGACCCCCGGCAACCAGCACCCGGCCGTCTTCGAGAAGCGTTGCAGTGTGGTTATACAGAACGCCTTGCGCCATGTCCCCCTCTGCCCTGGGGAAGGGAGTGGGCGTAGGCAGTGGGGTACGCGTCGGCGGGAATTGGAAAACGGACGCTGGCGCTTGAGCGGGAGCGACCACTGTCGACGGGGCGGCGGTGGCGGCAGGCGCGACCGTAGGAACCGGTGGGACAACGGCAGTGGGAATGGGCGGAGGGCTGGCGCCCGCGCCGCAGGCGAGGCCCACCACGGCGAGCCCAATAGCGGCCGACGCCACCCGCAGTACGCCCCGAAACGTGGGACGGCTGAGGGACCCGCCGAGGGCTGCCTGATTCTCGTCACGATAGCTCATCGCGCCGCCTCCGTAGATGGGGTCCAGGTGTCGGTAGCCGGGTCGTAAACCTCCGCGGAGGCGATCGGGAACTCGCGGCCACTGATGCCGCTCGCGCCGCCCGCCACCAGGACCCGGCCGTCGTTGAGCAGTGTCACCGTGTGCCACTCGCGGTGCTCTATCGTACGGGCCGTCCTCGACCAGCTGCCTGTCGAGGGATCGTATATCTCCGTCGTCCGGTTCGGGGAGCCTCCAACGACGAGCACTCTGCCGTCCGAGAGTAGCGTCGCCGTGTGACGGACGCGTTTGGTTGCCATTTCCCCAGTGACTGACCAGCTCCCCGACGATGGATCGTATATCTCCGCTGAGGCCACGAGTCCAGTACTCCCGTCGGCGGTCGCGTGGCCGCCGCTTACAAGCACCCTGCCGTCAGCGAGGACCGCTGCCGTAGACGCGACCCGAGGTGCCATCAGGCTGCCGGTCGAAGACGACGAGCCCGTGAGTGGGTCGTAAAGCTCCACGGAGTCCATCAACGCACTGCCGTCCCACCCACCTACTAACAGCACCTTCCCGTTCCCAAGGAGCGCACTTGGGTAAGACTCACGGGATGTGGCCGATGCGCCAGCAGAGGCCCAAGTTCCGGAAGACGGGTCGTAAAGCCCCACCGAGTGCTTGATCCCGCCCAGCGCCAACACCTTGCCGTTCTCGAGCAGCTCGAGTGAGTGAGCGCCCATCTCCCCGGGCATGTCGCCGACGATTGACCAGGTCTCGGTGGACGGATTGTATACCTCCGCGGAAGCCGTAGTACCCACGCCGGTGACGTCCGCGCTGGCCGGAGAACGCTCAAACTCGCCGCTAATCCCTCCCGAGACCAGCACCCTGCCGTCCACAAGAAGGACCGCGCCGTGGAACCTGTGCGGCTCCAGCATGGAGCCGGTCCGGGACCAGCGGCCGGTTGATGGGTCGAAAATCTCCGCCGAGATCAGACCGTCGGATAGGAATCCCTCGCTCTGACCACCCACCTGACCGCCCGCAACAAGCACCCTTCCGTCTTCGAGCAGCGTCCCGGTGTGGCCATAGAGGACGGGCTGCGTCATATCCCCCTCGACCCTGGGCATGGGAGTGCGTGTAGGCCGAGGCGTCGGTATCACGAAGACGGACGCCGGTGCCTGTCCTCGCGCGCCTGCGGCCGCAGGCGCAACGGTGGCGAGCGGCGCGACCGTAGGAGCCGGAGCGGCAGTGCCGGTCGGCGAGACGGTGGCGATTGGCAGAGGGTTGGCCGCCGTGCCGCAGGCGACGCCCAATGCGGCGACCGCGCCGGCGATCGGTGCAAGGTGCAGCATGCGCCAGACCATAGACCTGATGAGGGCCCTGCCGAGGGCTACATGGTTCTCGTCACTATAGCTCATCGCGCCGCCTCCGTAGATGGCGTCCAGGTGTCGGTTGCCGGGTCGTAGACCTCTGCCGAGGTGAGGGGCGGCCGGCCGCCCAGACCGGAGGTGCCGGCCCCACCCGCGATCAGGATACGACCGTCCTTTAGTAGTGTTGCAGTGTAGCGTTCGCGTCGTTCTATTGTATCGGCAGCCCGTGACCAGCTGCCAGTCGAAGGATCATATATCTCCGTCGCCCGGTCGGGCACGCCTCCTGGGACCGATGCGCCCCCTGCAACGAGCACTCTCCCGTCCGAAAGTACCGTCGCCGTGTACCCGACGCGGCTCGTTAACATCTCCCCAGCTCCGGACCAGGTCACGGATGATGGGTCGTATATCTCGGCCGAGGCGAGGGGTCCAAAGCTCCCGCTGACTTCTCCGTAGCCGCCGATGACGAGCACCCGGCCGTCCGCAAGGAGTGTTGCGGTAGGCACGACCCTAGGTGCGATCAGGTTGTCGGCAGTAGACGACGAGCCCGTGAGCGGGTCCCAAAGCTCCGCTGAGTTCATGAACGCGGTGCCGTCCCACCCGCCTACGAACAGCACCTTTCCGTTCCCGAGGAGTGCACTTGTCTGAGACACAAGCGACGGCGTCCGTTCGCCGGCAGGAGCCCACGTACTGGAAGAAGGGGCGTAAACCCGAATCCACCGAAGGACACCGATGGACGGCGTGAGGAAAACGGAAGGGGGGGTGAGGGAGCTACAGGGGAAATAGCCTGGGTTCCATTTGGGGTAGGGAGGTCGGCGGACGGTCTTCATCGCCGCACAGGGGCCCCTATGGCCGTCTGCGGGAGCTGCGATGCGCGGGATGGCGAGAGAATACGCAGCAGGGAACTCTCTCGGACCGGGCTGGCACGAGTCTGCGGGGATCTTCGGTTGTCCGGTGGGTGGGTCGGTCGCCGACGGTGCCGTCAGGCCGGGAGTGGAATGGCTCGCAGCCGGGCCAAGGCGCGGCTGAACTTCTCAGCCCAAGGCCAGCGATCCGGAAGATGCAGGGTCAACCGGCGTGCCGAGCGGGTGAGCCGTCCGGCCAGGGAGAAGAACCGCCGCCGGAGGGTCTTGGTGGTGGCTATCCGCTCTCCCAGACCGATCCGCGCCGTCCAGCGGGCCAGGTTGTGGGCCATCGTCTAGACGGCCAGCCAGGCGCCGTTGGCGGCGAAGCGGCCCGAGGGGAGATGGTTCAGCCCGACGCCGTACTTGAGGTCGCGTATGGCATTCTCGATCTCGGCGTGGCGGCGATGGTCAGCCTCCAGTTCGAGCAACTCCCCGTCCCGGTCGGTGATGAAGCCATGATAGCTGTATTTGGCGAAGAGGGCCAGTTGGGAACCGGGCGTCGGCTTCACCCGCCGGACGATGAGCCGTACCGGCGCGGCGTCCGCCTCGGCCTGGAAGGGGGTGCAGGTGGTCTCGGCCACATCGGCGGCACCGTCCATCCAGTAAGGAATCGGCGTCCAGGCATCTTCGGGTATCGCCTCGATGAGATTGTGCAGGCTTTTGTGCTGGCGGATGGTGATGGAGAAGCGGACATCCATCTTGCGGCAGACGGATACCACGCCATGAGTGTAGAACCCGCTGTCGGCCCGTAGCGTGAGTCGTCCGTCGGCCCCGGCGTAGCGCACCCGTCCCACCGTCTCCCGCAGGAAGTGGGCGGCGCCGCGGGCGGTGTTGGCCCGGCCCTCGCGCAGCCGGGACATCAGCACGTCTCCGGTGCCGGCGGCGATGGCCGGCAGCGGGTGGTAGCCCCGCTTGCCGGTATAGCCGTGGTGGCGGGCGCCCTCCTTGGCCAGTCCGTAGGTCTCGCAGATGGTGGAGTCCAGGTCAATGGTCAGGGGCCCGTCGCCGGGTCCCGCCCCGGCCTGCCAAGCCCGGGCCAGCAACTCGCGGCTCACCCGGTCGAGTTGACGGACGTGGCCCCACCAGAAGCTGCGCAGGAAGGTGCCCAGGGTGGATGGCGCCTTGACCGTGCCGTCCAGGGTGCAGGCCGTCCCCCCGGTGCGCAACACATCGGCGTCGTCAATGCAGTCGCCCCCAGCCAGCGCAGACGCCACCAGCGTCATCATCTTGTCGCTCGTGTTCGCCCGCCCCGGGGCATCGCCCAGGTCGAGGCGCTGCCGGACGAGTTCGGGCAGGCCGAGGTGCCGCGCCAGGGTGGCCGGAAGGAGCAGCCCGGCATTGGCCACCAAGCGGCGGTCGTCGAAGGTGATTTGGATCCGGTCGGGGTGGTTGCGTGGCAGCATCTACTGGGTGCTCCTTTTCCGGGGCCGTTTTTTTGCTACAAAACCATTATCCCAGAAGCACAGGAGCACCTTCTTGCCGCCTCAGGACGCTAACCCGACGCCCTCCTTCGGTGGATTCGGGCTAAGAGCCGACCCCGCCGACAAACGCGCCAATATCCTCAACCCACGTTTTGAACTGACCCCGGTCCCCCGTGGGAACGCCCAGGATCTCGCAGATCAACGCGGCCGACAGGGGGTAGGCCGCCAGAGCCCTCTCTATGGGGTCTTCCTCACATTGCTCTACACCGGAGCCCGCCGGTCCGAAATCCTGGCCTTGAAATGGCGAATCGTTGACCCTCTTATGTGCACTATCACCATCAGCCGCGCCCTCCACGTCCTTAAAGGGGGCAGGGTCGTGTTCAGCGAACCAAAGAGCGCCAAGGGACGCCGGCAGGTGGCAATGCCCCCTAGCCTGGCACTTGCTCTCATAGAACACCGTGAGACAATGGAGCAGATTCGAGGCCCCCCTGTCGGAAAACGATCTAGTATTCACCCGCCTGGACGGCTCGACCGTGCTTCCGTTGACCGTGAGTCACGCGTTCCGACGTATAGCCGGGCGGACAGGCCTGCAAGGGGTCCGGCTTCACGACCTGCGGCACAGTCACGCAACCCTGATGCTGGAGCAGGGCGTCCATCCAAAGGTAATGAGCGAGAGATTGGGTCACAGCACCGTCGGCATCACTCTCGATGTCTACAGCCACGTGCTACCTGGCATCCAGCAGGCCGCCGCTGAGACGTTCGACAAATTGTTAGCCGGCGCACTCCCCGACAAGGGTGCCGCTGACAAAACCCAGGAGCGCGCGTTGACAAACGGTTGACAAATGGCCTTTTTGTACAAAACAGGGCTCACGGCGATTTGCCGTGAGCCCCTTCGTTATGCGGTGGATGGGAAGTGAGCCGGCAGGGATTCGAACCCTGGACACTCGGATTAAAAGTCCGATGCTCTGACCAGACTGAGCTACCGGCCCGCGGGGTAACGAACGCGTAAAGGCCTCGGGGCTGCGGTTGTTGTAACCACTCGCAGCAATGGTATGGTATCTCTCTTGTAGCTCCCTAGACAAGGTCCGTTTGCCCTGCCTCCAAAGGACGAGCAGGCTGTGGCTCACGCCGAGTTTCTTTGCGATCTGTCGCAGTGACAGGTCCGTTTTTCTACTTGGCATTTTTGCCCCCTTTCTTGGCGTCCCTTTCAACCTTCTCAGCTATCGCTACCTCCAACCACTGCCCCAGGGTCATGCGCGCCGTGACCGCGGCCACGCGGGCCTGGTACAGCGCCTCAGGGTCTATGCGAATGCTGGTGTTGGGCTTGATGCCAGACCGTTTCATATTGTCAACAGTGTAATACAGAGAGTACATTTAAGTCAACATGCTGGGCATGAAAGTAGACATGATTTCTATCTATATAGTTAGATAACCTTTCGTACTTTCATGGCCCTTAGAAAAAGCGTTCGGGTGGCACACCCGGGTGGGAAACGAAGACGAACAGTTCCTTGATGAACCGTTCTATGCGCCGGCAGAGCTTGGCTTGAGGCGCAGTATCGTCGTTGGAGAAGGGCTGGCACAGCGACAGCAGAAGTTTCTCCAGCATCAACTGGTTGGGAGACGCTGACGGGTGTGAGCCAGACGCCGGTCGGCTGCGGGCGTCAGTGCACGCCTTTGCCCGGTCATAGAGTTGGCGCACCGCTGTAGCCCATAGGGCGAGGCCCATGTCTTGAGGGTACAACGCCTCAAGCTCATTGATGTCCCGCAACAAGTGTACCCAGCAGCGCTGCTTGAGGCCGGGGTAGTGACTGTATGCAGCGTAGAAGTCACTCACCAGCACTCCGCTGAAGAGTCTGCTCTCGCCCTGACCGGGGGACTCGCCCAACACCTCGTCCACCACACCCTTGCCGCGGCCACGGCGTAGGAAGTATCGCTCCGTGGGAGTGCTGAAGGTCCAGACATAGCCGTTGGCCCCATCCTGCCGCCAGCCGGTCTCATCCGCATGCACTACCGGAGAGCCACGTATGCGCTCCAGCATCTCAGCCACTACCGGTTGGGCCCGTTGGGCCGTGGCGTGTACTACGTCAATGATGGCGCCCACGCTCAGCTCCAACTGATGTACCGTTTGCAGGTACCACTGGATGCTCCTCACCGGCAGCCGCCCCTCTTCTCGCAGCGTAACAATAAGGCTCACCAGGTTGACCCCCAAGCGCCGCCGCCCCATTGCTAAGCCCTCCAACGGCTCTTGAGGCAACCGCCGCTTGTCGCACAGCGGACATATCCGGGCCACAAAGACGTGCTCGATCACCTCTGCTGGCACCATCGGAAGCTCGATGACTTCTCGTGTCCGCTGAACCCAGCCGCCTGACAGGCCCGTCCCGCACTCCGGGCACGACTCAGGAGCATGTATCACCCGCTGCGTGGGTTCCATCCGCCGTCGGGCAAAGCCGTGGAGACGACGCTTACGGGGTCCGTTCCTCTCAGGCTGATGCCGCTTGACGAACCGCTTGTTGCCCGGCATCCCTACGGTCGGGCCGCGGATTAAGGTGGACCCCATTATTAAGACAGCACGAGGGCTAAATTAAGAGAGTCTCCCACCCCTGCGCTAGGTTTCACCAAGCCCGATGGCAGCCCTGCTTCTTCAGCTGCTGCTCCCCTTTCTTCCTGACCATGTTGGTACACCTCTGCTGGGGTCCGGTAGCCCAAAGCCTGGTGAGGCCTCTGCCGGTTGTAGAACTCCAGGTAGGCATTGATCCCAGTTCGGGCCTCGGCGACGGTCTGGTAAGCTTTCAGATACACCTCCTCGTACTTGATGCTCCGCCACAGCCGCTCCACGAAGATGTTGTCCAGGTACCTACCCTTACCATCCATGCTGACCTGGACCCTCTGCTCCTGCAACGTCTGGGTAAAGGCCTCACTGGTGAACTGACTCCCCTGGTCGGTGTTGAATATCTCCGGTCGTCCCTTACCCAGGGCTTCCTCCAACGCCGCCACGCAGAAGCTGGTGTCCATGGTGTTGGAGAGCTTCCAGGCCAGCACGTGCCGGCTGTGCCAGTCCATGATGGCCACCAGGTACAGGAAGCCCTTCGGCATGGGGATGTAGGTGATGTCCGCGGCCCAGACCTGGTCGACCCGATTAACCTCCACTCCCTTCAGCAGATAGGGAAAGATCCGGTGTCCCGGCGCTGGTTTGCTGGTGTTGGGACGCCGGTAGATGGCTTCCAGACCCATCAACCGCATCAGCCTTCGAACCCTTTTTCGGCTCACCAGATAGCCCTGTTGCAGCAGCCAGGCCTTCATCTTCCTGGAGCCGTAGAAGGGGGTCTTCAAATACTGACGGTCCATCAGGGCCATCAACTCCAGGTCTTCTGCCCTGGTCGGTACCGACCGGTAGTACACCGAGGCCCGGCTGACGTCCAGCAGGATACATTGACGCACCAAAGACAGCTGCTGGTGGTCTCGGTCTATCATGGCTCGCCGTATGCTGCGACTCATAGACCGGACCTTTCCGACAAAAAATCGCGTTCCACCTTCAGCTGGCCGATGTGCCGGTAGAGGTGGTTAATCTGAGCTTCCTTGGCTTTCTCCTGGGATTTCTGATTGGTGGCAAATAGCTCCGGGGCTCCTTCCGCCAGGGCCCTTTTCCAGGCGTGAATCTGACTGGGATGAACCTCAAATCGGCTGGCCAGCTGGGCGATGGTCTCTTCCCCCGCAAGGGCGGCCAAGGCCACCTTGGCCTTGAACGCCGGACTGTGCTTATTCCTCGTCTGCTTCATGTCCTGCTCCTCCACGTCGGTTAGTTGCCGGTTATTTTAGGAGCTGGACTCTCTCTTAGCCAGTTGTCTAGTTTTTGGGTACCACCTCATACATCACACCTGTCGTGCTGACCCTAAACGAAGCTCCTCCAGAGGCCGATCTCGCGGAGGCGACAGCCGCCTAAACAACATCAACAGGATGACGCACTCTTACACCACTTGACGGGACGTGACCCTAACCGGTCGTGACAGCGGACATGAGGGCACGAGGTGAATCTCCGAAAGGGGATGCCGCGTGCCTTTTTTTTTGGCCTGAAAGGGGGTGAGGCAAATGGATGGCATGGACCTAGCAATACAGAGGATGCGCGCTGGCCTGGACCAGTGGGAAGTGGCGGCGGAGCTGGGCTATAGCAGTGCTTGGCTGAGCAAGCTGGAGCGTGGCGTATCAGAGCTGAAGCCAGACTTGGCTGAACAGATCGCTGAAACGATTGACAAGCTAGCCGAGGAGGCGCTGGCGAAGTAGATCAACAAAGAGTCGCCACTGACCTGGGACCTTAAACATTTCTGCCCCTGTGTGTACTGTCCCTTAGCCCGAATCCACCGAAGGAGGGCGTCGGGTTAGCGTCCTGAGGCGGCAAGAAGGTGCTCCTGTGCTTCTGGGATAATGGTTTTGTAGCAAAAAAACGGCCCCGGAAAAGGAGCAACCAGTAGATGCTGCCACGCAACCACCCCGACCGGATCCAAATCACCTTCGACGACCGCCGCTTGGTGGCCAATGCCGGGCTGCTCCTTCCGGCCACCCTGGCGCGGCACCTCGGCCTGCCCGAACTCGTCCGGCAGCGCCTCGACCTGGGCGATGCCCCGGGGCGGGCGAACACGAGCGACAAGATGATGACGCTGGTGGCGTCTGCGCTGGCTGGGGGCGACTGCATTGACGACGCCGATGTGTTGCGCACCGGGGGGACGGCCTGCACCCTGGGCGGCACGGTCAAGGCGCCATCCACCCTGGGCACCTTCCTACGCAGCTTCCGGTGGGGCCACGTCCGTCAACTCGACCGGGTGAGCCGCGAGTTGCTGGCCCGGGCTTGGCAGGCCGGGGCGGGACCCGGCGACGGGCCACGGCCCAACGGGCCCAACCGGTAGTGGCTGAGATGCTGGAGCGCATACGTGGCTCTCCGGTAGTGCATGCGGATGAGACCGGCTGGCGGCAGGATGGGGCCAACGGCTATGTCTGGACCTTCAGCACTCCCACGGAGCGATACTTCCTACGCCGTGGCCGCGGCAAGGGTGTGGTGGACGAGGTGTTGGGCGAGTCCCCCGGTCAGGGCGAGAGCAGACTCTTCAGCGGAGTGCTGGTGAGTGACTTCTACGCTGCATACAGTCACTACCCCGGCCTCAAACAGCGCTGCTGGGTACACTTGTTGCGGGACATCAATGAGCTTGAGGCGTTGTACCCTCAAGACATGGGCCTCGCCCTATGGGCTACAGCGGTGCGCCAACTCTATGACCGGGCAAAGGCGTGCACTGACGCCCGCAGCCGACCGGCGTCTGGCTCACACCCGTCAGCGTCTCCCAACCAGTTGATGCTGGAGAAACTTCTGCTGTCGCTGTGCCAGCCCTTCTCCAACGACGATACTGCGCCTCAAGCCAAGCTCTGCCGGCGCATAGAACGGTTCATCAAGGAACTGTTCGTCTTCGTTTCCCACCCGGGTGTGCCACCCGAGAACAATGCGGCTGAACGGAGCTTACGGCACCTGGTGGTCAGCCGTAAGATCAGCGGCGGCACTCGCTCTGAACGGGGCACCAACACCAAAATGGCTCTCGCATCCCTCTTTGGCACCTGGAGGGCCAACGACCTTAACCCACTCCTCCACTGCCGCAACCTGCTCGTTTCCCCTCAACTCTGAACAGTTACGGATTCCCCACCCCCGACGGTACAAATCCGGCCAACGCGTCGATAATTCTAGGGAGTCGGCGCTGCTGGGGACGCCGGGAACCCCCTTCCAGGCTCAGACGCATACGGCTAAATGCGCCTGAAAACTGTACGGTCGAGGGCTGCAACGAGCCAGCCTACTGTGCGCCGCAGGTGTTCAAGTTCTATCCTGGTCGGGGCACGTTTTGCGGAGGGATACATCAGTCCCACCCATTCTTGTGCCGACACCATCACCAAGAGGACAAGCGGGCCGCTGGGCGCAATCGCTACACCGACACGGGAGGGTGGGCGACGCGCGTCATTTATCGTCTTCTGCTGCCGCCCTTAGGTCGCTTCGATGAGGAGGTGGCCTGATGGTAAAGGAACTTATTCCGGCCGAGAAGTGGCGCGCAGGGCGGAAGCAAGGAAAAAGGACCCGATTACACTTCCCAACAACGAACGCCGTAGTGGCAGCAGATGTGGCCGAGGCCCGGCCTATAGACGCCGCCCTCGATGTTGTGCACGGGTACTTCCCAAGCACCCCCAGCATAGCGGACGCCGCCGAGGCATGTATTGCTGCGGTGTGTTCCCTGCTGTTGAAGGAAACCGAAGGCTGCGCCGCACTAGTCCTCGAAGGACCCGCCTCCAGCGGCAAGACAACGGCGTTGAACTTCCTAATGGGAGTGGAGCTGCGGAACGATGGCATCGTCATTGTCTCGGATAGCTTCACGGCGGCGTCGTTCGTTTCCCATGCGGCTAACAGGCAGGCGGCTCAACTGGCGCAGAATGACCTGTTGCCCCGCGTCCAACACAGGGCTCTCATCGTACCGGATCTAGCGCCAACGCTGAGCGCACGAGAGGAAGACCTGACCAAGAATCTGGGCATTTTGACGCGGGTCTTGGACGGCCAAGGATACGAGTCCGACAGCGGCACCCACGGACATCGCGGTTACGTAGGTGATTATCGGTTCGCATTGCTGGCAGCGACCACGCCGCTCAGCAAGTCTGCCTGGAAAGTTTTAGGCAGGTTGGGCAACCGCATTGTCCAACTGGAGACAGGCAGCGAGACCACTACCACGGACGAGTTAATTGCCGCGATGCGCCCTGAAATCGGCTACCGACAAAAAGTGACGGCGTGCGCTGAGGCTACATCTGAGTTCCTGACAGGGTTGTGGAAGGAACTGGGCGGATATGGTTCCGTGGTCTGGGACGCCGCCAGTGACGACGAGGAGCTCGTGTCGGTGATTGCGCAGGTGGCGCTGTGGGTTGTGAGATGCAGGGGAAGCGTGGCAGTCAAGTACGAGGAACTCACGTATGAGATCGAGAGAGCCGAGGTGGAAGCACCGCATCGGCTCGCCTCGGCGCTTTGTAACCTCGCAAGGGGCCACGCAATAGCGTGCGGCAGGCGCACCCTGAGCCGGGAAGATGTCCAGCTAGCAGTCCGCATCGGCCTTGACTCGATGCCATTAGAGCGGAGGCGAGTAGTACGGGCGCTGGTCCGGGCGGAGGATGGCATTCTCAAGTCTGAGGAGGTGCAGAAGGCCCTTGGCCAAAGCAGACCGACCACGTTGAAGGTCATGAAGACGTTGGGAACCCTTGGAGCAGTGGCATACAAAGACATTGAAAAGGCGACGTGCGTCTCGCTTGTGGAGTCCGAGCAGTGGCTGCTGGACGAAGAGAATAGGTGGGCTTTGGCCCGCGTGCCCTGATGCCGTGAGGGTGGGGGGGGCGGCGCTCGTGTAGTCGGGCCCGCCCCTTTACCTTAAACAGATCTAACCCTGTGTGTGTAGTGCCTTAAACTATTTGGGGGTTGAGGGATTGTAGGAGTAGAGTACTCACAGGGGCAAAATACTTTAAGGTCTGCTCGCCTCCGGCACCCCTAGGTCATCGGCGGGGATGCACCTCACCACCACTACCCCTTCACCCTCATGTCTCGCCCTGTAGACACGGTCGTTGTGCCGCCGATTGATATTCCAGACCATCCTGGTGATGGAGCAGCTATTCTTACCTCTGCCCTGTTGCACACAATAGCGGTCAGGGTGTGCTATCCGCTCAACGTCCCCAGGCCGCATCTCAACAATGGTCCTGTATTCTGGAGACCCCTTGTTCCCAAACCGATTGCCCACGAGCCCCCTCAGTCAGGCATCGCCATACAAGTCACAGTACGAACCAATCCTTCGATTTTGTGAATCCTACTGGAAATCACGTCTCCGACGGCCTTCAAGTCCGGTGCCTCAACTATCGCGATGACGTCGTAGGGACCTACCACTCTGACCACCTTCTCCACCCAGGACAACTCCCGCAGGTCGCCTACTACATCCTGGGACTTGCCCACCTCAGTCTCAATCAAGATGAAAGCCTCAGCTGCCACTCTTTACCTCCTTGTCGTCCCTCTCGCATTGTAGGCTAGCCGGGGTGGCGAATCAATGCGGACTGCTAGCGGATGCCTATCGCATCGCCAGGGCTGTACCGCTCATTGGCCTCCTGAGCAAGCCCACCTGCCACGATCGCGATGTACCTCCGCAGCATGGTGATGCTCTTCCCAGTCGATGATCCCGCGGTCATTCATCCTCAGTCACATCATCTGCGGAGAGCCGCCTGCCCGTGTCATGTCAGTATCGGCTTGTACGCTTCAATAGCGTCCTCAGACCCGACTTGCTCAGCGTACAAACGTGTCATCGCAAGAGTCGTATGCCCCAGCAAGCTCTGAATATGGAAGGGGTTCAGGCCATTCCGCACAGACTGAGTGGCGAAGGTTCGCCGGAAGGAGTGCGCGTTGCACTTGACGCCCGTGGCCTTACCAAGTCGGCTCAGCATGATCGAGATGCCCCTGGGCTTCAGCTCAAGTAGAGAGTCCGTGGGCGTTGCGGCGTGAAGGTATTCATCCAGCAGCGCACCCGTCCTAGGGCCGTACCTAACAACACGCTCCTTCGCTCCTTTGCCCCACACCTTTACGGTCCGAGTCTGCAAGGACATATCGCTCAGACTGATGCTGCTCAACTCGGAGAGCCTAAGCCCCGTGTCGGCGAGCATAGACACGATGAGCTTGTCCCGCACCGTGGCACAACCCGCTAGAACCCTCGGAATGTCTTCTATCTGTACAGCATGGCGCAAGGGCTTCGGGACCCTGACTCTTACCCTGGAGCAGGGATTACCGCTGATAAGCCCATTTTCCTCGGCCCAGAAGTAGAACGCGCGCCAGGCTCTCAGATAGGCGTGTTTGCCCCCAGGGTTACACCGCAGCCCTATCAGAAGCTTATGGATATCCTACCTTCCAAGGCTGAGAATCGACAGGCCAAAGTGGTTACAGTGGTTACAAAGATACTGGAGCTTTTCTCGGTAGAATCCGATGGTCTGCGGGGACAGGGACCGGGCCGTTTTCTCCTTGATGAACTGATGGAGGAGGGGGGAGGGGGGAGGGGTTAACACGCACGCGTCTGCGGGCGGGGATTAAAAGTCCGATGCTCTGACCAGACTGAGCTACCGGCCCGTGTATAGATAGGTTACGGAGTCGCGACGGAGATGAGGAAGTGCGATCCTGGTTCGCTGGCTGTTATCTTATCACTGGCGGACCGCCGACGGACGGCTCATCGAGTGCCGATCTCGGGTAACGAGAGGTTCCGGCAGATCTTCCGTACAAGCTGTTCCGGAATCTCAGTATGGCGTGGCACCGCCTCCACGGCGCCGGTGACAGGATTCCACCACAGTGAGTGGGCACGGCCCCTCCCGCTTGAGATAGCAACCATGCCTGCGGAGGTGCAGAATCAGGCCTCGCCGCTTCACGTGACCACGATGGTCTCACGTATGGCGTCAGATGGCACGCCACGGAGGCCATCTTCCCGCCTGTCATGAAGAATGAGTGCAGTGGCCTCTACGAGGCTCTCTCGGGCTTCATCTTTGTTCCGACCCTGTCCGTTGGCCCCCGGGACTTCAGGGCAGTAGGCTATGTGCCACTCGCCGTATTTCTCGATAATCGCCGTGAATTCGTTATGCATTGGGTCGACCCTCCTCAGCCTCTTCATTCTAGCTAAGCCGGCGTCGTTGAGTCTACCCGCCGGATGCCCTTCCTCCCAACTCCCGCTCGACCTGCTCCCTGAGCCCTTCGGCCTCGCGTTCGAGCAGCGATAGCGCGGCTTGGAGTCTTTTGGTCGGAGAGGGTTCGTCCAGCAGGGCCTGCTTGTCCTCAACCCCTGCACGTAGCATCGCCCCGATGAAGTATGAGAGCGCGACCGGTCCTTCAGGGACTCTTGCCTCGCGTACCCAACCCCCTTTCAGGCCCTCGGTAAGCCGGGTGTGCCGGGTGACGGCATCTCGGACCCTTTGAAGTTCGGCTTTTGATAGGGCAGCCTCTTGTCCCTCACCCAGTATCTTCACCCTCCCCTCCATTATATGGCCGTAGCTGCGTTATCTCCTCGATCTGGAACCGGCTCTCGCCCTGAACGGCGATGAGCATCCGACCGTCGTCTAGCTTATTTACCTGGACGATGCGGGCCAGCGAGCCGACGGAGTGCGGCTCCGCCGGCTCTCCAACCTCGGAGCCGGACTTGATGAGGACGACCCCGAACCGCGAATCGCTGTCGAGGCACCGCTTTACCATCAGCTTGTAGCGCTCCTCGAATATGTGAAGCGGCAGCGAGGCATTCGGGAAAAGGACTACATTTAGCGGAAAAAACGGCAGGTGTCGTTCCACAATTCTAGCCGAGCGGGCGAGTCTTCAGAGGAAGCTCCTTCAGGAACAGTGTAGAAGCGAACGCCACGCCGACAATCGCCACGCTGATGAGGAAGACGTCTCCGATCGCGGACGCGAGGGCGCCACGGAGAGCCTCCAATAGCTGTTCAGCGAGAACGGCTCCCTGTGGACCGTGCTGGCTGAACATGGCTTCGAGGCCGGCCAGCGCGTCCGGGTTCACCATATTCTGCGGATTGTTTGTCAGGTCGGAAAGTCCGCCGGGGGGGAGGGCCTGCTCGACAGCCGGGGGTAGCGTTGCCGATAGTTCGGAAGCGAAGCGGTTGGCCATTACGGCGCCCATAACCGCCAGGCCGAGTGTCCCTCCGATAGAGCGGTAGAACTGAGTCGCAGAGGTCGCTACACCGACAATGCTGTGCGGCACCGCGTTCTGCACGGCGATCGTGTAGACGGGAAAGGTAGAGCCCAGTCCCAGGCCCATGATCACGATGTTGAACACCGCCTGGCCGTACCCCGTGTCCGCGGACATTCGCGAGATGAGAAACAGCCCAATCGTCATAGTAGCTATACCGACCAGGCCCTGGATGCGATAGTGCCCCCCAAGGCGAGAAAGCACCTGGCCTGAGAGGGTGGCGCCGACCACGACGCCCAGCATCATGGGGGTCAGGAAGCTGCCGCTGCTGGTGGCCGAAGCGCCGAGGACTCCCTGGAAGAATAGAGGGACGAAGATGATGCTGCCGAACATGCCGAAGCCGGTGAGAAAGATGGCAAACAGCGATAGGCTAACGACTCGGTTGCGATAGATATCTAGTGGCATGACCGGGTTGGCGGCCCGGATTTCCACCGTAATGAAGACCGCCATCATAACCGCGCCGACGGCCAGTGCGCCGATCACCTGTGGCGAGGACCAGGCGTATTGCACTCCCCCCCAAGAGAGACCCACCAGAAGCGGGACTACCGCCAGGATAAGTGTCGCCATCCCGATATAGTCGAGCTGATGGCTCGCGTCAGATGCGCGGCCCTTGGGAAAGAATCGTATGAGCAAAGCGGCCACTGGGACCCCGAGGGGTAGGTTCACGAAGAAGACCCAGTGCCACGATAGGGCGTCGGTGATGAACCCCCCTAGTGTCGGCCCGATTATCGAGGATAGTCCGAACACGGCAACTATGATCCCCTGGTATTTGCCACGCTCCGCAGGCGGGAACAGGTCGGCGGTGGCTATGAACGAGCTGGCGAGTATGATGCCTGCTCCGACCCCCTGGACCGCCCGGGCCGCGATTAGCTGATTCATAGTCTGGCTGAACCCAGAAAAGAGTGAGCCGGCCAGAAAGATGAGGACCCCCGCGATGAAGACACCCTTCCGGCCATAGATATCGGACAGTTTCCCGACGATTGGGACTGCTGTGGTCGAGGCAACAAGGTAAGACGTGGTGACCCACGTATAGCGGTCGAAGCCTCCCAGGTCCGCGATGATGCGGGGCATGGCGGTCGCAACGACCGTCTGGTCCAGGGCCGCCAGGAAAAGCCCCAGCATGACCCCGGCCATAGTCAGCACGACGACGCGCCGTGGCAAAGGGGCGAAGTCTTCCGCCGGTGGGCTCGATGACTCTCGAGGTGTCGTGTTCAAGTGCGAGACTTTCTGACAGCAGGCAGTCGAGGCTCCGATGACTTAGTGACTGTTTTTGGTCCACACAACCCTACACCCTTTCAGGCGGTGTTATCTATGTCGACGACGGTCTACGAATCGCCATCCTGGGGTCGAGAAAGCTAAGCCCGAATCCACCGAAGGAGGGCGTCGGGTTAGCGTCCTGAGGCGGCAAGAAGGTGCTCCTGTGCTTCTGGGATAATGGTTTTGTAGCAAAAAACCGACCCCGGAAAAGGAGCACCCAGTAGATGCTGCCACGCAACCACCCCGACCGGATCCAAATCACCTTCGACGACCGTCGCTTGGTGGCCAATGCCGGGCTGCTCCTTCCGGCCACCCTGGCGCGGCACCTCGGCCTGCCCGAACTCGTCCGGCAGCGCCTCGACCTGGGCGATGCCCCGGGGCGGGCGAACACGAGCGACAAGATGATGACGCTGGTGGCGTCTGCGCTGGCTGGGGGCGACTGCATTGACGACGCCGATGTGTTGCGCACCGGGGGGACGGCCTGCACCCTGGGCGGCACGGTCAAGGCGCCATCCACCCTGGGCACCTTCCTGCGCAGCTTCCGGTGGGGCCACGTCCGTCAACTCGACCGGGTGAGCCGCGAGTTGCTGGCCCGGGCTTGGCAGGCCGGGGCGGGACCCGGCGACGGGCCCCTGACCATTGACCTGGACTCCACCATCTGCGAGACCTACGGACTGGCCAAGGAGGGCGCCCGCCACCACGGCTATACCGGCAAGCGGGGCTACCACCCGCTGCCGGCCATCGCCGCCGGCACCGGAGACGTGCTGATGTCCCGGCTGCGCGAGGGCCGGGCCAACACCGCCCGCGGCGCCGCCCACTTCCTGCGGGAGACGGTGGGACGGGTGCGCTACGCCGGGGCCGACGGACGACTCACGCTACGGGCCGACAGCGGGTTCTACACTCATGGCGTGGTATCCGTCTGCCGCAAGATGGATGTCCGCTTCTCCATCACCATCCGCCAGCACAAAAGCCTGCACAATCTCATCGAGGCGATACCCGAAGATGCCTGGACGCCGATTCCTTACTGGATGGACGGTGCCGCCGATGTGGCCGAGACCACCTGCACCCCCTTCCAGGCCGAGGCGGACGCCGCGCCGGTACGGCTCATCGTCCGGCGGGTGAAGCCGACGCCCGGTTCCCAACTGGCCCTCTTCGCCAAATACAGCTATCATGGCTTCATCACCGACCGGGACGGGGAGTTGCTCGAACTGGAGGCTGACCATCGCCGCCACGCCGAGATCGAGAATGCCATACGCGACCTCAAGTACGGCGTCGGGCTGAACCATCTCCCCTCGGGCCGCTTCGCCGCCAACGGCGCCTGGCTGGCCGTCCAGACGATGGCCCACAACCTGGCCCGCTGGACGGCGCGGATCGGTCTGGGAGAGCGGATAGCCACCACCAAGACCCTCCGGCGGCGGTTCTTCTCCCTGGCCGGACGGCTCACCCGCTCGGCACGCCGGTTGACCCTGCATCTTCCGGATCGCTGGCCTTGGGCTGAGAAGTTCAGCCGTGCCTTGGCCCGGCTGCGAGCCATTCCACTCCCGGCCTGACGGCACCGTCGGCGACCGACCCACCCACCGGACAACCGAAGATCCCCGCAGACTCGTGCCAGCCCGGTCCGAGAGAGTTCCCTGCTGCGTATTCTCTCGCCATCCCGCGCATCGCAGCTCCCGCAGACGGCCATAGGGGCCCCTGTGCGGCGATGAAGACCGTCCGCCGACCTCCCTACCCCAAATGGAACCCAGACTATTTCCCCTGTAGCTCCCTCACCCCCCTTCCGCTTTCCTCACGCCGTCCATCGGTGTCCTTCGGTGGATTCGGGCTAAGGCGGGACTCAGAGAGACATCTCTAAAGACCCCGGACGAGGGGTTAGCGAGCTAAGGGACAGTACATGGGACTGATAGATTTTCTGATCGTAGGCGGCGGGCATGCCGGCTTCTCGGCTGCAACATCCCTTCGGAGAGCAGGGGCCGAAGGGGAGGTGTTCATCGTCTCGGCCGAAAAAGAGTTCCCATATATCAGGTGTCTGCTGAGCAAGGAGTATCTGAGAGGTGAACGGAGACGCGAGCGGATATACCTTCGTCCGGCAAAGTTCTACGAAGACCGGAAGATACAGGTCCGGACCGGCACGAAGGCCGTCGGCCTCGACGCGAGTAACCGAACAGTGACCCTCGACACCGGCGAAGAGCTTCGGTTCGGCAAGTTGCTATTGGCTACCGGCTCCTCGCTGAGGCGACTGCCGGTCCCTGGGGTCGATCTGGCAGGCGTCTACTATCTACGTACCCTTGCAGACTCAGACGCACTTCGTAGTGAGGCCGCTGAGGGTAAACG
Organism: Dehalococcoidia bacterium; assembly: GCA_965237635.1. GTDB lineage: Bacteria > Chloroflexota > Dehalococcoidia > Lucifugimonadales > CAUZJF01 > CBDEFX01. The sequence continues at coordinate 526,780 of CBDEFX010000002.1, read as the reverse complement.
TGCCGTAATTGTGGGCGGAGGGTTCATCGGAGTAGAGGTAGCCGCGTCGTTGGTCCAACAGGGGCTGGAAGTGACCCTGATCGGCAGCGCTAAGACCGTTTGGGCGAACCTCTTCGGCGAGGATATGGGGAGATTCTTTCACGGACGACTAGAGAGCCATGGGGTGACTATCCTGACCTCCGATCGGGTCGAGCGCATAGAAGGAGACGGACGCGCTGAGAGGGTCGTGACTCGACAGGGTCAGGTCGTCCCCTGCGATTTCGTCCTGCTGGGCGTCGGTGTGGCGCCCGAGACCGGGCTCGCGGAGAGTGCAGGCCTCGAGGTCGACAACGGGATACTCACCGACGAGTTTCTCGAGACAAGCGAACCGGGTATATTCGCAGCAGGGGACAACGCGCGCTTCATCAGCCGTCTGTTCGACACCCGTCTACGCATCGAACACTGGGACGTAGCCGCCGCGCAGGGAGCCACGGCAGCCTCAAATATGCTGGGCTCGATGAAGCCCCAAGACGAGGTACCCTACTTCTTCTCCGGCGTCTTCGACATATGGATCGAATACCTGGGGCATGCCCCCAACTGGGACAAGTTGACGGTGCGTCAGTTCGAGCAGGAAAAGCTCACCGCGCTCTATACAGAAGGCGACCGGGTCAAAGGCGCGCTACTGGTAAACAACAGCAAAGAGCTTGATGTTTGCCGTCAGCTCATAGCAACCCAGACAACGGTCTAGGACTACATGCTGCTGGAAGACCCGGAAGTTGGACTCGAACAGCACCTCGGACCGTAAAGCGGCCGCTCGAACGTAGGCGTTCCTCGGCTAGAAATGAAGGAGGATTTCCAATGGGCGACCGCGTCGAAGCAGGCAAAGTAGGCGAGCTAGCAGATGGGGAGATGAAGGCCATCGGGGCAGGCGACAAGACTGTTCTGCTGCTCAACGCCGATGGCGCGCTCTACGCGATCGACGACGAATGCGCCCATCAGGCGTGCCCACTATCCGAAGGCTACCTTGAGGGCGAGGTCCTGGAGTGCGGCTGCCACGGCAGCACGTACAACGTGAAGACCGGTGAGGTGTTGCAAGGACCGGCCCAAGAAGGGGTGCCATCGCATCCTGTCCAGATAGATGGCGATAAGGTCTATATTAGCGTCGGCTGAACGCCTATGGAAGCAAGGAACTCGACTCCAGCCTACCGGGCCCTACCGCAGCGGTCTGGGCCACCGCCGCGCACAACCGGCAGCGTCCCTCACACGCAGATCGACGTTGACCCTGTCCCAGAGGTCCACGACGAGCTGTTCCGCCGGACCTTCGCACTGCCCGACGTCGAAAACCGGCCGACCGTCGTGTCGCTACCGGGTGCTCGTGGCATTTGGATAAGCGACGACGTGTCGCTTGCCCATCCTGAGATGATCGTCGCGGGGCGTGAGTTCGCACATATCCATCCTAACGGTAGCTTGCACGCGCCATTGCCGTTTGAACGAGCCATCAAGGCGGTCGATGCGGGCTGGGCTGAGCGACACCCATGGGCGGACCAGAGAGAAGACTGGAAGGGACTGGTGATGCTCTACACGCCCCGATCTTTGGAAGAGCTAAACGTAGTCTTTCAACTGATCGTCGAGTCGTACAACTTCGTCACCGGACGGGACGTTAAGCCCCCTGGCTAGACTAGCCGCTTGCCCCACTCTTTAATGTCTAACACCGCTCCCGGACATCAGAAGCGGAGTCATTGGAGTCGGGGTGACTGGATTCGAACCAGCGACCCCCTGCACCCCATGCAGGTGCGCTACCAAGCTGCGCCACACCCCGACCAGCGGTAGCATAGCATAGGGCCTAGGGCCGTTCAACATCGAGTAGGACCGCTGGTCGCCCCCCTGGATTCAGGTCTACGGGAGCCCCTGCTGCGTTCCGTCCGCCTCCGGCTCGTTTAGCCCGAATCCACCGAAGGACACCGATGGACGGCGTGAGGAAAGCGGAAGGGGGGTGAGGGAGCTACAGGGGAAATAGCCTGGGTTCCATTTGGGGTAGGGAGGTCGGCGGACGGTCTTCATCGCCGCACAGGGGCCCCTATGGCCGTCTGCGGGAGCTGCGATGCGCGGGATGGCGAGAGAATACGCAGCAGGGAACTCTCTCGGACCGGGCTGGCACGAGTCTGCGGGGATCTTCGGTTGTCCGGTGGGTGGGTCGGTCGCCGACGGTGCCGTCAGGCCGGGAGTGGAATGGCTCGCAGCCGGGCCAAGGCACGGCTGAACTTCTCAGCCCAAGGCCAGCGATCCGGAAGATGCAGGGTCAACCGGCGTGCCGAGCGGGTGAGCCGTCCGGCCAGGGAGAAGAACCGCCGCCGGAGGGTCTTGGTGGTGGCTATCCGCTCTCCCAGACCGATCCGCGCCGTCCAGCGGGCCAGGTTGTGGGCCATCGTCTGGACGGCCAGCCAGGCGCCGTTGGCGGCGAAGCGGCCCGAGGGGAGATGGTTCAGCCCGACGCCGTACTTGAGGTCGCGTATGGCATTCTCGATCTCGGCGTGGCGGCGATGGTCAGCCTCCAGTTCGAGCAACTCCCCGTCCCGGTCGGTGATGAAGCCATGATAGCTGTATTTGGCGAAGAGGGCCAGTTGGGAACCGGGCGTCGGCTTCACCCGCCGGACGATGAGCCGTACCGGCGCGGCGTCCGCCTCGGCCTGGTGTATAGACCGGGGACATAGCTTACACATGTTCGGGGACATGGTGGACACCATAATAGGCATGACTTCATTACGAGGTGGTCATGCCATGGAAGGAGATGTCCGTTATGTCTCAGAGGAGAGAGTTCGTGGAGCTGGCGCAGACTGAAGGCACCAACAAAAGGGACCTTTGCCGTCGCTTCGGGATCAGTCCTACGACTGGATATAAGTGGCTTGGGCGTTTCCGTGAAGGGAGCGAGGCAGGCCTGGTCGAGCTGCCGCGGCGGCCTCACTACTCGCCTGCACGTACCCCATCGCAGGTTGAGCAGGCGGTGCTGTCTGCCCGTGCGGCCCATCCGGCCTGGGGAGCTCGTAAGCTGCGACGGTGGCTTTTGGAGCGCAGGGATGTGTTTGAGGCGGACATGCCGGCCCCCAGTACTATCACGGCGATCTTGCGTCGTCATGGCCGCATTGACCCCGCCGAGGGGCCCGAGCACCGTTCCTGGCAGCGATTTGAACACCAGGCACCCAACGACCTGTGGCAGATGGACTTCAAAGGCCACTTCCCCCTTACCCGAGGACGCTGCCACCCTCTGACTGTTCTGGACGATCACTCTCGGTTTGCCTTGGGGCTGCAGGCCTGCGGTAACGAGCAGGGAGAGATGGTGCAACAGCGCCTGACGGCTATCTTCCGGCGCTACAGCCTGCCCAACACAATGTTGATGGACAATGGCTCCCCGTGGGGCCATGACCAAGACCACCCCTACACACCTTTTACAGTCTGGCTGCTGAGGTTGGGCATCGGAGTCAGTCATGGACGCCCTTATCACCCTCAGACACAGGGAAAAGATGAGCGCTTCCACCGAACCATGACCGTTGAAGTGCTGCAGGGGAGCAACTTCACTGATCTGGCGCACTGCCAGAGAGCCTTCGACCTGTGGCGGGACATCTACAACTTGGAGCGGCCCCATGACGCCCTTGACCTTGCTACTCCGGCCACCAAGTACCAAGTGAGCCAAAGACTGTTTCCCGAGGTCCTTCCACCCTTGGAATACGAACCAACTGACCTGGTACGCCGTGTTCACGACAAAGGTAGGCTCCAGTTGTTTGGCCGTATCTTCAAGGTGCCTAAGGCCTTCAAGGGCATGCCAGTGGCTATTCGGCCGACAACTGACGATGGAGTCTGGAACGTCTTCTTCGCCACTCATCAAATCGCCCAGCTTGACCTCAGGCACGATGCCTAACATACTCAAATGTGTCCACCATGTCTCCGAACACCCGTCCACCATGTGTCCGGTCCATACACCTGGAAGGGGGTGCAGGTGGTCTCGGCCACATCGGCGGCACCGTCCATCCAGTAAGGAATCGGCGTCCAGGCATCTTCGGGTATCGCCTCGATGAGATTGTGCAGGCTTTTGTGCTGGCGGATGGTGATGGAGAAGCGGACATCCATCTTGCGGCAGACGGATACCACGCCATGAGTGTAGAACCCGCTGTCGGCCCGTAGCGTGAGTCGTCCGTCGGCCCCGGCGTAGCGCACCCGTCCCACCGTCTCCCGCAGGAAGTGGGCGGCGCCGCGGGCGGTGTTGGCCCGGCCCTCGCGCAGCCGGGACATCAGCACGTCTCCGGTGCCGGCGGCGATGGCCGGCAGCGGGTGGTAGCCCCGCTTGCCGGTATAGCCGTGGTGGCGGGCGCCCTCCTTGGCCAGTCCGTAGGTCTCGCAGATGGTGGAGTCCAGGTCAATGGTCAGGGGCCCGTCGCCGGGTCCCGCCCCGGCCTGCCAAGCCCGGGCCAGCAACTCGCGGCTCACCCGGTCGAGTTGACGGACGTGGCCCCGCCGGAAGCTGCGCAGGAAGGTGCCCAGGGTGGATGGCGCCTTGACCGTGCCGCCCAGGGTGCAGGCCGTCCCCCCGGTGCGCAACACATCGGCGTCGTCAATGCAGTCGCCCCCAGCCAGCGCAGACGCCACCAGCGTCATCATCTTGTCGCTCGTGTTCGCCCGCCCCGGGGCATCGCCCAGGTCGAGGCGCTGCCGGACGAGTTCGGGCAGGCCGAGGTACCGCGCCAGGGTGGCCGGAAGGAGCAGCCCGGCATTGGCCACCAAGCGGCGGTCGTCGAAGGTGATTTGGATCCGGTCGGGGTGGTTGCGTGGCAGCATCTACTGGGTGCTCCTTTTCCGGGGCCGTTTTTTTGCTACAAAACCATTATCCCAGAAGCACAGGAGCACCTTCTTGCCGCCTCAGGACGCTAACCCGACGCCCTCCTTCGGTGGATTCGGGCTAACGCATCTCCTCGTTCTGTCCTCGCCGTTTGCTCGCCAACTCCTGGAAGGGTGCTGAAACCCCTTCGTCCATTCCCATTATCGCCAAGAGGCGATCTGACAATGTTCAGATATTGTGACCCCATGAGATGTGAACAATCTAACGATGGTCGGCCGAGCGCGTTATCGTGCGAAGGTCAGCCGACCGATGTGCAAGTCGAGGTGGTCGCTACGTCTGGCGCGGTGCCATTGCTGCGGAATAACGCCGACGCGTCGGATGGCGGCGAGTAAGGTGTCGACTCGCGCGAACGCGCGAAAGCGAGGGGTTCGGACTCGGTGCGGCGCGAGAGCGGACGGCTTGGAGCTTACTTGAACAAAGGGGCCGGGCGCTCGACGGCCTGCTGCAGACGCCGCAGAAAGCTCGCCGCGACGGCGCCGTCTATGACCTGGTGGTCGACGGTCAGGCTTATGGTCAGCATCTCACGCACGACCACCTCGCCCTTCCTCACAACGGGCTTTTCAACCGACCGACCGACACCCAGGATGGCATCCTGTCTGGCATTGAGGACCGGCGTAAACCCGTCGACGCTACCGAGAACGCTAATCGTGAATGTGCCGCCGGACACGTCGTCGGTTGACAGTTTCCCTTTTCCGGCTTTGTCGGCCAGCTCATCCATCTTCCCCGCGATCTCCTGGATGCTCTTGCCATCGACCTGCTTTAGAACGGGGACTATGAGGCCTTCGCTCAAGGCAACCGCGAAGCCGATGTTGATCTCATCGAAGTAGAGGATGTTGCCGTCCGACAGCACCGTATTATGCTCCGGATGGCGTTTCAGGGTCTCTGCGCAGGCCTTTATGAGGACGTGAGCCAGAGAGACCGTTGCGCCGTCACCACGGGAGGCCTCTCTTCTGAGTCGCTGCGCATCGGTCACGTCCAGCTCAAGGAAAAAGGAGAGCTGTGCCGTACCGGCGATGCTGCCTCGCATGTGGTCGGCTATAGTCTTGCGAATACCCTCCAACGGGACAGTCTGCGACGGCTGGGGCATTCCGGGGGCCAACGTCGGAACTGCGGGCCCAGTCGTCTGCTCAGCCAATGCCCGAACGTCGTCCTCCACAACCCTGCCGCCGGGCCCTGTAGGCGTGACGTCGGTGATATCCACCTCGAGCTTCGCCGCCAGCCGCCTGGCTCCAGGAGTAGAGCGGACCTCTGTTCCAGTAGGTCGTGGCGTCGATGGAGCGCGTCGGGCCGGGGCTTCAGAGGCTGCGACAGGCGGCGTGGGTTCTGGCGCGACCGCCGGTGCCGACTCGCCCTCGGCCAGCACGTAGGCGAGCAGCCCATCCACGGGGACGACTGAGCCTTCGTCGACTACCGGATGGAAGAAGCCACCGTCCGTCGCCTCGAGGTCGTAGTTGATCTTCTCAGTCTCGATCTCGGCGATGATCTCGCCCTGGGCGACGGCGTCGCCGGCGGACTTGGTCCACTTGGTTACGGTCCCTTCGGACATGACCATGCCGAGCTTCGGCATTACGATCGGGACTGCCACCGAATGCCTCCTATTCGAGGACGGACATCGCCGCGTCGACCACCTTCTCCTTCGTAGGCGCGTATAGCGGCTCGAGGGCCCGGCTGTACGGCACCGACGTATGAGGGGCGGTCACTCGACTCGGCGGGGCGTCGAGATAGTCGAAGGCCTGCTCAGCCACCAACGCAGATATGTCGGTGGCGATACTGCACCGAGGATAGTCGTCGTCGACAATGACGATCTTCCGGGTCTTCTTCACCGAAGTAAGGATGGCCTCTTCGTCCATCGGCGAAAGGGACAGGAGGTCCACGACCTCAGCCGAAAACCCCTGGCTGTCCAGCGCTTCGGCCGCCTCAAGACACACACCGGTCGTGCGTCCAATGCCGAGAAGCGTTACATCCGTACCCTCTCTGGCGACGTTCGCTTTGCCGATCGGCACGACGTACGGTTCCTCAGGTACGTGGGCTCCTCCGGTGTCCACTATGGTGGGGCTTGCCGCGCTACGACCCAACAGCATCAGGTGGTTGAAGACCATCACGGGATCGTCGTCTCGGATGGCGGCGGTGAACAGGCCCTTCGCGGTATACGGGTCGGACGGGACAACACACTTCAGCCCGGGAAAGTGGGTGAACACGGAGTAGTTTGTCTCAGAGTGTTGGGCTGCGGAGGCGTGGCCTGAACCGATGGCCGTCGTGATGACGAGCGGGAGCTTTACCTTGCCCCCGAACATATAGTGCATCTTAGCGGCGTTGTTCAAGATCTGATCGCCACACACGCCCATGAAGCCGACGAACATCAGGTCCACGATCGGCCGCATTCCTGTTGCCGCCGCGCCAACACCGGCCCCAATAAATCCAGCCTCGGAGATAGGAGTGTCGCGGACGCGCTCCGGCCCGAACCTCCCGATCAGACCCTTGGTCAGCTTTAAGACCCCACCCCAGGCGTCTTCAAAGTCTGGCCGGCCCGGCGCTCCCGCGACGTCTTCTCCCATAACAAAGATGGCGGGGTCCCGTTCCATCTCTTGATGGAAAGCCTCGTTGACGGCCTGAACGTACGTCAACCTCCTTACCGCCTGCGCCATGTCAATCCTCCAATATCCGAGCCGTGCGATCGGGGTTCCATTATCGGTGGCCCGCCTAGTGGGCCTAGTAGCAAATGGTGTCGGTCTGTTAATCCCGCAGCGATGTAAGGAGGTCAGGTCCTGGTAGACCGCGTCTATGGGTAGGAGACGTAGACGTCCTCAAAAAGGTCTTCCGGCTCCGGGAGTGGGCTTTCGTCGGCAAACTTGGACGCGGCGGCCACGGCTTCTGTGGCCTTCTCGTCAAGCACCTGGACGTCTTCCTCTCCAGCGACACCGTGCTCGATGATGTAGAGCCGCAGGCGGTCGATGCAGTCCCTGGCGCGGTAGTACTCCTCTTCTTCCTTTGTACGGTAGAGCAGCGGATTGTCAGCGCCGAAGTGTCCCATGTACCGATACGTCTGGGCCTCGATCAGCGTCGCCCCCTCGCCGGCCCGTGCACGGGCAACCGCCTCACCGCCTACTTCGTACATGTCAAGCGCCGACTGGCCGTCGACGGTGACGCCTGGGAGGCCGTATCCCGCCGCCCGCTTCGCGATCGACCCGCCGGCCACCGAGTACTCGAAGGGCGTGGACTCGGCGTAACGGTTGTTTTCGCAGACAAACACGACCGGGAGTGTCCAGATGCTGGCCAGATTCATAGACTCGTGTAGCTGGCCCTGAGCGTGGGCGCCGTCGCCAAAGAAGACCACGGTCACACCGTCTTTGCCCTGAATCTTGGCGCTGAGGGCTGCGCCCGTGGCCACCGGTATGTTGGAGCCTACAATGCCGTTGGCGCCGAGCATACCCTTGTTGATGTCGGCGATGTGCATCGTGCCGCCCTTGCCTTTGTTGGTCCCAGTGACCTTGCCAAGAAGCTCAGCCATCATCTCATTCAGGTCCACGCCCTTGGCGATGCAGTGGTGATGACTCCTGTGGGTACCCAGGACGTAGTCGTCGTCCCTCAGGTGGGCGCAGATGCCCGTGGGGACGGCCTCCTGGCCGATGGAAGAGTGGAGGCCACGCAGCTTCCCGGCATCCGCGTCCCGCCTGGACTGCTCCTCGAACCGGCGGATGGTCATCATGGTCTCGTACATCCCGAGAAGGGTCTTTTTATCGAGGGTCGCCGTCGTTGTCGCCACGGTAGCCTCCGGTGAGCAGTTGGGTCGGCGTTCAGTCGGGAAAGCCCAGGGCACGGGCTCGCTGGATTATAACACAGTCTCGGTGTCCCAACTACCGGGCGTGGGAGCACGCCACGCGCCCCTACAACCGTTGGCCGGTCGTGGTATTGCGTCGGGGAGCAGACGACGGCCTAGGAACGACGTACCGACTCAGTCGGAGGCTTCATCCGGTCTTGCGGGCCACCACGAGCCCGTAGCCGAGCACGTTGTTATACATTTGTTCTCTGGCTAAGGCGAGGATCCTCTCGCCCTCGGCGAGCGCACTTTCGCCAATCGCAAGCATGCCGAGCTTACGGGCGACCTTGGCCATGAGCAGCTTGCGGCCGATATCTCGCAGGAACGTTGAGAGCGCATCCTCACGTTCCTCGGTGTGCTCCACCGAGAACCCCTGTTCCTCGAGCAGCGCCCGATGGTCGCCTAACGACAGCGCCCCGCCGATGCAGCCGACGGCGGCCAGCACCCCGTCTAGTTCCGGCGGCAACCGTCCGGCCACCGTTACGTCGGACAGGCCGACGCGCCCTCCCGGCTTGAGCATGCCACGGAGACGACTGAGCGTAGGCCCTTTTCGGTCGAGAATAGAGAGCACGCATTCCATGAGCACGAAGTCGAAGGACTCGTCCTGCAGCTCCACTTGCTGTATGTCTCCCCGGACAAAATCCACACGATCTTCGAGACCGCGGCCCTTCGCGAGCTCGTATCCGGCCGTCACTCCCTCCGCCTCCAGAGTCACGCCGGTCACCCGGCACCCTACTGTCTGTGCGAGGTGCACGGCGCTTGCGCCGCGACCGGAGCCCGCATCCAGGACCTCGGAGCTCGGCTGTATGCCCATGAGATGGGCGAGTCCGCTGGTAAGCCTAAGCCCGCCGGGGTGAAATGATTGACCGAGCAGCCACCGGGCGGCAGGGTGTCCATAGGAGATCGAACAGCAGGCGTTCAGGTCTAAGGTGGCGGTCATGTCGTTAGCTCGCCTGCCGAGTGTCCAAGGCAATCGCCTCGCGGGCCCAAGCCGCGAACCGCTCGTTGTCGACGTCCTCGAGCGCTCTGACCTTTACGTGGCGCATGCTCTTGCCCGTCCCTTCGATACGCCCATCTCGGTCCGTAAGGCCGGCCCCATTGAAGAAGCCGAGCGTCGCGTACTATTCGGTGGCGGAGAGGTAGAATATCCTGCCGTTTCTCTCGTATATGGGGTTGCCCCACTTGACCGACTCCCTGAGCTCGGGGCCGGAATCGAGAATGATGTTTCGGAGGACTTCACATATCTGTCGTAGGGCGGGATCGTGCTCAGAGATCCAGGAGTCGACGTTCTTGCTTCTTACGGTCGGCACTACGTTCAGCCGCCAGTTGCCAACGTTAGAGAAGCAGGCTCGCGGGGTTTTCGAGGAAGCACTTGACTTCCACGAGGAACCGAGCACCCTCGGCGCCGTCGGATACCCGGTGGTCGACCGATAGGGTCGCGGTCATGATATCGGCGACGGCGACCTGGTCGTTTCGGACGACCGGCGTCTTGGTAACTGTGCCGATAGCGAGCATTGCTGACTGTGGCGGGAGAATAATGGCCATGAAGGATGAGACGTCGAACATGCCCATATTGCTGATGCTGAATGTCCCGCCGGTGTACTCCTGGGGGCGAAGCGTGCCGCTTTTGGCGCGCTCTATCAGGTCTTTGCTGGCCCTGGCGACCTCTACGAGAGACTTGTTCCCACAGTCCATAATGGCGGGGACTATCAGGCCCTCCTCCTCCGCTATTGCCACGCCGACGTTGATCGTCTCGTTCATCTGAACAGCGTCATCGGCGAAGGAGGCGTTGAACTTCGGGTAGGTCTTGAGTGCGCCCACGCAGGCCTTGATCACCATGTCGTTGACGGTGACGCGTGCATCCTGTTCCCCCAGGCTTTGGTTCACCTGGCGACGCACCTCCATGGCCTGAGTCATGTCGACGTCTGACGACACATAGTAGTGGGGTATTTCCTGCTTGCTGCGGGAGGTAACGCGGGCGATCTGCTGCCGCATACGGGTCAGCGGCACCTTTTCGCCGGGTGCGAATTCAGGCGTGGGGGCCGCCGCGGCCTTTGGCGGTGGTGCTGATTCTCCATCTGGCGTCGGATGGTCGGCCGCGTACGAGAGGACGTCCTCTTTGGTAATCCTGTTGCCCGGGCCGGTGCCCTTGACCTGGCTCAGGTCTACGCCCTTCTCATCCGCCAGCCGGCGCGCGACGGGTGAGGCACGAATCTCCTGTCCGACTGGCGCGGGCACGTCTTCGGCCTGCGGCGCGGGTGGCAACGGAATGCTGGCGTCGCCGTCAGTCGGCTGCTCGGGCTCGGGCGCCGGCGTAGGCTCAGGGGCTGCGATTTCGGGGATATCCTCGTCTTCTGTGCCGACTATTGCGATGGCCTGACCGACCGGAACGTTCGTGCCTTCCGGGACCAGAATCCTGCGAAGCAGGCCGTCAGCCGTAGACTCAAATTCGACGACCGCCTTGTCTGTCTCTATCTCCGCGATCGCCTCGCCCGTCTCCACCGGAGAGCCTTCGTCCTTGAGCCAGCGGACGACTGTGCCCTCCTGCATGTCGTAGCCCATCTGGGGCATGTTTAGTTCGGTAGCCAGAGTGTACCCCCTCTTTCCGGAATTCTGACGTTCAACAATATATGATATCGGATTGCCGGATGGGCCGCTATACCGGATAGGCTAGCCTTGCAGGAAGCGTCATGCCGTCGTACTGGCTCGACGTGGGACCACCCGCCCCCAGACCCTTCGTCCCGATGCCGAATCGGGACTCAGGGAGACAAGTTGGAGGCGGCGTCTTGGGCAAGGCTGGGATAGACCTATAAGCCGAATAAATCCTTGATGGCGTCCGTCACCCGCTCGGCATCCGGAAATGCCGCCGCTTCGAGCTTGCCGGCGTACGGGGCTGGGACCTCGACGCCACCTACACGCCCAACCGGCCCATCGAGAAAGTCAAAGGCCTCCTCCTGGATAGCGCTGGCCAGCTCGGCCGCAAATCCACCTGTCCTCCAGGACTCTTCGACCACAATCGCCCGGCTGGTCTTCTTGACCGACTCTATCACGGTCTCCATATCCAGCGGCCGCAACGTGCGAAGGTCGACAACCTCCGCCTCAACCCCCCTGTCCGACAGGACCTCGGCCGCCTCGAGTGCCGTGTGGACCATCCTGGAGTAGGCGACTATCGTTACGTCGGTGCCAGAGCGCTTAACTTTGGCCTGTCCGAAGGGGACGACGTAGTCGTCGTCGGGCACCTCTCCCTTTGAGCTGTAAAGAAGGGAGTGCTCGGCATAGATAACAGGGTCGTCGTCCGCGATAGCCGTACGCAGAAGGCCCAGTGCGTCGTAAGGGTCTGATGGGACCGCCACCTTGAGGCCCGGCACGGACGCGAACCAGCCCTCGAAGCTCTGCGAGTGGGTGGCCCCGAGCTGCCCCCCGCCCCCTGTGACCGTCCTGATCACGATGGGCACGCTCAGCTGCCCGTTGGACATATACCGCAGCTTGGCCGCGTGGTTGACCACCTGGTCCATGGCCAGCAGCATGAAGTTGATGGTCATGATCTCGACAATGGGCCTGAGGCCGTCCATGGCAGCACCGACCGCGCTCCCTACGATGGCCGACTCGGATATGGGAGTATCCCTGATCCTGTCGGGGCCGTACTGCTCAAAGAAGCCTCTGGTCACAGCATACGCCCCGGAGTAGGCACCGATGTCTTCGCCCATCAGGACTACCTTTTCGTCTCCATCAAGCGCCTCACGCAGACCGCGGGCGATCGCGTCCCTGATCACCATCTCAGGCATGCGATGCTCCGATATCGATCGGCCGTCGACCGAGTAGCAGGTGTCTACCCATACACGTTCTCGTAGAGCGATTCTGGACTGGGATCTTCGCTCTCCTCCCCAAAACGGACCGCCTCTTCGATTGTGGCGTCCACCTGTTCGTCTATCCGCGTGATCTCGTCTTCGTCCATCATGCCTTCTGAAAGGGAGAGCGCCTTGAAGGCTTCGATGGGGTCTTTTTCACGCCACTGGTCAACCTCCGACGCATCTCGATAGTTGGTCGGGTCGGCGACGGAGTGGCCGGCGAAGCGGTAGGTCATAGCCTCAATGAAAACGGGCCCCTCACCTGAGCGGACCCGTTCGAGTGCTTCGTCGGTAGCCTCCCTTACCGCTACCAGGTCCATGCCGTCTACCTGTGCAGCCGGTATCTTGTAGGCGTCAGCGGCCTGGTAGATGTCCTTGCCCGCGGCACGTGCCCGCTCAACGTGGGTGCCCATTCCATAGAGGTTGTTCTCGAGAAAGAAGAGGACGGGGACCTTCCAAAGTGAGGCCAGGTTCAGGGACTCGTGAAACTCGCCCTCGTTGACGGCGCCATCGCCAAAGAAGCACAGAACGACCTGGTCCTCGCTCCGGTACTTGATCGACAGGCCCAGACCTGTAGCTATGGGCAAGTGCCCTCCCACGATGGCGTAGCCTCCCATGAAGCGTTTGGAGACATCAAAGAGGTGCATCGAGCCGCCTTTGCCGCCGCTGCACCCTGTGGCCTTGCCCATCAGCTCGGCCATGACGACCTTGGGGTCCAAGCCCTTGGCCAGCGCATGACCGTGGTCGCGGTAGTGGGTGATGACGTAGTCGTCGTCTCGGAGGGCGGAGATGGCTCCGACGGCTATCGCCTCCTGCCCAATGTAGAGGTGGAGGAAGCCTCTTATCTTGCCCTGCATGTACAGGCGTCCGCTCTGCTCCTCGAACCTACGGATCAGGAGCATATGCTCATACAGCTGGGCCGTCTGCAGCTTCTCGCTCTCTGTCGCTACCTTCATCCCTGGCCTCACACTGAGGGCGCTCGTCTTCAGCTAAGCGCCGTCGGGTCTCGTCTCTTGAGTCGGCCTTGACCCAGCCAAAGCATAACACCCGCCACGGCCACGGTCATAGCTACCAGGCCAAGACTTCCTGTAGCTGGAACCGGTGTGGTTGAACCGAAGATGCGAAGCTCGCTAAACCCGCCGCAGGCACAGTTCTGGTGGTCGATCATTAAAATCTCGAGCTTGCTGCCCGTGACAACAGTCGGCAGACTATGATCGATGTCTACATCAAAGGCAGTAAGTGGTATCTCCGCAGACTCGTAAACTTTAGTGGCAGCCAAATTGAAGATACGAAACCGAATCCTATCGAAGCCGAAGCCGTCGAGGTTTTCCGGATCGAGCTCGATTCTCGTGATGTAGAGGTTTTCAGAGTACTCCCAGTAGTAGCTTTCAGTGTTGGCGCCATCGCTTCCCGCACCTCCCCCAGAGCCATCCGAATACCAGTCAGTGGTGGGGTTCCCATCTACTCCTGACGACACGAAGTGGCCGGAGAAGACCGACGATGCGGAGGGTGTGCCCAGTGACGTGATTTCAGGGATGGCCGCTTCGGCGGGTTGGACGCCAACCCCAACTAGCACTAATGCAGCAACTATCAGGCCCCGAAGAACTATCACAATCTCCGATCCCTAGATGTGTATGGCCGCCCCCTCCGCGTCGAGGGCTGCCTCTTTTATTGTCTCCGATATCGTTGGGTGGGGATGGACTAGCCAGCCCAGCTCGTTACTTGTACCCTCGAGCAGCCTGGCCAAAGACATCTCGCCCAGTAGCTCCGTCACCTCGGCCCCAATCATGTGGGCGCCGAGCACGTCTCCTATCTCCGCCTCTACCACGACTTTCACCATTCCCTCCGTATCACCGAGGGCGATGGCCTTGCCGGAGGCCGAGAATGGGAATTTGCCTATCTTGACGCTGTACCCCCGCTCTCGTGCCTGGGCCTCAGTCAGACCAAAGCTGGCCACCTGTGGATGGCAGTACGTTGCCTTAGGCATCAGATCGTAGTCAAGTTTCGGCGGGTCCTGGCCTGCGATGACTTCGACCGCAGTCACGCCCTGGGCCGAGGCCACATGCGCCAGCAGGAGCTTGCCTGTCACGTCGCCAATGGCGTAGACGCCAGGGATGTTGGTCGCCATCCGGTCGTCGATGACTATAGAGTCGCGCTCTATGTCCGCGCCGATGTCCTCGAGGCCAATGCCGTCGACGTTACCCTGCATTCCGACAGCAACCAGCACCTTATCGCACTCAACAACTGAACTACCGGCCCCGTTCGAGACGGTCACCTTGGCCTCATCGGAGCCTATCTCGATGCCATCGACCTTTGAGCCGGTCATGGCTTTTATACCCTGGTGGTCGAACGCACTCTCTAGGTGCTTGCTGACCTCCTCGTCCTCAAGCGGCACGAGTCGCGGGAGTAGCTCGATAATCGTGACCTCGGCATCATACTTGCGGTACAGGTAGGCGAACTCAGCACCAGTGGCGCCACCGCCAACGATGACTACCCTAGGCGGCACCTCGCGGAGCTCGAGTGCCTCGCGGCTGGTAATGACGACCTCGCCGTCGACCGGTAGACTGGGAAGGGCGCGAAACCTGGCCCCTGTTGCAATAATGACGTTGTCGGTGGTGAGGGTCCGCCCGTCGTCCACGACCTCGATCTTGTTGCGGTCCTTGAGAACGCCTGTCCCCTCCACAAACTCGACACCGTTCTTCTTCAGTAGATAACCGACTCCAGTGGTCAGCCGCTTCACGACCCCTCGGCTGCGGTCGATGGCCTTTCCGAAATCGTGCTGCAGGTTATCGAAGGTGATGCCGAAATCGGCTGCGCGATGGAATAGGCCTAGGACCTCGGCGTTTCTGAGCAAGGCCTTACTTGGGATGCAACCCCAGTTCAGACAGACGCCTCCGACCTCGTCCCGCTCTACGATCGCCGTCTTCAACCCAAGCTGGCCTGCCCGTATGGCGGCCACGTACCCGCCCGGCCCGCTGCCCAACACTACGATGTCGAAGTCCGCCAATCACTCACCCCTCAGATGTACGCTCGACCTATTCTACAATATTCGAACAGGTACCATAAAGACGAAAGGGAGGCTGCGATGCAAGGCTGTTTTCAAGGTCATTACAAGGGAGTCCCTCGATACGTCCCGATGCGGCATCGGGACTACTCGGGATATACGGTTATGGGTGTTTCCGTTCGCAGTGAGCAGCGTTACGTCCGCAATACGGACCGAACATAAGGAAGGAGCTTGGGCGCGCTCTTATCCCTTCTCCCTGGAGGGAGAAGGCTAGGATGAGGGGGCTCCCCTGAAACGCTGCAACAACGCCGCTTGGTGAGCAGTTACCTGAGAGCTCGTCGAACTGCGTTGAACTGTTGGCAGGAGCCTGATATCATGTTCGTGCAGCCAATCCTCTGGGAACGGTGAGCACGAGAATGGACAGGTCCAGGCATGTCACTGGTGGCCTTGTTCGGGCACCTGTGGCGCGCGGGCAAAGTGATCCAAGAGCCTTCCCGGCTGAACCGGGGAGGCTTTTTGCGTCTCGGGGAGCGGCCTCGTGGCCGATGATGGCATCGCCAGTGTCCCCGGTTTCAGGGCGGGACACTTCACCAACCGGAAAGCGGCGACAGGCTGCACGGTGGTCCTTTGCGGCGATGGTGCTGTGGGTGGCGTGGACGTTCGAGGCTCGGCCCCGGGTACGCGGGAGACCGACCTACTCCGCCCTATGAACCTGGTATCGGAGGTCCATGCCGTTCTGCTGACCGGCGGCAGCGCGTTCGGGCTGGACGCCGCATCAGGAGTGGTCCGCTACCTAGAGGAGAAAGGCATCGGAGTAGAGGTAGGTATGGCCAGAGTACCGGTAGTACCAGCGGCCGTGCTGTTCGATTTGGGCATCGGCGATTCTAATGTGCGGCCGACCTCCGAGGAGGGCTACATGGCCTGCGAGAACGCGTCCTCGGGAGCCGTCGCCGAGGGAAGCGTTGGGGCGGGCACAGGCGCGACAGTCGGCAAGGTGCTGGGAGCGGAAAGGGCCGTGAAGGGCGGCATTGGGACCGCCAGTCTAGCCCTCGGTAACGACGTCATGGTCGGTGCAATAGTCGCCGTAAACGCGGTTGGGAGCGTCTTCGACCCGGAGGATGGCAGCCTCGTAGCAGGCCCTCGAGACGAGGACGGAAACGGGATGATGGACTCGCTTGAGGCGGTCATCTCTCCGAAGTACGTTGGAGTCAACCGAGAACTGCCGACCAACACCACGATAGGAGTCGTCGCCACCAACGCGCGACTGACGAAAGAGCAGGCCAACAAGCTCGCCTCCGTTGCCCACGACGGGCTCGCCCTTGCGGTGCGGCCTGCGCACACGATGAGCGACGGAGACACTATATTCGCGCTGGCGTCCGGGGAGTCGGAACTGCCGCCGGACATGCTCCGGCTGTGTGGCGCCGCAGTGGTGTGCATGAGCAGAGCAATTGTGAGAGGGGTCGAGCGGGCCGAGGGTCTGGCCGGAATACCCGCGTCCGGGAGCTCGTGTCCGAGACAAAAGCCGGATTGTAAACGGAGTTGAAGGTGGCAGGATTCAGTCGAAGCTCGAGGATCGGGTTCATAGGTGCGGGCATGGTAGGGAAGTCGCTGGCTGTCGCCCTTTCCCAGCAGGGCTACTCGATCGTGGCTGCCTCAAGCCGTACGCACTCATCAGCCGTCGCGCTCGCTGAGCTGGTTGACGGCTGCCAGGCCTATCCGACGGCAGGCGAGGCAGCCGAGGCGTCCGACGTGGTCATAATAACTGCTCCGGACGACGCCATTGGGCCGGTTGCGTCCAGCATCTCGTGGCGACAGGGCCAGGGTGTGGTCCACTGTTCAGGGGCAGCTTCGGTGGACGTACTCGATCCTGCCCGTCTCCAGGGCGCGACGCCTGGGGCGTTCCACCCTCTGCAGACCTTCTCTTCGGTGGAGGACGCTTTGAGGAGCCTACCCGGCTCTACCTTTACCATCGAGGGTAACGAAGAGATGCGGACCTACCTTGAGGAGATGGCGCTCTCCTTGGGTGGGAACCCGATTTTCCTTCGACCGGAGGACAAGCCGCTGTACCATGCCACGGTAGTCATGCTGGGCGGCCTCCTGACCGGACTGGCCGGCTCCGTGGCCAAGCTCTGGGAACACTTCGGCATAGGGCAAGCCGAGGCGCTGAACGCCCTGGCGCCGATCATACGAGGCGACGCAGATACGCTGCTGTCCGTAGGAATGCCAGCCGCAGTGGCTGGGCCGTACGTCCGAGGTGACGTGGGCACCATCGCGAAGCACCTAAATGCTCTCAGGTCGGTAGCGCCTGAGATGCTACCGACCTACTGTGAGATGGCTCTATCGGGCCTCCCGTTCGCGCTTGAGAAGGGCAAAGTCCCGCCGGAGCGGGCCGCCCAGATACGAGAGCTGCTGATACAGGCCAAGGACGGCTGACAGAACAACGCCTGCGGCACTGGAGGACGAAGGAATGGCAAAGACATCCGAGTCCCTCACACAAAAGAAGACGGCAGGACAGAAAATCACAATGCTGACCTGCTACGACTACCCGACCGCCGTGTGGGAAGACGAGGCCGGAGTCGACATCATCTTCGTTGGCGACAGCGTGGGCACGAACGTTCTGGGGTACGAGAGCGAAAAGGAGGTCACCCTGGATGACATGGTGCACCACCTGAGCGCCGTTCGCCGGGGAGTCCGTGAGACTTACTTGCTGGTAGACCTACCCTACCGTACCTACGAGACGACGGACGACGCCCTCCGGAGTGCGAGCACCCTGGTCTCGTATGGCGCCGACGGGGTGAAATTCGAGGGTTTCAGGCCTGAGATCGTCAGCCATCTGGTCCGGAGCGGCATCGAAGTGTGCGCCCACCTCGGACTGAACCCACAACTTCACGAGAAGAAGAGGCTACAAGCGAAAACAGCCGACGCAGCAGCGAAGTTGATCTCAGATTCTCTGGCTTTGCAGGAAGCCGGCGCGTGGATCATCGTCTATGAGCTAATACCGGAAGTGGTCGCACGCGAGGCCACCGACAGGCTATCGATACCGACAATTGGGATCGGAGCAGGGGGGCACACCGACGGCCAGGTCCTGATCGTCTCCGATATGCTCGGGATCAACTCCTTCGACTTGAGGCACGTTCAGAAATACGACGAGTTCCATGCGAGAGCTGGGCAGGCGATCCGGGAGTACATCGCCGACGTGCAGTCCGGCAGATTTCCAACGAGCGACAATGTCCGCCACCTCAGCGAAGAGGAGTCACGTGCCCTCGCAGATATGTTGGCGAGTCCGGAGCACAGTGTTCGAGTCTAGATCCGGGAGCCAAGCCGCTGCGGCCGACTCTTCTCGATGAGAGTTAGCGCAAGCATTGACGAGTTCGGGGACGAAGTGCGCCGGGCCCCCAGGACGCTGGGTCTAGTCCCGACAATGGGATTCCTGCATGAGGGGCACATGACCCTGGTGCGCCGTGCGCGGGCCGAGAACTCGACCCTGGCGGTGAGTGTCTTTGTAAACCCCACTCAGTTCGGCCCCCACGAGGACCTCGCGACCTACCCCATGGACATGGACTCCGACCTGTCGAAGCTCGAAGACGCGGGCGTGGACCTCGTGCTCGCGCCCTCGGCTGACGAGGTCTATCCAAAGGGATTCGACACTTACGTCGACGTCGGGAGGATCGCCGAGCGGCTGGAGAACGCGGCCCGGCCCGGCCACTTCAGGGGCGTCGCGACCGTCGTTTGTAAGCTGCTGGCCATAGCCCGCCCGGACAAGGCCTACTTTGGGCAGAAGGACGCCCAGCAGTCTCTCGTCGTCGAGCGGCTCAACGCCGACCTCAATCTCGGCGCAGAGATCGTCGTGGTGCCGACCGTTCGAGAACCCGATGGTCTAGCGCTGAGCAGCAGAAACGCCTACCTTGGGCCGGAGGAGAGAAAGGCGGCGACCGTTCTGTACAGGTCGCTGCTCTTGGCAAGGAACCTGGGGAGCACGGATGCTGAGGAGACCAGGGGACGGATGCGCGCCTTGATTGAGAGTGAGCCCCTTGCTCAGGTAGACTATGTCAGCGTCGCCGACGCCTCCACGCTGGAAGAACTGGACAGGATCAGCGGCGCAGCGTTGGTGTCGTTGGCCGTGCGCATCGGAAAGGTCCGTCTGATCGACAACGTCCTGCTTGGAGCAGAACCTTGAGAATCCTGGTGACCAACGACGATGGCGTTCATTCCGAGGGAATCCGGGCACTTGCGAAGGCACTCAGCGAGGTCGGCGACGTGTTCGTCGTTGCCCCCGACCGCGACAAAAGTGGGGTCGGGACCGCAATGACGTTGTTGGACGTCCTGCGGGTCCGGCACGTGTCCTCTCCTCTGGACGCGGTCGCGGCCTACTCCGTAGAGGGCACACCCGCCGACTGTGTGATACTGGCATGCGGCACCTTGTTTACCGAGCCCTTCGATCTTGTCGTCTCGGGCATTAACCCAGGGGCAAATCTGGGACTGGACGTTCTGAGCTCCGGTACGGTCGGTGGGGCCCTCCAGGCATACTATCGCGAGATTCCATCCATGGCCGTATCAGCCGTCTACAGCAAGGACACGGAGGTCCGCTATGAAGCGGCGTCTCGTTCAGCCGCCGTGCTCGCTCGTCGGCTGGGAGACGGCGACCACACCGGAACCCCGGTGCTCAACGTCAACGTGCCCGACGTCGAGCCGGAGGGCATCCAGGGGGTCGAGGTGACACGGTTAGGGCCGAGGGCCTTTCTAGAGGACGTCGAGATCGGGCAGATCGGTCGAAGGACCCACTACTGGATCAAGCACAACAAGCCGGCGATCGATCACCCGGCCGAGGGAACGGATGTCTGGGCCGTATTGAACAACCGGGTGTCGATCACCCCGATCGAACCGATCTTCACGGATGGGAAGCCGCCTGCCGTACTGGGACCGCTGACCGAAGAGGTGCGCTCGGCATTCGTGGGTAAGGACCGCTGAGCACGCGTCCAATCCAGGAGGAAGCATGATCTACGAGTACAGGGTCTACGAAGCCATGCCAGGCAAGCTGGAAGAGCTCAACGCCAGGTTCCGAAACCATACACTCAAGGCGTTCGAGCGGAATGGTTTCAAGAACATCGGCTACTGGACGGCGAATGTTGGCGACTACAGCGACCGCTTGATCTATATCGTCGCCTTCGAGAGCGCCGAACAGCGTGAGCAGGACTGGAATGCGTTTCGCAACGACCCGGAATGGCAGCGGGCTAAGGCCGAGTCGGAGGCCGACGGTCTGCTAGTGGCACGAATCTTCAATACGCTGCTGTCGCCCACGGACTACTCGCCCCTTCAGTAGGCGTCTCATTTCAGCTTCCAACCCGCGCCAGTGTCCTATTTCACAAGTTCGCAGAGTAATTCCGGCGTTTCGGTGACCTACGGCGCCACCCGGGGTTCGACAAGTCCCCCGATGCGGCATCGGGACGTATCGAAGGGAGCCCGTCGAAGGCCCCGCGAACTACTAGTTGAGCACTACTCGCTGTTCGCGACGCATTCATCACAACGGCAGAGACTCCGAAGGAGATCGAACGGATAGATGCCGGTGTAGTGGGCGTCACTCCACAGGAACTGGACCGCATATTGGCCCACCATCAGGTAGTCTTCGGCACGGATATCGGCAGGAACCGAGACAGGGTCGAGTAGCTTGCGTTGGGTCCACTCCTCGACACACTCGGCGCAGCCACAGTTGATCCGAAGGTACTTCGAATCATAGTGGCTCTGGTGGCCATCGTCCCACTGGACTGAGATGCCAGTCTCATCTATGTCGAGAGCCCTGATTTCGGCGCTCGCGCTCATTTGCTCCTCATCGGGCAGCGGGGTATACGTCTCAACTCAAGTCTACACCCGCGCGGGTACCAAGTTCCAATTGTTAAGGCTCGCCCCAACTGAGCATTTCCTTGCGCTATACTTGCGTGGCGGCGGGCACGATTGATTAATTATCCATTGGCCAAAAGCACTATCGCTCGCCTGGGTTCGTTGAAGACCGCAAAGGGAGTCTGACGTAGGGGCGGGTTTCTAACCCACCCTCCCTCTTCCTTGACAAGAAAGGAGGTACACAATCGTGGGGTCGGTCGGAAAGAGTGAATCGGCCATGGCCGACATAGTGACTGGTATTAATCGCATCGGCCTGAAGCTGGATGTGGAACAGATTGGGCCTTTTCTTGAGAACCACTCGAAAGATGAAGTCATGCGTCGCTTCACGATTCTGCACGAGTGGATGATCAGGGCCAATGCGTGGACGAACCTGGATGGCGTGATATTGACCCCCAAGCTGATCGGCTTCCTATCGCAAAAAGGCGACTTCGAGTCCTTGTTGGGAGAGCTGGACCGGTACAGAGAGGAGACACGGAACGGGCGGTTCAAGATCGACAACGAGATACAACGGGAGCTGGAGTTCAAGCGCTTCGTGACCTCAAGCAATAGCTCGTTTATTCATCCGTC
The DNA here is from genome assembly GCA_965237635.1 of Dehalococcoidia bacterium. GTDB lineage: Bacteria > Chloroflexota > Dehalococcoidia > Lucifugimonadales > CAUZJF01 > CBDEFX01. Next base: position 504,782 of record CBDEFX010000002.1, on the reverse strand, counting down.
GACGTTCCCACGCTGGACATTGATTGACCCGGTGCCGGAGCCCGACGACCTGCCCCGGCTTTTCAGCGAGCTCGAAGATCTGCCTCCGCCCGAAGAGCAGCAGTACGTTCCAAGCGAACAGGACCTACTCGAAGTCAAGCGGGCTGCCTACGAAGCCGCGCTGTTTCTTCAGATGCTCAAGGAGTTTAGAGACCACACGAGCAGGCCTATCTTTGTTGTTGGAAACGAGCGCTACGGTCGGCAGTGGGTGATCGAGCCCATCGAAGAGCACCTTGACGACGGACTCGCCATCCGATACGCGCGTGTGAACTCAGGCGCATCCATGAGGCTTACCGTGCCTAGGCCCTTTTCGAGAGAGGTCGTCCGGGACATGAGCGAGCGGATGCCGCATCTTGTGATCGTCGACGGCGCCAACTGGCCAAGACGCAATACCTACAGCCGACCGGAAAGACTGCACGACGTGATGAGGTGTTCGCGGGCCATGCGCGGCTATGCGAACTGGCTCGTGGCGTTCAATGACCTCCGCGCGGAAGGGGATGTTTCAAAGTACCAGCACGAGAGCTCGCTGCCCGAGGACCACATCCCAGAGCTTCGCAAATGGTACGAGTTCGCGACGGTTAGGCAAGAACTACGGGAGTGGACAACCCCCGGGCAGACCTACAAGGTCACCGTATGGGGGCCCGAGCTGAGGGAAAACGTCCTTCTCGGTGATATAGACGTTGTACGCAAACACGTTGAGCTGGCAGGCGACCGCCCACTTGCAGTGCTCGCCAACACCAACATATACCGTGAGAAGGGCGAGGATATCGCGAGCGCTCTCAAGGGGACCACGGTGCACTACTTTGACGAGCCAAACAGGCGAGTGAAGGAGACGATCCAGCTCGGCTTCGGGTCCCATGGCTTCGAGACTAGGGTCAACGGCCCGACGACCGCCAGCTTCGTAGCCGTCATGCAGCGCCACATCAAGGCCGAAGTCGCGAGGCTGGTCGAGCACCCATCCGAGCTCAGTTTCCCCGGCTAACACTTCTGGTCGCCTGGTCTGCTTGCGCTGGGCGAACGGCGCCTGAATACGACCCATGTCATTCCCACGAAAATAGCGGCGATCTATCGGGCCGTAGAGACGCTCCGCTGGGGCGTCTCCATCCGGCCGACCGCCCATTTTCGTCTTCCATAGTGCCGGTGGCAACCGGCATGGCAGATTGCTCTGAAAATAGCGGCCATGGTGGGTGGTCGCCGTGAGTAAACAGGATGTTTTCGAGGAATCTGGGGCGGGGCCGCTACTCTTATTCATCCATCAGAGTGATTGTACTTAGACCATTGACATTGAGCAGCTATCTGCATATATTAATGAGACCATGAGAAGAAAACCAGGCAAGTTACTGCAAATCGAGACATCGATTCTGGAGGCGGGCGTCGCCATGCAAATCCGTGGCGCGTCGGAGTTTTATGGCTTCCAGATCGCCAAAGAGATGGCGGATAGTCAAGCCAGGCGTCGTCTGACGGCGTATGGGACCTTGTACAGGGCTCTGAACAGAATGGAGGGAGCTGGGCTCTTGGTCAGTAGCTGGGAGGACCCTCGGGTCGCCGCCGACGCCCACCGGCCTCTGCGGCGGCTGTATCAGGTGACGGCGACCGGGGAGCGGGCACTGGCGAACGCGGTTAGAGTCGAACCACAACCAGGGATATTAGCTGAGGAAGGACTAGCGCCTTAGTGAATACCTTGTCGCTAGTATTTGCCACCGCGGTAGCTCGGTGGTGGGTCCACTTCTACACTCTGGGGGTGCCGTCCACCGAGCGCGATACCACGCGGGCCGAAGTTGACTCCGACCTGTGGGAGGAAGAACGGCACGCGCGGCAGTCTGGGACCAGGCCGGTCGAAACGGCGCGTCAGATTTTCGGCAGGCTTGTCCTCAGTATACCTACGGACGTTGCCTGGCGGCTCTCCTCCGGAGGCACCGAGAGGCAGGCGGCTAGGCTTGGGTTCAGCATGCTGAAGATGGGAGGAAGCGCGACCTACAGGAGCTTAGGATCGACAGGTGTCGCGGTTCTTGCCCTCGTCGGAGTTATCTCCGTCGCCGTATGGGTAAACGTAGCGCTCGGGCCAGACGGACAGATGGCGCAGCCCGTTCGGTATCACCATACCGCAACACTGCTCAATGACGGAAGAGTGCTGGTTACTGGGGGTCAGACCGTACTGACCTACGGGCCGCCTGCTTCTGGCTTGGTCTCCTCGGAGATTTACGACCCATCCACCGGCCATTGGTCGACGACGGGTCCGATGGGAGCCCCTCACAGATTCCACGGTGCAATCCTGCTTGAGGACGGCCGGGTACTCGTCTCCGGAGGGTTGACGCACCGGTCCAGACGAGACGCTTGTTGTGCGGACCTCGAGTATGTGTTTTCACTCGCCTCGGCTGAGATTTTCGACCCATCTACCGAGACGTGGTCGAGCGCCGTGGAGATGTTGGAAGCGAAGGGCCGCCACACTTTGACACAGCTTCAGAACGGTACAGTGCTTGCGATTGGCGGGGCCGGGACCTCTGCACAGCTTTACGATCCTACCGCTCGCACGTGGGAGTCCGGCGGCGACTCTCAGATAGAACGTGACTTCCACACGGCCGTCGGCCTCGAGAACGGCACTGCCCTGGTCATAGGTGGCGGTGATCTCGTTGTGGGGGGCGGGCCTCATGAGGCGCTCGATCTCGCGGAGGTCTACGATCCATTGGCAGGCTCGTGGTCGCCGACAGACAGCATGATGGAGAAAAGGCGGAAGCCCACAGCCACAGTCATGGGGGACGGTCGGATACTGGTGACCGGAGGGTCCGGGGAAGGGAACGGGGCACCCCTGGCCACGGCGGAGATATATGATCCGTGGTCCGGCACCTGGTCCTCAGCCGGGGAGATGATGTTGCCCCGCGAGCTGCACACAGCGACTTTGCTAAAGGACGGCAGGGTGTTCATCGCGGGAGGCTCCTCCAACAAGATTACGGAGATTTACGACCCGGCTAGGCGCAGATGGTCAAGAGCGGCGAGCATGTCGGAACCTCGCAGGGCACAAACGGCAACGCTGCTTAAAGACGGAAGGGTGCTAGTCGCGGGTGGTACGACCGGCAGTAACGGCAAGCCGCTCCCCAGCAACCCGGCCGAGATTTACGACCCCTCGACAGACACCTGGGCCATGGCCGCAGCGGTCGCTCACTAGAGCCGGCAAGACCCACACGTGGCCGACAGGCCAAGCGATCGCCCCGTCTACGGCCACGGATTTGACTTTCCGCATATATCTGCTTATAATGCACTCCAGAGCGTGACATCAGCGCAGGAAGCTGCAAATTTCGCGTCGCACGCCAATCTTCTTCCGGTCCCAGCGCCGACTCTCGAATCAGGCCATCCACTAAGGTGGACCCCATTATTAAGACAGCACGAGGGCTAAATTAAGAGAGTCTCCCACCCCTGCGCTAGGTTTCACCAAGCCCGATGGCAGCCCTGCTTCTTCAGCTGCTGCTCCCCTTTCTTCCTGGCCATGTTGGTACACCTCTGCTGGGGTCCGGTAGCCCAAAGCCTGGTGAGGCCTCTGCCGGTTGTAGAACTCCAGGTAGGCATTGATCCCAGTTCGGGCCTCGGCGACGGTCTGGTAAGCTTTCAGATACACCTCCTCGTACTTGATGCTCCGCCACAGCCGCTCCACGAAGATGTTGTCCAGGTACCTACCCTTACCATCCATGCTGACCTGGACCCTCTGCTCCTGCAACGTCTGGGTAAAGGCCTCACTGGTGAACTGACTCCCCTGGTCGGTGTTGAATATCTCCGGTCGTCCCTTACCCAGGGCTTCCTCCAACGCCGCCACGCAGAAGCTGGTGTCCATGGTGTTGGAGAGCTTCCAGGCCAGCACGTGCCGGCTGTGCCAGTCCATGATGGCCACCAGGTACAGGAAGCCCTTCGGCATGGGGATGTAGGTGATGTCCGCGGCCCAGACCTGGTCGACCCGATTAACCTCCACTCCCTTCAGCAGATAGGGAAAGATCCGGTGTCCCGGCGCTGGTTTGCTGGTGTTGGGACGCCGGTAGATGGCTTCCAGACCCATCAACCGCATCAGCCTTCGAACCCTTTTTCGGCTCACCAGATAGCCCTGTTGCAGCAGCCAGGCCTTCATCTTCCTGGAGCCGTAGAAGGGGGTCTTCAAATACTGACGGTCCATCAGGGCCATCAACTCCAGGTCTTCTGCCCTGGTCGGTACCGACCGGTAGTACACCGAGGCCCGGCTGACGTCCAGCAGGATACATTGACGCACCAAAGACAGCTGCTGGTGGTCTCGGTCTATCATGGCTCGCCGTATGCTGCGACTCATAGACCGGACCTTTCCGACAAAAAATCGCGTTCCACCTTCAGCTGGCCGATGTGCCGGTAGAGGTGGTTAATCTGAGCTTCCTTGGCTTTCTCCTGGGATTTCTGATTGGTGGCAAATAGCTCCGGGGCTCCTTCCGCCAGGGCCCTTTTCCAGGCGTGAATCTGACTGGGATGAACCTCAAATCGGCTGGCCAGCTGGGCGATGGTCTCTTCCCCCGCAAGGGCGGCCAAGGCCACCTTGGCCTTGAACGCCGGACTGTGCTTATTCCTCGTCTGCTTCATGTCCTGCTCCTCCACGTCGGTTAGTTGCCGGTTATTTTAGGAGCTGGACTCTCTCTTAGCCAGTTGTCTAGTTTTTGGGTACCACCTCAGTTCGACGCACGCAGACATCACGGTGCAATCCTGCTCGACGACGGCAGAGTCTTGGTCTCCGGCGGATTGACCGAGGAGTTCACGACTCATCCGGCCGATGCGTACGTCGACTGGGTGGGTTCTATAGGCTCAGCAGAGGTGTACGATCCTTCTACCGAGACTTGGTCTTTCGTCGGTAACTTGCCGCAGGAGACGGTCCGCCTTATCGCTTGGCGGTACAACAGACCGGCCATCTTGTTGGATATACAAGAGGACGGCAAAGTTCTCGCGATAGGCGGACTCGGGCCCTCGGCAGCGCTGTACGACCCATCTTCTGGGACATGGGCCTCCGCTGCCGCTCCGACCGCGGAGGGAAAGTATCAGGAACGTGGGTGGCACACTACTGCGCTCGTCGGGAACGGAAAGGTGCTGTACATAGGCGGGTGGAGCAGGTCCGGGAATAGGCAGTTAGACTCAGTGGGACTTTACGACCCGCTCACGGGATCGGTGTCTCCAACCAACAGCATCCGTGGAGATCGGTATCAAGCTAGCTCAATAGACCTGGCCGACGGCCGGGTGCTTGTCACCGGTGGCTACCGGTTCGACGGCAACGAGCGGCTAACTCTCGCCTCAGCGGAGATATATGATCCGTCGTCCCTGACCTGGTCAGGAGCAGAGGAAATGGCAACTGGCCGCGTCGGGCACACGATAACAGCACTATCGGATCGGAGAGTGCTCGTCGTTGGCGGCTCCTTAAACCGGACCACAGAGATATATGACCCTTCGACAAACGACTGGTCAGAGGCCGCCAATACGATCGAACCCCGCGAAAGGCACACGGCCACACTGTTTGACGACGGCCGGGTGCTGGTTGCGGGCGGCGCGAGCGGTAGTGGTCGCCAGCCGTTCCCCTCGACATCGGCGGAGGTCTACGACCCAGTGGCGGATACATGGACCCCATCTACGGAGGTGGCCCGATGAGTTTTCGCAACCAAAGCCATATCATGCTCGGCGTATTGACCGCCCTTGGGTTGGCCGTGAGTGTCGCTTGCGGGTCCGCGGCGAACCATCCGCCTATGGCCACGGTCGCTCCGCCTGACCTCGTCGCACAGGCTCCCGTTGTCACACCGACCGCCACCGTCGCACCGGCGGCCGCGGTAGCTCCGGCCCATGCGCCAGCGGCGGATTTCGTAATGCCGACGCCGCGGCCTACACGCACTCCCATGCCCAGGACCGAAGGGGATATGACGCAGCCCATCCTCTATGGTCACACCGCAACACTTCTCGAAGACGACCGGGTGCTGGTCACCGGAGGTGGGACTGGTGTATTCCATATATTTGGTTTTGCCGGTGTAGTTTCGGCAGAGATATACGACCCTTCGACCGGCCGCTGGTCGCCGACAGGCCCGATGTTCGAGCCGCACGTCAATCACGCAGCAGTCCTGTTCGGGAGCGGGAGCGTGTTGGTCTCCGGCGGATTGGACGATGAGTGGGAGGTTGGTGGCGCCGATGCGCGGCTCATCTGGTTGGGCTCTATCTCCTCCGCAGAGTTATACGACCCTTCCACCGAGACATGGTCGCTCGTCGGCGACATGCCCGAGGAGACGAGTCTTCACTTGCTGGAGATGTTGGAGAACGGCAAGGTGTTGGCAACAGGGGGGCTCGGGGCTTCGGCTGCTCTTTACGACCCAGCTTCCGGCACGTGGGCCTCTGTTGGGGAAGCCACCTCACGGAATTCCGAGACACGTCTGTGGGAGGCGAATGCCGTCGTTACAGACGGAAAGGTGTTGTTTATGGGCGGGTGGGACAACAGCGGGCCGATGGATTCAGCAGAGCTTTGGGACCCACTCACGGACTCCTCGTCTCCGACCAGCAGGATGAACACACCTCGGGCCGCGTCTACCGCGACGGTCCTCGCGGACGGGCGTGTGCTTGTGACCGGTGGCTACGGAAATGATCGCTTTGGACTCGTCGCATCAGCGGAGATATACGATCCTTCATCCGGCACCTGGTCAGGCGCTGGTGAAATGACTACGAAGCGGATGGGCCACACGATGACAGTACTCTCGGACGGGAGAGTGCTCGTCGTCGGAGGGGGCAACAAGGCAACGGAGACATATGATCCCTCGACGGGGAGCTGGTCAAGGGCCGCCCGGATGATAGAGCACCGCAGGACGCACACGGCAACCCTGCTCAAGGACGGCCGGGTGCTTGTCGCGGGCGGGGCGAGCGGCACCAGCGGTCAGCCTACCCCAGCACGTCGGCGGAGGTCTACGACCCGGCAACCGACACCTGGAGCGCGTCCACAGACGCAGCACGGTAGTTATGGTAATGTGAAGGGTGCGCCGTGGTCGGGCCCGCTACCCCCAACAACCCGCCCGCGTATCGCCCGCCCCCCTGAAGACTTTGACCCACGATCAGTGAATCAACCCGCCAATGCAACAACTGTCGATACCAAAGCTGGCTATAAAGCGCCTCATCGAGGATCGGGCGCTTCTTCTGAGCGTGTTCATCGGTATGATTGTCGCCGCCACGCTGGCAGCGGGCGCCACCGTCTACCCCCGCTCGCTGGAGCAGCTTGCGTTCAACGCCTCCATCGACCGGTTGGCCAGTCGCTTCCTAAGCGTAGATGTCTTCTCTTCCAACATTGCATTGACCGAGAGCTCGATCGAGGACGCGGAGGGTCTGATCGCCGACGCTGTGGAGCGCCACATTGCACCGATCTACCTGGGTCAGGAGAAATACATCAAGGCGGATACGGGTCTCGTCGGTCTGCCAGACCGGCCTGTGCCGGACCGCTGGGAAACCGGACAGCTGGTCTCGCGTGGCTACCTGAACCACCTCTCGAATCTCGGGGCCCATTCCAGGTTCCTGCAGGGACGTATGGCCGTCAGCGACGTCGTGGATGGCCCGGAGGGGCCGACGCTGGAGGCGGTTATCCCGACAGCGACGGTACAAAATTTCGGCCTGCAGGTAGGCGACGTGGTAGTCCTCACGCCTGACGTCGGGGCCGCAAGAATGACGGCGCGGATCGTTGGAGTCTTCGAGCCGGCAGACCTCACGGATGAGTACTGGAACGACGCGGCCGTATTTATCAACCCGGATGTTCTGGGGGTCCCTCCCATGGGACCGGCGCCCCCGCCCGGGGTCCTCGTGAGCGGGAACGAGTCGCCGGTAATAGTGTTCGTCGCCCAGGAGGCGATGATCGACGCCGTGAGCCGGACCTTTTCGGGGACCCTGGTCTCACCCCTCTGGTTCATGACTGTGGACAAGGAGGGCTTCAAAGACTGGTCGATGACCGAGACCCGCTTCCGTTTGGAGGGATTCACGAACGAGATAATCGAGACCATGCCCGGGGCCTCGGTATCCACGGGAGTCGTGCTCGGCCTCCTAGACGATTTAGAGCGGAGGGGGTTCTTCGCGAGGGTGCCTCTACTAGTGTTGCTTGCCGCTCTGATGGTGACCGTCCTGTTTTTCCTGTCGATGATGGTTTCCGGCCTGGTGCAGAGCAGGGAGAGAGACGCCGGACTGCTGAAAACACGAGGTGTCGGTACGCTCCAGCTCCTACGTCTATATGCCCTGGAAGGCATGTTGATGACCACGGTAGCCGTGGCGCTGGCCCCTTTCCTGGCGATGGGGACTGTGGCCGTTGCCGGCAAGCTGCCGTATTTCAGCGACATTACCGACGGTGACCTGCTGCCCATCGAGATCGGGCCCGCCCCTTTTCTGCTTGCGCTGGGCATCGGACTACTAAACCTGTTGTTCTTCGTGGTACGCGGCGCGTTTGGGGCTAGAGGCGGGCTTCTGGTCCACAAGCTCCGATCGTCGCGGCCGCCGACTATTCCTTTCTTTCACCGGTACTATCTGGACATCGCCCTGTTGGCACTGGGAGGGCTTGTCTTTTGGGAGCTCCAGTCACAAGGGAGTCTGATATCCAGCGGGCTCTTCGACGAAGAAGGAGTCGACGAGACCAAGGTCCTCGCGCCCGTGCTATTCCTCGTCGCGGTGGCGCTGCTGTTCATGCGCTTCTTCCCGTTACTCGTGCGCTTCTTCAGCGGTGAGTCCGCTGCGCTCGTCCACTTCCTCGTCGTGGCGACAATGGTTTCGCTGGCTCCGGGCCTCGCATTCACCGACAGGAATGAAAGCGACGGCGTCGCCTGGCTCGTGCCGGCGTCGCTGGTGCTCGCCGTCGGCGCCGTCTACTGGGTGACACAACGTACCCGCCAACCCGCGATTCGATGGGTTGGGCTCGTCGTTCAGGCGGGGCTAGTTGGCTGGTTTCTGGCCCTGGAACCTCCCGAAGCGGGCCGGGTGCTTCTGGCGCCGACCATCGGTCTGGCGCTCATAGTGCCGGCCCAGCTAGCCTTCCTGATGTTCAGGGCGCTCACGAGAGCTAGCCCGGCCTGGCTGTCGGTTGCGCTGTGGCACATGGCCAGAAATCCGTTGCAGTTTACCTGGCTGGTCCTTCTTCTGGTCCTGACCACTGGCGTCGTCATCCTGTCGACAACGGTCGGAGGGACTCTGGACAGAAGCCAGAGGGAGCGCATCCTGTATGAACTTGGAGCGGACCTACGGGTCACGGGAGTCCCAGAGTTCTTCACCGGTGGGGCGCAGGGTCTGAAAGACCGATACCTGAGCGAGCCCAGCGTCGCCGCAGTGTCGTTGGCGTTTCGTGGTGCCGGAAGCCTGGGTGCGCACAACATGCAGGTCCTGGCCCTGGAGACACGTGAGGTGCCAGGGCTCTCCTGGTACCACCGGGATGACTTTTCGGACCGCTCTCTCACCGCCATAATGGACTCGTTGCAGTCAGTGCCTCTGGTCGACCGCATAGCTATTCCCGAGGGCGCCGCCACCATCGGCGTCTGGGTCAGACCCGTCGACTTCTACTCCAACATCTCATTGTGGATGGTGGTCAGCGACGGCACCGGTGCCATGACAACCCTGACGCTGGGGGACCTCGGGCCACCCCGCTGGCATCCGCTCGAGGCAGTCATTCCGCCGAAGCTGGAGCCGCCTATCAATCTCGTGTCTGTCCAGCTCTTCGAGCATGGCTCACTTCAGACGCCCGTGCAACTCGTCCTAGATGAAATCCACGTGACCATGGGCGCCGACGGGTCAGAGTGCATTAACGAAGAGTGCATCCTGGAGGACTTCGAGCGGAGTGAGCCCAGATGGACCGCTATCCCCACATCGTTGATTTCGTCGGACGGCATCTCGTTTAGCGGAATCGACGCTCATCACGGCGAGAATGCGGCAGTTTTCTCAGGAGGCAGATACAACAACCTATCCGTTCGAGGCTTCTATCAGAGCGGTATCGACGGCGCGGTGCCGGTCGTGATCAGCTCGTCATTGGCGGAAGCGACCGGCTTCGGCGTGGGCGACACTATTACGGGTACTATAGCGGGCCGGCTGACGCCAATGGAGGTCCGAGAAACGGTCAGCTACTTCCCAACTTTGGGCGAGAAGGGCGGGGGCTTCATTATCGCGGACTTAGACAACCTTTTGAGCTACCTGAACATCTTTGGCCATCCGACACGACTGAAGTCGAACGAGCTTTTCATCGGAAGGAAGCCGGGGGCAACCGAGGCGTTGGAGCCGATAAGAGGCGAGAGACGCTTTCTGTTTGTTGACGTGCGAGACACGGCATCCCAGCTCGAATCGGTCCGCCTGGACCCGCTCGCCTTCGCGGGGTGGAGGGCAACGGTGCTCATCTCGTTGGGGATCGCCGTGCTTGCTGCGGCTTTCGGATACGCGACCTACCTACTGTTATTCGCCGACCGCAGCCGCAGCGAGTCGGGCTTCCTGCAGTCCATAGGGCTCTCTCGCCAACAACTACTCGGCCTGCTCGGCTTCGAACACCTGACTATTCTGGCCGTTGGCCTGGGACTGGGGACGTGGGCAGGCTTTCAGATGAGCAGGCTGATGGTGTCGTCACTGGCCGTGACAGAGAGCGGGGAACGGGTGTTGCCCCCGTTCATCCTCGTGACTGACTGGAGTCTTATGGTACCGGCCTACCTGGCAATGGTTGCGGTCTCCTTCGGAGCGCTCTTCGTGCTCAATCGCGGCATGGGCCGCCTCAACCTCCAGACCATCGCAAGAGCCTCAGACTAGAAACGGCAGTTTTGCGGTGCACGGCATTGGGTTAGAATGCGTATATACGTTGACAAGTAGTGCTCTGTCACACGTAACTTGAAGGGTGTGTTCACCCTCACCTCAATCCTCTCCCTTCAAAGGAGAGGATGAATCCCTTCCCCCTCGAGGGGGAAGGTTAGGATGGGGGCGAAAGGATCCAGCCACAACACGGTTGACAGAGCACTCGAGAGGCTATCATCCATTGGGGTACAGCAAGTGTTAGCAGCCGTTAACAGGCTAATCTCGGCGTGGCAGCAGGTGACGAAGCGTAGCCTGGCCCACTGGCGTCTGTTGTCGTCCGTCGTGCTTGGTGTGCTCCTGGCGGCAGCGATCATGTCCGGCACAGTAATCTACTTTGACGGGCTCAGGGAACTGGCGCTGAAGCAGGCCTTCGCAAAGCACACGACAACTGAGCTAGACATACTGGTCCAGACCGAGAGGGGCCCAACGACGGCTGACGAATACAACAAGGTCTCCGTTGTCACAGAAGGGCAGATCGATAGGCACGTCGCGTGGATGTTGAGGGACCGAATACGGACGGGAAAGAGTCCCACCTTTTTCGTCACCACCCCGGGCAATGAAGCCCTGGCGGGCGATGACAACGCAAGGTCGTATTTCGCGTTCCTCCCGCGACTGAGTGACCAGATCACAATACTGACCGGGGGATTTCCGAGCGAACAGCGGCTAAACGGCCCCGGCGAACCCCTGGAACTCGAGGCCCTGATTCCGCAGGAGGCGGCTATCCTGTTCGATTTGTCGGTGGGGGACCGGCTGGCCGCGGTACCTCCTTGGAACGCTGCCCTTCCATACGTGACGGTCGTCGTCAGCGGGGTCTTTCAACGGAAGAACCCTGGAGACGAATTCTGGTACCTCGAAGAGAGCGTTCTCGAATCGGCGACCGGTCCCAGCTTCCGGACCGTCCCGCTCCATATTCCTGAGAAGTCCTTCATGGAGCTGCTTGGGCCGTCTTTGCCGAAGATGGATACGACGTACGCATGGCTCCTGGCGGTAGACATCGGTCGGGTGAACGCCAGGAACGCGGACCTGACGCTGGCTAACATAGTGGTGATGCACGGTACGCTGGCCTCGACGCTTACGAGCTACCGGCAGGATACCGCCGTGGACAATGCTCTCAGGGAGTACGACCGCCGGCTCTTTTTCAGCAAGCTGCCGATGTTCGTCGTTCTTATCCTGATCGCGGTGGTGATACTTTACTATGTCGTGACACTGTCTTCGCTGGTAGTAGAGGACCGGCGCAGTGAGGTAGCGTTGCTTCGAAGTCGCGGTGCCACCAGCACCCAGATTCTTACCGTGTTCGTGCTGGAGGGTCTGACGATTGCGGGCCTGGCTGTGGTTGCCGGACCGCTCCTTGCGGCCACTACGATCAGCGTTCTCGGCTTCACTCCTGCGTTCTCAGACCTGACCGGCGGCTCGAGGCTAGCGGTCAGCATCTCAAGCGGTGCCTATTTGATGAGCGCGCTCGGCGGCGCGCTCAGCTTCGTTGCGTTAATCGTTCCTGCGGTCCAGGCCTCTCGGATCGGCGTGACACAGCACCGACAGCAGTCCGCCCGGCCGTCCAGCCAGCCGGTATTTCAGCGGTATTATGTTGATGTGATGCTGCTGGTGCTCAGCATCTTCCTGTTCCGGCAGCTCACCGAGCAGGGGTCGGTGGTGGCAACGCGGCTATTTGGGGATGTCATGGTCGACCAGCTCCTCTTGGCAGTCCCAGGCCTGCTGCTAGTGGCCTCGGCGATGGTGCTGCTCCGGCTCTTTCCGCTGGTGCTGAACCTGGGGAGCCGGCTATTGTCGTCCTTGTTGCCTTCCGGGCTGGTCCTGGGCATGTGGCAGATGGCCCGCAACCCTACCCACTACGCCCGGTTGTCGCTTCTACTGATCCTGACCGCCGGCCTCGGCATATTCGCTTCCAGCTTCGGGGCGACGCTCGAGCTCAGCTTCAAAGAGCGAGTGCTCTACGTCACAGGAAGCGACATCAGGATCGAAGGAGTCAGTCCGGTGAGCACGCGTTCCCCCAGGACCAGGCGTTCGTTCGGGTCGACCGGGACTGTGCAGCCGCCAATGTCGGTCTCGGACCTCATAGGGACGTACGAGCAGGTGTCGGGCGTAGACCGAGCAAGCCCTGTCCTGAGGGCCACGGGGCAAGACCTGGCTAAATTCTACGGACAGAACTACGTGATGTTCGCTGTGGACGGCGAGACCTTCGGCGACGTAGCCTGGTTCCGCGAAGACTTCTCGGACGAACCTATGGTCGGCCTGCTGAAATCACTGGAGGCTGCCAACCCGCCGCAGGGTGTCCCGCTGCCGGCGGGCGCCCGGAGCATAGGCGTGAGACTGAAGGCTGATAGGCCACACCCCAGTGTCAGGGTAACCGCTCGCATAAAGAATGCTCAGGACCGATACTTCACCTATCGCCTGGGGGCGCTGGACTCCCGAGGATGGGCGGTCCTTGAGACGAGTCTAGGGTTTCGCACAGGACAGTCGCCTGAATCGAGTCTTCCGCTTACGCTGGTCTCTCTGCGGGTGCACGAGAGCGCTCCAGCCAGGAGACTTCAGGCAGGCTCTATCATCATCGACGACGTCTGGGTCCGGACGGCCGCCGGGGAGACCACCGTGGTCGAAGAGTTCAACGACGCCGATGATTGGAGTCTGCTGAAGGTCAACGAAGAATCTATCTCTGACGTAGTACGGGCGTCCGACATCTCTTCCAACGGCGATTCCGGCTCAGTCTTGTTTTCCTGGTCAGAAGGCAGCGCTCTGACAGCCCGCGGGATATTCCACGGCCCACCGCGGTCCCCTCTGCCGGTCCTCGCGAGTGAGGCCTTCGCGAGAGAGACGAACCACTCGCCTGAGGAAGAGTTCGAGGTCTCTGCCGCGGGGTATCGTATTCCGGTCCGAATGATCGATACGATAGACCTGTTCCCTACGATGAACGAGCTCGACGCGAACTTCCTGGTTGCGGACCTCACGTCCCTCACACGCTACGCCAACCTTGGAGCCATCAGTAGAGAGTTGCTTCCGAACGCTATTTGGCTCTCGACCTCAGCGAACGGTATCCCCCGACCAGAGCTGGTCGAGGACCTGGAGAACGTGACGGGGTACTCGAGCCAGGCAATAATCGACAGAGAGGAACGCCTGGAGAGGTCCAAGGTCGACCCGTTGGTTCAAGCCGGCTGGAGGTCCCTGTTATTCATCGCATTCGCTGCGGTGCTGATACTCAGCTGCCTCGGCTTTCTTGTGCACGCGTACGTATCATTCCGAAATCGACAGCTAGAGTTCGCGCTTCTTAGGACCGTTGGGTTCTCGATGAGACAGCTGATCACGATGGTCTGGCTCGAGCAGATACTGGTGATAGCCGTAGGACTGGCGCTGGGTACGTGGATGGGCGGTCGGTTGGGCGCAATCATTATACCGTTTCTGGGCCACGACGACTGGGGAGGCCAGGTCATACCGCCGTTTGTCCTGGAGGTCAATTGGGGAGCTCTACTGGCTACCTATGCGGTGATGGTCCTGGTCTTCGCGGCGATCACCATTGGCCTGGTATGGCTGATCCGAAAGATCTCGTTGCAACGCATACTGAAACTCGGCGAGATGTGATAGTGATATGCTGAGAGGCGGGGATCAGGCCCGCCACTGCTAGGAGAGCGAAATGGTGCAACCTGCGACTGCCCCACATATAGTTTGTGAGGACCTTTTCAAGATCTACAAGATAGCCGACTTGGAGGTGGTGGCGCTTCGCGGCCTCGACCTTGTCGTGGAGAGGGGGGAGGTCTCGGCCATCGTCGGCGCCAGCGGAAGCGGGAAGACCACCCTGCTCAACATACTCGCCGGCTACGACACCCCTTCGGCCGGAAAGGTCAGGGTGGGTGACAAGGACCTCTTGCAGATGGCCGGCCGAGAAGTGGAAGCCTATCGGAGGCACGACGTGGGGTTCGTCTGGCAACAGACCAGCCGGAACCTGTTCCCTTACCTCACGTCCCTCGAGAACGTTGCACTGCCGATGATGCTGACCAACATATCCTCGAAGGAGAGGAAATCGAGAGCCCAGGAGCTCCTGGACTTAGTAGGGCTGGCCGAGCGTATGGACCACACACCTGAAAAGCTGTCTGGAGGGGAACAGCAGCGGGTAGCCATTGGGGTCGCACTGGCCAATCACCCACCCTTGCTATTGGCGGACGAGCCTATGGGAGAGCTGGACGACACCACCGCGGGGGAGATTCTCGACCTTTTCGGCGCCGTCAACCGCGACCTGAATACAACGGTCCTGATCGTGACCCATGACCCTGACATTGCACACAAGGTCGGGAGAGTAGTCATGATTCGAGACGGCAAGACATCCGCCGAGATCCGCCGGAAGGTAAGCTTCCGTCCGGACACCGATTCGGCCGAAGACGAGGAGCAGTTGGAGGAGTTCTCGCTCGTGGACAGGGTTGGCAGGGTACAAATACCCAGAGAGTACCTGGATCGCCTGAAGATCAAGGAGAGGGCCAGGGTACATCTGGAGGACGACCGGGTGACCATAGTCCCCGAGGAGGGCCAGAGCTGAGCACGCACCAGAGAATCATCGCTACCATCAACCTGGGGCGCACCTACCGAGTCGGGACCAAAGAGGTGCTGGCTCTGACCGATGTGAACACCGTGGTGCTCCCAGGCCAGTTCATGGCGATAGTCGGGAGGTCTGGCTCAGGCAAGACAACGCTGTTGAACCTGATGGCAGGCCTCGATAAGCCGACCACCGGCAGTGTGTTGTTCGAGGAGCAGGAGCTGTCGAATATGAAGGAGAGGGAGCTCACGGAGATACGTCGCCACAAGATCGGATTCGTATTCCAGTCTTTTGGCCTCCTACCTCTACTATCGGCCTTCGAGAACGTGGAGCTTCCTCTCCGGATATCAGGCACTCCAGTAAGAGAGAGGGAGGAACGCGCCAAGGACTCACTCGAAATGGTCGGGTTAACACGCAGGGCTAACCACCGTCCATACGAGCTATCGGGCGGCGAGCAGCAGCGGGTCGCCATCGCGCGAGCCACGGTCACTCACCCGCGTGTGATACTCGCAGACGAACCTACAGGCGAGCTGGATTCGGCAAACGCCAGATCGATCTTCGGCCTCTTTCAGGACATGGTACGCACCCAAGGGATCAGCGTAGTCGCTGCCACGCACGACTCCACCCTCCTGGCAATGGCCGACGAGATCAAAGAGATGCGCGACGGCAGGATAGTCGAAGCCGCCGAGCAGGCAGAACGATTCAAGAGCTAGGCCAGCCTACATCAGACAAGGTGCTTTATGGACATCGTCTTCGACAGGGGAATGAACCCACCTTTCTCCTCGGATCGTACGGGCTCTCTCCTCGAATGGTAGGGGCAGGTTTCAAACCTGCCCTCTTGAGTTCCAGAGATCACATTTGGCGTCGAATCGCGTCACAAGGAAAGGCTTCAAATGACAAATGATCCCTTCAACCTGGACGGCAAGGTTGCGATGGTCACGGGAGGCAACGGCGGCATAGGGCTCGGCATCGCAAAAGGGCTCGCCCAGGCGGGTGCCAGTATCGTGGTCGCGGCCCGCGATCAGCGTAAGACGGACAGCGCCGTCGGCTTGCTCGAAGGGCTCGGAGTCAAGGCCCTGGGCCTATCTATCGACGTCGCCAAGGAGGACTCTGTCGTCAGTGCTGTCAAGGCTACCGTCGACGAACTTGGCAGCGTAGACATCCTTGTGAACAACGCCGGAACGAACATACGACACTCTCCCGAGGAGTACACGGTCGAGGAGTGGGAAGAGGTGGTGGGCGTCAACTTGAGGGGGACTTACCTCTGCTGCAGGGAGGTCTACCCTCACATGGCCCGTTCGGGAGGTGGGAAGATCATCAACATCGGCTCGATGACCTCGATCATAGGCATCGAATGGGCGGCACCCTACGGAGCTACGAAGGGCGGTGTCGTCCAGCTCGCCAAGAGTCTGGCGGTGGCGTGGGCAAAGGACAACATACAGGTCAACACTATCCTGCCGGGCTGGATTCGCACCGGCCTGACGGACCAGGTCAAGACCAAATTCCCTGAGAGATACGCTCAGGTGGTCGCCCGCATACCTCACGGCCGGTGGGGTGAGCCTGACGACCTGGCAGGTACCGCTGTTCTTCTCGCCAGCCGATCCTCCGATTACGTGACCGGAACGGCCATACCCGTTGACGGCGGCTACTCGTCGTTCTAGCTCGTATCTGGCCTATCCAACCTAGTGCACAAACAAGAGACCCATTTGGGAAGGGTATCGCCGGCTTGCGTAGGGACACGGCATGCCGTGCCCCTACGGTCCTGGTACCACCAGGCGAACCCTTAAAGATCTCGCCTAATGCAGACTGGGGCGGCGCAATCCCGCGCTCGCTGAGTTAGAACATCTTAGAGTATTCCTTCGCGCCGGCGCCGCACGGAGACCCTACGCATGTCCGACGACATAATCCTCGAGACACGAGAAGGCATCGCGACTGTCACAATCAACCGGCCGACACAGCGCAACGCGATCGACTACGACGGCTGGCTTGAGTTGCGCAGAATCGCAACAGAGCTAGCGGACGATGACGAGGTCAAGGTGGTCGTCGTTACCGGAAAGGGCGACCAAGCCTTTTCCGCCGGTGCCAACGTCAAGGACTTCGAGGAAAACCGCAACAACTCCACCAACGCCCAGAGCTACGCGGGCGCCTTTGACGGCGCCTTGGACGCAGTAGAGGCCCTGCCGAAGCCAACACTCAGCCTGATCAAGGGCTTCTGCGTTGGGGGCGGGTGTGAGCTGTCGATGGCGACAGACATACGCATCGCCGCGAGCAATAGCCGCTTCGGAATCCCCGTCGCCCGGTTGGGGATACTCGTCGGCTACAGCGAGATGCGCCGTCTGGTGGACCTCGTGGGCCCGGGGAACGCCTCCTACCTATTACTATCAGGCAGGCTAATAGACGCGGACGAAGCCCTCCGAATAGGGCTGGTCAACACGGTCCTCCCCGAAGACGAGATCGAGGAGAAGGTCTACGGTCTGGCGGGCGAGATGTCACGACTGGCGCCCCTATCCCACAGCCGGCACAAGCAGATCCTCCAGACGGTGCTACGTCCCTCCCTTGCTGGTCTAACACAAGAGGAGAAGCGCCTGCCCTACGCCAACTTCGACAGCGAGGACTTCGCAGAAGGACGCCGCGCGTTCGTGGAGCGCCGCACGCCCAAGTTTAAGGGACGGTAGGAACAACGTCGAGGATCACTCTCACCCATTCGACTTCGCTCAGAGCAAACTCTTAGTCCTCTCCCGTCGAGAGGACTTTGCGCTTAAGCGAGTCCTGTTCAATACCCGCTTGTCCTGAGCAAGGTCGGAGGGTCGAACCGCCGGGCTGGCCCGTCCGATCCGGACGTAGAGGCGGGTTTCAAACCCGCCCTCCCCTCCTCCCTTTGTAGTTAAGCGACTCCTGTTCATACCCGCCTGTCCTGAGTAAGGCCGAGGGTCGAACCGCCGGGCTGGCCCGTCCGATCCGAACGTAGGGGCGGGTTTCAAACCCGCCCTCCCTCCTCCCCTCGATGGGCTTTGCACAAGAAGTGCCGCCCGAGCCGAATTGCCCTTCGACATGCTCAGGGCGAACGGTGAATCTGAACCTACGTTCGTGGTGAGCTCCGACAGGAGTCGCGAGTCCGACTCGAACCTGTCGAACCACGGCCCCCGATCCGCGACTTTTGGTGCAAAGCCCCCTTGACGGCAGAGGATTCGACGATGGGTGACCCGGCGAACCCCTCGACAACCACGAACACCCGTGCTATAATTGCTCTATGGGACAGACCCAAGCGGCCTGTCCCATTTCTTTGCTCCGGTGTTCCGCGGTGTACCGGAGTCCCTAGCTGAGTGGTACACAATGGAAGAAAATGGGACACATTTTTCAGAACTAACCAACCCCGTCCATCCCGATGCGGCCCCGATGCCGCATCGGGGGGACGTATCGAGGGAGGCCGGCCTCAGGTTGCCCACCAGCTACCTCACGCCTATGAGGGTGTGTAGGGGCGCATGGCGTGCGCCCTGCCTCCTCGTTGATTTTCTGCAGGACTCCGGGCAACGCCACATAGGCACCCAATGAGGCCAATAATCGGCAAAACTGCGGTTGAATTGAGAACGGACCTTGGTATCGTCAAAAGGCGGGCAAGCTCCCCGGAAACGCTTCGTGCGAAGTCACGCCAACTTGTCTCCCTGAGTCCCGATTCGGCCCCGATGCCGTATAGGGGGGACGAAGGGTTGTATGGACCGGACACATGGTGGACGGGTGTTCGGAGACATGGTGGACACATTTGAGTATGTTAGGCATCGTGCCTGAGGTCAAGCTGGGCGATTTGATGAGTGGCGAAGAAGACGTTCCAGACTCCATCGTCAGTTGTCGGCCGAATAGCCACTGGCATGCCCTTGAAGGCCTTAGGTACCTTGAAGATACGGCCAAACAACTGGAGCCTACCTTTGTCGTGAACACGGCGTACCAGGTCAGTTGGTTCGTATTCCAAGGGTGGAAGGACCTCGGGAAACAGTCTTTGGCTCACTTGGTACTTGGTGGCCGGAGTAGCAAGGTCAAGGGCGTCATGGGGCCGCTCCAAGTTGTAGATGTCCCGCCACAGGTCGAAGGCTCTCTGGCAGTGCGCCAGATCAGTGAAGCTGCTCCCCTGCAGCACTTCAACGGTCATGGTTCGGTGGAAGCGCTCATCTTTTCCCTGTGTCTGAGGGTGATAAGGGCGTCCATGACTGACTCCGATGCCCAACCTCAGCAGCCAGACTGTAAAAGGTGTGTAGGGGTGGTCTTGGTCATGGCCCCACGGGGAGCCATTGTCCATCAACATTGTGTTGGGCAAGCCGTAGCGCCGGAAGATAGCCGTCAGGCGCTGTTGCACCATCTCTCCCTGCTCGTTACCGCAGGCCTGCAGCCCCAAGGCAAACCGAGAGTGATCGTCCAGAACAGTCAGAGGGTGGCAGCGTCCTCGGGTAAGGGGGAAGTGGCCTTTGAAGTCCATCTGCCACAGGTCGTTGGGTGCCTGGTGTTCAAATCGCTGCCAGGAACGGTGCTTGGGCCCCTCGGCGGGGTCAATGCGGCCATGACGACGCAAGATCGCCGTGATAGTACTGGGGGCCGGCATGTCCGCCTCAAACACATCCCTGCGCTCCAAAAGCCACCGTCGCAGCTTACGAGCTCCCCAGGCCGGATGGGCCGCACGGGCAGACAGCACCGCCTGCTCAACCTGCGATGGGGTACGTGCAGGCGAGTAGTGAGGCCGCCGCGGCAGCTCGACCAGGCCTGCCTCGCTCCCTTCACGGAAACGCCCAAGCCACTTGTATCCAGTCGTAGGGCTGATCCCGAAGCGACGGCAAAGGCCCCTTTTGTTGGTGCCTTCAGCCTGTGCCAGCTCCACGAACTCTCTCCTCTGAGACATAACGGACATCTCCTTCCATGGCATGACCACCTCCTTGTAATGAAGTCATGCCTATTATGGTGTCCACCATGTCCCCGAACATGTGTAAGCTATGTCCCCGGTCTATACACGGGTCTGGGGAGGGGTGGTCCCATCTCTAGCCAGCGCTCCCAATGACATTCTTGCGCAAGGCCCATCGAAGGAGAGGAAGAGGACCGGTGCCCGATCATTTGATCCGCTGTACCACCCGGCGCGTGGCGTCCACCAGTGTGTCGATCTCGGCTTCGGTGGTCAGCGCCGAAAGGGCTCCAAAGCTCTTGGCCTGTAGTAGGACTCCCTCGTTCAGAAGGCCTGTGAAGAGGCCCCGCCTTATCTTCTGATCGCTACGTACGAAAGAGCGTAGTCAGTGACCTCTTTAGATGTGAAGTGGGTACCGAACAGGGAGCCGATACCGGTTACCCGAGCCTCGACTTCGAGCTCGGCGAAGACGGCGCCCAGCTTTTCCCTGAGCGTGTCGCCCAGGGAGTTCATCCGCCGGTAGACCTCGGGGGTCAGCTACGCGAGCGTCGCCTCGCCGGCGACCATTGTCATCGCGTTCCCGTTAAACGTCCCGGAATGAGATATGACCGGCCCATGCGTCGGGTCGAAGAGGGCCATCAGGTCTTCTCGCCCTCCCCAGGCGCCCACCGGCAGGCCCCCGCCTATAGACTTGCCGAAGGCGGTAATGTCGGGCGTGACACCAAATAGCTCTTGCGCGCCGCCGGTTGAGAGCCTGAAGCTCTGCACCTCATCGAATACCAGAACGACGCCGAGCTCAGTGGTCAAGTCTCTGATGCCCCGGAGGAACTCGGGGCGTGCGGGGACGTACCCGAAGTTAGACGAGACTGGCTCCATTATCACGCAGGCCAGCTCGTTCTTGTGCGCGTGCACAATTCGCTCGCTAGCTTCCAGGTCGTTGTAAGGCAGAACGACCACGTCCTCAAGGATGCTGGGCGGCTGTCCCGGCCATTCGGGAATAGCGGTCGGTCCGCTGGGGTCCAGCCACCGAGGGGCGGATTCACGCTAACAGAGACGTACTCGTGGTTGCCGTGATAGCCGCCCTCGAATTTGGCGATCTTGTGCTTGCCGGTGAAAGCGCGAGCGGCGCGGATGGCGTTCAGAGTCCCTTCGGTGCCGGAGTTGGTGAAGCGGATTTTCTCGACGGAAGGCACCCTATCGCACAGCATCTTGGCCAGAAGGACCTGTGCCTCCGTAGGCGTGCTATGGCTAAACCCGAATCCACCGAAGGACACCGATGGACGGCGTGAGGAAAACGGAAGGGGGGGGGTGAGGGAGCTACAGGGGAAATAGCCTGGGTTCCATTTGGGGTAGGGAGGTCGGCGGACGGTCTTCATCGCCGCACAGGGGCCCCTATGGCCGTCTGCGGGAGCTGCGATGCGCGGGATGGCGAGAGAATACGCAGCAGGGAACTCTCTCGGACCGGGCTGGCACGAGTCTGCGGGGATCTTCGGTTGTCCGGTGGGTGGGTCGGTCGCCGACGGTGCCGTCAGGCCGGGAGTGGAATGGCTCGCAGCCGGGCCAAGGCACGGCTGAACTTCTCAGCCCAAGGCCAGCGATCCGGAAGATGCAGGGTCAACCGGCGTGCCGAGCGGGTGAGCCGTCCGGCCAGGGAGAAGAACCGCCGCCGGAGGGTCTTGGTAGTGGCTATCCGCTCTCCCAGACCGATCCGCGCCGTCCAGCGGGCCAGGTTGTGGGCCATCGTCTGGACGGCCAGCCAGGCGCCGTTGGCGGCGAAGCGGCCCGAGGGGAGATGGTTCAGCCCGACGCCGTACTTGAGGTCGCGTATGGCATTCTCGATCTCGGCGTGGCGGCGATGGTCAGCCTCCAGTTCGAGCAACTCCCCGTCCCGGTCGGTGATGAAGCCATGATAGCTGTATTTGGCGAAGAGGGCCAGCTCTTAACCGGGCGTCGGCTTCACCCGCCGGACGATGAGCCGTACCGGCGCGGCGTCCGCCTCGGCCTGGAAGGGGGTGCAGGTGGTCTCGGCCACATCGGCGGCACCGTCCATCCAGTAAGGAATCGGCGTCCAGGCATCTTCGGGTATCGCCTCGATGAGATTGTGCAGGCTTTTGTGCTGGCGGATGGTGATGGAGAAGCGGACATCCATCTTGCGGCAGACGGATACCACGCCATGAGTGTAGAACCCGCTGTCGGCCCGTAGCGTGAGTCGTCCGTCGGCCCCGGCGTAGCGCACCCGTCCCACCGTCTCCCGCAGGAAGTGGGCGGCGCCGCGGGCGGTGTTGGCCCGGCCCTCGCGCAGCCGGGACATCAGCACGTCTCCGGTGCCGGCGGCGATGGCCGGCAGCGGGTGGTAGCCCCGCTTGCCGGTATAGCCGTGGTGGCGGGCGCCCTCCTTGGCCAGTCCGTAGGTCTCGCAAATGGTGGAGTCCAGGTCAATGGTCAGGGGCCCGTCGCCGGGTCCCGCCCCGGCCTGCCAAGCCCGGGCCAGCAACTCGCGGCTCACCCGGTCGAGTTGACGGACGTGGCCCCACCGGAAGCTGCGCAGGAAGGTGCCCAGGGTGGATGGCGCCTTGACCGTGCCGCCCAGGGTGCAGGCCGTCCCCCCGGTGCGCAACACATCGGCGTCGTCAATGCAGTCGCCCCCAGCCAGCGCAGACGCCACCAGCGTCATCATCTTGTCGCTCGTGTTCGCCCGCCCCGGGGCATCGCCCAGGTCGAGGCGCTGCCGGACGAGTTCGGGCAGGCCGAGGTGCCGCGCCAGGGTGGCCGGAAGGAGCAGCCCGGCATTGGCCACCAAGCGGCGGTCGTCGAAGGTGATTTGGATCCGGTCGGGGTGGTTGCGTGGCAGCATCTACTGGGTGCTCCTTTTCCGGGGCCGTTTTTTTGCTACAAAACCATTATCCCAGAAGCACAAGAGCACCTTCTTGCCGCCTCAGGACGCTAACCCGACGCCCTCCTTCGGTGGATTCGGGCTAAAGCCCCTGCCAGCCTGCTCCTGCACAGCTCCGACCACCTGGGGGTTGGCATGGCCGAGAACGTAGGTCGTGGCATTCAGCATGAAGTCGAGGTATCGGTTGCCGTCCACGTCGTAGACGTGCTGGCCCTCGGCCCGCTCGACGAAAAAGGGATACGGGTCGAAGTAGGCGGCCCCCCGCGAGCTGCCGCCAGGAAGGTAGCGCGCCGCCTCACTCTGCAGCTCTTTCGACCTGGGATGGGCCGCTTGGTAACGGCCAATCTCAGTATCCGTATCTTCTGACCTCATCTCTATTCCCAACTATTCGGCCGTCTTGCCCCCATCAATAACGAGCTCGCTGCCGGTAATGAATGACGACTCGTCTGACGCCAGAAACAGCACTCCATATGCGATCTCCTCCGGCGTTGCGAACCGCCCCAGAGGCATGCTTGCGAGACGTTCCTGTCGCTGCTCGGGCGTTGTAAGGACCTCTGGCAGCATGTCGGTCGTGATTCCGGCGGGGTGAACGGAGTTGGCGCGGATGCCCTCCTTGGCGTACTGAATAGCCGTGGACTTGGTAAGGAGACGTACCGCACCCTTTGACGCAGGGTACGCCGTCGAGATGGCCGTACCCAAAAGTCCGCTGGTGGACGATATGTTGACTACAGAACCGCCACCCGCCTTCCGCATCGCCGGTATCGCTGCCTTTGTGCCGAGGAACGCCCCCTTGGCGTTGACTTCCATGACGCGGTCCCAGCCCTCGCTGTCGGTCTCCTCGACAGTGGCCCTCTGATAGATACCGGCGTTATTGACCAGCATGTCAAGCTTTCCGGACCGGCTTACGACCGCCTGCACAGCGTGAGCCCAGTCCTCTTCGCTGGTCACGTCGAGCCGTACGAAGAATGCATCGCCGCCCATCTCCGTGATCTCGGCAGCGAGCTTGCGGCCCTCCTGCTCCAGGATATCCCCAATGGCAACCCGGTCACGTCCCGTCAAGTGGTGTAAGAGTGCGTCATCCTGTTGATGTTGTTTAGGCGGCTGTCGCCTCCGCGAGATCGGCCTCCGGAAGAGCTTCGTTTAGGATCAGAATGGCGGGTGTGAGGTATCGGCGGCCGACGGCCCATTCGTCGTGCTGTTCAGCGAGGACGGCGCCAACCAGGCGACGCACGGCTGGTCGGTTAGGGAAGATGCCCACGACATCGGTGCGACGCCTGATCTCCTTGTTGAGACGCTCCAGGGGGTTGTTGGACCAGATCTTCTTCCAGTGGGCGACAGGGAAGCTGGAGAAGGCCAGGATATCGGGTCCAGCCTCGTCCAGTAGAGAGGCCACCTGAGGGAACCGGTCTCCGAGTTGATCGGTCACCCTATCGAGTTGGGCGTGTACCTCATCGGGGGAGGGTTGCTGGTAGATGGTGCGGACCATGGTGGCCATCCATGGTTGGACTCTTCTGGGTACCCGAGTGAGCAGGTTGATCATGAAGTGGGTGCGGCACCGTTGCCAGCTGGCTCCGCCGAAGACTGCGGCGATGGCGCCGCGGAGTCCCTGATGAGCGTCCGATACCACCAGCTCCACCCCGCTGAGGCCCCTGGCGGACAGCGAGCGTAGGAAGGCCAGCCAGAAGGCGCCGTCTTCACTGGTACCCACGTCCATCCCAATGATCTCCCGCTTGCCCTCGCCATTGACGGCCGTCGCCACCACCACGCTGACGTTGACGATCCTGCCGTCCTCCCTGACCTTCTGGGTCAGTGCGTCCAGCCACAGGTAGGGGTAGGGTCCACCGTCCAGCGGACGGCCCAGGAAGCCATCCACCACCACGTCCAGCTCCTGACAGATACGCGACACCTGGCTCTTGGAGATACCCTCACACCCCAGGGCCTTGACCAGGTCGTCCACCCGCCTTGTCGATACACCTTCCACGTAGGCCTGCTGAATGACCGCCAGCAGAGCTCGCTCGCTGCGACGCCGTGGCTCCAGCAGGCTCGGGAAGTAGCTCCCCTCTCGAAGCTTCGGGATGTGCAGCTCCATAGTCCCCACACGGGTATCCCACGCCCGGGACCGATACCCGTTGCGCTGGGTCACCCGCTCAGGGCTGCGTTCTCCATACTCAGCACCGATCCTCGATGACACCTCCGCATCCATGATCCCCTCTACCAGCACTCTCAGTGCCTCCCGTAGGAAGTCCACGTCACCGTCCATTCCCCCCCTGCGCAATAGCTCCAGCAGGTCCATCCTTTCCTTGACCACTGTTGTCCTCCTTTCTTGAGCTTTCTTCTTTGCTCGCTAAGGATGACGCGGTGGTCTCTCTTTCTCCAGACCTAAGGTGGACCCCATTATTAAGACAGCACGAGGGCTAAATTAAGAGAGTCTCCCACCCCTGCGCTAGGTTTCACCAAGCCCGATGGCAGCCCTGCTTCTTCAGCTGCTGCTCCCCTTTCTTCCTGGCCATGTTGGTACACCTCTGCTGGGGTCCGGTAGCCCAAAGCCTGGTGAGGCCTCTGCCGGTTGTAGAACTCCAGGTAGGCATTGATCCCAGTTCGGGCCTCGGCGACGGTCTGGTAAGCTTTCAGATACACCTCCTCGTACTTGATGCTCCGCCACAGCCGCTCCACGAAGATGTTGTCCAGGTACCTACCCTTACCATCCATGCTGACCTGGACCCTCTGCTCCTGCAACGTCTGGGTAAAGGCCTCACTGGTGAACTGACTCCCCTGGTCGGTGTTGAATATCTCCGGTCGTCCCTTACCCAGGGCTTCCTCCAACGCCGCCACGCAGAAGCTGGTGTCCATGGTGTTGGAGAGCTTCCAGGCCAGCACGTGCCGGCTGTGCCAGTCCATGATGGCCACCAGGTACAGGAAGCCCTTCGGCATGGGGATGTAGGTGATGTCCGCGGCCCAGACCTGGTCGACCCGATTAACCTCCACTCCCTTCAGCAGATAGGGAAAGATCCGGTGTCCCGGCGCTGGTTTGCTGGTGTTGGGACGCCGGTAGATGGCTTCCAGACCCATCAACCGCATCAGCCTTCGAACCCTTTTTCGGCTCACCAGATAGCCCTGTTGCAGCAGCCAGGCCTTCATCTTCCTGGAGCCGTAGAAGGGGGTCTTCAAATACTGACGGTCCATCAGGGCCATCAACTCCAGGTCTTCTGCCCTGGTCGGTACCGACCGGTAGTACACCGAGGCCCGGCTGACGTCCAGCAGGATACATTGACGCACCAAAGACAGCTGCTGGTGGTCTCGGTCTATCATGGCTCGCCGTATGCTGCGACTCATAGACCGGACCTTTCCGACAAAAAATCGCGTTCCACCTTCAGCTGGCCGATGTGCCGGTAGAGGTGGTTAATCTGAGCTTCCTTGGCTTTCTCCTGGGATTTCTGATTGGTGGCAAATAGCTCCGGGGCTCCTTCCGCCAGGGCCCTTTTCCAGGCGTGAATCTGACTGGGATGGACCTCAAATCGGCTGGCCAGCTGGGCGATGGTCTCTTCCCCCGCAAGGGCGGCCAAGGCCACCTTGGCCTTGAACGCCGGACTGTGCTTATTCCTCGTCTGCTTCATGTCCTGCTCCTCCACGTCGGTTAGTTGCCGGTTATTTTAGGAGCTGGACTCTCTCTTAGCCAGTTGTCTAGTTTTTGGGTACCACCTCAGTCTTCCCGGTGCTCGGACTCACGGAAGAGATTCTGGAACCATCTCTCGATGTTTCGCGCCTCACGCCTTCCGACGACTGCCGTGTGTGCCGCCGCTTGGATGGGGAATGGATCGGGATACCCGGACCCGGACCCCGCAAACATGGCAGCCCTGCGGTAGAAGTTCTGGATGGATGTCGCCTCGAATTGCTCCGCAGTTTGACCGCACCTATAGCACACGCCCAGTAGGGCCTCTCCCATCACGTACCGGCACGCGGTGCGTCTGAACACCGCATCTTCAATGGGCCACAACTCGAATGAGTCAATGCGGATGCCGTAAGGAACTTGGTCGCCGACTCTCTTACCTACCGGAACCAGAATCTTGAAGCCCTTCAGGGCATTCCACAAAGGCCAATGCAACTCTTCCAACCATTTGTCTGCGTCTTGGATTCGCCCTGCGGCGACCAGTGTGCGGGCTATTGCGCCAACGTACCTGCCCAACTTCCTGTAAGGCCGGAGGTTGTAGGGAACGATGTTGTCGCCCTGGCGGCGATTCGCAGGGATGATTCGCCGCCTCTCATAGGCCTGCATCCTGTCGTCGTACGGCCAATCCCAGGGCTTCAGGGGATTCGGGGGCAAGAGGACGTTCTCCGTGGCCAGAATGCGAGCGACCGTCCTCAGGAGCAAGCGCGTCTCGTCCTGACTCAGCGCTTCCAACTGCCCCGTTTGCTCGTGTAGCATTACTGACCACATTGCCAGACCCAACGGCTCCAGCCCGAAGTCGTCCTGAGAGACCTCGCGTCTGGCAGAGATGTCGAAGGCCGTCTGGGCATCGGCGTAGACCGAGCTGTGGTCGTCATTAAGTCTCTCGAAGGCGTCGGACAAATGGCCGTCGGTTGGGTTAATCTCCCGATCGATCTGCAGATCGATCACGTTGCTTCGCAGCTCCTTGTAAGAAATGGGACGCGGATGTGGCAAGTGCCCTTCGCCCGCGCACTCGCTGCAAGTGGTCTCAGTGACTGAAGGTTCGCGCCCGATCTGGTAAGGCTCTTCATCTCTGAGCACTCCGGAGCCGTCGCAATTTCGGCACCTGTGTAGGACCCGGTACAGCAACTGACGGAACACGTCATACCGATGGTCTCTCCTGAGGTCGCCGGCGAGCTGCGCCGCGTCCTGTCGCGAATCCGAGAAGACGAGGGCCTTGCGGCCGCCAGTGCTTCTTGCCCCCGCGATGTCAGGCTGCACACGCAACGTGTCCTCCATCACGACGGAAATGGAACGAGGACCCCTGGTCCTCAAAGGCTCAACTATCTCCCTCTCTCCCCGAGGGCTACGGTAGTTTTGGCATCGTGGACATTGACTCGGGTATGGGCTCACTTGTTGTCCGTCATCCCAGTCAGTGGCTGGTTCAACTTCGAACGACAAACGGGAGTGAGGGCCTTGGAGACTAGTCTTGCGGGTTGTCTTAACCGGAATTACCCATATCAAGCTGCCTGGACCCAAGTAACGCACCATCCTCGACGAGAGCCATCGTAGTATCACTCACGGATGCCGTCAACCATCCAATCAAGCTCACAAAACCATCTCTTGGCGTGGTGAGTTAGCGGCCCCAGGCAGCGGAGGTGGCTTTCACCACGTTTGCACTCCCTTCAAACTCCTCCGGGCACGCACCTCGCCCTTGGTTGCCTCTCTTCACCTCTGATGACCTCAAGGATAATCGCTACCCTGGTGCTGGATGGAGCCCGGCGATACGCTCCAACACTTGCCGGAATACCTCCCGGGACACTGCCACCTCAGCAAGCTGAAACACCAACCTCCTGGCATGCCGCACCAGACGTCCACCCATCTTGATGAGCTTGGTCTGCACGCTTCGCAGTGACCAGTGTTTCACTGACTCTGGCAAAGTCAGCCTTCTCATGAAGTTGCCCAGGTTGTAGGCCAGCACAAACAGCCACAGCCTCACCTGGGTAAGGGCGACTGTGCGAAGAGGCCATGATCAACGTGGGCCTCCCAATGCCCCGCCTCGTGAGCAAGGATGGTGTGGTAGAGGCCCGGTGTCTCAGTTATGAGTGTACGCCTTGATTCATTGAAGACCACCGTCTTCAAGCTGGAATCCAACTCGGCGAGAATAGACTGGTCAGCCAGTTCGGAGACCCTATCCCACAGGATGTTGAGGTCTAGCACATCCTCCAGTATGCGCTCCACCGGAACCGGAGAACGGGACACCGCTCCATACAGAGACTCGTATCGGCCCAGCAGGCGGCTCGCCATGCGCTCAAGCTGGGCATCTGACAGAAACTTAGTGGTCATCGCTGGTCTGACCGCCGTTCCCGTATCAGCCTTCGCCACTCGGCGGGTGACCGCACGTCATCGCCCAGAGACCTCAGAAACTGGACGGCACCCGGATTTCGGGAGAGGGTATCCGCCAAGTCTGAGGGAATTTTCCCAGCCAGGGTTATCAGTTCGTCGGCCAATTCAGTCTCGTTTCGGCTCAGTTCACCAGCCAACTCTCGAGCGATCCCCTTCAGAACCACTTCGCTGGGAGGCTCGACGCGTCCATTCTCTATCTTGCTCAGGTAGGTGAAGTCGACTCCGATTCTCTCTGCCAGGTCGCGTTGGCTCAGTTGGGCTTGCTTGCGCAATGAACGTAGACGCTCTGGGAAATCCATGCTGCCACCTCTCCTAGAGGATAGCTGAAGTTGAGTTGATTATCAACAGCAATTGAAGGTATCATGAAGGCTATACCCCATAGGAAGGATGGCATGGCAGATCTCGAAAGCCTGACAACTGGCGCCCTTGTCCGAGGAGTGTTGTCGGACGGGCCTACAGAGGTGATCAGCGTCAAGTGGTTCGGCGACTCTGCCTTGGAACTTACTTACAAGGCTCCGGCTACTGGACACGTGGGCACTCGCCTCCTATATCGGGACGACGAACCCAGTCTGGAGGTGCTTGAGCGCGGTCTCCCGTGGTCCTTTGATGGGGATGGCCATCTCTTCCGTCTCGTCTCCGAGGCCCAGCGAATCCGTCTAGCCCACCTCTTCGACCCTATACTCGCCGTTCACACGTCCATTGTGGACCCTCTGCCTCATCAGATCACGGCAGTGTACGACTCGATGCTGACCCGCCAGCCCCTGCGATTTCTCCTCGCCGATGACCCCGGCGCCGGTAAGACGATTATGGCCGGGTTGCTGATAAAGGAGCTCGTTGCTCGCGGCGACCTGGAACGTTGCCTGGTGGTATGCCCCGGCAGTCTGGCCGAGCAATGGTAGGATGAGCTATACCGGAGATTCCAGTTGCCGTTCGAGATCATGACGAACGACAAGCTGGAGGCCGCCCGCACAGGCAACTGGTTCTCCGAGACGCCGCTGGCCATAGCGCGTCTCGACAAGCTGGCCCGTGACGAGGATGTCCAGGCACTGCTCCGGGCACGCGATGGCGGATGGGACCTGGTCATCTGCGACGAGGCCCACAAGATGTCGGCATCCTTCTTCGGCGGCGAGATCAGGTACACCAAACGCTATAGGTTGGGGCAGATGCTCTCGACTCGCACTCGCCATTTCCTGCTGCTGACCGCGACTCCGCACAATGGCAAGGAAGAGGACTTTCAGTTGTTCATGGCCCTGTTGGATGGCGACCGCTTCGAGGGCCGCTTCCGTGATGGCGTGCATACGGCCGATGTCTCAGACCTTATGCGTCGGATGGTGAAGGAGAGGTTGTTCAAGTTCGATGCCACACCGCTGTTCCCTGAACGGCGCGCCTATGCGGTCCCTTACAAGCTGTCCGACGGCGAGGCCCGCCTGTACCGAGAGGTGACTGACTACGTTCGGGAAGAGTTCAATCGGGCTGAGGCCCTTCAAGGTGACAAACGAGCGGGAACCGTGGGGTTCGCACTCACCATCCTTCAAAGGCGGCTGGAGTCTTCCCCGGAGGCGATCTACCAGTCGCTTCGTCGGCGCAAGGAGCGGTTGGAGAGCCGTCTCCGTGAGCTTCAGCTATTGCAGCGAGGCTCGCAGGTCGCCCCGTCTCTCTCTGCCAGCGTTCCTGAGTGGGACGACGAAGACATCGCGGACTTAGAGGATGCGCCCGATGAGGAGATCGTTGCCGCCGAGGAAGAGATACTAGACCGCGCTACGGCTGCGCGAACCGTAGACGAGCTTGAAGCAGAGATCCAGAGCCTACGGCGGCTGGAATCTTTGGCGCGGGCGGTCTGAGTCAGTGGCGAAGACAAGAAGTGGCAAGAACTTGCCGCCCTCCTCAACAGGCTGTTTACGGCTGGGCCGGAAGGGGCAGAAGAACCGTTCATGCCATCTCCCCACCAGAAGCTCGTCATCTTTACCGAACATCGGGCCACCCTCAACTACCTCCACCAGCGGATAACAACCCTACTGGGCCGCCAAGAGGCCGTGGTCATGATCCATGGCGGCATTGGACGCGAGGACCGGCGGGCTATCCAAGAGTCCTTCCTGCACGACCCGGAAGTACAGATTCTTCTGGCCAACGATGCTGCCTCGGAGGGAATCAACCTCCAGCGCGCCCATCTGATGGTGAACTACGACCTGCCCTGGAACCCGAACCGCATTGAGCAGAGGTTCGGGCGCATTCACCGAATCGGGCAGACAGAGGTCTGTCATCTCTGGAATCTGATAGCGGAGGAGACCAGGGAGGGAGATGTCTATCACACCCTGCTGGAGAAACTTGAGGAGGCGAGGAAGGCTCTGGGTGGGCAGGTGTTTGACGTGCTGGGCAAGGTGCAATTCGAGGGGAAGCCGCTGCGCGACCTGCTGCTGGAGGCCATAAGGTACGGGGAGCGCCCTGAAGTCCAAGCCCGGCTGACCCAGGCGGTTAGCGATGCATTCGACCAAGGCCAGGTCCAAGACCTCTTGTCCGAGTCCGCTCTAGCCCAAGACTCGATGGATACGAGCCAAGTGCTCAAGATTCGGGAAGAGATGGAACGGGCTGAGGTCAGGAGGCTTCAACCCCACTACGTCGAGTCCTTCTTCATTGAGGCTTTCCGGCGGCTCGGCGGCAGGATGACGGAGCGGGAGCCTCGGCGTTATCAGGTGAACCACGTCCCGGTTCAGGTGCGCGAGCGCGACCGGCTGATCGGCTTGGGCGAGCCGGTCTTGCAACGCTATGAGCGCATAACCTTTGAGAAATCGCTTATGGCTCCTCCCGGTCGGCCGGCGGCGGCTTTCGTTTGCCCGGGCCACCCCCTACTAGATGCCACGATAGACCTGACAATAGAGCGACACCGCAGCGTACTTCGGCAAAGCTCGGTGCTGGTGGATGACAACGACAGCAGCGACCGCCCCCGCGTCCTTATGTACCTAGAACACAGCATCCAGGATGGAAGCCGCACGCGGTCCGGAGAACAGCGAACCGTATCCAAGAGGATGCTCCACGTGGAAGTGGATGCGGAACTTGAGACCGTGGGACGAGACTATGCGCCT
This sequence comes from Dehalococcoidia bacterium, assembly GCA_965237635.1. GTDB lineage: Bacteria > Chloroflexota > Dehalococcoidia > Lucifugimonadales > CAUZJF01 > CBDEFX01. Next base: position 472,490 of record CBDEFX010000002.1, on the reverse strand, counting down.
TACCTCGACTACCGGCCATTGAGCGACGGGGAGCCGGGTGTGCAGGAGATAGTCGGTAGGCCCGAGTGCAGCTGGATTGGCGGTAACCTGGAAGCCAAGGCCGTCGAATATGCAGTGTCTCGTTTGGTGCCAACGCATCTCGAAGAGGTCCGGTCGCGAAAGCTGGAACTTCTCTCAAAGACGGAGGCCGCAGTAAAGGAGCGCCTGACCAAAGAGATCGCCTACTGGGACCATCGGGCCGCCGATCTCCACTCACAGGAACAAGCAGGGAAGCCGAACGCGCGCCTCAACTCATCTGAAGCTCGCCGCAGGGCCGATGACCTACAGGGGCGATTGCAGAAGCGAATGGACGAGATTCAACGCGAGCGTCAGCTGTCACCATTGCCTCCCGTCGTCCTTGGCGGGGTTCTGGTTGTACCAGCCGGACTCCTTCGCAAGATGGATGGCTCTGTCCCCTTTAGTGCTGAGATGCGGGACACACAAGCTGCAGCGGCGCGCGCCAGAGCCGCTGTGATGGACACCGAGCGTGGCCTCGGGTTTGACCCGGTGGACCGGGAATTCGACAAGCTCGGCTACGATGTCGAGAGCAGGGTGCCCGGGACTGGGAAACTGCGGTTCATTGAAGTAAAGGGAAGGGCAGAGGGCGCGACGACCGTTACGGTCACGAAGAACGAGATACTGACTTCCCTGAACAAGCCTGAGGACTACATCTTGGCTATCGTGGAGTTCCAGGACGGTAAGAGCGATCACGTCCACTACGTGCGAAAACCGTTCCGCCGGGAGCCGGACTTTGGCGTGACCAGCGTGAACTACGACTTGCCGGAATTCTTGGCACGAGCGGAGGCACCGTCATGATCACTGCCAACGTGATTCACCGTACCTTCCACGTTCGCTACGGCAGCGAGACGGGAACGGCCTTCGCTATTGACCGTGACGGAAAACAGTACTTGGTTACTGCCCGTCATGTAGTAAAGGGAATCGCTCCTGGCGACGAAGTCGAGCTTTTCCATGAGAGGCGATGGAAGAGTATTGTCATAGATGTCGTTGGAGTTGGCTCGGACGACGTTGATGTGGCGGTCTTAGCGTGTCCTATTCAAATAGCTCCACCGCATCCTCTAGAAGCATCCAGTGCAGGGCTGGGCTATGGCCAACCAGTCTGTTTTCTTGGATTTCCCTTCGGTTGGGATAGCGGTGCGGAGAACATAAACCGCAACTTCCCTCTACCGTTTGTGAAAGCTGGCATTGTCAGCGCAATGACCTTTGGGGACACCTCACTCCTCTATATAGACGCACACGGCAACAAAGGCTTCAGTGGAGGCCCGGTCGTGTTCGTACCAGATGATCGGCCTGCGAATGAGCTCCGAGTTGTAGCTGTCGTAGCCAACTCTCCCACGCCACTACTAGAGCCCGTTGTCGATAAGTCGGGAAAGCCTATAGTCGTAGACGGCGATGAGCCGTTCGCTTACTTTCTAGAGAACCAGGGCTTCGTTGTGGCCTTTGACATTCGCCACGCTACTGAGTTGATTGACGCCAACCCGATTGGCTTTGCGTTGCCGGTTGGAGAGGGCGGCTGATGAACACCGTACGCAAGAAACTCATAGAAGTCGCGCTACCACTGGAGGCCATCAACGCGGCGTCTGCGCGGGAGAAGTCCATACGCCACGGGCATCCCAGCAGTCTGCACCTTTGGTGGGCGCGGCGTCCCTTGGCTGCGGCGCGGGCCGTACTCTTTGCCCAGTTGGTAGATGATCCATCCTCGTGGCCAGAGCTGTTCCCCGCTGAAGAGGCGCAAGCTGAGGAGCGGCAGCGACTATTTCGCATCATCGAGGAGTTGGTGAAATGGGAGAACACTACCAACGAGACTCTCCTGGAAGCGGCGCGGGAGGAAATTCGTAGGAGCTGGCGGCGGACCTGCGAGGAAAACAAGGATCATCCTAAAGCAGTGGAGTTATTCGATTCAGAGAAGCTTCCCGCTTTCCACGACCCATTTGCCGGGGGCGGAGCTATACCCCTGGAGGCACAGCGGCTGGGGCTGGAAGCCCATGCCGGCGACCTGAACCCAGTGGCAGTGCTCATCAACAAGGCCATGATCGAAATACCGCCCAAGTTCTCTGGCAAGCCGCCAGTAAACCCGGATGCCCGGAAGGGCCGAGGCTCCATAGGTGCACAGTGGAAGGGCGCGACGGGCCTAGCCGAGGACGTTCGCTACTACGGCAAGTGGTTGCGCGACGAGGCTGAGAAACGCATTGGCCACCTGTACCCCAAGATTGAGGTCACGGCAGAGATGGCGCAGGAGCGCCCCGACCTAGAGTCATACGTGGGCCGCAAGCTTACCGTGATCGCGTGGCTCTGGGCGCGGACCGTCAAGAGCCCCAACCCAGCCTTCGCCAACGTGGATGTACCCTTAGCCTCCACCTTCGTGCTCTCGACCAAGAAGGGCAAGGAAGCTTACGTAAAGCCGGTGATTGAGGACAGGGGCTACCGCTTCACTATAAGGGCGGGCAAGCCCCCGGCGGCAGCTGGGCAAGGCACCAAGTTGGCCCGGGGAGCACATTTTCAGTGCTTGATGTCCGGGGCACCAATGACTGCGGGCTACATTCGGAGAGAATCGCAGAATGGACGCCTAGGTGCGCGATTGATGGCCATTGTTGCAGAGGGTGACCGAAGTAGAATCTATATCGAGCCCACGCCGCAACATGAAGCAATACCTACGACAGCCAAGCCAGCTTGGAAACCAGATCTAGTGGTGCCCACCCCTTGTCATGATGTTGACCGTTTGCCTATGTACGGTATGCCTACGTGGGGAGATGCTTTCACTCCTCGCCAGTTAGTGGCACTGACGACCTTCTCAGACCTCGTTGGGGAAGTTCAGAAGCGCGTCCTCTCGGATGCTGTGGCCGCCGGTATGCTGGACGACAGCGTGCCTCTGCGGGAAGGGGGAACGGGGGCGATGGCTTATGCTGAGGCTGTGGGAGTGTACTTAGGGTTCCTGGTAGATCAGCAATCCAATCAGTCGAGCACGATTTGCGGCTGGAACAACATTAACCAACAAATGATCGTGACTTTCTCTCGACAAGCAATTCCGATGGTGTGGGACTTCGCAGAATGCAACGTTTTCTCAGCTTCAACAGGTAGTCTTGCGAACCTCCTGGAACGGCAAGTAAAGGGCATTGCCTCTCTTGGTCTCGGAATCGCGAAAGGAAATGCGGTACAGTCGGACGCTACGTGGCAGGGAGAGTCAGCAGGGAAGGTGGTGGCCACTGATCCTCCGTACTATGACAACATCGGGTATGCTGAACTATCCGAATTCTTTTACGTTTGGCTCCGTCGATCACAACGTGCAAACTTCCCGGAACTCTTCTCGACTATAGCTGTACCAAAGGCCGAGGAGTTGGTGGCGGCTGCCCATCGCCACGCCACGAAGGACGAGGCAGAGAAGTTTTTCCTTGACGGAATGACCTGTGCGATGCAGCGTCTCGCTGTGCAGACCCATCCGACATTCCCAGTCACTGTCTTCTACGCCTTCAAACAATCCGACGGTAAAAAGACCCATACGACGGTATCTACTGGATGGGAAACTTTTCTGGATGCTGTGATCCGGTCTGGTTTGACGATCACAGGCACTTGGCCAGTCAAGACAGAATCTGTCAACAAACTCAAGGCTGAAATCAACGCAATGGCCTCCAGCATAGTTCTCGTATGCCGGCCGCGGCCCGCTGATGGACCAATGGCGAGCCGACGGGAGTTCCTCGATGCTCTCAAAGCAGAGTTGCCGTCGGCCCTAGCCCAGATGCAGGCCGGGAACATCGCACCGGTGGACCTGGCCCAAGCCGCAATCGGGCCAGGTATGGCCGTATTCACCCGATACACCAAGGTGCTGGACGCCAGCGGCGAAGCCGTTTCGGTGCGCGAAGCCCTCACCCTCATCAACCAGACTCTCGACGAGGTGCTGGCGGAACAGGAGGGAGACTTAGACGCCGACACCCGGTGGGCGCTGGCCTGGTTCGAGCAGTCGGGCTTTGCAGAAGGAGACTTCGGCGTGGCCGAGACGCTGTCCAAAGCCAAGAACACCAGCGTGTCAAGAATGGTCGAGGCGGGGATTTTGGAGTCGGGCATGGGCAAGGTGCGGCTGCTCCGCCCCGGCGAGTTGCCCGAAAACTGGGTCCCGGACAGCGACACCCGACTCATCGTGTGGGAGGCTGTGCATCATCTGGTCCGCGTGCATGACAAGGAAGGCGAGGCCGCCGCCGCCTCGCTGATGAGCAAGCTTGGCCCGAATGCTGAGGCCGCTCGCGGGTTGGCCTACCGCCTCTATCGCATCTGCGACCAGAAGAACCGTTCCCAAGAGGCTCTCGGCTACAATGCGCTCGTGCAGAGTTGGCCGGAGGTCGCCCGGCTGGCCCAGCAAGTTGTCCGCCCCACGCAGGGGAGAATGGGGTTGCCCGATGACCGCTGAAACGATCATCTCAACCATGGTGGACCGCATCGTCGGACGGTTCCAGCCGTCTCGCGTCGTGCTCTTCGGCTCCCAGGCACGGGGTGATGCCAACGAGTGGAGCGACGTGGACCTGCTTGTCGTGATGGGCAACGTGCCAGACAAGCGCCGAGCTGCGGTCGAGATACGGCGGTCGCTGGGCGACCTTCCGGTCAGCAAGGACATTATTGTAGCCACGCCTGATGAGATTGCGAGTCGAGGCCACATGGTGGGAACCGTACTCCATGCCGCGCTGCGTGAAGGGACGGTCGTATATGAACGGCCCTGATCCCGTGGTACACGAGGCGCTTCGCTGGCTGCGGTTCTCTGAAGAGGACCTTAATGTCGCGTCGCGACTCATGACGGGTATTCCGACCGCTCCGCGTCACGCCTGCTGGCTCTCTCAACAAGCGGCAGAGAAGGCGCTAAAGGCAGCCTTGGTGCTGGAAGAGGTCGAATTCCCCTTCACTCACGACTTAGACGCCCTTCGCAATCTCCTGCCATGCAGTTGGTCTGTACGAGATACGCACCCTGACTTAGCCGAGTTGACGGAGTGGGCAGTGGAAACGAGGTACCCCGGCGATTGGCCGGAACACACCGATGCAGACGCGACACGGGCGGTATCCCAAGCCCGCTCGGTCCATGACTCCGTCGCGGCAGAGTTTAGGCGTCGCGGCCCACTCGCAGAGTAGCATCTTAGAGAGGAACGCATGGCAATAACCAATAGAGACAGAGTAGGTAGTGCGATGGACACACTCAAGTCCGGGCTTGCGCCGTTCGTCTCGCGGGAGTTCATCAGCCACCATAAGGGACGGTCCGACCAAGTGTTGCAGCAAGTCCTAGGAGGGTCTGTCCAAGATGCGAATGGCCACTTCTCCAACATGGACGCCGCGGCCCTCCTGTGGGTCATGTGGGAGTTTTGGAACGAGGTCTATCGAGACACGCTAGGACATGCCGAGCGGAGCCTTGTGAGCGAGTTGCGGGATATCCGCAATCGCTGGGCGCACCAAGAGTCTTTTTCCAGCGACGATGCTTACCGGGCTCTTGATTCGACTCACCGGCTCCTGACGGCGGTCTCCTCGCCGGAGGCCGGTGAGATCGAGAACATGAAGATAGAACTGCTGCGCGTGCGCTTTGACGAGCAGGCGCGCACGCAGAGGCGCAGGACCGCGGGAACAGCCATTGAAAACCAAGCGACTGGAGGTCTCGTCCCGTGGCGTGAGGTGGTCAGTCCGCATCAAGACGTAGCCAGCGGCCGGTACCAGCAGGCGGAGTTTGCGGCAGACCTTTGGCAGGTGCACCTTGGAGAGGGATCACCCGAGTACCTTGACCCCTCGGAGTTCTTTCGCCGTACCTACCTAACGGACAGTCTGAAACAGCTATTGGGCGGCGCGGTGCAGCGGCTTGCAGGCATGGGCGGCAACCCTGTGATACAGCTTCAGACAAACTTCGGCGGCGGCAAGACCCACTCGATGCTGGTCCTTTACCATCTCTTCTCCGGCGCGCCGGTAGGCGGACTGTCCGGCATGGATGCGGTGATGCAGGAAACTGGCGTAGCAGCGCTCCCTTCAGTGAACCGGGTGGTCCTGGTCGGCAACCGAATATCGCCGGGCAACCCAGTGTCAAAGACGGATGGCACGGAAGTACGAACGTTGTGGGGAGAGCTTGCCTGGCAGCTCGGGCAGACGGCAGGGGGCCAGGCTGAAGCCCGTCGGGCCTACGAACGGGTGCGTGCTGACGACGAACGCGCCACTAATCCAGGCGACGCCCTGCGCGAGCTTCTGAACGAGTATGGCCCGTCCCTCATCTTGATCGACGAATGGGTGGCCTACGCCAGGCAGCTCCACGACGAGGGCGACCTTCCGGCTGGTAGCTTTGAGACCCAGTTTACCTTCGCGCAGGCATTGTCGGAATCGGCGAAGCTCGCTAAGAACTGCCTGCTGGTCATCAGCCTTCCGGCCTCCGACTCTATGGATTCGTCCCATGCGGAGGCCGACGACGTGGAGGTGGGCGGACTGAGAGGTCGGGCCGCGCTTAGTCGTCTACGAAACGTCATCGGACGTGTCGATTCCCCCTGGCGTCCAGCCAGTGCGGAGGAGAGCTTCGAGATCGTTCGCCGCCGCTTGTTCCAGCCCATCGTCGACCCAGCTAATTTCGCCACCCGTGACAACGTGGCCCGCGCTTTTTGCGACCTTTACCGCACAAGCCACCAGGAGTTCCCTCCAGAGTGTGTCGAAGCGGACTACGAGAAGCGCGTCAGGGCAGCGTACCCCATTCACCCGGAGGTCTTTGAGCGGCTCTATAGCGATTGGTCAACCCTACAGAGCTTCCAGCGTACTCGCGGCGTCTTGCGCCTCATGGCGGCGGTGATCCACAGCCTCTGGGAGAAGGGCGACCGCAATCCCCTGATTCTGCCGGCCAACGTGCCCCTGGACGACCCACGCGTGCAATTCGAGCTCACGCGATACCTTCCAGACAACTGGCTCCCCGTCATAGAGCGTGATATAGACGGCGCGAACTCTCTTCCCTTGAGACTGGACGGCGAGGTGCCCAACCTTGGCAAGTACGGCGCCTGTCGCCGGGTGGCTCGCTCTATCTACCTGGGCTCCGCCCCCATCCCGGGGGCGGCGAACCAGGGAATCGAAGACCGGCGTATCAAGCTTGGATGCGTCATTCCAGGAGAACCAGCCGCTGTATTCGGTGACGCGATGCGGCGTCTCGGAAGTGCCGCTACCTACCTGTACCAGGATGGTACTCGCTATTGGTACTCGACCCAGCCTACAGTGGCCACCCTCGCCGAGAGCCGGGCCGAAGAATACCGGCGAAACCGCGACAAGGTGGACCAGGAGATCGAACGGCGGCTCCGAGCAGACCTGAGTGTTCGAGGCGATTTCAACAAGGTCCACATCCTTCCCCCGTCATCCCACGACGTGCAAGACGACCAGGATGCGAGCCTGGTGGTGCTCGGTCCGACCTACCCGCACGCGCGGGAGGGAGGGTCGGGTAGCCGCGCCATTACCGCCGCCAAAGCCATGCTGGAGTCTCGAGGGAACACGCCGCGCCTGTTCAGGAACACCCTAGTCTTCCTGGCAGCGGATGATACGCGCCTCCAGGACCTAGAGGACGGAGTAAGGCGCTACCTAGCTTGGCAGTCGATCCTTGACGACAAGGAGCCTCTCGACCTTCCGCCGCATCAGGTACGACAGGCGGAGTCCCAGCGGACTGCCGCCGAAGGCGCCGTCGCTGCCCGGATTGGAGAGACCTATCAGTGGTTGCTGGTCCCTGTGCAGACTACCCCCCAGGCCGACGTTGAATGGCAAGCCATTAGATTGGCCGGGCAGGGGCCTCTTGCCGAGCGGGCTAGTAGGAGGATGCGCAACGATGAGTTGCTGGTGACGACCTTCGCGGGTACCCGCCTGCGAATGGAGTTGGATCGGATTCCGCTGTGGCGGGGAGAACATGTTGCGGTGCGGCAGTTGGTAGACGACTTCGCCCGATATTCCTACCTGCCCAGACTCAAGGACCCATCGGTCTTGCTAGAGGCGATACGTAACGGCCTGGCATTGATGACGTGGGAGCAGGACTCCTTCGCATACGCCGATGGTTATGACGATAGCGCGGGAAGATACCGGGGTCTCCAGTCTGGACCCCGAGGCGCACTCGCCGATAACGACCCTGGCCTCGTGGTTCATCCCCAGGTCGCCCGAAGGCAGATGGATTCGGAGACAGCGCCTCCGGCCACTCCCACTGAAGGGGGTGGGACTACTTACGTCCAAGAGCCATCAAGTGGCGGAGAGGTGCGAGAGACCCCGGCCCCGAACCCACCTGCGCCTCCTCCACGACCTTCGGCCAGACGTTACCATGGGTCGGTGAAATTGGACCCCACCCGCGTCGGGAGAGACGCGAGTCAAGTTGCTGATGAAGTGATTGCTCATCTTGCGGGACTGCTTGGGGCGGACGTGAAGCTGACCCTCGAAATCAAAGCCAACATACCAGACGGCGCGCCGGAACAGGTCGTGCGGATAGTCACCGAGAACAGCCGCACCCTGGAGTTCGACGACAGCGGCTTCGAGACCGAGTAGCACGCTTCGCCAGCAATCAAATCAAGTCTACCCACCGGTAGCCCAGTTATCCGCTACAGAGCCAGCCGCATCTCGAAGATGGTTCTGCCTACCGTCAACTTAGGCCCAGTTGACAGGGACCGAACCAGTCATAAGAGAGACGACTCATCTATCCCGGCTCGTCTGGCTCAGCTTCGGATGGCCCAGCCGGGGGTCGATGCCTAGGTTGCGCGCCACGCCCGTCCCAACGGCTCCACCCTCTCCGGCAGGCTGTTGTAGGGCACGCGATTGTCTAAGAGCCCCGCCCCGGCTTGAATGGCCCCAACCCGACCGCCCACGAGTATCTGAGTTTTCCGTGTCTATTGATTCCAAAGAATGGAAGTTCTTGATTTTGTCAAGTCTGGTGGGCCTATTTTGACGGTAGACAGAACTATCTTCGAGGTGTGGCTGGGGGCTCTGTGAGGGCAAGGGTCGCCGATGACAACAGCCGGACTTGGACACTGAAGCCTTCTAGTGCTTGGGTGGCTCCCATGGTTTGAATAGACCCAGCCCGGTCCTTGTTAGCTCGATTTCTAGTGCGTCGGGAAGGCTCTCCCATTGTGGACTCTGCAGGTTCCATGCGAGTCTGTACTCTTCCTGGTCTTTGTATTTCCTTCCCTTCCGGAACCATCTCGTGATTTGCGCTATTTCGCCTATCTCGTCGCTTGGCGGGGCTGTATCGTATGAGTATGCCACCCAACCTCTCTTCTGCTCAAGCCTGTGCTCCGTTATCTCGTTCAGCCCCATCCATCGCTTGATGCCGCACTCGATCTCAAAGTTCAGACTGGCCACGTCTTCCGTTACGGTCCAGGTGTCGTATCTCTCCGGCAGCGCAGCTCGCAGTCTTTCCCAGTCGCTTCTCGTTGCAGGCTCCCTCGATAAACAGAAAAGGAAAGGGCTACCGAGTACGGAATCTTCCATTGTGAGGTTTTGCCATATCTTCCATTTGCAAGGTCCCTGATTCTCAAGTTCTACCTCTGGATCGTCCAGCTCTTTGGCCAGGAAGTCCCGAATCGCTACCGCCATGTCGGCGTTCGATTGTTCTTCCATTTCCTTCGAAAAAAGAAGTGGTGAAGCCCCGCTCTCCTCCCAACTCACCGTCATGTTTCCCTGCAGGCCTATGCGGACCTCGCCTTCCCTTCGATCTCCTAGTCCTTCTTCTTCTCCAATCGCTCTGTAAAGCCCTGCCTTGCTCAGCCTTAATCCGCCTGTAACGTCCGGCGCATATCGGCTTTCCCAACCTCGCACCAGTTTCACTCAGTTCCTCCGTCTTCAATATCTTCTGACGTATGCCTCTCTTCGGACATGCAGTTTCTTCTTTCACCGTCTTCCCCTTCGGCATCCAGTAGCCGATGCGCGGCTTGGTGAAGATTGTAGGTGGGGTCGTCCGCGTCCCCGTCCGGTTTGCGCTGGAGCCGCCTCTAGTACGTGCGGACACGGCCTGCGGGTCGCCCGGGTTCTTGGTAGGCGTAGGCTTCCAGGGCATGAGGGAGAACTTCGAGACCATTACGGCCGTAGGCCGGCTGATGTTGAACATCCTGGGCTCGCTGGCAGAGTTCGAGTTGGAGCTGATCCGCGAGCGTGTGAAGGCGGGGATGGACAGGGCTCGCCGACAGGGCAAGCGGATAGGGCGTCCCAGGGTAACGGACCGGCGAGGCTTCGATCGTCGTTTTGGAGCTATTTTGGAGCGCCTAAGCTCGGGAGAACTATCGAGACGTAAGGCGGCGTTTGAACTGGGTATCGGCTATGCAACGCTCAAACGCCTGATCGACGCACAAGAGTCGGCTGGCTAGGTGGCTGGGTCACGTCCCGTCAAGTGGTGGAAGAGTGCGTCATCCTGTTGATGTTGTTTAGGCGGCTGTCGCCTCCGCGAGATCGGCCTCCGGAAGAGCTTCGTTTAGGGTCAGCACGACAGGTGTGATGTATCGACGGCCAACGGCCCATTCGTCGTGCTGTTCAGCGAGGACGGGGCCAACCAGGCGACGCACGGCTGGTCGGTTAGGGAAGATGCCCACGACATCGGTGCGACGCCTGATCTCCTTGTTGAGACGCTCCAGGGGGTTGTTGGACCAGATCTTCTTCCAGTGGGCGACAGGGAAGCTGGAGAAGGCCAGGATATCGGGTCCAGCCTCGTCCAGTAGAGAGGCCACCTGAGGGAACCGGTCTCCGAGTTGATCGGTCACCCTATCGAGTTGGGCGTGTACCTCATCGGGGGAGGGTTGCTGGTAGATGGTGCGGACCATGGTGGCCATCCATGGTTGGACTCTTCTGGGTACCCGAGTGAGCAGGTTGGTCATGAAGTGGGTGCGGCACCGTTGCCAGCTGGCTCCGCCGAAGACTGCGGCGATGGCGCCGCGGAGTCCCTGATGAGCGTCCGATACCACCAGCTCCACCCCGCTGAGGCCCCTGGCGGACAGCGAGCGTAGGAAGGCCAGCCAGAAGGCGCCGTCTTCACTGGTACCCACGTCCATCCCAATGATCTCCCGCTTGCCCTCGCCATTGACGGCCGTCGCCACCACCACGCTGACGTTGACGATCCTGCCGTCCTCCCTGACCTTCTGGGTCAGTGCGTCCAGCCACAGGTAAGGGTAGGGTCCACCGTCCAGCGGACGGCCCAGGAAGCCATCCACCACCACGTCCAGCTCCTGACAGATACGCGACACCTGGCTCTTGGAGATACCCTCACACCCCAGGGCCTTGACCAGGTCATCCACCCGCCTTGTGGATACCCCTTCCACGTAGGCCTGCTGAATGACCGCCAGCAGAGCTCGCTCGCTGCGACGCCGTGGCTCCAGCAGGCTCGGGAAGTAGCTCCCCTCTCGAAGCTTCGGGATGTGCAGCTCCATAGTCCCCACCCGGGTATCCCACGCCCGGGACCGATACCCGTTGCGCTGGGTCACCCGCTCAGGGCTGCGTTCTCCATACTCAGCACCGATCCTCGATGACACCTCCGCATCCATGATCCCCTCTACCAGCACTCTCAGTGCCTCCCGTAGGAAGTCCACGTCACCGTCCATTCCCCCCCTGCGCAATAGCTCCAGCAGGTCCATCCTTTCCTTGACCACTGTTGTCCTCCTTTCTCGAGCTTTCTTCAAGGATGACGCGGTGGTCTCTCTTTCTCCAGACCCTCTCCCTCTTACACCACTTCCTGGGACTCTACTGGTGGCTGCCTTGGGAACGCCTGTACATCCACAAAACGTGCCTCAAAACGGGTTGACGTGTATACGTTCCCGTATACACTGTACCGCCACAAATCCAGGTGCTGCCAAATACGGTGAGACAGACCTCATCATGATCGATAACTTCCTTGAGACACTTGCCAATGCGGCCATGGCCGTTGCAGCCCGCAGGCCGAACGACGAGGACGAAGAATGAGCGACGCGAACTCCAAGAGAGCTGTGGCCTACCTCAGGGTATCGTCTATCTCACAGGTGGACGGGCACTCTCTGAACGCCCAGGAGCGGCTCTTCAATCAGCTGTGTGAGAGCCGAAGGTGGGCGGCCGTCAGGGTCTATCGGGAAGAGGGCCAGTCGGCCCACTCGGAGTCGGTGAAGAAGCGCCCTATCTTCCGCCAACTGATGGAGGACGCCAGGAGGGATCAATTCGATATCGTCGTAGTCCATACCCTTGACCGATGGTCTCGCAACCTCAGGGTCACCCTGGAGTCGCTGGCCAACCTGGGCATGCACAACGTCGCTCTCGTCTCCATCACCGAGAACATCGACTACTCGACCCCTGAGGGGATGTTGACGACTCAACTTCTGGGGTCCTTCGCCCAGTTCTTCTCCAACATGCTTGGCACTCACGTAAGCAAGGGTCTGGATGAGAGGGCCAATGAGGGCAGACACACCGGCGGCATCCCGTTCGGATACGAATCCTGCTGGATGAGCCAGGACGGAGAGCGCAGGCGCAGATGCCCCAAAGAGCATTCCGGGGGCGTTCATCTTATTGCGTCCGAGGTTGCCGCGGTCCAGGAGATGTTCAAACGGTACTCGACGGGATCGACCACACTAAACCAGCTCGCCGCGTGGCTGAACGCGAGCGGCTTACGGACTCGCAACACCAAGCAGCTGGCAGGCGCTGATGGCAAGCTCTCGCCCGGTCCGAAGCTATTTACCACTGCCTCAGTGAGGGGCATCCTCCATAACGCTTTCTACTCGGGTCTTGTCAGGCACAGGAAGCAACTCCGACCGGGAGCCCACGAGCCAGTCGTCGGCCAGGAGCTCTTCGATCTGGTCCAGGACAAGATGCGGCACAACAGCGGCAGATCAACGACCCTGAGCCCTCACCCTGAGCGTGACTATCTTCTGAAAGGGATCATCCGTTGCGCCTACTGCAAGATGCCGATGTGGGCACAGACCTATAAAAGCGGAAGGAGGTACTACCGTGAGCACAGGGAGTCTCGCAGTAACACCCAATGCCCAGCTCACGGTGGCTCGATACCGTGCCGCCTGGCTGATGAGCAGGTCGGAAGGATCGTCGAGGCCATCGAGCTGGGACCTGCATGGCAAGAGCAGCTCCTCTCGATAATCAGCGCCAGGGACGAGGTCGAAGTAGTCCAAGCCAAGCGGCGAAAGGTCCAGGAGAGGCTTCGGAGACTCGCCAAGACCTATGTCGATGGAGTTTATGATGACCAGGAGTATAAGCGGCAGAAGCGGAACCTGGAGATGGAGCTCGAGTCCCTCGTTGTGCCAAAGGCTGCCGCTGCCGCAGAGGCGGGGAAGCTGATAGAGAGGCTGCCTGAGCTATGGGCTGGTGCCAACATGGAAGAGCGTCGGAAGCTGTTGCTTGCCATGCTGGACGCCGTTTACGTTGACACGAAAGACGCCCGTTCGGTCGTCGCCATCAAGCCCAAAGCTCCGTTCAGGCCGGTCTTCCATCTGGCAACCACCCGTGCCGGCTCCGGCGTATCTCTTACGCCTGGTCCTGACCGGAAACAACAGGAACGTACCGAGCGAGTATTCGAGGCCGCCTTCTCATAGCTACGGCTCGGTCCTGTCCGTTCCACCCGCCATAGCGAAGCACCGCCCCAGCCTGCTGTTCCGCACCTGCTATAGTACCTATGCTCCAAAAGGGGGCCGTCTTGCGCCGTAGCTATCACGAGCCGTAATATCAGCCGTACCAAAAGGACTTGGATTTGCTACACTCGGCGCCGTCGACGTGAATCGCTTACTAGAGGCTGACTGATCCCCGTGTTCGTGGTGGAGACGGGGGAGGGCCTACCTACACTTGGAACACGAGCTTCGACTTGCTGGCTTAGAGATTGGCGGTGGCGTTGGCAATTTGTCCTACCCCACATTTCCCAGATCAGCCGCGTGAGAGCGTCGTAATCCGGTAAGAGTAGCGCCCATGTGAGCCGCTTACATGGGCATCATGGCCAGTATGTGTGCTAGATGCCGTGTTAGCGAGATCTAGCCGGACTTTATCCGTTCGATACCAGTAATAAGCTGAATACAATGGAGGTGGAGAGATGGCGGTGATTGGCGTTGGAATTGTCGGCTCCGGCGGCCGGGGCCAAGGCCGGGGCAAAGGCCGCCATAGCCGCCTCCCACTTCGCCAGGTCGTTCGGATCGGCGTCTCATCGGTCGAAGGCCGCCAGCTCCGGCGGTATTTTGACGCGCAACGAAGGATGCGAGTCTAGGATTCCGTCGCGGTTGGACATGTAGCCCCTCCTTTGCAGGGGATGTGGCCCGGGCCACAACGCGGGTTTTTCAACGCTCTCGAAGGTACCGCAAACACCACCGCGAGTCTAGGATTCCGTCGCGGTTGGACATGCAACTCTCCTTGTAGGGGTATCGTGTAGGCGCACCGTGGCCCGGGCCACGACGAGACCCACCACAATGATACCGAGCATCAAGGCGATCGAAGGGAGATCGCTGGACACGCTCAGTTGAACGGAATAGGCGGTTAGCCGAAAGGCGAATAGGCGGTCGAAGAGCTCCAGAAATGCAAACATGCAATGGTGCATGCAATATCTAATGGGTGGATTTCTGCCTCTGGGTAAGTATATATCTACTACACCATGCAGTACGAGATCAGCGGGTCGGTGCTGGCAGGTCAGATCACAACCACGACCTGGGCGGTGGCTCCATTGAGGACCTGGGCCTGGTCCAGGGCGATCGGTGGGGCCGGCCGCGGCATCGGTGGGGCTGGCCAGTTCGCGTCGTGGACCAGGGCGGCTCAGCTCAGGACCACGACCTGGGCGGAGGCAGCGGTGGCCCGGGCCACGGTACCCCCCCAGGCGTTCAACTCTGCGGCGGACCTGCCCAGGGCGCGCCTTGGGCGAAGGCAGCGGTCGATCGGGTCTGGGCGCGCCGTGGACCAGGGCGGCTCAGTTCGCGACGTCGGCCTGGGCGGTGGCTCCGTTGAGGACCTGGGCATGAACGCCTCCACTCTGGAGCGCATTCACTTTGCTGCTGCCAACAGGCTGTGTGTCGACGTGGGTTACGAGGGGGACGTGCAAAGGGTGGAGCCATACTCACTGCGCAAGGCTCGCGGCGGCAATGTTGTGCTATATGCCTGCGAGGCCGGCTCCTCCGAATGTGCTACCTATCGAACTGGCGGCATTTCGGAGGTTGAGGTCACAAGGCAGACGTTCGTTCCGAAGTACGCCAACGAGCTGCTGTCGCCGGGCCGCTAGGGTTGAACGGTCCGGTCAGCCAAATAAACTAGCCTGGAGAGCATGGCCCCATGGCGTCGCCCAGACAGTGGCGTGATAGACTACAGCCCCATCCACATCTCGAAGATGGTTCTGCCTACCGTCAACTTAGGCCCACCAGACTTGACAAAATCGAGAACTTTCAGCTTGAAATTCAAACTGGAGCTGTAGGAGAAGGCGACGTGAAGAGCAATGACGCTGAGCTTGCCAGCCAAGGTCGCAGACTTGCCGGTGCCGTCTTGGACGGGTTCCTCTTCGTGCTCACACTCGGTATCGGCTGGGTCATCTGGTACCTGATCGTGGCGCGAGGCGGACAGAGCCCAGCGAAGCAACTCCTGCGTACGCGCGTTATCCGTGACGATGGTCAATCGGCCGACTTGGGTTGGATGCTGATCAGGGACTTGGCGCACTAGGCAAGGCGATCCGAGAGTTCAGACAAACGCAGTCGGGAGAGTCGGACATCAAACGCCCTTCCGAGCTCGACTCTGGGATGAAGCCGAAGGACTGAACGTTCCGAGGTTCAGATGGCCTGTAGGGGGAAAGAAGGAGGATTCACATGCACAGGATCGGCGTACGTGCGCTCGTATCAGCGGTGGCCGTGGTCGTGCTACTGGCTACAGCCGTCTGGCTGACTCAGCCCTGGAACTCTGGGACCGATCAGTCCATATTGCCGGTAGGTTCTGTGGCCCATACTTCCGGCGGAGAGCCGGTGGAAGCAGCCGACCACCGTGTCCGATCTATCCCGGCTATGCGCTCACCCTTCAGGCACGCCGTTGCGACGGCCGGGCCTGACCTGGACAAGAACTGGTGTGAGAACGCCGACGGCCATTATCCCGAGGGGCAGCCCGTGATGTCCGTCATGTATGGCCAGCCTGGGTCCAGTGATCTGACAACCAATCTGCCCCCAGGGCATTCGTTGCAGGTGATGGAAATCGTCTGTTTTGACGAGGACTGGCCAAGGATGGGCTCAAGTGGCACGACCGTATGGCAGTCACCGGACTCACCATGGTACGGAAGGTAGGAATAGGTGGAGTAGGGCTTGTGGTCGCCCCTACCGAGACACACGTTCACAGAGTTTAGCCAACCTCGCGCCCTGCCGAGTGCCTGTCAATCTATACGCTCCCGCGCAGGCCGACGGCCTGGCTGACCACTCCCGGATAGGTTTGTCAGTGCAAGTCATGGGACTCCGGTATCTGGACGCCCGAACGGACGGTTTTCACGTCTGAGACCATCACGTTCACCGTACCGTCCCACCTCGATACCTGTCCCTTGACCATCACCACCCATCTCTCCTTTCGGTCACTGATCGTGCCTTCCTGGAAAGCCACGCCTTCCGGCCTCTCCTGTGAAGCTAAGCGCACATGCTGTGAGTGTGTTCGTCTTTGTGGACCGCCCGAGTGGCCCTTCTGACAACAAGAAAAGGCCCACATATAGATGAACGAGCAGAGGCGACCACCGTGCAATACGATGGCCGCCCTTTGCGTTTCGGATCAGCACCTAGTCAGCGGGCAGCGCGACCAGCTCCGCGCCGTCCCTACCCAATCCATCAGACGCAGGATACGGGAGATGCTGAGACTCAGGCCGAGGCAGCGCGTCCCCGCTGAAGGAAGCCATACTGCCGTTCGATCCGCAGCGGCCGGAGGACATAGTTCCTTCGTCGTGGAGGGCGCGAGCGTCATCGGTGGGATTCGCGTTCGCGCTGGGCGCCGTAACGGGCCTGGGCACCTTGAATATCGTCCACTACGTGGTCTTCCTCATAGTGGCCCTGATCGCAGGGCTGTCGGTCAACCACTCCGTACCCGGGCTCTCGATGATCCTCAACATGGCCCCCTTTCAGACACGGCGGTGATGAGGATGGGGCGCTGGCTGCGAAACATGCTGACCTACACAGTGGGCGCGGTTGCGGCCACAACCGTTTGCCGGAGGGGTACCTTGGCTATCTGGGGAGTATGCTGCCCCGGAGCTGGTCCTCGGACTCCTACGGCCTGGCGGCTCTCGGCGTGCTGACGGCGCTATACGCCACCCGTCGTATCACTTCCGGTGCCGCAGTGGTGGGCGCAGCTTGCCGCGTGGAGGCGCAGCCGCTACCATCAGTTCATCGAGTCCGACCCAATTATGGCGTCTTCGGTCATAGTGTCCGACCTTCTGTGCATGACTCCTCTGCCTTGGCCTCATCTTGCTCACGGGTGATCTCGATCCCTGCCTGTATCTCTCCAACCGTAACGGCAGACACGAAGAGTTGCTCCGCTGGCACATCCGCGATCCAATCCAGGACAGCGCCATGTGGCCGGGGACGGCGTAGAGTTTGGGGTTGCGCTCCGCCCACTCGGAGTTTCAATCCTCACCCGCCCCTGAGGGCGAGTGCAACTGGTCCCCCCCCGGACGTTTGGCCGAACCTGGGCCTCTACTGGGCCACCGGTGTTGCAACGCCTTAGCTATGGCGCCAAATTCCGTGGCCTTCTCCAGCTTCCCACTCGCCCACTGGAAGAAGATCTGGTCCAACAACCCACAGGAGCGTCTCAACAAGGAGATCCGGCGACGCACCGATGTGGTGGGCATCTTCCCTAACCAGCCGGCCGTGCGCCGCCTCGTTGGCGCCGTCCTGGCTGAGCAGCACGACGAATGGGCCGTTGGCCGTCGATACATCGCACCTGTCGCGCTGACCTTCAACGAAGCTCTTCCAGAGGCCGATCTCGCGGAGGCGACTGCCGCCTAAACAACATCAACAGGATGACGCACTCTTACACCACTTGACGGGACGTGACCCCGGCTCAGCAAGGTGGCCCCTAACGTCCTCTGTGTCCACGACGAACAGGGTGACGGGGAACTGGGGCCGGTCGTCGCTCGGAGCATTTGACTGGTATCAGCACTACTCTCTCTATCTCCCTGTATTCGTCAGCCTCCCAAGAATTGGGGGGGATCGCTATCTGGTACGGACACTCAACCATGATATATAATATGTATGTAAAAGGA
Source organism: Dehalococcoidia bacterium (assembly GCA_965237635.1). Classification (GTDB taxonomy): domain Bacteria; phylum Chloroflexota; class Dehalococcoidia; order Lucifugimonadales; family CAUZJF01; genus CBDEFX01. Next base: position 454,285 of record CBDEFX010000002.1, on the reverse strand, counting down.
GGTGCTCACATGGGTGCGAAGTCGCATATCTCCAAGTGGGGCACGAGCCTGGCCGTCCGGATTCCCAAGCCCATCGCCGAGCAGTGGGGCGTCCAGGAAGGCTCGGCTATAGAGATTGTTCCTCGGGGCGACCAAGTCGTATTGCGGAAGAGGTCCTATGACTTGGTCAGCATGCTGGCCCAGATGAGCCCCGACAATCTTCATTCCGAGCAGGACTCCGGTCCGGCCTGGGGCAACGAAGAATGGTAGACCGGGAGTATGTTCCCGCAAGGGGGGACATCGTGTGGCTGAGTTTCGCGCCCCAGGCTGGGCATGAACAGGCTGGCCGCCGGCCTGCCCTGACCCTAAGCCCGGAAGAATACAACGAGAAGACCAGCCTGGCGCTCTTCTGTCCGATTACGTCAAGAGTCAAGGGATACCCCTTTGAAGTCCTCCTCCCCGCGACAAGCAGCGTCTCGGGAGTTGTGCTGGCCGACCAGGTCAAGAGCCTGGACTGGCGGGCGAGACGCGCCCGTTTCGAGAGCCATGCCCCACGGCAGGTTGTCGGGGAGGCGCTGGAGAAGATCAATGTCCTCTTGGAGTGATGGCATGAAACCGGCGGTTAGGAACTGACATGCCCGGCAATCTGTTCACGAACTACTTCCTGACCGAAGGCATAAAGGCGACCGCCGAGTGGCGCGCGTCCATCTCGGGCTCGACGGCATTTGCCGCATTTCGGGATGGCGTTCGTCAACGCTACGACGCGCTGAGCGGCTCCGAAGGCCCCAACGAGGCCGTCACCGAGCAGGAGCTGGTTCGCCCGGTCCTGGAGCTCTTGGGATGGGCCGACTACCTTCCCCAGCAGGGGACAACCCGCAACGAGGACATCCCGGACTATCTCCTCTTCACCGATGCCGCATCCAAGGAGCGCGCCGCCGGGAGAGCCAACCCTGAGGAACGATTCCGGGACGCCATCGTGGTGGAGGAGAGCAAGCGGTTCGGTCTCTCCCTCGACGCCCGCGACAGGGACACCGGACGCCAATCCAGGACGCCCCACGGCCAGATTCTGCGGTACCTCTCGACGGCTGACATCGAGTCGGAGAGCCGTATCCGGTGGGGATTCCTGACCAACGGGGGACTGTGGCGTCTCTATGACTACCGCGCCCGCCCACGCGCCACCGGCTACTTCGAGGCCCATTTCGGAGAGATGCTGGGGTCCAGCGGCGAGGACGGGTTCCGCCTCTTCTACCTGCTGTTCCGCCGCGATTCCTTCACCCCGCAGCAGGGGGCCACGACCAGCTTCCTGGAAGCGGCGCTAGCCCAGGGGAGGCGGTACGAGGAGAAGGTGGCCCAGGACCTGTCCAGCGTCGTATTCGAGAGGGTCTTTCCCAAGCTGGTGCAAGCCCTGGCCGACGCCACCGGCGAAGATCTGTCACGCGTCCGTCACGCAGCCCTCATCCTTCTCTACCGGCTGCTCTTCGTACTCTACGCCGAGGACCGGGGGCTGCTTCCGGTAAACGACCCGCGATATAAAGACTACGGCTTGCGGAAGCCGGTCCGCGACCACGTGGCGCACAGGATGCAAGGCAGCGCCGTCTTCTCCGCCAGCGCCTCTAGCTACTACGACCACCTGATGACGCTGTTCCGCCAAATCGACGAGGGCGACGAGTCCATCGGTCTGCCGCCCTACAACGGCGGCCTGTTTGCGTCTGAAGCCGCTCCATTGCTCAAGACGGCCCGCCTTACGGACAAGATCGTCGGCGACATCATCTATGACCTGAGCCACACGGAGACAGAGGGCGCACGCCACTTCGTCAACTACCGGGACATGTCCGTGCAGCAGCTGGGCTCCATCTACGAGAGGCTCCTGGAACGCGAGCCTGTCCGGGACGACAATGGCGGGATCGTAGTGCGTCCCAACAGCTACGCCCGCAAGGACAGCGGCAGCTTCTTCACCCCTCAAGAGCTCGTCGACCTGATCGTCGACCGGACTCTGAAACCGCTGGCCGAAGAGCGACTGAAGGCGTTCGAGGACAAGTCGAATGAGTTGGGGAGCGACCATCGTCCCATCCCCGAGCGACATGCCTAGTTGCTTGCGGTGGACCCGGCTGAAGCGGTGCTCGACCTGAAGGTGCTGGACCCGGCGATGGGAAGCGGTCACTTTCTGGTCACCGCCGTCGATTTCCTATCGGACTACATTACGGAGGTAGCGGAGTACGCGCCGGCGGTGCCGGAGTGGCTGGACGGCGACTACTCCTCCCCTCTCGTGGAGCGGGTGGCGGCAATTCGGCGGGACATCCTCCAGCGAGCCCAAGCGTCGAATTGGGTCATGGACGAGGCCCAGTTGACCGACCAATCCATCATCCGGCGGATGGTCCTGAAACGCTGCATCTACGGCGTGGACAAGAACCCGCTGACCGTTGAGCTGGCGAAGGTGTCGCTGTGGTTGCAAAGCTTCACCGTTGGCGCTCCCCTCTCCTTCCTGGACCACCACCTGCGCTGCGGCGACTCCCTGGTCGGTCTCCGCGTTCCGGAGGCCACGGCGGAGTTGAACCGGCTTGGGGGGCTGTTCGCAAGCTCCGCCATAGCCAGCGCGGAGGCCGCCACCAGTGGGATGCAGCGCATAGAGGAGATGTCAGACGCGGACGTTGCGGAGGTGCGGGAGTCGGCCGAGTTATTCCGTGGAGTCGAGGACACGACGGCCGACCTTCGAGGCCTGCTTGATTTCCTGTGCGGCCTGCGCTGGCTGACCTCTGACATGAGGGGGAAAGCGCACGCCGCGCTCGAGACTCCTCTTGTTGAAACCCTAGGTAGTCGGCCTAACGATGCGTACAGTCTCCTGGCGCGGGGTCCTGACGCCGTTGGGGACGAAGAGACTGGCGGCGGTGACACTTCCTGGTCAGGGTTCAAGAAGTTGTGGAGCGATTCCCGGTACATCGCAGATCGCGAAGGCTTCCTGCATTGGGAGGCGGCCTTCCCCGGCGTTTGGCAGCGGTGGCAGGAAGAACAACCGGTTGGCGGTTTCGACGCCGTCATCGGCAACCCGCCGTGGGACCGCATCAAACTCCAAGAGGTGGAGTGGTTCTCCACGCGCTCACCGGAGTTGGCTCTGGCCCCGACAGCGGCCGCGCGGAAAACCGGCATTCAACAACTTCGTGACAAGGGAGCGCCTCTGGCGGATGAATTCGACGATGCAAAGGAGCGAGCAGATAAGCTGGGCGAGTCGGTTCGCGCGTCCGGGAACTATCCCTTGCTGAGCGGCGGCGACATCAACCTCTATTCGCTATTCGTGGAGCGCGCCATGGGGTTGATCAAGCCGGACGGATTCGTGGGGCTGCTCACGCCGTCGGGTATCTACGCCGACAAGACGGCGGCTGACTTCTTCAAGTCCGTCTCCACCAGCGGACGCGTCGCCGGGCTTTTCGACTTTGAGAACCGCCGTCCTGGTTCAGGGCTGACGCACTTCTTCCCCGACGTGGACTCGCGGTTCAAGTTCTGCGCCCTGATATTCGGCGGTGCGGAGCGGCGGTTCCAAGAGACCCAGTGCGCCTTCTTCCTACACGATATCGAAACCATCAGCGACCCGAACCGTTGCTTCCCCCTGGCCCCCTCGGACTTCGCGCGGGTGAACCCGAACACCGGCACCGCGCCCATATTTCGCACGCGGCGGGACGCGGAGATCACCCGGCGCATCTACGAGCGGCATCCAGTCCTGGTCGACCGCTCACAGGGCGAGGAGCGCAAAGCGTGGCCTGTGCGGTACGTGCGCATGTTCGACATGACCAACGACTCACACCTGTTTCGGACGGCGGCGCAGCTCGATTCGGCGGGTTTCTACCCCGTCCAGGGCAACTGCTGGAAGCGGGGCGAGGAGTTGTTTGTGCCGCTGTATGAGGGCAAGATGGTGCAGGCGTTTGACCACCGGGCCGCCAGCGTGGTCGTCAACCCTGAGAACCTGAATAGGCCGGCTCAGCCACGAGAGGCCAGCCTCTCAGAGCACACCAACCCGGCTTGGCTACCGGAGCCCCAGTTCTGGGTCGGCGCGGACTCATTCGAGTGGCCCGAGGAGTTGGGATGGACGGTAGGCTTCAAGGACGTGACCGCACCCACGAACGTGCGGACTATGATTGCAGCGCTGTTACCGGCGGCGGCCTTTGGCAACACTTTCCCAGTCCTGATACCTGATTCAGTTGAGGTAGCCCGATACAAGGACGTCGCGTGGTTACTAGCCGCGTGCCTTAATTCCCTTCCCTTTGACTTTGTGGCTAGACAGAAAGTACAAGGACAGCACCTCAACTGGTTCATCCTCGAACAACTCCCAGTGATCGCGGCCCACGGCTACGATCAGCGGTTCGGCGACAGGACGGCCCGCGACCTCGTTCGCGACCACGTGCTTCGGCTCACCTACACGGCCAACGACATGGCCCCATTCGCCCGTGACCTCGGGTACGACGGCCCGCCCTTCATCTGGGATGAAGAGGAACGCTGCCACCTGAGGGCGCGGCTCGACGCGCTCCACTTCCACCTCTATGGACTATCCAGGGAGGACGCGGGCTACGTGCTCGAGACCTTCCCCATAGTCCGCCGACAGGACGAAGCCGCGTTCGGTTCCTACCGCACACGCGATCTCATTCTCGCCTACATGAACGCCTTCGCCGCGGGAGACACCGATACGGTGGTGTCGGTGTAGGACAGAATGACGAAGGCAGTATGAGATTCACTCCGCACTTCTCCATTACGAACGCAATCGCAGCGGCCCTCACCGAGATTGAGCGCGCCCGCGGGTTCCTCGATGCTGCGAGCCTGTCGGATGAGTGGATAGACTCTATGCGCTCACGGGCATTCCTTCTCGAAGCGCACCATACGACGCATATCGAGGGGACCCGCCTTACCATTGAGGAAGCCGCAGACCTTCTGGCGGGCGATGATGTTCCCGGGGCGGACCCGGACGACACGCGCGAACTGCTCAACTACCGCGACGCTTTCGAGTTCGTCAGCACGTACCTGAACGATGGCGGTCCAATCACTGAGAGGCTTATCCTTGATATCCACAGGCATCTGGTTTCCGGCGTCAGTGGGGGGTCAGCCGCACCGGGGCAATACCGGCGTGTCCAGAACTATGTCGTCAACTCAGCGACCGGCGAAACGATATACACTCCGCCTCCGGCGGACGACGTGCCTATCCTCATGCGCGAGCTCGTTAGTTGGCTGAATCGACCAAGCGACATACATCCTGTCATTGCAAGTGGGATCGCCCAATTCCAGTTAGTTCACATTCATCCTTTCCTCGATGGCAACGGCCGCACGTCAAGGCTCCTCTCGACCTTGTGTCTCTACCGGGCGGGCTACGACTTCAAGCGGCTGTTCACCATCAGCGAATACTACGACCGGGACCGCATGGCCTTCTACAATGCTCTCCAGAGCGTACGGCGGACGAACATGGACATGACAGGTTGGATCGAATTCTTCGCCATCGGCCTTGCCACCCAGCTCGCCGAGGTCAAGCGGCGGGGAGAGTTGGCGATTCAGCAGGACATCCTCGCTCGCCGGCACGACCTGACGGATCGACAGGCGCTCGCCCTTCGTCATGTGCTGGAATCCGGCAGAGTTACCATTGGCGAGTTCGAGCATCTGTGTCCAGGAATCCAGCGCCGTACGCTCCAACGTGACCTCAGGGGGCTGATGGAGAAGGGATTGCTTCTCCGCCGGGGCAGCACGAACCGGCTTGAATACGTCCTCGCGGACGGGATTGCCTGATCTTGCGACAAACTTGTGCCAAAACTTGCGACAGGCTCACGACACTACTTGCGACATCAGGACAGGTACTTCCAAAAAAACGGGAGAAGGGCCAAACTGAAAATGGTGCAATCTAGCAAGCTACTGAAAAATAGCAGAGGAGTGAGATGCCGATTCAACGTTACTCGGTAAATCAGCATCCTATCGAGACCCTGATCACTTGGATCAAGTCTGACGTCATCGCCATTCCCGATATCCAGCGTCCCTTTGTCTGGAACGCAGCCGATGTGCGTGACTTTATCGATTCACTCTATAACGGCTATCCCGTGGGGTATCTCATCACCTGGCAGAACCCTGATGTACGACTGAAGGACGGCACACGATCTACAGGGAAATGCATCTTGATTGACGGCCAGCAGCGCGTGACGGCCCTGCTGGCCGCCTTGCTTGGACAACAGGTCGTTACGAAGGACTATAAGCGTACGCGGATCACCATAGCCTTCCATCCCATCGAGAGACGCTTTGAGGTCGCCAACGCCGCCATACGCCGGGATCGGGAATGGATCGCTGACATCGCAAGTTTCTTTACTCCTGAAGCGTGGATGAGCCAGATTGTGGCCGAGTACTGCAAGTCGAATTCTGACGCCAGTGAACGCCAAGTCGACGACAGCATAAGGCAACTTGCCGGTATCAAGAACAACTCTCTGGGTCTCATTGACCTGGACGCCGATTTGGACGTGGAGGCTGCCGCCGAGATTTTCGTTCGCGTAAACCGCCAGGGTGTCACGCTGAACGCAGCGGACTTCGCAATGTCCAAGATGGCCGCCAACGAAGAGCATGACGGCCACCTGCTAAGAAAGGCCATCGACTACTTCTGCCATCTCGCCGTTACTCCGGAAGCCTACAGCGATATGGCCAAGGACGATGTTTTCGCATCCACCGATTACTTCCGTGCAATGGAGTGGCTGAAGAACGAGAAGGACGATCTCTATAACCCTTCCTACACGAACATGCTTCGCGTGACGTTTACGTCGAAGTTCAGTCGTGGGCGCTTGGCGGATTTGGTCGCTCTACTGTCAGGGCGCAACTTTGAGGCGCGCACCTTCGAAGAAGCCATCGCAGAGGAGACGTTCAATCCCACATTTCCCATATCAACCCTGCAGGGCTTGCCGTAATCAGCAACGGAACTACCTAATGTAGCCGAATAGGAGAGCGTAGTGGTTATCATGAGTGCTAGACTGGTCGTGATCGACTATTCTAGTTCTTGATTACGTACCCACTCTGGAGGCACCCAATGGGTGAAAGCACCAACCCCCGCGCCAAGCTCCGTTTCGACCGACGTGTACGGTTGGAGTTTCGTGGCGCTACCATCACCTCGGACGCCGGACTGTTGGCCTGTCGCGAGTTGGATGATGCGCTGGGACTGACGGAGACGACGAATGAGTGTCTGCAGGAGAGTCGGGGCGGTCGTAACGTGCAGCACCGATTGATGGGCCTTCTCAGGCAGTCGGTGTACAGTCGTCTGGCAGGCTACGAGGATACCAACGACGCTGAACGGCTGGCCCAGGACCCGACGATGCGGATCATCGTTGGACGGCGAGGTGGTCCTGAAAGACCGGCCGCCAGCACCAACACCATGAGCCGGTTCGAGACCGAGGTGCTCACCCAAGACGGCAACGTGGAAGGGTTGGGCCGACTGAACGCTAAGTGGGTGGATGGAGCTATGTCCCGCACGCCGCACCGGCGGGTGATCTTGGACATGGACAGTTCGGAGAGTCCGGTACATGGAGAACAGGAGGGAGCGTCGTACAACGGTCACTATGGGAGCACGTGCTATCACCCTTTGTTCGTGTTCAACCAGTTCGGGGACTGCGAGGGCGCCAAGCTGCGTGCGGGGAACGTACCTAGCGCGCACAGGTGGCGTGATGTATTGGATCCGATCCTGTCCCGCTACGGAGGAGTGCGACGGTACTTTCGCGCCGACGCCGCATTCGCTAAGCCGGACATCTATGAGTACCTAGAGGAGCGGCGAGTCTTCTACGCCATACGGCTGCCGAGCAACAAGGTGCTGCAATACGAGATCGCTCCACTGCTGATACGACCTGTGGGGAGGCCACCGAAACGTCCGGTGATCCTGTACGATGACTTTTGGTATCGTGCCGGGAGTTGGGACCGCGCTCGGCGTGTGGTGGCCAAGGTGGAGTGGCATAGGGGAGAGCTGTTCCCTCGGGTGGGCTTCATCGTCACGAACATGACGGCTGGCCCCGAAGGAGTGGTGCGATTCTACAATGGTAGAGGGACAGCCGAGCAGTGGATCAAAGAGGGGAAGTACGCGCTGAACTGGACTCGGCTGTCGTGCCATCGGTTCGTGGCCAACCGGGTGCGTCTGTCTCTGTTCGTCCTGGCGTACAACCTTGGGAACTTCCTTCGGCGGCTGTGCCTGCCCAAGGCCGTCAAGCACTGGTCGCTGCGGAGCGTGCAGGTCAAGCTGATCAAGATGGGAGGCCGTCTGGTGCGGCACTCCCGTCGATTGATCTTTCAGTTGTCCGAGGTGTCGGTTCCTCGAAGGTTGTTCCAGGGAGTGTTGGATCGTATCGGCCGGTTATCGCCGGCGCCCAGCTGAGGGAGGCTACAACCACGATCTAGCCAAGAGGGAGAGCGCTCCAGGGAGTCGGCTTGTCTTCAATGCGCTTTCACCCCACTGGCGGGGAGCCGAAGACGACAAAGACGGACAAGAAGCATGGTTCACGGCGAGAATCGCATCCCTTATTGGATAGACCGGAGTTTGACTGGCCTTGCAGGACCTGACTATGATGCCACCATCTCGTTTGGATTGCCCTTTGAGCTTGGAGACTGCCCATATGGGGAATCCCGGATAGTACCTATGCTCCAAAAGGGGGCCGTCTTGCGTCGTAGCTACCACGAGCCGTAATATCAGCCGTACCAAAAGGACTTGGATTTGCTACACTCGGCGCCGTCGACGTGAGTCGCTTACTAGAGGCTGACTGATCCCCGTGTTCGTGGTGGAGACGGGGGAGGGCCAAACTCCCCGTCTGACAAATAAGTGACCGTTTCTTTGGTAGTCTCGACATCAGATTTGGTTTAGCTACAGCCTACCCCCTTTTTCGGCCGACACGCTGTGTGCCCTTGAAGCTACCAATGAGTTGATAGACACTCCGACCAAGGAAAAGCGATTCATCTGCTCCGGGGTCTAGCTCAATGTCCTCATGTCCCGCATCACCGGCAGCTGTACTCCGTCTCGCCGTCCAGCTATCTGACGAGCGGTTGCCAGAAGGTAATCCTTGTAACATGGTCAGGCACCAACCGCTGCTGGATAGTCATTCTCAGCAAGGCCTTGTGGCAAGCACGAGCCGTATGGTGCTGACGCTGGTGTCAGTCCGAACATGAACACCGGTACAATTATCGGGGGCAGGCCAGGGGGTTCAGGATTTTCTGATCAACCGACAACTCGGTAAGATTTGCCGGAACGAAAGGTGTCGATGTGGGAGCGGTAGGAGATACGAACAATGCCACGGAGATTAGGCTGAGTACAGGTACTCGCACCACGACGGTGTTCCGGGTGTGACCGTGGAAGAAGTGCAAGAGCCCACGACCACAACGCTCTCCCCAGTACACGAGACGACGATCGCTGGACAGCTGGGTTTGCCTGGCTGGCAAGTGCAAGCAACCGCATCGCTGCTCGAGACGGGAGCGACAGTACCGTTCATATCCCGCTACCGGAAGGAGGCGACGGGATCGCTGGACGAAGTCGCCATCGCCGCGATCCGCGATGGCGTCGAGCGGCTGCGAGGGCTAGAGAAGCGGCGCGAGACGATCCTGGCGTCTTTGCAGGAGAGGGAGCTGCTATCTGAAGAGTTGCGGGCGTACCTGTTGGCGGCGGACACCCTGACGGCTCTGGAGGACGCCTATCTGCCTTATCGCCCCAAACACCGGACGCGAGCGAGCATCGCCCGAGAGAAAGGGTTGACGCCGCTGGCGCAGACCCTATGGGCACAGGAGGCTTCGATCGGTCCCATAGAGGCGGCGGTGGCCTATGTGAACCCTGATGAGGGCGTGGAGGATGAAGGTGCGGCGCTGGCAGGGGCACGAGACATCATGGCAGAGTGGGTGAGTGAGGAAGGGGCCGCGCGAGCGGCGATGCGTGACCTGTTCATGGCTAATGGGATTGTGCGGTCCAAGGTGGTGAAGGGCAAGGAGGAGAAGGGGGCAAAGTTTCGCGACTACTTTGCGTGGGATGAGAAGGTCACTGATACGAGGTCGCATCGCGTATTGGCGATGTTGCGAGGAGAGATGGAAGGGATCCTATCCCTTCGTGTCTCGCCGCCGGAGGACCAGGCGCTGGCCGTGCTTTGTCAAAGGTTCGTGAGAGGTAAGAGCCCGGCCTCAGAGCAGGTGCGGGAGGCGGTGAAGGACGGCTACAAGCGGCTGCTGGCGCCCTCAGTGGAGACCGAGACCCGGAAGCTGCTCAAGGAATGGGCCGATGAGACGGCCATCGCGGTGTTCGCTGGCAATCTGCGCCATCTGTTGTTGGCGCCGCTGCTCGGGCAGAAGGCCGTGCTGGCCATCGACCCTGGCTTTCGGACCGGCTGTAAGGTTGTGTGCCTGGACCAGCAGGGGAAGCTGCTTCACTCGGAGACGGTTTTTCTGCACCTGGGGGATGAGCGAACGGCGAGGGAGGCCCAGAGAATCACCGCTCTGACCAAGCAGTATAAGATTGAAGCCATAGCTATCGGCAATGGAACGGCAGGCCGGGAGACAGAGGCCGTCGTGCGCGGGCTGGACCTGGGCGAGCGAGTTCCGGTGGTGATGGTGAATGAGAGCGGCGCGTCGGTGTATTCAGCATCGGCAGTCGCGCGAGAGGAGTTCCCGGATCATGACCTCACGGTGCGGGGGGCGGTCTCCATCGGGCGGCGCCTGATGGACCCCTTGGCAGAGCTCGTGAAGATCGAGCCGAAGTCCATTGGGGTAGGACAGTACCAGCACGACGTGGACCAGACGGCGCTGGTGAGGAGGCTCAACGATGTAGCGGAGAGCTGCGTGAACGCGATGGGGGTGGAGGTGAACACTGCCAGCCGGCAGCTGCTGAAATACGTGTCCGGGCTGGGGCCGCAGCTGGCCCGGGCGATCGTGGACTATCGGAACGCGAAGGGGCCGTTCCGCTCTCGGCAGGAGTTACGTAAGGTGCCACGGCTGGGGCTGAAGGCCTTTGAGCAGGCCGCAGGGTTCCTACGGGTGAGGGAAAGCGACAATCCCCTTGATGCCACTGCCGTTCATCCAGAGAGGTATGCCGTGGTGGATGCCATGGCGACTTCCTTGGGCCGCACGGTCGCGGAACTGATGCGGGACGCTGGGGTGAGTGGCAAGCTCGACGTAGAGCAGTTTGCCACCGACGCGGTAGGGTTGCCGACGCTAATGGACATCAAGGCGGAGCTGGTCAGGCCTGGCCGCGACCCGCGAGACCAGATCGAACCGTTCAGCTTCGCTGAGGGGATAGAGAAGGTATCGGACCTAGAGCCTGGCATGAGGCTGCCAGGGGTGGTGACCAACGTGACGGCATTCGGGGCGTTCGTCGACGTGGGCGTGCACCAGGACGGACTGGTGCACATCAGCCAGCTGTCAGACCGCTACGTGAAGGACCCCCATGGGGTAGTGAAGGTGAACCAGCAGGTGAGCGTGACGGTGCTGAACGTGGACCTTGAGCGGAACCGCATCTCCCTTTCAATGCGAGGGTAAGGGAATGGGCGGCCCTTCCTACCGCGGATCCGATGCCTGCATGAAACCTCAGTCGTATGCGGTGCCCCGCCAGAAAAACGTCCCCTTTTTACGCAGGAGCGGTGGCAGCTACTCTTCAGGTACGGAACTACCCCATTGTTTGGACACGGGAAGACGACCGTCATGCGGGACATGAGGACATTGAGCTAGACCCCGGAGCAGATGAATCGCTTTCCCTGGGTCGGAGTATCTATCAACTCATTGGCAGCTTCAAGGGCACGCAGCGTGTCGGCCGAAAAAGGGGGTAGGCTATAGCTAAACCAAATCTGATGTCGAGACTACCAAAGAAACGGTCAGTTGTTTGGTAGACGTGAGCTTCTGGATCGTCGGCCGGCTTACCTGTAGGGGAGCCTTAGACTGCTCCAAAAAGGGTATGCCTTGCCGCGTAGCTACCGTAGGGCGTAGAATCGGGCGCACCAGAAAGACTCCCTCTGGAGCCGGAGATGACGCTCAACGTTTGGGCGTTGGTGGTCGGTTAACGGTGAGTAACTCTCAAGAAAAACAGCAACTCCAGCGGGCAGCGATAAGAACGATGCTCGTAGGAGCAGCCCTCGGGGCGATACCTGGGTTGCTCGTAGTCGCCTCTACTATTCCTGTTTCTGGAGAAATAGAACTTACGTTAGGGATCATCGGGATCACCTTGGTGCTTGGGGGTCTGTTGCTAGGCGGCTTCTTCGGCAGGCGTAGGCATCACCAGGAGACCGTGCGAACCCACTGAAAGGTCAGAGTCTGAAACTGCCGTCGCGGCTCAGGCGGCTGGCGCCATCAGAACGGCGTGGTTTTGGGCATGATTCTGCCTTGCCCTGAGCACACTCCGAACCGATGACAACAGGCCCCGCCCATTGAGTTATGCCTGGGGCGATTCCTTATTCGTGTTCGTGGTGGAGAAGAGGGAGGGCCTAACTCCCCGTCTGACAAACAAGTGACCAGTTGTTTGGGTGCGGCGGAAGGGACCCAACTAGATACGAAAAGGGGGTGGATCAAAGCGACCCCCTTTGTTTGCCAGTTCCTCCGTGGAATCTGCCCCAGCCTTTGAGGAGGCCCTGAACAAAGGAGGGAACAGGGACTACACCATCAAGCTGTTCGCTGGAGCCAACCATATAGTGAAGGTGGGTGACAAATATGCCGAAGGATACCTTAACACTATGACCGGCTGGCTCGTTGAGCGTCTTCTTATCCACAAGCATTGAGTTGGTTGTACCCAAGCAACAGTGATGCGATGCCGATCGATATCGTAGAGGAGCCCGCAGGAACGGTGTCTGACGTCTACCGGACAGCAGGTGCATTGTAGAAATGAATATCTACCTGATTCGATATGCGCAGAGCCAACCGTCTGCAAAGCTGCCAGACTCGGAGTGGCCGCTTAGTCCGGTTGGATTAGACCAGGCAGAAAACCTATCCGACCTGCTTGTGCCCCTTGGAATCGAGGTGTTGTTCTCAAGCCCATATTCGCGATGTTTGCAGACGATTCAGCCCTTCGCCAATAGAGTTGGCCTTGAAGTTGAGGTCGGGGATGACCTCCGCGAGCGAACGGTGGTCAAGGAGTTCGACGATAACTTCGGCGATAACTTCAACGAGATATGGCGCCAATCGTGGGACGACTTCAATTTCGCGCTGCCCGGATGCGAAAGTTCACTTGACGCGCAAGAACGGTTCGTGGCGGCAGTCAAACAGATACTTGCTGTGTACCCGCAAAAAACGATCGGCATCACCACACATGGGAACGTTACTGGATTGTTCCTTAACTACATCGATCAGTCCGTTGGGAGAGCGCAAGCGGACGACCTAAAGAACCCTGATGTGTTGCGGATTGTGGCAGGCGACCGACTCATTTGGGACCAGGAGGTCCACCTGTCGGGACTCGGGAACATCGCCACAGATTAAGATGAGAGGAGCCTCTTCTATGCTGCTGAGGTGTGGGGTAAACTGATGCCGGTGGTCTACGTGGCGTATAAACCGAAGTGAGAGTTGCTGGCTGATACGCGACACAGAAGGAGGGCAAACATGAACAAGCTGAGGCTGGTACCGTTCTTCAGCGTGGTCATCGAGCCGCAGAGCTATCTCAATATCCTCTACCTGTTGCTGTCGTTCCCCCTGGGCATCGCGTACTTCGTCTTTCTGGTGACCGGCATATCCTTGGGCTTTGGACTGGCGATCATTTGGCTAGGCATTCCCATACTGGCTCTTGTTCTGGCCGCGTCGTGGGTGTTGTACCAGTTCGAGCGCTTGCTGGCGATCCACCTGCTCAAGGAAGGTGCGCCAAGAAGCGCATAGGTTGAACGTTCCAGGTGTGGAACCCGGCCAGGAGTAGGCCGGTGGCTAGGGAAGCAGGCGCGAGGGCCAGAGGCGGAGTCGTGTCTGAAGCCTTCCCGACAATGTGGCGGCGGCCACCCTACCACGCCGCGCGCTGCTAGCCAGAGTGCCGTTATGGTCACGAAAGGAACTGCTGATTGAAGCGTCGCACCATGAACCACCCGCTCACGGTAGGGCGAGGGTGGAGTCATCGGAATCTCTGTCTCTTCCTTGCAGAGACAGCCTTGTTCAGGCAGGGATGCTGTACTCCCTTTGATCGGCATCCTCCGATGGCGAGCGCGGCAACGAGCCGTGCCAGGCGTACAGGCAGGATCTAAGACGGCATGAAGATGCAACCTGGTCGAACTTGGGAAGCACGTCCGGCTCTCCGGCAACGGAGTAGGCCAGCCTTCGGCCAACGCCGGACGTGTGGCAGAGCCCTCGTAGTAGTCCGAGGCCGGGAAAGCCGGCCGCATGGCGAAGGGGGGCAGTCAGATGGGAGTGGAACGAAGCGAACTACGCCGGAGGCGGGATGTATGAACCCGACGAGGATGGCGGAAAAGCCGATGTTCCCGACACACTGGTCTAACCCATCTGATGGAGAGCCGGATGCGGTGAAAGTCGCACGTCCGGTTCGGAGGGGGGGGATGGCGCAAACCAGCCGGAGCAGTCCGGCCATCGGCGGCGCCGTCCCTATCCAATGCATACCCGCCATAGCGCCTGGCGACGACCGGTCCGAGCGCCTTGAGGACGGCCATCCGAGTCTGGGTACCGAAGAGCGCCTGTTCATCGGCGCGTGGCGTCGGCTCAACGCGCACCTGGCAAATAGACTGACGTGGACCGGCATTCTCTACCTGTTCCTGAAGTTTCCACTGGGGATCGCCTCATTCGTCATCGTGGTGGTTCTGGTCGCTTTCACGGGTGCGCTCCTAGCCGCCCCGTTCTACTTCTCGGTTGACGACGGGATCGACATGGGCATCTGGCAGGTTGACGCGCTGTGGGAGGCTCTGATACTCACGATCACCGGCATCCCCTTGGCCATCATCTCGCTACATATGATGAACGGCGCGGCCTTCCTTCATGGCCGACTGGCGCGCCTGATGCTGGGCAAGCTCTAGGGTGTCCGAGTCGATGCGGTAATGGATGATATCACCGAAGCTGGGGCAGTAGTACTTGGGGTGAGCGCCGACGGCTTGAGCGAGGCAGGCATAACCTCCTCCGAAGAAGCCAAGTACAACCCACGTGAGTATGCCTAACTGACCGTCTACAATTACTCCGGTCGTGGCAGCCTGATCTGCGCTAGTCAGCAAGGCGGCCATCGCTCAGATGTAACCCGATGCGAACACCATAGAGTGGATCAAGAGGATGCCGAAGTGTTCAAGAAGCCCACAGGGAACCCCGCTTTTGTCCTGCTAGCCGCATCCGTCGAACGGTTGACCCGCCCGGTGCGGCCGTGGGCAGAACGGAGCTTCGTCGCTCAACTTGTCATCAGAACCGTCCGGGAGATGGGTGCCGACGATGCCACCCACATGGCGGCAGGTGTCGCGTTCTACGTCCTATTCTCCTTGTTTCCCCTGCTTCTGGGGTTAGCGGCGCTGCTGAGCTTCTTCTTCGAGACCGATGCGGCCCACGAGCAACTGACCGACTTTGTGATCCGGTACCTACCAGGGTCGGAGGAGATCGTCGTGAGTAACATCGAGGCCGTCTATGGCCTGCGCGGCGCCATAGGTCTGTTCGCAGTGTTGGGGCTCTTGTGGTCGGGCAGCGCGATGTTCGGGGCCGTTAACAAGGCCGTAAACCGAGCTTGGGATGTCCACAAGGACCGGCCCTACTACGTCCGCAAGCCGATGCAGCTTCTCATGGCTGTAGGTGTTAGCGCGCTGTTTTTCCTGTCGATGGGGGCGGCCACGGTAGCTCGAACGGCGTCCCGTCTGGCCGAATCCGATGCGACGAGCTTGGGCTTCTTGTCCGACACCGTGGGCCGTTCGCTGCTCCAAGGTACGTCGCTGGCCCTCATAACAATGCTCTTCCTATTGATCTACAAATTCATGCCTAACACCAAGACCTACTGGCGCTATATCTGGCCAGGTGCCATTGTGGCGGCTGTGCTATTCGAAGTGACGAAGAACGTGTTCATCATCTACGTGAACAGATTCGCTAACTTCGAGAACGTGTACGGCTCGCTAGCGCCGGTCATAGCGATGCTCCTGTGGGCCTACGTTGGCAGCCTGATCTTGATACTAGGGGCCGAGATCAGTTCGGAGTACGGAAGGTTGCGACGAGGTGTGGGTCGCGGCGAACTCATTCACAGCAAAGAAAGCTCTTAGCGGGCGGCCTCCGTGGATGGTGTCCAGATATCGGACGACGGATCGTAGAATTCCGCAGACGTGAGACCATGCCCCTCTTCATCAGCACCGCCTACGGCCATCACTCGACCGTCCCGTAGCAGCATTCCCTCGCTGACCAATCGGACCTGGACCATCTCGCTGGTTGGTGCCCAGCTGTCGCTGGTAGGGTCGTATATCTCCGCGGCGCGGTCAGGCTGATGCGCATTCCAGGAACTGGAAACTAGCACCGTGCCGTCTGCGAGCACAATAGCCCAGTGTCCGAAGCGTGGCTCATTCATGCCGGCCGCGGGCGACCAGGTGCCGGAGATAGGATCGTAGATCTCCGCAGAGGCGAGTGGCCGGTTGTCATCGTCGGCGCCACCGGCAACGAGAACCCTGCCGTCTTGAAGAAGCGTTGCTGGAGTGTCCCCGCGTCCGGTGCTCATGCTGACCGTCTCGGACCATTCTCTAGTCGCCGGGTCATAGATCTCCGCCGTCGCAACGGCCCCTTTCTCAGGGAATAGTGTCCCGCCCGTTACCAACACCTTTCCGTCCGCCAGCAGCGCCGTGGCAGGAAGCGCCCGGCGCTGCGCCATGCTCCCTACCAAGGACCAGGTACCTACGGACGGATCGTAGAGCTCTGCGGAGCCAACGGTACTCGCCACATCGGCGCCGGGCCGGAGTATCCAGCCGCCAGCGGCCAGCACTCTCCCATCTGGCAGCAGCACAGCTACGTGTCCGAACTGCGGTTTCGCCATGCTGCCCGTCGGCGTCCAGACGCCTGTGGTCGGATCGTATAACTCTGATGAACCGAAGGACTCCCGTTCAGCGGCGTCATCGCTAACGCCGCCGGCGACCAGCACCCTGCCGTCCTGGTGAGGTGGTACCCAAAAACTAGACAACTGGCTAAGAGAGAGTCCAGCTCCTAAAATAACCGGCAACTAACCGACGTGGAGGAGCAGGACATGAAGCAGACGAGGAATAAGCACAGTCCGGCGTTCAAGGCCAAGGTGGCCTTGGCCGCCCTTGCGGGGGAAGAGACCATCGCCCAGCTGGCCAGCCGATTTGAGGTCCATCCCAGTCAGATTCACGCCTGGAAAAGGGCCCTGGCGGAAGGAGCCCCGGAGCTATTTGCCACCAATCAGAAATCCCAGGAGAAAGCCAAGGAAGCTCAGATTAACCACCTCTACCGGCACATCGGCCAGCTGAAGGTGGAACGCGATTTTTTGTCGGAAAGGTCCGGTCTATGAGTCGCAGCATACGGCGAGCCATGATAGACCGAGACCACCAGCAGCTGTCTTTGGTGCGTCAATGTATCCTGCTGGACGTCAGCCGGGCCTCGGTGTACTACCGGTCGGTACCGACCAGGGCAGAAGACCTGGAGTTGATGGCCCTGATGGACCGTCAGTATTTGAAGACCCCCTTCTACGGCTCCAGGAAGATGAAGGCCTGGCTGCTGCAACAGGGCTATCTGGTGAGCCGAAAAAGGGTTCGAAGGCTGATGCGGTTGATGGGTCTGGAAGCCATCTACCGGCGTCCCAACACCAGCAAACCAGCGCCGGGACACCGGATCTTTCCCTATCTGCTGAAGGGAGTGGAGGTTAATCGGGTCGACCAGGTCTGGGCCGCGGACATCACCTACATCCCCATGCCGAAGGGCTTCCTGTACCTGGTGGCCATCATGGACTGGCACAGCCGGCACGTGCTGGCCTGGAAGCTCTCCAACACCATGGACACCAGCTTCTGCGTGGCGGCGTTGGAGGAAGCCCTGGGTAAGGGACGACCGGAGATATTCAACACCGACCAGGGGAGTCAGTTCACCAGTGAGGCCTTTACCCAGACGTTGCAGGAGCAGAGGGTCCAGGTCAGCATGGATGGTAAGGGTAGGTACCTGGACAACATCTTCGTGGAGCGGCTGTGGCGGAGCATCAAGTACGAGGAGGTGTATCTGAAAGCTTACCAGACCGTCGCCGAGGCCCGAACTGGGATCAATGCCTACCTGGAGTTCTACAACCGGCAGAGGCCTCACCAGGCTTTGGGCTACCGGACCCCAGCAGAGGTGTACCAACATGGCCAGGAAGAAAGGGGAGCAGCAGCTGAAGAAGCAGGGCTGCCATCGGGCTTGGTGAAACCTAGCGCAGGGGTGGGAGACTCTCTTAATTTAGCCCTCGTGCTGTCTTAATAATGGGGTCCACCTTACATGTTACCGGCCGAGGACCACACGCCTGATGAGGGGTTGTAGATCTCTGCTGACTGTATTGCCATCGGTCCCACGCTCTCGTTTTCTCCTCCGGCAACGAGCACCCTCCCGTCCCCAAGCATGGTGGCCGTAAAGAGGCCTCCGTGACTCTGCCTCATATTTCCGGGTTTCGCAGGGGGCACAGGCGATTCGATCGACACGAGCTCGGCGGAGTCAGACAGCTTCATCGTCGCGTGCGCTCGGACCGCGCCTGTGGCCAGCTTGCCGACAATCGGGTGCCCCTCCGGGCCCAAGTCTGCCGTTTCCTCGACGGCGATCTGCTTCAATTGAGAGTCTTGCTTGCTTATCCATACTTCCAAGGCAACCTCGCCGCTGTTCGGGCTAAGGACGCCTGGTTCGTAGGAAGCTTTCATATGATCCATGGGGGTGCCATCCACAATACCGTCTCCAACGAGTCTAAGGTTGCCCCCGCCGGATAAGGCAGCATTGATTGTCTTGACCGGATCCAGGAAGAAGGGAAGACGGACAGCTATTTCTATCCAACCGCCGCGTACCTGCGTATACATTTCCTCGCCAATCGCAATGACCTCCGATTCTTGAACGAGGAACCCGTTTATAGTGCCTTGCGCGCGGTCAGGCGTCTGAAACTCCCCCACGTAAGCCCGAATCCACCGAAGGAGGGCGTCGGGTTAGCGTCCTGAGGCGGCAAGAAGGCGCTCCTGTGCTTCTGGGATAATGGTTTTGTAGCAAAAAAACGGCCCCGGAAAAGGAGCAACCAGTAGATGCTGCCACGCAACCACCCCGACCGGATCCAAATCACCTTCGACGACCGCCGCTTGGTGGCCAATGCCGGGCTGCTCCTTCCGGCCACCCTGGCGCGGCACCTTGGCCTGCCCGAACTCGTCCGGCAGCGCCTCGACCTGGGCGATGCCCCGGGGCGGGCGAACACGAGCGACAAGATGATGACGCTGGTGGCGTCTGCGCTGGCTGGGGGCGACTGCATTGACGACGCCGATGTGTTGCGCACCGGGGGGACGGCCTGCACCCTGGGCGGCACGGTCAAGGCGCCATCCACCCTGGGCACCTTCCTGCGCAGCTTCCGGTGGGGCCACGTCCGTCAACTCGACCGGGTGAGCCGCGAGTTGCTGGCCCGGGCTTGGCAGGCCGGGGCGGGACCCGGCGACGGGCCCCTGACCATTGACCTCGACTCCACCATCTGCGAGACCTACGGACTGGCCAAGGAGGGCGCCCGCCACCACGGCTATACCGGCAAGCGGGGCTACCACCCGCTGCCGGCCATCGCCGCCGGCACCGGAGACGTGCTGATGTCCCGGCTGCGCGAGGGCCGGGCCAACACCGCCCGCGGCGCCGCCCACTTCCTGCGGGAGACGGTGGGACGGGTGCGCTACGCCGGGGCCGACGGACGACTCACGCTACGGGCCGACAGCGGGTTCTACACTCATGGCGTGGTATCCGTCTGCCGCAAGATGGATGTCCGCTTCTCCATCACCATCCGCCAGCACAAAAGCCTGCACAATCTCATCGAGGCGATACCCGAAGATGCCTGGACGCCGATTCCTTACTGGATGGACGGTGCCGCCGATGTGGCCGAGACCACCTGCACCCCCTTCCAGGCCGAGGCGGACGCCGCGCCGGTACGGCTCATCGTCCGGCGGGTAAAGCCGACGCCCGGTTCCCAACTGGCCCTCTTCGCCAAATACAGCTATCATGGCTTCATCACCGACCGGGACGGGGAGTTGCTCGAACTGGAGGCTGACCATCGCCGCCACGCCGAGATCGAGAATGCCATACGCGACCTCAAGTACGGCGTCGGGCTGAACCATCTCCCCTCGGGCCGCTTCGCCGCCAACGGCGCCTGGCTGGCCGTCCAGACGATGGCCCACAACCTGGCCCGCTGGACGGCGCGGATCGGTCTGGGAGAGCGGATAGCCACCACCAAGACCCTCCGGCGGCGGTTCTTCTCCCTGGCCGGACGGCTCACCCGCTCGGCACGCCGGTTGACCCTGCATCTTCCGGATCGCTGGCCTTGGGCTGAGAAGTTCAGCCGTGCCTTGGCCCGGCTGCGAGCCATTCCACTCCCGGCCTGACGGCACTGTCGGCGACCGACCCACCCACCGGACAACCGAAGATCCCCGCAGACTCGTGCCAGCCCGGTCCGAGAGAGTTCCCTGCTGCGTATTCTCTCGCCTCCCGCGCATCGCAGCTCCCGCAGACGGCCATAGGGGCCCCTGTGCGGCGATGAAGACCGTCCGCCGACCTCCCTACCCCAAATGGAACCCAGGCTATTTCCCCTGTAGCTCCCTCACCCCCCTTCCGCTTTCCTCACGCCGTCCATCGGTGTCCTTCGGTGGATTCGGGGTAAGCGAACGAGACCGCTAACGGCTCAACCTCCAATCGTACCTCCATGCCGAAGTGAGCCGAGCCTACTTCATTCATGAACGCCGAGGCCGCTTCGAGGATACTCGAGGTTTCGTCATCCAGAGGCGCGACAGTTGGGGCTGGGGCTGAGGCTCGCGCGGGAGTGGCGGCGGCCATTGTGGGAGTCGGCGTAAGGGCCTCTCGCGTAGGGATCGGAGTAGCAGCGGCCGTTGGGGCCTCCGCGACGATGGACGCAGGCGGCACAGTTGGGGCTGGGGCTGAGGCTCGCGCGGGAGTGGCGGCGGCCATTGTGGGAGTCGGCGTAAGGGCCTCTCGCGTAGGGATCGGAGTAGCAGCGGCCGTTGGGGCCTCCGCGACGATGGACGCAGGCGGCACGGGAGTTGGCTCCGGTTCCCCGCCGCATGCGGCAACCAGAGCCAGCACGGTAGTGGCGAGCAGAACTGAGATTGGCTTATGGGTCATAGGCTGGTGGCCGGATTTAGCGGTGAGGTGATTTAGCCCCCTCCCACAAAAGGTAGTCCTTCTGGTGCACCCCATTCTAGGCGTCGTGGAGGCTACGACGCAAGCGACGGCCCTTTGGAGCTCATTGAGGGAGTCACGCGGCATATACGGGCTCGGAAACAGTTCGGTTAGGCCAAGATCGAAGTCCATGGCAGCTTACGGGATTCCAACCGGCGACCTCGGGAACGGACTCGATCTTAGGCTAGACAGCAGCAGTCAGAGTGAGGGTTTGGATGGGGTCACCAGACGATCGACGCCTCACTGAAGACGGTGGCAACGGTGGCTCATATCTGGCGTCCAATGCAGTGGAGAACGGCTGTGGTGGAGTTAGGCCCTCCCCCGTCTCCACCACGAACACGGGGATCAGTCAGCCTCTAGTAAGCGACTCACGTCGACGGCGCCGAGTGTAGCAAAACCAAGTCCTTTTGGTACGGCTGACATTACGCCTCGTGGTAGCTACGACGCAAGCCGACCCCCTTTTGGAGCATAGGTACTATAGCAGGTGCGGAACAGCAGGCTGGGGCGGTGCTTCGCTATGGCGGGTGGAACGGACAGGACCGAGCCGCAGCTATGAGAAGGCGGCCTCGAACACGCGCTCGGTACGTTCCTGTTGTTTCCGGTCAGAACCAGGCGTAAGAGATACGCCGGAGCCGGCACGGGTGGTTGCCAGATGGAAGACTGGCCTGAACGGAGCTTTGGGCTTGATGGCGACGACCGAACGGGCGTCTTTCGTGTCAACGTAAACGGCGTCCAGCATGGCCACCAACAGCTTCCGACGCTCTTCCATGTTGGCTCCAGCCCATAGCTCAGGCAGCCTCTCTATCAGCTTCCCCGCCTCTGCGGCTGCGGCAGCCTTTGGCACAACGAGGGACTCGAGCTCCATCTCCAGGTTCCGCTTCTGCCGCTTATACTCCTGGTCATCATAAACTCCATCGACATAGGTCTTGGCGAGTCTCCGAAGCCTCTCCTGGACCTTTCGCCGCTTGGCTTGGACTACTTCGACCTCGTCCCTGGCGCTGATTATCGAGAGGAGCTGCTCTTGCCATGCAGGTCCCAGCTCGATGGCCTCGACGATCCTTCCGACCTGCTCATCCGCCAGGCGGCACGGTATCGAGCCGCCGTGAGCTGGGCATTGGGTGTTACTGCGAGACTCCCTGTGCTCACGGTAGTACCTTCTTCCGCTTTTATAGGTCTGTGCCCACATCGGCATCTTGCAGTAGGCGCAACGGATGATCCCTTTCAGAAGATAGTCACGCTCAGGGTGAGGGTGAGGGCTCAGGGTCGTTGATCTGCCGCTGTTGTGCCGCATCTTGTCCTGGACCAGATCGAAGAGCTCCTGGCCGACGACTGGCTCGTGGGCTCCCGGTCGGAGTTGCTTCCTGTGCCTGACAAGACCCGAGTAGAAAGCGTTATGGAGGATGCCCCTCACTGAGGCAGTGGTAAATAGCTTCGGACCGGGCGAGAGCTTGCCATCAGCGCCTGCCAGCTGCTTGGTGTTGCGAGTCCGTAAGCCGCTCGCGTTCAGCCACGCGGCGAGCTGGCTTAGTGTGGTCGATCCCGTTGAGTACCGTTTGAACATCTCCCGGACCGCGGCAACCTCGGACGCAATAAGATGAACGCCCCCGGAATGCTCTTTTGGGCATCTGCGCCTGCGCTCTCCGTCCTGGCTCATCCAGCAGGATTCGTATCCGAACGGGATGCCGCCGGTGTGTCTGCCCTCATTGGCCCTCTCATCCAGACCCTTGCTTACGTGAGTGCCAAGCATGTTGGAGAAGAACTGGGCGAAGGACCCCAGAAGTTGAGTCGTCAACATCCCCTCAGGGGTCGAGTAGTCGATGTTCTCGGTGATGGAGACGAGAGCGACGTTGTGCATGCCCAGGTTGGCCAGCGACTCCAGGGTGACCCTGAGGTTGCGAGACCATCGGTCAAGGGTATGGACTACGACGATATCGAATTGATCCCTCCTGGCGTCCTCCATCAGTTGGCGGAAGATAGGGCGCTTCTTCACCGACTCCGAGTGGGCCGACTGGCCCTCTTCCCGATAGACCCTGACGGCCGCCCACCCTCGGCTCTCACACAACTGATTGAAGAGCCGCTCCTGGGCGTTCAGAGAGTGCCCGTCCACCTGTGAGATAGACGATACCCTGAGGTAGGCCACAGCTCTCTTGGAGTTCGCGTCGCTCATTCTTCGTCCTCGTCGTTCGGCCTGCGGGCTGCAACGGCCATGGCCGCATTGGCAAGTGTCTCAAGGAAGTTATCGATCATGATGAGGTCTGTCTCACCGTATTTGACAGCACCTGGATTTGTGGCGGTACAGTGTATACGGGAACGTATACACGTCAACCCGTTTTGAGGCACGTTTTGTGGATGTACAGGCGTTTCCAAGGCAGCCACCTAGCCAGCCGACTCTTGTGCGTCGATCAGGCGTTTGAGCGTTGCATAGCCGATACCCAGTTCAAACGCCGCCTTACGTCTCGATAGTTCTCCCGAGCTTAGGCGCTCCAAAATAGCTCCAAAACGACGATCGAAGCCTCGCCGGTCCGTTACCCTGGGACGCCCTATCCGCTTGCCCTGTCGGCGAGCCCTGTCCATCCCCGCCTTCACACGCTCGCGGATCAGCTCCAACTCGAACTCTGCCACCGCCGCCAGAAGGTTCAGCAGCAGTCTTCCCACAGCCGTCCCTGTGTCGAACTGCTCTCGCACGCTCTTGAAAGCGATCCCCAACAGCTCCCACGTAGCCAGCGTGTCGTGCATGTCCTTGACCGACCGAAAGGCCCGGTCCAGCCTGAAGACCACCACCGTCTTGAATCGCTTCCTGGCCGCGTCGTCCAGTAGCTCGCGCCAGGCCGTCCGATGGGTCAGGTCTCGCGCAGGGGCGTGGTCCACGTACTCGCGGAAAATCTCCCAACCCTGGGCCCGAACGAACTCTCGCAGTGCCACGAGCTGCGTCTCGGGGTCCTGGTCCTTGTCCAAGGTGGAGACTCTGGCGTAGAGACCGACGCGCATCAGTCCTTCCCTCGCAGCCGGGCCAGCATGCCACGCTTCTTCCCCAGCTCACGGTCCAGACGGGCCAGTTCCTTCTTCCTTTCCTTCAGTTCCTTCTTGACCTCGCCTGTCTCGACCACGCCTTCGCGAACGTTGTACTTGAAGAACCTGCCCAAAAGAGCCCGCTCCCTCTGATCCAGCTCCTCTAGCTTCTTCTCAAGAGCCGCTTCCTTGCGGTCCACGTCGCGTCCCGATTTCTCCAGGGCTTCATCGCGTTTGGCTAGCTCCTCCATACGGCTCTCATGGTCCCGAAGCTTCTCCTCCAATACCTTCTGCATCTCCTCAGGGGAGCCCAGCTCCGCTATCTTTGCTTCCAGCTCCTGGCAGGCCGCCTTCAACTCCTCTCCTCGCTGGATGCGGGCCTTGAGCCCGTCGTACCGCGACTGCCATTCGTTGGCCCCCCTGCCCTCTTGCTCGTACTTGATGATGAACGCCCTCAATTCCTTCTCGTGGCTAGCACGCTGGTAGATCCTGCTCATCCGCCCTTCCAACACCTGCACCGTCTCGGTCGACCTCTCGAACTTTTCCGCCGCTGCCTCAACCTGAGGTTTCAGCCTCTCCATCTGCCCTACCAGGTCATCGTGGACAGCCTGCAGAGACTCAGCTTCCAGGATCAGCCGGCGCTGGCCATGGACACTGACGCGCCGGACTCCCAAATCACTGAAGATCTGACCTCCCACTGACGGCAAGATGAATACCTCGAAGTCGTCAGCGGCCCGATCGGTCACCTCTGTCACCGTGGCCCTGGTCCGCCCCTCGAGCACCATCGACAGTGCCGTCTGCACCAGGCCCAGCCTGGTAGACAGCCCCGTCGTTATCTCCCTTATGGGCGCGGTGGCAGTGATGGCATCTTCTCCAATGGTGGCGGGCAAGGTCGCCGCGATGCGTGCTTCCCTCTGTCTGA
Organism: Dehalococcoidia bacterium; assembly: GCA_965237635.1. GTDB lineage: Bacteria > Chloroflexota > Dehalococcoidia > Lucifugimonadales > CAUZJF01 > CBDEFX01. The sequence goes on along the minus strand of CBDEFX010000002.1, from coordinate 429,108 downwards.
GTTTTAGTTGTTTATATGCTTCCACCGCGGGAGTCCCTACCCTTCCGTCCCCGTCCTACCCGTTGGGACTGGCTTAGACACTGGTTCGCGTATACCCGCCTTCTCGATGACGCTGGATACAAAGTCCCGGTCGGAGACGAAGGCGCGGATGTGTCTGCCATCGATCGGACAGACCAGCATCACGAAGGGCTTGCCAGACTTGCGCCCGGTGGCTAGGCGTACGGACAGGGTCTCCGAGCAGACCGGGCATGGCAGCTTTTTCATGGCGTTGGACTCCTCTCCAGGTATTCCTGGCACAGGTGGTAGAGGGCGTTGCCACGCTGGTTTGGGTTCGAGGGATCGGCGCCGGTTCCCGACGCGGCCCGCTCCATCGCCTCCTCCACTACCTCGAGCTGGCTCGCCGACAGCTGCGCCGTGAAATGGCGAAGCCGTGCGGCCTGGGCCTGCTCCCATGCCCGCAGGTGCTCCGCGAGGTCCGCTTCACCGAGAGACTCCAGGACACTGAGTCCATCCTCGGTCTCGGGCAGGACTGCCAACACTTCGGACCGGGGGATGGACTTGAGCACCTCTTTCACCAGCTCGGCCTTGAGCCCCGCGTTGTCGACGCCCTCTACGTGGTTCAGGGCCTGAGCTAGCAGGCGAGCTTCGGCATCGTCCAGATCAAGGACCACGCATGGGACCTGCTTCACGCCCATCTCTTTCAACACCTGGAGACGTTGGTTGCCGCCGATGACCTCGTATCGGTCAACGTACACACGCCGCACCACCAGGTTCCCGACTAAGCCGAACCGGGCGATGCTCATGCGGAGTTTTGCGACCATGGGTGGTTCCATCGCGTTCGGGTTCCAGGCCGCCTCCCTGAGGCTCCCAACTGGTAGATCAACGACCCTCAATAACGTCCTCCTTCTTCGGATATGGCAGAACTCGCGCATTCAATCGACGAGTGCACTCACGATCTAGGAAATAGACGTAGCGATGCTTTCCCGGCTGCGGCAGGGGTCTCAGCGAGACTCCGTTGGTCGCGAAGTGTCGCTGAGAATGGGTCCCGAACATGTAGGCGAGGCTTCGACTGTGGCGAGGAACGCCGTCGCCCAGGTCGTACATAGGCATGGCTGCCGAAATTCCCGAATAAGACCAGCCGCTGGCCTGATAGATGGTTCCCACGTGCCCTACGGATGGGTCGGCGTAGGCAAGGACAAACTTAAGAGACGTGTGCCGCTTCAACGCACGAAGCACGATCCCCAGCACCCGCGACTCGCTGTTCCGCGGCAACCGGTCGGAGAGCCAGAGACGAGTAAGTGTCACGCAGTCTTCCGGCTTGGCTCCTGCGACGAGTTGATAGCCTAGCTTCGGACCTACGCCAAGCGTCAGCACACCCAGGAGGGCACTCCCGAGAAACGCACCGAAGGCAAGCTTCGTGCCACCCGGATAGCTGTGCAGGTAGTGCCCATTTACGATCAGCGGCTTGGCGATCGACTGAGCTATGGGACCCACCCGAATCGCTTGGAGCGTCGCCCTCGGACTCGCACCGGGCCCTGCCTCGTGGAACGAGGCCATGCTGGCTCCCTCACTCGCGACGCCCATCGACTCAGGAATCAAGACTGTCCTCTTCATCTCCGTACTCGTTTGTCTCGCTGAGAACGACCACGTTGCGTCCCTCGCTGTTTACCGTCGTGTTTAGAGGTCCGAACTCCGAAGTGAGTTTGGCCAGCTATTTCTCCGTTGCAGACGTCGAGCACTCGTGTACCTCGGCCCCGCCGTTTACGAGAGTGCTCACCCTGACTTCGCCCCTTTTGGCTACCAGATCCACGGCCCCATCGACGGTACCGCAGCTCGGTCTGGCGATTCTTCCGCATTTCCTCGGACCACCCACCCTCCGAAGTCGCGTACTCGGAAGCCGGCGAGTCGAAGGAATCGTCTAGAACATTCGTTTCCCATATATTCCTTACACTTATATGAGGCCTGCCCGCGCGGTCACCGCGTTTTTTCAAGAATTCCTTGAAGGATGTCACGAGCCCCATCTACACGGCCCCCGGGCAACACAATCCTCTGCCCTGATATCGCTGGTAGCGGTCCAGCGCCTGGAAGAGAGATGCCCCGCAGACTTCCATCGACTAGACACAAGGAGCATGCCCGAGTAAAACCCCGGCTGTCGATTTGTCGCCTCGGAGCGGACAGAGCACCTCAGAGATGGCGATCCTCCGGATTCAGGCCACCTGGCATCGGTTCGGTCGGTCCTTGTTCTCCCGCCATGGGCGTATACTGGGACATCCTGGGGCCTTTCGTTAAGCCCGAATCCACCGAAGGACACCGATGGACGGCGTGAGGAAAGCGGAAGGGGGGTGAGGGAGCTACAGGGGAAATAGCCTGGGTTCCATTTGGGGTAGGGAGGTCGGCGGACGGTCTTCATCGCCGCACAGGGGCCCCTATGGCCGTCTGCGGGAGCTGCGATGCGCGGGATGGCGAGAGAATACGCAGCAGGGAACTCTCTCGGACCGGGCTGGCACGAGTCTGCGGGGATCTTCGGTTGTCCGGTGGGTGGGTCGGTCGCCGACGGTGCCGTCAGGCCGGGAGTGGAATGGCTCGCAGCCGGGCCAAGGCGCGGCTGAACTTCTCAGCCCAAGGCCAGCGATCCGGAAGATGCAGGGTCAACCGGCGTGCCGAGCGGGTGAGCCGTCCGGCCAGGGAGAAGAACCGCCGCCGGAGGGTTTTGGTGGTGGCTATCCGCTCTCCCAGACCGATCCGCGCCGTCCAGCGGGCCAGGTTGTGGGCCATCGTCTGGACGGCCAGCCAGGCGCCGTTGGCGGCGAAGCGGCCCGAGGGGAGATGGTTCAGCCCGACGCCGTACTTGAGGTCGCGTATGGTATTCTCGATCTCGGCGTGGCGGCGATGGTCAGCCTCCAGTTCGAGCAACTCCCCGTCTCGGTCGGTGATGAAGCCATGATAGCTGTATTTGGCGAAGAGGGCCAGTTGGGAACCGGGCGTCGGCTTCACCCGCCGGACGATGAGCCGTACCGGCGCGGCGTCCGCCTCGGCCTGGAAGGGGGTGCAGGTGGTCTCGGCCACATCGGCGGCACCGTCCATCCAGTAAGGAATCGGCGTCCAGGCATCTTCGGGTATCGCCTCGATGAGATTGTGCAGGCTTTTGTGCTGGCGGATGGTGATGGAGAAGCGGACATCCATCTTGCGGCAGACGGATACCACGCCATGAGTGTAGAACCCGCTGTCGGCCCGTAGCGTGAGTCGTCCGTTGGCCCCGGCGTAGCGCACCCGTCCCACCGTCTCCCGCAGGAAGTGGGCGGCGCCGCGGGCGGTGTTGGCCCGGCCCTCGCGCAGCCGGGACATCAGCACGTCTCCGGTGCCGGCGGCGATGGCCAGCAGCGGGTGGTAGCCCCGCTTGCCGGTATAGCCGTGGTGGCGGGCGCCCTCCTTGGCCAGTCCGTAGGTCTCGCAGATGGTGGAGTCCAGGTCAATGGTCAGGGGCCCGTCGCCGGGTCCCGCCCCGGCCTGCCAAGCCCGGGCCAGCAACTCGCGGCTCACCCGGTCGAGTTGACGGACGTGGCCCCACCGGAAGCTGCGCAGGAAGGTGCCCAGGGTGGATGGCGCCTTGACCGTGCCGCCCAGGGTGCAGGCCGTCCCCCCGGTGCGCAACACATCGGCGTCGTCAATGCAGTCGCCCCCAGCCAGCGCAGACGCCACCAGCGTCATCATCTTGTCGCTCGTGTTCGCCCGCCCCGGGGCATCGCCCAGGTCGAGGCGCTGCCGGACGAGTTCGGGCAGGCCGAGGTGCCGCGCCAGGGTGGCCGGAAGGAGCAGCCCGGCATTGGCCACCAAGCGGCGGTCGTCGAAGGTGATTTGGATCCGGTCGGGGTGGTTGCGTGGCAGCATCTACTGGGTGCTCCTTTTCCGGGGTCGTTTTTTTGCTACAAAACCATTATCCCAGAAGCACAGGAGCGCCTTCTTGCCGCCTCAGGACGCTAACCCGACGCCCTCCTTCGGTGGATTCGGGTTAAGATTCCCCATTTCGGGCGGCTTGCGCTTACGTTGCAGACATTCATCGACTTTCACCGAGTTTCCCCGGTGAATCACAAGAAGGCAGAGCGCGTTGGGTCAGCAAGGAAAAAAAACCCCGAGCAATATCAGGGAATTCATAATCGATACGAAACGAAATGCCCCGGATCTGAGCTATCGAGTGATCGCTCAGAAGGTGGAAGCCGAGTTCGACTACAGCCTAGATAAGGGCACCGTCGGCAACATCATCAGACGAAATCAAGCCCGAGTGATTGGATCGGAGGCGGAGTTGGAGGCCACCGAGGCTCATGTCGCCAACAGAGTAGAATCTTTTATCCATGTTCAAGCCACCACGAACTCCGAAGGAACGGACGTTCTGCCCCATATCTCAGCAAGCCTGACTTGGCCGATCCACCTATATTGGAAGGTCCAGAATCGAGGCGACCGAACTGTGAAATACATGCAGCTCAACGTCTGGTTGCCACGTGGCATGTTCTGGGATCCTGAGACACCTAATCAAGCGCTCTGGGAGGAACAGGGCGGGGATCAACTTACAGATTCGCTCAAGGTGTTTCACGAGATCAATGACTTCCACATCGGGACACTTTTCAATCGCTGGTTGATCCGTCTGACGCCGGAGAACAGATTCTCCTTGATCCCGAGCGAGCATTCCTATGCCTTACCACCGATGGTTGTGACGCAAAGGCCATGGGTCGGCGTGAGGGCTGTACCGTGGAAAGTCGAGGTGCCGGGGATGAAGCCCGAGGAGGGAGCGTTGCTGCTCTGGTGTGAACGTAGGCAAGGGGATGCGGCGTATCTGAAGAGCGATCTGATTGGAATCGAGTTTGACAGGAAAGCGGTCGCAGCAGAAGAGCGGCGCATCATAGAGAGCGCGGAATAACGTGAAATGTCAACACTACCTAGTCTATCGAGAGAACTGGAGCTTGTATATTCAATGTAGGACTTGCGCCGCAGGGCGAGACCCTGGCGCACCACGCCGAAGTCGCAGCCGTCGTGAAGGGTGATGGTGCGAGCGAAGCAACCGGAATCCGGCATGGGGCACTGGCTCTGGTACTGCCTCACTTCGTCCCATGGCCGGGCGCAGTTCGGCAAACTGATGACAGTGAGCGCCACCCTCAAGTCGCTGTCGGCTAGAAGCTTGGGTGAGGTTCAGGTTCCCGTGCCACCCCCGCGTGATCTCGATACGGTAGCCCGGCTCGTAGAGGCGGCGTATGCATCGTCGGTCAAAGCCGCCCGGCTGCGCCGTGAGACGCTCCGCGACTCGATGATAAGTGAGATTGGCCGCATGGCCGTATCAGCAACCTTGAGGAGAGACCTATGACGTTGACCAGGCAGGAGCTTGAGTCGAAGTTGTGGCAGGCCGCCGACATCCTGCGCGGACAGATCGACGCCGCCGACTACAAGAACTACATCTTCTCCATTCTCTTCCTTAAGCGGCTGTCCGACCGGTTCGATGAGGAGGTGGAGAACGCCGTCGCGCTGGGCGTTGCCCGCGACGTGGCGCTCAACGACCGGGACGAGCACGAGTTCTTCGTCCCAGCATCGGCCCGCTGGGAGGCCATTGCTGCCGCCTCGATGAACTTGGGCGAAACCCTGAACGTCGTCAGCCACGCCATCGAGGACGCTAACACTCCCAGGCTGGACGGCGTGCTGGCGGGTACCAACTGGAACGACGAGTCCAAGCTGGGCAGCCCGGCCAACCGTGAACGCATCATCCGCGGCCTGCTCAACCACTTCGACGGCCTGGACCTGCGCGACGAGAACTTGCGGGAAGACGCGGCAGGCGGCGGCAACGTGCTGGGCGACGCCTACGAGTACCTGATAAACAGGTTCGCCGACGACGCTGGGAAGAAGGGCGGCGAGTTCTACACGCCTCGCCCCGTGGTGCGCCTCATTATCGAGCTGCTTCAACCACGCGAGGGGATGCGTATCTGCGACCCCACCGCTGGCTCCGGCGGGATGCTCATCTACACTGCTCAGTACGTGCAAGAACACGGCGGAGACCTCCGTGACCTGGCGCTGCATGGCCAAGAGCGCAACCTGGGAACCCTGGCCATCGGCAAGCTAAACCTGCTGCTTCACGGCCTGCGGGCCGCTCGTCTGGAACCCGGCGACGTCATCGCGGAGCCGGGCCTAGTGGACGGGACGGGACGCCTCCTCTCCTACGACCGGCTGATCGCCAATCCGCCCTTCAGCTTGAAGAACTGGGGACACGAATTCGCGCCAAACGACCCGCACCACCGCTTCGACCGCTACGGCGCCATCCCGCCCAAGACGAAGGGTGACCTCGCCTTCCTACTGCACATGCTCGGCGTGATCAACTCTCAGGGCATGGTGGGAATCGTGATGCCCCACGGCATCCTGTTCCGGGGCGGGGCGGAGGGGAAGATACGCCAGGGCATCGTGGAGGCCGACCTGTTCGAGGCGGTCATCGGACTGGCGCCCAACCTCTTCTCCGGGGCCAGCATCCCCGTTGCTATCTGCGTACTGAACAAAGCCAAACCCGCCGAGCGGCGTGGCAAGGTGCTGTTCGTAGACGCGGCGCAGGAGGGCAGCTTCCGGCAAGGCAAAGCGCGGAACTATATCGACAAGGAACACATCGCCAGGATCGTCGAGGCGTATACCGCCTTCGAGGACGTGGAACGCTTCGCCCACGTGGCAGACCTGGAGGAGATGCGGGCCAACGACTTCAATCTGAACATCAGCCGGTACGTGGACACTACCGAGCCCGTGGAAGTGATGAGCATCGAGGACGCCTTGGCGCAGCTGCGGGATGCTGAGCGGCGGCGCGACGAGGCGGTGGCAAAGATGGACGAACTGCTCGCGGAGCTGGGATATGCCCGATAGGGTCGCAGGTGAGCGATGCCGACGATACTGAGAGAGGGGCCGTATCGCTTCTTCTTCTATGCAAGTGACCGGGAGGAGCCGCTACATGTGCATGTTGAGCGTGACGACCGGGTCGCCAAGTTCTGGCTGGACCCGGTGAGGCTTCAGAGGAGCGGCGGACTGAGGCGCTCTGAGATAGGCCGAATTGCGAGGATAATTGGGGAGAACCAAACGTTGTTCGTGGAGGCGTGGCATGAATATTTCGATGGTTGAGGTAAGGGTCCCGGATGCGGAAGACGTGACTGTCACCGAGGACACGTTGACCGCCGAGCTTTCCGATGGCCGGACCATCTCGGTCCCGTTGGCCTGGTACCCCAGGCTGGTGAATGCCACGGAGGAAGAGAAGGCCAACTGGCGGCTCATAGGCGGAGGCCAGGGCATCCACTGGCCCGACCTAGACGAGGACGTCAGCGTGGAGGGGTTGCTTGCGGGCAGGCCATCCAGTGAGAGTCAGAAGTCTCTCCAGCGGTGGCTCGAAGCGAAACAGGCAGGCCGAGGGGTGACACTTGATGCGCTGCGGGGCACCGACAGTGGAGACCAGCGGAGCAGTTGATGCAAGTGCCGGATGGATGGCAGGTGGTGCGCTTAGGGGACATCTTGGTCCTTAATCAACCTGGTGCTTGGGGGGACGAGCCATCACCTGACGATCCTGGCGTACGAGTGCTCAGAGCCACTGATCTTACGAGGGATGGTCGAGTTAATCCGGAAGCTGCCGCATGGCGACGACTTTCAGATCGTGACCGAGAACGCCGACTGATGCGCGATGGGGACCTCATTCTAGAACGGAGTGGCGGCGGTCCTGGAACGCCCGTCGGGCGTGTTGCGATAATAGATGGGTTCGGCCCCGTGTACTGCAATAATTTCTGTCAACACCTCCGGGTGGACGCTTCACGTTGTAGCCCCTTCTACGTAGCCCGGGCACTCTGGCACCGCTACTTGCAAGGGGTAACTACACGATTACAGCATCAAACTACGGGCATCCGCAACCTAGACTACGCTGGCTACCTTGCTTTCCCACTTCTCCTCCCGCCCCTGCCGGAGCAGCAGGCCATCGCCGCCGTGCTGGACTCCATCGACGAGACCATCGAGGGTGTGGAGGCGGTCATCACGGCCACCGAATGTCTGCGCAACGCCCTGCTGCACCAACTGCTCACCCGCGGCGTCCCCGGTTGGCACACCCAATGGAAGGATGTGCCGGGCATTGGGACGATACCAGCGGGGTGGGAGGTGGTGCGGCTGGAGGATGTGGCACAGACTATCACGAGTGGTTCAAGGGCATGGTCCCAGTACTTCAGGCCCAACGGTGCGTTCTTTGTTCGGAGTCAGAACATTTCGGGTGGCACGATTGATAGGTCTGACGCAATCTTTGTTCAGCCCCCCGTAGATGCCGAAGCCGCACGAACTCGCATCCACAGGGGCGACCTTCTTGTTTCAATCACCGGCGAACCCGGTAAGGTAACGGTGGCAGGAGACACGCTATGCCAAGCTTACGTGAGTCAGCATGTGGCGCTAGTGAGGCTCAACGACCCAGGGCTAAGTGACTTTGCCTGCGAGTTCTTAAGAGGCTTGGCTGGTCAGAACCAGTTCAGAGGGATGGCTTACGGTCAGACCAGGCCTGGTCTGAGTCTGATTAACGTGAGCCATGCGCGGGTTGCTTTCCCGTCGTCGTCGGAGCGCAACACGATTGCCGATGTTGGAAAGTCTCTTCACAAGGCTATCGAAGAGAACAGGACTGAGTGGAATCGACTGCGGTCACTGAAGGCATCCACCGCAGCCGCGCTGCTGTCGGGGCGTGTGCGGGTAGAAGTGGGGAAGGGAATTCATGGCCAATAAAGAGGAATCCCAACTCGTTGTCACTGACCTGCCTATTGCATTATACCTGAATCAACAAGTGACGTTCGATATCCTTGCAACACTGGAAGACGGATTCTCACGCTTCTCAACCGTGCAGACTACTTCCTCTGGAGAGAAATCGACAGAAGTTTCTGGGGAAGCACAGGTTGGAGCCAACCTCACTTTGTTTGGAATGAAATTCGGTGGACGTGGGTCTCGACAAACGGGGCAGGCGCAGAGTGAGAGCACTACGGAAGAAATTATCCATACACCGGCATCATTGTTCGCTCGCCTGCGAAGAGATTTGCGTAATCGTGGCCTGGTGACCGATCTATTAGACCCATCCGGCCTTGGCGGGGTTCGCCCCAGCGACTTTGTGGAATTTGAAGCGACTCTTCGGCGGAATCAATTTCTGGTTCAATTATCGGCGTTCGCTGAACTTGTTCCACTAATGAGCGCCTTCGAAGAACCGACAGCACCGAAGGGTCCCCGTCAGCGCAAGCAAGGCAAGAGCGCGAACTCTACTGTGCTTAAGCAGGTCAACTCATTGGTGAAAGCATTAACAAGTGGTGAATCCCGGGACCTCGTCTCCAGAATCGGTGACATTAATGTGATCATCACCACGGAGCAGCAATACTTCAATGATCCTACGATGAATGACGTCATCGACGGAACATTCCGCGTTTTCGGTAAGGCTAGCCGCGTCATCCCAGAACCCAACGACGAGAACATCGACCTTCTGAGGAAGACCCCACTTGGACAATTTAGGACCTTTTTGCCGACCATTCAAGAAGCAATGAGCCAATTTGCTAACGAGCCGGGTTATTCCGGAGATTCATCCACTGAGATTCAGGGGCCAGCAATCCAGGTAATCCCGATCGCGATCTTCTCGTAATGACAATGGTTACCGCCTCCAAACTCAACGAGTTCAACCACGCCGAGGACCCGGCGCGGCTGCTGCTGGAGCGTCTGGGGTGGACCTACGTGCCCCGCGAGGCGCTGGCGGCGGAGCGCGGCGATGAGCGGGAGGTCCTGCTGAAGGGACGGCTGCGGGCCGCGCTGATGCGGCTTAACGAATGGATGACGGAGGAGCAGGCGGAGCGAGCCGTCTTTGAGCTGGAGCACGTCGACTCCACGGGCATGGCCCGCAACCAGTCGGTCCACGAGTACCTGACCTACGGGATGCCCCTGACCGTGGACGGGCCGAGGGGCAGGGACTCTCGCACCGTCCGCTTCTTCGACTTCGACCAAGCGGAGGGCGGCCTGAACGAGTTCGTCGTCACAACGCAGTTCCGCGTACGGCGAGGCAACGAGCGAGGCGGCGCTGACGACGACGAGCGCATGGTCATTCCCGATCTTGTGCTGTTCGTCAACGGCGTCCCCTTGGTGGTGATGGAGGCCAAGTCTCCGTCACTGCTCGACGTATGGAGATCGCAGGCGGTACGCCAGCTTCGTCGCTACCAGGAGGCGGGACCGGAGTGGCACGGCAGCGGCGCGCCGGAGCTGTTCCACTACAACTTGCTGTGCGTGGCCCACTGCGGGGCCGCCTCAGCCTACGCCACCCTCGGCGCGCCGGAGAACGCCTACTTTGAGTGGAAATCGGTGCTGCCGTACACCGAGGATGAGGTTCAGCAGCGCTTCCGCGTCGAGCCGCAGGGACAGGCGCAGCTCATCGTGGGCCTGCTGTCCCCGGCGACCCTGCTGGACATTCTCCGCGACTACGTGGTCTACGAGCCGGAGCGGGGGCGGCTGGTGAAGAAGCTGCCCCGTTACCAACAGTACCGCGCCGTCCGTGCGGCCCTGGACCGCCTCCTATCGGGCCGCAAGCCGGAGGAGCGGGGAGGCGTTGTCTGGCACACGCAGGGATCGGGCAAGTCGCTGACGATGCTGTGGCTGGCGACGAAGCTACGCCGCGAGCCTCGCTTGAGCAATCCCACCATCGTGGTGGCAACTGACCGGAGGCAGTTGGACCGGCAGATCGCCGGCACCTTCGAGCGCTGCGGCTTTCCTGCGCCAGAGAGAATGGACAGGTCGCGCCCTGAGCGGCCCGAACGCCGAGCGCGCCGCCGGATGCAAAGGCCGGATCAACGCGACCCTCTCGACTTGCAGGGCGTCCTAAAGGAAGGCGGCAGCCGTACGGTGATGACGACCATCCAGAAGTTCGCGGAGGCGTTGACGGCCCCCGAAGGCGAGCTTGACGTGCTCAACGCCTCGGAGAACGTCATCGTCATGGTGGACGAGGCCCACCGCACGCAGTACGGCATTCTCGGCGGGCGCATGTCCAAGGCCCTGCCCAATGCGGTGATGGTGGGCTTCACCGGCACGCCGATAGAAAAGGACTTCAAGCGCAACACCATAGGGCGCTTCGGTCCCCTCATCGACGCCTACACCATCCCGCAGTCGGTAGCCGACGGCGCAACTGTGCCCATCTGGTACGAGGCGCGGCTGCCCGAGCTCGCCGTCGAGGGGCCGGAGACCCTGGACAGGCTGTACGAGGCTATGTTTGGCGACGAGCCGCCCGAGGTCCAGGCGCAGATTCGTCGCCGCTACGCCAACAAGGAGACGGTCGCCGAGGCGGAGCGGCGCATCGAGATGATCTCCCTGGACATCGCCGAGCACTTCAAGGGGAAGGTGCGGCCCAATGGGTTCAAGGCGCAAATCGTCGCGCCGAGTCGGGCCGCCGCGCTGCGCTACGCCGAGCGCCTGAACAGCTTCGGACTGCGCGCCTATCCCATCATCACGGCTGCTCCCAACGACGGGCCGGAGTTCAAGGTGGCCCGCGAGCTCGACCAGGAGCAGGTCGTCAACGCCTTCGTCGATCCGGAGGGGGAGCCGGAGGTGCTCGTCGTGGTCGACATGCTGCTTACTGGCTTCGACGCGCCGGTGGAGCAGGCGCTGTACCTAGACCGGGCGCTGCGGGAACACGGGCTGCTCCAGGCTATCGCCCGGGTGAACCGGCGCTTCTCTCACGAGCAGGACGGGGTGCCCACCGACAAGACCCATGGCCTGGTCATCGACTACCACGGCGTCTCGCGAGACCTGGAGGATGCGCTCTCGACCTTCGACTGGCCTGACGTGCAGGACACGATGCGCGAGATGGACGAGGACCCGGCACCGGTCATCGAGGCGGCCGCCGTCCAGACGGAATCCCACTTCAAGAGCCGCGACCTGAGGGATACCTGGGCGTGCGTCAGCGTCTTCGCTCCCGACGCCTTGACCGAGGGCAACTTCAAGGCCGATCTGTTCGAGCGGTTCAACGCGGACTACCGCCGGTTCTCCCTCCTCATGGACCGCTTCCTGCCCGACCCGCGAGCACTGGACTACACGGACCGGCTCGCGCGGCTCACGGAGATACGGGCCTACGTCCGGGCTCAGTTCCTTCGCGAGGACGCCGACGCGGACTGGACAGAGATCGGGGCGAAGGTAAAGAGGCTGGTGGACGAGCGCATAAGCGCCCAGGTGCGGGAGCTAATGAGGCCGGTGTCGATACTCGACCAGGACTTCGAGCAGAAGATCGCCGCACTGCCGCACGACGAGGCCCGTGCCTCGATCATGGAGCACGCGATCCGGGCTCAGATACATGACCGCTTGGCCGACAACCCTGTGTTCTTCGAGAAACTCTCGGCGCAGCTTGCACGCATCATCGAAGACCTTCGGAACCGGCTGATAGACTCGGCGGAAGCATGCCGCCGCCTTGCTCTGCTACGGCATCATGCTCAGAGCGAAGCTGACATTGCCGCAGAACATGGCCTGTCTCCGGTGTCCTTCGCCATCTATGAACTGCTCGACGGCCGCTCAGATGAGCCAGCTACCGACTCGGCCATAGGCGAGGAGCAGACTCCGTACCGGGCGCACTTCGACGAAGGGATCAAGCGCGTCGCACGTAGTGTTGAGTCGGTGGTCAACCACCACAACGCCGTCGTCGACTGGCAGTCGAATCTGGAGGTCCTGCGGGAGATGCGCCGCGACATCAAGCGGGAGCTCAGGCCCACGGACGACTACACCGAAGAGCAGCTGGAGGAGTTGACGAACCGGATCGTCGAGCTGGCCCGTCGGAGGAGTGGGCAGTGAACGAACGGGGCCGTATCCGCTTCGGCAACACGGCCATAGACTACGAGGTGCGTCGCAGCGAACGGCGTAAGAAGACGGTCCAGATCACGACGGACGGTGGCGGTGTGCAGGTTGCTGCACCCATGACGACGCCGGACAGCGAGCTACGGGCCATCGTTCGCAAGCGGGCGCCCTGGATCCTCAGCCATGCGTCTGGGGAGATGCTGGAAGCCGCGCCGAAGCGCTTCGTCAGCGGCGAGACCCTGCCGTACTCGGGGCGCAACGTCCGCATGATCGTCGATACCGCGGACATACGTTCGCCTATGGTACGCTTCGACCACTGGCGCTTCCGAGTCACAGTACCGAAGACCCTGAGCGGCCTCGAACGCTACGAGCCGATTCGCCGTGCAGTCGTCGGATGGTATCGGGACCGGGCTGCCGAGCGGCTGCCGAACGCTGTTGACCTTTGGTGGCCCCGGCTCGGTCGCGGAGAGAAGTCGCAGATACTCGTCCGCGACCAGCGCCAACGCTGGGGCAGCTGCGCGCCCGACGGCACGCTGCGCTTCAACTGGCGCACCATGATGCTGGAGCAGGCCCTCATCGAATACGTCGTCGTCCACGAGTTGGCGCACCTGACCCATCAGAACCACTCGACGGACTTCTGGGGCCTGGTGGCCAAGGCGATGCCGGATGCGCAGCAGCGTCGCCGACACCTGCGGGAGGCAGGGCGGACGCTTCCCCTGTGACCGCTTCGGAGCTTCCCTTCCCACCCTCAATGCGACCCTCCAGGGAGTCGTTGCGCTTCCGTTGCCGGGCCGCAGCCGAGCCTGCACCCGACTGTAGCTCCCGCTCCAACGCCTCCCGCACCCACCAGGACAGCCTTCAGCCTGTGGCAGTCAAGGCATTGTCCCCCAGTCTCTTAGTCAGACGGCGAGTAGCTGCCGAATGCAAGGGCCACTCTGCCCTAGACTGACCCCGGTAGGCATAGACGCCCGGTTTGGCAGTGGCGTTTCTTATCTGTTGCAGTGATCCGACAGCTACGGAATGGACGTTCTTGGCAATCATCACTGGTGAAGAGGAGAACCAAAAATGCCCACTGAGGTGGTACCCAAAAACTAGACAACTGGCTAAGCCCGAATCCACCGAAGGACGGCCTTGGGGACAGCCCTTGAAGAAGCCAGCGGGTGCTCCTCTAAATCTGGGATAATGGTTTTGGAACAGAAACCCGCCCGGAAACAAGGAGCACCCAATAGATGCTGCCACAGAACAAACCCGACCGTATCCGCATCCTCTTTGACGACCATCGCCTGGTGGCCAATGCCGGCCTGCTCCTGCCGGCCACCCTAGCCCGGCACCTGGGCCTGCGAGAACTCGTCGACCATCACCTTGACCTGGGCGGCGCGCCGGGACGGGCGAACACTGGGGACAAGATGCTGACGCTGGTCGCTTCCGCGCTGGCAGGCGGCGACTGCATCGACGACGCCGATGCGCTGCGCGCTGGTGGGACGGTCGGTGTTCTAGGCTGCGTGGTCAAGGCGCCATCCACCCTGGGGACCTTCCTGCGCAGCTTCCGGTGGGGGCATGTCCGTCAACTCGACCGCGTGAGCCGCCAGTTGTTGGCCCGGGCCTGGGCCGCTGGGGCCGGACCCGGCGACTCGCCCCTGACCATCGACCTGGACTCGACCATCTGCGAGACCTATGGACTGGCCAAGGAGGGAGCGCGCCACCACGGCTATACCGGCGCCCGCGGCTATCACCCGCTGCTGGCCATTGCCGCCGGCACCGGCGAGGTGCTGATGTCCCGGCTGCGCGAGGGCCGGGCCAACACCGCCCGTGGCGCCGCCCACTTCTTGCGTGAGACGGTGGGGCGGGTGCGCTACGGCGGGGCCAGGGGACAACTCACGGTGCGGGCCGACAGCGGCTTCTACGCCCACACTGTCGTTGCCGCCTGCCGGGAAATGGATGTCCGCTTCTCTATCACCATCCGCCAGCACGCCAGCCTGCGGGACCTGATCGAGGCGATACCAGAGGAGGACTGGACTCCCATTCCCTACTGGATGGACGGCGCCGCCGATGTTGCCGAGACGACTTACACCCCGTTCCAGACCAAGCCGGACGCCGCGCCGGTGCGGCTCATTGTCCGGCGGGTGAAGCCGACGCCCGGTTCCCAGCTCGCCCTCTTCGCCAGATACAGCTATCACGCCTTCATCACCGACCGCGATGGGGAGACGCTGGAACTGGAGGCCGATCATCGCCGCCACGCCGAGGTCGAAAACGCCATACGCGACCTCAAGTACGGCGTCGGGCTGAACCACATGCCGTCGGCGCGCTTCGCCGCCAACGGCGCCTGGCTGGCGGTCCAGGTGATGGCGCATAACCTCGCCCGCTGGACGGCGCGGATTGGTCTGGGCGAGCGGACCGTGATCACCAAGACCCTCAGGCGGCGGGTCTTCGCTCTGGTGGGACGGATCACCCGCTCGGCGCGCCGCCTCACTTTGCATCTCCCCCGGCGCTGGCCTTGGGAAACCCAGTTCAGTCGCGCCTTGGCCCGGCTGCAAGCCATTCCGTTCCCGGCCTGACGGCCAGCCTGCAACTGACTCAACGTCCCCGCAATCTCGCGCCACCCCGGTCGCGAGAGTCCCCTGCTGCGTATCCTCTCGCCATTCCCGCGCATCGCAACTCCTGCATAGGGCCTTAGGGGCCCTGTGCGGCGACTGAAGACCGTCCGCCAGCCTCCCATCTACCCCAACCCCAGGCCATCTCCCCTGTAGCTCCCTCACCCACCCCCTTCCGCTGTCCTCACGCCGTCCATCGGTGTCCTTCGGTGGATTCGGGCTAAGAGAGAGTCCAGCTCCTAAAATAACCGGCAACTAACCGACGTGGAGGAGCAGGACATGAAGCAGACGAGGAATAAGCACAGTCCGGCGTTCAAGGCCAAGGTGGCCTTGGCCGCCCTTGCGGGGGAAGAGACCATCGCCCAGCTGGCCAGCCGATTTGAGGTTCATCCCAGTCAGATTCACGCCTGGAAAAGGGCCCTGGCGGAAGGAGCCCCGGAGCTATTTGCCACCAATCAGAAATCCCAGGAGAAAGCCAAGGAAGCTCAGATTAACCACCTCTACCGGCACATCGGCCAGCTGAAGGTGGAACGCGATTTTTTGTCGGAAAGGTCCGGTCTATGAGTCGCAGCATACGGCGAGCCATGATAGACCGAGACCACCAGCAGCTGTCTTTGGTGCGTCAATGTATCCTGCTGGACGTCAGCCGGGCCTCGGTGTACTACCGGTCGGTACCGACCAGGGCAGAAGACCTGGAGTTGATGGCCCTGATGGACCGTCAGTATTTGAAGACCCCCTTCTACGGCTCCAGGAAGATGAAGGCCTGGCTGCTGCAACAGGGCTATCTGGTGAGCCGAAAAAGGGTTCGAAGGCTGATGCGGTTGATGGGTCTGGAAGCCATCTACCGGCGTCCCAACACCAGCAAACCAGCGCCGGGACACCGGATCTTTCCCTATCTGCTGAAGGGAGTGGAGGTTAATCGGGTCGACCAGGTCTGGGCCGCGGACATCACCTACATCCCCATGCCGAAGGGCTTCCTGTACCTGGTGGCCATCATGGACTGGCACAGCCGGCACGTGCTGGCCTGGAAGCTCTCCAACACCATGGACACCAGCTTCTGCGTGGCGGCGTTGGAGGAAGCCCTGGGTAAGGGACGACCGGAGATATTCAACACCGACCAGGGGAGTCAGTTCACCAGTGAGGCCTTTACCCAGACGTTGCAGGAGCAGAGGGTCCAGGTCAGCATGGATGGTAAGGGTAGGTACCTGGACAACATCTTCGTGGAGCGGCTGTGGCGGAGCATCAAGTACGAGGAGGTGTATCTGAAAGCTTACCAGACCGTCGCCGAGGCCCGAACTGGGATCAATGCCTACCTGGAGTTCTACAACCGGCAGAGGCCTCACCAGGCTTTGGGCTACCGGACCCCAGCAGAGGTGTACCAACATGGCCAGGAAGAAAGGGGAGCAGCAGCTGAAGAAGCAGGGCTGCCATCGGGCTTGGTGAAACCTAGCGCAGGGGTGGGAGACTCTCTTAATTTAGCCCTCGTGCTGTCTTAATAATGGGGTCCACCTTAGATAGACGTTGCGCAGAGCTCCCCAGATGCCCAGGTGTCCGTCTCCAACCACCAGCCTCGGGCAGCTCAAGCCCCGGCGCTTGATGTCCCTGAGCACCTCGGACCAGTTCTCTGTGGACTCCCTGTATCCGGGAATAGCGCTCACCACCACCTTGCTCCCGTCGCTCAAGGCCGCCATCACCACCAGTACCGCCGCCTTCTCCTTCTCAAGACCAGCCTTGACGTAGACTCCATCCACCCACATGTACACCACTTCGAGGTCATCCAGGGGCCGGCTGCGCCATTGGGCAAGCTCATCGTTCCACTTGGACTTCAACCGGGCCACCGTGCTCGCCGATACCGGTGCGTCCTCTCCCAGCAGCCCCCGCAAAGCCAGATCGAAGTCGCCTTCGGATAGACCGTGCAAGTACAGCTCGGGGATCAACTCAGCAACCTTCCTGGTCCTGTTGACGAACAGCGGCAGCAGCCGGCTCTCGAACTGCTCCTCGGTATCGCGGACTCGCGGCCGCCTCAGCTGTATCGTTCCCGAACTCAGCGTAAGCCTCCGGGCTCTGCCGTATCCGTTCCGATAGCCGGTATCTGAGTCCGAGTCGGATCTGAGCGCCGACTTCGCCCTTCCCAGAAACTCCGTCACCTCCTCCTCCAGCAACTCCTGGATCAGCCTCTGGACCTGGCTTCGCACCCAATCCTCCAACTGCTCCCACTCCGGCCTTGACTCCGACCTACTCTCAGTACTTTCCTTCCTCATGGGCGGTCTATCTCCTCTCTTGGGCCTTGAGAGTAGAGTCCCAGGAAGTGGTGTAAGAGGGAGAGGGTCTGGAGAAAGAGAGACCACCGCGTCATCCTTAGCGGGCAAAGAAGAAAGCTCGAGAAAGGAGGACAACAGTGGTCAAGGAAAGGATGAACCTGCTGGAGCTATTGCGCAGGGGGGGAATGGACGGTGACGTGGACTTCCTACGGGAGGCACTGAGAGTGCTGGTAGAGGGGATCATGGATGCGGAGGTGTCATCGAGGATCGATGCTGAGTATGGAGAACGCAGCCCTGAGCGGGTGACCCAGCGCAACGGGTATCGGTCCCGGGCGTGGGATACCCGGGTGGGGACTATGGAGCTGCACATCCCGAAGCTTCGAGAGGGGAGCTACTTCCCGAGCCTGCTGGAGCCACGGCGTCGCAGCGAGCGAGCTCTGCTGGCGGTCATTCAGCAGGCCTACGTGGAAGGTGTATCGACAAGGCGGGTGGACGACCTGGTCAAGGCCCTGGGGTGTGAGGGTATCTCCAAGAGCCAGGTGTCGCGTATCTGTCAGGAGCTGGACGTGGTGGTGGATGGCTTCCTGGGCCGTCCGCTGGACGGTGGACCATATCCCTACCTGTGGATGGACGCACCAATCCAGAAGGTCAGAGAGGCCGGTAGGAGCGTCAACGTCAGCGTGGTGGTGGCGACGGCCGTCAATGGCGAGGGCAAGCGGAAGATCATTGGGATGGACGTGGGTACCAGTGAAGACGGCGCCTTCTGGCTGGCCTTCCTACGCTCGCTGTCCGCCAGGGGCCTCAGCGGGGTGGAGCTGGTGGTATCGGACGCTCATCAGGGACTCCGCGGCGCCATCGCCGCAGTCTTCGGCGGAGCCAGCTGGCAACGGTGCCGCACCCACTTCATGACCAACCTGCTCACTCGGGTACCCAGAAGAGTCCAACCATGGATGGCCACCATGGTCCGCACCATCTACCAGCAACCCTCCCCCGATGAGGTACACGCCCAACTCGATAGGGTGACCGATCAACTCGGAGACCGGTTCCCTCAGGTGGCCTCTCTACTGGACGAGGCTGGACCCGATATCCTGGCCTTCTCCAGCTTCCCTGTCGCCCACTGGAAGAAGATCTGGTCCAACAACCCCCTGGAGCGTCTCAACAAGGAGATCAGGCGTCGCACCGATGTCGTGGGCATCTTCCCTAACCGACCAGCCGTGCGTCGCCTGGTTGGCCCCGTCCTCGCTGAACAGCACGACGAATGGGCCGTTGGCCGTCGATACATCACACCTGTCGTGCTGACCCTAAACGAAGCTCCTCCAGAGGCCGATCTCGCGGAGGCGACAGCCGCCTAAACAACATCAACAGGATGACGCACTCTTACACCACTTGACGGGACGTGACCGCCTTGAGCCCGTGTTGTTCAGAGAGAGGGTACACCGCCTGACCGTTTACACACTTTTTGAGGATACCTCAGTTACGACGAGTAGTGCCGTAGGTTGCATATGTCGTGGACCCCATTGAGTGCGGTGTTTGAGCATGCTGTTGAGGATGGTCAGCAGCGCCTTATCGCGGCCTATGTGCCCATGTACAACGCCGCTCGGACTCGGGCCCGTCCACCCCAGACGGTGCGCCGACCACGGAGGGTGCCGCTGTCCCGGTTGAGGGGAGCAACGTCGACGAGGCTGGAGATCTGCCTTCGGCCGACAGTCTCCAGTTCCGGCAGATCCACCAAGAGGGTCACAGAGAGCACCAGGGAAGTCCTCCTCAAGGAACCCACCCCAAACCCTCACCCTGACCGCGGCCGTATCTTTCGACGTCGAAGGTGGCTCATGACCAGATCAAATGGTACACCCATCAACCATTTCGCGAGTCCAGGGGCTTCCGCGAGAACGCCTCCAGCCAATGTCTCGGGTAACGCGTCTACGATACCCGACAGCTCAATCGTAGCCTTCCGAATTCCGTTCGCCTCAGTCGGCCACAACTCGCGAGCCAGCGACTCCAAGTGATTCAACTTCTTGGACTTCTGATCCAGCGTAACGTCGTCTTTTAGTAGCTCATCCTCGAGCTTGCTCATGTTTGCTCTCAATTCAGCAAACTCTTGCCGTAGTTGAAGGGCAGCGCTGTGCAGACCTTCTGGAGTCGTAGAGTGTTCGACGATGCTTGCCGCAATGGGAGTGTCAGGGAAGACGGTCGCGACACCTAGATCTTCAAGTAGGCGGAGCTCGGTTCGGGCCCGTTACAAGCAGCAGAATCGCAACACCAACGGCACGTTCGTGGGTTACGACCGGAATCGTGTCTACTGTCGGAGATATCGGGGATTGACCGGCATCCAAAGAACGGCCTATGATGTCGCCATCTCGTTTGGGCTGCCCTCGAAGCCTGAGGCCATTGAGGAATTGAGACAGGTAAGTCAAAACACGGCCATGCTGGCTATGAGCCTTCGCAATCCGCTGCCTTTCATATGTTTCACCGTAATATTATTTGTACTCGCGTGTGGCGTCGAGGAGGAGCCCACGCCAATCCCAGCCCCGAAGCCCCCACCGGCTCCCCCTGCACGGCCAGCCGCTGCAACACCCTCGCCTACTCCCGCCGCGACGCCTGCGCCGACGGCTCCCTCGCCCGAAGCACCGGAGACCTCCGTGAAACCCAAACAGTACTCAGCCCCGCCCCCTTTGACGATCAATCCGAACAAGGACTACAAGGCAACGATCCATATGGAGAAGGGCGACGAGATCGTTATGCAGCTGTTCCCGCAAGAGGCGCCGGTGACCGTAAACAGCTTCGTCTTCCTGGCGAGGGATGGCTACTACGATGGAGTGACCTTTCATCGGGTAATTCCCGGCTTAAAGGCCCATAGCGGCGACCCCACGGGTACCGGCCAGGGCGGGCCGGGCTACACCTTCGACAACGAGTTCAGCCTGAAAAGGTGGCATGATGCGCCTGGAGTGCTATCTAGGACGATTGGCACCAACGGGAGCCAGTTCTTCATAACCTTGGTGGCATCCCCCAGTCTGGACGGCTTCACGCGAGAGGGTGATCCAAGAGATTGTGGTGGGGCTGAGCAGATCGGTACCGTGGCTTTCAGGGTTTCCTGTCATACGGTGTTCGGAAGAGTGATCAAGGGCATGGACGTGGTCAACAGCATCTCGCCCCGAGACCCTCTAACGGCTACCACGCCTGGGGACGCGATCAGAACGATAACGATCGAGGAGGGCGAGTAGGCGCCCGGAAGTCTAGACTAACTGTCGTCACTTCGGCTGTGCGGATGCTGTCGTATCTGAAGGAAGCGATCTACGACGCAGGCTAAGGCGTGGGGGGGGGGGGGGGCAGCAACACCGACCAGTGGGGAAATACGGCCTACACTCAAGATTGATTCTCTCGTAAAAAGTCTGTGTAGGTCGAATTAGAACAAACGTACCCACACCTGGGTACAATATACAGTCTCTGTTCCGTACACTACCCCAACATACGGTAGCGCGCAGATGTGCTAAATCGCTGGAACTTCCTCAAAACGGGTTTTTACGAGGGAATCAAGATTCCTCGCAAAGACATGCATACTCTCGGTCGAAGGCCGTCCCGTTACACTCTATTTACGGTGCAAGCAACATGAACAGGATCAAGGGCCTCGCGGCGGCTTTTGGGATGGCAGCGCTGTTGGTGGTCTCGCTGGCGTGCGGGGGTGGGGGCGACGAAGGACCGGAGTCCGTCACGGACTATAGAAGTCTGGTGGACAGCCTTAGATCGTTGGAAGCAAAGGTTGGGATTCGAGGCTTCTCCGCGCAGTCGTTCTTCATAGGAACGCAAGGTCGGCTGTTGGACGTGAACAACGAGGACGTTCGGGTATTTCAATTTCGTTCCGTGGAGGGCGCAGACGCCGCGAGCGGCACCGTTTCGGCGGACGGCAGCTCGATTGGCACTACCACAATGAGTTGGGATGCGCCCCCTCACTTTTACAAAGGCGGCATACTGATCGTGCTGTACGTTGGGAGCGCCAGTAGTGTCGTCAACGTACTCGAGGAGGCTATGGGCCCCCAATTCGCGGGACAGTAGTGTTCAAGATCGGAATCGACGTAGGTGGCACGTTCACTGACTCACCGGATCGAGGGGAGCATCGACCTTTCAGGTGGGAGACTATGGAGGGCACCTGCACCTTCAAGGGCAACACGCTCATCGACATCGACCCAAGAGACACGAGACGCAGAAGCGCGACAACAGGCGTTCTAGCATACGTTAGGTAGAATAAGCCATCGAACCAAGAGCGCCTTCCAAGGGCGGAACAGACGTCACGGAAGAGAGGCCGTATGCAGGTATCTTCCAGCGTGTACCGAGTCACCGTGGGCGACTTTCATAACAACATCTACCTCGTTAGGGGTCACCGCGCCGCGTTTATCGATGCAGGCTACCATGATGATGACCATCTGCGAGCGATATTGGAGATGTGGGATTTGGCTGGCAGGCCGGAGATCAGCGCTGTCGTCGTTTCCCATAGCCACCCGGACCACAGCGGTGGCGCTTCCGAACTAGCCTCGGCAACGGGGAGCCCGATAGTTTCTACCGCTGCGGAGAAGCCGGACATCGAGCGCGGGAATCCGGGTACCCGGGTCAGCCACACCGTAACCGACACGGAGACCCTTGATTTGGGCACCGCGACTCTGGAGTTCGTACACACACCCGGCCACACCCCAGGGAGCCTGAGTGTTTACTATGGCGAAGAGGGCATTCTCTTTGCGGGGGACACCATACGGAACTATGAAGGATTCGAAGTGGAGGACATGGGAGCACACCTCGACTCGCTGCGAAAGCTACTGAATTATGATCTCAAGCTCATAGGCCCAGGCCATGGGCCTATGGTAGAAGAGCCTCGAGCCCACATCGAGCGGCAGCTAGTTGAGCTTGGACCTCGAGCGGCAGGCCCCCTGTAAAGGGAGATACGCTCTGTATCTTTGAAGGACGCCGATCTTCATCCGGTCCACCCCCGGTTCCTAGCTGGCCCTGAGAGTTGAGAGACGGGTCATTACGTCGTAGGCCACAATAATGCCCGCAAAGAAGGCAACGGCTAACGGCAGGACCTGCAAAAGCAGGTCCGACCTTTTTGATGTCCAGGGTCCAACGAACCGGCGTACTCAATTTGGCGCCAGCGGCGAGCCGTGCCTTGTCTCTCGGAGCGATGGCGAAGCGCGGAATTCTCTTGATTAAGGCGCCCACCTTCGCCGGCAACGCCGTTGCCAGCTGCCACGGCATCCGGCTCGGCTCCCCGCGCGAGCCGTTGTTGACTTCTTCCGGTCGCAGTGTTAGATAGTACCGTCAACTACAAGAGGAGGGGCCAGATGGGAGCCAACACTGCTAAGCAGCGTATGCTAGAGGACAAGCCCGCGATAGGAGCCGAGATTGGGCTAGGGTCACCCTTGGCGGCCGAGATGCTTTCGACCCTGGGGTTTGACTTCTTATTAGTCGACAACCAGCACGGGGTTTGGGAGGACGTAAGTACCTTCTACGCCTTCAGGAGTATCGCTCTGGGGCAGGCGGTGCCGATGGCTCGGGTCCGAAGCAACGACTTCGGTGCTATCGGTCGGCTGCTCGACCAAGGAGCCTTGGGGATTGTCGTTCCAATGGTCAATTCAGTAGAAGAGGCGGAAGCGGCGGCATTTGCCGTTCGCTATCCTCCCCGAGGGGGCCGTTCCGGCGGGGAATTCGGTACCGGATTCCACGGTCCCGACTATAAGAGTTGGATCGACGGTGAGGTGTTCCTGGCGGTTCAGATCGAAACGGCTCAGGCTCTCGAACGTGCCGAGCAGATCATGTCGGTTGAGGGCGTGGATGGTTGCTGGATCGGACCGAACGATCTGGCCCAGTCAATGGGTGTTGACCTCTCCACTCCCCAAGGAGCCGAAGCCCACAACTCCGCTATCCTCGAGGTGCTATCGGCATGCCGGAAGACCAATAAGATTCCGGGCTTGATGACCCCGGATGCTGCCACAGCTCAACGCCGGATAGACGAAGGCTTCCTCTTGGTGACCGTGGGTGGGGACGACGGGTGGATGCTCGGCGGGGCCCAGGAGACCTTACAGGCGTTGGGACGATCGTTGTAAGATCCGTCGAGAGGCCCGCGAGCCAGCCGTGGTAGAACATAGCGCTCCGTCCCTCGAATCATCGTGTGCGAATTCCGACAGGTACACATATTGAGGGTGTTAACTTGAACGTCAAGATCGGCATCGGACCGGACTCGTGGGGGGTGTGGTTTCCCGACCAGCCAAACCAAGTTCATTGGCAACGGTACCTGGATGAAGTCGTCGAGGCGGGATACCGCTGGACTGAGGCAGGTCCGTATGGATACCTGCCTACAGACGTGCGGACACTACGCAAGGAGCTGGATCAGCGGGGGCTGAATCTGACGGCGACCACGGTGATGAACGGACATCTCGATGATCCGTCCCATTGGCCCCGAATCGAAAGCGATGTTCTGCAGGCAGGAGAGATGGGAGCTTCCCTGGGCGCCAAATACCTGGTGCTGATCGACGACAATTATATCGATCTCCTTTCAGGCAAGCAGGTAGCAGATTCTGAGATCGACGATGATGGATGGAAACGCCTGATCGAAGCGACAAACAAGATGGCCGAGATCGCCCGAGGACATTTTGGCCTGACGCTAACTCTTCATGCGAACGCCGAAACCCATGTGGAGACGGAAGAGCATCTCGAGAAAGTGCTGGAGCAGACCGATCCCGCCCTCGTGTCACTCTGTCTCGATACGGGCCACCTGGCCTACACCGGAGGTGACCCGGTCACCTTTATGGCGAAACATCACAAGCGGATCCCCTATATTCACCTGAAGGACGTCAATGGGGACCTTCTGAAACGGGTCAGGGCAGAGAAGATGCCGATGGTGGAGGCGACCGCTATGGGCGTGTTCTGCGAGCCCCGAGAAGGCGTGGTGGACTTCGAAGCGTTGGTTGGAGTGCTACGCGACGTCGGATACGAGGGGTGGGCCACGGTCGAGCAGGACATATACCAGCCGCCGATGGACGTGCCGCTGCCTATTGCCAAACGAACGCGTGCCTATCTACGTGAGATCGGTATGGGGTGAGGAATACGCCCTAAGACAAGGAATGTGAGACCGGCAAGGCTCGTCAAGACGCCTTCCTGAAAGCCTAGGCTCGTAAGGGGAGGGGAAGGGACCTGATGCAAGGAACAGATAACCGAGGTGAGCCAAATGCAGTCGCGTCTACCGACGCCGAGAGGGATTCACAGCAGAGGATATGGGAGTGCACCTCGACTCGCTACGGAAGCTACTGAACTACGATCTTAAGCTCATAGGCCCGGGGCATGGACATATGTTAGATGAGCCTCGGGCCTATATCGAGCGGCAGCTAGTTGAGCTTGGACCTCACACGGCGGGGTAGCTATCCCCCTGTAAAGGGAGATACGCTCTTAGTCTAGTACTGTCCGGGAGGCGCAGCCGTAGCATACTTCAGGGCGCCGCCCGCCGCCGCAGTTCGGCGGGCTACCTGGTAAGATTACCGCATTTGAACCGGCCCTAGACCGCACCATCGAGCCCCCAGGCTACCATAGCGCGGGGAAGGAGCCCGAAGGCCAGGGAGACCAGTAGATGGCGCTAGAAACGCGACCCTACGGAAACACGGGCGATAGGGTAACCGTCATAGGACAGGGCGGGGTTTTCCTCAACGAGCACTCGTACGCCGAGGGGGTGGCCACGGTGCGGCGCGCCCTGGAGCTCGGCGTCACCTATTTCGACACCTCACCCTACTACGGCGGCGGGGTGAGCCAGGCGATAATGGGTGAGGCGCTGCAAGGGCGGTCGGAGAAGCACATGCTGGCGACCAAGATCGGGCGCATGCGGGTCCCCGCCAGGTCCCGCTCCTATGATGCGTTGAGGACCCAGCTGGACGAGGGCCTCCGGCTGCTGCGTCGCGACAGCGTCGACACCGTTCAGGTGCATGAGTCCGACGAGCACGTCTGGTGGACGGACTCGCCGCCGCCACCGGAGAGACGAGAACCCCTCGATCCTAGCTATGACTTTGCCGGCGCTCCGGTCATGCAAGTGCTTCGCGAAATCAAAGAAGAGGGCCTGTGCCGTTTCGTAAGGGTCACGGGAAACACCGCCGACGGTGTGGGCCTTGTCGCGAGCAATGTTGACGCCGATGTCTGCCTTATCGCGTTCAACTACGACATCCTCAGGCGTCGCGCCCGTCGCGAAACGATACCGAGTGCCCAGGCCAAGGATATGACCGTCGTGTTGGGCGCTATCATCAAGCTGCCGGCCGACATGCCCGATGCCCTGGAGAGCCTGTACGCTGTGCAACGCGAGTCCGGCCTTTCACTGGTGGAGCTCACGATCCGCTACCTTCTCGCCGACCCCGACTTCAGCACCATACTCGTGGGCGCGGCGAAGCGATCGGAGATAGAGGAGAGCGTCGCGGCGGCCGAGAAGGGGCCGCTGCTGGCCGACCTGCACCAGACCCTCGAGGCCCTGGGCGTCACATAGGCCCACGATGCACGGACTGCGGGGACAGAAGGAGGCTGGGTGATGGCGCTGGAGACACGCCCCTACGGACAAACCGGAGACGAGGTGTCCGTCATTGGACTCGGCGGGGTTGGCCTATATCAGAGCTCGTTCGCCGACGGCGTCGCCACCGTCCACCGCGCCCTGGAGTTCGGCGTCTCCTACTTCGACACCTCGCCGGAATACGGCGGCGGAATGAGCCAGGCGGTACTACGCGACGCGCTGAAGGACCGCTCCGAGAAATACCTACTGGCGACCAAGCTAGGACGCCTGGGGAGTCCCGCCAGGTACCGCTCCTACGACGCGCTGCGGGCCCAGCTCGACGAGAACCTTCGTCTCCTGGGGCGCCAGAGCGTCGACGCTCTCCAGATACACCACGTAGACATGCCCGCCTGGTGGACGGACACACCGCCCGCGGAGGAGAGGGCTCCCGTCGATCCTGGCTACGATATTGCAGGGTCGCCGGTGGTGCAGGTGCTCCGAGATGCCAGGGAAGAGGGCCTATGCCGCTATATCGGACCCACCCAGAACCACTACCACGCCGTCGCGAGTGTCCTTCCCCAGGCAGACTTCGACGTGTGCCTGCCGGCCAACAACTACGATGTTCTCAAGAGGGGCACACGCCGCGAGGTCTTTCCGATCGCCAAGGCCAGGAACGTGACCGTGGTGGTGGCCGGGATACTCCTCGGAGGCTGGCTCGCATATGCCGACCCGAGCTGGATCAATCCAGGCCTGGACTGGTTCACCCCTGAGATCCGGAACGCTTTGGAGCGACTATACGCGATCGGTAGGGAGTCCGGTCTTTCGCCCGTGGCGCTTACGATTCGCTACCTGATGGCCGACCGCGACTTCGCCACGCTTCTGGTCGGCGCCGCTGTCCCGGCCGAGATAGAGGTGTGCGTCGCGGCGGCCGAGAAGGGCCCGCTGCCAGCGGACCTGCATCAGGCACTTGAGGAGCTAAGCGTCCTGTAACACGCTTCCTATCTGTGCCGGCGGACCCCGTGGAGAGACTGCGCCATGAACGTATTGCTCAACCTGGACCTGGCCGAACAGCACGTCAAACAGATCAAGGCGGCTTAGACCTATAATCGTAGGATACCGTGACCGACAGGAGGGTTCGTTGCCCCAAATCACTGCCGAAAAACTGCACACGCTAGTTCAGAGGATACTCGTGGCCGCGGGAGCGGACCAGCGGAACGCCGATCGAGTGGCCGAGGCCCTCGTGTCATCCAATCTCAGCGGAGTTGACACACACGGTGTCTTTCATCTGCCGCGCTACGTGAGAGAGGTCCAGGAAGGGACCGTCGTCGCTACGGCATGGCCAGAGATTGTTTCAGAGACTCCATCAACCGCGTTGGTAACCGGCAACTGGACTTTCGGGCACGTGGTCGCCAAGTACGCAATGGAAGTAGCTATTCAAAAGGCTTCGGCCTAGAACGTAGCGGTTGTCAGCTTCGTTCGGTCAACACATATCGGCCGGCTAGGAGAATACTCGGAGATGGCTGCGTCCAGCGGAATGGTCTCGTTCGTATTGGCATCAGGCTATGGGGAGGAGACACCGTTTGCCGTGCCTTTTGGGGGGCGGGTGACGGCGTTGAGTACCAATCCCATCGCGATGGGATTTCCCGCGGGACAGGAGCCGGCGATGGTCGTCGATTTCGCCACGACCACGATCGCCGGCTCGAAGGTGAGGATTGCCAAAAAACGGGGAGAGCCAGTGCCACCCGGCTCTCTGGTCGATAAGGACGGAAAACCGACTACCGATCCGTCGGGATGGCCAGAAGAGGGTGGCCTCTTGCCGTTCGGCGCGCATAAAGGGTACGCGATCATGCTGGCCAACGAGTTTCTGGGCAGGGTCCTTTCAGGTGCCGACGCCTTTGCCGAGGACCATCGCGGAGGGCCGATAATGCGGCATCAGGGAGTGACTCTTATCGTTTTCAAGGCGGACCTCTTTCAGCCTTTTGAGGAATTTGCGAGTCGCGCCGACGAGTTGCAGCGTCGGATGAGGGCGATACCTCCGGCCATCGAATTCGAAGAAGTACTGGTCCCCGGTGACCTGGAGAACCGGGCGCGTGTTACCCGAAAACGCGACGGCATTCCTATTCCCGACGACGTTTGGAGCTCTCTTACCGACCTGGCGGCGTCGTTGCACGTGAGGGTCGGTTAAACCCTCTTAATCTTTTCGTTGGCCCTTTTGCCGCTCTCAACCTCAAAACCCAAGGCCTCAGGGCTCTCGCGGACGATACTCAGCACTCCATCGCTGGCCAGTTTGTTCTCAGGGGACTTGATCACCTCGAATTGGGTGTCGATCGCATCGACCATGTGCCGCTAACCGCCTGTCGAACCGCCGCCACGTGGGTCTCCTGCACCGGTGCTTTGGTGCTTGCCGCTATACGACAGAGTCTCCGTGCGGTCGGCTTGTGAGGCACCCGAGCATCACGTCTCTAGAGTCACCATTTTCGTGGCTCGCAGATTGAAACAGGAATCTTACCTGTACTAGTTAATCTAGCGTCAATCCTTTGAAATCAGTTCAACCGGACCATCATGCTCACGCTGTCACACGGTGGGTACGATGTTTTGGTTGAGCCTGAACAGGTTCGTCGCATCGTATTTATTCTTCAGGGCGAGCAGGCGCTCGTAGTTGCCTCCATACGCGGCGCGCACCCGCCATCCCTCTTCGGCATCAAGGTGATTGACGTATACGCCGCCGGTCGCGAAGGGCTCGATCGCCGCCCAAAACTCGCGGGTCCAATTGACGTAATGTCTCGGATCTTCGGGACCGTCCCATTGAGCGATAACGTCGTAGTTCCACTGCTCTTCCCTGAGCCCGAATGCGGTCTCGCCTTTGCCCACCCTGGCGGCGGCGCCGTGGATAGGGGTAAACGCAACAAAGGACATCGGTGTGGGCAGAGTCAAGGCGCGCTCCACGAAGATGTCGATCAGCTCCTCGTCTAGTCGCCTCAAAAAGCTGGACTTCCAGTACCGCTGGACACCGCCATACGGGAACGTGTCGTCCAACATGGTATTGAGCTCAAGGTATGACATCGGGCCGATAGTGTCTTCGATCGGCGAACCGAACCTCCGCAAAGGCTCTGCAAACTTCTCTCCCTCCTCGATTGGCCCGATGTAAACGACGGTGATGGATACCACCGGGTCACCGTCGTCCGAGACCATGAATGCTGCGAGGGCGTTCACAGGATCAGGGCAGTTCGTCGAGTAATCCCTGTAGAAGCGTAGGGCCTCTTTGGCATCGGCAATGGGATAGGTGACATTACAAACCAGGACCGGACCGACTGGATGAAGCTGGTATTCGAAAGACGTGACGACGCCAAAGTTGCCTCCCCCACCTCGCAATCCCCAAAAAAGGTCCGCATTTTCGGTAGCGCTAGCCGTCAGGAATCGGCCATCTGCTGTAACAATATCCGCGGACAGCAGATTGTCACAGCTCAGTCCATGCTTGCCCATGAGCCAACCCATGCCCCCGCCGAGGGTGAGACCGGCGATTCCAGTGGTGGATACGACACCACCGGTGCTGGCAAGCCCGAAGGCTTGTGTCTCGCGGTTGTATCCCCCCCAGGTCAGGCCAGCTTCGGCACGGGCTGTACGATTCACCGGATCGACGCGAACGCTTTTCATGCCGGACAGGTCAATGACTATACCGCCCTCACAGACAGCGTTGCCGGTGATATTATGGCCGCCGCCCCGGACCGCTACGAGCAAGTCGTTGGTGCGGGCGAAGCTCACAGCGTGGATCACGTCCGCGACCTCGAGGCAGCGAGCGATGAGAGCGGGCCGCCTGTCGATCATCCCATTCCAGACCCTGCGGGCGTCGTCGTACCCATGGTCCCTTGGACGGAGCAGGTCGCCTCTTAGGCCGGAGCTGAATTCTTCGACGGCCGCTTCCCCGAGCTCTATTTCTGAGCCTGTCAACGTGACCACTCGCAGGTCTGCCATGAGCCCTCGTTCTCGGCGCTACGCAGTTCCGACACCACCCACTCAGAGTTTCGGGCGGCCATCCTTGGCGCCAGGAATTGTATCGGCGCACCAGAACGCTGTCAATCTACAACGGCGAGAAGCGTAAGCCTGGTGACGTGAGGCGAAGTGAAAGCGGACCGGCGAGGGTCCTGCTCATGATCTCCCGGGGGGCGTTGTCACCGCAAGACCTCGCCATGAAGTTCGCGGCGATCCCCCAGATATGCTCGTCTCCATCCTCTATGGCCGCGACGCAGGCGTCTACGTCCACCTCATCGAGGTTCACGAAGCATGATTCCCTCGTAAAAACCCGTTTTGAGGAAGTTCCAGCGATTTAGCACATCTGCGCGCTACCGTATGTTGGGGTAGTGTACGGAACAGAGACTGTATATTGTACCCAGGTGTGGGTACGTTTGTTCTAATTCGACCTACACAGACTTTTTACGAGAGAATCAAGCATCCCCTATCCTCGTACTCGCCCTTTACGGCGGCGCTGATGGCGAGACGCACCCGCGTCCGGGATCGATCGATGATTGTCTCGCGGTAGGTAGGCCATGTCGCGGCGCCTGCGTCGCCGTGCGACAGCGCGACCCCAAGGGCCCCGTGGCTCGGACATACTGCTGATCTTCATGCTCAAGGCGTTGCGTAAGGAAAAATATGGCGACGTGGCCCACGAGGTGGACGATACGGCAGTTAGGGTCCTGGAGCGGATACGGGAGATGGCCAACAGCCAGCGGCTGAAGGCGTTAGGTAGCGGGCAAGGCGAGGAATAGGCAACGAGGGGTGAATCGGGAGCCAAGGTCGCACCGCGCCCGGTCGCTTCGCTTCCAGCAGGTCGAACGCGTCCTGAAGCTTAGCACCGAGCGCGGGTTGCGCCACCCCAGTACATAACTCCCTCTGCACGGCTTAGCCCGAATCCACCGAAGGAGGGCGTCGGGTTAGCGTCCTGAGGCGGCAAGAAGGCGCTCCTGTGCTTCTGGGATAATGGTTTTGTAGCAAAAAAACGACCCCGGAAAAGGAGCACCCAGTAGATGCTGCCACGCAACCACCCCGACCGGATCCAAATCACCTTCGACGACCGCCGCTTGGTGGCCAATGCCGGGCTGCTCCTTCCGGCCACCCTGGCGCGGCACCTCGGCCTGCCCGAACTCGTCCGGCAGCGCCTCGACCTGGGCGATGCCCCGGGGCGGGCGAACACGAGCGACAAGATGATGACGCTGGTGGCGTCTGCGCTGGCTGGGGGCGACTGCATTGACGACGCCGATGTGTTGCGCACCGGGGGGACGGCCTGCACCCTGGGCGGCACGGTCAAGGCGCCATCCACCCTGGGCACCTTCCTGCGCAGCTTCCGGTGGGGCCACGTCCGTCAACTCGACCGGGTGAGCCGCGAGTTGCTGGCCCGGGCTTGGCAGGCCGGGGCGGGACCCGGCGACGGGCCCCTGACCATTGACCTGGACTCCACCATCTGCGAGACCTACGGACTGGCCAAGGAGGGCGCCCGCCACCACGGCTATACCGGCAAGCGGGGCTACCACCCGCTGCTGGCCATCGCCGCCGGCACCGGAGACGTGCTGATGTCCCGGCTGCGCGAGGGCCGGGCCAACACCGCCCGCGGCGCCGCCCACTTCCTGCGGGAGACGGTGGGACGGGTGCGCTACGCCGGGGCCAACGGACGACTCACGCTACGGGCCGACAGCGGGTTCTACACTCATGGCGTGGTATCCGTCTGCCGCAAGATGGATGTCCGCTTCTCCATCACCATCCGCCAGCACAAAAGCCTGCACAATCTCATCGAGGCGATACCCGAAGATGCCTGGACGCCGATTCCTTACTGGATGGACGGTGCCGCCGATGTGGCCGAGACCACCTGCACCCCCTTCCAGGCCGAGGCGGACGCCGCGCCGGTACGGCTCATCGTCCGGCGGGTGAAGCCGACGCCCGGTTCCCAACTGGCCCTCTTCGCCAAATACAGCTATCATGGCTTCATCACCGACCGAGACGGGGAGTTGCTCGAACTGGAGGCTGACCATCGCCGCCACGCCGAGATCGAGAATACCATACGCGACCTCAAGTACGGCGTCGGGCTGAACCATCTCCCCTCGGGCCGCTTCGCCGCCAACGGCGCCTGGCTGGCCGTCCAGACGATGGCCCACAACCTGGCCCGCTGGACGGCGCGGATCGGTCTGGGAGAGCGGATAGCCACCACCAAAACCCTCCGGCGGCGGTTCTTCTCCCTGGCCGGACGGCTCACCCGCTCGGCACGCCGGTTGACCCTGCATCTTCCGGATCGCTGGCCTTGGGCTGAGAAGTTCAGCCGCGCCTTGGCCCGGCTGCGAGCCATTCCACTCCCGGCCTGACGGCACCGTCGGCGACCGACCCACCCACCGGACAACCGAAGATCCCCGCAGACTCGTGCCAGCCCGGTCCGAGAGAGTTCCCTGCTGCGTATTCTCTCGCCATCCCGCGCATCGCAGCTCCCGCAGACGGCCATAGGGGCCCCTGTGCGGCGATGAAGACCGTCCGCCGACCTCCCTACCCCAAATGGAACCCAGGCTATTTCCCCTGTAGCTCCCTCACCCCCCTTCCGCTTTCCTCACGCCGTCCATCGGTGTCCTTCGGTGGATTCGGGCTTAGCGATAACGTTGAGGGAGTCTCCGCTAGCTGTGACTGGTTAGCTGCAACAAAAGAGCTACGCCGCTATCCAAGGCGACCCGAAAAGCGCCATGCTGTGGTGAACGCTGCCTCCGTTGCTTAGCGGCTGTTAACTCACGACGCCGGATGGTTTTGTGAGCTTGATTGGATGGTTGACGGCATCCGTGAGTGATACTACTATGGCTCTCGTCGAGCATGGTGCGTTGCCTGGGTCCAGGTAGCTTGATATGGGGAATGTCGGCTAATTAGGAGGCGAGCGGTGCTGACAGAACAACAGAAGCACGAATTTGAAACATTCGGATTCCTTCTCCTGAAGGACTTGATCCCGTCGGACGAGATGCAGCTCTACATAGACGCCTTCGACGAGACGATGACCAAGGCCAACGGCGGTGTCCCGTGGCAGCGCGCCCCGCAGGGGCACGCGGTCTCACCGTTCTACCGGCACAACCCGGCCGTGTATCACGGCCTATTGGACGACGAGAGAATCACCGAAGTCGTCGAGGAGTTGCTCGGGGAGGATTTCGTCTTTTGGCATGCAGAAGGACACCATTATTGGCGTGGGACGCCATGGCACCACGACAGTGTTGCGCTGGAGGGCATGACCCATCTGAAAGTGGTCTTCTTTCTCGATCCAGTCCGTGCGAACACGGGCTGCTTGAGTATGCTGCCGGGTACGCATTTTACACCGGTACGTGACCGGATGGAGCGGTGGTACGGAGGGGCAAGGGGAATGGACGGGGACTTCGCCGCCTGGCCTGCCGCAATCGCACTGGAATCAGACCCCGGCGACGCGGCGATCTTTAACATCAAGGTCTACCACGCCGCCTTGGGCGAGGACCAGCATCGGCGCAGTATAAACATCAACTACATCCAGAATCTGCGGACGCCTGAGCAGGAGGAG
The DNA here is from genome assembly GCA_965237635.1 of Dehalococcoidia bacterium. Classification (GTDB taxonomy): domain Bacteria; phylum Chloroflexota; class Dehalococcoidia; order Lucifugimonadales; family CAUZJF01; genus CBDEFX01. Next base: position 395,385 of record CBDEFX010000002.1, on the reverse strand, counting down.
TACCTCAAGTCGATGTACGGGTACGACAACCCGCCCTACACGCCGGAGCTATTTGAAGACGCAACGCCGAGGCGGATGCGGATGCTGTCGTTTCTGAAGGAAGCGTGTTACGACGCCCGCTGAGGCACAGCCCGTCATGATCTTGGCGACCATTGCTGCGATATCTCATGGAAGAGGAGCGGGAATGGCTGCCCTTCTTCACCCCACGGATTAGCGTTCGCGTAGGGGTGGGAGCAGGTAGCTGTCATGGTCTGCCTACTGCAAGAGGCGAAGCTAATGTTCCCTGGGACCGAGACCCATAAAGACAGGTGCTCTCAGGATGCCATACCTAGTCAACTCGGCGTACTTCACTTTGGCTACCAATTCGGGTGTACCCACGTCGTGCTACGCCTCTCCGTGGCTGAGGTCTGCTGAAAGGGCGACGAGTCTGACCGCAACTGCTGCAATGCTTCTCGCAAAAGCACAAGGGTGGGTTGATCGAACCCACTTCCAACGCGACCTGCGTACTTTAGCTGTTCCCCTTCGCGGTATCCCAAGACCACAGCGCCGTGAGGTAGCGGCCTTCCGTAGGTGGCTCCAGAGCCTGCCGTATAGCCTACAATCACGAACTCCTGCCACTGCACATGCTTGACTTTCAGCCACCACGCGCTCGCTCTCATAGGTCCAGGCGCTGTGTAGAAGAAAGTGCCGTCACATACGGGGGTCTCTTGTAATGGAACCGTTCCACTTCATACAGCTTGCCGACCCACAGTTCGGCACGTACGCCCACCTCAGCGGCCTGACTGAGGAGGAGATCGCCGAGAGCCTGGCCCGCGGGTACAAAGTGCAGATGGCGCCCAAGATCGAGGGGTTCGACCGGGAGACCGAGCTGTTCGAAGAGGCAGTGTCCGAGGCCAACCGGCTGCGCTCTGACTTCGTGGTGACGTGCGGGGACATAGTTACGAACTGGGACAGCAAGGCGCAGGCAGACGAGGCGCACCGCATCGCGGCGAAGCTGGAACCCGGCATCCCCATGTACTGGGTCTCTGGCAACCACGACTTGGGGGTGGGCGGGCACCTTCCGACGCCGGAGACGATGGACCGTTACCGGCAGGTCTTCGGGCCGGACTACTACTCATTCGAGCACAATGGCGTCAGTTTCGTCGTTGTGAACAGCACTGTAATGCACACGCCCGACGAGGTGCCGGGAGAGTGGGAAGCGCAACTCCGTTTCCTGGAGGAAGAATTGTCAGCGGCCCAGAGGCGTGGCAGCGGGCATATCGTCGTGTTCTCCCATCACCCCTTCTTCGTTAGGGACCCGGAGGAAGACGTGGAAAGTGAGCGAGGTCTGGTGCTCCCTCCAGAGCGCAGGAGGGTTGTTCTGGGCCTGATGGAGAAATATGAAGTCAGCGCCGTATTTGCGGGGCACTGGCACCGCAACAATTACGCGCGATACGGAAAAATGCTGATGGTAGCGACCGGGCCAGTGGGGTATCCGCTGGGCAATGACCCATCGGGCTACCGGGTCGTCAGGGTTTACGAGGACAGGATCGCCCACGACTACTACGCGTTCGGCCGTGGGCCGGCTTCGATCCAGCTCTAGCGCCGGCTGCCTGGTAAACCTGGCGCTCCGGGCGATCTTGGACTTCCTGAGACTGAGATGACGAGCCTGTTATCAATCAGCTCAAGTGGGACAGTTGGGGAGCCGAGAAGACCGCCTTGCTGATGAAAGCCTAAAGGAACGTCCTTCCTGGTTCGCCCGAGGCCTATCTCCGCCTACCACTCAGGTACGATGGGGGCAGCGAACCGCGTCACAGTCTTCATGGGAGCCACGTCCGCGTTCATATGCTGACGCCGGTAGAATGGATAGCTTCGGGGAGAGTGATCTCGCGGGGATATGTCCAGGACCGTGTTCACCCGTGTGTGGATAGCATACACGGTCTCGTCGGGCGTTCCCGAGTGTGCGGTGCGAGTGATGGTCTGGCTGGTCACCGGGAATCTGAGGTCTATCTCGTTCCCAGGTGCCAGGTCGTCGTACACCGCGTAGCTGCTTACCCACCCTGGTCGATGTGCCTCTCCGTTGACTCGGCTCTCGAGCCGTGATCGCTGGACCCAGGGTGGGATGCGCACGGAGATGCGGCGCGCCGTCTTATTCTTGATGACCACCCGGCCCTCATACGGCAGCCAGCTGTCGATATCCAACCAAGGCGCCGCGCGATTGAGAAATAGGTTCACCTGCGCGTGGTCTCCCTCACAGCGAGTGATGGACTCCCAAACATAGTAGATGCCGCTGGTAGCGTTTCCCGTACAGCACTGCATCACCCAGGGGAAGTCCACCGATGTTACACCCTGGATCCCGGGAAATGTGCCCAGGACGCGGTCGAGGACATCGTCTCCCGTATACTCGATGCCCGATGCGGTCTGAAAATGGCGTCGCTGGTCTCTGGTCCACAAGTTGTAGTCGGAGCCCGGAGGGCGCCGGGGCGAGTTGGCGACGATCTGCTCCAGAAGGCCCCGGTCTACCAGCTGGCTTTCTGCCATCTGGTTGCGGACCAACCGGTCGGCGTCTTCCCAATAGTCGCCGTAGGCGGCCTGTGAGAGCTTCAAGGCCAGAGCGGCGTAGTCTCCCAGAAAACATCCCTCCATGTAGCGGTCCAGGTTGGGCTCCATATCGTCAGGCATGAAAACCGGAATAAATCCGATCTCCGGTATGCCAAAGGAGCGCATGTACTCGTAGGACGTGCGCACGAAGTCGCAGATGTGTGGGTCGCCGACGACCAGGCCATACTCCAGCAGCCCGCGGAGCGATACGGACCGGCCATGGAAGTGACTGTCCACGTGGCCCCGCTCCTTGCCGCTGGACAGGATAGGGTCGGAGACACCACCCCAGAACTTGGGCTTCATGATGAACCGCGCCAGCTTGCCGGCGAATTCTAGCGCCTGCTCGTCCCCGGTGCGGGCTGCCCACTGTGACAAGGCCCGGAGCTGGTAGCCCTGATAGGCCAGAATGCTCTGCTCCCCTCCCTCGTGTTCGCTGGCTGGCTCGTCGGTCTTGAGCCACCCGGACCTGGGGTAGGTGAAGGCCGCGCCGAATCCACCGTCCGGGTAATAGGCGTAGTCATCCTTCTTGATGGCGATCCTCTCGAGTCCGCGGGCCATCGCCTTCAGCACCGGTTCCCAGGCCTGGTCTCCATCCATCTGCTGGCGGACCAGCAACGCCAGCATCACCGCGCCCATCGACAAGACCTGAGCGGCGTCTTCAGTCTTGTGCTCATAGTCTTTCGACATGTGCCACCGGACGTGCCACGGCCGTTTGGGGCTATACACCGAGTACCAGAGTCCGTCGTCCTCGGAGATCCAGCTAGCCAGCGTGTCGAACAGACCCTGCTCAATGTCCAGGTACCGGTCACTGCCAGAGGCGACGCGCATAAGGGGCAGAGAGATGGCGAACTTGGGCATGCAGGAGGTATCTGACCCTCCGTGCAGCATGTACGGCGGATTGGTGTTGCAATAGAGCTCGAAGTACATCTGGTAGTCGCCGTCTGGGTCGATGGTCCCGCCGATACCGTTCAAGGCAAGGGCCGCCCTATCGGCCAGGTCCAGGGTATCGGGCACCTCTGCCTGGTACCGTTGGCCCTGATACGCCGGTAACTCAGGGGCGGGCACAAGCCGGCCACCTGACCTCGTCATTTCAGACCTCCTGTTAGACATCTCTCGTTGGCCGTTGGGAGAATGCCTGGACCCAAGCAAGGTACGATGCGGAACGAGAGCCATCATAGCAGCACTCACGAAGGCTGTCATTCATACCATCAAGCTCACACCATCTGTCGGCGTCCTGAGGTTGCGAGTGGGCGATTGCCAACCTGGCGCAGGCGGTGCGTTGCGGAGCCTACCCAAGCAACTCGCTGTCAAGAGCCCGACCCTTTTCTGTTCTTGTGTAGTGGAGAGGGTAAATGAGTTTTCAGGCGGTTCGTGCCAGAGGTGACATCAACTATCTATATAGCGGGTTAATACGACCTACCCAGGCCGCACGAGATTACGGCATACGCGCGGTCATAGACCTTGGGCGGAACGGCGAGCTTGAAGAGAAGCATAACGTCTTCTCTGGCTCCTCCCGTGTGGCCTACTATCATCGGAACCTGTTCGGAGATGAGCCGCTGCCGGAGGAAGACGACATTGCGGTGAATGCGGGGGCGGCCAACGGCGGTGTCCCGTGGGACAGCGTGGCGCTGGACGGCCAGACCCTTGTACAACTGGTCTTCTTTCTCGATCCAGTCCGTGCGAACACGGGCTGCTTGAGTATGCTGCCGGGTACGCATTTTACACCGATACGTGAACGGATGGAGCGGTGGTACGGAGGGGTGAGGGCGAGGGACGGGGACTTCGCCGCTTGGCCTGCCGCGATCGCAATGGAATCAGACCCGGGCGACGCGGTCATCTTTAACATCAAGGTCTACCACGCCGCCGTCGGCGACAGCCAGGACCGGCGCAGTATAAACATAAACTACGTCCAGAAGCCTCGGACGCCGGAGCAGGAAGAGTACCTAACTTCGAACTACGTCTCCCGCAACCCGTTCTACACGCCCGAGCTGTTTCAAGACGCAACGCCGAAGCGGATGCGGATGCTGTCGTTTCTGAAGGAAGCGGTTTACGACGCCCGCTGAGGCACAGCCGGTTATGAACGAGGTCCACGACGGCGTTGCCAACCAACGAGTCCGTCAGGCCCCGTTCTTTCCGTTTGACGATGTCAGCGTTCCGTTCAGCACCGGCTTGAGGATGCATCTCGTCCCTGGCAACGCCGCCGCCGCCGTCAACTCCACGTAGGAAAGCAAGGGGCCCGCGCATGGGAGCCCCTTGCTCTATAGTCTGCCCTTCTTGGCGACCTAACCCTTTCATATTTGACGCGGATGACGATACGTTGCGCAGAGTCGTCGCCACGCGGTACGATGTTCCCGCCAATCTGTCGATCCTCAAAACGTAGCGGCATGGAGGCCTGAGATGCGCCTAACACTGATGGGCTGCGAGTACGCTGGAAAACGGACGCTGGGTGTCGAGATCGCGAGGTGGTGGGCCGAGCAAACCGGAAGCGAGTTCCACGAGTCGCCTCAGATGTCGTTTCACGACCACTTCACTGTACCCCACGTGGTACATGCGGGGGGTCACGATGACCACAAGGAACTGTCCGAACGCCAGATGCTCGACCTCAATCCCGGCCTCCTGGAGCACTACCAGCGTTACCAGATCGGCAACAAGCTGCATAGTGGGTATGTTACGGGGGGGCCTGATCTCTTCTTGATCGATTGGTTCTACGCTGATGCGGTCTTTGCCCCGCTCTACTACGGCTACGGCGGGCCCGGCCAGTACGCCGACCGCCACGTAATGGCCCGACACATGGAGGCGGAGCTTCTAAAGACCATGCCGGAAATGATACTCGTCATGATGAAGGCGTCTCCGGAGGTGATACGGCAGCGCAAGAGGGAAGGGAAGAGCGTCTTCCCCGGGAGGCACAAGGCTACCCACTTCAAAGAAGAGGACGCAGAATTAGTGACCGGCCTATTTCAGGAGGAGTACGACAATTCGTTGATCAACCGCAAGTTTACGCTGGACACCACGAGCGCCACGGTGGACGAGACACTGCGGGAGTCCATCTCCCGGATCACGAAGTACATTACGCCCGAGGACCGGCTTCGCGTCCTGACTCATATGTCGCCGGAGATCCCGTGGCTGTGAGAGTCGACCCGCGATTTATCGCGTTTGACAGCTTGACCAACGTTGATCAACGCAATTAGAATTGAGGAGTCGCTTCGGGAGACGGAAGACCATCTCGAGGACGGTGTGGTAACTGGAGGCAAGCGGTGTTGACAGAACAACAGAAGCACGAATTTGAGACCTTCGGATTCCTTCTCCTGAAAGACTTGATCCCGTCGGACGAAATGCAGTTCTACGTCAACGCATTCGACGAGACGATGACCAAGGCCAACCGCGGTGTCCCGTGGCAGCGCGCCCCGCAGAGCCACTCGGTCATGCCGTTCTACCGGCACAACCCGGCCGTGTATCACCGCCTATTGGACAACGAGAGAATCAGCGAGGTCGTCGAGGACCTGCTCGGGGAAGACTTCCTCTTCTGGGTTGCAGAAGGCCACCATCGGTGGGGGGGGACGGGATGGCACCACGACAGTGTGGCACCGGGGGGCCTGACCCATCTGAAAGTGGTCTTCTTCCTCGAACCAGTTCGTGCCGACACGGGCTGCTTGAGTATGCTGCCTGGCACCCACTTCCCGCTGTTGCGTGAAAGGATGGAGCGGTGGTATGGAGGGCCGGGCGTAGGGGATCACGCCGCCTGGCCGGCCGCGATCGCGCTGGAATCAGACCCCGGCGACGCGGTCATCTTTAACATCGGGGCCTACCACGCCGCCTTGGGCGAGGAGCAGGACCGTCGCAGTCTGAACATCAGCTACATCCAGAATCCGCGGACGCCGGAGCAAGAAGAGTACCTGACGTCGAACTACGATTACGACAACCCGATGTACACGCCCGAGCTGTTTGAAGACGCAACGCCGAAGCGGATGCGGATGCTGTCGTTTCTGAAAGAAGCGGTTTACGACGCCCGCTGAGGCACAGCCGGTCATCATCGAGGTCGCCGACGGGGTTCCCACCCCACCAGTCGGCGACGCTCTGCTCTATCGGTTCGACTGGATCACCAGAAGCGGCAACAGGTGCCACTGCCATTGACGAAAACACCCTTTTCCACGAGTACACTTCCTTGACAAACGTTCATAAACGCCTATGACCTTGGGGGGTCGCTTTGGCGGATAGAAGACCATCTCGAGGACGCTCCGGTAACTGGAGGCAAGCGGTGTTAACGGAACAACAGAAGCACGAATTTGAGACCTTCGGATTCCTTCTCCTGAAGGACTTGATCCCGTCGGACGAGATGCAGCTCTACATCGACGCCTTCGACGAGACGATGACCAAGGCCAACGGCGGTGTCCCGTGGCAGCGCGCCCCGCAGAACCACTCGGTCATGCCGTTCTACCGGCACAACCCGGCCGTGTATCACCGTCTGCTGGACAACGAGAGAATCAGCGAAGTCGTCGAGGACCTGCTCGGGGAAGACTTCCTCTTCTGGGTTGCAGAAGGCCACCATCGGTGGGGTGGGACGGAATGGCACTACGACAGTGCGCCGGAGGACATGACCCATCTGAAAGTCATCTTCTCCCTCGAGCCGGTCCGTGCCGACACGGGCTGCTTGAGGATGCTGCCTGGCAGCCACTTTCCGCCGATGCGTGAACGGATGGAGCGGTGGTACGGAGGACGGCGCATGGGGGACCACGCCGCATGGCCGGCCGCGATCGCAATGGAATCAGACCCGGGCGACGCGGTCATCTTTAACGTCAACGTATACCACGCCGCCATCGGCGAGGACCACGACCGGCGCTGCATAACCGTCAACTACATCCAGAAGCCGTGGAAGCCGGAGCATGAAGAGCACCTGAAGTCGATGTACGTCGACCATAGGCCGTACTACACGCCTGAGCTGTTTGAAGGCGCAACGCCGAAAAGGATGCGGATGCTGTCGTTTCTGAAAGAAGCGGTTTACGACGCCCGCTGAGGCACAGCCGGTCACCAACGAGGTCCACGACAGCGTTGCCAACCCACGAGTCCGCCAAGCCCCGCTCTTTCCGTTTGACGATTTCAGCGTTCCGTTCAGCACCGGCTTGAGGATGCATCTCGTCCCTGGCAACGCCCCCGCCGTCGTCAACTCCACCTAGGAAAGCAAGAGGCCCGCGCATGCGGGCCCCTTGCTCTATAGTCCGCCCTTCCGGGTGACCTAACCCTTTCACGCTTGACAGCTTGACGAAATGCGCCGGTACTTCAGGGCCAATGCCGCCTCCGCCAAACCGGAGGTCTATTAATACCTGGAGGAGCGGCGCGTCCTCTACGCCATCAGACTCCCCAGCAACGACGTGCTGCAATGGGAGATTGCCCCTCTGTTGAGGAGGCCGATGGGAAGGCCGCCCACCAAGCCTATCATCTGGTACGACAACTTCTGGTATGCTATCTGCTCACCCGCAGACCCTCCCGTCGGGTGCCAATGGAAATCTCCTGAACTGCCAATAGAGGCCCCTACCTCGTCGATCGCCGGGTTGGTCGGCTTCGTTGGGCAACCCGCATACATCGCCAGCAAGCACGATGTTTTCGGGTTGATGAGAGCATCCGCTTTGGAATACGCCAAAGAGGGCATCCGGGTCAACGCGGTATGCCCGGGCTTTATCGACACGCCGCCGATGGAGCGGATCTACGCGCAGCATCCTGACCTGAGAGAATCGGTTGCCGAGGGGGAGCCGGTCGGATGGGCGGGGGCGCCGGACGAGGTTGCCGAGGCCGTCGTGTGGCTATGCTCCGATAAGGCCTCGTTCGTTACAGGGCACCCCACGGCCGTGGACGCCGGCTACGTCGCCAAGTAGAGGGCGCTGACAATCACCGACAGGCGATCACCTGCCCGGGCCGGTCAGCTTGATCCGCGGGTCGACTATAACCAGCAGGAGATCCGAGATCAGCACACCTACAACGGTGAGCGTTCCCAAAAACAGAATGATGGTCCCGGCCAGCTGGTTGTTCTGGCCCTCGATGGAGAATAGCAGCAACGGCCCCAGGGTTGGGATGCTCAGTACTATTGAAACGATGACGCTGCTACTCACCAGTCCGGGCAGCATGCCTCCAATGCTGCTGACCATTGGATTGATCGCCACCCGCACAGGGTACCTCGCGACGACCTTCCAGCCGGGCAACCCCTTAGCCCGGGCCGCCGTTACGTAGGGCTTATACAGCTCGTCCAGCAGGTTGTTGCGCATGACGCGGATACCACCGGCAAGGCCGGCCGTACCCAGCACGATAACCGGTATGATCAAATGCTGGAGAAAGTCCAGGACCTTGCCGACGGTCCATGGCGCGGTCGCGTAATGGCCCGAGAACAGACCGCCAACGCTTTGATTGAAGTAGGCCAGGAAGAGGTACATCAACACGAGGGCCAGCAGGAAATCGGGCACAGCAAGGCCCGTGAACCCCAGGAAGGTGAGGGTGTAGTCCTCCATAGAGTTATGACGGACCGCCGAGTAGATCCCTATGGGGATGGCAAACACAAAAATGACCGCTGACGTAATGACCGAGAAAAATATGGTGACCGGCAACCGTTCGGCGATGAGCTCTCTAATCGGCGTGCGAAGGTCCCCATATAAGTAGGCATAGCCAAAGTCGCCCATAACTACCCCGGAGAACCAGTCCCAGTATTGGACGACCTGCGGCCTGTTCAGGCCGAAGATTTCGCGCATCTCCTCCATCTCCGCCAGCGAGATCTCCCTTCCCGTCTCGAGCTGAACGTAACGCGCGTAAAAGTCGACGAAGTCGCCCTCCGGCAACTCGATGATGATAAAGGAGAGGTAGGAGATCACAATGATCGTGAACGCCGCCAGCAGCGTACGCCTTACCACATATGCCATCATGGCTCTACCACCTCACAGTGCAGGGAAACCAGCCCGGGGCGCATCGCCCTGTCGCGTTTGCCTCTCTTGCTGTCGGAGCCGGGCACCCATCTACTTTCACACAGTATCACAACGGCCATCAGAATCAATCTCATGACTCCTCCGATTGAACCGATATTTCCCACATAGAATCCAGTACTTTCAAACGCTTGACCGTTTCAAGAATAGGTCTCAGAACGCCACCGGCAGTGATCGAGGGCAACGTAGGGCCATATTCTCCCACCAGACCACGTCTTCGCTTTCAAGCCGAATCTCAGGCAATCGTTCGAGCAAAGTCTTGACGGCGATCTGCGCCTCAATTCGCGCCAGCGGCGCACCGAGACAGAAATGAATTCCCCAGCCGAACGCCAGGTGTTTATTGTTCTCCCTGCCTACGTCGAGCCGGTCCGGATCAGGGAACTGGGCCGGGTCCCGGTTCGCCGCGGGTCGTATCATCATGACGGGGTGCCCCTTCAGGAGAGACCGCCCGCGGAGCTCCACGTCCTCAGCGACCAGGCGGGTGTCGACCTGGATCGGGCTCTCGTAGCGGAGAAACTCCTCAACGGCAGTTTCAATTAACGATGGATCACGCCTGAGCCTTTCCATCTCGCCCGGATTCTGCAGCAGCGACACCATACCATTTGCAATCAGGCTCAAGGTGGTCTCAAAGCCCGCCATGAACAGGAAGACACTCAATCCCAACAGCTCTTGCTCCGTCAGCCCTTCCTCCTCGCCCTCCATGGCGGCCAGAGCGCTGATCAGGTCTTGGCGCGGTTCGCGGCGACGCTGCAGCGTCAGCTCACGGAACAGGCGGGTCAGCTCCTTCCGGCTCGCGTCGGCTTGATCGGCGGCTCGTTCGGCGTAACCCCGAATCCACCGAAGGACACCGATGGACGGCGTGAGGAAAGCGGAAGGGGGGTGAGGGAGCTACAGGGGAAATAGCCTGGGTTCCATTTGGGGTAGGGAGGTCGGCGGACGGTCTTCATCGCCGCACAGGGGCCCCTATGGCCGTCTGCGGGAGCTGCGATGCGCGGGATGGCGAGAGAATACGCAGCAGGGAACTCTCTCGGACCGGGCTGGCACGAGTCTGCGGGGATCTTCGGTTGTCCGGTGGGTGGGTCGGTCGCCGACGGTGCCGTCAGGCCGGGAGTGGAATGGCTCGCAGCCGGGCCAAGGCGCGGCTGAACTTCTCAGCCCAAGGCCAGCGATCCGGAAGATGCAGGGTCAACCGGCGTGCCGAGCGGGTGAGCCGTCCGGCCAGGGAGAAGAACCGCTGCCGGAGGGTCTTGGTGGTGGCTATCCGCTCTCCCAGACCGATCCGCGCCGTCCAGCGGGCCAGGTTGTGGGCCATCGTCTGGACGGCCAGCCAGGCGCCGTTGGCGGCGAAGCGGCCCGAGGGGAGATGGTTCAGCCCGACGCCGTACTTGAGGTCGCGTATGGCATTCTCGATCTCGGCGTGGCGGCGATGGTCAGCCTCCAGTTCGAGCAACTCCCCGTCCCGGTCGGTGATGAAGCCATGATAGCTGTATTTGGCGAAGAGGGCCAGTTGGGAACCGGGCGTCGGCTTCACCCGCCGGACGATGAGCCGTACCGGCGCGGCGTCCGCCTCGGCCTGGAAGGGGGTGCAGGTGGTCTCGGCCACATCGGCGGCACCGTCCATCCAGTAAGGAATCGGCGTCCAGGCATCTTCGGGTATCGCCTCGATGAGATTGTGCAGGCTTTTGTGCTGGCGGATGGTGATGGAGAAGCGGACATCCATCTTGCGGCAGACGGATACCACGCCATGAGTGTAGAACCCGCTGTCGGCCCGTAGCGTGAGTCGTCCGTTGGCCCCGGCGTAGCGCACCCGTCCCACCGTCTCCCGCAGGAAGTGGGCGGCGCCGCGGGCGGTGTTGGCCCGGCCCTCGCGCAGCCGGGACATCAGCACGTCTCCGGTGCCGGCGGCGATGGCCGGCAGCGGGTGGTAGCCCCGCTTGCCGGTATAGCCGTGGTGGCGGGCGCCCTCCTTGGCCAGTCCGTAGGTCTCGCAGATGGTGGAGTCCAGGTCAATGGTCAGGGGCCCGTCGCCGGGTCCCGCCCCGGCCTGCCAAGCCCGGGCCAGCAACTCGCGGCTCACCCGGTCGAGTTGACGGACGTGGCCCCACCGGAAGCTGCGCAGGAAGGTGCCCAGGGTGGATGGCGCCTTGACCGTGCCGCCCAGGGTGCAGGCCGTCCCCCCGGTGCGCAACACATCGGCGTCGTCAATGCAGTCGCCCCCAGCCAGCGCAGACGCCACCAGCGTCATCATCTTGTCGCTCGTGTTCGCCCGCCCCGGGGCATCGCCCAGGTCGAGGCGCTGCCGGACGAGTTCGGGCAGGCCGAGGTGCCGCGCCAGGGTGGCCGGAAGGAGCAGCCCGGCATTGGCCACCAAGCGGCGGTCGTCGAAGGTGATTTGGATCCGGTCGGGGTGGTTGCGTGGCAGCATCTATTGGGTGCTCCTTTTCCGGGGCCGTTTTTTTGCTACAAAACCATTATCCCAGAAGCACAGGAGCACCTTCTTGCCGCCTCAGGACGCTAACCCGACGCCCTCCTTCGGTGGATTCGGGCTTAAGGGGATGTCTATTCGACGGATGGCCAGGGAATTGGGAATCCATAGAGACACGGTAAGGAGATACATTGACGCTGAAAATCCACCGACGCGTCGGTCCCCGGTCGCATCCACAGTGTCGCCATCTGATACCATCGCAGACCAAACGGGTGACATTTCTGCCGAACAGTTAGGCGGACATTTATCCTGAACAGCGACAGCCACATCTCGGCTCTTGAGCCGCCCTGGCGGTACATTATCTCTCTGCCATTCACATTGGCGCAGACCGCGAAGCGTGACGGGTGCCGAGGCCGACTCAGTCGAGTATCTGGGACAGGAACATCTGGGCGCGCTCGTGCTGGGGGTTGTTGAAGAAGTCGTTGGGCGGGGCCTCTTCGACTATGTTGCCCTCATCGAACATGATCACCCTGTCGGCGACCTCCTTGGCGAAGCCCACTTCGTGAGTGACGATGATCATCGTCATGCCGGACGTGGCGAGCTCCCGCATGACGTCCAGGACTTCCTTGATCATCTCGGGATCCAGGGCCGAAGTCGGCTCGTCGAACAGCATGATCTTGGGCTGCATGGCGAGCGCCCGCGCTATCGCCACCCGCTGCTGCTGACCGCCCGAGAGCTCGGCGGGGTACTTGTCTGCTTGCTCGGGAATGCCCACCCTCTCCAGGAACGCGATGGCCGCCTCCTCCGCCTGCGCGCGCGGCCATTTCCTGACTTTCATCGGCGCCAGCGTGATATTGCTCATTACGGTGAGGTGCGGGAACAGATTGAAGGACTGGAACACCATGCCGACCTCTCTTCGGATGGCGTCAATGTTCCTGACGTCGTTGGTCAGCTCTATGTCGTCGACTACGATGTTGCCCCGCTGGTGCTGCTCGAGGCGGTTGATCGTGCGAATGAACGTCGATTTGCCCGAGCCGGAAGGGCCCAGGATCACGACTTTCTCGCCCCGGCCCACGGACGTCGTGACCCCCTTGAGCGCGTGAAAATCCCCGAACCACTTGTGGACGTCTCGACAGACGATGATCGGTTCCGTCGTAGCTTCTCTGATCTCAGTCATAGTGGTCCTCCGCGGTTTCCAACTAGCGCTGGCCGACGCCCAGGTGATGCTCTACGCGTTTGCTGACGTACGACATGCTGTAGGTGAATATCCAGAAGACGATCGCCAGGAAGACGAACAGCTCACGTGGGTTGTCCTGGAACTCCAGGTTGCTGCTGATGAACGCGCGGCCTATCTCGACGATGTCGAGCATGCTGATGATGTACACCAGGGTGGTATCCTTGAATAGCGAGATGAACTGGCCAACGATCGCTGGGATGACGTTGCGAATGGCCTGTGGCAGCGATATGAGGAGCGTCGTTTGCCAGCCGGGCAGCCCCAGCGCCCGGGCGGCTTCGGCCTGACCGGGGTGCAGGGCCTGCAGTCCTCCGCGGATGTTCTCCGCCATGTACGCCGAGCTGAACAGGGTGATGATGATGGCGGCGCGGCTCAGCGAGTTGAGCGGGAAGTTTTCGGGGAAGGCCAGCGGCACGAGCGTCTGGGACATGAACAGCAGCGTGATCAGCGGCACGCCCCTGAACACCTCGATAAAGACTATGCATATCACCTTGACGACCGGCAGGCCGCTGCGACGGCCCAGAGCCAGGGCGATGCCGATGGGAAGGCAGAGCGTGATGCCTATGATCGCCAGGATCAGATTCAGCATCAGGCCGCCCCAGTCATTGACCGACACGGGCTGCAGCCCGTGTACTCCGGACAGCCCGCGGAGCAACACAAGGGTCAGTACGAACGCGGCGACGCTCAGAATAGCGAGCCTGAGCGGGGTCCCGAGCGGCGTGTAGGTCGCCACCGCCCAGCCGATGGCGGTGGCGGGCGCGCAGGCCAGGAGCAGAAGGCGCACGTCCAGCCCCATCTCGTTCAGGCTGTAAGGTAGGAAGGCGAAGGCCGAAGCCGCCACCGCAAGGACTATGGCCGCGACTCTGGCCGTGCCTCCGCCGGCAATTCCCCAGGCCATGCCCAGGAGCGCCGCTACCATGATCAGGCCGGCCTGCGGCCTCCAGAAGCAGTCCTGTCCGGCGCAGGCGGCTACGGTGTTGTACTTACCGATGACGAACCGGCCGCCCAGCGCGGAAATCACGGACCATTCGGCGTCTCCGAGAACCCAACCCAGGCCGAACCACAGCCCCAGAGCCAGCGCCGTGCCGCATATGACGGTCAGCAGCGCGTCGTACCAGGTGCCGAACAGATTTTCGCGCGCCCATCCGGCGGCGCCGGTGGTAACCCGGGGGGGCCTAGCCAGCGTATCGTTGTAGCTCGCGGTCATCCGTCAGCCTCGGGTGAAGCCGGTGCGCCGGTTGTACAGGTTGCCTATCAGCGACCACGTCAGACTCATGGCCTGGTAGGCCGCCATGACTATTATGAAGATGGAGATGGCCGATTCTCTCTGTGTCATGGTCCTGGCGACGTTCATCAGGTCGGAGTATCCGATGGCGCCGGCGAGGCTGCTGTTCTTGGTCAGGTTCAGGTACTGGCTGATGAGCGGCGGGATGATCACGCGGAGGGCTTGTGGGAAGGTCACTTCCCGCAGGACGCGCAGAGGCGACAGGCCGAGGGCCGATGCGGCTTCGGTCTGACCTCTGCCGACCGACGTTATCCCGGCGCGCACGATCTCCGCGATGAAAGCGGCAGTGTACGTCACCAGTCCGACCAGCAGGGCCAGCAGCGCGGCCGGTGCGGTAAATCCGCCGACGATGTCATGGAATCGGCCTCCCTCCGTCGGCGTCGATATGACGAATGGAGATTCGCCGGTGACGGCGGTCACGGCCAACCATGCCGCGGCGCCGATGACGACCGCGGCGACACATCCGGCTAGCACAGGGTGCGACGCCTTCCCACTCTCGACCTCGCGCCGCGTCAGCAGCCGGTTAACGCCGATCGCGGAGATGACGGCAACAGCCGCCAGTGCAAGCCAGGCCAATGCCGCGTACAGCCCATTCTCCGATATCCAGGGAATGGATATGCCCCTGTTGCTGATGTAGAGGTAACCCTCGATGGTGTAGCCCTCGCGCGCCTCCGGCAAAGCGAGCCAGGCGTAGAAACAGAAGCCCAGGATGATCACCAGAGGCACGTTGCGGAAGAACTCGACGTATACAGCGGCCAGCTTCGAGACGAGCCAGTTGCTCGACAGCCGGGCAACGCCGATGACTACCCCCACCACCGTGGCGAAAATGACCCCGGCCACGGCGACGAAGACTGTGTTGACGGCCGCGACGAAGATTGAGTAACCGTAGCTGTCCGATGCAACCCAGGGGAGGAAGGTGTGGCCTATGCCGGTCTGGTACGCGGTGGAGAGGAAGCCGAAGCCATACGGGATCTCACGTTCCTGTATCGCGGTACCGACGTTCACGAAGAACCAGACGACGAGCGCCACCACCACGATCCCGGACACGATCTGGGACGTCCACTGTAGGACCTGGACGTGCCGCCAGAGCGGGATGCCCTGGTACGTCAGATTTCGCGGTATTGACGGCATGCGGCTCTCAGAAGCTCCCGACCGCGGCGCTGCGCGATTCCGCGGCATCGCCGGACGTTGCGCCCTTCCGAATCCGGTCCATCAGACAAGAGGGGCTGGCCGGAAGCCGCTTGCAATGCGCAAGTGCGCTTCCGGCCAGCCCCGGCGGGGTCTCTCTACCTCAGAGGCGCGGCGTATATCTGTCCGCCCTTGGGGCAGTCGCCGCATGGGGCGTCGCCCCACAGGGCGTTGCGCCCGTTTTCGCGCGGCAGGCCGATTCCGTTTGGTCCGAGGTGGCGGTCGTATATCTCGCCGTAGTTGCCCACGGAACGGACCACGTCTTGCGCCACCGTATTCTTGAGGCCCAGGCTGTCCTGGCCGAACGAACCCTCGAGTCCGAAGAGGCGGTCGACCTTCGCGTCACCGGTCGTGGCCGTGGGCACGTTCCCTGAGCCCACGCCGTAAGCCTCGGAGTAGATGAGGATGCTCATCACCGTCTTGACGATATCGAACCACTGGTCGTCCCCGTGGGGAACCACCGGTCCGAGAGGCTCCTCGGAGATCGTCTCCGGCAGGATGACGTGATCGTCGCGGTTGTCGAAGGCGCTGCTGATGGCGGCGAGCTGCGAGCGGTCGTTGGTGAACGCGTCGCACTGACCCGCCTGGTAGGCTGCCACCACGGCGGGGGTGCCCTCGAAGGTCAGCGGCTTGATGCCAAGACCGTTCTGACTGGAGAAGTCCTGGAGGTTCAGCTCCGTGGTCGTGCCGAGAGTCACGCAGACGGTCGCGTCCTTGAGCTCGAGAGCGCTGGAGACGCCAAGGCTCTTGTTGACCAGGAAGCCCTGCCCGTCGTAGAACATCGTCTGGGCGTAGTTACCCCACTGCGCGTCGCGCGAGGTGGTCCAGGTGACCGTACGCACCAGCATGTCGACCTCGCCGGACTGTATCGTCGGCCCGCGCTCGGTGGCCGAGATCAGGCGGATCTCGAAGGCGTTCGCGTCCCCTAGGACGGCTGCGGCCAGCGCGCGACAGAGGTCGATGTCGAAGCCCGTGTTGTTGCCGGCCGCGTCGATCGATCCGTAGCCAGCCACGTCGTTGCGGCTGGCGCAAATGACCTTGCCCCGATCCTCAACCGCCTCGAGCCGACTGTCCCCCCCAGAGTCAGTACATGCGACCAGTGCCAGGATCGTAGTCGCTAGAGCCATAGTCAAGAAGGCCAATTGAGTGCTCAACGGTCATCCTCCTAATTCCAGGTGTTCTTCGTTGCCGACGTCCCAACCCGTACGTCCAATTCGACTGTTCTTAGCAGTGCATTATACCACGACGCGCTGTACCATGGGCGCGGAGCGGATTTAGGACCAAACCGTTCTTGCGCTGGCTCCGACGCCCTTCTCGAGCCACCGACTTGGGCTCTGGGTCTGATGCGGCGTGGCCGGCCCGCCGTCTGTATAATTCGGCATGATTCACGGCCCGGAGGACTGGATGACCACGGCGGCAAACGACGGACCAGCTCGATCGCCGCAAGAGGGCGCCGTCATACGGCAGCTCGGAGACGGCCTGGTGCTGCGCCGCGGCAGGGTCGAGGACACCGAGGCGCTGGCCGACTTCACCGCGATGCACGTTGGCCCCGAGGCCCCCGACGAGGGTATCAGGCACTGGACGCGCGACCTGATGAAGGGCGACCCTCCCGGGTTCGGCCCCCAGGACTTCACGATAGTCGAGGATAGCCGCACCGGGGCCATCGCGGCCACGATGAACCTGATCTCTCAGACCTGGTCCTACGAGGTCGTCGAGTTCGCCGTCGGCCGCATCGAGCTGGTGGGAACCGACCCCGACTACCGGCTGCGCGGCCTGATGCGTGCAACAAGCGATCGGCGATGGAAATGGTCAACGAGCATTGGGGGAGCAGGTTGTTGGATGGAGGGAACACGAGTTTCGCAAACATAAATGCCTCGAAACCCGTGTGGTGGATTAACATAAACCCCTCCAAATTCAAGAGCGACCTGCATCTCCTCTTGGCGAAGGAAGGAGATGGTGGCTTGATTTGGTTGCGAATCGAAGGCAATTCCTTTCCCGACGTGAGAAAGGTGTTCAGGGTGCGGCAGGATAACGATTACATTGATTTGGAAATTTCGAGCAGACCTCCGAAATATATGACCGACGTCAAGAGCGGTGGTACGGAGTACGACTTCACTAAGCACATTGAACACGAGTGGGGACCCGCCCAGCATGGAGGGAACCCCAGGCACTTCAGGAAGTAACCCAGAGGCTCTGTCGTTACAGCATGGGCCTCTGGGTTGTCTCGAAACTTTCCGCTCGCTCAGATAGCCGCTGTATGAACTAAAGCGACAACCCCAGACGCGACGCGACCCCTGATAGCCTTCAGAATCTCCATTCACGGCTGAGCTTAATCGTAATGACCTGGAGGCGGCTCAACAAGATTCAGGAGCGGAAGGGCCACCATACTTGACGACAGACAGAACCATCTTTGAGATGTGGCTCGCCCGGTCGATGAGGGACTCCGGCACGTGCCGGAGCAGGCCGCCCACCAGGTCGGCGTGGGGATCGACGACGACGATGGCGTCGCCGTTCCTTCCCGCAGCCTTCTCCATCATCTTGTGGACGACGATGTGGTGCATCAGTGTGGACTTGCCCATGCGGGTCCTTGCCACGTAGAGGTGGTGGCGTCTGAACAGGTCGTCGGGGAAGTGGATGGGACGGGGCCTGCCCGCCGTGGTCTGTCCCACCGGAGCTCCCCCCCGGACGCCCTTGGCCAAGGGCAAAAGCACCCTTGCCCCGGACCGCTCCACCAGGGGCGTCTCGTCCCCGTCCCCCGCCACTGGAGCAGGTAGGGGTCGCTCACCCTGGTCAGCACGCCGTTCTTGAACTTGTCGTCGGCCAGCAGGGTCAGCGCGTCCAGGATGGTCAGCTGCTCGTCGTCGGCCGTGGCGGGGTGCTCGTTGGCCTCGTGGAGGGTCTTGACGGTCTGCTCGAGGATGGACTGCATCCTCGGCCCCCACTGGTCCCACAGACCCTTGGCGATGCGAACCACCGAGTCGGCGGTGCGGTCGCGGTCGGAGAAGATGCAGGCGTCCAGCAGGTTGACGCCGGACGCGCCCCGTTTGTCGGCCAGGTCGATGAGGCGCACCCGGTCGATGAGGGACTCCGGCACGTGCCGGAGCAGGCCGCCCACCAGGTCGGCGTGGGGATCGACGACGACGATGGCGTCGCCGCCCTTCCCGCAGCCTTCTCCATCATCTTGTGGACGACGATGTGGTGCATCAGTGTGGACTTGCCCATGCGGGTCCTTGCCACGTAGAGGTGGTGGTGTCTGAGCAGGTCGTCGGGGAAATGGATGGGACGGGGCCTGCCCGCCGTGGTCTGTCCCACCGGAGCTCCCCCCCGGACGCCCTTGGCCAAGGGCATCAGCACCCTTGCCCCGGACCGCTCCACCAAGGGCGTCTCATCCCCGGCCCCCGGCGGGTGCCACAGGGCTGCCGCCTCCCGGACGCCCAGGACGCTGCGCTTGCCGAACAGTCCGGGGCCTGTGGGGTGCATCGTCGAGGGGTCGGGTACGATGGGTCGGACCTTGCTCGCTCTGAACCGCGCCCCCGCGGGGTGGTCGTAGTGGCGGTAGGCGGCGGCCACAGGCTCCAGCAGCATCCTTGCCCGCTCCCGCGCCTTCTTCTGGTCGGACATTCCGGGCAGGACGGCCACCAACTGTAGCTCGCCGTCGAAGGCGATGCGGGAGACCTTCTCCTTGATGATCAGAGGGTCGTAGACGCGCTTCCTGGCCCTCTTCCAGCGATGCCACAGCCAGCCCCCGGCGGCCAGGGCCGCCGCGACGTCGATGCCCATGAGCGCTGCCTTCCACGTCTCTCCCGCCTGCACCCACAGGTAGCCTTTCAGGGCGGCCAAAGGTCTGGACAACTGCGTGGTGTTGCTGCGTGAGCTGCGTGTCCGAGGATACAGTGGCGGGTACACGATCCTGAAGGACTACGTTCAGCCGCGCCGTCGCCGCAGGCAGCCTCGAGCGACGGTGAGGTTCGAGACTGGTCCCGGTGAGCAGGCTCAGGTCGACTGGGGGAGCTTGGCGTACGTCGCAGAGGACGGTCGCAAGCGCCGAGTGTGGGCGTTCGTGATGGTGCTGAGCTGGTCGCGTGCCATCTACGTGGAGTTCGTACGCCGTGCCGACGTCGCGACCTTCATGCGCTGTCACGTCAATGCGTTCGAGTACTTCGGCGGCGTGCCTCGCCGATGTCTGTACGACAACGCGAAGGTGGTGGTGCTGGGGCGCGACGATGCCGGTCGTCCCGAGTGGAACAGCCGGATGCTGGACTTTGCGCTGCGGGTCGGCTTCGAGATGAGGTTGTGCCGGCCGTACCGTGCTCAGACGAAGGGTAAGGTTGATTCCCTCGTAAAAACCCGGTTTGAGGAAGTTCTAGCGAGTTAGCACATCTGAGCGCTACCGTATGTTGGGGTAGTATACGGAACAGAGACTGTATATTGTACCCAGGCGTGGGCACGGTTGTTCTAATTCGACCTGAACAGACTTTTTATGAGAGAATCAAGGTTGAGAGCGGGGTGAAGTACGTTCGCCGCAACCTGTGGCCCACTGTCTAAGTTCAGCGACGACGTGGAGATGAACAGGCAGGGTATGGAGTGGTGCGAGACGGTGGCGAACGAGCGTGTGCACGGGACGACGATGCAGCGGCCGAAGGTGCTGCTTGCGAAGGAGCGGGCGCACATGCTGACTCTGCCTGAGCGGTCCGGTCTGGCACCGTATCTTCGAGAGGAGCGGAAGATGGGGCGTGATGGGTACGTGCATTGGGACGGCGCGTGGTACGGCGTACCGTGGTCGTGGGCAGGCAGGACTGTGCAGGTGGGGCTTGGGGTCCGGGACGGTGGAGATATGGTTGGGCTCCGACCGGCTGGCGGTGCATCCGAGGGCACACAGGCGAGGGCAGCGGTTGACGCTGCCGGGCCAGTGGGCCGGGCTGGTCAACGGGGATGAGGGTCCCAGGAAGGAGGCCGTAGCGGTCTAGGTGTCGGCAGGCCAAGTAGAGCGTCGGTCCCTGGAGGCGTACGAGATGGCGGTCGGGGGTGTGAGATGATCGCCCTGGAGCAGGCGCGTCAGTACATGGAGAGCCTGGGGCTGACTGAGGCTGTCGAGGTGCTCGACAGCAGACTCGACGCGGCCGCCAGTAAGCAGATGCCGTACCCCGACATGCTGGCGGACCTGCTGGGTATCGAGGTGGCGGCCCGCAGAGAGCGGTATCTGACCACCAGGACACGGATGGCCCACCTGCCCTTCCGGCGTACTCTGGAGCAGTTCGACTTCGCCTTCCAGCCCTCCATCGACGAGCGCCAGGTCAGGGAGCTGGCCAGCCTTGCCTTCGTTGCCGAGGCGACCAATCTCCTACTGTTGGGTCCTCCGGGAGTGGGCAAGACACACCTGGCAGTAGCCCTGGCCCTACGGTCCATCGAGAACGGGTACGGGGCCTACTTCGTGCGAGCCTACGACCTGATGGAGGACCTGAGGAAAGCCCGGGCCGAGCACCGGCTGGACCGACGCATGAGGGTCTACCTGGCTCCGAAGGTGCTCATCGTTGACGAGTTCGGCATCTGGCCCTACGACCGCGACGCCGCCACCGCCTTCTTCAGCCTGATCTCGGCCAGATACGAGAGGGGCAGCATCATCCTCACATCCAACAAGGGCTTCGCAGAGTGGGGAGAGCTGCTCGGAGACACCGTGATCGCCACCGCCATCCTTGACCGGCTGCTGACCACAGCCACGTGCTCAACATCCGCGGTGAAAGCTACAGGCTCAGGGACAAGCGGCAGGCTGGTCTGTTGACCTCTCAACAGCTGCTCAATCCATCATCGGAGGAAACCCAAAACACGAAATCACAGCCAGGGGTGGGTCAATACTAACCCGGCGATAGTGGGTCAAATCTAATCCGGCGTTGACATAGGATAGCGCTGACCTTGAAAGCCAGGCGCGTCCGCCCTACCATTTGCGCTATGCTGCTCACCATCTCTACAACGCATCAGCCTGCAACCGACCTTGGGTTCTTGATGCATAAGAACCCCGGTCGATTTCAGTCGTTCACTCTGCCGTTCGGGCGGGCTGATGTTTTCTACCCCGAGGCGGAGTGCGACCGTTGCACGGTAGCGCTTTTCCTGGTCATCGATCCGATAGGTCTGGTACGCCCGAAGCCCGGCGCGCCCAGTACCGGCGGCTGGCTTCAGCAATTCGTGAACGACCGCCCCTACGTCGCATCATCCCACTTGAGCGTGGCGATTGCCTCCGTATTCGGTAGCGCGCTTGCCGGCAAGAGCCAGGAACGCCCGGAGCTAGCGGAGTCAACCATTCCGCTTGAGGCCCGGATCGAAGTAGTACCCTCCAGAGAGGGAGCGGACCTCATCCGGAGCTTGTTTGAGCCTCTCGGCTACACCGTTGAAATTCAGGGACACCCACTGGATGGGCGCTTTCCCGAGTGGGGCGCCAGCCCGTACTTCAGCGTGCGCCTCACGTCGAAGACTCGGCTCCGGGACCTACTGGCGCACCTGTACGTGCTTCTGCCAGTACTGGACGACGACAAGCATTACTGGGTCGGCGACGACGAAGTAGCCAAGCTGCTGCGCTTCGGCGAGGGATGGTTGAGCAGCCATCCGCAGCGGGACCTCATCTCGGGCCGATACCTGAAGCATCAGCGCAGCCTTGTTGACCAAGCGCTGGTCCAACTGCTTGACGCCGGGGCGGCTGACCCAAGTACCACTACCACACAGCGCGGACAGGAAGAGGAGCAACTTGAAGCCCCCCTTCGATTGGGTGAGCAGCGTACACAAGCAGTGCTTGCCACGCTCCGCAACATTGGCGTTGCCAAGGTGCTTGACCTCGGTTGTGGCGAGGGGAGACTGATTAGAGTTTTGCTCGAGGAACCTTCGATTCGGTCGATAACTGGACTCGATGTCTCACACCGGGCGTTGGAAACAGCGCGCAAGCGTTTGCGCCTCGATACTCTGCCCATGGCGCAGCGTGAGCGAATCACCCTGCTGCACGGATCCCTCACATACAGAGATAAGCGTCTGTCCGGCTATGACGCCGCGATAGCAATGGAGGTAATCGAGCACATAGACACGCCACGGCTTGACGCGTTCGAGGAAGTCGTATTCGGGGCCGCGAGGCCGGGTGCGGTCCTCATTACGACGCCAAACGCGGAGTACAACACGCTGTTCGACGGGCTACCCCTTGGAGCCTTCAGGCATAGGGACCACCGATTTGAGTGGACGCGGGAGCAATTCCAGGATTGGGCGCGCCATGTGGCTGACCGCTGCAAGTACGATGTGCGTTTCCAGGGCATCGGCCCGGAGCATCTCACTTACGGCACGCCAACCCAGATGGGTGTCTTCACCCGATGAAGATCGCCATTCCTGAGCTATGTCTTGTGGCGCTCATTGGCCCCACAGGATCGGGGAAGTCCTCTTTTGCCGCCAGCCACTTCAAGCCCACCGAAGTGGTGTCTGCGGACGTCTGTCGAGCGATGGTAGCGGATGACGCCACCGATCAGGCCGCAACGCCCGACGCCTTTGCAGTGCTCAACTTCATTGCGGCCACACGCCTGCGAGCCGGACGCCTCACCGTCATTGACGCTACGAGCGTTCAGCCACAGGCGCGTAAGTCTCTGGTGGCGCTCGCCAGGGAAAATGACTGCCTGCCGGTGGCAATCGTACTGAACATGCCGAGGGCTCTATGCCTGGCCCGCAACAAAGGGCGTCCCGACCGGTCGTTTGGTTCGCGGGTTGTGCGTCAGCAGGCGGAACAACTCAGTCGGTCGCTGCGCGGGCTAAAACGCGAGGGCTTCCGGTACGTGTTCGTGCTCAACTCCCCTGAAGAGGTGGAGGCGGTCACCATTGAGCGCGTACCTCTGTGGACCAACCTCCAGCACGAGCACGGGCCGTTTGACATCATCGGCGACGTTCACGGGTGTTTCGATGAACTCGTCATCCTCCTCGAGCATCTGGGGTACGAGGTGGAGACCCGCGCTGACGCTGACGGGGGAACTGGCTTTTCGGTTACCCATCCAAACGGGCGCAAGGTCGTATTCCTTGGCGATCTCGTAGACCGCGGCCCGGGCGTTGCCAAAGTACTCAAACTCGTGATGACCATGGTGGCGGACGGCGTGGCGCTCTGCGTCGCCGGCAACCACGAATCCAAGCTCAACCGGAAGCTCCAGGGCAGGAATGTCCAGGTATCCCATGGACTGGCAGAATCGCTCGCACAGCTGGAGTTGGAGTCCCCAGCGTTCCGGCAGCGGGCGGCCGAGTTTCTAGACGGACTGATAAGCCACTATGTACTTGACGGTGGGGACCTGGTGGTGGCCCACGCGGGAATCAAGGCGGAGTACCAGGGTCGGGCGTCCACGCGTGTTCGGGATTTCTGCCTTTACGGCGAGACCACCGGAGAAACGGACGATTTCGGGCTCCCTGTGCGTGTCAATTGGGCGGCCAGCTATCGTGGTCGGGCGACGGTGGTCTACGGCCATACCCCGATCATGGAACCCGCCTGGCTGAACAACACCATGAACATTGATACGGGCTGTGTATTCGGTGGCAATTTGACCGCGCTCCGATACCCGGAAAAAGAGCTTGTGTCAGTTCCGGCAGCACGGGTCTACTACGAGCCGGAGAGACCTCTGCCCGAGGCTGCCCAGTCTGAAGAACCCGCAGCGCCAGCCGGGGCTCGCGCCGCGAACCTCCTTGACATCGACGACGTGCTCGGGAAACGTATCGTGGCGACGCGGCTCCGCGGCAACATTACGGTCCTGGAAGAGAACGTGGCGGCAGCTCTAGAGGTGATGAGCCGTTTCGCCTTGGACCCCCGCTGGCTGGTCTACCTTCCGCCCACAATATCCCCGTGCGAGACATCCGGACTCCCCGGCCTGCTCGAACATCCAGCAGAGGTGTTTGCCTACTACCGCAATAACGGCGTGTCCAGCGTGGTCTGCGAAGAAAAACACATGGGTTCACGGGCTGTCGTAGTGGTTGGGCAAGACACCGCAGCCATCGAGCGGCGGTTCGGCATAACCGGCGACGGTATCGGCGCCTGCTACACGCGGACTGGACGAAGGTTCTTTGCAGACCGCGCTCTCGAGGCCCAATTCTTGGAACGCGTCTGCGCCGCGCTTACCGCAGCCGGTCTTTGGACAGAACTGGGGACCGACTGGTTGGTGCTGGACAGTGAAATCATGCCGTGGTCCGTCAAGGCTCAAGAGCTGATCCGAGAGCAGTATGCGGCGGTCGGTGTGGCAGCGCGGACCGGCCTCAAGGCCGCTGGAGCGCTCCTTCAAGAGACGGCGGCTCGTGGTATTGACGCCGGCGACGCTCTGCTCAGAGTTGAAGAGCGGCTGCGCCTCGCCCAACTCTACAGCGACTCTTATGCCCGGTACTGCTGGCCGGTGACTTCGCTAGGCGATGTCCGACTCGCGCCATTCCACCTGCTGGCGAGCGAGGACCAACTGCACACCGACAAGAACAATCGGTGGCACATGGACATGGCCGCGCGCTTGTGCGAGGCCGATCCCGCTTTGTTCCAGGTTACCGAACATAGGGTGGTACAGCTGGACACCCCGGATGAGATGGAGGCTACTGGTTGGTGGGACGAACTAACAGGCAACGGTGGGGAAGGCATGGTAGTGAAGCCGATGGCCTTCATTGCGACTGGCAAGCGTGGTCTGGCGCAGCCCGCCATGAAGTGCCGAGGCGTCGAATACCTGCGCATTATCTACGGTCCGGAGTACACCCTGCCGGAGAACATAAAGCGTCTGCGGAATCGCAGCCTCTCAAAGAAGCGGTCGCTCGCGCTTCGGGAGTTCGCACTGGGCGTAGAGGGTCTCCGGCGTTTTGTCGAGCAAGAGCCTCTCTACCGAGTACATGAGTGCGCCTTCGCCGTACTCGCCCTAGAAAGCGAGCCGGTTGACCCTAGACTATGAGAGGCCGCGGCGAGTGGGCCGCCAAGAGGTTGAGCGGACCAGCGAAGGACGCTTATGGGCATCGGATGGGAAAGCGCGACAACCCACGCAGCTCACACAGAACATGACCGAGAGGAATCCGGGCCGGCTTGACCGAGAATCAGCCCTCGAAGACCGCACTCTCCACCATGTAAGACCGAATTCGTAATTGATTAGCGGAGCGGAGTGCAAGGAGGGGTTCAGGAAGGAAGGCGTGGGGACCGGAGCACCGCTGAACACACCGCAGAGCCCGTTGACCAGCGAGTGATCGCCGCCATTGCGAGCCAGGGTCCTGATTACGCTGGTGAAGGCCGAGAAGGCATCCGCACCACCGACGTTCTTCGAGTAGTGCGATACCTTCCGCGCGATCACTGCCGGGCGGAGCGCTTCTCTCAGCACGGTTGTTGGTCGGCTCAATGCTTGGATCATCCAGGAAACGCAGCATGTTGCCCCGGTCATGGTGCCAACCGAGTTCGTTCTGCAGCCTCCAGTTGTCCGCATCCGACATGGGACGGTCGCGGAGATGATAGGTCGCCTCTCGTCTCAGCCGTTCGGCCTCGGCGGCAAAGTCCGCCGCCTCTCCTCGGTGATATGCCTGCCGGAGCTCCATCGCTTCTCTGAGCAGGCGGCTCAGACGATTGCCGAAGCTGCGACCTCTCCCTCTCTTGGTCTGGACCACCTCACTGATCGAGCGCAGCACGTGGGCCAGACATTTCTGCTGCTTCACCCCCGACAGAGCTTGAGCATCGTAGCTCCGTCCTCGATCCGTTTACCATCACCCCTTCATAGTCCGAGGGCACCACTTCACGTACCTCTTCGTTGCGGTGACGAGCGCGAACCTGGTACACCGTAGCCTCATCCGTTTCGAACGCCATCAGAAAAGCAGGCCCGCCGTTCACTCGCCATCCCGTGTCGTCGGTGTGGACGAGTGGACTGGCACGCACCGAACCCCGCAGCTTATGGTAGGCATCCCCCACTGCACCCCTGGCACGTCGCAGCGCGTCTTGGCTGATCGCCCCCTGGCTCAGCTCCACACCAGTCAGCGCTCTGAGCACAGCGGGGACCTTCCGTACCGGAACGCCCACTCCATAGTGGAGTACGTGGGCCGCCGCCATCACTCGTCTCCCTACCCGGTGCGCGCTGGCCCCGTACGTACTTCATCGCGCTGGCCCCGTACTGGTCCGGCGCAACATCGGGATGCCGCCTTCGGACCTGCTTACCGCAGGACCGGCACCGGCATATCTGCACCCGGTACCCCGTCACCTGGGGTCTGGGAATCGGAGGAATGCCGGTTGCGTAGACAATCCGCACCCCCTCATGCTCGAGTCTGCCTCCACATCCGGGGCAGGTGTCCTCAGCCACCGTCACCTCTACAAGCGGCTCGGTGACTTCATCGGGAGACGGCGACTTTCGGTAGCTGAACGACCCCATACCCGGCTTGCGGCCGGGACGCTTGGGTCTGCTGCTTCGCCCACCCTTGGAGAACGGAGCCGCCTGGCGCTTTCCTGCTCGCTTGAGCTCGGCGACTTGCTTGTGCAACTCTTCCTTGGCCGCCGTCAACTGCGCAACCTGCCCTTGCAACTGCGTGACCAGCCCCATCAGCTCGTCGCGCTCAGAGGGAGGGAAGTCTTTGGCCTCACACATAGCCAAAGTATAAAACTTGTCCAGTACCCCACAACCCCCTACCGACGCCGATCCCGCTAATCAATTACACATTTTTCTTGGCCAATCCATCGGACTCGAGACGGTCCATCAGGATTTTTGCCATTACGTACTGGCGGATAAGTTGATGCACGAGGACCAATCTTCCGTTTGCTCCAAATGTCATCTCATGCTTGATTCCCTCGTAAAAACCTCTCGTCCTCCGGGGGCAATGGGAGGATAATGTGGGGAAAGGGCGTTGGGGCAGCGCCCGGGCGAGGGAGGGGAGGATGTTCCGAGCGCGAGACCCGCAAGAGAGCCTCTGGCAGTCCCAGTTTCTGGTGACGCCGAAGAAGGCTAAGCGCCTGGAGGGGAGTTGGGCCGAGGTTTTCCGAAACGAGGCGCTCCCCCTGATTGACGAGGAGCTCTTTGCTCCGATGTACTGCGCGGACAACGGCCGTCCCAACCGAGCGGTGCAGACCGTCCTCAGGGTCCACCTTCTCAAAGAGATGTTCAACCTCACCGACGATGAAGCCCTGGAGCAGCTAGAGTTCAACCTGCTCTGGCACCACGCCCTGCGGCTGGACATCGAGGAGACCCACCTGCCCCAGAAGACCCTCCACAACTTCCGAGTTCGCCTGATGCAGTACGATGGTGGCCGGCTGGCTTTCCGGGAGACCACGGACCGGATCATCCAGGCGCTGGGCATACGCACCGGAAAGCAACGGTTGGACTCCACCCACATCATGAGCAACATCGCTACACTCACCCGGCTGGGCCTGTTCTGTGAGACGATGCGGTTGTTCCTGCGGGCCTTGCGCTGGGAGCACCCAGAGCTTCGCCCTGTGGTTCCGGAGGGCCTCCTGGGGCGCTATTTGAAGGAAGAAGATGAGGCGACCCACTACGAGGACGCCCACACGGGGGAGGGTCGGCGACGCTTTTCGGTCTGTGCCCGGGACCTCTACCGGCTGGTGGACCGGTTCCGTGGCACGACTGCTGCCCAGCTGGAGGAGTACCGGCTGCTGGAGCGGCTGCTGCGGGAGCAGTGCCATGTGGGCAAACACCGGGACGGGCGCCCGGGGGACGATGACGACGATGCTGGGGAATGCAAGGTGCCCGTGGCCCTGAAGGACCCGAAGCAGGTGTCCGCCGACTCGCTGCAATCGCCCCACGACCCGGATGTGACCTACAGCGGCCACAAGGGGAAGGGGTACGAGGTGCAGGTGGCGGAGACCTGCCACGAGGAGAACGCCACCCAGCTCATCACCCACGTGGAGGTGACCCCCTCGAGTGGGAGCGACACCGACGTGAGCGTGCCGGTCGTTGACGGGCTCGCGGAGCGGAAGGTCCGACCGGACGAGCTCTTCGTCGACACGGCGTATGGGTCGGGCCGCAACGCCTTCGAAGCCTCGCGCCGGGGAACGGAACTGGTGAGCCCGGTGGCGGGGTCGGCACCGGGGAACTCGCACGAAGGAGAGCGTGACGGACCACCGCCGCTCACCGCCGCGGACTTCCAGATCGACGTCACAGGGGAGCAGGCCACGGTGTGCCCCGCCGGCCACCCGTCCATCGAGGAGTACGAGTTGGAGGATGCGCCG
The DNA here is from genome assembly GCA_965237635.1 of Dehalococcoidia bacterium. Taxonomy (GTDB): domain Bacteria; phylum Chloroflexota; class Dehalococcoidia; order Lucifugimonadales; family CAUZJF01; genus CBDEFX01. The sequence continues at coordinate 366,540 of CBDEFX010000002.1, read as the reverse complement.
GAGCGGGTAGAGGTCCACTTTGCCGGGACAACATGCGAGCCCTGCCCCTTGCGGTCCCGTTGCCCAGTGAAGCTAGACCGGCGTGCGGGGGACTACGTCCTCAAGGCGGACCTGGTGAAGGTGAACATCGAGCGGCGCCGGAGGGCCGAGGCCACCGAGGAGTGGCGCAAGCGGTATGACATAAGGGCCGGGATCGAGGGAACGAACTCCGAGCTGAAGCGCGCCCACGGGCTTGGGCGCTTGCGGGTGCGAGGGGGCCGTCGGGTGCGGCTTGCCGTCTACCTGAAGGCGTTGGCGTGCAACTTCAAGCGGATGGTCCATGCACGCCTGGTGGAGATGGAGAACACGGCTCAGCGGGCGGTCGGGACGGTACCTGCGGTCGCGGCCGCATGAGGGCGCCGCTCCACAACTTCCACCGGGTGCCCTGAGCCACGGAATGGGTACCGCAACGGGATCACGCTTGTCCTGAGCGCGGCAGATGGTGCGGTGAGGCCAGCAGCCGGCATCCCGTGGCCTCCTCCCTTCCAGGCCCCTTCGCACGCCAGGGTTCATTTCAAACAGGCCTTTTTGCGAGGGAATCAACATTGATTCTCTCGTAAAAAGTCTGTGTAGGTCGAATTAGAACAAACGTACCCACACCTGGGTACAATATACAGTCTCTGTTCCGTACACTACCCCAACATACGGTAGCGCGCAGATGTGCTAAATCGCTGGAACTTCCTCAAAACGGGTTTTTACGAGGGAATCAACATTGACTGGCCAGGCGCAGGCCCACCAGCTCGTCCTCGCCTGGCTAGTCCACCGCATAGGCCAGATCACCCCATACGAGGAGAGTCAGGCCAAGTTCAACGAGCTAGCGGAAGCGTTGTCCAAGGATGCGGCCTATCCTCGTACCATCCGAGACGCCGCAGTTGATGAACTCTCGCTCATCCGTGGACTAAAGCCGGTCGTTAGTACATGTCAATCTCCTCCACCATCCCACCTCCAACACTGCGTATAATCTGTTACGAGGGCCTCGCCGTAGGGTAAACTGGCGATGCCTCGTTTCCGACCCTATCGACCAAGCGGAGGGAGCGTAACATGGCTGAGTTCTTCGGGGACCTTGAACGGCTCGCAGCAGACCTCTACCCGTATCGGTGGCCGATCTTATTCGTTATCGTGGCGACTACCGCCACGATAACGTTTTACGCCTACCGGCGTCAGTGGCACAGGGTGGTCTGGGAGCACAGGCGGCTGGCGATCATCGTCGGCACGCCACTGCTGGTCCTGGCCGGATTCCTAGCCTGGGACCTTGGATCCCCACTGTTCCTCAACAAGACCGTCGAAGAGGAGTTCCCCTTCGCCTACTCGGCGGTCGTGCCTCCCGACATGGAGCGGGAGGACGTTGAGACGACGATGGCCGCCCTGTCGAAGATGGACGGCGAACCGATGGCGGAGGACATGCCCGAGATGATGAAGGAAGGCAGCGGGGAGGTCGTTAAGCTGAAGGAGGGCGATTTCCGCGACCAGGACAGCTTCCACAAGGGCAGCGGCAAGGCCGCGGTCTATCGCGCCCCGGACGGCTCCCACGTTGTCCGGCTGGAGGACTTCAAGGTCACCAACGGGCCGGAGCTTCACGTTCTGCTGTCGGCGCACAACGACCCCATGACTCGGAGCGAACTGAAGGACGACGGCTACCACGACCTCGGAAAGCTGAAGGGCAACATCGGCAATCAGAACTACACCGTGCCCGATGGAGTGGACGTTTCTGCGCAGATGAGCGTCGTGATCTACTGCAAGCCCTTCTCGGTTATATTCAGCGTGGCCCCGCTCAGGGACTCGAGCTAATATTGAATATCGGGCGAAGGCCCACGTGAGGTATGCAGCTGAGGGGCGTGGGGACCAACGGCAAGTCAGGTAAGTCCCTCTATTGCACTTGCAACAGCCGGCTCATGAAGGGTCGAACGGCTTGAGGTATCCTCAAAAAGTGTGTAAACGGTCAGGCGGTGTACCCTCTCTCTGAACAACACGGGCTCGAGGCCCAAGAGAGGAGATACACCGCCTATGGGAAAGAGAAGCACTAGGAGCAGGTCGGAGTCAAGGCCGGAGTGGGAGCAGTTGGAGGATTGGGTGCGAGGCCATGTCCAGCGGCTGATCCAGGAGTTGCTGGAGGAAGAGGTGACGGAGTTTCTAGGAAGGGCGAAGTCGGCCCGCAGGTCTGAGTCGGACAACGAGAGAGGCTATAGGAACGGATACGGCAGAGCCCGGAGGCTTACGCTGAGTTCGGGAACGGTACAGCTGAGGAGGCCACGAGTCCGCAACACCGAAGAGGAGTTCGAGAGCCGGCTGCTGACGCTGTTCGTCAACAGGACCAGGAAGGTTGCTGAGTTGACCCCCCAGTTGTACCTACATGGCCTTTCCGAAGGTGACTTCGACCTGGCGGTGCGGGGACTGCTGGGAGAAGAGGCACCGATATCGGCGAGCACGGTAGCCCGGTTGAAGGATAAGTGGAACGATGAGCTTGCCCAATGGCGCGCTAGGCCCCTGGATGACCTGGAAGTGGTGTACATGTGGGTGGATGGAGTCTACGTCAAGGCTGGTCTTGAGCGGGAGAAGGCGGCGATCCTGGTGGTGATGGCGGCCCTGAGCGACGGAAGGAAGGTGGTGGTGAGCGCGATTCCCGGATACAGGGAGTCCATAGAGAGCTGGTCCGATGTGCTCAGGGACATGAGGCGCCGCGGGCTGGAGTGCCCAAGACTGGTAATTGGAGACGGACATCTGGGCATCTGGGGAGCTCTGCGCAACGTCTATCCTCAGGCGGCCGAGCAACGCTGCTGGAACCACAAGATCCTAAACGTGCTCGCCAAGCTTCCAAAGCGACAACAGGACCAGGCCAAGCTCATGCTGCGTACTATCCCCTACGCGCCGACTCGGACAGAGGCTGAGCGGCTCAGGACGGTGTTCACCAGGTGGTGCGGCGACCATTCCTACGAGGCGGCCTCAGAGGCCTTGGAGCGGGACTGGGACCGCATGGTCACCTTCTATGACTTCCCAAAGGAGCACTGGGGGCACCTTCGCACGACGAACCCGGTAGAATCACCCTTCGCGGCCCTCAGGCTTCGGACAGACGCCGCCAAGCGCTACAAGAGGGTCGATCGGGCGATAGCGGTGATCTGGAAGATGCTGATGGTCGCCGAAGGACGCTTCAGGCGTCTGAAGGCCCCTGAGTTGATTGAAGACGTCTACCTCGGTGCACAGTATGCGGATGGAATCGCCATTGAATCAACGGCTGAGATGGTCGCCGCCTGATGTCGTTTACACACCTATTGACGTAACCTCAACGGCTTTGTGACGCCCCTTCAATGAACGCCAGAAAACTGGAGGCCTTCGTTGTGGACCGTGTTAGGGAGAACATACTGACCGAGGTTAATCTGAGGTAGTTGGTGGGCTTACCTGAACGGAGTGGAGCTGGACTTCAGTCGGCCCGGCAAGCCCACGGACAACGTTTTCATCGAGGCATTCAACGGACGTTTCAGGCAGGAGTGCCTGAACGAGAACTGGTTCCTGTCCCTTGAAGACGCTGAGGAAAAGGTGGAGTCTTGGCGAAGATATTACAATGGGGAAAGACCCCACAGTGCGCTGGGGAACCTGTCCCCGCGGGAGTTCGCCGTATTGGCTACAATAGCGGATTGACCCGCAAAACTCTCACTCAGGCTGGTACAAAGAATGGGCAGCTTCTGGACGAACATCGCATTCTGAGTCAGACTCGTTGGACTAGGTCTTGAGATGCGGACCACATGCCGACGGGTGTTCATCATCGGTATGCATAATTCAAAACTGACCTATCAGGACATGGAACTTGGTGTGAATTTTGGGACTACCAACAGGATCTGCTGGCGATCCGCCGCGCTTCGGCTGGCTCGAAGACGTCGTACAACGAACCCAGCTTGTGAGTGTTGAGATTGTCCAGCACCAGCCGTATCGTTTTTGTATGAGGGTATGCCTCGTCTGCCAGCCACCTCATCTGATGTGCGAAGTCCACAGCAGTGCGACGCTCGGTCACCTCGACATGCCTCCAGCCAGCTTTCGGCTCACAGAACATGAACAGGTTTCGGGTCCCGTTTCGCTTGTACTCGTAGTCATATCGTTCCACTCGACCCGGCCTGGCCCCGATGGACGGTCTCTTGTCGGCCACCAATTGCTTGGACGTCTCGTCGAAACAGACCACGGGATGGTCGGGGTCGTAGTCTTCATGGTACAGGTCCAGCACATTCTCCATTCGAGCCACGAACTTCCCGCTCACCTCCGGGATGCACCATTCCTTCTTCGTCCACGGCTTGAGTTCGTTTTTTTGAGCGTCTGGCGCACCGTCTCGAGGGAGATGCTCTCGGCAAACCCCATCTGGACCACCTTGTCGGCAAGCAGTTGCAGCGTCCAGTGCGTGTGTCCTTCGGGCGCATCGCTGCAGGCAATGGCGACTAGGTGCGCTTCCTGCCTACCGTCCAACTTGCGCCTCTGTCCTGGTCGCGGGCGTTCAATGAGCGCACTGTCGAGTCCTTCCTGTACAAACTGCGTGCGCACACGTCCCACCGTGGAGGCGCTTATCAATAGTCCGCTGGCGATGTCACGGTCGATCAGACCTTCGTCTGCCTTCAGCAACACCAGCGCTCGCTTGACCTTACGGGCCGAAGTCTCCCCACGACTCGCCATCTGCTTGAGATGTGTCCGCTCCGACTCGTTCAACTCCACCTTGTACTTGAGAGCAGGCATGTCTTCGTATGTCCTCCTTATAGGATCATACACAAGACTAACCTATTTCTTATATTTGTCACATACACATGGAACCGGTACTAGTCTACCAGAGGGGGCCTGAGCTGACGGTAGACAGTACCCGCTTAGGCCCTTTGCTTGTGCATTGTGACGCGTAGGGGCGGAAGAGACGCAAGGCCCTCTAGGGCACCACTGCCAACAAAGCGCTCAGGGCCTAGACTAGCTACATGAGAGCCATCCTCCCCATAATCACCTCCTGAGGCGCCTTCAGGAGATGGGCCCATTCGCGAGCGGTTCCTCGTTTCTGGCCCCACAGTTCATTTCAAGAACTAGGCTCGCGGCTCCAAGGTCATATTGGGCCTAACTTAGTCCTGTCAGCTCAATGGATGTACCGTGCCGCGGGAACACGTGCGCCACCACTTCCCAGTCCGATCCACCGACTACGATCAATACGGGCTCTGGAGTGTTGTATTCAAGGGAGTTGGCGATCCGGACCATCTGCCTTGTGTCTCTCTCGCTGGGTTGACCTGTCCCAACGGACGGTGAATCGCCCTGGCCAACGCCGACCGGGAGCCGCCCGCACCAGGTCCCGACACAACCATCGGCTCGATGCTCAAGCCAACGGCTCTGGGGTACTACACCGCCACTCACGACCTTACACTCCCCATCATCCTGTAAGAGGCTTCGCTCTCCTCCCTACTGCCCAACTCAGAATTGCTTGCTCCCATGTGGCTTCAATGTGGCAGCGGTCATCCTTAGTCCAGGCTCAAAGAGAGTGCCCAGCAAACCCTCCTGTCTCGAATTCCGTCGGCGCACCCTTGACGGAAGGGACGCGGATGGGAGATGATGAGAGTAAGACGCAGTGCTATAATGAGAGCATGAAGAGAGACGATTCTCATCAAACCCAGAAACACTGACACCATCACCTTCTCCTCCAGCGACAGTCAGGAAGGGATTGGTGTTGGCATCGTCCTGCCAATGCGTTCGAGACAAGCTATACGGATGGGCAAAAAGCTTCTTGCTGAGTGGGTGAAGGTAATACTCTCACGGCAAGATGACTCAATCTGAGGTGGCTGGCGTGACACTTGGCGGTCCCAGACCCGGAGAACCCCTGGGGTTCGACATCGACGACGGAAGCGGACTCAGGGTGGCCCGAGCCCGCTTCGAGTCCGAGTCCAAGTTTGCCTGGTCGTTGTTCGACGGCTTCGACCGAATCCGCGTACTCACCTACTCGGCGGGGGTGAGCGCTATAGTCCGTCTGCTCGATAGCCACGGTTTCAGCGACTTCGAGTGCGTGTTCGGCTGCGAGAACACGCTGCGCACGCTACGGGACATCATGGCCTTCCAACAGGTCGCCATTGGCGACACCAGAGCGGCAATTAAGAATCTGCCGGATGAACGCCACACCTTCATTCTCAGTCGCGTCCGAGACGGGCAGGCCCGGTTTCGAGTGCTGCGCAAACAGATAGCCCACGCCAAGCTGTATCTCCTGGAGAATACTGAGTCCGGTAGGACACGCGCCCTCATCGGGTCCGCGAATCTGTCGGAGACCGCTTTCGGCGGACGCCAGTCGGAGACGCTCGTGTGCTTTGACGATGACGCCGCCGCCTGGGGCCACTACCTGGGCATGTACGAGGCAATCAGGGATCAGGCATCCGATGAGATCCCCCTGCCGTCCGAACGAGTGAAGCACGCGGAGATAAGCCTGCTTGAGGTGCCGGTGCTGGATCCCAACGATTACTCTACTCTCGTGATTGACTCTACGGATGCGGAGCAGCAGGAAGGGAATGTCATCCAGCTAAACGTCCCCACGCAGATAGAGCGCATAGAGAGAATGAAGGCGGCGATTCCGCCAGTGGTGGCCAACCTCATCCCCCCGCCGCGCAACGGGAGGCAGCAGATAACCCGCGAGCTAAGACGGGAGATTGCCAAGGACTTCAGCCGCATCCGCGTCGTCCAGACCGAGGAGGAAGCCGACCACCGGGAGCTTTCCATCGACAGGGACGCGAAGACGGTCTCCCTCTTCGGCGAACCGTTTTCCCTGGAACACGACCCCATTGCCGCCCGCAGCGACGCCAAACTGCTGGTCGAGTTCTTTAGCAACTACGAGGGCACCTTCGAGGGCGGACTGGGGGTGGAGAGGCTCCAGCGCGACTACTTCATACTCTGGTCGTGGCTCTACTTTTCGCCGTTCATGTGCGATATGCGGACCCTGGTCGGCCACGACGGAGACATCTTCAGGTTCCCGTCTTTCGCCATAGTCTACGGCAAGCCCTCATGCGGCAAGTCCAGCCTCATCGACACTTTGATGACCTCGATGTTCGGCAAGGCATACAACGTAGACAAGCGAGAATTCACCAAGGGCAGGCTCCGGGATATCCAGCACGCCTACAAGCGGTTCCCCGCCGTGTTCGACGACATCGGCAGGCCCGCCATACGCAACCACGGGGAGGACGCAATCAAGGACGAGGTTCCCCCACTGGTCGCTGAATACCCCTGCTTCGTGCTGTCGATGAACCAGGAACTCAAGGCTTTCACTGACCAGATCGTCAAGCGCAGTCTGATGATCTACACCACCACGGCGCTTCCTTCCTACAAGGAGAGCCTGCGGCACGACTTGCACATCAAGATACAGGGGGTGCGCCGGGGCCTGTCCACCAACCTCTACCGGGAATACCTGAAGAGGGTGCTGGCCCGACTGGATGACACGCCCATACTCGACGACTGGCTTGAGTTCTCCTCCTCCGTGCTGTCCGGGTTGATCGCAGACCTGCTGGAGGACAGCCCGCCAAGGTGGTGTACGCCCATTAAGTGGAACGACTACGCGGACAAGCGCCACGAGAGGGTCAAGGCCCAGATAGACCACCTTCTGAGGTCGGCCACGAAGATGAAGAAGGAGGGCCCTCAGCCCACAGGCTGGATACTGGAGGACGATAAGGTCATCGTGATCGAGCAGACCGACACCTTCGGGCGGCGGGAGTTCGACTGGGAGAACGTGCCTTCCACCCTGATAGACGACAACGCCAGCGTCGGCGGGCGGACCGTGCTGAACCGCATGGAATTGGAGGAGTTCCTGGGCAGGAACCTCAGCCGGGGCCGAAACGGTCTGCTAGGCAAGGTTCTGGGTAGGAGATGACCGAAAGCTACCATAGGCGACGGACATTGCCCTCGGCCTTTACTTCCGAGTGATTGAAGTTGGCCGTCCAGCGGGGTAGAGTAAGACGCTATACTACCGCAATAGGCAAGAAAGAGAGACCATGCCCGCCAAGTCCAGGAACACCGACACCATCACTTTTTCCCTGCCACCGGAGATGGCCCAAGACCTACGGCAGGTGGTGAAGGAGGAGGACCGCACCGTGAGCGAGCTGCTCCGGGAAGCTATCCGCCTCTACATGGAGGAGCGCGAATGGAGAAGGGGAATGAGGTACGAGAGGTTCAGAGAGCGGGAGAAGGAATAGGAAAGTGTCAACCAGAGGGACACCAATGCGTGCCTGGCGGTCGTGCACTACCATCATCGATTCGGCCTCACGCACCAGCCTGGCCAGGTCTCCTTCGACCAAATCGCCGAAGCCTTTCAGGTGACCTGGCCTGAAGGGAACAGCGGTTAGTATCGGGCCACAGAGGAAGCATGACGAATCCAAATCAATGGCACGACACAGTCAGAGACAGGATCGCGCAGGAGTACTTCAACCTTCCACCACTCAGATGTCGGTTCTGCAAGTTAGAGACACCCATTGCGACCGAAAAGGTCGCTTATGTCGTAACCGAGCACCGGCACGGGCAGTTTCGGGCCGATGTCGCTGCTTTGACCCAGCAAGGGGAGGTTGTCGGCGTCGTAGAGGTCATTAACACCAACCCGCCCAATGAACAGACCCTCACCTCGCAGTCGGAGTTGGCGTCTGTGTTCTATGTCACCTTGGATGCCCTTGACGACGGATTCGCCGGATACTGCTCGCCGTTCTGCTGGAGAAACCGGAACGAAGAGAACGTCTCGCCTTGGAGCGTTCCAGCTTGTTCAGACTGTGAGCGACCCTATCACACAATGGAGTACCAGTACCGGCTTGTAGATTGGGAGAACCCCGGCGAAGAAGTCTGCATCGAGTGCGCCGCCAAGACATCGGGTGGCCAATGGCGCTCTCCTGGCGAACTCGTCATGGGTGATCCGGAAGACCGGATTCCCGGCACGGATGCGGACGTGCTCGATCTGTTTATTTCGTTCTCCGACGCGGAATTTTGGGCTATGGTCTGGACCAATAGAACTGCGACGCCAGGAGAGGCGCGGACGCCTGAGACGGAGACGGCGGTTCGCCTGGACCAGGTAGAGGCTGCCTTCAACTCGGGAGACTGGAGCGGTGGGGAGGCGCTGCTTCAACCCATCGGCGCTCCTGCATGGGACAGGCCGCCCGGTTCTACATTGTTCGCGTGGAATCACAACAACTGCGTTCGCACGGCACTCGCTTGGCGTCTCTTGAGAGAGTATCGACTTAGCCCGAATCCACCGAAAGAGGGCGTCGGGTTAGCGTCCTGAGGCGGCAAGAAGGTGCTCCTGTGCTTCTGGGATAATGGTTTTGTAGCAAAAAAACGGCCCCGGAAAAGGAGCACCCAGTAGATGCTGCCACGCAACCACCCCGACCGGATCCAAATCACCTTCGACGACCGCCGTTTGGTGGCCAATGCCGGGCTGCTCCTTCCGGCCACCCTGGCGCGGCACCTCGGCCTGCCCGAACTCGTCCGGCAGCGCCTCGACCTGGGCGATGCCCCGGGGCGGGCGAACACGAGCGACAAGATGATGACGCTGGTGGCGTCTGCGCTGGCTGGGGGCGACTGCATTGACGACGCCGATGTGTTGCGCACCGGGGGGACGGCCTGCACCCTGGGCGGCACGGTCAAGGCGCCATCCACCCTGGGCACCTTCCTGCGCAGCTTCCGGTGGGGCCACGTCCGTCAACTCGACCGGGTGAGCCGCGAGTTGCTGGCCCGGGCTTGGCAGGCCGGGGCGGGACCCGGCGACGGGCCCCTGACCATTGACCTGGACTCCACCATCTGCGAGACCTACGGACTGGCCAAGGAGGGCGCCCGCTACCACGGCTATACCGGCAAGCGGGGCTACCACCCGCTGCCGGCCATCGCCGCCGGCACCGGAGACGTGCTGATGTCCCGGCTGCGCGAGGGCCGGGCCAACACCGCCCGCGGCGCCGCCCACTTCCTGCGGGAGACGGTGGGACGGGTGCGCTACGCCGGGGCCAACGGACGACTCACGCTACGGGCCGACAGCGGGTTCTACACTCATGGCGTGGTATCCGTCTGCCGCAAGATGGATGTCCGCTTCTCCATCACCATCCGCCAGCACAAAAGCCTGCACAATCTCATCGAGGCGATACCCGAAGATGCCTGGACGCCGATTCCTTACTGGATGGACGGTGCCGCCGATGTGGCCGAGACCACCTGCACCCCCTTCCAGGCCGAGGCGGACGCCGCGCCGGTACGGCTCATCGTCCGGCGGGTGAAGCCGACGCCCGGTTCCCAACTGGCCCTCTTCGCCAAATACAGCTATCATGGCTTCATCACCGACCGGGACGGGGAGTTGCTCGAACTGGAGGCTGACCATCGCCGCCACGCCGAGATCGAGAATGCCATACGCGACCTCAAGTACGGCGTCGGGCTGAACCATCTCCCCTCGGGCCGCTTCGCCGCCAACGGTGCCTGGCTGACCGTCCAGACGATGGCCCACAACCTGGCCCGCTGGACGGCGCGGATCGGTCTGGGAGAGCGGATAGCCACCACCAAGACCCTCCGGCGGCGGTTCTTCTCCCTGGCCGGACGGCTCACCCGCTCGGCACGCCGGTTGACCCTGCATCTTCCGGATCGCTGGCCTTGGGCTGAGAAGTTCAGCCGCGCCTTGGCCCGGCTGCGAGCCATTCCACTCCCGGCCTGACGGCACCGTCGGCGACCGACCCACCCACCGGACAACCGAAGATCCCCGCAGACTCGTGCCAGCCCGGTCCGAGAGAGTTCCCTGCTGCGTATTCTCTCGCCATCCCGCGCATCACAGCTCCCGCAGACGGCCATAGGGGCCCCTGTGCGGCGATGAAGACCGTCCGCCGACCTCCCTACCCCAAATGGAACCCAGACTATTTCCCCTGTAGCTCCCTCACCCCCCCTTCCGCTTTCCTCACGCCGTCCATCGGTGTCCTTCGGTGGATTCGGGCTTAGACAATAGCATCTACGCGTTCGCTGCCCCCACGGCGCCGGTAGCGGCCACAGCTGAGGAACGGCTATCGGGTCTCTGGGCCGGGGACCTCATTCCCGAACCAGGACAAACTGGTGTCGCACCAGCCTGGTTGGCCATGCGGATCAGACCAGGCGAGGACCCGGACGAGGACCAGTGGAGGCTGGAAAGTGGGCCGTGGCCCAGCATTCTTCCTCCTGTAGCGTTATGCAGCCCCCAGCGTCGGCAGGACGGTTGGGAGCTTTCCTCCTGTACGGGGATCGTCAATGGGAACCTTGTGGCCTTTATGCACTCTCAGTCCGACAGAGGACTTGAGGTCACGTTCCAGTCTGAGGAGTACACGGTCCGGGGAACCCTAACTTCGATTGCGCCTAGGAACGAGCCCCGGTCGACGGGTAACGTCACACTCCTGTGGCACCAGCCGGGGGAAGGTATACACACGGATATCTGGGCCGATGGCAGTCTTGTCTTCGCGCCCAGGTTCGACGGCGTGATCGAAATCATGTCCGCGGAAGACGGGAAGATAGTGGGCCACTTTGAGGGTTGGGGTGCCGTCATGGACGTCAAAGTCCAGGACGGGCTTCTCTATGCAGGTACGAACCAACTCGGCCTGCTGATTCTGGACATCTCCGATCCCAGCACTCCGGAGCTTATTGGCCATTTCGAGGCCCCCGCGACCGAGGGTGCCATGGAGGGCTATACGAGCTTCCACAACATCTTCCTTTCCCCCGACGGCAACTTCGTCTACGCCGCTAACTACTCAGCATTCCCGAAGACCGAACTGCTCGTAATTGACGTATCGGACCCGGCCGAACCCATTGAGGCAGGGAGTTTCAGCATCAGCATCGACACCTCCGAATTCACCTATCATGTCAGCCACGACGTCAATGTCATCGAGGTCAACGGCAGGCTGATCGCCTTCCTAAACTATGTGACGGCGGGGTTGTGGATACTGGACGTAACAGACCCAGCCGCGATCTCGCCTCTGGGCTCCATAGCCTGGGAGGGCATCTTCAGCCACAGCGGCTGGCCGTTCTCATTGGGGGACCGGCTGTACTATGCACACAACTCGGAGGGCTACGATCGCCACATGACCATCCTGGACGTGACAGACCCGGCCAGTCCAATCGCCGTCTCGCGCTTCTTCACGAGGCAGGGCGTTTCGATCCACAACGTCCACATGGTCGACGCCATAGCCTACATCTCCTACTACATAGACGGCCTGCGCGTGGTGGACCTCCGGGACCCTGAGATGCCGAGGGAAATCGCCCATTTCGACACCGTGCCCGATGCCAACGAACGAGGAATTGTGCAGGGTGCCTTCGGCGTTAGGGTAGTCGACGGCACCGTGTATGTCTCGGACATGGAGTCAGGGACCTACGCGTTCAAGGTTGACGTTGAGTAGGTCGCCGCCTCATGATCGACACAGGTTCTGGAACCGGTCGAGACGGAGATGCCTGCTGTCATCCCACGTATTGTGGGACAGGTCACGGGTCTGGTAGCTTCCTCGGTCTTGAACCACTGGCATTACGTCGGCGTCGGCATCTGGCCGCAGACCATATCCCGAGTCCCACACAAACGCCCCCGAACAGGACGGCGAGTCCGACGTAGACGTGCCTCCCTCGTGATGTCTCCTCCTGATCACGCTGCGGACCTGCAGGAGGTGGGTCGTAATTGAATGTCTCGATTCCCTGTGGAACGATCATACCGCTGGACCAAATCTCTGAGGACGATCTCAGGCACTTGCGTCCCGGCGCCGTATTCCGCTGGGTCGTCGGGTATGAGCGCTCGATGATCGGAACCAGGCGGCGCGTCTCCCGGATCGTTTTTCGAAATCTTCCCGCCATGACCGGGGAGGACTGGCTGGAGGGAGAGGAGTGGGCCAGGACGATAGCCCAGTCCATGGCGGACCGGGGCCCATCGGCGCCGCTTCGTAGAGAGCGCGGACCGTAGGAGGGTGTGGGGATGGCCGCTCTCGGGAAGAAGAGGCGGGCCAGGGGCCGCATCCGTATGCCGGCCAGGCCGACGCGTGCGGAATCGCGCCGGCGCTATCTGAACCGCTTTCCCTCGATCAGGGCCGACCTGGCCAGGAGGGCGAAGAGGGTCGTTCCGGCGAGGGCGAAGACCATCGCCGACAGGGCGCTGCAGGCCAGGTGGTGGAAGAACCCGGGCCGCTACGACATGGAGGGGATAGACACTCCCGGCTCTGCGCCATCCACCCTGATACCGTCCCCTTCGAAGCGAGGGGCGCGGTCCCGTCCTCAGAGGGCGGTGAGCCGCATCACCACGGCGCCGGGTATCGCCGACCCCCGAAGGTCCTACAGGTTCAGATGGCGGCTCGTCGATCTCGACGACCTGGTCACCTCCCACAAGGACACCTTCGAGCCGGATCAGAGGTTCCCATCGGAGCTGCAACCCAGGCTGCGGGACCGCGCGGGCGCGAGGCTGAAGGTGGGCAAGATCGCCAGGACTCTCTCACCCGACGCCCTGCTGCTGGACACGCACCAGATAGACCAGGGGCCGATGATCGTGGCCCCGGACCTGGTGGTGGAGTCCGGGAACGGGCGCACGATGGCCCTTCGGATGGCGCGCCGGGAGTTCCCGAAGCGCTGGAGGGAGTACGTTGGAGAGTTGAGGAAGAGGCTGGAGGAGTACGGGCTGAGGTCCGGGGACCTGAGGGGCATCGAGGCCCCGGTCCTGGTTAGGGAGCGCATCTCGGACGTCGACAGGATAGCGTTCGCCAGGGAGGCGAACCAGTCGGCGGTCCTGCAGCTCTCACCCCTGGAGCTGGCCCTCCAGGACGCAAAGGTCCTATCGGACCGGGTGATCAGGACCCTGCAGGTGAGGGACGCCCAGAGCCTAGACCAGGCGCTCACCTCGCCGGCCAACCGTGGACTGGTGCGCCACTTCCTGGGTAAGGTGCCGGAGAACGAGCGTGCCGCCCTGATCGACGGGAGCGAAGACCTCAACCTCCAGGGTCTGCAGAGGCTCAGGGCCGCGCTGTTCTCCAGGGTATACGGGGGCGAGGCGGGACAGAGGCTCACCCAGACCTCTAGCGTATACGACGGTATCATAGTATAATTATTAGAAGTGGGAACAGTTAGCTTTACTTGTGAGGATCATTGCGAAGCGCACACTTCGAGAGTTCTGGGAACGGCATCCCGACGCCAAGGAGGCGCTCGATTCCTGGCACGAGCAGACCAGGAGAGAAGAGTGGGCTTCGCCCGCCGAGGTACGAGCGCGATACCCGCGAGCCAGTATCGTCGGCTTTGACCGTGTTGTCTTCCGAATCAAGGGCAACCGCTATCGAATGGTGGTGAGGGTGTTCTACCCCGGACGGATTGTTTACATACGGTTCATTGGGACCCATGCGGAGTACAACCGCATAAACGCTGAGGAGGTGTAGGCGTGGCCACGATCAAGGCAATCCGCACTGAAGGAGACTACGAAGCAGCGCTGGCGCGGATCGACGAGCTCATGGATGCACTGTCGGGCCCAGAGGGACAGGAATATGGTCCAGATGCTCCCGAGAGTGTCGAGCTTGACGTGCTCGTCGATCTCGTCGAGTTGTACGAGTCCAAGACCACTCCTATGGACTTTCCGACTGCGGTCGGCGCGATCGAGTTCAACATGGACAGGCTGGGGCTGGCCCGGCGGGACCTGATCCCGATCATCGGGAGTCGTTCGAAAGTCTCCGAGGTGCTCTCCGGCAAGCGGGACATAACCATGTCGATGGCGCGCGCCCTGCACCAGCACCTGGGGATACCGGCCGATGTGCTGCTTAAAGAGCCGGGCGCCGTCTTGGACGACTCGCTAGCCGACATCGAGTGGAGCAGGTTCCCGCTGAAGGAGATGGCGCATCGGGCCTGGATTCCCAAGGTGCCTGACCTAGCCGATTGCGCCGAAGAGTTGGTACGCAACCTGATCGAGCGTGCGGGTGGTCGTAAGGCTGCAACTGTCCTCTACCGTAAGAACGATCACATCCGAATCAACGCCAAGACCGATGACTACGCGCTCAGGGCATGGTGTTGGGGGGTGATGGCCCGTTCACGCTCCAATCCCCTCGATGTCGTATACGAACCTGGCACCGTGACCCAGGAGTTCTTGCGCTCCCTTGCCCAACTCAGCATGTCCGAAGACGGCCCGACCCGCGCCAGGGACTTTCTGGCACGGCGCGGTATCGGGCTCGAGTATCTACCTCACCTCCCCAGGACACACCTCGACGGCGCTGCGCTGCGACTCGTCGACGGCAGGCCAGTCATCGGGCTAACACTACGATACGACCGGATAGACAACTTCTGGTTCACCTTGCTCCACGAGTTGGCTCATGTAGGCCTCCACTTAGACGGCAACGATGAGGACGAGGCGTTCGTTGACGACCACACCCTTCGCGACATCGAGGCAGGTGACCGGAGTTCTAAGGAAGGCAAGGCCGATCAGTGGGCTGGAGACGCCCTCATACCCCCGTCCGTCTGGGAGGAGGCGGACCTACTCAGTAGCCCGACTCCTATGGCGGTCATCGATGTCGCGTGGGAGGCGAAGGTTCACCCGGCGATTGTCGCCGGCAAAGTCCGGCACGAGCGCGGCAACTACCGGCTCCTGTCGCAGTTCGTCGGTACCGGCGAGGTGCGGCGGCAGTTCGAGACTGCTGAATTGTCAGCTTGAGATGGCGATGAGCCACCAAGGCGAAGAAACGATAGCCCTTAGGAAGGAAGTAGACATGGCGAGATATGGACGAAGTTACGGTCGTAGGACATCCGGTGGTCGACGCTCGGCGCGCGGGTACACGCTGCGGGGCAGATACGGGCGCGTCAACTACGTTGGGGTTACCAACAACGCCAGTCGACGAGCCAGCGAGCACCGACAGGACGGCAAACGAGGCAGGATAAAGGTTGAAACACGGGCGATGTCGCGATCGGCTGCCCGTCGCTGGGAGGCCGGCAGGCTCGCGGCCTATCGGTGCAATCATGCCGGAAGGAACCCTCAGCACAATCAGACCCGTAGCGGTGGCTGGAAGGACTAATGCCGCAGAAGCACACACCTATGGCCATTGCATACGACTTCGATGGCACCCTCGCACCTGGCAACGCCCAGGAGCCTCAGTTCATTCCTGACGTTGGAATGAAGCCGAAGGACTTCTGGGCCGAAGTCAACCGCCTTTCTGAGATACATCAGGGCGACGGTGTCCTCATGTACATGCACCTAATGTTCAAAAAGGCGGGCGAGGCGGGGATTCCAGTGCGGCTACGGGACTTCCGCGAACGCGGAGGGGCAATCACGCTCTTCGACGGCGTTGAAGGTTGGTTCGACCGGATCGACGGGTACGGGAAAGAAAGGGGTGTTTGCATCGAGCACTACATCGTCTCATCCGGCAATGCCGAGATCATCGAAGGGACGTCTATTGCCTCGAAGTTCACAAAGATATACGCCTGTAGGTTCATGTTCGATCAACACGGTGTCGCGTTCTGGCCGGCGTTGGCTGTCAACTATACGACCAAGACCCAGCATCTGTTCAGAATCAACAAGGGCTCGCACGACCCGAGCGACGACACAAAGATCAATGAGTTCGTCGAGATGAAAGACCGTCCGGTTCCGTTCGAGAACATAATCTACATCGGCGATGGATCGACCGATGTTCCATGCTTTAGGCTGGTAAAGGACCAGGGTGGGCTGTCCGTCGCGGTCTTCAGACCTCACACGAAGGGTGCACGTGAAGAGGCTGAGCGATTCCGGGAGGAAGGAAGAGTCCACGCCGTCGTTCCGGCCAACTACACTGAGGGCAGCGAGCTGGACAAGGTCGTCAAAGCAAACATCAGCCACGTGGCGGCCCGCGAGACACTCAGTAAGCTCGTGACGAAGGACTAAACACAGTGACTACAGCACGGCGAAGACGCTCGAACTCCAGGACCAAGGCCAAGCCGGACGGCAACACCGCTACTACCGGCTACGAGTCGGAGCTGTGGCGGATGCCCTGCGCGGTAGCATGGACGCCGCCGAGTACAAGCACGTTGTCCTCGGCCTCATCTTCCTCAAGTACATCTCCGACGCCTTCGAGGAAGCCTACGCTCAGCTGGAGGACGAGCAGGATCAAGGGGCCGACCCCGAGGCCCCCGACGAGTACCGTGCTCAGAACATCTTCTGGGTGCCGGTCGAGGCCCGATGGTCCAACGTCCAGTCGCAAGCGCGGCAGTCCACCATAGGCCAGATCGTCGATAAGGAAGGACGGATGGTCTGTTCTGGTCATTTGGGAATGTCAGACGAAACCTTCTCGTCTGGATAGTCTGGCTTCGCGGGTCACTACATTTCTCGGGGACCCGGTCACGTTGGCTGCTAGGGGGCTGTTCTGTGATGACGTTGACCAGAATTCACAGGTCCACAATAAACTCGAAAGTTCGTAGTACGGTCTCTCTAGGCCCACCCGAAGAGGCTCGAACTCCCCCGTAAGGATCGCTGTGCCAAGGCTCACAGAGCCCCCAGCCACATCTCGAAAATGGTACTGCCTACCGTCCAACTAGGCCCACCATTTTGTACGGTAGACAGTACCGAGCCGTTCAGGGCCACCTTTTCTGCGACCCTTCCGGGTATCAAGCTATCGTCGGGCATGGGAACGGTCTTTCCCAGACAAGTCTTCCAGGTGTTCCAGCTCTTGATGGTTCAGGGCGATGGTCGGGTCGGTCGCGCATTTGCGCCAATCGACGCGCTCCTTGATCATCGCCTGCCAGTGCGGTGACACGGCGTCCCAGCCCTTGCGGTTTGCCTCGTGCATTCTATTCATGGTGTTCTGCTGGACGAGGCGGGCGCACGCCGTGCGCCCCTACATATTAGGGAAGGGGCCGCGAGTTGGTTGTCGGTGATGCGGACGCCCCTCGATACGTCCCGATGCCGCATCGGGACGTATCGGGGTATACGGGGCGGGTCAGCGTCTGGAAAAAGTGTCTCATTCTGTCTCATTCTGTCTCATTCAGCTACGGATTTTGGTGCTCCGCTGGACAGCGGGGCAAAGAAAATGAGACAGACCGTTGGGGTCTGTCCCGCAGAGTAAGTATAGCACTAAGGTTCGCTACTGTCGAGGGGGCGGGGATTGGTCGTGAGCGGCCTACGCCTCTCGAAGGGCCTGAGCTTCGGCGATCGGCCTCGAGGCCTCCGTTGGCAGCCTTCTCCGCAGCCACCGCGGTAGCCCCAGACCGACCAGCGCCAGAACCAAAGCCTTTGCCACGGTGGAGCCGGCTATCCACATGGTGGCGTCGAAGAAGAACCCTTCTGGAAACATGGCGGTCAGGTAGAAATCGCCCTGGCTGAAGTCTGCTTGCCAGAGGTCATTGCTGAAGCTCACGAGGTGAAAAGCCAGGAATAGCTTCTCGAATCCAACCAGCGAGGCGAGCCCCACCGCCAACACCAGGCCGATAGTCCCAGCCCCACCAAGGCCGACATACCGGCTCAGCCTTGGCAGGAACCTCCTTCGCGCAGCAACGAGTCCGATGACGGAGAAGGCTGCGAGGTACGCGGCGGTCAGCCATTGGACCCAGTACACCCCTCTGACCAGTCCCTTGACGTCCCTCATGTGAAGGACCTCTCGGTCGTTGTAGATGCTCCGGCGCACACCGTCCCGAAAGCGTACCCTTACGTCGAGTAACTCTTCGTCATTGTTGAAGTATTCCCGGACCTGTCCGGCCGCAAGTATCAGCTCGCTTCGGTCGATTCCCGTCCGGGTAGGGACGTCGTATTTGTCGAACCCATAGCTATAGAGCACGGGGGCGTTTATGACCCACCGAGCGTTGGTGGCTATCAGAAAAACGGGCACGGTGGCTATGAATAGGACGACGGCCGCGTATCTGACACGACGCATGGGTTCAGTCTATCAGATTCATTGCTACTGCCACTTAGTCGTTGGTTACCGGTGATTTGCCCGCCGGAGGCGGGTGAAGAATCTGGGGAGGGGTGGCCTCCCCCGAGCGACACCAGACGCGGACACAGCACCAGATGCTTCGTCGCAGAGTCCTCAGCATGACATGTCGAAACTGTGTCAAGGGCGGAGGGATATTAGGCCATGCGGCGGAGTAAAAGTGTACCACCGGGACGTTGGTGTTCAGCATAAATGTCACCATGCGGCGGGCGTCAGGAGGATCCGTTAGCTGGAGTGAATGTGGCGGGTCTATGCGTCAGCAGGGTCGCTGGCAGCGCGCACGGGAGCGGCTTGCCTACTCTGCTTGAGGCGGTAGCTCTCCCCGTTCATCTCCAGGATGTGAACGCGGTGAGTGAGACGGTCCAGCAGGGCGCCGGTCAGCCTCTCAGAGCCGAAGACCTCGGTCCACTCGTCAAAGGGCAGGTTGGTGGTGACCAGAACCGAACCTTTCTCGTATCTCTGACTGAAGACCTCGAAGAGGAGCTCCGCGCCGGTCTTGGAGAGTGGGACGAAGCCAAGCTCGTCGATGATGAGCAGCTTGAGGCGGGCCAGCTTCTTCTGAAGGTTGAGTAGTCGTCGCTCGTCCCTGGCCTCGATCAGCTCGTGGACCAGCGAGGCGGCGGTGGTGAAGCCGACCGACAGCCCCCTCTGGCAGGCGGCGAGCCCCAGGCCGAGGGCGACATGGGTCTTGCCGGTGCCGCTGTTGCCGATAGCGATGACGTTCTCCCGCCGGTCTACGTACTCGCAGCGTGCAAGCTGCATGACCAGGTGCTTGTTCACCGACGGCATGGCCAGGAAGTCGAAGGTGTCGAGGCTCTTGGTGGCAGGGAAGCGTGCAGCCTTGATCCTGCGGTCCACCATGCGGTGATGGCGGTCTATCATCTCAAGCTCAGAGAGCCTCAGCAGGTAGCCTGGATGGTCGACGCCCTCGGCAGCGCACTGGCCGGCCACCTTGCCGTACTCTCTCAGGAAGGTAGGCAGCTTCAGCTCCTTGAGGTGGTGCTCCAACAGCACCGTCGATCGCTCGCTCACCGCCTGCTCCCAGACATGAGCGCCATGTAGTCGCTGGCCGACGTCTTCGTCACGGTAACCCTGGGCAGGTAGGGGTACAGCTCCAGGTCGAGTCTCTGGGGACGACCCTCTATCCTGCACAGCACCAGGTGTTTGATGGCGTCGAAGCTTATGGCCCCGAGCCTGAGGGCATCGCGCACACCCTCGTACACCTCCTGCGTCCGGAAGTTCTCCATCAGCCGCAGCACCTGTACGAACTCCCGCTTGCCGCGCCTGCCCATCCTCGACTCCAGCAGACGCCTCAGCACTCCGAACTCATCCGGCAACTCCCACCCGGCCAAAGGAGCAGCCTGGTCCAGCGCTCCCGTCTTGCGCTCCAGCAGCGGCAGGTAGTGGATGGGGTCGAACACGAAGTCGTCGCGTTCGTATGAGCGAGGATGCCGGGCTATCACCTCTGCCCCGTTGCTGATCACCACCTCGCCCACATAGCCGCGCACCACCACCTCCCTGTGACCGTAGGCCACGGGCACCGAATAGTCGTTGGTCCGGTACCGCACCAGGGACAGGGAGCTGACACGGCTCACGTGCTTGTCGCTGGCATCGTAGGGCACGGCGGGGAGCGCCAGCAGGGTCTCCAGGTCACGCTCCATCCGCTGGCCTATCGTCTCGTTGTGTCCACGCAGCTGTCTCCCCAGCCGTTCCAGGCACCGCTCCTCCAGGTAGGCGTTGAGGGCATCGAAGCTCGGGAACGACGGCACAGGCACCAGGAAGTTCCGGCGAGCATATCCCACCAGCCCCTCGACCTTGCCCTTGTCGTTACCCTTGCCGGGCCGGCCGAACCGATCCTCGAACAGGTAGTGCGACACCAGCTCCGAGAAGACGCGGGTACGCTTCCTTCGACCGTCTCCCAGGATCCTGGCCGCCGCCAGCCTCATGTTGTCGTACAGGATGCTCCGGGGCACGCCGCCCAGGAACGAGAACGCCGAGACGTGACCGTCGCAGAACGCCTCGGTCGTCTCTGCGGGGCAGGCTTTGACGAAGCATGCGTCGCTGTGGGGAAGGTCCAGCACGAAGTAGTGGATGGTCTGCTCCACTCCGCCGATCACCGCCTTGGCCTGGCCGAAGTCGCACTGGGCGTGACCGGGAGGGTGAGACAGCGGAACGTACATCTCACGCGTCCGCCGCCGCCGCTCGCGCACGTAGTCTTTGACTATCGTGTACTTGCCACTGAACCTGTGCTCAGCTCTCAGACGCTCGTAGATCCGCTTCGCGGTGTGGCGCTGCTTCTTCGGAAGACTGCGGTCATCCTCCAGTATCCGGTCGATCACCCCGCGGTACGGGTCCAGCTTGGGGCGGCGGGGCGGTGACTCCCGACGGTAACCGGGAGGCACCGAGTACTCCAGCATCTTGCGCACCGTATCCCGGTGCAGACCGAACACTCGGGCAGCCTCCCGCGTGCTCATCCCCTCCACCATGCAGGCCCGGCGCACTCGCACGTACAGATCCACCTTGTACATCCTTCACACCTTCCATCGAGTTGCCTCCAACTCTATAGAAGGCGGCGGGTGGTCCAGTTTTCAAGCGCCACTCCTCAACGCTCGACTCCGCCTCACCGGTCCATTATTACTCCGCCCTTTACAGCTTCCTGTAGTGCTCTATCCAGTCAGCCACCTCCTTCAAATTCTTCGTCTCCAACCTGCACGGGCGCCATTGGGCCTCCCTCCCCTTGCTGATCAGCCCAGCCTTCTCCAGCACCTTCAGGTGCTTCGAGACCGCGGGAAGAGTCAACGCGAACGGCGCGGCCAACTCCATCACCCCTACCGCCCGCTTCTCGGACGCGAGCCGGTCCAAAATGGCCCGCCGCGTCGGGTCTGCCAGCGCCGCAAACGTCCTGTCCAATACTTCAGTTGACACTTTAGTTCACCGTGTGGCTAATTAACTAATAGGTAAAGTAACATGTCAACCTGACGATGTCAAGACCCTATTCGGCCCCTGGACAATGGACTGCTAATCGAGACTGATGGTAATATTTCAACGCGCAACCTATCAGAGGTAATTTGCGATGAACTCGAACAGAACTTCGCTTCTATTCGACCGCTGGCCGCGCTTCGCGGCACGGCATCCGTGGCGAGTCCTCGCAGGCGCGGCCATTATCGTCGTCGGTCTAATGGCAGCGAATGTAGCGGCGGGGGGATCGTTCGTCGACGAATTCAGCATCCCGGGCGCCGAGTCCCAGCAAGCCTTTGACGTCTTATTGGAGCGGTTCCCTCAGCAGTCCGGGGATGTCGCCACCGTCGTCATTCATTCGAGTGCAGGCATTGAATCCGCCGATGCGCGAGAGCGGGTCCAGGAGTTGATAACGAGGTTTGGTGAGCTCCCCGGGGTCACGTCTGTCGCGTCACCCTACGACGTTCCAGGATCGGTCTCGCAGGATGGCACAATTGCCCGGTTCGACGTGAGGTACACGGAACCGGCATTCGAGGTCGACGCCAAGCACATCGAAGAGCTATTCGATCTCCGCGCCGAAGTCTCAGTCGGCGATCTGAAGGTAGAGCTAGGTGGACCTGTCGCTGTCGTGGGCGAAATTGAACCGCCTGGGGAGTCCGAGCTGATCGGCTTTATAGCGGCCATGGTGATTTTGTTGGTCGCATTCGGCTCTGTCGTCGCGATGGGTCTTCCGATTCTCACCGCTCTAATGGGTCTGATACCGGGCTTCATGATAATCAGAATAGCCTCGGCTTTTGCAAGCATGGCCTCCTTTACTCCTCAATTTGCCTCCATGATCGGCATAGGTGTTGGCATCGATTACGCTCTGTTGATAACGACTAGGTTCCGTGAGGGGACAGCGGCTGGACTTTCGTTAGAAGACGCGATCGCCAAGGCTATGGCGACGGCGGGCAGAGCTGTACTTTTCGCCGGCACCGTCGTTGTGATCGCACTGATGGGGCTTTGGGCCAGCGGCATACCTTTCCTCGGGTGGGTGGCGACGGCCGCGGTCCTTCTGGTGGCTGCCCTTGTGATCGTTGCGCTACTCATTCTCCCGGCGATCCTGCGGCTTGGCGGGCGGCACATAAACCGGCTCTCCGGCAGGTTCATCGCCGGGAGCGATACCTCCGGGAAGACGGGCGCGGGAGCGCGATGGAGTCGGATGCTGCGTCGGTCGCCGATACTCTTCTTGATTTTGTCACTGGCGGTCCTCCTCGTATTGGCCAGCCCTATACTCTCCATGCGGTTGGGATCGGCGGATGCGGGCAGCAATCCTGAGTCATCTACGACACGACGGGCGTACGACTTGATTTCGGAAGGCTTTGGACCGGGGGTCAATGGTCCGATCCTGGTTGCGTTGGAGATAGACGATCCCAACGCCAGGTCTTTGATTGAGACACTACCCGGGCAGATCGACCAGGTTGAAGGTGTCGCGTTCTCTTCGCCACCACTGTTTAACGAGGCCGGAGATGCCGCGATAGTCAGCATCATCCCCGTATCGTCGCCCCAAGATCAGAAGATAGGCGAGCTTGTGGACCGGCTTCGGGAGTTCATGCCGGGCGCAACCAGCGGCAGCGGGGCTCGAGCGTTCGTCGGCGGTCAGATCGCGGCGTTCATTGACGTGGCCCAAAAAATCTCTGACGGGATGCCTCTTTTCTTCCCGGCGGTTATCGGCTTGAGCGTGCTGCTGTTGGCGACGGTGTTCCGATCGATCATCGTGCCGCTGAAGGCAGCGCTCATGATTGTCTTGTCAGTCGGCGTTGGGTTCGGGGTCGTAACGGCCCTCTTCCAGTGGGGTTGGCTGAGCCAGATCACAGGAATCGACACCACCGGTCCGGTGGAATCATTCCTGCCAATGATGATTCCCTCGTAAAAACCCGTTTTGAGCAAGTTCCAGCGATTTAGCACATCTGAGCGCTACCGTATGTTGGGGTAGTATACGGAACAGAGACTGTATATTGTACCCAGGTGTGGGTACGTTTGTTCTAATTCGACCTGCACAGACTTTTTACGAGAGAATCAATGATGCTCTTCGCGGTCCTGTTCGGACTCTCGATGGACTACGAGGTCTTCCTCATGACCCGGGTGCGAGAAGAGTTCCTCGGCTCGGGAGACGCACGCTACGCCATCGAACGAGGCCAGGCCGTCACTTTTCGAGTAATCATCGCCGCCGGTCTGATCATGAGCTCCGTCTTCTTCAGCTTCGCGTTGGTTGATGCGCGAGTCATCAAGGAGTTCGGCTTCGGGTTAGGCACAGCGATCCTTACAGACGCTCTCATCGTGCGCATGGTCCTAGTCCCATCGATCATGCACCTGGTCGGTGACAGCGCCTGGTGGTTCCCGACCTGGCTTGACCGCCTCTTACCCGATATCAGTGTTGAAGGCGCTCCCATGGTCCCGGAGGTCGCCGGAGGATCTGACGATCAACTGACGACCTAAACGCCCGCGATCCGAGGCAGGCGGGTCAAGAAACCCCGAGACCCACGAATGCAAAGTGGACGGAGAGCTCGATAACCCGCCTGGTCATTGACCCTGGGTAGGCGTTGTGCTAAACTAGCTTGCGGTCAAATAAAGCAGAGATGCGTTGAAGGGGAGCAGTAGCGGATAGGCTGCAGAGAGCCGGCGGTAGTGAAAGCCGGCGTCCGCCGCGAACTCGCCCCGGAGCACTCGACCTGAATGGAGCAGAGGTGAAATGGCGCTGCAGGACACATATGCCGATTTGGCGTGTTCTGCGCGCTTGGTAATTTAGCCTCGCTACGTTAGGGTCGGGCGGTCGGCTCCGTTACAGCCTTCAAGTGGTCCCGATGAGCATCGGGACAAATTGGGTGGTACCACGAGATTCGACATCCCGTCCCTTTGTTGTAGGACGGGATTTTTGATTTCTGGTCCGATTCAAGTAATCGCTCAGAGCGTTGGAGGTCAAAGAGACCGATGAAACTTACAGGGTCCCAGATGGTATGTGAAAGCCTGATCCGCGAGGGCGTGGACGTGATCTTCGGCCTTCCCGGCGGGGCGATCCTGCCCCTCTATCAGACGCTGCCCGAGTACCCGAAGCTGCGCCACATTCTGGTACGCCATGAGCAGGGGGCGGCGCACGCGGCCGATGGCTACGCGCGAGTGAGGGGCAGGCCGGGCGTCGCGTGGGCAACGTCGGGGCCAGGCGCCACGAACCTGATAACCGGCATCGCCTCGGCCCAGATGGACTCCGTACCGATGGTGGTCGTCACGGGACAGGTGTCGAGGTCCGCGATCGGTAGCGACGCCTTCCAGGAGACCGACACGACCGGCATCACGCTGCCCATAACGAAGCACAACTACCTGGTAATGGATCCGGCCGACATCCCGAGGGTTATCCACGAGGCCTTCTATATCGCCAACACTGGCCGGCCCGGACCCGTCCTCGTGGACATACCCAAGGACGTGCTCTTGGAGGAAGGGGAATTCGAATGGTCCGATACCCTGGACCTGCCCGGCTACAAGCCCAACCTCAAGGGTCATCCGAGCCAGATCCGCAGGGCCGCCAAGCTGATCGAGGAGTCCCAGAGACCGGTCATCCTGGCCGGACACGGCCTCATTCTCTCCGTGGCACACGAGGAGGTCAGGGAGCTGGCCGAGAAGGCACAGATCCCGGTCATCACAACCCTTTTGGGCATAGGCTCCTTCCCCGACGACCACGTCCTGTGCGTAGGAATGCCTGGAATGCATGGCATGGCGTACGCGAGCCTCGCGATCGAACAGGCGGACCTGCTCATCGCCCTGGGCATGCGCTTTGACGACCGCATTACTGGCAAGCCGAGCGCCTTCGCTATCAACTCGAGAAAGATACACGTCGAGATCGACCCGTCGGAGATCGGCAAAAACATCAAGGTCGACGTCCCCATTGTGGGGGACCTCAAGACGGTGCTCCAGGAGCTCAACAAGCGCGTGGTTCCGGCTACCCACCTGGAGTGGATACAGCAGATCGAGGAGCTGAAGCGCGAGCACCCGTCGATGGATATACGCGAGACCGACAAGCTGCTGCCTCAGTACATCATAAGAGAGCTCTCGGAGGCTACGGAGGGCAAGGCCGTGATCGTCACAGGTGTCGGGCAGCACCAGATGTGGGCCGCCCAGCACTACATGTTCACCGAACCCCGCAGCCTGGTTACCTCGGGAGGCTCCGGCGCCATGGGCTACGAGGTACCCGGCGCCATGGGGGCGCAGGTCGGATGGCCGGACCGCGTAGTATGGTCGATTGCCGGCGACGGTGGCTTCCAGATGACGATGGCGGAGCTGGCGACCATGGTCGAGAACAAGATACCGGTCAAGTTCGCCATCATAAACAACAGCTACCTGGGCATGGTGCGCCAGTGGCAGGAGTTCTTCTACAAGAAGAGCTATGTCGCGACTAACTACACGCATAACCCCGACTTCGTCAAGCTGGCAGAGGCTTTCGGCATGCTCGGCATCCGCGTCACGGACAAGACGCAGGTCAAGCCGGCCATACTGAAGGCGATGGAGTACGATGGGCCGGCGGTCGTCGACTTCGTCGTGGAGGAGGAGGAGAACGTGTATCCGATGATACCGGCCGGGCAGACGATTCATGACCTGATCGAGGAACCCAGGCCTCAGGAGGCGCGGCGTCGATGAACAACAGCACGCTCCCTAAACACACCATAACCGCCCTCGTCCAGGACAAGCCCGGTGTCCTGAACCGCGTCTCCAGTATGTTCCGGCGCCGGGGGTTCAACATCGCCAGCCTGGCTGTCGGACACAGCGAGGAGCCCAACCTTTCTCGGATGACGTTCGTCGTGGAGGGCGACGGTACAGTGGTTGAGCAGGTGACCAAACACCTGCACAAACTCATCGACGTGATCAAGGTCTCGGACATCTCCAATGAAAACATCGTGTCCAGGGAGCTTGCCCTCATCAGGGTGAAATCGAACGTCCAGAGCCGCAGCGAGATCATGCAGATCGTCGATATCTTCCGGGCCAACATTGTGGATGTCGCGCCGGACTCGCTGATCGTCGAGGTCACCGGCGACGAGGACAAGATCGACTCCCTTCAGGACCTATTGAGGAGCTTCGGTGTGCTTGAGGTGATGCGCACCGGCACCATAGCGATAAATCGCGGGATGCGGCATGAGGCGCCTCCGGCCGGCGACTCTCGGCCCAGTATGGAGGGTGGCCTCTAGCGTCTGTCGCTAGGGGGCTCACCCCTCTGCAAGCATTACCTCCTCTCCCTCGACGGGAGAGGACTAAGGTGAGGGTGAAAGCACATGGCAAAGATGTACTACGAGGACGATGCCGACCTTTCCCTAATTCAGGACAAGACTATCGGCGTAATCGGCTACGGCAGCCAGGGCCACGCCCACTCGCTCAATCTCAAGGACAACGGTATGAACGTGATGGTGGGGTTGTACGAGGGTAGCAAGAGCTGGGCCAAGGCCGAAGAGCAGGGGCTGAGGGTCGGCCTCGTGGCCGACGCTGCGCGAGAGTCCGACATCATAATGATTGTCCTTCCGGACACCTCGGCGGCAGAGGTGTACAAGGAGTCGATACATCCGAACCTCACGCCCGGTGACACGCTTATGTTTGCGCACGGGTTCAACATCCACTACCGGACCATCGTGCCTCCGGACACGGTCGACGTATCGATGGTCGCTCCCAAGGCGCCGGGCCACCGGATGCGAGAGGTCTTCACCAAGGGGTCGGGCGTTCCGGGCCTGCTGGCGATAGAGCAGGACGTGTCGGGCAACGCCCGGGAGATCGGCCTCGCCTACGCCAAGGGGGTCGGCTGCACGCGGGCCGGTGTCCTGGACACGACCTTCAAGGAGGAGACGGAAACCGACCTCTTCGGCGAGCAGTCGGTGCTCTGCGGCGGGGTGACGGCGCTGATCAAGGCCGCCTTCGAGACGCTTGTAGAGGCCGGGTATCAGCCGGAGTCCGCATACTTCGAGTGCATGCACGAGCTCAAGCTTATTGTGGACCTGCTGTACGAGGGCGGCATGGAGTACATGCGCTACTCAGTCAGCGATACCGCCGAGTATGGCGACTATTCACGCGGGCCGGTCATCATTGACGAGCACGTTAAGGAGAACATGAAGAAAGTGCTAGCCGCCGTTCAAGACGGCAGCTTCGCCAAGGAGTGGATCACCGAGAACGACGAAGGACGGCCTCGCTTCAACCGGCTGCGCCGCGAAAATGCCGAGCACCCCATCGAGTCCGTCGGCAAGGAGCTGCGGGACATGATGACCTTCCTCAAGGACGCCGACTAGGCCTCCAGGAGAAAGAAGAATGGCGGAAGACAAGGTACTGATATTCGACACGACGCTCAGAGACGGTGAGCAGTCGGCGGGAATCGGGCTGACGACCGAAGAGAAGGTGGATATCGCGAGACAGCTAGACCGGCTGGGCGTCGACATCATCGAAGCCGGCTTCGCGGCCAGCTCTCCGGGTGATTTCGAGGCCGTCCAGACGATAGCTAAGGAGGTCCGGAGGCCGGTCATCGCCTCACTCGCCCGCTGCGTGTCGGACGACGTGGACCAGGCGTGGGCTGCCGTGAAGGGCGCGGAGAAACCGCGCATCCACGTCTTCATATCGAGTTCGGACGTCCAGATCATGCACCAGCTCCGCCGGAACCCGGAGGAGGTGCTCGACATGGCAGTGGCGGCGGTCGAGCGTGCAAAGAGCTACTGCGACGACGTAGAGTTCTCCCCGATGGACGCCACGCGCACGGACAACGAGTACCTCTATCAGCTTGTCGAGGCGGCGATAACTGCGGGCGCGACCACAGTCAACATCCCCGACACAGTGGGCTACGCCCTGCCATCGGAGTTCGCCGAGCGGATCCGGGACATCATGGAGAATGTGCCGAACATCGACAAAGCGGTAGTAAGTGTCCATTGCCATAACGATCTGGGCAACGCGGCGGCGAACAGTGTCGCGGCGGTCCAGGTGGGAGCGCGCCAGGTGGAGGGCTGTATCAACGGTCTTGGCGAGCGAGCGGGGAACGCGTCGCTGGAAGAGGTCATAATGACCGTCGAGACCCGCAAGGCCGACCTGGGGGTGAGCACGAACGTCGACACCACCCAGATATACCGCACGAGCCGGCTGGTCAGCGATATCACTGGCTTTCCTGTTCAGCCGAACAAGGCCATCGTCGGCGCCAACGCGTTCCGGCACGCGTCGGGTATCCACCAGGACGGGGTGCTGAAGGAACGAACGACCTTCGAGATCATGGAGCCTCAGTCCGTCGGCTGGCCTAGTAACACGCTGGTGCTTGGCAAGCTGAGCGGACGAGCGGGCCTTCGCGCACGGCTCGAGGACTTGGGCTACATGCTCCGTCAGGAGGAGCTGAACGAGTCCTTCGAGGCCTTCAAGGACCTGGCCGATCGCAAGCGGGAGGTCACCGACGCCGACCTCGAGGCGCTCATGGCCGACCAGCGGCGCACGAAGTCGGAGACCGCAGTCTACAAGCTGGACCATATCCAGGTGTCCTGTGGCAACCACGATATTCCCACCGCCACGGTCAGACTCATCAAGCCTGACGGTGAGTCTGTGACCGACACAGGAACGGGAACAGGGCCGGTAGACGCAGTCTACAAGGCCATCAACAAGATAATCGAAGTGCCTAACGTCCTGACCGAGTTCCGTGTGGACGCTGTCACCGAGGGTATTGACGCTCTTGGCGACGTGACGATCCGTATAGAGAAGGACGGCAACACTTACGTGGGCCGGGGCTCGGATACTGACATCATCGTAGCCAGCGCCAAGGCCTATATGAACGCTCTGAACCGTCTCCTGGTCATCGAGCAGGTCGAGTCCGCTGCTACCTAAAGCATCGTAGGGGCACGGCATGCTGTGCCCTACCGCCACCCGCCGGTAAGGTAAATTAATGCCACCGAGGACGATGTTCGAGAAGATCTGGGACGCTCATGTCGTCCATGACGAGTCGGGCCAGTCGACCGTCTTGTATGTCGACCTCCACTTGGTGCACGAGGTCACCTCTCCCCAGGCGTTTGACGGGCTCCGCGTGGCGGGACGAAAGGTGCGCCGCCCGAAGCTGACGGTCGCGACCGCCGACCATAATGTTCCGACGTGGGACAGGTCGCGCCCGGTGACCGACGATATATCCCGCTTACAGCTAGAGACGCTGTCCCGCAACTGCGAAGAGTTCGGCATCACGCTGTACGACATGAGGAGCCCTGGCCAGGGAATCGTGCACATCATCGGCCCAGAGCAAGGGTACTCCCAGCCAGGACAGGTCATCGTCTGCGGCGACAGCCACACTTCCACCCACGGCGCCTTTGGCGCCTTCGCCCTGGGCATCGGCACTACCCAGGTGGAGCAGGTGCTCGCCACACAGTGTCTTGTCCAGGCCAAGCTCAAGACGATGGAGGTCCGGGTGGACGGCCCTTTGCCTTTCGGAGTGACCGCCAAGGACCTGGTCCTGGGCATCATCGGCCATATAGGAATCGACGGCGGCCGGGGCCACGTCATCGAGTACACGGGGGAGGCGGTCCGCTCTCTGACGATGGAGGGCCGCATGACGGTCTGCAATATGACCATCGAGGGTGGGGCCCGAGCCGGGATGGTCGCACCCGACGACGTTACCTTCGACTATATGCGCGGGCGGCCCCAGGTCCCGCGAGGCGATGATTTCGAGGCCGCTGTCGAGCAGTGGTCAGGCCTTGCAACAGACCCGAACGCGACCTTCGACACCGTCGTCAAGATCGACGCAGGCGCCCTAGAGCCGATGGTATCCTGGGGCACAAATCCCGGAATGGTGGTGCCGGTCACCGGACGAGTGCCGGACCCTGGCTCATTGTCCGACACAGCCGATAGGCGTGCCGCCGAACGGGCGCTCGAATACATGGACCTCGAGCCCGACACCCCGATGCAGGACATCCGGATAGACCGCGTCTTCCTGGGCTCGTGCACCAACGCGCGCATTGAAGACCTGAGGGCCGCTGCGGAGATGGCCAGGGGTCGCGAGGTGAGCGATCACGTCCACGCCATGGTGGTACCCGGCTCAACGGCGGTCAAAAAGGAGGCCGAGGCGGAGGGTCTTGACCGCATCTTCAAGGATGCGGGGTTCGATTGGCGGGAGGCCGGCTGCTCAATGTGCCTGGGCATGAACCCGGACATCCTGCAGCCCGGCGAGCGCTGCGCCTCCACGTCGAACCGCAACTTCGAGGGTCGGCAGGGCAAGGGCGGCCGCACTCACCTCGTCAGCCCTCAGATGGCCGCGGCCGCAGCCATCGCCGGCCACTTTGTCGACATCCGGGAGTGGTAGGGGCACCGGGCCGGCAGTCTGAGACGCCCCGCCGGGGCGTCTCTACAAGGGGGCCCACTGGGATTCCCTCCAAGACTGACCCGATTATCATGAAATATACCTCATGTATATGGTATCATGTTTATTTGGGCACACATCCTCAACTAAGTGGATGCCGCGCTACACGCACGAAACAGGACTTAACGACCGGTGAAGCAGGAAGACTTCAGACAGGAAACAATAGACTCCGAGCCAACGAGGCCCGTTGCCATATCGACGGCAGACGCGCTTCCCGCTAAGGCGCCCGTGCCCGGGACGGTGGCGCCTACGGCTCCAGAGGCAGACGCCGTGGGCACAGGGAATACTATCTCCCTACCAGCGGCTGCTCCTGACGCGCCGAGGCGACGACGCCTACCGCCATCTCTTGGCGTTCGCCCGAGGCTGCGCCCCGTTCGCATGCACGTGCGGCTCCACACCCTGGACGCGTTTCGATACCGCAATTACAAGCTGATGTGGGCGTCGACCCTGCTCTCCAGCGGAGCGCTTTGGATCCATCAGCTCGTTATCGGTTGGTTGACGTTCAACCTGACGCGGTCGCCTTTGCTCACGAGCTTCGCGCTTGGCGCGTCGACGCTTCCATATCTCGTGTCTCCGCTTGTTGGAGTGTTCATAGAACGTTGGGACCGGAGCAAACTCCTATCAGCAGTCTCGGCCTACCAAGCCGCGGTGACCGCCGGGTTCTCTGTCGTAGTTATCCTCGGCCGCATCGAGACCTGGCATATCTTCGCGTACGTTCTAGCGATCGGCGTATCGTGGGCGGTGTACGACCCCACGAAGTTCGCCATGATTCCCAGTATCGTGCCCAGACAAGGAATAGTGAATGCGCTCGCCCTTAACGCGCTGGCGTTCAATGCGATGCGTCTGGCCTTGCCCGCCGCCGCGGGTGTACTGGTCGTTGTGGCGGGCGTCGGACCGACCATGCTGATTGGCGCGGTCCTTTATGCGGGGGCCACGGTCGCGATGCTGGTGATCGACCTGCCGCGGGCGGACGGAACCCCCAAGCCTCGTACAAGACCGCTCGCTCAGCTTGTAGAGGGTGCCCGGTACGTACGAAGAGAGCCCGTGCTGTTGGCCCTTTTCACACTTGGCGTGTTGCCGTTCCTACTGGTAATCCCCTTTGTCCACAGTCTGACGCCGGTCTACGCTTCGGAGGTCCTCAACTTCGGTCCTGCGGGGTTGGGCCTCATGATCTCCGCGATCGGACTAGGTGCGACGGCGGGAACGCTTGTCCTGGCATCATTGGGGGAGATTCGGCGGAAGGGAAGAGTACTGTTGATAGGCTTCGGGGTTGTAATCGCCGCGATGATAGTCTTCTCCCGGAGCCCGTCGCTTGCTCCACCATTGCCAGTCCTCGTGCTGCTCGGCGGCGGGCTCACGGTGTACTTCGCCCTGGGCGGCGCGATGCTCCAGTCGATCGTCCCCGACGAGCTGCGGGGGCGGGTATCGTCTTTGGCCGTAACCACGATCGGTCTCGTGCCTGTTGGCGCACTGCTGTCGGGAGGTATCGCCGAGCTGCTGGACGCTCCGTCGGCGACGCTCATTGCCGGGGTCACGGTCGCAGCCCTGCTCGCAGCGCTATCACCGATGGTACGGCGGGTGTGGCGTTTTACAGAGAGCCCAGGACCTATCTAAAGGGCTCCGCATCTGAAGGCGCAATTCCGCTATACACCGTTCACCCTGAGTAGTCCCGATGCCGCATCGGGACGTATCGAAGGGCCTGTCCTGAGCGAGGTCGAAGGGAGCTTGTCGAAGGGCAGTTCAGGTCACCTCGACACTTCGGTGCAGACCTGGCCTAAGAACCAACGCGCTCAGCCCGCCAGAGGCTTCGTCTCCTGCCACAGGGCCTCCTTTTGGTCCATGGTCAGCCCATCAAACTCGACGCCGCGCTCTCTGGACAGCTTTTCCATGAGAGCAAAGCGCCTGCGAAAGCGAGCGTTGGTCCCGCGCAGCGCGGCCTCAGCGTCGGCCCCCAGCCATCGGGCGACATTGACGATCGAGAACAGCACGTCTCCTAGCTCGGCCTCACGCTCCGCAGGTGTTTTGGCGTTTTGCAGCTCTTCCAGCTCCTCCCCCACCTTCTCGAGCACGCCCCTAACGTCGTCCCAGTCGAAGCCGGCGCGGGCTGCCCGCTCTTGGACTGACTGAGCGTACGTGAGGGCGGGCATCTCTTTGGGCAAGTCGCCCAGGACCGACGCCTCCGCGTCCTTTTTTTCGCGACGCTTGATTTCGAGCCAGCCCGACTCCACCTCTCGCGCGTCGGATACCTCGGCGTCGCCGAATACGTGAGGATGCCGTCTAATCAGCTTCTCGATTACGCCTCCAAAGACCTCATCCACGGCGACCGTCCCGTCCTCCACACCCAGATGGACCTGGAAGGCCAGATGAAAGAGCACGTCGCCCAGCTCGTCTATCAGCTTGGTCTATCGTCCTCGTCTATCGCTTCGAGCAGCTCATAGCACTCTTCGAGGATGTATCGCTTCATCGAACCGGAGGTCTGCTCCCGGTCCCACGGGCAGCCTGCAGGACCCCGCAGATGTCTGACCAGGCCTAGAAGGCCGTCGAAGGTGCTGGGGTATTGGGATGTGGTCTCCATACGCTTTTCCTATCCTAAGACACTTTGGGTTCTTTGTGCTTGCGGTAGCGGCCACGCGGCCGTGGATGCTGGGCGATTATACGCACCGCTATCTCGAACTGACAAGGCTAGTACCATGTCAATATGAATATGATGGATAGATGTGTTGAAGTTTAGTGCGAGCGTCCTGAGTGGAGGAACGCTAGTCTATGACGGCGACAGCCTCATTGCGCTCATGTTCCAGCGCCGAGACCTCTCGCTTCAGTACCACCTCGTCGCTGATTCGACGGTTGAGACACTGGTTGCTGAAGACGCTCAACTCTATCTCAGCCATGTTCAGCCAACTGCCGTGTACTGGAGTGTAGTGGAACTCCAGGCGCTTGGCGATCCGCCGCGCTTCGGCTGGCTCGAAGACGTCGTACAACGAACCCAGCTTGTGAGTGTTGAGATTGTCCAGCACCAGCCGTATCGTTTTTGTATGAGGGTATGCCTCGTCTGCCAGCCACCTCATCTGATGTGCGAAGTCCACAGCAGTGCGACGCTCGGTCACCTCGACATGCCTCCAGCCAGCTTTCGGCTCACAGAACATGAACAGGTTTCGGGTCCCGTTTCGCTTGTACTCGTAGTCATATCGTTCCACTCAACCCGGCCTGGCCCCGATGGACGGTCTCTTGTCGGCCACCAATTGCTTGGACGTCTCGTCGAAACAGACCACGGGATGGTCGGGGTCGTAGTCTTCATGGTACAGGTCCAGCACATTCTCCATTCGAGCCACGAACTTCCCGCTCACCTCCGGGATGCACCATTCCTTCTTCGTCCACGGCTTGAGTTCGTTTTTTTGAGCGTCTGGCGCACCGTCTCGAGGGAGATGCTCTCGGCAAACCCCATCTGGACCACCTTGTCGGCAAGCAGTTGCAGCGTCCAGTGCGTGTGTCCTTCGGGCGCATCGCTGCAGGCAATGGCGACTAGGTGCGCTTCCTGCCTACCGTCCAACTTGCGCCTCTGTCCTGGTCGCGGGCGTTCAATGAGCGCACTGTCGAGTCCTTCCTGTACAAACTGCGTGCGCACACGCCCCACCGTGGAGGCGCTTATCAATAGTCCGCTGGCGATGTCACGGTCGATCAGACCTTCGTCTGCCTTCAGCAACACCAGCGCTCGCTTGACCTTACGGGCCGAAGTCTCCCCACGACTCGCCATTAAGGTGGACCCCATTATTAAGACAGCACGAGGGCTAAATTAAGAGAGTCTCCCACCCCTGCGCTAGGTTTCACCAAGCCCGATGGCAGCCCTGCTTCTTCAGCTGCTGCTCCCCTTTCTTCCTGGCCATGTTGGTACACCTCTGCTGGGGTCCGGTAGCCCAAAGCCTGGTGAGGCCTCTGCCGGTTGTAGAACTCCAGGTAGGCATTGATCCCAGTTCGGGCCTCGGCGACGGTCTGGTAAGCTTTCAGATACACCTCCTCGTACTTGATGCTCCGCCACAGCCGCTCCACGAAGATGTTGTCCAGGTACCTACCCTTACCATCCATGCTGACCTGGACCCTCTGCTCCTGCAACGTCTGGGTAAAGGCCTCACTGGTGAACTGACTCCCCTGGTCGGTGTTGAATATCTCCGGTCGTCCCTTACCCAGGGCTTCCTCCAACGCCGCCACGCAGAAGCTGGTGTCCATGGTGTTGGAGAGCTTCCAGGCCAGCACGTGCCGGCTGTGCCAGTCCATGATGGCCACCAGGTACAGGAAGCCCTTCGGCATGGGGATGTAGGTGATGTCCGCGGCCCAGACCTGGTCGACCCGATTAACCTCCACTCCCTTCAGCAGATAGGGAAAGATCCGGTGTCCCGGCGCTGGTTTGCTGGTGTTGGGACGCCGGTAGATGGCTTCCAGACCCATCAACCGCATCAGCCTTCGAACCCTTTTTCGGCTCACCAGATAGCCCTGTTGCAGCAGCCAGGCCTTCATCTTCCTGGAGCCGTAGAAGGGGGTCTTTAAATACTGACGGTCCATCAGGGCCATCAACTCCAGGTCTTCTGCCCTGGTCGGTACCGACCGGTAGTACACCGAGGCCCGGCTGACGTCCAGCAGGATACATTGACGCACCAAAGACAGCTGCTGGTGGTCTCGGTCTATCATGGCTCGCCGTATGCTGCGACTCATAGACCGGACCTTTCCGACAAAAAATCGCGTTCCACCTTCAGCTGGCCGATGTGCCGGTAGAGGTGGTTAATCTGAGCTTCCTTGGCTTTCTCCTGGGATTTCTGATTGGTGGCAAATAGCTCCGGGGCTCCTTCCGCCAGGGCCCTTTTCCAGGCGTGAATCTGACTGGGATGGACCTCAAATCGGCTGGCCAGCTGGGCGATGGTCTCTTCCCCCGCAAGGGCGGCCAAGGCCACCTTGGCCTTGAACGCCGGACTGTGCTTATTCCTCGTCTGCTTCATGTCCTGCTCCTCCACGTCGGTTAGTTGCCGGTTATTTTAGGAGCTGGACTCTCTCTTAGCCAGTTGTCTAGTTTTTGGGTACCACCTCAAGGCATGTCTTCGTATGTCCTCCTTATAGGATCATACACAAGACTAACCTATTTCTTATATTTGTCACATACACATGGAACCGGTACTAGTCGTTAACAGCACGTGTTCTGACGTTTCTGTAAAGGGCGGAGTAATAATGGACCGGTGAGGCGGAGTCGAGCGTTGAGGAGTGGCGCTTGAAAACTGGACCACCCGCCGCCTTCTATAGAGTTGGAGGCAACTCGATGGAAGGCGTGAAGGATGTACAAGGTGGATCTGTACGTGCGAGTGCGCCGGGCCTGCATGGTGGAGGGGATGAGCACGCGGGAGGCTGCCCGAGTGTTCGGTCTGCACCGGGATACGGTGCGCAAGATGCTGGAGTACTCGGTGCCTCCCGGTTACCGTCGGGAGTCACCGCCCCGCCGCCCCAAGCTGGACCCGTACCGCGGGGTGATCGACCGGATACTGGAGGATGACCGCAGTCTTCCGAAGAAGCAGCGCCACACCGCGAAGCGGATCTACGAGCGTCTGAGAGCTGAGCACAGGTTCAGTGGCAAGTACACGATAGTCAAAGACTACGTGCGCGAGCGGCGGCGGCGGACGCGTGAGATGTACGTTCCGTTGTCTCACCCTCCCGGTCACGCCCAGTGCGACTTCGGCCAGGCCAAGGCGGTGATCGGCGGAGTGGAGCAGACCATCCACTACT
The DNA here is from genome assembly GCA_965237635.1 of Dehalococcoidia bacterium. Classification (GTDB taxonomy): domain Bacteria; phylum Chloroflexota; class Dehalococcoidia; order Lucifugimonadales; family CAUZJF01; genus CBDEFX01. The sequence continues at coordinate 329,568 of CBDEFX010000002.1, read as the reverse complement.
TCGTGCTGGACCTTCCCCACAGCGACGCATGCTTCGTCAAAGCCTGCCCCGCAGAGACGACCGAGGCGTTCTGCGACGGTCACGTCTCGGCGTTCTCGTTCCTGGGCGGCGTGCCCCGGAGCATCCTGTACGACAACATGAGGCTGGCGGCGGCCAGGATCCTGGGAGACGGTCGAAGGAAGCGTACCCGCGTCTTCTCGGAGCTGGTGTCGCACTACCTGTTCGAGGATCGGTTCGGCCGGCCCGGCAAGGGTAACGACAAGGGCAAGGTCGAGGGGCTGGTGGGATATGCTCGCCGGAACTTCCTGGTGCCTGTGCCGTCGTTCCCGAGCTTCGATGCCCTCAACGCCTACCTGGAGGAGCGGTGCCTGGAACGGCTGGGGAGACAGCTGCGTGGACACAACGAGACGATAGGCCAGCGGATGGAGCGTGACCTGGAGACCCTGCTGGCGCTCCCCGCCGTGCCCTACGATGCCAGCGACAAGCACGTGAGCCGTGTCAGCTCCCTGTCCCTGGTGCGGTACCGGACCAACGACTATTCGGTGCCCGTGGCCTACGGTCACAGGGAGGTGGTGGTGCGCGGCTATGTGGGCGAGGTGGTGATCAGCAACGGGGCAGAGGTGATAGCCCGGCATCCTCGCTCATACGAACGCGACGACTTCGTGTTCGACCCCATCCACTACCTGCCGCTGCTGGAGCGCAAGACGGGAGCGCTGGACCAGGCTGCTCCTTTGGCCGGGTGGGAGTTGCCGGATGAGTTCGGAGTGCTGAGGCGTCTGCTGGAGTCGAGGATGGGCAGGCGCGGCAAGCGGGAGTTCGTACAGGTGCTGCGGCTGATGGAGAACTTCCGGACGCAGGAGGTGTACGAGGGTGTGCGCGATGCCCTCAGGCTCGGGGCCATAAGCTTCGACGCCATCAAACACCTGGTGCTGTGCAGGATAGAGGGTCGTCCCCAGAGACTCGACCTGGAGCTGTACCCCTACCTGCCCAGGGTTACCGTGACGAAGACGTCGGCCAGCGACTACATGGCGCTCATGTCTGGGAGCAGGCGGTGAGCGAGCGATCGACGGTGCTGTTGGAGCACCACCTCAAGGAGCTGAAGCTGCCTACCTTCCTGAGAGAGTACGGCAAGGTGGCCGGCCAGTGCGCTGCCGAGGGCGTCGACCATCCAGGCTACCTGCTGAGGCTCTCTGAGCTTGAGATGATAGACCGCCATCACCGCATGGTGGACCGCAGGATCAAGGCTGCACGCTTCCCTGCCACCAAGAGCCTCGACACCTTCGACTTCCTGGCCATGCCGTCGGTGAACAAGCACCTGGTCATGCAGCTTGCACGCTGCGAGTACGTAGACCGGCGGGAGAACGTCATCGCTATCGGCAACAGCGGCACCGGCAAGACCCATGTCGCCCTCGGCCTGGGGCTCGCCGCCTGCCAGAGGGGGCTGTCGGTCGGCTTCACCACCGCCGCCTCGCTGGTCCACGAGCTGATCGAGGCCAGGGACGAGCGACGACTACTCAACCTTCAGAAGAAGCTGGCCCGCCTCAAGCTGCTCATCATCGACGAGCTTGGCTTCGTCCCACTCTCCAAGACCGGCGCGGAGCTCCTCTTCGAGGTCTTCAGTCAGAGATACGAGAAAGGTTCGGTTCTGGTCACCACCAACCTGCCCTTTGACGAGTGGACCGAGGTCTTCGGCTCTGAGAGGCTGACCGGCGCCCTGCTGGACCGTCTCACTCACCGCGTTCACATCCTGGAGATGAACGGGGAGAGCTACCGCCTCAAGCAGAGTAGGCAAGCCGCTCCCGTGCGCGCTGCCAGCGACCCTGCTGACGCATAGACCCGCCACATTCACTCCAGCTAACGGATCCTTCTGACGCCCGCCGCATGGTGACATTTATGCTGAACACCAACGTCCCGGTGGTACACTTTTACTCCGCCGCATGGCCTAATATCCCTCCGCCCTTGACACAAGCCCCGCCAGGACCGCCCGCTGCGGGTCGTCCTCGTGGGCGACCGGCGCGCCGAAGAACGCCAGTATCACGTCGCCCATGAGCCGTGCAACGGTGCCTTCGTACCGCTCTATTGGCCCGGTCATGTACTGGAAGGCGTCGTTCATGATCTCCGCCCAATCCTCGGGGTCGAGTTGCTCCGCCATGGCGGTTGAGCCTGCCACGTCGCAGAACAGCACCGTCACCGTTCGACGCTCACCCTGCACGCCGCGCCTGGAGCGACCGAGTCCTCTCGTTTCGGGAGGCTGAGTCATTCTTGTCTCCGTTAGATCAGGGCCCTGTCAGGTAGCATCATACAGAGCTGTTACCGGGGCTGTCGACCTTATCGTCAATGCCCGGTGGTGGTGCCTGAGCATGCGTTTTGGAGGCTTATTTCCTCCGTCTGATGAGCCGCGATTACGCCGGAAATGGAGTCCGTTCGGTGCGCCCGATTCTACGCCCCACGGCCGCCACGGCGCAAGGAGATTACCCTTGCGGCGGGTTGATCTGGATCAACCTGCCCTCCTTGACGAGGGACTGCCACCGAAGTAGCATATATTCAACCTAATGGTTGAATCTTCTCAGAAAAGCCTCGACACTACCTATTCAGCCCTTGCGGATTCTTCCCGCCGAGCCATCCTTTCACGTTTGAGAGGAGGCGAGTTACGAGTGACGGAGATCTCCGAGCCCTTCGACATCTCCCTCAATGCTGTATCCAAACACCTCAAGATGTTGGAAAGAGCCGGGCTAGTCAGGCGGAGTATCAGAGGCAGAGACCACTACTTTGAGCTGAATGGTGGACCCCTCGTGGAGGCCTCCAACTGGATCGAGAGATGCCGGAGTTTCTGGGAGCAACGGCTCGACACCCTACAGTCCTTTCTTGCCGATCATGGGGAATACTCTAGCCCAGGGGAATGAATGGCAGAAGATAGAGCGGCGGCTGGAGTGCTGGAGATCACCAGGCTGCTACCGGCCACGCCGGAGGCCGTGTTCGCAGCCTGGACCGACCCGGCTGCCCTCAGCCGTTGGATCTCACCGCGCGGGACAGCATCGGTGACCCTCGATCTCCGAGTCGGTGGCAGATTTGAAATCATCATGAAGGGCGAAGAGAGAGAGCTGAGCCACACTGGGGAGTATCGCGAGATTGAGCCCCCGTACCGCCTCGCCTTCACTTGGCAATCGGAATACACAGGGCCGGACCAGACTCTGGTCACGGTTTCACTGCAGCCCAAAGGTAACCAGACCGAGCTGACTCTGACCCATGAGTCTTTGCCACCTGATCAGGTCGAGTCACATAGGGGCGGGTGGAGTCTGATTATCGAGAAGCTCCTCGGACACCTCACCAGTCCTAATTCAAGGACGGTTTGAAGGTCATTCTGAGGAGCGGAGGGACGAAGAATCTGGGGCGGGGTCAGCACAAGGAGGTTAGTTTGGCTGTCTACAAAACCGCCGTTTTTCGGGTCACAGAGGATGGCGTCACCGACGCGTTGGCGGCTATCCGAAGGTTCGTCGGCGACATCAAGGACAACGAGCCGGGAACGCTACAGTACACTTCCGTCCAGTGCTGACCGACCCACCGATGGGCGAGGGCACGCAGGTGAGCCGCGTGGCGTCGTTTCTTGGGAAGCGGATTGACTACATCCTGGAAGTCATCGGGTACGAGCCTACGTCCCGCCTCACCATGCGGTCCATCAAGAGCCCCTTTCCGATGAATGTCACCTATGAGTTCGAAGAGGCCCCAGGCGGTACTCTCGCACGAATAAGAATCGAGGGGGAGGCAAGCGGCTACTACAAGCTAGCAGGACCGCTGATGTCTCGTGCGGTCAAGCGGAATATCACCAACGACCTAAAGACGCTAAAGGCCTTGATGGAGTCAGGAGCCGATAAGCCGTAAAGGCCCTCACCTCCTCGGACGAGCAGCGACGGCCTCGCGGATGAAGTCGGATATCTCGGTCGTGCGCGTCCCAGGGCCGAAGACCGCCTTGACGCCCATCTCCTCTAGCGCGGGTCGGTCATCCTCAGGGATGATGCCCCCGGCCACGATGACCACATCCTCAAGGTCTTTGTCCTTCAGCAGCTGCATTATCCGGGTGAGCAGCTTCATGTGCGCGCCCGAGAGGATGCTAAGCCCGATAACATCCACGTCTTCCTGAAGGGCGGACTCGACGATCATCTCCGGCGTCTGGCGGATGCCTGTATAGATGACCTCCATGCCGGCATCGCGCAGCGTCCTGGCGATGATCTTGGCACCCCGGTCATGGCCATCGAGCCCCGGCTTGGCGACCAGCACCCGAATGATCTCATTAGCCACCATCTTGCCTCCCAGGAGTCGTCTCCCGGTCGACCAGCTCGATCAGCACGCCGCGGGTCGAACGCGGGTGAAGAAACGCAATCATCCCGGAGACCCCTTGCCGCGGCTTCTTGTCGATCAGGTCCACCCCCGCCGCGGCCAGGCTGTTGAGCTTCCCAGGCAGGTCTTCGACCTCGAAACAGATGTGGTGCACACCCTCCCCCCGCTTGTCGATGAACCGTGCCACGCTCCCGGTCGGGTCGGTGGGCTGAATCAACTCCAGCTGGGAGCCTCCCACCGTGATCAGGGCGGCCCGCACCTTCTGGTCGGGGACCTCCTCGACCCCCGGGGCGCTGATACCAAAGGTGTCCCCATAGAATCGCAGCGTATCCTCGATATCTCGGACCGCGATGCACACGTGGTTCAGGTGCTCGACTGCGCAGATCCCTTTCTCCGACATTGACACCTCACTCTAAGCTCGTTAGAGCCGGCCCTACTACTACAGGTCCAGAACATCCCGCGCGATGACCATCCGCTGTATCTCAGACGTGCCCTCGTAGATCTCGGTTACCTTCGCGTCGCGATAGTAGCGTTCGACCGGCGTAGGTGCGAAATAGCCTGTGCCGCCGTGAATCTGCACGGCCTTGTCAGCCGATTCGACAGCCACCCGCGAGGCGAAGAGTTTGGCCATTGAGGCCTCGGTGGCGAACGGCAAGCCTTTGTCCTTCAGCGTCGCGGCGCGATGCACCAGCAGCCGCGCGGCGTCGATGTTCGTGGCCATGTCCGCGATCATCCACTGTACGGCTTGCATGTCGGCGAGGTGCCGCCCGAACGCCTCCCGCTGTTTAGCGTACTGCACCGCAGCCTCATATGCCGCCTGGGCGATGCCCACGGACTGCGCCCCGATGCCAATGCGACTGGGGTCAAGCACCTGCATCGTCTGCCGGAAGCCGTCACCTTCCGCTCCTAATCGGTTCTCCTCGGGCACCGGGCTGTCCTCAAACACCAGCTCGGCGGTCGAGGAGGCCCGCATTCCCATTTTGCCATGCTGCGGGTTGATGGTAAGCCCTTTGGTGTCCCGCTCCACCACCAGGGTGTCGATTCCGCGCGCCCGGAGGCTTGGGTCGCGGGTGGCCAGGACCACGAATATCTCCGCCTCCATGGCGTTGGTCGTGAAAAGCTTGGAGCCATTGAGCACGTAGTGGCCGTCGGACCTGGTGGCGGTGGTCCGCATGGCCGCGGCGTCGCTGCCTGAGCCCGGCTCGGTTAGAGCGAAGGCCCCGATCTTCTCGCCTCTTGCCAGCGGCGGAACGAATCTCTGCTTCTGGCCTTCGGTCCCGAACATGTGGATGAACTGGGCGCACAAGGACAGATGGGCGAGATAGACAACGCTGGTCGATCCGCACCCCCTCGCTATCTCCTCGATGACGACCGCAAGCTGGCGTGCCGTGCCACCGCTTCCGCCGTACTCCTCGTCGATCGTCAGGCCGAACAGCCCAAGGGCCGCCAACCCTTTGACATTGTCCCAAGGGAACTCGCCACTCTCATCGTATCCGGCGGCTCGAGGGGCCAGCTGCTCGTCCGCGAACTCCCGGACGGTGTTCCTCAGCAGAAGCTCTTCTTCGGATAGCAGCAATTCGCTCATTCTAGCTAGAACGGGGAGAACTCGCGCTGCTCGCCAAACACGCCACGGAGCACGTCCGAGATCTCGCCCACAGTGGCGTATGCCTCGACACACTCCAGTATTGCCGGTAGCGTGTTGTCGGCGCCCGACGCGACTTCGCGCAACCTGTCCAGAGCCGACTCGGCGACCGCGCTGTCTCGCTCCTGGCGGACTCGCTTGACCCGGGCGATCTGTTTTTTGGTCTCAGCAGGATCAATGGCCTGCGTTCGAATGGGGGGCGTTGGCGTCTGGTAGCGGTTGACCCCCACCACGATGCGCTTCTCGTCCTCGACCTCCTGCTGGTGCTTGAAGGCGCTCTCGTGAATCTCACCGGTCTGAAAGCCCTGCTCTAATGCAGCCACCGCGCCACCCATTTCTTCTATCTCTTCGATGTAGCGGAACGCCGCGTCCTCGAGCTGGTCCGTCATCGACTCGACGTAGTAGGAGCCAGCCAGCGGATCGACGGTCTCCGTGACGCCGCTCTCGTGGGCCAGTATCTGCTGAGTGCGCAGGGAGAGCTGGACGGACTCCTCGGTCGGGAGGGCCAATGCCTCGTCGCGAGAGTTGACGTGTAGCGACTGGGTGCCGCCGAGAATCGCGGATAGCGCCTGGACAGTGGTGCGGACCACGTTGTTGTCCGGCTGCTGGGCAGTCAACGTCACGCCGGCCGTCTGAGTGTGAAAGCGGAGCATCCAGGAGCGCGGGTCCTCTGCCCCAAAGCGCTCCCGCACGATCTTGGCCCACATACGACGGGCCGCCCTGAACTTGGCGACCTCCTCCAGGAGGTTACTCTGTGCCACGAAAAAGAAGGACAGCCTGGGAGCGAAGCTGTCGATCTCCATCCCGGAGTCAAGCGCCGCCTGTACATACGCGATGGCGTTCGAGAAGGTGAAAGCCAGCTCCTGGACCGCTGTCGCGCCCGCCTCCCGCATGTGGTAGCCGCTGATGCTGATCGTGTTCCAGCGCGGCACCTCCTTGCTGGCATACTGGAACACGTCGGCGACCAGCCGCATCGACGGCCTCGGCGGATAGATGTAGGTGCCGCGGGCGATGTACTCCTTGAGGATATCGTTCTGCAGTGTGCCGTTCAGGTCTTCCGGGGCCACTCCCTGCTTCTTGCCGACGGTGACGTAGAGGGCCAGGAGCGTGGAGGCGGTCGCGTTGATGGTCATGGAGGTGCTGACCTTGTCCAACGGGATGCCGTCGAAGAGGGTTTCCATGTCCAGCAGGCTGCTTATGGGCACACCCGCGCGGCCCACCTCACCCAACGCGAGGGGGTGGTCGGAATCGTAGCCCGTCTGAGTGGGCAGATCGAAGGCGACGCTCAGCCCCGTCTGGCCCTCATCCAGCAGATAACGGTAGCGCCGGTTCGACTCCTCGGGTGAGGCGAACCCCGAGTACTGGCGCATCGTCCAGACGCGTCCACGGTACATATTCGGCTGGACGCCGCGGGTGAACGGGTACTCACCGGGATAACCGAGCTTGGCGTCGTAGTCGAAGTCGTCTAGGTCCTCGGGCGTATAGACGGTGTCCGTCTGAAGGCCCGAGTCGGTCTCGAACCGCTCCTGCCGCTCACCGCGGCGCTTCTTCAGCGGCTCGAGCGTCTTCTCTTCCCAGTCGCGCTTGTTCTTGCTTCCCACTTTTTTACTGTTCCTACAGTAGTGCAGCGCTTGAGATAGACCAAGTAACCCCGCGTCCAAGTTTACCATCGGACCTAGCAGGGTGTCATTCTGAGGGAGTGGAGCGACCGAAGAATCTAGGCGCTACTCACGCGAGTGAACGTCTGGTGGAGAGACTCTAGATTCTTCGTCCCGATGCCGAACCGGGACTCAGAATGAGAGGCGGCCGAGTTCTTCTGACGTCGGCAAACGGCGAACGGGGTTAGCTAATCGGAGAGGGGAGTCAGTCGGGAGGGGAACCCCTACACGCTCGTGATGTTGACCTCGACGCCGAGCTTCTCGCCCAGGGCTTTCAGGTACCCGTCGATGGTGGCCGTCTGTCCGATAATGAACCGGGAGATGAACCGAAAGAAGGGGTTCTTGACCTCGCCGTCCTCGGTAATCATCAGGGAGCTCACCTCGCCATACTCGGCGACCTCCATCGTCCAGGTCCCGCCGAAGGGAAGGTGCTCGTCGGCGATCCGTCTGACAAGGCGGCGTCGCGGTACCGACTCCATGGATTCGAAGGTAATGGACTGGCCGCGGCCGAGCGTCTCCTGCCAGACCTCACGCCCTTCTATGTTAGGAAGGCGTTCCACCCGCCGAAGGTCGCTCCGCCAGGACACCTGGCCGGCAAAGTCCGTAATTACCTGCCAGATTTCGGTCGGCGGCCGGTTGAAATGCGCCATGCGGGTGACCACATGCCCCTTCGGCAGCACCGAGCCGACCAAAGCAACCAGAGCCACGACGACGACTAATATACCGACGGCTGCGACTATCCAGACCATTTTTCTTCACCCGTTCATCGGAACGGCATCTCTGCGAGCCGGACGCAGATGCCAGTCCCGTGGAGACACCCAATTATAACAGCGGCCCGCCTCTTGCTCAGATGTCCCGATTTATAGCCGTCCTGAATAGGCCGGAGGCGCCAGTCGGTTGCTATTTCGCCACTGAGGGCACGCCGTTGCGCCCTTGTAGAGACGCCCCGCTGGGGCGTCTCAGACGCGCGCCAACACTCGGGGGGGCCCTTCACACGCCCCGCGCAGGACGCATCCGCGCCACCAACACCGAAGGAATCTCTTTGTAGTTCGACCACGAGAACGGGCTCTCCCCAACGTCGTCCGGGCCGGCGGCCGGCTCTTCGATCCCGTCGAACACAAAACCTGCCTCGAAGAACGTATTGAACAGCATTCCCATCGGCCGGTCGAAGTATGGCGTGGGGAACGGCTGGCCCCTCATTCCGATTCCTAGGCCGGACGTCGGGGTCATGTACTGCGAGACCTTCACGTAACGTGCGGTTACCATCTCGCCGTCGCGGTCCTCCTCCTCTACCACCATCTTCGCCCCGTCCATGTTGAAGCACGGATGCGGGACGGTGAAGACGAACCGCCCGCCGCCACGTAACATAGTCTCTAGTGCAGACGCCAACGGCTTGATAGTCGCCATGTCCATCAGCGCCTGCGCGCATACGGCCGCGTCGAATCTGCGCTCTCCAAGCGCGACGAGCTGATCGGCGTCGGTTGCGTCGACCACCCTGTAGTCGATCCGGTCGGCGTTCTCGGTCGTCCTGCCCTTCGCGCGCTCGATGAAGGTCTCAGAGGCGTCGACTGCGACCACCCGCGCTCCTAGCTGGGCCATCCTTCGCGAGAAAATCCCGTTTCCACAGGCCACGTCCAGCACCGTCTCGTCCCTCTTGAGCCCGAGAAGCCGCTCCTGTGCGGGTGCAACAAGGTCACGGTGTGTTCTGTTGCCGTCGTCGCCCACGTAGTCGTCCCACCAACTCGCGATCTGCTCCCACGTAGAGGTGGACTCTCGGTTCACCGTCTCGATCTCTCGTTTGCCCATGGTCCCAGTCATTCCGCCCCCTTTCCGCACCTGTCTCCCTGAACGAAGTAGAGTGCGAATTATACCAGTCCGGACCCACCATCCGTGCCTGCCCCCCGCGCTGTAGCAAGGCTGTTTCAAGGGTCGCTCTTAACTTCCTGTCATCCTGAGCCTGCCGAAGGACCTGGTGTGGTGGGGCGGGCGCCCTCTGCGGTAGGGCCACCCCACCCCAGATCCCTCGTCGGCAACCTCCTCGGGAAACGTCACTCGACCTGCAATCTCAGAGCCCTGAATACTCGGGTCGGCCATTCCTTGACACCCTGTAGGACTCTCCATAGAATGAACAACAGTTCTGATATTCGGGGAGGGCCCTTGCAAGAGCGCATCGTCTCCGGCAAGCCCCACGAAGACGACCACTCGCTGGACACCAGCCTCAGGCCGAGCAGTCTAGCCGAGTACATCGGCCAGGAAAAGCTCAAGTCTAACCTCGAGATTTCGATTGCCGCGGCCAAGGGGCGTGGCGAGCCGCTGGACCACATGCTGCTCCATGGCCCGCCTGGCCTAGGCAAGACGACCCTCGCCCACATCGTCGGCGCCGAGATGGAGACCAGGGTCAAGGCGACGTCGGGCCCGGCCCTCGAGCGCCCCGCGGACATGGTCTCCATCCTCACGCGCCTCCAGAAGGACGAGGTCCTGTTCATCGACGAGGTGCACCGGCTGAGCCGTGTAGTCGAAGAGGTCCTCTATGGCGCGATGGAGGACTTCGTGGTCTCGTGGGTCATCGACAAGGGGCTGAAGGCGAGGAGCGTCAACCTGACACTTCAGCCGTTTACCCTCGTCGGCGCGACGACCCGCTACGGAATGGTCAGCTCGCCGCTACGGGACCGGTTCGGCTTCATCCACCGGCTCGACTTCTACGACCATGAGGCCATGCGAATGATCGTCGAGCGCTCATCCAGGATCCTGGAAATCCAGGCCGACGCGGACGGGATCATGGAGATTGCGCGGCGCGCGAGGGGTACCCCCCGAGTCGCCAACCGGCTGCTCAAGAGAGTTCGCGACTACGCTCAGGTGATGGCCGACAACGTCATCACCGTCGACGTGGCGGGCGAAGCGCTGTCGAGGCTCGAGGTCGACGGCCTGGGGCTCGACGACACCGACCACATGGTGCTGCGCTCCTTAATAGAGAAGTTCGAGGGCGGGCCCGTCGGGCTGGATACGCTGGCCGCCTCCATCAGCGAGGAGGCGGACACCATCGCGGACGTCTACGAACCCTACCTGCTCCAGATGGGGTTCATCGACCGCACCCGCTCAGGGCGCGTCGCCACCCGCCGGGCTTACGAGCACCTCGGCATCGAGTTCCCGGAGCGTGGCAAGAACACGGGCCAGGCGAGTCTGTTTTAGGGGCGCGCTTGCGCGATCCCGTGTTGAGACGCCCCAGCGGGGCGTCTCAGCCTCCCAACAGAATGACGTTATTCAAAGGAATATACCGGGTCGAAACCTCCCGGCTGCGCGAATGGGATTACGCTGCAGCCGGTTGGTATTTCGTCACGATATGTACACGCGACCGTGCACTATTCTTCGGCAACGTGACGGGCTCCCGTGCGATTGTCGCCGCCAGGCGAGATCGCTCGTCAAGAGTGGCAGAAAGCGGAGCAACTTCGGCCGAACGTAACGCTTGACGAATGGGTAGTCATGCCGAACCATCTCCATGGCGTTGTTGTCATTGGGAACGCAAACATGCAGACACGCGCGGAGACGCCCCAGCGGGGCGTCTCTACAGGAACCGCCCTGAACTGGAAACCAGATTCGCTAGGCGCTATCGAGAACCAGTTCAAATCAGCCTGCACGAAGCGCATTCGAGCCGCTGGCTATCGCGAATTCGGATGGCAGCGGCGCTTCTACGACCACATCATAAGGGACGAGGAGTCCCTGCTCCACATCGGTGAGTATATTCGGTACAACCCAAACAAATGGGACTTGGACGAATACAATCCTGCTAGTCACCGTCTCTGAGCGTACGCTGCGGCAACGAACGGTAGAGACCGCCATTTTCAGTCAGTGACCTGCCGGGGACGCAGCGCACCCTGTAACTGGCTTTGGTATGCCTTCTTGCTGCCCAGCTCCACTGAGCTTTGTACCGCGCCATCGCCCCGAATGTGTCGCAGCCCTACGCCCCGCTCCTCAAGCGCCGGGCCGATGAGCATCCTGCGGTGGCATTTGGTCGGGTCCTCCTCGGCGCACATGAGCGCGACGGTCGAGTGCTCGGCCAGCGTCAGTAGCTCCTCAATCCCATCGCGGAAGAACTCCCTCGTCCTTATCTCCCTGTAGTCGGGCCTGCCCTTGCTGTCATAGGAAGACTGATCGGCGGGCTTCCCGCCGAGCGAGTCGCCCATGTGCACGTAGCGCATCCCTTCGCTCTCCAAGAGGCCGGGAAGCGTGCGAAGGCTCGCGAACGGCGCATACTTACTCTGTGGGTTGCTCCTGGTGTCGACCAGAACTGCGACGCCGTTCTGCTGCAACAGGGCCTTGAACTCGTCCCAGGAGTGGTTGCTGTGCCCTATTGTGAAGATGGCCTCGGACATGACGACGACATGATAGCACCGGCATGTTGTCGAGGATATCGGAGGCCCCTCGATACGTCCCCCCGATGCGGCATCGGGGCCGAATCGGGACTACTCGGGAAGAACGGGAAGAGGGGGACGGCTAGGAGGGAGTCGACTTGTTGGAGCCGTTCGCCGAGACTTGGAGGGCAGCGAAGTTCATCTGGTAGAGGTGCGAATAGAGGCCGCCGCGCTCCATCAGGGACTGATGGGTGCCCTCTTGGACGACCTCGCCGTGATCGAGCACGACGATCTTGTCGGCCCCGCGAATGGTCGAAAGCCGGTGGGCGATGACCACGGCCGTGCGGCCGCTCAGCAGCCGCTGAAGCCCCTGCTGTATCAGCGTCTCGGTGTAGCTGTCGACATTGGCCGTAGCCTCGTCAAGGACGAGGATGCGGGGATCTGCGACGATGGCCCTGGCGAAGCTCAGGAGCTGGCGTTGCCCCACGCTGAGGTTGATGCCGCGCTCGTGGAGGTAGGTGTCGTAGCCGTCCTCCAGTCGCACGATGAAGTCATGGGCGCCGACGGCCTTGGAGGCGTCGACCATCTTCTCGTCGGTAACGTCGGTGTGGTTGTACTTGATGTTCTCGCGGACCGTCCCCGAGAAGAGGAACGGCTCCTGCAACACCACGCTCGTCTGGCTGGCCAGCGACCTGCGAGTAACGTCACGTATATCCTGTCCGTCTACTAGGATTGCCCCACGGTCGCGAGGCACGTCGAAGAAACGGGACATGAGGGAGACCAGAGTGGTCTTGCCCGCACCGGTGGGGCCGACTATCGCGACCGTCTCGCCCGGCCTGACGTGTAGGTTGACGTTCTTCAGCACGTCTTCGCCGGGAACGTAGCTGTAGCTGACGTTCCGATACTCGATCTCGCCGCTGAGCCTCGGCAGCTCGCTTGCTCCCGGTGCATCGACCAGACCGGGCCGCGTATCCAGCAGATCGAATATCCTCGCTCCCGAGGCCATGGCGCGCTGAAGCTGGGCGTACTGCATCGTAAGGTTCCGTACCGGATCGAAGAAGCGCTGAATGTACAGGATAAACGCGATAAGGGCGCCGACCTCCAGGACGCTGGATGAGACCATCTGCGCGCCGAAGTAGATCGCCAGCCCGATGGACAGCGCTGTCAGAACGTCGACCGGTACGAGAAGCCCTGCGGACAGCCGGCCTGCGAAAAGGTTCGCGCTGAAGTTGTCGCCGTTCTTGTCATCGAAGGTCTCCAGGTTTCGCTGCTGCCGGTTCATGCTTTGGACAACCCGGACGCCGGTAATGTTCTCGTTGAGCGCGCCATTCACGGTGGATATTGCGCGTCTCACCCTGAGGAACGACTTGATTGCATATGGTTGCCACACCACCAGTATCACCACGAGCACCGGCAGTACCGACATCGATATGAGCCCCAGCTTGACGCTCATTATCAGCAGCATTGCCACGTAGCCGGCGAGACTCAGGAGGTCGCCGACGGTCATAACGGCTACGCCGAGGAACTCCTGGAGCTGGTGGACGTCACCCTGGACCCGGGACATCAGACGTCCCACTTCGGTCTTGTCGAAGAACGACACCGGCTGCCGTTGAAGATGGGCGAACATGTCCGTCCGCATGCGGTAGAGAACGGCCTGCCCAGCCTTTAGGATCATGTACTCCTGTATGAACTGAGCTCCCCAGTAGAGCATAGCGTTACCGAGGAACAGTGCGAAGATCCACGTCAATCCGGAGAAGTCGCCGACCCTTATGTAGTCATCGATACCGACCTTGATAATCCATGGCACTGCCACCTGGCTGGCCGTGAAAACGAGCATGGCTACGCTCGCGGCGGCGACCAGGTGTTTGTAGGGACGGATGTAGGGCATGAGCCGGCCGATCACGCGTTGATCGTAGACGTGCCCGAACGCCTCCTCATCCAAGGGCCTGCCGAGATCACTGCCGATCGTACCGCGCATCATCGTGTGCCCTCGACCCCGGCGGTTACCGTCACCTCGTAGTCCAGCATCACTTCTTCCTGAGGACGCAGTTGGAGGTCGTATACCTTGCGATACTGGCCTCCCGCGGTCAGCAGGTCCTTGTGGGTGCCGCGCTCCACGATCTCGCCATCTGAGACCACGAGGATCTGGTCGGCGTTGTGGACGGTAGTGAGCCTGTGAGCGATGACAAACGTCGTACGTCCTCGCATCACCGACTCCATTGCTTTACGGATCTGCTCCTCCGTGCTGGCGTCGACGCTGGAAGTGGAATCGTCGAGGATCAGGATGGGAGGGTCCACCAGCACGGCGCGGGCGATCGACAGGCGCTGGCGCTGCCCGCCCGAGAGAGTAACTCCACGCTCGCCGATGACCGTTTCGTAGCCCTCGGGCAGGGTCCGGATGTAGGCATCCAGCTGTGCCACGCGGGCCGCGTCCACGATCTCATCCATGGACGCATCGTGGCGACCGTAGGCGATATTGTCCCGAATCGAGGCGGCGAACAAGAAGGCATCCTGCTGTACGATTCCTATGTTGCGGCGCAGCGAGGTCAAGGTCGAGTCTCGGACGTCAAGACCGTCGATCGTGATGCGCCCGGAAGTCACGTCGTAGAATCGAGGAAGCAGATGGACGAGGGTACTCTTACCGCTCCCCGGTGCGCCCAGCAGGGCAATGGCCTGGCCGGGCTCCGCGTCTAGATCGATGTTTCTGAGGACCGGGCTGCCCGAGCCATAGCCAAACGACACGTCCTCAAAGCGGACCCGCCCTCGGACACGGGGCATGTCGACAGCGGTCGGGGACTCCTGCACCGGCGACTCGGTGTCCAGGACTTCGAACAGCCGCTGGCCGGCGGCGAGGGCTCGGGCGAAGTTGCCGACCAGCATCCCGGCTTGCCGGACCGGCAGCGTAAGGACCTGCATGTAGAACAGGACCTGCGCCAGCTCCCCCCATGTAATGTGTCCGTTGATGACTCGCCAACCCCCGTACCAGAGGACTACGCCCATGGCAACAAGAAACATGAACGTCATGACCGAGGCGTTCAGCGCCTGTAACCGAGACGCCTTCACCATGTCGCGGCTCACGTCGGCGTTCTTGGCGTCGAATTTCGCGACTTCGAAGTCCTCGGATGCGAAGGCCTTGACGACACGCACGCCTGTCAGGTTCTCCTGAAGTATTGTGTTCAGCTCCGCGAGCTCTTCCTGGACGTGCAGGTACATAAGCCTCAGGCGCAGGCGCACGACGCTCGCAAGTATTGCCGAGGCGAACATCGAGCCAAGCGCCAACACTCCAAGTCTCCAGTCCAGGCGCAAAAGAATAATCGTCACAAAGACGAAGAGAATCAGGAAGTAGGGCGTTCGCACGAGTCCCATGTTCACGAACATTCGGATGGACTCGACGTCGGTGATCGCCCTCGACATCAGGTTGCCGGTATGGTTGCGGTCGTGGAACGCGAAGCTCAGTCGCTGGACGTGATCGTAGAAGGTGTTGCGCAAGCGGTAGACGACCGACTGTGCGAGCCCCTCACCAAAGTAGGTCTGGCCGAACGACAGGATGCCGCGGGCGGTGCCGACCACCAGGACCAAGGCGGCTATCGAGAGGATCTCTCTGTCGGGGACGGCGACGCCGTCGACGATTTCCGCGACTCTATCTATCGCGTCGCCAAAGAGATGGGGTAGAACGAGGTAAGCGGCAGTGGCGCCCAACATAGAGGCGTATGCGCCGGCCAGCCGCCATTTCTGGCGAATGGTTATGGCCAGGATTCTTAGGAATATCTCCATGTGATGCCGGCGACCCCGCCGCTCGGCACCTTCCCCCTTGAGCTTGGAGAACGGGCTGCTGAAGCTGGCTCGTACCCGCTATCCGACCTCTAAGTATACGGCTCCTTGCTATACGGTTCAATGCCTTTCCGGAGTTCATACTCTTGAGTTTTTCTTCATGTGTTTGCTGCCGCGGCGCCTCCAACAGTAGGGGCGCACGGCGTGCGCCCAATTCTTGAGTCCTTCGTTTGTCTGCTGGTGCGGCGCTTCTGAACTCCCGAAGGGGTCAGAACGCATTTCGCTCACGGCGAAGCAAACGACAGAGCAGATCCGTTTGGCAGGGGACGTGACGGGCGTATCGCAGCTATCAACCAGCTAGGGTTGCGTTGAAAACAGTACGCGTGAGGCGTGCGCCCGCTCTTCAACAAAGGTCGGCGCCCGAGTCCGGACAGAGATCGGCTGACGAGCGCCAGCTATCGCCCTCGAGGCCGCTGGGGCTCGGTCATCCAGAACGACCACCGAGGTGGGCCGCCGCCCTGGAGCGCCGTGATCATCACCCGGTAGTTCAGCTCGGAGCGATGCATGAGGTGTTGTATCCGAGGTTGGTCCTCGGGAGGCATCAAGGGCAGGTGACTCTGGAAAAAGACCTTGAGGATGTCACCGTCGCGCTGCAGAAGCGCGACGAGCTCGACGGCGCCCTGCCGGTGAAACGGGTCCATAGGCCGGTGTGGCATCTCCATCGGATTGGTGGAAATCATAATCCCCACCATACCGGCGGAGTCGTTGAGGTGGCGAGTCATGCGGTCCATCAGTACCTCTGCCTCGTCGAACTTGCCCCTGTCCGTCAGCTTGAGCATCTCCTGTCCGCGTACACTCGCCAGGTGGACGTGCTCCTGGGCCAGGGACATGTCTGACTTGGGCATCATCAACGATATCTCTTCTCTGATGGTCTTGACCGGGTACAATGGGTCGCCGGGCACACTGTTGGAGGAAGCCATACCTGTGCCGACGACCGCGCCCGTGGCCACCACTGCGACTGCCAGCCCGCTGGCGACCGGTCTGGGGACGAGAGTCGGAAAACGGAGCCAGGCAAAGCGACGCGTCCTCGGCGCGCCCCTTCGAGCCGCCGCGGTCGTTAGCCTATTGAGGCCTCGGGCCTTCGCCTCCGGTCTGTACGACAGGGAAGAGGCTGTCTCCGTGGTCGCTGCCGCCACCTGCAACAGGGGCGCAAGCTCGTCCCTGTCTTCCGGATAACGGGCAACGCAGTCTTCGGCCGTCGCGCCCGTTGCCAGCCGTTCAAGGCAGTCGTCTAGTATCTGGTCCAGGTCCCGACTTCTCTTCAACCTAGCCACCCCACGATGTTAGCGCCTGGTCCCGCGACCCGTTCGGCCGTTGGGCCAGCACCGACCTTAGCTTCTTGATTCCGGCGTGCTGTAGGGCCTTGATCGCGTTCTCCTTCTTGCCCATAGATTCGGCTGTCTCTTTCAGTGAAAGGCCCCCCGCGAAGCGAAGGTTTATGACCTCCCTTTGGAGCTTGGAGAGCCCCTGCATCGCGGCGTAAACCCCTTGCATAGACAGCTTCAAATCGAGGCCGCTATCCAGATCGTAGGACGACGCCCCAATCACTCCGCTGGCATCCTCCATAGGGACGGTCTTCTGCCGTCCCTTCTTCCTGTAGTAGTCGACCACCAGGTTGTGGGCGATACGAAACAGCCAGGAGGAGAACGGAAACCCCCGCCAGCTGAACGAGGAGATGGACTCCAGCATCCGCAGAAACACTTCCTCCGTTACGTCCTCTGCGTCAACCGAGCTCCCGGTCTTGAAGACCAGGTAGCGGAAGATCTTGTCATAGAAATGCTCGTATAAGCCCGCAAAGGATTCGGTATCGCCCTCCTGCGCTCTTCTGACCAGGTCCTCGATCGCGTCCCTGGACAGAGCATCGGCCCCACTCTGCATGATCGGCTTTCTCTCTTGGCGAGCTGCCAAGAGTCAGAGATCGTACACAATGTATCGATGCATATTGTACAACGCATACGTGCTTCTTAGGATAGTACTCTGAGGTGGTACCCAAAAACTAGACAACTGGCTAAGAGAGAGTCCAGCTCCTAAAATAACCGGCAACTAACCGACGTGGAGGAGCAGGACATGAAGCAGACGAGGAATAAGCACAGTCCGGCGTTCAAGGCCAAGGTGGCCTTGGCCGCCCTTGCGGGGGAAGAGACCATCGCCCAACTGGCCAGCCGATTTGAGGTCCATCCCAGTCAGATTCACGCCTGGAAAAGGGCCCTGGCGGAAGGAGCCCCGGAGCTATTTGCCACCAATCAGAAATCCCAGGAGAAAGCCAAGGAAGCTCAGATTAACCACCTCTACCGGCACATCGGCCAGCTGAAGGTGGAACGCGATTTTTTGTCGGAAAGGTCCGGTCTATGAGTCGCAGCATACGGCGAGCCATGATAGACCGAGACCACCAGCAGCTGTCTTTGGTGCGTCAATGTATCCTGCTGGACGTCAGCCGGGCCTCGGTGTACTACCGGTCGGTACCGACCAGGGCAGAAGACCTGGAGTTGATGGCCCTGATGGACCGTCAGTATTTGAAGACCCCCTTCTACGGCTCCAGGAAGATGAAGGCCTGGCTGCTGCAACAGGGCTATCTGGTGAGCCGAAAAAGGGTTCGAAGGCTGATGCGGTTGATGGGTCTGGAAGCCATCTACCGGCGTCCCAACACCAGCAAACCAGCGCCGGGACACCGGATCTTTCCCTATCTGCTGAAGGGAGTGGAGGTTAATCGGGTCGACCAGGTCTGGGCCGCGGACATCACCTACATCCCCATGCCGAAGGGCTTCCTGTACCTGGTGGCCATCATGGACTGGCACAGCCGGCACGTGCTGGCCTGGAAGCTCTCCAACACCATGGACACCAGCTTCTGCGTGGCGGCGTTGGAGGAAGCCCTGGGTAAGGGACGACCGGAGATATTCAACACCGACCAGGGGAGTCAGTTCACCAGTGAGGCCTTTACCCAGACGTTGCAGGAGCAGAGGGTCCAGGTCAGCATGGATGGTAAGGGTAGGTACCTGGACAACATCTTCGTGGAGCGGCTGTGGCGGAGCATCAAGTACGAGGAGGTGTATCTGAAAGCTTACCAGACCGTCGCCGAGGCCCGAACTGGGATCAATGCCTACCTGGAGTTCTACAACCGGCAGAGGCCTCACCAGGCTTTGGGCTACCGGACCCCAGCAGAGGTGTACCAACATGGCCAGGAAGAAAGGGGAGCAGCAGCTGAAGAAGCAGGGCTGCCATCGGGCTTGGTGAAACCTAGCGCAGGGGTGGGAGACTCTCTTAATTTAGCCCTCGTGCTGTCTTAATAATGGGGTCCACCTTACTCAACTGCTGGGACCGAGCCCGCCTAATGTCTATGCTAGAATCAACAGCGAAGTTGACGCGAGCCCGCAGCCTGCAGGCACGACAGCGTGACTAACGCACGGCGGATTGTCGACAGAAGGCGAGAGCCCGATGAGTTTGACCATGGAAGGTACCGAAACGAAGGTGATGCCCTTCGGCGTCCGCCCCTTGAGGGCGGAGGATATCCACCAATGCGAACGGATCGAGCGCGATGCCTTCCCGTCGATGTTTCCGCCCACCTCGTTCAGGCGCGAGTTGAGCAACAGCCGTGCCAGCTATCTTATCGCGTGGACGCGAGATGAGATTGCGAAGGCCGGCCTAAACGGGGCCCCCGCAGGTCACGCGTCCAATGAAATCCGCAATCGAGCCCTGGTCGGCCGGCTATTCCAAAATGCCCGGAAAATGTGGAATGGGCAAGGTAGCAGTCTCGAGAAGGACGAGCTCATCGCAGGATTCGTTGGCACCTGGTACATGGTGGATGAGGCGCATATCGTAGCGGTAGGAGTGAGTAGGGAGTTTCAAGGCCGCGGCATAGGCGAACTGCTTTTCGTAGCCGCCATCGAACAGATCGTGACACGCGGTGTTGAAGTGGTCACTCTGGAAGTGCGACCCTCCAACGGGATAGCCACGAACCTGTACCGGAAATACGGCTTCAAGGAACGCGGCGTCCGCAAGGCCTACTATGCCGACGACGGAGAGGACGCGCTTATCATGACCACCGACCCGATTCACGGCCCTTCGTTCCAAGGACCTTTCCGAGAACTCGAGCAAGAGCACAGGCACCGCTGGGGACACTCGGAACGCGTACTTTCCTAGCGCTCCGTTACCGTAAGAATACCCCCTCTACATCTCCTGACGTCTAGATCGCATCCAATTCACAGGAGACACGCGAATCGTTCCCGATGGACCCGACCATGGCCGGTAGAATACTCATAGTAGCCATCATAGGCGTCGTCCTTCTGTTCCTGCTCGTCCCAGGTGTGCAGCAGTTCGGGAGACGACTGTTGACCACGTCCGAGCAGATCACCGTGACGGTTGCGGATGGTGAGCCGTCTTCACAGGGGGCCGAGAGGCCGTTGGAGCTGGTGACGCTGCTGGGCTTCGACGCTATCCCAGCCATCCTCGATCCCGCGTTCGTGACCGCATCCGAAGCGGAGTCGTGGATGGACCCCGACGAGCAGGTGCTCGGGCTTTCCATTAACGGCGAGCATCGGGCTTACTCGATCAGGATGCTGAGCCGGCACGAGATCGTCAACGACGTCGTCGGGGGAGTGGCTGTCGCGGTCACCTGGTGACCGCTCTGCTTTTCGGGCATCGTGTATGCCCGCGAGGTCAACGGAGAAGAGCACACCTTCGGCGTCTCAGGCAAGCTGATCATGAACGCGCTGGTCATGTACGATCACCAGACCCGCACGTTGTGGAGCCAGTTCCTTGGCCGGGCCGTCAAAGGCCCTCTCGAAGGTAGCGACCTGGACTTCGTCCCCGTGACTCACACCCAGTGGTTCTTGTGGCGCGAGACGCACCCCGACACGCTGGTGCTGGACAAGGGCGGCCGCTACCAGTTGGACGGCTATGACTCCTACTACCGTGGTGGAAGAGCGGGTGTCCTGGGAGAGACCCTGACCGACGTCAGGTTAGACCGCAAAGCCCTGGTGGTCGGCGTGGAGGCCGTGGGGAGCACCAAAGTCTACCCGTTGGAAGCACTGAGGGACCAGCCGGTCGCCAACGATACACTGGCCGGAGAGGAAGTCCTGGTCTTCCTGGAAAGAGGCACGGACACGGCGATCGTCTACCGGCGAGAGGTCGACGGTCAGACCCTTACGTTCCGGCTCTTGGAGGAGGGCGCTGGGCTACAGGCCACGATCGTAGACGATGAGACCGGGTCCAAATGGACGGCTCTTACGGGAACGGCGATCGAGGGCCCTCTAGCAGGCAAGACCCTCGACCGTGCGCTCTCTCACCTGTCGTTCTGGTTCTCCTGGAAAGACTGGCACCCGGACACCGAGCTGTATCTCGGCCCAAGCTAACCGGTGTCCAGGTTCGTCATCTACACATCCGGCACGGCGCCATTCCCCTCGATGGGGGCCTTGCACAGAAATCAGCCATCAAGGTTGGATGGCGGCACCCTGTTGGATGAAAACTGCCGACAGGGCGCACGCCATGCGCCCCTACATACTTTCACTAGATAGGCGCGAGGCAACCGGTGGGCAACCTGAGGCCGCCCATCCTCATCAGTCAAGTTGAAGTGCCAATGACGGAAAACGTACGCGTCTTTCTCGCAATCGAGCTCTCCGACCAGGTCAGGAATGCCTTGGCAGACCTGGTCGCGGAGCTCAGGCGAGCCCATATCCAAGGCCTCCGAGCCATCGATCCCCAGGGCATACACCTCACGCTGAAATTCCTGGGAAACGTCTCCGAGGCCCGGATTGAGCCGATAATCTCTGACGTCTCTCGGGTGGTCTCCAAGCATCGTTCGTTCAGCGTGGCGCTGGACGGCGTGGGCGTTTTCCCTAACAAGTTAAGAACGAGGGTGTTGTGGGTGGGTTTGGGAGGTGACCTGCCGGCGCTACACGAGCTCCATCAGGGGGTCGAAGCGGCCCTCCATGGACTGGGGTTTGCCAGGGAAAAGCGCGAGTTCAGCCCGCACCTTACCGTCGGGCGAATACGCGACGGAGCACCGGCGTCTGATCGGCATAGAGCCGCAGAGGCCCTTTTCGGAGCGCCGTTAGACTCGAACGCTCAGACAGAGGTCGACTCTGTCTCCCTCATCCGCAGCATTCTGTTGCCGCAGGGCGCCAAATATCACCGGCTCGCGCACATGCCGTTGGCTGGCAGTGGTCTTCCCTAGTTGACCTGAGCACGGTCAGAGCACCGGCAAATGGTAGGGACGCACGGCATGCGCCCTCTCCGCGGCTCGGTTTGGTGCAGAGACGCTCTCTGGGCGTCTCTGCTGAAGGTCGTAACAAGGGCGCCGCTCGAACAACCAGCCCTAGCCCGCCGAACGGTAGGGACGCACGGCATGCGCCCCCTCCGCGGCTCGGTTTGGTGTAGAGACGCCCCGCTGGGGCGTCTCCGCAGCCTGTCGACTGGGGGTGTTTTCTTAGCGGTGACATCATCCAAAAACCGACTTACCGGCGCGGCTCCCACGAAAAGAAGCGAACGGCCAGCAGGACGCCGGCAACCGCCCACGCGGCCATTATCCCCAGGTGGTCCCAATCGAACCCCACGCCCTGCTGAAAGGGGTTGAAGGCCGTTTGAAGAGCCAACGAGAAGTGTCTCACAGGGAAGATGTCCGCAACTGAGGTAAGCCACACCGGAGCATCCTGTAAAGGAATAAATACGTCCGAGATAAAGAGCAGAGGAAGAATGGTGGCATTCACGATAGCGGGCGACGCGTCAGCGTTGGGAATCACGCTGGTGACGGCCAGCCCCAGGCTGCTGAACGTTGCTGCCCCGACGATCACCGCTAGTACGAACGCAGGCATGGTGTTGGTCGGCAAGTCAACGCCGTAGACCAGTGCGCCGGCAGCGGTAACGACGACTACCAGGAGGAGAGCAACGAGTGAAGCCTGGCCGATCCTGCCGAACAGGTAGGCCCAGGCGGGTAGCGGCGTCCCCCTCGTGCGCTTCAGGAGGCCCTGGTCCCGCGAGAATGAAATGCCGATCGCGATGTTGGAGTAGCAAGCGCTAATAACGGACAACGCCGCAATGGCTGGAACGTAAAACGTCGAGGTCTTAACTTCTCCTTCCGGCAACTCAAGGGTGTTGTTGCCAAAAAGTAGGTTGAAGATCACCAGGAACATCAACGGGAAGACCACGGTGAAGAAGGCGGCGGGCGGATTACGCCAGAACGCCCGATTTTCGTAGCGGATCTGTCTTAGGCCCAATACGAGCGAGTTCATCGTTCGACATCCGATGACTGCTGGGTCGCGGGCACCAGTTGGAGGTAAACGTCCTCCAACGAAGGAAGGGTGACGGTCAGGTCCTCTAGCTCGACCTGCTGCTCGATGGCCCATCCGGTCAGGTCGTGAAGAGTCTTGGTAGCTGAGTCCGTTCGGATTGCGAAGAAGCCGCCGTCTAGAGCCTCCGCTTCGGGGAGGCCGGGTGGAAGTATCGGAGAGTCCTGTTCAACCCGGAAGCGGACCGTAGTGATCTGATTAAGCCGAGTAAGCTCTCTGGGAGGCCCGGTGGCCACAATCTGGCCATCGACGATGATAGCGACCCGATCGGCCAGTTGTTCGGCCTCATCCATGTAGTGAGTGGTCAGGAAAACGGTCTTCTTCAACGAGCGGAGGTTGCTGATCATCTCCCACGCGCCGCGACGGGCGGCAGGGTCGAACCCCGTCGTCGGTTCGTCCAAGAACAGGAGCTCCGGGTCTCCGGCAAGGCCGATCGCTACGTCCAGGCGTCGCTGCTGGCCGCCCGACAGTTTTCGGACACGGGACTTTCTCTGGTCAACGAGCCCGACCACCTCTAGAATCTCATCGGTCGGTCGAGGCTTCGGGTAGTAACCACGAAACACGTCGATGGTCTCTTCGACGGTCAAATATGGCTCGACGCCGGTCGTCTGCAGCACGATGCCGATCGACTCTTTAAAGGCCCGTGCGTTTTGCGCCGGGTCGTGGCCGAGCACGTCGATCTCGCCGGCGTCCCGTCTCCGATGACCTTCAAGAATCTCGACAGTGGTGGTCTTGCCGGCGCCGTTAGGCCCTAAAAAGGCAAAGACCTCGCCTCTCCTCACATCCAGGTCGATCCCCCGTATCGCCTTCACGGGCCCGTACGATTTGTGCAGACCTTGGACGTGTATCGCCAGGTCGTTCATGGTCGCCCACGATAGCACAGATTCGTCCTATGTGGCAGTCCGACAGGCTAAGCCCGAATCCACCGAAGGACACCGATGGACGGCGTGAGGAAAGCGGAAGGGGGGTGAGGGAGCTACAGGGGAAATAGTCTGGGTTCCATTTGGGGTAGGGAGGTCGGCGGACGGTCTTCATCGCCGCACAGGGGCCCCTATGGCCGTCTGCGGGAGCTGCGATGCGCGGGATGGCGAGAGAATACGCAGCAGGGAACTCTCTCGGACCGGGCTGGCACGAGTCTGCGGGGATCTTCGGTTGTCCGGTGGGTGGGTCGGTCGCCGACGGTGCCGTCAGGCCGGGAGTGGAATGGCTCGCAGCCGGGCCAAGGCACGGCTGAACTTCTCAGCCCAAGGCCAGCGATCCGGAAGATGCAGGGTCAACCGGCGTGCCGAGCGGGTGAGCCGTCAGGCCAGGGAGAAGAACCGCCGCCGGAGGGTCTTGGTGGTGGCTATCCGCTCTCCCAGACCGATCCGCGCCGTCCAGCGGGCCAGGTTGTGGGCCATCGTCTGGACGGCCAGCCAGGCGCCGTTGGCGGCGAAGCGGCCCGAGGGGAGATGGTTCAGCCCGACGCCGTACTTGAGGTCGCGTATGGCATTCTCGATCTCGGCGTGGCGGCGATGGTCAGCCTCCAGTTCGAGCAACTCCCCGTCCCGGTCGGTGATGAAGCCATGATAGCTGTATTTGGCGAAGAGGGCCAGTTGGGAACCGGGCGTCGGCTTCACCCGCCGGACGATGAGCCGTACCGGCGCGGCGTCCGCCTCGGCCTGGAAGGGGGTGCAGGTGGTCTCGGCCACATCGGCGGCACCGTCCATCCAGTAAGGAATCGGCGTCCAGGCATCTTCGGGTATCGCCTCGATGAGATTGTGCAGGCTTTTGTGCTGGCGGATGGTGATGGAGAAGCGGACATCCATCTTGCGGCAGACGGATACCACGCCATGAGTGTAGAACCCGCTGTCGGCCCGTAGCGTGAGTCGTCCGTCGGCCCCGGCGTAGCGCACCCGTCCCACCGTCTCCCGCAGGAAGTGGGCGGCGCCGCGGGCGGTGTTGGCCCGGCCCTCGCGCAGCCGGGACATCAGCACGTCTCCGGTGCCGGCGGCGATGGCCAGCAGCGGGTGGTAGCCCCGCTTGCCGGTATAGCCGTGGTGGCGGGCGCCCTCCTTGGCCAGTCCGTAGGTCTCGCAGATGGTGGAGTCCAGGTCAATGGTCAGGGGCCCGTCGCCGGGTCCCGCCCCGGCCTGCCAAGCCCGGGCCAGCAACTCGCGGCTCACCCGGTCGAGTTGACGGACGTGGCCCCACCGGAAGCTGCGCAGGAAGGTGCCCAGGGTGGATGGCGCCTTGACCGTGCCGCCCAGGGTGCAGGCCGTCCCCCCGGTGCGCAACACATCGGCGTCGTCAATGCAGTCGCCCCCAGCCAGCGCAGACGCCACCAGCGTCATCATCTTGTCGCTCGTGTTCGCCCGCCCCGGGGCATCGCCCAGGTCGAGGCGCTGCCGGACGAGTTCGGGCAGGCCGAGGTGCCGCGCCAGGGTGGCCGGAAGGAGCAGCCCGGCATTGGCCACCAAGCGACGGTCGTCGAAGGTGATTTGGATCCGGTCGGGGTGGTTGCGTGGCAGCATCTACTGGGTGCTCCTTTTCCGGGGCCGTTTTTTTGCTACAAAACCATTATCCCAGAAGCACAGGAGCACCTTCTTGCCGCCTCAGGACGCTAACCCGACGCCCTCCTTCGGTGGATTCGGGGTAAAGCCCAGCCGAGAGTGTGGGCCCACCAAAGGCCAGCACCTTGCCGTCCTCCAGCATCTCCAGTGAGTGACCGCCCCTCTCCGCCGGCATGTCGCCGACGAGCGACCAACTCTTGGTGGACGGGTCGTAAACCTCTGCGGAGGCAAGAGAACCAACCCAGGTGACGTCCGCACTGGCGGGATGAAGCTCATACTCCTCGGTAAACCCGCCTGAGACCAGCACCTTACCGTCTTCGAGCAGGACAGCGGCGTGAAGGGTGCGTGGCTCCAGCATGGAACCTGTCGCCGACCAACGGCCGGTAGACGGGTAGTATATCTCCGCCGAGGCCACGCCGGGCGGGGGAAGTCGGCTGGTTATTGTGGTCTAACCACCCGTGACGAGCACCCCGCCATCCTCAAGAAGCGTTGCAGTGTGGCCATAGAGAACGGGCTACGTCATGTCCCCCTCAGCCCTGGGTACGGGAGTGCGCGTCGGCCGAGGAGTCGGCAGAACGAAAGTCGACGCCTGCGCTTGGGCCGGAGCGACCTCCGACGCCGGTGCGACGGTGGAGGGCGGCGCGACGGTGGGAACTGTCGGAACGGTCCCGGTTGGCTCGACGGTGGCGATGGGCGGAGGGTTGGCCGCCGTGCCGCATGCGACACTCAGTGTGGCGGCCAAAACGGTAGCCGACGCGACCGGCAGTAAGCCATGAAACTTGGGCCGATTGAGGAAACCGCTAGAAATCATACGGCAGCGACCTCAAGCCCATCCGTGGGCAACGCTCCCTATCCTCTCATCCGAGCAGATAGAGACTTACGCGTAACCTAGCTGCGGCCGCAATGTATCATATGATTACGTACGCTGTCAAGAATTAGACACGTGCCCCGGCGCACCCGCGTCTCACCCCTATCGGAGCCCATGTGTCGGGAAGACAAGGCGCTGGACGGCCTGAACGCTGTTCTCGACGAAGGCCCTCGCTTCCTTTCGGACGGCCTCGGTTACCGGCGGCTGCTCTACGTCTCTGAGGTTGGAAACGCCGTGCCGATCGCTGTAGGAGGCCGGGACCTCGTCAGGCAGGTCCTGTTCGGACATGGTCCCGTAGGCCAACGTCCAGGCGCGGGCCACCGCCTGTATGTCGTAGCCCCCGCCGCCCAGGGCCAGCCACTTTGGGGCGAGGGTCGAGAGCTCCGCGACAGCCTGCCCGAAACCCTGGACCGTCAGCGCGAGGTGCGTGATCGGATCACGGAAGTGCGAGTCGATGCCCAGCTGGGTTACCAGCACGTCCGCGGGATACGCCTCGAGTAGCGGCGGGACGACCTCGCGAAAGGCCCACATGTATATGTCGTCGGTCGTGTAGGGGTAGAGCGGTACGTTTACCGAATACTCTTTGCCCTTGCCCACGCCGGTCTCTTCCGTGAAGCCGGTGCCGGGGAAGATATACGCGCCGGACTCGTGAATCGAGATCGTGAGCACCTCGTCTGTGTCGTAGAAGGCGTGCTGAACACCGTCACCGTGATGGCAGTCGATGTCGATGTACGCCACCCGCAGTCCCTGGAGCAACAGGTCTTTTATGGCCAGCACGGGGTCGTTGAAGACGCAGAACCCGGAGGCAGACGCCGGCATCGCGTGGTGCAGACCACCTGAGATGCTCAAGGCCGCGTCCACCTCGCCGGATACTAGAAGCTCCACCCCTTTCATCGACGCCCCACTCGACCACATGGCGGCCTCGTACATGCCGTCGTGCACCGGGTTGTCCCCCGGACCGAAGCCGAACGCGGCCTGGTCGACCGACGGGTCGCCGCGGCTGAGAGCCTGGACCGCCTCCAGATAGGCCGGCGCATGGAACCTCAGCACCTCCTCTTCAGAGGCCGGCCGGGGTTCCACCAGAACAGCGTTGGGCGCTTCGAAGGCCCCGTAGGCGTCCAGCAGCTCGTATGTATTTCGAAGCCGGACGGGCTTCAATGGATGGGTGTCACTCAAGACGTGACGGGAGAGCATATCGGCGTAAACAAAGGCCGATTTCCTAGCCATTAGTTGCTTCCCTTCGAGCTCTTACCGGTGGAAGGCGTAGCTACTAGGAGCGTCAGGTCTCAGAACGTCGCGACCTTGAGGCCCCGCGTGTGAGCCAACCGACGGCCGATGCAAGTAGGGCAATGAGGACTGCGCCACCGATGAGGAAGCTGGTACCGGCTGTGCCTGGGTCGGGGCGCGGCGCCAGCGGTGTCTCCCCGCTGATCTTTGCGACCCACTGCTCTTCGAGCTCCTGGAAGCTAACTCCATAAACATCCTGTACTGCCGCGTCAATCCGGTTGCCGGAGTTCAGCACCTCAAGCAGCGAGGTAATTCGCTCCGTGCCGTAGGTATCGACCATGTAGTCGACCACGCTCCAGGCCTGAGCGTAGAACAGCCTGACGTCTCGTGGCCTGCCCGGGACGGCGTTCATGCTACCCAGATTCAACAGGGTGGAGTTTCGTGCGGCTTGCTCTACCGTCGCCAGCCTCTGCCCCGATCGGGTCTCGAAATACATCGCCAGCCCCTCGTTCAGCCAGGCAGGGACTGTAGCCAGAGGTGAATCGACCGCCTCATCCATCAGGAGGTGCGTCATCTCATGGACCATGCCGTCGACGTTCAAACCCGCGAGCACGAAGAGGTCGAAATCTCCGTAGGCAAATCCTCCGTACAGGTGCCGCCTGGTGGCCGCCCCACTGACACGTGGGAAGCTGCGGTCGGCCTCAGGCCGGCTACTGAGGATCACGCCCGTCTTGACGGGTATCTGGTCCAGACCAAGCACCCCTTTCACCGGTTCGAGCCGTCGCTCTACCTCGGACGCTACCTCCCGGACCCTCTCTTCCGGAAGGTCGTGCCACAAGACCAGTAGGTCGCCTTGACGTAGCTCTCGCCAGTCATATCTAGGGTCCCGATAGTCCACCGAGAACGTCTGGGTGACCAACGTGTGGCCCGAGGCGTCGGCAATCTCGTAGTAGTACTCGATGGTGACGCCGACCGGAACGTAGCTGGTCCCGCTGGTCCTCAGCTTGAAGTCCGCCGACACGCTCTCGTCTGGGGTAAATCGAGGGTATCCGTACGCCAGGACCTTTCGGCCGGCAAAGTTGTAGTTGAGTGTCACCTGAGTGATAGCGGAGTCGGACTCGGCTTCCAGCCTGAACGTGACGTCCTCGGGGAAATGAACCTCGTGGGAATTCGACACGACGCGGATCGGGTCCTGAGATGGAGCGGTGGGTTGGCGGCCGGCGGACAGCTCGGGAGAGCCCATGACGACCATGGCGATGGCGGCGCTGGCCAGCACATTCACGATCGCCATGTCGTGCCTAAATCCCTACTATCTTGATCGCGGTGTGCGCCTTGTAAAGCCGGTTGATGTTCATGAGGAGTGCGGTCAGCCTCTCCAAATGGCCGGCATTGTGGAGGCCGCCCCCGTTGACCGCCCGGACTCCGGCTACCTGCTCGGCGAGGCTCATAACCGTCTCTCTGGCTTTGGGGTCATCAGCGCAGACCACCACGTCCGAATCGATCGGCTTGTCAGGGACAAGCAGGTCCTTGGCGCTTATAGTCTGAAACGCGCCGACGACGGCGGAGTTAGGCAGGACCGTCTGAGCTTCTAGCGCGGCCGAGCCCTCCGGGACGTCTATTGGCTCCGCTACACCGTTGGCGACGGCTACCGGCGCCACGACGTCGACGACTATCTTGCCGGCCAGCTGGTCCCGCACGGACTCCAGGGTCTGTCGATGCCCGGCGTACGGCACAGTCACGAATACGATGTCGGCCTGTCGGGCGGTCTCGAGATTGAGAGCAGCAGATACCGACGCTCTGGGTGCGAGGGCCAAAATACTGTCGACGGCGTCCCGAGCCCGGGCCTCGTTCCTGGACCCTAGCAAGACCTGCTCCCCTGCCAGGGCGAAGCGAAGAGCCAGTCCTCTGCCCTCGGGGCCGGTCCCCCCGATAAACCCGATCACGACCGAATCTTTCTCATTCACCCCATCCCAAACCTTCCCCCATCGAGGGGGAAGGGATTACCTCCTCTCCCTGAGGGCTTTGCACAAAAAGGACGGGGACACCCTCACCTTTTTCCTCTCCCATCAAGAGGAGGAGGGAGGGCGGGTTTGAAACCCACCCCTACGTCCAGTTTGGAAAGGCCAGGACGGTGTTTCGACAGGCACGAGTAAGACTCCGCATACGACTTTAACTGCAAAGCGCCCTCAGGCAGAGGGATGAGGTGAGGGTGACCTGCGTTCACGAAGCCGGCACGTCAGACGGAGGTCTTACTTCGGGATCGACAGCCAGCCCCTGCCCGTCGGGGAAAAGCTCCCATGGCCTGAACGACTCGACGAACGCCTTGGCTTCGTCCATCGTCTCCATGCCCTTCTGGGCCCGGCCTGGGTCGTAGCCGAAGGTCTTTGCGAATGCGTCGAACCCCCGCTTGGTCTCGCGGACGCCGCCCACCTCTTCTTCGTGGCCCCCATCATCGGCGGTGAGCACGAGTCGCTGTCCTCTTCTTACCTTTCGCCAGAATACCTTCATATCCTACTCCGTGGGTTCGCAGTGATGCCGGACCGAATGGCGCCCAGGCGCTCAACATCCAACCCTACTTTACCTACAAAGCCAACGCATTTCAATCAAGTGCGGCGAGAAAGGAGTAGCATGCGACAGCGCGCCGGCCGATCAATCGGTTTTGGTAGCAGGCTTGATGCCGGCTGCTCATACTGATGGGCGATCAGTGCATCGGCTGACGGTACGGGACGCCAGTCGTTCTCTTTCCCGATAGACGGTCAGTAGTCTGGCCGTTGACGCGCAACGGATTCGCAGCCTATCGTGTTAAATATGTGAAGCCGGGCGCGGCTGCCTCATTGCCGAGCGTGTACGGGAAACTTACTGCCGGCCCGGAAGGAGGTTACACCACGTGGCGATCGCGGAGGCCCAGAGCATTTGGAAGACGTACGACCAACACGTCGCCGTTCAGGACGTGAGCTTTGGCGTTGAATCGGGACAGGTGCTTGGGATGGTGGGGCCCAACGGCGCGGGCAAGACAACCACCATCCGGATGTTGCTGAACATCCTCGAACCGGACCAGGGCCAGGTCCTTCTATTCGGCCAGCCGTTTGCCAATGGGCACCGGGCGCGGCTCGGTTACCTGCCCGAGGAGCGAGGCCTGTATCGGAACCTTAGCGTCCGGCAAACTTTGGAGTACCTGGGCGCCCTGAAGGGTATGCAGCGCGCCGAAGCGCGGCGTCGCGCAGGGGAGGTCCTGGAGCGCCTGGGCATGTCTGAACATAGCGACAAGAAGGTAAAGGAGCTGAGTAAGGGCATGGCCCAGCTTATTCAGTTGGCGGTGACCATCCTCCACCAGCCCAGACTGCTGGTCCTAGACGAGCCCTTTTCAGGCCTGGACCCGGTCAACTTGCGTCTCGTCAAAGAGGTGCTGGGTGAGCTGCGCCGCGATGGAGTGGCTATAGTCCTGAGTACCCATCAGATGGACCAGGTCGAGGAGTTCTGCGATACGGTGCTTATGATCAACCATGGCGAAGCGGTGCTCTACGGCTCGCTGGAGGAGGTGCGTAGCGGCTTCGGTGAAGGCTCTATTCTTGTCGAGGCCACCGGACTTCCCGGAGAATTGCCCGGCGTCCAGAAGGTCAACGACCACGGGACCTACCAGGAGCTTGTAATGTCAGATGGGGCCTCCGTCAAAGACGTGTTCCGCGCACTGGCGGACCATCAGATCGAAGTCCGACGCTTCGAGGTGGCGCGGTTGCCCCTCGAGGAGATATTCATCAGAGTGGTAGGAAGGACGGGAGAATGAGGCTCATACTGACCGTCGCAACCCACGAGTTCAAGAACACCTACGCCAGGCGGATTTTCCTGGTTATCACAGCAGCACTTCCCATCGTTGCGGTGCTCGCGCTGGGCGTGGCCTGGGCGATCGAGAACCTCGGCGATGGCGAGCAAAAAACGGCCAAGGTCGGGTATGTGGACGGTACCGGACTCTTCACGAGTCACCTTGCTCAGCCTGGTCTCGAGTTCGTGCCGTTTACAACGCCAGACGAAGGGATGGCGGCGATGCTCGGGGAAAACATCAAGCGCCTTTACGTGATAGCCGACTACTACTTGAAGACCGGCGTCGTGCAGCGGTTCAAGGTTGGCTCAGGAATCGACCTAGGCGGCGATGACGACCCGGGATTGAGTGCGTTCCTGCTGGACAACCTGTCAGAATCGGTACCGGAGTCGGACGTGATAGAACGGCTGAAGGACCCACTGGTGCTGGCGAACATCGCCGTGGACTCCGAGGGTAACCGCCGTGACTTGGACGGTGCGCGCATCGCGTTCTTCCTCGGCCTGGCCTTCCTGCTCATGCTCTCGCTGGCGATTACGGGTGGCTTCCTGCTCCAGGGGGTGGGGGAGGAGAAAGAGAGCCGGATAATGGAGGTGTTGCTCTCCTCCGTCACACCGAGCCAGTTCATGATAGGCAAAGTCCTCGGCCTTGGGGCCGCGGGCCTGACTCAGATCCTGATCTGGGTGATTTCCGCCCGCGTCCTGTTGGAGGTGCTACCTTCGGTACTCACCGATAAAGATTTCACGCTGCCCGGTATTGCCCCGACCCTGCTGGCCGTCGCGTTTTTTGTTCTCGGATACCTCCTGTTCGCGACGCTAAACGCGGGGCTCGGCGCAGTTGCCCCAACCAGGCAAGAGTCTCAGCAGCTTTCAATTATCGTGGCCTTGCCGCTGATCATACCGATCTATGCATGGGTCTACATCGTGGAAAATCCCACCGCGGGCGTGACTAAGCTCCTCACATTCTTGCCGTTCACGGCTCCGATCGTTGTGCTTCAGCGGCTCGGTCCGGGGGCCATCGAGCCCTGGGAGGTGGCCGTTAGTCTCGTCATCTTGGCCCTCACCGTCGCCGGGAGTCTAATGCTCGTGGGACGGGTCTTCCGCGCCTTCCTGCTGAGCTACGGCAAGCAGCCCGGCCTCCGAGTGCTCTGGCGGGCGCTCGTGCACGGCTAGGATTGAGTGCCGACAACCTCCTCAGCACAGCGTCGCGCTCGTCCGTTGTAGTGATTGCATGAGAGCGAGGCTTTGACTACAATGGACGCTTGGCACACCCCAGTTAGGGAGGTGGCGGATGCCTAGCTTCGACTCCGAGCACTTGCGCAATATCGTGCTGCTTTCACACGGTGGTGCCGGAAAGACGATGATTTCCGAAGCTATGCTCCATGCCTCGGAAGTGACCTCGCGATTGGGAAGCACTGACGACGGCACGACGACTTCCGACTACGAACCCGAGGAGCAGCGACGCGGCACGAGTATCCAGACATCCGTCCTTCCATGCCCGTGGAAGGGGCACAAGATCAACGTTCTCGATACACCCGGATACGCCGACTACCGAGGGGAGGCCATATCGGGGCTCAGGGTGGCCGACGGCGCCGTAGTCGTCGTCGCGGCGCCATCAGGGGTTGAGGTGGGAACGTTGCAGATGTGGCAGATGGCCGAAGAGGCTAAGCTGCCCCGCATCGTATTTGTCAGCAAACTGGACCGCGAAAACGCCGACTTCCAGCGCGCGCTGGACTCGATAACGGAACGTTTCGGCAGGCGGTGCGTTGCAGTGCAAGTCCCTGTCGGGAAGGAGGCAAGCTTTTCGGGAGTCGTCGACCTTCTGGACCAGAGTGCAGACGTTCCGGACGAGCTGAGCGACGAGGTTGAGGCCGCGCGAGAACGTCTGACGGAAGCCATAGCGGAAACAGACGACGAGTTGGCGACGAAGTACCTCGAGGGCGAGCAGATTTCACAGGACGAGTTGACCGATGTCCTCAAGAAGGGCGTGGCCTCGGGCACCATCGTCCCGGTGATGACCGGGGCCGCCGCATCGGGCATCGGTGCCTCGGAGTTGATGGACGGCCTCGTGAACTTGATGCCCTCACCCGCTGAGCGCGGCCCGGCTTCTGCGACCGGCCCATCCAATGAGTCGGAAGTCTCCCTCCCATGCGACGACTCCGGGCCTCTGGCCGCTCTTGTCTTCAAGACCTCGGCGGACCCCTTTGTAGGCAAGCTTTCGTACTTCAGGGTCTACAGTGGCAAATTCGCGGGAGACTCTCAGTTGTGGAATGCAGACAAACGAGAATCAGAGCGTGTAGGTCAGGTCTTTGTGGTGCGAGGTAAGACTCAAGAACCCGTCGCCGAGTTGGCTCCCGGCGATATCGGGGCCGTGGCCAAGCTCTCCAGCGTGGGTACCGGAAATACCCTGTCTCGCAAGGACAACCCCCTGATTTTGCCTGGGCTTGAGTTTCCTGCACCGGTCTACCAGATGGCGGTATTTCCCAAGTCGAAGGCAGACCTGGACAAGATAACGAGCGCGCTGGCACGAATAACCGAGGAAGACCCCAGCCTCAGCATTACCCGGGAGCCCAATACGCTCGAGATGCTACTCGGCGGCCTGGGAGATGCCCATGTAGGTGTTACCGTCGAGAGGATCAAGCGGAAATTCGGCGTAGACATTCTTCTGGCGACACCCAAGGTGCCTTACATGGAGACCATAGTCGGCGCATCGAAGGTCCAGTACAGGCACAAGAAGCAGACAGGCGGACACGGCCAGTTCGCAGACGTGTGGCTAGAGGTCGAGCCGTTGCCGCGAGGTAAGGGTTTCGAATTTGCGCAGCGGATCGTTGGGGGCTCAGTGCCAAGGGAGTACATCCCTGCCGTGGAGAAGGGAGCGCAGAAGGCGATGGCCGACGGCGTTGTGGCCGGGTTCCCGGTCATCGATGTGAGAGCGAGTCTCGTAGATGGGAGCTTCCACCCGGTCGACTCCTCAGGGATCTCCTTCGAGATCGCCGGAGGGCACGCGCTTTCGAAAGGGATCAAAGAGGCCAGCCCAGTGCTGCTGGAGCCAATACTGACGGCAACCATCATGGTGCCCGATTCGGACACGGGCGACGTTGCCGGCGACATCAACGGTAGGCGAGGCCGAATTCTCGGCATGACGCCTGAGGGTGATGGGCGAACCGTGATCGAGGCCGAGGTGCCTCAGGCTGAGATGCTGCGCTACGCCACCGAGCTACGCTCTCAGACCCAGGGCCGGGGCGAGTATTCCATAGAGTTCAATCGCTACGAAGAGGTGCCTGCGCACCTGGTACAGCGGATTGTCGACGCAAAAGAGGAAGCTCAAGCGACCGCCTGAGAAACCGGCCTGGCAACTACGATTTCACAAGCTCCCGTACCGTCTCGACCAGCGCCGGCAGAACGTTCCTCCAGTCGCCAACCACCCCGTAGGTCGCCTCCTTGAAGATGCTGGCGTCCCCGTCACGGTTTACTGCAACGATGTGTTTGGCGCCCGAGCATCCCGCCATATGCTGGCTCGCTCCCGAGACCCCGACCGTGATGTACAACTCCGGCGTTACCGTCTTGCCCGTCAGCCCGATCTGGTAGCTGTGATCGACCCAGCCGGCGTCGGTAGCGGCCCTGGAGGCGCCCACGGCGCCGCCCAATAGGCCGGCCAGCTCCTCAAGAGTCTCGAAAGGCTCAGGACCCCCGAGTCCCCGCCCTCCACTCACCACCACGCTCGCGTCCTCCAGGCTGACGCCCTCACTCTCGCCGCGGACGGTCTCGACGTGCTTGACCCTGATCACCGACGGGTCGAGATCCACATCGATCTTGACTACTTCTCCCGTCCTGGAAGCGTCGGGTTCGGGTCGACCGTACGCTCCATCTCGGACCACGACCACCTGCGGGTCGACGTCGGTGAAAGTCACTGTCGCGAGGGCGTTTCCGCCGTACACCGGGCGCGTCGCCACGACCCTGTTCGTTGCCAGATCTAGCTTGACCTCAATGCAGTCCTGGGCCATTCCTACGCCCAACCTAAAGGCGAGACGGGGCCCAATGTCGCGCCCGACGAGGGTCCTGTCGACAAGCACAACTGAGGGGGCCTTCTGTTTGCAGACTTGCTCTAACGCGGTCACTCGTGCGTCGACAGACGGCTCGGCCAGCAGCGAGTGTTCGACCAGGTAGACCTTGTCGACGCCAAGAGCTATGGCCTGGCCAGAAACCCCGTTCAGCTCGCTCCCGAGTAGCGCCACCGAGGTTTCTCCGCCTAGGCTCTGCGCAGCCGTCAGCAATTCGCCAGTAGCCGGCGCCAGTTGGCCGTGGTTGAGTTCACCCAGTACGAGTATCTCAGCCATACGCTTGCCTCACCATTAGCCGCAATGCGGCCAGACCCCGATACTTGGAAAGCACGACGTTTGTCTCCCTGAACCCTTCGGCTGGCTCAGGATGAACTCCGTGAAGGGCCTGGGGTGGCGGGGGACGATTCGTAGGAATCGCCGTCCATTGAGGCCCCCCGCCCCAGATTCCTCGCCTAGATGCGACATCAAGGCTCGGAAAACATGCTCATGAGGGTGACTGACTCGACTCATCGATATTGTTCTAATGCCAGCGATATAGTGCCATTGTCGAAACAGTTCC
Source organism: Dehalococcoidia bacterium (assembly GCA_965237635.1). Taxonomy (GTDB): domain Bacteria; phylum Chloroflexota; class Dehalococcoidia; order Lucifugimonadales; family CAUZJF01; genus CBDEFX01. The sequence continues at coordinate 293,393 of CBDEFX010000002.1, read as the reverse complement.
TGCCCTGAGATAAAAACGGCGTCGGGCTAGTCATCTATATCAGCTTGTCTTCGCGGAGCCTCAGCGCGAGCTGGCGGCCCGCATCGGCCTCGGTCTCCCCTTCGATAAACTCGCATCTCTTGTCGCTGGTCGGCACAGAGAGATCGGTGACGCGGACCTTGGGCTCGAGCTTAGACGGCTCGAGGCCCAGCTCGTCAGCGGTCCACACCGTTGGCGTCTTCCGACCCGCAGCCATGATGCCCCGCAGCGTCGCATACCTCGGCTCGCCCAGCTCGTTGCTTACGGTAACCAGCGCCGGCAGCTCAGTCTCAACGACTTCGTAGCCGTCCGGCAGAGCACGATGGACGACTACTCCGTTGCCGATGACCTCCACCTTTTGGGCAACTGTGACGGACGGCAGGCCCAGGAACTCCGCTATGCCCACTGGGACCTGAGCGTTGTCCCAATCCGAGGCCTGGCGACCGCAAAGGACCAGATCGAACCGCCCTATTCGCCTGATCGCCTCTGAGAGCGCATAGGCGGTGGCGTAGGAGTCCAGGCCCGCAACCGCCTGGTCCTGTACCAACACCATCTCGTCCGCCCCCATAGAGAGCGGCTTCTTCATAACGTCCATAGCAAAGTCGTCTCCGAGCGACAGGACTGTGATGTTTCCTCCAACGGAATCTTTGATGCGCAACGCAGCCTCGACGGCGTTTTCGTCGAAACCATTGACAACCGGCGGAACACCCGGGCTGGCGACGGCCCGCTTGACCTCCGAGTCGATCTGGAACGCGGAGGCGGGAATCTCCGGGTCAAGGACCTGCTTCACACAGACGATCATCTCGACTGCCAAGACTAACTCCTCGGGTCGATTCGCACGTTGGTATCTGATCGCATATTCAGCGGCCGGATTTTCTATTCGGCCGACAGTCTAGCACCGAAGCGACTCCTAATCCAGCCACTGGCTTCGGGCCACTTCATTTGCAATGTCTAGGTCTGCCGACCTGTGATTTATCGAAGGAACAGGCCCCTCGATACGGGCTGACGCCTTACTCGGGGTGGGCGGGGGAGGGCACTACGCCGGCCCCACCCGCTCGTCCCGAGTAGTCCTGATGTCCCCATCGGGACGTATCGAGGGGCTTCCAAGCCAGCGAGAGTCGAAGCCCCGAAGTGGTGCCGGCACTCGTAACGTGACCGTGCGTGAAAATCATCACGAAATTGAAAGGTTGTTTACCCTATTGACGTAACTGTTCAGAGTTGAGGGGAAACGAGCAGGTTGCGGCAGTGGAGGAGTGGGTTAAGGTCGTTGGCCCTCCAGGTGCCAAAGAGGGATGCGAGAGCCATTTTGGTGTTGGTGCCCCGTTCAGAGCGAGTGCCGCCGCTGATCTTACGGCTGACCACCAGGTGCCGTAAGCTCCGTTCAGCCGCATTGTTCTCGGGTGGCACACCCGGGTGGGAAACGAAGACGAACAGTTCCTTGATGAACCGTTCTATGCGCCGGCAGAGCTTGGCTTGAGGCGCAGTATCGTCGTTGGAGAAGGGCTGGCACAGCGACAGCAGAAGTTTCTCCAGCATCAACTGGTTGGGAGACGCTGACGGGTGTGAGCCAGACGCCGGTCGGCTGCGGGCGTCAGTGCACGCCTTTGCCCGGTCATAGAGTTGGCGCACCGCTGTAACCCATAGGGCGAGGCCCATGTCTTGAGGGTACAACGCCTCAAGCTCATTGATGTCCCGCAACAGGTGTACCCAGCAGCGCTGCTTGAGGCCGGGGTAGTGACTGTATGCAGCGTAGAAGTCACTCACCAGCACTCCGCTGAAGAGTCTGCTCTCGCCCTGACCGGGGGACTCGCCCAACACCTCGTCCACCACACCCTTGCCGCGGCCACGGCGTAGGAAGTATCGCTCCGTGGGAGTGCTGAAGGTCCAGACATAGCCGTTGGCCCCATCCTGCCGCCAGCCGGTCTCATCCGCATGCACTACCGGAGAGCCACGTATGCGCTCCAGCATCTCAGCCACTACCGGTTGGGCCCGTTGGGCCGTGGCGTGTACTACGTCAATGATGGCGCCCACGCTCAGCTCCAACTGATGTACCGTTTGCAGGTACCACTGGATGCTCCTCACCGGCAGCCGCCCCTCTTCTCGCAGCGTAACAATAAGGCTCACCAGGTTGACCCCCAAGCGCCGCCGCCCCATTGCTAAGCCCTCCAACGGCTCTTGAGGCAACCGCCGCTTGTCGCACAGCGGACATATCCGGGCCACAAAGACGTGCTCGATCACCTCTGCTGGCACCATCGGAAGCTCGATGACTTCTCGTGTCCGCTGAACCCAGCCGCCTGACAGGCCCGTCCCGCACTCCGGGCACGACTCAGGAGCATGTATCACCCGCTGCGTGGGTTCCATCCGCCGTCGGGCAAAGCCGTGGAGACGACGCTTACGGGGTCCGTTCCTCTTAGGCTGATGCCGCTTGACGAACCGCTTGTTGCCCGGCATCCCTGCGGTCGGGCCGCGGATGCTCAGCTGAGCATCCAACTCCTCTACACGCTGCCGCAACTCGGCTATCACCGCCAGCAGCGTCTCACGGCTCGCACTCTGCAGGTCTACTTCAGCTTCCACCTCTCCCTTATGACATCACTGCCACTCGCAACGCTAGGGGGTCTTAGGTTCATCCCTTTAAGTCTGAACAGTTGCCTATTGACATTTTCTTATACTCTTCTTATACAATGGTAAACGCTTTGGGGGTATGCACCCAGTTCCTGTTTTTGGGGTGCGCACGTAATCTTCCTTGGGGGCCGGTATACGGAGGCGGGTAGGACCGCCGAACTTCGGTTTTTCGGCTCGTTGAGCCGACGCTGACCCCTGACGAAACAGTGCCATGGCATACCTCGATCTTCGCCGCACAGGCGGCTAGTGTTGATCAAGGGGGATCACCATGGTTATTTCGGTTACCACGCCCGATGTTTACGCCACGTCCGAGGTTTCTCACCAGTCCGAGGTGGCTGTCGAGCCAACAATCACCACGCTGGTAGAGACGCCCAAAGCGAAGAAGGACGTCTGCCCGAGGTGCGAAACGCGGCTCATGATGGGGTACGACGAGCCTCAGTGCCTGCATTGCGGGTTCGCCGACTATGAATACGCACCAAAGACACCACCGCGAAACGGCACCAACATCCTCAGTGCAGCGACCCGCTACATCCTGAGGTACGTTGGCGATTTCCCATCGCTGTCGGAGAGCCTGGCGCACGTAAAGCTCATACGGGTACGTAATCGGGTTGTCTATGCCGTCGCCTGCCCTTTCTGTAACAAGGCGATGGACCAATCGTCCCTCTCCGGAAAACGACCGGAGGTCCGTGAGCAGCGGTACAAGTGCATGGACGGGCACAGGCTATCGCTGGTCCCGGGGAAGAACGGCATGTTGGGCTGGAGATAGCCAACGGCGCTCGTCAATCGAAGTCAACTCCCTGCCGCATAGTACTCCACTTATATGACAACAGTCGTTGAGAGGCGTGACCGCGACCCAGAGGCCGTTGTCTTCATCTGCGACTTCTCTCCCCCGCGAGGTGCCGACCCCCAGCTGCTTGAGCAGGCGCGCGAGCTAGACGCCGACTTCATTTCAGTTGCATACAACCCTGGTAAGTCGACGCGTGTCAACTCCGCCTTCGCCGCCAACTGGATCAAACAGCACACCGGCAAGGACGTGCTGTTTACTCTTGCGACAAGAGACATGAACAAGTTGGCAGCCGAGAGCTTGCTGCTGGGTGCCGCCCTTTCGGGGCTGGAAAACGTCGTGGTCGTCAAAGGTGACGTGTTCACCGAGAGAGACCTGACCTCGGTGAAGGCAGTCGACGACTTCACGCCCACCGGGCTGCTGCGCGCTATCGACTCGATGAACAGCGGTCTCGACTATAAGGGCGGCAAGCTCCGGTCGCCAACCGACTTCTGCATTGGGGCCTCGATTGATCTGGGACGCGGCATACAGCGCGAGGCGGAGCTTACTCGAAAGAAGGTAGTCGCCGGGGCTCAGTTCTTTTTGTTGCAGGCGCTGTTCGATCCCCGGCCCCTGAGGGAATTCTTCGCCACTTACGCGCAGATGCATGGAGAAGAACTAACTGCACCGGTCTTCTGTGGGGTCCAGGTAATGGTGCCCGACAGCGTGGTATTCGGCGACGTACCCTCGTGGGTAACCGACGACCTCGCGAAGGGCAGGCTAGGGGAAGAGATCGCAGTCCAGGTGTTGACGCAGTTCGTCGACGAGGGGTTCAGGTCGATCTACCTGGTCCCGCCAATACTGAAGGGCGGGCGGCGCGATTACCAGGCCGCCCAACGCGTCCTCGAAGGCTTCAGGGGGTAGCTAGCGCGGGGTCCCCTTGGCGTACCTGACCACGCCGTTCAGGGGCCGCCTGTCCGTGACCTCGAAGTAGACGATATGGGGACTGTCGCTCTGGTCGAGCTTTAGGGAGACCAGCTGGCCCAGGGTGGAGCCGCCAGCCTGCACAACGAAATGCTCTTGCCACACCGAGCCGTCAAGGACCGCAAGCTTGACGGTCTTCTCATCAGAGTAAGTTATCCAAGGGTTGCCCGCGCTGTCCACGGCCACCGAAGTAATGTTTCTGGCGCCTAGGAACCCAAAGGTCAGGTTCTCCAGGTTGCCGACCTCACTGATCTGCCAGGTCGAATCGCCGGGCCCTTTTGTGGCGTACTTGACTGTGCCCGACGTGTCACTCAACCTGGTGAAGTAGCTGATGTGGAACCGGCCGTCGGGGGTGATCACGAAGGATGCGAACTTCCCGGTCTCTCCCTCCCTGTCTACGGTCTGAATGTTCCAGCCGGCGTCGCGGCTGGCCAGCGCCAAGTCTTTGTTCTTCTGATCGTGATAGGCGATGTGCGGCTTTCCGTCAGGGTCGATGGCAATCGCCGTGGAGTACTTGTAGGTGAGCGGGCCGGTGCCGATGGTCTCGACGAGCCACTCCCCGGAGTCGTCTCGGAAGTAGTACTCGACCCCGTTTCCATCGAAATCCTCGGGGTCGAGTGCGCTCATGTGCGGTCGACCTTCGGCGTCAACGACGATGCGGTTGTCCCAGCCATCGTGACCCTCATCGAAGACAGGCTCGATCTGCCAACCCCCGTCTCCGGAGCTGGCCAGTGTGGCATAGACGGCGTCGCCCTTATCGGGCTGGAAGGAGTTCTCCTGGTGGTCGTGGTACGCAATGTGCACTGCGTCATCGGGTCCGATGGATATGTCCAATGGTCCGTAGAAGTAGCCTTCGGCGATGGTCGTCACATCCCACGACCCACCTATGCGAACGGCGTTCTTGACGAATCCTGGCATGGCCTCGAGCATGAAGGCCACGTTCGGGGTGCCATCACTGGACAGGGCCAAAGCGGGCTTCGCTCCCTTACCAACCTCATGAATTTCCCAAGAGGAAATGCTTAGTTCTGCGGGTGTGGGTGCAGCCGGGGGCGCGGTGGCTGGCGAGGGCGCCACGGTCGTTGGCGGCGGTGCCGCCGTAGGCGAAGGGGGCGGAGTCGACTCTCCGCAAGCCAGGGCCGCGGCGGCGAATAGCACACCAGAGAACAATGTGAGGTATCGGATGCGGGCTCTGTTCATGTTGAGGCTCCCTATGGTGACACAGCGACGACCTGTTAGATGCGGATCGGGCTGATCGGATTTCCCCCAAGGTGAGCGGCCTACGTCTACCGCTCGTCCGGCAACAGGATGCTAAACGTAGTCCCGACGCCGACCTCGCTGCTGACGTCCATCTGTTCGCCGTGAGCCTGCACGAGCCGGCGGGCGATGGCGAGGCCGAGTCCTCCATCGGCCGTTTCAGCATGTGAGCGTGACCGGTCCCCACGCCAAAAACGGTCGAAGATGAAGGGCAGGTCGTCTGGAGGTATCCCTTCGCCGGTGTCCTCGACCTCGATACGAACGCCGTCTTGCGTGGACGTGGCACGAAGAGTAATCTTCCCTCCTCGTCTTGTATGACGTAGGGCGTTGGCCAGCAGGTTGCCCATAACCTGCTGCAGCCGGCCCACGTCCGCTCTCAGCGCGACCGGTGGCGCACTTCCGCCCGGTTCTACTTCGATGTCTACGCCTCCCGCTTCGGCCTGGCTGCCGAAGGTCGATGCAACGTCCGTCAGGAACTCAACCACGTCAACGCTCTCCTTCACCAGCGACAGCTGACCGGACTCGGCGAGGGATAGTGTGCCCAGATCGTCGATCAGGCGCGCCAGCAAGCGGGTCTCTTCCAGCGTCGTGCTGATGTGGTCGACGGTCGGCTCGTACACGTTATCGAGGACGCCCTCGAGGTTGCCCTGGATAACATGGACCGGTGTCCGCAACTCATGTGCTATATCGGCGGTGAGGTTTTCTTCGGAGCTTGTCGGTACGTTCCAACTCCTCAACCATTCGATTGAAGGAGTTGGCCAGACGATTGAATCCGCCGCGCCGACCTTCCGGCACGCGGGCGCTCAGGTCGCCCTCCGCAACGTGGTCAGCGGCGGTCATCACGTCCGCCAGAGGAACGGCGATGCCACGGAATGCCCGGACCGCCAAACCGACGGCCAGCACAGGGAGAGCAAAAGACAGGCTCAGACCGCCGATCCAGACCAAAACGGCCGTTTGCCCGCCGCCTCCGAACAAGTTAGTGATTAGGAACGCCAGCGCGGCCATGCACCCGGCGATTAACACCACCAGGAACCCGAACATCATGGTGAATCGGAGGAACAGCAGCCTTCTTTTCGAATGCCACGTTGGGGGCCAGTTCTGAGCCTGCCCTTCGTGATCCCGAGGCCCCCACCTACCTCCTCGCTGCCGCTGCCAATGGCCTCTCAATCTCACACCTCGCCGTTGAACTTGTACCCGACCCCATATACGGTAAGGATGTAGTCGGGCTCTGAGGGCGTCGACTCGATCTTGCGCCGCAGATTCTTGACGTGACTGTCTATGTTTCGGTCGAAGCCGTCATAGTCCACGTTGTGAAGCCGGTCGATTAGCTGGCCGCGAGTGAACGTCTGGCCCGGGCGCGCCGCGAGCGTGGACAGCACGTTGAACTCTATCGGCGTAAGTCGCACGGTTTCGCCTCCACGAGTCACGCGGTGTCCGTTCGTATCTATCTGCAGATCAGCGATCCGGATGAGGCCCTTTTGTTGAACCGAGCCGCCAACTCTCCTGAATATGGCCCTCACTCGCGCCACTAGCTCGCGGGGTGAAAAGGGTTTTGTAACGTAGCCGTCAGCTCCCAACTCCAGGCCGACGAGCCTGTCCGCCTCGTCGATTCGCGCGGTCAGCATGATGACAGGTACATCGGAGTCGGCCCTTAGGGACCGAAAGACGTCCAGGCCGTCGATTTTCGGTAGGCTGAGGTCTAGGATCACCAGGTCGGGCCGGTCGCGTCTCGCGGCCTCCAATGCCGACTCTCCATCTACCGCCGTGACGACCCGAAACCCGCCCTGCTCCAGGTAGTCCTGGGCCAGTTTGACGATCTTCGGCTCGTCGTCAACCACCAGAATAAGCTCGTTCATTTCGCGAATCAGTCCCTGGGGCGAGGCTGGCCTCGCCCCAGGGAATTATCATACGTACCGCCCGTTGGTTAGCCCGAATCCACCGAAGGACACCGATGGACGGCGTGAGGAAAGTGGAAGGGGGGTGAGGGAGCTACAGGGGAAATAGCCTGGGTTCCATTTGGGGTAGGGAGGTCGGCGGACGGTCTTCATCGCCGCACAGGGGCCCCTATGGCCGTCTGCGGGAGCTGTGATGCGCGGGATGGCGAGAGAATACGCAGCAGGGAACTCTCTCGGACCGGGCTGGCACGAGTCTGCGGGGATCTTCGGTTGTCCGGTGGGTCGGTCGGTCGCCGACGGTGCCGTCAGGCCGGGAGTGGAATGGCTCGCAGCCGGGCCAAGGCGCGGCTGAACTTCTCAGCCCAAGGCCAGCGATCCGGAAGATGCAGGGTCAACCGGCGTGCCGAGCGGGTGAGCCGTCCGGCCAGGGAGAAGAACCGCCGCCGGAGGGTCTTGGTGGTGGCTATCCGCTCTCCCAGACCGATCCGCGCCGTCCAGCGGGCCAGGTTGTGGGCCATCGTCTGGACGGCCAGCCAGGCGCCGTTGGCGGCGAAGCGGCCCGAGGGGAGATGGTTCAGCCCGACGCCGTACTTGAGGTCGCGTATGGCATTCTCGATCTCGGCGTGGCGGCGATGGTCAGCCTCCAGTTCGAGCAACTCCCCGTCCCGGTCGGTGATGAAGCCATGATAGCTGTATTTGGCGAAGAGGGCCAGTTGGGAACCGGGCGTCGGCTTCACCCGCCGGACGATGAGCCGTACCGGCGCGGCGTCCGCCTCGGCCTGAAAGGGGGTGCAGGTGGTCTCGGCCACATCGGCGGCACCGTCCATCCAGTAAGGAATCGGCGTCCAGGCATCTTCGGGTATCGCCTCGATGAGATTGTGCAGGCTTTTGTGCTGGCGGATGGTGATGGAGAAGCGGACATCCATCTTGCGGCAGACGGATACCACGCCATGAGTGTAGAACCCGCTGTCGGCCCGTAGCGTGAGTCGTCCGTCGGCCCCGGCGTAGCGCACCCGTCCCACCGTCTCCCGCAGGAAGTGGGCGGCGCCGCGGGCGGTGTTGGCCCGGCCCTCGCGCAGCCGGGACATCAGCACGTCTCCGGTGCCGGCGGCGATGGCCGGCAGCGGGTGGTAGCCCCGCTTGCCGGTATAGCCGTGGTGGCGGGCGCCCTCCTTGGCCAGTCCGTAGGTCTCGCAGATGGTGGAGTCCAGGTCAATGGTCAGGGGCCCGTCGCCGGGTCCCGCCCCGGCCTGCCAAGCCCGGGCCAGCAACTCGCGGCTCACCCGGTCGAGTTGACGGACGTGGCCCCACCGGAAGCTGCGCAGGAAGGTGCCCAGGGTGGATGGCGCCTTGACCGTGCCGCCCAGGGTGCAGGCCGTCCCCCCGGTGCGCAACACATCGGCGTCGTCAATGCAGTCGCCCCCAGCCAGAGCAGACGCCACCAGCGTCATCATCTTGTCGCTCGTGTTCGCCCGCCCCGGGGCATCGCCCAGGTCGAGGCGCTGCCGGACGAGTTCGGGCAGGCCGAGGTGCCGCGCCAGGGTGGCCGGAAGGAGCAGCCCGGCATTGGCCACCAAGCGGCGGTCGTCGAAGGTGATTTGGATCCGGTCGGGGTGGTTGCGTGGCAGCATCTACTGGGTGCTCCTTTTCCGGGGTCGGTTTTTTGCTACAAAACCATTATCCCAGAAGCACAGGAGCACCTTCTTGCCGCCTCAGGACGCTAACCCGACGCCCTCCTTCGGTGGATTCGGGGTTAGGCAACTATCGGATCGTCGCCTCCGCCCGTGTTTCGAGGCGATCTCTTCCCCTCGTCGAGCTCCTCGTGATGGCGTTCATGCCATTCCCGCCAGTCCCCACCCCACCGACCTCCGTGACGGCCCTTGTGCCGCCACGCTCCGAAGAACAGGAGCTTGCTGATCAGGAAGAAGATGAACAGGAACAGCAGGACCTTCAGAAAGAACCCAAAGATGCCGAACCCGTAGTGAGCGTAGGACGCTCCGTTTTCGGCTACGAGCCCGGCATCGTAGCCCTGCATCCAACCGATGTATCCCCCGATACCGAGCATCGCCACGACCAACAGACCAAACAGCACTAGTACCGTGTCAATATGAATATGATGGATAGATGTGTTGAAGTTTAGTGCGAGCGTCCTGAGTGGAGGAACGCCAGTCTATGACGGCGACAGCCTCATTGCGCTCATGTTCCAGCGCCGAGACCTCTCGCTTCAGTACCACCTCGTCGCTGATTCGACGGTTGAGACACTGGTTGCTGAAGACGCTCAACTCTATCTCAGCCATGTTCAGCCAACTGCCGTGTACTGGAGTGTAGTGGAACTCCAGGCGCTTGGCGATCCGCCGCGCTTCGGCTGGCTCGAAGACGTCGTACAACGAACCCAGCTTGTGAGTGTTGAGATTGTCCAGCACCAGCCGTATCGTTTTTGTATGAGGGTATGCCTCGTCTGCCAGCCACCTCATCTGATGTGCGAAGTCCACAGCAGTGCGACGCTCGGTCACCTCGACATGCCTCCAGCCAGCTTTCGGCTCACAGAACATGAACAGGTTTCGGGTCCCGTTTCGCTTGTACTCGTAGTCATATCGTTCCACTCGACCCGGCCTGGCCCCGATGGACGGTCTCTTGTCGGCCACCAATTGCTTGGACGTCTCGTCGAAACAGACCACGGGATGGTCGGGGTCGTAGTCTTCATGGTACAGGTCCAGCACATTCTCCATTCGAGCCACGAACTTCCCGCTCACCTCCGGGATGCACCATTCCTTCTTCGTCCACGGCTTGAGTTCGTTTTTTTGAGCGTCTGGCGCACCGTCTCGAGGGAGATGCTCTCGGCAAACCCCATCTGGACCACCTTGTCGGCAAGCAGTTGCAGCGTCCAGTGCGTGTGTCCTTCGGGCGCATCGCTGCAGGCAATGGCGACTAGGTGCGCTTCCTGCCTACCGTCCAACTTGCGCCTCTGTCCTGGTCGCGGGCGTTCAATGAGCGCACTGTCGAGTCCTTCCTGTACAAACTGCGTGCGCACACGTCCCACCGTGGAGGCGCTTATCAATAGTCCGCTGGCGATGTCACGGTCGATCAGACCTTCGTCTGCCTTCAGCAACACCAGCGCTCGCTTGACCTTACGGGCCGAAGTCTCCCCACGACTCGCCATCTGCTTGAGATGTGTCCGCTCCGACTCGTTCAACTCCACCTTGTACTTGAGAGCAGGCATGTCTTCGTATGTCCTCCTTATAGGATCATACACAAGACTAACCTATTTCTTATATTTGTCACATACACATGGAACCGGTACTGGTCTCCTAACCATCTCGCACCTCCAACTGGATTGATGCACTCAGTATGGCAAGCCGATATGGAGAAGTTATGTGGAACCGAAGGAGATGTGGGGGAGTTTCCCTCGTGAGGCAACACTACGCAAGAAGTCGCCTCCAACTTGTCGCCAGACTCATACTAGTGGGCCACCCACGCATCCGCCGAAAGTAGGAGCGGAGTATCGTCCTCTTACCCGATGTACGGTCAATCCTTCGACTGTTGACGCTCGACCGCTTTGAAGCTATCGTGTCAAATGTGTGAAACTCGGTAGACTATTCAGGGGGATGCCGTGGCCACGATAATCGACACAACTCAGACTAGCGCCGGCGAACAAGAACAACATCAGGTGGAATCAATGTCAGAACCCATCATCAGGGCGACCGGCGTTCGGAAGGTATACAACGGTGGAGAGGTGCAGGTGAGGGCCCTGGCTGGTGTTGACCTTAGCATCCAAGCGGGCGAGATGATCGCCATAATGGGTCCATCCGGTTGCGGCAAGACGACCCTGCTGAACACACTGTCAGGGATCGACGACGTCACCGATGGCCAGGTGATCATCGACGGCGCCGACATTCACGCCCTGTCCGACAAGAAGAGGACCCGATTCCGCGCCGAGAACATGGGCTTCGTGTTCCAGTCTTACAACCTGCTGCCAGTCCTCAGCGCCGCGGAAAACGTCGAGCTTCCCTTGCTCGTAGTCGGCGTCAAAGCCGGCGACGCCCGTAAGCAAGCACAAGAGGTGCTGGGCCTGGTGGGTCTGTCAGCGGAGGCGCACAAGAGGCCGGCTGAGATGTCCGGGGGCCAACAACAGAGGGTGACCATCGCTCGCGCACTAGTCAACCACCCCGCGATAGTCTGGGCGGACGAACCAACGGGCAACCTGGACAGCGAGACCTCTGCTGACGTGATGGACCTCCTCTCGCGGCTGAACAAGGAGAAGAAGCAGACGTTTGTCGTGGTCACCCACGATCCTGTGGTGGGCAAACGTACCGATCGCATCGTACGCATGCGCGACGGGGTTATCGAAAGCGATCAGCCGAGCGACGCCGAGTAATGTGGCCCTGCTGACCCAGCCACAACACATGGCAGTGGCAGCGGGGTAGTAGAGGTAATAATGGAAAAGCTGTTTGGCGTGCCCATAGACCAGTTCATGATCACGCTCCTGGCCATATTCGGCGTCGGGGCCGTGATCATGGGCGTCGTGGCGCTGCGAAACCACATGGCCCTCAAGATGGCCTTGCGGAACATCCCACGGCGCGCCGGCCAGTCGATCCTCATCGTCGTAGGCTTGATGCTGGCTACCACTCTCTTCTCCGCCGCATTCACCACCGGGGACACACTGACGCACTCGATCCGGATTCTGATCGTGCGGGAGCTCGGAGAGGTCGACATTGTGGTCCATCCGGAGACACCGGAGGTGTCCGGTCGCCCGGCCTATTTCGACCAGAGCGTATTCGAGACCATACGGCTCGCGCTGGAGGGTAGTGAGCTGGTAGACGGCGTCGCGCCGTTGGCTCACGAACGGGCGCCGGTGCTGGCGCCGGCCACTCGCCAGAGCGAGCCTGGTGTGTCCATACTCGGTTTTGACGAAGAGTGGACGGCCGCGTTTGACCGAGTGACCGACGCGCAGGGTAATGACCTGTCTCTAGCCGCATTGGCCTCGGACCAGGTCTATATCAGTGCTGAGACGGCCGACAAGCTCGACATCGACACGGGCGGCACCGTTGAGGTCTATCTCGGAGCTGAGCCTGCGTCGTTCAAGGTCGCAGGGATATACGAGAAGGGTGGAAACCCTGCTGGCGATCTGTCGCTTGTCATGCCGTTGTCGCGGGTCCAGGCGCTGACCGGTCAAGAGGGCAAGATAACCTCCGTTATCATCACCAATGAGGGAGACTCGCTCGGGGGAGCCGAGCACTCCGATGCCGTGCTCGCCCAGTTGGAGCCGGTGCTGGAAGGCACCGGTCTCGAGGCGTCACCGGAGAAGCAGAACGCCCTCCAGCGCGCCGAAGAAAACGGCACAGAGATCTCGACCGTCTTCTTCGTTTTTGCACAGTTCTCCATAGCTGCCGGCATCCTGCTCATATTCCTAATCTTCGTCATGTTGGCCGCCGAGCGAAAAAGAGAGCTCGGCATAGCCCGCGCGGTGGGCACTCAGCGAAGCGACGTCGTCCGGCTGTTCACCTTCGAGGGAGCCGTCTACGCCCTCATCGCCGCCGCGATCGGGAGCCTGTTGGGCGTGCTGGTGGGGCTCGGAATGGTCCGGGTCATAGGGATCGCAGTGGCATCGCAAGACTTCGAGGTCAGCTTTGCGTTTCACTGGCGGAGCGCCGTCGTGGCCTACACTCTCGGCATGGTGCTCACCTTCCTCGTAGTCCTGGTCTCCTCGTGGCGAGTGAGCAAGCTGAACATCGTGCGCGCAGTGCGTGACATCCCCGAACCGCGGAGCGGTCGCAGGACCCTGCGAGGGCTGATTGCGACCATATCGCTCGCGGTTGTAGGGGTCTTCCTAGCCGTCCTGGGATACCAGAACGCCTCGGCGTTTCTGTGGATGCTAGGGACTTCCCTCATGATCATCGGCGTGCCGCTAGTGGCGTTGCGTCTCGGTCTGCCCGAACGTGCGGCTTACTCCATAGCCGGCATCGGTCTTGCGGTCTGGTGGCTCCTGCCCTTTGACACCTTGGAAGCCATCCTTCCGGACATGCAGCAGGGCATCGAGATGTTCTTCCTGTCCGGCATCATGATGGTGATCGGCGCCGTCTGGGCGGTTATGTACAACGCGGACCTAATGCTGGCGGCCACGTTACGACTTCTAGGCGGCATTCGCGCCCTCGCGCCGGTACTCAGGACCTCGGTCGCCTACCCCATGCATTACCGCCTTCGCACCGGGATGACCCTGGCTATGTTCGCCCTGGTGGTGTTCACCTTGACCGTGATGGGTTTCGTGATCAGCTCCGAAAACGCGCTGCTCGAGAATCCCAAGGAGTTATACGGCGGTTACGACGTTCGTACATTCACAAACCCTGCCAACCCCATCGTCGATATTCGAGCGGCCTTGGATGCTGCAGACGGCTTCGCTCCGAACGACTTCGCTGCTATCGGCACCTTTACTTGGGCAAGAGCGGAGTTTAAACAGGACGGGACAGACAACGATCCGGTCGAGGACTGGAGCCTACGCGGGGTAGACTCCGGCTACACCGATAGCGTGACGTTCGACTTCGCGCTGATGGCAGACGGCTACGACAGCCCACGGCAGGTCTGGCAGGCGCTTCAGGCGGAGCCGGACACCGTGATCGTGGACGATTTCCTGGTGCCGGACAGGAACAACTATTGCGTTGGCGACTGCGGACAGGAGTTTCAGCTCGAGGGGTTCTTCTTGCAGGACGACGTGCTTCCCGAGACTCACATTCTCGCCCGCCACACCCGTACGGGCAACGAGAAGAAGCTACGGGTTATCGGCGTCCTGAATCCCGGCTCTTTCTTTTCCGGTGGGGTGATTGCCTCATATGACACGTTGAACGAGCTGGCCGGAGAGGCCGTCCCGCCGAGGGGCCACCTGTTCCGCCTCAACGGAGGCGCAGACCCGGAAGCGTCGGCCAAGGCGCTGGAGGCGCAGTTCCTGGAGCACGGAATGCAGGCCGAGTCGGTGGCGGAGGAGGTGCGAAGAGAGGCGGCTAGCGAGCGGGTTTTCAACCTCCTGCTCGAGGGTTTCATGGGCCTCGGCCTTGTGGTCGGCATCGCCGCCCTCGGCGTGATCGCCGCGCGTTCCGTCGTCGAGCGCCGTCATCAGATCGGCGTGCTGAGGGCGCTCGGATTCCAGAAAGGAATGGTACAGCTGTCCTTCCTGCTGGAGTCCTCCTTCATCGCTCTGCTGGGGGTTGCGCTGGGAGTGGTCCTAGGGATGATCCTCTCGTACAACATAATCCAGGAGGTAGCCAAGACCCAGGAAGGCCTCGTGTACGAGATCCCTTGGGTGAACATCGCGGTGGTAATCGTCGTAGCCTACGTGGCCTCACTCCTCACCACCTACCTGCCCGCCCGCCAGGCCGCAAAGGTCTACCCCGCCGAAGCCCTCCGCTTCGAGTAGGGACCGGTACCCAGCTATCTGAAGTGGATTTCGTATCGCACTCTCCGAATGACAAGAGGGCGACCGGCCTTTGTCGGCCTTTATCTCAACACGATCGTGTAAAGGTCTTCACTGTCAAGCTGGCCGATGACGCCGACGGAGTACTCCCCTGCTCCAAGTTCCCTTTCGCAGCCGGGTCCTAAGCCCGAATCCACCGAAGGACACCGATGGACGGCGTGAGGAAAGCGGAAGGGGGGTGAGGGAGCTACAGGGGAAATAGCCTGGGTTCCATTTGGGGTAG
The DNA here is from genome assembly GCA_965237635.1 of Dehalococcoidia bacterium. GTDB lineage: Bacteria > Chloroflexota > Dehalococcoidia > Lucifugimonadales > CAUZJF01 > CBDEFX01. The sequence goes on along the minus strand of CBDEFX010000002.1, from coordinate 278,172 downwards.
GGAGGTCGGCGGACGGTCTTCATCGCCGCACAGGGGCCCCTATGGCCGTCTGCGGGAGCTGCGATGCGCGGGATGGCGAGAGAATACGCAGCAGGGAACTCTCTCGGACCGGGCTGGCACGAGTCTGCGGGGATCTTCGGTTGTCCGGTGGGTGGGTCGGTCGCCGACGGTGCCGTCAGGCCGGGAGTGGAATGGCTCGCAGCCGGGCCAAGGCACGGCTGAACTTCTCAGCCCAAGGCCAGCGATCCGGAAGATGCAGGGTCAACCGGCGTGCCGAGCGGGTGAGCCGTCCGGCTAGGGAGAAGAACCGCCGCCGGAGGGTCTTGGTGGTGGCTATCCGCTCTCCCAGACCGATCCGCGCCGTCCAGCGGGCCAGGTTGTGGGCCATCGTCTGGACGGCCAGCCAGGCGCCGTTGGCGGCGAAGCGGCCCGAGGGGAGATGGTTCAGCCCGACGCCGTACTTGAGGTCGCGTATGGCATTCTCGATCTCGGCGTGGCGGCGATGGTCAGCCTCCAGTTCGAGCAACTCCCCGTCCCGGTCGGTGATGAAGCCATGATAGCTGTATTTGGCGAAGAGGGCCAGTTGGGAACCGGACGTCGGCTTCACCCGCCGGACGATGAGCCGTACCGGCGCGGCGTCCGCCTCGGCCTGGAAGGGGGTGCAGGTGGTCTCGGCCACATCGGCGGCACCGTCCATCCAGTAAGGAATCGGTGTCCAGGCATCTTCGGGTATCGCCTCGATGAGATTGTGCAGGCTTTTGTGCTGGCGGATGGTGATGGAGAAGCGGACATCCATCTTGCGGCAGACGGATACCACGCCATGAGTGTAGAACCCGCTGTCGGCCCGTAGCGTGAGTCGTCCGTCGGCCCCGGCGTAGCGCACCCGTCCCACCGTCTCCCGCAAGAAGTGGGCGGCGCCGCGGGCGGTGTTGGCCCGGCCCTCGCGCAGCCGGGACATCAGCACGTCTCCGGTGCCGGCGGCGATGGCCGGCAGCGGGTGGTAGCCCCGCTTGCCGGTATAGCCGTGGTGGCGGGCGCCCTCCTTGGCCAGTCCGTAGGTCTCGCAGATGGTGGAGTCCAGGTCAATGGTCAGGGGCCCGTCGCCGGGTCCCGCCCCGGCCTGCCAAGCCCGGGCCAGCAACTCGCGGCTCACCCGGTCGAGTTGACGGACGTGGCCCCACCGGAAGCTGCGCAGGAAGGTGCCCAGGGTGGATGGCGCCTTGACCGTGCCGCCCAGGGTGCAGGCCGTCCCCCCGGTGCGCAACACATCGGCGTCGTCAATGCAGTCGCCCCCAGCCAGCGCAGACGCCACCAGCGTCATCATCTTGTCGCTCGTGTTCGCCCGCCCCGGGGCATCGCCCAGGTCGAGGCGCTGCCGGACGAGTTCGGGCAGGCCGAGGTGCCGCGCCAGGGTGGCCGGAAGGAGCAGCCCGGCATTGGCCACCAAACGGCGGTCGTCGAAGGTGATTTGGATCCGGTCGGGGTGGTTGCGTGGCAGCATCTACTGGGTGCTCCTTTTCCGGGGCCGTTTTTTTGCTACAAAACCATTATCCCAGAAGCACAGGAGCACCTTCTTGCCGCCTCAGGACGCTAACCCGACGCCCTCCTTCGGTGGATTCGGGCTAAGTCAGCACCTTCGAAACTGTACGGCAATACTTCGTCATCGGGGGCTTCCCGGACTGGCTTTCGACAAACCTCCACTCCCCCATCATCCAACAGAACAAAGATCAAGGCTGACATCTTTGAGTACCTGAAACTGGAGTTCGGTGTCCGATGTGGCCTTAAACTTGTAATAGTCCGCTTCATCTAGGTCGCCAACCCCACCATCATGGTTCCCTTTTTCGATTGGTTCAGCCGTCCGAAAAACATCTGCCGCGTCTTTGCCGCGTCCGGCGTCATTCTGAGCCTCTAACCTCAGTTCGATGTCATAGCCAATGCCCACCGATAAGGGATCTGGTTTCACTGTCAGGTAGTATTCGCCAGACTTGGACTCGCCAATAAGTAGATAATGCTCGTAATTACAGGTCGGGGTCGGCTGTTGTATTGCCCTGGGAAGCGGCATCGTCTCCGGGTTATACAACGTTACTTTGAGGAGGCCGGACGGTGTACAAGTGACATCGATCGACAAAATTCCACCACCAGGAGACACGTCAAATTGGTATAGGACTGCATTCTCTGATTCTAAGGTCCCAGACTGCACCGACCCCGGTTGAAGTTGGATAGCCGTTTCAAAGTCGGGGTCGGAGCCGATCGGAGGCCGTGGAGTAACAGCTGTTCCGCCACTTGGAGGGACTGTAGGTTGAGGTGTGGGCGTGGAGGTGGTAGGAGCACTACTAATGGCCGGCGGTTCAGATGTCTGCAGGACGCTGCCATACCCCCCCTCCCGCGATCAAGGCCAATCCGACTATGATGCCGGCTGCTCAGTAACGGTACTGATTGTGCTCAGAACGAAATGGGTTTTGTATGCTTAGGTCGATACCGCGGAAGCGTATTTGTAGCCGCTCCGGAGCGGACAACGCAACAACGAGTATGAACGCACCGAACACGATAAGTAAAATCGCAACGGTCAGAGGCATTCCGGATTCACTTTGGTTAGAACCGAAACTTGCTCATGAGAAGACAGCGCACCAGGATCATGCAAATGGGACCTACGCAGGTTGGTACCTTGGAGTTTGTCCTGAAATCCTGCCAGCGACCGCGGCCGGATTGGAACTGTCTACGTGAGCGTCGCCCTAAACCGCGACTACGCCTGCGGTGGCGGCGGCGTGCTGCTCGTCGGCGTGGTACGAGCTTCTGACCAGTGGGCCGGAGGCCACGTGCCGAAAGCCGAGCGCGTAGCCCTCGCGCCCCAGCTCCTCAAATTCCTCGGGCGTGTACCATCTTGCCAGGGCAACGTGCTTGTCCGACGGCCGCAGGTACTGGCCTATCGTTAGAAGCTCGCAGTCGACCGATCGTAGGTCGCGCATCGTTTCGATGATCTCGTCCCAGGTCTCGCCGAGGCCGACCATCATCCCGGACTTGGTAACGGCGGTGGGATCATCGCTCTTGACCCTGGCCAAAAGCTCAAGCGATTGGTCGTAGTCGCCCTTCGGCCTCACTCTCGGAAACACCCGCCGCACAGTCTCGATGTTGTGGTTCAGCGTATCCGGCGAGGCGGCCATCACGGTGGCGAGAGCGTCCCGGTTGCCGCAGAAGTCCGGGACCAGCACCTCCACCTTGCACGTTGGAAGGCGCTTGCGTATCTGGTGGATGCACTGCGCGAATATGAAGGCCCCGCCATCGGGAAGATCGTCGCGGTTCACGGACGTGATGACGGCGTATTTCAGGCCCATGCGCACCACCGTGTCGGCGAGTCGCACCGGCTCCTGAAGGTCGAGGCCGGTGGGCCTCCCAGACGTAACCGCGCAGTATGAGCAAGCGCGCGTACAGATGTCCCCTAGGACCATGAAGGTCGCTGTCCGCCGCTCCCAGCATTCACCGATATTGGGACAGTGTGCTTCTTCGCATACGGTGTGAAGCTCGTTACCCCGTAGCAGGTCCCTGAGCTCCAGATAGTTCGGACCACCGGGCATTTTCGCCTTCAACCACGGCGGTAGCCGTCTCTCGGCAGCCATCTTCCCTCCAACGACCAGGCTCGGTACAAATCATATCAGATTCCGCTCTCAACAGAGTCGTTTCAAGCCATCGACGCGAACGAAGACCTTTACACCCGTTCACCCCGAGTAGTTCCGATGCGGCATTGGGACGTATCGAGGGGCCACTCCAGGCGCGTGTGAAGCGTAGCTCGATTGCCCTGTCCATCGTGTTATATTGGGACGGAAAGCGCCTGCGGGCCCTTGTCGGATTCCTCAATGAATACCACGAGCAGCCAGACAACAGAAAGGCCCAGCACCCAGGACGAGGAGTTTGCCCGTCTCAGACTGGAGGAGATGGGCACGCTGGGTGATACCCTCGCTGGCTACGAAGGCGAGATGATCAATGTCTTCGGAGGGATACCCGGCGAGGAGGTCGTGGGCAGGATCATTCGATACCGCCGAAGGCGCCGGCGACTTGAAAAGGTATCGGCTATCGTCACGGAAGTGCTGGAGCCGTCGCGTCACAGAGTCGCGCCGCCGTGCCCCTACTTCGGGCCGTGCAGCGGCTGCCAGTGGCAGCACATCGAGTACGGTCACCAGCTTTCTCTCAAGCGGCAGGCTATCGAACGCGAGCTCCGGCGTTTTGCTGAGCTAGACGATGTCACCGTATCTGAAACAATCCCCAGCCCGCAGGAGTTCGGCTACAGGAACCACGCCCGCTTCACAGTGCGACGTGAAGGGATCCTCGGCTTCAATAACAGATTGACGCGCAGGTTCGTCAGGGTCGAACGGTGCAAATTGATGAGCCCCTGGATAAACGAGGTCCTCGGCAAGCTTCAAGACAAGTGCCAGGAGACGACCAACCTGACCGTCCGCCATAGCGTAAACACCTCGGACTGGCTGGTCCAGCCTACCCTGAAGAGTGACGAGGTCCCCCTGGCGACCGGCCAGAAGCACTACAAAGAAGCGTTGCTGGGTCGCGAGTTCCGCATCGCATCTCCCTCATTCTTCCAGGTGAACACCAGACAGGCCGAACGACTGGTCCAGCTTGTCCGCGAACGGCTGGAGCTCAACGGCGACGAGAGCCTGGTAGACGCCTACGCCGGGGTCGGCGTCTTTGCCGTTCTGCTGGCGCCCTCCGTCCGGCGAGTCGTCGCCATCGAGGAGTCGGAAGCTGCCGTCGAGGACGCTTCTGCCAATGCAGAAGGGGTCGAGAACCTCGAGTTTCGGCAGGGTAGGACCGAGGACGTATTGGGCGACCTCGACTTCAGGCCGAACGCCGTGGTCCTTGACCCTCCGCGAGTTGGCTGCGACCCCGCCGCGCTGGCGGCGATCGTTAGATGGGCGCCCAAACGGACCGCATACGTCTCGTGCGACCCGGAGACCCTGGCGAGGGACCTGCGAGTCCTGGTCCAGGGAGGTCTGCGAGTTGAGAAAGTCGAGCCTTTGGACATGTTCCCTCAGACCCACCACGTGGAGTGCGTGGCAACTCTCTCATCAAACTGAAATGGGATAGAATATCCGAGATCCCTTCGAAGGAGCAGCCTGTGGCCAGGCAGAACCCGCGTAGAGTGCCCCGACCGTTCGAAATGTCTTCGGGCAAAGGTAGCATCGTAGAGGAGGCGTGGTACGAGGGCCGTTGGCACGAGCCACGCATCCAGCTAATGGAGTATGAGGACGGCTCTCAAAGTATCCGGTTTTGCTATTACGACCACTCCGGGAGATTCCAGCGCGGGCCTCTGATGGTAGGTATGGACGATGCCGCCGGGCTGCGCGAGGCACTCGCTGAGACACCTCGACTTCGGTCTCTCCTAAAGGAAATCGTCGACTAGGCCGATGTTGGACCCACGACTACGGAACAGACTGGTGTTGGCTTCAAGCTCCCCACGTAGGCGAGAGACAACGGCTACCTACGTCCCTGCGATCGACGCAGTCGACTCCAATGGCGAGAAGACGGTTGAGGTCTGGCGGCGATGACTTTCCTTGGCATGGGACCGTTGGAGATACTGCTGATTCTCCTGGTCGCATTCGTCGTGATGGGGCCTGACCGGATGTTCGATGCCGCGCGGCTACTGGGCAAGGCGACGAAAGAAGCAAGGAGGTTTGCTGAGGAGATGCCCAGTCTGTCACTGGACGACGAACCTGTTGCCGTTCCGGAGCGACCTAAAGCCTCTCGGGGTGAGGGTCCCGACCCAGGCGTGTCCGAGGCTGAAGCCGAGACCGCGGAGACGCCCGTAGCTTTCCAGCCTACGAAATCGGGCGAACCCCCTATCGAGCCAGAAGGGCCGGCGCAGGAAAAGACGTGAAGGACCGGAATCTCACAATCATGCAGCATCTGGTCGAGCTACGGAATCGGCTGATCTGGTCGGCCGTGCCGATGCTGGTGTTCACGGCGCTTTCGTTCGCGTTCCACCAGCAGATTCTGACCATTCTTATGGGGCCTGCACAGGGTTTCACGGGAGGGGAAGCGGGACCGGGAAAGCCGATCTATACGAACCTTACCGAGTTTATTGGCACGGCGATGAAAGTCTCGCTATTGTCCGGGTTTGTCCTGTCCCTACCCTTCATTCTGTTCCAGGTCTCGATGTTCGTCGCGCCGGGCCTGAAGCCAGCCGAAAGGCGCTACCTATACGCGCTCATACCGGTCAGCCTGCTCGCGTTCGCGGGCGGCGCAGCGTTCGGATACCGCGTCCTGTTCCCACCAGCGATAAAGTTCCTGCTGACGTTCGGCAACGACGTAGCCACGCCTTATATTCGGATCGGCGACTACACCAGCCTGATGCTGACGCTCCTGTTCTGGATGGGCATCGTTTTCGAGACGCCGGTGGTCATGTTCTTCCTGGCGAAAATTGGGGTGGTGACCCCCAAATTCCTGGCGAAGCAGCGGCGGTACGCCGTCGTGGTCGCCTTCGTCCTGGGAGCCATTATCACGCCTACCTTCGATCCCATCAACCAGACATTCGTGGCTATACCCATCATAGTGCTGTACGAGGCGGGCATATGGCTGGCCCGGCTCGGCGGCCGAGGCCGCCGGCCGGCGACCCCGCGGTTCGAGCTCGACACCGAGCGCTGACACAAAGCAAAAGGCTCCCGGTTGAGCCGAGAGCCTCCTGGATGCTAATTTTATCAGGTCCGCGGTTCGATAGGAACTAGGACTTCTCCGTTTTCTCAACCTCGACTTGTGCTTCTTCGGTGTCTGATGTCTTCCCTGTGACGGCGTGTCGGAACTCACGCATGGCCTTCCCCATCGCGCCGCCGACCTCCGGCAGCCGTCCCACCCCGAAGAAGATCACGACGATCACCAGTACGACGGCTAACTCCCACGGATGTACGAAGTGCGGCATTACCTGCCTCCCTACCACCTTGAGTCAGAGACCCATGATAGCGCCAAGCACCATAGCAGTCAAATCTCCGAGGATCGCCGTCGGTAGGCCTATCACGACGGCCGGAAGCTCACCGCTCGCCCGACAGTATCGACACCTGTCGTGAACGAAGTCGAAGGGGACGCAAATTTCAAAACGGGTGGTCTCCCAAGGATCAGCCTAGGCCGACTACTTCACAAATTTCGGTGAAGCCTTCCTGGAAGTATTTCCTCAAAACGATATTGGGGCGGTCTTCGCGTACTTGATCAACCCAGTCCTCGAACTCCTTAGCTCCGGAAGCGCCCGAACAGTACACGAGTTTTCCGGAGGTGGTTGCTAGTGCGTCCCAAAGATGTCCGTCGTGAGGTCGCACCCTCACCCCCACAATTGCGATCACGTCAACTCCAGCCACCATTTCGTTGTAACGAGCGCGCTGTTCCTCGATAAAGTTGGCGCACGAGGTTGTGGACTTCGTAGAGTTGAAATAGCTCATAACTGGAGGAAAGGCGTCTTCCTGGATTCGCCTAGTGAATTCCGCGTAGTCGCTAATGACCCTTACGGGCCCTCTGGTGGTCACATGCTGTCCAGAGAACGATATCCCTGCAGCTGTTCCCCGTACCGACTCGCAGAAGATGTGGCAACAACCGTGAGGAAGACACAGCTCCACAGGATGGTCGTCCTTGGCTGGCTGGGTGCCACTGTATGGTAACAGTCCTTCTTCCAGCAACGATAACTCAAGGAGGCGTTCGTAGTTAAGGGTCACAAGGGCACCAGACCAACTGTACTTTTTCATTCGCTGTGCCAGCTCGCGGTACAGGTTGTTGACCCCTGGCCGGAAGTTGAAGAAGAAAGACGCCATGCTTCGCTCAAATGGTGGCAAAGCATGCGGATGTCGGTCTCCTATGGCGACCATACCCGCCTCGAAGTCTTCGGACAGGCTTGACTGCGACTCCTTGGAAAGCTCGCCCCATGCGTTCGGATAAAGGCGGCTCAGCGCCGCCAGCAAACGGCCTGCGATGGGGGGCGCTTTGGGAACTACTTCCCCGGATCCGAAGCTCGCCCCAGCACCGAAGAGGATCAGGGAGTTGGTCATCTCCTCACAGGAGCCCGATCTTGCCAGCACCGATCTGTCGAACAAATCCGCAGTCAGAGCAAATGAGCGCTACCATTGGCAAGAACTTCCCTTGGATAATCTGCTTGTACTCAACATCTATGGCAACCGAAGCGATTAGGTCTTCAAAAATCTCCCACCGATTCGTTTGGCATACCGGGCAAGCGTTATTATGGCCTCTTAGCCCGAATCCACCGAAGGACACCGATGGACGGCGTGAGGAAAGCGGAAGGGGGGTGAGGGAGCTACAGGGGAAATAGCCTGGGTTCCATTTGGGGTAGGGAGGTCGGCGGACGGTCTTCATCGCCGCACAGGGGCCCCTATGGCCGTCTGCGGGAGCTGCGATGCGCGGGCTGGCACGAGTCTGCGGGGATCTTCGGTTGTCCGGTGGGTGGGTCGGTCGCCGACGGTGCCGTCAGGCCGGAAGTGGAATGGCTCGCAGCCGGGCCAAGGCACGGCTGAACTTCTCAGCCCAAGGCCAGCGATCCGGAAGATGCAGGGTCAACCGGCGTGCCGAGCGGGTGAGCCGTCCGGCCAGGGAGAAGAACCGCCGCCGGAGGGTCTTGGTGGTGGCTATCCGCTCTCCCAGACCGATCCGCGCCGTCCAGCGGGCCAGGTTGTGGGCCATCGTCTGGACGGCCAGCCAGGCGCCGTTGGCGGCGAAGCGGCCCGAGGGGAGATGGTTCAGCCCGACGCCGTACTTGAGGTCGCGTATGGCATTCTCGATCTCGGCGTGGCGGCGATGGTCAGCCTCCAGTTCGAGCAACTCCCCGTCCCGGTCGGTGATGAAGCCATGATAGCTGTATTTGGCGAAGAGGGCCAGTTGGGAACCGGGCGTCGGCTTCACCCGCCGGACGATGAGCCGTACCGGCGCGGCGTCCGCCTCGGCCTGAAAGGGGGTGCAGGTGGTCTCGGCCACATCGGCGGCACCGTCCATCCAGTAAGGAATCGGCGTCCAGGCATCTTCGGGTATCGCCTCGATGAGATTGTGCAGGCTTTTGTGCTGGCGGATGGTGATGGAGAAGCGGACATCCATCTTGCGGCAGACGGATACCACGCCATGAGTGTAGAACCCGCTGTCGGCCCGTAGCGTGAGTCGTCCGTCGGCCCCGGCGTAGCGCACCCGTCCCACCGTCTCCCGCAGGAAGTGGGCGGCGCCGCGGGCGGTGTTGGCCCGGCCCTCGCGCAGCCGGGACATCAGCACGTCTCCGGTGCCGGCGGCGATGGCCGGCAGCGGGTGGTAGCCCCGCTTGCCGGTATAGCCGTGGTGGCGGGCGCCCTCCTTGGCCAGTCCGTAGGTCTCGCAGATGGTGGAGTCCAGGTCAATGGTCAGGGGCCCGTCGCCGGGTCCCGCCCCGGCCTGCCAAGCCCGGGCCAGCAACTCGCGGCTCACCCGGTCGAGTTGACGGACGTGGCCCCACCGGAAGCTGCGCAGGAAGGTGCCCAGGGTGGATGGCGCCTTGACCGTGCCGCCCAGGGTGCAGGCCGTCCCCCCGGTGCGCAACACATCGGCGTCGTCAATGCAGTCGCCCCCAGCCAGCGCAGACGCCACCAGCGTCATCATCTTGTCGCTCGTGTTCGCCCGCCCCGGGGCATCGCCCAGGTCGAGGCGCTGCCGGACGAGTTCGGGCAGGCCGAGGTGCCGCGCCAGGGTGGCCGGAAGGAGCAGCCCGGCATTGGCCACCAAGCGGCGGTCGTCGAAGGTGATTTGGATCCGGTCGGGGTGGTTGCGTGGCAGCATCTACTGGGTGCTCCTTTTCCGGGGCCGTTTTTTTGCTACAAAACCATTATCCCAGAAGCACAGGAGCGCCTTCTTGCCGCCTCAGGACGCTAACCCGACGCCCTCCTTCGGTGGATTCGGGCTTAGATGTTCCTCGATTTGATGTTGTTGAGAGCTCGTAAAGGGCATTCTACTTTCTCCCGGGAAGTTCCAATATCATGAATTACTGATTGTGGACCTCAGGGGGTCTGGTCGCAACCGCCTCTTATCTGATCTCAGAGCAATCTCTGAGTTGCTAACGCATGCGATCTTGATTGAAGGCGAATCTCAGTCACGCGGGCTCAGCTATACGGCCTTCGGTTCGTCTGGCCCAGTCCCGTACAAGTTCCACCAGTCGCGTCCGATCAGCGGTAGGTGCGCCGGCATCGTCACTGTCCACGGGGCGTGCGGGGCATGCGAGCCGTGGGCGCCAGGTTTACTTCGGAGGCTCTCATTTTTGGCCTGGAACCTTACTACCTCCGATAGCGGGATTTGGAACTCGCCTTTCTCTTTACCGGCGTTTAGCTCACCCTTGCGGATTAGCTCGCGGACATACTCCTGGTGCATACCGAATATCCGGGCCGCCGTCCCTGTCTTCAAGGTAAGTTTCTGAAGGTCGACCTCGACGTGGCTCGGCCTAGACGCCAGGGCCAGGAGCAGCGCCTTTGAGAAGTCGAGGAACCTCGCGACGCCGTCCTCGTCCCCGCTGCCGGCTACTTCCCTCATCTTCTCCATCACTCTCTGGCGCAAGTCCTCGACCCGCATGGCTCCATACTCCTTGTTGGGCTGACTTCGCCAGCATAGCATGGAAACCATGTAGGCCACAAGGTTTCTTGTGTCTGGGTGCCGCTAGTAGTCATGGGGTGGCATCGTACCTAGTAGGGGCGCGCGGCGTGCGCCCGGACTTGATCACCACCTTAAACGCGAAGAGCCGGGCGCGTGGCCCGGCTCAATCGAGTTTCCCAAGGTCGGATGGTGTCAGACGGTCCGGACTACCCCAACGACGCGTCCGTGCACCGAGACTTTGTCCGCCGGTACGGTGATTGGCTTCATGGAGCTGTTGGCCGGCTGAAGCGTGACCATCCCGTTTTCCATGTGGAAGTGCTTTAGAGTCACCTCGCCGCGGTCCTCCAGGTATGCGGCGACCATGTCTCCGGTCCGTGGCTCGGATACCGGTTCCATTACGACCAGGTCGCCATCGGTTACAAGGGCGTCGATCATAGACTCACCCTTGACCTTTACCGCAAATACGTCGGGCCTGCCCCCAGTAATGAAGGAAGGGAGATCGACATCATCGATTTGTTCAGTACGCCACGAGTCCGACGGAGGGATATGCAGCGGGTCGCCCGCTGCAATATAACCGAGCACCGGGACATTGGTCATGTCCCGTCTAGACCCTGACCCCTGTCCGCCGAGAAGCTCGATTCCTCTGGAGACCTCGGCCTCTCGCCGGAGGTGCCCCTCGCGCTGGAGGATACGCAGATTGTAGTCCACCACAGAGGTGGAGCTGATCTGACATCCCGCCTGGATATCGCGCACGGTCGGCGGAAACGGGTTGTCCTCCAGGAACTGCTCGATAAACTCCAGTATCTGCTCCTGTCTCCGGGAAAGCTTCTTTTTCATCACTGCCTCTCGTTAGGGATTGTCACGCGCCTCAACATTACGCACGTATGTTCCGAACAAATCTAGCACGGAAGTCCTACGCTGTCAAGTGGTGGGCGTGCGGGTAACTGTTCAGACTTAACCCGAATCCACCGAAGGAGGGCGTCGGGTTAGCGTCCTGAGGCGGCAAGAAGGCGCTCCTGTGCTTCTGGGATAATGGTTTTGTAGCAAAAAAACGGCTCCGGAAAAGGAGCACCCAGTAGATGCTGCCACGCAACCACCCCGACCGGATCCAAATCACCTTCGACGACCGCCGCTTGGTGGCCAATGCCGGGCTGCTCCTTCCGGCCACCCTGGCGCGGCACCTCGGCCTGCCCGAACTCGTCCGGCAGCGCCTCGACCTGGGCGATGCCCCGGGGCGGGCGAACACGAGCGACAAGATGATGACGCTGGTGGCGTCTGCGCTGGCTGGGGGCGACTGCATTGACGACGCCGATGTGTTGCGCACCGGGGGGACGGCCTGCACCCTGGGCGGCACGGTCAAGGCGCCATCCACCCTGGGCACCTTCCTGCGCAGCTTCCGGTGGGGCCACGTCCGTCAACTCGACCGGGTGAGCCGCGAGTTGCTGGCCCGGGCTTGGCAGGCCGGGGCGGGACCCGGCGACGGGCCCCTGACCATTGACCTGGACTCCACCATCTGCGAGACCTACGGACTGGCCAAGGAGGGCGCCCGCCACCACGGCTATACCGGCAAGCGGGGCTACCACCCGCTGCCGGCCATCGCCGCCGGCACCGGAGACGTGCTGATGTCCCGGCTGCGCGAGGGCCGGGCCAACACCGCCCGCGGCGCCGCCCACTTCCTGCGGGAGACGGTGGGACGGGTGCGCTACGCCGGGGCCGACGGACGACTCACGCTACGGGCCGACAGCGGGTTCTACACTCATGGCGTGGTATCCGTCTGCCGCAAGATGGATGTCCGCTTCTCCATCACCATCCGCCAGCACAAAAGCCTGCACAATCTCATCGAGGCGATACCCGAAGATGCCTGGACGCCGATTCCTTACTGGATGGACGGTGCCGCCGATGTGGCCGAGACCACCTGCACCCCCTTTCAGGCCGAGGCGGACGCCGCGCCGGTACGGCTCATCGTCCGGCGGGTGAAGCCGACGCCTGGTTCCCAGCTGGCCCTCTTCGCCAAATACAGCTATCATGGCTTCATCACCGACCGGGACGGGGAGTTGCTCGAACTGGAGGCTGACCATCGCCGCCACGCCGAGATCGAGAATGCCATACGCGACCTCAAGTACGGCGTCGGGCTGAACCATCTCCCCTCGGGCCGCTTCGCCGCCAACGGCGCCTGGCTGGCCGTCCAGACGATGGCCCACAACCTGGCCCGCTGGACGGCGCGGATCGGTCTGGGAGAGCGGATAGCCACCACCAAGACCCTCCGGCGACGGTTCTTCTCCCTGGCCGGACGGCTCACCCGCTCGGCACGCCGGTTGACCCTGCATCTTCCGGATCGCTGGCCTTGGGCTGAGAAGTTCAGCCGTGCCTTGGCCCGGCTGCGAGCCATTCCACTCCCGGCCTGACGGCACCGTCGGCGACCGACACACCCACCGGACAACCGAAGATCCCCGCAGACTCGTGCCAGCCCGGTCCGAGAGAGTTCCCTGCTGCGTATTCTCTCGCCATCCCGCGCATCGCAGCTCCCGCAGACGGCCATAGGGGCCCCTGTGCGGCGATGAAGACCGTCCGCCGACCTCCCTACCCCAAATGGAACCCAGGCTATTTCCCCTGTAGCTCCCTCACCCCCCCTTCCGCTTTCCTCACGCCGTCCATCGGTGTCCTTCGGTGGATTCGGGCTTAGCAATGGGGCGGCGGCGCTTGGGGGTCAACCTGGTGAGCCTTATTGTTACGCTGCGAGAAGAGGGGCGGCTGCCGGTGAGGAGCATCCAGTGGTACCTGCAAACGGTACATCAGTTGGAGCTGAGCGTGGGCGCCATCAGACGTAGTACACGCCACGGCCCAACGGGCCCAACCGGTAGTGGCTGAGATGCTGGAGCGCATACGTGGCTCTCCGGTAGTGCATGCAGATGAGACCGGCTGGCGGCAGGATGGGCCAACGGCTATGTCTGGACCTTCAGCACTCCCACGGAGCGATACTTCCTACGCCGTGGCCGCGGCAAGGGTGTGGTGGACGAGGTGTTGGGCGAGTCCCCCGGTCAGGGCGAGAGCAGACTCTTCAGCGGAGTGCTGGTGAGTGACTTCTACGCTGCATACAGTCACTACCCCGGCCTCAAGCAGCGCTGCTGGGTACACCTGTTGCGGGACATCAATGAGCTTGAGGCGTTGTACCCTCAAGACATGGGCCTCGCCCTATGGGCTACAGCGGTGCGCCAACTCTATGACCGGGCAAAGGCGTGCACTGACGCCCGCAGCCGACCGGCGTCTGGCTCACACCCGTCAGCGTCTCCCAACCAGTTGATGCTGGAGAAACTTCTGCTGTCGCTGTGCCAGCCCTTCTCCAACGACGATACTGCGCCTCAAGCCAAGCTCTGCCGGCGCATAGAACGGTTCATCAAGGAACTGTTCGTCTTCGTTTCCCACCCGGGTGTGCCACCCGAGAACAATGCGGCTGAACGGAGCTTACGGCACCTGGTGGTCAGCCGTAAGATCAGCGGCGGCACTCGCTCTGAACGGGGCACCAACACCAAAATGGCTCTCGCATCCCTCTTTGGCACCTGGAGGGCCAACGACCTTAACCCACTCCTCCACTGCCGCAACCTGCTCGTTTCCCCTCAACTCTGAACAGTTACGCGTGCGGGTATAGGGCCGTTTCCGCCAACCGGTGGTTCGACAAGCTCACCACGAACGGTGATCTGAACCATCCGTTGGTCGCGAGTAGTCGCGATGCCGCATCGGAACGTATCGAGGGAAGACTAGCGGCCCTGCGTGCCTATCCGCCCGTCCTCACAGGCCAACCATCGATCAGCACACCTGGCACGAACACCGGTTGCTCGACCTCACAGAGGAGTATACCGCCCGTCAGTTTCGGCAGGTGTTCGCGATCGGACTGACCGGGGACCATGAATGGAAGATCGAGTAGGTTGGCGGTAATAGTCCCCCGCTCCGCGTCCGAGGCAACACACGTGTCGCCAGGCTCTTCTAGGTAAGGCCAGAACGCAACCCCTTCAGCGAGCCTGAGTGTTCTGTCGACGGCAAACGGACCCACGTATGGTCTTGAAAAGCCTGCGGGGCGTCTAGACGGGAGCGGTATTGGGGCCGCGGTCGATGGGGGTTCGGCGATACCGCTAGGTATCGGGGGCGGCGGCTTTTCTGCCATCGGGCTCGGCGCTGGAGTCGATTCGCCGTCAAGTGTGCAGGCCGCGACGGCGAGCAGCGGGACGACAATAACCAGCTTCCACATTAGTGCATACCTGTGAGACTGGGTTCCCGTCAGCCGAACTGCACTGACCTCTTGGTGAACGAGCCCATGACGAAGCCCTCGATTGGGAACGCCGTGTCGCCGGGCTGGTCGATCGCCGCGCCCAGGGCGACGACGGCGGGGACGAAGTGCTCATGGGTCGGCAGGGCGTACCCGACTCCCGGCGCGCGGTCGCGGTAGGTTACGAGCGAGTCGGCGTCCCGGCGTGTCATGACGTCGGCGGACCAACTGTCGAAGTCCGAGGCCCAGGACGGTGTCAGCGCGTTCGGGCGCGGATCGGCCGCCCGCATGTTGTGCGTCATAAACCCGCTGCCCACGATCAGGACGCCCTCCTCCCGCAGCGGCGCGAGGGTGCGGCCGAGCTCGAATAGGGTGGGCGCATCCATCGTCGGCAGTGAGACTTGCAGCACCGGCACGTCGGCATCGGGGTACATCGCCGCCATCGGCACGTAGGCGCCGTGGTCTAGTCCGCGGTCCGGATCTTCTGCCAGCGGCTGGGACTTGCCGATCAACTCCTTGACCCGCTGTGCCAGCTCAGGAGCGCCGGGGGCTGCGTACTCGACCCGGTAGAACGGCTCTGGGAAGCCGTAGAAATCGTAGATCAGCGGGACTGTCCTCGTCGCCCCGATTGTCAGCGGCCTCGCCTCCCAGTGAGCGGACAGCATCAGCACCGACTTCGGAAGCGGGAGACCGTTCGCCCATTCGTGAAGCTCCGAAAAGAGTGCCGTCAACCCGAGAGGAGAGGTCTCTTCGACCGCGCCCGGACCACCGTCCGCTCCCAGGCCGGGCTCCATGAGCCGCCGAGAACAGGACGTCCGCGCCAACCATCTCCCCGTCGTCGCCTGTGAAGTATGGCGCCCCGTGCGCCAGGAAGATCACCGGCATCAGGTCCGTGAGTGTGTTTCTTGGAGCTTCCGTGGTTCCGTCCCTATCTACTTCAAACTAGGAGTGAAAAGTACATTCTGGTTAATTCGTTCGAATGAACTCGATGGTTCATGAACATGTCATTCTGAACGGAGTGAAGAATCTAGACCGTTGGCTGCCAAGGGACCTTGTATAAGGGTGACGGCATAGATTCTTCGTCGCCCCGATGCCGAATCGGGGCTCCTCAGAATGACAGATTGACCGTAGGGTTCTTGCGGGATTGCACCTAGCCGTCTGACACGAGGGGGCGGTATCGGTTTACTTGCTCTTCGCCGCGTGAAGCTGGCTCATAAGCCGCGACTTGCGGCGCGCCGCGTTACCCTTGTGGATTGCGCCTTTTTGTGCGGCCTTGTCCAGCGACACGACCGCCTCCGTGACCACCTTTTCGGCCTCTTCGAGCTCGTTCGAGGCCATCAGTCGTCGGGCTTTGGCCACGAACGTCTTGGCCTTGGAGCGAAGCGGCGCGTTTCTCATGCGCCTTCGCTCTGCCACCCTTTGCGATTTCTTACTGGGCAATGGCTGTACCCCCCTTTGACACAAAGTTCTCAGATGAATTGGACCGGGCGACCCGCGTCACCCCCTCAACACCCTCTAGCTTCGAAAAGAGGCGGCCCAACTGATCGATCCCGTCGATGTAGACGGTAAGCGATATGACACTGACGTCATCGTACTCCTCAGACACGCACGAGGCAATGTTCACGCGCTCGTCTGACACCAGAGAGGTGATGTCCTTCAGGAGTCCAAGGCGGTCCCACGCCTCGAGGCGAATCCGCACGGGGTAGAGGGTCTGGGTCTTGCCCCAGCTCACCTCCACCAACCTGTCCACCTCATCCTCGTTCGCTATGTTAAGGCACGTCTTGCGGTGCACGGTCACACCACGGCTACGAGTAATATACCCCGTGATTTCGTCGCCCCGGATAGGGCTGCAGCACTGGGCGATTCGTGTAAGGAGGTCGCCGACCCCCAGCACTTCAATTCCCGAGCCCGGTCCCACGCTTGGGAGGGCGACCCTCTGCTCCTCCTGTTGAGGTTTGACCTCCTGGGAGGACAGCTTCTTGACGACCTGGGTCGTCGTGATGGACCCATTTCCGAGCGCGGCGAAAAAGTCGTCAGTCGTGTCGAGTTTCATCGACCGCGCGACCTCGATGTCTTCCAGTTCGGCGCTCAGGCGGCGAAGCTGCTTGTGGAAGATTTCTCGGCCTCTCTCAATGTTCGTCTTCCTCGCTTGGCGATTGAACCACTGTCGGACCTTATCCCGGGCAGACGTGGTCTTTAAGTGTCCAGGGTTCGGGTTCAGCCAGTCGAGGCTGGGGCCACGTACCGTCTTGCTGGTCATTATCTCCACGGTGTCGCCGTTCTGGAGCTGGGAATGTAGTGGGACCAGCTTGCCGTTGACCTTGGCCCCGATACATCTGTGGCCCACGTCAGTATGGATGCGGTAGGCAAAGTCAATCGGGGTCGCGCCTGCCGGGAGCTCTTTTAGCTCTCCCTTTGGCGTGTAGACGAACACTTGGTTCTTGAATATGTCCGTCTTGAAGGACTCGACGTACTCCTCGGCCCCGCTGACCTCTCGCTGCCACTCCAGGAGCTGGCGAAGCCAGGTCATTTTCTCTTCGAAACGCTCATCGGTCGCCTGCCCCTCTTTATACATCCAGTGGGCCGCTACGCCATACTCTGCCAGGCGGTGCATTTCATCGGTCCTTATCTGTACCTCGACCGGATAAGCATCTTCGCAGAGAACGGCCGTATGGAGGGCCTGGTACAGGTTGTCCTTCGGGTTGGCGATGTAGTCGTCGAACTGTCCTGGCAACGGGTGCCACTTGGAGTGCACAACCCCAAGCGCCGCATAGCAGTCCTTGATGTCCTTGGCGAGCACTCGGAGGGCGAACAGATCGTATATCTCGCCGACCTCCTTGTTCTGCAGGGCATAGCTCTGAATCTTCTTGTGAATACTATAGATGTGCTTCGGTCGGCCCGAGACCTCCACCTTTAGTCCCGACCCCTCCAGTTCCTCCAACAACAGGCCTACGACCCGCTGAACATACTCCTCCCTCTCCGTTCTCTTGGAGCTCAGAAGCTTTGAAATCTCTTGGTAGGCCTCGGGGTCGATATGTTGGAATGCCAGGTCCTCGAGCAGCCACTTGATCTCCCAGATTCCGAGCCGGTGGGCCAGAGGGGCATAGATATCGAGAGTCTCCCGAGCGATGGCGACGCGTCGGTCTTCCGGTAGCGCCGCAAGCGTCTTCATATTGTGAAGCCGGTCCGCGAGCTTGATCAGTACGACCCTGATGTCCTCCGCCATGGACATCAACATCTTTCTGAGGCTCGCCGCGCGGGCAACGTCGCCGTCGAAGCTGCCTCGTTGCCACGCCGCCCGCTCCTCCGCCATCAGCTCCGTCTTTGTCAGCCTCGTGACGCCGTCCACCAGCGTGGCGACCTCTCCTCCGAACTCCCTGTCGAGCTCTTCGAACCCGACTGCACAGTCTTCCATCACGTCGTGCAGGAGCGCCGCGGACAGGGCATTCGCGTCGAGTCTAAGCTCGGCGAGATAGAGGGCCGTCTCGAGAGGGTGCTCGACAAACGGTTCGCCCGACAACCGGGTCTGGCCATCGTGTGACCTTTCCGCAAACCGGTAGGCCCGCTCGATCGAGCCTATCTTCTCCTCCGGAAGGTACTCTGAGGCCCTGTTCAGAAGGCTTTGTACTTGTGTCACGACTTCGTCTGCCGGCTCCTCATTTCAAGCTGCGCCTGATGATTCAGTATAGCTAAGTAGCTGGCAGGCCGCAATTAGAGAACGGGGTAAGGGGTAAGGGGTCAGGGGTACGGGGTACGGGGTACCGGAGTAAACGACATGTGGTGTCGCCATCTTGTGATACCATCCGATTGGCACCCGCGTTAGGAAAGAAATGAGTCCGCGACTATTCCAGGCGCCTAGAGGCACATCGGACATCCTGCCCGAAGATCAGGGCCTGTGGGACTTCTTCAATCGCACGGCCGAGGAAGTCGTTGCCCGGTTCGGCTACGGGCGCATCGACACTCCTGTATTCGAAGACGCGCGCCTGTTCGTCCGAGGTGTGGGCGAGATCACGGACATCGTCGAGAAAGAGACGTACACCTTTGAGGACAGGGGTGGCGACCTGTTAACGCTGCGCCCCGAGGGCACGGCACCCGTCTGCCGGGCATATCTTGAACACGGCATGCACAACCTGCCTCAGCCGGTCCGTCTCTACTACTTCTGTCCTTTGTTTCGATACGAACGTCCCCAAGCCGGACGACTTCGGCAACATCACCAGTTTGGCATCGAGGCGCTGGGAGACGGTGACGCGGCCGTGGATGCGGAGATCATCGAGGTTGCCTGGCGCCTTCTGGAAACGGTCGGTGTCGAAGATCTGTCTCTGCTGGTCAACAGCACCGGAGACCCGAAGTGTCGGCCGGCGTATATCGAACGGCTTCAGGCCCACTATCGACCGCACATCGGCCGCCTCTGCAAGGACTGCGTCCGGCGCCTCGACGAGAACCCGCTACGCCTGCTCGACTGCAAACAGGAATCGTGTCAGGCGGTGATCGCGGAGGCGCCCGGCAGCGTCGACTACCTCTGCGGCGAGTGCGCGTCGCACTGGGACGGCCTTTTGAAGCACCTGGCGACTATCGACCTGCCTTTCGAGATCGACAAACGACTGGTCAGGGGTTTCGACTACTACACACGCACCGTCTTCGAGATTACCCCGCCCGCCGAAGGCCGGCAGAGCACGATAGTCGGCGGCGGACGCTATGACGGCCTCATAGAGGCGCTCGGCGGTCGCCCGACGCCCGGCATCGGGTTCGGAATGGGGATCGAACGGGTGCTGAGAGACCTGAAGCGTCAAAAGCACCCAGAACGCGTCGACTCTGAAAAAAGGGTCCTCGTCGCCCACATGGGAGACGACGCCAAGGAAGCGGGGCTGGCGCTATGTTCAGACCTGCGCCGCGGAGGGTTGGCCGCCGTCCTGGCCCCATCACAAAGAAGCCTCAAGAGCCAGCTCCGATACGCGTCGGGCATCGAGGCCACTCATGCAGTGATAATCGGAGACGACGAGCTCGACAAGGGCACGGTCGTGCTGCGTGACCTAGACGGAAGCGAACAGCATGAGATAGACCGCGGCGAGCTGCTCACAACGTTGCGAAACTCCTAGGCTCCTGCCACCTGCTCAGCGCAATCGTCCATCTTGCTATACTGACCACGCATTGAGAATACGCCCGCGCCGTCCCTAACCTCTAGAGAGCCGCAGCTTGGTAGACCTTGGTAGATAGAAATGCTGGATAAACTAGCCTCGGTAGAACAGCGATACGACGAAGTAGAAACCCTGCTGGGCGACCCGGAGGTCTCCGGCGACTACTCGCGCGTCCAGAGCCTCATCAAGGAGCAGGCATCCCTCAAAAACCTTGCGACTCTGGCCCGCGCGTACCGCAAGGTTACACAGGCTACCGAGGAGGCTCATACGATTTCCCGTGACGACTCTGACCGGGAGCTCGCCGCCCTGGCCCGTGATGAGCTGGCCCAGCTGGAGGAAGAGAAGGACCGCATCGAGGGTGAGCTGCGGCTCGCACTACTTCCAAAGGACCCCAACGACGAGAAGAACGTCATCATGGAGGTCCGTGCAGGGACCGGTGGTGAGGAAGCGGGCCTGTTTGCAGCCGAGCTCTTCCGAATGTACTCCCGCTACGCTCAGAGAAAGGGGTGGCCGGTCGAGGTCATCAACAGCAATGAGACGGGGCTCGGCAGCATCAAGGAGGTGGTCTTTCAGGTGAAGGGGGATGGCGCGTACAGCAAGCTTAAGCACGAAAGTGGAGGCCACCGCGTTCAGCGGATACCTGTGACAGAATCGAGCGGACGCATCCATACCTCCGCTGCGACGGTCGCCGTGCTGCCGGAAGCCGAAGAAGTCGACGTCGACATCAGCGCTGAAGACCTGCAGATCGATATCTTCCACTCGAGCGGCCACGGCGGGCAGAATGTCCAGAAGGTTGCCACCGCCGTCCGCATTACGCATAAGCCTACGGGTCTCGTTGCCATTTGCCAGGACGAACGGTCCCAGTTCAAAAACAAGGAGAAGGCGATGGCCGTCCTTCGGTCCCGCGTACTGGCCCGGGAGGTGCAGCGCCAGCAGGAGCAGGTCAGCAAGGCCCGCCGCTCCCAGGTAGGCACCGGCGATCGATCGGAGCGGGTGCGAACATACAACTATCCACAAGACCGGGTCACAGACCACAGGGTGTCTCTAACAGCTCATTCGCTCGATCGGATACTGGACGGCGAACTGGACCAGTTCACCGAGGCATTGATCGCCAAGGAACAGGCCACCAAGATCGAGGACGCGGGCCTATGAAGGTCAGGCAAGCCTGGGCGGGGACCACCGAGCAGCTCTCGCGTAGCGCGGTTGTCGACGCAGGTATCGAGGCCGAAGCCCTCCTCCGGCACAGTCTGAACATGGACCGCGCTCAGTTTTTCGCCTCGCTGGACGACGATCTCGATAGCTCTAGCAGCGCGACTATCGCCGAGTTAGTCGAAAGGCGTATCGGCGGAGAGCCGCTCGCATACATGCTGGAGAGCCGAGAATTCTACGAGCTAGACTTTTATGTCAATTCCGATGTACTGATACCCCGCCAGGAGACCGAACTCCTGGTGGAGATGGTCTTGGAGTTCGCCAACGAGAGGCCTGAGCGAGACCTTGTGATCGCCGACGTCGGCACCGGCAGCGGGGCTATCGCTATTGCCCTCGCCCATCACCTGGACCGGGCGGCCGTCTACGCCACAGACTCAAGCCACGAGGCGCTTCTCGTGGCCGACATCAACCGGCGGAGGCACGGAGTCGAGGACAGGGTCCATCTGGTCCACGGCGACCTGCTTGACCCGTTGCCGGCGCCTGTCGATGTCATAGTCTCGAACCCACCATACTTGACGGCTGCTCAGATGGGTGCGCTGGCTCGAGAGCTTAGACGAGAGCCTTCCCAGGCCCTGAACGGCGGCGCGGACGGTCTCGACACGACGGGTCGCCTGATACGTCAAGCGCCTCTCCATATGCGCCCGGCCGGCCGGGTGCTGGTCGAGATCGCCCCCGAACAGCTCGATTCGGTGTTCCAGATCGGCCAGGACGCCTTTCCGGCGGCCCATCTGTCGTATTCGCGCGACCTCTTGGGCCTTGCACGCGTGGTGGCCATACAGCTCCCCTCGCGCAAGGAACAGCGTGTGCAATCGTCGGCCAAGGCCCTGCAGGGTACGCGTGCAGGCTGGTAAGGACGTCCAACAAGAGGAGTAAGGCCGTTGGACGATCAGCAGTCGCGGTCACCGGGCTGGTCTCAGTCGCAAGACGCTCACGAGAGTAGTTCCCAGAGCCTACCGGACTACGATGCCCTCGTGAGTCGGTATGGCGAGGCTATGCTCAGAATAGGCCAACTCGAAGCGCAGGTAGACCTGCTAACGAATCAGCTTCGGAGCAGCGATTCTCCTCCCACCGAGAAGCCAGAGAGGCCCAGTGACTTCGGCTCAGGGATGCGACCGCCCGAAAACATGTCTCAGCCAACTGAAGGGCATTCTGAGCGCGATAGCGAAGAGCAGCTACGCCAACTCAGACTGCAGGTCACCAACCTTGCCAATCAGCTCCAGCAGACCGAGGAGCAGCTAGAGCAGGCTAAAAGTCATCGGGTGCCGCGTCCTCACCGCCGGGTTAACCCGAATCCACCGAAGGAGGGCGTCGGGTTAGCGTCCTGAGGCGGCAAGAAGGCGCTCCTGTGCTTCTGGGATAATGGTTTTGTAGCAAAAAAACGGCCCCGGAAAAGGAGCACCCAGTAGATGCTGCCACGCAACCACCCCGACCGGATCCCAAATCACCTTCGACGATCGCCGCTTGGTGGCCAATGCCGGGCTGCTCCTTCCGGCCACCCTGGCGCGGCACCTCGGCCTGCCCGAACTGCGTCCGGCAGCGCCTCGACCTGGGCGATGCCCCGGGGCGGGCGAACACGAGCGACAAGATGATGACGCTGGTGGCGTCTGCGCTGGCTGGGGGCGACTGCATTGACGACGCCGATGTGTTGCGCACCGGGGGGACGGCCTGCACCCTGGGCGGCACGGTCAAGGCGCCATCCACCCTGGGCACCTTCCTGCGCAGCTTCCGGCGGGGCCACGTCCGTCAACTCGACCGGGTGAGCCGCGAGTTGCTGGCCCGGGCTTGGCAGGCCGGGGCGGGACCCGGCGACGGGCCCCTGACCATTGACCTGGACTCCACCATCTGCGAGACCTACGGACTGGCCAAGGAGGGCGCCCGCCACCACGGCTATACCGGCAAGCGGGGCTACCACCCGCTGCCGGCCATCGCCGCCGGCACCGGAGACGTGCTGATGTCCCGGCTGCGCGAGGGCCGGGCCAACACCGCCCGCGGCGCCGCCCACTTCCTGCGGGAGACGGTGGGGCGGGTGCGCTACGCCGGGGCCGACGGACGACTCACGCTACGGGCCGACAGCGGGTTCTACACTCATGGCGTGGTATCCGTCTGCCGCAAGATGGATGTCCGCTTCTCCATCACCATCCGCCAGCACAAAAGCCTGCACAATCTCATCGAGGCGATACCCGAAGATGCCTGGACGCCGATTCCTTACTGGATGGACGGTGCCGCCGATGTGGCCGAGACCACCTGCACCCCCTTCCAGGCCGAGGCGGACGCCGCGCCGGTACGGCTCATCGTCCGGCGGGTGAAGCCGACGCCCGGTTCCCAACTGGCCCTCTTCGCCAAATACAGCTATCATGGCTTCATCACCGACCGGGACGGGGAGTTGCTCGAACTGGAGGCTGACCATCGCCGCCACGCCGAGATCGAGAATGCCATACGCGACCTCAAGTACGGCGTCGGGCTGAACCATCTCCCCTCGGGCCGCTTCGCCGCCAACGGCGCCTGGCTGGCCGTCCAGACGATGGCCCACAACCTGGCCCGCTGGACGGCGCGGATCGGTCTGGGAGAGCGGATAGCCACCACCAAGACCCTCCGGCGGCGGTTCTTCTCCCTGGCCGGACGGCTCACCCGCTCGGCACGCCGGTTGACCCTGCATCTTCCGGATCGCTGGCCTTGGGCTGAGAAGTTCAGCCGTGCCTTGGCCCGGCTGCGAGCCATTCCACTCCCGGCCTGACGGCATCGTCGGCGACCGACCCACCCACCGGACAACCGAAGATCCCCGCAGACTCGTGCCAGCCCGGTCCGAGAGAGTTCCCTGCTGCGTATTCTCTCGCCATCCCGCGCATCACAGCTCCCGCAGACGGCCATAGGGGCCCCTGTGCGGCGATGAAGACCGTCCGCCGACCTCCCTACCCCAAATGGAACCCAGGCTATTTCCCCTGTAGCTCCCTCACCCCCCTTCCACTTTCCTCACGCCGTCCATCGGTGTCCTTCGGTGGATTCGGGCTTAACGAGTCTGGGTGTAAGCGGGCTCTGCTGTGTCACGGCGTCGAGAACGGTCTGCTGAACGTACGTCGGACTGGGCAATGGCCTGGAGAATGCGTTTGCATAGAGTTCCAGGTCATCTGCAAGCACGTATCCGATCGTGCCGCCGAGGAAACGCCCCTTCACGATGGTGCGGTCAGCCCGCAGCTTGTCCGCTTCGTCGCCATCACTGAACGTCGTTCGGTGGGTGAGCTGCGGAGGCGACCCTGGTCGTGAATACGCACGCGGTGACACCGGTTGCAGCGATCTGAATAGGTCGATGTAGCCCCCGCGGTCATCAAGAGGTGGGATGAGATTCTGGCGGCGAAGTCGCTCGGCGAGTATTGACATTTACAGCGGGCGATGACGCGATAGCGGAGTCGTTACGCTCCCGTCGGTTTACGTCGTCGCATAGTTGCGGTGACGGCGATGAACGCGACAGTAGCGAGCGCCAGTAAACCATAGACAGACAACCCAGGGACCACAACGTTTGGATCCGGCGGGTTTAGGTAATAATACGCCCGGCTTCCGGCCCCGCGTTGTCGAACACGGACGAAGGAATCGCAAACGAGTCCCCGAGAAGCGAGGTGAGGTCGATTGATGAAACACTGCCATCTGTTACTGCGTAAAGCAGAAGGTCTCTCAAAGGGTCGACCACCATATGGCGAGACGCTCCAGGGTTCGCGCCTATCTGAACGCTAAAGGGGATCGTGCGTCCTGTGTGGGTCTGTGAGTCCGGGTCCATCTCCCGAAAGCTTCCGTCTGTTGCCGCATACCAGATAGTCCCAGTCCTTTCGTCTGAGGCGAAGTGCCGAAACACTCCAACGTTTCCGTCTGTGAAGAATGTTGACGTTATGAAACCGGAAGCCTGCTGGTCACTGAGGTTGTACATCTGGATGGACCCGTCGGTGATAGGAGTTATCAACTCACGCCTCACGTAGTCGATAAAGACGTGCCGAGAGGCGCCCACATTCGCCCCAGGTATCGTGGTTATGCTGGGCCCGGCTGCCGACGTGTCGACGTGGACTGAGTAGATGAGACCGTCCGTGGCCGAGTACCAGATCATGCGGGTGACAGGGTCGAAGGCAATCTCCCGCGCGCTCCCTACGTTTGCCCCAACAAAGCTGGCGCTTGGGACCGTTTCCACCTCCACGCCCGTGTCGACATTGATCCCGGCAACAACGCCGTCGGCCCGAGGGTAGTACATAATACCGCCCAATGAAACCGCGTTCGCGGCACCCGGACTGGCAACCGCGGCGAACATCATCAAAGCTAGGACGGCGAGACCTCTCATAAGCACGTTGGCACTCCCTCCGAGAGTCGGCGCGCTACTACCTAATTCGGTGAAACGAGGGTGACCTGTTTGGGTCAAACCGAGGGTCTACTGATCGTAGGTATCATGCCGTGCCGGGCGATGTCCATCAGTCCGCAGCAATATTAGCAACAAAAGGGAGGTCACATATACCGCCCCATAGATGGTTGGCCAATCGAATTGCGCGGGGCATTGATTAGCGGCGATTGCGATGATACGCTCATTACAATCCAATATGTGAGGAGGCAGCATGAGTAGGAAAAGGAACATCGTTTTGTTGGCAGCAGGTCTGGTAGCAGTAGTTGCAGTTGCGGGACTAGTACCGTGTCAATATGAATATGATGGATAGATGTGTTGAAGTTTAGTGCGAGCGTCCTGAGTGGAGGAACGCCAGTCTATGACGGCGACAGCCTCATTGCGCTCATGTTCCAGCGCCGAGACCTCTCGCTTCAGTACCACCTCGTCGCTGATTCGACGGTTGAGACACTGGTTGCTGAAGACGCTCAACTCTATCTCAGCCATGTTCAGCCAACTGCCGTGTACTGGAGTGTAGTGGAACTCCAGGCGCTTGGCGATCCGCCGCGCTTCGGCTGGCTCGAAGACGTCGTACAACGAACCCAGCTTGTGAGTGTTGAGATTGTCCAGCACCAGCCGTATCGTTTTTGTATGAGGGTATGCCTCGTCTGCCAGCCACCTCATCTGATGTGCGAAGTCCACAGCAGTGCGACGCTCGGTCACCTCGACATGCCTCCAGCCAGCTTTCGGCTCACAGAACATGAACAGGTTTCGGGTCCCGTTTCGCTTGTACTCGTAGTCATATCGTTCCACTCGACCCGGCCTGGCCCCGATGGACGGTCTCTTGTCGGCCACCAATTGCTTGGACGTCTCGTCGAAACAGACCACGGGATGGTCGGGGTCGTAGTCTTCATGGTACAGGTCCAGCACATTCTCCATTCGAGCCACGAACTTCCCGCTCACCTCCGGGATGCACCATTCCTTCTTCGTCCACGGCTTGAGTTCGTTTTTTTGAGCGTCTGGCGCACCGTCTCGAGGGAGATGCTCTCGGCAAACCCCATCTGGACCACCTTGTCGGCAAGCAGTTGCAGCGTCCAGTGCGTGTGTCCTTCGGGCGCATCGCTGCAGGCAATGGCGACTAGGTGCGCTTCCTGCCTACCGTCCAACTTGCGCCTCTGTCCTGGTCGCGGGCGTTCAATGAGCGCACTGTCGAGTCCTTCCTGTACAAACTGCGTGCGCACACGTCCCACCGTGGAGGCGCTTATCAATAGTCCGCTGGCGATGTCACGGTCGATCAGACCTTCGTCTGCCTTCAGCAACACCAGCGCTCGCTTGACCTTACGGGCCGAAGTCTCCCCACGACTCGCCATCTGCTTGAGATGTGTCCGCTCCGACTCGTTCAACTCCACCTTGTACTTGAGAGCAGGCATGTCTTCGTATGTCCTCCTTATAGGATCATACACAAGACTAACCTATTTCTTATATTTGTCACATACACATGGAACCGGTACTAGTGGTGGCCCAGCCACAATCCGAGGCAGCTCAAACCCAGGCTCAGTTAGACCTAGCTATTGAATTCCCGCTCGACGCAAGAAAGATTCCCTCGCAAAAAGGCCTGTTTGAGATGAACCCTGGCGTGCGAAGGGGCCTGGAAGGGAGGAGGCCACGGGATGCCGGCTGCTGGCCTCACCGCACCATCTGCCGCGCTCAGGACAAGCGTGATCCCGTTGCGGTACCCATTCCGTGGCTCAGGGCACCCGGTGGAAGTTGTGGAGCGGCGCCCTCATGTGGCCGCGACCGCAGGTACCGTCCCGACCGCCCGCTGAGCCGTGTTCTCCATCTCCACCAGGCGTGCATGGACCATCCGCTTGAAGTTGCACGCCAACGCCTTCAGGTAGACGGCAAGCCGCACCCGACGGCCCCCTCGCACCCGCAAGCGCCCAAGCCCGTGGGCGCGCTTCAGCTCGGAGTTCGTTCCCTCGATCCCGGCCCTTATGGCATACCGCTTGCGCCACTCCTCGGTGGCCTCGGCCCTCCGGCGCCGCTCGATGTTCACCTTCACCAGGTCCGCCTTGAGGACGTAGTCCCCCGCACGCCGGTCTAGCTTCACTGGGCAACGGGACCGCAAGGGGCAGGGCTCGCATGTTGTCCCGGCAAAGTGGACCTCTACCCGCTCCGGCGCATCCTCCAACTCGTACTCCTCGATGGACGGGTGGCCGGCGGGGCACACCGTGGCCTGCTCCCCTGTGACGTCGATCTGGAAGTCCGCGGCGGTGAGCGGCGGTGGTCCGTCACGCTCTCCTTCGTGCGAGTTCCCCGGTGCCGACCCCGCCACCGGGCTCACCAGTTCCGTTCCCCGGCGCGAGGCTTCGAAGGCGTTGCGGCCCGACCCATACGCCGTGTCGACGAAGAGCTCGTCCGGTCGGACCTTCCGCTCCGCGAGCCCGTCAACGACCGGCACGCTCACGTCGGTGTCGCTCCCACTCGAGGGGGTCACCTCCACGTGGGTGATGAGCTGGGTGGCGTTCTCCTCGTGGCAGGTCTCCGCCACCTGCACCTCGTACCCCTTCCCCTTGTGGCCGCTGTAGGTCACATCCGGGTCGTGGGGCGATTGCAGCGAGTCGGCGGACACCTGCTTCGGGTCCTTCAGGGCCACGGGCACCTTGCATTCCCCAGCATCGTCGTCATCGTCCCCCGGGCGCCCGTCCCGGTGTTTGCCCACATGGCACTGCTCCCGCAGCAGCCGCTCCAGCAGCCGGTACTCCTCCAGCTGGGCAGCAGTCGTGCCACGGAACCGGTCCACCAGCCGGTAGAGGTCCCGGGCACAGACCGAAAAGCGTCGCCGACCCTCCCCCGTGTGGGCGTCCTCGTAGTGGGTCGCCTCGTCTTCTTCCTTCAAATAGCGCCCCAGGAGGCCCTCCGGAACCACAGGGCGAAGCTCTGGGTGCTCCCAGCGCAAGGCCCGCAGGAACAACCGCATCGTCTCACAGAACAGGCCCAGCCGGGTGAGTGTAGCGATGTTGCTCATGATGTGGGTGGAGTCCAACCGTTGCTTTCCGGTGCGTATGCCCAGCGCCTGGATGATCCGGTCCGTGGTCTCCCGGAAAGCCAGCCGGCCACCATCGTGCTGCATCAGGCGAACTCGGAAGTTGTGGAGGGTCTTCTGGGGCAGGTGGGTCTCCTCGATGTCCAGCCGCAGGGCGTGGTGCCAGAGCAGGTTGAACTCTAGCTGCTCCAGGGCTTCACCGTCGGTGAGGTTGAACATCTCTTTGAGAAGGTGGACCCCGAGGACGGTCTGCACCGCTCGGTTGGGACGGCCGTTGTCCGCGCAGTACATCGGAGCAAAGAGCTCCTCGTCAATCAGGGGGAGCGCCTCGTTTCGGAAAACCTCGGCCCAACTCCCCTCCAGGCGCTTAGCCTTCTTCGGCGTCACCAGGAACTGGGACTGCCAGAGGCTCTCTTGCGGGTCTCGCGCTCGGAACATGCTCCCCTCCCTCGCCCGGGCGCTGCCCCAACGCCCTTTCCCCACATTATCCTCCCATTGCCCCCGGAGGACGAGGGGTTTTTACGAGGGAATCAAGAAAGACTCTGGGAGAACGGACTGATCTGGTTGTCTCTAATATCGGATCCAGTGGTCAAGATGGCGTCAGCTTCGGGGTAGACTCGTTCTTCGATGTGGACTCGTTCTTCGATGTCTTCTACTTCAGTAATATCGGGTCGAGCGGCCAAGACGGTGTGAGGTATTGAGGTGGTACCCAAAAACTAGACAACTGGCTAAGAGAGAGTCCAGCTCCTAAAATAACCGGCAACTAACCGACGTGGAGGAGCAGGACATGAAGCAGACGAGGAATAAGCACAGTCCGGCGTTCAAGGCCAAGGTGGCCTTGGCCGCCCTTGCGGGGGAAGAGACCATCGCCCAGCTGGCCAGCCGATTTGAGGTTCATCCCAGTCAGATTCACGCCTGGAAAAGGGCCCTGGCGGAAGGAGCCCCGGAGCTATTTGCCACCAATCAGAAATCCCAGGAGAAAGCCAAGGAAGCTCAGATTAACCACCTCTACCGGCACATCGGCCAGCTGAAGGTGGAACGCGATTTTTTGTCGGAAAGGTCTGAGGTGGTACCCAAAAACTAGACAACTGGCTAAGAGAGAGTCCAGCTCCTAAAATAACCGGCAACTAACCGACGTGGAGGAGCAGGACATGAAGCAGACGAGGAATAAGCACAGTCCGGCGTTCAAGGCCAAGGTGGCCTTGGCCGCCCTTGCGGGGGAAG
The DNA here is from genome assembly GCA_965237635.1 of Dehalococcoidia bacterium. Classification (GTDB taxonomy): domain Bacteria; phylum Chloroflexota; class Dehalococcoidia; order Lucifugimonadales; family CAUZJF01; genus CBDEFX01. Next base: position 248,353 of record CBDEFX010000002.1, on the reverse strand, counting down.
AGACCATCGCCCAGCTGGCCAGCCGATTTGAGGTCCATCCCAGTCAGATTCACGCCTGGAAAAGGGCCCTGGCGGAAGGAGCCCCGGAGCTATTTGCCACCAATCAGAAATCCCAGGAGAAAGCCAAGGAAGCTCAGATTAACCACCTCTACCGGCACATCGGCCAGCTGAAGGTGGAACGCGATTTTTTGTCGGAAAGGTCCGGTCTATGAGTCGCAGCATACGGCGAGCCATGATAGACCGAGACCACCAGCAACTGTCTTTGGTGCGTCAATGTATCCTGCTTGACGTCAGCCGGGCCTCGGTGTACTACCGGTCGGTACCGACCAGGGCAGAAGACCTGGAGTTGATGGCCCTGATGGACCGTCAGTATTTGAAGACCCCCTTCTACGGCTCCAGGAAGATGAAGGCCTGGCTGCTGCAACAGGGCTATCTGGTGAGCCGAAAAAGGGTTCGAAGGCTGATGCGGTTGATGGGTCTGGAAGCCATCTACCGGCGTCCCAACACCAGCAAACCAGCGCCGGGACACCGGATCTTTCCCTATCTGCTGAAGGGAGTGGAGGTTAATCGGGTCGACCAGGTCTGGGCCGCGGACATCACCTACATCCCCATGCCGAAGGGCTTCCTGTACCTGGTGGCCATCATGGACTGGCACAGCCGGCACGTGCTGGCCTGGAAGCTCTCCAACACCATGGACACCAGCTTCTGCGTGGCGGCGTTGGAGGAAGCCCTGGGTAAGGGACGACCGGAGATATTCAACACCGACCAGGGGAGTCAGTTCACCAGTGAGGCCTTTACCCAGACGTTGCAGGAGCAGAGGGTCCAGGTCAGCATGGATGGTAAGGGTAGGTACCTGGACAACATCTTCGTGGAGCGGCTGTGGCGGAGCATCAAGTACGAGGAGGTGTATCTGAAAGCTTACCAGACCGTCGCCGAGGCCCGAACTGGGATCAATGCCTACCTGGAGTTCTACAACCGGCAGAGGCCTCACCAGGCTTTGGGCTACCGGACCCCAGCAGAGGTGTACCAACATGGCCAGGAAGAAAGGGGAGCAGCAGCTGAAGAAGCAGGGCTGCCATCGGGCTTGGTGAAACCTAGCGCAGGGGTGGGAGACTCTCTTAATTTAGCCCTCGTGCTGTCTTAATAATGGGGTCCACCTTAATACAAGGCGGCAAGTCTGCCTCCACATCCGGGGCAGGTGTCCTCAGCCACCGCCACCTCTACAAGCGGCTCGGTGACTTCATCGGGAGACGGCGACTTTCGGTAGCTGAACGACCCCATACCCGGCTTGCGGCCGGGACGCTTGGGTCGGTTGCTCCGCCCACCCTTGGAGAACGGAGCCGCCTGGCGCTTTCCTGCTCGCTTGAGCTCGGCGACTTGCTTGTGCAACTCTTCCTTGGCCGCCGTCAACTGCGCAACCTGCCCTTGCAACATTGATTCTCTCGTAAAAAGTCTGTGCAGGTCGAATTAGAACAAACGTACCCACACCTGGGTACAATATACAGTCTCTGTTCCGTATACTACCCCAACATACGGTAGCGCTCAGATGTGCTAAATCGCTGGAACTTGCTCAAAACGGGTTTTTACGAGGGGATCAACATTGTATACGATTTCACCTATCGCCCAGCCACCGCTCTTAGAAACCTCTCCGCTGCCGTATCCTGAATGGCCGATTTTCCAACCGTCTTTATCCCCGCCTGATGTAATCATCGAGCACTTTCTCGTGGCTCTTCAATGCGGGAACACCCTGATGACCCCGGTTCCTTTGGCCGAGTCCAGATACGAACCGCAACAGGCTTTCTGCATTGGGAATGTGGTGGCTTTTCCACCATTGAGAGCAGACGTAGAATTTGCCTGCGTACAATTTCTTCCAGTACCTGTTGTGGCCTGAAATCTCCCTTCTAGCTTCCGTGCTGCGCAAAAGCGCCAGATTGCTGATTTGGAGGCCTACGGTGTTTTTGCAGTAGTCCTGATTCATTAAGTTGTGCAGGTCAACGTCGTTAAGAAGGGTAGGATAATCCTCCAGCAGCGTATTCATGAGTTTTCGCACCAGCGGTTGTATTTGACCGGGTCCGGATTGCTGCGCTCCATTTGTTGTTCGCCCAAGGCCGACGTTCCCACCTATTTCCGAGCTATCCCGGCTCAGAGCCAGTAGCTTTGCGGAGCGCATGAACAACTCGGAAGTGTCTGCGACGGTACCCGCTTTTTCCAGAGTAGGCTTCATTACCTGATCGGTGAAGTCCTGGTTGATTATGAGATTCCACTCGACTTCGGGGTATTCTGTTCGCAAGGTCGTAAAGGTGTCCTCCAGCGGTTCTTGATCGGAGTGATTCACTTTGGGAGAAACAAAGTAGATATGGAACCTTGTTTCGGATGAGTGGTAGGCGGTCAGAATCATCATCGTGCGCAACAGTTTCTTGAGAACTCTTTTGGCGACTCCTCCACCGTAATTCAGGCCGCCTTCGTGGAAAGCGACTTCCATGGCATGGACACCGCCATTCTGGTTCACTCCCAAGACATCAATTTCGCCCTGCCGCAAAAACTGCGCGGCGTCCCTGGATTTCTTGAACACGCTACCGTACGGATCGAATTTCCGCCTCATGGCGGCAAACATCGCTTCCAATTCCGCATCGGTCATGTATTTAGCCCAATGCTCGGACGCTTTCCAATTGACCTGCACTAGCCAGCATTGCTTGACGTGCCGCAGGTAAGAATAGCCCAGGGATTCGCCGATTTCTATTTTCATGAGACTTTCCAACCTAGTGGTCCACAATCCAACCCCACACAACCCATTGGTCCACAGGGCTTTGCACCAAAGGTCAACCTTGATTCTCTCGTAAAAAGTCTGTGCAGGTCGAATTAGAACAAACGTACCCGCGTTTGGGTACAATATACAGTCTCTGTTCCGTGTCCTACCCCAACATACGGTAGCGCTCAGATGTGCTAAGTCGCTGGAACTTCCTCAAAACGGGTTTTTACGAGGGAATCAACCTTGCCGCCGGTGTGGGTGTCGGCGTACTCTCCGGCGTCGGCGGGATGGTTATTGCGGGTACAGGTGTTGCTGTGGGCGCCGGAATCGGGGTTGCTTCTGAATACCCTGGTCCTGTGCCTAACGTGGACTCCACATCCGTAGCTTGTCTATCCACGGGCTCGCCGTAGTCCGACAACCGCATATCGAGCTCAAGATTCCAGCTCACCGCCCTCGCTGATGTCGGATGACAGTTCCACACTGATGTTCTGGATAGTCCTTCGGACAAGGAAATCTCCAACTCCTATCCAGAACTCTACCACAACGACGACTTCGCCTATAGGAGTCATCCCAACCAACGCGCCAGGAACGGAATTCAGCTCCCAGATTCAGAGGAGCACCCAATAGATGCTGCCACAGAACAATCCCGACCGTATCCGCATCCTCTTTGACGACCATCGCCTGGTGGCCAATGCCGGCCTGCTCCTGCCAACCCCCCATCTACCCCAAGACCCCAGGCCATCTCCCCTGTAGCTCCCTCACCCACCCCCTTCCGCTGTCCTCACGCCGTCCATCCGTGTCCTTCGGTGGATTCGGGCTAAAGTCCAATTGCATCTTCATCTCTCTAGATACACGATCTAGGCTATCCACTCGCTCTCTACCCACCGTCCTCGGTCAGGATCACCATTTGCAGCCCGTACTGCGCGGTGAGCATTCGATAGGTGTCTCGCAACACATCAGCTAGGTCATCATTGTCATAGAGGGCATTAGCTTCAGTTGTTCGCAATTCGGATTCGTTCAGAGCGGCACGTAACTTGGCTCTAAGGGCTCGGAAAAAGTTTTCATCAATTGTGACTGTTTCACGAATTCTCTCGTAGTGCTCTTCAGCAGTAAATGTCCCTTCCAGTCTGACTGCTTCCGAGTGCCACCAGGGTTCCTTCTGGTCTCTGGTGAATGTCATGTAATGGACCTCGTTATCTGAAGCCCAGCATAAGTCGTTCAACGGTGCCCACAAACTGCAATCGGTAACCTTGCCACGAAGAAAAAGACGGTCAAACTCATTCTTGGTGTGAAACCTAGTGGTCCACCATCATTGAAATGAAGACCATGATAGTCATTGTTTCTCTTGGGGGGCAGGTCACAGGTATAGCTCACTGAGCTCTGGGTCTCCCGGCTCTGAGTAGTCTCGAGCCTTGGAGAACGGCTGGCATGGAAACCCCGCGCAGAGGATGTCGTGGCTCGGGATAGTCTCAACTGCAACCTCGCGGATGTATCCAAATGGTGTCACTCCGAAGTTCTCGTAGTAGGTCGCCCGCAGACTCTCGTCGATCTCGGACGCGAAGACGCACCTGTAGCCGAGATTCTTGAGCGCAAGATGAAATCCACCAAGGCCGGCGAAGAGATCGATGAAACGCATCTGTGTCTGATCCGCTCCATTCCTCAGGGAATCTGTGAGACTACCCTCGGACATCATCACTCCTGCCACGCGTCACTGTGTCGACGGCCATATCCTCCATCCAGCGGTCGATCCGCTCCTGTCTGAAACGCCAACGGCTTCCGACTTTAGAGGCGGGAATCTTTCCGCTTTGAGCAAGCCGATATATCAGGTCCTTGCTCAGCTGCAGGTACTCGGCGACCTCTTGAAGGGTCATCCATCTGTTTTGCATGTGGCATCCATTGGGTCATATCCCTTCCTAGTCAATACTAATGGAGCATAGGCTCACATATAGCTGACGTCAAGACGAGCGACCACAGCAGACAGTGAGAGATTGCCTCTTGCGGAATGATCGCAGGACCTCAAGAAGCTACATCGAGACATATACGGGGTTCGAGCCACGTGGGGGCCCAGGTCCTCGACGGAGCCACCGCCCAGGCCGACGTCGTGAGCTGAGCCGCCCTGGTCCACGGCGCGCCCAGGCCCGATCGACCGCTGCCTTCGCCCACGGCGCGCCCTGGGCAGGTCCACCGCAGAGTTGAACGCCTGGGGGGTACCGTGGCCCGGGCCACCGCTGCCTCCGCCCAGGTCGTGGTCCTGAGCTGAGCCGCCCTGGTCCACGACGCGAACTGGCCAGCCCCACCGATGCCGCGGCCGGCCCCACCGATCGCCCTGGACCAGACCCAGGTCCTCAATGGAGCCACCGCCCAGGTCGTGGTTGTGATCTGCCCTGCCAGCACCGACCCGCTGATCTCGTACTGCATGGTGTAGTAGATATATACTTACCCAGAGGCAGAAATCCACCCATTAGATATTGCATGCACCATTGCATGTTTGCATTTCTGGAGCTCTTCGACCGCCTATTCGCCTTTCGGCTAACCGCCTATTCCGTTCAACTGAGCGTGTCCAGCGATCTCCCTTCGATCGCCTTGATGCTCGGTATCGTTGTGGTGGGTCTCGTCGTGGCCCGGGCCACGGTGCGCCTACACGATACCCCTACAAGGAGAGTTGCATGTCCAACCGCGACGGAATCCTAGACTCGCGGTGGTGTTTGCGGTACCTTCGAGAGCGTTGAAAAACCCGCGTTGTGGCCCGGGCCACATCCCCTGCAAAGGAGGGGCTACATGTCCAACCGCGACGGAATCCTAGACTCGCATCCTTCGTTGCGCGTCAAAATGCCGCCGGAGCTGGCGGCCTTCGACCGATGGGACGCCGATCCGAACGACCTGGCGAAGTGGGAGGCGGCTATGGCGGCCTTTGCCCCGGCCTTGGCCCCGGCCACCGGAGCCGACAATTCCAACGCCAATCACCGCCATCTCTCCACCTCCATTGTATTCAGCTTATTACTGGTATCGAACGGATAAAGTCCGGCTAGATCTCGCTAACACGGCATCTAGCACACATACTGGCCATGATGCCCATGTAAGCGGCTCACATGGGCGCTACTCTTACCGGATTACGACGCTCCCACGCGGCTGATCTGGGAAATGTGGGGTAGGACAAATTGCCAACGCCACCGTCAATCTCTAACTTAGGCCCACATTTTTCTTAGGCCCACATTTTTCGGATCGGATTGACGACAGGCCGCATTTCTGCGTACTGTTGTGGCGGCAATCTAGGCGATTCGTAAAAACCCGTTTTGAGGAAGTTCCAGCGCTTTAGCACATGTGAGCGCTACCGTATGTTGGGGTAGGACACGGAACAGAGACTGTATATTGTACCCAGGCAAGGGTACGGTTGTTCTAATTCGACCTGCACAGACTTTTTACGAGAGAATCAAGCTTCTCAAGCTATACCCACGAAAGGGCCGCCAATTGGCTTTCGCTTTCGGCTTGCGAGTCAGACTGCTCGAAACCCTTCAACCGACCGCGCGGATTGCTCTGTCGTGTTTGATGGCCGTTGCCGTGATTACGGCATGTGACGACGGAGATATACCTACTCCGACTCAGGAGCCAACAGCCTCCCCGGCGCGGGAACCGACGCCCACGCCGATTCGGACCGCTCGTCCTGGCGCGGCAGGGCTGGACGACCCTCTCTATCCCGGGCTGGGCAACGGCGGATATGACGTTTCCCGCTACACGGTGACCCTCGACATCGACGTGGAAGCCAACGAGATTTCGGGCCGGACTCAAATCGAAGCCGACGCAACACAGGACCTCTCCTCATTCAATCTGGACTTGCGAGGCTTAACGGTTACGCAGGTTACCGTGGGTGGCCGCCCAGCCGACCACTCTCGCGCCGGATACGAGCTGACAATCGAGCCCGGTGCGCCGATCCCTGTAGGAACGACCTTCAATGCCACGGTCTCTTACGAGGGTCAACCTTCGACCAGCTATGCGCCTGGAACAAGTCTCCTAATCGGCTGGATAAACTACGGGACCGGGATAATCGCGTACGGCGAACCCTGGGGGGCGTCGCACTGGCTCCCGGTCAATGAGCATCCATCCGATAAAGCCTTGTACACCTTCATCATCACGGTGCCCGAGCCCTATGAAGCGGCCTCAAACGGTGAATTGACCAGTACGACCGACCACGGAGAGACTGTGACGTACGTATGGGAAAGCGTCCATGAGATGGCCAGCTATCTGGCGGTCGCACAGTTTGACGACGTCGCCAGTGAAAGTCCTGGGGGGATAACCGTCGTTGACTCGGTTGAAGCGTCGATTGACGAATCCGCAAGGGGTAGTCTCGATAGCGTCCCTTTGATAGTCGATTTTTTCAGTGAACTATTCGGGCCGTATCCATTCGAGTCCACCGGCTCCGTCGTCATTGACGAGGCGATTCCGCCGCTGGAAACCCAGCCCCGGCCCGTCTATGGGATACGGGCCCTGGAGAATTTCGGCGACAGGTTGATAGCCCACGAGTTGGCGCACCAGTGGTTTGGGAACCTGCTTACTCCCGCGTCGTGGCAGGACTTGTGGCTGAGCGAGGGGTTTGCCACCTACGCTGAGTGGCTGTGGTTAGACCACAAGTCCGGCGGCGGCTGTTTCGAGCAGTTCTGGGAGATGGTCTGGCGACCTGTCTATGGGCCGCCGGCGAATCCCGACCCCGACTCCCTTTTCAGCGGCAGCGTGTATGCGAGAGGCGCAATGGCCCTCCACGCACTGCACATTGAAATCGGCGACGAGGCGTTTTTCAAGACTCTGCGCGAGTATGTCTCCCGCCATGCCGGAGGCAACGTGACAACCGAGGACCTTGTCGCTGTGGCTGAGGAGATTGCAGGCAGGGATCTGGACGGCCTTTTCGATTCCTGGCTCTTCGGTGAGACCACTCCACCTCCGCCGGGAATGAACAGCGGTCTGGGAAGTCAGACAGCGCCTTCCCCGGGTCGGGCTATTGGGGAGGGGTGTCCACGCGAACATCGGTGACAGCCCCGTGGTCCCACTATATCTTCACCACGCCAATCGTCAGCTACGGGATGCCTGATGGAGGGAGACGGTAAGAGGCGGAGGCATGATTGCAAGGGGCGGAGGGCAGGGCACCGGCGGAACCTTTCTTGAGTCGCTCTGCCCTAGCCCACTACAATAGCTGGAGAGGGCCTTGGGGGGCCTGAAAGCGCCCCCAACCACATCTCGAAGATGGTTCTGTCTACCGTCAAAATAGGCCCACTTGAGAAGACTCGCACCAGTAGACGAGTGTATACAAGGCTAGCTGGCTGGTCCAGAGCGGTGCAGCAATTTGGGGGATTCGACCAACTCCTCTCGCTGCCTCCAATTATACCGCCCACGAGTACCTGAGTCCTTGGTGTCGATTGGATAGTTGGGATGGAGATGCCGAAGGGAGAGGCGGATGCCTAGTAAGTCGGTGCAGCGTGATGCTCCTATCGTTTCTCCGCCCCGCCACATCACAATGCAGGAATCGAGAGGCCCCGGTGCGTTGACAGGCTGCCCAGCCACATCTCGAAGATGGTGATATCTACCGTACGCGGTGGTGGGCCTAAGTTGACGGTAGGCAGAACTATCTTCGAGATGTGGTTGGGACTGTAGTCTATCACGCCACTGTCTGGGCGACGCCATGGGGCCATGCTCTCCAGGCTAGTTTATTTGGCTGACCGGACCGTTCAACCCTAGCGGCCCGGCGATAGCAGCTCGTTGGCGTACTTCGGAACGAACGTCTGCCTTGTGACCTCAACCTCCGAAATGCCGCCAGTTCGATAGGTAGCACATTCGGAGGAGCCGGCCTCGCAGGCATATAGCACAACATTGCCGCCGCGAGCCTTGCGCAGTGGGTATGGCTCCACCCTTTGCACGTCCCCCTCGTAACCCACGTCGACACACAGCCTGTTGGCAGCAGCAAAGCGAATGCGCTCCAGAGTGGAGGCGTTCATGCCCAGGTCCTGGCTCGTTGAGGATGGACTCACGACTTCTTCGTCCGGGCCAATGGGCATTGGTGTAGGAGATGAAGAGGCTATGCTCCCGTGGAGCCATGTGAAGAACTCCGGAATGGCCGACCAAAAGGACTCGATTGGAGGTACCGCAGGCAGCTGGTGTCCGAGCATGACTTCCCAGTCGCTCTCCATCTCTTCCCTGAATGGCTGGAGCCATTTGATCGCTCTGCTGGGGATGCCGCACCATACTTCGGCCTACGATCATGTCCGTCACTGGACGCATGGGCAATGGGCCATCGGCCCGCAGTATCTCGTCAGGGTCCTGGTGCTGGTCCTGTGGGCGGTCAAGCCCTGGAGGTTCGCGTCGCTGTCGGACCTGTGGGCCGTGGACTGGCCGGGCCGGAGTGTGAAATGGACGAAGCGGCGTCAGCACGAGTGGGAGGCGGAGGGCAACTATGGAACGCCGCCGTCGCCGTTCCATCCGCTTCTCGCCTTCGCGCCGCGCCCGGGCGAAGTCCTTTGAGGCTCCGGTCGCGCCGGTGCGGGCCTACGATCTGGCCCAGGGTGCATCTCAGGTGTGAGTGTGCATTACAGATGGGATGTTGCGTCTTGGGTATCTATGGTTAACCTGGTTATAAGACATGACTGACCAGCCGGAAAGACTGTCCACCGACGAACTGCCGCCGGGCTGTCCGGCCTGGGCCGGGGCGCTGTTTGGAGAGCTTGCGCTGGAGAGCGACCTGACCAGTTACCGCGTGGTCGAGGTCCTGGGGCTGCTGGAAGCGACGAGGGAGAGCCTGACGGGGGGAGCGATGTCAGGCTGGGGCGAGACCGACGGCGCGCCGGAATGGTTGTCGATGATCATGCAGGCGCACCGCGACGCTGACAGCCGCTTCGGGGCCGCCCACGTCGTGGCGGAGATCGAGGTTGTCGAGAACATACTCGACGATCTGCGTGTCGAGCTGCTGCGGCTGCATTACTCGGTGAGTGGTGGCCAAGGTGGAGTGGCATAGGGGAGAGCTGTTCCCTCGGGTGGGCTTCACTCGGTGAGTGGTGGCCAAGGTGGAGTGGCATAGGGGAGAGCTGTTCCCTCGGGTGGGCTTCATCGTCACGAACATGTCGGCTGGCCCGGAAGGGGTAGTGCATTTCTACAATGGTCGTGGGACGGCCGAGCAGTGGATCAAGGAGGGCAAGTACGCGCTGAACTGGACTCGGCCGTCCTGCCATCGGTTCATGGCCAACCGGGTGCGTCTGTCTCTGTTCGTCCTGGCGTACAACCTTGGAAACTTCCTGCGCCGGTTATGTCTGCCCAAGGCGGTCAAGCACTGGTCGCTGAGGAGCGTCCAGGTCAAGCTGATCAAGATGGGAGGTCGGCTGGTGCGCCACTCCCGGCGGTTGATCTTTCAGTTGTCCAAGGTGTCGGTTCCTCGACGGTTGTTTCAGGGAGTGTTGGATCGTATCGGCCGGTTATCGCCGGCGCCAAGCTGAGGGAGGATGCAACCACGATCTTGCCAAGAGGGAGAGCGCTCCAGGGAGTCGCCTCGTCTTCCATGCGCTTTCACCCCATTGGCGGGGAGCCTGAAGACAACAAAGACGGACAAGAAGCATGGTTCACGGCAAGAATCGCATCCCTTATCGGATAGACCGGAGATTGACTGGCCTTGCAGACCTGAATATGATGCCACTATCCCGTTCGGGCTGCTCTTTGAGCCTGAAGACTCACAATATGGGAAATCCCGGTCAAGAACACGCGCAGGCGGCGCTAAGGACCAAGAAGGCGAGTCACGGCATGAAAGGCAAGACTCGAAGGATAGGACTGGGGCTGCTCAGCCTCATGGTGGTTTTTATGTTCGCAGCGGGCGCCTGCGGGGAAGAGGAGAAGCCCACGATCATCTTCTCAGACCTCAACTGGGACAGCGCCCAGATTCAGAACGCCATCGCCGCGCGGATCGTCAGCGCGGGGTACGGGTACCCGACCGACAAGGTGTTCGGCGGCACGGTGCCGCTGATGGAGGCCCTTACCAGGGGCGACACCAACGTCGCCTTGGAAATCTGGTTTCCAAACCAGAAGGAAGCCTACGACCAAGCCATCGCTGAGGGCACCATCGAGGTAGTTGGGAACAGCTTGGAGGACAACTGGCAGTCCGCCTTCATTGTGCCTAAGTACGTGACGGACGCCAACCCCGGCCTTAGCACAGTCCAAGACTTGCGGGACCATATGGACCTCTTCGTAACTCCAGATTCCAACGGGAAAGCCCGGCTGCTGAACTGCCCGCCGGGTTGGGAGTGCGAGGTCACCAATACAAAGCAGGTGGCGGGCTACGGCTTAGACGACGTGATTGAGCTGGTCAACGCCGGATCCGGCGAAGCTCTTGAGGCGGAGATCCGCGCCTCCTTTGAGAAAGAGGAGCCGGTGCTGTTTTACTACTGGGGACCCACCACCCTCAGCAACGCTCTGAGCAGTGAATACGGCGGCTACACCCTCTTGGAAGAGCCCCCATACACCGCCGAGTGCTGGGACGCCGAGAGGAACTGCGGCTACTCTATAGCGCAGGTCCTTATCGTCATGCGCAAGGACCTGATCGACCAAGCGCCGGACCTAGTCACTTTCTTCGAGAAGTGGGACTTCAGCGCGGCCAACCAGCTGGAGGCGGAGGGCTACCTCGGCGAGTTGGACGGGAACTTTTCCGCCGCCGCGGACAAGTTCCTGCAGAACAACTCGGCGTGGAAGAACTGGGTCACCTCAGACGCAGCCTCCAAGGTTGAGGCAGCCGTCGGTTCCTAGAGCAGCGTAACTGTCGACGCCAGACCGACCCCGCCCTGTGCTTGTAGGGCGGGGGCGGTTCCTTGCATGGGGCGTATGAAACTGCATCGCCCTGTTGTCAATCAGCAAAAGTGGGCTAAGAGGGTTAATTGGGTGTAAGCGGCTCACATGGGCGCTACTCTTACCGGATTACGACGCTCCCACGCGGCTGATCTGGGAAATGTGGGGTAGGACAAATTGCCAACGCCACCGCCAATCTCTAAGCCAGCAAGTCGAAGCTCGTGTTCCAAGTGTAGGTAGGCCCTCCCCCGTCTCCACCAACTCCAAACTTTCAACCTCTCCGACTCATCCTCGGAGAGCAGCGTTGCGGCGGGGCTTTCTGCCCTGGCCATCGCTCCCTCCAGTAATCGGCGAAAAGCCGACGCTGGCACGATGGCCCCGATCATACTGCAATCCATGTCCACATAGACTCGCTCGATGAGCGGGCTGATTAGCTTCCTTCTTTCTTCCGGCGTCGCTTCCCTCCATAGTTGGGGTATATCCTCGAACAATTGTGCTGCTTCTTCCAGTGTAGGCAGACCCACACTCTCGGTCAATCTCAAACTGGCATCAATCTCAGCCAGCCTCGCATAATATTGGGGGTAGGTGAATCCTCCATTAGCAAAAGCCACCGAAAGCCTGCGCCTTTTGTCCTGTAGCTCCCTCGGGTCGGGCCCTTTAGAGTCCTCGACTGCAAGTTGGGACATTCGGCTTCGCCATTCCGGCATCAATTCCATTGCTGTCAGAATATCCTCGATCTGCTGGTCCACGGTTTTTGCCATTATGGAACGCCCGTTGGTGTCACACTCACGGGAGTGTCGTTCCCGGTACATGGGCCCGCCGAATCGGTGGCGGTCGGACTGGATTCCTTTGCCGCAGTTGCCGCAACATATAATCCCTTGGAGGAGCCCTTTCGGACCCTGGACGGTTCGCACTATTGTGCGGCGTTGCCGGCGCGCCTGAACTTGATGGTAGAGTTCTTCGTTGATGATCGGCTGGTGTTGGCCTGCGTATTCCTCACCGTTGTAGCAGACTTTGCCCACGTAAAACCGGCAATTAAGCATGTCCTTCACAGCATGGCTGGTGAAGATCCCACCTTTCCTAGTCTTGAATCCCAAGTCGTTTAGCCAGTTAGCAAGCGATCCCGTGGATTCTCCATCTTGCCTCCGTTGGTAAACTTGTAAGATCGCTTCCGCTTCACATTCGACGACCTGGGCCACCCCGCCCGGCTCTAGCGCCAGGTATCCGAAAGGTACTGGACCTATCTGGAATCCCGATTCGGCGCGAACACTCAAGGCCTTTCGCACGTGGAGACCAAGCTGGTCTGAGAAAAACTCGTTGATGCTCCCCATTGTGTTGAGCATCAACCGGCCAGATGGTGTTGTCATGTCGATATTTTCCATGACGCTCGCGAACCCAACCCCTACCTTGCCCAAAACCCCGAAAGCTTCGGATTGGACGCTGAGCTTTCTTGCCCATCGGTCGAGGGTATGAACCACGACAATGTCCGTCTCATTCTGACCTGCAGCGTCGAGCATGGGCTTGAATACCGGACGCTTTTGGATTTCATCTACGTGGGCCGACCGTCCCTCCTCGGCAAAGATTCTTACGGAGTCGTATCCGTTTTGCTCGCACCACCGGCGGATTCCAGTTTCCTGTGCTTCCAACGAGTGCCCTAGGATCTGCTCACGGCTCGAGACCCGAATGTATCCGAAAGCCCTATTCCCCTTGGTTGGTTTCATGCCGCTCCCCTCCGGCGCATCAGAATGGCACGCCCGACCTCTGCCCAGACATTGCAAAGATGATCAACCTCTTGCTGCGTGGGTTGAATTTCGGCGTCAACACCGTATTTACGCTCTAGTGGAGGCGACTTATCAAGTGAATAGGTCGGTTTCCCGTCTGGCCCGGACCGAGGCATCCCATTCTCCCAATCCAGAGATGCGAGCCCTTCCCAGGCCCGATGGGAGCCTCTCCGCTGCCCCAGGCGCGTCTATTCCATTGCTGAGTTCTAAAGCTTGAGTTCCAGGTCCACCTCTATCTGATCGTCTTTCTTATTGCGGCGCCAAACCAGTCGTCCGTAGTTCACCGAGCGTGATAGGATTTCCCGGTTGGCCTGCAATTTTTGGACAACGGAATTAATCAGATGATCTACCAACTCGTTGGTCTGGCCCATTGGGTTCTTCATCGTCCTCCCATCAACGTCGAGAACGCGGGTTGGAGATGAATTATTTTTCTCCCACCTTTCTGCTCAACGATGATCCGCCCTTCCAGATCCAGTTGTTTCACTAGGGCCGATCGATTGACGCCAATTTCCCATGCGGCTAGGTTCAGTAGCCGCCACATCTCTCCATTGTCCTTAGTGGTCCCCTTATCCCCCAGCCGACAAAACCCCTGGAAAGCTTCCGATCGGGACAAGGCTTGATAGGAAACGGCCGCGGCCCGCCCGGCTTCCTCGGCGAAGAATTCCCGCGTCGACTCCGGAATGTCGCCGCTGGAACTAAATCGCTCACCGGGATGACGCCAGTTGCGAAAGTCCCGGTGGCAAACTATCTTGGTTGGCGGCCCGAAATCTGGCAGGGTCAACTGGGGTCCTGATTTCAACTCGGATATGTCCCGCTCGACGTGAACGGCTTCGTGGAGCATGGCCACGTTCTGGATTCCTTCTACGTCCTTCACCCCAGGAATCTGACCCGTGAATGAGTTCACCGTCACCACCGGACGATCGTCCTTCCACTCGGTCTGGGCGTATATGTTGAGTGGCAGAGGGTCGAAGCGAAGATTAGCTCCCAGGAAGTCGGTCAACAGCTGATCGGCGATCTTTGCTGGAGGAGGTGGCACATCTTCGCCATACTCTTCCCGGTACTGGGTCAGCAGTTGATCTCGCAGCGATCGGCCGTAATCCCAAGCCTCTTGACGCAGTCGGTCTGTCATCTAGCTGTTGCTACCCTCTTGTGCCGATAGATCCGCAATCAATGTGAATATCGAGGCACGCTTGGTTCTTTCCAGGTTCATCAAACCGTCGATGGCCAACGCAAGAGCGCCCGCATCCATGTCCTCTAGGTTGTACATGTCCTTAAGCGGTGCCGACAAGGCGTGGTCGACGCCACGCATCGCTTCCTCGGCCGGATCGCCACCCGTTCCAGCGGTCCGCATCAGGGAATCGGCCGTGGACTCCTCTGGGGACCTGATTCGGTCGAGGATTACCCGGGGAAGGCAGTTGGACAGTTCCAACATAATCTTCACATCACCATCCAAGGCCTCGGACAACCGGACTACCGATTCGACTGAAGGGACGACTGAATCGTTCTCCAGGCGGGAGAGGTGAGGATAAGAGATATTGCAGTTCTCAGCGAGTTGAGTGAGACTCCACTTGCGGGACCGGCGCAGGCGTCGCATGTACTCGCCGAACGTCAATTGGGCCTGCATCAAATCTCCTCAGAAGTATTGCCGTGAAAGGCATATTTAAGAGTAATTAGACTATATTATAATGTGTGCCGCAAAATTTGTCTAGTAATTCTACGCAGGATTTCGGAAACGATTTCTAGGCGCAATTGGACCCACTTGTTAGACCCAGGTTCTCAGCAACCTGCTCCCAAGCGGTGTCCCGGTCGCCTTCTAGCTGCCGCAAGTACACCGTGGTCACCGCCAGCGAGCTGTGGTCTAGAAAGCGGCTCACCTGCTCGATCGACTCACCAGCCTCACGTCGCAGTCTGGCTGCCGAGTGACGGAAGATGTGGACGCCGGCTGGCCGCAGCCCCGCCACCTTGAAGTACCTGCGCATGTTGCCGTAGAAGGTACCGCTGGTGATACCGCGCCCACTGTCGGCACTGGATGGCCACAGGGACTCCTCAGGCTTCATGGTGGCGAGATCCTTGCCGAAGGCTGCCAGGGCCTGCTGTATGGCCCTGAATGCGGGCTGGGGCAATTCCCGCTTGCCGTGTTTGCCACCTTTGCCTCGATAGGAGTAGTAGATTGCTTGCTCTTTCTGGGTGAGGTTTCCGGCTTTAAGATTCAGTACTTCGGCGCGCCGTCTGCCTGTCAGGGTCAGGGTAAGAATGATTGCCCGGTCTCGCAATCCCGCTGGAGTACCTGGCATTACACCCAGCAGCTTCTTTATATCGGCGGCGGTCAAGCCTCTGGGTGGTGCCGGTGTCGCCCGGGGCCTCTCTAACTGGTCGCATGGGTTGGCACTCACCAGACTCATGCGGATGAGGAAGCGGTAGAATGAACTCAGGCAGGCGATGCGGGCGTTAATGGTGACAGATGAAGGCTTTTTACCTGAGAGGCCGATGCCATGGGCGTAACCGAAGACCTCCGGTGACGTCACTTGGTCCGGCGGCTTACCCAAGTTGCCGAAGAACCGGTAGAGCATTCCGGAGTATGCCCGTACAGTCCTCATGGAACCGGAGCGGCGCTCCTTCTCGGCTAAGAAGGCGTATATGGCCTGCTCCCAGCGACCGGCGTCGCTACCGTGCACCAGATTTTGCGTAGTCATGTTCTCCTCCTGTGGGTGATGGAGGTAGTACAGCCGGCCTATGGGCTTATGTTCCCATGGTTCGGCCTCGCTACCGTGGACCAGGGTCTGCGTTGTCATGGTCTCCTCCTATAGATGATGGAGTCACGACTATTCACGCTCTGGTGTGTCTGGAAGTCAAGGAATTGGTGCTGACATTATGAACCCATTGGATGTCGTTGACCGCTTGGAATACCAAACATATACTTCCCGCGTGCAGGAATATCGATAGAGAATGAACCTTACTGAACTCATTGCCTGCGCTCCCTGGAGGGAGGCTGTCACCTACCGGGACACCTGGCCCCATGAATACGTCCTCAGTGAGAAGGATGGGCAGCGAGAACTGCTGAACGCCATCTACGCCCGCTTCCAGGACGGCGAGGGCGTAGACTGCCGCTTCTTCCGCGTGAGCAACAAATGCCTCTTCATCGGTGACTTCAAGTACTGGTTCAACAGCCAGTGGGACGGCTTCGACCCCGATGATGAGAATGTGATCAACCGCGCCCGCCTGTATCGGGACCGCCGGGACTTCGTGATTCAACCCGGCGACACGGGGAAGCCAGAGGACTATCCGACCAACCCGGCCCACCAGAACCCAGACACGGACTGATGAGGAAAATTACCATGCGCCCAGAATCCACCCTGCTCGCGTACCTGGTGCCCCGTTTGACCAGTAGAGTGGAGGACACGGCCACCGACGCGATGGCATTCATCCTGAACAGATCCCCTACCTGCCGTGATGCGCTGGGCCTCCTGCTGAGGGAAGGAGAGGGATCCTATCACGTAAACGCCCTGACCAGCTTCGACACCCAGGTGACGTACAAGGATGGGTCTCGCCCGGACATGGTGGGCTATGACCAAGAGGGCGGGAAGCGACTGCTCGTCGAGTCGAAGTTCTGGGCCACCCTGCTCGAGGGTCAGGCCAGCAGCTACTTCGACCAGCTGGAGGACGCAGGGCCGGCGGTGCTGCTGTTCATCGCTCCGGCTACTAGACTGGAGGTACTGTGGGGAGAGATCACACGCCAGATGGAGAGCGGGTTGGTTGAAGTTGAGCTGGAGGCGGTCGAAACATCCAATCAGATGCGCAGGGCCAGGGTGATGGGGTCAGACTACCCGGACAAGCGACTGCTGCTGGTTGGCTGGTCTATGCTCCTGGACCGCTTGGCCGCCGCCGTGCCTCACGATTCCCTGGTAGCCTCGGACATCCGACAACTCCGTGGACTGGCGCAACGGGAGGACGACGAGGCTTTCCAACCCATCAAGACAGCAGAACTCAGCCCCTCCGTACCCCGCAGGCTCCAGTGGCTCAATCGCCTTATCGACGATGTGGTTGATAGTCGCGGCTGCCCGGAAGGCTGGATGTCCGTGGAAGGCTTTAAGGCCACGGCACAGCGGGACGGCTATGGGCGGTATTTTAGGTTCATGACCGATCTGCGAGAAATGGTTCCCGGCTGGTTGTTCCTGTGTGTGAATCACCGCCTGTGGGCGACCAGTGGCGATACCCCCGTGTGGCTGCGGATTAACAGCGACGTCCCGATCAGCCCGGTCCATCTTCGGGGCAAAGTACCCTCACTGGTCGGGGACGGGGGGAGTAGCGGGTACTACGACGTGCCAATCTACCTGACGCCCGGAGTGGAATACGGTCGTGTCCTGGACAACGTGGTGAGGCAAGTGAAGGTCATTTGGGGAATGGTTAATTGACGCTGAGCGAGCCGGGTGACGAACAGACGGAATGACCAGATGGGCCGTGCTCGCGAGCACTCAGGACTCGGTCACGAGTGGAGTAGTCGTTGCCATCGTCGCCTCCATCAGAAGCTGACAGCGCCACCAAACTGGACAAGATCAAAAACCTCCACGTACTCTCCGTCGGGGTGCATCTGGAGCGGTTGGGGGAGGAGGTGTCGTGGATCACTACAATTCTGTCTACGGAAAAGCGTACCCTCGGTGGATTCGGGTTTAGTGTGAACAGACCCTAGTCGAAGGTTGGGGAAGACCTACCTGCTTGGCCGGGCCGTTCTTCCGATAGCCGTAGTGAAGGAATGGCGACGGTCGATTTACCGGCCTTCCCCGGAGAAGGGCGACCTCCAGCCATCGCACGGACCCGTTATGGCCGGCGAAGCCGGCAAAGTGAAGGCACCTGTCTTTTACTACTCAGGAGAAACGAGAGCATGGCCGAGACGATTGCCCAAGCGGTTGAGCAAATCAAAAATACCGTATCCCTGCGCAGCCTGGACGAATCTGCCACCAAACAAGGAGTGGCGCTCAGACTGCTAAGTCTTGCCGGATGGAACCCTTTCGACGTTTCAGAGGTTGTGCCTGAATATACGGTTGGGAACCGTCGCGTCGATTATGCCCTCAGGCCAGGTTCAGCCAACGCCGTATTCATCGAGGTCAAACGGCCCGGCGAAAATCTGGAAAGACACCAGCAGCAGCTATTGGAGTATTGCTTTCAGGAAGGGGTGAAGTTGGCCGCGTTAACCAATGGGCGGACTTGGTGGCTCTATCTGCCCTTGCAAGCGGGGAGTTGGGAACAGAGACGGTTCTTGACCATCGACCTCGAATCCCAAGAACCCGACATCGTTGAACAACGGTTCATGGGGTACCTTTCTCAGGAAAATGTGAGCAGCGGCCGGGCGGTTAGCGACGCCGAGGATTTGGTCCAGTCGCAGCAACGAGCCGAGGTCACCAGTAAAACCATCGTCGAAGCCTGGAATCAAATCGTCGGAACTCCCGATGAAATCCTGGTTGACTTAATCTCGGAGGCTACTGAGCGCATTTGCGGATTCAAGCCTGAACCGGAGTTAGTTGAGCAATTTCTGTCACGGCGCGTCCATGCCCTATCCGACACTCCATCTCCATCAGCAGAACCACCCTGTAGGCTCCCGCCCGCCCGGAAGTTCCCGCCGACAACCGCGGCAGTCGGCCCATCATCCGCCGCAACCATCAGGCAACCCCAACCAATAGACGGCAAGAACAGCCGCCCGGCATCTTTCACTTTCCTGGAAAACCGATGGCGGCCCAACTCTTGGAATGACATTCTCATCCAACTTTGCGGCCTGATCAACGAACTCCAACCCCAGGATTTTGACAAGGTACTGACAATCCCCCGCAGTCACAGACCCCGGGCCAAATGGCCTTACCATTTCTCCAGAGACCAACAGGACCTGCGGAAGCCCAAGGGTATCCGCAATTCCGGCATCTACGCGGAAGTCGACCTCACTGCCACTGCAATGGTTAATCTTTGCTACGATTTGGTGCGGGTTTTCGGCTACAACCAGGACTCACTGACTATCGAGTTCCAATAAGCAACGAACATGGTTCTTGGGTTTCGTTTGCTTATGGGGTTTGACCTATGTTAGCTTCCCTGCATGGCTGAATCCAACGGCGCCGGTCGGCCACTTCCCCACATAGCCCAGAACTTAACTGGACCGGACTCAAATGATGCTTGAGGATCTCACGTGGCCAAGCGTGTGATACGAACTGCCGAATAACCCCGTGGTTTGACACCAGAGGCGAAGGTCCCGTCTCTCGAGCGCGTCCCTCGACTCCACTGCGATGTAGGAGTCCCTGAGGTTCAGTCGCTCGCAGAACCTCCCCGTCAGTCTCTCCTCCCAGACGCTGGGCGTCAGGATCAGCGTGGCTCCAGGACGGCGCGTATAGTCGTACTCCGCTATGGCTCTCAGCCGGTCGTAGAGTGACCGCCGCCGCAGGGCCAGGCCCTGGCGCACCACGCCGAACGTTCGGCCGTCGTGGAGGGTGATCGTCGCGTAGAAGCGTCCCCTGCGGTGGAAGTCAACGTGCGACCGAAGCCCGTCGGTGCCGGGGGAGAGTGAGGCGGCGAGACGGTAGGTGGCGGCCACCGCGTCCATTCGGCGGATCAGCAGCGCCAGCCACTCCCTGGACACCGGGTAGGCTCGCACGAAGTCCGAGGGCGTCTCGAAGCTGAGGAACCCGGCGGCCTCGCGGATGCCCTGGGCCGTCAGGTGGTATCTCTGGCTCGATGGCAGATGGGCGGTGCCGTGACTCACCCTCCCGACGATTCCGTCCGCCAGCAGGCCGGTCAGGGCTCGGTGAACGGTCGCGTGGGGCTCGCCCAGGATGCCTGCCAGTTCCGCCGAGTCGATAAACGGCATCCTGCTGAGGGCATCAAGTAGCTGTCGGTCTGAAATGGCCATATGTCGAGCGTAGCAGAAGTGGGAGCGCGGATTGCAGGTGCACCATTATTGACCCTCATCGAAGGCCCCGGTAAGATGCCATCGGTTAGCTAGAGCGTGAGAGTGGATTTCGTTCTAGACCAGCGTAGAAATCTGTTTGAAATTGCCTGAAGTGCTCGAAGCGAGACTCATACACAGTTCTATCGACAATCTCGTAGGCCTGTTGCTCCCCCCAGTCTCAACGCACGTTGGAACCAGCCTCGAAGGCTTTCCCAGCGAGCCCGTCCGGGCAGGTATCCAGCTTTCTCATTGCTTGTCGAGCACGAACCCAATGAACGTCATGATTGCCAGGTACGATGATTACGCGCGACCGATCCGAGTCGAGAAACTTCGCCGCCAGTTGCCGCAGGAAGTCTCCGACTTCAACGTATTGGGCTGTAATTTTGGAGTCGGGATCGGGAGTATCCATACTTGCACCTTGGATTAGATCCCCACTCACCACAACTAGGTCTGGCCAAGGAATTCCCTCTGACTTCCACCGCGTAGCGTCGCTAAAGATCGCCGCAAGGAGATCATCGTTATTTAGACGTGGCCCTGACGTCCGATGTAGGTCTGAGATGTGAAGTAGTGTAGGCATCAAATCATCACGCTGAGAATCGACTATCTAGGTTCTGCGGCAGCAACACCTCCGCCCCCATACCCACGAGATTTTCATTGGCCGGTGTCAAGGGCGGAGGGATATTAGTTGGGGCCAGCTGGCTCAAACGCCGCTATGCCAACCGACTGGGATCAGATCCCATGCGTATCTTTCAGTCGAACATAACCGATTTAGAGACGATAGCTCGCATGATGGAGAACAGCGAAACACGATATTTTGCTCGCGAACATGATGACTCGGAAGATCCCCTAGCTAGCGCTAAAATCGCCGACGTTATGGCTGACTACAGAATTCGAGAGATGATCTACAACGGCTGGTTGATCTCTTGCCGAGATGCGAATCGGCGCAATTCAAAGCCCTATCTCCACGTCAGGCCTGTGCCTGGCCTATATGTTGTTGATCCTCGTTAGCTGGTGTCTGAGAGGGCGACTGTCAAGGCTGCGGACTTAGATAGTCCCGAAATCTCGGTACTGTCGGGGGAGTTCCTGTCCGAGGTGTGCGGCGAGTGCCCTACCTACCTCATTTACCAAGCCACTCGTCCGCGACCTGATAGAGGGCGCAGCATGTCTTGCGCACCTTCTCACCTAGATTTGGAAACGCGGAGAGTCGCAGCGGGTCAGCGGTCTCCGTCTATGTGAAGACATCCAATATACGCTTGACGAGTGGTGCTTCAGCAGGCCCGACGCAAGCGTGCCATTCGAGCATGTATTCTCGGAACATGGCTGAGGAGTCGGGTAGTTTGCGGACGGCGTTCCACACTGTGGGTTCACTCTCGAAGATCGACAAAAGGGAGTACGCAACTACTGCGTTCTTGTCTCTCTGACGACAGTTTTCGCGCAGACTCTCTTCCTCTGACAGTAGCCAGGTGGAGAGGGTCATGTTGGATGGTACCCTACGCTCGTCGAGAGCACGATAGCTTTCAGCGTAGCTAGCCAGTGATTGCGAGTACTCGCCCCAATTGGGATATGGAGGACGAGTGGGCCATGCCTCGGCCATGCGCCGAATTGTGAAAATCGAAGCCAATTCGCATATTGCTTCATGAAACCACTTGTTCCGACTATCTCGCAGCCGCTCATAATCGGACAAGACATGACAGAGTTCATGGGAGAACTGGTATGCGAATTGGCTCCAGCGTCTACCTCGCGCCGGAAGGAGGATTGTGAACGGTTCATCAAGGAAAGAACGAAAGAGAGTTATCGGATCGTCGTCTAAGCGGAGCGTGGCCCGTACCACAATGCTTCCTGTTGGAGGTTCCCTGAATACTCGCGTGAGATGACTGGCGACGTTCGTTAACAAAGCTTCAATGTTCGAGGGATGGGCACCTCCCCAATCGCATCCTATTACTCTGATATCCATGCCAATGACCTGGAACTCCGGGGTAGCGGCTATCGGCCGTGGGTGAACGGCATTGGAGACTCATAGAGAGTATCCCATCGGCTGAGAGGACAAGTCCAGGACGCCGACTACAGGTCCAGAAGGAAGGTCAAGGTGAAAGTTCTTGATTTCGTCAAGTCTGGTGGGCCTGCGTGGACGGTAGGCAGCCCAGTCTTCTAGTCGCGGCTGGTGCTCTGAGGCTCGAAGTCCACTGCACCACCACTCTGTTAAGGATCACCTGGTGCACGTCGGGCTGCGTCAGGGGAGGTTACGTCAATAGGTGTGTAAACGACATCAGGCGGCGACCATCTCAGCCGTTGATTCAATGGCGATTCCATCCGCATACTGTGCACCGAGGTAGAGTTCTCTGTCTTTCAATAGACAGAAACAACTCCGGTACTCTTGGGCAGTGGACTTGGATGCAACTGGGGTTGATTAGGTGGCAACAGGCTGCGGAAGATACAGACCTCCCAGGGGGACCCCCGTCATCGGAGCCCTCCGTCTTGCTACCTAACCTCCCACGCTGACCAGCTCTGCCTCCTCAGTAGAGTCCCAGGAAGTGGTGTAAGAGGGAGAGGGTCTGGAGAAAGAGAGACCACCGCGTCATCCTTAGCGGGCAAAGAAGAAAGCTCGAGAAAGGAGGACAACAGTGGTCAAGGAAAGGATGGACCTGCTGGAGCTATTGCGCAGGGGGGGAATGGACGGTGACGTGGACTTCCTACGGGAGGCACTGAGAGTGCTGGTAGAGGGGATCATGGATGCGGAGGTGTCATCGAGGATCGGTGCTGAGTATGGAGAACGCAGCCCTGAGCGGGTGACCCAGCGCAACGGGTATCGGTCCCGGGCGTGGGATACCCGTGTGGGGACTATGGAGCTGCACATCCCGAAGCTTCGAGAGGGGAGCTACTTCCCGAGCCTGCTGGAGCCACGGCGTCGCAGCGAGCGAGCTCTGCTGGCGGTCATTCAGCAGGCCTACGTGGAAGGGGTATCCACAAGGCGGGTGGATGACCTGGTCAAGGCCCTGGGGTGTGAGGGTATCTCCAAGAGCCAGGTGTCGCGTATCTGTCAGGAGCTGGACGTGGTGGTGGATGGCTTCCTGGGCCGTCCGCTGGACGGTGGACCCTACCCTTACCTGTGGCTGGACGCACTGACCCAGAAGGTCAGGGAGGACGGCAGGATCGTCAACGTCAGCGTGGTGGTGGCGACGGCCGTCAATGGCGAGGGCAAGCGGGAGATCATTGGGATGGACGTGGGTACCAGTGAAGACGGCGCCTTCTGGATGGCCTTCCTACGCTCGCTGTCCGCCAGGGGCCTCAGCGGGGTGGAGCTGGTGGTATCGGACGCTCATCAGGGACTCCGCGGCGCCATCGCCGCAGTCTTCGGCGGAGCCAGCTGGCAACGGTGCCGCACCCACTTCATGACCAACCTGCTCACTCGGGTACCCAGAAGAGTCCAACCATGGATGGCCACCATGGTCCGCACCATCTACCAGCAACCCTCCCCCGATGAGGTACACGCCCAACTCGATAGGGTGACCGATCAACTCGGAGACCGGTTCCCTCAGGTGGCCTCTCTACTGGACGAGGCTGGACCCGATATCCTGGCCTTCTCCAGCTTCCCTGTCGCCCACTGGAAGAAGATCTGGTCCAACAACCCCCTGGAGCGTCTCAACAAGGAGATCAGGCGTCGCACCGATGTCGTGGGCATCTTCCCTAACCGACCAGCCGTGCGTCGCCTGGTTGGCGCCGTCCTCGCTGAACAGCACGACGAATGGGCCGTCGGCCGCCGATACCTCACACCCGCCATTCTGATCCTAAACGAAGCTCTTCCGGAGGCCGATCTCGCGGAGGCGACAGCCGCCTAAACAACATCAACAGGATGACGCACTCTTACACCACTTGACGGGACGTGACCGCCTCCTCTTCCTACGTCTTCAGCCTGCCGCTGCCGTCGACTGAGGTGGTACCCAAAAACTAGACAACTGGCTAAGCCCGAATCCACCGAAGGAGGGCGTCGGGTTAGCGTCCTGAGGCGGCAAGAAGGCGCTCCTGTGCTTCTGGGATAATGGTTTTGTAGCAAAAAAACGGCCCCGGAAAAGGAGCACCCAGTAGATGCTGCCACGCAACCACCCCGACCGGATCCCAAATCACCTTCGACGATCGCCGCTTGGTGGCCAATGCCGGGCTGCTCCTTCCGGCCACCCTGGCGCGGCACCTCGGCCTGCCCGAACTGCGTCCGGCAGCGCCTCGACCTGGGCGATGCCCCGGGGCGGGCGAACACGAGCGACAAGATGATGACGCTGGTGGCGTCTGCGCTGGCTGGGGGCGACTGCATTGACGACGCCGATGTGTTGCGCACCGGGGGGACGGCCTGCACCCTGGGCGGCACGGTCAAGGCGCCATCCACCCTGGGCACCTTCCTGCGCAGCTTCCGGCGGGGCCACGTCCGTCAACTCGACCGGGTGAGCCGCGAGTTGCTGGCCCGGGCTTGGCAGGCCGGGGCGGGACCCGGCGACGGGCCCCTGACCATTGACCTGGACTCCACCATCTGCGAGACCTACGGACTGGCCAAGGAGGGCGCCCGCCACCACGGCTATACCGGCAAGCGGGGCTACCACCCGCTGCCGGCCATCGCCGCCGGCACCGGAGACGTGCTGATGTCCCGGCTGCGCGAGGGCCGGGCCAACACCGCCCGCGGCGCCGCCCACTTCCTGCGGGAGACGGTGGGGCGGGTGCGCTACGCCGGGGCCGACGGACGACTCACGCTACGGGCCGACAGCGGGTTCTACACTCATGGCGTGGTATCCGTCTGCCGCAAGATGGATGTCCGCTTCTCCATCACCATCCGCCAGCACAAAAGCCTGCACAATCTCATCGAGGCGATACCCGAAGATGCCTGGACGCCGATTCCTTACTGGATGGACGGTGCCGCCGATGTGGCCGAGACCACCTGCACCCCCTTCCAGGCCGAGGCGGACGCCGCGCCGGTACGGCTCATCGTCCGGCGGGTGAAGCCGACGCCCGGTTCCCAACTGGCCCTCTTCGCCAAATACAGCTATCATGGCTTCATCACCGACCGGGACGGGGAGTTGCTCGAACTGGAGGCTGACCATCGCCGCCACGCCGAGATCGAGAATGCCATACGCGACCTCAAGTACGGCGTCGGGCTGAACCATCTCCCCTCGGGCCGCTTCGCCGCCAACGGCGCCTGGCTGGCCGTCCAGACGATGGCCCACAACCTGGCCCGCTGGACGGCGCGGATCGGTCTGGGAGAGCGGATAGCCACCACCAAGACCCT
Organism: Dehalococcoidia bacterium; assembly: GCA_965237635.1. Lineage (GTDB taxonomy): Bacteria > Chloroflexota > Dehalococcoidia > Lucifugimonadales > CAUZJF01 > CBDEFX01. Next base: position 222,824 of record CBDEFX010000002.1, on the reverse strand, counting down.
CCGGCGGCGGTTCTTCTCCCTGGCCGGACGGCTCACCCGCTCGGCACGCCGGTTGACCCTGCATCTTCCGGATCGCTGGCCTTGGGCTGAGAAGTTCAGCCGTGCCTTGGCCCGGCTGCGAGCCATTCCACTCCCGGCCTGACGGCATCGTCGGCGACCGACCCACCCACCGGACAACCGAAGATCCCCGCAGACTCGTGCCAGCCCGGTCCGAGAGAGTTCCCTGCTGCGTATTCTCTCGCCATCCCGCGCATCACAGCTCCCGCAGACGGCCATAGGGGCCCCTGTGCGGCGATGAAGACCGTCCGCCGACCTCCCTACCCCAAATGGAACCCAGGCTATTTCCCCTGTAGCTCCCTCACCCCCCTTCCACTTTCCTCACGCCGTCCATCGGTGTCCTTCGGTGGATTCGGGCTAAGAGAGAGTCCAGCTCCTAAAATAACCGGCAACTAACCGACGTGGAGGAGCAGGACATGAAGCAGACGAGGAATAAGCACAGTCCGGCGTTCAAGGCCAAGGTGGCCTTGGCCGCCCTTGCGGGGGAAGAGACCATCGCCCAGCTGGCCAGCCGATTTGAGGTCCATCCCAGTCAGATTCACGCCTGGAAAAGGGCCCTGGCGGAAGGAGCCCCGGAGCTATTTGCCACCAATCAGAAATCCCAGGAGAAAGCCAAGGAAGCTCAGATTAACCACCTCTACCGGCACATCGGCCAGCTGAAGGTGGAACGCGATTTTTTGTCGGAAAGGTCCGGTCTATGAGTCGCAGCATACGGCGAGCCATGATAGACCGAGACCACCAGCAGCTGTCTTTGGTGCGTCAATGTATCCTGCTGGACGTCAGCCGGGCCTCGGTGTACTACCGGTCGGTACCGACCAGGGCAGAAGACCTGGAGTTGATGGCCCTGATGGACCGTCAGTATTTAAAGACCCCCTTCTACGGCTCCAGGAAGATGAAGGCCTGGCTGCTGCAACAGGGCTATCTGGTGAGCCGAAAAAGGGTTCGAAGGCTGATGCGGTTGATGGGTCTGGAAGCCATCTACCGGCGTCCCAACACCAGCAAACCAGCGCCGGGACACCGGATCTTTCCCTATCTGCTGAAGGGAGTGGAGGTTAATCGGGTCGACCAGGTCTGGGCCGCGGACATCACCTACATCCCCATGCCGAAGGGCTTCCTGTACCTGGTGGCCATCATGGACTGGCACAGCCGGCACGTGCTGGCCTGGAAGCTCTCCAACACCATGGACACCAGCTTCTGCGTGGCGGCGTTGGAGGAAGCCCTGGGTAAGGGACGACCGGAGATATTCAACACCGACCAGGGGAGTCAGTTCACCAGTGAGGCCTTTACCCAGACGTTGCAGGAGCAGAGGGTCCAGGTCAGCATGGATGGTAAGGGTAGGTACCTGGACAACATCTTCGTGGAGCGGCTGTGGCGGAGCATCAAGTACGAGGAGGTGTATCTGAAAGCTTACCAGACCGTCGCCGAGGCCCGAACTGGGATCAATGCCTACCTGGAGTTCTACAACCGGCAGAGGCCTCACCAGGCTTTGGGCTACCGGACCCCAGCAGAGGTGTACCAACATGGCCAGGAAGAAAGGGGAGCAGCAACTGAAGAAGCAGGGCTGCCATCGGGCTTGGTGAAACCTAGCGCAGGGGTGGGAGACTCTCTTAATTTAGCCCTCGTGCTGTCTTAATAATGGGGTCCACCTTAGCCGACGCCCGGTTCCCAACTGGCCCTCTTCGCCAGATACAGCTATCATGGCTTCATCACCGACCGGGACGGGGAGTTGCTCGAACTGGAGGCTGACCATCGCCGCCACGCCGAGATCGAGAATGCCATACGCGACCTCAAGTACGGCGTCGGGCTGAACCATCTCCCCTCGGGCCGCTTCGCCGCCAACGGCGCCTGGCTGGCCGTCCAGACGATGGCCCACAACCTGGCCCGCTGGACGGCGCGGATCGGTCTGGGAGAGCGGATAGCCACCACCAAGACCCTCCGGCGGCGGTTCTTCTCCCTGGCCGGACGGCTCACCCGCTCGGCACGCCGGTTGACCCTGCATCTTCCGGATCGCTGGCCTTGGGCTGAGAAGTTCAGCCGCGCCTTGGCCCGGCTGCGAGCCATTCCACTCCCGGCCTGACGGCACCGTCGGCGACCGACCCACCCACCGGACAACCGAAGATCCCCGCAGACTCGTGCCAGCCCGGTCCGAGAGAGTTCCCTGCTGCGTATTCTCTCGCCATCCCGCGCATCGCAGCTCCCGCAGACGGCCATAGGGGCTCCTGTGCGGCGATGAAGACCGTCCGCCGACCTCCCTACCCCAAATGGAACCCAGGCTATTTCCCCTGTAGCTCCCTCACTCCCCCTTCCGCTTTCCTCACGCCGTCCATCGGTGTCCTTCGGTGGATTCGGGCTAAGCCAGTCCTGGCGCGTCGCGTCAGGTGTGTCTCGGTTGCTGAGAAGCAGCTCAGAAAAACCCATTATGGCGGTCATCGGGGTCCGGAGCTCATGCGAAGCGATTGACACGAACGTCTCCCGGCGGTCTTGTAGCTCCCTGGCCTCTGCTATACGCGCCTCCAGCTGGCCTCGCTGCCAGACTATCGTTTTCCACCCCTCCCACACCATATACACCAACGTTCCGTAAAGGTAGATGAAACTCCCTACGATGGCCTCCAAGGTTATCCACCTGAGATTGCTGACCTGTCTGCTTAGACTTGGAATCGAGAATAGGTCAGACGGCTCGATGGCCTCACCCGCGGCAATCGCCTCGCCGTGCTCTTTCAGTAGGCTGACGTTGCGACTGAGGCTCCCAAAGAGAACTAGAGAGACGACCACGGCGAGGACTACCATGATCACAAGAGTGACAACCGAAAACTGCGCGAGCAGGTTGTCTTTGAAACCGCTCATCTTCAGGCCTGAGATCTGCGTTCGATCCCGCCCATCCTCATCCGAGCCCCTCTAATCCACTTCAGCGCCGGTTCGCCACCTAGGAAAACAGTGTATCCGAACGGGTATTGCCGTCAACCCCCTCGGGACCTAACGCGCCCGTTCCCGCGCCTGCTCTTGCAGCTCGTATAGCTTGTTGATCGCCTCCAGGGGTGTCATGGACGCGATGTCCAGCTCCAGAAGGCTCTCCATGGCGGCCGGCGTGCTCCCGATGAGCGGAAGCTGCTGTGCCGGGGATGTATTGCCGCGGCGCTTGCCGGCCGACTTTCGCGGCCGTCCCTCAGCCGGCTGCTCCGGGCCGGAGGCCCCATCCTCCAGATCGCCGAGGACCTCCCACGCCCGGTTGATTACCGCACCCGGAAGTCCGGCTAGGCGCGCAACGTGGACTCCATAGCTTTTGTCAGCCCCACCTGGGACGATGCGCCTCAAGAACACGACGTTGCCATGGTCCTCGGAGACGGCGACGTTGTAGTTCCTGGCGCGAGGAAGGACGTCCGCCAGCTGGGTTAGCTCATGGTAGTGAGTAGCGAAGAGGGTCTTGCACCCCAGCCGCGGGTGGCTATGGATATACTCCGCCACGGCTCGAGCAATGGCGAGTCCGTCGTACGTGCTGGTGCCCCGGCCGATCTCGTCGAGGATGATCAGCGAACGAGCTGTGGCGTGGTTCAGTATCGCGGAGGTCTCGACCATCTCCACCATAAAGGTAGACTGACCAACCGCGAGGTCGTCTTGCAGACCGACGCGAGTGAATATCCTGTCAACGACACCGATCGTGGCCGATTGGGCCGGTACGAAGCTACCGATCTGCGCCATCAAGGTGACAAGCGCGACCTGCCGGATAAAGGTCGACTTGCCCGCCATATTCGGGCCCGTCAGCACAATTAGCTGCTCGTCCGAATTGGACAGCCGGACGTCGTTCGGGACGAATTGGCCCGCAGGCATAGTGCGCTCCACGACCGCGTGCCGTCCCTGCTTTATCTCGACGACATCCCCGTCGTCGAGCCGCGGCCTGGTGTAGCCGTCCTGAGCTGCAACATCCCCGAGCGAGCAGAAGACGTCGACCTGAGCGATGGCCCGTCCGGTGGCCGTGATCGGCGAGGCTGCCTCACCGACCTGCTGGCAGACCTGCCGGAAAAGCGAGGTCTCCAGCTCGGCGACCCTCTCCTGGGCGTTCAAGATCAGAGACTCGTACTCCTTCATCTCCGGGGTGATGTACCGCTCGCCGCCGACAAGCGTCTGGCGACGGACGTACTCTTCCGGCACCTTCGAGACGTTCGACCTGCTCACCTCTATGTAGTAGCCGAACACCTTGTTGTAGCCCACCTTTAGCGACTTGATGCCGGTGCGTTCCCGCTCTTTGCGCTCGAGGCCGGCTATGTACTCCTGGGCGTCACGCGTCGAGTTCCTCAGCGCGTCCAGGTCGGGCGAAAACCCCGCACGAATCACCCGCCCCTCGCCGACCGACGGAGGTGGATCGTCCTCGATGGCGCGCCCCACAAGCTCGACCACGTCCTTGTTGTCGCCTATCTCGGCGGCCAGCCAGGCTACCTGTGAGTCGTCCTCGTCTTCGTTGAAGATTTCCCTGATCTGGGGTGCCGCCTCGAGGCTCTTGGCAAGGGCGACCAGGTCCCGGGGCACCGCGGAGTAGCTGCGCACGCGATTTACGAGACGCTCGATGTCTGAAGTCGACTTCAGCAGATCGGCGACGCGGCCGCGACGGAGCGCGCTGCGGTGAAACCACCCGACGGCATCCTGCCTGCGGACGATCTGGTCTACGTCGAGAAGCGGCTGACCCAGCCATCTTCGGAGAAGACGCCCGCCCATCGACGTGTGCGTGCGGTCCAAGACCGAGTAGAGGGACGATCCCTCGTCGCCCCACCGGCCGCCCTCGAAAAGCTCCAGGTTGCGCCTGGTCTGCCGGTCGAGGACCATGTAGGACGCCGTCGAGTAAGTATACAGAGAATTGAGCTGCGCGAGGGCCGCCTTCTGATTCCCGCCGAGGTACTCGACGATCGCCCCCGCCGCCCGAACTGCCAGGGGCAGGTGCTCGCAGCCGTACCCCTCCAGAGAGGCGACCCCGAAGTGCCGTAGGAGGACCTCTCTGGTCCACTCAGGATGGAACGCGTCCGGTTCGAGGGCGGTCACCGTCGTGTCCGGCTCTACCGGCAGGCCGTCTTGACCCTGGGGAGCCAGGACCTCGGACGGGGTCAGCCGACCCAGCTCGACGCCCAGGTCGGCCACCGGGAACTGGCTCGTGGCAAACTCGCTTGTGGTGATGTCCACGTAGGCCAGCCCGGCATCCTCGCCATCCACGACCACGGACGCCAGGTAGTTGTTTGAGCTCCCGTCCAGAAGGGAGTCCTCGACGACCGTGCCCGCCGTCACCACCCGCACCACCTCCCGGTCGACGAGCCCCTTGGAGGTCGCCGGGTCGCTCGTCTGCTCGCAAAGGGCGACCTTGTAACCCTTCTTGATCAGCCTGGCGAGGTACGACTCCAGTGCGTGGTAGGGGATGCCGGCAAGCGGTACACGCTGCCCCTTGCCCATCTCCCGTGACGTCAGCGCTATCTCCAGCTCCCGAGAGACCAGCCGGGCGTCGTCGTCGAACGTCTCGTAGAAATCCCCCATACGGAACAGCAGGACCGCGTCCTGGTGTTCCTTCTTGATGCGCAGATACTGCCGCCGCGCGGGCGTGGTCATAGCGAGGGGATCTTATGGGCTAGGAGTCATGCCATTCTAACCGAGGGCCAGTCGGCTGGAAAGGGCAACCGATATCCCAATCAACACACGCGCGACGGGCCTTGAAAAAAGTGTCCCATTCTGTCCCATTTCGTATCTGTAGGGCGGCACACTATGGAACACCTTGCCCACAAATGGGAGACCTTTAAGGGAAAGGCGCCGTCGTGTGGCGTCGGGCCGCAAAGGGTTGTGGAATATCTCAACCGGAATTACCCATATCAAGCTGCCTGGACCCAAGTAACGCACCATCCTCGACGAGAGCCATCGTAGTATCACTCACGGATGCCGTTAACCATCCAATCAAGCTCACAAAACCATCTCTCGGCGTGGTGAACTGGCGGCCCCAGGCAGCGGAGGTGGCTTTCACCACGTTTGCACTCCCTTCAAACTCCTCCGGGCACGCACCTCGCCCTTGGTTGCCTCTCTTCACCTCTGATGACCTCAAGGATAATCGCTACCCTGGTGCTGGATGGAGCCCGGCGATACGCTCCAACACTTGCCGGAATACCTCCCGGGACACTGCCACCTCAGCAAGCTGAAACACCAACCTCCTGGCATGCCGCACCAGACGTCCACCCATCTTGATGAGCTTGGTCTGCACGCTTCGCAGTGACCAGTGTTTCACTGACTCTGGCAGAGTCAGCCTTCTCATGAAGTTGCCCAGGTTATCGGCCAGCACAAACAGCCACAGCCTCACCTGGTTAGCAACGAACCTGTGACACGAGAGCCGCGTCCAGTTCAGGGCGTATTTACCTTCCTTGATCCACTGCTCGGCCGTGCCCCGCCCGTTGTAGAAGTGGGTTACGCCTGCCGGCGGTAGGTTGAGGTTGGTGACGACGAACCCGACCCTCGGGAATAGCTCACCCTGGTGCCACTCCACCTTGGCGACCACACGCCGGGGAATATCCCAGCTCTGGGCCTGGTAAACGAAGTCGTGATACCGGACTACGGGCTTCTTAGGCGGCCTGCCCACGGGCCGCTTCAGTAGGTGCCGGATGTTTCGTTGTAATACCTCGTTGGCCGGAAGCCGCATAGCGTAGCCAGTGTCCCTTGACTCCAGGTACTCGTACACCTCGGGCTTGGCAAAGGCAGCATCGGCCCGGAACAGCAGCCGGACTCCTTTCTCCTGGTATCGCTTCACGACTGGCTCCAGAACCTCCCGCCACCGCTCAGCGCTGTGGACGTTGCCCGGGCGAAGCATTGCACCTTCGCAATCTCCGAAATGGTTGAACAGGAAGAGCGGGTGATAACATACGGACTCGAAGTGGCCGTTGTAGGCGACTCCCTCTTGCTGCCCATGCACCGGGCTTTCAGAGCTGTCCATGTCTAGGATAACTCGCTGGTGAGATGTGTGGGCCATGGCCCTGTCCACCCACTCAACATTCAGGCGCGCAAGCCCTTCCAGGTTCTCCTCTTCGGTTAACACCTCAGTCTCAAATCGGCTCATAGTATTGGTGCTGGCTGCCTGCTTATCAGTACCTTGCCACCCGACGATGACACGCATAGCCGGGTCTTGGGCAAGCCGTTCAGCGTCGTTGGTGTCCTCGTAGCCAGCGAGACGGCTATACACCGATTGTCTGAGCAAGGGCAACAGCGGGTGTTGCACATTGCGGCCGGTGCGGCTTTCATGGATATAATCGTTGGCTGTCTCTGTGAGCCCCAGAGCGGCATCAAGCTCGCGGCATGCCAGGAGTCCGGCGTTCGAGGTGATGGTAGCGCCACGAAAATCCAGGCGGACTCTGCGGTCGAATTGGAGCTTCAAAGGGGTGTCGGAGCTTTCACCCATTGGGTGCCTCCAGCGAGATTGCGGTATCCAGAACTAGACCCGCTAGCTCGGCCAGTCTAGCACCCACACTGCCCATAATGCCCAGGTATGCGGCTCAAATAGGCAGCACTCTTACCGGATTACGACGCTCCCACGCGGCTGATCTGGGAAATGTGGGCCAAGGAGGAGGATCTGGCGGACATGACAATAGGCTTCACAAGCGAAGGCACCATCGTTGCCGTCCGTTACGCGGTTTGGCCAAGCTAGGCGGTAGATCTGGCGATCAACCAGAACAAGGGCACCGAATGGGGAGACAGAGCAACACGGATGTGTCCGCCAGCCCTGGGTCCTAAGACAGCTCACCCAAGCGACTTCGCTCGAACCTGCCAGTGGCAGCCAGCATGCCCAGAGGGAATGGCTCTTCCCGACTCTTGTTCTCAGGAGCGGACCACTCCTCTGCTAAGAGCTTGAGTTCGCTGGCGGTGATCAGGGTGATGTTTCTGTCGAAGTGCTGCGCGTGGTAACGGACCGCTTCGAACCCCGATTCCTCTGTGAAAGACGGTCCTATGACTAGAAAGACCGGGACCTGCTTGTCGGCCTGGTCCATGTAGCCATCGAACTGCCGAATGTGGTCTCTCAGATTGACCGGACTCTCCTTGGACTTATTGTCCCACATCAGGTAGTTGGAGCCTAAGCTCAGCAATCCATCAGGATGTTTAGTACCGACCTGCCGCAACGGAGAGTGTTTGAGCTTGACCGCGAAGAGATACTCCGTGGCCTCTTCAAACTTTGTTTCGATCTCCAGGTCTTTCCCTATGACGTGCTGTGATCTCAGGGTCTCGTAGTCGCGGGCAGCTAGCTCCACGTAGAAGTCGTAGTAGTTCGTCCGTTCATCGACTTCTTGCCCGACCAGGGGCCTTAATTGATCAAAGTGGAGGATTATCCGCCTGATCCGATCGTCCATTGTCCCCGACACGGTCTCGTTGAGTTCCCTGCACCACGTAGCCAGTTGGTCATTGGTCAGACCGTAACGCGGCGAGGTGCTGCCAATTGCCCTCGACGGAGGAACGTAATTGACGATGCGATTGACGAGGACGTCCACGGTGTCGGACCTATTGAATTCGACTCCGGCTCTGGTAAGAACATCGGCCAGATGGGCTTTCCTCCGCAAGGGCCTATAGGAGGTCATCAGTGAGTGGTAGTTATCGGTCCTGAGTTCCAGCCCCAGGATGTGCCGCATGACGACAGCGAGTTCCTCAGGGATCAAATCAACGTCGATGTCGTTATCGTGCCGGATGGCGAACAAGAGGCCGATACCCTGGAGATACCTGCGGACCTCGCTAATCTCAGCTCTAGTATGCAGCGCGTTCGACGACTTGGGGTACTTCCCGAGCTTGGCTTCCATCAGTCGGTGGTCCGACTCGGTTATACGTAGCCGGTCGCGGAGCTTGCGTAGGAGGTTCGCCTCGTCTGGGCTCTTAGTGTCGTCGTTTTCCCAGGCTACTTTCAGAACGAAGTGGTACAGTTCGAGATTCTGGTAACGGGGCGAGTTACGATCAGCGCAGGCTAGGTCGACGAGATCTATCTCGTTGGATCTATTGACCACCGATTGTTCTAAGGCTATCACTGATTCTTCGGTCTGGCTGAATGGGAGTTCGAATTCGTACTGGTCCAAGAGAACGTCAATCAATATCAGGCGCGAGAGCACGCGTAATTCAGTCGAATCCTCTTTGAACAAAACTCGACCGAGGTTTGTCCGCACCGTTTCTTCGTGAAGGTACTGAAGCTTAACCTTGATGAGTGCGGCTCTGATCTCGTCGTTGGATAATTGGCGGTGATCGATAACGTGAGCACCGGCTATTCGGCGGAGGTCATGCACTCGCCAGACCGCCTCGACTGCGTCATTGAATTTCATATGTGTCTCCGTTGCTGGGAATCAGGAACTCCAGCCGTAAGTCCATAACTATGGTGGCGAACCCGGCATCGTCATTATCAGGTGAAGGGAACCTTCCGTTCAAGTTCAAGATCGGACTTAGTGCGTCGCATCCCTGTCGCAATCTATTACGCTGTGGGAAAAGGCGGTGCAGGCATAAGTTCACTCTGGGAGTCCAATGAAACCCCTTATAAGGCGGACTGAATCCGCCTAATCGTTCAGGCTGTGAACGGCGTCCACTAAGCTTCCAGATTATGTTCATGGGGGTGACCAGGGATTGATCACGTCAATCCCGCACCCTTCAAAACGGAACCAGCCTATTCCGTAGCTAAATGCGAATTCCGGCAGCGGAACTGCGCATCGAGGGGTCGGCCAGGTATTGTCACCTAATCCCCCGCCGCTGGTTGGCTTCACGGATGATGCGCTCTCTCTGGCGCGCCTTCTCCTCATCCGTCCGGGGGAACGGCTGGTAGTGAATGTCCTTGACGCGCTTGTGCGTCTTCATGTGAACGATCTGCGAGATCGTGGCGCGCGAGAACCTCCCAGCGTATAAGCCGCCTCTTACTCGTGTTACTCATGCTGCGCATTGTAGCAAGAGTTGTCGAGCATAGGCCAAGGCATCTCCCGCCCGATCCGGAGGCCTGCCGCGAGACAGTGCTTTGTGCGTGGGCCGGCGCAGGACGGGTCGCGCGGTCGCCATGATTGGGAATCACGTAGAAGCGATGGAGACCCCGCGCAGGAGCTGCGGGTCTTCCTGGAGGAACTGCTCCTCGATCAGGTGCTCCAGCTATAGAGGCGTGGGCGGTCGGGACACCCCGGGTGGCGACGTGACCCATGTAAAGCAGACGCAACGAATGGGATCTGGAAGTGTTAAGCCCGCGTCAACATAAAGAGGCGGCAATCACTCCCTTAGCTGTGAATGGTGTCGATGTCCAGCGATTATGTCCGCCTAAGTGGTCAGGAAAAATGTCCATCTAGGCCGCTGTCATACCATCGGACTGTGATACGCGGGACCTGCCCCTGGTGCGCATCATGGGCGAGCTCTTGGCTTCGGCGTACTTGCGGACCGTGTTCCTGTGGATGCCCAACTCCCTGGCGATTGCCCGAATGGAGAGGGCCCCGAAGGTCAGCCTGCTGCACGGTCTTCCACCGAACCCTCTGTCGCGACGTGGGTGTCCTGCGTGGCGATGCCGGAGGCTTGCGAACTCTGCCGCCGCCGTTCAATGTGGCGCTGTCGGCCTCAATGGCGTCGAGGGATGCCAAGCTCTCCTTGGGGTGGCTGCCCACGCCGTTGACCCTACGCTCAAGGCCGGGGCCATATCGGAGAGGACCATTGGAGGCACGGAGAACTCCAGGGCGCGGCGGCGCCTCCTGTGTGGGGATCGTGCGTCCCCGGTACTGCACGAGGAGCTGACCGTCCAAGCCCTCATGGACCTCCAGCTGCGCTCCGGCGTAGCTAGGCCGCTCCTTACCAGGCAGCAGCTGCAAGGTACGCCAGTTGTACTTGACGGTGTTGTCCCTGGCCACCTTGCGGCGGTGCTTGAAGCAGAGTATCTGGTCCAGGGACACCGATGACTCCATAGAGCGGTAAGCAACGCTTGAGTGCTCTGCCGGAGCCGCTGAGGTCCGAAGTGTTGCGACTTGCTCAAACCCGCTACCCCGATGCCAACCACACTCACCTGAGCGAGCTGCTCAGGGAGCGCGAGGGCATAGAGATCGGTCGAACCACGCTGCGGCGCATACTGACGGGTGCCGGCTTGAAGAGCCCGCGCCGCCGTCGGCCGCCCCGGCACCGTGTCCGCCGGCAGCGGATGCCCCGCGAGGGCATGCTGGTACAGGTGGACGGTAGCCACCACCGGTGGCTTGGAGACGATGGTCCTCCCTTCGCGCTGCCGCTGGCCGTCGATGACGCCACCGGCATCGTGGTCAACGCCCTGTTCTGCGAGCAGGAGAACACCCGCGACTACTTCCTGCTGATGAGGGGGCTGATACAGCGCTACGGCGTACCCATCGCCCTCTACACCGACCGGCACTCCGTCTTCAAGAACGTGCCCGGCTCCGGGCGCGCCGGTGCACCCACACAGTTCAGTCGTGCGATGGACGAGCTCGGCATACAGATGGTCTTCGCCCTGTCACCGCAGGCTAAGGGTAGAGTGGAGCGCACAGCGGGAACGTTCCAGGATAGGCTGGTGACCGAGCTCAGACTCGCTGGTGCAGTCACCATCGAGGAGGCCAACGCCCTGCTGAAGGAGTTCCTTGACCGCTTCAACGCTCGCTTCGGAGTGCCGGCACAGCACCCTGAGGCTGCCTACCGCCCGTTGGGACAGAGAGTGTGCCTCGACACTGCGCTCTGCTTCAGGCACAGCCGCAGGGTGGCCAGGGACAACACGGTGAAGTACCGCTGGAGAACGCTTCAGTTGCTGCCCGGGACGGAGCGGCGCAGCTATGCGGGGGCGGTGGCAGATGTGCTGGAAGGCCTGGACGGCCAGCTGGCTGTGCGTTACCGGGGAGAGATCATCCCCAGCCAGGAGGCGCCACCCCGCCCAGGCATACTCAGAAGCTTCAACGACTCTTCTTCACACGGGACACCCCCACGTCCCGACCTCAACGGTCTGAGCAGGCGCTGGGAGGCGGCCCTGGCAGCACTCGACGCACAGATGGACGCCGGCGATGCTGACGACACGGCCATCGACAACGGCGCCGTCAGAGTCCGCAAGGCACCTGCCATGCAGCGCAGGAAGCCCACTCCACTCCAGACGGCAAGGTGGAACGCTGTTCAGAAGGCGAAGCGCAGGGGGTTGTCGACTCGAGGGGTCGCCCGGGAACTCGGCATCCATCGGGACACGGCAAAGAAGTACATGGAAGCTCTGAGCCCGCCCATGAAGCGAGATCGGGTCGAATAGGAGCCATCTGTTATCATCGCGAGCAATACAAGTGACATTTTCGCTGGCCACTTAGCCGGACATTTTCGCTGACCATCGACACCCCAGTGGCCCAACATGCCTCCGCCATTGACAATCGTCATGGTCAAGATGATAGAGACGACTTTGGAAAGGTCAGTGAGGCCCAGTCTGCTATACAATAGCCCGGAGCAGCCCGAGTCATCCGCGCCGGTGCTGAGAGTTTGCGGGATGCAATCAGTGCCCAACACTCGCTTGGACTGGTGAATCCATTGCTCCCTTACAATTGGCCCGAGGACTTCCCAGAAGATTGTCCACCCGAACACGCTCCACCTGCTGATGGGACATATTACCGCATCGTAGGAACCGACCCTCCTGCACCAAACGATTTCGTTTCAATGTACCACCTGAATCGTAACCGGGCCGAGAGAGAAATCAGTCGTGGTAGGAAAACTCAATGTGAAACGATGGGCCTCTCGGTTTATGCAGAGCGCATGCACGCTATTGAATGTGCTCAACAATATCCAAAACTGGGCGGCAAGATAGCACGCCTATTTCTTACGCCGGCATCGGGGAAAGCAATTCAAACAGGCGGGGGCTTGGATTCTCACAACACTTGGTGGAAAGCGCGAGGTTTTGATCCGTTGGGCTCCGCCCAAGTCTTACAGATCATATAACTCAAAGGTGTGTCCCGTGATGATATCCGATGTAAGAGGAGTAATACTGCCCCATCCTCCGTGGAAAGCATTTACCCTTAACAGAGTGCTTCAATATTACGATGGGCCTCGTCTCCTGCTGCAAAGAAGTCAGAGTAAGCAGTTCTATCTTGCTTGGTGGAGCGATTCGGATGAGTCAACTGAGAGGTGGATTTATCTACCTGTCAGCGAACATCGCCTTCAGGAGATTCTCTCAGGAGACATACCGTCCCTAGACGGGCTGAATGCCCCTGAGGATGGATACTTGTTTGTAGTAGATAAGGATTTGCATACGGATTCCATCACCAAAACGATTATGACCGACGCGTCCGCCTTACCGAGCGATGCACTACCGCGTCAAGGGGCAAGGCTCAGTATCCCTGTACCAGAGGACGTCGGCGACCTTGCTACCAGGGAGCGAGCACATGTATTGAATGTGAGGATGCAGGGTAAGTCTTCAGATCCTACGGGAAGAATCAGTGCCAAGATTGCTGGTCAGTTGATGGGTAACTTGCAGAGACTTGTCGACGCAGTTGGGCAGGCAAGAGCCGGCGAACCTACTTCAAGAGGGGGAATACCAGATTCCATGCTTAATGCAACACGACTAGATCCAATAAGCACATATGCTGGGTCGTTTGGAATCCGCTTTGAAACAAACAAGCAGGATGATTTATTTGGCGAATCATTGGCAAAGGAAAGTTTGGAGGGGCTTTTCGATTTGCTTGACGTTGGCTATCAAGCCTCCGAGTTGACTGACCACTTAACGGAATTGAAGGCCCGTGTAGCCAAGAATTACAAGGACTTTTTAACGACGATTGAGACTTCCTTAAGCACAGCTTCACTAAGCTGGAGCCAACCGGGGACTTTGGACCCACGTCATATTAGTATGAACGAGGAGACGGCGCGGAATATAATAGCGCAAATTGAGTCAATTGCAGACTTAACTAAGGATAATCTGACCCTCGAAGGTAGGTTTGTAGGGGGAAATGTTCGTACGTTGCGATTTGAAATCGAAACTTCGGACACAGATGAGCGACTCGACGGCTCGATTCACGAAGATGCTATTTCGGAAGTAGAGCAGACGAGATTAAATTCGTCATGTCGAGTTGTATTGCAGCCTACCCTACAGGTCAATGAGGTTACAGGAGAAGAGAGAACTATCTACACCTTGCTTAGCATCGAACCAATATAGGCTCATGCCCACGTCCAGCTCATAGTGGACGCCGGGCAGGATCTGCCGGGATTCCATCACGACCTCAAATCAAGGAAGTCTGTCACACGCTCCAAAACTGAATCAGGTACCCGGAACCCCGTATCAACAACCAAGTCTGCCAGCGACGCCAAGAGGGCAACTCTCCGTTCCACCGGGTCGGCGACAACATCTTTATATCGGTGCCCTAAGGTGGACCCCATTATTAAGACAGCACGAGGGCTAAATTAAGAGAGTCTCCCACCCCTGCGCTAGGTTTCACCAAGCCCGATGGCAGCCCTGCTTCTTCAGCTGCTGCTCCCCTTTCTTCCTGGCCATGTTGGTACACCTCTGCTGGGGTCCAGTAGCCCAAAGCCTGGTGAGGCCTCTGCCGGTTGTAGAACTCCAGGTAGGCATTGATCCCAGTTCGGGCCTCGGCGACGGTCTGGTAAGCTTTCAGATACACCTCCTCGTACTTGATGCTCCGCCACAGCCGCTCCACGAAGATGTTGTCCAGGTACCTACCCTTACCATCCATGCTGACCTGGACCCTCTGCTCCTGCAACGTCTGGGTAAAGGCCTCACTGGTGAACTGACTCCCCTGGTCGGTGTTGAATATCTCCGGTCGTCCCTTACCCAGGGCTTCCTCCAACGCCGCCACGCAGAAGCTGGTGTCCATGGTGTTGGAGAGCTTCCAGGCCAGCACGTGCCGGCTGTGCCAGTCCATGATGGCCACCAGGTACAGGAAGCCCTTCGGCATGGGGATGTAGGTGATGTCCGCGGCCCAGACCTGGTCGACCCGATTAACCTCCACTCCCTTCAGCAGATAGGGAAAGATCCGGTGTCCCGGCGCTGGTTTGCTGGTGTTGGGACGCCGGTAGATGGCTTCCAGACCCATCAACCGCATCAGCCTTCGAACCCTTTTTCGGCTCACCAGATAGCCCTGTTGCAGCAGCCAGGCCTTCATCTTCCTGGAGCCGTAGAAGGGGGTCTTCAAATACTGACGGTCCATCAGGGCCATCAACTCCAGGTCTTCTGCCCTGGTCGGTACCGACCGGTAGTACACCGAGGCCCGGCTGACGTCCAGCAGGATACATTGACGCACCAAAGACAGCTGCTGGTGGTCTCGGTCTATCATGGCTCGCCGTATGCTGCGACTCATAGACCGGACCTTTCCGACAAAAAATCGCGTTCCACCTTCAGCTGGCCGATGTGCCGGTAGAGGTGGTTAATCTGAGCTTCCTTGGCTTTCTCCTGGGATTTCTGATTGGTGGCAAATAGCTCCGGGGCTCCTTCCGCCAGGGCCCTTTTCCAGGCGTGAATCTGACTGGGATGGACCTCAAATCGGCTGGCCAGCTGGGCGATGGTCTCTTCCCCCGCAAGGGCGGCCAAGGCCACCTTGGCCTTGAACGCCGGACTGTGCTTATTCCTCGTCTGCTTCATGTCCTGCTCCTCCACGTCGGTTAGTTGCCGGTTATTTTAGGAGCTGGACTCTCTCTTAGCCAGTTGTCTAGTTTTTGGGTACCACCTCAGTCCAACATCCTAGCAATGAAGGGTAGCGCGAATGCTGTTCGACACCCCCATCCCAACCTTCCCCCTTGACGGGGGAAGGAGCTCACCGGTGCCGTGAGCTCTCACCAATCCAGGCTGTCCCTCATTTCAAAGATTTCGTACCACTAGTGTGTCGATGGTCAGCGAAAATGTCCGGCTAAGTGGCCAGCGAAAATGTCACTTGTATTGCTCGCGATGATAACAGATGGCTCCTATTCGACCCGATCTCGCTTCATGGGCGGGCTCAGAGCTTCCATGTACTTCTTTGCCGTGTCCCGATGGATGCCGAGTTCCCGGGCGACCCCTCGAGTCGACAACCCCCTGCGCTTCGCCTTCTGAACAGCGTTCCACCTTGCCGTCTGGAGTGGAGTGGGCTTCCTGCGCTGCATGGCAGGTGCCTTGCGGACTCTGACGGCGCCGTTGTCGATGGCCGTGTCGTCAGCATCGCCGGCGTCCATCTGTGCGTCGAGTGCTGCCAGGGCCGCCTCCCAGCGCCTGCTCAGACCGTTGAGGTCGGGACGTGGGGGTGTCCCGTGTGAAGAAGAGTCGTTGAAGCTTCTGAGTATGCCTGGGCGGGGTGGCGCCTCCTGGCTGGGGATGATCTCTCCCCGGTAACGCACAGCCAGCTGGCCGTCCAGGCCTTCCAGCACATCTGCCACCGCCCCCGCATAGCTGCGCCGCTCCGTCCCGGGCAGCAACTGAAGCGTTCTCCAGCGGTACTTCACCGTGTTGTCCCTGGCCACCCTGCGGCTGTGCCTGAAGCAGAGCGCAGTGTCGAGGCACACTCTCTGTCCCAACGGGCGGTAGGCAGCCTCAGGGTGCTGTGCCGGCACTCCGAAGCGAGCGTTGAAGCGGTCAAGGAACTCCTTCAGCAGGGCGTTGGCCTCCTCGATGGTGACTGCACCAGCGAGTCTGAGCTCGGTCACCAGCCTATCCTGGAACGTTCCCGCTGTGCGCTCCACTCTACCCTTAGCCTGCGGTGACAGGGCGAAGACCATCTGTATGCCGAGCTCGTCCATCGCACGACTGAACTGTGTGGGTGCACCGGCGCGCCCGGAGCCGGGCACGTTCTTGAAGACGGAGTGCCGGTCGGTGTAGAGGGCGATGGGTACGCCGTAGCGCTGTATCAGCCCCCTCATCAGCAGGAAGTAGTCGCGGGTGTTCTCCTGCTCGCAGAACAGGGCGTTGACCACGATGCCGGTGGCGTCATCGACGGCCAGCAGCAGCGCGAAGGGAGGACCATCGTCTCCAAGCCACCGGTGGTGGCTACCGTCCACCTGTACCAGCATGCCCTCGCGGGGCATCCGCTGCCGGCGGACACGGTGCCGGGGCGGCCGACGGCGGCGCGGGCTCTTCAAGCCGGCACCCGTCAGTATGCGCCGCAGCGTGGTTCGACCGATCTCTATGCCCTCGCGCTCCCTGAGCAGCTCGCTCAGGTGAGTGTGGTTGGCATCGGGGTAGCGGGTTTGAGCAAGTCGCAACACTTCGGACCTCAGCGGCTCCGGCGTTGCGTTGGTCGACCGTAGTCCACGGTTACCATGAGCGAGTGCGGCTGCGCCCTCCCTCCTATAGGCCGCCAGGATGCGCCTGGTGTGCCGTGCGCTCACTCCCATGAGGGTTGCCGCCTGGTCCAGGGTCATGTGCTCTGCCAGTAAGCTGTTGAGCACCTGAAGTCTTGCCTGCTCCTTCTGAGTCAACGTCAATGTCTCCATAGTCGGAC
Source organism: Dehalococcoidia bacterium (assembly GCA_965237635.1). Taxonomy (GTDB): domain Bacteria; phylum Chloroflexota; class Dehalococcoidia; order Lucifugimonadales; family CAUZJF01; genus CBDEFX01. The sequence goes on along the minus strand of CBDEFX010000002.1, from coordinate 205,392 downwards.
ATTTTCGCTGACCAGTTAGGGAGGACAGAATCGCTGAACATCAACACCTAGTGTCAAGGGCGGAGGGATATTAGGCCATGCGGCGGAGTAAAAGTGTACCACCGGGACGTTGGTGTTCAGCATAAATGTCACCATGCGGCGGGCGTCAGGAGGATCCGTTAGCTGGAGTGAATGCGGCGGGTCTATGCGTCAGCAGGGTCGCTGGCAGCGCGCACGGGAGCGGCTTGCCTACTCTGCTTGAGGCGGTAGCTCTCCCCGTTCATCTCCAGGATGTGAACGCGGTGAGTGAGACGGTCCAGCAGGGCGCCGGTCAGCCTCTCAGAGCCGAAGACCTCGGTCCACTCGTCAAAGGGCAGGTTGGTGGTGACCAGAACCGAACCTTTCTCGTATCTCTGACTGAAGACCTCGAAGAGGAGCTCCGCGCCGGTCTTGGAGAGTGGGACGAAGCCAAGCTCGTCGATGATGAGCAGCTTGAGGCGGGCCAGCTTCTTCTGAAGGTTGAGTAGTCGTCGCTCGTCCCTGGCCTCGATCAGCTCGTGGACCAGCGAGGCGGCGGTGGTAAAGCCGACCGACAGCCCCCTCTGACAGGCGGCGAGCCCCAGGCCGAGGGCGACATGGGTCTTGCCGGTGCCGCTGTTGCCGATAGCGATGACGTTCTCCCGCCGGTCTACGTACTCGCAGCGTGCAAGCTGGATGACCAAGTGCTTGTTCACCGACGGCATGGCCAGGAAGCCAACCGTGAATTGGTTGAGGGCGGCCAAATGGTCCTCTTGCGCCAGATCAGCTAGTCGCAGAAACGCAAGTAAAGAAGAGGGGGCCGCAAACGGCCCCCTCTTCTTTACGGTAGGCTAGCGCCGCCGACTACACCTTCGCCGCATCCAACGCCTTCGACATGAGCGCCTGCGGGTCCGGAAACCAACGTTCCTCCTGCGGGCGCAGGAAGAGGAGCGTCGCCTCCCGCACCAGTTTCCCCGTTGTCTCCGCAACCGCCCAGGCATAGAGGCCCAGCTGCACCTCATACTCCGACCCTAGCTCATGGACCTGCTTGGTAGTGAGTCGGTCCGTCTTGTAGTCGACTATGGTTATCCCGTCCGGCGCATCGATGAGCAGGTCAATAAAGCCCTCCACTAGCCTGTCACCGAGCTTCGTACTTACAAAGACCTCCCGGTAATAGTTGGCCGAGCCCTGCTTCACGCTTTCGATCAGGCCCTTCACGGTCTCTGTTGCCAACGCGTTGCGTGACAGCTCAAGGACATCCTTCGCTGCGTCGCCGATGCCCTCCGCCTCCGCTTGGGCACGGCAGATGTCCTCAAGCCCCTCGCCGGTAAGCAGGTCGATGCTCTGCAGCACGGCGTGGACAGCGCGCCCAAGGTTCGTCCCGCCACGCCCTCTCCGGTACGGGATTTCGCCTTCGCCGGCTTCCGCCTTCTCCGATATCACGTCTCCTTCCGCGGGAACACTCGGCGGCTGCCCTTTCACCCGCTGTGCGATGCCCGTAACCGCCTGCGCTTGCTGCCTCGACGCCTTCTCGATGGTGGATTCACGCTGCGCCTCCCACTGCGCCCGCAGGGCGGCAAAATCGCCACCGGTCGCAGATCTCTCCTCCTCCGCCATCGGTTCGTAGGCGCCCGCTGCTTCCACCAACGACTCCCAGTCGAGCTCTTGGAACAGGTTCAAGTGGTCCGCGCAAAACTCCTCCAGCTTGGCGGCGCGCGTCGTGTCTTTCTTTGCCGCGGGGCGGAATAGACTCACGACTAGGTGGTCCTTAGCGCGTGTGCATGCCACGTAGGCCAACCGCACGTCCTCCGCTTCCGCCGCCGCTGATTCCCTGATCCTTGCGGCCTCATACCCCGGCGTAGGGACGTGTATAGCACCCGGCAGGGTGAGTTGGATCTCCGCTTGGCCGGAGGTCCGGTCCACTATCACGTTGTCTACATTGCGATTGGGTGTGCTCCCAAAACCCGTGAGCACCACCACGGGAAACTCCAAGCCCTTGGCGGCGTGAATCGTCATGATTCGCACGCAGTCCTCGTCCGACTCCGGCGCCGGCGACTCCACCGCTCGCGCCCGCTCCACAACCTGCCGCTCAATCCAGTCGAGGAAGCCGCGCAGTGAGCTGCCGCCAGCCCGCTGGTACGCCCGCGCCTGCTCCACCACGAAGCGCAGCCGACGCCATCGCTCCCGGGGCCGACGGCGGTCAAAGGAGAGCTCCACCAGATGTCGCTCCCGGATGAACTCCTCGATCAGCTCGTCCGGAGGCTTCAGCCCGCACTTTTTGTTGGATTCGCGCAGCACTGCCAGGGCCTCGGCCACCGGGCCCGTGGCGCTGCCGGGGTGCAGGTAGTCGAACCGCCCCCCATCGTCGACGAACTGCAGCAGCTCCACGTCGCTGCAGGAGAAGGCTATTGAGCGGAGCGCTGCCACGAGCGCCACTTGGTCGCCCGGGCTATCGATAGCCCGAAGGCAGTTCAGCAGCTGTCGAACGTCTTCCGTGCCCAGCACGATCGACTCGCTCTCGATGCGATACGACACGTCCGCGGCCTCCAGCGCCTGCTCCAACGCCTCCAGGTTCGTGCGGCTTGGCAGCAGGAGGCAGATGTCCCGGTAGGTGGCGTCCCGCCACTCTCCGGGTTCTTGGCTACGAACTTGCCACCGCTCTTCCTTGATTCGCCGAGCCAGGGCAGCCACCGCCTGACCTTCCAGCCGACGGGCGTAGTCCGCGTTCCCGTCGACGCTCTCGCCCACGTAGTAGACGGCGGGCGCCGGGGCCTCCTCCCCCTCCTTCGACACGTCGTGTGTGGCGACGAGGTCCCTGTACTCGGCCTGCAACTCGCTGCCGTCCTCGTTCCGCATCCACTGACTGAAGACGTGGTTCACCCAAGAGATGATGCTCTGCTGCGACCGGAAGTTCTGCTGCAACGGCGTGCTTTCGTCCACCAGGTGCCTGCGCACGTGCGCCATCGTCACGATGTCCGCACGTCGAAAGCGATAGATGGACTGCTTTGGGTCGCCAACCATGAAGAGCTTGCCAGGCGTCGGCGCGATGGCCTGCCAGTCCTTCGACATGTTCCCACCGCGGTCGTCAGGGTCGCCCGCCAGGAAGAAGGCGATCTCCGCTTGAATGGGGTCCGTGTCCTGGAACTCGTCCACCAGCAGGTGATGGAAGCGGCGCTGAAACCGGCGGCGCGCGTCGGGGTTGTCACGTAGCATGTCCCGAGCCCAGACGAGAAGGTCATGGAACCCCGCGTGCCCCTCTTCTTTGCGCCGCGCCGACTGGTCGACGACGAACTTGCGCACCGCTTCCAACGCAGGCGTGAAGGCTGCGGTGCGCAGCGCGCCGATCTCCTCCAACCGCAAACCCTCAAGCTCCTGGAGCATGTCCTTCAGCAACTTGCAGGCATTGACCCCCGTCACCACGTCCTTGTCCCAGTCCTTCTGACTGCCGCTCCTGGTCGAGACCCGCTTCCAACCCAGCAGCCGGACGAGGGCTCGCTCGTAAGCGCGGTCGTTGCTGTCCGCAGTCGGCAGCCTCTGCGCTAGGGCCACGACATCCGCGGCGTGGTCATACAGGCGATCTCCGCCGCCAATCTTCGAAAACTCTCGCAGCCGCTCTATTTCCGTGACCGCCTCCGCCAGCCTGTTCCCGATGGTCAGCGTGGGCTCAGGCGCCTCTGCAATGGATGCGTCGGCCACCAGGTCATAGTCGTCGTTGAGCGCCGAGGCAACCCGGCGCAGTTGGTCCAGATTCAGCCCCAGGTGCAGCGCCCGCGCCAGCTTGGGGCCAAGCTCCACCGACTCAAGCGATTCATCCAGCCACTGGTCCCATTCTTGCTGGAAGCGCAGGTCCGCCTCGATTGGGTCAAGCATCTCGAAGCCCGGTGGCAGGCCCGCCTCCAGCGGCAGCTCGCGCAACAGCGACTGCGCGAAGCTGTGCAGCGTCTGGATCGACGCGGCGTCCATTTCCGACACGGCCCGCCGGCACCGGTCGCGTGAGCCCTCATCGAGGTTTTCGTCCTCAGCCGCGTACTCGAGGTCACGGCGGACCCGGTCCCGCAGTTCAGCGGCAGCGGCCTCGGTGAAGGTGATCGCGGCCAGTCCCGCCATCTCCGCAGCGCCCGAGGCGATCAGCGTCACTATGCGGCCCACCAGAGCGGTGGTCTTTCCCGTCCCTGCTCCAGCCTCGACAAAGAGGTTCTCGTCCAGGCTCTGTTGGATTCGGTCGCGGTGCTGCTGGTCCGCTGGCTGGTCATGCTGCATCATCCCGCGTCCTTTTCCGCATCGGCGTCGAGGGCGCCGCCGCTGAGCATTTTGTAGGCAGCGACCTGCGGCGAGTCGACCTTGCGCGCCCACAACGCCAGCTTGTTGGTGGGGCAGATGCGCTGGAAGTCGCAGTAGCGGCAGTTTTCGGGTCCGCCGAAGCCGGGCGGGCCTGGGTTCGCCGGGAAGATGCCGCCCCGCACACCCTCCGCGATGGCCTGTACCATATTCCTGAACTGCGCCTCAATGGCGTCGAGGGTAACGGGAACGCGAATGTATCCGCCGTTAGCAGAAATGAACCAATACTCGGCGCGCAGGGCCGCATTCGGCAGCAGCGTCTCCCGCACTGCAAGCGCGTACACGGGCAGCTGCAGCCGTTTCCCCGCCATCAGGGGATCGTCCTCCATCTTCCGGTATTGCTGGGAAGAGCCTGTCTTGTAGTCCATCACCACAGCTCGACGGCCGTCCTGTGCCACATCCACGCGGTCGATGAAACCCCGGAAGCGGACCTCGCCGCCGTCCGGCAGCGCCAATGCCACCGGCGGCCCGTCGAAGCCGAACGCGTACTCGGAGTGACGGGGTTGCATCCCCTCGTCTGCCCGGTACTGCTCGTCGTCATCCAGGAACCTCTCCAGATCCTGCAGGATGTCCTCCTGCGCCACCTCCCACAACACGCGGCGCCCCGTCACGCCCCTTCGCTCCGCCTCCCGGAACTCCTCTTGGGCGATCTCCCGGAGCCGTTCCCGCTGCAAGAGTGTCCAGCCCTCGCGAGGCGAGGGGGCCCCTGCGTCCATCGCCTCCTTGATGAATCGCTCCAAGATGGCGTGGACCAGGCTGCCCCGTTCCAGCGGGGAGATGGTCAGCACGTCTTCCGGCGTTTCCCATGCTGACAGGTTGAGCACGTTGCCCAGGAAGTGGCGGTACGGGCAGGTGGCCCATGACTCCAACCGCGTCGGTGACATGACCTGCGAGAGCGATCCGCCGAGCCGTCCGCTGCTGTCCGCGATCCCGCCCACGAACCCGTCCCACTCGGTAAGCCCGTTCGTTGCGCGTGCCCGGTCCATCGCGAGCGCCCGGCCCAGAGGGCCGCCGTCCGAGGCCAGCGGGTGCCAGCGCAGGCGAGATCCCGTCCTCTGCCATCGTGCAAGGGCCAGCACGTCGTACTCGTGGCCGTCTGCGGCGCGTCCACCCTCTGCCAGCCGCAGCGCGTCCTCCATTGATTCGATGACCGTCAGCCATGGAGCATCGTAGGTGTGCAGCCGCTCCGATGAGACGCGTTCACCTGCGAGTGTCGAGGCTGCCTCAAGCAGCCAGGGCGAGGGGTATTGCGCCCGCCGCGTCACAGGATCGACCCGCGAATACGAGAGCCGTCGCCGATCCCCGCCTGCGAGGGCGGCCAGATAGTCGCGCTGCTCGTGCAATTGGGCCTCCCGTCGAAGGGGCAGGGCACCCATCAGCACCTGAGCGCGCACGTACTCCGGCAGCAGCGGGTCCTCGCCGCTCCGGGCCGGGTAGTCGCCCTCCGACATCCCCAGGAGCCATACGGTGTCGAATTCCATTCCCGTCGCGGCCCCAAGCCCTGCCACGAACACGCCCGTTCCAGTGGCGCCACTCCGGCCCATGTATGCCGAGAGCGCATGATCAAGCGCTTGCTGAAACCCTTCCAGCGTCGTAGCCGGTTCAACCGCGTCCAGCTTGCCGAGTTCCTCAAGCGCCGACTCCACACTTCCAAGCGCGTCCTGCTGTTGCGCCGGCCAGTCGTTCTTCCCCTGGCCGTACCGGTCTATGGCGTCCTTGGCCCACTTGGCAAAGGCGCTCCAAGGGCTGCCGTCCGCGGGGGGCTTGTCCTGCGCCAAATGCTCTACAAGCGCCAACAACCTCTCAGCACAGGCAATTGCCTCGACATAGCCCATCGACTGGGCTTCCGTCAGGTCACCCCGCGCCTCTGCCCCCTGGCGACGCCGCGCCACACTTGCGGTCAGGCCGTGGAGCCGGTCCTTCCACTGCTCCAAGCCGCGCACGACGCCCGCTTCTCGCGACAGGCCCTCCCAACGCTGCAGCTCGCTGGACGCTGACCGGTTGCTCGCGGCGTTCCACACTGGCGCGTCCGCCAGCCACCGCATTAGGGCGGCACGGCTAAAGTCTTCCCTGATGACGTCCAGCATCCCCGTAAGCAGCCGCCCCGGAACGGAGTCCTGCAGTGGCGACGGGTCCGGGCCCGCCACCGGTATACCGGCAAAGCCCAGCTCCATCCGAAGTTGAAAGGCGTAGGGGTCGCGCCGCCGGTAGAGGGCCGCCATGCGGTGAAATGGCACGCCCGCTTCCGCCCGCTGGAACATGTCGCGCACCGCCTGTCGCACCTCCTCACGCGCGTCCGGGGCAGATACAATGGACTTCGGTCTCGTGTCCAGGTGCGCCAAGCTCTGCTGCGAGCCGTCAGCACTCGCTTCACCGAACTGCTTCCACCACGCGCCCTCGACGTCGTCGACGCCAGCCTCGCCGGTCCGCCCCACCACGAGACTGCACGGCGCAGCATCCGAAAGCGCCGTCAGCAGCGCGGTCTCACCCGGCGATGGCCGTGTCAGGAGAAAAAACACCAGCGCGCCCACGTCCTGCAGCGCCGGCTGCCCTCGTCCCGAGCGCACCGCCTCCGCCGCAGCCCAAGCCTCGTCTTCAGGCCCGTAGTACTCGGCAGTCCGCTCCCGGAATCGGCGGTACAACTCGACGGTTGCCTGCCGCAGCGGACCCTCCGCCGCCAGCGTGTGGAGCTCACCCTCCGTCAGGCGCACCAGTTCTTTGAACGCAGCCTGCAGCGATTCGTGCAACGTGGCGTGCCCCGCCACGCTGCCGAGCGGTTCCTTCCCCACCACCTCCATCGCCACTGTGCGGATAACAGCCATCTCCGCCGCCGCGGACAGCGGCCGCCGTCGCTGCGACGCCATGGTCGGCGCTCCCAGCTGTTCGGCCAAGCGTGCCAGGACCATAAAGCCTACGTTGAGGAGCCCGCCGTCACCGGACAGGATCCGGCGGAGGCCGATGCCCGCGTAGGTGTTCGGCGGCACGATGGTCACCGGCGCAAGCGGGTTGCCCGCCTTGGCCTCGGCAACCAACGTCTGCAGCCGCTCCCGCGCAGCTCTGCCAAATGGTTCCAAATACACTTGCACGTATAGCTTCCTTGCAATGACGTCTTTAGTCTGTGGGACGGGACGTAACGCAGCCTAAAGACACCTCCACCCAGAGGCGACCGGACAATGGGCCTGCCACGGGCCTAATTGGACGGGAGGCAGAACCATCTTCGAGATGTGGCTGAACCTGGGAGGCCCACCAAGGTCTGCTAATACACGATTATGACTGTACAAGTCAACTCCCGGTAACGTCAGAAAGGGCAAGACTCACCACCATCCTCCCGAAATGCCTAGGCAAGGCAAGCGGCCGACGTCGAAGTCATCGCAGCCGCTGGCGAGATAGGGGTTTCGGTCGGCGGGGACAATAGCGGGGCCTTTCACCAAAGTAACGCGGACGGAGTGTTCTCAAGCATTTCCGTACTTCCAGCGTACTACGCCGCATCGGCATTGAAAGCTCTCCGAAGTTCTGTCTTCAAGTCTCCAGACACTACAGGGCGGGGCACACGAGTCGCACCAGAAAAATGCAAGTGCACGCTCACAGGCGTCAATTAGTTTGGATGCTTCGGATTGAACAATGAGGTATCTTCAAAAAGTGTGTAAACAGTCAGGCGGTGTACCCTCTCTCTGAACAACACGGGCTCGAGGCCCAAGAGAGGAGATAGACCGCCCATGAGGAAGGAAAGCACTGAGAGTAGGTCGGAGTCAAGGTCGGAGTGGGAGCAGTTGGAGGATTGGGTGCGAAGCCAGGTCCAGAGGCTGATCCAGGAGTTGCTGGAGGAGGAGGTGACGGAGTTTCTGGGAAGGGCGAAGTCGGCGCTCAGATCCGACTCGGACTCAGATACCGGCTATCGGAACGGATACGGCAGAGCCCGGAGGCTTACGCTGAGTTCGGGAACGATACAGCTGAGGCGGCCGCGAGTCCGCGATACCGAGGAGCAGTTCGAGAGCCGGCTGCTGCCGCTGTTCGTCAACAGGACCAGGAAGGTTGCTGAGTTGACCCCCCAGTTGTACCTGCACGGTCTATCCGAAGGCGACTTCGATCTGGCTTTGCGGGGGCTGCTGGGAGAGGACGCACCGGTATCGGCGAGCACGGTAGCCCGGTTGAAGGATAAGTGGAACGATGAGCTTGCCCAATGGCGCGCTAGGCCCCTGGATGACCTGGAAGTGGTCTACATGTGGGTGGATGGAGTCTACGTCAAGGCTGGTCTTGAGAAGGAGAAGGCGGCGGTACTGGTGGTGATGGCGGCCCTGAGCGACGGGAGCAAGGTGGTGGTGAGCGCTGTTCCCGGATACAGGGAGTCCACAGAGAACTGGTCCGAGGTGCTCAGGAACATCAAGCGCCGGGGCTTGAGCTGCCCGAGGCTGGTGGTTGGAGACGGACACCTGGGCATCTGGGGAGCTCTGCGCAACGTCTATCCTCAGGCGGCTGAGCAACGCTGCTGGAACCACAAGATCGGAAACGTGCTCGCCAAGCTTCCAAAGCGACAACAGGACCAGGCCAAGCTCATGCTGCGTACTATCCCCTACGCGCCGACTCGGACAGAGGCTGAGCGGCTCAGGACGGTGTTCACCAGGTGGTGCGGCGACCATTCCTACGAGGCGGCCTCAGAGGCCTTGGAGCGGGACTGGGACCGCATGGTCACCTTCTATGACTTCCCAAAGGAGCACTGGGGGCACCTTCGCACGACGAACCCGGTAGAATCACCCTTCGCGGCCCTCAGGCTTCGGACCGATACCGCCAAGCGCTACAAGAGGGTCGATCGGGCGATAGCGGTGATCTGGAAAATGTTGATGGTCGCCGAAGGACGCTTCAGGCGTCTGAAGGCCCCTGAGTTGATCGAAGACGTCTATCTCGGTGCACAGTATGCGGATGGAATCGCCATTGAATCAACGGCTGAGAAGGTCGCCGCCTGATGTCGTTTACACACCTATTGACGTAACCTCGACGGTCGAGGCTCCTGCTCCTCCGCCGTCCGGCAGCCGACGCGAGGCTCAGTGAGGATGTAGGTTTGGCGCTTCAGAAGTGGCTCCGGAAATCTGAACAGGGGGATAAGTGGAATCGCTGCCTGATTGAGGGCATGATAGTGCTCTCGGAGACAGGAGCGAGAGATGAGCAGACGACCCCGCCGTAACCACTCGGCAGAGTTCAAGGCGAAGGTGGCTCTTGCCACAGTGCGCGGCGAGCGGACACTTTCGGAGCTGGCAAGCCAGTTCGATGTGCACCCGAACCAGATCACGCAATGGAAGACCCAGTTGCTGGATCGTGCGGCGCGGTTATTTGGGGCCGGGACAGGGCAGGCTGAAAAGCCGGTAGATATGAAGGTCCTTCACGCTAAGATCGGTGAGCTTGCGTTGGAGAACGATTTTTTAGAGTCCGCGCTCACGAAGGCGGGATTGCCGGGCGCAAGGCGATGATCGACCGCGATCACAAGCTGCCTCTCGCCCGCCAGGCAAAGGTAGTGGGCATCAGCCGCGGGAGCATCTACTACCGGCCACGGCCGGTGGGCGAAGCCGGTCTCGGACTGATGCGCCGCATCGATGAGCTGCACCTTGAGTATCCGTTTGCAGGCAGTATGATGATGCGAGGCCTGCTCCGCCAGGAGGGACTCTCCTGCGGGCGTAGACACATCGCCACACTGATGCGGCGGATGGGCATCGAGGCGCTGTACCGCAAGCCCAACACCAGCCGGCGACGCCCCGGCCATACGGTGTATCCGTACCTGCTGCGCGGGCTTGAGGTGAGCAGGCCCAACCAGGTGTGGGCAATGGATATCACGTACATTCCGATGGCCAGGGGGTTCGTGTACCTAGCCGCAGTGATGGACTGGCATAGCCGCAAGGTGCTGGCCTGGCGGGTATCGGTCACAATGGACACAGACTTCTGCGTGGAGGCGCTCGAAGAATCCCTGGGACGCCACGGCGCGCCGGAGATATTCAACACAGATCAGGGAAGCCAGTTCACAAGTGACGCCTTCACCGGCCTGCTGAAAGCCAATGGGATCCAGATCAGCATGGACGGGAAGGGAAGCTGGAAGGATAATGTGTTCGTCGAACGACTGTGGAAGAGCGTCAAGTACGAGGAGGTGTACCTGAGAGCCTACGAATCGGTCCCGGAAGCCAGAACTGGACTCGGGCGGTACTTCGAGTTTTACAATGCCGGACGGCCCCATTCGAGCCTTGGGGGAATGACGCCGAACCAGTTCTTTGACAGAGCGCCTGCCGAGTCCGCGGCGGCCTAACGCACGGCAGCGCGATTCCACTTATCAAACCGGGCAGCGCTGTTCAGACAAACGAGACCACCTCTCTTCCGCATAATTCGGCTCTTCCCCTGTACAATATTGCGGGGCCGCGTTAATAGGAACAAAGCCAGTTTGACCTGGGAGGATGCCTAGGTGGAGACTCTCAACGATGCAAACGGGTCGATTCAGTTAGATAGAACTACTGTCGAGCTTGTGGATGGCCCTTCTTGTCCGGCTCAAGTTGTGCTGAGACTCTCTCCGGTGCCAACCATACACTTTGACCTGCTGGACTCTTCCCCAGAGTTTCAAAGGGCACTCTTCGACGCCTCCCTGAAGCACGGTCCTATGGTGGTTGAATTGCCGTTAGACGAGAAGGTGCAAGTGTTGGAAAGCAACCAAAGCCTAATTCCCACATCCGGGCCAGTGACGGCCCTGGATACGGGAAAGCCCCTGCATGCTGTTCGATTCGGGGTCATCAACTTCCCAGACTTCATGAAGCCAAAATCTACTGAGTCCGAAACTGACACCGAAACACCTTGGAGTATCGAAGATCTGCGTACTATACATCTGGAAGGTGGCTCTTGGTTGGTAGAGATCAGGCCGGTTGGTAATCATGATTCTCTCGTAAAAAGTCTGTGCAGGTCGAATCAGAACAACCGTACCCTTGCCTGGGTACAATATACAGTCTCTGTTCCGTGTCCTACCCCAACATACGGTAGCGCTCACATGTGCTAAAGCGCTGGAACTTCCTCAAAACGGGTTTTTACGAGGGAATCAATCATGAACAAGTACATAAATCTTTGAGGCAACAGCGAGGATTCGCGCTTACCCACTGGGGAAGAGTGTCACGGCTAGACGGCGAGCCTTTTCCCAAAGAGCTAGTGTACAGCAATTTATGGCGACGCTGAATCAATTTCTTTCGTTTGCCAGGGGTGTCTCTTGCGGAATGACTCTCATTAAAGGTCTTGATGAAGCCGGTGAGACTGTTTGGGAAGAATGGGGCGTCACCAAGGTCCAGGAGGTATCCTCAAAAAGTGTGTAAACGGTCAGGCGGTGTACCCTCTCTCTGAACAACACGGGCTCAAGGCCCAAGAGAGGAGATACACCGCCTATGGGAAAGAGAAGCACTAGGAGCAGGTCGGAGTCAAGGCCGGAGTGGGAGCAGTTGGAGGATTGGGTGCGAGGCCATGTCCAGCGGCTGATCCAGGAGTTGCTGGAGGAAGAGGTGACGGAGTTTCTAGGAAGGGCGAAGTCGGCCCGCAGGTCTGAGTCGGACAACGAGAGAGGCTATAGGAACGGATACGGCAAACCCCGAAGGCTTACGCTGAGTTCGGGAACGGTACAGCTGAGGAGGCCGCGAGTCCGCAACACCGAAGAGGAGTTCGAGAGCCGGCTGCTGCCGCTGTTCGTCAACAGGACCAGGAAGGTTGCTGAGTTGATCCCCCAGTTGTACCTACATGGCCTTTCCGAAGGTGACTTCGACCTGGCGGTGCGGGGACTGCTGGGAGAAGAGGCACCGATATCGGCGAGCACGGTAGCCCGGTTGAAGGATAAGTGGAACGATGAGCTTGCCCAATGGCGCGCTAGGCCCCTGGATGACCTGGAAGTGGTGTACATGTGGGTGGATGGAGTCTACGTCAAGGCCGGTCTTGAGCGGGAGAAGGCGGCGATCCTGGTGGTGATGGCGGCCCTGAGCGACGGAAGGAAGGTGGTGGTGAGCGCGATTCCCGGATACAGGGAGTCCATAGAGAGCTGGTCCGATGTGCTCAGGGACATGAGGCGCCGCGGGCTGGAGTGCCCAAGACTGGTAATTGGAGACGGACATCTGGGCATCTGGGGAGCTCTGCGCAACGTCTATCCTCAGGCGGCCGAGCAACGCTGCTGGAACCACAAGATCCTAAACGTGCTCGCCAAGCTTCCAAAGCGACAACAGGACCAGGCCAAGCTCATGCTGCGTACTATCCCCTACGCGCCGACTCGGACAGAGGCTGAGCGGCTCAGGACGGTGTTCACCAGGTGGTGCGGCGACCATTCCTACGAGGCGGCCTCAGAGGCCTTGGAGCGGGACTGGGACCGCATGGTCACCTTCTATGACTTCCCAAAGGAGCACTGGGGGCACCTTCGCACGACGAACCCGGTAGAATCACCCTTCGCGGCCCTCAGGCTTCGGACCGATGCCGCCAAGCGCTACAAGAGGGTCGATCGGGCGATAGCGGTGATCTGGAAAATGTTGATGGTCGCCGAACAGCGCTTCAGGCGTCTGAAGGCCCCTGAGTTGATCGAAGACGTCTATCTCGGTGCACAGTATGCGGATGGAATCGCCATTGAATCAACGGCTGAGAAGGTCGCCGCCTGATGTCGTTTACACACCTATTGACGTAACCTCAGGTCCAGCCGTGGAAGGGACACAGATCGTGTCTAGATATACGGAATGGGGCTACTCTGGAAGACCTGTTTGCGGGATTCTGGTGTTACTCTCAAGCGCATCCAGGGGACCCATTTACCGCCCTTGAATGGTATTTGGAGAGCAATGCACAGGAGGCGCTCCATACTAGTATTGTCTTAACTCAAGCAGCCTTGGAGCGTCTAACTGACCAAAAGGTGTCAAGGTCAAAAGTGCAGTGTACCAAGTCACAAAACTGTACCAAGTCACAAAAAGAGAAGGAAGGCGTTTGGATAGCAAGGGCTCTCTGCAAGGTGAAGGCTGACCTTAGAGTCCCAGAGTCCCTCAGGGAGGCATCGGGGAATGCAAAGGGCTTTGATCATGGTCCGCACGCCCTTGTCACGATTCGCAACGACTTAGCCCACGCGGAAATGAAGAAGGGCATCCTCTCTTTTGAAGCCTACAGGCAGGCAAGGGAGTTGGGTTTGTGGTATATCGAGCTATTGCTGCTGGAACTGTTCGAGTATAGCGGGCTGTATTCGAATCGGCTGACCAGGAAATGGACCGGCGATGTCGAAACGGTTCCGTGGGCCAGTCCCGTTTAGGGCATCCGTAGCCTCGCCAACTTGTGCCGAGAGAGATCCTTATAGCAAGCTGGACAAACTGGATCAGTTGGTGCTGAACCGCAACCAGCTGAGCGGCAGCATACCTGTGGAATTAGGCGACATGGACAGCCTGTCTCAACTGTGGCTGCGCGACAACGGTCTGAGCGGTCAGATACCGTAGGAGCTTCAAGACCTCAATCTGGCGCATCTGCACCTGTCCGGCAACTCGTTCTCGGGCTGCATCCCGTCGGGATTGGGGGATGTCGAGACCATCGACCTGGACCGGCTGGGACTTTCCTACTGTAGCTCGCCTGAGTCATAGCCATCCCCGGCCCGGGCGACGTTCACCAGGGATAAGGGGTCGCCTGGGGGTTGGCAGTCGGGACGTTGCTAGCGAGAAGCCTCGGCACTGTCACCTTCAGCCGCTTCCAAGTCCACCGCCCACGAGTACCGCAGTTTTTTGTGTCTATTAAAAACCACGGAAGCTGGTCTGGGGCGCGAACGCAAAGGATAATGCCGAGCCCGTGCGCGTGGACAAGGCGTTCCTGGGCATCATCTCCAAGGCCCAGTTCCGCCGCGTCAACAAGCTGATGCGCTCCCGCGCACCCAAGATCAACCATCCCCGAAGGGTCGGAAGCTCCTACCTGCTCAGCGGACTGGTCAGGTGCAAGACCTGCAACAGGGCGCTCTCAGGCCAGGACTCCAAGAGCGGTCAGTTCTCCTACTACGTCTGCCAGTCGCTCATGAAGCGGGGCAGCGGCGCCTGCGACACCCCTAGGCTCAACGCCCGCCGCTTCGAGGAGCTTGTCGTCGGTAAGATTCGCTCCAACATCCTCACCGACGGCAGCATCCGCGCCCTCGTGAAGGTGGTGGACGAGGAGATGGACGGCGTGGCCCGCGAGCAGCGCAAGAGGCTTCAGACCATCGACTCAGAGCTTACCGACGTAAGGCGCAGGTTGGACCGGCTCTACAACCTCGTGGAGACCACCGACCTCGATATGGCCGACGTCACTCCACGCATCCGCGACCACAGGGAGCGGCAGCAGCGCCTTGAGATTTCGGCTGAGGAGGCGAGGGCGATTCTTTCCCAGCGCAGGGAGGTCTTGGACGACGTGAAGACCATTACGGCCTACGCCCAGGACATGAGCGAGTTCCTGAACGAGAGCGAGTTGACCGAGCGCAGGGCCTTCATCGAGTCCTTCGTCAAGGAGATCGTGGTCATGCCCGGCAACGCCCTGATGCGTTACACGATCCCCATGCCCAGCGATAGCCGGATACTGGGAAAGGACACCGAAGAGGTGGCTCTGCGGAGCCCGGTACTGTCTACAGTACACGATGGTGGAGAGTGTGGGATTCGAGCTCGCCGCAGCGCAAGTCATTACGATCTTCGAGGACTGATTCTTGGTCAAGACAGCCTGGATGCCAATTGGTCATTTCTGTCTGAGTCGCGTCGGTTGTGGCGCTTTCCCTTACGGTGTCCATAGAGCGTCTTGGCGGCCTACTCGCCGTGCTGGCTCTCATAGCCTGGGGTCAACCGGCTCGCTTTCCAGGGCAAGCACAGCGAAGGCGCACTCATGTACCCGGTAGAGAGGCTCTTCCTCGACAAAACGCCTGAGACCTTCTACACCCAATGCAAACTCCCGAAGCGCTAGCGATCGCTTCGTGGAGAGGCCGCGATTTCGCAGGCGTTCTATGTTCTCCGGCAGAGTGTACTCCGGCCCGTAGATGATGCGCAGGTATTCGGGGCCCCGGCACTTCATGGCGGGCTGCACCATCCCCCGCTTCCCTGTGGCGATAAAGTCCATAGGCTTCACTACCATACCCTCTCCGCCCTTGCCCGTCAGTTCGTCCCACCAGCGTATGGCCTCAAGCTCGTCCGGGGCGTTGAGGTCTACTACCTGATGCCTGGTAGCTTGGAACAACCCGGGATCGGCCCGGCACAAGCGCTCGGCCACGTCCATGTGCCAAAGATGGGCCTTATCTGTATGCACCTGGCCCTCGCTGGCCATCAGGTGGAACGGCGCCAGCCGGATGTCGGCGAGCGACGTTACTGGCCAGCAGTACCGGGCATAGGCGTCGCTGTAGAGTTGGGCCAGGCGCAGCCGCTCTTCGACTCCGGGCAGGCTCTCGCTGGCGTCAATACCCCGCTCTGCCGTCTGCCGGAGGAGCGCTTCCGCGGCTGTGAGGCTGACCCGCGCCGCTGCGCCTACTGCCGCATACTGTTCGCGGAGCAGCCCCTGCGCCTTGACGGACCACGGCATGAGTTCACTGTCCAGCACCACCCAGTTGGTCCCCAGTTCCGACCAAAGACCCGCGTCGGCAAGCGCCGAGCCGACACGTTCCAGAAACTGCGCCTCGAGGGCGCGGTCTTCAAAGAACCTTCTTCCTGTCCGTGTGTAGCAGGCGCCAATACCCTCGCCGGTGATGCCGAACCGCCGCTCGATCGCTGCGGCGTCCCGCCCCGCCACGACGATGGCCCGTGAACCCATATGTTTTTCTTCGCAGACCACGCTGGACACGCCGTTGTTGCGGAAGTAGGTAAATACCTCAGTTGGATGTTCCAGCATACCGGGGAGTCTTGAGCTGTCGCATGGGGACATGGTGGGCGGAAGGTACACCAGCCAGCGGGGGTCCAGGGCAAAACGGCTCATCACCTCCAGCGCCGCCGTAGCGTTCTCTTCCCGGACCGTGATATTTCCGCGCAGCCGCGTCGCTACGATACGTTTCCCCAGCACGTCGTCAATATCAAGGAGATTCGCCGCGCGAGCCTCGGCTGTTGCGGAGGGTTCTTCCGGCCGGGCGTCCCCAGCCAAAGGTTTCGCCGGCTCATAGTAGACCCGAGTCGCAGGAACCGATACCAGCTCTTTTTCCGGGTAGCGGAGCGCGGTCAGCTTGCCGCCAAAGACACAGCCCGTATCTATGTTAATGGTACTGTTCAGCCAGGCGGGATCCACAACCGGGGTATGACCGTAAACCACCATCGCCCGGCCACGGTAACCGGCGGCCCAGTTGCCCCGCACCGGGAGACCGAACTCGTCGGTCTCTCCGGTGGTCTCGCCATATAGGCAGAAATCCCGGACCCGCGCGGAGGCCCGGCCCTGGTATTCTGACTTCATCCCCGCGTGGGCCACCACCAGCCCGCCATCATCAAGCACATAGTGGCTAATAAGTCCGTCGAGGAACTCGGCAACCCGCTGCCGGAACGCCGGGGACTCCAGTTCCAGTTGCGCCAGTGATTCGGCCAATCCGTGCGATACCTGCACATTCCGGCCTCGGAGCTTGCGGACGAGCTTGGACTCGTGGTTGCCCGCGACGCACAGCGCCACGCCGTCGGACGCCATGGCCATCACCAGCTTCAGCACTTTGGCGACGCCCGGGCCGCGGTCCACGAGGTCGCCGACGAATACGGCTTTCCGGCCCTCCGGGTGGGTTGCCGAAAAGCCGGTTTCCCCGTCAGCGTCGGCGCGAGTCTCCAATCTGTAGCCGAGACGTTCGAGGAGGATGGCCAGTTCGTCGTAGCACCCGTGGACATCACCGATGATGTCGAATGGCCCGTGTTCGTGCTGTAAGTTGACCCACAGGGGCACGCGTTCAACGGTGGCCGCTTCCACTTCCTCGGGAGAGTTGAGCACGAACACGTGCCGGAAGCCCTCGCGTTTCAGCCCGCGCAGCGACCGCCGGAGCTGTTCCGCCTGCCGGCGCACCACTTGCGGGCCAAACGGCCGGTCGGCGCGTCCTTTGTTGCGGGCCAGGCACAGAGCCTCCGGCATATTCAGCACGATGGCCACTGGCAGACAGTCATGTTCCTTGGCGAGTGCCACCAAGGACTTTCGGGCCTGCGGCTGTACGCTGGTGGCGTCAATGACGGTGAGGCGTCCGGCGCGCAGGCGCGTGGCCGCGATGAAGTTGAGCAGGGCAAAGGCGTCGGGTGTTGTGGCCTGGTCGGTGGCGCCATCCGCCACCATCGCCCGGCAGGAGTCCGATGACACCACTTCCGTGGGCTTGAAGTGGCTGGCTGCAAAAGAAGACTTCCCCGATCCCGTTGGGCCAATGAGCGCCACCAGACACAGTTCAGGAATGGTAATCTTCATTGGGTAAAGATCCCCATCTGAGTCGGCGCGCCGTAATCGGGGTGCTCGGGGCCGATGTCCTGGAAACGCACATCGTACTTGCGGCGCTCCGCTGCCTGCCTCGCCCAAGTCTGGAATTGTCCCCGTGTCCACTCGAACCGGTGGTCCCTGTGCCGGAACGCTCCGGCGGGCAGCCCGCCGGAGAGGGTGTTGTACTCTGCATTGGGCGTCGTGATCAGCACCGCGCCAGGCTTCGCGGCCCCGAATACGACCTCCTCAAAGGCGTCAAGCCGTGGGGCATCTATATGCTCGATCACTTCCATTGCCACTGCGGCGTCAAAGCCGGACAGCCGCTTGTCCCGGTAGGTGAGGGAACCGTGCAGCAGGGTGATGCGCTCCCGCTGCTGAGTGGGCAGGGAATCGAGGCGCAGGCGCAGGCGCGCTGTTTCCAACGCCCGGTGGGAGACGTCTAGGCCGGTTACCGAACGAATCACAGGCTCCCCGAGCAACTCGCCAATCAGTCTTCCTTCACCACAACCAAGATCCAGCACCCTGGTTGCCCCAAGCGTGCGGAGCGTGACCAGCACTGCTTGTATGCGCTGCTCTCCCAGTCGAAGCGGGGCTTCAAGCCGCTCCTCTTCCTGTTCCTGCCGCGCTGCGGTGATACCCGGGTCGGCCTGGCCGGCTTCCAGCAGTTGGGCCAGCGCTTGGCGCACCAGGCCGCGCTGATGTTTCAGGTAGCGGTGGGAGATCAGGTCCCGCTGGGGATGGCTGCCCAGCCACCCCTCGCCGAAGCGCAGCAGCTTGTCTACTTCATCGTCGCCGACCCAGTAATGCTTGTCGTCGTCCAGTACCGGCAGCAGCACATACAGGTGGGCCAGCAGGTCCCGGAGCCGGGATTCCGATGTGAGGCGCACGCTGAAGTACGGGCTGGCGCCCCACTCAGGAAAGCGCGTATCGAGCGGATGTCCCTGAATCTCAACAGTGTAGCCGAGCGGCTCAAACAAGCCCTGGATGAGGTCCGCTCCGTCTCTGGATGGTACGGCTGCGATGCGGGATTCCAGCGGAATGGCCGAC
Source organism: Dehalococcoidia bacterium (assembly GCA_965237635.1). Taxonomy (GTDB): domain Bacteria; phylum Chloroflexota; class Dehalococcoidia; order Lucifugimonadales; family CAUZJF01; genus CBDEFX01. The sequence goes on along the minus strand of CBDEFX010000002.1, from coordinate 186,636 downwards.
TCCGCCAGCTCCGGGCGCTCCTTGCTTGTGCCGGCGAGGGCGCTGCCGAATACGGAGGCAATCGCCACGCTCAAGTGGGATGATGCCACGTACGGGCGGTCGTTCACGTATTGTTCCAGCTAGCCGCTGGAAGTGGGCGCTCCGGGCTTGGGACGTACCAAGCCCACCGGATCGATGCCCAGGAGCAGCGCTACGGTGCAGCGGTCGCGCTCCGCTTCAGGGTAGAAAACATCAGCCCGCCCGAATGGCAGCGTGAACGACTGTAGCCGGCCCGGGTTTTTATGCAGCAGGAACCCAAGGTCGGTCGCCGGCTGATGCGTCGTAGATATGGTGAGCAACACATCGTCAATCGTAGGGCAGACGCACCTGGTTATCAAGGTCAGCTCTACTCTGGACAGGAACGAAGAGCCGTCAGGCGCAGCCAGGGCGGCGTCGGTCACGGGGCATACGCTTGACTTCCCAAGAGGAACCAATGGTGGACTGGGAGCGTCCTGACCTCCCTCCTTCGGCGCTCTCCCACCTCATCAGCAACAACATCGAGTCAATTCGCTAGTGAACTAGATCGACACGTTGTAGAATCAAAGCAATACATTGTGACTTAGGGAAATTCTTAACTCTGAAGGTAGGGTAAACAATGGGAAACCCAGTAGTGCATTTTGAAGTTGCCGGCCCGGATGGGCCTGCTCTGCGGCAGTTCTATAAAATAATGAACGCGGTCGATCTGTCGTGGGAAAGCAAATTCGACTTCGCGATGGTCGCCTACAACTCCTTCTCGCTTTTCTCTGACGACGACGCCCCAAAGGTTGTGCGCGGCGTCCATCGTGCTCTTAGGTCCCCTGGGAGCCTGTTCATCGACCTCGACAACAAGCCGTCCTATGTCAGGCATGGAGTCCATGAGCACTGGTATTCATGGCCCGGCGGCGGTCTGACCCTGCAGGAGACCTACTTCCACGAGGATATCTCGGTTGAAGTCAACCGGGACACTATCTTCCGACCCGACACCGAGGAGGTCGACGAGTTCATCGCGTTCAAGCGGGTATACTCCGAAGATGAGGTCCGCGCCCTACTGTCGGAAAACGGCTTCCGAGTGGGCGAGATATACGGTGATTGGGACCTCTCGGCACTGGAGGCGAGCAGCCCGAAGATGATACTCGTCGGCGAGAAGAGTTAGCGCCTCTTTGGGCCAGCGGTTTGGAACGTGGCTAAGCAGTACCAGAAGACCACACTAGTTTTGATACGACACGGGCAGTCCAATTGGGGCGAAGGTGCCACCTCCGGGCGAACTGCCCCGCTGACTGATCTTGGCCGAAGACAGGTCGCCGGACTCGCTTCGGAGTTCCCGGCGGGTGGACCGGTTGACGCGCTCTATACGAGTCCCTTTTCGCGAGCGGTAGAGACGGCTGAACTCCTTTCCGACCAGATTGGCCTGGAACCAGTCGTCGATCCCGGCCTCGCTGAGTTCCAGCTTCCGGGCGCAACGGCCGAGAACGTGGAGAAGAGGCTCGACTTACAGTTCTGGAGACCCGAACACAAAAGTGCATCAGGCGAAACACTGGCGGATTTCTGCGCTCGCGTCACGGCAACTTGTGAGAAGATCGCGGGGCTGCACGGCAGCCAACGTGTGGCCGTTGTATCGCACGCGGGCACCATTGGCGCCACCCTACGCTGGTCCCTCGGTATCCGACCAGACGCTGCCTGGGATCACGATTTTGAAATACCGCCTGCATCAATAACGGAACTCGAGTACTGGCCCGACGGTCGAGTCGAAGGTGGCTCTCCCCGCTACACAAACGTCTTACGGGTCGGAGATACAACGCACCTGGGCGAAACGGCCACGGACTCTTAGCCGGTGCCCACCTTGTGGTCTCACACCAGGACAGTATGTTCATGTAGGGGCGCACGGCGTGCGCCCAACTCCCCGCAGGAAAGCTGGAGTCAACCATGAGTGAGTTCGCCGGGTCCTGTCGTCGTGGCTTCGCGGAGTTCTACGACCACGTCTATGACGATATGGACCGCAAGGACGTGGGCTTCTACATAGACCTGGCCAGGCAAACGGGCGGGCCGGTGCTTGAGCTCGGTTGCGGGACCGGTCGTGTGTTGGTCCCCACAGCAAGGGAAGGCCTTGCAGTAACGGGCATCGACCTGTCGGAGCACATGCTCGACATCTGCCAGAAGAAGCTGGCGCAAGAGCCGGAAGATGTCCAAGGTAGGTCACGGACCGTGCGCGCTGACATCCGCGACTTCGATCTCGGGACACAGTTCAGGCTGGTCACAATCCCCTTCAGGCCGTTCCAGCACCTGGTCACCGTCGAAGAACCAGATGGCCTGCTTTTCCAGGGCGTATAGACATCTGGAAAACGGAGGACTGTTAGCCATGGACGTGTTTAACCCCAGTCTGGGCCGGCTTGTCGACGACAACAGGCAGGAGGTCGAGGAGATCGCTCCCCAGCAGATGCCGGACGGGAGGAACGTCGCGAGGAGTACCCGGACAGACTCAATCGATCTGGACAACCAGGTACAGCATTTCGGGCTTATCTACTATGGTACCCATCCTGATGGACGAGAAGAGAGGACGGTCCACGCTTTCCCTTTCCGATACTTCTTCCGCTACGAGATAGAGCACCTGCTGGCGCGATCTGGATTCGAGGTCGAGGCCCTGTACTGCGACTTCGATCGCAGCCTCCTCGGCGCGAAGTATCCGGGAGAGTTGGTCTTTGTAGCGCGAAAGGCCTGACAAAGAGAAACTGGTGAGGGACTCGTAGCTATGGGTAAAGCCTAGGAAGAGTGGCAGTCCTACTATGAGCGGTTCGATGAAGAGAACCGCCTGACCAAAGGAGATGGTCTCGTTGAATTCGCCCGTATGCAGGAAATATTGCTTCGTTTCCTGCCACCCCCTCCGAAGGTGGTTCTCGACGTAGGCGGAGGTCCGGGTCCATATTCCTGCTGGCTCGCGCGCGAGGGATACGAGACTCATCTCGTTGATCCTGTGAGCAAGCACCTCGAGCAGGCGCGCAAGGCCTCGGCTTCCCAGCCGGCCCATCCCATCGCCAGCATTCGTGAAGGAGATGCTCGCGCTCTAGACCAAGACAACGAGAGCGTGGACTTCGTGTTGCTGATGGGGCCTCTCTATCATCTGACATCGCGGGACGACCGGATCAGGGCGCTGCGTGAGTCCCACAGGGTGCTGAAAGTCGGCGGCCTGGTTCTTGCCAAGGCCGTCAATCGGTTCGCCTCGCTGCTGGACGGGTTAAGGCGTGGTTTCATTGACGATCCGTCGTTCATCGCAATACTGGACCGTGACCTCAAGGAGGGGCAGCATCGTAACGCCGAGGGTGATGAAAGCTACTTCACGACGGCGTTCTTTCACCGCCCGGAAGAGCTTGAGACAGAAGTGAAGGAGGTTGGATTCACCGGTAACGAACTTGTCGCCGTTCAAGGGCCCAGCTGGCTCGCTAAGAACTTGAATGAGCGTTGGGCAAACGCATCCAAGAGAGCCGAGTAAGGTGGACCCCATTATTAAGACAGCACGAGGGCTAAATTAAGAGAGTCTCCCACCCCTGCGCTAGGTTTCACCAAGCCCGATGGCAGCCCTGCTTCTTCAGCTGCTGCTCCCCTTTCTTCCTGGCCATGTTGGTACACCTCTGCTGGGGTCCGGTAGCCCAAAGCCTGGTGAGGCCTCTGCCGGTTGTAGAACTCCAGGTAGGCATTGATCCCAGTTCGGGCCTCGGCGACGGTCTGGTAAGCTTTCAGATACACCTCCTCGTACTTGATGCTCCGCCACAGCCGCTCCACGAAGATGTTGTCCAGGTACCTACCCTTACCATCCATGCTGACCTGGACCCTCTGCTCCTGCAACGTCTGGGTAAAGGCCTCACTGGTGAACTGACTCCCCTGGTCGGTGTTGAATATCTCCGGTCGTCCCTTACCCAGGGCTTCCTCCAACGCCGCCACGCAGAAGCTGGTGTCCATGGTGTTGGAGAGCTTCCAGGCCAGCACGTGCCGGCTGTGCCAGTCCATGATGGCCACCAGGTACAGGAAGCCCTTCGGCATGGGGATGTAGGTGATGTCCGCGGCCCAGACCTGGTCGACCCGATTAACCTCCACTCCCTTCAGCAGATAGGGAAAGATCCGGTGTCCCGGCGCTGGTTTGCTGGTGTTGGGACGCCGGTAGATGGCTTCCAGACCCATCAACCGCATCAGCCTTCGAACCCTTTTTCGGCTCACCAGATAGCCCTGTTGCAGCAGCCAGGCCTTCATCTTCCTGGAGCCGTAGAAGGGGGTCTTCAAATACTGACGGTCCATCAGGGCCATCAACTCCAGGTCTTCTGCCCTGGTCGGTACCGGCCGGTAGTACACCGAGGCCCGGCTGACGTCCAGCAGGATACATTGACGCACCAAAGACAGCTGCTGGTGGTCTCGGTCTATCATGGCTCGCCGTATGCTGCGACTCATAGACCGGACCTTTCCGACAAAAAATCGCGTTCCACCTTCAACTGGCCGATGTGCCGGTAGAGGTGGTTAATCTGAGCTTCCTTGGCTTTCTCCTGGGATTTCTGATTGGTGGCAAATAGCTCCGGGGCTCCTTCCACCAGGGCCCTTTTCCAGGCGTGAATCTGACTGGGATGGACCTCAAATCGGCTGGCCAGCTGGGCGATGGTCTCTTCCCCCGCAAGGGCGGCCAAGGCCACCTTGGCCTTGAACGCCGGACTGTGCTTATTCCTCGTCTGCTTCATGTCCTGCTCCTCCACGTCGGTTAGTTGCCGGTTATTTTAGGAGCTGGACTCTCTCTTAGCCAGTTGTCTAGTTTTTGGGTACCACCTCAGTGGTTAATCTGAGCTTCCTTGGCTTTCTCCTGGGATTTCTGATTGGTGGCAAATAGCTCCGGGGCTCCTTCCGCCAGGGCCCTTTTCCAGGCGTGAATCTGACTGGGATGGACCTCAAATCGGCTGGCCAACTGGGCGATGGTCTCTTCCCCCGCAAGGGCGGCCAAGGCCACCTTGGCCTTGAACGCCGGACTGTGCTTATTCCTCGTCTGCTTCATGTCCTGCTCCTCCACGTCGGTTAGTTGCCGGTTATTTTAGGAGCTGGACTCTCTCTTAGCCAGTTGTCTAGTTTTTGGGTACCACCTCAAAGCTCAGATTAACCACCTCTACCGGCACATCGGCCAGCTGAAGGTGGAACGCGATTTTTTGTCGGAAAGGTCCGGTCTATGAGTCGCAGCATACGGCGAGCCATGATAGACCGAGACCACCAGCAGCTGTCTTTGGTGCGTCAATGTATCCTGCTGGACGTCAGCCGGGCCTCGGTGTACTACCGGCCGGTACCGACCAGGGCAGAAGACCTGGAGTTGATGGCCCTGATGGACCGTCAGTATTTAAAGACCCCCTTCTACGGCTCCAGGAAGATGAAGGCCTGGCTGCTGCAACAGGGCTATCTGGTGAGCCGAAAAAGGGTTCGAAGGCTGATGCGGTTGATGGGTCTGGAAGCCATCTACCGGCGTCCCAACACCAGCAAACCAGCGCCGGGACACCGGATCTTTCCCTATCTGCTGAAGGGAGTGGAGGTTAATCGGGTCGACCAGGTCTGGGCCGCGGACATCACCTACATCCCCATGCCGAAGGGCTTCCTGTACCTGGTGGCCATCATGGACTGGCACAGCCGGCACGTGCTGGCCTGGAAGCTCTCCAACACCATGGACACCAGCTTCTGCGTGGCGGCGTTGGAGGAAGCCCTGGGTAAGGGACGACCGGAGATATTCAACACCGACCAGGGGAGTCAGTTCACCAGTGAGGCCTTTACCCAGACGTTGCAGGAGCAGAGGGTCCAGGTCAGCATGGATGGTAAGGGTAGGTACCTGGACAACATCTTCGTGGAGCGGCTGTGGCGGAGCATCAAGTACGAGGAGGTGTATCTGAAAGCTTACCAGACCGTCGCCGAGGCCCGAACTGGGATCAATGCCTACCTGGAGTTCTACAACCGGCAGAGGCCTCACCAGGCTTTGGGCTACCGGACCCCAGCAGAGGTGTACCAACATGGCCAGGAAGAAAGGGGAGCAGCAGCTGAAGAAGCAGGGCTGCCATCGGGCTTGGTGAAACCTAGCGCAGGGGTGGGAGACTCTCTTAATTTAGCCCTCGTGCTGTCTTAATAATGGGGTCCACCTTAGGCGTTACACAAATGCCGCTGATGACCCCGACAGAATAATCGTAGTCAGTGCGAAGTCAGGTCCTCTAAGGGGCAGGGTCTATCGCCTAAAATTGACGACGATCAACGGGTGTGAAATCAGCGGAAGGGCCGAACTTGACGGAAAAGAGATTTCCTTGACGGGCAGAACCAACTGTATAGATGCACGGTGTGTTGTCGATTAGGACAGCCGTCCGAGCTCTAGCCACGTCGCCCTGGGGTAGCTAGCACGGTCCCGCCGTCAAGTACTGTCTGATCCTACCGCTGGCGTCCCAGCAGTAAAAGTACTCGGTAGTGCTCGCCACTATGCATCGGGTTCCCAATGGCAGGACCCCTTCTCCCTTTAGATAAATCGTCCCGCTGTTTCGCCTTGTGATCGTCTTGGCGATGACCGAAGCAATCTGTCGGTCCACTATCATCGCCGTCTTGGCTAGCTGGATGTTCTCCTTATCGGCGAATTGACGGGAATCCGACCTTCGGCATATTGGAATAGACTGGCTTTGGCCTACCCTGACTTAAGCAAAGTCCCGCTCGAAAGCCTGCTCTCTAGTTGGCGAACAATATCCTCTAACCCGATGCTGAGGTTCTCCTGTGGGCCTCGAGTTCCGGGAATCCCGTCCACATCGGTGCTAAGTCGTTCATTTAGCTCCAGGACTCCGGCCTTCCCACCCCTATCGACATGAGAGTAGGAGTGGATATGAAGCGGGTCTCCCAGACGAGCGCCGCCCAAACGATCGAACTGGTGTTGGCTTCTGATGTAATCGAGCAGAGTATCCTGGATGAAAACTACAATGTGCTTGCCTAGGAATTCGAATGACTCCGTCTTGTTGTGAAGCTGGGACAGGAAGTCCTCGGCCGTCTTCTTCCAGTCCATCCCAAAGCTCTCTCGCGAATTGACGTCCTCCACGTCAACTTCGATTCCCGCGCTTTGAAGGAATCTCTGCCGCTCAGGCCACACGGTCCCGGTTGTGTCGAGTGCCTGCAACTCCACCCCTACAAAGTCCCGCACGCGCCCGTTTTTTATTGAGGTCAGAAAGTAGTCGACACTTCCCCATGGCACGGAAACCTCGGGCACTATGTGCAGCTCGTTATCAGGCTCGTGAAGCGCCAACAGATGAAAGCAATCGGCGAAGACACCGTGGTCAAGGAGTCGGTACTTACAGATCAGAATCCGGTCGCTCGTTTCTCCGTCGTGAACTGAGCAGGTCCCAACCGGAGTGTCGGGCTCGTCTTGCCTCACCATTAGGCAAGGTGCCGCCCGGTAAGGACACGAGGGCTCTTTGAGCAACTCACCCCAATCAACGTGGCCAGCCGAGCGAGTCGCCACGCCGAAGATCTCGGCTATCTTTGTCAAAGTGTGCACCTGGTTTGCACGGACGCTACTTCAGTGGGGTAACGGCGCCCAACTGCTGCATCAGGCCCAGGTCGTCTCGGTTTTCCCACCGCTGCATGATCCTTCCGTCCACGATCTGATAAATGGAAATGGCAGTCCAGCTGACGAACTTGCCCGTCGCTGAAACGCCCAGTGAATCGGCCTCGTGCGTCCCACTTGCGGATAGCCGTGTCGCCACTCTGTCCCCGTCTGAGAAGAGGTCCTCAATCGTGACCTGAAGGTCGGGAAACCCTCTCAACACCGACGCCACGCGCTCTTTGTAGCCTTCAAGATCGGGCGAAACGTCCTCCGGGGCCGCATAGTTTACGTAGTCCGGCGAGAACAGCTCGTCCACGAGGTCTGGGTTTCTCCCGTTTAGACAGTCCTCTACGAAACGACGGACCACCGCCTCGTTCTCTTCAGACACAAGCTCCTCCTAACACAGATTACTACAACGCCTCGAAGAGGCCGGCGTCCGTTTGAATATGGAACGCGCCCTCCAGCTCGATTATATGCTCGATCTTGTCGATCAACTCCTGGCGCCTGCTCCTCACGCGGTCAGCCGAGCGCCTTGACTCCAAGTAAGCGACTATAGGCGCCGACTCGGTCACGATCAGGGAATTATCATATCGGTGCAGCGTCACCTGATCGAACCAGGCCGAGAGCTGTGTCGTGCCGTTCTCGAGGCCGAATCTGGAAGCCGCGGACCAATCAGTGCTGGGATCGATCGTTTCGGCGAGCACTCGAAGCTCCTCAAGGTGTCGCCGTCCACCAGTTGAGGCATAGAGTCGGCCGCCTGGCCTCAAGACTCGGCGTATTTTAGAGAGTGCTCTGTCGAGTTCCGCGACGTGGTAGAGCATGTGGTTGGCGATGACCGTGTCAAAACTGTCGTCCGCAAACGGGATCGACTGGACGTCGATGACCTCGAAACCGACCCATGAACGGCTGCTTCGAAGGTTGACCCGAGCCTCTCGTATCATCCCCGGCGATAGGTCAGAAAGGATAACATCCCACCCGTCCGGAATGCGATCTAGGTTCGCCGTCCATAGATGGCCCGGTCCGCAGCCCAGCTCAAGGACACGACTGGTCGGAGACAGGCCGAATCGATCGAAGACCCACTTGAGCCAGCCATGCGGGTTCGTGTTGAAACGGTAGAGTTGAGCCCGCGCACCCAGCTTGGCCGAGTCCTTGTATTGATCCGTCCGAAGATACGTTTGGTCGGTCAACCTTGGCCGTGCTGCCGCCATCAGTTCCCCTTGCTCCGCAGCTTCTCGGCGCGCCGTGGGACTTTGCACAAGAACTCGTCTCCCTGAGTCCCGATTCGGCATCGGGACGAAGGGCCTGGGGCGGGGTCTCATGTCTGGCCCGCACCACCCCAGATGCTTCACCCTGATGCCGCATCGGGGTTCAGCATGACATTTTGTGCAAGGCCCGGCCTGGGGACGGCTATCGGACTACCCCTTTCCCAGACACATACTCCCACTGGATTTCCTTAAAGCCCGACTGTTTGAGATCGCGGTACCTCTCGACCCATTCCTCGGATAGGTCGTCGGACTGTTTCTGAAGTCTCGGCGCCCTCAACTCCAGGTCGTTGGGAACAGGAATGTTAAGGAAGTCGAGGACGCGGACGACCGTTTCCTCGTACGCTCGTATGAAGTCCTCGTAGACGACAACGCAAGGGACGATCGAACCGTCCGCGAAGTACTCTTACCATGACGTCTCCTTCAACACTAGCGCCTGCACCAGATAATCGATCGCCTCGAAGTTGAACTCGAGCTTACCTGCAGCGACCGGTAGCTCGCCGTGACCCTCACCCCAAACACCCGTCTGAGTAGCCTTCCACCAGGACACGGCCTGCCGCACCTTATCCCGGCGCGTCACCCAAATATAGTGCGGGTTAGGAAAGCTAGAGTTGATCAGTGCGGGGCCCGAGAAGTCCTGACCTTCGTGCTGTCTCGCCCGATTCAGGGTGGTGGTCAGGTGACTGAAATAACCACCCCCCATGATGACCTTCACGCCGAATACGCCGTTTGGAGTCGACCCGTTGTCGACAACTTTGTCGACAAACTCGGCGTCGGTGGACACGCCCCAGCACTTGGATAGAGCATTCTGGCCGTCGGGTAAGAAGTACTCGGTCGGTTGCCCGGCCACACCGGTGTCTGCAAGCGCCTCGCAAAGCAGGTTGCTGCCAGAGCGCTGGGTCGCACAGACCATATACGAAATGTGGGGTCGCATTATAGTCGCTCGACTGCCGCAGAACAGCACTAACTAGGGGGTTTGTTCTGCAGTCTTTCGGCGCGCCGCCGGATGATCTCCTGCAGGAGCCGAACGCTCCTGCCGACCACCCGCATCCTGCGCCGCTTCTTTCTCTTCTCCTCGCGCCGGTCGCCTTTGGTCTCGCGTTCGTCCATGCTCTATATTCTATCCCAACCATCCCACTAGGGAGAGACATCCAATTGAGACCTCCTCGCTTTTGACCCCCCGTAGACCCCATGCTAGAATGTGCCCCGACGCGGCATCGGGGCCGGGGAGTATCAGAGCCTGCCCTGAGCATAGTCGAAGGAGTGTCCCTCATACGTTATTTTCTTACCCCCTTCCTGGCCAGGCCTGTCCTGAGTCTCTCGAAGGGAAGGGAGTAGGGGGATGGTCGAGTTCTTCAATCTGCTATTCAATCTAGGAGTTCTGCGATGTCAGGCCACTCCAAGTGGTCTTCCATTAAACACCAGAAGGCCGTCACCGACGCCCGGCGGGGCCAGCTTTTCACGAAGCTGACCAAAGAAATCATCGTGGCCGCGCGGGAGGGTGGCGGCGATCCTGATATGAACTTTCGCCTGCGCATGGCGGTGCAGAAGGCGAAGGGCTCCAACATGCCGGCCGACAACATCGAGCGAGCCATCAAGAGAGGCTCGGGCGATGGGTCGGGACAAGACAGGATGGAGGAGATCGTCTACGAGGGCTACGCGCCAGGCGGGACCGCGATCCTCCTTCACACTCTAACGGACAATAGGAACCGGACCGGGTCCGACGTGCGATCGACATTCACCAAGGCCGGCGGTAACCTGGCTGAGGTCGGAGCGGTCGCATGGCAGTTCCAGCAGAAGGGTGTCATCGTGGCAGAAGCCGAGCCGGAGGCGGCAGACGATCTGGCGCTCGCGGCCATCGACGCAGGTGCGGACGACTTCGAGTCGATAGACTCCACCCTCCACGTCTACTCACCGCTAGAGAGTCTGGATGAGATTCGAAAGACCCTGGCAGAGCTAGGCGCAACCGTAAAGTCCTACGAGATCTCGATGGTGCCTAACAACACCATCCCACTGGACGAGAGTACGGCGATGCGCACTCTCAGGCTTATGGACCAGCTGGAGGAGCTGGACGACATCCAGCGGGTGTACACCAACGCCGACTTCCCCGACGAAGCTCTGGAAAGGTACCGGAGCGAGGACTAGTAGCCGCGCTGCTGTATGCACCAACCACGTCATCCGGGTAGAGACGCCCCACCGGGGCGTCTCCGCGGCCCCAATGATCGGCGGTAGTCTGATACGAATGATAATGTCCGTGCCGGCCTAAAGGGGCGCCGTATTGCGGGTACTCGGGGTAGACCCCGGAACGTTCAAGATGGGTGCCGACGTCGTGGACTCGAACGGACCACCGGGTAGAGACGCCCCGCTGGGGCGTCTCTACGGCCCCATCGACCGGTGGTGGTTTGATACGAACGATGTGGCTCAAGGTGCACTTTGGTGCGTGTACTCGGGGTAGACCCCGGAACGTTCAAGATGGGTGCCGGCGTCGTGGACTCGAACGGCCCACCGGGTAGAGACGTCCCGCTGGGGCGTCTCCACGGCCCCATCGACCGGTGGTGGCTTGATACGAACGATGTGGCTCAAGGTGCACTTTGGTGCGTGTACTCGGGGTAGACCCCGGAACGTTCAAGATGGGTGCCGGCGTCGTGGACTCGAACGGCGACGGCCTGAGCTTTGCCTACTCAAGCGCTCTTATCCCCAGGAAGAAAGATCCCCTATCCGCCCGGCTCCACTATCTCTACAACGAGCTCTCCGAGGTAATCCAGCAGTGGGGACCGTCGGAGGTCGCCATAGAGGAGCCGTTCGCCGCGCGCAACATCCGTGCCGCGATGGCCATCGGCCAGGCGCAGGCTGTGGCGATGGTGGCCGCCGCTCACTACGGTCTGCCTGTCGCGAACTACGCGCCTAGGCAGGTCAAGCAGGCGGTTACTGACTACGGCGGCAGCTCCAAAGAGCAGGTCCAGGAGATGGTCAAAGTCCTCCTCGGAGTCGACGACTTGCCCGGTGCATCTGACGCCGCCGACGCACTCGCAGTCGCCATATGTCACATCAACGCCAGCGACGCCCTTCGTCTGGACATCAGAGACTAGCCCAATTGGATTTGTCCCTTCTCCCGTCGTGGGAGAAGGCTAGGATGAGGGTGGTTCCGATCTCCCGTAGCGGTCCGCTCCCCTGAACAGTAGCAAGGTGTTGCATTGATCACAGCAGTCGAAGGAACGCTGGCCGCCACCGGCACGGACTGGGTAGACGTCGCCATCGGGGGCGTAACCCTCAGAGCCCACGTCCCGCAGTCGGCAATCGAGCGCCTCGGCCGCGAAGGAGACCCGGTTCGGCTCTTCACCTCGCTCCAGATGAGGGAGGATAGTCTGACGTTGTTCGGCTTCCCGACCCTGGAGGCGCGGTCGGCCTTCGAGTCGCTCGTTGGTGTAAACGGCGTCGGGCCCCGAGTCGCGCTAAACGTGCTCTCCAGCCTGACGGCCGAGTCCCTCTCCCTCGCAATAGCAGCTGGCGACGTCGACGCCTTCAAGGGTGTCCAAGGCGTGGGGACGAAGACCGCCAACCGTATCGTCCTGGAGTTGAAGGGCAAGCTCGACAGCGTATTGACGCCCACGCCGGGTGCGGAAGGCGACGGGGAGGTCGTGAAGGCCCTGACCGCTCTCGGCTACACCGCTTCAGAAGCGATGACGGCGGTCTCATCCCTTCCGCCCGGAGACTCCCTGACCTTGGAGGAGAAGGTAAGACTCTGCCTTCAGCGGCTCGGGGACCGTTGAAGGTGATGGCCTCGAGTTTCGATGCCTGGGCCGACGTATACGACTCCGTCTACTCCTACGTCGTCGATGATATCCCGTTCTACGTACAGGCGGCCCGCGAGTCTGGCGGCCCGGTCCTCGAGCTAGGCTGTGGCACCGGCAGGGTCTCGATCCCCGTCGCCGAGGCTCGCGTCGACGTTGTCGCACTGGACTCGTCCGGCGAAATGCTGGACGTAGCGCGTCGCAAAGCGAGCGGTCTAACCCCTGACGCCGGCACCCTGAAGCTCGTGCAGGCGGACATGAGGGACCTCGACCAGGCTGTGGACGAAAAATTCAACCTGGTCATTATCCCGTTCCGGGGGTTCCTTTCTCTCCTGTCGGTAGAAGACCAGACGAGGACGCTGACCGGCATCAAGGGCTGCCTTGCACAAGGCGGAAAGCTCATCTTCAACATCTTCGTCCCCGACCTCGACATGCTGGTCCAGGAGGGCGACGTCCCCTATCACTTGAGAGATGTGACGGACCCGGACACCGCCGCCCGGTTCGTACTGTACCATCAAAGCAGCTACGACAACCACGATCAGGTCATCTTCACACGGCTGATTGTCGAGGAACTTGATCAACAGGGCACGATGGTCAAGCGACTTTACCGCGATTTTCAGTTGCGGTACGTCCATCGCTGGGAGATGCACCACCTTCTCCAGCTGTCCGGGTTCGAAGTGTTGGACCTGTTCGGCGACTTCGAGGGCTCCCCTTTCGACGAAAGCTCCACCGAGATGGTCTGGGTGGCTCGGCCTTTCGACTAACACTCGGTCAACAGCGTTGTAAAGATGTCATCCTGAGGAGCCCGGCGACGAAGGACCTGGGGTGGGGCAGCCCCGAGCCCGGTTATACCTGGTCAGATCAAACGACCCTAAGTTCCTCGCTTCGCTCGGAAGACCGGCGGCCCCCCCCCATTGTAAGAGGCGCCGATCCGGCATAGACTATGCAGAGCCTGGACGATCTTTCAAGCAAACGCAACGGAGGACAACTTTGATGGGGACGACACATCGCATACCTGTACGCGGCTTGTTGATAGGCGTTGTCGCGGTGCTCACCGTTGTCGTAATGGCCTCGGGCATGCGGGGGCTCCGTTGGACCGCGTGGGCCGCCCCTCCGCCGCAAGCCGTCGAGCAGGAGACCCTCGACGTCGAGCAGGAGCGGAACATTACGTTAAGGGGCGTTGAGCCCTTCGACCGCTCCGGTGTGGTAGCTACGGGCGATCTAAACAACGACGGCGCCGACGACCTGATCGTCGGCGCCTCCCTCGCCGATCAGCCGGGCGGCCTGCCGCAGGTCGGCAAGACCTACCTCATGTTCGGACCGCTGGAAGGTGAGACGATCGAGTTGTCCGCTGCCGATGTCACGGTCGTCGGCCTGAAGTCCCATGACTTTGCCGGTCGCGCGGTCGCCACTGGCGACATTAACAACGACGGCATCGCTGACCTGATAATCGGCGCTCCCGGGGGCGATGCACCGGACCGGCCCGAGTCGGGGAAGGTCTACGTCCTCTTCGGGCCAGGCCCGCGATGGGACCTTGCGAATAACACCGGCATAATTGTCCATGGCATCAAGGACCACGACAGTGTGGGTATCGGCGTGGGCAGCGGAGACCTGAATGGCGATGGAGCCGACGACCTGATCATCGGGGCCCCTGACGCCGACCCGGGTGACGACAGAGTCAACGGAGGAAAAGTCTACGTCGTCTTCGGGCCGCTGGCATCTGGCACCGTGGAGCTTGCGACGAGCGTCGATATAACCGTCAACGGAAGTTTCCTGAACCACAACATCGGCTCCGCCGTAGCCGCCGGCGACATCAACAATGACGGGCAAGATGACCTTATCATCGGCGCAAAGGGCGGTACGCCCGCAGGCAGGACCAATGCCGGGTCGACCTACGTTCTCTTCGGGCCGGTGATTGCGGGCACGCTGGAGCTGGACGAGCAAGAAGGCCTCACGATCAATGGCGTCGACCTCGAAGACGAATCGGGAGTCAGCGTGGGCAGCGGTGACGTCAACAACGATGGGGCCGCGGACATCCTGATCGGTGCACCAGGAGCGAGCCCTGACCGCCGGCTCAAAGGGGGGGCTAGCTACGTCCTTCACGGGCCACTACAGCTGGGGACGATGGAGTTGTCCACAGACGCCAGCATCGTGTTCCGCGGCATCAAGTCCGCAGACAAGTCCGGGGTCGGCGTGGCCACCGGCGACCTCAACAACGATGGACAACAGGACGTTATCATTGGTGCCTCACACGCAGTCCCAGGAGAGGTATTGGAGGCCGGAGCCACCTACGTGATGCTCTCAGGGGTTGAGCCCGTCAGCGGCGGACTCGGCACAGTTACTTTGATCGCTATCGTAGTAGTCGCGGTGATAATCTTGGCCCTCGCGGTCTGGCTATTGACCCGCGGCCGCGGCACGACCCCAGACGACTCAGCAGTTGGTCCCGCTGGCTGAACGACGTTCCGCCGCTCCGTTCATCCCGCCTGTCCCGGGTAGGCGGCAACAACGAGGCGGACCGTCGACGGAAGCCCCCACGGCAACATCCCCCACGTAGGGGCGGGTTTTAAACCCGCCCACCTTCCCGCCTAGACGGTCCTGATGCCAACTCCCTCATCCTCAGAAGCTCTGATTCCGCGTCGGGACGCATCGAGCGCTCCCACCCCGTCTATCCCGCCTGTCCCGAGTAGGCGCCAAATGCGCCGTATCGAGGGGAGTAGTCCCGATTTCGTATCGGGACGTATCGAGGGACGCCCCTCCGAACCCCGTTCATCCCGCTAGTCCGAAGCAGGCGCTGAACGCGGCGGAATCGATGAAGGTCGCCGAAGGGAGTTCCTGCGATGACATTTCACACGTAGGGGCGGGTTTCAAACCCGCCCTTCTTTCCGCCTAGACGGTCCTGATACCAACTCCGTCATCCTAAGGACCCCCGACTCGGCATCGGACGCATCGAGCCTCTCCACCCGTCTAATCCCGAGTATTCCCGATGCCGCATCGGGACGTATCGAGGGACTACCCAAAACGGCCCCATGCGCGTTGTATCAATTGAGCAGATCGGTCGACACACGCGCTATTCACTTCGGACTACGGGGGGGCAACCATGTTCAAGAGATACAGGCGTAATCTTATCGCGCTGACCTTTGTGACCTTGTTCTCGATGGCGGTCGTCGCCTGCGGAGGATCGGCAGCCGACACTGCGACCGCTGCCGACCCATCGACCTCCGGGCCGGCGGCCTCGGTGGTAGCCCCACCGCTTCAAGAATCGTCCGCGCCGTCGGACAGCAACGCCGTGCCTGCCGCAGCCGTTTCCCTATCGACAGGAGATCCTGCGCAGCCGGACACCGACCCCGTGCCAGCAGCCGTCGTCTCTCCCCCTTCGATGGACGCCGTGTCCCCCGCGCCGGCAATGCTCGACGCGGACGCGATCGTCGCGGCACACGAGGAGGTCCTGGCCGACATCTATGAAGCCGTTCTGCCGTCCGTCGTCCGTATCGAGGTAGCTCAGGAGATCAGCTCTGTCCAGGGCTTCCGGCGATTCGGCGATGCCCCCAACGTGCCGGAAGGCGACGAATTCCGAACGCGCGGCGAGGGCTCCGGGTTCGTCTGGAGCAACGAAGGACACATCGTCACGAACCATCACGTAATCGACGGCGCCGACCGAGTCACCGTTATCTTCGCCGATGGCTCGGAGTATGAAGCCGACGTCCTCGGCAGCGACCCCGACTCCGATCTCGCCGTCCTCAAGCTCGAGTCGTCATCGAAGCAGGTGTCTGCCGTGACCCTGGGTGATAGCGATGAGCTTCGGGTCGGACAACTTGCACTGGCCATCGGGGCTCCCTTTGGCCAGGAGTTCACGTTGACGCGCGGCATCGTCAGCGCTCTGGGTCGCGCGATCGAGAGTGGCACAGGTCAATTCCTCAATCCGGAGGCCATTCAGACCGACGCGCCCATCAACCCTGGCAACTCGGGCGGGCCGCTACTCGACCGGCGCGGCAGGGTAATTGGCATCAACTCGCAGATCATCAGCCGCAGCGGGTCCAGTTCCGGAATCGGCTTCGCGGTACCGATCGACACGGCCAAGCGTGTCGTCCCTGAGCTCATCGCCACCGGCAAGTACGAATACGCCTATCTCGGCATCAGTGGCGTGACTGTCCGTCCGAGGCTGACCGAAGCCGCAGGGCTTCCAGAAGGCACCCGTGGGGTGCTGGTCGCGACGCTTAGACAAGACGGCCCGGCCGGCAAGTCAGGTCTACGGGCAGGTGATGAGGTCCTCGTAGTGGACGGCGCTGACTTCCCGGTGGGCGGTGACATAATCACAGCGGCCGACGGCATGGCAATAGCGACGATGCCCGATCTCCTTGCCTACCTCGTCGAGAACAAACGACCCGGCGACGTCGTCGCCCTTCAGGTCCTACGGAACGGTGGAGAGACGTCGGAAATCGAGGTGACTCTGGAAGCAAGACCAGACCCCACCGACCCGACAACCCGCCCGTCCTAACCCCTCCGTACAGTCACAATCTGCGATTCGACCGGCCTGGCAACGAGCCAGGCCGGTCCCATTTCCTGTTCCTAGGCGATGAAAGGGCTCCACCCCGTTCGGTCTGAGCCAGCCGAAGGCCCTTCTAACCACTTTCCCGTTCGTCCCGAGTAGTCCCGATTCTCGGTATCGGTATCTATCGAGGAGCTCCCGTCATGAACCTTGCGATTGGGAGGCGGTGCGATGGTCTTTCTCCTGTAGGGGCGGGTTTCAAACCCGCCCTCCTCCCTGCGTGGGGAACTGAGAGCAATAACCCCGCAATGTCATCCTGAGCCCGATTCGGCATCGGGGCGTATCGAGGGACGCCCTCCCTCAGTCTTGCCAGAGGCACGCGATGCGAAAGCGCTCCACAGGTAGGGGCGGGTTTGAAACCCGCCCACCTTCCCGTTTTGTCGAATTGACAGCCTTTCCCCCCCAATTCTGCCCTCCCGGGTAGTCCCGATTCGGCATCGGAGCGTATCGAGGCCCATCCTGTCCCCAGGTCCCGACTTGTGGGGGAGCGAAGTCGAATAGGCCGCCACCCATGTCATCCTGAGGAGTCCCGATTCGGCATCGGGACGGCCGAAGGACCTGGGGCGGTGTGGCCGACCTTGCCCCGAATCGTCTATCATAGATTAGCCCCACCCACCGACGCTCTGGGGAACCTGACAACCATGGGCACATTCACTCAACCAATCAGGCTCCACGCCGCTTCTGGCGACTACACCGAAGAGCTCGACGCTCTGGTCGATACCGGCGCCACCTTCACGATCGTTCCCGCCCCCATCCTCGAGCGGCTCAGTGTTACCCCTGATCGGACTGCGAGGCTTCGCCTCGCTAACGGACAGATTGAGGAGCGTGCGCTAGGCCGAATCCGAGCAGACTTGAATGGGGAGAGCGAAATCATCATCTGCGTCTTCGGCGAGCCTGACACCCTTCCCATAATCGGAGCCCACACGCTAGAGGGCTTCCTGCTCGGTGTCGACCCTGTAGACCAGCGGTTGGTCCCAGTGGAGGGATACCAGCTGTGAAATATCGCGCCTGACTTCAAAGTAGTCGCAGACTTCAGACCTACCGGCGACCAGCCCCAGGCGGTCGACAAGCTCGCCGACGGCATCGACCGCGGGCTCCAGCACCAGGCCTTATTGGGCGTCACCGGCAGTGGTAAGACCTTCACTATGGCCTGCGTCATCGAGAAGGTACAGCGCCCCACGCTCGTTATCGCTCACAACAAGACCCTTGCGGCCCAGCTCGCCACCGAGTTCAAGGAGTTCTTCCCGGAAAACTCCGTCGAGTACTTCGTCAGCTACTACGACTACTACCAGCCCGAGGCCTACCTTCCGCGCACCGACACCTACATCGAGAAGGACGCCGACATCAACGAGCAGCTGGACAAGCTTAGGCACTCCGCCACGCGGTCCCTGCTGACCCGGCGGGACGTCGTGATCGTGGCCTCGGTCTCGTGCATCTTCGGCCTCGGCTCTCCCGAGGAGTACCAGGGCTTCGTCGCCTACGTGCGGCGCGGCGAGCGACGCAATCGAGACCGCCTCGTGCGACAGCTCGTGGACATGCAGTACGAGCGGAACGACTTCGATTTGGAGCGCGGCAAGTTCCGCATCAAAGGCGACACGCTCGAGATACGCCCCGCCTACGAGGACGAGGTCGCAGTCCGTGTCGAGTTCTGGGGAGACCAGGTCGAGCGCATCGTCCAGCTCGACCCGCTGACCGGCGAGCTGCTCGGTGAGCGCGACGACATCGAGATCTACCCCGCCAAGCACTTCGTCACCTCCGAGGAGAAGCTGCAGGCCGCCTTCTCGACCATCGAGGATGAGCTGCACGAGCGACTGGTGGAGCTCAAGGACCAGGGAAAGCTGCTCGAGGCCCAGCGATTGGAGTCCAGGACCAACTACGACCTGGAAATGCTCCGCGAGACCGGCTACTGCGGCGGTGTGGAGAACTACTCCCGGCACCTGTCGCAGCGTTCGCCGGGAAGCACCCCGTACACCCTTCTCGACTACTTCCCCGAGGACTACCTGCTGTTCATCGACGAGTCCCACATGACCCTGCCCCAGATCAGGGCGATGTACGGCGGCGACCGGTCTCGCAAAGAGGTCCTCGTCGACTTCGGCTTCCGGCTGTCGTCCGCCCTCGACAACCGGCCCCTCAACTTCGGCGAGTTCGAGGAGCGCGTCAACCAGATCGTCTACGTCTCCGCTACGCCCGGCCCCTACGAGTACGAGCACGGCCAGCAGATCGTCGAGCAGGTCATCCGACCCACCGGGCTTATCGACCCGGCCATCGAGGTCAAGCCCACCGCCGGACAGATAGACGACCTTCTCCACCAGATCAACCTCCGGACCGAAAAGGGAGAACGCTGTCTGGTGACTACCCTGACCAAACGGATGGCCGAGGAGCTCGCCGACTACCTGCGAGAGGTCGGTGTCAAGACCCACCACCTCCACTCCGAGGTCGACACCCTGGAGCGCAGCGAGGTCCTGCGCGACCTGCGTCTCGGGGTTTACGACGTTGTGGTGGGGATCAACCTGCTGCGTGAGGGCCTTGACCTCCCTGAAGTGAGCCTGGTCGCCGTACT
Source organism: Dehalococcoidia bacterium (assembly GCA_965237635.1). Lineage (GTDB taxonomy): Bacteria > Chloroflexota > Dehalococcoidia > Lucifugimonadales > CAUZJF01 > CBDEFX01. The sequence continues at coordinate 166,886 of CBDEFX010000002.1, read as the reverse complement.
GGACGCTGACAAGGAGGGCTTCCTGCGTTCGTCCACCGCTCTGGTCCAGACCATCGGCCGGGCGGCGAGGCACATCGAGGGCTGCGTCATCATGTACGCCGACGAGATGACCGACTCCATGAAGCGCGCCATCGACGAGACAGACCGGCGCAGGCAGATCCAGCAGGTGTACAACGACGAGCATGGCATTACCCCGGAGGGCATCCAGAAGACCGTTCACGACATAACCGAGCGCGTCAGGTCCATCGCCGAGACGAAAACGCCCTACACAGTCCCCGGCGACCTACCGAAGGACGAAATGCTGCGCCTGATAAAAGACCTCGAGTCCCAGATGAAGACCGCCTCCCGCAACCTCGAGTTCGAGAAAGCCGCCCTCCTCCGCGACCAGATCGTCGACCTCCGCAAAGTCCTCGCCGAAGACCCCGTACTGTAACATTCCGCACGCCGGGGTGAGGGTTCGGCACTCCAAGAGGCGGATGGCTGATAAGTCTCACGAATCTGACAGGACCTCGCCAGCTGATGCTTACACCACGTGCCTCGGAGGAACTTGTTAACTAGGACGACCTGCGCTGGCACCAACTGTCGGTTCGTGACACGCACCGCTACGACGTAGAGGTCCATCGCAATACTGAAGTTCGGGTGTTGACCCTGCTCCGTCTCGAACACGAACCCGCCTGATCAGTCGTAGCCACCAAAGGGCCTAGAATCGGGCGCACAAAAAGGACTCCCTTGTAGCACAATCTATTATGACCGGGCAGGCAGTTGCCACAGCCTAATCTTCACCGCCCTCGAAACTCTCGTCTAGGAGTTGCTTGAAGTCCAAGTAGCCTCGGGCCGCGAGTTGGTTGATGAGAACTCGTGCATCCCGAGTTGCCTCCTCATTCCCGCTCCGCAGGGCCGTTGATAGCAAGGACTTGGCCGGTTCTGACCAATAGGGAACACGCCAGTCCTCCTGAGCGCCTTGGACCATCAGTCTGAAACATCTCACAGCGGCGACCGGGTACGAAGGAGTGAGAGCTGCAAGACGTTCCACTACATTGCGATCGATCTCTGACTTGCCAGCGATTCTGAGTGATGCCTCCAGCTGCTCCATCGCCCATTGGTCATCCAGTTTGCCTGAAGAGAACCACCATCCGAACGACGCCATTTCGCTCTGGCAAGCACGGTCTTGGTTCAAGGTTGCTGTTTCCAGGCGGGATGCCCAGAGTGCCTGAAGTCGGACGAGCACTTCAGGATCCACCGGCTCGCTGGCTTCTGGTAGGCTGCGGCCCAAATACCCCAGGGCTTCTCCTCTTATGTCGTCGGAGGCGTTATCGAAGAACTCCCGCAGAAGAGGATCGTCGATCCCCAACTTGCCATGCCAGTAGAACGCCATTAAGTGCTCGGCTAAGCGCACGCTTGGCTTCCCGCGCTCCTCCAGGGTCGGCGCACCGATGTGTTCGATCGCTCTCATGTACTCATCCCTCAGCAGATCCAACATTGACAGGTCAAACTGGCCCCAAGACAGATATGCCTCCCACGCCGCTTTGCGAAGCTCATCTTGCTGCGCATCGGCAGGAAAGATTCTGCCAAGCGCTGTCTTGAGCCAACTGGCGTCAAGGGTATAAAGCGTCGGAATGAATACTCCATATACCGCTCGGACGGCAAGGGACGGATCGTGAGTCGGTTTCAGATGACGCTCTAAGGCGGTCTTCAGTTCGGGCGCGGACCGCAGACTAAAATTGAAATCATCAGTATCGGCCGGCTTGAGCCTCAAATACACCCACTGTCCATAGTAGAATGCAGTCTCCATCGCCCTGCCCCGGGTGGAGTTAATAGCAATCTGGTAGGGTCCGCTGGCTAGTTGCTGAGCTTCGTCCGTTGGGGTCGGATCAGGGTCCTCAACGAGCTCTTCTAGAAGCGCCCAAACTTCGTCTCGCAACTCCAGTTTTATTCCTGTATCTCTCTGCAAGAGACCACTACGTAATAGGTCGACGACTTCTCTCCGAGCGCTGCGCCAGGACCCCATTGGTGCATTTTCACTCTCATTCAGCACATACTTGCACAGGTCAATTACAGGGTCCCAATCGAAAGGCGTCCCCGCATCAACTGATCGACTGAAACCACCTAGCAAATGCTCAATGTAGATAGGCTCCAGGCCATAGAAGACGGCGAGTTTACTCGCGTAGCGCTTAGGTTCCGTTGACACTGCGGCAGCTAACTCGGAACTCAGATCCTCGTCAGACGGGCCAACCAACCTCGCAGAAGGCTCGAAACTCTTGATGAAGGCCGCAATTTCAGAGACCGGCATCGTGCTCAGCTTTTCTGTACCGAGGACTTGTTGCGGCCCCCAGTGAACGGATACCTGCCCTTCCGTAGGGACAAAAATCTCATCGCCGAACTCGAATTTCAGGTGCTCCCACTCGGAGAACCACCCGGCAGGGAGATGCTCCTGTATCTGCGACAAGAGTCTCCACCGCCACTGTGCGCTTGAACGATGGCTTTGTCAGCCAGGTGTTTACATACAAGATCAGGTGCCGCGGATCGGAAACTGTGCAGGAGATGAAGGGCGATGCGGTGGAAGATCACCCAACGATGGTTTTGCAGGGTTTCGATGATCTCGAGGAGGCGAGAGGAGTCTTCACCGGCGAGCTGCTGAGATGGAGGTTACGTCAATAGGTGTGTAAACGACATCAGGCGGCGACCTTCTCAGCCGTTGATTCAATGGCGATTCCATCCGCATACTGTGCACCGAGATAGACGTCTTCGATCAACTCAGGGGCCTTCAGACGCCTGAAGCGTCCTTCGGCGACCATCAGCATCTTCCAGATCACCGCTATCGCCCGATCGACCCTCTTGTAGCGCTTGGCGGCGTCTGTCCGAAGCCTGAGGGCCGCGAAGGGTGATTCTACCGGGTTCGTCGTGCGAAGGTGCCCCCAGTGCTCCTTTGGGAAGTCATAGAAGGTGACCATGCGGTCCCAGTCCCGCTCCAAGGCCTCTGAGGCCGCCTCGTAGGAATGGTCGCCGCACCACCTGGTGAACACCGTCCTGAGCCGCTCAGCCTCTGTCCGAGTCGGCGCGTAGGGGATAGTACGCAGCATGAGCTTGGCCTGGTCCTGTTGTCGCTTTGGAAGCTTGGCGAGCACGTTTAGGATCTTGTGGTTCCAGCAGCGTTGCTCTGCCGCCTGCGGATAGACGTTGCGCAGAGCTCCCCAGATGCCCAGATGTCCGTCTCCAACCACCAGCCTCGGGCAGCTCAAGCCCCGGCGCTTGATGTCCCTGAGCACCTCGGACCAGCTCTCTGTGGACTCCCTGTATCCGGGAACAGCGCTCACCACCACCTTGCTCCCGTCGCTCAGGGCCGCCATCACCACCAGTACCGCCGCCTTCTCCTTCTCAAGACCAGCCTTGACGTAGACTCCATCCACCCACATGTACACCACTTCGAGGTCATCCAGGGGCCGGCTGCGCCATTGGGCAAGCTCATCGTTCCACTTGGACTTCAACCGGGCCACCGTGCTCGCCGATACCGGTGCGTCCTCTCCCAGCAGCCCCCGCAAAGCCAGATCGAAGTCGCTTTCGGATAGACCGTGCAAGTACAGCTCGGGGATCAGCTCAGCAATCTTCCTGGTCCTGTTGACGAACAGCGGCAGCAGCCGGCTCTCGAACTCTTCTTCGGTGTTGCGGACTCGTGGCCTCCTCAGCTGTACCGTTCCCGAACTCAGCGTAAGCCTTCGGGGTTTGCCGTATCCGTTCCTATAGCCTCTCTCGTTGTCCGACTCAGACCTGCGGGCCGACTTCGCCCTTCCCAGAAACGCCGTCACCTCCTCCTCCAGCAACTCCTGGATCAGCCTCTGGACCTGGCTTCGCACCCAATCCTCCAACTGCTCCCACTCCGGCCTTGACTCCGACCTACTCTCAGTACTTTCCTTCCTCATGGGCGGTCTATCTCCTCTCTTGGGCCTCGAGCCCGTGTTGTTCAGAGAGAAGGTACACCGCCTAACTGGTTACACACTTTTTGAAGATACCTCCTGAGATGCGTCTCTAACTGCAGTAACCAGCGAACTCAGGATATCGCCGCTGGATTCCCTTGCCTTATCTTCCAAACTGGAGCGCCAAATAGTTGAAAGGTCCTCTCGAATAGTCTCTTGAATGGTGGTCTCTTCCTTTGTGCCCTGTTCTGTGGTCTACAGTCTGGCTGCTGAGGTTGGGCATCGGAGTCAGTCATGGACGCCCTTATCACCCTCAGACACAGGGAAAAGATGAGCGCTTCCACCGAACCATGACCGTTGAAGTGCTGCAGGGGAGCAGCTTCACTGATCTGGCGCACTGCCAGAGAGCCTTCGACCTGTGGCGGGACATCTACAACTTGGAGCGGCCCCATGACGCCCTTGACCTTGCTACTCCGGCCACCAAGTACCAAGTGAGCCAAAGACTGTTTCCCGAGGTCCTTCCACCCTTGGAATACGAACCAACTGACCTGGTACGCCGTGTTCACGACAAAGGCAGGCTCCAGTTGTTTGGCCGTATCTTCAAGGTGCCTAAGGCCTTCAAGGGCATGCCAGTGGCTATTCGGCCGACAACTGACGATGGAGTCTGGAACGTCTTCTTCGCCACTCATCAAATCGCCCAGCTTGACCTCAGGCACGATGCCTAACATACTCAAATGTGTCCACCATGTCTCCGAACACCCGTCCACCATGTGTCCGGTCCATACACGGGGTACTAGGGGTGTCCCCTAGAACATATTAAAAAGCAATACGTGCATAAATGTGGTTTTATTGACACCCATTTCTGCGCAAGATAGAATTGAGAATGGACTGTCCGCCGACATCCAACTAAGGAGAACAAGCCGATGGCCGAGACCGCAACATTGACCAAGGAACACGTGCTGGAGGCGCTCAAGGACGTTTTCGACCCTGAGATACCCGTCAACGTCGTCGACCTGGGCCTGGTCTACGGCCTGGACGTCGAGGACGGCGACGTCAAGGTCAAGATGACCCTGACCTTCGCCGGGTGCGGCATGGGGCCGTACATCTCCCAGCAGGCCGAATGGCGCATCGCCGAGATCGAAGAGGTCGAGGACGTCGAGGTCGAGATGGTCTACGACCCGCCCTGGAGTCCCGACCTGATCTCCGAAGACGGCAAGGCCCAGCTAGGCCTGGAGTGACCGCCTCAAAATCGCCTTCATAGGACACACTGCTGAACGCAGAGGCGCAGCGTAGAATACCATTACACTCTGCGTTTTTTGATGCCTTAGCCAAGCCGGTTGAATGAGGAAGACCGGAATTTAGGAGCTCGTATTAGGATGACCCAACCGCACCCTCAACATCCTGAACACCCGCAGCACCCTCAGGGCCCTCAGGGCCCCCAGCATCCGCAGGCCGCCCAGGCGCGGGCCAAGATCGAGCAGATGAAGAAGACCTGGGAGCAGAAGCGGGCCATCGCCGACAGCCTTTCGCGCATCAAGACGAAGATCGGCGTCTACAGCGGCAAAGGGGGCGTTGGCAAGACGACCGTCGCGGTCAACCTGGCAGTGACCCTTGCTCAGGACGGGGCCAAGGTCGGCATCTTTGACGTCGATATAGACTGCCCCAACGTCGTCAAGGCGATGAAGGTCTACGAGCCCCCGACGGTCGGGGAGGACAACCGGCTGGTCCCATCTGAGCGGTTCGGCGTCCAGGTCATGTCAATGGGCTTCTTCCAGAAGAATGAGGAGGAGGCGATCATCTGGCGCGGCCCGATGGTCCATAACGCCATCAACCAGCTCCTGCAGACGACCGAGTGGGGAGAGCTCGACTACCTGCTGATCGACCTGCCACCCGGCACCTCCGACTCCCCGCTGACCGTGATGCAGGCGCTCACCCTTGACGGCTTCGTCGTGGTGACGACTCCTCAGGAGTTGGCCAGGATCGACGCCATGCGCTCCATCAACATGATCAAAACGCTAAAGGTAAACGTCCTGGGCATAGTCGAGAACTTCTCAGGCGAGATCTTCGGCTCCGGCGCGGGCGAGGAACTGGCCAAGGATATGGACCTGCCCTTCCTGGGCCGGCTGGAGCTGCGCTCCGACTATCGAGATACCTCCAAGCCGACGGTGCTCAACAGCCAGGTGGTATTGGAAGAGTACCGGCACATCGGGGAGCAGGCCAAGCTCGCCCTAGACAAGTTGGCCGCCGGGGCGGGGTAGCACCCCCATCCCTTCGGCAAGCTCAGGGCAGGCTCTAACCTTCTCCCATAAAGGGGGAAGGGACTCGACTCCTCCTCTCCCTTGACGGGAGAGGATTGAGGTGAGGGTGCTACCGGTTCGCGTTCGCTTCAGTGCCCAATCAGATCGAGGTTGGACAGCGAGGGCTCTAGCTGTCCCGCCTCGACCCGCTTGGTCACCTCGACTACGGCCTCGTTGACAGGCGTCGGAATGCCGACCTCTTTGCCCTTCCTGACGACGTACCCGTTGAGGAACTCGACCTCGGTCTTCCGGCCCTTCATCATGTCCTGGGCGAGGGAGGGGCGTCCTCCACCGAAGGCCTTTCCGGCTTCAATCATCCTGCCCTCGACGTCGGCCTTGACGGCCTCGTCGTCGAGTGCCTGGATGAGCAGGTCGGCCGGGATGCTCCAGATTGGCTCCGGGCTGACCCCCGAGGCGTTGGCGACCCGAATCAGCTCCGAAGCTATGTGGATGGCCGCTTCCCGCGTCCGTGGGTTCTCCCGTAGCCCGGTTGAGTTGAGCCCAGTGAAGGCGGCCATCGCGTTGCTTATGCAGTTAGTGCCCAGCTTGCCCCACCGCTCGCCCCAGAGGTTGGTCGTTATCTCCGTCGGCCCGACCGCGCCCATGATCTCGACCATCTTCTCGAGCCTCGGCGTGATCTCGGCGCTCGGCTCTCCTAGCGTCAGTGAATGACGGCTCGCTGCCGTAGTCCTGTTCACGTGGCCCGGCTCGTACATACCCCCGCCCAGCGCGACTATGCAGCCCATCACTCGCGGCCAGCCGACGACCTCGGCGATTGCGTCCTCGTTGATGCTGTTCTGAGCCGAGACGATGAACCCGTCCGGCGCCAGGTGTGGCTTGATCGTGGTGGCCGAGCTTTCAGTATCGTACGACTTGACGGCCAGGACCGCCGCGTCAAAGGGCGTCCGGATTGTCGATACTTCGGCCAGATGGACGGCCGTCGGCTGCACCGTGAACTCGCCCTCCTCCGCTGTAACGGTCAGGCCTTCCGATCGTATCCGGTCTATGTTGGCCTCCCACTGGTCGATCAGCGTCACGTCTCGGCCGGCTTTGGCGAGGTATCCCCCGATTACTCCCCCGATGGCTCCCACGCCGAGCACGGCTATTCTCATTGACATCGTTTCAATACCTCTTCCATAAGTTGGGCCGCTCTAGCGGCCCAACTGCGAATGGTATCACACGCGACTATGGTCATGAGTACATGGAAAAGGGCGTTGGGTTCAACTAGAATGGTGCGCATCCCAAACCCGGGCGACCGTGGCATCCAGGGGAGGAAGCGTCAAGATGGCAGACTACCAGCCTGTAGACATTTCGAAGTGGTGCAACGCCGGCGTGGATATCGTTCGCGATGAGGTGCAAGACATAGCGCTGGGACCTCAGACGTTGCGAGGGCTACCCTTCCTCGTCGGGGCGGAGGCCTCCGATGGCGACGACAAGTGTTTCATCGCTGTTGAGGGGTCGGATGGGAGTGTTACGGTCCCGGTAAACAAACGGGCCCGCCGAGTGATCTTCGCCCACCGCCAGCTCGAGACGAGTGGCACTGTGGGCGCCGGGGTCGGCGAGTACGTGTTCCGTCTGTCTGGTGGAGCCGAGGAGCGAGTGCCCCTGCGTGAGCGGTTCGAAATAGGTCTGCTAGGACAGGTCGGCGTGCCTGGGCAGACGGGCGAGCCATTCCGTGGGGCACGTATCCCGACGGCCAGCCTATTTCCGCGATACGAGGGTCGTTGGGACGGGATAGGACGCCGTCAGACTGAGGCAGAGTTACCGGCCCCGAGCTTGTACCGCCTTTGGGCGTGGGAAAACCCGGAGCCCGACCGAACGATCGAGTCGCTCGAGATAGTCCCCACGGGGCCTCCTTTCATCGTTGCAGCCATCACGCTGGGACACGTGGACGAGCACCCGTTTGCCAGAGAGGGCAGGCGTCCGGCACGCATAGTGCTGACCAACCCGGACGATGCTCAGAAGCCGTTCGATCTGGACGTCGAGGTCGATCGGGGTCAAAGCACGTACGTTTTCCCGCTGCCCCAGGCGTCGACCGATGAGTTCATCGAAGACAGTTACAAGGGGTGGGGGCAGGAGGACAACGGCCAATCGAGCCCTGCGTATGTGGAGGTGTCGGCCATTCCCTCCGCTACCGTGACGGTAAAGCAGGGTGACGAAGAGGTCGGGAGCGTCAACTGGGGAGAAGTGGACCGGAAGGGGGTCGTCGAGACGCCAAGAATGCGCTTCGAGATGATAGACAACGGCAAGAACTGGGTGCACGTGACGGTGTTAGACGACGATACCGGCCGGCCGGTGCCTTGCCGAGTACACTTCCGCTCGCCGGAGGGCGTTCCGTTTCAGCCACATGGCCACCACAACCAGGTCAACTCCAACCTCGGCACCTGGCACATCGACGTCGGGGGAGATGTGCGTCTGGGGCAGATCACCTACGCCTACATCGACGGCACCTGCCAGGGGTGGCTTCCTCGCGGGGAGGTCATCGTGGATGTGGCGCGTGGCTACGAGTACGAGCCGCTACGCGCCAGGGTGAACATTGAGCCAGGACAGCGCAATCTGGAGCTGCGAATCAAGCGCTGGATCAACATGAACGAGCGGGGGTGGTTCAGCGGCGACTCTCACGTCCACTTCCTATCGGCGCAGGGTAGTCACACGGAGTCCCAGAGCGAGGACCTCAATGTCGTCAACCTTTTGCAGTCCCAGTGGGGCAGCCTGTTCACCAACGTCGAGGACTTTACCGGTGCGCCCAGCGTTTCTCAGGTCGGCAACAACATCGTCTACGTCTCGCAGGAGAACCGGCAGCACTTCTTGGGGCATATGATCCTGTGGGGGCTGAAGCGGCCAGTCATGCCCTGGTGCAGCGACGGTCTAAACGAAGCGGAGATCGCGGGCACGATGGAAACGACGCTGGGTCATTGGGCGGACGAGGCCCATGCACAGGGTGGATTCGTTATAAGCCCCCATTTTCCGTTCCCCAACGGCGAGCCGGCGGCACTTATAGCGGCCGGCCGGCTGGACGGCGTCGAGATGATCCGCCATACGGAGGTCAACCATGCCGAGTACTACCGCTATCTCAATGGAGGCTACCGGCTGCCGCTCGTAGGCGGTACCGACAAGATGTCCAGCGACGTCCCCGTCGGGATCTACCGCACGTACGTTCATCTGCCCGAAGAGGAGGAGTTCAACTACGAGAACTGGTGCAGAAACGTTGTCAAGGGACGGACATTCATCAGCGGAGGTCCTATCCTCCACTTCACGGTGGACGGGCGCGAAGTCGGGGACACCGTCCAGCTCTCGGGCGCGGGGACGGTCGAGGTAGAGGCGTGGGCCGAGAGTATTCTTCCCATCTACCGATTGGAAATCGTTCAAGCGGGCAAGGTGGTGGCATCGACCGAGTCGCAGGACGGTACCCGGCGGCTCGAGCTCAAGGACAAGCTGAAGGTGGACGGCCACACGTGGCTGGCGGCGCGGTGTGGCGGCCCCGGGTACTTCGCCAACCCACACTACGACACATGGCGGCGGGGAATATTCGCGCACACGTCGCCGATATACGTGGCCTCCGGCGGCGAGTGGCAGATGTTCGACAAGGCCACGGCCCAGTACATGCTCACCATGATCGAAGGCGACTTCGCCTACGTCAGCGAGAGCTCACAACAGCACATGCGTGGAAATGTTACGCACCACCACGGAGATGACGACCACATCGCATACCTCCAGCGCCCGTTCCTCGAGGCGCGTGAGGCGATTCACGAGAGGATGCGCAGGCTCGGTGTAAGTCTCTAGACGCCCCAGCGGGGCGTCTCTACGGGGGCCAGCACATGCGTGGGGACGTCACTCACCACCACGGCGAGGACGATCACATCGCCTACCTCCAGCGCCCGTTCCTCGAGGCGCGTGAGGCGATCCATGAGCGGATACGTAGGCTCAGTGTAAGTCTTTAGACGCCCCAGCGGGGCGTCTCTACGGGAGAACCTGGTGTGACCGACGTAGGGGCGGTTTCAAACCCGCCCCTACGGCACGCGTTCTGTAGGCGGACAATCTCTTGATGGGTGTTATTCGATATGCTAGTATTCGCACTCGCGCGATCCTGGGACGGTCGGAAGGTTTGAGCGATGCCTGCACCTAGCTCAGTCAAATTCGAGCCTAATGTCCCTCTAATGCTGAGGGACGGCACGATAACATACGTTGATATATATAGGCCTGACGGTAGCGGGCGGTTCTCTGGCCTTCTCCAATGCACGCCGTACGACAAGAGCTCATTAGGTTCCAAAGTAGGGGTCCTGGATGCTGTCCGAGCGGCCATGCATGGCTACGCGGTCGTCATACAGGATATCCGAGGGCGGTTCGGCTCCGACGGCGAGTTTTACCCTTTTGTGAACGAGATGGAGGATGGCTACGATTCAGTGGAGTGGGTGGCGGCGCAGCCCTGGTGTGACGGCAAAGTGGGGATGTACGGGTCTTCCTATTCTGGAGCGACCCAGTGGCTGGCGGCCAAGGCGAAGCCGCCGTCATTGGCGTGTATAGTGCCCGGGGCGACCGCCTCCGACTACCACGAGGGGTGGACGTGGCAAGGTGGGGCGTTCAAACTGGGGCTCAACCTGTCATGGACGATTAGCGGGCTGACATCAGGGAACTGGGACAACCTCTCAAAAAGGCTTTTCTTGCCCGCGCGACAGCTGGACCTGCTACTCGAGGCGCAGGACAACCTCATGTCCCGCTGCAACTACCTGCCGATGCGAGAGCTTCCAGACCTCGAAGGGGGGTTCGCGCCCTACTACTACGACTGGCTCGATCATCCCGAGTACGACGACTACTGGCGAGAGATATCTATCGAGGAGTCGCACTCGGAGATCGGCGTTCCGGCGTTCGTCTTCGGCGGGTGGTACGACGTATTCGTAGGCGGCACGATACGAAACTTCACCCGCGTGCGCGAGCTCGGCGCCACGGAAGAGGCGCGTGGGGGCCAGCGGCTGGTAGTCGGCCCCTGGGTACACGGCGGCATACAACGGAGCGTCTCAGGCGAGTTCAACTTTGGCGGCCGCGCTTCGGCCGAGGCTCAAGACCTTCAGGGGCAGCTCCTGAGGTACTACGACTACTGGCTGAAGGGTGAAGACAATGGTGTCCGAGAGGAGAAGCCGGTAAGTCTGTTTGTAATGGGCGAGAACGGCTGGCGGTCAGAGGACGAGTGGCCGTTGAGCAGGGCCCGGGAGGTCAAGTTCAATCTCCACAGTCGGGGAAGGGCCAATACGCTAAACGGGGACGGTTGGCTTGACCCGGAACCGCCTGGTGGCGGGGCGACCGACGTGTACGTGTACAATCCGATCGATCCGGTGCCCACGCGCGGCGGTGCGCTGTGTTGCGACGAGGGATTTCTTGCACCCGGCGTCTTTGACCAGCGGACGATCGAGACCAGACCCGATGTGCTGGTCTACACAACGCCCCCACTGGAGCAATACACCGAGGTCACCGGGCCGGTCACCGTGACCCTATACGCGTCCAGCTCTGCGCGTGACACGGACTTTACGGCAAAGCTCATAGACGTTAGCCTGGCGGGGTACGCTAGGAATCTCGCTGACGGTATCATACGGGCCAGGTACCGGACCCCGCGCGAGCCGGCCAGCTTGATCGAGCCTGGCGATGTCCACGAATACACCATCGACCTCGGCGCTACCAGCAACCTATTCAAAAAGGGGCACAGGATCAGGTTGGAGATATCGAGCAGCAACTTCCCTCGGTTCGACCGCAACTCCAACACAGGCGAGCCGATCGGGACGGACGCGGGGTTCGTTTCGGCCCTTCAGACCGTACACCACTCGACCGAGTATCCGTCCCACGTGACGCTTCCGGTCGTGCCCAGGGACTGAGGCATGCGTGAGTGTGAGGCCGGTTTCGGGACGGCTCTCTATCACCACCGAGATTGGTACGCCCCTAGATACGTCCCGATGGGGAATCGGGACTACTCGGGGTATGCGGAAGGAGACCTTCGGGCCCTGGCGACTCCTGTTCCGCGTTGCTCAGTATCGGCTTCAACGAGGCCTTCGACAGGCTCCCCTCGATACGTCCCCGAGCAGAATCGGGATTACTCGGGACGAACGGAAGCGGGCCCTTGCCCGTTAGTAGCGAGCCTACCGGTCGAGGAACTTAGGCCAGAATACGAGGCCAAATATGTTATGACTCTTCTCCGAAGCGCCGTAGTTCGTCCTGTACGGCTTGGGGAACACCTTTCGGGACCTGTCCAGCTTTGACCTTGGCGCTCTGGACCTGCAAGCGGACCTCTTCGACGACTTCCGGGTTGGCTAATGTGGTGGTGTCGCCGACATCCATGAAGTTGGACACGGCGGCTATTACGCGGCGCATGATTTTACCGGAGCGGGTTTTGGGCAGGTCTTTGGTGACCCAGACGTGCGACGGCCGCGCGATCGGGCCGATTACCTGGCTGATCGCCTGCTTGACCTGGGCTTCTACCTCGTCCGTGGCGTCGAAGCCCGGCTTGAGTGATACGTACATCTCGGGCACTCGGCCCTTCAGCTCGTCGTAGGCCGGGACCGCGGCCGCCTCGCCGACCGCCTCGACGGTCAACGTCGCTGACTCGAGCTCTTTGGTACCCAGCCGGTGACCGGCAACATTTATCACGTCGTCCACCCGGCCGACGATGCGGAAGTAGCCGTCCGCTCCCTGGGTCGCGCCGTCGCCTGTCAGATAGGGCCAGTTGCGCCAGTCCTTGCTGTCCGGGTCCTTGGCGTACTTTCGGAAGTAGGTGTCGATGAAGCGCTCTGGGTCGCCCCAAACGGTCTGCATGAACCCAGGCCAGGGATTGCTGATGCAGATATTTCCGCCCTTTCCGCTTCCAGCCTCGACCTCGTTTCCCTCTTCGTCGAAGATTATGGGGTATATTCCCAGGACACCGGGGCCACAGCTTCCGGGTTTCATCGACTGAAGTGCCGGCAGGGTCGAGCCTAGAAATCCTCCGTTCTCGGTCTGCCACCAGGTGTCGACTATGACGGCCTCTTTCTTCCCCACGACCTCGTGGTACCATCTCCAGACCTCGGGCTCGATCGGCTCCCCAACGGTTGTCATGTGCTTGAAGTGGTAGTCGTACTTCTGGGGCTCATCGGGGCCGGCCTTTCTCAGCATGCGGATCGTGGTCGGCGCGGTATGGAATATGTTCACGCCTAGCCGTTCGGCTATCCTCCAAGGACGGCCCGGGTCCGGGAAGGTGGGCACGCCCTCATACATGACACTGGTCGCCTGGACTGACAACGGGCCGTAGACGATGTAGGAGTGGCCGGTAATCCAGCCAATGTCCGCGAAGCACCAGTAGACGTCTTCGGGGTGTATGTCCTGGTAGAATTTGGAGGTCCCGGCGACGTAAGAGAGGTAGCCGCCGGTGCTGTGCTGGCATCCTTTCGGCTTCGCGGTTGTGCCGCTGGTGTACATCAAAAACAGAGGCGCGTCGGCCGGCATCGATACGGGGTCTACTCTTTTTCCTCGGTACTCCTTGAGTAGGTCATCGACGAAGTAGTCGCGACCGTCAACCATGGGCGTCGGCGAGGAGTTTTTTTCCGGATACCGCCGCCAGACCAGGACCTTATCGACTTTGACCCCGTTCTTCTCGGCCTGCGCCACGGCTTCATCGGCCTTTTCTTTGTGGTCGATAAGGGCGCCGTTTCGCCAATAGGCGTCCATCGTGACCAGAACATGACTTCCCGAGTCGACTATGCGGTCGCCGCACGACGATCCGCTGAACCCCCCGAATACCTGTGAGTGGACCACTCCGAGCCTCGCGCACGCCAACATCGACACCGGTAGCTCGGGCATCATAGGCATATGGAACGTCACCCGGTCGCCAGTTTTCACCCCTGCGAAGTCCCTCAAGAGGGCCGCAAATTCGTTGACCCTTACGTAGAGGTCCTGGTATGTGATGGACCTGTCGAGCTCGTCCTCCGGCTCTGCCACCCATATGAAGGCCGCCTTGTTCCTGGCCTTTGCCAAATGGCGGTCGACGCAATTATAGCTGGCGTTCAGCTTTCCGCCAACGAACCATTTCCAGAAGGGCGGGTTGGAACTATCGAGAGTAGTGTGCCAGGGCTGGTCCCATGTAAGTAGGTCGGCGTACTCGCGAAAGTACTCTGGGAAGTTCTCCCGCTTGAACCGCTCGAAGACGCCCGGATCGGCCATGTTTGCCTGGGCAACAAACGCCGGGTTCGGGGCTATGAACTCTTCTTCCTTCCAATGGGCAGCGATCTCGGACTCGCTGACTTCGACCTCTTCGCTGAGCTCCGTCATGCGTCATTCCTCCGTGGGCTTGGCTGCGAACGCGCAGTATTATACACAAATGTTTGTGGGTCTGAAGAGGCTGATGATGGGGTTGGAGAGACAGGGCGGGATGCCCGCGGTGCGGCCGCGGACGTCAGCGTGAAGACTACCCCTCCTCAGGTCCCTCGTCGCGGACTCCTCGGGAAACGTTGTGGAGCGGGTGGTGTGATGGTGTGGCAGGGGGAGGGCGCAAGGCCTTGCGCCCCTACGTTGGGGGCCAGGTCGCGACGTCCGCGTTCGCGGTTGCCGACGTCAGCGTGAAGGCTACCCCTCCCCAGGTCCCTCGTCGCGGACTCCTCGGGAAATGTTGTGGAGCGGGCGTGGTGTGATGGTGTGGCAGGGCAGGGCAGGGCAGGGCAGGGCAGGGCAGGGCAGGGCAGGGCAGGGCAGGGCAGGGCAGGGCAGGGCAGGGCAGGGCAGGGCAGGGCAGGGCAGGGCAGGGCAGGGCAGGGCCAAAGGCGTTACGCCCCTACGTTACGAGCAGGTCGCGATGCCCGCGGTGCGGCCGCGGGCGTCAGCGTGAAGACTGCCGCTCCCCAGGTCCCTCGTCGCGGACTCCTCGGGAAATGTTATGGAGCGGTGTGGTGTGATGGTGTGGCAGGTTAGGGCGCGGCGCCTTGCGCCCTTACGTTGGGGACAACCCGCGACGTCACCCGCAACGGGCTAGGTTTTTCTTGACCCTGTAGGGTCCGCCTCCTATAATTGTCGCTTCAAACGGCCGGGTGGGCGATGCTGGAGTGGAGAGCCTATTGGGCTACGGTAATATTATCGTCGAGCGCGACGGAGGGGTGGGGACGATAATCCTCAACAGGCCCGAGGTGCTCAACGCTATCAATGGAGAGCTTGTTCGGGAGCTGGACGCCGCCCTCGGGGAGCTCGAAGACGACGACGAGATACGCGTTGTCATTTTCACAGGCAAAGGTGATCGGGCCTTCTCGGCGGGAGGCATCATCCAGGAGATGGCCCGGCCGGCCGAGGACTCCGATTCGACACTCTCCGACGATGAGACGGTGCGGTATATCTGGCATATTGAATCGTGCGCAAAGCCGACTATCGGCACCATCAATGGACTGGCATACGGCAGCGGCGCGGCCATGGCGTCGAGCTTCGATATACGGGTAGGTTGCCAGGACACCAGCTTCAAGTTCCTCGCGGCAGCGTATGGCATGGTGGACTCGACCTGGAGCCTGCCGCTACAGGTAGGCTGGCCGGTCGCCAAGGAGCTGCTCTTCACCGCTCGAATCGTGGAGGCCAGGAAGGTGCACCGTCTCGGGCTCTTGAACCACCTGGTAGCTTGTGATCAGCTGATGTTGAAGGCCATCGAGCTTGCCAAACGGATCGCCGCCAACGACCCTCGAACGGTCCAGGGGATCAAGGAGCTCATGATCAATGACATTGGCGCGGAGTGGGGCCAAATGTATCGCAGGGAGCAGGACGTTCAAAGGGGGAATCTGAGAGGATAGCGCCGAGTCTACATATCGATAGCTGAAAGCCTCGCGGCCTCCCGATGCTATAATTGAGTCGAGTCCGACTTATGTGAGGTGGGCGTTCTGAGGCTGAATCTACGGCTATTCGCGAGCTACAGAGAGAAGGTAGGCCACGGCCAAGTGGTCATAGACCTTCCTGATGGCGCTACTGCGGGCAACCTCGCCGAAGAAATGACCCGCCGGTATCCCGGCCTGGTCCACAGCCCGGAGTCCCTCGTCATCGCTGTAAATCACGAGTACAGAGACCACCTCTACGCGCTCAACGACGGAGACGAGGTGGCCCTCATCCCGCCCGTTAGCGGAGGACGGCTATGATCGAAATCACGGACCAGGTCCTCGACGCTGAAGCGATCACTGCCCAGGTCAGAAAGGATACCAACGGGGCCGTGGTGACCTTTCTGGGTACTACTAGGAGCAGTACAGACGGTCGGACGGTCTTGCACCTGGAGTACGAGGCATACAGGCCGATGGCGGACAACATGCTCTCCGATGTGGCCGAGGAGATGCGCAGCCGGTTCTCGGTCGAGGACGTGGCCATCGCGCACCGTGTGGGGCGATTGGAGGTCGGAGAGACCAGTCTGGTGGTTGCCGTGGCATCGCCCCATCGACGGGAGGCCTTCGCGGCGTGCCAGTATAGCGTCGACCGCATTAAGCAGACGGTGCCCATATGGAAGAAGGAGTTCTTCGAGGGTGGGGAGGTCTGGGTCGAGAGCCCGGAGGACGTGGCCGCACGAGAGGCTGCGGAGGTCTCTTCTCAGACCGAGGGAGCGTAGGTCTGCGGCACTCCTGAAATGACGGTCCAGAGCCGATCAGAGGATCACCCTCACCCATTCGGCTCCGCTCAGGGCAGGCTCTTAATCCTCTCCCGTCGAGGGAGCTTTGCACAAAAAATTGGGATACCCGCACCCTTCGGCGGGGCTCAGGGCAGGCTCTTTTTCCCTCTCCCGTCAGGAGGAGAAGGGAGGGCGGGTTTGAAACCCGCCCCTAAAGTCCAGGTTGTAAGGGCCAGGACGGCGGTTCGACGGCTACGAGTAGGACTCCGCGACGACTTTAAGTGCAAAGCCCGTCGAGGGAGAGGAAGGGATGGGCATCGCCTAGGTGGTTGTGAACAGGCTCCACGGTGGGTCCTGCATTAGCCCGAATCCACCGAAGGAGGGCGTCGGGTTAGCGTCCTGAGGCGGCAAGAAGGTGCTCCTGTGCTTCTGGGATAATGGTTTTGTAGCAAAAAAACGGCCCCGGAAAAGGAGCACCCAGTAGATGCTGCCACGCAACCACCCCGACCGGATCCAAATCACCTTCGACGACCGCCGCTTGGTGGCCAATGCCGGGCTGCTCCTTCCGGCCACCCTGGCGCGGCACCTCGGCCTGCCCGAACTCGTCCGGCAGCGCCTCGACCTGGGCGATGCCCCGGGGCGGGCGAACACGAGCGACAAGATGATGACGCTGGTGGCGTCTGCGCTGGCTGGGGGCGACTGCATTGACGACGCCGATGTGTTGCGCACCGGGGGGACGGCCTGCACCCTGGGCGGCACGGTCAAGGCGCCATCCACCCTGGGCACCTTCCTGCGCAGCTTCCGGTGGGGCCACGTCCGTCAACTCGACCGGGTGAGCCGCGAGTTGCTGGCCCGGGCTTGGCAGGCCGGGGCGGGACCCGGCGACGGGCCCCTGACCATTGACCTGGACTCCACCATCTGCGAGACCTACGGACTGGCCAAGGAGGGCGCCCGCCACCACGGCTATACCGGCAAGCGGGGCTACCACCCGCTGCTGGCCATCGCCGCCGGCACCGGAGACGTGCTGATGTCCCGGCTGCGCGAGGGCCGGGCCAACACCGCCCGCGGCGCCGCCCACTTCCTGCGGGAGACGGTGGGACGGGTGCGCTACGCCGGGGCCGACGGACGACTCACGCTACGGGCCGACAGCGGGTTCTACACTCATGGCGTGGTATCCGTCTGCCGCAAGATGGATGTCCGCTTCTCCATCACCATCCGCCAGCACAAAAGCCTGCACAATCTCATCGAGGCGATACCCGAAGATGCCTGGACGCCGATTCCTTACTGGATGGACGGTGCCGCCGATGTGGCCGAGACCACCTGCACCCCCTTCCAGGCCGAGGCGGACGCCGCGCCGGTACGGCTCATCGTCCGGCGGGTGAAGCCGACGCCCGGTTCCCAACTGGCCCTCTTCGCCAAATACAGCTATCATGGCTTCATCACCGACCGGGACGGGGAGTTGCTCGAACTGGAGGCTGACCATCGCCGCCACGCCGAGATCGAGAATGCCATACGCGACCTCAAGTACGGCGTCGGGCTGAACCATCTCCCCTCGGGCCGCTTCGCCGCCAACGGCGCCTGGCTGGCCGTCCAGACGATAGCCCACAACCTGGCCCGCTGGACGGCGCGGATCGGTCTGGGAGAGCGGATAGCCACCACCAAGACCCTCCGGCGGCGGTTCTTCTCCCTGGCCGGACGGCTCACCCGCTCGGCACGCCGGTTGACCCTGCATCTTCCGGATCGCTGGCCTTGGGCTGAGAAGTTCAGCCGTGCCTTGGCCCGGCTGCGAGCCATTCCACTCCCGGCCTGACGGCACCGTCGGCGACCGACCCACCCACCGGACAACCGAAGATCCCCGCAGACTCGTGCCAGCCCGGTCCGAGAGAGTTCCCTGCTGCGTATTCTCTCGCCATCCCGCGCATTGCAGCTCCCGCAGACGGCCATAGGGGCCCCTGTGCGGCGATGAAGACCGTCCGCCGACCTCCCTACCCCAAATGGAACCCAGGCTATTTCCCCTGTAGCTCCCTCACCCACCCTTCCGCTTTCCTCACGCCGTCCATCGGTGTCCTTCGGTGGATTCGGGCTAAGAGAGACGCCCCAGCGGGGCGTCTCTACGGCCCGAGAAAATGGGGTCAGGGTCTGGAGCCGGTGATAGAATGAAAGCCTGTACTCGGTACCGAGTATGAGCTATGAAAAGGCTGACTTCCGCCCCAGTTGCGCGTTTATTCACACGATTGCTGCGACAGACGTCCGTGCCGTTGCTTCTCACCGCCGCACTGGCAGCCGGTATTAGCGCTGTCCAAGGCATCGGCTCCCCTCTGACGACTACGCTGGCCAGCGCCCAGGTCGTCCCTACGCCGACCGCAGCACCCACTGCCACCTCGACACCGGCAGAGGTCTACCGGAACTCCTTTCAGGGCTTGTCGATGACTCTTCCCACAGGATGGGCGGCCTTCGAGACCGGCAAGCTGGTGCCGCTCGTCGAGTTCGTTCCGAGAGCCGGAGCCAGCGTCCGCGGGGAGGTATCTATATACAATCTCGAAGAGCCAGCGCCGGTGCTCGAGTGGCTGATTGACCAGGCGTCAGCCGTCCCGATCGTTGCCACTTCGTCAGTGCAATTCGGACCTGATACCACCGCCTACCAGGCCCTGGTGGACTGGGGCTCGACAACAAGCCTTGGGATAAAAGAGCTGTGGACAGCAGTCGTAAGGGACACCCAGGCTTTCCTCATCCGTTTTTTCGGAGTCTCCACTTCGTATGACGAGTCATTGGACGAGATCAACGCCTTCGTTTCCAGCTTTACCCTGGAGGAGCGCGGTCCTAGACTCCCCTCGCCCGACGAGAAGCTCTCCCTCTGGGGAGGCCATATCCTGACGCTGGACCCGGCGCTCTATCGAGGCAGCGCCGCCGGAATCCCGGGAGCAATCTTCAGTGGCTTGGTGAAGCTGGACCGCGACCTGAACGTGGTGCCAGACATCGCCAAAAGGTGGAGGGAGTCACTCGGCGGGACGAGATTCACCTTCGACCTGAGGACCGACGTCGTATTTCACGACGGCCGGCCGCTAACGGCCTTCGACTTCAAATACAGCTGGGAGCGCGCGGCTGAACCGCAGACCGGCTCCCCGACGGCACGCACTTACCTGGGCGACATCGTGGGCGTCAAGGAGAAGCTGACCGGAGAGGCGACGAAGCTGGTGGGCGTCCAGGTGATGAGTGAGTACACGCTACAGGTCACCATCGACTCGCCGAAGCCCTACTTCCTCCAGAAGCTGACCTATCCGACCGCGTACGTAGTCGATCGTGCGAACGTTGAGTCGGGCGAGGACTGGACCGAGCGGCCAAACGGCACCGGTCCTTTCAGGCTCGAGACCTGGGAGAAGGACGAGCTGCTCGTGCTGGAGCGCAACGATCGCTACTACAAAGACCTGCCATGGCTGTTTCAGGTCGTCTACAAGCTTTTCGCGGGTGTGCCGATGACCTTGTATGAGCAGCGGGAGATCGACATCACGTCGGTCCCGCTGTGGGAGATCGATCGCACACAGGACCCGGCCAACCCGTTGAACAAGGACCTGCGCGTCGGCCGTACATTCTGCACGAGCTACCTTGCCTTCAACGTTACAGTCCCGCCATTCGACGATTCGAACGTCCGTAGGGCGTTCGCCGTCGCATTGGACGTCGACAAATACCTGGCCGTCACTCTGAAGGGCACTGCCGACAGGGCGGCAGCAATCCTGCCGCCGGGCATCGTGAGCGACGTCGGTGCCGACGCGCCCTCGGAATCCGAGCTCACGACGGTCGCGTTCGATCCGGACGAAGCCCGTTTGCTATTAAGACAATCTAGATATGGCGGGCCCGAGGGCCTTCCACCGATCATTTCATTCGCCCAGGACGACGCCATGCATTGGATGTGGCGCGAATACCTGGGAGTCGAGGTCGAAGCGGTATCGCTGCCGGAGCCACAGGACTTCTTCGACCTTCAAGACGCGAAGGAGTTGACGTTGTGGTCGACGGCGTGGTGTGCGGACTACCCTGACCCTCAGAACTTCCTGGAGGTCCTATTTCATAGCGGCAATGAAATGAACCATTTTAGGTACTCCAGTCCTGAAGTGGACTCATTGCTGGAACAGGCCGCCGTTGAAGGAGACCCGGAGGCTCGCGTGACCATGTACCGGCAGGCAGAGCGCCTGGTCCTCGATGACTGGGTCGCAATACCCCTCTGGCACAACCGTAGTCATCAGCTTGTGCAGACCCACGTGCGGGGGTATGAGCCGTCGCCGGTAGGCATTCCGTACCTTCAGGATATCTACTTTGAACGCTAAGACAGCGACTGGCGTAGTGCCGGCCTCATGAAGCGCGGACTCTGTTTCGGCTTCGTGGTCGTGCTGACGATGCTCGTAGCAGGATGCACCCAAGAGAGTCAGGCGCGCACGCCGTCACCGGAGCCTGTGGCTACTCGTACTCCGCCGTCGGTGCCTACGTCGGTCGCCATCCTTGCGCCGAGCCGTACGCCCTTGGTCACGCCTGGTCACGCGCCCACGCTCGCGCCCACACCCACGTCGACGGTCGTCCCGACGGCGACGCCGACCGCTCGGCCGTCGCCCACGGCCTCTCCCACCGAAGCCGCGATTCCGTCACCCTCCGCGACCCCTACTGACACGCCGGTCCCCTCCCCGACTTCGACACCCGTTCCAACCTCGACACACACGCCAACGCCTACTCACACACCGACCCCGGTCCTGACCTCAACGCACACGCCAACACCCACTGACACGGCCATCCCTGTCCCGACAGCAACACACACTCCGACGCCTACTCACACGGCAACGCCTACCCCCATTCCAGAAGGGGTCACAATTTCGGACAGCCGGGCAGCCATCGATTTCCCTGAATCCGTCGAGTTCCGGCTCCTGGCATCCAGCGCCCGGCCCCTTGAGCGAGCGGAGCTTGAGTTCGGGACTAACCATGTCTACTCGTGTGCTACTGAGAGCTACTCCAGAGTGCGGCTCCCAATCGAGCCGGACTCCCACTTGGACCTGAGCTGGGAGTGGGAAATGAAAAAGACGGGCTCGATTCCGCCAGGCACGACTATCTGGTGGCGCTGGCGACTCGTGGATGATGAGGGGCAGACGTTTTTGAGCCCGCGAGAGGAGCTAGCGTGGGAGGACACGCGATTTCAATGGGACTCCTTCACCCAGGACAATCTCACCATCCACTGGTATGAAGGAGGGAGCACCTATGGCCAGGACCTGGCAGAGGTCGCTCTCAGAGGCCTGGACACGATACCCATAGGTGCCCAGTTGGCGAAGCCGATCAGGGCGTTCGTTTATGCGAGCCCCCAGCAAGCCAGGGACGCCGTCCTATTCGCGCAGGAGTGGGCTGGGGGTCTCGCCTACCCGTCTTACAACATCCTGGTCATCGCCGTACCACCCTCTGACGTCGATGGGTACGAGAGGGGACTCGTCCATGAGTTGACGCACCTATTGGTCCAAGAGGTCTCGTTCAACTGCATCTCCGACCTTCCAACATGGCTGGACGAAGGCCTGGCGTCATATTCGGAAGGGCCGCTGGCACCGTTTCAACAGGAAGAGCTCGATCGTGCCATCCGGTTTAATCAGCTGTCCTCCGTCCGTAGTTTGAACAGCGTATTCCCCGCAGACCGGGAGGCCGCGACCCTTTCTTACGCGCAGAGCAGCAGCCTGGTTACCTACCTGGTGGCCGAACATGGGTGGGAGAAGATGCGTGAACTGCTGGCAGTTTTCGGGCAAGGGAGCACGCCTAACGACGCGCTACAGCAAGTCTACGACTTCGACGTGGCGGGGCTGGATCAGCTTTGGCGCGGGTATGTAGACGCCGAATAGCACGCAACCGCACTGTCTTGCTAATGTACCGGCTCCAGCTCCTTAAGCTTGTCGAACAGCTCAGCTTGCTCTGGAGTAACGGTGATCGCCTGCTCCCGGAGGCCGTCCAGAAACAGTCGGATTGTATTTTGCTTCACTAGGTGGTCGATCTGCTTGATCTGGTCGGTCCGTAGCACCAGGTACTCGGGGAGCCCATCCGGCTCCGCATCTTCCGGGATCGTCGCCGTCTGCTCCCCTACGGGCTCAGAACGAAGGCCTTCCGACACCAGCCGATTCTTTGAGCTCGTCAGGCTCTGGTGCAGCAACATGCGGGCCATAGTCGTGATGCCAACATTCCGAGTCTCGGCGATCAGCTTGAGTTTTGCAAGGTCATCCTCATCGAGTCTGAAGGTGAGCATCGCAGCCAGCGGCTTGCGGACCTCAAAAGCCTCTTCCACGTCATCATCCGTGACTCCCTCATCGATACCGTGGGTGTCCCAATATTCGGCCGCCTCTCTTCGACGCTGTGCCTTGCTCTTTTCTGTCATCATGTCCCTCTTACGTTCCTCCGCCGTCTCACCAGTTTCCTTTCCGACTTACTTGTAGGCCTAGCGGTGACCGGATACCACAGCCCTTCGCCTTCGTCGTCCAAGATAACCGTCAGGTGCCTTCCAGATGCAGTCTTGCCGATCACCAACAGATACTCACCGCTTCTCCGAGCGTATCGGATTTCGCCTACTGCTTGTTCGACTTCATCAAACGACACGCCGTGGCTGGCTATATGTTCCTCAGCCCTTTCGTCCCACGACAGCCCATCGATCCGAGCCACCCGTGACCCCTATTACCCATGTAATACAATTGTATTACATTCTTCAAGAATTGTCACATACCGCACTGGCTTCGACAGCACCAACTCAACGGCGAACGAGCGCTAATCGGCCTTGCCGCGCTCCAACGCAGTGAGAATAGCGGTCGCCAGTTCTCGCGCTGAGTCCGGCGTAAGCTCGACTGCCACTCGAGCGTCCAGACCTTCCGCCTCGTTTACGAAGTCGATATTAAGCGCGTGTTCTAGAGGCGCGTGGACCGGATGGTCATACGACACGTTGGCCTGGCGCAGCGAGAACCAGCCCTGTGAGCCCTTGCCGCTGCCTGCTATCTTTGTGTTCTCGACGATCATGGTGCACATCGTGTTGCTCCTCTCGAGGATCTTGCCAGTCTACGTCGGGCTCCCGGCCGACTTGTGAAGATGCGTTTCGAAAAAGGCAAACACTTTCCCCCACCCGTCTACCGCCTGCTCCTGACGATATCCAGGCCTGTGGTAGTAGAAGAAGCCGTGGCCGGCTCCCGGGTACATGTGAAACTCATACGCCTTGTCGTACTTTTTTAACTCCTGCTCGTGGACGGCCACCTGTTCTGGGGCTGGACTCTTGTCCTCCTCGCCGAAGAGACCGAGAAGGGGGCACGATAGGTCAGCTGTGTAGTCGATCGGGGCCACGGGTTGCTTCTCGGTGAGCTCGTCTTCCGACATCACCACCCGCCCGCCCCAGCAGTCTACGGCGGCGTCGAAGCCTTCGACTCGGCATGCCACAAGGAAGCTGAGCCGTCCGCCTGAACAGGTGCCGAACACCCCGACCCTGCCGTTGCTATAAGGGAGCGACTTCAGATATCTCATGCCGCTCTCCACGTCGCCGACCACCTGGTCGTCGGGGACCCCGCCTTCCCCACGGACCTTCGCGGCAACGTCGTCCGGCGTCCCGTGCCCTGCTCGCTGGCATAGGTTGGGACAAATCGTCGCGTATCCGTGGTAAGCGAACCTTCTCGTCGCGTCCTTATACCATTCGTCCCAGCCGGGCGCATGGTGCGCCAACACAACACCAGGGAATGGCCCGCCGCCCAGCGGACGCGCGAAGTAGGCGTTTATCGAGTCACCTCCGTGCCCCTGAATGCTGATCGTCTCGGCCAACATGCCTTCGTACCTGCTCGTTTCGTACACGGGCGTCCTCCCTTCGGATGATGGTCTACAAGCTTCGTAGCCAGACTCTTTCCTGTCAAGCGACCGGTTTCGCTAGTGGAAGCGCATCCGCCGATCTAGTATTCTTGAGACCGCTCGACGGTTTCGGACTCGGGCGCGGCTGCTCATGGAACTCCAAGAAAACATAGTAAAGCTTGTACGCCAAGCACTAGAGAATGCCCAGGGCCGGGACCTCCTCCCGCCCGTCACCGTCGATGAGATACCGATCGAGCGGCCCCAGAACCCGGAGCACGGCGACTTCGCCTGTTCGCTGCCGTTAAAGCTGGCCAAGCCCATGCGGACGAGTCCGATGGCTATCGCCGAAAAACTCGCGCCGCTGGTCCCGGCCGACGGGCCTATCGAGAAGGTCTGGGCCGCGCCCCCCGGATTCATCAACTTCTCTCTCAAGCCAAGCTGGTTAGCTGAGCAGGTGGCCGTGATCCGAGAGGCCGGGGACACATACGGCAACGTCGAGATCGGCGGAGGGGCGCGAGTCCAAGTCGAGTTCGTCAGCATCAATCCGACAGGCCCCCTCCACGTCGGCCACGGCCGCGGGGCGGTCTTCGGCAGCGCCCTGGCCAACATCCTGGAGGCGGCCGGCTATGAGGTCGTACGTGAGTACTACTTCAACGATGCCGGCAGCCAGATGGACCGGTTCAATCAGAGCCTGTACGCACGCTACTTGCAGCACTTCGGAAAGGACGCCGAGGTCCCGTCCGACGGTTATCAGGGTCACTATCTGATCGAACTGGCTACCGAGCTGGGGTCGGAGCAAGGCGACAGGTTTCTCTCGGTCCCGGAGGAGGAGGCGGTCCGGGAGCTCGGCGAACTGGGCCTTGGGAGGATGCTGGAGTCGATTCGAACCGAGGTCGCGCAGCTCGGGGTTTCGTATGACGTCTGGTTTAGCGAGAAGAGCCTTTACAGCGAGGGTCAGTTCGAGACGGCTATGTCCCTCCTGAGAGAGAAGGGCTACCTGGCCGAGCGGGAAGGCGCGACCTGGTTCACCTCGACCGCATTTGGCGATGACAAGGACAAGGTCGTGGTGCGCAGTACGGGAGAACCGACCTATTTCGCCACCGACGTTGCCTATCATTACAACAAATTCTTCGAGCGCAAATTCGATCGCGTCATCGACGTGCTCGGGGCCGACCATCAGGGCCACGTGCCCTTCATGAAGGCGGTTGCGACCGCTCTGGCAGTTTCGGCGGACCGTCTTGACCTCGTCATCCACCAGCTCGTGACGCTCAAGCGCGGCGGCGAAGCAGTCCGCGTATCCAAGCGCACTGGGGACCTGGTCACATTGCGGGAGCTGGTCGAGGAGGTCGGCGTAGACGCCTGCCGCTACTTCTTCCTCCATAGATCGCCCGAGAGCCAGATGGAGTTCGACCTCGACCTTGCCAAGCAAGAGTCGTCAGACAACCCTGTGTACTATATCCAATACGCGCACGCGCGCATCTCGAGCATCCTTCGCTTGGCACAGGAGCGCGGAATAGACTACCAGGACGGCGACCTATCGCTCCTCAACCACGAAGCTGAGCTGGCGCTGATTCGTAAGATGATGGCTTTGCCCGAGCTGATCGAAATGATGGCTCGCAGCCTGGAGCCACACCACCTGCCCCACTACGCCGTCCAGCTGGCGACCGCCTTCCACTGGTTCTACGAACGCTGTCGGGTGGTGTCCAGCGATCCGGAGGATATCGCCATAACGAAGGCGCGGCTCAAACTGGTGGAGGCGGTAAGAGTCGTGTTGGCCCGCTGCCTGAGTCTCATGATCATGGGCGCGCCGGAGAAGATGTAGCCTAGCGTCGTGTCCGTTTACCACTGCGATTCCACCCTCATCCTAACCTTCCCCCGTCGAGGGGGAAGGAATTACCTCCTCTCCCTTGAAGGGCTTTGCACCTAAAGTCGCAACCGGGACCGTCGTTCGACAGGCTCACCACGAACATAGCTTCAGATTCACCGTTCCCCCTGAGCTCGTCGAAGGGCGGCTCGGACCACTCGACACTTCTTGTGCAAAGCCTTGCCTATGACCGTTGTGGTCGATTCGGTAAAAGTCCTTGTGCTCTATCTGGCGGACGGCACGCCGTTCAAGACTCGGAGCAATTACTCTACAGTACATTTGCCGGTTGGAGAATGGGAGCTCGTAGACGACAGCTGGAGAAGTAACCTCCTCCGGATAATATACCCAGGGGACGAGCATGCATACTTCGCGATGTGGAACGGAAACCGGTTCAGTTGCTGGTACGTGAACCTGGAAAGCCCATATCGACGCACAAACCTGGGCATCGACTACGAAGACCACATCTTGGACGTAGTTATCCAACCGGATTTGAAATCCTGGGAATGGAAGGATGCTGACGAGCTTGCCGAGGCCGTGTCCCTCGGACTGGTGTCACAGTTCGAGGCGGACTCGATTCGAGCCGAAGGGCACCGAGCTCTAGCGAGGCTAAAAGCCAGGAGCTCGCCTTTCGCTGACGGGTGGGAGCGCTGGACGCCCGACCCAACGTGGCCTATCCCGAAGCTTCCGGCAGACTGGTGGCTTAGCTAGTCGGCCTATCGAGGCCGCTTCAGGATGGACGAGAGCCGCGTGCGACGGGCGCAAAAGGGTGCAAGCAACCTTGACAGCGCCCCGTTCAGCGGTTACTATTAACTGCGTCTCGAGCACCTTAACAACTGGATAGTGGAAGGAAACAATTCTTAGAGTTTGATCCTGGCTCAGGACTAACGCTGGCGGTGCGTCTAAGGCATGCAAGTCGAACGACCCCGATTTGCTTCGGCTTATCGGGGAGTGGCGAACGGCTGAGTAACACGTAAGTGACCTGCCCCGAAGAGGGGGATAGACCCGAGAAATCGGGCTTAATACCCCGTAAGCTCTACGCCGACATGTCGGTATAGAGGAAAGGGTTTCCATCGATTTATCGGTGGGCGCCGCTTTGGGAGGGGCTTGCGGCCTATCAGGTAGTTGGTGGGGTAATGGCCTACCAAGCCTAATACGGGTAACCGGTGTGAGAGCATGATCGGTCAGAGGGGGACTGAGACACGGCCCCCACTCCTACGGGAGGCAGCAGCTGGGAATATTGCGCAATGGGCTAAAAGGCCTGACGCAGCGACACCGCGTGGGGGAAGAAGGCCTTCGGGTTGTAAACCCCTTTTCTCAGGGAAGAGTGAGGACGGTACCTGAGGAATAAGCATCGGCTAACTACGTGCCAGCAGCCGCGGTAATACGTAGGATGCGAGCGTTGTCCGGATTTACTGGGCGTAAAGGGCGAGTAGGCGGCCCGTTAAGTCTCGTGTGAAATCTCCCGGCTCAACTGGGAGGGGTCATGGGATACTGGCGGGCTTGAGGTCAGCAGAGGAAAGCGGAATTCCCGGAGTAGCGGTGAAATGCGTAGATACCGGGAGGAACCCCAGAGGCGAAGGCGGCTTTCTGGGCTGCACCTGACGCTGAGGCGCGAAAGCATGGGGAGCGAACCGGATTAGATACCCGGGTAGTCCATGCCCTAAACGATGGATACTAGGTATGGGGGGTATCGACCCCCTCCGTGCCGTAGCTAACGCGATAAGTATCCCGCCTGGGGAGTACGGCCGCAAGGCTAAAACTCAAAGGAATTGACGGGGGCCCGCACAAGCAGCGGAGCGTGTGGTTTAATTCGATGATAAGCGAAGAACCTTACCAGGGCTTGACATGCTTCTGCAATCCGCCGAAAGGCGAACCTCCTTCGGGACAGATGCACAGATGTTGCATGGCTGTCGTCAGCTCGTGCCGTGAGGTGTTGGGTTAAGTCCCGCAACGAGCGCAACCCTTATCGTTAGTTGTCTTTTTCTAGCGAGACTGCCCCTAAAAGAGGGGGAGGAAGGTGGGGACGACGTCAAGTCAGCACGGCTCTTACGTCCTGGGCTACACACACGCTACAATGGCCGATACAGAGGGTTGCCAAGGAGCGATCCGGAGCTAATCCCAAAAAGTCGGCCTCAGTTGGGATTGCAGGCTGCAACTCGCCTGCATGAACGTGGAGCTGCTAGTAACCGCAGGTCAGCACACTGCGGTGAATACGTTCCCGGGCCTTGTACACACCGCCCGTCACGTCATGGAAGTCGGCAACACTTGAAGTCGCTGGGCTAACCCTTCGGGGAAGTAGGCGCCGAGGGTGGGGTCGGTGACTGGGACGAAGTCGTAACAAGGTAGCTGTACCGGAAGGTGCGGCTGGATCACCTCCTTTCTAGGGAGTAATCCTTCCCGTTTGGGGAGGATTAGGTCGGTCGGCGGGTGGAGAGCATCAATGCTTCGTGTTGAGCCGGACCCCGATTCGTCGGGAGGGAGCTCCTCGGAGCGGCGCGGCTCTTCCCTAAAAAAGCCCGTCGTGACTATCGATAGCTCCATCGTGAGCAAAAACAGATGTTTCCTTCCGCTATCCAGCAGTTAAGGCCGATAGGGCCGTTCCAAGAGGAGCGGCCTTTTACTTTGCCTTCCGCGCCAACTACAATGGTCTAGCGTGGGGCTGTAGCTCAGCTGGGAGAGCGCCGCCTTTGCAAGGCGGAGGTAGGGGGTTCGAGTCCCCCCAGCTCCACCACTATCACCCATTCTCTCCCGTTCTCCAACCGCCTCCGCATGTCTCAGTAAGGTGCCTATTCATAGCTGTTTCAAGTATCAATAAGGCCCGTTGCGTCTGGTCGAGGTGTCTCCAACGATCTCCCGCAATCCCTTGTTATCTTGCGCCAAGTGTGGTAATTTTTGTGGTAACAGTTTGGGAGGTTACACGGCGTGAAGCTATCGGCGACAAGGGTGAAGACGCTCACGGACCCAGGCCGCTACTCGGACGGCAATGGCCTGCACCTGTTCATTAGGAAGGAAGGGCCGCAAGAGCTGGGTGCAGCGGATAACCGTTGGCGGTCGACGGCGCGATATCGGCCTGGGCGGGTATCCGACCGTATCGCTGGCGCAGGCGAGGAGGCGAGCATCCAACAACCGCGAGGCGATTGGGAGTGGGAGGGACCCGGTAGCGGAGAAGCGCAGGCCCTCGACGCCCACATTCAGCGAGGCCGCCTCTGCCGTCCACGAAGCCAACAAACCCCGTTGGCGCAACGGAAGCCACACTCGGGCGTGGATTCAGACCCTCAAACGACACGCGTCCCCCAAGATCGGCAACAAGCACATTGATACGATAAGCCGCGCCGATGTGTTGACGGTGCTTACACCCATATGGTCGACGCGCCCCGAGACGACCCGACGCGTGCGACAACGGATGCGAACGATATTCAAGTGGGCAATGGCGAATGAGTTGATTGAGACGAACCCCGCGGGGGAAGCCATCAACGGTGCGCTGCCATCGATGCCCAAGGTCAAGGCGCATCTCCGGGCACTTCCCTACCAGGAGGTGGGGTCGGCTCTCAAGACCGTCGATGCATCTTTAACGTCACTCGCTTCGAAACACTGTCTGAAGTTCCTGGTTCTCACGGCGGCGCGCTCCGGCGAGGCGAGGGGAGCTAACTGGGACGAGATCAATCTCCCAAGTGCAACGTGGACGATACCCGGCCCTCGCATGAAGGCAGGCGTTGAGCATCGGGTACCCCTGAGTGACCAGGCCTTCGACGTGTTGATGCTGGCACATCAACTTGAGGACGGTTCCGGACTTTGCTTCCCGTCTCCTCTGCGGCCTGGCCGGATGCTGAGCGACATGACCCTGACGAAGATACTCCGATCGACCGGCCTTGCGGACCGGGCTACAGTGCACGGGTTCCGAACGTCCTTCAAGACATGGACAATGGAACAGACGGACACGCCCTGGGCAGTCGGGGAGGCGGCCCTGGCGCATCAGCTTGGTGGCAGTGTGGTCCATCCTTTCCTTAACCACCGTTGTCCTCCTTTTCTCGAGCTTCGTGTTTGCCCGTTAAGGATGACGCGGTGGTCTCTCTTTCTCCAGACCCTCTCCCTCTTACACCACTTCCTGGGACTCTACTCCAAGAGTGCGAACCTCCTTGAGAGGCAGAAACTGAGACGCGACTTCGTAGCCATCGTCGACTTTGGCATCGGGCCGGTGGCTCATGACGAGTGCAGCGTATACCGGCCAGAGGAAGTCGGGATACAGATAGGGGTAGCCTTCCGGCTTAGGAGTGGTGTGCCTCAAGTGGACCAGACCAATCTGGGCCCCTAGGCTGATCTCTACGCCCGCATCTTCGAGAAGCTCGCGTCGCAATGTCTCCTCGAAGGTCTCGCCTTCTTCGACCCGCCCACCGGGAACTATGTGGATGCCGTCCAGGTTGCGCATGACTAAGACTCGGTCCTCTTCGAAGACGATCGCCCTCACCGAGGACACGAGCTCGGCGGGCGGGGCTTCCGAGCAGAGGTATCCAGAGACCTCAAGCTCGGCGACCCTCCACTTCGTACTCCGAGTCAACAGGGGGCCGCCTCGTGGTGACTGGTGGGCTGAGGTGGTACCCAAAAACTAGACAACTGGCTAAGAGAGAGTCCAGCTCCTAAAATAACCGGCAACTAACCGACGTGGAGGAGCAGGACATGAAGCAGACGAGGAATAAGCACAGTCCGGCGTTCAAGGCCAAGGTGGCCTTGGCCGCCCTTGCGGGGGAAGAGACCATCGCCCAGCTGGCCAGCCGATTTGAGGTCCATCCCAGTCAGATTCACGCCTGGAAAAGGGCCCTGGCGGAAGGAGCCCCGGAGCTATTTGCCACCAATCAGAAATCCCAGGAGAAAGCCAAGGAAGCTCAGATTAACCACCTCTACCGGCACATCGGCCAGCTGAAGGTGGAACGCGATTTTTTGTCGGAAAGGTCCGGTCTATGAGTCGCAGCATACGGCGAGCCATGATAGACCGAGACCACCAGCAGCTGTCTTTGGTGCGTCAATGTATCCTGCTGGACGTCAGCCGGGCCTCGGTGTACTACCGGTCGGTACCGACCAGGGCAGAAGACCTGGAGTTGATGGCCCTGATGGACCGTCAGTATTTGAAGACCCCCTTCTACGGCTCCAGGAAGATGAAGGCCTGGCTGCTGCAACAGGGCTATCTGGTGAGCCGAAAAAGGGTTCGAAGGCTGATGCGGTTGATGGGTCTGGAAGCCATCTACCGGCGTCCCAACACCAGCAAACCAGCGCCGGGACACCGGATCTTTCCCTATCTGCTGAAGGGAGTGGAGGTTAATCGGGTCGACCAGGTCTGGGCCGCGGACATCACCTACATCCCCATGCCGAAGGGCTTCCTGTACCTGGTGGCCATCATGGACTGGCACAGCCGGCACGTGCTGGCCTGGAAGCTCTCCAACACCATGGACACCAGCTTCTGCGTGGCGGCGTTGGAGGAAGCCCTGGGTAAGGGACGACCGGAGATATTCAACACCGACCAGGGGAGTCAGTTCACCAGTGAGGCCTTTACCCAGACGTTGCAGGAGCAGAGGGTCCAGGTCAGCATGGATGGTAAGGGTAGGTACCTGGACAACATCTTCGTGGAGCGGCTGTGGCGGAGCATCAAGTACGAGGAGGTGTATCTGAAAGCTTACCAGACCGTCGCCGAGGCCCGAACTGGGATCAATGCCTACCTGGAGTTCTACAACCGGCAGAGGCCTCACCAGGCTTTGGGCTACCGGACCCCAGCAGAGGTGTACCAACATGGCCAGGAAGAAAGGGGAGCAGCAGCTGAAGAAGCAGGGCTGCCATCGGGCTTGGTGAAACCTAGCGCAGGGGTGGGACTCTCTTAATTTAGACTCTCTTAATTTAGCCCTCGTGCTGTCTTAATAATGGGGTCCACCTTACAATGTCACCAGAGCCTGAGCTTTCGTCAGAGGCAAGGAAGTGAAACCAGTAAGAAAAAATGTCGGCAAAAGCGGCAATCGACCCCATCAAAGGTGTCTTTCTAGATACGAAAGCAAGCTTGTTATGTCAAGTGGTGCCGAAGGTCGGAGTCGAACCGACACGGGATTTAACTCCCAACGGTTTTTGAGACCGCCGCGTCTACCATTCCGCCACTTCGGCATGTCGTACCTGGCCTAGCTACAAGTGGGTGGCTTCTGGCCCCTCCTGAAAGGTGCCCTGTGGCAACATTGGCAACATCGTCAGTCTGGCGCCCCACGGCTGCCTGACAAGAACTGGAGAACTCCTCGGCCGAGTCCCGCTGAATTCCAGGCACTAGGCGCGAGCGAATGTCCGCAGTGATTGTAACACTGGCAGGCCCGGACGCTCACTGACTCCTTGTTGACGTCCTCCGCCCAACCCTTCGCGAACGCCAAGACCAGGGGTGTCCTTGGCCGAGTAGTTTCCCTTGATGTGAGTGGTAGAATGTGATACCAGCGATGAACTTGACAGCGCAAGGTCCGACTGGAACTAAGGAGCCCTCGCCATGACCGCCTACATTGCCAGGCGGATACTTCTGGCAGCGTTCACCCTGCTGTTCGTCTCCTTCATTTCGTTCGCGGTCGTCAAGCTGCCGGCGGGCGATTACGTAGATAGCCTGGTCCATCACCGGTCATTTGGGAAGGGGCGCCCCTTGACGATTGCAGAGGAGCAGGAACTGAGAGAGTTCTACGGCCTGAACCGAGGGACGTTTGCCCAGTATGGGAGTTGGATCGCCGGAATAGCATTCCGAGGGGACTTTGGTCATTCCTGGAACGAGAACGTAAAAATTGATTTGAACGAGATGATCCAGAAAAGGCTGCCGCTTACCATCGGACTGGCGGCCGCCACGCTGCTAATGACCTGGGTGTTCGCCATACCGATAGGGATCTACTCAGCAGTCCGCCAGCACTCCATTGGCGACTACACCTTCACCTTTCTCGGCTTCACCGGCCTTGCCGTGCCCGACTTTCTGCTGGGCCTGGTGCTGATGTACCTCTTCCTGGCCCACTTCAACCAGAGCGTCGGCGGCATCTTCTCGGGTGAGTACCAGTTTGCGCCCTGGAGCGTCGGCAAGGTATTGGATTTGCTTCAGCATATGATCATACCCGCCATCGTCTTGGGCACGGCCGGTACCGCCGGCCTGATACGCATAATGCGCAACAACCTGCTCGATGAGCTAAACAAGCCCTACGTTGTGACGGCTCGGGCAAAGGGGCAGGTAGAGTGGAAGCTCGTCGCGAAGTATCCTGTGCGGGTGGCGATCAATCCATTTATCAGCGGCATTGGGAGCATGCTGCCCGCATTGGTAGGTGGCAGCGTCATCGTCTCGATAGTATTGAGCCTGCCGACCCTGGGTCCGGTAATGCTGGAAGCACTCCAGAGGCAAGACCAGTTCCTGGCCGGCACTATCATTCTGCTGTTGGCCTCACTTACTGTTGTCGGCGTCCTGATTTCGGACTTGCTGCTGGTCGCGGTAGACCCGCGCATAAGTCTGACCGGGCGGCAAAGGTAACCTAGGCCTGCCCCTTGCGTTTGCCCTAGGTCTCCATGTTCAGCTTCTTGCTACCTGACAGATATCCCTGCGGGTCCTTTCGGAACGCGTGATTGCAGCCTGGACCGCAGAAGTAGTAGGTCGCGCCGTCGTGCTCGGTCGTCCCTCCTGGCGGGTCCTGGGTGTCCACGTCCATGTGGCACACAGGGTCGACCGCAGTCGGTCCGCGCTTGCTGATCAATGGTATTCGCATCTCCTCATCTCCCTTCTCGAGAGCTGTTCGTATGGACCCACCTTCAGAAAGGTCTTGCGCCTAGAAGTCCGGCAAACCGAAATGTCCACAGCGTAACGGCCGCTACGGTTGACAGTAGTAATACCAACCCCGCGCGACGCTGCCACACTGTCCCACCGCCGTGACTTAGCTGCAAGTACCACGCACGCCCCAGTACCATTACCGTTAAAGCGAGGAACGGAAAGCTAAGCCCGAATCCACCGAAGGACACCGATGGACGGCGTGAGGAAAGCGGAAGGGGGGTGAGGGAGCTACAGGGGAAATAGCCTGGGTTTCATTTGGGGTAGGGAGGTCGGCGGACGGTCTTCATCGCCGCACAGGGGCCCCTATGGCCGTCTGCGGGAGCTGCGATGCGCGGGATGGCGAGAGAATACGCAGCAGGGAACTCTCTCGGACCGGGCTGGCACGAGTCTGCGGGGATCTTCGGTTGTCCGGTGGGTGGGTCGGTCGCCGACGGTGCCGTCAGGCCGGGAGTGGAATGGCTCGCAGCCGGGCCAAGGCGCGGCTGAACTTCTCAGCCCAAGGCCAGCGATCCGGAAGATGCAGGGTCAACCGGCGTGCCGAGCGGGTGAGCCGTCCGGCCAGGGAGAAGAACCGCCGCCGGAGGGTCTTGGTGGTGGCTATCCGCTCTCCCAGACCGATCCGCGCCGTCCAGCGGGCCAGGTTGTGGGCCATCGTCTGGACGGCCAGCCAGGCGCCGTTGGCGGCGAAGCGGCCCGAGGGGAGATGGTTCAGCCCGACGCCGTACTTGAGGTCGCGTATGGCATTCTCGATCTCGGCGTGGCGGCGATGGTCAGCCTCCAGTTCGAGCAACTCCCCGTCCCGGTCGGTGATGAAGCCATGATAGCTGTATTTGGCGAAGAGGGCCAGTTGGGAACCGGGCGTCGGCTTCACCCGCCGGACGATGAGCCGTACCGGCGCGGCGTCCGCCTCGGCCTGGAAGGGGGTGCAGGTGGTCTCGGCCACATCGGCGGCACCGTCCATCCAGTAAGGAATCGGCGTCTAGGTATCTTCGGGTATCGCCTCGATGAGATTGTGCAGGCTTTTGTGCTGGCGGATGGTGATGGAGAAGCGGACATCCATCTTGCGGCAGACGGATACCACGCCATGAGTGTAGAACCCGCTGTCGGCCCGTAGCGTGAGTCGTCCGTCGGCCCCGGCGTAGCGCACCCGTCCCACCGTCTCCCGCAGGAAGTGGGCGGCGCCGCGGGCGGTGTTGGCCCGGCCCTCGCGCAGCCGGGACATCAGCACGTCTCCGGTGCCGGCGGCGATGGCCGGCAGCGGGTGGTAGCCCCGCTTGCCGGTATAGCCGTGGTGGCGGGCGCCCTCCTTGGCCAGTCCGTAGGTCTCGCAGATGGTGGAGTCCAGGTCAATGGTCAGGGGCCCGTCGCCGGGTCCCGCCCCGGCCTG
Source organism: Dehalococcoidia bacterium (assembly GCA_965237635.1). GTDB lineage: Bacteria > Chloroflexota > Dehalococcoidia > Lucifugimonadales > CAUZJF01 > CBDEFX01. The sequence continues at coordinate 131,220 of CBDEFX010000002.1, read as the reverse complement.
CCAAGCCCGGGCCAGCAACTCGCGGCTCACCCGGTCGAGTTGACGGACGTGGCCCCACCGGAAGCTGCGCAGGAAGGTGCCCAGGGTGGATGGCGCCTTGACCGTGCCGCCCAGGGTGCAGGCCGTCCCCCCGGTGCGCAACACATCGGCGTCGTCAATGCAGTCGCCCCCAGCCAGCGCAGACGCCACCAGCGTCATCATCTTGTCGCTCGTGTTCGCCCGCCCCGGGGCATCGCCCAGGTCGAGGCGCTGCCGGACGAGTTCGGGCAGGCCGAGGTGCCGCGCCAGGGTGGCCGGAAGGAGCAGCCCGGCATTGGCCACCAAGCGGCGGTCGTCGAAGGTGATTTGGATCCGGTCGGGGTGGTTGCGTGGCAGCATCTACTGGGTGCTCCTTTTCCGGGGCCGTTTTTTGCTACAAAACCATTATCCCAGAAGCACAGGAGTACCTTCTTGCCGCCTCAGGACGCTAATCCGACGCCCTCCTTCGGTGGATTCGGGCTTAGCCCCCGTAGCGCCCACGAGGCCAAGCACGCCGGGAACAACTCATCACCACGGCAATGGCAATAACGTCCCTATTGGGGCCAATAGCGCCTCTATACGAAGGAACTTCAACATTCCGCACTCCTTTACTCTGGCCTGAACCGTCGGAGCCGCAGGGAGTTGGCAACGACGGTCACAGAGCTGGTGGCCATCGCCGCCGCTGCCAGGACTGGGTTGAGAAATCCGAACTCGCCCAAAATCGGCCTGAGCAGGTCAGGCACTCCTCCGGCTGAGAAGAGTGGGTATAGGACTCCTGCGGCAACCGGTATCAAGGCGACGTTGTAGGCGAAAGCCCAGAAGAGGTTTTGCTTTATCGTCCTCATCGTGGCCCTGCTTAGCGCGATGCCATTGGCTACGGCGCGAAGGTCGCTGCTTACCAGGGTCATGTCCGCAGCCTCGATTGCTACGTCGGTTCCGGTCCCGATCGCAATGCCGACGTCGGCCTGAGCAAGGGCCGGGGCGTCGTTGATACCGTCGCCGACCATAGCCACGCTCTTGCCCTCGCGCTGCAGCTCCTTGACCTCTTGCGCCTTGTCGCCGGGAAGCACTTCGGCGACGACCCGCTCGATGCCAAGCTGCCTGCCGATGGCGTCGGCGGTCCCTCGGTTGTCCCCGGTGAGCAACACGACCTCTAGCCCCTGGCGGCGCAGCGCCCTGACCGCTTCGACGGACTCCGGCTTGAGCGAGTCGGCCACGGCGATGATCCCCTCGACATTTCCGTTCAGGGCCACGAAGTTGGCGGTCTTGCCCTGGTGTGACAGCTCTGTGTGTTTCTCCTCCAGGCCGTTCAGCGTCAGGCCTCGTTCTTTCATGAGAGCCAGGTTGCCTACGACGAGGCTCGTGCCGTCGACCACGGCACGGACGCCCCGCCCGGTCAGCGAGGCGAAGTCATGTACGTCCGATAGGGCCAGACCTCTTTCCTGCGCGGCGGCGACCACAGCCTCGCCCACCGGGTGTTCAGAGACCTTTTCCACCGAGGCCGCGAGCCGTAGCAGCTCGTCCTCATCGATTTTCGAGGTCACGATATCCGTCACCGCCGGCTTGCCGGTAGTCAGGGTGCCCGTCTTGTCCAGCACGACCACCTGGACCTTGTGCGCCTGCTCCAACGCGTTCGCGCTGCGGACAAGGACCCCCTGCTCCGCGCCCTTGTCCATTCCAACCATGATGGCGGTCGGCGTGGCGAGACCCATGGCGCAAGGACAGGCGATGATGAGCACGGCCACGGCCGTGAGCATGGCATAGACGTACGTCGGGGCCGGGCCGAAGACGAACCATACTACGAAGACCATCGCCGCCACGCCTATCACGATGGGGACGAAGTAGCTGGCGATAAGGTCGGCCACCCTCTGGATGGGCGCTTTCGATCCCTGCGCTTCCTCCACCAGCCGGATGATCTGAGAAAGGGCCGTGTCCTTTCCGACCTTGGTCGCGCGGAAGGTGAAGCTGCCAGTTGTGTTGACTGTCGCTCCGAAGACCTGCGCCCCTCTCGACTTCTCCACCGGCGCGCTCTCGCCCGTCAGCATCGACTCGTCCACCCAGGAGCCGCCGTCCACGACTTGCCCGTCGACGGCGATCTTCTCCCCTGGCCTCACCACGATCAGGTCTCCCTCGACGACATCTTCGAAGGGAACGTCGAACTCTCGCTTCTCGCGTGCTACCCGGGCGGTCATAGGCTGGAGACCTGCCAGGGCCTTGATCGCGCTCGAGGCACGGCCCTTGGCTCTAGCTTCGAGATACCTGCCCAAGAGGACCAGGCCTATGATCGCGGTGGAGGTATCGAAAAAGGTCTCTGTCTCATAGCCTTCAAAAAGGATGCCGGGGAATAGGGTCACTGCGGCACTGTAGAGGTATGCCACCGACGTACCGACCGCAATCAGCGTGTTCATGTTGCTGGTGCGGTGCTTCAGGGCTCCCCAGGCACCGGTGTAGAACTGCCTGCCCGCCCAGAACTGGACAGGCGTCGCGAGGGCCAGAAGGACGAAGTCCAGCCGGAACGGAAGCGCAGTCCCCACCGCAGGGATGGCCATCGCCGCCATGATTAACGCGGCTACGGCCAGGCCGAACATGAACTTGCGCCTCAGGACCGTCTGTGATTTGGAGGTCGCGAACTCACCGGACTCGTCCCCCGCCAGCCCCACCACCGAGTAGCCCGTGTCCTCAACAGCGTGGCGCATCTCGCTGATCCCGGCGACCCCAGACACGTACTCGACGGTGGCCTTCTCGGACGCCAGGTTCACGTTCGCCGAGGCAACCCCCTCGAGGCTTGTAAGTGCTGTCTCCACATGCCTGACACAGGAGGCGCAGGTCATCCCGTCAACGACCAGAGTGACCTTCTCCGTCTCTTGCTTAGTCTCGACTGCCAACGGGCTACCTCTTGTCGGAGAGGGCGTAGAGCTCCATCAGCTCTCCCAGCACCTGGTCTTCGCGGCCATCCCTCACGCCATCGATCACGCACGAGTGGAGGTGACCCTCCAGCAGGACGGACTCCAGCTTTTGAATCGCACGCCGAACTGCGAAGGTCTGCTTCAAGATGTCGACGCAGTACTTGTCCTCCTGCACCATTCGACGGATGCCCGCGAGGTGTCCTTCGATGTAGCTGAGCCGCTTGAGGGCGTCCTGCTTTGCTTCGGGGAGTGCTTCGTGAGTGTCGTGGGCCGCGTGAACGTCTGTTGTCATCACTTGACCTCGGTGTCGGTTATAGACCCCCACCCAGGGGGTATGGATATATTGTGCCACGGCGGTGTATAGATGTCAAGGAGTGCTGTGGGATAGGGCTGAGTTCCGTAGGACGGAGAAGACCTCGCGAGCGACATAGCGTTTGAGGCAGCGGATCACCTCAGCCTTGCTCATTCCCTCGGTGGTGCGACGACGCATGTATGCCTGGGTCCGCTCATCATGACGAAGTCTGACGACAACAATGCGATGGAGTGCCGCGTTGGCCTGGCGGTGGCCGCCTCGGTTGAGCCGATGCCTGTTGGTCTTGCCGGAGGAAGCAGGGATGGGATTGACACCGCACAGGGAGGCGAAGGCAGCCTCGGAGTGGAGGCGGTCAGGGTTACTCCCGGCAGCAATGAGGAGGGTCGCCGCCGTGTCTGGTCCTATGCCGAAGCCATCCACCAGGGCTGGGGCTGCCGTCCGTGTGAGTCGTTGGATCTCGGCCTCCAGGTCCTTTATCTCATTACCGAGTTGACGGTAGCGACGGGCAAGGGAGCGAAGAGCATACTTGGCCGCCGCGGTGGGACCCTCCATACGACCAGGCCGGAAGCTCTTGGACCGGGTGACAAGGGCAGCAGCGGTGAGGCCAGTGAGGTGCTCACGAAGCCGGGCCGGGGCCGTGACAACCAGGGCCTTCATCTGGTTGATTGCCTGGGTGCGAGCCTTGACGGCCGAGTCCTTGGTGCTCTTGAACATACGGGTCATTTCGACTTCACCCTCACCTGACTTGGGAGTGGCATCGGCTACTCCGGCAAGCACGGCACGCGCTGCCATCTCCGCATCAGTGGGATCGCTCTTCCCCTTCCGATAGCGGGTTGACCGGTCGGGCCGGTTGACCTCCACTACGGTATGGCCCCTACTGGTCAGGAATCGGGCGACTCCGGCGCCGTAGGAACCGGTGCCTTCAATCCCGAAGGCATGAATCTCTCCCAGGCCCCGGGACCACCGTTCGAGCTCCTCATACCCATGGGTGGTCGCCACTGTGTGAAGCTCCCCCAGGCGGACCCCCTGACGGTCAATGGCCACCGCCACATGCTCATCCTGGTGGGTGTCGACTCCGACGACCAGCTCAACACCACGACTACCTTTATGACCGACGACTCCTGTCATTTCTACCTCCCGGAGGATTGCGCGCCGGCCAGGTGAGCGGACAAGACTGCGATGGGGCGTGGGGCCAGGCTCCTATAAGGTCACTGCTCGCCTTGCCGAGGGCACTTCTGGCGCCACCTCGAATCGAGTCGACAGATCAGGCTGAAGGCATGATGCCAGTCTCAGAAAGGGTCAGGCCCGAGCCGAGGTGGCCCGGGATTCATCATCGCAGTCTCATAAGTCGAACGATGGGTTTGACGAAGTGTACACTCATTGGAGTCAGACCGACTTAGGGGGTGAAGTCGATGCCACTTCGAGCGATGGGCCGAGAGCAGATGTGGATGTTGCCGCCAACGCTTGACGAGCTGGTTCCCCCTGACCATCCGGCAAGATTTGTTGCTGAGTTCGTAGACGCGTTGGACCGGCGCGGATGGGCTGACCTTGGTGTTGAGATAGATGGGGAGTCTTTGGGAGCACCGGCGTACCATCCTCGCGCGCTGCTGAGCGTATGGCTGTACGACTTCATGACGGGGGCACGCTCGTGCCGCAAGCTGGAGGCGGCTTGCCGGGACCAGATACCGTATCTTTGGCTGACAGGGTGGCAGCATCCGGACCACAACACCTTGTGGAGGTTCTACAAAGGACATCGTCAAGCTATCAGGAAGTTGTTCAAGCGTACGGTGCGTATGGCGGTGACGATGGGCTTGGTTGACCTGGCGGTGCAAGCAGTAGACGGTACGAAGGTCGGTGCGAATGCAGCAAAGGATAGGACCTACGATGCCGAGGGATTGCGCCGGCTGTTGGACCGGCTGGAAGGTGCAATAAGCGACCTTGTGGCTCAGAACGAGGCGGGAGAGGATGCTGTCCCTGCACACTTGCCACAGGAGCTGGCCGACAACGAGACCCTGAGAGAGCAGATACGACAAGCGATGGACGAGCTTGCGGGCCAAGAGGAGCAAGAGCGCATCAACCTCACTGACAAAGACGCTCGGCTGATAAAGAGTGGTCAAGATATCGTGCCCGGCTACAACGCCCAGGCGATGGTCTCGCCTGTAGAGGCTTCCTTGGGAGTGACCGGTATGTTCATCACCGCAGCCGATGTGGTCGATGAACCTCATGACTATGCTCAACTGGCTCCGATGCTGGAACAGGCAGAGGAGATGACAGGTACCAGAACGCATATGACGTTGGCCGACGGTGGTTATCACTCTGGGAACAACCTGGATGAATGCGTCCGTAGAGGCCAACAGGTGGTAATGCCGGAGGCACAACGACAGGCATTGGAGCACCCGTATCACAAGGACCGCTTTACCTACGACGATCGGAGCGACAGCTATGGCTGCCCCCAAGGCCAAAGACTGCCCTTTACCCGTTTCAAGCGCACCAGGGGTACACTCATGCGAGTGTACCGAGCCTCTGGGGCCATCTGCCGGGTGTGCCCTGCCTTCGGGGTCTGTACCAGGGACGGCCGTCATGGACGTGGCCTGGAAATAGGGCCTCACGAAGTTGCTCTGCGTCGTCATCGGACCTGGATGTCCACCGACCAAGCCAAACAAGCCTACAAGCACAGAAAGCAGCTAGTCGAACCCGTCTTCGGGATCCTCAAAGAGCAACGGGGGGCACGTAGATTCTTGTTGCGGGGCAGTGCCAACGTCGCGGCTGAATGGGCTTTGTTGGCCACAACGTTTAACCTGCGCACCCTCTGGCGCATATGGCGTATCCGCACCACGACCAGTTCGAGCCGGCGCCCGAGATCCACCGCATTCTCAGCCTTTCGATGGACCAGTCTGCTATCGTTCCCGCAGCCATTACTTGCTCAGACTCACTAGGCCCGCCAGATCTGCAGATTCGAACGCGTGGATGGGCTTCTTGTGGCCGGACACAACGCCTTTATGGGACAGGCTCAGCCGTGCGCCCCTACGGGGGAAACCGGCGGGATGGGGGGCTAATCCGCCCTCGGAGGAAGGGCCACGAGGGCCGAGCCGAGAGTGGTCTTTTCGCCGTCGGCGTTTTCGATCCAGACGTCGCACTCGACAAGGTGCTCGTCGCCCTCGTCGAACTTCCTCTTAACGACGCCCTTGCAGTAGAGGGGCTTACCGGGCACGTCTATCCCACGGTACTGAGCGCTCAGCTTCTTGAGGGTTCCGCCCTCCCCTATCCAGTCAGTTACCAGCTGGCCCAAGAAGGCGTTCTTGAGTGCGCCGTGCAGGATCACAATCGGCAAGCCGTTGGCATGGGCGAACTCCAAGTCATAGTGTATCTGGTAGAAGTCTCCTGACGCGCCGGCGTACATTACCAGCTGCTTGGTGGTAGGGTTCTTCTCCAACGTGGGGAGCTCGGTCCCTTCGCGCACGTTTGCGAAGTAGAGCTGGTCGATCATATGCTCCCTATTCTGCCGACCCGCTGGCAGGCCGGTAATGTATGAGGGTGTTTCTCTGGGTCGCCACCACTACGCCGGACTGGTTGACGTACTTGATCTCGTACACGACGAAGAGCGTTGGCCCAAGACGACCCGTCCGCTCGGTCAAGTCCACGATCCGGCTAGTCACGGTAATCGTATCTCCGGGGCGCATGGGCTCGAAGTACTCCCACTCGCTGCCGCCGTCCAGGAGCGCGGTGTACGGAGTTCGCAGCTCGACCTTCGGGGGTCCGGCCTCCATGGAGCGCAGGAACGTCGGGGGAGCGATTATGCCGCCGTAGCGGGACCCGCGGGAGGCCTGCTCATCTCGATAAAGGGGGTTGGGGTCTCCTATGGCTCCAGCAAACCTCGCGATAGCCCCCTTTTCCACCTCATGGGTCGCAGGCTCGGAGTCGACGCCAACGGCGTCGCGCATCTCCTGGGTTATGACCGATTCTTCAGGCATATAGAACCTGTCTTCCCTACTCGACTTTCTCAAGCGGAGCGAAACCGAGGAGCAGTCGCTTGACGCCGCCTCCGTCTGTGAAGGCCACGGTGACCTCCACGTCGTCGCCGGAGGGTTTGCTGTTGGTGACGATGCCATCCCCGAAGGTCGCGTGCCGGACCTTGTCGCCAGTGGTAAATACTTTTTTGGGTGATGGGGGATCCTCGCTCTGCTCATTGGACGCAGCGGATCCGTTGCCGGCGGTCGCAGCCCTTGCCTTTGCCACGCTAGGGGTCGGAGTCCACCGCATCTGTCCGGTGCCTTCGGGCCTCCTCGACCTCGAAGCGACGATAAGGTCGCGAGGAATGTCCGCGAGGAAACGGGATGGCGTGCTGGGCTCGAACCCGCCGCGAAAGCCGCGACGAAAGGCCCGGTGCAAGTACAGCCTCTCCTTGGCCCTGGTAACTCCGACGTAGCAGAGCCGGCGCTCTTCCTCCATTTCGGCGTCGTCGTCCATCGAGCGTATGTGAGGCAGAAGACCTTCTTCCATGCCGACGATGAAGACCACAGGGAACTCCAGTCCCTTGGCCTGATGCAGGGTAATCAGCGTAACGGCGTCGGCCTTCTCGTTGAGGTTGTCGGTGTCGCTTACCAGCGCGACGCTTTCTAGGAACGCGGTCAAGGCGTCGCGTCCATCGAGATCGAGGAACTCGCGCGCGGTGTTCCTAAACTCCAGGAGGTTCTCCCAGCGCTCCTCGCCGCGCTCGGCCTCGTCCTGAACATATCGTTTGTAGCCGGTCCGCTCGAGCACCAGGTCTATCAGCTCGGACAAGTCGAGCGTCTCACTCTCCGAGATCAGCCCCTGGATGAGCTCTCGGAAGTCGGAAAGAGCGCGCGCCGACCTAGGCTGAATCGAATTTCCGTCCGCCTCACCCTGGGATAGCGTCTCAATGGCCTCGTACATTGAGACCCCAAAGTCCCGCGCCATCCTGGTGAGCTCGTCCAGTGTACGCTGGCCGATGCCCCTTTGAGGCAGGTTGACGACCCTCCCCAGGCTTACGTCGTCGTTCGGGTTGGCGACCAGCCGAAGGTAGGAGGTGACGTCCTTGATCTCCTGTCGCTGGTAGAACCTGAGGCCGACCAGCTGATACGGGACGCCGTATCGCAAGCAGGACTCTTCGAGTGCCCTGGACTGCGCGTTGACCCGGTACATTACCGCTATGTCGGTCCGACTGTAGCCTTCCTCGCGGACCAGCCGGTCCAGCTCACGAACGACGAGCTGGGCCTCCTCCTTCTCGTTATAGCCCTCCTGAACGGTTATGGGCACGCCGCGACCGTTCTTGGTCCACAGCTCTTTTTCCACCCGCTGCTCGTTCGACGCAATGAGTTTCGCGGCGGCGTCCAGGATAGTCTGCGTCGACCGGTAGTTCTCCTCGAGCGCGATTATCTTGGCCTCGGGGTAGTCTGACTGGAAGCTGAGGATGTTTCTTATGTCCGCGTTGCGCCACGAGTAGATGGACTGGTCCGGATCGCCGACGACGCACAGGTTTCGGTGTTCCTGACTGAGCTGCTTCGCGATCTCGTACTGGGCGACGTTGGTGTCCTGGAACTCATCGATCATGAAGTGCACGTATCGGCCCTGGAACTTGCCAACCACTTCGGGGAACTGCTGGAAAAGGAGATGTGTCTTCAGAAGGAGGTCGTCGAAGTCCAGGGCCGAGCTCTGCGACAGCGCATGCTCGTATCTCTCGTACACTCTGGAGACGATCTCGTCGAAATAGTCTTCCTGACGCGCCACGAAGCCCTCGACTCCCAGCAGCTGACTCTTGGCGCTCGAGATCCGAGACAGGATGGCCCTTTGGCCGAACTGCTTCGGGTCGACGTTCGCCTCGTTCATGCTCCGCTTGATGGCGGCTATCTGGTCAGCATCGTCGTAGATGGCGAAGTTCCGGTCGGTCCCGATGTTGTGGCCCTCGCGTCGCAATACCATGGCGCAGAAAGCGTGGAAGGTACTTATGGTCAGCCCTTGGTCTCGCATGCCCCAGTTGAGCAGCGGGGCCGAAGGGTCTTTGTCATTCTTCCCGAACAAACGCCCGCGCATCTCTTGGGCGGCCTTGTTGGTGAAGGTGACGGCCGCGACACGATAGGGAGTCACTCCGCAGTCCCTCACCAGGTAGGCGATGCGGTGGGTGATTACGCGGGTCTTGCCGCTGCCCGGCCCGGCGACTATGAGGAGGGGGCCATCGATAGTCTCGACGGCTTCTCGCTGCTTGGGGTTCAGTCCTTCGAGGATGTCGGGAGGCATGGCTTCTAGCGGCAATTATAGCACCGCAGGACGCGTTCGCTGAAAGGGCCGCTTGGGGTCCGGGGACAGGGCGCAAGGCCTTGCGCCCCTACCGTGGCAACGTCGAGCGTTCGCGCGAGTTGGTGGTATACTGTAAAGGCGGAAAGTAGGAATAGTCGAAATACGGAGGTATTATCATGACAGCGGCCGACGTACGTCGAAAGGTCGTGAAGTCCCTTGCCAAGGGGCAGGTTACGATACCGGCGGAGTTCAGAGAGGCGCTTGGGATCGAGCCCGATACCCTTCTCGATGTGTCTTTGGTAGGAGACCACCTCGAACTCATTCCGCTACGCCAGGGCGAGGATGTGCTGCGGCGGTACACGGAAGAAGAGGTTTCTAGATTCACGGATGAGGACAAGCTTAATCCGGAAGTTCGGAAACGAGTTCACAAGTTGCTCCGGCAGGGAGCGCTTTAAGTGGTGTCCACGCCCGCCCCGGTCTTCTTCGATGCCAGCGTCCTGGTCGCCGCATCCCGCTCCCCAACCGGCGGCTCAGCGGTGGCGATCGAGGCATGTCAAGGAACGCGGTTTCGCGCCGTCCTTACGACCGTAATCCTATTAGAGGCCCGATGGAACATCGCCGAGAAGTTCGGTGAGAGGGAGGTAATAAGATTCTATCAGCAGCTCGCTGCGGTCAGCCCCGAGGTAAGGCCACCTCCTTCAAACGAGCGATTGGAGTGGTGCGTACCCCTTACGGGGAGGAAGGATGCCCATGTCCTGGCGGCAGCTCTTGAATGCGGCTCTACATACATGTTGACCCTCGACCGGCGACATTTGTTGACGCCGGCGGTGGCCTCGGCCGACCTCCCATTGAAGGTCATGACGCCCGGCGACTTCCTGGTGGAAGTCGTCTCGCCTGACTAGAGGCCCCCGGTGCCCACTACGACCGTGCGGCCAACGGCTCTAGCGCCACAGGCAACACCATGTCCTTCCATTCCCCGTACATTTCGCCCGAAGGGTGCAGGCCGTCGTCGGCCAGGAGGCTGAGGTCGGTTTCGGCCCTTCGCGAGATTGGGGTGATGTCCACGTACGTGGCGCCGGTGCGCGTCGTCTCTTCCCGCTTTACGGCGTTGAAGAGGTCGATCTCCCGGGCGATCTGGGACCGGTCTGCGCCCTCGGCGAACGGCGTCACGCCCCAGTCCGGAATTGAGAAGACGATCACACGCGACGAGTCACCGCCTGCCAATTCGACCGCTTGCTGCAGCAGTTCGGCTAGCTCGACCCGGTAGTCGTCGACACCAAGGCTCCGGAACTGGTTGTTCACACCTATCAGAAGCGTGACAAGACTGTAAGGTCCGGTTGGGCTGGCGGTATCGATTGCCGCCAACAGCTGGCCGGTGGTCCAGCCTGTCCGAGCGATGATCTCCGGCTCAGCGATATCGATCCCCTCTTCTTGTAGACGTCGGGCAAGCTGGACGGGCCAGCGGTCCTCAACCGCCACGCTCTCTCCGATGGTGTAAGAGTCGCCCAACGCCAGGAAGCTTAGCTGCTCAGGTGTGTCCTGTGACCCGGGCGTCGTCGAGGTTGGAGCTGGCACCGGCGTTGGTATCAGCGCCGTCTGAGTTGGGGGGCTGTCGGTTGCCTCGGTGTTGGCGTCGGCTGAGGCTCGTCGCAAGCCGATGCGAGCAGGAGATATGGCATAAATGCGAACCAGACCGCGGCGGTGCGCGTAAGGCGGACTGAAGTCGCAAGCGGGACCGGCATGACGAGTCGTCGCCTAGGGGACGAAAAGCGGGGTCGCTTCAGTGATAACCCTCTCCTCGGTGGCCGTCGCTTCCCTCAGGTACTTGGGAAGAGCGAACATCCCCCTGTGGGTCACTCCGTCGTAGTGGCGCAGCTCGCGGCCGACTCGATCGGCAATCCGCTCATCGACCGACTCCACCGATAGCGCGGCCGGACCGGGTCCGAGGGAGCCAACGACGAAGCCCCAGGTCGACCCAAAGGATGGCACGAACGCCTCGTAGGCGCAGACGGAGGGAAAGACCGACCTAATCGTGTTCGCGACGGCCGAGAAGCACTGGAGGTAGAAGGCGGGTCCTGTAGGCCCGGACTGGGCAACCATCACCCCCTGCGGTTTCAGTCGGTCCTTCAGGAGGGTGTAGAACTCCTGGGTGTACATCAGGTATGCCGGTCCCTCTTCCAGCGGGTCGGGCACGTCGATCACGGCGACGTCGAATCGCTCCGGCGTCTCCTTCAAGAACGTGAGGGCGTCCGCGTGGTGGAGCTCAAGGCGTGGGTCGTCGAAGGCGCCGTTATGGTGATTTGGTAGGTATCGTTTGCAAAGCTCGACGACTTGGGCGTCGATGTCGACCATCACCACTCGCGAGACAGATTTGTGCGATAGCACTTCCCGGATGGTCGCGCCCTCCCCACCTCCCGCCACGAATACCTCGCGCGGCTCGGGGTGGGATATCATAGCGGGCTGGACCAGCGCCTCGTGGTAGACGAACTCGTCCAGCTCGGTGGACTGGGTCTTATCGTCCAGCACCAGCGTCCGGCCGAAACATGCGGTATCCTGGATGGTGACCGACTGATATGGGGTCTTGCCGGTGAATATGACCTTGTCTAGGCGCTCAGCTTGGAGAAGGTCGGGAGTAATGTACTCGTAGTGCCACTCCCCGTCCGGAGGCCGCGTGGTAGGGCCTGCCATCAGACGACGGCAGGGGTAGCTTCCAAGAGTGGGCCACGCTTGACTTCGGTGATGGACGGCCGAACACAGCGGATGCGCTCGATTATCAGTTGAGCGGCTTTATGGGGCTCGAATGCCGTCCCGCACGTGAAGATGTCCAGGGCGGCGTATCCGTACTCTGGCCAGGTGTGGATGGACAGATGTGACTCGGCGATGGCGACAACTCCGGTGACCCCACGGGGATCGAACTTGTGGAAGGTCTGCCCTACAATCGTCGCGCCGGCCTCGGCGGCCGCGCCCACCATCGCCTCTTCGATGTAGTTGATGTTGTCGAGTAGTTCTTCGTCGCACTCTCTCAGGTCTAGCAGCAGATGTGTACCTAGCGCATTCAATCACCCACCCTCCATGCGAAGTGTTGCGATTTGAGCAGACCGATATTATACACGTTGGGAACTGGGCCCGTTCGGCGCTCATCTGAGGGTCATCCAGACTCAGGCACGACCTCGTCGTCCTGGTCGTCTTCCGTATCTTTCAAGAGAGCAGGGAGACGACCCGATTTCTTGAGCAGGCCAAGCGCCTGTCGTTCGAGCTGTCGCACCCGTTCCCTGGTGACGCCGATCTGCTGGCCAACCTCTTCCAGTGTCCGGGGCCGCTGGTCCAGCAGGCCAAAGCGGAGCTGCAGCACCAGGGCAAGACGGGCGGGAAGGTCTCTGACGGCTCGCAGCACGCCTTCTCGGGTGAACTGGTGGATCGCGACCTCCTCCGGAGCCAGGCCGGAGGTGTCCTCTATCAAGTCCTGAACTGCCGATCCGCCTTCCTCGCCGACCGGCATGTCCAGCGATACTGTTTGTTGCCGCTGGCGTAAGAGGTCTTCGACGGTTTCAATGGGCCAGCCCAACTCCTCGGCCAGCTCCCGCGAAGTCACTGCCCTGCCAAGTCTGCTCGTGAGCTCCCGCTCGGCTCCATTAAGTTTTTGCACTCTTTCGACTACGTGGACCGGTAGCCGGATGGTCCGGCTCTTGTCTGCCAAGGCCCTTGTGACACCCTGGCGAATCCACCAGGTGGCGTAGGTGCTGAACTTGTAGCCTCGATGGGGGTCGAACTTCTCGACGGCCCGCATCAGGCCGAGGTTTCCTTCTTGTATTAGGTCGAGCAACGGCAGTCCGCGCCCAAGATACTTTCTCGCGACACTGACCACCAGCCGCAGATTGGAGTTGACAAGCCGGTCCGACGCCTCGTGCCCCCTTTGCTCGATGCCGTCCCACCACTCCTCGAGCTCGGTCTTGTCACGCCGTAGGAGCGTCGCCGCCGCTTCGGCGCTGGGAGTTTCATTCGGCCGGCCCTTTGCGCTTGCGTGATCGAGGGCCTCGACTAAGTGCTGAGGGATCAATCGGGGCAGCGTCGACAGCTCGGCCAATCCAGGCGACACCTTATCTTCCGGGACCCCTGCTCTCTCACCTATTGCTTGCTTGACCTCCGGCGGGAGCGAGCCGTCCAGGGTTTCCTGCACCGATGGGATCGAGAGAAGGTCGTTGATTCCGAGTCCGTCCACCTGGCCTCCTAGCGTTAGCACCAGGCCAGCCAGCAGGTCTCGATGTGCGGCCAGATTGACGTAGATGGTCGCCCCCAACTCGTTCGGTACCGGTGGGCGGCCGTGGGATTCATGAAGGTCCTGTCGAAGCTGTTTGAGAAGTAGCCGGCCCTGCACCGCGAGGCTGAGCTCGACCTCCTCCTTCTTAGTCAGCAGGCGGTACTGGCCGATCGTGAGCAGGTATTGGCGGACGGCGTCCTGCGTGGCCTCGAACCCGGCGGCGTCCAGGTTACCGCGAGACTCTGAAGGCCCTCCACCCAAGTCGGGGTCAGGCGACGCGTCAGCTGTGCGGTCTATGACCAAGTGGTTGGCCCCTCCGGCGTTCTCGGATCCGGGCTCTCCAGCCCTAACTTTGCGGACATCAGCCAAGCGGGCTAGTCGTTAGTTACGGATGATTTGAAAATGTCAGTCTGAAGAATCTGGGGAGGGGTGGCCTCACGCGAGCTACACCAGACGCTGACCCAGCCCCAAATGCTTCGTCGCGGACTCCTCAGCATGACATATCGAAACGTGACAACGCGTGCCATTAACGACTAGTTTGGCTGCTACTGAAATCAGTCAGTTGGTGGACATCGGCGAAGGCTCGGAGCGCGGGAATTCTGTGGGGGCAGCGAGGAGTGGAATCCGCACTGTTCCCCTATGAGGCCATTATACGACAACGGATGGCAGATGTATCAGGCTTCTGCCGACCGTTAGCGGCCAGTTTCATGCGATGGCTTTGCACGGAAAGTCGCACCGGGGACCGTGGTTCGACGGGCTCACCACGAACGTAGGTCAGATTCACCGTTCGCGCTGCCTGGGCGTGGGGACCACCCCTCCCCAGACCCTTCGCCCGGGGGCTCAGGGAGACGATTGGCGGGGACTTCTTACGCAAAGCAGCGTCGCGCAGCCATGCGTCGCGGGATCCAGGTGAGGCCTAGTTGCCGTTTTGTGCTGCTAAGGCGGCGACGATGGCCGGGGGGTTCATCGGAAGGCTGGTCATCCGGACACCGATGGCGTCGTAGATAGCGTTTGCGACGGCAGCGAGCGGAGCAACAATCGGGACCTCGGCAACGCCCCTGGCACCGTAGGGATGCCGCGGGTTCGCGACCTCGACTATCACCGTATCGATCATGGGCAGGTCGAGAGAGGTGGGCATCCGGTAGTCCAGGAAGCTGGCGTTGAGCATCTGCCCGTCTTCGCTCATATAGTACTCTTCGTTCAGGGCCCAGCCGATGCCTTGCGCGACGCCTCCCTGCATCTGGCCTTCAACGTAGCTGGGGTGAATGGCCTTGCCGGCATCCTGCAAGGCGGTATAGCGCAAGATGGTGACCTTGCCGGTCTCCGGGTCGACCTCCAGGTCTACGATGTTGGTGGCGAAGGCGCTTCCCGGACCGGATGCGGTCAGATTAGCGCGGCCGACGACCGGGCCGCCGGCCTGCGGAAGCATCTCGGCCATCTCCTGGAACGTCATCCGGAACTCGGGATCAGACTTGTGTCGCAGCGCGCCGTCCGACAGCTCGACATCGTCACTCGCGGCCTCCCAGAGCTGGGCCGCGCGCTCGATCATCTGCCGCTTCACGTCCTGAGCTGCCTCGTAGCAAGCCCAGCCCGTCTTGAACGCGACGCTGCTGCCGCCGGTCATCGACGTGTACCCGATCGACTCGGTATCGCCGACTTGCGGATTGACGTCCTCCGCGGGTATGCCAAGCACCTCGGCGAACTGCTGGGCGGCGGCGACGCGAGTGCCGCCGATGTCAACCGAACCGATGATAAGGTGCACGGTCCCATCGTAGTTGACGTTGGCCGTCGCACAGGCCGGCCCTCCCCCGTTCATCCAATAGCCAGACGCGACTCCCCTACCCCGGTTAGGCCCCTCCAATCGCGTCGAGTAGTGATCGTGCGCTCTCGCCGCTTCAACGGTCTCGATGCACCCTATCCGGGGGTTGGCGACGCCGTCGGACCGGCGTGTGCCCTCCTTCGCGCCGTTCAGTACACGAAACTCCAAGGGGTCCATCGACACCTTCTCGCATATCTCATCAACCACGCTCTCAGAGGCGAAAGACCCGATCGGCGCCCCCGGAGCCCTGTAGGCCGCAGTGCCGGGCTTGTTGTCGACCACGTCGTATGCGTCGATCAGCAGGTTCTCGACGTTGTAGGGAGTGAACATACATATAGCGGCGGCTCCCACGGGGGAGCCGGGGAACGCTCCCGCCTCGTACCTCAGGTCTGCTTGGGCGGCGGTCAGACGCCCCTCTTTCGTGGCCCCCATCTTGATCTTCGTGTAGCTCCCGGACGTTGGTCCGCTCGCCTCTAACACCTCGGCGCGGGTCATGGTGACCTTCACGGGATGCCCGGACTTGCGAGACAGCAAGACGGCCACGGGCTCGAGGTAGATGGTCGTCTTCCCGCCGAACCCGCCGCCTATCTCCAACGGCACCACTTTGATCTTCGAGGTAGGTATCCCCAACGCTTTGGCGGTGCTTTCACCCATCTGGAAGTGGCCCTGGGAGCTGCACCAGAGGGTGATCTTGTCGTCGGCTGTCCACGTTGCCGTAGCGGAGTGAGGCTCGATGTAGCCCTGATGCACCGATTTGGTGCGGAACTCCCGCTCGACTACAATATCCGCGTCCTGGAACGCCTTGTCGACGTCCCCGAGCTTCAACTGGGTGTGTTTCGAGATATTGCCTTTGTACTCTTCATGCAGGCGAGCGGCTTCCGGCTTCATCGCGTCCTCGACGTTCGTAGCCGCCGGGAGGACCTCGTACTCGACGTCAATGAGAGACAGCGCCTCCTCAGCGACGTGTCGACTGACTGCGGCGACCGCCGCCACGGCATGGCCCTTATACAAGACCTTCCCGCCGGCCAGGACGTTGTTGATGCGATCGCTCGGGTCCCGCGACCCCGGCAGGTCCTTGGCCGTTACCACCGCTTTGACGTTGGGGTGTGCCTCCGCCCTGCTGGTGTCTATGGAGACGATCCTTGCGTGAGCGTGAGGACTCCGCAGCATCTTCGCCTGCAGGAGGCCGGGTAGATGGATATCCGCGCCGTAGAGGGCCTTGCCGGTCACCTTTTCATATCCGTCGTGGCGAATCGGGCGCTTCCCCACCGTCTTGAATTCCTTGGTAGAGAGGACGACATTCGACTCCATTCGCGGTTACCTCCGTCGGCTTCGATGGGACTTGTTGGCATTGTACTATACCTGCACTGCCGTTGAGGTTGATTTGCATAGATTCCCAGGTGGTACCAGTCGTCATGCCCGACATCTCGCCCCAAATTCTTCCCGTCAGATCGTTCATGCCTTGATACCTTAGGCGCCCTACAAGATGAAATCTCAGGGCTCCTTTCCCACCCACCCGCCCTAACGTGTTTTTGCTGGGGGTTCCCCCTAGACCCCCGCCAAAGGGGCAAAGTCCCCTTTGGAAACCTTCGAAGCGGCCCTGTTTTCGTGGGATGACACGGACTAGCGCTCGGCAGACACGACGGTTGACTTTTCCGTGGGCGCTGCTTACCCTCGCCCTCTCGGGCAGGTCTCATTTAGCCAGAGTCTCGGGGTCTGAAGGAGCAGTCTATGTTCGCCGCGCATTCGCGAGATAGGGTTTTCAAAGAGATCGGGACGACACGGCAATTGTTCGTCGACGACGAGGTGATCGCCAGCGTTAGGAACGTGAAGCGCACCCAGCACACGCCGAAGAAACACCCGAGCAACCCCTTGATCAGGAAGGACCAGCCCTGGGAGACGACTCCCTACTTCCGTACGAGCGCTTTCAACGTCATAAGGGACCCGGCGGACGGTCTGTTCAAGTGCTGGTATGAGGACGTCCAGAACTACTTTGGCGTCACGCCTGGGATCGGCCTGACGGATGCTCGCCTATGCTACGCCCGGTCGGAGGACGGGCTGAACTGGGAGAAGCCGCCCCTTGGCAAGCACTTTATCGACGGGCAAGACACCAGTGTCGTCTTCGACCTTGCGCCCGACGCGAGGGCGCGGACCCCGACGATCTTGCTGGACGAGCACGAGACAGACCCGGCCCGCCGCTTCAAGATGATGTACGTTCACTATCTGAAGCTGCCGGGACCGCCCGACTACCTGAGAGCCGACGCCCATTCCTTTCCGGCCCAGGGCCTCTATGGAGTGGGAATGAGCATGGACTTCTCGCCGAACGGCATCGACTGGACTCCCTACGAAGGCAACCCGGTTATCCCTTACTGGGCCGGCGACGTCGAGACTCTGACCTACGATGCGGTTGATGGGAAATACGTGCTCTACGGCCGGGCCCGGAAGTGGACGTCGGCCCCCCGTCCGGGGTTCGCGGGAGAGGGCGTACCCGTATGGCCCAGCAAGCCGGAGGGCGTCTGGAATACCCGTCGCTGCGTCTACCGGCTAGAGAGCGAGGACTGCATCAACTGGTCGGAGCCGACGATAGCGTTCGAGGCAGGTGAGACCGACAACCTCGACGACGGGCTCTACGGCTTCGTCTCCTGGCGGGTCGACGAGATGCATCTAGGCATACTCAACGTCCTGCACCTGGTGGACAACGTGATGGAGATGTACCTGCTTTACGGCCGGGACGAGTCCGAATGGAAGAGGTTCCCGGTGCCCCGGCCGCTCATTCAGCGGGGCCCCGAAAGCAGCTACGACCATCTAGGTGTCGAAACGCCGACCCAGCCGCTCGTTGTGGGCGACGAGGTGTGGGTCTACTACGGCGGCATGAACGTCCACCACGACTGGTGGCTGACCGGCCAGGAAGAAGAGTTGGACCTGCCAGAGGTGCGCGACCCGGCGCTCTCAGAGAACGGCCACCATCTCTGCCTGGCGACTATTCGCCTCGACGGCTGGGCCTCCCTGGATGCAACGGTCCGTGAGGGTCTGGTCGAGACCAAGCCGCTCTTCTCGACGGGGTCCCGTCTCTGGATTAACGCGCGGTGTGAGGCCGACGGCTACGTCGACGTCGAGGTGACGGATGCCTGGGGCAGCCCCTGGGACGGGTACTCCCGGCAGGAGTGCCAGACCTTCACAGGGGACAGCGTTCACCATCCGGTCGCATGGGCCGGCAGCGAGACGGTCAACGACATTGCGACCGGCGTGAAGCTGAAGTTCTATCTACGGAACGCAGAACTGTATGGGTTCCAGTTCGCGGACTCGTAGTCGGCTATGCTGTTTGCCAATAGCGACGTCCCTCTCTACGGGCAAAACGTCCGAAACCGGGTGCCGGATAGTGCCCGGCGGAAACCAATGAGCCGTCCCTTTCCAGTCGGTCGATCACTCGGTGGCGAGTAGAACGCGCCACGTCGGGATCTACATCGGCTGTTGGGCTCCAGTTAGTGTAGTGCGCCTGAGCCGGGGTGTGGGTCACATCGCCCGGGATGAACCCCTGCTCGCCGGCGGAGGAAATCGAAACCGACGTGTGACCCGGGGTGTGGCCGGGAGTCGGCAGTGCGGCGACTTCCTCGGTAATCTGATGTTCGCCCTCGATGAGGTCCATCACCCCTAGATCGAGCAACGGCATTACCTGGGTCTGGATCTTCGGCCTCGAGTCGCCGGGCGTAGGCGCGGAGTCAAGGACCTCCGCACTCGTCCAGTATTCATAGTCCGCCTTCGGCACAAGGTATCTGGCTTTAGGAAACGTGGGTTGCCGACTGGTCATGTTCCACCCGATGTGGTCCCCGTGCAGGTGGGTTGTTAAGACGAAGTCCACGTCCTCCGGTTGCACTCCCTTGTAGCGCATGTCATCCATGAGCGTGCCCGCCGGTGGGCCGTCTCCGGTGTCCACGATTACGAGCTTGCCACTGGATCGGACTGCCACGCACCCCCATCGGGGATGAAAGAGCCCCTGCTCGTCGAGGAGCTCGGGGTACTCCACCTTCCAGATCTCGGCTGTACTCGCGGGAAATACTCCGGTTGGGCTTTCACTCCCGTGACCGTCGGTCAGAGACACCAGTTCAACTTTGCCGATCGTGCGCGTGTAGCCGGTCATAGTTGCGTCTGGCATGAACAGACCGTCCTTTATGGCGCCTCCGAAGGGTTACCCTTCCCCCACTCCGTTGTGTCCACGCCTTAAAGCCTCAGGCGAGCGCCTCGGCCACTTCCTTCCGGGGGACGACCGGCCACCCAAAGCTTTCCAACAGCTCGCGCAGCTCGTCCATCTCCTCCTGGCTGAGGGGCAGCGAGGGCGGGCGCATCGAGCCCATATGGTGGCCCAGCAAGGTCGCCATGCCCTTCTTGGTGCGGGCCTCGCCGCCTGAGTTCTGGTTCTGCTTTATGTGGAGCTCCCTGAGGGGGACGTTCACGTTGTCGAAGAGCTGCTGGGCCTCGTCGTATCGGCCCTCTTCCATGAGGTCCCAGATGCGGAATTCGTGAGGCGGGTAGGCATCGACCGCCAGGTTGATGTACCCGCGCGCTCCCAGCTTATGGCCCACCATGGGCCGTCCGGTGTTGTCGATAATGCTGACCTGGTCTTTGAACTCGAACAGCGGCTCATAGTCGTCACCGGGGTTAGGGGCCCACTTGATTGCGACAATCTGCTCCAGCTGGCATATCTTTTTCATGGTGTCCAGGGCGATGCCACCGGACGTCATCCAGGGCGTGTTGTAGACGATGATGCCCACATCGACGGCGTCCGACAGCGCCTCGAAGAACCGGAGGGTGTCGTCCTGGGTCGGGTGGTTGAAGATGGGGGCACAGACCTGGACCGCGACCGCACCGGCGTCCTCCGCCGTCTTGAGGTCCTCGATAGCCCGTATGGTGTCCTTGAAATGAATACCGCAGGCGATCGTGGCTTTGCCATTGGCGGCCTGAGCGGCAGTGCGGACAATCGGCGCCCACTCGTCGTCACGCAGAAGGGCGTTTTCGCCCATGACGGCCACCACTTTGAGCACCGTCCTGCCCTTCACCAGGCCGTTTTCGACCCACATCCGCGTTAGCTCGGCCATCCTGCCGAGGTCCACGCGGTAGTTGTCGTCGTAGGGCGTGGTCACGTTGGCCATCGGGCCGACTATCAGCTTCCTAATCTCGTCAGGTCTCATGAGCGTCTCCTTGATTATCCTTTATGACGGTTCCTAGCCACGCCACAGTCTCCAAGTCGTCGGCCTCCTGATGTGGCGTCGAGGGGTGGGGCTGCTTAGACATGAGACCACCCCTCCCCAGGCCCTTCGCCCCGATGCCACATCGGGACTCAGGGAGAGAGTTGTAGGAGACTTCCTGCGCAAAGTCACGTCGTGGCGTCGATGACATTCTAGGCCTTAGCGCCTAGAATGTCATCGACTGGAGTCTACGAAGCTAAAACCCGGCCAGCCGTGGCCCTAGACCTGCTTGGCACATACGGCGGTTGGGGTTATCATAGCGACTGACTTCACCGGGGCACGGTGGCAGAGTTCCAGCGGCTACGTCGGAGACGCCCCAGCGGGGCGTCTCTACGGCCCACGGGCATTCATCGGAATGTCGGCCTCTTGACCACCTGCTTCCAAGGGGAAAAGTGATGGCTCACGGCAACGCCATAGCCGGACGGACTGTTGCCCGCCCAGACTCGAAGCGACCTCGTGTGTCCGACGAGAGAGGAATTACCGGACTTGAGACGGCCATTGTGCTCATCGCCTTCGTTGTGGTCGCCTCGGTGTTCGCCTTCGCTGTCCTGAGCACGGGCCTACTTAGCTCTCAAACAGCCAAGGAGGCTGTCACGGGCGGCCTGGGAGAGACGGCAACGATCCTGGGTGTCAAAGGGACCGTCGTGGCCCGTTCAACGGGCTCGCCGCTTGCCCTCGAAAGGGTGCTGATACCTGTCTCGTCTTCACCCGGCACTTCCAAGACTGTCGACCTCACGACCTCGACGATAGCGGTAACCTATACGGATGGCGACGACCTGGCAAATGTGGCGTGGAACGCCAACGCGGACACCGCCGGTGCCAACATGGGTTGGGTGATCAACTGGCTAGGCACCGCCTCGCCGGACGCACTTGACGCTACCGAGCAGGCCGTGATTGTGGTGAACATCAACGATGGTGGCACCCTTATTACCACGCGACCAGGAGCCGGCGACGCGTTCACAGTCCAGATAAAGCCGTCTCAAGGTAAAGTCCTCGAGGTGAAAAGGAGTCTCCCGATCCTGACGACGGAAGTGGTGAGCCTGGACTAACTATGCCTTCACCGCTATCTTGAAGACAGCGGTCTGTCCGAGGTCCAGAAGTGATGGCGAGGGCTCCGAGAAGTTGCCACTACGAGATGTCGGTAGATCCGCGGTAGCGGCAGGGTTGCCGGCGGCGCTGCTAATGTTAGCGGCGTGCGGACAGAACGCCTCTGCCGACCCTCCAACTCCATCAACAGGGCCATCCGAGTTGATAGCCGCACCCACGACCACCGTGATAACTCCAGTGGTCATCGGCCTCGTGGCTCAGGAGCAAAAGGTCGCCCCGATTCAAAGTCGGCAGACCACCCGTCAAGAGGAGGCCGCACGGGTGCCAACGTCCGGAGAGCCTTCGCGCTCGTCTAGGTCTGGCTATCAGACGGGGCTGCTACTGGCCCTGGCAGGCGCCCTCGTGATTGTCGCCGTCCTACTTGTTGTGATGGGCCGCCGCAAGGGAGCCGATTAACTCAGAAGTCGGGCAAGGAGACAGCATGAGCAACTACGAGTCCAGGTCGGAACGTCATCGCGTGGGGATGAGGCAGGGAGCGGCGGTTGTGGCGCTCGGCCTTGCGTCCGTACTAGTGTTGGTGGCCTACTCGGGTGTGCTCGCCGCTCAGGACGCGACCGTAACCACATGGTCGGTCTCAGCAACAACGATATCGATGGACGACTCTGGCAACGCGTGGTACTCCGATGGCGCCAGGACCAGCATTGCGCGCCTTGAGCCGATGGCGACGAGCACGGTGACAACTTGGTCCATCCCCGTCGGTGGCTCCACTAGCGATGGGACCACTGTATTCTCGTCGAGCACGCAAAAGGTCTACTTTGGAGAGTACATCAGCCGGCCGGGACTGGCGAGCTACGCGATTGGCCGTCTGGACCCCGCAACCGACACGTTCACTGAGTGGCCGTTCGGCGGATGGGACGTCATCTCTATCGCGGTCGACACTTCAGGGGACGTCTGGTTCGGAGGGTCGGTATGCTGCTATTTTCCGTTGATATCCAGATTGTCCACTGCGGACAACACGGTAACGACCTGGCAGCTTCCGACCGCCGAGGGGGATTGGGTCAGAGGTATCGCACCGGCGCCCGATGGGAAGGTCCTGTTCACCATCGACCTTCCGGGCAGGGTGGCCGAGCTTGACCCGGCTACCGGCAACGTGACGCTCTGGCCCCTGGACTTCAATCCAATCGCGTCCTCAGGTTCGAGGGCTGCTTACTTACATGCCGACGATGGACTCTGGTTCCCCGGCACAGACCGAATAGCCCGGTTCAACCGGGCGACAAACGAGCTCAAAGTGTGGAACCTGGCAGGCGTCGCGACAGTAGGCTCGATTGGCGTCGATACATTGGGAAGGCCGGTGATCGGGGGACAGGTCTCGTCGGTTGCTCCCCTTCAAGGCGCGGCGCGAGTCGATCCGGCGACCGGTGTACCTACAATGTGGGCGCACACCAGCAACGCTATAAGGGGAACGGTCGTCGACGCCAACGACGCCATTTGGCAGAATACGTCAGACCTCAAGATTCACCGCATCGAGCCGTAAGGGCCTGTCGATGGGGTTGTCGAGACTCATAGAGCGGACGATCACCGATTGGCGCGCCCTGGGCGTCGTGTGCTCGACGGTGCTGGCACTCGTGCTTGGCGGCGTCGCTCTTGCCCAGCTTATCCCGTCGATGCAGACGGTGACGCCCGAGGTTTCGGGACCGGTCACAACTACCGCCCAACAGCTCGTGCCGTCCCAGCAGTCCGTGGGAGGAGTGACCCGGGGAATCCCCGCCGTCGCAGCCGAGGCCGGTATCGTGCCTTCGACGACGGCTGTCGCATCTAGAACCGTCGGGGTTGCTGTGCCGTCCTCGCTCATTTCGCTGGTACCGAGCAGCGTCGCGGTCTCGCCTAGGTCCGCTGGACTTCCGGCCGTCCGAGGCCTGGGCTCTACCCAGTCCGCGTCAACTACAGTGGCGTCGCGGGTAGTGGGAGTCCCTGTTCCTCCGGGCGTAACGTCGAAGGCGTCGTCTACTGCTGCAGTCTCATCTCGGACGATCGGAGTGCCGGTCGCGCCGGCAACGACGTCTCTCGGCACCACCAGCCAGACGGTCGCGCCGGCCTTATTAGCCCGAATCCACCGAAGGACACCGATGGACGGCGTGAGGAAAGCGGAAGGGGGGTGAGGGAGCTACAGGGGAAATAGCCTGGGTTCCATTTGGGGTAGGGAGGTCGGCGGACGGTCTTCATCGCCGCACAGGGGTCCCTATGGCTGTCTGCGGGAGCTGCGATGCGCGGGATGGCGAGAGAATACGCAGCAGGGAACTCTCTCGGACCGGGCTGGCACGAGTCTGCGGGGATCTTCGGTTGTCCGGTGGGTGGGTCGGTCGCCGACGGTGCCGTCAGGCCGGGAGTGGAATGGCTCGCAGCCGGGCCAAGGCACGGCTGAACTTCTCAGCCCAAGGCCAGCGATCCGGAAGATGCAGGGTCAACCGGCGTGCCGAGCGGGTGAGCCGTCCGGCCAGGGAGAAGAACCGCCGCCGGAGGGTCTTGGTGGTGGCTATCCGCTCTCCCAGACCGATCCGCGCCGTCCAGCGGGCCAGGTTGTGGGCCATCGTCTGGACGGCCAGCCAGGCGCCGTTGGCGGCGAAGCGGCCCGAGGGGAGATGGTTCAGCCCGACGCCGTACTTGAGGTCGCGTATGGCATTCTCGATCTCGGCGTGGCGGCGATGGTCAGCCTCCAGTTCGAGCAACTCCCCGTCCCGGTCGGTGATGAAGCCATGATAGCTGTATTTGGCGAAGAGGGCCAGTTGGGAACCGGGCGTCGGCTTCACCCGCCGGACGATGAGCCGTACCGGCGCGGCGTCCGCCTCGGCCTGGAAGGGGGTGCAGGTGGTCTCGGCCACATCGGCGGCACCGTCCATCCAGTAAGGAATCGGCGTCCAGGCATCTTCGGGTATCGCCTCGATGAGATTGTGCAGGCTTTTGTGCTGGCGGATGGTGATGGAGAAGCGGACATCCATCTTGCGGCAGACGGATACCACGCCATGAGTGTAGAACCCGCTGTCGGCCCGTAGCGTGAGTCGTCCGTCGGCCCCGGCGTAGCGCACCCGTCCCACCGTCTCCCGCAGGAAGTGGGCGGCGCCGCGGGCGGTGTTGGCCCGGCCCTCGCGCAGCCGGGACATCAGCACGTCTCCGGTGCCGGCGGCGATGGCCGGCAGCGGGTGGTAGCCCCGCTTGCCGGTATAGCCGTGGTGGCGGGCGCCCTCCTTGGCCAGTCCGTAGGTCTCGCAGATGGTGGAGTCCAGGTCAATGGTCAGGGGCCCGTCGCCGGGTCCCGCCCCGGCCTGCCAAGCCCGGGCCAGCAACTCGCGGCTCACCCGGTCGAGTTGACGGACGTGGCCCCACCGGAAGCTGCGCAGGAAGGTGCCCAGGGTGGATGGCGCCTTGACCGTGCCGCCCAGGGTGCAGGCCGTTCCCCCGGTGCGCAACACATCGGCGTCGTCAATGCAGTCGCCCCCAGCCAGCGCAGACGCCACCAGCGTCATCATCTTGTCGCTCGTGTTCGCCCGCCCCGGGGCATCGCCCAGGTCGAGGCGCTGCCGGACGAGTTCGGGCAGGCCGAGGTGCCGCGCCAGGGTGGCCGGAAGGAGCAGCCCGGCATTGGCCACCAAACGGCGGTCGTCGAAGGTGATTTGGATCCGGTCGGGGTGGTTGCGTGGCAGCATCTACTGGGTGCTCCTTTTCCGGGGCCGTTTTTTTGCTACAAAACCATTATCCCAGAAGCACAGGAGCACCTTCTTGCCGCCTCAGGACGCTAACCCGACGCCCTCCTTCGGTGGATTCGGGTTTAGGAGTGCCGGAGACACCTACGCAGACCACAACGACCCCTAGCACGTCAACCGTTAGCGGCGTTCAGGAGACCCCGGCGTCTACCAGCACCGATGCTCTGGCGCCGTCCCAGATAGTCCAAGCGTCGACGACGGCCACCTTGCTCCGCCTGGTTGACGGCGCGTCCCCGTCGATGTTGACAAGCATGGGCACGTCCACCCAGTCAGTGTCGCCGGGCATGCTGCCGGCCCTCGAATTGAAGGATGGCGTGGCACAGGTTGCCTCCACCAGCTTGAGCACATCTACCACCAGTGTAAGCCCGGCCGCTTCCGTCCTATCCAAGCTTGTCGACAGCGTTGCAGTTCCGACGCTGACCGGGCTTGGCGCTTCCACATCCACGGTTGCTCCGGGCGCTTCAGGTCTGCTCGAGCTCCGAAACGGAGCGGCGTTGGCGGCTTCAGCGGGCATTGGCACATCCACAAGTGTGGTGACCCCGACAGCCATAGGTGCACTGCGGCTGACGAACGGGACTGCGTCTGCATCGAGTGAGACGAGCGTGACCTCGACGGTTGCACTGGCTCCAGCAGCGACCGGACTGATGCGAATCGTGAACGGTGTAGCGGGACCGCTTGTGGCTGCGTTGATTCCGTCATTCATTGGCGAGCCGGCTGTCAACGTACCCGGCCTAGGAGCCGTGGGACTGGCCGTTTTGGCGGCTCTTATCTTGGCCTCGTTTGCGTACCGGCTTCGCCGCCGATCGGCGGCGTCCTCAAGCACGAGCATGGCTGTGTCGTCTTCGCCGACGACCTAGTCCCCACATATTCGCCTTTCTCCTCCCATTCCAGGAAATCCGACGTTGATCCCGCTCCGACGACCCAGTATTATTACGAGGTCGCTGAGAGTGCGCCGGGTGGGATTCGAACCCAAGATACTCGGATCAAAAGTTGCGGACAGGCCGTGGTGTTCTATGGGCTTAGCTACGAGGTTAAACCGGCCCGTCCGACATCTAGGCGTCGAATCCTAGCCATGGTGTCGAGTGCCGGAGCGTGCTAGCCGATACGTTAGCAAAACCGTCAGCAAGAACTCCTGAGTGGCCCAATTCGTATCAGGGTTGTGGACAGCCCACGCTGAAAGTATCAATTGGGAACGACATGCCTGAAGCAGGCGTGTTTCAAACGTTGATAGAAGGAGCGACCGGTGGTAGACGTGCTAGCTACCTCGATCACGGGAGCCGACGTCGTCATCACGGAATCCGACATCGAAGGGCTTCGTAACGGCTTTAGGGGAGCGGTGCTCTGCCCTGGGGACGGCGGCTACGACGAGGCCCGCAAGGTATGGAACGGGATGATCGACAAGAGGCCCGCCATTATCGCGCGCTGTGTCGGCGTTGCCGACGTGATCGCCTCGGTAAACTTCGCCCGAGACAACAGCCTGCTAATGTCAGTGCGGGGCGGCGGGCACAACGTGGCCGGCAGCGCTGTGTGCGAGGGCGGCATGATGCTGGACCTGTCGTTGATGAAGGGCGTTCGCGTCGACCCGGTGGGCCGCACTGCCCGCGCCGAGCCCGGCTTTTTGCTGGGCGAGTTTGACCGCGAGACCCTGGCCCTGGGGCTGGCAACCACCGCGGGAACAGTCTCAGACACGGGGATAGCGGGGCTAACTCTCGGGGGAGGCTTGGGCTGGCTAGCCGGTAAGTACGGCCTCACGTGCGATAACGTCCTGTCCATGGACGTGGTCACGGCCGACGGCAGGTTCCTCACTGCAAGCGCCGCCGAGAACGAAGACCTTTTCTGGGCACTGCGCGGTGGGGGAGGTAACTTCGGAATCGTCACCTCCTTCGAGTACCAGTTCCACACCATGCAACCAACAGTGCTAGCGGGCACCGTTCGCTATCCTTTCGACAAGGTCAAAGAGGCCCTGAGGCTCTACGACGACTTCGCCGCCACCATTCCCGACGAGATGAACACTATTAGCGGCCTGAGTATCCAAGAAGGTCAGCCCGTCATGGACGGTATCGTTACAGCGGGCCCTTCGAAGATGGCGAAAGGGCACTGGAACCCCTCCGAGAGTTCGGGCCGCCCATCCTGGACGACGTCCGGCCGAGGCCCTACCTCGAGGTCCAGAGGATGCTGGATGAAGCTACCATGGCGGGGCGCCAATACTACGTCAAGTCGGTTTTCATGAGCGAACTCACCGACGGGGCTATCGACACACTCATATCTCATTTCAGCAAAGTCACTTCGCCGCTGAGTTTGGTATCGTTCCAGCAGGTGGGTCCCGCGGCCAATCGCGTAGATCCCGACGAAAACGCCTTCGCTCACAGGGACGCCCGGTACGAGATGGTCAACTTTGGAGCTTGGGAAGACCCGGGTGAGTCTGAGACACACGTCCGGTGGGTGCGGGAGGCGGCGGAGAAAATGCAGCCCTTCTCCACCGGCGGGGTCTACGTCAACCAGATAGGCTGGGAGGCCGAGGAAGGTGAGGACCAGATCAGGGCGGCTTACGGCAGGCACTACGACCGGCTAGCGTCCTTGAAAGAGAAGTACGACCCGGCGAATCTATTCCGACACAACCAGAACGTCCGGCCCAGGACGTAGGAAAAAAGGTTAGCAAAACGGGGCGTCGGGGTGATTCTCGAGGGCTCTGTCCCATCGCCGCAGCCGCTACATCATGCGGTTGAGGGGGAGTGAGCCGGCAGGGATTCGAACCCTGGACACTCAGATTAAAAGATTCATGTCAAGGGTGTTGTTCTGTGCCGCGTCGTATGAAATCAGAACAATCAGTCCACGCCCGTGGACCCAATTTCGTATCTAACGTACCAACCAGTACCGTCCAGTGCTGCAGAGTGCGTTGACAATTCCGTTGACAAGTCTCACCCTCTGGGCGGGCGATGGGTTTGACCCGCCGGGGCTGGTTGACGGTTCTGGTTCCAGGGCAAGTCCCGGCTTTTGATCTCCGCAGATCGCCGTCTCGAACCCGGTCGGGGGGGTGCATTGGGTAGGGACGGCGCCGCCGATGGCCGGACTGCTCCGGCTGGTTTACGCCATCCCCCCCTCTGAACCGGACGTGCGACTTTCACCGCATCCGGCTCTCCATCAGATGGGTTAGACTGGTGTGTCGGGAACATCGGCTTTTCCGCCATCCTCGTCGGGTTCATACATCCCGCCTCCGGCGTAGTTCGCTTCGTTCCACTCCCATCTGACTGCCCCCCTTCGCCATGCGGCCGGCTTTCCCGGCCTCGGACTACTACGAGGGCTCTGCCACACGTCCGGCGTTGGCCGAAGGCTGGCCTACTCCGTTGCCGGAGAGCCGGACGTGCTTCCCAAGTTCGACCAGGTTGCATCTTCATGCCGTCTTAGATCCTGCCTGTACGCCTGGCACGGCTCGTTGCCGCGCTCGCCATCGGAGGATGCCGATCAAAGGGAGTACAGCATCCCTGCCTGAACAAGGCTGTCTCTGCAAGGAAGAGACAGAGATTCCGATGACTCCACCCTCGCCCTACCGTGAGCGGGTGGTTCATGGTGCGACGCTTCAATCAGCAGTTCCTTTCGTGACCATAACGGCACTCTGGCTAGCAGCGCGCGGCGTGGTAGGGTGGCCGCCGCCACATTGTCGGGAAGGCTTCAGACACGACTCCGCCTCTGGCCCTCGCGCCTGCTTCCCTAGCCACCGGCCTACTCCTGGCCGGGTTCCACACCTGGAACGTTCAACCTATGCGCTTCTTGGCGCACCTCCCTCTTTACACTCGTTGACGGGCCGCACGGAAATACGAATGGTGCTTACCCACTTTCCACCGGGTAAAATACTTAGCATGAGTGCTTCCACAGCGAGACAAGATGATCGGTCCCCCGTCCGGGTGTCGATGTCCGCCTTGGATGTAGACGCCCTCGTTGCATCGTTCAAGGCCGACCCTGAGTTCATGAGCCGGCTTGGGCAGGCTACCGTCCTCATCGTCCCGGTTGACCTCGGCGCTGAACATGATGGTCCGGTTTTCCCGAATACCACCCGCGACGTCTTCCGACTTCTACGGAACAGTCTGGGCACGCGTGCCAACGTGGATGCCGCCGTCCGTGACGAGGACTATGTCGAATTCGAGTTTCGCTCCGAGCAGATCATCCTCTCGGCGCTCTTCATTGCTCAGAATGTGGTGCTGCCTTTCGTGATCGGGCTTCTCGCATCGTGTGTCTTTGACAGCTTTAAGTACCGTGGCAGTCGAAAGAGTGACGCCAGGGTCAAAAGTCAATTCCACTTCAAGGGCAAAGATGGCACGCAGATATCACTCACATACGAAGGACCCGCAGAGACCTACGAACGGGCAACGGTAAACAGCCTCCGCGATTTAGGAGTTCTGTCGGATGATGGGGAAGAGCACGATGGTAACGAAGATGACACTTCGTAACGCAATTGACCAGCCGAGTCTCAGTGAACAAAGGGATCAGCTTCGCGACTATCGGAGACGCACCTCTATTGCGTGATCTGAACGCGACCGACCGGGTGGTCGCCACCTTGTCGGCCTAATGGTCGTCAGCCCCGTGGCGCTCCAATAAGGGGTAGTCTTGCGTCCTGGCCACAATGGGTCGTAGAATCGGACGCACCAGAAGGACTCCCTTAAGGAGACTATCCTGTTCATGGGGACAGTATTACCGAATGCGGCCGCTCGATGAGCACGCCCCGCTTGGCAACGGGTATGTGCGCCTATTCAGCGAGCTGGCTGTAGCAATGGTGGCTGAACCGAGCAGAGATTAGGATCTAGCGGAGGGAAAAATGATCACCAGCCAGCAGAAAGCGCAGTTCGACGTGTTCGGTTTTCTCGTAATCCGGCATCTGTTCTCGCCCGAAGAGGTGAGCGTGATCACGAGGGAGTTCGAGGCGGCGTTGCTGGAGGACCGGGACGGCAGGCCGTTCGACGGCCACACGCGCCAGAGCGTAGAGGACTGGTTTCGGGGACGGGCTCCGGTCGAGTTTTTGGCAAATGACGAGCGCGTGCACGGGCCTATCCAGCAGCTGCTCGGGCCCGGATACGTGTTTCAGAAGGGAAACGACGGCAACTTCTACGTCGGCGACACGGGGTGGCACGCCGACATGGGCTGGGACCCCCACATACCAGAGGGCAGGAACGACCCCAACCGGATTGACGGGCCGTGGAAAGACCACTACGTGCCAAGCATCAAAGTCGCGTTCTATCTCGATCCGGTCGGCGAGGATACGGGCTGTCTACGGGTGATCCCGGGCGCGCACCGGAGTCCGTACCATGAACAGTTCTGGTCACTCCACATGAACGTTCCGGACACGGTATCGGGATTCGAGAGTGTGCGTCCCAAGCTGCTCGAGATGTGGGAGCAGGCGACCGGCGATCCCGAAAGCGGAGAGCGGTTCCTATCGGACCCGGACATGAACCACTTCGGAATGGCGCCGCGCGACATACCGAGTTACCCTATCGAATCGGAGCCGGGCGATGCCGTCTTCTTCAGTCACCAGATGTGGCACTCGTCTTTCGGCGGAAAGGTGGGCCGGCGGATGTTCACCCTGAACTTCCGGTCCGCGCAGACCGACGACGGCGCGAGCGAATAGGCATCGGCATTGCCCTCTGAAGACTGTCACGTAGGCGGCACCGACAGACCGGCTCTCGTTTGACCGACGCTCTGTCCGATCGACCGGGGAGCACGCTGCTAGCCGACAGCCACATGGGCACCATGGGGGTGCGGTAGTGGGTCAATTTGAATTGACCCACTACCCGTGGTGCCGACGGCTTGCGCCTGGCGCCAGTGGACTGACTCCGATCTCCATCTCCGAACGCTGCCGGGGAATCAGATGATAAGCGTCCCAAAGGGAAGGTGACAGGCGATGGATAAGCGGCTACAACCTGCACGTCATTTGGACCTGGAGGGGGCGTACAACGTGCGGGAGCTGGGTGGGTACCGTACCTTGAGCGGGCGGACGACTCGCTGGAAAACGTTCCTGCGGGCCGATAGCCCGCACGAATTGTCACCTGCCTCTCAGGACGCGTTGCTAGATTACGGTATTCGCGCGGTCATAGACCTTAGGCAGAACGGCGAGCTTGAGGAGAAACCTAGCGTCTTCTCTGGCTCCTCCCGTGTGGCGTACTACCATCGGAACCTGTTCGGAGATGAGCCGCTGCCGGAGGACGACGACAGTGCGGTAGATGCGGGGCCGGCAGAGAGGGCCGCGATATACTACGCCAATGCGCTCGACCTCCTCAAGGACCGCTATAGGAATGTGCTGGCGACGCTTGCCGAGCCAAGTGCACGGCCGGCGCTGTTCCATTGCGCCGCCGGACAGGACCGGACGGGGACTGTTGCTGCCCTGCTCCTTGGCATCGCTGGGGTACCACCTGACACGATAGCTGAAGATTACGCGCTCAGTGCCCGGTACCTCACGGAAAGATACCTGGCCGAATTCGCGCCTCCGGAGCTGTCGGCCGAGGAGTTTACCTGGCAGGACTATCAGGCACAGTCCTGCCCGCCTGAGGCTATGTTGAAGGTGCTACAACACTTGGAGGAACGATATGGGGGTGTCGAGGGGTATGTGCGCGCCATCGGCCTGACCCAGGACCAGGTCGACAGTCTGCGCAAAGCGCTGGTGGAGTAGCTACGAAACGAACTGCTGGCCGAACGGCTACGGCCCGCACGCCGCCTGGACCTGGAGAGGGCGTACAACGTTCGAGAGCTGGGCGGTTGCCGGACCGCGGATGGCCGCATAACTCGCTGGAAGACATGCCTGGGATCGATAGCCTCCATAGATTGTCCACTTCCTCTCAAGCCGCCCTGCTGGAGTAAGACATACGCCCGGTCATGGACCTCAGGGGTGACGACGAGCTAAAAGAGAGGCATGACGTTTTCGCCATGAATTACTAGCAGATCAGTAACGCAACCTAGGGAGACCTTGGCCGGATCGCTTTCTTTCGGCAGGTCGAAGCAGGGCTAAATACGTACACTTTCGGATGGCCCCTTGCGCCGGACTGCCCGTACTCCCTCCGGTGGCTGTAGTGAAGTTACCAACGCTCGAAGCTACTTCGAGCTTATGCGATGACTCGTGTTCGTGGTGGAGACGGGAGAGGGTTAAACCAGAACGTTCCAGAATTCTTGAGCACGGCTTGTACCCGGTCATCTCAAGCAACGGACTCCTACCGGCGTCCGTGTGAACTCGCACTGGCGAGGCGCATTGACATCAATCATGTATCTGCTTAGGATGCGGCCATGTTACGGATGACCTTAGCCTTGCCAGCCGTCGTCTTGCTGGGCATCGCGTGCGGCACTGAGACCAGCCCCCTGCCTGTCGCCACAGCGGAGCCGGAACCCGCGGTGACACCGGCTCCCACTGTCGCCCCACTCCCCACCCCCCCGGCGGCAGCCGTCGCTCCGGCTCAGGCGCCAGCGTCCGTTTTCCTATTCCCTGCTACGCGTACCCCCCCTGCCTACGCCCACTCCCATCCCCAGGGCAGAGGGCGACATGACACAGGCCGTCCTGTATAACCACACTGCAACGCTTCTCGAGGACGGCCGGGTGCTGGTTACCGGCGGCCAGACCAGCAGGAGGAGCAGTCAATTCTCACTACCACCAGCTGTGGCCTCGGCGGAGATTTACGACCCGTCCACCGGCCGTTGGTCGCCGACACGCCCGATGTTCGACCCGCGCAGACATCACGGTGGAGTCCTGCTCGAGGACGGGATGGTGCTGGTCTCAAGAGGGCTGACGGAAGAGTTCACAACCCACGTTGAGAATGCAGAAGTAGATTATGTGTTTCCCATAGCCTCTGCGGAGGTGTACGACCCGTCTACTGAGACGTGGTCAAGAGTCAGCGACATGCCAGAGGAGACGGTGGATTTTGTTGGCACGCAGAACAACTTGCCCGCCATTTTGTTAGATATGCTGGAGAACGGCAAGGTGCTGGCAGCAGGCGGGCTCGGCCCGTCGGCGGCGCTATACAACGCTTCTTCCGGCACATGGGACTCTGCCGGCGAAGTCACGTCAGATGACTATCGGACGCGTAACTGGCATACAAGCGCGCTCCTTGGGGACGGAAAGGTGCTGTACATAGGCGGCTGGACCGGCAGCGCGGCGATGGACTCAGTGGATCTCTACAACCCGCTCACGGGCTCAGTGTCTTCAACCGGTAGCATGAGCTGGCCTCGGCGCTTCCCTTCCGCAGCGGTCCTCGCGGACGGCCGGGTGCTTGTCACCGGCGGCGGCGGAATTGTCGGCGGAAGCTTAAGAGTCCTTAGATCAGCGGAGATATACGATCCACAGTCTGGGACCTGGTCGGAGGCTGAGGAAATGACGGCGGAGCGGATCTTCCACACGATGACTATGCTCCCGGACGGGAGAGTGCTCGTCGTAGAGGGCCCGAACGGGTGGACAGAGATATACGATCCCTCGACGGGCATCTGGTCCAGGGCCGCCAGCATGATAAAAGACCGCCGTGGTCACACGGCAACGGTGCTTAAGGACGGCCGGGTCCTGGTCGCGGGCGGGACGAGCCCCGAACCTGGGCAGCAGTTTCCCTCCACGCCCGCGGAGGTATACGACCCGGTGGCCGATACCTGGACGCCATCTACGGAGGTGGCGCCGTAGTCATGGTGACACGCTCGATGGACGTAGGTTCGAGTAGGGTTGACCATACCGTGAACACAGAAGGCTGCTCCTTTGGTTGAGTGACCACAGCTCCACTTTCTACGGGTCATGGGGGGCCTCGGAAGGAATTTCCTAAGCGCAGGAGAGATTCCAGGACGATACGTAGAGCCCTCACTGGGCGGAGCCGCAAACCAAACTTCATTTGAATCTTGCGCTGAGGCGGCGTCCGCTCCGGGAGTTGTTAGGCCCACTCCATTCTGGCTACAATAACGCCATTCCGTTCAGGAGAGTGGGGATGTCAACCGATGCCCGCGACCACTGGCTGGTCTACGTCGGCACCTTTACGAAGAGGGACAGCAGGGTGATCTACTCCCTGAAGATGGACCGGACCACCGGCGCGCTCACGAGGCCCGAGGTCGCGGCCGAGGCCGGCAACCCCGCTTTCGTGAGGCCAGGCACCGACGGCACCAGGCTGTACGCCGTCGCCAACTCCGCCATGGGTCTTTCGCCGGGCGAGATGCTGGCCTTCTCCGTGGACTTCCCCAGCGGCGCCCTCACGCCGCTGGGGACGAGGGCGTCGCCCAGCGATGGTGCCGGCTACCTGACCGTGGACGGAGCCGGAAAGGTCCTGCTGGCGGCCAACTACGCATCCGGCACGGTGACCGTCTTCCCGGTCCTGGGCGACGGCAGCCTCGGCGAGTCGACCCAGACGTTGCACCACGAGGGCAGCAGCGTCAACCCGGACCGGCAGGAGGGGCCCCACCCGCACTCCATAAACCTGGACGCGGCGGACCGCTTCGCCTACTCCCCCGACCTGGGTGCCGACAAGATCTTCATCTACCGCCTGGACGCTGCGGCGGCGACGTTGAGCCCGACGCAGACGCCCTGGGTGCAGTCGCCCGCTGCAGGGGTCGGCCCCCGCCACTTCGCCATCCACCCTAGTGGAGAATTCGCCTACGTCATCAACGAGTTGGCCTCGACCATAACCGCCTATGACCTCGACTCCTCCACAGGGGCATTGTCCGAGATCGAGACTGTCTCGACGCTACCCGACGGCTTTGGCGGGGTGAATCACACCGCCGACCTTCACGTCTTGCCCTCCGGAAAGTTCATCTACGGCTCCAACCGGGGCCACGACAGTATCGCCATCTTCGCCATAGACGGCTCCACAGGGAGGCTCTCCCCCGTCGGCCGCGAGCCAACCCAGGGCAGGACCCCGCGCGGCTTCGCTATCTCGCCGGGGGGCGAGTTCCTGATCGCTGCTAACGAGGACTCCGACACGCTGGTGGTCTTTCGCATAGACGAGGGCACCGGCGAGCTGAGTCCCACCGGCCACAGTAGAGTCCCAGGAAGTGGTGTAAGAGGGAGAGGGTCTGGAGAAAGAGAGACCACCGCGTCATCCTTAG
The DNA here is from genome assembly GCA_965237635.1 of Dehalococcoidia bacterium. Lineage (GTDB taxonomy): Bacteria > Chloroflexota > Dehalococcoidia > Lucifugimonadales > CAUZJF01 > CBDEFX01. Next base: position 95,559 of record CBDEFX010000002.1, on the reverse strand, counting down.
CGGGCAAAGAAGAAAGCTCGAGAAAGGAGGACAACAGTGGTCAAGGAAAGGATGGACCTGCTGGAGCTATTGCGCAAGGGGGGAATGGACGGTGACGTGGACTTTCTACGAGAGGCACTGAGAGTGCTGGTAGAGGGGATCATGGATGCGGAGGTGTCATCGAGGATCGGTGCTGAGTATGGAGAACGCAGCCCTGCGCGGGTGACCCAGCGCAACGGGTATCGGTCCCGGGCGTGGGATACCCGGGTGGGGACTATGGAGCTGCACATCCCGAAGCTTCGAGAGGGGAGCTACTTCCCGAGCCTGCTGGAGCCACGGCGTCGCAGCGAGCGAGCTCTGCTGGCGGTCATTCAGCAGGCCTACGTAGAAGGTGTATCCACAAGGCGGGTGGATGACCTGGTCAAGGCCCTGGGGTGTGAGGGTATCTCCAAGAGCCAGGTGTCGCGTATCTGTCAGGAGCTGGACGTGGTGGTTGATGGCTTCCTGGGCCGTCCGCTGGACGGTGGACCCTACCCTTACCTGTGGCTGGACGCACTGACCCAGAAGGTCAGGGAGGACGGCAGGATCGTCAACGTCAGCGTGGTGGTGGCGACGGCCGTCAATGGCGAGGGCAAGCGGGAGATCATTGGGATGGACGTGGGTACCAGTGAAGACGGCGCCTTCTGGATGGCCTTCCTACGCTCGCTGTCCGCCAGGGGCCTCAGCGGGGTGGAGCTGGTGGTATCGGACGCTCATCAGGGACTCCGCGGCGCCATCGCCGCAGTCTTCGGCGGAGCCAGCTGGCAACGGTGCCGCACCCACTTCATGACCAACCTGCTCACTCGGGTACCCAGAAGAGTCCAACCATGGATGGCCACCATGGTCCGCACCATCTACCAGCAACCCTCCCCCGATGAGGTACACGCCCAACTCGATAGGGTGACCGATCAACTCGGAGACCGGTTCCCTCAGGTGGCCTCTCTACTGGACGAGGCTGGACCCGATATCCTGGCCTTCTCCAGCTTCCCTGTCGCCCACTGGAAGAAGATCTGGTCCAACAACCCCCTGGAGCGTCTCAACAAGGAGATCAGGCGTCGCACCGATGTCGTGGGCATCTTCCCTAACCGACCAGCCGTGCGTCGCCTGGTTGGCGCCGTCCTCGCTGAACAGCACGATGAATGGGCCGTCGGCCGCCGATACCTCACACCCGCCATTCTGATCCTAAACGAAGCTCTTCCGGAGGCCGATCTCGCGGAGGCGACAGCCGCCTAAACAACATCAACAGGATGACGCACTCTTACACCACTTGACGGGACGTGACCCCGGCCACGTCGCGGAGGTTCCCGAACCGACCTGCGTGGCCTTGCTCTAGCCGGAGATGAGCGAGTTTGAGCGCCTCCCTTCGGATACCGCCGCCGGCGTGCGCCTCAGGAGCAGCGCGAAGAGCTTGCACAAGAAAATGCGAACCGACAAAGGAGAATCGAGCATGCCTTACCGGATCGTAATTGAGAATGACGTCGTCAAACTCCAAGCTCTGGACCCTGAAGCGTCGTTCGTCAACGCAGGTACTCAGCCAATGGATTGTGTGACAATCGTGGATTGCTGGCAGTGGGCCTATTCAGATCTCATCAGTAACACCGAGCGGGGGGTCTTGGCCGAATACCTGGTGGCGAAGCAGTCGGTGAGAGGGTCCGAACCCCGCTTTCAATATTTTCGATGGGCCTTTACCCGGTACGGCTATGGGCTGTGGGCTCACCAGTGGTGGCCACGTAGCAAAGACTTGTTGTGGTAGGTGTCGCAAGCTTGCGGGCGCCGGTGTGCTCGTGCTGGGTAGGTCTGTCGGCAGAATGTCGGCAAGTGGGGCTTTAGTCCAGGGAGCCGCGCACATCCATTCACCCCACCAACCATCTGTTGGATGTGCTGGTTCGACTGGCTGAATACAGTCCTTGCTAGTTCAACACCTCCGCTCGGGGTATGAACTTTCCACACGCCGCCTTCCAGTCCTGGAAGTGAACGTGGAGGCCCCAGTGCTCGAAATTCATGGTATCAACAGCGAATAGCTTTTCTTCCTGGTGTTCCCACGGCGTCGGCATCTCGGTCTCGCTGAAAAAGTATATGCCGAGAAGCGCGCCGTCGACGGTGTACACCAGTAGATAAGGCACGCTTCGGCTTGCCGACTCCAATGCAAAATACTTGCCGGGGTTCCTGAGCACCCGTAACCGTCGAGTTTTGCGGCATGCGCGGGGGTCCTGCCATCCCTCTGCGGCGGCGGCAGAGTCGGTAAGGGGTATCGTCTGAGCCAGGCCCGTTGAACCCGCGTTGAGCAGCACGCGATCGGGCCGCTCGGGCGGTATCTCCTCTATGAAGATGATCACGCCGACCGCGAGCCCCACCAACAAGAAACCCAGGCCCCCGAGAAGATATTGAACCCAGCGCTTCCGCAGCAGCTTCAGCATCGACTATTCCTCATGGTCGTAGTACGCCGAACGTTCAGCAAGATGGTGCCCTCGATGGGGAGTGGACGGATGGAGGTGACTGGCGGATTCGAAACACTGAATAGGAGTTTAGCAGACCACGCCCGCAAAACCCAAGCGGACCTAACGAAGGGTCCTACCCCACCCTCCTTTCACATTGAGCTATGTAGCGGGCCGTGGTGCTCGATGTGACTTGCTATCGGCAACCCAAAAAGGTTCTGGAAACGGGCGCATCAACAGGGACACCCCATCGGCAGGGGAGAGGCGATGCCTTAAGCGTCCGGATGGCCCTCGGGTCAGAATGACGCCCTCACGGAGCCCGAAGCCCGTATTCTACCCTGTCGGCGGTAGGGGTCGCAACGGAGCAGCCACGACGCCACGACGATGTAGACACATGGCCAACCAAAGGAAGCCAGCAGACGCCAAGGTTCTTCCGAGGCACCAGTCCGCGCTACTCCTCGAAACAACGGCTGATGTCTTCCGCATCCTCGGCTACCAGCCACATCATGCACTGTGAGGGAGTCAGTAGCCCGGGGTCAGGCTCGTCGACTAGGATACCGTCTAGCTTCCATTCAGGATGTTGCCACCAATATCTGAATACGAAATGAACGGGAAGCGGCTCGATCGGATAATAGCCCTCGACGACTAGGAGTTCAACTAGTTCCGGATCCGGCTCAAACTCTCTTACTCCGTCTAAGACCGCGTCGACGTCCTCGAGGGCAGAGATGTCGATCTCCTTGTCGATAAAGTGCTGGTACGCCCTCTGGAAAGTCGTGACGTGAATTCGAATCTGGAAACTCGCCGCCATGTTGTTATCATAGAACGCGGTGAGGTCCTTGTCGTCGACGCCCTGGATGAAGGCCATCAAGTCCGCCTTGACCATCCTCTGTATCTCCGGCTTGGTGGGGATCGAGCGAAACCACGCCCCCGGCCCGAGACCCCTTCGGACAGGGCCGGTCATCGATAGGACTTTCCACTCGCCGGCTTCCCTCGCCACGTCAAGCGCGATCGGAACATTGATTCCAAAGTCGTCCACGATCGTCCCCCGAAACCTCGCCACGTCGCCGCGCTCTAACGTTCGGTTCCTCCAGTGCTGTAGCTCGTAGTCCGAAAAGAGTACAGTTTCGACTACCTCGACGAACCTTTCCTCTGTCTGCTCAGCTCTGAACAGGGCAGACGTCAGAGCATAGGCGTCATGATATTCGCGTAGTGATAAGTGGTCGAGGAATCTCTCCGCTGGTTCGACGGAGTCCGCAGTATCGGCGGCGACCCACATCATCAGCCCGCCGAAGCAAGCGCTGAAGAGCATGAACACACCGATGATTACCCGCAATATGTATTTCTTCATATCACGGATGAGACTTTCGAGGACCAGCTCGTCGCGCATGCTCATGAGAGCCTCCAGTACTCTAGGGGTAGATCGCCAGCAGCCGCAGCCCCTCCTCCTCGGGAAGTCCGAACATCAGGATCATGCTTTGGGCAGTAGTCTAGGCGCGTCTTCCTACCCGGTCAATTACACTGCTATGCGCTGAGTCAACGCTCCACCGTGGAGCAAGTTGACGAGTGCCGGCTCGCCTACCTATTCAAGCCCCGAACACACGAAGAGGGGCCCCGATGCCGCATCGGGGCCCCTCGCTTGGGTCGTCCTCCAGACCAGCTAGCTCTACCTGTAGGTCAAACCGGTCAAGAAGCTCTCGCTGCTGTACCTATTGGACTTGTTGCCCTCGTTGTGAAAATTGTCGATACCGTCCTCGAAGTAGAACAGCTCGGAGTAGTACCCGATCGCGTCCCAGTAGTGTTGCTTCTGGACGTTCCTAAAGTTGTTGCGCTTGAGCTGGATTCCCCTGTAAGCAGGCGCGAAGCCGCTTATGCCGATAGTGTACTTCTCCTCGGTGTGGAGCCGGAAATACTTCTTGCCCGCCTCGATGCGCGTCGGGTGCAACACCGGGTAGCCTCTCCCCTCTGCAATAACAGCTTGGAACTCAGGCATCTTGCCGGTAGAGTCGGCAGGGAAGGTGCCCTCAGGCGCCAGCGGCAGGTATGCTGGGTCCGGACCCGTCGGGCCCATCCCCTGCTCACCGTTGGTTTCGAGGTACCTACCGATCAGCGGGCCGACGCTGCTCCCTGCACTGTTAATGATTCCCCCGCCGTGGAATGGGTCTGGGTCCCCATGGCCTCCGCCTATCGAGAAGTAAAGAATATTGTCGCGGACGGCCCGATCAGCCTCAGCGTTGAACCTCCAGTCCAGCTCGATGCCGACTTCCCCCCAATGCGCAACCAACATCTGCACGGTGCTCTCAAACCGGTCTGTCGACAGCCCCAAGAAAAGCCGTATGTTCCCCGTGTCGCCGTTAAGGTCACCGATGCGGTTCCGGATGCCGTCACCGTCTGTGTCGAAGTAGCCTAGGCCGTCCAACAACGCGTTGGCCCTGTCCAGGTCACGCTCGGCGTCCAGCGTCACGTACTCTTCCCCCGGAAAGTAGGGTGTCGCGGGGTGGGGAATTTTGTTCTGTGGTGATCCTAAGCCCAGGAAGACGAGCTCGTTGATCTCCTCTCGGTCTGTAGCCAGAGACAGCGCGATGCGGAACTCCTTCTGCCTCATCATCCTGCCGACCTCGGGGTCTAAGTTGAACGTCTGGTTGAGCGTATATGAAACGTCACTCCCCCCACTGTCAGGCCAGGGGTATAGGCTGTAGTCGCCGCTCACTATGTTTTTCTGGTACAATGGGAGCTCCGCAGCGCGGTAGATCTGGGTATGTGAGTCCGACTCACCAGCAAGGGCCCGGAAGACGGCCACCTCCCTGCTCTCGAAGCCCACCGATTCGATGCCGTCCAGGTAGGGAAGCTGGTTCCCTTCCGGGTCAAATACGTGGTAGTAGGGGTTGGATACGCTTGAGAGGCTGGCTCCCACGCTCATGCCACTGGTCTGGATCCACGCCCCGACCTGGGGCTGGAATCTTTGGTAGAGCCCATGCACGCTCAGTCTTCCCTTGATATGGCTGACCCAGTCCTCTACTCCCAACTCAGCGATCATCGCGGCGAGCGCGTCGGGATCGGCGTACCCTGGCACGAACTGCCTAACGTAATCGCTCGCGTAGATACACCAAGTCCTACAATACTGCATAAGCCTGGAGCCGGCCTCTCCCTCGAGGAGTATGTAATGCGGGGTGTCAAAGGTGTAGGTCCAGTGCATGTCGTCGATTACGTCGAACTTGCACCAGTTATGGGTGATCGGGTCTCTGCAGGGTGTGACTGGCTTGGGGTGCTTATCCCGGTTGAGGTTGAGCGCCTCATTGGCGAACCTGACATTCTCCATGTCCAGTAGCTCGCCATCTGAGTATTTTAGCCCCTGACGCAGCGTAAAGGTGTGCGTGCGCCCGTCCTCACTCGTGACCGCGTCCTTCATGACGTAGGGGGTATTGGCCCCACCGTCCGCTGCCCGTTTTACGACCCCCCCGACATTTATCGTCGCGTGGTCAATCATCCAGCCGCTGTTGGCCATCCGCCAAGAGCCACCGTACTCGCCTATCTCGTCAGGTGGCTGGAAGACCAGCCGGTCCTCGATTATCGGCACACGTTCATGCAGAGGTGGGAGCACTCCCTTGTGATTGCTGAACATGAACGGCTCACCGTTCTCTATCATCGCGGTGAATCTGGGGTTCTCCTGCCACGTCGTCGGCGTCGGGCCGTCATACAACGCCGGCATGAAGATCTCGCCAGGCTTCTGCCTCGGGGGCACATACGTTCCCTTCTTGGTCCCGCCGGTAGAAGGCCTTGCCGCCGGGGCGGCTGGCGCCGCAGGCTGGGGGGGTGTTATCGGCGCAGAATCGGGCCTCGTTTCCGTAGCTACAGGCGCCTCCTCTTTGCTGCAGGCCAGCACAGCTACCATCGCCAGGGCCACCGCGATGGCCAATAAGAGTCTGGTGTCGACTATCTTAGATAACATCCGCGAGCTCCTGCGTCCCCCGTATTTTAGTTAAGAACGCGTCTAGTTTTCAACCCCTTGGCCCACTGGGCACAATCATGCAAGAACCTTGCGGTTAGTCTGTCATTCCGAGGAGCGGAGCGACGAAACAACCGTGTTGATTTGTCAAGTACCTAGACGAGTAGTAACTGTTCAGACTTAAAGGGATGAACCTAAGACCCCCTAGCGTTGCGAGTGGCAGTGATGTCATAAGGGAGAGGTGGAAGCTGAAGTAGACCTGCAGAGTGCGAGCCGTGAGACGCTGCTGGCGGTGATAGCCGAGTTGCGGCAGCGTGTAGAGGAGTTGGATGCTCAGCTGAGCATCCGCGGCCCGACCGCAGGGATGCCGGGCAACAAGCGGTTCGTCAAGCGGCATCAGCCTAAGAGGAACGGACCCCGTAAGCGTCGTCTCCACGGCTTTGCCCGACGGCGGATGGAACCCACGCAGCGGGTGATACATGCTCCTGAGTCGTGCCCGGAGTGCGGGACGGGCCTGTCAGGCGGCTGGGTTCAGCGGACACGAGAAGTCATCGAGCTTCCGATGGTGCCAGCAGAGGTGATCGAGCACGTCTTTGTGGCCCGGATATGTCCGCTGTGCGACAAGCGGCGGTTGCCTCAAGAGCCGTTGGAGGGCTTAGCAATGGGGCGGCGGCGCTTGGGGGTCAACCTGGTGAGCCTTATTGTTACGCTGCGAGAAGAGGGGCGGCTGCCGGTGAGGAGCATCCAGTGGTACCTGCAAACGGTACATCAGTTGGAGCTGAGCGTGGGCGCCATCATTGACGTAGTACACGCCACGGCCCAACGGGCCCAACCGGTAGTGGCTGAGATGCTGGAGCGCATACGTGGCTCTCCGGTAGTGCATGCGGATGAGACCGGCTGGCGGCAGGATGGGGCCAACGGCTATGTCTGGACCTTCAGCACTCCCACGGAGCGATACTTCCTACGCCGTGGCCGCGGCAAGGGTGTGGTGGACGAGGTGTTGGGCGAGTCCCCCGGTCAGGGCGAGAGCAGACTCTTCAGCGGAGTGCTGGTGAGTGACTTCTACGCTGCATACAGTCACTACCCCGGCCTCAAGCAGCGCTGCTGGGTACACTTGTTGCGGGACATCAATGAGCTTGAGGCGTTGTACCCTCAAGACATGGGCCTCGCCCTATGGGCTACAGCGGTGCGCCAACTCTATGACCGGGCAAAGGCGTGCACTGACGCCCGCAGCCGACCGGCGTCTGGCTCACACCCGTCAGCGTCTCCCAACCAGTTGATGCTGGAGAAACTTCTGCTGTCGCTGTGCCAGCCCTTCTCCAACGACGATACTGCGCCTCAAGCCAAGCTCTGCCGGCGCATAGAACGGTTCATCAAGGAACTGTTCGTCTTCGTTTCCCACCCGGGTGTGCCACCCGAGAACAATGCGGCTGAACGGAGCTTACGGCACCTGGTGGTCAGCCGTAAGATCAGCGGCGGCACTCGCTCTGAACGGGGCACCAACACCAAAATGGCTCTCGCATCCCTCTTTGGCACCTGGAGGGCCAACGACCTTAACCCACTCCTCCACTACCGCAACCTGCTCGTTTCCCCTCAACTCTGAACAGTTACGAGAGGTTACGTCAATAGGTGTGTAAACGACATCAGGCGGCGACCTTCTCAGCCGTTGATTCAATGGCGATTCCATCTGCATACTGTGCACCGAGATAGACGTCTTCGATCAACTCAGGGGCCTTCAGACGCCTGAAGCGCTGTTCGGCGACCATCAACATCTTCCAGATCACCGCTATCGCCCGATCGACCCTCTTGTAGCGCTTGGCGGCATCGGTCCGAAGCCTGAGGGCCGCGAAGGGTGATTCTACCGGGTTCGTCGTGCGAAGGTGCCCCCAGTGCTCCTTTGGGAAGTCATAGAAGGTGACCATGCGGTCCCAGTCCCGCTCCAAGGCCTCTGAGGCCGCCTCGTAGGAATGGTCGCCGCACCACCTGGTGAACACCGTCCTGAGCCGCTCAGCCTCTGTCCGAGTCGGCGCGTAGGGGATAGTACGCAGCATGAGCTTGGCCTGGTCCTGTTGTCGCTTTGGAAGCTTGGCGAGCACGTTTAGGATCTTGTGGTTCCAGCAGCGTTGCTCTGCCGCCTGCGGATTGAGGTGGTACCCAAAAACTAGACAACTGGCTAAGAGAGAGTCCAGCTCCTAAAATAACCGGCAACTAACCGACGTGGAGGAGCAGGACATGAAGCAGACGAGGAATAAGCACAGTCCGGCGTTCAAGGCCAAGGTGGCCTTGGCCGCCCTTGCGGGGGAAGAGACCATCGCCCAGCTGGCCAGCCGATTTGAGGTCCATCCCAGTCAGATTCACGCCTGGAAAAGGGCCCTGGCGGAAGGAGCCCCGGAGCTATTTGCCACCAATCAGAAATCCCAGGAGAAAGCCAAGGAAGCTCAGATTAACCACCTCTACCGGCACATCGGCCAGCTGAAGGTGGAACGCGATTTTTTGTCGGAAAGGTCCGGTCTATGAGTCGCAGCATACGGCGAGCCATGATAGACCGAGACCACCAGCAGCTGTCTTTGGTGCGTCAATGTATCCTGCTGGACGTCAGCCGGGCCTCGGTGTACTACCGGCCGGTACCGACCAGGGCAGAAGACCTGGAGTTGATGGCCCTGATGGACCGTCAGTATTTGAAGACCCCCTTCTACGGCTCCAGGAAGATGAAGGCCTGGCTGCTGCAACAGGGCTATCTGGTGAGCCGAAAAAGGGTTCGAAGGCTGATGCGGTTGATGGGTCTGGAAGCCATCTACCGGCGTCCCAACACCAGCAAACCAGCGCCGGGACACCGGATCTTTCCCTATCTGCTGAAGGGAGTGGAGGTTAATCGGGTCGACCAGGTCTGGGCCGCGGACATCACCTACATCCCCATGCCGGAGGGCTTCCTGTACCTGGTGGCCATCATGGACTGGCACAGCCGGCACGTGCTGGCCTGGAAGCTCTCCAACACCATGGACACCAGCTTCTGCGTGGCGGCGTTGGAGGAAGCCCTGGGTAAGGGACGACCGGAGATATTCAACACCGACCAGGGGAGTCAGTTCACCAGTGAGGCCTTTACCCAGACGTTGCAGGAGCAGAGGGTCCAGGTCAGCATGGATGGTAAGGGTAGGTACCTGGACAACATCTTCGTGGAGCGGCTGTGGCGGAGCATCAAGTACGAGGAGGTGTATCTGAAAGCTTACCAGACCGTCGCCGAGGCCCGAACTGGGATCAATGCCTACCTGGAGTTCTACAACCGGCAGAGGCCTCACCAGGCTTTGGGCTACCGGACCCCAGCAGAGGTGTACCAACATGGCCAGGAAGAAAGGGGAGCAGCAGCTGAAGAAGCAGGGCTGCCATCGGGCTTGGTGAAACCTAGCGCAGGGGTGGGAGACTCTCTTAATTTAGCCCTCGTGCTGCCTTAATAATGGGGTCCACCTTAGTAATTATGCGAAACACATCGCGTTTATGAATTGGTCTAGTAGATACGATGTGGTAAACACTAAAGGGCGAAGTCTTACCGGGCATCGAGCCTGGCTCGCAACCTTACCCAGCAAGGTGGTAGAAATCTACGGTACCCCAACGCTGGAGCAAAGCGTTGAGGCCGTCCTCAGCGCCACGTGCTGGAGAAGTCGATTAGAATTCCCTCCTCGCTCTGCAGATGGGCGCGCGTAACGCGTAACAGGTGGTCACCAGACTTGACAGAATTAAAAACCTTTGCTTTGAGGCGTGTTCCGGAATTGGAAGCCAGGCCCTGATTCTCATATAATTGGTCGTTGTAGGCCTGTGCCGACATGTCCTACGTAGTGCCTGAACGGCAATTTGGAATGATACCGATGGCTTTACACATCCTTACCACCGCCATTAACGCCACTGCGGCGCCCGCGCCGTTGCATTTCACGTTGGGGAGAATCTAGCTACCGATTAGTCATAGTCCGAGTCGAGGACTCCCCTAAAACGGGAGGCCTTTTTGTTTGTTCGGTGAATGAGAAAGGAATCGATTCATGAAGGGTTACACGACATCGACTTACGGGGACCGGATCGCCGACGTTTACGACGAAATCCATCGGCCGGCAGACGTATCCGAGGGTTTGGATATGCTCGCACAGCTTGCAGCCGGAGGCCGGGCACTCGAGCTGGGGATTGGGACAGGGACGTTCGCGCTTCCCCTGGCGGACCGGGGCGTCGAAGTACACGGGATTGACTCTTCCAGCGCAATGGTCGAACGGCTTTGGTCTAAAAATGGCGGCGAGGCGATACCGGTGACCGTTGGAGATTTCGCGGACGTTCAGGTAGAGGGCCTCTTCTCGCTCGTCTTCGTCGTCTCGAACACGTTCTTCATGCTCACTTCTCAGGAGGAGCAGATCAGGTGCTTCGAAAACGTCACGTCACATCTCGACGAGTCCGGCGTCTTCTTAATTCACGCCTTTGTTCCCGACGTTTCCATGTTCGACAAGGGCCAACGCCTGAGTGCGAGCCTGCCTGACCTGGCATCCGTCCACTTGGACGTATCGGTCCATGACGCCCTCAACCAGGTGGTAGATTTTCGCCACCTAGACCTGACGGAAGAGGGCATCCGAATGTACCCCGGACGCCTGCGCTACGTGTGGCCATCAGAGCTGGACCTGATGGCGCGCCTGGCGGGTCTGCGCCTCCGCGAGAGGTGGACGGACTGGCGCCGTTCGCCGTTCACTTCGCAGAGTCGCTCGCACGTATCTGTCTACGAACGGGCAGGCTGTGCGACATGACCGAGAGAATTGAGTTGAACGTTGAAAAGGACGTAGGTCCGCCGCCGGATCGCGGCGTCAGGCTTGATTGGGCAGATATGCCCGGTCGCGTGCGCATCGAGATTGAGCGATGGCTGGGCGGGGTGGTAGTCGGCGCAGTTACGCAGCCCACCGGTTTTTCGCCCGGGGTGGCGGCTCGGCTGACTGCAGACAACGGCCGCCGTGTTTTTGTAAAGGCGGTCGGGCCTGAGCCCAACCCTGACACGCCCGCGATGCACCGGCGCGAGGCCAGCATAATGACTGCCATGCCGCATTCCGCGCCGGTCCCACGGCTGCTGTGGTCCTACGACGAGGGCGAAAGCGGTTGGATCGTGCTTGCCTTCGAGGACGTGGACGGACGTCACCCTACACAGCCATGGCGGATCGACGAGCTCAAGCGAGTGATCTCGGCCATGGAGGACCTGAGCAACTTTTTGATGCCATCGCCGCTGCCGGCGGCCGTGGCCGGTACAGCGAGCGATGAATTCTCGACTACCTTACGGGGCTGGCGCCAGCTCCGAGACGAACGGCCGTCCCGGGTCGCCTACGTCGATGAGTGGTCATGCCGAAACCTGGAGAGGTTAGTGGCAATCGAGGACACCGTCGGTAGCGCGCTGGAAGGCGACACACTACTGAACATCGACGTTCGGGCAGACAACATCCTGATCACGCCGGAGCGCATATGGTTCGTCGACTGGCCTCATGCTCGTGTCGGTCCTCCGTGGCTGGACGTAGTTGCGTTTGCTCCCAGCGTTACGATGCAGGGTGGGCCGTCCCCTGAAGAGGTGATCTCCAGGCACTTCGCATGTCACGCTGCTGATAGCGACGCCATCACCGCGGCAGTGGTGGCTATAGCTGGATACTTCACGCACCAGGCCGTGCAACCGCCGCCGCCGGGCCTGCCGACGGTACGCGCATTCCAGGACGCGCAGGGTGTGGTCGCACGGGAGTGGATCGCCCAACGCACGGGACTGTCGTGATGGGTTTGACACGGCGGGGTCGGGTCTACGAACAGGTATGTTCCAAAAAATGGGAAAACGGGGCAGGTTGGTCCACCGAATTGGACAAAAACGAGAGCATTCACGCTGAGGTTCAGGCTGGCAGTGTAGCCGAGAGGGGCTGGCACCACCCAAGACCGTCGCGTAGACTACCAGCGGAACCAGTTTCACGCCGGTCGATTATCTTGGCGTCTACTGCTTCCTGAAAGTCTGGCGCGCCTCTGGTTTCACTTCTGAACCGTGCTGAGCCCCAGGATTTCAGACCAAATATAAGACTTGAAGTCCTCCGGCGATGTGAATGATCTGTATCCAGCCGAGTTGACTATTCTTTCGACCTCGGAGCTTTCGTCGATTAGCAAAACCACTGGCAGGCTATACCCTTCCTGAATACCATCAGGCCAAGCAAGATCAAGAGTCGCCCTTAGCTGGCCGGAACTTTCATCCACCAGTTCATAGCCAAACTCGCCTTCCGGCAAACCCTGTTCAGTCACCCAGGTATTCGTATCCAGAAGAATCTGCTCCTCCTCTGAGGAAGCTATGCCGTCTACAGGTTCAGCCCGTTCCATCGATCCTATACTCGCAGGGTCCTCTGGGACAGTCCCTGACGCCAGCGAGTCGAGGAAGCGATTGGCTGCCGCCGCTAGAAGCTTCCTGCGCTCCTCCAGAAACTCAGGGTATTCCCCCAGCTTCCATAGCTCAGGGTCCATCGGTATCCAATGCGACTCCAGCACTCCAGGGTTTTCCCTGGCGTATCTCTCAAGGTAGCGTGCCGGGTCTTGATTCGAGACTTTCAGATTGGTTTCCTGAGTTAGGAACGTGAGGTTCGCAATCTGGTTCACTTCCTGCATAGAGTAGGGAGGGTTGTGGTCATACAGCAGTGACTTGGGGAAGATGTGATGAAGCTGAAGGGCGGAACTGCGTCCTAACATGTGTCCAGATAGCTCAGAATATGTCTCCCAATCTCGGGAACCCTGGACTCGCGTGAGCATGTAGAGCATCGGATAGAAGCGTGCGCTTACGCTCCATCCCATAAAGTCGGAAGGGTTGAGGTTGAGATCTCCACGATTTCGACGGAGCAGTTCAATCAAACGGCTCAAACCACTGCCAACGTCCTCAATAGCTTCAAGGTCTTGATTCAGTACTGTCTCGGTCGAACTGGAGTAACGTCCCCAGAGCAGCGTGTGAATGTACCAGAAGAGCATCCTGCCGCGTTCTCCGGAGTCTTCAATGCGGCCCCCGCGTCGATCGAGGTATCTGACCATAAGCGGAAACGCGTACTTGCTGCCTAGAACTCGGTCATGGTCCAACCCCAGACGTGAAGATATCAAGTTGAGCAGGCCGTCAATAGATTTCTCCGCCTTATGAAGCCCTTCACTGACTCCAGAAGGCGATACATCTGCTAGGGCGTCGAATCGGGCTTCTCCGGTAGTTATGGTGTTGACGCAACGCAACAACCAGTCCAGCTTGAAATGGAATGCGGCCCGGCGCCACTTTCCGAGCCTCTTGTTCATTTCCGATCTGGCCTCAGGCCACTCAGCACATACCTTGGCTAGGGCTAGATCACCCTTTGACAGTCGTGTCCCTCTGCTATTGACTTTGTTGAAGATATCCACTACGACGTCAATATCTTTATCCGCGCCAGTAACCTCATCAATGTGGAGGTCTATATCGGGAATGTTTGCGACAGCGTTCATCCTGTTGATGTATTTGTTAATGTCCGGGGCCAAATCAGGATTCTGACTTAGCGAGATCGTGAATGGCGCGATTCCGTTCTTGATCAACTCGGTAACGCTGATCCAGCGAGGGTTATCTCGCATTCTGACAGGCCCATAGAATTCGAACGCCTCCGTATCGATATTGAAATAGAGACCTGTAAAGGTACTCTGGTCGCCTTCGAAGAAGGCGGGAGGCTTCCCGCGAACGACACCGTACAGTGACGTCATCCTCTGCTGTCCATCGAGAATCAGCCTGACCGTGCCGGGTGGAAGAGGAGCGTCTCCGCGTCGTGTAATACTCTCGGTTTCAGTTACCCACACCAACAGACTTCCAACAGGATGTTTGCGGTACATCGAGTCCATGAGGTCGCGCACCTGCCCACGATTCCATACGTAACCCCGTTGAAACTCTGGCAGAGCCATGTTCCCTGATTCTATGTGGTCGAGAATCGTGCTTACTTTCATATAGGTCAACTCCTAGTACTACTTTGCCAGTTGAGGCCGGGTACCGGGACCACAGCGCTGAACGTTGATTTGCTGCCTCTCGCGGAGCCTCTCTGAATGAGGGGGTAGTCACTTTAGATCGCTAACTCCGGCTTCTTGGAGCCGTGGATAGACGGGTCACTGGCCAACAGCGTTCGCAATTTAGCAACGGCAGTCGCAGCACCTTCATCGAGGCCCAGCATGTCCTGCACGATGCGTTCATCAAGCTCAATACGCACCGGGTCTATAGCACACTCATAGAAGGGCTGGAACTTCCGGTCCCTGAAGTCACGCCAGATTGCTAGGGCCTCGTCGAGTTGCCAGGCTTTCAGCTTTCGGACATCAAGCGTGGTTAGGCTCTCCAACATTCCCTTGTTGCCTTGTCCTCTACCTTCCTGGGCACTGTTGGAATGATCAGCATGGAGCAGCATCCCGAGGGTGGAGTTACACCAGAGGGCCAAAACAATCTCTAGCCGAGACCTAATCACAGGATCATCCTCGTGTACGGTGAGGGTGTGCCATGCTCTCACCCCCAGTGTCCGTACGTCTGTGCGAACCGCCATGACTGGTTGTGAGTTGTACCGAACATCCCGCGTGATCTGGAGCGTGCCAGCTTGGGACCAGACTGGTCGATGATCACGGTCCGGTTTAGGGCCAAGCCAGGCATTCGGTTCTGAGGACATGCTCTGGTGAACCGATGAGTCCAAGCTCCAAATTGCAGGAAACTGAGCGTCTCCATTCCAACCGTGGTAGGCGTCGAACACCCCAAGGGACCCTCGGATTCTGCGGTCTTGGGGGCCAACATTACAGACGGCCCCCATAGCCGCTATCGGGACAGCTCCGGCAATCCTGGTCCCGTCCTCTATCCAAAGCTCCCCACGCTCAAGGGCGGATGCGAACTGGCCCGTTACGACACGCCTCCACCGGGCGGCTGTCCAAGGTTTCTCTCCTACAGGGCCATCTACAACCTCTCCCCACTGTTCACCGCCAACCACCAGAGGACTGCTACCCACCGGCGGCCCATCTGACCGGAGTAGGGGCGTTGAGGCCACTGTGTTCACGGCCCGGACGAGAGCCAGCGCATCCGTTTCCTGGTAGGGCGCGCGCCACAGGTTAACGAATCTCCCGCGTCTGGGCGCGTGTTCACCCTCCTTGAGTCGGCGGGCCACGAGCAGCGCCTCTGCGATGGCGGTGTCGTATGACATGGAGAGGAGCGCGGGGAGGTATCCTCAAAAAGTGTGTAAACGGTCAGGCGGTGTACCCTCTCTCTGAACAACACGGGCTCAAGGCCCAAGAGAGGAGATACACCGCCTATGGGAAAGAGAAGCACTAGGAGCAGGTCGGAGTCAAGGCCGGAGTGGGAGCAGTTGGAGGATTGGGTGCGAGGCCATGTCCAGCGGCTGATCCAGGAGTTGCTGGAGGAAGAGGTGACGGAGTTTCTAGGAAGGGCGAAGTCGGCCCGCAGGTCTGAGTCGGACAACGAGAGAGGCTATAGGAACGGATACGGCAAACCCCGAAGGCTTACGCTGAGTTCGGGAACGGTACAGCTGAGGAGGCCGCGAGTCCGCAACACCGAAGAGGAGTTCGAGAGCCGGCTGCTGCCGCTGTTCGTCAACAGGACCAGGAAGGTTGCTGAGTTGATCCCCCAGTTGTACCTACATGGCCTTTCCGAAGGTGACTTCGACCTGGCGGTGCGGGGACTGCTGGGAGAAGAGGCACCGATATCGGCGAGCACGGTAGCCCGGTTGAAGGATAAGTGGAACGATGAGCTTGCCCAATGGCGCGCTAGGCCCCTGGATGACCTGGAAGTGGTGTACATGTGGGTGGATGGAGTCTACGTCAAGGCCGGTCTTGAGCGGGAGAAGGCGGCGATCCTGGTGGTGATGGCGGCCCTGAGCGACGGAAGGAAGGTGGTGGTGAGCGCGATTCCCGGATACAGGGAGTCCATAGAGAGCTGGTCCGATGTGCTCAGGGACATGAGGCGCCGCGGGCTGGAGTGCCCAAGACTGGTAATTGGAGACGGACATCTGGGCATCTGGGGAGCTCTGCGCAACGTCTATCCTCAGGCGGCCGAGCAACGCTGCTGGAACCACAAGATCCTAAACGTGCTCGCCAAGCTTCCAAAGCGACAACAGGACCAGGCCAAGCTCATGCTGCGTACTATCCCCTACGCGCCGACTCGGACAGAGGCTGAGCGGCTCAGGACGGTGTTCACCAGGTGGTGCGGCGACCATTCCTACGAGGCGGCCTCAGAGGCCTTGGAGCGGGACTGGGACCGCATGGTCACCTTCTATGACTTCCCAAAGGAGCACTGGGGGCACCTTCGCACGACGAACCCGGTAGAATCACCCTTCGCGGCCCTCAGGCTTCGGACCGATGCCGCCAAGCGCTACAAGAGGGTCGATCGGGCGATAGCGGTGATCTGGAAAATGTTGATGGTCGCCGAACAGCGCTTCAGGCGTCTGAAGGCCCCTGAGTTGATCGAAGACGTCTATCTCGGTGCACAGTATGCGGATGGAATCGCCATTGAATCAACGGCTGAGAAGGTCGCCGCCTGATGTCGTTTACACACCTATTGACGTAACCTCAGCGCGGGATCGTGGGACGACACCACGAACTCAATCTCGTACCTGGAGGCGAGCATCTGGCGGACCTCTCGCCAAGACTCGCCGAACAGTGCCGTTACCGGCAGCACCAGGGCGATGCGCCCTCCGGGGCTAACCATCCGGTCCGCCAAGACAGAGAAGGACGAGGCGTGTCCGGCCATCTGGTTAGCGGACGTCCCCTTCAGCAGAGTGGAGGTCCGTTTGGCTATGGCTTGCTGGGACTCCAGATCGCCCTCCGGTAGGGAGAACACACGGGACAGAGCTTCCTCTTTCCCGCCATCGCTGCCCCGCCGGGTGAACGGGGGATTGCTGATGACCAAGTTGGCCCTGGGAAGCTGTACGATGCTTCCCGTGCCAGTGGTCGCTCCTACCTGCTCTTCGGTGGCGGAGAAGAAAGACTGGATTTCAGACGATTCCAGCCAGTCCAGGGAACCAAGATAAACATCCCTCGATTCCTTCCCCTGAAGGTTCTCTTGCGCCTCCGTACCCAATCTGAGGGTGTGAAGCTGCATCTGCTCGAATCGCACCGAAGGGGACATCGCCGCAAGGGTTGCAGCGGTCAGGTGGATGGCAGCCTGCACCACGTCGGCCCCGACAATGACCTTCTCGACCAAAGCTTGGTGGAGAGACGAGTCATCGGATTCGGCGGAAGCCGTAGCTGAGTGGTTCTGGACTATCTGCCGGTATGCAGCCATGAGTAGGGTCCCGGTCCCGCAGGCTGGATCAACGACTCGGAGTTGGGAGATTCCCTCTGCGTTGCTCCAATCGACGTGGGACCATCTGTCTGGAGACAGAGCAAGTCCCGCAAGAACGGTAGACGCGGGGATGCTCGTATAGAACGCAGCCAGCAGCTTCCTCTCCGAAATAAGCCGGTTGAATATCCTCCCAGCCAAGTCGTGGCGTCCAACGGCGCCCATGCCCAGCAACACGGCGGCAGTCCTCGCACACTCGCCCAGCACCTCAGTCGCTTCAACTTCGGAAAGCTCCCGCACTACGTCCCTAGCCATGCTGAATATGGGGTAGTAGTCGATGCTAAGGATGTGCTCCCAGACCTGCAACAGTGTCATGCGTGAGAAGCGTCCGTCTCGCATAGCCGCGCTCACCGGCTGGAAAGCCACCTCGTTGCTAGCCAGTCTCTCTTGGAAGACCATCGCGTTGATGATGACCAGCGCGGCCATGTTTGCTGCTTCGTCGCCGGCGTCGGCACCAAAAATCTTCGAGACCCGGCCCAACGTCCCGGGGGAGGAGTAGAGCCGGGAACCGGCGCGCCTCGCCCCCTCGTCGAGTGCATCCACCGCTTCATCGAGGGCGCCAGATGGCGGACTTGTCCGCTCGACAGCGTTCCCGAGCTCCATCGCGGTCCCACTGAGCTTGGGGCCGGAAGTGCCGTCGATGCGCCACTCCTGCCATACTAGCGTCGCGCCTGCCATGCGCTCGTACAAGTGCTGTTGACTCGTTGAGCGCAGCCTCCCCGGAATCGTGACTGCGAAGACGTTCTGCACCCTCCGGCCGTCTATCTCCATCCCGAGGCGGGAGAGGGCGTCCGCTTCCACGGTCAAGGCCGGTTCAAGCTCGGTCTCAAGGATCACGGGGCCTTCGGGGAGACGGACGATGATGTCTGGACGCCTACCATCGTGCAGCGTCTCAGCGACCGCGGACAGACTGCACCGCTCCCGAAGGAATCGGGCGAGCGTATCGTTGATGATGCTTTCGTGGCTGCGATCCCTATCTACGCCCGTTGTCATGCCAGAAGTAAATCACCTCGAAAAAGGCTATGCTGTCTGAAGATTCCCATCTCCATTGGGCCTTGGCTCATTCGTTAGACCAGTCGCCTCGCCCTCGTACTATAAGACTGCTACCCTCTTGGATTCCCTACGCCGTCGGCTGCGGCTGGTAGCGCTCGACCCGTATCCTGTGTTCGTCCTTGCGCGCCTGTGCCAGGTCATAGGAAGTCTGCCGGCGCAGCCAGAAATCCGCGCTGGACCATCCAGCCTTCTCAAGGCGAATGGCCATGTCGGGAGAGATCGCCGCGTGGCCGTTCAACACCCGCGAAAGGGTGTGGCGGGCAACGCCCAAGACCTCCGCCGCCTCTGTGACACTCAGGCCAAGGGGATCCAGGCAGTTTTCCCTGATGCCTCTGCCCGGATGGGGTGGATTCTTCATAGCCATTGTCACTTCCCTCTCGCTAGTGATAGTCGATTAGATCGACATCGTACACGTCGCCATCTTCAAATCGGAAGGTGACCCGCCAGTTGCCCGAAATCGAAATGCTTCACAATCCTTTCCGGTCGCCCCTGAGGGGATGCAATCTGTACGCCGGCAAATCAAGTTCGCTCGGCTTGCTGGCGGCATCGAGGTCTGCCAGGGCGAGAGTAATCCTATCCAGTTGGTCTCCTTCAGTGCCCCAGGTGCTGCTCCAAGGGTTCGTTGCGCGCCCGCTGCCGGGCCTACCCCACTGAAGCCCCCCTGGTCCAACGCCTCCCGCACCCGCCAGGACAGCCTTCCCGTCTTCATGCACGAGGCCACCGTCCTGAGATATATGCCCTGTAAAGGGTGTCGATGGTCAGCGAAAATATCCGGCTAAGTGGCCAGCGAAAATGTCACTTGTATTGCTCGCGATGATAACAGATGGCTCCTATTCGACCCGATCTCGCTTCATGGGCGGGCTCAGAGCTTCCATGTACTTCTTTGCCGTATCCCGATGGATGCCGAGTTCCCGGGCGACCCCTCGAGTCGACAACCCCCAGCGCAAGGCGCTCATCCGCAACTTCGTTGAGGGCATCGAGGTGGTGGGAGACGAGGCGACGCTCACGTACACGGTCCCTATGCCAAGCGACGGGGCGACCTCAGAATCGGCGTCGGTTCTTGATTTCGTCAAGTCCGGCCCACCAACGCATACGGTAGATACCACCATCTTTGAGATGTGGCTCGGCAACCTATCGACGCACCAAGGTCTCTCAATTCCTGTAGCGTGACGCGTCGGGACGCAGGGACGCTGATGCGACGTGACCGGGTAGTAGACCGACACGGATGGTAGGAGGGGAAGTCTTCCAGATGTGGCTTGCGATCCTAAGTAGGCCCGAAGGATCGGTTCGATCCTCACCAAGTGGGCCTAAGTTGACGGTAGGCAGAACCATCTTCGAGATGTGGATGGGGCTGTAGTCTATCACGCCACTGTCTGGGCGACGCCATGGGGCCATGCTCTCCAGGCTAGTTTATTTGGCTGACCGGACCGTTCAACCCTAGCGGCCCGGCGACAGCAGCTCGTTGGCGTACTTCGGAACGAACGTTTGCCTTGTGACCTCAACCTCCGAAATGCCGCCAGTTCGATAGGTAGCACATTCGGAGGAGCCGGCCTCGCAGGCATATAGCACAACATTGCCGCCGCGAGCCTTGCGCAGTGGGTATGGCTCCACCCTTTGCACGTCCCCCTCGTAACCCACGTCGACACACAGCCTGTTGGCAGCAGCAAAGCGAATGCGCTCCAGAGTGGAGGCGTTCATGCCCAGGTCCTCGACGGAGCCACCGCCCAGGCCGACGTCGCGAGCTGAGCCGCCCTGGTCCACGGCGCGCCCAGGCCCGATCGACCGCTGCCTTCGCCCAAGGCGCGCCCTGGGCAGGTCCACCGCAGAGTTGAACGCCTGGGGGGGTACCGTGGCCCGGGCCACCGCTGCCTCCGCCCAGGCGAACGCCGCGAGCTGAGCCGCCCTGGTCCACGACGCGAGCTGGCCAGCTCCGCCGATGCCGCGGCTAGCCCCACCGATCGCCCTGGACCAGGCCCAGGTCCTCGACGGAGCCACCGCCCAGGCCGACGTCGCGAACTGAGCCGCCCTGGTCCACGGTGCGCCCAGGCCCGATCGACCGCTGCCTTCGCCCACGGCGCGCCCTGGGCAGGTCCACCGCAGAGTTGAACGCCTGGGGGGTACCGTGGCCCGGGCCACCGCTGCCTCCGCCCAGGTCGAGGTCCTGAGCTGAGCCGCCCTGGTCCACGACGCGAACTGGCCAGCCCCACCGATGCCGCGGCCGGCCCCACCGATCGCCCTGGACCAGGCCCAGGTCCTCAATGGAGCCCCCGCCCAGGTCGTGGTTGTGATCTGACCTGCCAGCACCGACCCGCTGATCTCGTACTGCATGGTGTAGTAGATATATATACACCCCAGAGGCAGAAATCCACCCATTAAATATTGCATGCACCCTTGCATGTTTGCATTTCTGGAGCTCTTCGACCGCCTATTCGCCTTTCGGCTAACCGCCTATTCCGTTCAACTGAGCGTGTCCAGCGATCTCCCTTCGATCGCCTTGATGCTCGGTATCATTGTGGTGGGTCTCGTCGTGGCCCGGGCCACGGTGCGCCTACACGATACCCCTACAAGGAGAGTTGCATGTCCAACCGCGACGGAATCCTAGACTCGCGGTGGTGTTTGCGGTACCTTCGAGAGCGTTGAAAAACCCGCGTTGTGGCCCGGGCCACATCCCCTGCAAAGGAGGGGCTACATGTCCAACCGCGACGGAATCCTAGACTCGTATCCTTCGTTGCGCGTCAAAATGCCGCCGGAGCTGGCGGCCTTCGACCGATGGGACGCCGATCCGAACGACCTGGCGAAGTGGGAGGCGGCTATGGCGGCCTTGGCCCCGGCCGCCGGAGCCGACAATTCCAACGCCAATCACCGCCATCTCTCCACCTCCATTGTATTCAGCTTATTACTGGTATCGAACGGATGAAGTCCGGCTAGATCTCGCTAACCCCGAATCCACCGAAGGACACCGATGGACGGCGTGAGGAAAGCGGAAGGGGGGTGAGGGAGCTACAGGGGAAATAGCCTGGGTTCCATTTGGGGTAGGGAGGTCGGCGGACGGTCTTCATCGCCGCACAGGGGCCCCTATGGCCGTCTGCGGGAGCTGCGATGCGCGGGATGGCGAGAGAATACGCAGCAGGGAACTCTCTCGGACCGGGCTGGCACGAGTCTGCGGGGATCTTCGGTTGTCCGGTGGGTGGGTCGGTCGCCGACGGTGCCGTCAGGCCGGGAGTGGAATGGCTCGCAGCCGGGCCAAGGCGCGGCTGAACTTCTCAGCCCAAGGCCAGCGATCCGGAAGATGCAGGGTCAACCGGCGTGCCGAGCGGGTGAGCCGTCCGGCCAGGGAGAAGAACCGCCGCCGGAGGGTCTTGGTGGTGGCTATCCGCTCTCCCAGACCGATCCGCGCCGTCCAGCGGGCCAGGTTGTGGGCCATCGTCTGGACGGCCAGCCAGGCGCCGTTGGCGGCGAAGCGGCCCGAGGGGAGATGGTTCAGCCCGACGCCGTACTTGAGGTCGCGTATGGTATTCTCGATCTCGGCGTGGCGGCGATGGTCAGCCTCCAGTTCGAGCAACTCCCCGTCTCGGTCGGTGATGAAGCCATGATAGCTGTATTTGGCGAAGAGGGCCAGTTGGGAACCGGGCGTCGGCTTCACCCGCCGGACGATGAGCCGTACCGGCGCGGCGTCCGCCTCGGCCTGGAAGGGGGTGCAGGTGGTCTCGGCCACATCGGCGGCACCGTCCATCCAGTAAGGAATCGGCGTCCAGGCATCTTCGGGTATCGCCTCGATGAGATTGTGCAGGCTTTTGTGCTGGCGGATGGTGATGGAGAAGCGGACATCCATCTTGCGGCAGACGGATACCACGCCATGAGTGTAGAACCCGCTGTCGGCCCGTAGCGTGAGTCGTCCGTCGGCCCCGGCGTAGCGCACCCGTCCCACCGTCTCCCGCAGGAAGTGGGCGGCGCCGCGGGCGGTGTTGGCCCGGCCCTCGCGCAGCCGGGACATCAGCACGTCTCCGGTGCCGGCGGCGATGGCCAGCAGCGGGTGGTAGCCCCGCTTGCCGGTATAGCCGTGGTGGCGGGCGCCCTCCTTGGCCAGTCCGTAGGTCTCGCAGATGGTGGAGTCCAGGTCAATGGTCAGGGGCCCGTCGCCGGGTCCCGCCCCGGCCTGCCAAGCCCGGGCCAGCAACTCGCGGCTCACCCGGTCGAGTTGACGGACGTGGCCCCACCGGAAGCTGCGCAGGAAGGTGCCCAGGGTGGATGGCGCCTTGACCGTGCCGCCCAGGGTGCAGGCCGTCCCCCCGGTGCGCAACACATCGGCGTCGTCAATGCAGTCGCCCCCAGCCAGCGCAGACGCCACCAGCGTCATCATCTTGTCGCTCGTGTTCGCCCGCCCCGGGGCATCGCCCAGGTCGAGGCGCTGCCGGACGAGTTCGGGCAGGCCGAGGTGCCGCGCCAGGGTGGCCGGAAGGAGCAGCCCGGCATTGGCCACCAAGCGGCGGTCGTCGAAGGTGATTTGGATCCGGTCGGGGTGGTTGCGTGGCAGCATCTACTGGGTGCTCCTTTTCCGGGGTCGGTTTTTTGCTACAAAACCATTATCCCAGAAGCACAGGAGCGCCTTCTTGCCGCCTCAGGACGCTAACCCGACGCCCTCCTTCGGTGGATTCGGGCTAACACGGCATCTAGCACACATACTGGCCATGATGCCCATGTAAGCGGCTCACATGGGCGCTACTCTTACCGGATTACGACGCTCCCACGCGGCTGATCTGGGAAATGTGGGGTAGGACAAATTGCCAACGCCACCGTCAATCTCTAACTTAGGCCCACATTTTTCTTAGGCCCACATTTTTCGGATCGGATTGACGACAGGCCGCATTTCTGCGTACTGTTGTGGCGGCAATCTAGGCGATTCGTAAAAACCCGTTTTGAGGAAGTTCCAGCGCTTTAGCACATGTGAGCGCTACCGTATGTTGGGGTAAGACACGGAACAGAGACTGTATATTGTACCCAGGCAAGGGTACGGTTGTTCTAATTCGACCTGCACAGACTTTTTACGAGAGAATCAAGCTTCTCAAGCTATACCCACGAAAGGGCCGCCAATTGGCTTTCGCTTTCGGCTTGCGAGTCAGACTGCTCGAAACCCTTCAACCGACCGCGCGGATTGCTCTGTCGTGTTTGATGGCCGTTGCCGTGATTACGGCATGTGACGACGGAGATATACCTACTCCGACTCAGGAGCCAACAGCCTCCCCGGCGCGGGAACCGACGCCCACGCCGATTCGGACCGCTCGTCCTGGCGCGGCAGGGCTGGACGACCCTCTCTATCCCGGGCTGGGCAACGGCGGATATGACGTTTCCCGCTACACGGTGACCCTCGACATCGACGTGGAAGCCAACGAGATTTCGGGCCGGACTCAAATCGAAGCCGACGCAACACAGGACCTCTCCTCATTCAATCTGGACTTGCGAGGCTTAACGGTTACGCAGGTTACCGTGGGTGGCCGCCCAGCCGACCACTCTCGCGCCGGATACGAGCTGACAATCGAGCCCGGTGCGCCGATCCCTGTAGGAACGACCTTCAATGCCACGGTCTCTTACGAGGGTCAACCTTCGACCAGCTATGCGCCTGGAACAAGTCTCCTAATCGGCTGGATAAACTACGGGGCCGGGATAATCGCGTACGGCGAACCCTGGGGGGCATCGCACTGGCTCCCGGTCAATGAGCATCCATCCGATAAAGCCCTGTACACCTTCATCATCACGGTGCCCGAGCCCTATGAAGCGGCCTCAAACGGTGAATTGACCAGTACGACCGACCACGGAGAGACTGTGACATACGTATGGGAAAGCGTCCATGAGATGGCCAGCTATCTGGCGTTCCTGGCGGTCGCTCAGTTTGACGACGTCGCCAGTGAAAGTCCTGGGGGGATAACCGTCGTTGACTCGGTTGAAGCGTCGATTGACGAATCCGCAAGGCGTAGTCTCGATAGCGTCCCTTTGATAGTCGATTTTTTCACTGAACTATTCGGGCCGTATCCATTCGAGTCCACCGGCTCCGTCGTCATTGACGAGGCGATTCCGCCGCTGGAAACCCAGCCCCGGCCCGTCTATGGGATACGGGCCCTGGAGAATTTCGGCGACAGGTTGATAGCCCACGAGTTGGCGCACCAGTGGTTTGGGAACCTGCTTACTCCCGCGTCGTGGCAGGACTTGTGGCTGAGCGAGGGGTTTGCCACCTACGCTGAGTGGCTGTGGTTAGACCACAAGTCCGGCGGCGGCTGTTTCGAGCAGTTCTGGGAGATGGTCTGGCGACCTGTCTATGGGCCGCCGGCGAATCCCGACCCCGACTCCCTTTTCAGCGGCAGCGTGTATGCGAGAGGCGCAATGGCCCTCCACGCACTGCGCATTGAAATCGGCGACGAGGCGTTTTTCAAGACTCTGCGCGAGTATGTCTCCCGCCATGCCGGAGGCAACGTGACAACCGAGGACCTTGTCGCTGTGGCTGAGGAGATTGCAGGCAGGGATCTGGACGGCCTTTTCGATTCCTGGCTCTTCGGTGAGACCACTCCACCTCCGCCGGGAATGAACATCGGTCTGGGAAGTCAGACAGTGCCTTCCCCGGGTCGGGCTATTGGGGAGGGGTGTCCACGCGAACATCGGTGACAGCCCCGTGGTCCCACTATATCTTCACCACGCCAATCGTCAGCTACGGGATGCCTGATGGAGGGAGACGGTAAGAGGCGGAGGCATGATTGCAAGGGGCGGAGGGCAGGGCACCGGCGGAACCTTTCTTGAGTCGCTCTGCCCTAGCCCACTACAATAGCTGGAGAGGGCCTTGGGGGGCCTGAAAGCGCTCCCAGCCACATCTCGAAGATGGTTCTGTCTACCGTCAAAATAGGCCCACCAACGTGTCCTGTACTCATAACTCGCCCGTTCAGGGCGACCTCTGCGGCGTCCGCTCCCCCTATGGGAGAGTCCTCCGGCGTGGGTATCGTGTAGACGATTGCCGCCCTGCCGGGTTTGACCTCTATCTCCTTGACGAAGGACCGGACGAAGGCGCGGGTCTCGGTAAGCTCGCTGGTCTTGAGGAAGTCGCCCATCTCGGCTGCGAAGGTGGCGATGGTGTCGGCGCTGTCCAGGAACCGCCGCCGCTCCTTCAGCAGCCCTCTCGCCTCCTCGGCGGCGACCTCCAGCTTCTCCTTGCGCTCCCGGTGCTCCCTGATGCGGTCCGAGGCGTCGGCCATCTCGATGTCGGTGGTCTCGATGGCCTGCCAGATGCGGCTCAGCCGCCGCTTCACATCCTCAAGCTCCTCGTCGATGGTCTGAAGCCTCTGGCGCTGCTCCCGCGCCACCCCGTCCATCTCCTCGTCCAGCAGCTTCACCAGGTCGCGGATGTTGGACTCGGTGAGGACGTTCTCCCTGATCTCGTGGACGATGAGCTTCTCGAAGGACTTGGCGTTGAGCCTGGGAGAGTCGCAGGCCCCGCTGCCCCGCTTCATCAGGGACTGGCAGACGTAGTAGGTGTACTTGCCGCTCTTGGCCTCGGCTGCGGTCATGGCCTTGCCGCAGGTCTCGCACCTGACCAGTCCGCTGAGCAGGTAGGGGCTGGAGGCTCGGCGGGGATGGACGCTCTTGGGCGCGCGGGAGCGCAGCAGTCCGGCGACCTGCCGGAACTTGCGTTTCGAGACGAGGGCGGGGAAAGCCTTCTCCACCCGGACCGGGGGTGCTCCGTCCTTGGCGTTGGCTCCCCAGACCACGGTTCCGGTGTACGCCTCGTTGCGGAGTATGGTGTGGATGGTGCTCTTGAGCCACCGCTTCCCCCTGGGGCTGGCGACGCCCTCGGCGTTGAGGGCCTTGGTAATGTCGAGGGAGCTCTGGCCCTGTAGGGCCATGTCGAAGATGCGCTTGACCACGGCGTCGGCGGGCGGGTCAAGCTCCAGCGTGGGGCGCTTCTTGGGTCCGTCCTGGACCATGACTCTGCTGTAGCCGTAGGGGGCGTAGCTGGTGACCCAGAAGCCACGGGACGCCGCCTCCCGCATCCCCCGCGTGACCTCCTGGGCAAGATTCTCGCTGTAGAACTCGTCCACGCTCTCGATGATGGCCTCCAGCAGCTTGCCGGTGGGGGTGTCGTCGGCCTGCTCGGTGATGGAGACGACGCGGATTCCCCTGCGCCTCAGCATGGACTTGAAGGCCACGGCGTGCTCCCGCTTGCGGGTGAACCTCGAAAACTTCCAGACGAGGATTTCCTTGAAGGGGGCCTCGGGCTTGCTGGCCTCGTCCAGCATCTTCGTGAACTGGGGCCGGTCGGCGATTCTTCCGCTCTCGGCCTCGTCCACGTACTCGCGGGCGACCAGGTAGCTGTTCTTCTCGGCGTAGTCCCTGAGCGCCCGTAGCTGGGCGGAGACGGACAG
The DNA here is from genome assembly GCA_965237635.1 of Dehalococcoidia bacterium. Classification (GTDB taxonomy): domain Bacteria; phylum Chloroflexota; class Dehalococcoidia; order Lucifugimonadales; family CAUZJF01; genus CBDEFX01. Next base: position 68,364 of record CBDEFX010000002.1, on the reverse strand, counting down.
GTCCACGTCCTGGCGGTCGCTGGAGACCCTAGCGTACAGGGCCACGGGTATCATATCGAGTCGGTCGTTCATCGGTATTTCCTCCTTGTTCATTCCTGGTCGTTCTGGCGGGAGCGCAGCCGTTCCAGCCGCTCCCGTCTGCGCCACTCCCGCTCCTCCATGAACAGGCGGATGGCCTGGCGGAGCAGCTCGCTCACGGAGAGGTCGTCCTCCTTCATCACCAGCCGCACCTGGGCTTCCATCTCCGGTGGCAGGGAGAAGGTGAGGGTCTTGGATCGCCTGGGAGTGGACACTCTCTTTTTGCCTCCTGATGTAGTGTATAGTAAGACTATACACTATCACACCACCAGCCTTCAAGTCCTACCAGGGACCAACCGCAGCCGCCGCAGCCACCGGATTGCACCTGCGCCCCGGCACGTCGGAGGCGATCACCTGGGGGTAGAGGACGGCTGAGTCGCTGTCCGGCACGGCGACGACGACCACCTTCGCCAGCTTCCCCTTCCAGACGACGGGCCGGGCTATGCCGGCGTAGCCGCCGTCGTGGGCGTACCGCGCCGTGCCGTAGCGGGCGGCCTGCTCCGCCAGGGAGCCGTCCGGGAGCGTCCTGCCCCTGCGGGGAAGACCGCCCCTGTAGCCGCAGACGGGGAAGGTGGTCGGCGTCCCGAAGCCCCGCGTCCGCCGGACGACGGTGGCCCGGAGCGCGGGCGTCCCGGTCCAGCCTGCGGGGTCGCCCTTCTCCTCCCGCTCGTACAGGACCGCCATGAGGGGCTGCTCCCGAATGACCTCGGCCAGCCGGATGGTCACCGAGGCGTAGGAGCAGCGGTACTGCCTCTGCAAGGCCAGCACGTCGAAGCCCGACGCCTCGGCCATCGACGCGAAGGCTTCCGGCTGCATCAGGACCGCCGCCGCGAAGCGGTCGGCCTCCCGGCACACCTTGCGGTCCGGGGTGTCGCCGGAGTGGATGTCCCAGAGGGTCTCGTTGATGATCTCGAAGGTCTCGTGGAGCACGGTATGGGTGCTGCTCCCGTCCCACAGGCCCTGGCGGTAGTAGATGGCGTAGTGGCCCCTGGGCTTGCCGATGTGGGCGCCCTTCAGCCCGTCCAGCTCCCGGTCCGACACCTCCCCGAATCCGGCCCGGCTCAGCATGACGCTCAGCTCGTCCAGGGTGGGACGGGCCGACAGGTTGAAGCAGCCCACGAAGCGGCCGGCCATCCGTTCCGGGTCCAGGGTCTCGCGGGGGGACTCGTCGTCCAGCAGTTCGCGGCAGAAGTCTTCCTTGGTCTTCGTCATCATTCCAGCAGCCTCTTGTTGGTGAATCGCTCGTACATCTCGACGATGAACCGCTTTGCGCTGATGGAGAGGGGGCCGTCGGGCCTGGTGCCCACGCGGAACTGGGGGTCGTCCAGCACGTAGCGGTAGGCCCGCTCCACCTCGAGGACCTCGTTGCTGTTGGGGTTGGGTCTGCCCGCGTGTCCGGCCCGCTTCATCAGCTCGTCGGGGTCCACGTTGTAGACGGCGGCCAGCTTGCCAACCATGTTGGAGCCGGGCCGTCGGTCGCCCCGCTCTATCTGGGAGAGGTAGGAGGAGGAGACGCCGGTGCGCTTGGTCACGTCCCGCAGGCTCAGGTCTCCCCGCAGCCGCCGGAGCAGCAGCCCTATCTCCTCGTCGCCCTCGATCTCCCCCCGGTCGTCGAGGTCCCGGTTGTCGTCGTGCTCGTCCATGATGTCTCCCCCTTTGCCGCCGTAGGTGCGGACAGATGCGCGCACGGTGGACCTGCTACATTGCAGCTAACTTACAGCTACATAATTGTTACATCAGAGCGAGCAATTGTCAACCAATGCCTGTGGAGACCCCTGAAACCGCCTTTCGGCCATTGCCTCTGCCCTAATAGTATTGCTACACTTACGCACACAGAACTAATCTTCTAAGTCCTAGCCGAGTATACATCACCATCGCCCGCGAGGGCCACCCCTTCGCGGCGCGCCGGACTCCCAGGAGAGATGAGACGAAGCGTGAGTAGGAAGCGAAACCTGACCCCAAAGCAGGAGCGGCGGCGCATCGAGGGCCTGCGGATTCTGGCCCGCATCATCGCGCGCCACTACCTGGCCAATCCCCACCTATACCAGAACGGCGCAGCCGGGGACGGGTCCGCTCCCGCTGTCAACGGTCGCCCGACCGCAGACGGGGAGACGCCCCGGAAGGAGGGCGCGGCGTGAAGCGCAGGCAGCCCTCATCCAGAGTGAAGCTCAACCCCCGCCAAGTGTGGGAGCTGCTCAACCGGCTCAACATGACCCAGAACGAGCTGGCGCGGCTGGTCGGCACCTCGTCGGGCTACCTCTCCCAGCTCATGTCCGGGACGCGCTGCCCCTCGGCGGAGATGCGCAAGCGGCTCATGGAGGCCCTGGGCGTCACCCGATTCGAGGACCTGTTCATCCTGGAGGCCGTCTCGTGAGAAGCGGCCTCCTTCCGTCCCATCTCATCATCGACGACGGCCTCATCGGGCCGGACTTCCCCAAGCGCCTCGACGCCTTCAAGGAGGCCACCGGCCTCTCCTGGGACGTTCTGGCAGCGTGCCTGGGCGTGGACCCCCGCCAGCTTCAGCGTTGGCGCGAGGGCACCAAGCCCAGCGGGGACGGGGTGAACGCCCTGGTGAAGCTGTCGGCCCGCATCCCAGGAGGCATCTACATCCTCTTCGGGGTGCACGTCATCCCGACCGTCGGAGCGTACCAGCCGCCACTGGCGGTCGGGTTCGCGCTGTCCGGGGACGAACGGGAGGGCTAGACAGTGGGAGTGCAGCAGCGTGTCTACCGGCCCGTCGAGTACGACTTTCCCCCGGACTTCCCGGAGCGGCTGGCGCTATTCAAGGAGGCCAGCGGGCTGAGTTGGAAGGCGCTGGCCCGTCTGCTCGGCGTCAGCCTCCACCGGCTCAGGCAGTGGCGGAACAAGGGCGCGGCCCCCAGCCACACCCATCTCTTCCTGCTGCTGACCATCGCCGGGGCGATGGGACTGCGGGACGGGATTCTGATGTGTCCCGACCGCGACCTGCCCGAAGGCTTCGACCTGGAGGGCCTGCCGCGATGAAGCGACTGACCGTCATCAGTCTCGGCGGGGGCGTCCAGTCCTCGGTGATGGCGCTCATGGCGAGCGAGGGGGCGTTCGACCCCATGCCGGACTGCGCCATCTTCGCCGACACCCGCTGGGAGCCGCCCAGCGTCTACACGCACCTTGACTGGCTCGAAGGTCAACTGAGCTTCCCGATGTACGTCGTGGACAACGGGCGCAGCCTGCGCGAGGACGTGATGGCTCTCACCAACCACTCCGGCTCCCGCAGCTACGTGGACATACCCGTCTACCTCAAGGGCCGCGACGGAGAGGGCGACGGCATCGGCAGGCGTCAGTGCACCGACAACTACAAGATCAGGCCCATCCGCCGCAGGATACGGGAGTTGCTGGGACTCAGGCCCAGGCAGCGCGTCCCATCCGGCGTAAGCGTAGAGCTGTGGCTCGGCATCTCCACCGACGAGGCCGTCCGCATGAAGGACTCCCGCGACAGGTGGATGACGAACCGCTACCCGCTCATCGAGGCGGGCATGTCCCGGAGGGACTGCGCCGACTGGTGGGCGGCCCGCTACGACAGGCCCCTGGAACGCTCGGCCTGCGTCGCCTGCCCCTTCCAGTCAAGACAGAGATGGGTGGAGACGAAGCGCAGATGGCCTGAGCTGTTCGCCGAGGCGGTGGAGATCGACGCCAACCTGCGGAGCGGGCTGGCTTTCGCCAAGGAGCCGTACCTGCACTCCCAGCGTATGCCCCTGGCCCAGGCGGTCGCGCTCGACGAGGCGGAACCCGGTGAAGGCGGACTGTCGGACGGGTTCGGCAACGAGTGCGAGGGGCGCTGCGGCGTCTGAGCGTAAACACGATCTCAAAACGAGGAGGAAGGACTATGGCGACTATGGAACGAGACCGGCCCCTGGACTACCGCCCGCCGCCCTTTCCCGACGACTTCGGGGAGCGGCTGTAGGGCTTGAAAGAGCTGGTCGGGGTGTCCTGGCGTGAGTTCGCCGAGCTACTCGGCGTGACGGAGCGCGGGCTGCTGAAGTGGCGCAGGGGAGGGCCGCCGTCGGGCGTCTACTTCTGGGCCATCATGGAGCTGGCCCGCCAGGTTCCCGGCGGCCACCGGCTGATGCTCTACGGCGACGACGGAGCGGAGGGATATAAAGGAGGCGGGAAGTGATGGCTATGGGCCAACGGTCTATCAGCAGGGGCTTTCCAGCGCCGCCCCTTACGTACCGGGGGCCGGGCTGAGGGCAGGCGACCGCGATCTGAGGGAGCCTGCCCCAGGGTTCCCCGACAACACAGAAGGCCGGGCGGGTTATCCCGCCCGGCCTTCTTGCTTTCTGCCGTTGGGGGACTGTCTGCGCCTGGGGCCGCCGCTTCGTCTTGGAGGGGGGTCGCCCATAGTGTATCGTTGGGTCTGGAGCGGTCTGATGCCCGTTCTATGGAAGCTCCGCAAACCGGGTTTGGGACGAGGAGGCAACCGGAAACCACCGAATGAGGAGGGACAACATGGCCGTCGAAGGACGTGAAGGGAGCGCCGAGAAGGGCCGAGGAGGGCCGCCCTTTCCCGAGGACTTCGGGGAGCGGCTGAAACGGTTGATGGCGATGGCCGACCTGTCGCGGCAGGACCTGGCCAGGCTATTCGGCGTAACGGAGCGCACCGTGCAGAAGTGGCTCAACGGGGGGACGCCCTCCGGGGGAAGCTACTGGGGCATTATGACGCTGGCGCGCGGCATTCCCGGCGGCTTCGACCTGATGCTCTATGGCGACGCGGGTCTGGATGGCGGGACGGAGGAGTAGGGGCGCGGGGCCGGGTGCATGTACCCGCCGCCGCCCTTCCCTGCCTCCTCACCGCCTGACCACTCCCTGGGGGTCTCGCCTTGCGGCCCTGCGGTTGAGGGCGCGGTCGAGGGTGGAGAAGGCTTGTGCGATGCCCAGTCGCTCCACCCTGGGCGACGGCTCCTCCTCCTGCTTGAGGAGGGCGTGGGCGATGAGGTCGGCCATCTGTAGCAGGTGGTCGGAGTGGGAGCTTCGGAAGGCGGGGCCACCGATGACCCTCTCTATGGGGATGTCCTTGGTCCGCTCGCCGTCCTCCCACGCCTCGTAGCGGCTGGGGACGGGGTTGCGGCTCCTGAGCCTGCGGTAGAGGCGGGTAGTCATCTCCTCGCTGCCCTCGTCGAAGATGAGGAAGGCGTGGCGGTTGGCGGATGCGACCGACGTGTTGATGCGGTTGAGCAGCCGGTCGAGGCTGGCCCGCTCGTAGCCCATGACGTCGGGCTTGCGGAGGCAGACGTTGACGATCTCGACGCCGCCGATGGTGCGGGCGGCGTCCTCGATGACGCGCAGCCCGGCGGTGAATATCTCGGCTCCCTGCTCCGGGGCGAGCCTCCGGTCTACGCCGCCCTCGCGGGCCAGCTTGCCCCGACCGGCCAGCAGGTCGCAGGCGTGAAGCTCCCGTCCGGTGGGGACGGCGTAGCGGTCTTGCAGCTCGAGCCGCCAGTCGCGGACGCGGCGGTGGAGGTCGTTCCACCGCTCGGCGTCCACGCCCAGGGCGGAGCGGACGTAGCATCGGGGACCCTCGGACTCGTCGATGTAGTACAGCCTCATGGTCTGCGCTCTCCCGTCTTGGGTTGGGGTGCGGCGGGCTGCGGCAGGGGGAAGTCCGGCTCGAAGCCACCGCCTGGGGCGAGCCAGGCCCGTCCCAGCGGCCCCTCGTCTTCCAGCAGGCCCCGGTGGGAGACCAGCAGGGGAAGGGACGTCCTGGTCCGCACCATCTCCTCAAGGGCCACGCGCAGGAAGTGGGTGGCCGCCAGGTCTTCGTGGAAGACCACGAGGACGGCGGGCCGTGCGCCGTGGTCGTCGGTGGGCCGGGGCGAGGAGTAGTAGCGCAGGTAGGGGGCCAGCCGCTCCGTCATGGTGACGGGGCGGACGGCGCGGCGCTCCCACTCAAGGAAGAAGGGCCAGGCGGCGTCGCCCCGCCGCAGGATGCCGAAGGCGTCGGGTTGCACCGAGCGCCTGCCGCCGAAGTGCCGGAAGTAGCGGGAGGCTCTGATGGGCGGGTCGAGCTGGTCGATCTCCCAGCCCAGGTCGCGGGCCTGGGTCGCCAGGGCGGCGATGAAGCCGTGGACGGCGGTGGTGTGCCCCATGTCGCGCAGGAGCTGTCGGCTGCGCCTGCCGGAGACGTTGCGCCAGTCCCCGGCGTCGAGGGGAGCGGCGCTCCACCGCTTCCTGGCCCCGCCCACGGCGGTGCGGTCCCGGCGGGCCAGCATCGCCAGCCCCAGGTCGGTGAGGGCCAGGCGGCGTCCCGAGGCGGGGGAGCGGACGGCCAGGCCGAACCCCTCCAGGGCGGCGATGAGCTGGGACGCCCGCGGGCGGGATACCCCCAGCAGTCCGGCCAGGTCTTGCAGGCCGAGCCAGGGCCAGTCGGAGAGCAGGTCGAGGGCGCGCTTCTCGGCGGGCCTGAGCAGGGCGGGCAGCAGATAGTCGGGCACGTCGCCTCCCGGAGAGTGCTCGTCGATGTCCGGGGGAAGGGAGACCCGCGCCAGGGGCCGCTCGGCGGGAAAAGCGCCTCTGCGGTCCATGCGGTCTATGACGGCCCGCAGGCTGACGGCGGCGTTGACGGAGCGCAGCCGCCACACGGGGTCGTCCGGGGACGCAGCGGCCGCCTCCCGCTCCAGGGCGAAGAGCGTCTCGGCGGGGGTCTGGGAGAGCCGCCTGCGGGCGTGGCGCAGCCGCACCTCGTCGGGGGCGAGCAGCAGGACGGCTCCGGGCTGCGGCCCCTGGGTGAGCCGCCAGAGCCGCTTGGAGAAGCCCGTCCTATCGGTGGTCGGCCCCTGCCGGACGATGCCGATGGTGCGCCCGCCGGAGAGTTCTATGGCCGCGTCCATCGGCATGGCTCGGTACCAGCGGAAACGGATGGGGTAGGCCGTGTTCGATATGGCGGAGGCGAGGCGGTAGACGACGGCCACGGCGTCGAGGCGTTCCAGCAGGACGCGCCGCCACCGGGCGGAGACGGGGAGGTCGCGGAGCAAGTCCTCCAGAGCTTGCCCCGTACTTGATACGGGGGAGGCGTTCCGGGCATGGGCCAGCCGGCGCAGCCCTGCGGCGGTGAGGTGGAACCTGCGGGTCGGGGTGACCAGCTCGGTCCCGTGGGGGACGGAGGCGATGAGCCCGGCGTCCTCCAGCCCGGGGACGGCCCTGTAGACCCCGCCCCTGGACCAGCCGGAGACGGCGACCATATCCAGCCGGTCAAGGAAGGGCATGTCGGCCAGGAGCCGCAGCAGCTCGCCGTCCACGGGCCTCATTCCTGGGGCTCCTCATCCGTCGCCTGCGGCTGGTCGGCTCCGGGGTTCTGGTCGCGCTTGGTGCGCTGCTTGCGCCGGGCCGCCTCCTGGGATTCGCCGCCCTCCGTCTCCGGGGCCTGGCCCTTCCTGAGCCTCTCCATCTCGCTGCGGTACTTGTCCACCAGGTCTTGCAGCCCCGCGTCCCGCTCGGCCATGTCCTTGGCCGCCGTGAGGTAGCTCAGGGCGTCGGCGCGGATGCGCTCGGCGGTGTCGGCGTCTCCCCGCTCCGGCTTGGCGACCTTCATGGAGAAGGCGTCCATCCGCTCCGTTCCCACGGTGGCGCGGACGTAGCACTGGTGGACCGGCAGCGACGTGATGTCGTCCTCGGTCACCCGCTCCTTGCCCAGCTCCCACACGAGCTGCCTTGCGTCGTTCCCGGCCACCTGGAAGACGGCGAGGCATCCCACGTTGGCGAGCAGGGTGTCGCGCATGGTGCGGGAGAGGTCGTCCAGCTTGGCGAGGCTCTGGGTGGCGAGGATGAAGGACGCGCCGAACTTCCCAAGCTCGCTCAGCATCGACTCGTAATCGACGCCGGGCATCGACTGCATCTCGTCCACGACGACCAGCGCGCCCCGCCGCTGCTCGAAGGGCAGGCTGCCCTGCTCCCGTATCACGGCGTCCACCAGGTTGAGGAGGGACGCGCCCACCAGGGCGGCCACGTCCCTTCCCGCCGTGCCCTGGGCGGTGGACACCAGCAGGATGCCGCCCTCCCGGATGACCCGGCGCATGTCGATGGTGGAGCGGGACTGGCCCAAGACGGCCCGCGCCCGCTTGGAGGAGGCGTAGTAGGAGAGGCGGGTCTGCACCGGGGCCAGGGCGTCGGCGCGGGTCTCGCGCCGCCAGTTCCCGAAGTCCCTGGCCCACCACTGGAGCAGGTAGGGGTCGGAGACCATCTCCAGCACCTCCGAGCGGAAGTCGTCGTCCGAGAGGATGCGCAGCCCGTCGAGGATGGTGTACTGCTCGCCCGCGTCCCTGCACTCGTTGGCCTCGTGGAGGGTCTTGACGGTCTGTTCGAGGATGGACTGCATCCTCGGCCCCCACTGCTCCCACAGGCCCTTGGCGACGCGCACCACCGAGTCGGCGGTGCGGTCCCGGTCGGCGAAGATGCGGGTGTCCAGCAGGTTGACGCCGGGCGCTCCCCGCTCGTCGGCCAGGTCGATGAGGCGCACCCGGTCGGCGATCTCCGGGGGGACGTGCTCCAGCAGGCCGCCCACCAGGTCGGCGTGGGGATCGACGACGACGATGGCGTCGTTGTCCCTGCCCGCCGCCTTCTCGCGCATCTTGTGGGCGACGATGTGGTGCATGAGGGTGGACTTGCCCATGCGGGTGCGGGCGACGTAGAGGTGGTGCCGCCGGAGCAGGTCGCCGGGGAAGTGAATCTTCCGGGGCGTTCCGGTGGTGGTGTCGCCGACGTGGGCGCCGCCGCTGACGCTGCGGGCCGTGGGCAGCAGCACCTTCGCCCCGGCGCGGGCCACCAGGGGCGTCTCGTCCCGCGCTCCAGGCGGGTGCCAGAGGCAGGCCGCCTCGCGGACTCCCATGACGCTGCGCTTGCCAAAGAATCCGGGGCCTGCGGGGTGCAGCATCTCCGGGTCGGGGACGGCGGGGCGCACCTTTCCCGTCTTGAACCGCGCCCCTGCGGGGTTGTCGTAGTGGCGGTAGGCGGCCGCCACCGTCCCCAGAAGCTCCCTGGCGCGCCGCGGTCCCGTGTCGGCGGGCAGGACCGCCGTCACCTCAAGCTCGGCGTCGAAGGCGATGCGGGAGACCTTCTCCTTGATGAGGAGCGGGTCGTGGACGCGGGAGCGGGCCTTCTTGAAGCGGTGCCAGGCCCAGCCGCCGACGCCCAGGGCCAGGGCGACGCCCGCGCCCAGCAGCACGGCCTTCCAGGTCTCCCCCGCCTGCACCCACAGATAGCCCTTGACGGCGGCCAGGGCCGCCACCCCCAGGACGGCCATCGTCACGCCGTCGGTCTGAAGGGGCTTGGTCTGGTAGGTGTAGGAGGGGTCCCGCCGCTCCTCGACGGGCCGCTTGTGGGCCTTTTCGAGATGGGCCTCCGACCAGTCGGGTCCCAGGGAGCGCAGCAGCAGCCGCGCCACGACGCGCTCCCCCTCGTTGAGGTTCGACAGCGCGCCCATGAGGGCGATCAGCGGGTCGGAGCCGGGGTCGAGCAGGTCGTCGTCGCGGAAGGTGCGCAGGGGGACGTACTCGGGGCCGTCGGCCCGCAGCGTCATCGACCACGCCTGCTCGTCCTCGCCCAGCCGCAGCGGGTCGTCCTCGGCCGGCACCTCCTGTATCTGGGCCTGGGGGTAGCGGGCGGCGATCTGGCCGCGCACCACCTGGTCGTCCAGGCAGCGGGCCAAGAGGGTCACGCCGTCGGCGTCGCCCGCAAGCTCCAGGGAGAAGGGTTCGGGGACGGCGATGGAGCCGAGCATGTTCTCCACGCCCAGCAGGGTGCGCTCCCCGGTCCGGGGCGGCGTCACCGCCAGCAGGATCGGGGGCTTTTTGTCCTCGTCGTTCAGCAGCCATTTGATCGGGTTCAGTTTCATCGGGTTGCTCCTTTCTCTATGGGGTCTCTATCCGTTGTCGTCGTTCCGTCTGTGGGAGCCGGGCCGCCACTCAATTACTGCCGTCTCCTCCGGGGTCGCCTCGATGCGGACCGGGAAGCGGTGTCCCTTCGCCAGGAGCAGCCCGTCTCCCCTGGGGCACGAAAGCAGCCAGCGTTGGAGGTCTTCGGGCAGGTCGAAGGCGTCGCCCACGGTGCTGATGGCCGCCGCGTCCTGCTGAAGGAGCAGCTTGAAGGCGGCGTTCTGCAAGAGGGCGCGCCCTGAGTGTCCGGTGATGGCCCTTGAGGTGTCCTCGCTGAGGAGGTCCTGCACGTCCTGGGTGATGAACTGCAACCCCAGCCGGTGCTTCCTGGCCCGCTTCGCCATGCTGACCATGAAGGCCGCGCCCTCCGGGTGCTGCATGATGCTCCACACCTCGTCCACCACCAGCAGGCGGGGCTTGGGGTCCTGGGCCGCCGCCGCCCACACCGTCTCGGTGCAGACCATCGCGGCTGCGGGCCGCAGCTCCGGTTCGAGCAGCCGCAGGTCGAAGACGGTGATGAGGGCCTCGTTGCTGAGCAGGTCGTCGCCCTCGTCCGAGAGCAGGTTGCGCAGGCTGCCGGTGGCGAAGGGCCGCAGCAGCCGGGCCAGGTCGCCCGCCTCCCGCTCAAGGTGGGCGTAGAAATCGCGGAAGCCGGTGCGCTCTCTGGGCTGGGCGTAGTAGCCCGCCAGGGCGTGGTCGAGGGAGGCCCTGCGCTCCGCGCCGAGGCTCTCGCCCACCATCACCTCGATGAGCCTTCTCAGGCTGCCGATGCGCTGGAGCAGTTCCTCGGAGTCGCCCTTGTCGATTACAAAGGGGTTCATGCCCTGGCCCGGAACGCCCGGCGACAGCACGCGCCCACCCGCGGCGCGGGCCATGTCCGCGTACTCGCCCTCCGGGTCGATGACGTAGGCGGTCACGCCCCGGCACAGGCCACGCAACATTCCCAGCTTGGTGGCGAAACTCTTGCCGCTGCCCGACCTTGCGAGGACGGCGGTGTTCGCGTTGAGGTGGGTGCCGTCCCAGGGGTCGTAGACCACCGGGGCGCAGGCCCGCATGTCGATGCCGTACAGCGTCCCGCTGCGGGTGTCCATATCGGGCGGCGAGAAGGGAAAGAGCCGCGCCAGCGACGACGTGTCCAGCGTCCGCCACTCCGCCACGGCGTTCAGGGCCAGGGGCAGCGTTGACAGCATCCCCTCGCGCTGGCGGAAGGCCAGGTTGTCCAGCTTGCCCAGGGTGGCGGCGAAGTGGGCCTTGGCCCGCTGGGTCATCTCCTTGAGAGACGCCTCGTCCTTCGCGTGGAGCGTGATGGACAGGGAGGCGTGGAAGAGCCGCTCCCTGCCCCGCTGCACCTCGTCCCGCAGGCGGGTCACGTCCTCCAGGGCGATCTCCGCCTCCGGGGACATGGTGCGGCCCCGCTTGAAGGACAGCGACTGGGCCGACTCGAAGCGCACCTTCTGCCACTCAAGCGTGCGGGCCGCCTGCTCCGCCGGTATCGACCCCAGGTGGACGGACAGGTCCATCGGCGCGCCCGCCGCCATGAGGCTCTGGAGGAAGCCGGGGGACAGCGACCGGGGCCACTTGCCCAAATGAAGGGAGCGGGTGAGGTGTCCGCCGACGCGCACGTCGCGGCGGCCCATCTCCACCTCCACCGGCTCGTCCTCGTCCGGCTCGGCGGGCGTCCCTCCCAGGGCCGACGCCAGCAGCAGCATCCGAAGCTGTCGGCCCCGGAGCGGATGCACCGACAGCCCGGCCCGCGCCAGCAGGCCCCGCAGCTCGCCGATGCGCCCGAACTCGGACACGGCGTAGAAGCGCCGGTCGAGGATGCCGTCGCGGGCCTCAAGGTCGCCGAGCAGCCGCCCCAGGGACTCGGACGCCGCCCGCGTCTGCGGGGGCAGGTCGCCGGGCTGCGCCTCCTTCAGCTTGGCCCGCAGGCCGCCCAGGTGCGGCGGGTGCTGGCGCACCAGGAGCTGGATGGGAAAGTCGCAGGCGTTGAGCGCGCCCGCGAAGGCCCCCAGCTTCGGCTCGTCCATCTCCAGCCCCATAACCTCGCACACGCCGAGCTTCACCCCGTCCAGGCGCACCGGCCCGTCGTCCTCCAGGTGCGACACCATGAAGAACAGGGGCAGCTCCGGCGGCGGCTTGGGCGCGGGGGTTGTGGGTTCGGCGGGTTGGGACGCGGCGTCGGGGCCGCATCCCGAAATGTCCTGCGGAGCGGCGTCCCCTTCCGGGGGCCTCGCCGCTCCGCGCTTCGTGACTTGTTCAATCAGCTTCTTCAATGGGTTCTTCTCCTTTGCTTTAGGGAAATGGGAAGGGGACGACGCCGCTGCGCAGCAGTGCGGCCACGCCCTTGGCCGAAAGCACCAGGACCAGACCGACCACCGCCAGGGCGACGGCGCTCTTGGCCCTGCCGCCGCCCCGCTCGTCGGCGCCCTCGGCCATCAGGACGAAGCCCGCCCAGGCGATGGCGAAGACGCAGAGGCCGGAGGCGGCGTAGGCCATCGCCGTGAGCGCCTTGTCGAAGGCTTCGAGCATCGCCCGCTCCTCGGCCGGCGCAGCCCCCATGAACACGAGGGCCGCGCCGGTGAGAAGCAGCATGGTCGCGGCGCGCCTCACCAGGGCCACTCCCAGCCCAGTAGGTCGAACCAGTCGATCAGGCCGCTGTCTGCGGGCGTCTGCTCGGCGGGTGGCTCGACCGGCTCAGGCTCCGGCAGGACCAGGACCGCGAAGGGGTCGTCCGATCCCACGCCGGACACCAGGGACAGGCTCTCGTCCCTGGTCTTCGTGACGGGCGACCGCTCCACCGTCTCGGCCTTGACGTGCTCCGGGTGGACGATGGTGAGGGTCACGTCCCGGTAGACCGTCTCGCCGGGTATCGACAGGGTGGCCGACAGGACGCGCTCGGCGGTCGTTCCGTCGGGGTTGGTGAAGGTGACCGTCTCGCTGACGGTCTGGCTCGTCCCCGGCCTCCACAGGCTCACCGTCTCCGTGCGGCGCTCCGTCCGCTCCGGGTGGTGGGTGAGCAGCGTCAGCGGGGGAATGGGGATGCGGAGGCTCGCCTCCAGATCAACGTCCACGCTCACGCCGTGGACGGCATCGCCCGCGCCGACGGTCAGCCGGAAGCGGGTCTCGCCGCCCGGGACGAAGGCGACGCTGGCGTGGGACGCTCCGGTCGCTGCGGAGACCGTTCCGGCGACGGCCGTCACCTGGGCGTCCATCAACGCCGTCTCGGTGACGCTCTCGTGTCCCGTCACCGTCTGAAGCTCGATAGGCTCCTCGACGGCGGCGACGCACTCGGACTCGATGACGCCGGTGACGGCCCCCGGCGTCCAGCCCAGGGAGGCCATGCGCAGGTCGCAAAGCTCCCCGTCGATGGCCGGGAGCGGGTACGGGATCTGCTCGCCCTTGAGCGTCACGGCCCCCGCCTGTCCCAGCGTGTCCTCCCAGGAGAAGGTCAGCGACGGCGCGGGGCCGTGCAGGGGCAGGGAGTAGTCGATGCGCTCCCCCTCGTCCAGGCTGGCCGACCCCCAGAAGCGCAGGGAGCGGCCCTGGGAGCCGCCGAAGGCCCGCACCCGGATGTCCAGGGCGGTGGCGGCCCGCAGGGTGACGGCGGCGCGGTCGCCGGAGACGGTCAACCCCTCGACGAAGAGCCGCCGCCCCTCCACCGGCTGCGGGGGCTGGAACTCGATCTCGTCGGAGCTCCAGCCCTCGTCGCCGGGGCCTTGGGCCAGAGCCGACTGCGGGACCGTCGCGACCGCCGCCGCCAGAGCGACGGCGGCCAGGACGGCTGCCCACGTATTCGGACGCTTCGTGCGCCGGGCCTTTCGGGTCTCGCCGCCGTTCCCGTTCATGCTGTCCGCCTCCGGCCTCTTGCCCTTGCCGAACCAGCGGTGGGGACGGAAGGGCCTCCGCCCGCCCTTACGCTCCCGGCTCTTGGGCTTGGGGCGAAGGCCGCGCAGGGTCTTTCCAGCACGGCGCGCCATCATCCGCAGGGGGCCGGGGCCGCTCCGCACCGGCTGGACCGGCGCGGGCGGCTCGCTGCGGGCCAGCTGGGACGGCGGCCCAACGTGGAGCCGCGCCCCCAGCCGGTACTTCAACAGGTCGGCGGCCACCAGGGGCAGCCGCCGACCGCCTATCTTCCCCACGACGGCGGCGAGCCCCATCAGGCCCAGGAGGACGGCCAAAGCCATCCTCACCTCGGACGGCCCGACGGGGGCGTAGCGGTATGCGCCGTAGGACAGGGCGCACACCGCCGTCATCGCCACTACCTGCGGGAAGGTGAACCACAGCAGCACCCTGTCCTCGGCCTGCACGTGGGTCGGAACCTCGTGTTCTCTCATGTCTCTCTCCTTCCTTTCGTCCGCTTGCTATTCGGTTTTCGTGGGGTCGGGCACGTCGGGGTCCACCGGGGAACCCACCACCGCGTCCATCACCAGCTCGACGACGCCGTAGGCCACCATCGCCAGCACGATGCCCGCCAGGGCGGTCATCATGGCGCTCTTGCCCCGCTCCATCTGGTGGGGCGCTCCCGACGCCGTGAGGTACAGGTAGGCCCCGTAGATGAAGAAGCCCACGCCTACCGCGCCCACGACGCCCAGCAGGATTCCCACCAGGTTCGATATGGTCTGTGTCAGTTCGTCCATAGGTTTTCTCTCCTCTCTGTTCAGTTGCCGGGTCTTCCTCGCCCGGCCTTCATCGGTTCGCTCGTCTCTATCGGTTCGGGTGTCTCCCCTCGCCTACTGGCACATCGCTCCACCTCCCTTCGTTCCGTGGATGGGCGCGAACCCCGTCCGCGCCTGTCGGGTCGTCGTGGTAGTTGCGGAGCTACTCCCCGCTGCTCCTGGGCGCTTCGCCTCCGCCGTCTCCCCCGCCAGCCGATGGGGTCGCCATCGAAGCCGCCGAACTGAGGCCGCTTGAGGCAGCCGACAGGCCCGCGCTGGCTGCCATCGCTCCCACCGCCATGCCGCCCGGACCTCCGGCGGCCCCGCCCGCGATCAGCCCGATGGTCTTCGCCGAGCGCACCATCGACGCGGGCAGGTTCATGCCGAAATAGAGCATGGAGAGCCAGGAGTCGAAGGTCCCGTGGTTGCCGAGCATCGAGGGCACCTTGGTCGCCATGTAGACGAAGGCCAGGGACATGAGCAGCTTCCAGATGAGGTCCTGCACCGGCTCGAAGGCCGCTATCTCCGCGAACTCGTTGAGGAAGCCGAACCCCAGGGCCAGGGCGATGAGCTGGATGGCCTGCTGGAACACCGTCGTCATAAAGAGCCTGAGCCAGTGGCGGCCCCAGCCCGCCGTGTGCGGCAGAATCCACAGCCCAAGGGCTATGGGGGCCAGGGCCAGCAGGATGTCGATGAGGGCCAGGCGCAGCACCATCTGCACGATCACGTAGAGGACGAAGAAGCCGTAGACCAGGTAGAGAATCGCCATCAAGAGCGCCATGCCGACGCTCCCGGCGTCGACGGCGGTCATCAGGGTGCGAAGGGTGGAGCGGAGCATGTCTCCGGCGGTGACGTCGAGGGAGACGGCGATGAAGCCGGACACCGCGTCGGCCACGTCGATGACCAGGGCGCACCACCACAGGGACGATGCGGCGGCCACGAGGCCGAGCACGAGACGGGGGACCAGCTCCCGCCAGCTAGCCTGCTGGCGTCCCAGGTGCTCGGACATGATGAGGCTCAGCCCCATCCAGCCGAGGATGACCACCAGCGCGCCCGACGTGATGGCCCAGACGACTATCCAGGCGTCGCGCACCAGGTCGTTGGCGTAGGTGAGGTCGGGAGGGGTGCCGGTGAGGATGTCGCTCATGGACGGCTACCCTCCCCGGCAGTTGTCGGCGTCCTCGCCGGACGCCCGCTCGACCACGCCGCAGAGGGTCCCGTGGACGCCCTCGATGATCCACCCGGCGAAGGCTTTCGCCCAGCGTCCGGGGCTGAGGGCGGACAGAATCTTGTCCCAGATGCGGCCCGGCTGGTGGATGGGGACGACGGCGTAGAAGTCGCCCCGCTCACCGCTCTCGGCGGTCGCCAGCATGACCAGCAGGTAGGCCCGGTCGGGGTCGAGGCCGGGCTGCTCGTCGAGGGCCGGGTACTCCCATGAGTACTCCCAGCCGTCGCTGCGCTTCTTCTCGCCGCCATTGAGCCGGTACATAGCGCTTATCCAGTCGCCGGTGTCGGCGTCCCGGACGGCGTAGAAGAGGCTCTCGATCTCGTGGTCGAAGACGGGGCGGGCGACGAACTCGCCGCCCTTCTTGCGCTCCACGAGCTCCCGGTCCGCGTTGACCAGGACGATCCCGTTACCGGGCGGGGTCTGGGCCAGGGCGATGTTGCTTGCGGGGATCGCCACCAGCGCCGCCAGCAGCAGCGCGGCGGCCAGGGGTATCAGCCTTCTTGCCTTGCGTCGGATGGTCGATTGCGGTCCCACGTCTTCGCCTCCTCGTCTCGAATGGGGTCTTTCGCCTGCGGTCGAGTCTGAGGAGTCGGGGGGCGAAATATCATGGTCCGTGAGGGGGGCACGCGCGCGTGCCCCCCTCACGGGGCCTCCACTTTGAGAGGCCGGATGTGATGTCATACCCGTGTACAGGGATTAGCGTCGGTTGACAAAAGGCAAGTGGGGGCCGGGTTCCTACCTGAAACAGGGGGGAATGCGGTGAGTGGCAGCGGTGGTTGCGAGCACTTCGAGGTAAGGGCTGGTTCACCGGAAAAGGGCTGAAATTGACGAAAGGCAAGTGGGTAAAGCGGGGCGATGCGGCGAGTCCCTGCTAAATCGGAGCGAGCAATTGGGGGAGCGGGGCCTTACCGAGGGGCGTGATGCCCCCTACAGGACACACCCCCTACAGGACATGACGGCGAGGAGGTCAAGGCATGAACGAGGCGCAGGTGAACGGGACAGAGGCGGACGAGACACAGGCTGACGGGACGCTGGACGGCGACACGATGGCTGATGAGACCCAGGCGGACGGCGGCGGGAGCGATGGCCTGGACGTCGAGAGGCTGAGGCGGCTCAGGCTGAGCGGGTTCCTGCGGGAGCTGGTGCGGGAGGAGGGCCGTGTGGAGGCGGCGGAGTTGCTGGGCGTGGCCTACCGCACGGTGGTCAGGGCCGAGGAGTCGGGCGAGATCACGGGACGCATGGGCGATGCGCTGGAGCGGCTGCTGGGGACGGGCGACGACCCCGAAGTGGCGCGGCTGCGGGAGCGAGTCGGGGCGTTGGAGGAGCGTCTGGAGGGCGGCATGGAGTCGCTGGCCAAGGAGCTGCGGGACGGCCTCGACGAGATTCGGGCTGCCGTGGCTGGGCAGGCCGACGGGCAGACGGAGACGGTCGGTCGGACCCAGGCGCAGGACAAGGACGGGGCGGGCCGGTCGGAGACCAGGGCCGCCCCTCCGGTGGCGGGGTTGGGCTCGAAGAAGCCTTTCAGGGAGCGGCGGCTGGACCCGGAGATCGTCACCGTGGAGCCTGACGACGACGATCCGGAGGTCTACGGCGATGCGTGGCCGCTGGTCGAGGAGTGGCGCGGGCTGCGGGCCGGTCACCCCCGCCGGGGCGGGAGCCTGTCGTGGCTCGTGACCGAGGAGCGGCTGCTCATGCTGGAGCTGGCGATGCTGGAGGAGCACGGGCTGACGCTGCCGCCGGAGAAGCAGCCCCTGCGGGGCTTCGGGCGCAGGGGCCAGACCAGTTGGCGCTGGAAGGCCCTGGCGGACACGAGGGTGGCGTTGAGGAAGCGGAAGCTGCTGCGCTGGGTGCGGCGGGTCCTCACCGTGGGGCTGTGGCGGAAGTAGGCCCCGGAGCCGTCTCCGGGGCCGGTTTCCGGTGGGTGCTGCTTCGGAGCTACAAGGGAGCTACATAGCAGCGTGCAATGTGGGCGCAGAGGCCCGATTGACCCCCCGGAAGCCTTCCATTCGGTTGGATGTTCGGGCGATAATTGACGCAGTTTCTGGCTTTTCCAGCGTTTCGTGCCTAGAAACCTGGAGGATTCCCGTCCCCCGAATCCGGGACCGGCTGCATAGGATCGAGCCTCGCTCTCCGAACAGCCGCCCAGGGGTCAGACCGGAAGGATTGAGCCTTGCTCTCCCGATGGCCGCCCCGGAGGACACATTCGCAGCGGTTGGAGCGTCTCGTACGCTTCGGCCCCTCGGACACCCTGGTTGGAGTGCGCCCTGCGCCCCGGCCATTCCTCATGCCTGCGTCGCGGTTCGATAGGGCCTGACCGCAGCTTCGACACGCGCCGGTCTGCGATGGAGTCTTCGCTGGCTGGCCGCTTCAACTCTTCGCAGCTTCCCAGGACGTTACCGACGTAGCTCCTGAGCCTCGCTGCGTCTCTCTCACCACAGCTCCCCAGGCAGTCGAATTCCCCCTGATTTGACCCTGGGCCGAGCTGCGTCTTCTTCACCCCCGGCCTCGCCTGCGTTCGACTCGTCGTCGGGCTGCGGGCGTCTTCGGAACGGCACACGCAATCACGGAGTCAACGGCAACGGTAAGCAAGGCAACAAGGAGGCAACGAACGGCATGGACGAATCACGGACACAAGCAGGAGAAGGAGGACTGGACATGACGGAGCAGTACACGGGACCGAGCGCGATGCGGATCGCCAACCTCATACCGCACCGGGTCAGCTTCGACCGGGGCTGGTTCTGGACGACGACGGCCATCTGCCACGGCGGGAAGTCGGACGGGCTGGCGTTTCGGCAGAGGCCCGACGGCAACGGCATCGACACGCGCTGCCACACCGGGGGCTGCACTGCGGGCGTGGTGATAACCGAGATGGAGGTCCTCACCGGGCTGCCCATCTGGACGGCCTACGCCCCAGTGAGCGATGCGCCGGCCAAGGCTCCTGAGAAGCGGAAGTGGTGGCAGAGGAAGCGGGTCGTCGTGGCCGGGGTCGTCACCCTGGTCGTTGCGGCGCCGCTCATCACCGGAGACGGCGAGCTGGTCTTCCTGAACCTCGTCGGGCTGGGCATCGGCTGGCTGCTGCTTCGGCGGTTCATGCCTCGGCGTCCGGCAGGGAGGCCCCATCGCCGCTAGCGACGGGGCCTCCGGGCCTCTCACAACCCATCCCAACACGCAGGGGCCGTCTCGTTCGAGGCGGCCCTTCTTCTTTGCCCGCAAGCGGGCGCAGGCGACAACGGCAACAACACAACATGAAGGAGGTCGTAATGACGACGGCAACATTGGCAGCAGGCAATCGGACGATGGAGACGGTAGTGCGGCCCCGGCGCAGCCTCGAAGAGCTGGTGGACCGGGTGATGGCGGCGATGTTCAAAGAGCCGGAGACGGAAGCGGCGGAGACGGCGAAGCCCACGGCAACGGCAACCCCCGGCGTGGCCCGGAGCGTCCACGAGGCGCGGCGGCTGCGGCAGGCGGAGGACATCGACGGGGCCTTGGCGGTCCTGGGCGGTGCGGACATGGCAAGGGCGGAGAGGCACGAGGCTCGCTGGGCCTTCTCCGAGTGGAGGCAGTTGGTCAAGCGGCGGTTCGGCGACCGGGACGCGCTGGTCTACAGCCAGGGAGCGGGCCGGGCCGCCGCGCTCACTTCCCACGGCGACGGCGGGACGCTTGAGGTCGTGGCGGCCCTGGGGATGCGGTGGAAGACCGGCAAGCTGGTCTCTCGCCACAGCCTGCGAGGTCTGCGGCCCCTGAACGGGGGTGCGTGATGGTCACGACCAACGTGGACATCCCCGCGCTGAAGGCGCGTCACCCCCTGGGCGACACGGTGGAGGCGTCGGGCGTCAGACTGAGGGGAAGGGGCAGGGTCCGCCAAGGCGTCTGCCCCTTCCACGACGAGGCCGAAGGCAGCTTCACGGTGTACGCCGACTCGGAGCGGTGGTACTGCTTCGGCTGCGGCTTGGGCGGCGACGTGCTGGACTTCATCCGGCAGGCCGAGAACCTGAGCCTGCGGGAGGCCATCCAGCGGCTTGACGGGGGCGCTTACCCCGCCGTCACCCGTCCGGTCCCGGCACGGCGTTCCAGGGCGGCTCCGCTGCCCCCACGGGACCCTGCGGTCTTGACGGCGGCGGCGCGGTTCTACGCCGGTCGGCTCCGGCGCAGCGTCGCCGGGCTTGACTACCTTGCCTCGCGGGGCGTCGGCCTTGACGCTGCATTCCGCCTCGGCCTCGGCTACTCGCCGGGACACGGGCTGCGAGAGGCCCTTGAGTCGGCTGGCTTCCCTGCCGACCGGCCCAGGGACTCCGGCCTGTTCATGGAGCGGGGAGCGGAGCGGTTCGCCGGGATGGTCGTCGTTCCCGACGCCTCCGGCGGGCTTGTCCGCTGGCTTGTCGGACGGGCCGTCGATGCCGACCGGACTCCCCGCTTCCAGGCGCTTCCCGGCCCCAAGCCGGTGCTTGGGCTTGGGCGTCTCGGCCCCGCTCCGCCCTGGGCGGTCGTCGCGGAGGGCGTCTTCGACTGGCTCGCCCTTACCGGCTGGGGCCTTCCCGCCTGCGCCGCCCTGGGCACCCAGGGGGTCGAGCGGGTCGCCTCGGGCCTCCGGGGCTGCCCCCGCGTCTTCCTCGCCTTCGACAACGACGACGCCGGCTTTGAGGCCACGGAGCGGCTTGCCGACCTGCTTGGACGCCGCTCCGCCGTTGTCGCCCTTCCCCAGGGCGTCGGCGACGTGGCCGAGCTTGCAGCCCTTCCCCACGGACGCGCCGCCTTCCTGCGCCTGCTGGCTCTGGCGGCCCGCTCCGCCCGCTAGCTCCCGCTCCTCTCGGTAGCTCCCGCTACTTCCCCTCCCACTATCCCTCTACCGGGCTTTCTAGGCCCGTCTCACCCATCCCCACTCTCACCACCCAGGAGGACCTATGCCCAATTCACGACGGGCCTTGCCCGCACACGGCTTCCCATAGCGGAATCCGCATCGGCCATTCGCTACAGGAACGACACCACAGAAGGAGACACGAAAATGTCTAACGGCAACAACAACGGACACCACAGCAACGGGACCGGCAACGGCCTCGTTCACGTCAACGGCGGGGCCAGGAACGGCAATGGGGCGCACAACGACCCCGCCATCATCGACGGGCATGACCTGCTCTGGGACGGGCTGCCGCCCGCCGTCACGCAGGCGCTCGGACAGCCCCTCGACCCCGCGCTGGCCTCCCAGCGCAAGGGGCGCGGCGGCAGGGTCTTCGACTACCTCGAAGGCCACGTCGTCATCGAGCAGGCCAACACCATCTTCGGATACGGCGGGTGGGGCTACGAGCTGGCCGGGGACGTGACGCTGCGCCGGATCGAGACGGTCGATACCCAGACGGGCGAGGTCACGGTCTCCCAGGGCTACAGCGCCCCGGTCCGGGTCACCGTCTCAGGCGCTCTGCCCCGCACCGACCTCGGCGTTCACCCGGTGGCCGAGGACACCCTCGACGGACACGACACGGCGATGAAAGGGGCCGTAACGGACGGCATGAAGCGGGCGTTCCGCAGCTTCGGCGTCCAGTTCGGCAACGGCTTCTACGGCGACCGGGCCGCGTCCGGCAACTCGCCGCAGCCGCAGCGGGTGCCCGCCCAGGCCAACGGCAGGTCCGGCCAATCCCAGGCCAGCCGTCCCATTCGGCAGGCTCAGGACAGGCGCGACGACGGCCGCGTCCAGACGATGCGCAAGCGGCTCGTCGAGCTGGCCGCCGCCCAGGGCTTCGACGAAGACCAGCTGGCCGCCGCCGTCGTGAACCAGACGGGCAAGAGCATCGAAGACCTGACGGCGGACGAGCTGGGTTCCCTGGTCGAGGCCGCCGCCAACAAGCTCAACCAGATGCGCCAGGCGCAGGCCGCCTAGCCCTCCGGTCGAACCTGGACACGCAATCGAGCGGGGCCGCCTCTTTCGGGGGCGGTCTCGCTCTCCATCTACAGGAAGGGAGGACACGAACGATGACGACGACGTTGACATACACCCCCTGGGGCTGGACCAAGGACGTTGAGGAGCTGGCAGAGGGCGTCTGGCGGGTCTCGACGCCCAGCCACGGCGGGCTGAAGCTCAGCCGGGAGCGGTGGGACGAGCTGCCCGCCGCCCTCCGGGACGCCATGTACACGCAGACCTTCGCGGAGGAGGACTGCGAGGAGCCGATAGTCCGCACGCTCCTGGGCCTCGGCGACGAATGCGAGAGGGAGATGGCCCTGAAGGTAGCGGGCTACTTCGAGCGGTACGCTCCCGCGCTCCCCTATCTCCGCGACTGCCCGCCAGGCATCCACTACCACGTCATCGCCTACGGCGACGATGGCGGGACGGAAGCCTTCAAGCGGTTCGATACCTGCATCGAGGCCGAGTCCTTCGCCGGGGACGCTGCGATGGCGAGACACTTCGTGAAGCTGGAGGCCGTCGAGTGCAGCCGGACGCGCCCGCTCTGCCGGGCGGAAGGGGGAAGGCCATGAGCACGACGACACGGCCCAGGCCGCGCAGCCTTCCCAGCACGACGACGAAGCTGCAAACGGAGTTCGGCAACCTTTACGTGACCGTCTCGACGGACGAGGAGGGCCAGCCCTTCGAGGTCTTCGGCTGGCTTGGCAAGGGTGGCAGCTTTCAGCACGGCGTCACCGAGCTTGCCTGCCGGTTGATCTCCCTGCACCTGCGAAGGGGAACCCCCCTGGACGAAATCATCGACCAGTGCCAGGGGATTCAGGAGATGCAGCCGTTCTTCAACACGATGGCCGACGGCAGGAGCGTGGCCGTGCTCGGACTCGGCGACGGCATCGCCCACATCCTCAAGGCCCACCTGAAGGCCGGAGAGGACAAGGAGGCGGCGGAAGCGGTGGAATCGAAGGCTGCATGAGCGGCGAACACAACGGAATCTAGCGGGGCTGTTCCTTCGGGGGCGGCCCCGTTTCTCATCTACGGGACACAAGGAGGCTAGGACGATGGTAACGACGACTACTGACAGGGCGGAGGTCTTCTCCCGCCCTGCTGCACGGTTCGACGACGACGGCAATCTGGAGGTGCGGGCATCGGCCTCCCTGGGCTGCCGCCGCGCCCTCTGGTACTCGGCGACGGGATACCAGCCGACGAATCCCCCCAGCGAGGAGTCGCTGACGGCGATGGAGGCGGGCAACGCCCTGGAGCCGGTGGTGGTGCGGGCGATGGAGAGGGCTGGCTGGAAGGTCGCTCCCGCAGACCCCCAGGACCCGCAGACGGTGACGGTGCGCATCGGCCCCAACCTGCTGGTGACGGGACACCCGGACGGCACGGCGCGGATGCCTCTGGACGGGGACGAAGCGCCCCCGCAGCTCTTCCTGTTCGACGACGAGCCGCAGGCTCCCGCCTTCGGCGACGAGATGGTGGTGGAGATCAAGACGCGGGGACCGGACGCGTTCAAGCGTTGGCGGACGCTGGGGGCCGAGCGCAGCCACCCGGCGTCGGTGGCCCAGGCCGCCTTCTACACCCTCGGCGAGTTCGGGGAGCTTCGGGATGCCGTGATCGCCACGATGGACACGGGGAACCGCACCTGGGACTACGAGGTCATACCCGCCGACCGGCTGGATCGGGCCTTGCAGGACGCCTGCGCCTGGCTCGGCGAGCTGGCGGCCCACCACGTGCAGAAGGGGCCTGACCCGGACGTTCTGCCGGGGCGGGACTTCTCGGCCACAAGCTGGCAGTGCCGGTCCTGCCCCTTCCTGAACATCTGCCTTCCGGGTACGGCGGCAGAGGACAGGACGGACGAGGGGACGGAGATCGAGGACGTGAGCGACGAGGAGGCGCGGGACGCGGTGGCGGCCTACACAGAGGCCCAGGAGTCCATCAAGGAGCCTGAGAAGGCCAAGCGCGGGGCGCTGGACAGCCTGAAGGCGTGGATGCGCCGCCAGGGGGACTCCAAGGCGACGGTCGGGGGCCGCACGGTCACCCTGGTCAGCTCGACCAGGTACTCGGTCAACTACCGCAGGCTCAACGAACTGCTGGACCCGGAAGTCCGGGCCGACGTGGTGACCGAGAGCGAGTCGGAGTACGTGCGGGTCAGCTAGACGCTCCCTGGTGGAAGCGCAGGACGGGGCCTGTTCCCCATCTACGGGGACGGCCCCGCCGAATCTCACCAACGAGCATGAAAGGAGACACCATGACCAACGCAACAGAGACCGCCACGACCCCGCATCAAGTGCGGGGCAGGCTCTGGCAGGACAACCACAGCGGGCTCCGCAGGCACAAGCTCATGACGAAGGAGCTGGGAGAGAATATCCCCGCTCTCTACGCCAACGAGAACGTCGAGGATTACGACGCCGTTCTCGCCCCGGTAAAGCTTTTCAGCCCCTACAGCAACTGGACCTGGTACGTCACCGAGTGGGACGCCGAGACCGGAACCTGCTTCGGCCTCGTCGAGGGGTTCAAGACGGAGCTTGGCTACTTCTCCCTCGACGAGTTGGCGGAGGCGACCGTGTTCGGTGGCGTCCCCGCCGTGGAGCGCGACCTCTACTGGCAGCCGAAGACCCTCGGCGAGATAAGGAGGGCGGGATGAGCAGGTTCGCGCCGAAGACCCTGCGGAGGATGCCGCCCGCCACCCGCGAGATCGCACGGCTGGCCAACGAGCTGGCCTCGGTCCAGACCCGGCTCTCCAACCGCATCGACGGGCTGGTGAGCATGGAGATGATGGCGAACGCCTCCCAGCGGGTCTTCTGCAACAACGCCGCCCACGCCGACCTGGTGAGCGCCGCGCTGCGCTACCTGAAGGCGATTGACGACCCGGCGCTGGGGCCGGGCGCAAGGACCGACGCGCTGATGGCTCTCCGGGCTGCGGCGGCGCACTTCGACCCCGACAGGCTCTTCGACGATGACGAGCCGGGGCCGAAGCCTCCGGTCTTCGAGTTCAGCTAGACGCTCCCTGGAGGGAGTGCACCACGGGGCCGTTCTTCCCCTACAGGAAGTCCGGCCCCGCTTTTCGTTCAAACGGGCGCGGGGACACCGCGCTACTTCACACACAAGGAGAATCGAAATGGCACGCACGATCAACAAGGTAGAGCTCTTGGGCAGGGTCGGAACGGACCCTGAAATGCAGTACACGCCCGGCGGCACCCCCGTCACCAAGCTGCGGCTGGCGACCGAAAGGTACCGCAGGGAGGGCGAGAACGGCACGGACTGGCACGACGTGACCTGCTGGGCCGGGCTTGCCGAGGCCGTGAACCAGTACGTGGGCAAGGGGCAGCGCATCTACGTCGCGGGCCGCCTCGTCCAGAACTCGTGGGAGAGCGACGACGGCCAGCGCCGCCACCGCACCGAGGTCCACGCCTCCGAGGTGGTCTTCCTCGACTCCAAGAACGGCACGGGCAACGGCGCGAGCGACGGCGAGGAGGACTCCCCCTTCGCCTAGCCCGCCGCTCCCACAACCGCACGGAGACGCCCGCATCGGACGGGCGCACCCGCCACGGGGCCGCTTCCCTCCACAGGGGGCGGCCCCGCTCTCTGTTCTAACCGATAGCTAAGGAGGCCGACATGACCGGCATGAAGACCCCTACCAAGGACGCGGTGTTGCTGGAGGCGCTGCGCGCCAATCTCAACCTGCTGGGAGAACTGGCGGTGCGCTACGACGTGGCGACCAGACCGGAAGGCCCGCAGGACCTGCCCGCCATCGGCTGCCCCCAGGACGTTCAGCGTCTGCTGGGACCGGAGATGTCCGCGCTGGCCCAGGAGCAGCTTCGGGTGCTGCTCCTGAACACCCGGAACCAGGTCGTCGGCCAGCGGGTCATCTATCAGGGCAACGTGAACTCGTCGATGATCCGGCCCGCCGAGGTGCTGCGCCCCGCCGTCATCGAGGCCGTCCCCAGCATCATCGTCAGCCACAACCATCCCTCCACTGACCCCACGCCCAGCCCGGAGGACGCCGCCGTCACCAGGGAGCTGGCGCAGGCGGCCAAGCTCCTGGGCATCGAGCTGCTGGACCACATCGTCATAGGCGGGGATCGCTTTGTCAGCCTCAAGGAACGGGGCCTGATGTCCTGCTGAAGCTCCACGACCTGGCGGTCATCGCCGTCCGGCCCTAACGCGGGAGACACCCTCCCCGCGCACAACCTCAACTCACACGACGAAGGAGACTCGACATGCTCGCGACCAACATCATCGACCCCGAAGACCTCTACACCATCACGGCGGGCGGCTTCAGCGCAACCGCCGACGCCTTCGCCCGCGACGACCAGACCGAGGGCCTCTGGTTCGTCTCGATGGTCGGCTCCCAGACGGCGCTCAAGGCGATCTGGGCGTCCCTGCTCAAGCAGCCCCCCGACATCGCCCACATCATCAGGGGCGCGGACGGCATGGCCCTGTCGGGCGGGTATCAGAAGTGCGTCATTCCCTACGAGACGGTGGGAACGTGGACGACCAAGATCGCCCGCCTGCCCGTCTCCGGCGGCTGGCACGCGCTCGTGTATACGAAGACCGCCGAATTCGGCTACGAGAAGGACTCCTTCCTGCTGCTGGCGCAGTCGGAGGAGGACGCTCCGGCCCTCCACCACCGCTTCCTCGACAAGCGCAGCCCGCTGCCCCTGCACGGCACCTGGGCGGGCTGGCTCTGGGACCGGGGCCTGGACAAGGGCGAGATAGTCCCGCTCCAGTCGGTGGGCGTCTCCGCCTACAGGTGCTCCCCCAAGGCCGAGGGGCTGAAGGAAGACCTCTCCGAGGCGGTGGCCGCCGGATGGCTAACGCTGCCGGAGGAGGGGCGCGATGGATAGGACCCTGAAACGGGCCAAGCGCAACAACAAGCGGCGGGGCCAGCGCAACCACGGGGCGTGGCAGCGGTTCTCGCCGGACGGCACGACCCCGTATCCAGTACGGGGCAGGCTCTGCCGCTACTGCCCGCACGACGGCTCGAAGCACCTGTGCCGGTCGGGGCAGCCCCATTTTTACCGGCCCGCGACGGAGGCGGAGCGGCGCGACCCCACGGTCATGCTCTACCGCCACACGCTGCCGGAGGGCGGCTCGATGCTGGTGCGGCGAATGACCGTCGCCAGCCGCGCCGAGCTGATAACCGCCTTCTGCCTCGCCTGCGCCGAGAGCATCGGGACGGCCCAGGTTCTCTGCTTCCAGAGGAACCTGGCAATCGGAGAGGTGGTCGGCATCGACACCCGCCACGAGGACATCCCAATCGCCGCCTGAAGCGGCGCAAGACACTAGAAAGGAGAGAGACCATGCCAACTGAACAGACGCTGTTCTTCATCTGCCCGCACTGCGACGAGCGATTCTGCCAGGTGGAGGAGCCTGACAAGGACATTCACACCGGGGAGACCTACCACTGCGGAAGCTGCGGCATCCAGGTGATATTCCAGGCGGTGACCGTCGAGGACTACGTGCCGCCGCCCAGGGCGAGGAGGGACTGCTACTTCTGCCAGCCCGAACCCTGCCGGTTCGGACCGAACACTAACGCCACCGACGACACTCAGAAAGCAACTGTCTTGAAAGTCAAGAGGAATGAACAACGAATGTGGAAGTCATGTCGTGCCAGGGCGAGCGATGCTTGAGCATGGAATTGAGGGTAACGAGCAGCTTGCGCATGCATGCTGTGAGGGCCAGCTTCTTCGGCTTACCAGCGGCCAACAGCCGCTGGTAGAAGTCTCGGATGACGGGATTGTAGCGGCTGGCCACCAATGCTCCCATGTACAGGGCGGCGCGGACCCGGGCGCGTCCGCCCCAGACGGTGCGTTTACCACGCAGGGTGCCGCTATCCCGGTTGTAGGGAGCCACTCCCACCAGGGCGGCAACCTGCCGGCGATCCATGGTGCCCAGCTCCGGCAGGTAGGCCAGAAGAGTGAGGGAGAGCTGCTCGCCCACGCCGGGGACGGTGCGCAGAAGGTCGTCCTTCTCCCGCCACACGGGACTCTGGCGCAGAGTCTGACGCAGACGCTTGTCCAGGTCGTCCAACTCCCGCTCCAGCCATGCAATGTGGGCTTCGATGTGGGGACGGACGGCGACGGTGGCGGAGCCGAGGCGGTTCTTCTCCGAGACCAGCATGGTCATCACCTGGTGCCTTCGGGCAGCCAGGGAGTTGAGGGCCTGGGTTTCGGCGTCCCGCAAAGGGCGCACGGGAGGTCGGACCGCTTCGGCAAAGTGAGCAATAGCCGCCGCGTCAAGCGAGTCGGTCTTGGCCAGCTTCCCCGTTGCCCTGGCAAAGTCCCGCACTTGGCGCGGGTTGACGACGACCACCGGCACCGCCTCGGCTGCCAGAGCAGCCACCAGAGGCAGCTCCAAGCCGCCCGAAGCCTCAAGCAACACCATGACAGGTTCCAGGGTCTTCAGCTTGGAGATCAACTGCCGGATCCCCGCATCGTCATGGGAGACCTCCCATCTTTCGTCCGTGGGACGCACCGCAACGTCCACCTGGGCCTTAGCTACATCGATGCCTACGTAGGTCGCTTCCTGTTCCATCAGCACCTCCTGCGAATTATTGGCCCGTCCTTGCAAGATGCGGGCTTGGTTGGCCCAGGCAACTGTTCGGCTCTAACTCGTGGGGGGTGCGGCGACCCTCGCTTTCTCACGGCCTGCTACGACCTGGGAATAGTCGGCCTGCCGCACCCCGATCCACCTAAGTGAAGTGATTGTTACACACCAAACCAAGATACAAGGAGAGACGACATGAGACTTGCAGCGCAGGCTAAAGGGGGCTACTACCCCACGCCCGACAGGGTGGTGGACATGATCGCGGAGCTGATTCACACGCCCACCGGCTACTACCACCGCGACCGGGAGACGCTCCGCATCCTCGACCCCTGCTGCGGGGGCGGGGACGCGCTGGCGCAGCTGGCCGAGCGGCTGGACGGCCCCAACGCCGTTACCATCGAGACCTACGGCGTCGAGCTGCACCGGGACCGGGCGGAGGAGGCCGAGAAACTGCTCCACCGCGCACTGGCCTCGGACCTGTTCGCCACCTCGATAGCGAACGGGGCCTTCGGGCTGCTGCTCCTCAACCCTCCATACGACTACGATTCGGAAGACAAGCGGACGGAGCACGCCTTCCTGACCCAGACCACCCGCTACCTCGTGGACGGCGGGCTGCTGGTCTTCATCGTTCCCAGGCAGCGTCTGGCGGTGTCGGCCCGCTACCTGTCCACCCACTACGGGCGGATGCGCTGCTGGGCCTTCCCGGACCCGGAGCGAGAGGTCTTCGACCAGGTGGTGCTCATGGCCTACCGCAAGGCCGACCCGACTCCCGACGCCCCCGCCGAGCGGAGGGTGCTGGAGTGGGCGGTGGGAGAGCCGGAGCCGATGCGCCCCGACCCCTATCCGCCGTTCACCCCGAAGACCACGCCCGCGGGCGACATCCTGTTCGCCACTCGCACCGTCGATCCCGTCGCTGCGGCTGCGGAGGCCCGGCGTTCGGGCCTGTGGACCAGCACGGAGATTACCGACAACCTCTGGCCCGCGAAGGACCTGCGAACCCGCCCGCTGATGCCCCTCAGAAGGGGGCACATGGCGATGCTGGTGGCGGCGGGCTTCCTCGACAACCTCCAGCTCGAAGCCGACGGCCGGCGCATCCTGGTCAAGGGCCGCACCTCCAAGGAGATGCAGATGGTGGAGGACTCCCCGGAGAAAGAGGTCCACCGCGAGCGGCTCAAGACAACGGTGGTGGCCCTCGACCTGGGCGACGGAGTAATCACCGACATCGCCGCCTAGCTCAGACGGCTCACCCTGAGCCGCACCACGAGGCCCCGTCATCCCTCTACAGGGAACCGGCGGGGTCTCGCTTCGTTTCGGACGCAACGCAACACACCCTCATAAAAAGGAAGGAGAGACAAGGATGACGCAGACGACCATGACCCTCGAAGCCTGCTCCCGGTGCGGGCAGCCCATCGCCCCCGGCGAACCCGCCATGCAGACCGCCTCGGTGGACATCATCGTCGGCAGGGCGGTCTCCTCCCCGGTGAAGGCATACCACCTGCGGGGACGCTGCTACGACGACGCCAAGGGCAGGGAGCGCCTCCCCAACGCCGCATAGACGGCTCGCACCGAGCCGCATCCACGAGGCCCCGCTCGTCCTCGACACCGGGACGCGGGGCCTCGCTCCGTCTGGACGCAACGCAACACCTCTATATAAGGAAGGAGACACGCAATGAACCTCGGAGAGTTCATCGACAACTTCAAGGAAGCTATCGCCCGGAGGGTGGTGGAGTCCTACCCGCCGCTCTACCGCCCCTCGGAGAACGGCGGCAAGCTGCCCCGCCTGCTCCGCTCCCCCCTGGGGGCGCAGGCCGACGCCATACGAGGCGCGGCCCTCTCCCTCGAAGCCCACCGGGGCACCACCGTCGTCGGCGAAATGGGCACGGGCAAGACCTTCATCGCCGCCGCCGCCGCGCACATGGCGGGCTTCCAGCGCATCCTGGTGCTGGGTCCGCCGCATCTCGTGCCCAAGTGGAAGCGGGAGGTGGAGCAGACGGTGCCCGGCGCTCGCGCCGTCATCGTCAAGCCCATCACCGACCTGGAGCGGCTCCGCTTCTCTATCGGCTCCGGCCCGCTGTTCGCGGTCATGTCCCGCGAGAAGGCGAAGCTGTCCTACCGCTGGCAGGCCGCCGTCATCGAGCGGTGGGCCGTGTCGAAGGGCAGGCTGGTGCGGGACGAGGAGACGGGGGAGCCGTTCCGGGTCCCCTGCTGCCCCGACTGCACGGCGCAAATCGTCGACAAGGACGGCGTTCCCCTCACGGACGCCGACCTGAACCGCAGGAAGCGCGTCTGCGCCAACTGCGGCTCCCCCCTCTGGCAGGCCGACAAGTCCGGCCCCGCCCGCTACCCTCTGTCGGACTACGTGAAGCACCGGATGAAGGGCTTCTTCGACCTGCTGATTGGTGATGAGGTCCACGAGTACAAGGGAAGAGGCTCGGCCCAGGGCATCGCCGCAGGCGTCCTCGCCGACGTTTGCGGCAAGTCCCTCAGCCTGTCCGGGACTTTGATGGGCGGCTACTCCTCGACGCTGTTCCACCTGCTCTACAGGTTCTCGCCGGAGATCAGGACGGAGTTCGGGCGCTCCGACGAGCACCGCTGGATTCAGCGGTACGGCTTCGAGGAGCACACCGTCGGCAAGCCCGACAACGACGCGGTGGAGGACGGGCGCAACAGCCGCCGCCGCAAGTTCCGCAAGGTGGTGCGGGAGAGGCCGGGACTGGTTCCCTCCGCTCTATTCCACATCATAGGGAACACCGTCTTCCTCAAACTCGCAGACGTGGCCTCCGGCCTGCCCGACTACACCGAGCAAATTCTTCTGTCCTCGATGGACTCGGAGGAGGACTCGACGGGCTACTCCCAGCGCAGCGCCTACGACACCGTGTACGAGGAACTGCGGAAGAAGCTGGCGGAGGCGCTCAAGGCTGGCTCCAAGCGGCTGCTGGCGACCTACCTCCAGACCCTCCTGGCCTACCCGGAGGGCTGCACCAGGGGGGAGACGGTCTTCGACCCCAGGAGCGGCGACATCATCGTGCAGGTGCCGCCCCTGTCCGAGGAGAAGCTCTACCCCAAGGAGCAGGCGTTGGTGGACCTGGTGGCCGCCGAGCGCATGGAGGGCCGCAGGGTGCTGGTCTACGCCACCCACACCGGCACCAGGGACATCACCGAGCGGATGGACGACATCCTTACCCGGCACGGGTTCCGCGTGGCGGTGATGAAGGCCGACGCGGTGGCCCCCGAACGGCGGGAGGCGTGGGTTGCCGATAGGGTCAAGCAGGGCATCGACGTGATGATCTGCCACCCCAGGCTGGTGCAGACCGGCCTCGACCTGATCGACTTCCCAACCCTGGTCTGGTTCGAGACGGATTACAGTGTGTACGTCATGCGGCAGGCGTCGCGCCGGTCGTGGCGCATCGGGCAGACCCGCCCGGTTAAGGTGGTGTTCATGTCCTACCGGAACACCCTCCAGGCCGACGCGCTGAAGCTGGTGGCGAAGAAGCTGCAAAGCTCCCTCGCCGTCGAGGGCGAGCTGCCGGAGGACGGGCTGGCCGCCTACGGGGACGACGGCGACGACGTGATGATGGCCTTGGCCCGCAAGATCGTCAGCGGAGAGGAGGACGAGGCCGAGACGGTGGAGGCGGTCTTCGCCCGGGCAAGGGACGCCGAGGCCACCGCCGAGGAGCTGCTGGTGGACGAGGGCTGGAAGCTGGTGGAAGTCGAGCCGGAGGCCGTCCCGGTCAACGGCAACGGACACCACGCCAACAGCCTGCCCCGTACTGGATACGGGGGCATCGGGCCGACGGTCGAGTTGGTGCTGGACAACGGCCACAAGGTCAACGGCAATGGCCATGCGCCTGCCCCGGTGAACGGGAGCGGGCACCACGACGAGACCCCTGAACCGCAGCAGTCGCTGTTCTCCTGGGCGGAGTTCATGGCCGAGGAGCCGGTGAAGTCCAAGGGCCGCAGCCGCAAGGCTCAGCCCGCCACCCTCTCGATGTTCGAGTGGGCGCTGATCGTGGAACAGGAGCGGGAGGAGGAGTTGGTCGGCACGGGACGCTAGGCCGCAACACACAGGGGGGAGGACACTCGGATTGGGTGTCCTCCCCCCTGCGCGGCCATGTATGCCGCCCTTTTTTGCGTTTCAGCCCGCTCGGTTCATGTGTGCGGCCCTTTTCTGTTGCCCATTTTCCGGTGGGGCATTGATTCCTCTTCTTCGCCCTCTTCTGCGTCAGATGGTCCATCTGGGGAAGCGGCAGGCATGGAAGCCAATAAGAGGAGACTCACTCTGGACCTGGCCTCCACCCTTCAACGTTGGCTGAAGGTCTGGCGGTCAAGGGCGTCAGCATGCGCCGGAGCGGTCAAACCGCCGTCGACCGGGAGGCCGACGAAGGGAGAGGCTGATACCCGTTTCTCGGCAGCGCCATAATCAACACGCGCTGGGAGCGCATCCCGGTCCTGATATCGTCCGCCCCCGGCTGAGGGCGCGTGGCTTCAGCAAAAGGGTGGGTTAAAGGAGTAAGGGATCAACTGGGCTTCCAGGCCGATTGGCACGCACCCGCTCAAGTCGATGAAGCCGAGCTCCAGCGTTTCAAGGTTGGAGAGGCTGCCCAGTTCCGCCGGTATCTCCCCGCTCAACTCGTTGCCGCCGAGGTCCAACTCTGTCAGGTTGGAGAGGCTGCCCAGTTCCGCGGTGGCGCCTGCCAGGTGCCCCGACGTTGACCGCCGGGCCGTGTGGGAGCGGATGAACGCCCACGGGATCAGCCAGAACGAGGTCGCGCGGCAGGCTGGCATCAGCTCCGGCCACTTCTCGCAAATCATGTCGGGCAGCAGGACCCCGTCGCCGGGGGTGCTGAAGAGGCTGCACGGGGTGCTGTTCCGGCGGACGAAGGCGGAGGAGCGGGTCATGCCGGCCGAGGTGAAGGTGCTGGGCTGGAAGAAGGGGGACCGGCGGGGGATAGTGGTGCGCGGTGCCGGCGGGCCTGGAAGCAAGGCCGGGGGCGGCGCCGTTCGGGTCGGCGGTCGGGGTCACGTCCCGTCAAGTGGTGTAAGAGTGCGTCATCCTGTTGATGTTGTTTAGGCGGCTGTCGCCTCCGCGAGATCGGCCTCCGGAAGAGCTTCGTTTAGGATCAGAATGGCGGGTGTGAGGTATCGGCGGCCGACGGCCCATTCATCGTGCTGTTCAGCGAGGACGGCGCCAACCAGGCGACGCACGGCTGGTCGGTTAGGGAAGATGCCCACGACATCGGTGCGACGCCTGATCTCCTTGTTGAGACGCTCCAGGGGGTTGTTGGACCAGATCTTCTTCCAGTGGGCGACAGGGAAGCTGGAGAAGGCCAGGATATCGGGTCCAGCCTCGTCCAGTAGAGAGGCCACCTGAGGGAACCGGTCTCCGAGTTGATCGGTCACCCTATCGAGTTGGGCGTGTACCTCATCGGGGGAGGGTTGCTGGTAGATGGTGCGGACCATGGTGGCCATCCATGGTTGGACTCTTCTGGGTACCCGAGTGAGCAGGTTGGTCATGAAGTGGGTGCGGCACCGTTGCCAGCTGGCTCCGCCGAAGACTGCGGCGATGGCGCCGCGGAGTCCCTGATGAGCGTCCGATACCACCAGCTCCACCCCGCTGAGGCCCCTGGCGGACAGCGAGCGTAGGAAGGCCATCCAGAAGGCGCCGTCTTCACTGGTACCCACGTCCATCCCAATGATCTCCCGCTTGCCCTCGCCATTGACGGCCGTCGCCACCACCACGCTGACGTTGACGATCCTGCCGTCCTCCCTGACCTTCTGGGTCAGTGCGTCCAGCCACAGGTAAGGGTAGGGTCCACCGTCCAGCGGACGGCCCAGGAAGCCATCAACCACCACGTCCAGCTCCTGACAGATACGCGACACCTGGCTCTTGGAGATACCCTCACACCCCAGGGCCTTGACCAGGTCATCCACCCGCCTTGTGGATACACCTTCTACGTAGGCCTGCTGAATGACCGCCAGCAGAGCTCGCTCGCTGCGACGCCGTGGCTCCAGCAGGCTCGGGAAGTAGCTCCCCTCTCGAAGCTTCGGGATGTGCAGCTCCATAGTCCCCACCCGGGTATCCCACGCCCGGGACCGATACCCGTTGCGCTGGGTCACCCGCGCAGGGCTGCGTTCTCCATACTCAGCACCGATCCTCGATGACACCTCCGCATCCATGATCCCCTCTACCAGCACTCTCAGTGCCTCTCGTAGAAAGTCCACGTCACCGTCCATTCCCCCCTTGCGCAATAGCTCCAGCAGGTCCATCCTTTCCTTGACCACTGTTGTCCTCCTTTCTCGAGCTTTCTTCTTTGCCCGCTAAGGATGACGCGGTGGTCTCTCTTTCTCCAGACCCTCTCCCTCTTACACCACTTCCTGGGACTCTACTGCGGTCCGGGTGCCATGGGGGGCGAAGGCGGAGTACGCCTACCGTGCCGGGTACGACGGCAGGGGCGAGTTGTCCTTCACCTCCGTCGTGACGCCGGGCTACTCCGCCATGTTGACGCAGCCGGAGATGGTTGCTGCTTAGCCCGAATCCACCGAAGGACACCGATGGACGGCGTGAGGAAAGCGGAAGGGGGATGAGGGAGCTACAGGGGAAATAGCCTGGGTTCCATTTGGGGTAGGGAGGTCGGCGGACGGTCTTCATCGCCGCACAGGGGCCCCTATGGCCGTCTGCGGGAGCTGCGATGCGCGGGATGGCGAGAGAATACGCAGCAGGGAACTCTCTCGGACCGGGCTGGCGCGAGTCTGCGGGGATCTTCGGTTGTCCGGTGGGTGGGTCGCCGACGGTGCCGTCAGGCCGGGAGTGGAATGGCTCGCAGCCGGGCCAAGGCGCGGCTGAACTTCTCAGCCCAAGGCCAGCGATCCGGAAGATGCAGGGTCAACCGGCGTGCCGAGCGGGTGAGCCGTCCGGCCAGGGAGAAGAACCGCCGCCGGAGGGTCTTGGTGGCGGCTATCCGCTCTCCCAGACCGATCCGCGCCGTCCAGCGGGCCAGGTCGTGGGCCATCGTCTGGACGGCCAGCCAGGCGCCGCGGCCGGTGTTGGCCCGGCCCTCGCGCAGCCGGGACATCAGCACCTCGCCGGTGCCGGCGGCGATGGCCAGCAGCGGGTGGTAGCCCCGCTTGCCGGTATAGCCGTGGTGGCGTGCGCCCTCCTTGGCCAGTCCGTAGGTCTCGCAGATGGTGGAATCGAGGTCGATGGTGAACGGCGCGTCGCCGGGTCCGGCCCCAGCGGCCCAGGCCCGGGCCAGCAGCTCCCGGCTCACCCGGTCCAGCTGGCGGACGTGGCCCCACCGGAAGCCGCGCAGGAAGGTGCCCAGGGTGGACGGCGCCTTGACCGTGCCGCCCAGGGTGCAGGCCGTCCCCCCGGTGCGCAACACATCGGCGTCGTCAATGCAGTCGCCCCCAGCCAGCGCAGACGCCACCAGCGTCATCATCTTGTCGCTCGTGTTCGCCCGCCCCGGGGCATCGCCCAGGTCGAGGCGCTGCCGGACGAGTTCGGACAGGCCGAGGTGCCGCGCCAGGGTGGCCGGAAGGAGCAGCCCGGCATTGGCCACCAAGCGGCGGTCGTCGAAGGTGATTTGGATCCGGTCGGGGTGGTTGCGTGGCAGCATCTACTGGGTGCTCCTTTTCCGGGGTCGGTTTTTTGCTACAAAACCATTATCCCAGAAGCACAGGAGCACCTTCTTGCCGCTTCAGGACGCTAACCCGACGCCCTCCTTCGGTGGATTCGGGCTTAGTCCTCTTCGAGTGGGCGCTCAGCTGGGAGCGGGAAAGGGAGGAGGAGTCGGTCGGCGCAAGACGCTCAGGCGCCACGCGAAAGGTGTGGGGGGTGGCATCGTTGATGGAGCGATGTCATCCCCCTAGCTACCTATGTATGTCGCCCTTTTTGCGTTTCCGGGGGATAGCTCTTTCGCTGGCCATGTATTCGGGCCGCATTGCAGACAATGAAGCCCTACTGCTCCACTTGGGAGTGGAGAGGGCTGTGCCGCCCCGGGCAGCGGGAGCGCAACGTCCAGATAGGGAAGCGGGTCGACAAGTTGGAGGAGAAACTCCACAGCGGCCTCGAAGAACTGAGAACCGCACTCGACGGACAGCGGGAAGAGCATGCCCGACAACAGGATGAACATGCCAGACACCGACGTCGGGTCGAGAGGCAACTGGCCGCCCTGGTGCTGGGCCAAGCAGCCACTATGCCAAAGCCCCCCGGCATCGATGAGAGTGGAGGTTCCGGGACGAGAAGCGGCCCACCCTGGTGGCGGCCGGGTGAGGCGGCGCAGCGCAAAGTGACGAACCTGATCTACGAGTGGTGGCAGGCCCGTAACTCGCTCATCGCTGCCGAGGATCGTTTGAGCATAGCGATGGATTGGGATATAGTCGCGGACCTCGCCGTGCGTGACGAGAGTGCTGAGGCTTTCGCCTAGCCTCGCACTCCCAGGTCGGCTCTGCGGTCGAAGCGGGACCTTGCCCGCTCAGAGACGGATAAGGGCACCTAGTCCGAGCTAGGTTGATGGCGATCGTCTCCTATCCCTGTGGTGCCATTGACGGCGCGTGTTCCAATGTCTAAACTATCTTGGAAATAGTCGGTAAACTTACCCAAGATTTCCCGCAGAGGGGAGTTACCATGACCAGTCCCAACGACATCCTCACCATCTCGGACGTCGCCAATCTATTCAAGGTGACAGAAAAGACTCTGTACGGGCTGGCTCAGAAGGGCGACCTGCCCGGATTCAAGGTCGGTGGCCAGTGGCGGTTTCAACGAGCGGCAATCGAATCTTGGATTCAGGTGAAGACCCAGGCTGCCAGCTCACAACCGACTAGCGACGGTGCGAAATCAGCAGGCTCTAGCCGGGGGAGGAGTGAATGAACACCGACCCTGCAGGCCGGGGCCTCTTCATCGTCGACAATAGCGTAACCGGCTGGACAGGACTGCGTTACCTCGAAGAATGGTCCAGCATTGCGAGGGCCTTCGATGTGGCGACGGGGTTCTTCGAGATCGGCGCTCTCCTCGCCCTGGATGGTAGGTGGCAAGGACTCGAGAAAATTCGCGTCCTGATGGGTGCGGAAACAACTCAGAGCACGCGCAGGGCGCTTCTCAACGCCGTACGGACCCGGGCGATTGAAGCGCTTGATAACAGCATCGAATCTGACAAGCAAGACAATCCTTTCTTACACGGGGTGCCGGCTGTCCTCGAAGGGCTACGCAGCGGTCAGATCGAATGTCGCGTGTACGACAAGGGCAAGTTCCACGCAAAGACATACATCACCCATGCCAAGCTCGAAGTCGTTGGCTCGCAGGCATTGGTGGGGTCCAGCAACTTCACGAGACCGGGACTCACGGAGAACATCGAACTCAACGTGCAGATTCAAAGTGCTCGTGAGGTGGCGCAGCTCCAGGATTGGTTCGAGGAGCATTGGAATGAAGCCAAAGAGGCAAGCGACGCGTTAATTGAGACGATTGAACGGCACACCCGCCTTTACTCGCCGTTCGAGGTCTACGCAAAGGCTCTACAGGAGTTCTTCCGCGGTCATGAACTGACCGCCACCGAGTGGGACGAAACCAGGTCGAGAATGTTCCCCCAACTCGACCGTTACCAACAGGAAGCCTATTGGGCTCTCATGAAGATTGCGCGGCAGCATGGCGGAGCGTTCCTCTGCGATGGCGTGGGGCTCGGCAAGACCTTCGTCGGCCTGATGCTTATCGAACGTCTGGTCCTCCACGAAGGCAAGCGCGTCGTGCTGTTCGCGCCCAAAGCCGCGAAAGAGGGCGTATGGGAACCCCACCTGCGTGAGTGGCTACCGCACATCGGAGGCGGTGCAGCGGATTTCAGCAACCTGGCTGTCTTCAGCCACACCGATCTGCACAGGAAAGGGGACTTCCCAGAGCGCTTCCAGCGGATAGCCGAGTTGGCCGACGTCGTGATCATAGACGAAGCACACCATTTCAGGAACCCGGGCAGGCGAGGAAGTGACAACGGCAGGGAGCCGTCTCGCTACTACCGGATGTACGATCTCCTGGATGACGCCGTGCGTTCCAAGACAATGTTCATGCTCACGGCGACGCCGATCAACAACCGGCTGAGCGACTTCCGCCACATGGCCGAGCTGTTCACGCGTCGGGACGAGGCATACTTCGCTCGGACGTTGGGCGTTAACAACCTTAGGGCTCACGTCAATCAGATGGAGCGGGTCTTTCGCCAGCGCGTGGGCCACACTGTGGCGGATGTCGCCGACCAGTTGACCGAGGCGCAGGACATCCTGTCCACTGACGCGATATTCCGTCAACTCGTGGTGCAGCGCAGTCGCGGCTATGCGCGTGAGAGTCAGATCCGCGAGACCGGCCAGGCCACGGCATTTCCAGAACGCAAGGCTCCGCAGGTCGCCGGATATTCGATACGCAAGACCTACGGTCACCTACTGGATCTGTTCGAGAAAGCCTTCACGCGGGAGAATCCGCTATTCACGCTCCCCATGTACTACCCACTCCACTGGTACAAAGGGCCAGACAAGGATATTGACCCCTTCGAGCAGAACCGACAGCAGCAGGTGGTGGGTCTAATCCGCACGAACTTCCTCAAGCGGTTCGAGAGTTCCGTAACGGCCTTCGAGCTATCTTGCAACCGGCTTCTCAAGAAGCTCCTGGCCTTCATTGAAGTTCACAGTGAAACCGAGGGCGAGAAGAGACGGCTCGCTCGGTGGAGAACTCAGAACGCAGAGATTCTCGGTTACACGACACAGCGCCAGCTCGATCTCTGGAACGAGGATGACGACGAAGCCGAGGACGAGGACATTGTGCCTATGGAACTGCTTGAGGCAGTCGAGAAGCTTGACCGCGACGAGTACGAGGTCGAAGAGATGATCTCAGAGACCTTCCTGGACCTCGATCAGATCGTACAGTTTCTCAACGAAGCCAAGAAGTTCGAGCCGCAGCACGACGACAAGCTTCTCAGGCTAGTCGAACTACTGAAGACCAAAGACCTCGCTGGGCAGAAAGTCCTCATGTTCACGGAGTTCGCAGATACGGCGCGGTACCTGAAACGCCAACTCGACGAGGCCTCCATCGAAGGGGTGGCTCAATTGGATAGCGCATCCAAAGGCAATCGGGCGCAGGTGATCAAGCGCTTCTCGCCCTTCTATAACGGCAGTTCCTCGGCTGCGCTTGAGGATGCCGGCCAGCAGGAGATCAGAGTCCTCATCTCCACGGATGTACTCTCAGAGGGACTCAACCTGCAGGACGCCTCGCGGATGATCAACTACGACATCCACTGGAACCCGGTCCGGCTGATGCAACGCATCGGACGCGTAGACCGGCGAATGAACCCGGAGATTGAGAAACGGATCCTGGCTCACCACCCCCAAGCAGCGACCTCACGCGGCAAGGTAAGCTATTGGAATTTCTTACCGCCCGATGAACTCAACGCCATTCTCACGCTCTATACCAGGGTCACCCAGAAAACTCTTCTCATCTCGAAGACGCTCGGAATCGAAGGCAAGAAGCTCTTGACTCCCGAGGATGACTTCGATGCGCTCAGGGACTTTAACCACGCCTACGAGGGCACACGCACGGCGATCGAGGAGATGCATCTCGAATACCAAGCCTTGCTGCAGACTGATCCGGAACTGGAAACGCGTCTGAGACGCCTGCCCGGTTCCACTTTCAGCGGCCGGGAACGGGTGTCAGACGGCAGCCGTGGAGTATTCTTCTGCTATGGGCTTCCGGCCCTCGACACGGAAACCGGTGAGTTTACCGACGAGGCAGGGTCAACGAGGTGGTATCTCTACGATTTCGACCGTGACGTGATCCTCGAAGAGCCGGGCGAAATTGTCGCAAGCATCCGGTCCGAGCGACAGACGCCTCGCAACTGCACCACAGATGAGAAGTCGCTCATAGGAATCCGCGCCAAGGTGGAGACGCACATCAAGAATACCTACCTCAAGCGAGTCGACGCGCCAGTAGGGGTGAAACCTTCCCTCAAGTGCTGGATGGAGCTTAACGAAGGGTGAGCAGATGACGACCGACTACAGAACTACACTCGCCTCTATCAGGCGCTTCGATCAGTTGATCGCGTTTCTGCGCGATGCGATGGACTGGCCCATTGTCAGCGATGATTTCGAGGAGTTGACCTTCGAATACAGCGCTGAAGAGCTCGGCATCGATGCTGTTAATGCCGCGAAGATTCAGGAGATCAAACGCCTGCGCCCACTTGCAGTGAACCAGCCCTGGGGCGTCTTCTTCGTCAAGTTCGAGCCGAAGCGCCTCCCTGTGGTGGCCTTGCGCAGCATATTGGGCCGGGTGGCTCTTAAGAAACGGGCCTCGGCAAACAAGGCGGAGCGGCCCGCCTGGGCGATGGAGGACTTGCTCTTCATCTCCAACTACGGTGAGGGAGACGATCGTCAGATCAGCTTCGCACACTTCGCGGCGCCAGCCGCCAGCATCAGACTGCCCACCCTGAAGGTGGTCGTATGGGATGACAGGGACACAGCGTTGCACTTGGATCAGGTCGCCCGTGATCTCACCGAAGGTCTGGCGTGGCCGCACGACGAGCATGACTCCGACGCTTGGCGCGAGCAGTGGCGTGCCGCATTCACCTTGCGATACCGGGAGGCTATCACTACCTCTCAGCAGCTTTCCGTTCGTCTCGCGGAGCTGGCCAAGGTGACTCGTGACCGAATCCAAGGTGCGCTTGAGATTGAGAACGAAAGCGGCCGCATCACCCGACTCATGAGGGCGTTCAGTAAGACACTGGTGCATGATCTTGACGCCGACGGGTTCGCCGATATGGTCGCACAGACCATCGCCTACGGCCTGCTGTCAGCGCGCATCGCGGACCCACAGCAGGGTACTGCCGACGACTTGGCCCGCCACATGCGCACTAATCCGCTGCTGCGGGATCTGATGACCACTTTCTTGGAGGTATCTGGTCAGCGACGCGGCATGGGTATCGACTTCGATGAACTGGGTGTTGCCGAGGTCGTTGAACTTCTGGACCACGTAAACATGGATGCCGTGGTTCGTGACTTTGGTGACAGAAATCCTCGCGACGACCCTGTTATCCACTTCTATGAGAGCTTCCTGTCGGAGTACGACAAACAAAAGAAGGTCGAACGGGGTGTGTTCTACACTCCGCAGCCCATTGTTTCGTACATCGTCCGGTCGATGGACCAACTGCTTCGAACGAAGTACGGGCTGGATGATGGTCTTGCGGACGTTACTACCTGGGGAGAGATGGCAAAGCGGCACAAGAGTCTCACGGTACCCGAAGGCACCTCACCGGATCAGGACTTTGTTCAAATCCTTGATGCGGCTACAGGCACCGGCACTTTCTTGGTCGAAGCCATTGATCTAATCCACAGTACGCTCGTCGATAAGTGGAGGGCGCAGGGATGCCGTGACCGCGATGTGGAAGCGCTATGGAACGATTACGTACCTGAACATCTCCTCCCCCGGCTCCATGGCTATGAGTTGCTCATGGCGCCGTACGCCATTGCACACCTCAAGATAGGCCTAAAGCTCTACGAGACTGGCTACCGATTCGGTAGCAAGGAGCGGGCGAAGGTGTACCTGACCAACGCCCTGGAGCCAGCCCAAGACTTCTCTGGGTTGATGGACTTCGCTATCCCAGCGCTCGCGCAAGAGGCACAGGCTGTGAACCAGGTCAAAGGCGAACAACGGTTCACCGTGGTGATGGGAAACCCGCCGTATTCTGGTCACTCGGCCAACAAGGGCGTTTGGATCAGAGACCTGCTACGCGGAGAGGATGGCGTAGCGTCAACGGGCAGCTATTTCCAAGTCGATGGAGAGCCGCTGGGTGAGCGAAATCCGAAGTGGCTGAATGACGACTACGTGAAGTTTACCCGCTATGCCCACTGGCAGATCGAACGGACTGGAGTGGGTATCCTCGGATTCGTCACTAACCATAGCTACTTGGACAACCCCACGTTTCGCGGTATGCGACGAAGTCTGATGGACACTTTCGGTGAGATGTACCTGCTCGACCTTCATGGCAACTCGAAGAAGAAAGAGCGGACGCCCGAGGGCGGCAAGGATGAGAACGTCTTCGATATCCAGCAGGGTGTCGCCGTATGCCTGTACGCTGAGCATGTGGATGGCGCTGACGTTCCCACTCGCGTGTTTCATTCAGACCTCTGGGGGGAACGAGATGCGGGGCCGGATGGTGGCAAGTACGGATGGCTAGCCGTAAAGGACTCAGCATCGACCCCTTGGATGGAGGTCGCCCCCAAGTCACCCCGCTATCTGTTCGTTCCAAGGGATGAGACTCTTGCCGAGGAATACGAGGCGGGATGGGGACTAAGAGATGCATTCTTGGTCGGCGGAGTTGGGATGACAACAGCTCATGACGGCTTTGTCATCAATTACGACAAGGAGTATCTAATCGGGCAATTCGAGGAATTCAGACGCTCTGAACGCAGTAGTGAAGTCCTTCACTCAAAGTTCAATGTTCGACGCAAGAAGGGATGGAACATCCTCGACGGCTGGGACAACCTGCAGGATGCATGTGAATTGGCAAGGTTTGTGGAAGCCATCAGCTACCGCCCTTTCGACAATAGGTTCATATTCTATGAAGACAAGATCGTTTGGCGAACGGTCAGACGTGTGATGCGGCACATGATCGCTGGACCGAACGTGGGCCTTGCTACTACTAGGGCGACGGAGATTGCTGGGGGCTGGGAGCATGTATTCGTATCGAAGCTCCCCATTCAGCATCACACGGTATCTTTGAAAGAGGTCAACTATCTCTTTCCTCTCTACTACTATCCCAGCGAAGGGCAAAGGCATCTAGGTTTGGTTCGTGAGCCAAATCTCGCCGAGGGGCTCGTGGAGGATATTGGTTCGTCCTTGGGGCTCGAATTCATTTCCGACGGCTCCGGCGACCTTCGAGAGTCCTTCGGGCCAGAGGACGTCTTCCACTACGTCTACGCCGTGCTGCACAGCCCGGCGTACCGCCGCCGCTACGCGGACTTCCTGAAGTCGGACTTTCCGCGGGTGCCCTTCACCGGCAATCTGTCCCTATTCGCGGCCCTCGCCGAGTTTGGCGAACGCCTAGCGTCCCTGCACCTGATGGAATCGGAGGGCGATGGCGCCACGGCTTTCCCAGAGGTCGGAGACAACCGCGTCGACAAGGTGCGCTATGCGCCGCCCAACGGCGGCTCAGAGGGTCGGGTGTTCATCAACCGCCGCCAGTATTTCGAGGGTGTTGAACCTAGGATCTGGGACTTTACCATCGGCGGCTACCGCCCTGCGGAGAAATGGCTTAAGGACCGGAAGGACCGAGTTCTCTCCGATGATGATATCGACCACTACGGACAGATCCTCACCGCCCTTGCTGACACTGAGCGCCTGTTGGACGAGATCGACGAACTCATTGAGCAACACGGCGGATGGCCCGAGGCGTTCCAATAACTGCCGAA
Organism: Dehalococcoidia bacterium; assembly: GCA_965237635.1. Classification (GTDB taxonomy): domain Bacteria; phylum Chloroflexota; class Dehalococcoidia; order Lucifugimonadales; family CAUZJF01; genus CBDEFX01. Next base: position 24,627 of record CBDEFX010000002.1, on the reverse strand, counting down.
TAGACTAAGGATGATATTGGGCTTCATCATCAACCGAGGGGTGAGTAGAGAGAGGGAATAGTGATTGTTGGCCCTTATTTTGATGGGGATGGGTGTGTTGACACATATGTTATGTGGAGACAACACGATGTCTACTATCAGGCATTGGGCATTATTACAGGTACATGTCAAGAATATATCCAGCTAGCTCACAATTTAATTGGCGACGCTTCGAAAGGTTGGGAGTTCATCGATAGCTATGATCATCGTACCTTTCAGCATCCCCATGACATATTGGCGGCTGCATGGCGCTTCCGGTATGAGAATGATGTAAGACAAATGGAGCTTCCTGTTTTCTACCTGTGTCGGGGTTACGCCTGTCCGTGGCGAACGTACAGAGGAGAATTGAACCTCGATTGGTTATGGGGAGCATGGCAATGCCCGAATCCTGATTGTACATGGCTAACGAAGGAGGAAGAACCGGACTTTCTAGGTCACTGGCTCAGTTGGCTTCGGAAAGAAGTCCGGTCCTGGAGACACTCACCCCATCTGGTTCGCCTGGTGATGCAGATTCTTGCAAACCAGAATCAACCTGAGGGATACCGGGCAGAGAAAGCCCTGCGTTGCGACCTCATTGCTCGCTACAGCGATGTGCCTTGGAGGCAAGCTTAGGGAAGGAAGACCCTTGCGACATCAAGTACCGTATAGGGCTAATCCAATGAGAAAGTTGAACACCCATGGCTGGGACCACTTGTCGGGCGACAACGCCGAAGTCGTAGCAGCCCGAGACGAAGTGTTGCGGCAACTCAGGGGTGTTACCGAGCCCGATCGATCAGCCTGGGAGAAACGACTCACGAGTGAGTTGGATCATCCACACTTCTCCGTACGTCTCGAGATATACCTCTATCAGTACTTCAGAGAACGAGGCTGGGAGATCGAAATAGAACCTCGGTTGGCCGGTACTTGCAACCGACCGGATTTCGTTGTAAACACGAATGAGGATAAGATGATAGTCGAAGCCAAGACAGTGCTCGGTGCCAAATCCGAAAGACAGCAAGACGACCGCCTGATGCAGTTGGCGGACGATCTTGGCGGAAAGCTGAACCGTACAGTTTTTATCCACCCTGTACACGGCTTGCCATCCAGCCTACCGAACAGACGTATCGCAGCAGAGATAGAGGACAGGGCTTCCGAAGTCGAACTGCTTCAAGAGTTTTGGATTGAGGGCAAGCACCAGGGGCAATCCTACTTACTGGAAGTGACCGTGATACTGGAAGACAAGCCAACTCCGATTGCTGACGTTGGTGCCACTATCGGACAGGCCGTAGATGTAGATATCGGCCACCCGGTTCGTAAGGCAATCCGTGACAAGGCTAAGAAGTACGGTGAGATAGATACTCCGTTTGTGATCGCGGTTTGGCCCAAGCTACCATTTCACTTTTCGTCCTCCAATGACGACCTTGTGGCTCTCTACGGTGACGAGGATTGGGTAGGACCAAACTTCTCTGAGTTGAGGGTATACCATAGGCCCAACGGAGTGTTTACCATCAAGGGAGAAGATTGCTCTCATCGGTATCGCCACGTTTCGGCGGTGCTCTTTTGCCACCCAGACAAGACTGGCTCTGTCAGGGTTTATCACAACCCCTTTGCAAAGCACTCGATCGGGATGGACGTGTTCAAGGGAGCTGCACAGTGCAACATCGACCTTACGACTGGCAAGGAGCAGTGGTTGCCTCAGTGACTTGAGGCACAGATGATGGGGAAGTCGAGACGGTTGAAGTAAAAGCCGCCCACATTATGAGAAGGAGACAAGGACAATGCGAGAGACTTTGCACATCAGGACGACTGTCCTGCCCGGGGGCAAAAAACGAAATCGTCGATCGAGAGCTTCCGGTTGGGGAGTCCGTTGACGTGGTCGTGCGTCGCTCCTCCGTGTCATTGCATCGGTCCGCCGTTGACATCTTGAACGAAGTGCCGGGGCAGCGCCTCTTCAAAACCGCTGCGGACGTGGGATTCTACCTCAAGGATGGGCGTGCATCGTGGAATCAGTGACACTGGAATACACCAGGCACGCGGTCCACGCTATGGAGGAACGCATGATTCCCAGAGAGTGGGTGGAGTCGGCGGTGGCAGAACCAAGCCTTCGCACTTCGGACGCCAACGATCCTGAAGTCGAGCGGTTCTTTCGCCGCATACCGGAACACGGCGACCGAGTTCTTCACGTTGCCGTCAACACCCGTGTTGCTCCCTGTCGAGTGGTGAGCGTATTCTTTGATCGAAGCATGAGAGGAGAGCTATGAAGCTGAACGTGGACAAGGAAGCGGACGCCCTCTACCTGCGCCTGGACGACTCCCCTATAGTCGAGTCCGAGGAGGTCTCGCCGGGAGTGGTGCTCGACTACAACGAATCGAACGAAGTGGTAGGGGTGGAGATGCTCCATCTCTCAAAACGCTCCTCCAACCTGAACCTCTCCGCGTTGCAATTCGAGACGGCTTGAGCGTGGCTGGGAATACCGGCGTTCTGCAATTGGGGATGTGAGCGATGTCAGACGACAGGTTCAATGAGTACTGCGGGGCCTTACTCGTTAGGTACAACCGAAGGAATACGAGTGCCCTTACCAGACACCTCGATAGCCTGTGCGCGTTCCTCAGACAGGAAGGCAACCACGTGGTACAGACCATGTTCGGCGGTTCAGTTCAGAAAGGCACGTACGTGACTGGTCTCAATGATGTCGATGTCCTTTTGATAGTGAACGAGTCTTCACTGGTGAACCAACCTCCGGCGAAAGTCAGGAAGTACGTGCGGGATACCATGAAGAGGGCGCTCCCGAGCAATCCCGTGCATGCAGGCAAGCTGGCCGTGACGGTCAAGTACTCCGACAAAACCGAAATACAACTGCTGCCTGCCATACGAACAAAGACTGGCGGCGTTCGGATTGCCCAACACGGAACCAACAGGTGGAGCAGAGTCGCGCACCCCGAAGAGTTTGCCGAAAAGCTCGCCGAAGTCAACGCGGCGAGGGATGGCAGAGTAGTTCCGGTAACCAAACTTGCCAAGGCGATGGCGGACTGCTTCATCACGCAAGAAGACAGGAAGATCAGCGGCTACCACATGGAGTCCTTAGCAATCGATGCGTTCAAGGACTATCAAGGATCGCTCGACCCGAGAGCCATGCTCATTCACTTCCTGGGGCACTCGATAGAGGCAATAAAGCGCCCAATCACCGATTCCACCGGGCAGTCGAGATTTGTGGACGAATACCTTGGCCCGGCAGAGTCCAAACTCCGCAAGGGAGCCTCAACTCGGCTTGGACAGATGCGCGGCGAGGTCAAGCGTTGCAAGACTAAGGCAGAGTTCAACGATCTGTTCTGCGAAGGGAACTGAGACACGGCAATGTTGAGCCCAGCGCATGGGATCGGGGGCGTCGGTGCAAGCAGTCGGTCCGCTGCCTTGCTGCCGCCGGAGACGGCCTACTTGGGCAACCTTCGCTTGCTCGATGAGCCGCCAACCGCCTTGTTCTGCTCCAATCGCTGTCCGGGCGATCTCATCCTCAAGACCTATGACCTCGCCAGGGCCATGCGCGACGCAGGCGTGCCCGTCATTGGCGGCTTCCAGACGCCGATGAAGCGGGAATGTCTGCGCCTGCTGCTGCGGGGGAGCCAGCCCGTGGTCGTCTGCCCCGCCCGCGGCATCGACAACATGCGCCTCCCACGCGACTGGCGCCCCGCCTTAGACGAGGGCCGCCTGCTGGTCCTTTCGCCCTTCCCTGCCGCGGCCCGCCGCCCGACGGCGGAGCTCGCAGCCCAGCGCAACAACCTGGTGGCGTCGCTGGCGAGCCGGGTTTTCGTCGCCCACGCTGCCCCTGGCAGCAAGACCGCAGCCTTCGCCCGCAAGCTCGCCGGCACTGGCAAACCCCTGCTAACGTTGGGCAGCCCTGCCAACGCGAATCTGGTGGAGATGGGGGCGGACTTCATTCCCTCAGAGAAGCCACAAATACCCATGAAGTCCTTTGGCAGGATGCTTGGGGCGGTAGGCAAGAGGAAACATAGCTAAAGCACATAGAGAGAGGCAATGTCAAGTTTCAGAAGTAACTCACACGGCGTTACGGGATGGTTGGCATGGGAAGGCGATCCCGACGATGACGCTGCGCATCAGACCATATTAACGTGGCTACAAGGTGTCGTGACTGCCGGCTTTCTGAAGTCCTCTGAACCTCTGACCAACGCCGCAAAGGGCAACCTCGGTGAATTCATTGCCTACAGGATAGGTGAGGGATTCGTTTTCACCAACGTCACGATTGCTCACACTGCGAACGCTTGGGACCCCCTGTCACAGATCTCCAGGCCAGACATAGACATCGTTTGGCTGCACTTTGGAGATACAGAAACTGATGACTGGGCGGCGCTCCAAGAGGTCAAGACAACGGGAGAGCCTTCTCTCAGACTCGCTGACGATCTCATCACGGATTACGACAAGTTGTTCGGTGAAAACCTCCGCCTAACGCTTCAGACTCGCCTCGGAGGACTAAAAAACAAGCTTGAGCAGCAGGGGCAAGGAGTCCTATCGCCACGAGTGACAGCCCTTGGTGGACCATCCCCTGATCGGGCTCGAGGCATTCGACTTATTCCGACTCTCCTTCACGACGCTGCGCATGACTCCCTTACGAAAATGTCCGTGGTTCGCCAGGTTTTAATAGGTCGAGGCTGGTCATCCGATGTTGTGGAGTGCTGGTCAGTTATTTTGGCCGATCTTGATGACCGCCTGACTCGCCTTGCACGAGGTCAACTGTAATGGCCATCCCAGCCTGGGTAGATTTCGAATCGGCTGAACGATCAGCCGCGGTCATGGCGCGTGGGTTGTCAGGTTCGTCGGAGGCTTGGGGAACGCTTCTCGCCCATGCACAGGGTGTCCTCGCGGCCCGTACCGACAACCTGTATTTTGAAGTCCACAGTTCGTATGACTTCGACGAGTGGCGAGACTTGGTAGCCGCAGCACGAATCCTGGATCTTGCTGCCACAGATCTGGGCGTCGATGATTTGGAGAACCGGAAGACCGCTGCCATATTGGCAGCTTGTGCGTTCGGGATGTCGGGAACTGCTGTCTCTGCGACTTCGGTCATTCACAGCCATCACCTTCTGGATTCTGACCTTAGTCCGAGCGAATTGATCACACTTGCTCTAAGCTCTCCAATATTGAGTCGTGCTGTGTTGCCAAGACTTCCAGTTGGGTCCAAGCACAGAACCTGCATTGAGAACGTCGCAGCCTTTTTGGCGAGAGGTGGTGAAGAGCAGTTCAGCACGGCCGGTAGATCACTGCAAGAAGCAACCTACGAGGAACCAGGTGCGTGGGAAAGTTACCTGTTAAGGCTTAGCCGCCTTTCTCTTGCACACATGGGTCAGCTTGCGACAGCAAGAGTCTTGGGGGCCGAAGAGAAAAGGTTCCCACAGGGATACCTAGATAGGTTAGTGGCCGATTCACCACTGCTACTGCCTCCGCAGTACGAGGCCATCACCGAGCATGGCGTACTCACGCCTGATGAGAATCTTCTTATCACATTGCCTACCGGAACCGGGAAGACGTTGCTAGGCGAGCTTGCACTCCTTAGCTCGCTTGGGCGAGAGCCGGGACTTGTTTGCTATATCGCGCCGTACGTGGCTCTAGGGAGGCAAGTCGCCGAGAAGATTTCTCGCCACACCCCCCCAGACGTCCGCGTCCATCGGCTGATGGGTGGCTATCAGGAGCCTGAGGCGGTCGATCCCGAGGGGCGTCTGGAGGTGGTCGTAGCCACACCAGAACGATTCGACGGGATGCTCCGCCTTCGCCCAGACCTCCTCCCAGCAATTCGCTGCGTTGTATTCGACGAGGCGCACATGATCGGCACCGGCCAACGAGGGATCAGGCTTGAGGGGATACTAACGCGCCTTCGACTATCAGCCCTCAACGGGCAAGTACCGAGATTCGTCTTACTTTCGGCAGTACTCTCGAATGCTGACGAACTCGCAACATGGCTAGGGATCACACCGAACAATGTAATAAGTGGGACGTGGCGACCAAGTGCAAAGCGCCTTCTTAGGTGGACTGAAGATGGGAGACTTCGGTTGCACGCTGGTGACGACCCTTTGCGAGATCAGCCAATTGAGGTGCTAGGTGAAACCCGATTGCCTTGGCCAAATGCACAATTTTATCCGTCCAGTAACTTCGGCGCAATTAGACAACAAGAACCAAAAGCACTGCAAAACATCGCGTTCCTAGCTGAATACGAACACAAGCAGTATGAGCAGCCGGTACTTTGCGTCTGCTCTACTCGACCAAGAACCAGGCATCTGGCGGCCGAGGTTGCCGAACGCTTCGCAATTCTAGAGCCCGTTCCCCAGACGATTAGGAGCATAATGAATCTGATCGACCAGCGGTACTCATACCTTCGGCCGCTCAGGGAAGCATTGTTGCGTGGCGTTGCCTACCATAATTCTAGCCTTCCACACGACGTTAGAGAGGGGATCGAGCAGGCTGTCGAAGCCCGCTCCCTAAAGGTGGTCACTGCGACGACAACCCTCGCAGAGGGTGTGGATCTGCCATTCAGGGCTACCATTCTTGCCGATTGGTTGATGTTCGATGGAGATAAGAGCCGTCCAATGGAGAGTTTGCTCTTCAAGAACATTGCTGGGAGATGCGGTCGAGCGGGCCAGTTCACAGAAGGAGATACGATCATCTTTGACAATCCCGTTGGGGATGCCCAACTAACCTCCCCTGCTCGTCGCCCGTATTTGCAGCAGCAGATTTTCTTCTCTTCATCGCAGCCGACCCTGGAAAGTGCGATGGCTCGCCTAGGCGGCGAGGTCGCGACATCGACGATTGGCTCGCAGTTGGTGGCAGCTATTTCGGAGAATCCCGATGCGGAAGATATAGCTAGTTCCTTCGGCAAGCTCAGCTTCGCCTATCAGACGGACGGCGCGGCTGCTGCCGAAGAACGAGTAAATCGAGCACTCGATGAGATTCTCGACGAATCGGAGGGGCAACCACTTGCGGCAGCCGCAAGTCCAGTTCGGCTCACTCCATTCGGCGAAGCCGCAAACAGTGGCGGACTTTCGCCAGCAACCGCGAAAAGGCTTAGAAAGACGCTTAGCGCATTCTCTTATGGTAGGTCGTCACGAGAGGACTTGATTGCAGTAAGTGTGAGACTGCTAAAGGAACTGGCTGATGTCCCTGAACAGGGCAATCCAGACCTCAGAAAAGCCTTAGCTAATCCCAGAAGCCGTCCCATTGTTCGGCTAGATGAATTGAAGCTTGTGTTGGACCTTTGGCTGAGGGGCGAATCGCTTGAGCATATCTTCGCAGCACTCCCGTCCAACCAGCGGTCACGCCGTCGTCCAGGACTTGAGATGTGGCTTGAAGGAGTCCCAGAAGACAGCACCTGGACTGACCAGTTTGCAAAGTTTTATGACTTCATGAGCAACTGTGTGGCGTTTTTCCTGCCGTGGGTATTGAGAGCGGCACGGCCCTTGGCCGAAATCGATAACCAGCCAGATCGACCTTGGGGCGAGTGGGCTTATTTCGCCGAGCTGGGCGTAGACAGTAGCTGGGGCGTCCGGCTTCTGGGGGAAGATGTCGTCAGGGAGAGAACAGTTGCTCGCATGATCGGCCAAGAGCTCGACGCATTGGTTTCAGTTGGCGAGCCGACGGTGGAGCAGGTGCAACGCTCCCTAATGGAAATTCTAAAGGACAGGAGTGATATCATGGGGCCATTGCTGAATTGGTTTCGGCAGCATGGGAGGTCGTCCCAACAGCAAGCCGATTAGCCTTGGTGCAAGTCCGCTACAGCTCTACCTCCCACCGAAAAGTTCGCAGTACAGTACACTTCGGCCCACCAAACTTGACAAAATCGAGAACTTTCACCTTGAGGTTCTCTCTCGCCCTGTAGACGAACACCGATCACCACTTGCGGGCGAAGACCAAGGCACGAATACAGGCATTCAGAGGCCCTTGCTAGGGGAGAAAGGGCCCCTAGCTTATCCCGGCTCCCACTATTAGGCGGACAATCCCTCCCGCTTCGTCGCCTTTGGGCATCCGGTAGCCGACGCGAGACTCGGTGTAAACGTAGGCGAGGTAGTCGGCATCGTCGCCCAACAGGCGGCAGATGCTGCGTATGGCGGCGCGCTGGTCGTCGACGACGAGATGCAGTCGATGCCCGGCGTGGACTACGAGTCGATGCTCTCGGACCTGAGCAAGTTCGGGGCCTCCTTCGTCCTAGCAACCCAGAGCCTCGCGAAGCTGGACGACCTCTCCCGCACCATGCGGGACACCCTGCTCGCCAATGTGGGGTGCCTCGCCGTCTTCCAGGTGGCCGGCAACGACGCCAGGGCGCTGGTGTGGGCGCTGGGCAAGGAGCGGGTGACCGAGGACGACATCACGTCGCTCCCCGTCCACCACTGCTACGTCCGCGCCACCGACTGGTAAAGCAAAGACTCTTGGTACCAGATCCCTGCAAGCCTCAACCGCAACCAGCCTGACTAACAGCTTCGTACCCACATATACTCGTCTGTGACACGCCAGTCGAAACAAAGCCTATTAGCGGTGCTGTAACGACAGGGGCTCCGGGTTACTTCCTGAAGCGAGTGGGGACCCGCCCATGCTGGGCGGGTCCCCACTCGTGTTCAATATGCTTAGCGAAGTCGTACTCCGTACCGCCGCTCTTGACGTCGGTCATATATTTCGGATGCCTGCTCGAGATTTCCAAATCAATGCAGTCGTTATCCTGCCGCACCCTGAACACCTTTCTCACGTCGGGAAAGGAATTGCCTTCGATTCGCAACCAAATCAAGCCACCATCTCCTTCCTTCGCCAAGAGGAGATGCAGGTCGCTCTTGAATTTGGAGGGGTTTATGTTAATCCACCACACGGGTTTCGAGGCATTTATGTTTGCGAAACTCGTGTTCCCTCCATCCAACAACCTACTCCCCCAATGCTCGTTGACCATTTCCATCGCCGATCGCTTGTCCATGTTCCTCCCGCTCACATCCCGTACCGCTCCCGCATATACGCCGACCAGTCTTGCACAGACGCGCCACACTCCCGCTCGACCGATTCGAGAAGCAGGGAAGGTGAGACGGTAGCGAATGTCCTGTCGGGATTCTTCAGTGCGGCCTGCATCACTTCCTCAACCGTTCTGGCGCCGCGACACCGCTCTGACAGGACGGAGGAGACGCTGCCCTCTCTGTATGACGAATTCCCTTCTGGCGCGACCACGACCAGTTTCGCGTCCGTGACGCCAAGTTCTTGTTCTGCGACCATCCTGTCCGCAAGCAGCCGATTGCGCATGAGTTGGTAGAAATTGCCATAGAGCATCAAGTCCATTGGGACCTCTCCGTTGAACGATGAATGCACGGCAGAGTACAGGGCAGAGTATCTGCGCCGCCGTGTATCGGCCTTCCCACTCGCGCTATCCACGCCATAGTCTTCGCTACTCTCCTCTTCGACATATTTCCACTCCATCAGGTAGGCGCTTAGGCCCCCGCCTGTGTCGGCAATGACGAAGGCGTCGACGCTGGTAGTGTACTGGCCCCGTGTTGTTGTGCCTTCGAGAGATTTCGGAACGCCGATCCACTCGAACTCCACGGGTGACACACGGCCCTCGTGAGGGATATCAACAACGCGCACCACATCGTCGTCGATTGCGCGGACCGCCGCCGTCAACGCGCCGGGTATCCTGGCAAGCGGAAGCAGAAAGTTGATGCCCATGATCTGGGAGCTTGCCATGTTGCGAGTCGGCCCACTACTTCCGACGCTGTCATAGTGTCTCTGAAACCACCACTTGATGCGGCGCTCCTTCAAGAACTTTCGCGCTCCATCCTCGCCTCTTAGTCGTGGATAGAGGTTGTCGTCTTCGCAGCCGCGTTCGAGCATGTAGTCGTGTCTTTGCCCTCCGTCGTCCGTAGGCGAGCGCCCTTGTTCGCTAATGGTTGGTGACGCATCCCGAAACCTAGCCTGACGCGCTCGTTCGGCGTCTCCAAAGTTGGTCATGTTGGTGGCACCTCCGAATCTCCTGGTTTAGCCCTCTCCACGACTGGCTTTCAGGACCGGGGTCTGCTCCGCCACGAATATTTGTCACAGAGCCAGCTTGAATCTGAGCGTGAAGGTTCTTGATTTTGTCAAGTCTGGTGGGCCTGCGTTTACTGTACGCAGAACTCTCTTTGAGATGGTCGTTGCCCTGGCCTTTCTCGATTACTCTCGGTCTCAGCAGAGACCTAGCCAGCACCATCCAAACTCGTAGTATCGGGGGGAATGGGTCCCCGATGCACCTCACACTACGAAAATGGGTTTGGGCCTGGTTCAAGTCCCCCCCATCCGTAGCTCGGAGTCGGCTGCCGTCGACTAAGCTCTTGCGACGGAATCCAGTTGCCCTGACCATAGAATGGCAGGAGCGACTCGACAAGGGCGAGGCACTAACCAGAGCTGACTTAGCCTACCAAACGAAAGTTACTAGGGCACATGTGACTCAGGTTCTCAGTCTCTTGGACCTTGCCCCAGATGCAAGAGCATTGATTCTCGGCAGGGGTGATCCTCTAGAGGGGAAGGGTTTGGGTATCCATAGCTTGCGGTCTCTCCTAGATCTTTCAGCGGAAAAGCAAATTGCCAGGGTCAGATCATCCAAGATTGGCTAAAGGAGATGCGTCGGTTCGCGTCCACTCAAGTGGACCCAAAAGGGATTCGGACGATGGCGCGGCTCCGATGAGGAGCCGCGTGACCCCACCGCGTTCTCCCGCTATCCTAGCCAGCGTGTCCAGCCCTTCCAGGCCGACGTAGCCGGTGGCCACGTTCAGCGGCCCGGCATACTGCTCCCCCAACCATGTCAACGCTTGCTCATGGCTGCCGTAGTCTACGTTGTCCACCAGTTCGTAGGGGCCGTACCTCGAGGTCATATCACCAATCTTTCAGGATGTGATTTGCAATGCGCATGGCAGGCTCAGCACCGGTAGGGTTGCTTACCGCAAAGAAGAGTTCGAACAAGGGTGTCTCCTTCGAGTTTTTCAATGTGCACCGAGTTGGAGCAACGCTGTGGAAAACGGTGCGCAAGCGCTCCCTATATCGATTCGCAATCTGTTCAGTCCCCTCTGAACGTTGTCGTCTCTGGTCGCTTTCAAAGAGTGAAAGCTGAGGAGAATCATGGTAGCTTTGTTGCCAGTGATTACGCTCGCCGAATATGCGATCCAGTCGTTTTGCCCATGCCTCGCCAGGTTCTTTTTGCGTTGGCATCAACCGCGTCACTGCCATTAATGGGAATAGAATCCAACAGTCGATCTTGCCTGACTCTGCAATTGCCTTAACTGTTTCCCAAGACACCTCCGTCGCATACGGGTCCAAGAACACAACGGCGCGGTCGAAATCGCTCATGTTGTGGCAAAACTGTGGCACCCCGATGTTCGCGTCTCCCTGAACGACTTCTATCTGTCGTCCCTGGAATTCGCTCGCCAGTGTCAGCAGTGCCTCCGCTGCGCCCACTTCTTTCTCGATGAAGACGAATCTGTCAAAGGGCTTGTCATCTATAGCCAACGCGATCCGGGTCGAACCTTGGCGAAACTCGTCAAACTCATCGTAGTCGGCCCCGGACTCTCTGTACGAACCCGCGCCCGCGAATCCATCAACGTAGGTTAAGGCGAAGGGTTGGTTTTTCAGAGCCGTGGTATAGGAGTCGAGATAGGCTTGAAGAATTTGCAACTTCCGCTCTGTCCATAGGCCGCCGAAGCGTGGAGAGGTCATGTCAGCCCAACTGTCCAGCAGGCATTTGCCTCCATATCTTGCCGTCCAGGATTGCTTCATCTCCTGATCGCTTCCCGCGCTTCCCCCCAAGCTGCTTCAGGAAGAACGCCACGCCTGCCGCAAAGGATTGATCCCGCAGGTCCCGCGCCCAGTCCAACTCCATCGGCCTAGCGGCGGGGCCGCTCTCTCCTCCGGCAATGACCCAATGCACGGCGCGGACGTCGAGCCACTGGCGCAGGTCAACCGCTCCGAGCAACGGCTCGGCCGAGACGAAACGCACCGCCGCCGGTAGCCGCGCCAGCACGGTGATTCGAGGCGCGTACTTCTGGTTCTCCACCGACGTGCCGATCCATACGCCGTCAGGCCACTTGCCGCTGTAGCGTGCCTGGTTGTGCTGCCACCATCCCACAGCCCGCCCCGGCCGCTTTGTTAGGACCTGGAATACGTGCCCACGCAGCTCAGCCGCCTCACGCATGACGTCGAAGATGTCGTTGATGAAATCGTAAGGCACGCTGGGATGGAAGACATCCGACATGCTGTTGACGAAGACGCGCCGCGGTCTACGCCAGCGCATCGGGGCGTCCAGCCGCTCCGGCAGCAGCCGCACCTCGCGAGGGTCGCCCTCGTATCCGGGTACGCCCATTGCCTTCAGACGTGGATACAGTGCGAACATGTAGCAGTGGTCGCAGCCGGGCGATACGCGGGTACAACCCGTCACCGGATTCCACGTCTCATCAGTCCACTCTATCGTCGATGCCATCGCGAAGCACCTCTCGATAGTCTACGGTGCAGTACCGTAGACCGAAACAGGCTCATGTCACACCGCCTTTGCCTACAGTCCCTCGAACTTCTCCAGCACCTGCCGTCGGTAGGCGGGGCTGACCGCGTTCTCGGTGAAATCGGTGAATATGAAGCGGAGCTCGTCTATGGTCAGGCCGTAGGCGCGGGCAACCAGTGCGTGCTCAAGCCGGCTGAACTCCCTGGCCAGGAACGATGCTGCTTCACGGGCCGCCAGACTGCGGCTCGTCTCCAACAGATCGAGGACTCGGCTGACTCGCAACTCCCGAACGGGCCGGGCATCCTGCGGCCCGGCTACCCGCACTTTGTTTACGTCGTCCGACCAGGCCAGCAAGACAACCGGATAGGCTTGATGGCCTTTCCGTGCTTCCCACAGCCTCCGTAGTTCCATATCGCTCGCTGCTGCATCATCGAACCACAGTAGATGGTAGGCAGGCATCTCCCAGACCGTTGCAGACTGCCCTGCCTGCGACGTCCAGTCGCGCCCAAGGCCGAATGTGGCTTCGAGGCGTAGGGGAATTTGATTCGCGGTACCGTATGTCATAGCTGTCTACCACTTACAGGCTTGAGAGGAGGAGTCACCTGTTCGTAACGGAATCGCCAAGCATTAGAACAGACCACTTAACGCCTCTTGGGGATCGACCGCGCGAATCGGAGACCGCTCGTAGTCTCTGACGTTCCTAGTAACAATGTGGCGGGCTCCGCATGCGCGGGCAGCCGCCACCTGCATGGCATCTTCGAAGTCCACCATCGGCAACTCAGCTGCGTAGCGGATGCCTTCTGTGTCAGTCGTCGCAACCGCCACGAAACGGGTCAACTCAACGATGAAGTCGCGAGCGCTCACGCCTCCCAGGGCTGGGGCCACGATGTAATAGAGGTTCGACACGGAGTGCCATGCGATGAATGCGGCCTCCCCACCGTGCTCGACGCGGTCCAGGAGCTCGGAGGCCAGGTCGGAGTGCGGACGCCTGTCGAGCGCGATGTCAATGAGAACGTCTGTGTCTAGGAGTATCATTGGAGGTACTTTCTGGCCAGTGCGTTGTAACGAGGGTCGCCGTCGCGCTCCGCCGCCTGAAACTTGCCCCGCCATCGCGAGGCGAAGGAGGGGGTGCTTTCCCCCGCCATCTCTCTGAGAGACTGCTCGATGACCGACGACAGCGAAACGCCACGGGAGCGGGCGTACCGCTTGGCTATCGGGAGCAGCTCGGCGTCCACGGTGATGGTGAGTTTCTGCTTCATCGTGACTTGGCCTCTATTTTGTATACTAGACTCTCAACACAGTATACGTGCTTCTGTACTGGCCTTCAAGGGGGTATGGGTCATTGCTGTACACAATAAGGGGGTAGAGGGATGCCCTCTACTCGCAGAGTGCCAAGGAGTGGAGGAAAGCCTCGCTTCCTACACCGCCAACCGGAACTTCAACGTGAAGGTACTGCGTACACTCCTGTCAAGGGCGGAGGGATATTAGGCCATGGGGCGGAGCAAAAGTGTACCACCGGGACGTTGGTGTTCAGCATAAATGTCACCCTGCGACGGGCGTCAGTAGGAGCCGTTAGCTGGAATGAATGCGGCGGTCTATGCGTCAGCAGGATCGCTGGCAGCGCGCACGGGAGCGGCTTGCCTACTCTGCTTGAGGCGGTAGCTCTCGCCGTTCATCTCAAGGATGTGAACGCGGTGAGTGAGGCGGTCCAAGAGTGCGCCGGTCAGCCTCTCAGAGCCGAAGACCTCGGTCCACTCGTCGAAGGGCAGGTTGGTGGTGACCAGGACCGAACCTCTCTCGTAGCGCTGGCTGAAGACCTCGAAGAGGAGCTCCGCGCCGGTCTTGGAGAGTGGAACGAAGCCCAGCTCGTCGATGATGAGCAGTTTGAGTCGGGCCAGCTTCTTCTGGAGGTTGAGCAGCCGTCGCTCGTCCCTGGCCTCGATCAGCTCGTGGACCAGCGAGGCGGCGGTGGTGAAGCCGACCGACAACCCCCTCTGGCAGGCGGCGAGTCCCAGGCCGAGGGCCACATGGGTCTTGCCGGTACCGCTGTTGCCGATGGCGATGACGTTCTCCCGCCGGTCTACGTACTCGCAGCGTGCCAGCTGCATGACCAGGTGCTTGTTCACCGACGGGATGGCCAGGAAGTCGAAGGTGTCGAGGCTCTTCGTGGCAGGGAAGCGAGCAGCCTTGATCCTGCGGTCCACCATGCGATGATGGCGGTCTATCAGCTCAAGCTCAGAGAGCCTCTGCAGGTAGCCCGGATGGTCTACGTCCTCAGCGGCACACTGAGAGGCCACCTTGCCGTACTCCCTCAGGAAGGTCGGCAGCTTCAGCTCCTTGAGGTGGTGCTCCAACAGCACCGTAGACCTCTCGCTCACCGCCCGCTCCCCGGCATGAGCGCCATGTAGTCCCTGGCTGCTGTCCTGGTCACGCTGACCCTGGGCAGATAGGGATACAGCTGTAGGTCGAGTCTCTGGGGACGACCCTCTATCCTGCACAGCACCAGGTGCTTGACGGCGTCGAAGCTTATGGCGCCGAGCCTGAGGGCATCCCGCACACCCTCGTACACCTCCTCCTTGCGGAAGTTCTCCACCAACCGCAGCACCTGCACGAACTCACGCTTGCCTCGCCTGCCCATCCTCGACTCCAGCAGTCTGCGCAGCATGCCGAACTCCTCCGGCAACTCCCACCCGGCCAGCGGAGCAGCCTGGTCCAGCGCTCCCGTCTTGCGCTCCAGCAGCGGCAGGTAGTGCACCGGGTCGAACACGAAGTCGTCGCGTTCGTATGAGCGCCTGTGCCGGGCTATCACCTCTGCCCCGCAGCTGATCACCACCTCACCCACATAGCCCCGGACCACCACCTCCCTGTGACCGTAGGCCACGGGCACCGAGTAGTCGTTGGTCCGGTACCGCACCAGGGACAGGGAGCTGACACGGCTCACGTGCTTGTCGCTGGCGTCGTATGGCACGGCGGGGAACGCCAGCAGGGCTTCCAGGTCACGCTCCATCCGCTGGCCTATAGTCTCCCTGTGCCCACGTAGCTGTCTCCCCATCCGTTCCAGGCACCTCTCCTCGAGGTAGGCGTTGAGCGCATCGAAGCTCGGGAACGACGGCACAGGCACCAGGAAGTTCCGGCGAGCATATCCCACCAGCCCCTCGACCTTGCCCTTGTCGTTACCCTTGCCGGGACGGCCGAACCGATCCTCGAACAGGTAGTGGGACACGAGCTCCGAGAACACACGAGTACGCTGGCGCCGGCCGTCTCCCAGGATCCTGGCCACCGCCAGTCTCGTGTTGTCGTACAAGATGCTCCGCGGCACGCCGCCCAGGAACGAGAACGCCGAGACGTGACCGTCGCAGAACGCCGCGGTCGTCTCTGCGGGGTAGGCCTTGACGAAGCACGCGTCGCTGTGGGGAAGGTCCAGCACGAAGTAGTGGATGGTCTGCTCCACTCCGCCGATCACCGCCTTCGCCTGGCCGAAGTCGCACTGGGCATCTCCCGCGGGATGGGACAGCGGAACGTACATCTCCCGTGTCCGGCGGCGGCGCTCGCGCACGTAGTCCTTGACTATCGTGTACTTGCCACCGAACCCGTGCTCCGCTCTCAGACGGTCATAGATACGCTTCGCAGTGTGGCGCTGCTTCCTCGGAAGACGCCGATCCTCTTCCAGTATCCGGTCGATCACCCCATGGTACGGGTCCAGCTTAGGGCGACGCGGCGGTGACTGTCGACGGTACCCGGGTGGCACCGAGTACTCCAGCATCTTGCGCACCGTGTCCCGGTGCAGCCCGAACACGCGGGCAGCCTCTCGCGTGCTCATCCCTTCCACCATGCAGGCCCGGCGCACTCGAACGTACAGTTCCACTTTGTACATCCTTCACACCTTCCATCGAGTTGCCTCCAACTCTATGGAAGGCGGCGGGTGGTCCAGTTTTGCAGCGCCACTCCCGAACGCTCACC
This sequence comes from Dehalococcoidia bacterium, assembly GCA_965237635.1. Lineage (GTDB taxonomy): Bacteria > Chloroflexota > Dehalococcoidia > Lucifugimonadales > CAUZJF01 > CBDEFX01. The sequence continues at coordinate 8,156 of CBDEFX010000002.1, read as the reverse complement.
CCCGCCTCGCCGGTCCATTATTACTCCGCCCTTTACAACATGGCCGCCCTCGTGAATGGCGCCTTGGTGCGACATCTGGACATCTCGTGACTTCAGGCTGCGGACGCCATAGAGCGCGGTCGATGTGTCACTGCGGAGCCAGCCCAGTATGCTCGTCGATCAAGACCTGCAGTCGTTCGTCGTGAGGGTCCCGCCCCGCCAAGATGACCAGAAACTCTTGCCACTGTGCGATCGCGTTTGTGAAGAGCGTTGGCCAGTCCAGAGCGAACATATCATCGTCTTCTAGTGCGATGATCTTGTCCACGAGTTCAACTCGATCGTGCAGCTTGTCCGCGACGATGTAGCCCGTAGCCCGCTTGAACCTACCTCCCGTATTCGCCCTTACATTGGCTCCGACGATTCTCACATATCGCTCGAAGCGGTTGACGTGGTCCCAATCAAGCCTGAGGCCGGGCCGCATGAACTCCAGGACGAGTAGGTGTTCACCGCTTGATAGTGCAAGGTCAACCCTGCCTGCGAAGTCTGGGTCGGTTTGAATGCCAGACTCCGCTAATGCCCGTTCGAGTAACTGCTTTACTCCTGTCTCCGCAGCAAAGGTCTCCCACTTCGGAGAGACGAGCCAGGGATGTTGGCTTATGTAGTCTCGGACGGCGTTCTCGAGATCCCTGCGATCTATCCGCTGCTTCAGCCCGCCCACAGTCAACAACTTCGTCCTAACGGCTTCAGCCGTATTCAGAGCTGTCAAGACTTGGGCCTCAGCGAGGATCCCCAGAAGTTGATCGGATGTCAGGTCTTCGACCTGGGCGATGTCACCTACGAGGTCATGCAACCTTCCCTGCTCCCAGGCCGTGACCATCGCGTTTCCCAGGTCCTCGAATTGGTCTTGAGAAAGAGTCTCGACCTGCGCCACTCGCCTAATCGCCCGAGAGACGGTGGTCCGCTCGTGGTCACTCAGCCGCCCGAGTCGGGCAGCGAACCCCGCGAGACGCGCTTCAAGCTGCCGTTCTCGATCCTCCCCCCGTCGGTCTCTCCAGATACCCAGGAGTTGCCTCAGACGCCGGCGTCCCCACTCCTCGATTTGGGAGGCCAGAGGATGATCCCAGTTCACTCGCTGGCGTTCCGGCGCGACAAGGTCTGCTTCTTGTTCATCGAGGGAATCGGCCTGGATCTTGCCAGCAATATACTGCTGGCCGTGCTGCCCCGAAAGGCCACCGGAGAGATTGAAGAAGAAAGGTGCCTGCACCATCTTAACGCCTGCGAACACGCTAATGCCCCTCAGTTCTTCTTCCCCGATGGGGTCGTGATAGAAAAGCACGCGCCACCTGACTTCTTGGCCGCCGACAGTCTCAATGCCCCAGCCCCCCTTGATATCAAGATCAGTCGGACGTTCCTCGGTCCGGTACTCGGTCGGGAACGAGAACTGTACCGGAAGCAAATCGTCGTCCCCGGGCAAAGGCACTTCGTTGACGCGAACACGAAAGTCGACGGCAATCTGATGTATCAAGAACCGTCTAGCCATGCTGCGGGCGAACGACGTAGGCTCGCGGCGCTGTGAAAGAACCAGACGCCTAAGCCGAATAGTGGTGCCGTGTTCCTGCTGTCGGTCGTCTTCTGGAGCTTCATACTCGATTAGATCAATCTCCGTCCCTTCAGGATTGACGTATTCATCGGAGCGCAACTTCGAGATGTCCATCTCGAAAACAGTTCTCTCGCCGCTAGTTCTACTCACGGTTTCAACGCGAACCACTTCAGCTATGCCGAAGCCAGCGAATTTCCCGATTCCTTTACGACCGAGGATCCGCCTCCCTTTCAAAGGAGACCTTTCGGTCCTGTCGTTTCCACGTCGGGCAAGCCCGACGTTCAGAAATCGGTTTTGGCATTCGGCGAAGGTCATGCCGTTCCCATCGTCTTTCACCACGATCTCCGCGGTGTCGGCCAAGGCCTCGGGCAAGCTAATCTCCACTCTGTCGGCGTCTGCGTCCCAAGCGTTGGCCACGAGCTCGGCGACTGCGGCCACTGGGCTCTGGTACATTTGAAGCCCTAGGTGGTCGATGATCCGACCGCTGTAGTTGAGTCTTAGAACGCGGCTGTGCTGTGCGGAGTCCGGGGACACTGTGGTCATCCATCAACCTCCCGATTGACTACGTTTGCCCGAATGAAGTGTCCCTCGGCTACTCAAGTGCAATCTTCAAGCCTACACACGTACGAAACCGAGCGCTTCCCCAAGGTCGGCGAACTCGGCATAGCCCTCAGTTGAGACCATGGCTCTCTTTCGATTGCTGATACTGAGGTACTCACGTCACTCCAGAAAGACATGCTCCCTATGGTAGGCAAGAAACTCCTTGTCAGGTCGGAATTTCTCCGGCCGACGGATAGGCTGTCCATCGTACAGCTCAATAGAGTCCGAAAAGAACCTGTCGTTTCGCACGGCGTGTTTCCGGGAAACCCGGATGGTCATGTTCTCTTCGATCGTGATCAAACCGATGTCGAACGCTTTGTCGTGTAGGGCCGACAACAGCAGACCATTTCTGGGATTCGCCCTGTTGAAGCTGTCAATACGCCACGGAACGATGTGGCTTGCCACGAGGAGTTTGGGCATTGACAACCCGGAAATGCAGCACTGCCCGCTGTATGCGCTCAGGACTGCCGCACGGAAGAAATCCTGCCCGATGCGGGCTGTAGTGTGCATAACACGGTCTTCACCCACAGGAAAACCGCTGTCGTCGACAGGAACCTCTCCGCCGAGCGGTTCCGCTATTGCTTCGAAGTCCCTCGTGGCCCGATCAGACTCTACAGCGAAACGGTCCCAGTTGTCTTGCATCTCATCCCACATTGCACGGTCGTTGGTGGATGCATTCTTCAGGCCGCTGCGGCCCGTGCCTGTGATTTCGGGATCAAGGCTGGCGATATTGACAAGCTTCATCGCAAGTGCTGATGGTGTCCGGTCAATGGCGTTTGCGATTCGCACTATCTCAGGATTCTTGGCGTGCAGCCTGCCAAACGGCATTCGGGAATACAACGCGAACGCCACCAGCAGTTGCTGGCGTGTCCAACCTGACCTACTAATAGAGGGCATCGCTGTCATCCCCCATGAGCTTGGTTGCGATCACGCAGCTGCCTTCAATTTCACAGTGCGCATGATGCTTTGGATGCTGGCCTCATGGTTCCGTTCAAAGTCATGTTGCCACAGGCGTATCACCGTCCATCCCATTTCATAGAGCCTATGGTCGTTCTTCGTGTCTCTCTCTCGGGTCTTGGATATCTTTGTCTTCCAGAAGTCCGAAACCTTGTGTTCCCACGTTGGGAACCTGTAGCCATGCCAAAAGTCGCCGTCAATGAAGAGGGCGACTTTTGCTTTGGTGAAGACGACGTCCGGTTTGCCTGGCAACTCTTTGACGTGTTTACGAAACCTCAAGCCTCTCTTATGGAGTTCCGATCGCACACGGGTTTCCAATCCCGTATCCTTCCCCTTTATACGTGACATACAATAGCTTCTCTGTTCAAGTGTCAGATTGTCTGGCACGTCGTTATGGCTCCTGATGTTGGCTGAACGACCGAGCCATTTCCGTGCGGTCTGGCAGATGAAGTTCCGGTGGAGTCGTACGCGATGCACTGAAGCTCTGAGGTGTCTTTGGACAAATCGAACGAAAATCGCAAGTCTTGCACTTTTGGGGGTGTGGCCTCATCGGGAAGTCTGACTCGAGAATCCCAGTCACAGCCCATTCAATATTGGCTAGAGCAGCATTCACCGCGTCCTGGGTAATCGGAACTTCTATGCGGTGGCCGTCCTTTAGGAGATGGACGCTGCCGGTCTTGGCGTTCTGACCCAGCACCTGATCCGCTGCTCGGGCATACAACTGAACCTGCAATGCGAGTTCAGTCCAATCGAGTTTGTTGCTAGTGGTGGGTTGATCGCCGCCTTCCATTGTCTTGAAGTCGATGATTTCTGCCTTGAGAATGTTCCCAGCCGCGTCTTCATGGAGTAGAAGGTCAATCGAACCCGATATGACACAGTTGGCAGCTGGAATCTCAAAAAACGCTTCCAACTGGCGCTCCCGCTCGAAATCGGCCCCGAAGTTCGTTACGTAGTCCTTAGCGATTTCCACTGCACGGCTTCGGCCATTCTCATACGCCCCGGGCCGATTCACTGGATCTCCACTCTGGGGAACATGCTTCAGATGGAATGTATCCTCGACTATCGGCTCGATGAGGTGTGGTCCAGGCGGCGCGGTCGGGTAGAGTGTGTGCAGCTTCTGGATTGAGGTGTGGACAGTCCGTCCGTAGCCGAACATTTCCGGAACAACAGGGTTTAGACCGTACCTCTCCCTGAACTGATAACTTTTCGGGCACTGGAGGTAGTATCTGACCTCGGTGAAGCTTGTCGGATAGTCGGCGTCATCCACTCGCCTGCGCGGCGGGGCTTGCATGAGTCCGTTCGGAAGGATCGACGGCTCTTCGTGGACCGCAGGGTGTCCTGCGATCTGCAACGCATATGAGGATCGCCGTCTCGGTCTTTTTGCCTGCGGCAGGCTCTCGGCGCCACTCACGTAAAGATACCTTTCGGCGCGTGTCATAGCCGTATAGAAAAGTCTGATTTCCCCGTCCTGTGTGCCTTGATAGGCGCCTCGATTGATCGCCTGAGCCATGACGCCCGGTGGCAGCCATCCCCGATAGCTGCTCATGTCCCCAGGAAATCTGCGTGCCTCCACATCTACTACGAACACGCACGGAAACTCAAGGCCTTTCATTTTGTGTACAGTGGAGACCGTGACCGCATCTGGTCGTTGGATGACATCGTCTGTGGATACGTCATATCCTGTGTCCGCTGCGTTTTGAAGGGAATTGAGAACGTCGGAAAACCGTTGACTGGAGTCGACGCTCATGTACACGGTTTCGACATCCAGAATCATGCGACTGAACAAGCCGATGTCCCGCATGGTTTCGTCACTGAAGTTTGTCTGAGCGACATTGAATGCTTCCAGTAGGTCGTAGACCAATTGTTGCGGGTAGAGCCGAATTCTTGTCGAGCCCTGAGGTCGGTTAATGCGACGGCTCCAATCGGTTAGAACCCGGACCAACGCATTGAAATCAGCGTTGGGGTACGCAGGAAGTACGTCTGAAGTGAAGTGTTGTTGTAGAGTGTTTCGGTCAAGCGGAGTGTTACGCAGGAGTTCGAACGTGCTGCGCAGAGCTGCTGTCTGGGGTCGGTCGAAAGGTCCCCCTCCCGCTTCCAAACTGAACGGAATCCCTATGTTCCCCAGAGCGGCTGTAAAGGCACCATGCCTCGGAGTACCATCCTGTTCCTCCGTTCGGGTCGACCTCATCAGCACTGCAAAGTCAGCTGGTGTCAGTCCTCGTACGCTTCCATTATCATCGTACGCAGTTCCAAGCAGGTCACGAATTCGGCTAGCAACCCACTCCGCTTCCACGGCGCGTTCGGAAAACCACAACACACCGAAATCCTGGGGCACAACATTCGCAAAAGCAGCGGGTGCTTTCGCAATTCTACTAGGGCCGAGAGTTGCGGTGACGAAACCATCCGATGCCTCCACGATCGGTTGGGTGCTCCGAAAGTTCTGCGACAAGGTATGCACGCTGCAGCCTAAGTAGCGTTGCTGGAAGTCGATAATGTTGCTGACGTCGGCGCCTCGCCAAGCATAGATCGCTTGATCGTCGTCGCCAACCGCGAAAAGTGTGCTAGAGCGCTGGTGAAGAAGCCGAATCAACTCTTCCTGACAAGGATTCACGTCTTGGTATTCGTCAACCATAAGATGCTGCAATGACCCAATAGCATTTGCTATTCCCGGCACACTACTTTGTACGGCTTCTACTACATTACGAATCATCAAAGAGAAGTCTATGTACTGGTCCGTTCGAAGTCCATCTTGAATACGCACTAGCAAGTCGCCGAGATCCGGGTCTTCGGCCGAGACCGCGGCGAGATCAAGCAACTCATCGTTAGCAGTCTTCCAGGCATCTGAAGTCTGTTTGATCGTGTCAAAGTAGCTGTTGCCGCGCGCGCGGCCACGGAAGTTCTGAAGTCCCAACTGGGGATAGCGTGAAATCAGGTAGAGTTTCAGCCGGTTTTCGTCAAGCACATCGTATTGGCGGTACGTGGGTTCGATGTCTCCAAGGATGCGCCGGCAGTAGGCGTGGATTGTCCCGATGTACATCGCGCCCATGATGGTAGAGTCAAGCCCGGCCGTCTGGAGTGCCTCTGTGACGCGCCGCTTGATTGACTCGGCTGCCTTTTCGGTGAATGTGAAGGCAACGATACCCTCAGGCTGTTTTCCCTCGGCAAGGAGCCTGGCGATTCTATACGCGAGCGTCCTAGACTTACCAGAGCCGGCACATGCCAAGCACAGAACTTCCAGTGCCGGATCAATTGCTGCTGCATATTGTTCCGGAGTCAGTTCACTCTGCAACACTTGGCCAATACTCGTGGTCATTGAATCTCCCTACTTAGTATGAGTGTCTCTAGGTTGCAGAGAATTAAGGACTCCTCTGGCATGAGCAGCAATGAAGGGAGGAGGCAAAGCGTTACCGATCATCATTGCTATTGCGGACTTACCACTCCCGGCTAGGAACTTGTATTGGCGTGGGAAGCCCTGGAGTAACGAAGCCTCACGCATCGTGATTGCACGGTCCTCCTCCGGATGAAGGAACCGACCCTTGGAGGGATTGAAGCACCCGCTGGTTATTGTTGGTGAGACCTCACCCCAGGCCATACGGCCGTAAACGTCCTTGAAACCATTGCAACGCTTGTGACAGTCAAGTTGATCCTCTTCAGGAAGGTCAGTGCGACTCCCGCCATCTTTGGGTATACGTCGAATCATTTGCATAACCCGCGGTGTCCGCCTTTCTAACATGTCATGGATCGGATCACCACTTTCGCCTGCTCTCGGAAGCCCTCCGATAGCGTCCTTGACTGTTACCTTGTCGGGAACAGGTTCAGCAAAGGGTATTCGTGTCCCAAGCCCGGCGAGATAGATGAGCCTCCGTCTGCGTTGCGGAACTCCATACTCCGCAGCGTTGAACACATCCTGGTTCCCTAGGTATCCAGCATTCTCCATCCGCTTCCGAAAAACGTGAAAACGCCTATCATGGGCCAATCCGGGGACGTTCTCAATCATTACGGCTCTAGGACGTAGAACGTCGACGAACCTTAGAATTTCAAGTAGAAGGTCGTTGCGAGGGTCGTCGACTACTAGGGCACCGTTCAAGGTTCTCATTGTTGAGAATCCCTGACATGGAGGGCAAGCAGCAAGGAGATCGAGGTCTCCCGGCCTTATTCCCAAGGAAGATTGCATTTGAGCTGGGGCTAAGTCCCTTATATCCACATCCCACACTGTGACTTCTTTGTGATTTGCTCGGTACGTCTCCACGGAGAGAGGGTCAATGTCCACTGCCCCAAGGACATTGAAGCCCCCCTGCTTCAAACCAAGCGTTAGGCCCCCACATCCTGAGAACAGGTCAAGCGCCGTGGGCTCCATTAAGGAAGTTGCCTTTCTCGGTATCCCCATCGTCACCTAGAGCCTCTGATCATCGCCTCGACGCTTTGCGCCGGGACGGGGGTTATAGGTTTTTGAGAACTGGACAAGCACTTCCTTACGAATGAGCCAAGTGTTGTGTAGTTTCTCTGCAGGCAGGTCTCCCTGTCTACACAGGCGTTTGACTGTTTCCGGGTGAACCTTAAGTTGGCGCCCGGCTTCAATCGCGGTCACATAGTCTTCTAAAGTCATAATGACCAACCGGCTAAATAGTGTTGTGACACAACAATATTTCAGGCGCCTGATGAAAGTCAAGGGCTTGTGGACAATCTGTTCACTCAGGCCAAGCAGGGCCACCAATGTCTGCCACTGGGCATTCATAAGTTATGGCGGCACCGCCAGCTGTCGCCCATGCCTGCGCCGCCCGATCCTGACCCGCCTCGCCATAACTACGACTAACCCCGGTAGTTCCGCCGCAGCTCGGACACGTACCGTCTCCCTAGTCCGTCCCCGTTCTCTTCCAGCCAGTCGCCCAGCCTCGTCGTGCCGGTCGGCGGTTCGGCGGATGTCAGCAGGCCATCCATGAGACCCGACAACCTCGTCGCGGGTGAGCGCCATGTCACGCATCAGCAGGCCGACCAGCCCGGTCAAGGAGAGACCCACGCG